>NZ_SMFZ01000002.1 GCF_004339565.1 Pseudonocardia endophytica
ACGCGACCGACGACGCCGCGGCCCTGCTGCGCGACGGCGAGGTGCGGACGGTGCGCGTCCGGATGAGCAACGACCGCGGTGACCTGCGATGGATGTCCAGGCGGGTCACGCCGTTCACCCGTGACCGCGACGGGCGGGTGGTCCAGTTGCTCGGCGTCGCGCGCGACGTCACGGACGTGGTCGAGGTCGAGCAGCGGCTGACCGACGCCGCGAACCGGGACCCGCTGACCGGGCTGCTGAACCGGCGGGCCCTGCTCGACCGGCTCGGCGTGGTCGTCGCGCGCGCCTCGGACACGGACGCGGCCCCGACCCCGGTGCTGTTCTGCGACCTGGACGGGTTCAAGGCCGTCAACGACTCGCTCGGACACGCCGCGGGCGACCAGCTGCTGACCACGGTGGCCCAGCGGATCGTGGCGTCGCTGCGCGAGGGCGACACCCCGGCCCGCGCGGGCGGCGACGAGTTCGTGCTGCTGCTCGAGCCCCGCATGAGCCGGCCCGCCGAGACGCGGGCCGACGTGCTGGGGCGCGCCCGGATCGTCGCCCGACGGATCCTGGAGGCGGTGTCACGACCGGTCGAGGTGCAGGGCACCCGGCTGGCCGTGACGATCTCGATCGGGATCGCGCTGGTGCGCCCCGGGATCGGCCCCGGCGAGGTGCTCCGGGACGCGGACGCGGCGATGTACCGGGCGAAGTCGACCGGCAAGAACCGCCTGCACGTGTTCGAGGTGGCTCCGGAGCGGAACCGGCCGGACCGAGCGTGACCGTCGCTCAGACGGTGACCGGGACCTCCGGGCGCTGGGCCGGGATGGACGGGACCGGTGCGGTCGCGACGACGTCGAACCGGACACCCGCCCCGTCCGGGCCGAGGTCGTCGATCCGCTCGGAGACCACGCCGTGCACCTTCCCGCCGGCGACGAGCGCGCGGAGCCGGTCGTGGACGTGGTCGGCCCTGTTCACCTGGCCGAAGTCGCCGCGGTAGTGGTAGGCGAGCAGCACGCCGCCCGCCTCCAGGTGGTCGATCAGCCGGTCCAGGCCGGTGCGCAGCGTCGTCGGCTCCCAGTAGTAGAGGACGTCCGAGCAGACGATCAGGTCGAACGTGCCGGCCGGCATCTCGGCGGGCAGCATCCGCGTCTCGAACGTGGCCGACGGCACCCGCGCCGCGGCCCGCGCCGTCGCGTCCGCGGAGATGTCGACACCGAGCAGCTCGCCGGTCACGCCGGCCAGCCGCTCGCTGAGGTGGCCCTCGCCGCAGCCGATCTCGAGCACCCGCCGGTACCGGCGACCGGCCAGCGTGTTCATGATCGACGTGTACTTCTGCTGTTCGTACGGGTTGGCGTCGATGCCGTACGGGTTCGCCGTGCGGTAGAGACGGTCGTGTGCGTGCCGGCCCCAGCCCGGCTGCCACAGCCAGGACACGCCCGCCCAGCGCGGGTCGGTGTCGTCGCGGCCGGCGCGGGCGATCGCACGGACCGGGGCGGCCGCGGCGCGTGTGCCCCGGCTGAGCGTCATCCGGACGGCATGGCGGGCGAGGTCGACCGGGGAGCGGCGGGGAGCGGGGTCGGACATGGAGTCTCCTGCTGATCGGGGGCAGTGCAACGGCACTTGCCCCGCTGTCGATCGCGAGACTATGTCACGTTAACGGCGTTGCCGACGTTTAGTCCGAATTGAGTACCCGTTCGGGCATCTGTCACTTCCCGCGCGCGGCCATCTCCTGCTTCGCGGAGACGACCTGGACCTGGTCACCGACCTGGAGGTAGTCGAACCATGCCTTCGCGTCGCCGTCGGCGAGGTGGATGCACCCGGCCGACGAGCGGTCCGGGCTGCCGCTGTGGAACGCGATGCCGCCGTCGGCGAAGAACGTCGACCACGGCATCGGTGCCGGCCGGCCGTCCGGCAGCCGGGACTCCTCGCTCTTGTGGTCGGCGTCCTTGCGGTAGACGCGCAGCGAGTGGCCGATCGGCGTCTCCTGACCGTTCCCGCCGGAGGAGATGGCGACCGGGCCCTGCTTGATCTTCCCGTCCTCGAACAGCCATGACCGCTGGGAGTCGAGGTCCACGCACGCCTTCGCGGTGACCGTGCACGGCGTGCCGGCCACGAGTGGCTGGCGCCTGGCCTCGTCGGCCGCCGGCGAGTCCGCCGCCGCCGATCCGGCGAACGCGACGCCTGCCACCGTGACCAGGCCGAGCACGCCCGCGACGACCCGTCGCGTGGTGCGCTTCGTCCGCTGCCTCGTGCCCATCGTCCGAGCTCCTCGCCGTGTCGCGCGTGTCCGGCAGAGCGGCCGGTCGCGTCCGTCCGTGGTCGCCTCTGCGACCGATCGGAGCAACCCTCAGCCGTTCGTCCGGGCGACAGTCTGCCTTCCGGTGCGACCCCACCCGGAACGGGGCCCCCGCGTGTCGGCGATCGTCGTGCCACCGGATCGGACGTTCGCGACTCCGTCGCACAGAACGACCACATGATCCACACAGGGAGCGGACAGCACCGCGCGCAACGGTGGGTGACATCACGGCGCACCGCACCACCGCGGCGGCCGCACGAGTCCGGAGGGACCCATGACAGCGTCACCGCAGCACTCCGTCACCGACCACACGGAGGCCCCCACCGGGGCGTACTCGCCCACTCCCGCGCCTGCGGCGGGCCGAACCCGCCGGACGTTCACGGCCAGGGTCACGGCCGCGATCGGCGCTGCCGCGCTCGTCGTCGGCGTCGCGCTGGGCATGGTCACCGGTGGGCTCGTCGGCGGTCCGGGCGGACCCGGCGGCGGACCGGACGGTCAGGGCGGCCCGCCCGGGACGTCGAGCCAGAACGGTACCGGTACCGGCACCGACTCGGGCACCGGCTCCGCGCCCCAGGGCACCGCGACGGACGGGACGGCCACCCAGGGCACGACCGGTACCTGACTCTGACCCACGCCGGAACGCGACGAGGGCGGCAGCCGAACGGCTGCCGCCCTCGTGGTCGTGCGTGGATCAGTGCGGCGTGACCTCGCCCATCTCGACGAAGGCGTCCTTGCCGTCCTCGCTCTGGAAGTTGATGAGCGGCTTCTCCGGCACCACGGAGCCCATGAAGTCGAAGAACTTCTGCGCGTGGTCGGTGTTGACGTGGTCCTCGCCGGCCTTGCTGTCCTTGAACACCTCGACGATCACGAACTCGTTCTTCTTCTCGAAGTTCTCGTGGTAGTCGAACGAGATGTTGCCGGGCTCGGAGTTCACGTTCTTCTTGTACTCGGAGATGCCGGACAGCCACTCGTCGCGCTTGTCCGGGCGGATCTGGGCCTTGAGGACGATGAGGATCAACCTGACCTCCGGTTCACGGTCGTCGGGAACGTCGCCGCGAGTCTTCCACGCGCGACGACGCCCCGGGTGTCTCGATCAGCGACGCTCCGGGGTCTCCGTATCCGCGGCGGGCGGTCGCAGCTCCCGGCCGCGGCCTACGCTGGCGCGATGCGACTCGGACTGCCCGAGTGGACGGTGCTCGCCGTGACGGGCGAACGTCCCGTGCACGGATTCGCCGTCGCCGCGCTGACCGCGCCCGACGGCGAGCTCGGACGCGTGTGGCAGGTCCCCCGGCCACTGGTCTACCGCGCGATCGGCCGGCTCGAGGAGGCCGAGCTCGTCACGGCCGACTCCGTGGAGGCAGCCGGTGGTCCGCCGCGGACGCTCTACGCGATCACCGATCTGGGCCGCAGGCAGGTCGGCGGGTGGTTGAACGCACCCGTTCCGCACATCCGGGACCTGCGCTCGGAGTTCCTGCTCAAGCTCGCGATCCACCATCGCCAGGGCTCCGACCCGGCCGACCTGATCGCGGCCCAGCGGCGCACGCTCGTCCCGATCGTCGACGCGCTGGCCGAGGAGCACGCGGGCGCCGACGCGTTCGACCGCGTGCTCATCGGGTGGCGGCGGGCGTCCGCACAGGCGGCGCTGGCATTCCTGGACGAGCTCTGAACACCGCAGATGCGGGTCCACCGGTGGAGCGGAACACTCGTGGCATGACGAAGACCTGGTTCATCACCGGTGCCTCGCGTGGCTTCGGCCGGGAGTGGTCGATCGCCGCGCTGGAGCGCGGTGACTCGGTCGCGGCGACGGCCCGGGACGCGGCGACGCTGGACGACCTGGTGGAGAAGTACGGGGAGCGGGTGCTCCCGGTCGAGCTGGACGTCACCGACCGGGACGGCGTGTTCGCCGCCGTCGCCCGCGCGCACGAGCGGTTCGGGCGCCTCGACGTGATCGTCAACAACGCGGGCTACGGGCAGTTCGGCCTCGTCGAGGAGATCAGCGAGACCGAGGCGCGCGACCAGATCGAGACGAACCTGTTCGGCGCGCTGTGGGTGACCCAGGCGGCGCTGCCGTTCCTGCGCGAGCAGCGTTCCGGCCACATCCTGCAGGTCTCGTCGATCGGCGGGATCAGCGCGTTCCCGCTGGTCGGGATGTACCACGCGTCGAAGTGGGCGCTGGAGGGGATCAGCCAGTCGCTGGCCCAGGAGGTCGCCGGGTTCGGGATCAGGGTCACGCTGATCGAGCCGGGCGGGTTCGCGACGGACTGGGCGGGCTCATCGGCGCGGCACGCGACCCCGCTCCCGGCCTACGACGAGTTCCGGGCCGAGGCGCAGCGGCAGCGTCAGCAGCGCGTGGGGACTCCCGGCGACCCGGCGGCCAGCGGCCGGGCCGTCCTCGCCGTCGTCGACGCCGAGAACCCGCCGCTGCGGATCTTCTTCGGCGACGGTCCGCTGGCCATCGCCACCCGCGACTACGAGTCCCGGCTCGACGAGTGGCGCCGCTGGGAGTCGGTCTCGGTGGACGCGGGCGGCAAGGGCTGACACGGTGCCCGACGGCCTGCACGACCCCGGGCCCGGCCTGCGCTGGGAGTCGGTGGCGGACATCCGGGCCAGCACGTGGGTCGAGGTCCCGATCGACGAGGGCCCGCTCCGCTGGCTGCGGGTGGTCGCCGTGAAGCCGCCGTCCTGGACGGGCGAGCGGCGGTGGGCGCTGTCCGTCGCCGACGGGCCGGAGGAGTGGTGGATCAAGGTCGCGCCGGGGCTGGTTTTCCGCACCTGCGACCGGGAGACGCCGCCCGGTTAGGTGGGGGACCGCCGACGCGGTTGCCGACGCCGGCCTCGGGTATTCGTGGACCCATGGACCGAACCTGGTTTCCCCGCCTGCTCGGCGTCGCCACGGCCGCGTACAGCGTCGCCATCATCGCCAAGCCGGAGCTGTTCCTGCGCCCCACGGGCCTGCTGGAGGACTCCGCGTCCCCGAGCGACGAGCAGAAGGTGATGACCCGCGCGATCGGCGGGCGAGACCTCGCGACCGGCGTGGCGATGGCCGTCGCACCGGCGGGCGACCCGCTACGCACGGCCGTCGCCGTGCGGGTGGGTGCCGACGTCGTCGACCTCGTCGCGCTCGGGTCCGGCCTGCCGGATCAGGAGAGCCGGGAGAAGGCGACGCTCGTCGCGGCCGGTTGGGGTGCGCTGTGTGCGCTGTCCCTGCTCGCTGCCGCCCCGAGGAAGAAGGGCCTCCTCCGCCGAAACTGACATGTAAATATTGACATGTACGTCGCGACCGGAGCATGCTTCTCGCACAGCCGAGGAGCGGGGGTCGTGATGGCGGTCGAGCAGCAGGTACGGATCGGGGACGACGAGCGGGAGCGGGCGGTCGGCCGCCTGAGCGAGCACGTCGGGTCCGGGCGCCTGGACCTGGCCGAGTTCGAGACCCGGAGCGCGGCCGCCTACGCGGCGCGGACCCGGGTCGATCTGGACGCGGTGTTCGCCGACCTGCCGGTCGGCCGACCCGCCCCGGCACCCAGCCGCGAGCGGGACCCGCGCGCCGTGCACCGGATCGTGATGACGTCGGTGTGGGGATCGTGGGTGGCCAGCAGCGTGATCTGCCTGGTCATCTGGGCGATGGTGGCCGTCGGGACGGGGTCGCTCGGCTACTTCTGGCCGATGTGGGTGATCGGCCCGTGGGGCGCGATGCTCGCGATCGGCACGGTGACCGGCGGCCGGGTGTGCGGATCGCGCCGGACGGTCTGATCCCCGCCGGGGCCCGGATCGGGCGATGATGACCCGATGGCCACGAACACCGGCGGAAACCCGCACCTGGAACGCGCCTACGCCCTGAACGGCCCGGACGACGTCCGCGAGCTCTACGACGAGTGGGCCACGACCTACGACGAGGAGCTCGGCGGCGAGGAGCAGGGCTACGTCGCGCCGGCCCGGGCGGCGGACGCCGTGGCCGCCGCGGCCGGTGTGGACGGCGAGATCCTGGACGCGGGCTGCGGCACCGGGCTGACCGGTGTCGAGCTCGTCCGTCGCGGCGCGACCGTCGTCGACGGGCTGGACCTGTCCGAGGGGATGCTGGAGCGGGCCAGGGCGACCGGGGCCTACCGCACCCTCGCCACGGCGGACCTGACGCAGCCGATCGACGCGCCCGACGGCCGGTACGACGTGGTCGTCTGCGTCGGCACGCTGACCCACGGCCACGTCGGGCCGGCCGTGCTCGGCGAGTTCGCGCGCGTCACGAAGCCCGGCGGCGTCGTCGTCGCCACGGTGCTCGACGACATCTGGGAGCCCGGTGGCTACCGGGCCGAGGTGGACCGCCTCGCGGCGGGCGACGTCGTCGAGGCCGTGTCCACCGACGTCACCCCGTACCGCGCGGGTCAGGGCGTGGACTGCCGGATGGTCGTGTTGCGCGTCCGCTGATCCGGCACCCCGCGCAGCGCACCCGCCGCGCGGCGGACCGCACCGGTCCCGAGGTCGACGGCTGCCGCGTGGACCGCGTCGAGCAGTTTCTCGGCGCGGGCGCCGGTCGTCGGTGTCGTCTGCTCGTTCCGCTGGCGCTTCTCTCGGTGTTGTCTGCTCGTTCCGCTAGCGCTTCTCTCGCCGATCCAGCAGCCGCTGCAACTTCCCGACCGAGCGCTCCAACGTGTCCGGATCGACGACGTCGCACACCACGCTGACACCGACGGTCTCCTTGATCGCGGTGACCAGCTCCCGGCCGGCCGCCTGCCTGCGGTCGGCCGGGGTGTCCGCGCGCGCCTCGACCCGGACGGTCAGCGCGTCCATCCGGCCCTCGGTGGTCAGCTCCAACTGGAAGTGCGGGGAGAAGCCCTGCGTGCGCAGGACGATCTCCTCGATCTGCGTCGGGAACAGGTTCACGCCGCGCAGGATGATCATGTCGTCGCTGCGGCCGGTGATCTTCTGGATCCGGCGCATCGACGGGCGTGCGGTGCCGGGCTGCAGCCGGGTCAGGTCCCGGGTGCGGTACCGGATGATCGGCAACGCCTCCTTCGTGAGGCTGGTGAAGCAGAGCTCGCCCTCCTCGCCGTCCGGTAGCACGGTGGCATCGACCGGGTCGATCACCTCGGGGTAGAAGTGGTCCTCCCAGACGTGCAGGCCGTCCTTCGTCTCGACGCACTCCTGCGCGACGCCGGGGCCCATCACCTCGGACAGGCCGTAGATGTCCACGGCGTGCATGTCCATCCGCTCCTCGATCTCGGAGCGCATCTGCTCGGTCCACGGCTCCGCGCCGAAGATCCCGACCCGCAGCGACGTCGACGTCGGCTCGATGCCCTGCCGCGCGAACTCGTCGAGGATCGTGAGCATGTAGCTCGGGGTCAGCATGATGACCTCGGGCTCGAAGTCCTGGATCAGCTGCACCTGGCGCGGGGTCATGCCGCCGGAGACCGGGATCGCCGTCGCGCCGAGCTTCTCGATGCCGTAGTGCGCGCCGAGCCCGCCGGTGAACAGGCCGTAGCCGTACGCGTTGTGCACCCGGTGGCCCGGACGGCCGCCCGCCGCGCGGATCGAGCGGGCGACGACCGTCGCCCACACGTCGATGTCGTGCTCGGTGTAGCCGACGACGGTGGGCTTGCCGGTCGTCCCTGACGACGCGTGCACCCGCCGGACCTGCTCGCGCGGCACGGCGAACAGGCCGAACGGGTAGTTGTCCCGCAGGTCGGCCTTCGTCGTCGTCGGGAACTTCGCGAGGTCCGCCAGCTCGCGGCAGTCGTCCGGATGGACGCCGTGCTCGTCGAAGCGCCGACGGTAGTGCGGCACGTTCTCGTAGGCGTGCCGCAGCGTCCACTGCAGACGCTCCAGCTGCAGCGCCCGCAGCTCGTCGACGGACATGCGCTCCGTCGGGTCGAGCAGGTCCTTGTCCGGCGCGTCCCCGAGCCGCTGGGTGACCGTCATGATTCCTTCTTCGCGACGAGGGTGAGGACGTCGTAGCGGGCGACGGACTGGCCGTCCTGGCGGGTGACGTCGGCGTCCCAGCGGACTTCGCCGTAGCCGGCGGATTCGCGGGGGGTGAGTTGTTTGCAGGTCAGGGTCACGGTGAGGGAGTCGCCGAACGTGACGGGGGTGAGGAAGCGCAGGTTGTCGACGCCGAAGTTGGCGAGCACGGGGCCGGGGTCGGGGTCGACGAACAGGCCCGCGGCCAGCGACACGATCAGGTAGCCGTGCGCGACGCGTTCGCCGAACAGCGGGTTCGCCGCGGCGGCCTCGGCGTCCATGTGCGCGTAGAACGTGTCGCCGGTGAACTTGGCGAAGTGTTCGACGTCTTGCTGGGACACCGTGCGGGGGCCTGCGACGAGGGTGTCGCCGGGTTTGAGTTCTTCGAGGTGCAGCCGGAACGGGTGCACGTCGGTCTCGCGGCGCTCGGCCCCCTGAACCCAGCGGCCGGTGACCGCGGCGATCGTGTCCGGGTCTCCTTGTAGGGCGGTGCGTTGCATGTGGTGCAGCACGCCGCGGATGCCGCCCATTTCCTCGCCGCCGCCGGCGCGGCCGGGTCCGCCGTGGACGAGTTGGGGCATCGGGGAGCCGTGGCCGGTGGACTCCTTCGCGTCCCGCTCGTTGAGGACGAGCAGGCGGCCGTGGAACGGTGCGGTGCCGAGCGCGATCTCGCGGGCGAACGCGGTGTCGGCGGTGACGATCGAGCCGGCCAGGCTGCCCTGCCCGCGGGCCGCGAAGTCGATCAGCTGGTCGGTGCCGTCGTAGGGCAGGATCGTGGAGACCGGGCCGAACGCCTCGACCTCGTGTGGTTCGGCGCGTTGCGGGTCCCCGAGCAGCAGCAGCGGGGACACGAACGCGCCCCGCTGGGCGTCGGCGCCGGTGACCTCGACGGTGTCCGGGTCGCCGAACACGATCCGGCCGGCGTCGCGCAGCGCTTTCACGCTGCGCCGGACCTCCTCGCGCTGGTCCAGGCTGGCCAGCGCGCCCATGGTCGTGCTCTCGGCGTCCGGTGCGCCGACGACGACCTTGGACAGGCGTTCGGAGGTGGCCGAGATGACGGCGTCGACGTGCTGGGAGGGCACGAATGCGCGGCGGATCGCGGTGCATTTCTGTCCGGCCTTGACTGTCATCTCGGTGACCAGGCCGGTGACGAACAGGTCGAACTCCGCCGTGCCGGGTGTGGCGTCCGGGCCGAGTGCGGAGAAGTTCAGTGAGTCGGCCTCGGCGGAGAACCGCACCGAGTTCCGGACGATCGCGGGGTGTGTGCGCAGGGTCTGTGCGGTCGACGCGGAGCCGGTGAAGCTGACCAGGTCCTGGCCGGTGAGGTGGTCGAACGCGTCGCCGAGGGAGCCGGCGACGAACTGCAGTGCGCCGTCGGGGAGCAGTCCGGAGTCGACGATCAGCTCGACCAGGGTCGCGGTCAGGAACGCGGTCGGGCTGGCCGGTTTGATCAGGGTCGGCACGCCGGCCAGGAACGCGGGGGCGAGTTTCTCCAGCGGCCCCCACACGGGGAAGTTGAACGCGTTGACCTGTACCGCGACGCCGCGGCGTGGGGTGCAGACGTGTTGGCCGAGGAACGTGCCGCCCTTGCCGAGGGGTTCGATGTCGCCGTCGACGTAGACGGTGTCGTTCGGCAGTTCCCGTTTCGCTTTGGACGCGTAGGCGAGCAGTACGCCGATTCCGCCGTCGACGTCGAACTTCGAGTCGCCGAGCGTGGCGCCGGTGCGCGCCGAGACGGTGTAGAGGTCCTTGCGGTGCTCGCGCAGGTGCCCGCCGAGCGCCTTGAGCAGCGCCGCCCGCTGGTGGAACGTCAACTCACGCAACGCAGGGCCACCGACCGCACGTCCATAGTCCAGGGCCGCACCGGCGTCCAGGCCGTCGGTGGACAGCCGGGCAACCTCCTCGCCGGTCACCGCGTCGTACACCGGCCGGCCCTCGCCGGTCCCGGTGTGCCAACCGCCCTGGACATGGCTACGGAGCAGGGGCATCCGCGACTCCTCCCTGAGTGAACCGACCGTTCGTTCGGGAGGAAAGCTAGCACCGGAACGGCGCGGCTACCAGTGCCCTACCCGACGTCGAACTCGCCGTCGCGCACACCGAGCACGAACGCGTCCCACTCGCCCTTCGTGAAGTACAGGACGGATCCGTCCGGACCGTCGGCGGCGTTGCGCATCGCGTGCCCGCCGTCCGGCAGCGGCGCGATCTCGACGGCGTCGCCCGCCTCGCCCGGGTCACCGCCGGGGCGTTCCCAGATCAGCTCCGACGGGTCCGGCCTGGTCTCGCCCGAGGTGTCCGCGCTGGTCATCCCGTGTCCTCCTCGTCCAGGCGCCGTCGCGCGGAGCGTACCAACGCGGTAGCTGACCGATCGTTCGGTCGAAGGCTACGATGCGCGGATGGCCGACACCGACCCCGCCGTCCTGGTCACCCGCGACGAGACCGACAAGGCCGTCGCCGTCCTCACGCTGAACCGTCCGGACCGCTACAACGCGATGACGGTCGAGCTGAAGGAGGCCCTGCTCCCGGCCGTCCGCGAGATCGCCGACGACGAGTCCGTGCGCGCCGTCGTGATCACCGGCGCCGGCAAGGCGTTCTGCGTCGGGCAGGATCTCGGCGAGCACGCGACGGCGCTGGAGAAGGACGCGACGAGCGCGTTCGACACGGTCGCCCAGCACTACAACCCGCTCGTGCTGGCGCTGACCGGCATGCCCAAGCCGGTGATCGCCGCCGTGAACGGGCCGTGCGTCGGGGCCGGGCTCGGTATCGCGCTGGCCGCCGACCTGCGGGTCGCCGCCGCCGGTCTGAAGTTCGCGACGGCGTTCACCGGCATCGGGCTGACCGCCGACACCGGGCTCTCCGCGAGCCTCGCGCACGCCGTCGGCGTGTCGCGGGCCACCGAGCTGCTCCTGCTCGGCGAGCCGTTCTCGGCCGAGGACGCGCAGGCGTGGGGTCTCGTGCGATCGGTGGTGCCGCGCGAGGAGGTCGTGGACGCCGCGCTGGAGCTGGCCCGCACCATGGCCTCCGGTCCGACGGCCGCGTACGCCGAGGTCAAGGCCGCCGTCCGGTTCGGCGCGGTGAACGAGCTGCCCGCCGTGCTGGAGAACGAGAGCGACGGGCAGAAGCGTCTCGCGCACACCCGTGACCACCAGAACGCCGTCGCGGACTTCCTGGCCAAGCGCACGCCGACGTTCGAGGGGCAGTGAGTGAGCGTGCGAACGGACGGACGGTGCGGCGCTCGTGAGTGAGTCCACCGCTCCGGCGCGTCGGGCCCGGCGTCCCAGCGGCGGCGCCGGGTCGCTGCTGGAGATCGCCGTCGGCGAGTTCAACACCCGCGGCTACGACGCGACGTCCATGGAGGACCTCTCGCGCGCCGCGGGGATCACGAAGTCGTCGTTCTACCACCACTTCTCCGGCAAGGAGGCGCTGCTGCGCGCCGCGCTGGAGCGGGCGGTCGACGGCCTGTTCGGCGTCCTCGACTCACCGTCCGCGACCACCGGGTCCCCGACCGAGCGCCTGCGTACGATCGTCCGTGACCAGGTCGCCGTCCTGATGGCCGAGCTGCCGTACGTCACGCTGCTGCTGCGCGTGCGCGGCAACACCGAGACCGAACGCTGGGCCCTGGAACGCCGCCGCGCGTTCGACGCCGCGATCGCCACCCTGGTCCGCGACGCCGTCGATGCGGGCGAGGTCCGTTCCGACGTCGACCCCGCCCTGGCCGCCCGCCTGCTCTCCGGCGTGGTCAACTCGATCGTCGAGTGGTACCGCCCAGGGCGTCCCGGCACGGCCACCCTCCCCGACGACGTCGCCGCCGCCGCGTTCACCGGCATCCTCCCGGCCCGCTGAGGTCGACCCGCTGAGATCGGCCCGCGGAAACGTTCCACTCGACCGACGGTTCAGATCGAGAGGAACGTTCGCGCGGTCGTCTGCGCGGAAACGTTCCACTCGATCCGCGCAGACCGTCGGCCGGTACGTTCGCGCGGTCACCAGGCGGACCGGTCCCGGCGGAACGCGAGCGCGTGGCGGACGCGGTCGGCGACGACGTCGGGCCGGCCGAGAACCTCGAAGTCCGGTGGACGCAGGACCGTCCAGCCCCTGGAGTCGACGTACGACTGGCGTTCGAGGTCGTAGCGCGCCTGCTCAGCCGTCCGATGGTGCTCGCCGTCGTACTCGATGGCCAGCATCGCCGCGGGATAGGCCAGGTCGAGGCGGTAGCGACCGAGCTCGAACTGCAGCTCGGGAGCGGGCAGTCCGCCGTCGAGAAGAGCCAGCCGGATCCGCGTCTCCATCGGGGACTCGGCGCGGACGTCGGCGAGCGCGATCAGACCGGGGAGCCGGTCGAGCCCACGCACGCCGGGGTGGCGAGTCGCGAGCCCGAGCACCTCGGCCGGGTCGACGCCACACTGACATCCGAGGGCGTCGAGCGCGATGACCGCCTCGATCCGCGGCTCGCGTCGAGCCAGGTCGAAGGCCGTCCGCAGCGGCGAGGTGGTGTCGACCGTCCGTCCGGGCAGCACCCGCCATCGTCCCCGACGGTCGCGGACGCGTATCGGGACGTCGTGCAGGATCTCGTCGTCGAGGACGGTGTCGCGGTGCGCGACCAGCCCGGCGCGGTCGCGACGCTTCCGGCCGTCCGTCGTGACGAGCTCGACCGGGGCACGCGCCGGCGCGCAGTCCGCCCCCAGGATCTCGGACGCGGCGTACCCCGCGAGTGCTCCGTGCCCGCGGACGGCGAGGAACCCGGCCTCGCAGCGCGTCGTGAACGTGTCCGGTGCGTCGGCGGCGACGTGGATGCCGCGGAACGGCGAGCGGTACCGGGGTCCGCGCAGCTCGGCCGGGGTGACCGCGCCCGCCGCGATCGCCTCGGCTCCGACGAAGGGTCGTCCTGTCGTGGTCATGGCCCTTGGACGGGACGGGCGTGCCGACCGGTTCCACTTGATCATGCTCCGGAACGGGGAGCCGCGGTCCAGCAACGCGAACGTTCCTCCCGACGGCGCCGCGGAATCGAGTGGAACGTTTCCGCGGGGGCAACCGCCCGAACGTTCCTCCCGACGGCGTGCCGGGATCGGGAGGAACGTTTCCGGGGGACGGAGCGCGCGAACGTACCTCTCGATCGCGGACCCGGGTCGGGAGGAACGATTCCGCGGGGTCGAGCGGCCTCGAGCGGTCCGGCCTTGCGTACGGACGCCGACTCGGCCATGCTGGTAGCCGAACGAACATTCGGTACGAGGAGGTGTCCGGTGCCCGACGACGCGGAGCTCCTGGCGGGGTTCGAGGCGACGATCGCCGCCGACCAGCGGATCGAGCCGAGGGACTGGATGCCGGAGGCGTATCGGAAGTCGCTGGTCCGGCAGATCGCCCAGCACGCGCATTCCGAGATCATCGGTATGCAGCCGGAGGGCAACTGGCTGCTGCGGGCGCCGTCGTTGCGCCGTAAGGCGATCCTGCTCGCCAAGGTGCAGGACGAGGCCGGGCACGGGATGTACCTGTACGCGGCCGCCGAGACGCTCGGCGTGGACCGCGAGGAGCTGACCGAGAAGCTGATCTCCTCGAAGCAGAAGTACTCGTCGATCTTTAACTACCCGACGCTGTCCTGGGCGGACATCGGCGTGATCGGCTGGTTGGTCGACGGCGCCGCGATCTGCAACCAGGTGCCGTTGTGTCGGTGCAGCTACGGGCCGTACGCCCGGGCGATGATCCGTGTTTGCAAGGAGGAGTCGTTCCACCAGCGGCAGGGCTTCGAGCTGCTGCTCGCGCTGGTGGGCGGCACCGACGCGCAGCGCGAGATGGTGCAGGAGGCGACGAACCGCTGGTGGTGGCCGTCGCTGATGATGTTCGGTCCCGGTGACGCGGACTCGCCGAACACGCAGCAGTCGATGGCGTGGGGCATCAAGCGGCACACGAACGACGAGCTGCGCCAGCGCTTCGTCGACATGACCGTGCCGCAGGCCGCGGCGCTCGGTGTCACGTTGCCGGACCCGCAGCTGCGCTGGAACGACGAGCGAGGCGTGCACGACTTCGGTGAGCCGGACTGGGACGAGTTCGCGGCCGTGATCTCGGGCTCCGGTCCGGCGAACGCGCAGCGGCTGGCGCACCGCCGTCGGGCGCACGAGGACGGTGCCTGGGTGCGTGAGGCGGCGCAGGCGTACGCGGACAAGCAGGCGGCGCGGGCCGCGAAGGGAGCGGTGGCATGAGCGTGTCGGCCGGGGGTTCGTATGTCGCGGAGGGCGGGCACGGCGCCGTCCCGCAGACCGGCGTCGAGTCCGGTGTGGACGAGAAGTCGACGCGGAAACCGTGGCCGCTGTGGGAGGTCTTCGTGCGCGGCAAGCGCGGGCTGAACCACGTCCACGTCGGATCGCTGCACGCGGCGGACGCGGAGATGGCGCTGCACAACGCGCGCGACGTCTACACGCGACGCAACGAGGGCGTGTCGATCTGGGTGGTCAGGGCCGACGACGTGACGGCGTCCAGCCCGGCGGAGAAGGACCCGTTCTTCTCGCCCGCCGCGGACAAGGTCTACCGGCACCCGACGTTCTACTCGATCCCGGAGGAGGTCCCGCACCTGTGACGGGCACCGACACGGACGAGAACGCCTACCAGGCCCTGTCCGAGACGACCGCGCACGACGACCCGCGCTGGGCGTTCGGCACCGGCATGGACGACGAGCTGGCGGCCGAGATCACGGCCGCGGTGCCGGACGGCGCCGACCCGGCCGACCTCGCGCTCTACTGCCTGATGCTCGGCGACGACGCGCTGGTGATCAGCCACCGGCTCTCCGAGTGGGTGTCCAACGCGCCGGAGCTGGAGGAGGAGGTCGCGCTCGCGAACACCGCGCTCGACCTGCTCGGGCAGGCGCGGATCCTGCTGTCCCGCGGCGGGCACGTCGAAGGCTTGAGCTCGACGGCCGCCTCCGCGGGCCCCGACGGACGTGGCCGCGACGAGGACGCGCTGGCGTACTTCCGCACGGAGACCGACTTCCGCAACGTCGCGATCGCCGAGCTCTCCGACGACCGCGACTTCGGCCAGGCGATCGCCCGACTGCTCGTGTTCTCGACCTGGCGTCTCGCGCTGCTGTACCGCCTGCAGACCTCGGCCGACCCGGTGATCGCCGCCGTCGCCGTCAAGGGCGTGCGCGAGCTGGCTTACCACCGCGACTACGCCGCGCGCTGGACGCTGCGCCTCGGCGACGGCACCGACGAGTCGCACCGGCGCATGCAGGCCGGGCTGGACGCCGTGTGGCCCTACGTCGACGAGCTGTTCCGCACGTCCGATGTGGAGCGACGCCTCGTCGGGGCGGACGTGGCCGTCGACCCGGCGGAGCTGCGCGAGGAGGTCGACGCCGTGCTGGACGAGGTGATCGGCCGGGCCACGCTGACCCGCCCGCAGCGTGCCGCCGCCGGCACGATCGGCGGCCGCGGCGGACGCCATGGCGTGCACACCGAGCAGCTCGGCAACGTGCTCGCGACGATGCAGGCGCTGGCCCGCGCCCACCCGGGGGCGTCGTGGTGACCGCCGTGTGGAGCGATGTCGCGCCGGTGCACGAGCCGGAGACCGGCCGCAGCATGCCGGGTCCGGCTGCGCCGCACGAGGACTCCGGTAGCGCGTGGGACGTCGTCGCGCGCGTGACCGATCCCGAGATGCCGATGCTGACGCTCGCCGACCTCGGCGTCGTCCGGTCCGTGACCACCGACGGCGACGCCGTGACCGTGACCCTCACGCCGACCTACTCCGGCTGCCCGGCCGTCGAGGCGATGCGCGAGGACCTGGACGCTCGGCTGCGCGCCGCAGGCTGGGGCCCGGTGGACGTGCGCGTCGTGTTCAGTCCACCGTGGACGTCCGACCTGATCACCGACCAGGGCCGTCGCAAGCTGGCCGAGGCCGGCGTCGCGCCCCCGCACCATCTGGGACCGCGCCCCACGGGCCCGGTGCCGCTGACGCTGGAGGCTCCCCGTGAGTCGGTGCGCTGCCCGCACTGCGGAGCGGCCGCGACCGAGGAGATCTCGCGCTTCGGTCCGACCGCCTGCACGGCCCTGCGCCGCTGCCGGAGCTGCCGGGAACCGTTCGAGCACATGAAGGAGATCTGATCGTGAGCGACCGGCGTCGTGCCGCGGCGTGGCAGGCCCGCGGGAACCAGGCTCACGGGAGGACCACCCGTCTGTCGCTCTCCGACGAGATCGATGCGCTGCTCGCGGACCCCGGGTTCCTGCCGGACGCCCCGGCGGAACTGCCGGAGGGCTTCCACCGGCTCGCTGTCGCGTCCGTCGAACGGCTCTGCGACGACGCCGTCGCCGTCACGTTCGACGTGCCGGCCGAGCTCGAGGAGCACTACGCGTTCCGCCCCGGCCAGTACCTCACGTTGCGCCGCACCGACGACCTCGGTGAGCACCGCCGCTCCTACTCGATCTGCGCACCCGCCGGTGAGCGGCCGCGGGTCGGCGTGCGCAAGGTCGACACCGGCATGTTCTCCGAGTGGCTGGTGGATCGACTCGAGGTCGGCGACGAGGTCGAGGTCGGGCCGCCGTCCGGCTCGTTCACACCGGATCTGGAGGCCGGCACGCACCACGGGCTCGTCGCGGCCGGCTCCGGGATCACGCCGGTGCTCTCGATCGCCGCGTCCGTGCTCGCCGCGCACCCCGACACCCGCGTCACGCTGCTCTACGGCAACCGCCGCACGGACACGGTGATGTTCACCGAGGAGCTCGCCGACCTGAAGAACACCTACGGCGCGCGGCTGCACCTCATCCACGTGCTGTCCCGCGAGCCCACCGAGGCCGAGATCGTCAACGGCCGCCTGGACGCGGATCGCCTGCGCACGTTGCTGTCCGCGCTCGTGGACACCGACGACGTCGACCACTGGTGGCTCTGCGGCCCGCTCGGGATGACCGAGGACGCCCGCACCGTGCTGTCCGAGCGCGGCGTGGAGAAGAAGCGGATCCACCGCGAGCTGTTCTATGTGGACGAACCGCCGCCCGAGGTGCACCGCGCCGAGGACGACGTCGTCGACGACGGTGAGGGCAGCGACGTGACGGTCGTCCTCAACGGACGGTCGACCCAGCTCGTCCTGCCGCGCAACGAACCGGTGCTCGACGCCGCGCAGAAGGTCCGCGCCGACCTGCCGTTCGCCTGCAAGGGCGGCGTGTGCGGTACGTGCCGGGCGCTCGTGACGTCCGGCGAGGTGACGATGCGGCGCAACTTCGCCCTCGAGGACGACGAGGTCGACGCCGGCTTCGTCCTGACCTGCCAGGCGCTCCCCTTGTCCGACAAGGTGACCGTCGACTACGACGCCTGATCCCCCGGGGCGCCCTTCGCGTCGGGTGCCCCGAGGTGGCGGTAGCCGGGGTGCACCCCCGGAGTGAGGCCGTGCGCGTCCGCGAGCTTGCCGAGCAGCTCGCGCAGACGCGCGCGCTCGTCGTCGTCCAGCGGGGCGAGGACCGCGTCGTCGTGCTCGCGGGCGACGTCGCGGATCTCGCCCATCAGCTTCTCGCCCGCCGGTCCGAGGTGGACGGCGTGCAGCCGCCGGTCGCCGGGGTTCCGGCGCCGCTCCAGCAGCCCGCGCTCCTCCAGGCCGTCGACGAGCGCGACCAGACGCGTCGGTGGCGTCCCCAGCTGCTGCGCCAGCGCCTGCTGGCTGCGCCCCGGCTCGGACGCGACGACCCGCAGCAACCCCGTCTGCGGCGGCGTCAGGTCCAGCCGCGCGATGCGTTCGGCGAACGCGGACGCGGCGTGCGTGCCCAGCTGGGTCAGCAGGAACGCGGAGCCGGCGGGTGGGACGCGCGGAGGCTCTGACGTGCTCACGGTCGTCGACCATACCGCTTGACACATCGTCTGTCTCGCGTAACTCTTACAAACTGTAATGATTATCCGAGAGAACGAGGTGTCGTCATGTCCGTTGCCCTCGAGCCGCCGACCGTCCGGGTGCAGGGCGGTCCGCCGCTCTGGGCCCCGATCGCGGCGTACGTCCTGCTGGCCGTCGCCGGTGCCGTCCTCTACCCGGGGGCGGGGCCGGGGTCGAGTCCGGCCACCGCACTCGCCGTCCTGCGGGACGCCCCGGTGCGGGCCGACGTCGCCGCCGCCCTGCTCGTGATGTCCGCGGCGCCGCTGGCCGTGTTCGCCGCCGCTGCGGCACAACGGCTGTGGGCGCTCGGCGCCCGCGTCGCCGGACCGGTGATCGGCCTGGTGGGCGGGCTGCTCGCCCCGTCGGCGCTGGTCCTGAGTGGACTGGCCGCCTGGACGGCCGCGACGGCCGCCCAGTGGGGCGACGGCGCCGTCGTGCTGACGGCGAGCACGCTGTCGTTCGCGGCGGGCGGCGTGGGGTTCGCGCTCGGGTCGGCGCTGCTGCTGGCCGGGCTCGCCGTCCCGGCGGGACTGATGCGGCTGCTGCCGCGACCGCTCGCGGTGGCCGGCGTCGTCGTGGCCGTGCTCGCGGCGCTGGCACCGCTCTCGCTGATCACGTCCGCGCTGTACGCCCTGCTCCCGATCGCGCGCTTCGGGGGCATGCTGTGGTTCGTGGCGGCGGCCGTGCTCCTGCCGCGGGTCGTGCCGGCCAGGGCGGCGTGATCGGTGCAACCGGTCCGGCCACTCCGGGGTTCTGCCCGGCATGAGCATCACGGTGCACGAGACGACGTTCGGCCCTCTGACCCTGTCGGCATCGGACGCCGGCCTCACCCGGGTCCGGTTCGGATCGGCGGAGGTCGGGGACGGTGCGGGGAACCCGATCCTGGACCAGGCCCGCCGGGAGATCGACGAGTACCTGGCGGGCGAGCGGGAGCGGTTCACCGTGCCGGTGGACCTGGACCGCGTGCAGGGCGAGCACCGCACGATCCTGGACGCCCTGTCCGACGTGCCGTTCGGCGAGACGACGACGTACGGGGCGCTGGCCGCCCGCCTCGGTCTCGACAGGGACGGGGCGCGCAGGGTCGGTGGGGCGATGGCCCGCAACCCGGTGCTGATCGTGGTGCCGTGCCACCGCGTGCTGGGGGTGGACGGGAGGCTCGTCGGCTACGCGGGCGGCACGCTCGTCAAGCGAGCGCTGCTGGACCTGGAGGCGCGCGACCGCGCCGGTCAGGCCGTGCTCTGCTGAGAGCCGGGCTCCGGGGCCGGCGCGACGTCGTCGAACTGCTCGATCGCCCAGTGCGCCCACTCGACCTGCATCCGGTAGTAGCGCAGGCCGAACTCGGCGGCGAGCTGGCCGAAGCCGAGCGGGGACTCGTCCCGGCCCCGGATCCCGGACAGGACGCCGACCTTCTCCTGCCCCTCGGCGGCGAACCGCTCCAGCGCGGTGCGCGCGTCGTCGGGCGGGAGGGCGGGGATCAGGAACATCCGCAGCACGTCCTCGTTGCGGACGCCCGGCGAGTCGGACTCGGACAGCAGCCAGCGCTGCAGCTCGGCCCTGCCGTCGTCGGTCAGGCCGTAGGTGCGGCGGTTGCGCGCGCCACTGCCGACGACCGTGAGCAGGCCCTCGTCGGCCAGCTTGTTCAGCTCCGGGTAGATCTGGCTGTGCCGCGCGTGCCACGCGTGCTGCTGCAGGCTGGCCTCGAACGTGCGGGTCAGCTCGTAGCCGCTCGCCGGGTGGTCGGCCAGCAGACCGAGCAGGGCGTGGCGCAGTGACATCGCTCAACAGTAGCAACCGACAGGTCGGGAACGACATGTCGCGGATCGACCGCGCCTGTCGGGTCGTCCCCATGTGGTGGCCGTTCGGGCGCCGAGGACGGGTCCGAACGGCCGCTGCCGGCTACGTCCGGAAGGCGTCAAGTCGGCACGGGTCTTCAACGCGCGAGCGGCCGTCGAGGTTCCCGCGCGGCGGCCGTCATGGCTGAAATAGATCCGTAATGAAAGTTCCAATGGGCGTCGAAGATCGACTATCGGGTGCATAAAGCGGCTCTGAGCTGCGACGATGATTAGTCGTTTATCGTAGTGTTATTCGTCACGATGCCATTGCTTGACCCTCGACCCGGTGATCCGCCTACCTTCGTTGCGGCTCGCCCCGACCGGAGCGGGCCGAACCGGAATGCCGGAACCGCCGCGTCACACGGACACCCCCGTCCCGCGGTTTCCGGACAGTCGACCTGCACAAGGCGGGACGGGGTACGGGCCGCGGGCGCAGTCGCCCCCGAACGTCGCTCCCCATGCGTCGTGCGGTCGCCCGGTCGACGCGGGTCTGGATCCTGGGATGAGCGAAATGAGCAGCACTGGTATGTCCACCCGTGGGCGAATTGTCGGCTTCGCGATGGCCGGCCTGATCGCAGTGGGTGGCCCGGTGATGATGGCCGGCACGGCGAACGCCGCCTCGGCGAGCACGTGGGACCGCCTCGCGCAGTGCGAGAGCGGCGGTGACTGGTCCATCAACACCGGCAACGGCTTCGGTGGCGGCCTCCAGTTCACCGACTCGACCTGGAAGGCCTTCGGCGGCAAGGGCCAGCCGGAGAACGCCTCGCGTTCCGAGCAGATCGCCGTCGCCGAGAAGGTCCTGGACGCGCAGGGCTGGAAGGCCTGGCCGGCCTGCTCGAAGAAGCTCGGCCTCCGCTGAGCCGTCCCGCCGGCACGCCCGGCGGACGGACGGTGGGACCTCGCACGGCCGGCGACCGACATGGTCGCCGGCCGTGCGCCGTGTCCGGGGTCATCCGCTCCCCCGGGGCCCGACGGCGACCAGCACGACGTCCGGTTGTCCACGGTCGACCGGAATCTCGTGACTGTGGACGGTCGCGAAGTGACCGGCGAGCCGGGCCTCGAGATCCGGTGCCGGAGCGGCACTCCAGACCGTCAGCACGCCACCGGGGGACAGTGCCCGCGCGGCGCGGGCCAGCCCCCGGTCCCGGTACAGGTCGTCGTTGGACGGTGTGACCGTCCACTCCGGGCCGTTGTCCACGTCCAGGCAGAGCGCGTCGACGCCGGCCGGTTCCGCCGCATCCATCCAGTCGGTGAGATCGGTGACGTGGACCCGCACCCGGTCGTCGTCGAGCGCGTGACCGTGCACCGGGGCGAGCGGGCCGCGGTTCCAGCGGACCACCGCCTCCTCCCGCTCGATCACGTGCACCTCGCGCACGGCAGGTCGGGTGAGCGCCTCCGCGAGCGAGAACCCGACGCCCAGGCCGCCGATCACCATCCGGCCCCTGGCCGGCATCGCGTCGGCCGCGGCGCCGACGAGCAGCCGCTCCGAACGACCGTCACGGGTGTCCATCAGGAACACGCCGTTCTCGACGATCTCGAACACACCGTCCCTGTGGCGCAGGACGAGCTCGCCGCCCCGGCCCGTCGTGCGCTCGACGACGCGGGAGTCCATCAGTACGAGCGCGGGAGCCCGAGGACGTGCTCGGCCACGTAGTTGAGCACCATCTCCTGCGGCAGCGGGGCGAGCTTCATCAGGCGGGACTCGGTGAAGTAACGCGTGACGTCGTACTCGGCGGCGTAGCCGAATCCGCCGTGCGTCTGCATCGCCCGGTCCGCCGCGAAGTGCGCCGCGTCGGCGGCCAGGAACTTCGCCGAGTTCGCATGTTCGCCGCAGGGCAGGCCCGCGTCGTAGCGCTCGGCGGCCTCGCGCACGACCAGGCTCGCCGCGTGCAGCCGCATGTGGGCCTCGGCCAGCGGGAACGAGATCCCCTGGTTCTGGCCGATCGACCGTCCGAACACGACGCGTTCCTTCGCGTACTCCGTGGCCGCCGCCATCGCGGCCCTTCCGATGCCGAGCGCCTCTGCGGCGATCAGGATCCGCTCCGGGTTCAGACCGTCCAGGATGGACCGGAAGCCCTTGCCCTCCTCGCCGACGAGGTCCGCGGCGTCGACCGGCAGGTCGTCGTAGACCACCTCGCAGGACACGACGGCGTTGCGCCCCAGCTTCTCGATCGGCGTGATCGTGACCTCGGGGCGTTGCAGGTCGGCGAGCAGCAGCGAGAGCCCGTCCGTGCGCTTGGTGCACTCCTCGATCGGTGTCGTGCGGACCAGCAGCAGGACCTTGTCGCAGTACGGTGCCTTCGACGTCCACACCTTGCGTCCGCGCACGAGGTACCGGTCGCCGTCGCGGCGGGCGGCCGTGCGGATGGCCGTCGTGTCCAGCCCGGCGTCCGGCTCGGTCACGCCGAACGCGACGTGCAGGCTGCCGTCCGCGACGCGCGGCAGGTACGTCCGCCGCATCTCGTCGCTGCCGTACTTCACGACCGGGTTCATGCCGAACACCGAGAGATGGATCGCGGAGGCGCCGTTCATCGCGGCACCGGACGCGGCGACCTCCTCCATCACGACGGCCGCCTCGCCGATCCCGGCGCCACCACCCCCGTACTCCTCGGGGATGGCGATGCCGATCCAGCCGCCGTCGGCCAGCGCGTTGTAGAACTCCCACGGGAACTCGTGGTCGCGGTCGTGGGCGCGCCAGTACTCGCCGTCGAACTGACGGCAGACGTCACGGACGCCCTCGCGGATCTCCTTGTACGGGTCGTCCTGGACGTCCACGGGTTCCTCCTCAGGCCGCGCGCAGCCTCGTCACGACGTCCAGGACGAGCCCGGGGTCGGCGTCGTAGGGCGTGTACAGCGAGATCCGGTCGACCAGGTCGCGGTAGCGGTCGACCATCCCGGACGCCACCTCCTCCGGTGAGCCGGCGACGGCGAACGCGTCCAGCACGTCGTCGTCGATCAGGCCGGCCATCTCGTCCCACGCCTGCTGCTTGGACAGCCCGTTCAACCGTTCCGCCAGCTCGCCCCAGCCGTGGTGCTCGAGCACCGGGCGGTACGGCGGGGTGGACGCGTAGAACGCGATCTGGCGGCGGACACCCTGCTCGGCGGCGGCGCGGGCGTCGGCGTCCGCGCCGAGCACGGCGAACACCGGCAGGCACACGTCGAAGCCGTCCAGGTCGTCCCGCCCGCGGCCGCGCTTCAGCGAGGGGACGGTCACCTCGGCCATGTACGACGGCGTGGTGAGCGAGTGCGCGAGGATCCCGTCGGTCACGCGGCCCGCGACCTCGGTCATCCGCTCGCCGACGGCGGCCAGCATGATCGGCGGGTTGCCGTGCGGGTTCGGGCCGGGCGAGAAGAACTCGGTCATCAGCGTGTGCGAGTAGTACTCGCCCTTGTACTGCAGCCGTTCGCCGGTCGCCCACGACTCCCAGATCGCCCGCACCGCCCGGATGAAGTCCTCCATGCGAGCGGCCGGGTTGCTCCACGGCATCGAGAACCGGCGCTCGATGTGCGGCTTCACCTGGGAACCGATGCCGAGGTCGAACCGCCCTCCGGACAGCAGTGCCACGTCGTTGGCCTGGTAGGCGAGCGTCATCGGGTTACGGGCGAACGCGACCGCGATCCCGGACTGCAGCCGGATCCGCGACGTGGCACGGGCGGCCAGTCCGAGCGCGACGAACGCGTCGTGCGCGGTCTCGGGGACCGACACCCCGTCGTAGCCCTCCTTCTCGGCCGCGACGGCGACCTGCTCGGTCTCCAGCGGGTCGGCGGTGAAGCTGCCGGTGGTGTCGACGCGCACGCTCGTCAGTTCCTCTCGGGTACGACCCGGTCCAGCCAGGTCAGCAGGTCCGCGACGATCTCGTCGCGGTTGGTCTCGTTGAACACCTCGTGGCGCGCGCCGGGCCAGACCTTCAGCGTCACGTCGGTGAGGCCCGCCGCGCGGTAGCGCTCGGGCATCGGGTTCACCAGCGCGAGCCCGGCGTTGACGGGGTCGGCGTCCCCGACGGTGATGTAGATCGGCAGGTCACGGACCGCGGACAGCGTCCCGGCGTCGGCCAGCGGGCGGGCGTCGGTGAACATGGCGACGGTGCCGGGCGTGTCCAGGCCGAAGCCGCAGCGCTCGTCGCCGACGTAGAGGTCGACCTGCTCGGCGTCGCGGGAGAGCCACTCGTAGCCGGTGCGGTCCTCGAACGGCGCGTTGAACGACGCCAGGTCCAGGGGCCCGGACAGGTCCAGCGCCGGTTCCAGGAGGTCCAGTAGCCCGGTGCCGGACAGGATCACGGCGTCGACCCGGTCCGAGTGCGCCGGCAGGTACTGCTGCACCGCGAACGAGCCCATGCTGTGCCCGAGCAGCACGACCGGGACGCCGGGGAACGTGTCGCGGCCGATCCCGACGAGCACGTCGATGTCGTCGACCAGGCCGGCCCATCCGGTCTCGCCGAGCACGCCGTGCCGGTCCGGCGACCCGGCGGTGGCGCCGTGCCCGCGGTGGTCCTGGCCCTGCACGACGAAGCCGCCCGCGGTGAGTGCGGTGGCGAGCGCGGCGTAGCGGAGCATGTGCTCGCCCATGCCGTGCGTGATCTGGACGATCCCGCGCGGCGGGCCGTCCGGGAGCCACCGGTACGCCGCGATCGCGGTGTCGTCGGCCGCGGTGAACGTGAACGTCTCGTGCGTGCGGACCGAGTCCGACATGCGACCACCTCGTCGTCCGCTGGCGAGTCCGAGTGGATCGCTCGGACCTTTCCCCGGATCGTGCTGCACCGCAGTCCGGCCGGTCAATCAGCGTGCCGGAGTACTCGCCCACACCGCGTACAGCGGGTCCCCGCCGTCCGGTGTGTCCCATCGCCCGGCCTCCGGCACGTCGAAGCCGCCGCTGCGCCGGAAGTACTCGCCGACGATCCGGACGTGCGTCTCGTCGTCGGTGGCCAGCCAGCCGCGGATCGCCTTCGTCGGGAAGCAACGGTTGGAGAACGTGCACGCGAACGTGCCGCCGGGGACCAGCACGCGGGCGACCTCGGCGAACACCGCGACCGGCTGCACGAGGTAGTCCACCGAGACGGTGCACACGCAGGTGTCGAACACGCCGCCGTCGAACGGGAGCACCGGGTCGGCGTTCAGGTCGTGCCGCACCCGGTCGCGGGCCATCGGGTTCTGCGCGAGCTCCTCGGCGTTCATCCCCAGCACGGTCAGGTGCGCCGGCTCGGTCCGCAGGTGCGAGACCCACGACGACATCAGGTCCAGCACCCGTCCGGTGGCCCCGATGTGGGCGTAGAACTCGCCGACGGCGGCGATCGCACCGTCGTCGATGTGCTGGACCAGGCGCGGCGGGCCGTAGAACGCGGCGTCGTCGACCTCGTCGGTGCGCGAGAAGAAGCCCGGCGGGAAGTCGCCCGGAGCGTCGGTGCTCATCACGCGCCCTGGCCGCGCCCGGTCGACGGGCGGCTCATCGCGCGCCCTCGCTGCGCTCGATCGACGGGTGGGTGCTCATCGCGCGCCAGTGTTCCTCCCCTTCGCCGCTCCCCGCAGGACGGGGCGTGCGGCACGATCACGACCATGACCACGTTCGTGCTGGTGCACGGCGCCTGGGGCGGCGCGCACGGTTTCCACCTCCTCCGTCCGCGGCTGCGCGCCGCGGGCCATGACGTCGTCGCGCCGCCGCTGACCGGCATCGGTGAGCGCTCGCACCTCGCCGCACCGACCGTCGGACTTCACCTGCACGTCCTCGACGTGGTGAACGCCGTGCTCTACGAGGACCTCACCGACATCGTGCTGCTCGGCTTCTCCTACGGCGGCATGGTCGTGACCGGCGCGCTGGACGCGATCGGCGACCGGGTACGCGAGCTCGTGTATCTCGACGCGTTCGTCCCGGCCGACGGCCAGAGCGCCGCCGACCTGGCGCCCGCGATGGCCGCCGCGATCCCGACCGGGCTCGGTGCTCCGTGGCTGATCCCGGGCCCGGACCGCGAGTACGAGGACCCGGCCGAGGGTGCCTGGAACGCACCGCGGCGCAGCCCGCAACCGGTCGCGACGTTCACCGAGGCGGTACGCACCGCCGTGCCGGTGGACGATCGCCCGCTCGGCCGCACCTACATCCGCGCGACCGGGGGGCCGGACGTCACCGGCGGAGCGTTCGAGGCCGCGGCCGCGCACGCCCGCTCGTCGAACGCGTGGCGTTACCACGAGATCGAGACCACCCACATGGTCCCGCAGAACCGCCCGGACGAGCTCGCCGCGATCCTGCTCGGGCTCGCCTAGTAGGCGATCCAGGTGCCGGTGCGCCGCGCGACGGCGTACACCTCGTCCACGGCCCACGCGTCGAGCGCCGGCGTGAGCCCGCGCAGCGCCGCGACCAGCGCGCCCTCGGTCGCGACGATCACGTCGTCCGGCCACCGGCGCACCTGCATCGCGGCACCGACGAGCGCGACGACCGGCCGGACCGGCAGCGTGCGCAGCACCGGAGGGAGCCGCGGCACGAGCAGGTCCCGCGCCCGCGCCGCCTCCCGACGGGCGTCCGGCACCGCCGTGGTGCGGAACCCGTCCACGACCAGCGCCTCACCGTCCAGCTCGATCCGCCCGCCGCGGTGGTGCCGGGTGTTGACCGTGCACACCCCGGGTGGCCCGACGAGCACGTGGTCGATGTCCGCGCCACCGTCCAGCGGCACCGAGTGCAGCACCCGCCAGGACGGTGGCCGGTGCAGCAGCCGGTCCCGCCTGCGTCGCCGCTGGGTCAGCGACTCGAGCAGAGCCGCCGCCCGTTGCTCCCCGTCCGCTCCGACCCGCCAGTTGCGGTCGGCACCCGGGCCGTGCGCCACGCGGCGGCGGGCGGCCTCGTGCCCGACCACGCGGCCGGGGTAGCTGGCGGTCAGGTCGTCGGGTGCGTGCAGCGTTCCGTGGTCCATACGCGCAGTGTGGCGCGGACCACCGACAGAAACGGATAATGTCGAGGTGGGAGGAGGGCCCATGCACCGAATGCACCGCCCGGCCGACCCGCGGTTCGAGTCGCCCGTCGAGAAGCAGATCCGCGAGGCCACCGAGCGCGGCGACTTCGACAACCTGCCCGGCAAGGGGAAGCCGCTCCCCGGCGCCGGGAAGACCGGGCCGATCGACGAGACCTGGTGGGTGCGCGGGTACCTGCAGCGCGAGGGCCTGTCGACGGACGCGCTGCTGCCGACGTCGCTTCAGCTGCGCAAACAGATCGACAAGCTCCCGGAGACGCTGCGCCCGCTGCGCGACGAGCGCTGGGTCCGCGACCGCGTCGAGGAGCTGAACCGCCAGATCGTCGACCACATGCGCCACCCCGTCGGGCCGCGCGTTCCGATCCGCAAGCTGGACCCGGACGAGGTGGTCGCCGCCTGGAGGGCGGACCGCCTGGCCCGGGAGACGGCGGTCCCGGCGTCGCGTCCGGAGACCGGGCCGGTGCCCGCGCCCGCGCGCCGCTCCTGGTGGACCCGCCTGCTCGGCCGCCGCTGACAGCCTCGCGCCCGGCACCGGCCCGGCCGTCGCCGGCGCCCCGGACCGAGTTGCGCGAGAGCAGCTCTCGTACGGTCGCGCGGCGCGAAAGGAGCTCTCGTCCAACCAGGGCCGGGACGCCGCGATCCGCGGGAAGCCCTGCGAGAGCAGCTCTGGCGCGGCAATACGGTGCGAGAGGAACTCCCGTCCAGCAGCGGCGGGCCGGATCAGGCCCGCGTCGCCGGTGTGCGTGGCGCGAGATGCCCTGGGCTGGGCAGCGGTGTCCCCGACTCGAGCAGCGTCTTGAGCGCGGACAGGATGGCCGGCCAGCCCTCGCCGATGTCGCGGTGGTCCTGCTCGCCCTTCGCGTCGGCGGTGAAGCCGGTGTGCAACACGGAGAGCTTCACCACCTCGTCGCCGAACGGGGAGATCGTGAACTCCACCGTCGTCGCCGGGCGTCCGGCCTCCTGCTCGGCGCGGCCGGTGAACGTGTAGGACAGCCTGGTCGGCGGCTCGACGACGAGCACCTCGCCGATGAAGTCGTCGCGCTCCGGGTGGTAGGCCTCCAGTAGCGCGCCGGGCGTCCAGTCCGAGCGCAGCTCCGCGCCTCCCCAGTACTGCATCGTGAACTCGGGCGTGGTCAGCGCGTCGAACACCTGCTGCGGCGTCGTACGGATGTAGGTCGTGTAGACGTACGTACGGTCACTGATCTCGGTCATCGGTCTCCTCCAGCGCGGCCCGCAGGTTCGTGATCGCCTGCACGCGCGCTCGTTCGTACTTGCCGATCCACCGGTCGTGGATCTCCTGGATGGGCACCGGGTCGAGGTGGTGGAGCTTCTCCCGGCCACGGCGGAGGGTCGAGACCAGCCCGGCGGACTCCAGCTGTGCCAGATGCTTCGAGACGGCCTGGCGCGTCATCGCCAGGCCGGTGCACAGCTCGCCGAGGGTCTGCCCGTTGCTCGCGTGCAACCGGTCGAGGATCTCCCGCCGCGTCGGGTCGGCCAGCGCCCGGAACACGGCGTCCACGTCGGTCACGGACGCCACAATAGGCAACCAAAAAGTTGCATGTCAATCGGTCGAGCCCGATGGGCGCCGTTCGTCCTGTGCGCGTGACGAACCCGTCCACCGGGACGAGGGATCGGGTGAGGAGGACCGATGGACTACATGCTTCTGATCTACGGGTGCGAGCGGACGGAACCGGACAGCGCCGCGTTCCGGGCCACGCTGGCGGCCGTGAACGCGTTCACCGAGGAGTGCCGCGCCCGCGGTGTCTGCCGAGGCTCGAACCCGTTGGAGGACACCGGGACCGCGACCACCGTGCGGGTCCGCGACGGCGAGGCGTTCACGACCGACGGCCCGTTCGCCGAGACGCGCGAGCAGCTCGCCGGCTACTACCTGCTCGACTGTCGCGACCTGGACGAGGCGCTCGAGCTGGCCGCCCGTTGTCCGCTGGCGGCCGAGGGGTCGATCGAGGTCCGCCCGGTGCGCCGGGTGCCCGGCCTGGCGGGCGATCCGGCCGCCGAGCTCCACCGGCTGCTCTCCGAGTGATCGCTGTGCTGACGACGGGTGCCGCGCTGGCGGACGTCTACGCGCGTGAGCGCGGCCGCGTCCTGGCCGGTCTCGTCCGGGCGCTCGGCGACGTGGGGCTGGCGGAGGACGCGCTGCAGGACGCGGCCGCGAAGGCCGCGACGAGCTGGGCCGACGGCTCGGTCCCGGACGACCCGGCCGCCTGGCTGATGACGGTCGGACGCCGCTGCGCTCTGGACCGGCTGCGCCGCGAGTCCGTCGGCCGGGAGAAGTACCGCACGCTCGCCGCGACCGACAGGGGGGAGGTCTCCGAGTTGTCTACATGGGACGGATCGCTGGAGCGGCTCGGCGACGACCGGCTCAGCCTGCTGTTCACCTGCTGCCACCCGGCGCTCGCGATGCCGGCCCGGGTCGCGTTGACGTTGCAGCTGGTCGGCGGCCTGACCGCGGCGCAGATCGCGCGCGGCTTCCTGGCCACGGAGGCGACGACGGCGCAGCGGCTCGTGCGGGCCAAGCGCAAGATCCGCGACGCCGGGATCCGGATCGCCGTCCCGTCCGACGCGATGCTGCCGGACCGCCTGGACGGCGTCCTGACCGTGCTGTACCTGATCTTCACCGAGGGCTACGGGATGCACGCGAAGGATCTCTGCGACGAGGCGTTGCGGCTGTCCCGGCTGCTCGCCCTGCTGATGCCGGACGAGCCGGAGGTGCTCGGCCTGTGCGCGCTGATCGCGTTGCAGCACTCGCGCTCCGACGCCCGCACGGACGCCGACGGCGGGCTGGTCCTGCTCGCCGACCAGGACCGGGACCGCTGGGACCGGGGCCTCGTCGAGGAGGGCACCGGGCTCGTCGAACACGCCCTGCGTCGTGGACGGCCCGGGCCGTACCAGATCCAGGCCGCGATCGCGGCCGTGCACGCGGCGGCGCCGAGCGCGTCGGAGACGGACTGGGAGCAGATCGTCGCGCTCTACGGCGAGCTGCGACGACGGGCGCCGGGCCCGGTCGTCGAGCTGAACCGGGCCGTCGCGGTGGCGATGGCCCGCGGTCCGGCCGCCGGGCTGGAGCTGATCGACGCGATCGACGGCCTGGACCGCTACCACCTGCTGCACGCCGCCCGTGCCGATCTGCTCGACCGGCTCGGCCGGTCCACGGAGGCCGCCGACGCCTACCGGACGGCCCTGCTCACCGTGGACGACCCGGCCGAGCGCCGCTTCCTGCAGGGACGCCTGAACGGCCGGTGAGACGGCCACCCGGCTTCTCCACCGACAGCACGGTCGACGCGATCAGCGCCACCTGGTGCGCGACCGACACGCCGGCCAGCCACCACAGCACGTCCGTCCCGCCTGCAGCCTGCGCGGTCGCCAGCAACCGGGTGCTCACCGCGACCGAGCTGGCGATCACGGCCAGCGCCAGCACCGTCTTCGCGACGACCCACCGGTACCGGAACACCCCCCACGGTGTTCCGAGCCCGGCGACGACACCGGTCAGCACGGTGCCGACGGCGAAGAACGGGATCATCCCTTCGCCGACGACCGCCATCACGTCCAGCACGAACGTGCTGTGCGGTCCGGTCCCGCCGAGCAGCAGCGCGACCGGCAGCGCCAGCATCACCAGCGCCAGCCCGGTCCAGCCGATCCCCAGCACGACGTGCGCGGAACGCACCCCCGACCGTGCCGGTCGCGCGAGCCGGAACCGCACGGGTGCCGGGGACCGGACGGTCACCGCAGGGCCTCCGGCATCAGCTCGTCCGCCGACGGCTCGCGCTCGGCGCGGCGGCTGTGCACGAACAGCGCCAGCGCCAGCCAGAACGTCGGGAACGCCGGGAAGAAGAACGGCGCCGGGCTGAACGCCCACGCGATCACCAGCGCCACGACGACGACGGCGGTCACCGCCGCGTGGATCGTGAAGATCCGCCGGGCGCGCGGGGTCATCGGGCCGCGGCGCGGACGTGACGGGCGGCGGACCGCGGGCAGATCCGCGACGAGCGGGACCAGCTCGTCCCTCGTCCGCGCCGCGTAGGCGGCGGCCTGGCGCTCGTCGGACTCGGCCAGCGTCAGCCTGCCCTCGACGGCCGCCTCGCGGAGCCGGTCGGTGACCCGCTCGCGCTCCGCGTCCGAGGCCAGCACGGCCGGAGCCGGTGTGGGTGTGGTGTCGGTACTCATGGTGTCCCGCCTCTCGTGGGTGATGGCGGCAAGCCTCCGCGCGGCACGCCCCGCGCGCGTCCGCCCGGCGGCGGCGATCCGGCTGCTGTCCTCGGGCGACGGGCCGGGTGCCCGCTACACCCGTGGGAGTAGCAGCCCGGTCTTCTCCAGGAGGACGCTTTCTGTCGGTGCCCTGCCCTACCGTGACCCACGTGCCCGCCGCGACCCGTCCGAGCTGGTGGGGCGGTGTCCCCCGGACACTCGCCCTGCCGGCCGTCGTCGCGTTCCTGACGTTCGGCAGCACGGCGTTCGCGGCTCTGCGCCAGCCCTACGCGCGCCCGCTGGACGTGCTGGGCGTGGTGCTGCTCGTGATCGGGCCCGCCGCGCTGGTCGTGCGGCGGGCGTACCCGCGCGAGGTCGTCGTGCTGGCCGCCGCGGCCGTCGTCGTCTGGTTCGGGCTCGGCTATCCGGGGAGTCCGATGCCCGCCGCGGCGGTGATCGCGCTGTTCGGGGCCACGGTGGCCGGGCACCACCACGTCGCGGCGATCACCGCGGCGACGTCCATCGCGGTGCTCGCGGTGTGGACGTACGTGGCCGGCGGGACGGTCTCGTGGCCGGGCGTCCTGATCGTGCTCGCCTGGCTCACGGTCGTCGTGGCGGCCGGTGTCCTGTGGCGGTTCCGCCGGGAACGCCGTGAGCAGGTCCGCGCGGCGCTCGCCGAGGAGCAGCGACGCAAGGCGGGCGAGGAACGGCTGCGAATCGCCCAGGAGCTGCACGACGTGCTCGGCCACCACGTCTCGCTGATCAACGTCCAGGCCGGCGTCGCGCTCTTCCTGCTCGACGACGATCCGGAGCAGGCCCGCACGGCGCTCGCCGAGATCAAGCGGTCCAGCCGGGACCTCCTGCGCGAGATGCGCTCCACGCTCGGCGTGCTACGGGGAGTGGACGCCGCGGCGCCGCACCAGCCGACTCCCGGGCTGGACCGTCTGGACGCCCTGCTCGACGACGTCCGCGCCGCAGGCCTCGAGGTGACACTACGGACGGCAGGCGACACGCGACCGCTGCCCACCGGCGTCGACCTGGCGGCGTACCGGATCGTGCAGGAGTCGCTGACGAACACCCGCCGGCACGCGGGCGCGTCGACCGCGACCGTGCTGATCGGCTACCGGGACCGGGAGCTCGAACTGCGCGTCGACGACGACGGCACCGGACCACCGGCCGTCGAGACCACGGGTGGGAACGGCCTGCTCGGCATGACCGAACGCGCGCACGCGCTCGGCGGGACCCTGGAGGCCGGCGCCGGGCCCGACGGCGGGTACCGCGTCCGTGCCCGGCTCCCGCTCCCCGAGCCGGCGGAGGCCGTCGTGGAGACCGGCGACGCCACGGTCCGCCGATGATCCGGGTCCTGCTGGCCGACGACCAGGCGCTCGTCCGTTCCGGGTTCCGGGCGCTGCTCGGGTCGCAGCCCGACCTGGAGGTCGTCGGCGAGGCGGCGGACGGGGCCGAGGCGCTGGCCCGTGTGCGGGAGCTGGTCCCGGACGTCGTGCTGATGGACATCCGGATGCCGGGCACCGACGGCCTCGCCGCCACCCGGGAGATCACCGCCGACGCGGGCCTGGAGACCGTGCGGGTGATCGTGCTGACCACGTTCACCGAGGACTCCTACGTGTTCGACGCGATCCGCCACGGCGCGAGCGGGTTCCTCGTCAAGGACTCCGAGCCGGAGGACCTGATCAAGGCGATCCGGATCGTGCACGGCGGTGACGCGCTGCTCGCGCCGGCCGTGACCCGCACGCTGATCGCCGAGTTCGCGGCCCGTTCACGGCCGGGGCCGGGCACCGCGCGGGCGCTGGAGGGACTCACCGACCGGGAGCGTGAGGTCGTCGCCCAGGTCGCGGCCGGTCTGACGAACGAGGAGATCGCCGGGACGCTGTTCATGAGCCCGACGACGGCGAAGACGCACGTCAGCCGCGCGATGTCGAAGCTCGGCGCGCGGGACAGGGCCCAGCTCGTCGTGCTCGCCTACGAGAGCGGCCTGGTCCGGCCCGGCTGGGCGACCTGAGTACGGTCACGCCCGTGACGACCGTGTTCGTGTTCAACGGCCCGAACCTGAACCTGCTCGGCGTGCGGCGCCCGGACGTCTACGGCACGACCGTGCTCGCCGACGTCGAGGCGCTGTGCCGCGACGAGTGCGCCCGCCACGACCTGGAGCTGGACTTCCGGCAGACGAACCACGAGGGCGTGCTCGTCGACTGGGTCCAGGAGGCGGGCGCCGCGGTGAAGGCGGGCACGGCCCTCGGCGCGGTGCTCAACGCCGCCGCCTACACCCACACGTCGGTCGCGCTGCACGACGCCGTCGAGGGCGCCGAGCTGCCGACGATCGAGGTGCACGTGTCCAACGTGCACGGACGGGAGACGTTCCGGCACCACTCGTACGTCTCGCCGGTCGCGGCCGGGATCGTCGTCGGGTTCGGCGTCACCGGGTACGCACTGGCGATCGACGGCCTGGTGCGGCTCCGGCGCCCGAGCCGCAGCGTCTGAAGCCCGGAACACGGCGAAGGCCCGCCCCCGGAGGTTCCGGGGACGGGCCGTGGTGCGGTGCGGATCAGCCCGCGGCGACCGGGTCGGCGTGGTCGGCCGCGTCCGCCCCGGAGTCCGGAGCGTCGTCCAGCGAGGACGACTCGTGCGACGCGGTCGTCTCGGCGGGCTCGGTGGCGACCGGCTCGTGCGACGTGGGCTCGTCCCGGAACCCGCCGTCGTCGTCGGAGTCCTTCACCGTCGTCGCGACGGTCTCCTTCGGCGCCTCGGTGTGCGCGAACGGATCCTCGTCGTCGGTGTCGCGCGGCTCGGGCACCGTGACCTTCCCGTCCGTGGGCACGGTCGTCGGGACCATCGGGTCGGTCGGCTCCGTCGTCGGAACCGTCGGGTCGGTCGGCTCGGCCGGGCTCTCCGTCTTGCCGAAGATGTCGCCGGGCTCGCCCATCTCGTCCACCGGCGGGTCGACGAGGATCTCGGTCCCCGGCGCGAACGGGCCGGTGTTGCCCGGCTCGTCGACGATCGTGCCGTCGTCCTCGCCGATGTTCGGCTGGTTCAGGTCCTCCGGCTCCTCCGGCGTGCGGGGTCCCGGGTACATGAGGTCGTTCTCGTCGAGCAGCCACGGGTTGATCGCGCCGTCGACCGGGTCGCCGTCCTCGTCCACCGGCTCGCCGGTACGCGGGTCGTAGCCCACGACGTCCTCGGGCTTCGGCGGCAGGTACACCGGCGGCTGCGGGACCTGGTAGCCGTTCTGGTCGTACTGGATCGGACGGCCGGTGGAGGCGTCGTAGTTCGGGCGCTGGTAGGGGTTCTCGACGCCGTCGACGACGTGGCCGAACGGGTCGAGCGGCTCGCCGGTCTTCTCGTCGTAGCGGTACACGCCGTCCGGCTTCTCGGTGTCGACGTTGAACACGTAGGGCTGGCCCTGACCGTCGTAGTAGATCGGCAGGCCGGTGTCCTCGTCGTACATCGGGCGCTGGGCGACCACGTGACCGGCCGGGTCGACGCCCTCGCGGTCGGACAGGTTCGTGGTGAACGTGTGGTCGCCGTGCGGGTTGTCCACGCCCTCGACGACCTTGCCGTGCTCGTCCACCGGCTCACCGGTGTACGGGTCGTAGCCGGCGACGCCGTCCGGCAGCGTCGGCGTGTAGCCGAGGTCGACGGCCGGGTACGGGTTGCCGTGCTCGTCGTACTCGAGCGGGAAGCCGGTCTCCGGGTCGAAGTTCGGGAGACCCTCGTGCTCGGGCTCCGGCCGGTCCTCGGGTCGCCAGTTCGGGTTCACGGCGCCCTCGACGGGCACGCCGTACTCGTCGAGCGGCTGCCCGGTGATCGGGTCGTAGCCGTCCACCCCGGGCGGGTTCTCCACGTGGACGTTCGGGACGAGCGGGTTGCCGTGGTCGTCGTAGGTGATCGGCAGGCCGGTCTCGGAGTCGTACTGCGGCCGCAGGTGCGGGTTGTCCGCCCCGCTGACCGGCTCGCCGTGCTCGTCGACCGGCACGCCGGTGTAGGGGTCGAACCCCGCCACGCCCTCCGGGAGGACGACGCCGATCAGGTTGACCATGCCGACGCCGTTCTCGTCGTAGTGGATCGGCTGGCCGTTGTGCGTGTCGTAGAGCGGGCGCTGGGCGATGACGTGCCCGGCCGGGTCCACGCCGCCGCGGTCCTCGAGGCGGGTGGTGAACGTGTGCTGGCCGAACGGGTTGTGCTCGCCGTAGACGGGGTGGCCGTGCTCGTCGAGCGGCTTGCCGGTGTACGGGTCGTATCCGGTGACGCCCTCCGGTAGCTCCGGCGGGTCGACCAGGACGATCGGCGAGTACGGGTTGCCGTGCGTGTCGTACTCGATCGGGAGCCCGGTGTGCGGGTCGAAGTTGAACGGCTTCGGTGTGGGGAAGCAGCCCCCGGGAAGGAACGGGGCGGGCTGGGTCATCGGCAACTGGGACATCGGGGGCCTCGGCTCTCGGCTCTGCTCGGCGGGGTCGCTGCGGTGCTGGAGACGAGAATGCGACCCGGCCGCCCCGAGTACATGAGTAAAGCGCTACTCAACCGACCGTCACGGACTACCCACAGCGGCCCCCCGAACGTCAAGGCTGCCCCTTGTGATCGGGCTGCCGGCAGTCCGGACGGACACATCTGTCCGCCCCGGCTACCGAGGACCCGATCATGGGCCCGATCATGGGCCGCGGGCGTCGATCACGCCTGCGAACGTCGACACCGTTCGGCGCCGTACGGTGCTCCCGTACCGGCACCGTCGGAGGGTGCGCCTCGAGAACGTGCTCGCCCGCCAGCACGGCGTGGTCTCCCGGAGCCAGGCCGTGGGGTGCGGGCTCTCGGTCCGGACGGTCCGGCGCCGCGTGCTCACCGGCCGGTGGAGGGAACCGCTGCCCGGTGTCTACCTCGTGGACGGCCACACCTTCGACGACACGGCCCGCGTGTGGGCGGCGGCCCTGTGGGCGGGCCGGGACGGAGTCGTCAGCGGACCGGCGGCGGCGTACTGGTCCGGCCTCCTGGACCGGGCCCCGCCGGTCGTCACGATCACGTTGCCGCGCAGCACGACCCGGCCGTCACGTGATCTGGTCCGGGTGCGTCGCCGGAACCTCGATCCGATCGACCGGACCGTCCGTCGCGGGGTCGCCGTCACGGCCGTCCCGCTGACCGTCCTGGAGACGGCGGCCGTGCTGCCGGACGGCGAGACGTTCCTGGACCGCGTTCTCCAACGACGGAAGGTGACGTTCGCGCAGCTCCACGCGGCCTACTGCCGTGCGGAGGGAGCCCGGGGCATGGGTCGAGCCGGCGAGCTGCTCGTCGCCGCGGGGGTCGGGGTGGACTCGACCCTGGAACGCCGCCTCGTGGCGCTGCTGCGCCGGGCCGGGCTGGACGGTTTCGTGCCGCGGTACCCGTTCGGCGACACCCGGGTCGATCTCGCGTTCCCCGACGAGCGGGTGGCCGTCGAGATCGACAGCTGGGCGTGGCACACCGATCCGGCCCGGTTCGCGGCGGACCGGGACAAGGGCAATGCGCTCGCGCTGGCCGGATGGACCGTCCTGCGCTTCACGTGGCGGGACATCACCCGGCGCCCGGAGCGGGTCGTCGCCCGCATCCGGGCCGCGCTCCACCGGTGATCGGCTCCTCGGCAGTGCGGAAGGACAACTCTGTCCGCCTGCACTGCCCGGAACCCGATCACCGGACGGTGGGCGGGCTGCTCAGCCCTGGACGGCCGACGGGTCCATCCAGACGAACTCCCAGCGGTGGCCGTCCGGGTCGTCGATGCTGCGGCCGTACATGAACCCGTGGTCCTGGGTGTCCCCGCCGACCGTCCCGCCGGCGCCGAGCGCGGCGTCGGCCAGGCGGTCCACCTCGTCGCGGGCCTCCACGCCGAGGGCGATGATCGTCTCGGTGGTCGTGTGCGCGTCGGCGATCTCCTTCTTCGTGAAGTCGGCGAACCGGGGCCGGCTCAGCAGCATGATCACGATGGACTCGTTGACGACCATCGACGCCGTGTTCTCGTCGGAGAACTGGGCGTTCGGCGTGAAGCCGAGCGCGGCGTAGAAATCGCGGGAGCGGTCGACGTCGGCGACCGGCAGGTTCGGGAAGATCATGTTGACCATGGCGGGCTCCTGGGGTGCGGGGTGTGCTGATGCGGTCGAACGGATGGACCGGCGACGGCCGGGTGACTCATCGGTCGGTCGCCGGGGATTTTTCGGGCGTCACCGGATCGGGCAGGATCGCGTGCATGACCGTGCGGTGGGGTGTGATCGGACCGGGCCGGATCGCCGACAAGCTCGTGCAGGACTTCGTGCACGTCCCGGGCGCCGAGCTCGTCGCCGTGGCATCGCGCTCGAAGGACCGGGCGGCGGAGTTCGCGTCCCGCCACGGCATCCCGACCGTGCACGATGGCTACCGCGCGATCCTCGAGGACGACGGCGTCGACGTCGTCTACGTCGCGACGCCGCACCCGCAGCACCGCGCGATCGCCCTCGCCGCACTGAACGCAGGCACGGCCGTGCTCGTCGAGAAGGCGTTCACGGTGACCCCGGAGGCGACCCGCGAGGTCGTCGCCGCGGCACGGGCCACCGGGGTGTTCGCCATGGAGGCGATGTGGACCCGGTTCTTCCCGGCCGTCGTCCGGATGCGGGAGCTGGTCGACTCCGGTGCAATCGGCGAGGTCCGCTCCGTGCAGGCCGATCTCGGGGTACGCAACACGGCGGGCCCCGACGACCGCTTCTGGTCCCCCGAGCTCGGCGGCGGCGCGCTGTTCGACCTCGGCGTCTACGTCGTGTCGTTCGCGCAGATGGTGCTCGGGGCGCCGACGTCCGTCGCGGCGTCGGGCTCGATGGCGCCGACCGGCGTGGACGTCGAGGAGTCGATCGTCCTCGGTTTCGACGACGGGTGCAGCGCGGCCCTGCAGGTCTCGCTGCGGTGCGCGATGCCCGGCAGCGCGCGCGTGATCGGCACCGACGGCTGGATCGAGGTGCCACCGCGCTTCCATCACCCCGACCGGATCGTGCTGCACCGCAACGGCTCCGACCCGGAGGAGATCGTCGCTCCCTCCGTCGGCGGCGGCTACACCCACGAGCTGGCCGAGGTGACCGAGCGGATCGCGGCCGGTGAACCGGAGAGCCCGGTGATGCCGTTGTCGGACACCGTCGCCGTGCAGGACGCGATGGCGGCGGTCGCGGAGCGGCTGGGCATGCGCCCGATCGAGGGTTCTGCCGAACTCTGACCCTCAACACCTGCTCAAGATCGTTGCGTGACGCACGGGCGGAGGAGTAATCCGGAACCCCGTGACCAACACCGTCTCACCACGGCCCCGGGAACGGACCTTCCTCGGCCATCCCACCCAGCTCGGAACGCTGTTCGGCGTCGAGATGTGGGAGCGCTTCTCCTTCTACGGGATGCAGGGGATCCTGCTCCTCTACATGTACTACGAGGCCGTCCAGGGCGGTCTCGGGATCGACCAGGGCGTCGCGGCCGGCATCGTCGGTGCGTACGGCGGGACGGTCTATCTGTCCACGATCCTCGCGGCCTGGGTCGCCGACCGGCTGTTCGGCCCGGAGCGCGTCCTGTTCGGCAGCGCGATCTCGGTCATGGCGGGCCACATCGCGCTCGCGCTGGTCCCGGGCGGTGTCGGGCTCGCGATCGGCCTGGTGCTGGTCGCGTTCGGCAGCGGCGGGGTGAAGGCGAACGCCAGCACGATCCTGGCGACGCTCTACGGCGAGGGCGACGACCGTCGCGACGCCGGGTTCTCGATCTTCTACCTCGGCGTGAACATCGGCGCGCTCGTCGGTCCGCTGCTGACCGGCCTGTTCCAGGAGACCTGGGGCTTCCACGCCGGGTTCGGGCTGGCGGCGGTCGGCATGGCGGCCGGTCTGACGCAGTACGCGTTCAACCGCCGCAAGCTGCCGGAGACCGGCCGTGAGGTGCCGAACCCGTTGCCACCGTCCGGCCGGACGGTCGTCGGCGGGATCGTGCTGGTCGTGGTCGTCCTCGTCGCCGTGCTGATCGCCACCGACGTGATCACGCCCGACCGTCTCAAGTGGATCGTGTTCGGGATCGTCGTGGTCGCCACGGTGTCCTACTTCTCGCTGATGCTCTCCAGTCCGAAGGTGGACCGGATCGAGCGGCGCCGGGTGCTCGCGTTCCTGCCGATGTGGGTCGCGAGTGCCGTGTTCTGGGCGATCTTCCAGCAGATCTTCACGGTGCTCACGATCTACGCCGACGAGCGCCTCGACCGGACGGTCTTCGGCTGGGAGATGCCGGTCACCTGGACCCAGTCGATCGAGCCGGTGTTCGTGATCCTGCTGGCGGGCGTGTTCGCGGCGGTGTGGACGACGATGGGGCCGCGGCAGCCGTCGTCACCGCTGAAGATGGCGTTCGGAACGATCATCGTCGGCCTCGGGTTCCTGCTGTTCGTGCCGATGGCGGGAACCGGCCCGAACGGGTCGCCGCTGATCGCGCTCGTCGGGATCCTGCTCGTGTTCTGCGTGGCCGAGCTGCTCACGTCCCCGGTCGGGCAGTCGCTGTCCACCAAGCTCGCGCCGATGGCGTTCCGGACGCAGATGGTGGCGCTGTTCTTCCTGTCCGTCTCGATGGGCACCGTGCTGTCCGGCCTGCTCGCCGACTACTACTCCGCCGACGCCGAGGTGGCCTACTTCGGGATCACCGGTGGGGTCGCGATCGTCGTCGGTCTGGTGGTCGTCGCGATGGTGCCGAAGCTGAAGGTGCTGATGGAGGGCGTCCGCTGACGTCGCGTCGTTCGGCGTGACCCCGAACACCTGTTCGAGTTGTCCCCACGGTCATCCACAGATGTGGAGAACTACCGGCGGCGGGTCCGCCGGACCGTGGGGCGGTCCATCCCGTCGCCGACCAGCTCCCGGCACACCCGCACGACGTACAAGCGGTAGGCGGGGTCCTGGTCGGCGATCCGGATCGCGAACATCTCGAGCATCGAGGCGAGCGAGAACGCGTGCTCGGGGCGGTCCAGCCCGGCGTAGCTGCGCTGGACGGCGGCGTGCCGCAGCCACGCCGCCGCGGCCAGGACGGCCTCGCGGTCGGCGCGCAGGGCCGCGCGCTGCTGGTGGTTCATGCTCCCCCGGTGCCGGTCGGTGTCTCCTGGCCCGGGGGAGCGGGCAGGTGTTCAGAGTGCATGCCCGGCGGGGTGGAATCCAGGCCCCGCCGGGGTGGCCTCCCGCACTCAGGTCGTCCGCAGCGCCAGCGTCAGCGCGACGGCGGCGACGAGCGAGGTGACCGCCCGCACGTGGTTGGCCGGCACCCACTGCGCCAGGAACTGCGTCCAGACCTGCACACCCTGGGCGTCCAGCCGGTTGTTGAGCGGGATGTTCACCGCGGCCGTCGAGACGAACCCGAGCAGCCCCACCGCCCCGCCCGCGACCCGCCACCCGCTCCCGTCGCCGCCGACGACGAGCGGTGACCCGGCCGTCAGCAGGCAGGCCAGTGCCGTGCCGGCGAACAGCAGTCCGAACACCGGGTTGACGATCACACGGTTGATCTCCTGCATCGCGGCGGCCGACTCCCCCGCCGGTCGTGCCGCGAGCGCGGGCATCACCGCCACCGAGAACGCCAGGTAGATCCCGCCGAGCAGGCCGGAGCCGATCGTCGCGACCCACAGGACGCCGCGGGTGATCCACAGGCCGGTCATCGCGCGACCGCCGTCAGCGTCGCGACCCAGTCCCCGACCGTCGTCGGCGTGCTGTTCTCCGCGCCGCGACCGGCGAGCGAGGCGACCCGGCCCTCGTTGAACGCGCGGTTCATCGCCACGTGCAGCCGCGCGCCGTCGGCGGGCATGCCCGCCTCCCGCAGGACGCCGACCATCTCCTCGTCCGGGACGCGGACATACGTCAGGTCCGGCAGACCGAGCGCCGGCCCGAGCGCCGCGACGACGTCCGGGACCGTCACGTCGGCCGCCCCGAGCACCTCGCGCACGACCACCCCCTGCGGTCCGGTCCGGCGGAGCTCCTCGGCCGCGACGTCACCGACGTCGCGGGTCGCGACCATCGGCAGCGACACCTGCGGGTCGATCGAGTCCGCGTGCACGCCGTGCCCGCGCATCGCGTCGACCGCGAACAGGAACGACTCGAGGAACATGCCCGGCCGCAGCAGCGTCACGGCGGCGTCCAGCGTCCGCAGCCGTCCCTCCTGGTCGTGCAGCGTCCCGAGGTAGCCGGTGGCCTCCAGGTCCGGCCCGCCGGGCACGTCGGCGCCGAGCGAGCTCAGCGCGACGACCCGCGGGACCGCGGTCGCGGCCAGCGCCCCCGCGATCGCGGTGCCGACGGCGGCCTGCTGGCCCGCGTAGCCGGCGGCCGCGACGTCCATCGGCATCAGGACGTACGCGGCGTCGGCGCCGTCGAACGCGACGCGCAGGAACTCCGGGTCCCGCGCGTCACCGACGACCGGCTCGGCCCCCTGCGCGACGGCCGCGGCCAGGCGGTCGGCGTCGCGGCCGACCGCACGCACCCGTTCCCCCTCGGCGCACAGCCGCTCGACGACCCGTCCGCCGGTGTTCCCGCTCGCTCCCAGCACGGTGATCATGTCCACTCCCTGTTCGTTGGTGGATCCAGAATCGGGGAGGCCGCGTGGACGTAGAAGCTCAAACCGTCCTGTCTTCATGCTCGATCGTCCGACCTCGTGGACGACCTCGTGGTTCGGGGGGAGCCTTGGTCCATGGACATCGCGCCTCCGTTCGCGACCGCCGACCCTGTCGGCGAAGCCCTGCACGTGCTGCGGATGAGCGGGACGTTCTACGGGCGCTCGGAGCTCTCCGCGCCGTGGGGCATGTCGTTGCCGCCGACGCCGGGCTGCCTGTGGTTCCACGTCGTCACGTCGGGTTCGTGCCTGCTCGACGTCGATGTCGACGGCGGCGCCCGCGTCGACATGCGCCCCGGCGAGCTCGTGCTGGTCCCGCGCGGTGAGGGGCACCGGCTGCGCAGCGCGGAGGGTGCCGCGGTGCCCGACATCCGATCGATCCCGCACCCCATGATCGACGACCGGTACGCGCTGCTGCGTCACGGCGGCGGCGGGGACATGACCCGGATGGTGTGCGGTGCGGTGCGGTTCGAGCACCCGGCCGCGCAGAGCCTGGTCGACGTGCTGCCCGGGATCATCCGGGTGGAGCCGACGGCGCTGTCCGGCCGGTTGGAGGACACGCTGCGGCTGCTCGCGGCCGAGGTCGAGGACCTGCGTCCCGGCGGCGAGGCGGTGATCACCCGGCTGGCCGACGTGCTGGTCATCCAGGCCATCCGGACCTGGCTGGCCCACGATCCGGCCGCCCGCACCGGATGGCTGGGCGCGCTTGCCGACGACCGGATCGGTGCCGTACTCGCCCGCGTGCACCGCGAGCCGGAGCGGGACTGGACGGTCGGCACGCTGGCCGCGGCGGCGTCGATGTCGCGCTCGGCGTTCGCGGCGCGGTTCACCGAGTTGGTCGGCGAGCCGGCGATGAGCTACGTGACGCGCTGGCGGATGCACTCGGCCGTCGACCAGCTGAGCACCGGGAACGTGACGGTGTCCGAGCTGGCCGGCCGCATGGGCTACCGGTCGGAGGCGGCGTTCAGCCGGGCGTTCAGCCGCGTGGTCGGCGAGTCGCCGGGAGCCGTCCGCCGCCGCGGCGATCGCCTCGTATCCGCATCTCTCATCAATTCGCTATACGCCTGAAGATTCCGCGATCGAGCCGAGGTCGGGGCCGGCCGCCGTTCCCCGGCGCACCGCCCTCGACCCCGAACGAACGGCACCTTCGAGCAATGTCATTGCCCGAACGGCCCGCTCGTTCGGAGAGGGGGCGGGGCGGTGCGGAAGGGTCTTGGCGCGACGGCGCCGTATTCCGGTGTCTCGGTGAGGATCTATACCGCCGGATACGACGCGATCGGTGTCCGATCGGTTCGTCTGCCCGACTATCGGGTGTGATCTAGACGGTCCGAGAATCCTCGATTCGCGATGAGTCCGGCCGGTCCGGGTGGTCATGGGGGTGACGAACGGAGGATCCCGTGATCGATCTCGCGCCCGCGTGCACCGTGACCGCATCGCTGGTCGCGGACGTACCCGCCGACCGGCTGGACGACCCGACCCCTTGCACCGACCTCGCGGTGCGCGACCTGATCGCCCATCTCGACCAGGTCGCCCGCGGCGCCGACACCGCCGACCCGCTCGGTCCCGGCTGGCGGACGGACGTCCCGGAGCGTCTCGACGCGCTCGCGGCCGAGTGGGCGGATCCGGCCGCGTGGGAGGGCGTCGGCGCCCTGGACCTGCCGAACGCGGTGTGGGGCCGGATCGTGCTCACCGAGATGGTCGTCCACGGCTGGGACCTCGCCCGCGCGATCGGCCGGCAGTTCGACCTCTCCGACGAGCCGACGCTGCGGGCGTGCCTGGACCACGTCGCCGAGTTCGTGCCCGACGCGCCGGTGCCGCAGCTGTGGGGACCACCCGCCGTCGTCGACGAGGGTGCTCCGCTGATCGACCGGATCGTCGCGATCACCGGCCGGACGCCGTAGCGAGCCGGTCCACGATCTCCCGGCGGCCGGACGCGACGAGCGCCCGGTCGCCGGTGTCCAGCCCGTGCGCGACCGCGTGGAACGGGCCGACCGGCAGCCAGCCCCCGCGCGGGACACCTCGTCCGGCGTCGACCGGTAGGCGTCCGCCACGGCCGCGGCGAACCCGGCGGGCGCACCGCGCAGGGCCCACGCGAGGTCCTCGGCCGGGTCGGCGCTCCGGGCGTCGCTCCAGTCGATCACGCCGGTGACCAGGTCGCCGCGTACCAGCGACTCCGGCCGGGCAGACGTCGATCAGGACATCAGCGCTGTTCGATCGTGCGGTGACCGCTCCCCTGTCCTGATCGACACGTGGCCGACGGGCATCGCGCCGTCTCGCCGCGTATCGGATCTGCGGTAGACGCGCCGAGACGATGCGATGCCGGTGACGGGGACCGACGAGCGGTGCGAGAGTGCGTGCATGGGTGGCGTGGCGGTGGTGACCGGGGCGAGCTCGGGGCTCGGGGAGGTGATCTCCCAGGCGTTGCTCGGCGCGGGATGGCGCGTCGCGCTGGCCGGGCGGCGGGCGGAGCGGCTGGAGGCCGTCGCTGGCGGGCACCCGGAGTCGCTGACCGTGCCCACCGACGTCTCCGACGAGTCGTCGGTCGCCGCCCTGTTCTCCGCCGTGCGGGACCGCTGGGGGCGGGTGGACCTGCTGGTCAACAACGCCGGCACGTTCGGTCCGGGCGGCACGGTGGACGAGATCGCCGTCGCGGACTGGAAGGCCGCCGTCGCGACGAACCTGACCGGCTCGTTCCTCTGCGCCCGGGAGGCGTTCGCGGCCATGCGCTCCCAGGACCCGCAGGGCGGGCGGATCGTCAACAACGGGTCGATCTCCGCGCACGTGCCGCGCCCCGGCAGTGCCGCGTACACCGCGACGAAGCACGCGATCACCGGCCTGACCCGCTCGTTGTCGCTGGACGGGCGCGCGTTCGGGATCGCCTGCGGGCAGATCGACATCGGGAACGCGGCCACCGACATGACGTCCGGGATCGCGACGGGCGCGAAGCAGGCGGACGGCTCGGTGCGCCCGGAACCGACGTTCGACGCCCGGCACGTCGCCGACGCGATCCTCTACATGGCGTCCCTGCCGCTGGAGGCGAACGTCCAGTTCCTCACCGTCACGGCGACGACCATGCCGTTCATCGGCCGCGGCTGATGCCTCGGCACTGTGACGGGCGTCTCGCGATGAGACGCGCCCGTGCCGGTGGTCCGGTGAGAATGGAGGATCAGCGTCAATGGCTCTGTCCTGCGGAGGCGGCGTGAGCGTCAAGTCCATGCATGTCCTGCGGCTGATCGTGCACGCACGGTCGCGGCAGCCGGTCCTGCTCCTCGGGGAGATCGAGGGCACGCGATGTGTTCCGATCTTCCTGCGACCGGCGCAGGCCGAGGTGATCGCCGTCGGGCCCCGGGACGGTGACTCCACGTCGCTCACCCAGGACGTGCTGCTGCCGGTCGTCGAGGCGCTCGGGCACAGCCTCGAGCGGATCGAGATCACCGACCTCACCGACGGCGTCTACACGGCAGAGCTCGTGTTCGACACCGGGGAGCGGGTCGAGGTCAAGCCGAGCGACGCGCTGTCGGTCGCGGTGCGCGAGCGGCTCCCGATCGGGATCGCCGAGCACGTGCTGGAGGAGGTCGGCCAGAACGTCGACGACGTCATCCCGCCGGACTCGGAGGATCCCTCCGGTCAGGGCGCGCAGACGCGGGCGGCCGCGGGCGCCGACGGGCCGGACGCCCCGCCGGAGGACCAGCTGCGGGAGTTCAAGGAGTTCATCGACGAGGTGTCGCCGGACGACTTCCGCTGAGCAGGCGCTCAGCGCCGGGCCAACCGCTTGCGCCAGGCCGAGAACGACGTGACCGGCCCGTCGTGCGGGCGGTGGAGCCACGGCCACGGGTGGATCACCGCCGGTTCGACGGCGTCGCGGCGCCGGCCGAATCCGGGCACCGGTGCGTGGGTGACGGCGACGGCCGCCCCGGCCAGAGCCTCGCCGGGCGTCCTGCGGTACACCCGCACCTCGCGCCGCGTCGCGAGATCGGCGAGCGTCTCGGCGAGGAACACGAGTCGCTTGCCGGACAGGGACAACCGTCGTAGCAGCGGCTCGTCGAACACGAACACGGCCGGCAGACCCGGGTGCGCGGCGAGCGCTGGGTCGGCGTCCCCGAGCGACTCCGCGGTCAGCCACACGGCGTCCGGGGCGTCGTCGCCCACCGGCTCCGACGGGCCGCCGGTCGCCTCCGGATCGGGGTCCGAGCGCAGTCGCGGGTCCCGCTCCGGCGCCGGGCGCGACGACGGGATGTCCGGCCACCTCTCGATCGGGCAGTCGTCGGACAGGGCGCAGGACCGGCACAGCTGCGGCGCCCGCTTGCGGACCTGCCAGCGCGAGAAGCCGTAGGGCTTGCCGGTGCCCGCACCGATCGTCCACTGCCACCCGACCCGGTTCGCCGCGCGCGACCCGTCGAGCAGGTGGGCGAAGAACTCCGACTCGCCGTCGGCCCAGTCGTGCCCGGCCCGGACCGTCCACTGCGAGGACATCCACATCCGGGTCTGGTTCACCAGCCAGCCGTCGTCGTGCAGTTCGGTCACGCACGCGTCGACGCAGGCCATGTCCCGCGGCCAGGGTTCGTCCCAGCCGTCCGTCGCCCTGGCCGGCGCGGCCCGCAGTGCGGACCGGGTCCGGGTGCCGAGCCGCGCGTAGAGGTGCCGCGAGTACTCCTGCCAGCACAGCTCGTCGCGGAACTTCCTGCGGTCCGACGGCGGCGTGTCGGCCACGGCGTCCCACACCCTCGGGAGGTCGAGCAGCCCGTGCCGGATCCACGGCGACAGCCCGGTGGCGCCGCGCCGGGACCTGGGCAGCACCTCGTTGCGGCGGCGGGCGTAGAAGCTGATGTCCAGCGCGCCCAGCGCGTCGTCGGCAGCCGTCTGGCCACCGCGGAACGCGCCGGAGGCGTGGGGCTCGTCGCGGCACAGGTCGCCGAGGTGCTCGGCGACCCAGGAGGTCTCCTCGCCGGTGCCGGGAGTGGGGAGTCGCACGCGATCGAGTGTGCGGTCGGGCGGGTCGGCCCGCGCGGCAGCGGCTCGGGAGGCCTCCCCGGAGATCGTCCTAGCGTCCCGGCCCATGAGATCGACGTTCATGACACGGATGGCGTTCGGGACGGTCGCGGCCGCCGGGATCCTCGGCGCGTTGGCGACGGCCGAAGAGGCCGCCGACCAGGTCACCGCACCGGTCGCCGTCGCGGTCGCCGTGCCGATGCAGCCCCCGGTGCCGCCGGGGCCTCCGGTCCCGCCGCCGATGCAGGAGCCCGGCCAGGAGGGACCCGGTTCCAGCCAGTACGACCAGCCCCCGCCACCCGCGCCTGCGCCGCCGAACGAGAACGCGATCTGCCAGGACATCATGGGCGTCCCGCTCCCGCCCGGATGCCACGACCCGCGCAACGACGTCTGACGACACCGAACGGGAGACGCATGATGAGGACGACCATCACGACACTGCTCACCGCCGCCGCGCTGACCGGAGGCGGACTCCTGCTGGGCGCCGGGCCCGCGATGGCCGCCGCCGACCCGCCTCCCGGTCCGCCCGGTGTGCCGGGGGCCGTGCCCTGCACGCCGGACAACCCGGAGGGTCGCGCGATCATCATGACGACGCCGCAGCCGAGCACGCCCCAGCCCGAGCCGCCCGCGGGTGGCTACTACGGACCGCTCGGCAACGGGCCGTTGAACACGCCGTAGCGCGTCAGCGTTCGTGGCCGCGCGTCTCCAGGAACAGCGAGAGCAGGAAGTCGCCGTTCGGCAGCGGGGTGAGGTTGTGGGACACCACCCGCCGGTCCGCCCCGAGGTGGTCCAGCAGGTCCGGGTTCCCGGCGTAGTCGATCGCGAGGGACGCCACGTCACCGACGGAGGACGGCATGCGGTCGGCGGACACCCGGGTCACGACCAGCGAACGCTCGATCACCTGCGAACGATAGCGCGGATCACCGAGGTCAGAGCCGCAGGCGCGATCGTGCGGCCGGGCCACCTGCCGCGGCCGCACGGTCGTTCCGATGGTCACGCGGCGACCGGCGCCGGCGTGTCCGCGAACTGCGTCCGGTACAGCTCCGCGTAGCGGCCGTCGCGGAGCAGCAGGTCGGAGTGCGTACCGCGCTCGGCGACCCGTCCGGACTCCAGCACCAGGATCTCGTCGGCCTCGCGGATCGTGGACAGCCGGTGCGCGATCACGATCGCGGTCCGGTCGGTCAGTGCCTCGGCCAGCGCGGCCTGCACGGCGGCCTCCGACGTCGAGTCCAGGCTGGCGGTCGCCTCGTCCAGTACGACGACGCGTGGCTGGGCCAGCAGGATCCGCGCGATCGTCATCCGTTGCCGCTCGCCGCCGGAGAGCCGGTAGCCGCGCTCGCCGACGACCGTCTCCAGCCCGTCCGGCAGCGACGCGACCAGCTCGCCGAGGCGGGCCCGCTCCAGCGCGCCCCACAGGTCGGCGTCGGCCGCGTCCGGCGCGCCGATCCGCAGGTTTGCGGCGATCGTGTCGTGCAGCAGGTGCCCGTCCTGGGTGACGAAGCCGATCGTGCGGTGGATCGACTCGGAGGTCAGGTCGCGGACGTCGACCCCGGCCAGTCGGACCGCGCCGGAGTCCACGTCGTACAGCCGCGCGAGCAGCTGCGCGACCGTCGACTTCCCGGCCCCGGACGACCCGACGAGCGCCAGCATCCGCCCGGGTGCCACGGAGAACGAGACGTCGTGCAGCACCTCGTCGCCGCCCCGGGTGTCCAGCGTGGCGACCTCCTCCAGCGAGGCAAGCGACACCTTGTCCGCCGTCGGGTAGGCGAACCGGACGTGGTCGAACTCGACCGCGACGCCGCCGTCCGGGACCGGGCGGGCCGTGGGCGAATCCGTGATCATCGGCTTCAAATCCAGCACCTCGAACACGCGCTCGAAGCTCACCAGCGCGCTCATGATCTCGATCCGGGCGCCGGCCAGCGCCGTCAGCGGCGCGTAGAGGCGGGTCAGCAGCATCGCCAGCGACACGACGTCGCCCGCGTTCAGGCTGCCGCCCAGCGCGAAGTACCCGCCGACGCCGTAGACCAGTGCCACGGCCAGCGACGACGCCAGCGTCAGCGCCGTCACGAACACCCACTGCACCATCGCCGAGCGCACGCCGATCGAGCGGACCTTCTCGGCCCGGTCGGAGAACTCGGCGGACTCCTGGGCCGGGCGGCCGAACAGCTTGATCAGCGTGGCGCCGGGCGCGGAGAAACGCTCGGTCATCCGGGTGCTCATCGCCGCGTTGTGCTCGGCGGCCTCGCGCTGCAGGGTGGCCAGCCTGCGGCCCATCATCCGGGCCGGCAGCACGAACACAGGGAACAGGACCAGCGTCAGCAGCGTGACCGGCCCGGAGATCACCAGCATCACGCCGAGCGTCAGCGCGAGCGTGACCAGGTTGCTGACCACCCCGGACAGCGTGTCGCTGAACGCGCGCTGTGCGCCGAGCACGTCGTTGTTCAGCCGGCTGACCAGTGCGCCGGTGCGGGTCCGGGTGAAGAAGGCGACCGGCATCCGTTGGACGTGGTCGAACACCGCCGTGCGCAGCTGCCAGATCAGGCCCTCGCCGAGACCGGCGGACAGCCAGCGCGTGAACAGGCCCGCGCCGGCCTCCACCAGCGCGATCGCACCGATCAGCAGTGCGATCCCGGCCAGCACGCCGATCGGCGCGCGGCCGTTGATGGCGTCCACCGCCTCGCCGGCCAGGAGCGGCGTCGCGACGGTGAGCACGGCGCCGACCACGCTGGCGACGAGGAACCATCCGATCCGTCGTCGGTGCGGCCGGGCGAACTCCATGATCCGCCGGACCACGCGACCGGTCGGCTGCGTGTGCCGTCCCGGCCGCTCGCTGACGTTGCGCAGGGCCATCCAGGCGTTCATGTCCGTCATGGGCACGACGGTATGAGTTGAAGCTGACTTCAGGTCAAGAAGTCATGCGGCGGCGGGCAGCGCGTCCCCGTCGAGCTCGTCGTCGGTGGTGTCCGCGTCGTCGCCCAGGTCGGGCAGCGTCCACGGCCGCACGACCGCGAGCAGCGCCAGCGCGCCGAGCGCCGTCGCGCCGAACATCGAGGTCGCCATCGCCCACGCGTCGTTGCCGAGCACGCCGACCACGGGGGATGTCGCCGCCCCGATCCCGAACTGCAGCGCACCGAGCAGCGCGGCCGCGGTGCCGGCCGACTCGCCGTAGCGGGCCAGCGCGAGCGCGGGCGCGTTCGGCAGCACGAACCCGGCCGACAGCAGCAGCGCCCACACGCCGGCGAGCAGCGCGGGTAGCCCGCCGGTGCCGGTCGCCGTCAGCGTGAACAGCACGGCACCGATCGCGACGCCCGCCAGCACGGCGACGGTCAGGATCCGCCGCGGCTCGTAGCGGCGCAGGAAGACCGGGTTCAGCTGCGTGCCGATCACGAGCCACACCGCGCCCGCGCCGAACAACAGCCCGAACGTCTGCTGGTCCATGCCGAACTGCTGCTGGTAGACGTACGCGGCGCCGGAGACGTAGCTGAACAGCCCGGCCATCGCGAGGCCCGCCACCAGGACGAGCCCGACGAACGTGCGGTCGCGCAGCAGCGTCCCGTACGTGCGCAGCGTCGGGCCGAGCCGTGCGCTGCGCCGGTGGTTCGCCGGGAGCGTCTCCGGGAGCCCTCGCGTGACGACCACGAGCATGACCAGCCCGTAGACGGCCAGGAACAGGAACACGCCGCGCCAGGACGTCCAGCGCAGCAGGAAGCCGCCGAGCGTCGGGGCGATCACCGGGAACGCGCCCATCACGAGGATCAGGCGGGACAGCATCGTGGCGCCCTGGCGTCCGGTGTAGAGGTCGCGGACCACGGCCAGACCGACGACGGCGCCCGCGGACGCACCGACGCCCTGAAGTACCCGGAGCACGGCGAGCACCTCGATCGAGGGCGCGACCGCGACGGCGGCCGAGGCCAGCACGTGCAGCGCCGTGCCGGCGAGCAGCGGGAGCCGGCGCCCCCACGCGTCGGACAGCGGGCCGATCAGCATCTGGCCGAGCGCCAGCCCGAGAAGCGTTCCGGTGAGCGTGAGCTGCACCGTCGTCTCGGCGGCCTGCAGATCGGCGCCGACGCGCGGCAGCGCGGGCAGGTAGGTGTCGATCGTCAGGGGGCCGAGCGCGATCAGCGCACCGAGGATCAGTGCGACCCGCAGCCGGCCGGGGATCCCGGTCGGCCCGGACGCGAAGGACCGCAGGAGGCCCGAGCTCACGAGGTCGTCCGGTTCGGAGTCGTCGTCGGAATCGTCACAGCCACGTCAGGGGCCAACCCCGGTCGGCGAGGAGTCATTCCCCCGCCGGTGTGACGGCGGTCGCACCCGACCACGAGGTGGAGATCGAGTTCAGGTCGTAGGTCAGCCGGTCGGGTGCCCGGACGAACGCGACCGTGCCGGCCACCCCGATTCCGAGTGCGATCAGGCCGAGTACGGCCCCGGTGACGGCGGCGCCCCGCTTCGACACCAGCCCGGCCCGGAATCGCGACCATCCGGCGATCCCGAACGCCAGCGCGAGGACACCGAGCCCGGCCGCCATGAACCCGGTGACCGGGACCAGCCCGAACGGCAGCCCGACCGCCCCGAGACACACGGCGGCGATGCCGAGCCCGTCGCGTGCCGTCCCGGTCACCGGGCGGACGTCGTGGACGGCGCTGCCGACCGCGGGGCGCGGCGGGCGCGGCGCGTGTGTCGGCCGCCACGGGGCGGGGTGCGGGGTGGCGGAGGTCGCGGGGCGGGCCTCGGCCGACCGCTGCGCCGGGATCACGATCGGCAGTCGCTCGGTCACGTCGGCGACGGCGTGCCGTGGCATGTAGGCGGCGGGACGTGACACGGAGATCGGCCGTCGCGCGGGGCCGCCCTCGCGCTCACGGCGGGTCGGCCACGGCGCGACGGGTCGTTCGGTCGTGCTCGTCATCTCGGCCTCCGGTGGATCACGGCCGGTCCCCGACGACCGCGCCTGTCATCTGCTCCACGTCGCTGGGCCGAATGCCGTTAGCGACTCGCCCGGGCAGCTCATCAGGACTGATGAGGCGATGCACTCTCTCGACGGAGACCGCCTACGCTCTGACGCCGTGGCGCGGTGGCGGAACTGGACCGGCGACCAGATGTGCCGGCCCGCCGAGTACGCGGAACCCTCCGATGTGGACGGCGTGGTGGACGTCGTCCGCCGGGCGGAGAGCACCGGCCGGGTCGTACGCGTGGCGGGCAGCGGCCACTCGTTCTCCGACGTCGTCGCGACCGACGGCGTGCTGGTCCACCTCGGACGGTTGCGGGGGATCCGGTCGCTGGAGCGCACCGGCCGTGGTGCCGTCGTGACCGTCGGTGCCGGGACCCGGTTGCACGAGCTGAACCGGGAGCTCGACGGTCTCGGGCTGGCGATGCCGAACCTCGGCGACATCGACCGGCAGACCGTCGCCGGCGCGGTCGCGACCGCCACCCACGGCACCGGCGCCCGGCACGGGAACCTGGCCACGCGCGTCGTCGCACTCGAGATGGTGACCGCGGACGGGACCGTCACGACGATCGACCGGGGGGATCCGGAGACGCTCGCCGCGGCGCGGGTCCCGCTCGGCGCGCTCGGTGTCGTCACCGCCGTCGCGCTCGACGTGGTCCCGGCCTTCCGGCTGTGGGCGCGAGACCGGCCGATGCCGCTGGCCGAGGTGCTCTCCGGGATCGACGAGCTGGCAGATCGCCACGACCACTTCGAGTTCCACCTGTTCCCGCACACCGCGACGGCGCTGACCCGCACGAACGACGTCACCGGCGTACCGGCCCGGCCGCAGGGGCGCGCGTCGCGGTGGGTCGACGAGACGCTGCTGCGGAACCGCGGGCTGGGCGCCGTGTGCCGGCTCGGGCGGACGGCGCCCACCGCGATCCCGCTGCTCAACCGCCTCGCCGCGACGGCGTTGCGTCCTGCGGAACGGGTCGACGTCGCCCACCGGGTGTTCTGCTCCCGCCGGACCGTCCGGTTCACCGAGACGGAGTGGGCGATGCCGCGGTCCGCCGCCGCCGACGCGGTGCGCGCGATCCACCTGGCCGGCGGCCGCTACGACGTCACCCTCCCGATCGAGGTGCGGTTCGGCGCCGCGGACACCGACGCGTTCCTCTCGCCCTCCTGGGACCGCGACACGGTGTTCGTGGCGGCGCACGTGTACCGCGGGATGCCGTGGGAACCGTACTTCCGGGCCGTGCAGGACATCGCGCGGTCGTTCGACGGTCGCCCGCACTGGGGCAAGCGCCATCTGATGCGCGCGGACGCACTGGCCCCGCTGTACCCGGCGTGGGAGCGGTTCGCCGCCGTCCGCGAGCGGCTGGACCCGCAGCGGCGTTTCACGAACCCGCACGTCACGCGCGTGCTGGGCTGAGCCGGCGCAGCGCGCCGTCACCGTTGGCGGCGCGAGCCGCGGCCGGCGACGGCGAGCTACCCGCGAACCGGCGTGATGATCTCGTCCGCCACCCGCCGGGCGACGCCGTCCGGGTACGGCGATCCCAGGCCGAGGATCACGTGCGTGAACCCGGCACCGACGGCCGCCTCGACCTGCTTGCGCGTGGCACCCGGGTCCTCGTAGGACACCGACAGGTGGATCGAGCGCGTGATCGACGACGGGTCGCGGCCGATCTCGGCGCAGTAGCGGTCGAGCAGCCTGCCGCGTCCGAGCAGGTCCTCCACGTCGCCGCCGCCCGGGATGTTCCACAGATCGGCGTGCTCGGCCACCACCCGCAGCGTCGACGACGCCCGCCCGCCGATCATGATCGGCGGGTGCGGCTCCTGCACGGGCTTCGGGTTGCCGAACGCCCCGGTGAGGTGGACGTGCTCGCCGTCGAAGTCGAACGGCTCGTTCTCGGTCCACAGCCGACGGATCACCGTGCACGCCTCGCCCAGTGCCTCGACGGCCTCCGGTCCGGTCACGTAGGGCAGGCCGTGCATGTCGTACTCGCGTCGGGCCATCGGGACGCTCGGCCGTGACCCCGCTCCGATGCCGAAGTCGAGCCGTCCGCCGGAGACGACGTCCACGGTCGTCGCGATCTTGGCCAGCAGTGCGGGCGGCCGGATCCGGTTGCTCGTCACGAGCAGTCCGATGCGCAGCCGCCGGGTGCTCGCGGCGAGCGCGGAGAGCATCGTCCAGCCCTCGAACACCGGGCCGTCCGGGTCACCGCCGATCGGCATGAGGTGGTCGAACAGCCACGCGTGCTCGATCTCGGGGATCTCGTCGGCCTCGCGCCAGACGCGCAGCACGTCGTCGTAGCCGACCTGCATCGGCGCGGTCATGATCCCGAACGAGGGTGCCATCTCAGCGCCTCCGCAGCGTCGCGTCCGCCAGCGCAGGCGGGGTGAAGTTCTTCTCCCCCGGCGCGAGGTCGACGCCAGGGGCGACGATCCCGTCGATCGCGTCCAGTACGTCCGCGGGCAGCACGGTGTCCGCTGCCGCGAGCTGCGACGTCAGGTGGTCCAGTGTGCGCGGGCCGATGATCGCGCTGGTCACGCCCGGGTGCGCGGTGACGAAGCCGAGCGCGAGCTGGATCATCGTCAGGCCCGCCCCGTCGGCGACGTCGGCCAGCTTCTCGACGGCGTCCTGCTTCGCGAGGTTCACCGGGTCCGACGTGTCGAAGTAGTGCGGCACGACGGCGGACCGGTTCGTCGTGACCTCGCGTCCCTTGCGGACGGCACCGGAGAGCCAGCCGGACGCGAGCGGGCTCCACACGAGCACGCCCATCCCGTACCGCTCGGTCACCGGCAGCACGTCGGTCTCGATGGCGCGCTGCAGGACCGAGTAACCGGGCTGCTCGGTGACGTACCGCCCGAGCCCGCGCTCGCGCGCCGTCCACTGGCCCTCGACGATCCGGTACGCCGGGAACGTCGACGATCCGAAGTGGAGGATCTTGCCGGCCCTCTGCAGGTCGGTCAGCGCGGACAGCGTCTCCTCGTCGTCGGCCGAGGGGTCCCAGCGGTGCACCTGGTAGAGGTCCACGTGGTCCACGCCGAGACGGCGCAGGCTCGCCTCCAGCTCGGTGACCAGCCAGCGGCGCGAGCTGCCGCGGTGGTTGCGGTCGTCGTCCATCGGGAGGCCGGCCTTCGTGGCGAGCACGACGTCGTCGCGGCGGCCCGCGATCGCCTTGCCGACCATCTCCTCGGACTCGCCGTGCGAGTAGAAGTCCGCGGTGTCGATCAGGTTGACGCCCGCTCCGAGGGCGGCGTCGACGATCGCCGTGGCGTCGTCCTGCGTGGTGCGGCCGAGGCCGCCGAAGTTCATCGCGCCCAGTACGAGCGTGCTGACCTGAATGCCGGTCCGGCCCAACGTGCGGTACTGCACGAGAGCTCGCCTCCTGCCATCATGAATATCCGGAACCTTGTTCCGCTCACGCTAGCGGAACAAGGTTCCGGATATCAAGGCGGTCGTGTCTCAGCCGGCGGCGGCGACCTCCGCGGTCTCCTGGGTGGCCGGGAGCGGCGCGGCGCCGTCCAGCATCGGGCAGGCGAGCCAGGGCTCCGGGATGCCGAACGCGTCCACCAGCAGCCGGGCGTGCGGGCGGAGCTCGGCGCACAGCTCGTTGACCAGCGGCCGGATGCGGCGCGACTCGGTCGCCGTCAGCCGTCCGGTCTCCAGGTACCAGGCGCGCTCGCGGTCGATCACCGAGAGGACGTGCAGGTCGTAGACCCGCCGGAGCAGGGTGGCGACGTCCTGGTCGGTCGTGCGCTCGATCGCCTGCCGGAACGACTCCTCGACGAGCGCGTCCACGTGCGCGCGGGCCGCCGTCAGCAGCAGGTCCTGCGAGGAGTTGAACACGGTGAACTCGTCGTTGGACCTGCGCAGCGCCGGGGCGAGGTTCCGGATCGCCGTGGCGAGCGTGTCGTCGCGTCGGGTCTCCAGCAACGCCTGTCGACGACGGCGGTCGGTCAGGTCCAGCGACAGGCCCGGCAGCCGGCGCAGGGCCGACGCGAGCCCGGTCCGCTCGGCGCCGATGCTCGCGAGCTGGCGGCCGAGCAGCGGAGCGATCTTCAGCGGGTTGCCGACCTTGATCGTCCGCCCGTAGTCGGACAGCAGCTCCTTGGCCAGCAGCTGGAGCAGGACCGTGTTGTCACCCTCGAACGTGGTGAACACGTCGGTGTCCGCCTTGAGCGCGGGCAGCTGGTTCTCGGACAGGTAGCCGGCGCCGCCGCAGGCCTCGCGGCAGGTCTGGATCGTGTGCGTGGCGTGCCACGTGGCGATCGCCTTGATCCCCGCGGCGGACTGCTCGAGCATCCGCTGCTCCCTGGCTCCGGCCGGGGGCTTCCCCGGAGCCTGGATCTCGTGCATCCGGGCCACCAGATCGTCCTGCGTGAACTGCAGCGCGTAGCTCGTGGCCAGCGCCGGGAGCAGCTTCTGCTGGTGGGCGAGGTAGTCGAGGACGGCGATCTCCTCGCCGGTCGTCGGGTCGGCGAACTGGCGGCGCTGCTCGCCGTAGCGGATCGCCAGCGTCAGCGCCTTCTGCGCCGCGGCACCCGCGCCGCCGGCCACGCTGATCCGGCCGCGCACGAGCGTGCCGAGCATCGTGAAGAAGCGGGCCGTCTCGTTCTCGATGGAGCTGGAGTACGTGCCGTCCTCCGCGACGTCGGCGAAGTGGTTGAGCAGGTTCTCCCGCGGAACCCGGACGGAGTCGAACGCCAGGCGCCCGTTGTCGACGCCGTTGAGGCCGGCCTTGCGGCCGTCGTCGGTGATCTCGACGCCGGGCATCGGCTGCCCGTTCCCGTCGCGGAGCGGGACCAGGAACGCGTGCACGCCGTGCTTCTCGCCGCGCGTCATCAGCTGCGCGAACACGACGGCCATCCGCCCGTCGCGCGCGGCGTTCCCGATGTAGTCCTTGCGCGCGCCCGGGTGCGGGGTGTCGATCACGAACTCCTGCGACGACGGGTCGTACGTCGCCGTGGTGTGCAGGTGCTGCACGTCGGAGCCGTGTCCGGTCTCGGTCATCGCGAAGCAGCCGAGCAGCTCGCCGTCGATGATCTTCCGGAGGTACGTCTCATGATGACGGGACGTGCCGAGCACCTGGACGGCCCCGCCGAACAGTCCCCACTGCACGCCGGCCTTGACCAGCAACGACAGGTCGCCGTAGGCGAGCATGGCGAACGACGTGACGACACCGCCGACGTCGCCCTCGCCGCCGACGGACGGATCGAACCCGGTGTTCGGCCGGCCGGACGCGGTCAGGACCTTGAGCGCCTCGAGCGTCCAGGCGCGGTACTGCTCGGTCGTGAAGTCGGGGTCGGCGGACAGGGCGTGCTGCCCCATCTGCTCGCGGGTGTCCTCGCGGACGTGCGCCCAGCGCCCGTCCAGGACCGTGCGGAGTGCGGAAACCGCGGGGGTCATGCGTCGTCCTCCTGCAACTGCGATGCCAGGCCGGACAGTCCGGACCAGGCCAGGTCGGTGAGGTGTGTGGTGAGGCGGTCGCGGGTCATGCCGCCGGGGCGGAGCAGCCAGTCGTCGGCGGCGCCGCGCACCAGCCCGACGATCGCGTGTCCCCACGGCCGCGCGGCATCACCCGGTTCGACACCGCTGCCGCGCAGGCGCTGTGCGATCACGGCAGCGATCTCGTCGCCGATGACGGAGACCAGGTCGTTCACCGGATCGGGTGTCTCGCCGGGCGCCTCACCGCGGGATCCGGTGGGCTGCACCCACAACGGCCGGTGCACCACGAAGCGGTAGAGCTCGGGATCGGACTCGATCAGACGGAGGTAGGCGTCGATCCCGGCGGACACGGCGGCCCGGGGACCGGTCGGCAGTGCCTCGTCCGTCGCGCGGCGGACCTGGTCCAACAGCACGGCCGCGACCTGATCGCACACCGCGGTGTACAGGCCGGTGCGGTCGCCGAAGTGCCGGTAGACGACGGTCTTGCTGGTGCCCGACGCGGCCGCGACGTCGTCCATCCCGACGCCCGCGCCGTGCTCGCGGATCGCCCCGATCGTCGCGGCGACGAGCTCGGCACGCCGCTGCTCCCGATGGGCGTCCCACCGGCTGTCGCGTCGATCTCGTGCCGCCTTCACGAAACTCATAGTACCGTGTACCTTGAGTACCGGCTACCCCGGTCACTCCGGAGAGCACGCACCCCTCGGTAGGAGGACGTTCCATGCCAGCCAGTCCCCGGCGCGCCGCCGTCATCGGCGGCAACCGGATCCCGTTCGCGCGCGCCAACGGCGCGTACTCCCGTGCGTCCAACCTCGACATGCTGACGACCACGCTGGACGGGCTGGTGGCCCGCTTCGGGCTGGCCGGTGAGCGGCTCGGCGAGGTCGTCGCCGGCGCGGTGCTCAAGCACTCGCGCGACTTCAACCTCACGCGCGAGGCCGTGCTGGGCAGCCGTCTGGACCCGGCCACCGCGGCCTACGACGTCCAGCAGGCGTGCGGCACCGGCCTGCAGGCCACGATCGCCGTCGCGAACAAGATCGCGCTCGGCCAGGTCGAGAGCGGCGTCGCGGGCGGCGTGGACACCGCGTCCGACGCGCCGATCGCGCTGAACGACGACCTGCGCCGTGTCCTGGTCCGGATCAACGCGGCGAAGACGCCGGTGGAGCGCCTCAAGCTGGTCGGCCAGCTGCGACCCGGCCAGATCGTGCCGGAGATCCCGGAGAACCGGGAGCCGCGCACCGGCCTGTCGATGGGCGAGCACGCCGCGCGGACGGCCGCCGAGTGGGGCATCGGCCGCGAGGAGCAGGACGAGCTCACCGTGCGCAGCCACCAGAACCTCGCCGCCGCCTACGACCGCGGGTTCTTCGACGACCTGGTTACGCCGTACCTGAAGCTGACCAGGGACAACAACCTGCGCGCCGACTCCAGCGTGGAGAAGCTGGCGAAGCTCAAGCCGGTGTTCGGCAAGGGTCCGGACGCGACGATGACGGCCGGCAACTCGACGCCGCTGACCGACGGCTCCGCGCTCGTGCTGCTCGGCTCCGACGAGTGGGCCGCGGAGCACCGGCTGCCCGTCCTCGCGCACTTCGTGGACGCCGAGACGGCCGCCGTCGACTACGTGCACGGCCCGGACGGGCTGCTCACCGCGCCCGTGTTCGCCGTGCCGCGGTTGCTGGCGCGCAACGGCCTGAGCCTCCAGGACTTCGACCTGTACGAGATCCACGAGGCGTTCGCGTCCGTCGTCCTCACCACGCGCAAGGCCTGGGAGGACCCGCGGTTCTCCAAGGAGCGCCTCGGCCTGGACGCCCCGCTGGGTGCGATCGACGACGCGAAGCTCAACGTCGCAGGCTCGTCGCTCGCGGCCGGGCACCCGTTCGCCGCGACCGGCGGACGGATCGTCGCCACGCTGGCGAAGCTGCTGCGCGAGAAGGCGACCGAGACCGGGAAGGACACGCGCGGCCTGATCTCGATCTGCGCCGCGGGCGGCCAGGGCGTCGTCGCGATCCTGGAGGCGAAGGCATGAGTTCGGACGATCTGCTGACCACGCTGTCCCGCACGCCGATCGCGAAGCAGTTCGGCCTGCCGACGGTCCCGAAGCTGCGCCGGCACTCCCCGGGTGACCCGCTGCTGGCCGGCCCGGTGCTCGTGACGTCCGTCGGCGACGGGCGGTTCGCGAAGCCGATCACGGCGTTCGTCGAGGAGCAGGGCCAGAACGCCGTGACCGAGCCGGGCGAGGAGAAGCTGCACGGCGTCGTCGTCGATCTCTCGGGTGCGACGACGCTGGCCGATCTCGCGGCCGCGCAGCAGATCCTGTCGCCCGCCGTGAAGAAGCTCGGACCGTCCGGGCGGCTGCTGCTGCTCGGGGCGGAGCCGTCCGGGGCGTCCGGCGCGGAGGCGGCCGCCGTCGCGCAGTCGCTGGAGGGCCTGATCCGGTCCATCGGCAAGGAGCTGCGCTTCGGCGCGACGGCGAACCTGCTCGTCGTGGACGGCGACGCGGCACCGTCCGCCGTGGACTCCTCGGTGCGGTTCTTCCTGTCCGCCCGTTCGGCCTATGTGGATGGTCAGGTCGTGCACGTCGGCGTCCCGGTCGGGCCGACGCTGGACCCGGCCGAGGTGGACGACCCGCGCGGTGAGGAGCGGCCGCTGGCCGGGCGTGTCGCCGTCGTCACCGGGGCGGCGCGCGGGATCGGCGCGGCGATCGCGGACACGCTGGCGCGCGACGGCGCGTCGGTCGTCGCCGTGGACGTCCCGGCGGCGGGCGAGGGCCTGGCGCGCACGGCGAACCGGATCGGCGGTACGGCGCTGCAGCTCGACATCACGGCCGACGACGCGCCGCAGCGCCTGCTCGACCACCTCGCGGAGCGGCACGGCGGCGTGGACCTGGTGGTGCACAACGCCGGCATCACCCGCGACAAGCTGCTCGCGAACATGACCGAGGACCGCTGGAACTCCGTGCTCGCGGTGAACCTCGGCGCCCAACTGACGATCAACGAGGCACTGCTGGCTCCCGGGTCCCCGCTCCGGGACGCGGGCCGGATCGTCTGCGTGTCCTCCCAGTCCGGCATCGCGGGCAACCGCGGGCAGACGAACTACGCGTCGTCGAAGGCCGGGGTGATCGGAATGGTGCGGGCGATGGCCCCGCGCTTCGCCGAGCGCGGCGCGACGATCAACGCCGTCGCGCCGGGATTCATCGAGACCGAGATGACCGGAAGGATGCCGATCGGCACCCGTGAGGCGGGCCGCCGGGTCAACTCGCTCAAGCAGGGCGGGCTGCCGGTGGACGTCGCGGAGACGATCGGCTGGCTCGGCCGCGCGGAGAGCGGCGGGCTCAACGGGCAGGTCGTGCGCGTGTGCGGCCAGTCGATGCTGGGGGCCTGAATGGGCACCGTGACCGAACTGGACGGACCGCCGTCCCTCGGGCCGCTGTACGCCAGGAGCGTGCTACCGGGTGGACGGGGCGCGACGGAGCTGCCGGACAGACAGATCGTCCGCCGCGGCGTGACCGTCGAGCAGGACCACCTGGCGGACTACGCGCTGGCCTGCGGGTTCGGCATCGGCGGCACGCTGCCGGCGACCTACCCGCACGTGCTGGCGTTCGGACTGCAGGTCGTGCTGATGGCCGATCCGGCGTTCCCGGTGCCGCTGCCCGGCCTCGTGCACCTGGCGAACCGGATCACCGTGCACCGCGGCATCGCGCCGACCGAGACGCTGGACATCGCCGTGCGGGCCGAGCGGTTCGTCGCGCACCGCAAGGGTGCCCAGGTCGACCTCGTGGCCGAGGTGGACTCCGGCGGCGAGCGGGTCTGGGACGGCCGCAGCACGTACCTGGCCCGCGGCGCGAAGGCCCCGCGAGAGACCGAGGCCGGCTCGGACATCCCGGACCCGGAGACGCCGACCGGACCGGCCGCGGCGACGTGGAAGGTCGCCGACGACACCGGTCGCCGGTACGCGGCGGCCAGCGGGGACGTGAACCCGATCCACCTGTACGGCCTGACCGCGAAGGCGATGGGCTTCCCGCGCGCGATCGCGCACGGCATGTGGACGGCCGCGCACGCGCTGGCGTCGTTGCAGGGGAGGGTCCCGGACGCGCTGACCTACGACGTCGCGTTCCGCAAGCCGTTGTTGCTGCCCAGCCGCGTCGAGCTCGTCACCGCGCAGCGCGACGGCGGGTGGTCGCTCGCCGTGCGCTCGGCGAAGGACGCGGAGAAGGTCCACCTGGTCGGTCGGGTGTCCTGACCCCTGCGGTACTCCGGCACCCCGCGCGGCTCCTGTCGCGCGGGGTGCCGGAGAGCGCGGCAGGGTGCCGCGGTCCGTAACGGGGCGCCGCGGGACATCCGGGGCGCCACCGGGATGCGGTGTGCCGCCCCGGATCGCGCGGGCCTGCTGCCGGAGACGGCCGGGTGCCGCCGCCGAAATCCGGTGGAACGCGCGCGGCGTCCGTTCCTAGCGTCGGGTGCATGATCCACGAGGACCCGCGGGCCTACCTGCTCGGTGTCGAAGGCCAGGCGCTGCTGCGGGCGTTCCGCGGTGAGCACGATCGGGAGTTCGTCGCCGACCGCCTCCGGGAGATCCGTGCGCTCCTGGACGACCCGGCGCTGGACGGTCTCGCGGTCGACGTCGAACAGACCGGGACCGTCGACGGCTACCGCGCCTGGGCGCCCACCTACGACGACCCGGCCAACGCCGCGTTCGGCCTGGAGACCGCGCTCGTCCACGGCATGCTCGACGACCTGCCGCCCGGCCGGGCACTGGACGCCGCCTGCGGGACGGGCCGGCACACCGCCGCGCTGCTGGACCGCGGGCATGAGGTCATCGGCGTGGACCGTTCCCCGGACATGCTGGCCGTCGCCCGCGACAAGATCCCCGCCGCCGAGTTCCGCGGCGGCGACCTGTCCGCGCTCCCGTTGCCGGACAACGAGATCGACGTCGTCGTCTGCGGGCTCGCGCTGGCCCACCTGCCCGATCTCGCTCCCGCGATGCGCGAGTTCGCGCGCGTGCTGCGACCGGGCGGCCGGCTCGTCGTGTCGGACATGCACCACGAGTCCGTACTGCGCAGCTCCGTCCCCACCGTGCGCGACGGCGACGGTCGCCCGGGCCGGCTGCCCGCGCACCGCCACCTCGTCGGGGACTACCTGCGCGCCGCGCTGCCGCTCGGCCTGGCCGTCGAGCGCTGCGAGGAGCCGGTACCGCCGCCGCCCGCCGCCACCGAACCGACGGCCGATCCCGGCCCCTGGGACGTCTGGCCGTGGTCGCTCGCCGCGATGGTGCCGCGGGCCGCCCGGGCGGCGAACGACGGCGTGCCTGCTCTCGTCGTGTGGCGGTTCCGTCACGACGCGTGAGCACCTCTGGTGTTCCGACGCATGTGGCGGTGACAATCGGCGACGGGCGTGGGCAGCGTGGCCCACGCCGTCTCCCGAGGGCTCTGGATCGGTTCACAGACCGGAAAAGCTCCTGAGGTGTAATGACCGGCGTTCTTCCGGCGTTCACCATTTCAAGGTCGTGATGCAAGCCCGGCGTTCCCGTGGGTCCTCCCCACACCTCGCCGCGCGAACCCGAGGAGGAGCCATGCCCGTCACCGAGCTGACCGCCGAGCGCGAGGACGTCGAGGTCTACGACGCCGAGGACGAGACGAACATCGTGCGCGGGCTGGACTGACGTCCTGCCCGGTCAGCGCGCCGCGTCCGCCGGGGTGCAGACGTAGTCCCGGAACGGCGGCGGCGTGCGGCCGAGATGCCGGCAGTGCGTGGCGACCCAGACGATCCGCGGGTCGTGACTCGGGAACGCCAGCACGAGGTGGAACCGCCCGGCCGCGACGTCCGCGCGCAGCTCGTCGAGCGACGGCGTCGGACCGGTCCCGGTGAAGCCGCCGATCGGCAGGACCTCCTCGTCCGCCTGCTCGGCGAACACCGAGGCCACCGCCGACGACTGCACGGCCATCAGGTCCGGAGCGCCCGCCCGGACCTGCTCCAGCACGGGCAGCGTCCCGGCGACCTGCTCCGGCGTCCGGACGAACAGCCCCCGGATCGCGGTCGTCGCGCGGGCCGGCTCGAACGGCACGTCGAGGGCGCCCTCGTCCCTGGCGACGACCGTCGCCGATGCCACGGCCGGGGCGAGCAGCACGGCCACCACCGCGAGCGCGAATCCTGCGGCCGCCGTCCGGCCCGCGGTCCGCCGGGCGACGGCCACGAGCACCACCGCGACGACACCCACCACGAGAACGGCGGCCGACAGTCCACGCGGGGCGCCGGGCGCCAGTGACAGCAGCGCCGCGTGCGCCGCGGTGAGCAGCACCAGTACGGCCACCGCGATCCGGAGCCGCACCGAGTGCCGGTGCGCCCACGCCTGCACCAGACCGATCCCGACGAGCGCGGCTGCGGGCGGGCCGAGCGCCGCCGTGTAGTACGGGTTCACCGTCGACAGCACGGAGAACGCGACCGCGAACAGCACCAGCCATGTCCCCCACAGGAGCACGGCCGCGCGCACCGGATCGGTGCGCGGCTCGCGTCGTCGCGCGACGACGCCGGCCACGGCGATCAGGACGGCCAGCGGCAGGATCCAGCCGGTCGTGATCCCGAGCACGCCGAACACCAGCCGAAGCGGGCCGGGGTCGCTGGCCACGCCGACCGAGAGCCCCTGCCCGGCCAGCACCTGCAGCGGGCTCTGCTGCCCGACCCGGCCCAGCCCGTTGTAGACGAAGACCTGCTCGAACGGCGAGTTGCCGGTGCTGCCGTCCACCCACGGCCGCGACGACCCCGGGACGAGCGCGACGGCCGTCGTCCAGGCCAGCGAGACCGCCGCCGTGACGAGGCCCCCGAGCACGACGTCGAGCGTCCGCCTCCCGGCCCGCCCGGGGCCCGCGACGAGGTACGGCAGCGCCAGCGCGGGCAGCACGATCCAGGCCTCGACCATCTTCGCCTGGAACGCCAGCCCCACCCAGACGCCGGCGAGCAGGACCCGCCCGCACCCGCCGCGCACGATCGCGCCGGACATCGCGTCCGCGGCCGCGACGAGCAGCAGCACCATCACGGTGTCCGAGATGTTGCCCCGGTCCAGCGCGACGACGGCAGGTGTCACGGCCAGCACCAGCGCGGCGGTCAGGCCCGCGCCGGGACCGGCGAGCCTGCGCACCGCGCGGTACAGCAGCGGGACCGTCGCCATGCCGGCCAGTACCTGCGGCAGCACCAGCGCCCACGGATGGAAGCCGAACGCGCGCACGGACAGCGCCTGCAGCCAGAACGCTCCGGGCAGCTTGTCGAGCGTGATCGTCTGCGCCGGGTCGAACGCGCCGAACGCGAACGCCCGCCAGCTGCCTGCCATCGTCCGGACCGCGGCCGCGTAGTACGGCTCGAGCGGCGTCTCGCCGATGCCCCACCCGTAGAGGCCGCCCGCGATCAGCGTCAGCAGTCCGAGCGCGGCGCGGCGCGGCCACCGGGGTGGTGTGGGGTCGGGCACCGGTGGTGCCTCAACGGTCGCCGTGTCCGTCATCCCGCACCCCCCGCGTCGATCGTCGAGTGCACCGTAGAAATCATGAGCTCGATCCGCGAGAGGATATCGGTGCGCATTCACGGCGAATCGGGCTGAATGCGACGGCGCGAATAAAATACCTGGTGGCAGGCCATGTCGGAGTTGTCCGGGTGTGTCGGATATCCGATTTCGACCCCCGTGACCGGACGTCCGAGATCGGGTCGTCGAATTTCGGAATTCGACGCAACCCGCGCCGCCGGTGATGCGTCGACCATTCGGGAGTCCGACGAGAGCAGAGGAACTTGATGATCGACATCCGGCGTTTCCGAGGCCGCCGTCGCCTGACCGTGGTCGGGCTGGTCGCCACGGCCGGAGTGCTGCTGGCCGGCACCGCGCTCGCCGAGTCGCCCGCCGCGGCGGCCGCGCACAAGGAGGCGCTCGTCCCGGGCACCCCCTGCACCGTCAGCGCGAAGTCCTGCGTGGACCTCGACTCGCAGCGTGCGTGGCTGTTCTCCGGCGGCACGATCCTGCGCGGGCCGGTCCCGGTCGCCACCGGCGGCGACGGTCAGGCCACGCCGGTCGGGCACTCGCTGCGCGTCTACCGCAAGGACGCGAACCACAAGAGCCAGGAGTCGCGGCTGCCGAACGGGGCACCCGCGCCGATGCCGAACTCGGTGTTCTTCGAGGACGGCGGCATCGCGTTCCACAGCGGCAGTCCGAGCCGCTCGTCGGCGGGCTGCGTGCACCTGAACCCGGACGACGCGAAGGCCTGGTTCGACTACCTGCAGATCGGCGACAAGGTCCAGGTCGTCTCCGCGAAGGCCGAGATGGCGGCGCGCGGCGGGCACTGACGCCGCGCCGAGGACGGTCCCCGGCGCGGCACTAGGGTCGGGCCATGCTGGTCGAGCGCATGCGCCCGTTCACCTCGACGATCTTCACGGAGATCTCGCGGCTGGCCGTCGAGACCGGGGCGATCAACCTCGGGCAGGGCTTCCCGGACACCGACGGTCCGGACTCCCTGCTCGCCGACGCCGCGTCGAACATCACCGGGCACGGACTGAACCAGTACGCGCCGGGGCCCGGCGTCCCGGCGCTGCGCGACGCGGTCGCCGCGCACCAGCGCCGGTTCTACGGCCTGGACGTCGACCCGGCCGACGTCGTCGTGACGTTCGGCGCGACCGAGGCGATCGCGTCCACGCTGCTGGGGCTGTGCGAGACCGGCGACGAGGTGGTCACGTTCGAGCCGTTCTACGACTCCTACGCCGCCTCGATCGCGCTGTCCGGCGCCACCCGTCGAACCGTGCCGCTGCGCGGGCGGGACTTCGTCTACGACCCGGCCGAGCTGCGCGCCGCGTTCTCGGAGCGCACGAAGGTCGTGCTGGTCAACACGCCGCACAACCCGACAGGGACCGTGTTCTCGCGCGAGCAGCTCGTCGAGATCGGGACGCTCGCCGCGGAGTTCGACGCGGTCGTCGTCACCGACGAGGTGTACGAGCACATGACGTTCGACGGCACCCCGCACGTCCCGATGGCGACGCTGCCGGGGATGGCCGAGCGCACGCTCACGATCTCGAGCGCGGGCAAGACGTTCTCCGTCACCGGCTGGAAGGTCGGCTGGGTGCACGGGCCGTCCGAGCTGGTCGCGGCCGCGCGTGCGGTGAAGCAGTTCCTGACGTTCCACGGCGGGACGCCGCTGCAGCCCGCCGTCGCCAACGCGCTGGCCCTGGACGACGCGTTCTTCGCGGGCATCTCCTCCGAGCTGGCCCGCAAGCGTGACCTGCTCTCCGACGGCCTGCGCGCCGCGGGGCTGGACGTCTACACCCCGCGCGGCACGTACTTCGTGGTGGCCGACGCGTCCCCGCTCGGCGTCGACGACGGCGTCGCGCTGGCCTGGAAGCTCCCGGAGCTGTGCGGGGTGGCCGCCGTGCCGGTGTCGGTGTTCTGCAGCTCGGACGAGGGCGTCGCGGCGACGAGGCCGCTGGTCCGGTTCGCGTTCTGCAAGCGCGACGAGGTGCTGTCCGAGGCGGCCGACCGGCTGGCCGGGCTGCGCGGGCGTGTCTGATCCGTTCACGACGCGCTCGCCGCCCGGCGCGAGGATGAGCTCGTGTCGCACGAGACCCGCCACCTGTCCGTCGTCGTCGCCGCCGACCCGGAGCGGGTGTACGCGTTCGCCGGAGACCCGCGGAACCTGTCCCGCTGGGCCTCCGGCCTGGGCGCGGCCGTCGACGAGGGCGACGGAACGCTCGTCGTCGACGGGCCGCTGGGGCGGGTGACGGTCCGCTTCGCTCCGCGGAACGAGTTCGGGGTGCTCGACCACGACGTCGAGCTCCCGAACGGCGAGACCGTCCACAACCCGCTCCGGGTGCTCGCTCACCCGACGGGTTCCGAGGTCGTGTTCACCCTGAGGTGGCGCGACGGCGTGAGCGCCGAGGAGTTCGAGGGCGACGCCGCGACCATCGCGTCGGACCTGGAGACGTTGCGCGTGCTGGCCGAGTCGGAGGCCTGAGCTGCCTTTCCTTCCCGCACCACGCGCATGATCGAACGGCGCAGCAGCAGGACCAGCCCGGCCCACACGACGAACGACTGGATCTGCAGCACCGGAAGCGCGACGGCGACCGGCAGCACCGCCGCCGCGACCAGCCGCAGCGCGGCCTCGGCCAGCAGCACGACGGCGCCGACCGCCGTCGCCCGGCGCAGCACCTGCCGGAACCGCGGGTTCTCCGCCCACGCCGTCGCCATGCGCGAGCGCAGGTCCGGCTGGTAGGTCTCACCGAACGCGCGGACGACGTAGAACACGAGCGGCCGCCGGGCGACCAGCAGCGACCCGCCCAGCGCGACGGCCATGACCAGGTTCGGCACGGCGTCGCGGGCGACGGCCAGCTGCGGGCTCCCGGCCAGCAGCGCCATCGCGACACCGACGGCGATCGACGCCAGTACGAACACGCTGACGCCGCCCAGCCGCCGCGACCGCCAGGCCTGCCAGCCGATGCTCAGCACGGGCGGCAGCGCCGACCACGCCAGCGCCACGACCTCGGACAGTCCCCAGGCGTGCAGCACGAGGTACACGAGGTAGGGCAGGGCCACCTCCATCGCCAGCGTCGGGACCATGGTCTTCACCACGGACCAGCGGCGGGAGGACGGAGACGACGGAGACTCGGTGTCGGTCATGCCGTCGAGACTCCGCCGTGGAGGGGCGCGCCGGATCCACCCGGCGTCGGACCCCGGGTGGAGATCCGGCACGCGGAGGTGGAGCGCGGGCCCACCACTAAGATCCGCTCATGGAGCAGGAATCCGGCCGCTCGGTCCTGACGCTGTCGATCCGGCTGCTCCTCGCGTTCGCCATGGTGGTCGCGAACCTCATCGGCGGCGCTGTCGTGCTGGTGCTCGCGGCGTTCGTCCTGCCCCGGAGCAACATCCCGGACCCGAGCGGGGTCCGGCTGGTCAACATCACGGCCCTCGTCGCGTTCTTCGTCGTCGCGATCCCGCTGGGTATCGCGTGGGGCCGCCGCCGGTTCGTCGTCGGGCGCCGGTCCCGGGACCCGGAGCGGCGGGCCCGCGCGCTCGTGCTCGCCGGCCCGAAGCGGATCGTGCAGCTCCTCGGCTTCCTGTGGCTCGTCGCGCTCGTGCTGTTCGCCGTGCTGAACGTGCGGTACTCACCGCGGCTGGCGTTCTCGGTGTCGGCGACGATCGTGATCGGCGCGGTCTGCACCTGTGCCGTGTCCTACCTGCTCACCGAGCGGATCCTGCGCCGCTCCGCTGCGCGGGTGCTGTCCGGGCAGCCGCCGAGGAAGCGGCGCCTGCTGACCGGCGTCATGGTGCGCACCGTCGGTTTCTGGGTGCTCGGCACGGTCGTCCCGGTGATCGGCCTGATGCTGGCCGGGCTCGTCGCGCTGATCTACGGGGACGCGACGCCGTCCCAGCTGGCGATCGCGATCCTGGCGATCGGCGGGACCGCGGTGGGAACGGGGCTGCTCACGACGATCGGTGCCGCGCGCGCGATCGCCGACCCGGTCGTCGCCGTCCGCCGCGCGCTGGCCCGCGTGCAGGACGGCGATCTCGACGTCCGCGTGCCGGTCTACGACAACACCGAGCTCGGCCAGCTGCAGGCCGGGTTCAACACGATGGTCGAGGGCCTTCGCGAGCGCGAACGCATCCGGGACCTGTTCGGACGGCACGTCGGACGCGACGTCGCCGAGGCCGCCGCCGCGCGCACGGACGAGATCCGGCTCGGCGGGGAGGTGCGACCCGTGGCCGTGCTGTTCGTCGACCTCACCGGCTCGACGACGATGGCCGCCGACCGGCCGCCGGAGGAGGTCGTCGACGTGCTGAACCGCTTCTTCGGCATCGTCGTCGAGTGCGTCGAGGACGCCGGCGGGTGGATCAACAAGTTCGAGGGCGACGCGGCGCTGGCCGTGTTCGGCGCCCCCAACGATCTCGACGACGCCGCCGGCTCGGCCCTCTCCGCCGCGCGCCGGATGGGCGAGCTGCTGGCCGTGGAGATGCCGGAGATCTCCGCCGGCATCGGCGTCTCCGCCGGTGACGCGGTCGCCGGCAACGTCGGTGACGTGCGGCGCTACGAGTACACGGTGATCGGCGACCCGGTGAACGAGGCGGCCCGGCTCACCGAGCTGGCCAAGTCCGCGCCCGGCGGGGTGCTCGCCGCGCAGCGCGCGGTGGACGCCGCAGGCCCCGGCGAGGCGGCCCGCTGGGAGCCCGGCGAGGACGTGACGCTGCGCGGGCGCCGGCAGTCGACCGGCACCGCGTCGCCCCGCGCGACGGTACAGGCTCACCCGTTCGGCCTATAATCGCAGGAAATGACGGACGAACACGTCGCGAGCGCAGGCCGGTCGGCGCTGCGCGTCCCGGTGCGCGCGGCGCTGGCCGTGACCGTCGTGTGCGCGAACATCGGTGGGATGGCGATCGTCGCGATCGTCGCCGCGTTCGTGCTGCCCGGCGGCAGTGGCGTCCCGGACGACGCGGCGCTGCGGCTGCTGAACCTGGAGGTCCTGACCGGATACGGGCTCGTCGTCCTCCCGGTCGGGCTCGTGCTCGGTCGCCAGTGGTTCCGGGTCGGGCGGAACGCGCCGGACCCCGCCGCGCGGGCTCGCACGATCATCGCGAACGGACCACGACGCGTCGTCTACCTGCTGGTCGTGGCGTGGAGCGGTGCCGCGGTCCTGTTCGGCCTGCTCAACCTGGAGCACTCCGGGCGGCTGGCGCTGTCGGTGGCGATGACGACGATGTTCGGCGCGTTCGCCACCTGGGGGCTGACGTACCTGCTCGTCGAGCGGATCCTGCGCCGGTCCGCGATCCGGGCGCTCGGCGGTGTCCCAGTGCGACGACGGCGGCTCCTGTCCGGCGTCCTGGTGCGGTCCGTCGCGTTCTGGGCGCTGGGCACGGCGATCCCGGTCGTCGGGCTGATGCTGGCCGGGCTGTTCGCGCTCCTCTACCGCGACGCGTCGTCGACGCAGCTGGCCACGACGATCCTGGTGATCGGGGGCATCGCGGTCGGCGGCGGCCTGCTGACGACGGTGGGTGCCGCGCGGGCGACGGCGGACCCGGTCGTCGCGGTCCGCCGGGCGCTGCTGCGCGTGCGGGAGGGCGACCTGGACGCCCAGGTCCCGGTCTACGACAACACCGAGCTCGGCCAGCTCCAGTACGGGTTCAACGAGATGGTGGCCGGCCTGCGCGAGCGGGAGCGGCTGCGCGACCGGTTCGGCCGCCAGGTCGGGCGGGAGGTGGCGGCGGCCGCGGCGGACGGCCCGGACGAGATCGAGCTCGGTGGGCAGGCGAGCCACGTCGCCGTGTTGTTCGTGGACATGGCCGGGTCGACGGCGATGGCGCTGCGCCGCTCGCCCGCCGACGTCGTCGAGCTGCTCAACCGGTTCTTCCACGTGGTCGTCGAGGTCGTGGAGTCGTCCGGCGGCTGGATCAACAAGTTCGAGGGCGACGCGGCGCTGGCCGTGTTCGGCGCCCCTGCGGAGCTGGACGAGCCGTCGGCGGCGGCGCTGGCCGCGGCCCGACACCTGTCCGGACGGCTGGTCGAGGAGGTCCCGGAGGCCCGGTTCGGGATCGGGGTGTCCGCCGGCGAGGTGGTCGCCGGCTACGTCGGCGACGTCCGCCGCTTCGAGTACACGGTGATCGGCGACCCGGTGAACGAGGCCGCCCGGCTCACCGACGTGGCCAAGCAGGCGCCGGGCGGGGTGGTGGCGGCCGGTCACGCGGTGGCCGGGGTGGGCGAGACGGAGGGCCGGCACTGGACGGTCACCGACGACGTCACGTTGCGCGGACGCGACACACCGACCGGGACCGCCGTGCTGGCCGGTCCCGGTCGGTGATCGCAGTCCTCCCTGCGCGGGCTCAGGCGCTGGTGAGCCGCCGCACGTACCAGGCGTTCCACGCGATGAGCAGGACGAACGCGATGACGAGCATGCCCTCCGAGACCCCGGTCGCCACCGGGATCGGCAGCAGGAAGATCACCGGCAGTCGCACCAGCGCCTCGACGGCCAGGCCGACACCCCACACCGTGGAGGCGACCCGGTGACCGCGACGCGCGGCGGGCTGGGTGCGGAACTCCTCGGCGATCTCCGCGGCCCGGTCCGGCTCGAACGACTGTGCCGCGGCCAACGTCAGCGGGCGCCTGCCGAACGCGGTCGTCAGGAACACCGCGGCCACACCGCCGGTGATCAGAGAGCCTTTGAGCAGCAGCAGCCGCGGGTCGCCGGTGGCCACGGCCATCACCAGGCTCAGGCCGTAGACCAGCAGCATCACCACGGCGAACAGGTTCAGCTCGCGGCGGGCGACGGCGCCCCAGACGATCCGCAGCGCCGCGGCGCCGGTGGCGGCCAGCAGGGCCACCCAGTCGTCGGCGCCGAGCAGGTGCAGGGCGTAGTAGACGACGACCGGCAGCCCGACGTCGAGCAGCAGGCCGCGGAGGATCTTCCCCATCCGCGGGCCGCCGCGGTCGGTGCCGCCGGTGGACTCGGTGCGTTCCGTGCGGTCGGCGATCATCATCGTCACAGCCCCAGCTCGTCGTCGGTCAGGAAGGATCCGTGGAAACCCGCGGGCACCCCGCGGGGCAGGTCGACGGCCGCGACCGGTGCGCCGGCCACGTCCGTCGCGTCGAGCACGAGCAGCTGCGACGCGCTGCCGTCCCGGCGGGTGGTGATCGAGAGCAGCCAGCCGTCGTCCTCGGCCCGGTGTGGCGCCCCGGACGGCACGAACACGGCCTCACCGGCGACCGTGTCCTCGCCGAGATCGTGCAGCTTGGACGTCCCGGCGCCGGTGTCGATCTTGACGATCCCGGTGTCGCCGAGCGTGTCGGCCACCGCGTAGCGGTAGCGCGCCGGGCGGCCGACGCGCTCGTCGTCGACGGTCGGGAACTCGATGCCGCGCTCGTCGAGCACGGACTCGGAGACCGCGCCGGTGGCCGGGTCGAGCACCCAGCGGTGCATCCGCGCCTGCCCGGAGTCGGCCGCCTGCGCGGCCAGGTCGGACGGGTCGGTGCCCAGCGACTCCCATGCCGCCCGGATCCCGGCGGGCGAGTAGCGGGCGCCGTCCAGCACGACGCGCCCCCGGTCGTCGGCGAACGCGTTGCCGACGTGGAACACGTAACCGGGTTCGACGTCGAACCAGCGCACGGTGCCCGGCGTCGCCAGCGGCATGACGCCGATCCGTGCGCCGTAGGCGTCGTCCCAGGCGAACGGCATCTCCCCGCGCCGCCTGCGCTCGTCGGAGAACGTCATCGGGAGGTCGAGGAACACGGCGTGCTCGGCGGTGATCGCGAAGTCGTGCATCATCGTCGGGCCCGGCACGTCGATCCCGGCGCTGGTCACGAGCCTCCCGGCGGCGGAGAGCCGGTGGTAGGTCAGGTACGGCTCGGACAGGCCGTAGCCGAAGAAGTGCAGCTCGCCGGTGGACGGGTCGGTCTTCGGGTGCGCGGTCATCGCGGTGGTGAGCATGCCGTCGAAGTCGCAGGTCCCGAGCGTCTCCAGCTCCGGCGTGAGCAGGTGCGGGAACGACGACTCGACCAGCGCCATGATCCGACCGGCGTGGGCGAGCACGTGCGTGTTCGCCGTCCCGACGCGGCGGTCGACGGTGCCGTCCTCGCCGACCATCCGCTCGCCGTCCAGCGCCCGGGTCCGCACCCAACGGTTGCGGTACCACTCGGCGCGACCGTCACGCAGGCGGATGCCGTGCACCATGCCGTGCCCGGTGAACCAGTGCGACGCCGGCTCGCCGGGCCGCGGGTTCGGCCCGTTGCGCAGGAAGCGGCCGGAGAGCTCCGGCGGCAGCGAGCCGTGGACCGTCAGGTCGTGGGCGTCGATCTCGTCCGGCACCGGGGCGAGGTACCCGGGGAGCCGGACGGAGTGCTCGGTGGTGCTCATCGGCAGCTCCCGTCTCGTGGTGACGGGACCAGAGTCCACCCCTCGGCCGTGACATGTCAATACTTACATGTCAGTACCGGAATCGAAGGCCCCCCAGCACGTCGTCCTGCGTCGTGTCGCGCGCCGCCGCCGCGTCCGAGCGCCGGACCGCCCGGAACGCGCTGAGCAGGTCGGATCCGAGGACCCCCTCGATCCGCGGCGTGGCGGCCAGCGCGGCCTCCTGGTCGTCCGGCGTGCTGGGGAGCGCCGCGACGCCGCGGGCCGCGCGGTCCGACTCGTCCCAGGTGCCGGGATCGGTGCCGTACGCGGCGGGCGGGGTCAGCCCCTCCGCGATGCCCGCCGCCCCGCAGGCGAGCGTGACGGCCAGCGCCAGGTACGGGTTGGCCGACGCGTCGCACACCTTGAGCTCGAGGTTCGCGCGCTCCTGTCCGAGGAAGTCGGTACCGGGCACGTAGCGCAGCGGCGCCTCGCGGTTCTCGACGCCCCAGAACGCGAACGCGCCGGCGAAGAACCCGGGCCGCAGCCGGGCGAGCGAGCCGAGGCTCGGCGCGGTGATCGCGGCGACGGCCGGCAGGTCGCGCAGCAGTCCGGCCAGGTACGACGCGCCCTCGCCGGTCGGGCCGTCCGGCCCGCCGGTCAGCAGGTTCTCGGCCCCGCGCCACAGCGACGTGTGCAGGTGCCACCCGTTGCCCGCGTGTGAGAGCGACGGGAGCGGAGCGAAGCTGAGCGTCAGGCCGTGCGTCCGGGCGGCGGCGCGCAGCGTCTGGCGGGCGAGCAGCTGGTCGTCGGCGGCGCTGACCGGGTCGGTGGCGTCCAGTGACAGCTCCACCTGCGCCGGCCCGTACTCCGCGTGCAGCTGGTTGATCGCCAGCCCGTTCGCGGCGAAGTCCTGCAGCACGGCGGCCACGAACTCGTCGATCTCGGTGAGCGCGGCCGGACCGTAGGCGGGCCCGTGGTGACCCGGCTCGCCGTCGCGCTCGACCGTGAACTCGATCTCCCAGCCGGCGAGCGCGGTCAGGCCGGTGCCGGCCAGCTCGGCCACCACCCGTTGCAGCACACCGCGCTGGTCGTACGGCCAGGTCGAGCCGTCGGCCGCGACGAGGTTGCCGGGCGCCCAGGCGAGTGCGGGCTGACCGGCGAGCTGCACGACGCGGCTCAGGTCGGCCACCAGCCGGGTGTCACCGGACGGTGTGGACAGTCCGGGGTGCTCGAACGTGATCGCGTCCGAGCTGTCGAACACGGCGAACAGCGACGTGACCCCGATGCCGGTCTCGCCGGCCGCGTGCAGGCCGCGGATCGGCACGGTGCGCGAGCGCGGGATCCCGTTGTTGTCGGCCCAGGAGACGGTCAGGCCGGCCACGCCGGCGTCGATCAGCTCGCGGAGAAGGGCGTCGTTGCTCATGGGGCGGCTCCGGGGACGACGGCGGGGGCCGTCAGCATGCCCGGTCGGACCGTGCGCTGTCGCGACTCACGATCTCCCGGATCTGGTCCGAACGCGACATTCCCGTCGCATCCGCGCCGGTTCCGGCGATCGTGCGGCCGTCCGTGAACCGGTCCCGCGGGATCGCGACCGTGCGTGATCCGGCCGTGCGGGATCCGGCCGTGCGGGATCCGGCCGTGCGGGATCCGGCCGTGCGGGATCCGGCCGTGCGGGATCCGGCCGTGCGGGATCCGGCCGTGCGGGATCCGGCCGTGCGGGATCCGGCCGTGCGGGATCGCCGGAGCTGCGCGGGTCGCCTCAGGCCGCCGGCCGTGGCCGTGTCACGGATCCGGCCGCCGGGGCCGCCGGCGTTCCGGTCGCGGCGACCAGCGTGTCCAGCGACAGGTCCAGCGCGGCGGCGAGCGCGGCCACCGTGAACAGCGCGGGCGTCGGGATCCGGCCGGTCTCGATCTTGCGCAGCGTCTCGGCCGAGATCTCGGCGGCGGCCGCGACGTCGACGATGCTCCGGTCGCCTCGGGCCTCGCGCAGCGCGCAGCCGAGCCGCTCGCCGCGCTCGCGCTCTTCCGGGGTCAGGGGGACGCGCACCATGACGTCGATAGTAATACCGGTATAGTTATCGACGTGATCGAGCTGAAGACACCGGACGAGATCGACGCCGTCGCGGCGGCCGGGCAGGTCGTGGGACGGGTGCTGGACGCGGTGCGGGAGGCGGCGGGCCCTGGTGTGCGCCCGGTCGAGCTGGACGCGCTGGCCGCCGACCTGATCGCCGACGCGGGCGCGCGGTCGAGCTTCGTCGGCTACCACCCGTCGTGGGCGCCGCGGCCGTTCCCCGGCCCGCTGTGTGTGAGCGTCAACGACGCCGTCGTGCACGGCATCCCGACCGCGACCCCGTTGCGCCGCGGCGACCTGCTGTCCGTCGACTTCGCCGTGTACCTCGACGGCTGGTGCGCCGACGCCGCGTTCACCGTCGCGATCGGGTCGCCCTCGGCCGCGGACGCCACGCTGATCGACACGGCGTGGCGGTCGTTGGACGCGGGCATCGCGCAGCTGGTCCCCGGCGCGAAGATGGGCGACGTCGGGCACGCGATCGCCTCCGTCGCCCGCCCGGCGGGGTACGGCCTGATGGAGGGCTTCGGCGGTCACGGCGTCGGTCGCTCCATGCACGAGGACCCGCACGTCCCGAACGAGGCCCGCGCCGGCCGTGGCCTGCGGCTGCAGACCGGCATGGTGCTGGCGCTGGAGCCGATGCTGATCGCCGGAGGCGGGGACGCCTACCGCGTCGACCCCGACGGCTGGACGCTGTGCACGGCCGACGGATCCCGCGCCGCACACGTCGAACACACGGTGGCGGTCACGGCCGACGGCCCGCGCGTGCTCACCGGCAACGGAGCGCGGGACCGCGTCCCGGCCTGACCCACGCCGTCGTCACCTCCCGGCGGTCCGAACGACCGGAACGTGCCGCTCGATCGGCCCGGCGAATCGAGTGGAACGTTGTGGCGGTCGCGACGACCGGAACGTGCCGATCGATCCGCGAACCGGATCGAGTGGCACGTTGCTGCTGTTCGGGGCGCCTCGCGCGCTCACCCCATGCCGTGCTGGGCGAGTACCCGCTGCTTCGCGGCCTGGAACTCGGCGTCCGACAGGATTCCCTGATCGCGGAGGCCCGCGAGCTTGCCCAACTCGTCCGCCACGCTCGGTGCCGATCCGTTCGACGGCTGCTGCTGGACGACGACGGTCGGCCGCTTGAGCTGGGCGATGTGCGCGCGCATCTCGTTCAGGCGTGGCAGTGCCTGCTGATACACCGGCTTCGGTAACGGCAGGCAGTTGGACAACGTCCACGGGTCGTTCGAGTCGGCGTTGCGTCCCTTGTTGGAGCCGCGCCAGTAGTCCTTGTTCGCGGTTCCGCTGTAGCTGGGCGTGAGCACCTCGAGCACGCCGTTCACGAATCCTGCGTTGTACTCGATGCCCGTGATCTCGGAGAACGGGAACGTCGTCACCCGTCCGCCCCCCAGCGAGCCGGCCATCATGCTCGTCATCGCGCCAACCTTGATGATCATGGCGCGGTCCGGCAGTGCCGCGAAGACGCCGCCGGTTCCGGAGCCGATGACGAAGATCGGGAGCTCGCCCGGCGAACAGTGGTCCTTCAGCGCCTTCCATGCTTTGTCGCTGGGCGCGGTACCGACGACCGGGACCTGCGCCCACGCGTCCGTACTGCGGCGATCGTCCGCGGCCTGGTGGGCCATCGCCCTGCGTGCATCAGGAGCGGCGCCCGAAACGCCGAGCTGCTGCGCAGCACCGAGAACGAGATCCAGGTCGGGTCCAGGAATGTCACCGAAGCTGATCTGCTCGCCGGAGCGGGTCGTCACCGTGAGGTTGTTCGGCGTGAGCGTCTTCTTGACGACCTCGATGCGGGCGATGTCGTCGGCATGCACGAAACGCTTGATGCCCTTCGCGTCGATGTCGACGCTGTTGAACGCGACCAACCGGGCGTTCGTCACGGCGAGGCCGTCGCACATCGGACGGCCGAGCGTCGTCCGCGACAGAGCTGTCACCGCTTCCCCCGGGAACATGTGCGACGTCAGTGCGTCCAACCACTTCTGAGCGTGGCGGTCCTTCACCTTCGATCCGATGACCGGCTGCATCAGTCCTCCTTCGGCTGACGAGGTCGCAAACTGTAGCGATCTACACGAATCGCGGCGTGCCGGGCACCGGTGCACGCTGGTGTGGTGACCGGACTGCCGTGGGTGTGGGGCGCCCGGCCCGACGAGGTGGCGGCGCCGTTCCCGTGTGGTGACCACGTGCCGTCGCGACGGTCCATGGTCCGGGCCGTCGACGTCGCGGCCGACCCGGAGACGGTGTTCCGCCGGCTCTGCCAGCTGCGCGTCGCGCCGTACAGCTACGACCTCGTCGACAACCTCGGTCGTCGCAGCCCGCGCACGCTCACCCCGGGGCTCGACGATCTGAGCCCCGGCCAGCGCTTTCTGATCATGTTCCGGATCAGCGGCTTCGTGCCCGGCCGCGAGATCACCGCCGTCGGCGGGAACCGGGCGTTCGGTCCGGTGGCCTGCACGTACCGCGTCGTGCCGGACGGGCCCGGTCGCAGCAGGCTGGTCGCCCGGCTGGACGTGACGGTGGACAACCGGGTTCGACGGGTGGTCGCGCACCTGATCGCGTGGGGCGACCTGGTCATGATGCGCAGGCAGCTCCGGACGCTCGCCGCCCTGGCCGGAGGCCGACCGGGCCAGGCATGATCCGGGCATGCCCGACGACGTGTTCGCTTACTCCGCCGAGACGCAGGCCTCGGTCGACCGCGCCCGCCAGCAGTCGATCGGCACGCTGTTGCACCGCACCGCCCAGCGCCACCCGGACAAGATCGGCGTGATCGCAGGCGAGCGCCGGGTGACGTTCGCCGACTTCGACGCCGCCGTGAACCGGTGCGCCGCCGCGCTGTCGGACGCGGGGCTGTCCCAGGGCGAGCGGCTGGCGCTGGTGTGTCACAACAGCTGGCAGTTCGGCGTGCTGAACTTCGCGACCGCGCGGCTCGGGGTCGTCCTGGTGCCGGTCAACTTCATGCTGAACGCCGAGGAGATCGCGTTCATCCTGGAGCACTCCGGCTCGCGTGCCGTCGTCACCGAGGACTCGCTGTCCGGCACCGTGCAGAAGGCGATCGAGGTCGCCGGGATCGACGTCCCGATCCGGGGCTGGGTGAACCTCGGCGGTACGCCCGCCGCGGACGGCTGGACCGATGTGGACACCTGGATCGACGGCGATCGGAACCCGGGCGCCCCGGACGTCCACGTCGCCGACGACGATCCGCTGCGCCTGATGTACACCTCGGGCACCGAGTCGAAGCCCAAGGGCGTGCTGCTGCCGTCACGCTCGCTGATCTCGCAGTACCTGTCCTGCATCGTCGACGGCGGGATGGAGCACGACGACGTCGAGGCCCACTCCCTGCCGATGTACCACTGCGCGCAGCTGGACTGCTTCTTCTCCGTCGACGTCTACCTGGGCGCGACCAGCATCATCCTGCCGGGCGCGGACGCCGGGACGCTGCTCGCGACGATCGAGCGGGAGAAGGTCACGAAGCTGTTCTGCCCGCCGACGGTGTGGATCTCGCTGCTCCGCCATCCCCGGTTCGACGACACCGACCTGTCCAGCCTGCGCAAGGGTTACTACGGCGCCGCCGCCATGCCCGTCGAGGTCCTGCACGAGCTGGGCCGCCGGCTGCCGGACGTCCGGTTCTGGAACTTCTACGGCCAGACCGAGATGTCGCCGCTGGCCACGATCCTGCGTCCGCACGAGCAGCTCGAGCGGGCCGGGTCGGCGGGGCGGGCGTCGCTGAACGTCGAGACCCGGATCGTCGACGACGAGAACACCGAGCTCCCGCGCGGGGAGGTCGGTGAGATCGTGCACCGCAGCCCGCACGCGATGCTCGGGTACTACCGCGACGAGGAGAAGACAGCCGCTGCGTTCGCCGACGGCTGGTTCCACTCCGGCGACCTCGGGGTGATGGACGACGACGGGTACCTCGCCGTCGTCGACCGGAAGAAGGACATGATCAAGACCGGTGGGGAGAACGTGGCCAGCCGGGAGGTCGAGGAGTCGCTCTACCTGCTCGAGGGCGTCGCCGAGGTGGCCGTGTTCGGGATCAGCCACCCGCACTGGATCGAGGCGGTGACGGCGGTCGTCGTGCCGAAGGACGGCGTCACGCTCACCGAGGACGACGTCAACGCGCACGCCAAGGAGAAGCTGGCCGGCTACAAGCGCCCGAAGTACGTCGTGTTCGCCGAGGAGCTGCCGAAGAACCCGAGCGGCAAGATCCTCAAGCGGGAGCTGCGCGACCGGCACGGCGACCTGGCGAAGAACGACTAACCGACGAGCGGCTCCGGCGTGTCGGTGATCAGCATGTGCCCCGGCTCGTGCGCGATCACCAGCGGCAGCCGCGACTCGACGACGGCCGCCTGCGGTGTCACGCCGCACGCCCAGAACACCGGCACCTCGCCCGGCGCGACCGGGACCGGGTCGCCGTAGTCCGGGTCGTCCAGGTCGGTGATCCCGAGCGCACCGGGGTCGCCGACCTGCACCGGTGCCCCGTGCGTCTCCGGGTACCGGGCGGTGATCTCGACGGCCCGCTGCACGAGCGCTTCCGGGATCGGGCGCATCGACACCACGAGCGGGCCGCCGAGCGCGCCCGCCGACCGGCAGCGCCGCGTCGTCCGGTACATCGGCACGTTGCAGCCGCGGGCGATGTGCCGCACCGGGACCCCGGCCGCCAGCAGCGCGCGCTCGAACGTGAAGCTGCAGCCGAGCAGGAAGCTGACCAGGTCGTCGCGCCAGTGGTCGCGCACGTCCGGGACGGTCTCGACGAGCTCGCCGTCGCGGTACACACGGTAGGCGGGGAGGTCGGTCCGCACGTCGCCGTCCGGTCCGCCCAGCAGCGGGCCGGAGATCTCACCGGCCTCCAGCACGTCGAGCACCGGGCAGGACTTCGGGTTGCGCTGGGCGAACAGCAGCACGTCCCACGCGTTCGCCGACGGGATGGTGATCAGGTTCGCCTGCACCCACCCGTCGCACCATCCGGTCGTCGGTGTCACGAGACCGTCCCGGAAGCGGGCCCGCGCGTCCGCCGGGTGCAGGGCGGTCGGGGCGCTCACAGCTTCCCCACGAACTCGACGATCGTCTGGTAGCCGAGGAACAGGCTGACCAGCCATGCCAGGATGCCGATCACCAGCAGCCACACCGGATACCGGTAGCCGCCGAGCAGGTCCCGCCGTCGCCAGGCCACCCAGAGGATCACCGTGAACCCGATCGGCAGGATCAGGCCGTTGAACGCGCCGGCGAACACGAGCAGCGTCACCGGCGTCGTCCCGGCGACCAGGAACACCGCGGCGCTGAGCACGATGAAGGCGACCGTGACCAGCGTCTTGCGACGGGCGGGTGTCGCCTCGGACGTCATGAAGGTGACCGACGTGTACGCGGCACCGATCACGGACGTGATCGCCGCGGCCCACAGGATCACGCCGAACATCCGCAGGCCCACCTGACCGGCCGCCGTCTCGAACACGGTCGCCGTCGGGTTGTCGGTGGACAGCGACGTGCCGGCCGCGACGACGCCGAGCACGGCCAGGAACAGCAGCGCCCGCATCAGAGCCGTCACCAGGATGCCGAGCACGGAGCTGCGGCTGACCTCGCGCGCGTGTTCCGGCCCGGTCATGCCGGAGTCGACCAGCCGGTGCGCCCCGGCATAGGTGATGTACCCGCCGACCGTGCCGCCGATCAGCGTGGTGATCACGATGAAGTCGATCTGGTCCGGGAGCACGGTCTGACGCAGCGCATCCCCGACCGGCGGCCCGGACACGACGGCGACGTACGCCGTCAGCAGGATCATCACGAACCCGAGCACGACGACGACCCGGTCCAGCGCCGCGCCCGCCCGCTTGATGCAGAACAGCGCGACGGCCAGCGCCGCCGAGATCGCGCCGCCGATCCGCGCGTCCATCCCGAACATCGCGTTCATCCCGAGGCCCGCACCGGCCACGTTCGCGATGTTGAAGATGAACCCGCCGACCACGACGAGCACGGTCAGCACCCAACCCGCGCCCGGCGCGACCCGGTTGCCCAGCTCGTGCGCGCGCATCCGGGTCACCCCGATCACGCGCCACACGTTGAGCTGCACGGCGGCGTCGACCAGCGTGGACACCAGGATCGCGAAGGCGAACGCGGCCCCGAGCCGTGCCGTGAACGTGGTGGTCTGCGTGATGAAGCCGGGCCCGATGGCGCTCGTCGCCATCAGGAACATGGCTCCGAGCACGGTGGCCCTGGCGTTCACCGGGCGCGTGTCCTGGGACATGACGTCCTCCAGCCGGATTGCGGTTGGTGGTGCGCGTCACGAAGACGGTAGAGATTGTTCAACGATCCCGCAATCCGACGTGTTGACGATCTGGGTAGTGTCGGGTCACGTGGGAACCGACGCCGTGGTCGCCGAGGCGCTGGCCTCGCTCGCGGCGACCCGTCATGTCGTCGTCCCGGCGTCCGAGCGGGTCGCGGCCGACATCCGTGACCAGGTCGCCGCCGCGAAGCTGCCGGTCGGTGCGCGTCTCCCGGAGGAGGGTCTCGGCCGGGCGCTGCAGGTCTCCCGGAACACCGTGCGCGAGGCGCTGTCCCAGCTGATCGCCGAGCGCGTGCTGGTGCGGGTGCCGAACCGCGGCGTGTTCGTCGTGCAGCCCGAGGTCGACGACGTCCGCGACGTGTACCGCTCCCGCCTCGTGATCGAGACGGGCGCGTTGCGGCACGGCGAGCTCGTCGACGACGCGCAGGCGGTCGCGCGGGTCCGCTCGGCCGTCGAGGGTGGTCGGGCGTCCGCCGCGCGCAGCGACTGGACCGGCGTCGCGGACGCGAACCAGTTCTTCCACCGCGCCGTCGTCGGCCTGGCCGGAAGCCCTCGACTGGACCGGGAGATGGACCGCCTGCTCGCCGAGATGCGGCTGGTGTTCCAGCGGATGCCCGAGGTTCGCGCGTTCCACGAGCCGTACCTGGCCCGCAACATCGCGATCACCGACCTGATCGAGCGCGGCGCGCTTCCCGAGGCCGCCGACGAGCTGGCCGCCTACCTCGTCGTGGCGCGGGACCAGATCGTGGAGGCGTACGCGGGGCTCTGACGCGTCAATATGAATGGGCCTCGCAGCCTGAAACAATTGACATGTTTGATACGAACGAAACAGTGTGAGAGCGAGCACAGGCGCTTGTTCGCGACTGCTTTTCTTTCGTATTTTCGTTGCATGCGACGGAGTCTTGGTGCCGACGAGGCAGTGTGGGGCGGTCCGTGTCACCGTGTCCTGCGCTGTTGTCGCTCCTGATTCTCGACCCGTCGTCCCGTCGGGCCCCGCAGTCGCTGCGAGCGCTCGGACCGACGCCCTCCGGGTGATCTTCCCGGTTCTTCTTCCGCACCATTTTCCGTGATGCCTGCCGGCGCATCCCGGTTCGTGGTGCGTCACCGATTCGTACCGATTCCGGCTCTCGAACAACGGCGTTCTGCAGCTCGCATCATCGAGAGGAAACGCTCATGGTCACGAAGTTCTCCGATTTCGGGAACATCATCCTCAACACCGACAGCTACAAGCACTCCCACCACGTGCTGTACCCGCCGAACACCGAGTACGTCTCCAGCTACATCGAGTCCCGCGGTGGGCCCTACCCGGCGCACCTGTTCGTCGGTCTGCAGGCGTTCGTCAAGGAATACCTGCTCAAGCCGATCACGCTGGAGGACATCGACGAGGCGGAGGTCGTCACCCGCCAGCACAAGATCCCGTTCAACCGGGACGGCTGGCTCGGCGTGCTCAACGACCACGACGGCTACCTGCCGCTGGAGATCGAGGCGATCCCCGAGGGCACCGTGCTGCCGGTCCGCAACGCCCTCGTCCAGATCATCAACACCGATCCGAAGTACTACTGGCTCACCAGCTTCGTCGAGACCCCGCTGCTGCGCTCGGTCTGGTACCCGACGTCGGTGGGCACGTTGAGCTGGCTCGGCAAGCAGATCATCCGGACGGCGCTGCAGCGGACCTCCGACCACCCGGAGATCATCCGTGACCTGCTGCACGACTACGGCGCACGTGGGGTGAGCTCGCAGCAGTCGGCCGCGCTGGGCGGGCTCGCCCACCTGGTGAACTTCGAGCAGACGGACACGATCTCCGGCTCGCTCGCCGCGCAGCGGTACTACAACGCGATCGCCCCCGGTGCGTCCGGACCGAACTCCGAGCACTCCACGATGACCGCATGGGGGCCCGAGAACGAGTCGGCCGCGTACGCCAACGCGATCAACAAGTACCGCGGCTGGCCGGTCGTCGTGATCGTGTCCGACTCCTACGACCTCGAGAACGCGGTGCACAACATCTTCGGCCGCGAGCTCAAGGAGCTGGTGGACAACCACACCGGGACGGTGTTCGTCCGGCCGGACTCCGGCGACCCGGTGTCGATCGTGTCGGACACGATCGAGGGCCTGATCAAGCACTACGGCCACATCGAGAACAGCAAGGGCTACAAGGTGCTGCCCGACCAGATCCGGGTCTGCCAGGGCGACGGCATCACCCTGGACAGCCTGCGGGACATCTACGCCGAGCTCGACCGGCGCAAGCTCGCCGCCGACAACGTGTACTTCGGGATGGGCGGCGGCCTGCTGCAGCAGATCAACCGGGACACGCTGCACTTCGCGCAGAAGGCCAACGCGGTGCGCATCGACGGTGAGTGGGTGGACATCTGGAAGAGCCCCAGCGGTGTCGACCTCAAGGCCTCCAAGCGCGGCAGGCTGGCCGTGCGCAGGGTCGGGGACGGGTACGAGACCGTCCCGAAGGACTCCGTCCCGCCGGAGGAGAACCTGCTCCAGCCGGTCTACCGCAACGGAAAGCTGCTCAGGCGATGGGACTTCCTCGACCTGATCGAGCGCAGCGAGCGCTCCGTGCCGGAGCACTACTACTCCTCGATCCTGCCCAGCAGCTCCTCCGACGCCCCGCTGCCCGCGGCCGGTGCCTGAGACCGGCGACCCGCCTTCCGGGAGGACTCACCACATGGGGGCCGAACCGTCCCACGGTGTCATACCCGCTCTCGACGTCTCGGGCATCGACGAGGTGCTGCGGCTCGTCGAGGCCACGACCGGGATCGACGGCGTCGTCGGGTACAAGATCAGCCAGCGCACGGTGCTGGAGATCGGTCTCGTCGACGCCGTGCGGGCGCTGCGCACCGTCACCGACCGCCCGCTGTACTACGACCACCAGAAGGCGGGCCTGGACGTCCCGTCCAACGGGGCAGGGTTCGCCTCGGCCGTGGCATCGGCCCGCGTGGACGGCGTCATCGTCTTCCCGGTCGCCGGACCGACCGCGGTGCGCGGCTTCGTCCGGGGAGCGCTGGACCACGGCGTTCGGCCGATCGTCGGGGCCGCGCTCCCGCTGCCCGACTTCACGATCTCCGGGGGCGGCTGGCTGCACGACGACGTGCTGGCGCGGGTGGCGGCACTCGCGCTGGCCGAGGGGGCGCGCGACGTCGTCGTGCCGGCCCACGACCTGCGGCAGCTCGAGACCGTCACCGGCGAGCTGACCGACGGCGGGCAGGACCCGACGTTCTTCCTGCCGGGGATCGGGGCCGAGGGCAGCCCTCTTGCCGCGGCCTTCTCCGCCGTCCGTGGCCCGCGCGCGCACGCCATCGTCGGGCGCGCGATCCACGCCGACCCCGACCCGGCCGCGGCCACCCGCCGGCTGGCCGACACGGCACTGGCCGCAGCGACCCACTGACCGTTCCCGGACCGGGCCCGGCCGGGACGACCACACGAGGAGCAGGAATGTCCGAACTGTTCGACCGCGAGGTACTCGACCAGGCGGCGCAGGTGCTGGCCCGCGCCCGGGACGGCGGTGTCCGCATCGCGACCGCCGAGACGGTCACCGGGGGGCTCGTGGCGGCCGCGCTCACCTCGGTGTCCGGTGCGTCGGCAGTGTTCGAGCGCGGTTTCGTCCTGTACCACCCGACGGCGAAGGCCGTCGGGCTGGGAGTCCCGCAGGAGGTGTCCGAGGAGCACGGCGTGGTCAGCGCCGCGGTCACCGAGGGGATCGCCGCGGGGATCCTGGACAACTCGACGGCCGACGCGGGCGTCGCCCTCACCGGCTACGCCGGACCGACCGGCGGTAACGACCGGGACCCGGTCGGCACCGTCTACACCTCGGCCATCCACCGCGGCGGCAAGGTGGTCACCGAACGGCACGTGTTCGACGGCGACCGCACCGAGGTCAAGCTGCAGGCGGTGGAGGTGGCCCTGCGCCTTCTCGGCGACCAGCTCCAGGGCAGCGACGAGCCGTGACCGCGCTGCACGTCTTCGACATGGACGGCACCCTGCTGCGCGGGACCAGCGCGAGCCTGGAGATCGGCCGCGGGATCGGCAGGCTGCCCGACATCGAGGAGTTCGAGGCGGCGTCCTCGGCGGGGACGATGGACAACGTCGCGTTCGCCAGGGCCTGCCATCCGATCTGGCAGACGCTCACCGAGACCGACGTCGACGACGCGTTCGCCGCCGCCCCGTGGATCGGCGGGATCGCCGAGGTCTGGGCGGACATCGCCGAGCGCGGCGAGCGCTCGGCGGTGGTCTCGATGTCGCCGCTGTTCTTCGTCCGGAGGCTGCTCGACTGGGGAGCCGGCTCGGTGCACGCCACCGACGTGCCGATCGGTCGACCGCTGGACGAGTCCCTGGTGCTGACCACCGAGGCGAAGGTGACCATCGTCGAGTCGCTGCTCGGCGAGCACGGGCTGGAGCCGCACGACTGCGTGGCCTACGGCGACTCCTACACGGACACGGCGCTGTTCCGGGCGGTGCCGAACACGGTGGCGATCAACGCCGACAGCCGGATCCGGCGCCTGGCGCGTGTCGTCTACGACGGCGACGACCTGCGCGACGCCTACGGGCGGGGCCGGATGCTGCTGGGCGCCCGGACTCTGCAGGAGGGAACCGGGTGAACCACGATGACCGATGAGACCAGACGACGGACGATGCTGGTCGGAGGCCGCGGCTACCCCGAGCTGACCGAGCAGGTCGCCAAGCACCTCGACGTCCCGGTGACACCCCAGTCGGTCTACGACTTCGCGAACGGGGAGACCTTCGTCCGGTTCGAGGAGTCGGTGCGCGGCGCGGATGTGTTCGTGGTCCAGTCGGTGGGCTCGCGGCCGGACAAGGCCCTGCTGGAGACGCTCATCATGGTCGACTCCCTCAAGCGCGCGTCGGCCGGACGGATCACGGTGATCCTGCCGTTCTACCCGTACGCCCGGCAGGACAAGAAGCACCGCGGCCGGGAACCGGTCACCGCGCGTCTCGTGTCGGACCTGCTGCACACCGCAGGGGCGCACCGGCTGATCACGGTGGATCTGCACGCCGACCAGATCCAGGGGTTCTTCGACGGGCCGGTCGACCACCTGCAGGCCCAGCCGCTGCTGGCCGCGCACGTGCAGGCCACCTACGGTCCGGACGACCTGACCGTCGTCTCCCCGGACGCCGGGCGTGCCCGGCTGGCCGAGAAGTGGGCCGGCGGGCTCGGTTCGGCCCCGATGGCGTTCATCCACAAGACCCGGGACGTCGCGGTGCCGAACCACGCCGTCGCCAACCGGGTCGTGGGCGATGTCGCCGGACGGCTCTGCGTGCTGGTCGACGACATGATCGACACCGCCGGTACGGTGGCTGCTGCGGTGGAGCGGCTGTTCGCCGCCGGCGCGCGCGACGTCGTCGTCGCGGCGACGCACGGCGTGCTCTCCGACCCGGCGAGCACCCGCCTGGCCGGTTCCGGTGTGCGCGAGGTGATCGTGACGAACACGCTCGAGGTGCCCGACGAGCGCCGGTTCCCCGGTCTCACCGTCCTCTCGATCGCCCCACTGATCGCCAGCGCGATCGAGCAGATCGTCGAGGACGGCTCCGTGACCTCGCTGTTCGAGGGGTGACATGCCGACATCCGCCCTGCCGCACCTGACGTCGCGCCGCCACGTGGACCTCAGTCACTGCTCCAGCGCGCTCTGTGTGCGGGACCCACCGTCCCCCGCAGAGCCGTGCGCCTGGAGATCCCGATGCCCGAGGAAGACCCGTCCGCGATCGGCACCGCGGACCGCATCCCGGTTCCGCGTGTCCACCTCCTGGTCGAGGTGGAGGCCGTGGACCCGGACACCTCACCGCACGACGTCGCCGACGCGGTCGGCGTCGCACTGCGAGCGCTGTCCGAGCTGAGCCCGCGCACCCGCGCCGCGTCGGTGTCGGTGCTCGGCTCGCCGCACCGCCCGCAGGCCGCACGCGGTGTGTTCGACGTCAAGACCCAGGAGCTCGTGGTCGACGGGGCGGCGGTGAGGCTGACTCCACGGGAGGCGACCGTCCTGTCCTATCTCGTGCACCGCCCGAGCCGGCCGGTCTCCCGCCAGGAGCTCTGCGAGGGCATCGGTGACTCGGAGGGGTCGCTCGGCCCACGAGCGGTCGACGTGATCCTCTCCCGGTTGCGGGCCAAGCTCACCTGGACGCCACCGCCGCTGGCCACCGTGCGGGGGGTGGGGTACCGGTACGAGCCGTCGGACCGGTTCCTCGTCATCGACGACCGACCGTGACCACGTCCCGTCGCGCCGGCTCGTCGCTCGCGTGACCTCGCAGGCGATTCGCAGACGTCGCAGCCCCTGCGCGTCCTGCGCGGTCGCCGGATGGCCTGCGAGGTCGCGCTCAGACGAACGCGGACAGCCGGATCCCGGCGGCACCCAGGCCGTCGCGGACCGCCTGTGCCATCGCGACGGCGCCGGGAGAGTCGCCGTGCACGCACGCGGACTCGGCCCGCACCGTGACGTCGGTGCCGTCCACCGAGCGGACCACGCCCTCGTCGACCATCCGGATCAGGCGGCGGGTGGCCTCGTCCGCGTCGTCGAGCAGGGCGCCGGGTTCACGCCGCGGCACGAGCGCGCCCTCCGAGGTGTAGCCGCGGTCGACGAAGAACTCCGGCACGGCGCGCAGGCCGGCCGACTCGGCGGCGGCCAGGAGGGCGGAGCCGGGGAGGCCGAGGACGGGAAGCGACGGGTCGTAGGCCCGCACCGCCTCGACGACGGCCGCCGCCTGCGCCTCGTGCGTGCGCGTCGCGTTGTAGAGCGCGCCGTGCGGCTTCACGTACCGGACCCGGTCGCCCGCCACCCGGCACATCGCCTCGAGCGCGCCGAGCTGGTAGAGCACGTCGTCGGTCAGCGCGGCCGGTTCGACGTCGACGAACCGCCGCCCGAACCCGCCCAGGTCCGGATAGGACACCTGAGCTCCGACGGCGACCCCCGACCGCGCCGCCCCTGCCGTCGCCCTGCGCAGCGTGGACGGATCACCCGCGTGGAACCCGCAGGCCACGTTCGCCGACGTGACGAGCCGGAGCATCGCGTCGTCGTCGCCGAGCGTCCACTGCCCGAAGGACTCGCCGAGGTCGGCGTTGAGGTCGAGGGCGCGCTCGGAAGCCATGGCCCGGATCGTCCCGGCTGAGCCCGCAGCCCGCGAGAGGGGTGGCCCCCGTCGACGTGAACACCACAGCTGTCCGGCCGCCTCCGGACGACCGTCACGTTCACGTCGAGCGCGAGACGTCCCCGGCCCGTGCGATCGCGGCCGCTCGGTGTCCGACGCGGAGCCGATCGAGCGCGCGGGTTCCGGACGGGAGCACGAGCTTCCGGCCGAGCCCGGCCATCGCGATCACCGCATCCGGTGTGAGGACGGCCGCCAGCGCCGTGACCAGTTCCGACGCGGCGTCGTCGGAGCCCGACCAGCTCGTCCGGATGCCGTGCGGGAGGTCGGCGATCACCACGTGCGGACGGTGGCGGGCGACCAGCGGGGCGGTCGCGGCCGGATCGGTCGCGTCGGCGACCGCGACCTCGTGCGAGACCGGCGCGCCGCCGAGACCCCGGACGGCGGAGGCCGCGCCCGTATAGCTCGCCTTGCCGTGCCGTGCGGCGAGCGCGTCCAGGTCACGGGCGCGGCCGTCGAGACCACCGGGATCCAGCAGTGCCAGGTTGCGACGGGCGAGGTCCAGCGGGGAGGGGTCGACGTCACTGCCGAGGAGGCCGGAGAGCACCGAGCCCCTGCACAGACCGAGCACCGCCAGCGTCGTCCCGGCGCCGCAGCACGGGTCCCACACCGTCACCGGGCCGGTGCCGTCCCCGACGAACGACAGCGCCCTCCCGAACAGCTCCAGCGTCAACCGGACCGGCAGGGTCGGGCGTCCTGGCGCGGAGACCAGCACGGCGTCCAGCGCTCCGTGGTCGGCGGCAGGCGCGTGGTGATACCGCACCTCAGGCCACGATCAGCGGCCGCAGCGTCCGGTCCGCGGCCTCGAGCGCCTCGCATCCCCGCCCGGACGCCCGCGCGGCGATGTCGGCGAGCGACGACTCCGGCAGGCAGGCGGTCGGCATGCCGAGCTTCACGCCGGGACCTCCACCCAGCTCCCCGACTCGTGCGACCGGATCACGGCGTCGACGAGCACGGCGGCGCGCAGCCCGTCGTCGAACGTCGGGAGTCCTTCCGGCACAGCACCTCCGATCGCCGCGTACGTGTCGGCGACGAACGCGTTGAAGCAGTCCTGGTAACCCTGCGGATGGCCGGGCGGGATCAGCGACAACCGCGCCGAGTCGGCAGAGAACGAGGGCGATCCGCGGTGCTGCGCGAGGTCGCCGTCGACCTGTCCGATCCGCAGTGTCTCCGGGTCCTCCTGGTCGAAGCGGTACGACGCGCGCTCCCCGTCCAGCGAGAGCAGCAGCGCGTTGCGACGGCCCAGCGAGCTCTGGCTGATCACCACCGACCCGAGTGCGCCGGCGTCCGTCGCGAGCTGCACGGTCGTCGTCGTGCCGGACTCGGCCGTGACGGCGCAGAGCCGGGTGATCCGCTGGCCGGAGGTGAACTCGGCCAGGTCGCACCAGTGCACGCCGACGTCGGCGAACGCCCGGTGGGTGCCGCCCTCCGCCGGGTCAGCGCGCCACCCGGCCGGGGCGCTCGCGGCCTGCCAGTCCTGCAGGTAGGCGCCGTGCAGCACGTGGACCGCCCCCGCGTCACCGGCCGCGACCCGCGCCCGGATCTCGCGCACGACCGGGTAGAACCGGTAGACGAACGGGACCGTGGCCACCTGGCCCCTCGCGAGACCGGCCAGCGACGACGCGTCGGCCAGGGTCGTCGCGAGCGGCTTCTCGCACGCGACCGGCTTCCCGGCGTCCAGCGACCGCCGCGCGAGCGGCACGTGCAGCGAGTTCGGCGTGCACACGTGCACGACGTCCACGTCGTCGGCGTCGATCAGCTCTTCCGCGCTGCCGGACGCGGCCGCGGCTCCGAGCCGCTGTGCCGCAGCGACGGCACGGTCCGGAGTGGACGCCGCGACCCGGGAGACGGTGCCCCCCGCGGCGCGTACGGCGTGCGCGTGCACGGCCCCGATGAAGCCCGTCCCGATGATCCCGGCTCGCAGACCCACGCGACGACCGTAGCGCTACATCGCCGGCGCCTGCTGCTGGGCGAACAGGCCGGAGTAGCCGCCCGACCAGTCCGGCGGGATCGGGCACGGGCGCGGGTCGTGGCGCGCCATCCGGGCCGGGTTCCCGCGCACGACGTCCCCGGCGTGGCTCGAGTTCAACGGGTTGTACGTGTACGGCATCGCGTCGGCGGCGCTGTAGATGTTGAGCAGCAGCGGCCTGCCGATGTCCGAGTGGTTGGCCGCGGAATGGTGCAGCATCCGGCAGTTGTGGATCGTGATCGACCCGGCCGGTCCCGGCAGGTACTCGGTCCGCTCGGCGGGGACGGCCGCCGCGTCCTCTTCGGACAGTGCGCCGCGCCAGTTGCCCTGGTCGTCGTAGAGGTCGTAGAGCTCCCACTCGTGGCTGCCCGGCATCACACCGAGCGGCCCCTGCTCCATGCCGCAGTCGTAGAGGTAGGTACCGATCGTGAGCGGGCTGTAGTTCGTGTGCGGCCAGAACTGGATGTCCTGGTGCCACTTGACCTCCGCGCCGCCCTTCGCCCACTTGAAGTTGAGCTTGGAGTGGTGGAACTTCACGTCGTCGCCGACCAGGTCGGCCGCGACGTCCGCGATCACCGACTCCGAGGCGAACGCCCAGTACTCCGGGTGCTGGTCGACCGGGCTCGTCACGCGTCGCAGCCGCGGGTCCTCCGCGGAGTGCGTGGGCTCGAGGTCGAACACCCTGTCCGACTCGGTCAGCGGTCTGCTGCGCTCGACCATCTCGTCGGTGACCGCGCGCAGGCGCTCCAGCCACTCGTCGGGGATGATCCGTTCCAGGACGAGGTAGCCGTTGCGGTCGTAGAAGTCCCGCTGCTCCTCGGTGATCACCTTCGGTCGCGTCCGGTTGTCGGCGAGCGTCATTGCTCCTCCTCGTTGGCTCCCAGCACACCAGGGAACCTGCCGGAGGGGCGTTTCGTCCACCCGTGGCCGGACCTCGGGTCACCGCGATCCGGCGGCCACCAGCGTCGCGGTGATCGGCTCGAGCTCGCCGAACAGCTCGCCGAGCTCGGCCGGTGACAGGGCGTCGTACGGCGGGACGGCGAGCTCGTCGGTCAGGTCCTCGATCCGCTGCTTGGTCTCGCGGCCGGCGTCGGTGAACCGGCCGTCCGCGTCGACGAGCCCGCGCTCGCGCAGGCCGTCCATGACCGCCGCCAACCGCGTGCGCGGCAGGTGGTGCACGCGCCCGAACGACTCCGGCGGGTGGATGCCGTGCTCCAGGGCGGACAGGATGTGGGCCTCCGTGCCGCCGACGCCCGCGCCGACGAGGGCGGCGACGTGCCCGTCACCGCGGTGCTCCCGCAGCATCGTCGCGGAGTGCCACAGGCGCGTGACCGGGTCGCTCGGCACGTCGAGCGAGCGCCACCCGGCGAACAGCACCCGGCCGTTCGTGGGCGCGCCGTGCGCGGCCTTCGTGGCCAGGTCGGCGGCCCGCGCCAGGCCGGGGGAGGCGGCCAGCCCGTCGCCGAGGATCCGCCGCACCGACGCCGCGCTGCCGCGCCGCCACGCGTCGAACGACGTCTCCGGCGGGACCGTCGCCCACGCGCTCGGGATGTGCCGCGCGGCCTCGCCGTCGGCGAAGCTGTAGAAGGCCGCGTGCACGACCTGCGCCGGCACCCGCCCCAGCGGGAAGGCGCGGCTGGCGAAGTAGCCGTCCCAGTAGGTGCGGTGGCCGAGGGCGGCGAGCTCCTCGTCGGCCTCGTCGGCGAAGAACGTGACCAGGCAGATCGGCTCGAGGAGCTCGAACATGCGACGGGCGGTGCTCGGGGTGCTCATGGCCTGTTCGACCGGCCGTGCAACCCGGACTCATCGGAGCCTTGCGGAGTGAAATCCGGGCCTCGCCGGACGGCGCCGAGCGCGGGGGACGGGTCAGCCGGTGTTCTTCATCCCGGCCGCGATGCCGTTGATCGTCAGCAGCAGCGCGCGCTCCAGGTCCGGGTCCGGCTCCTCGGTGCGGCGGCGCTGCTCGAGCAGCTCGACCTGCAGGTGGTGCAGCGGCTCCAGGTAGGCGTTGCGGACCTCGAGCGTGTTGCGCAGCACCGGGTGCCGGGCCAGCAGCGCGCGGTCGCCGGTGAGCCGCAGCAGTTCGCGCAGCGTCAGCTCGTGCTCCTCGCGGATCAGCTCGAACAGCTTCTGCTGCGCGGGTTCGACGAGCGTGCTCACGTAGTTCGAGGCGATCCGCAGGTCGGTCTTCGCGAGCGTCATCTCGACGTTGCCGATCAGGTTCGCGAAGAACGCCCACTTCCGCATGTCCTGCAGGTCGTCGTCGTATCCGGCCTCACGGGCCGCGCGCAGGCCGCTGCCCAGCCCGAACCAGCCGGGCACGACCATCCGCGTCTGGGTCCAGCCGAACACCCAGGGGATCGCGCGCAGATCGTCGAGGGAGGGGTCGGCACCGGGCCGCTTCGACGGGCGCGACCCGACGTTGAGCCGCCCCAGCTCGTCGACCGGCGTCGCCGCGGTGAAGAACTCCGGCAGGTCCGGGTCGCCGACGAGGCGCCGGTAGGACTCGGTGGACGCGGCCGCGACGCACGTCATCACCTCGTCCCAGCGCTCCAGGGTCTCCTCCGGCCAGCGCGACGCCTGGTGCAACAGCGAAGCGTCCAACATGGACGCCAGGAGGATCTCCAGGTTGTCGTGCGCGAGGCTGGGCAGCGAGTACTTGTCGGAGATGACCTCGCCCTGCTCGGTGAGCTTCATCGTCGCGTCCACCGAGCCGAACGGTGCGGACGCGATCGCCTCGCCGGCCGGTCCGCCGCCGCGGCCGACCGACCCGCCGCGCCCGTGGAACAGCCGAAGCTTCACGCCGTGCCGTGCGGCGACGTCGCGGAGCTGGCGCTGCGCGCGGTGGATCTCCCACTGCGAGCTGGTGATCCCGGCGCCCTTGTTCGAGTCCGAGTAGCCCAGCATGATCTCCTGCAGGTCACCGCGGTTGCGGACCTGCTGGCGGTAGCCCGGGTCGGTCAGCAGCCCGTCCAGCAGCTCGCCCGCCTTGGACAGCTCCTCGACCGTCTCGAACAGCGGGACCAGGTCCACGGAGGACCGCGGGTGGTCGTTGATCTCGACCATGTAGGACTCGCGGGCCAGCACGGCGACGGCGAGCAGGTCGTCGACGTCGCGGGCCATCGACACGATGTAGGTGCGGGCGACGTCCTGGCCGAACTCGTGCTGGACGGCGTGCAGCGTGTCGAACGTGTCGACCACCTTCGCCGCGGCCTCCGGTACCCCGTAGTGCCGGCGGATCAGCGGGCGGCGGCCCCGCAGCTCGGCCGAGAGCAGCTCGCGGCGCTCGTCGCGGCTCAGGTCGGCGTACGGGCGGTCCAGCTCGCCGAGCGCGTCGAAGATCGCCCCGAGGGCCTCGTGGTGCTTCTCGGAGTGCTCCCGGACGTCGAGCTCCATCAGGTGCAGGCCGAGCGCGCGGGCCGACCGGATCGCCCGCGCCAGCGTCCCCTCCGCGATCCGGGTGCCCAGGTGCCCGCGCAGCGAGCGGTCCAGGACGCCGAGATCGTCGAGGTAACCCGCCACGCCGAGGTAGTCCTCGTTCTCCACGTGCGGTCCGTGCTCGGCGATCCGGCGGCGGGTGCGCTCCAGGCGTTCCTGCACGTAGGAGAGCTTCAGACGGTAGGGCTCGTGCGCGTTGAGCCGGATGAACCGGTCGTAGACATCGGGCAGCGCGCGGCGGTCGCGGGCCAGCGACCCGCGCAGCTCCTCGGACACACCCATCACGCGGGTGGACACGGACAGCTCGGTGATCAGCTGCGCGACCTGGTCGGCGTGGATGCGCAGCGCCCTGTCCGCATAGAGTTCCAGCACCTCGCGCGTGACGGCGGGGGTGACGTTCGGGTTGCCGTCCCGGTCGCCCCCGACCCAGGACCCGAGGGCGAGCGGGCGGACGTCGTCGGGCACGGTCAGCCCGGCGCCGGCGGCCTCGGCGGCGAACTCGTCGAGCAGGTCCGGGACGGTGCGCTCACCGAGGCGTTCGGCGAACCAGGAGATGTTGCGGGCCTCGTCGACGACGGTCGGCCTGCCGGGCCGGATCTCGTCGGTCTGCCAGAGCATGTCGACGAGCGCGCCGAGCTTCCGGTCCGACAGGCCGGTGTCCAGCCCGTCGACGACCCGGCGCAGGATCGCCAGCACCGACTGCCGCGACGACTCCGTCGGATGCGCCGTGAACACCGGCCGCAGCTGCGCGCGGGACAGCACGTCGGCGACCTCGTCCGGGTCGGCCTCCTCGGCGAGGCGTCGCATGACCGTGCGCAACGGGCGCGCGTCGGCCGGGCGCAGCGCCCGCAGCTCGCGGGAGCGGTGCAGCTGCTCGGCCACGTTCGCCAGCTGGAAGTACTGCGAGAACGCGCGGGCCAGCACGACGGCCGTGCCCGCGTCGATGCCGTGCAGCAGGGCTGCGACGGCGTCCGGCTCCACCTCGCCGTCGGTCACCTCGCGGGCCCGGTGCCGGACGTCCTCGACGAGCTCCAGCAGATCCGGTCCGGCCTGTTCGGCCAGCGTCTCGCCGAGCATCGTGGACAGGCGGCGGATGTCCTTGCGCAGGGCCTCGTGCTCGGACTCGGACACGACGCCGGAGTGCGCGGACAGCGAGTCCGGTGCGAGTTCCGTGTGCGACGGCTCGGACGGGACGGCGGCGGGCGTGGTGTTCTCCGGCACGGGTACTCCGTTCCCCGCGCGCGGCGGGTCGTCGGGCCGCTCGCACCGGTGGGAGCGGGTCGTCCCGGCATCGTCCCCCGCCGGCGGCCGGCGTCGCCAACTCCAGCGCCCACCCGTAACCCGCGGGAAACACACCCCCTCCCTCTGCCACACCCCCACCCCACCCACGGGCCACCCCCGCCCCGCCCACCCCTGCCCTGTCGAACGAACGGCACCTTCGAGCAATGACACTGCTCGAAGGTGCCGTTCGTTCGGGGAAGTGGGGCGCGGCTCGGGGAAGCGGGGGCGGCGTCGCGGAATCGCAGGTCTGAGCCCCGGCATCCGGGTGACACCCGGTCACGTTCTGTCGGGTCCGGAGGGGCGGCCGTCCGGAATCTCGACCATGGCGTCGCCCGGACGGGCTACGTCGGTCCGCTGGCCGCGTCGGACCTCACGTTCGTCGTCACGTCGGCCGTCGTTCACCGGCTGTTGCCGCTGGTCGCGGGCTTCCGTAGGTCCGACGTTCGGGGCCCCGGTGAGGTTGCCCGTGAGGTCGGACGGTAATTGGATCGTCGCCATCCGCAGCGGAGGGAGCGGCCATGGCTACCGGTCAGGGCGAGCGGGGGGACGAGGGTCCCCTCGCGCACGCGGCACGCGTCGCGTCCGATCAGTCCTATCTGGACGGACTCGTGGACACTCGCCGTTCCGCGTGGGAGCGGGCGTCCGGTGCGCGGCCGCAGCGGACGCCGAAGCGGCTGCTGGTGTCGCTCTCGCACAGCATCGAGAAGGCCGTCCTCGGTGGACCGATCGGGTACCCGACGGTCGTCGTCGCGCTGTTCCAGCAGCTGCGGTTCTTCGACCGCGAGCGCGAGGTCTACGCGCGGATGGCCGCGGCGGGGGCGATCGTCGTCGTCGGGTTCGTGGAGGGCGACGAACACCAACCGCCGGACGGTGTGCACGTCGTGTCCCTGCGCCCCGACGAGCCGCTGGCCGACGAGTGGAGCGTCGTCGCCGTCGGACCGGCGGCAGGCGCGTTCCTGGTGGCCACCGACCAGCACGCGTTCGACCCCTCCGAGCGCGACCACGAGGCGAACCGCGAGTTCGTCGGGCGCTGGGGCTACTCGCGCGCCCAGGCGGGTACCGAGCTGGCCCGGCTGCGGTTCTCCCTCGGTGACCGCCTCGACGTCGTGCTCCGCGGCACGATCGACGACCTGCTGGCCGAGCACATGCCGGCCGGCGGCGCGCCCGCCGCCTCCGCCGGCACACCCGGCGAGACCTGGGCGACGACGTCGCTCGGTCACATGATGGACGGGATGCTGACCGCCAGGGCCGGCACCCGCGAGCTGCGCGAGCAGCTGGCCGACGCGCAGCGGGCGGTCTCCGCTCGCGCGGCTGCGACGACCGACCCGCACAGCGGCGTCGCGAACCCGGACTTCCTGCGGCGGTGGTCGCACCCCACGGGCGCGAACCCGCTGCCGATCGGGCTCGCCCTGTTCGACGTCGCCGAGCTCGACGGCGACGCGATGCGCGACGACGAGCGGGCGTCGTACTTCGCCGCGCACCAGGTCGCGGCCGCGCTCACCCAACCCCTCGGGCCGGTCGACGCCGTCGTGCGGATGAGCGCGCGGGAGTTCCTCGTGGTGGTGCCCGGCGCGTCGCAGCGACACCTGGCCGGGCTCTGCGACCAGATCTCCGAGCAGCTCGAGCTGGCCTCACACGGGTACCCGGACATCGCGCTGCGGGCGCGGGTCGCCACGGTCGTCACCTGCCGCCGTCCGTTGCCGGTGGACGAGCTCCACGGCTCGCTGACACGCCTGGATCTCGACGGCGGATCCGGCCCGCTCGACGCGGGCGAGATCGACGGCGGCCGGGTCACGGTGTCGTCCACGGCATTGCACGCCGGCCGGTCCGGACGGGCGGCCTCCCGTGGTCCGGTCGTCGAGGCCTCGTCCGACGTCACGCCGGACGAGGCCGGACCCGAGGAGAGTCGCGACGACGCGAACGGCCGGTACTCGAACGATCCGGACGCCGTCGAGGCGGATCCGGAGGAGGCCCCGCCGGTCCCCGCGCCACCGCAACCGCGGCCCGCGGTCTCGCCGTTCGGCCACACGGGCTCGCCGGACGCGGGGCCTGCGGCCGGCGGGTTCGACCCTCCGGCATCGCGGCACGGCGGTCACGGGACGGCGCCGGACGGGCCCGTCGACGACGCGGAGCCCGCGGCCGTCGCGGCGCCGGATCTGCCGCAACGGACCGCCCAGGAGGCCCTGCACCGGCTGGTCTACGGCGACGACCCGGTGTCGACCGGCGACCCGCGGGCCCGGATGGACGTGTTCGCCGACCTGTCCGACCCGCCGAACGGGCACCGTCGCTGACTCCTCAGCGCGGGAACGCCGCCAGCAGCGCGTCGTGGATCCGGCCGTTCGTGGCCACCACGTCGGTGACGGCGGCGGTGTCGACGTCGGTGCCGTCCAGGTCGGTGAGCCGCCCACCGGCTTCGGTGAGGATCATCTGCCCGGCGCTGATGTCCCACGGCGGCATCTCCCGCTCGACGTAGGCGGTCAGGTGACCGGCCGCGATGTGCGAGAGCAGCAGCGCGGGTGCGCCGAGGAACCGGACGCCCCCGCACGCGTTCATCAGCGCCTCCAGCTCGCGCGTGAAGCGCGCGATCCGCGACGGGTCCGACGTCTGCACCTGCGTCGCGACGACGGCGCGCCGGATCTCATCGGGTCCGCCGGTCGTCAGCGGGTGCCCGTTGCAGGTGGCGCCAAGCCCGCGGGCGGCCGAGAACAGCTCGTCGTGCACCGGGTCGTGGACCGCGCCGGCCGCTGCCGCGCCGTCGATCCGCAACGCGACGGACACGCAGAACCACGGCAGGCCGTGCGTGAAGTTCGACGTGCCGTCCAGCCCGTCGACGTACCAGACGTGCCGGGAGTCGGAGCCCGGCACGGTGCCCTCCTCGCCGACGACCGTGTGGTCCGGGAACGCGGCCCGGATCGCCGTCACGGCGGCCTCCTGGGAGGCGGCGTCCGCCGACGTCGTGAGGTCGACCCGCTCGTCCTTGAGGTGGACGTCGATCTGCGTCCGGTCGGTGGCGGCCAGCACCGCTCCGCCCGCTCGTGCCGCGGCCTCGGCGATGTCCCTGGCGTGCGCGAGGTCCACTGTGGTCATGTGTTCAGCCTAGGCCGTACAGGCGACGCGGGTTGTCCACCAGCACCCGCCGGCGCACCTCGGTGTCGGGCAGCCACAGGTCGAGCACGGCGCGGTGGTCGTCGGGAGTCGGGGCCGGGCCGGGCGCCGCGACGTACGGCCAGTCCGACCCCCACACGACCCGGTCCGGGGCGACGTCCAGCACGGCGTCGACGCGGTCGGCCAGCCGCTCGGCCGCGTCGGTCTCCGGCACGCCGGGCGCCAGCCGGTACGCGCCGGACAGCGTCACCCAGCAGTCTCCGGACCCGAGCAGGGTCCGCAGGACCGGGATCGCCGGATCGGACCGGCCGGGCGCGGGTGCGGGGATCATGCCGAGGTGGTCGAGCAGTACCCGGCCGGTCGCGAGGCTCGCGGCCAGCACGTCGAGATGCTCGCGGGGATCGGTCCACACCTCGACGTGCCACGGCCGGTCACCGACGGACGCGCTGCGCCGCAACAGATCCGGCAGGGCGCCGACCGGGGCGCCACCGGCGAACCGGTCCTGCACCCGCACCGCGCGCACGCCAGCGCGGTCCAGAGCGCCGAGATCGTCGCCGTCGCCCACGACCGCGACACCGCGCAGGCGTCCCGGCGACGCCGCGAGTGCGTCGAGCAGCACGGAGTTGTCCGTGCCGTAGGCGCTCGGTGTGACCAGCACGCCCGCGGCGAGACCGAGCCCGTCCAGATGGGCCAGGTAGTCGCCGAGCGGAGCCTCGAACGGGGCGTAGGCCGCGCCCGGCACGCCGGCGGACGCGCCGGTCATCACATGGGCGTGGACGTCCACCGCTCCGTCCGGCACCGGGCTCATGGCCCCACCGTCACACATCCCCGCGCAGCGGGGGACCACGCCGCCGTCGTTCGGTCGGCTTCCGCAGGAGCGCCCGGCACCGTGATCGGGGGAACCGGCCGGAACGCGCCACGTGTGGCGTCCTCGTGCCGGTTGCGCCGATCACCGGTGCCGGAGCCGTCCGGCGGACCGGGGGCGCCCTGAACCCCGCCCGACACCGGCGCGGTGGCCTACCGTCGCACTCGATCGGTGCACGGAACGGGAGGTCGGTGTGACGGAGCGGGCGGCCCTTGTCACGGGCGGGGCGAGCGGCATCGGTCGGGCGACGGTCGCGTTGCTGCGCGAGCGGGGCTGGTCGGTCGTGGTGGCCGACCTGAACCGGGCGACCGGTACGGCCGCCGCCGAGGAGCTCGGTGCGTCGTTCTCGGTCGTCGACGTGTCGTCCGAGGACGACGTGGCGGGCGCCGTCGCCCGGTGCGTCGACGAGTTCGGGCGGATCGACGCCGTGGTGAACAACGCGGGCGTCGGCGGCGCGTTCGGGTCGCTCACCGAGATCGACGTCGACGAGTGGGACTGGACGTTCGCGGTGCTCGTGCGCAGCGTGTTCCTCGGGATCAAGCACGGCGCGCGGGCGATGCGCGCGGCCGGCAACGGCGGCGCGATCGTGAACACGGCGTCGGTGGCCGCGAAGAGCGGAGGGGCCGGCCCGCAGGCGTACTCGGCGGCGAAGGCCGCCGTGCTGAACCTGACCCGCTCCGCCGCCGAGGAGCTGGCCGCCGACCGGATCCGGGTGAACGCCGTCTGTCCCGGCCTGATCGTCACTCCGCTCGCCGTCGACGGTGCCGCCGCGCAGGAGAAGGCGGCCGCCGTGATGGCGCGACGCCAGCCGTGGCCGGACATGGGCCGTCCCGAGGACGTCGCCGAGGCGATCGGGTTCCTGGTCTCCGACGGCGCCCGGTTCGTCACCGGCGAGGAGATCACCGTGGACGGCGGGCTGACGGCCGCCGGTCCGCGGATGCACGAGGCCTACGGCGGGCGCCCCGGCGAGCGCGGCCTGACCGGCGTCAACCGCGGCAGCACCGGCGTCCCGCCGACGATCCGACGCGTCTGAACCGCACGGCCGGGGCCGCGCAGGCCCTCACCGGTCGTCGCAGATCGTGCGGGGTATGCGACGTCGGCCGACGCCCTGCGACGTGCGCCCGTCGAGCATGATCGCGGCGCCGGCGGGGAACACCGCCCGCATGGAGTATCGGAAGCTCGGACGGTCGGGGCTGCGCGTCTCGACGATGACGCTCGGCACGATGACGTTCGGCGGCAAGGGCGGCTTCGCCAACGTCGGCAACTCGGGCGTGGACGAGGCCCGACGGCTCGTCGACCTCAGCATCGACCGCGGCGTGAACATGATCGACACGGCGGACGTCTACTCGCAGGGCGCGTCGGAGGAGATCGTCGGCGAGGTGGTGAAGGGCCGCCGCGACGACGTCCTGCTCGCCACGAAGGTCCGGATGCCGATGGGCGACGGCCCGAACGACGCCGGGCTGTCCCGCGAGCACATCGTGCGCGGGTGCGAGGACAGCCTGCGCCGGCTCGGCGTCGACCACATCGACCTCTACCAGGTGCACGCCTGGGACGGTCAGACGCCGCTGGAGGAGACGCTCGAGGCGCTGGACACGCTCGTCCGCAAGGGCAAGATCCGCTACGTCGGCTGCTCGAACTACTCGGCGTGGCATCTGATGAAGGCGCTGGGCGTCTCCGAGCGGGAACACGTGGTGCGCTTCGTCTCCCAGCAGATCCACTACACGCTGCAGGAGCGGGCGGCCGAGCAGGAGCTCGTCCCGGCCACGATCGACCAGGACCTCGGCATCCTCGTGTGGAGCCCGCTCGCGGGGGGTCTGCTGTCCGGCAAGTTCCGGCGCGGTAAGGACTCGCCGGAGACGTCGCGGCACCTCACCGAGTGGAGCGAGCCGCCGGTGCACGACCAGGAGCGGCTCTACGACATCGTCGAGGTCGCCGTCGAGATCGGTGCGGCGCACGGCGTCTCGGCCGCGCAGGTGTCGCTGGCGTGGTTGCTCCGCAAGCCCGGCGTGTCGTCACTGATCGTCGGCGCGCGGAACGAGGAGCAGCTCACCGACAACCTCGCCGCGGCCGAACTGGAGCTCTCCGGCGACGAGGTGGATCGCCTCGACGAGGTCAGCGCGACCCCGCTGCGCTACCCGTACTGGCACCAGAAGCAGACGGCGTCCGACCGGCTCTCGGCCGCCGACCTGACGCTACTGGGGTAGTCACGCCGCGCACGGACGTGGCACGGACGCCACAGCCGTTCGGCGCGTTCGCGAGGTGCGGGACTCAGCTGGGACGGGGGGCGTGGGGCAGGGCGCTGGTCAGGAGCGCATGCACGTCCTCGTCGTCCAGCGTGTAGTGGACGAACGTCCCCTCGCGGCGGTGGTTCACGATGCCGGCGAGGCGCAGCTTCGCCAGGTGCTGGCTGACCGCCGTCGGTGCCGCGCCGACGATCTCGGCCAGGCACGCGACGGACGACTCGCCCTGCGCGAGCGCCCAGAGGATCTTCAGCCGGGTCGGGTCCCCGAGCATCCGCAGCCGGTCCGCGGCACGACGGACCTCGCCGTCGGGCGGCATCTCGAAGCCGGTGATCTCGTCGTGCACGCCACGCAGTCTACGACACCTGCGCATCTGCGCGGGTGATCGTTCATCAGAATTATTGGTCAGTTCACTGCGTACCTTCGTGAGTGCGCAGGTAGTGTCCGACGGTATGCGCTCCGCTCTCGTCCTCTCCGAGGTCCGGTGGGCCGCGGCGGCCCTGGCCGCGTTCGCGGTCGCCGCCGTCGGTGACCTTCTCGGTGCCTGGTGGCCGCTCGTCGTGGCCGCCTACCTGGCGTGCTACCTCGCGGGCGGGTGGGAGCCGCTGCTCGAGGGCCTGCGGGCGCTGCGCGAGCGGACGCTCGACGTGGACCTGCTGATGGTCGTCGCGGCGGTCGCCGCCGCGGCGATCGGCCAGTGGTTCGACGGTGGCCTGCTGATCGTCATCTTCGCGACGTCCGGCGCGCTGGAGGCGGTGATGACGGCGCGCACCCGGGCCAGCATCGACGCGCTGCTCGATCTGGCACCGGAGACCGCCACCCGGCTGGACCCGGACGGCGAGCGCACGGTGCGGGCCGCCGACCTGGTCGCGGGCGACCGGGTGCTGGTCCGTCCGGGCGAGCGGATCCCGGGGGACGGCCGCGTCGACGAGGGCGTGAGCGAGGTGGACACCGCGACGCTGACCGGCGAGCCGGTCCCGCAGCGCCGCAGCGTCGGCGACGACGTGCTGGCCGGCACCGTGAACGGCACCGGCTCGCTGCGGGTGCACGTCACGCGGGACGCGGCGGACACGGTCGTCGCCGGGATCGCCGCGCAGGTCGCGCGGGCCAGCGAGACGAAGTCGCGCCGCCAGCTGTTCGTGGAGCGGATCGAGCAGCGGTACTCGGTGGCCGTCGTCGTGGCCGCGTCGGCGCTGCTCGCGGTCCCGCCGGCGTTCGGCGCGGACCTCCGGGAGACGCTGCTGCGGGCGATGACGTTCATGATCGTCGCCTCGCCGTGCGCCGTCGTGCTCGCGACGATGCCGCCGCTGCTCGCCGCGATCGCCGTGGCCGGTCGTCGCGGCACCCTGGTCAAGGACGCGACCGTGCTGGAGGCGCTGGCCGAGGTCGACGCCGTCGCGCTGGACAAGACCGGCACCGTGACCGTCGGCCGTCCCCGGGTGCTCGACGTGCGTCCGGTCGGCGGATGGGGCGCGGACGAGGTGCTGGCCATGGCCGCGGCGGCGGAGGTCGGCAGCGAGCACGTGCTCGGCCGGGCCGTTCGCGAGCACGCCCGCCATCTGGAGATCCCCGGGGCCGACGGCACCACGGCACTCCCCGGTACCGGCGTCCGCGCCCGGGTCGGTCGGCACGACGTGGCGGTCGGCCGTCCTGAGCTGCTCGACGGGCCCGCTCCCGCCGAGGTCGAGGACCTGCGGGCAGAGGGCCACACGGCCGTCGTCGTGGTCGTCGACGGCGCGCTCGCGGGCGTCCTCGCGCTGGCCGACGAGCTGCGACCGGGTGCCGGCGCGGCACTGGCGGACCTGACGGCCACGCTCGGCCGGGCTCCTGAGCTGCTCACCGGCGACGCGGACGGCCCGGCCCGGCGGGTCGGTGCCGAGCTGGGAGTCGACCGGGTGCACGCCGGGTTGCTGCCCGCCGACAAGGTCGAGCACGTGCGCCGCCTGCAGCGCTACGGCCGGGTGCTCGCCGCGGGCGACGGGTTGAACGACGCGCCGCTGCTGGCGAGCGCGGACGTCGGGCTCGTCGTCGGCGACGGTGCCGGTGGCCTCGGCGTGCGAGCCGCCGACGGCGTGCTCACCAGGGATCCGGTCGCGTCGCTGGCCCCGCTGGTCCGGCTGGCGCGGCGGGCGCGGCGGATCTCGCGGGCGAACCTCGCGTTCGCCGCCGTCGTGATCGCGGTCCTGGTCGGATGGGACCTGTTCGGCACGCTGCCGCTCGCCGTCGGCGTGGCCGGGCACGAGCTGTCCACCGTGCTCGTGTGCCTGAACGGCCTGCGCCTTCTGGTGTGGCCGGGCTGGAACGTGCCGGGCGGATCCTCAGCCGACGCCGAGCGCGACGAGCGCCATGCGGCGCAGGACCTCGGCGCCGACCGCGTCGGAGTCTCCTGAGCCCGTCGAGTACGGCGTGGAGTTGAGCAGCCCGAACACGCCGTGCACGGCGATCCGCGCCGCCTCTGCGGACATGTCCGGGTGCACCTGGCGCAGCGTCTCCACCCAGATCTCGACGTAGGTGCGCTGCAGGAGCCGCACCCGTCGTCGTCCCTCGTCCGGCAGGTTCGCCATGTCCCGGTCCTGGACGACGATCAGCTCGGGCTCGCGGAACGCGAACGCGACGTGGAAATCCACGAGCGCGACCAGGGTGGCCCGGGGCTCGCCGCCCGCCCGCTCGCGCCCACCGGCCAGCAGGCGCTCGCTGATCCCGACCAGGATCTCCTCGAGCAGCGCCTCCTTGCCCGGGAAGTGCCGGTACAGCGCCGGCCCGCTGACGCCGACGGCCGCGCCGAGGTCCGCGATGCTCACGCCGTGGAAGCCGTGCCGGGCGAACAGGCGCGCCGCGACGACGAGGATCTGCTCGCGCCGGGTCGGTGCGGGGTCCTCCTGCCGGGTCGTGCGCGGGGCGGTCATCCCGAGAGGATAGCGCGGGAGGTTAACGATCGTTCACCGTGCAGGTCACCGGGCAGGTCGGCGCCGCGGTCCGCTCAGCCGGGTCACAGGAGCCGTTCGATACCCTTTGTCGTGTGAACGGCCCCCTGCGCTGGCTGCGCGCCCGGATGGGCGTGCGCGTGGTGTCCGCGCTGGCCGCGGCCGGTGCGGTGGCCGTCGTGCTGGTGGTGGCCGGGCTGTCGCTCGTGCTCCTGCTCAACCAGTCGTTGCGCTCGACCGTCGCGGACGCGGGCCAGCAGCAGGCCGAGGTCCTGGGCCAGCGGATCCAGGCCAACTTCTCCGGCACCGGGGACGCCAAGCGCAACGCGCTGGAGGCCACCGGGAAGCGCGGCGACCTGGTGCAGGTGGTCACCGACTACTCGAACGACTCCGACGAGAACCGCGGTCCGGACGGCTACGCCTACGTCCCGGACAAGCCGGAGGTCCAGATCATCGGCTCGTCGGACACGCTCGACGACCAGGCGCGGATGTCCGACGTCGTCCTCGACCCGGGCCAGCAACTGATCATCCCCAGCACGGTGATCACCCGCGCCGACGGGACGACGGACGAGGTGCTGCTCGTCGCAGAGGGCTACTCGGCGCAGGGCCGCCCGATCACCGTGCTGGTCGGTCAGCCGCTGCTGCCGGTCCACCAGGCCGTGGACACGGTCGAGGTGATGGTGATGGTCGGCGTCCCGATCCTCGTCCTGGTCACCGGCTTCTTCACCTACCTGTTCTCCAGCCGCGCGCTCCGCCCTGTCGAGGCGATCCGCCGCCGCGTCGCCGGGCTGACCGACCGCGACCTGTCCACGCGGGTACCGGAACCGGTGACGCAGGACGAGGTCGGCAAGCTCGCCCGCACGATGAACGGGATGCTCTCCCGCCTGCAGGAGTCCCAGGCCACCCAGCGGCGGTTCGTCGCGGACGCCAGCCACGAGCTCCGCAGCCCGCTGGCCACCGTCTCCACCGGCCTCGAGCTGCTCGGCGCCGGCATGCCGGAGGACTCCGCGGACATGGCGACCGTGCAGACCCTCCGCGGCGAGACGACGCGGCTGACCTCTCTGGTGGAGAACCTGCTGTTCCTCGCGCGGGCCGACGAGCGCGGTCTCACCCCGCGCCGCGAGGAGGTCGACCTCGACGAGATCGCCGAGGCCGAGCGCGTGCGTCCCAGCGCCGACGACCGGGTGGCGGTCACCGTGAGCACCGAGCCGGTGCGCGTGACCGGCGACCGCGGGCAGCTCGTCCGGGTGCTGCGCAACCTCGTCGACAACGCCCGCAGGCACGCCGGCCACGCGGTGCTGGTCACCGTGCACGGTGACGGCGAGACGGCCGTCGTCGACGTCGAGGACGACGGTCCCGGCGTACCCGAGGCCGACCGGGCGCGGGTGTTCGAGCGTTTCGTGCGCCTCGACGAGGCGCGTGCCCGTGGCGACGGCGGTTCCGGGCTCGGGCTGGCGATCGTGTCCGAGCTGGTTGCGGCACACGGCGGCTCGGTCGCGGTGGACGAGTCCACGACGCTCGGTGGGGCGCGCTTCCGGGTCTCGATGCCGATGGCCGCGGCCGAACCGGATCCCGTCGAGGACGACGACCAGCAGCTGTCCGTCACGGCGGGCGACACCACCGGCGAGACGGTCGCCGGAGCGGAGGACGAGCGGATGCCCGTGCCACCGGCGCCGACGGGCGGCCCACCGTGGGAAGGCCCGCGCCCGGGCCGGCCGTCGCCCGGTCCGGTCAGGACGCCGGTGACGCCGCACCCCGTCGGGCGGTCCGCACTGGACCCCCCGACCGGCCCGCTGCCGATCCGTCCGAACACGGTCGGCAGCCCGGCCGACCAGAACGCCACCCGTCCGCTGCCGATCGTGCCGCGGACCGGGACGGCCGTCGCGACCCCGCCCGGCGGGACGCGCGAGACGCCCGGCCGCCCGACCATGCCGGTCCGTCCGCGCCGGACACCCGGGTCGTCGTCCCGGAACTGAGTACCCGGAACCCAGCACCGGGTCCCGCGCGCTCGCAACGCGCGCCCGGAGCGGTCAGCCCGGCCTGCCGGCCGGCTCCACCATCCGGTAGCCGACGCCGCGCAGCGTCTCGATGCTCGCGGTACCGAACGGCGCGTCGATCTTGCGCCGCAGGTAGCCGACGTAGACCTCGACGACGTTGACCTCGCCGTCGTAGTGCGCGTCCCACACCGAACGCAGGATGTCGATCTTCGTGACGACCTGCCCGGTCCGCTGCATGAGGTGCTCGAGCACGCCGAACTCGCGCGGCGTCAGCGAGATCTCCACCTCGCCGCGGTGCACGCGGTGGGTGGACGGGTCGAGCGTCAGATCGCCGACCCGGAGCACGGCGGGCGCGCTCTCCCCGGCCCGGCGCAGCAGCGCCCGCAGCCGCGCCTGCAGTACGACGAACGAGAACGGCTTCGTGAGGTAGTCGTCGGCGCCGAGGTCGAACGCGTCGGCCTCGTCGTACTCGCCGTCCTTGGCCGTGAGCATCAGCACCGGCGTCCAGACACCGGCGCCCCGCAGGTGCTGCAGCACCCGGTAGCCGGACTGTCCCGGGAGCATGATGTCCAGCACGACGACGTCGTGGCGCCCGGACAGCGCGGCCTGCAGGCCGCTGTTCCCGTCGTGGGTCACCTCGACGTCGTGGCCCTCGGCGGCCAGCCCGCGACGGACCAGCTCGGCGAGCGGTTTCTCGTCCTCGACCAGGAGTACCCGCACCAGGTCAACCGTAGAGGGCGGGCCTGTGAGCGCGCTGAACGACCTCGGGGTGGACCGATCGGTTAATGACCGCTAACCTGTTAATGAGTATTAACTACCGAGGAGGGACGGCATGACGCACGGCATCGACGCCGCGCCGCGGCTGGAGACGTCGGTGGACCCGTCGGACCCGGCGTTCGCGCGGAACGCCACGGCCCACCGTGACCTCGTCGCGGACCTGAACGCGCATCTGGCGTCCAGTCGTCTCGGCGGGCCGGCCAAGTCGCGGACGCGGCACGTGGAGCGCGGCAAGCTGCTGCCGCGCGACCGGGTGGACACGCTGGTGGACCCGTCGTCGCCGTTCCTCGAGCTGTCCCCGATGGCCGCGCACGACATGTACGACGGGCAGGCCCCCGGTGCCGGGATGATCACCGGTGTCGGGCGGGTGTCCGGCCGGGAGTGCGTGATCGTCGCGAACGACGCGACGGTCAAGGGCGGCACGTACTACCCGATGACGGTCAAGAAGCACCTGCGCGCGCAGGAGGTGGCGCTGCACAACCGCCTGCCCTGCATCTACCTCGTCGACTCCGGCGGCGCGTACCTGCCCGAGCAGGACTCGGTGTTCCCGGACCGCGAGCACTTCGGCCGGATCTTCTACAACCAGGCCACGATGTCCGGCCTCGGCATCCCGCAGATCGCGGCCGTGCTCGGCTCGTGCACGGCAGGCGGTGCGTACGTGCCGGCGATGAGCGACGAGGCGGTGATCGTCCGGAACCAGGGGACGATCTTCCTGGGTGGTCCGCCTCTGGTGAAGGCCGCGACCGGTGAGGTCGTGACGGCCGAGGAACTGGGTGGCGGTGACCTGCACTCGAAGACGTCGGGCGTGACCGACCACCTGGCGAACGACGACGCGCACGCGTTGCAGATCGTCCGGTCGATCGTCGGGACGCTGGGTCCGCGCGCGCCGCGGCCGTGGGACGTGACGCCGACCGAGGAGCCGGCCGTCGACCCCTCTGAGCTCTACGGCGCCGTGCCGACCGACACCCGCACGCCGTACGACGTGCACGAGGTGATCGCCCGCGTCGTCGACGGCTCGCGGTTCCACGAGTTCAAGCCGGAGTACGGGACGACGCTGGTCACCGGGTTCGCCCGGATCCACGGGCACCCGGTCGGGATCGTCGCGAACAACGGGATCCTGTTCTCCGAGTCCGCCGTCAAGGGCGCGCACTTCGTGGAGCTGTGCGACCAGCGGGGCATCCCGCTCGTGTTCCTGCAGAACATCTCCGGGTTCATGGTCGGGCGCGACTACGAGGCGGGCGGGATCGCGAAGAACGGCGCGAAGATGGTCACCGCGGTGGCCTCGACGCGGGTGCCGAAGCTGACCGTCGTGATCGGCGGGTCGTTCGGTGCCGGGAACTACGCCATGTGCGGGCGGGCCTACTCGCCGCGGTTCCTGTTCATGTGGCCGAACGCGCGGATCTCGGTGATGGGTGGCGAGCAGGCCGCCACCGTGCTGGGCACCGTGGGCAACGCCGACCCGGACGCGATCCGCGCGCAGTACGAGAGCCAGGGCCACCCGTACTACTCCACGGCCCGGATCTGGGACGACGGCGTCATCGACCCCGCCGACACCCGCACGGTCCTCGGCCTGGCCCTGTCCACCGCCGCCAACGCGCCTCTGGCCGACCCGGCCTTCGGCGTCTTCCGGATGTGAGCGCCGTGCCCACCACCGCACAGCCCACCTCGGCTCCGCGACCCGCCGGCCCGGCCCGGACCACCGCGGCGCCACGGCCCACCCCCCACCCGAACGAAGGTGCCGTTCGGGCAATCACATGTGACGAAGGTGCCGTTCGTTCGGGAAGGGGAACGCGTGTTTGACACCGTGCTGGTCGCCAACCGCGGGGAGATCGCGGTCCGCGTGATCCGGACGCTGCGTGCGCTGGGCATCCGGTCGGTCGCGGTGTATTCGGACGCCGACGCCGATGCCCCGCACGTGCTCGCGGCGGACGAGGCGGTCCGGATCGGCCCGGCCGCCGCGGCCGAGTCGTACCTCTCCATCGAGAACGTGATCGCCGCGGCCCGCGCGACCGGCGCCGAGGCGATCCACCCCGGGTACGGCTTCCTGTCCGAGAACACGGCGTTCGCCGCGGCCTGCGAACAGGCCGGGATCGCGTTCGTCGGGCCGCCGTCGTCGGCGATCGACGCGATGGGCGACAAGATCCGCGCCAAGCAGACCGTGTCCAAGGCGGGCGTTCCGGTCGTGCCGGGATCCGACGGCGCCGGGCTGTCCGACGACGACCTGGCCGACGCCGTCGCCGAGATCGGCTACCCGGTGCTGCTCAAGCCGTCCGCCGGTGGCGGCGGCAAGGGAATGCGGGAGGTGTACGCCGAGTCCGAGCTGCCCGACGCGATCGCCGGCGCCCGGCGCGAGGCACGCGGTTCGTTCGGCGACGACACACTGCTCGTCGAGCGCCTGGTCACCACGCCGCGGCACATCGAGATCCAGGTGATGGCCGACGGGCACGGCACCGTCGTGCACCTCGGCGAGCGCGAGTGCTCGCTGCAGCGCCGCCACCAGAAGATCGTCGAGGAGGCGCCGTCCGCCCTGCTCACCGCGTCGCAGCGGAGCGCGATGGGCGAGTCGGCGTGCGAGGCGGCCCGCTCGGTCGGCTACACCGGCGCCGGGACCGTCGAGTTCATCGTCAGCTCCGACCGTCCGGACGAGTTCTTCTTCATGGAGATGAACACCCGGCTGCAGGTCGAGCACCCGGTCACCGAGATGGTCACCGGTCTGGACCTGGTCGAGTTGCAGCTGCGCGTCGCGGCCGGTGAGCGGCTGCCGATCACGCAGGACGACGTCGAGCTGCGCGGCCACGCGGTCGAGGCCCGGGTGTACGCGGAGACGGTCTCCGACGGCATGTTCCTCCCGTCCGGCGGACGCGTGCTCGCGCTGCACGAGCCGGTCGGGCCCGGCGTGCGGGTCGACTCCGGCCTGGCCGATGGCACGCTCGTCGGCTCCGACTACGACCCGATGCTGTCCAAGGTCATCGCCTGGGGGGCGGACCGTGACGAGGCGCTGCGCCGCCTGGACACCGCCCTCGGTGCGACGACCGTGCTCGGCCTGGACACGAACGTCGGCTTCCTGCGCGGGCTGCTCGCCGACGCCGACGTCCGCGCCGGGAACCTGGACACCGGACTGGTCGGGCGGCGCCTGGCCGACCTGGCCACGACCGAACTGCCGCCGGACGTGCTCACCGCCGTCGTCGGGCAGGCGTTGCTGCGCCTGGAGCCGGACTCCGCCGTCGTCGACCCGTTCGACGTGCCCGGCGGCTGGCGCGTCGGTGAGGCCGCGTGGACGACGCGCCGTCTCGTCGTCGCCGGGCACGAGCCCGTCGAGGTTCGTGCCAGGGGCCGTGCCCGGGACGCCGAGATCGTCGTCGGGGACGCGGACCCGGTGCGTACCAGCACGTCTGCCGTCGCCGGCGGTCTGGCGCACGTCCGGGACGGGCGCAGCCGCCGCTACGCGGTCGCGACCGGCGCCGACGGTGTCGTCTGGATCGCCCGCGACGGCTCGGCTTGGGGCGTGCGCGAGCAGGAACCGCTGGAGGCCGCGCGCACCGCGACCGACGGCGGTGGCGGGCCGGTCGTCTCGCCGATGCCCGGCACGGTGACCGTCGTCGAGGTCGCCGAGGGCGACCAGGTCACGGCCGGGACCACGCTCGTCGTGGTCGAGGCCATGAAGATGGAACACGTGCTCACCGCCCCGGTCGACGGGACGGTGCGCGAGCTGAGGGCCCGGACCGGAGGCACCGTCGCGCGCGGCGACGTGCTCGTCGTGGTCGAGCCCGCCACCGAGAGCAGCGAACGCGGAACGAGCACCAGCTCAGCGGAGGGATCGTCATGAGCACCACGACCGAGGAGTACGACGCGCTGCGGGAGACCGTCGAGGAGTTCGCGCGCAAGGAGGTCGCGCCGGTCATCGGCGACCTCTACATCCGCGAGGAGTTCCCGTACGACATCGTCGGGAAGATGGGCGAGATGGGCCTGTTCGGCCTGCCCATCGACGAGGAGCACGGCGGCATGGGCGGCGACTACTACGCCCTCTGCCTGGTCCTCGAGGAGCTGGCCCGCGTCGACTCGTCGGTGGCGATCACCGTCGAGGCCGGCACCTCGCTCGGCGCGATGCCGATCTACCGCTTCGGAACCGACGAGCAGAAGGCCCGCTGGCTGCCGGACATCGCGGCCGGCCGGGCGCTCGGCGCGTTCGGGCTGACCGAGCCCGGCGGTGGTTCCGACGCAGGCGCCACCCGCACCACCGCCCGTCTCGAGGGCGACGAGTGGGTGATCAACGGGTCGAAGTGCTTCATCACGAACTCCGGCACCGACATCACCTCCGTCGTCACCGTGACGGCCGTGACCGGCGAGAAGCCGGACGGCGGCAAGGAGATCTCGGCGATCCTCGTGCCCTCCGGCACGCCCGGCTTCCGGGTGGGCGGCAAGTACTCGAAGGTCGGCTGGAACTGCTCGGACACCCGCGAGCTGTTCTTCGACGACGTCCGCGTCCCCGCCGCCAACCTGCTCGGCGAGCGCGGCCGCGGGTACGCCCAGTTCCTGTCCATCCTGGACGAGGGACGGGTCGCGATCGCTGCGCTGTCGGTCGGGCTGGCGCAGGGCTGCGTCGACGAGTCCGTGCGCTACGCCCACGAGCGGGAGGCGTTCGGCCACCCGATCGGCGACTACCAGGCGATCCAGTTCAAGATCGCCGACATGGAGGCGCGGGCGCACACGGCCCGCCTGGCCTGGCAGCACGCGGCCGGGAAGCTGGTCGCGGGCGAGCCGTTCAAGAAGGAGGCGGCGATCGCGAAGCTCGTCGCGTCCAACGCGGCGATGGACAACTCGCGTGACGCGACGCAGATCTTCGGTGGCTACGGGTTCATGAACGAGTACCCGGTCGGCCGCTTCTACCGGGACGCGAAGATCCTCGAGGTCGGCGAGGGCACGTCCGAGGTCCAGAAGATGCTGATCGCGCGCCAGCTGGGTCTCTGAGTCGCCGCTGACCGGCTGACGGGTCCGGATCGGGGCCGGATCCGGCCCCGACGCGGACGCGGTCGTCGATCACCGGGTGGAGTCCGGGATCAGGTCAGGGTCGAGCAGGCGCCCACGTACCCGGCGAGGTAGGCGCGGGCGGCGTCCGCGACGCGGTCGTCGGAGGGCAGGAAGCGCGCGTCGTGCAGCATCGGAGGGCGCTCGCCATCGCCCGTCCCGAGGAAGATCATCGTGCTCGGTGCGACCGCGGAGTAGAACGCGAAGTCGTCCGAGCCGCAGGACCGGAACTCGGGCGCGAGCACGAAACCGGACTCCTCGAGCCGGGCGCGCACCGCGGCCGTGAGACCGGGCTCGTTGGCCATCGGCGGCTCGACCGGCGAGTAGGTCACCTCGGCGGTGAGGCCGTGCGCGGCCGCGTACCCGGTCGCGAGCCGGCGCAGGCCGTCGAACAGGAGCTCGCGGTCCCGCGACCGGTAGGTGCGGATCGTGCCGTGCGTGAACGCCGTCTCGGCGAGGACGTTCGGCGCGGTGCCCGCGCGCAGGATGCCCAGCGTGACCACCGACGGGTGCATCGGGTCCACCGTGTCGCGCACGACGTCCGGGATCGCGCCGACGATCCGGCACAGCACCGGGACCGGATCCTCGGCCAGGTGCGGGTACGCGCCGTGGCCGCCCGCGCCCCGGACGGTGATCTCGATCTCGTCGCACGCGGCGTTGACCACGCCGGGGTCGGCCGCGACGGCGCCCAGCGGCACCTGCGGCTGCAGGTGCACGCCGAGGACCGCGCCCACCTGCTCGTCGGCCAGCCGGCCGGACCCCGCCACGTCCTGCCCGCCCGACGGGTGCTTCTCCTCCCGCGGCTGCAGGATCGCCAGCACCGGAAGCGGTCCGCCGACCCGGCGCAGCGTCCGTACGGCGGCGACCAGCCCGGCGAGGTGCACGTCGTGGCCGCAGGCGTGCATGGCGTCGTTCGTCGACGCGAAGGGCGCGGCGGTCTCCTCGCGCATCGCCAGCGCGTCGAGCTCGGCGCGCAGCGCGACGCACCGGCCCTCGCCGCCGACGCGGACGAGCCGCCCGGTACCCGCGACGACGGGTGCCTCCGGCTCGCCCAGCGCCTCCGCGACGCGCGCGGCCGTCCGCACCTCGGCCCCGGAGACCTCCGGGTTCCGATGCAGTTCGTGCCGGAGCTCGACGGCGGCGGGCAGCTCGTCGGCCAGCGCCGCGGTGAGCCGGTCCAGGATGTCGCTCACAGGCCGTATACCCGTTCCGCGTTGCCGGCGGCGATCATGGTCACGATGCGCTCCGCGTCCGCGGCCGCCCACTCCCCGGACCGGACACGCTCGTCGGTCACGTCGCCCAGCGCGCGCCGGAACGCGTACGCGCCCAGGTGGTAGAACTCGGCCAGGCCGAACGCGTCCGAGGAGAACAGCACCTTGCCGAACGGTGCCAGCTCGAGTGCCTCGGCGAGCACCTGCCCGGCCCGCGCCGGACCGACGAACGTCAGCGTGAGCCCGAGATCGAGGTGGACGGTCGGGTGCACGGCGGCGAGGTAGCCGGCGTTGCGGTGGAACGGGTAGCAGTGCAGCAGCATCACCGGTGTCCGCGGTGCCGCGAGCACGAAGTCGGTCAGCAGGGCGGGATCGGTGCGGTGGAGCCGGATGTCGGAGTCACCGAGACCGACGTGGAACTGGATCGGCAGACCGGTCTCGACGGCCGTCCACAACAGGAGCCGGGTGAGCGTGGGATCGGCGAGCCGGGGCGGCTCCTCACCCAGGCCATGCAGCCAGTTCGCCGCCGCACCTGTGACCTCGGCCGACGACGGCGGAGAGGGGTCGAAGTCGAAGCCCACCCGGTACGCCGCGACGGACTTGAGACCGGCCGCGCCGCCCTCGCGCACCACCTCCTCCAGGCGCCGGGCGAACGTCGGGGCGAACGCGTCCGGCTCGACGCCCTCCGCGGCGAGCGCCTCGGCGACGGCCTCCAGCCGGACGATCTCGCGGTGTCCGGCGCCGGTGTAGGCCGCGAGCTCGTCGGGCGTCGTGAGCTCGTCGCCGCGGAAACCGGTGTCGACCAGATGGCGGCCGATCCCGGCCGCGCCGAGCAGACGGGAGACGGCCCCGTCGCCCAGTGCGGCCCGGCGTTCCAGGTACTCGTCCGGCGCGGCGTGCGGGTCCAGGTCCAGCAGCGGTGCGCAGTGCCTGCGGACCGCGAGCCCGGCCGGGGTGTCGAAGTTCGAGGTACCGGGAGGAGGTGCGCCACCCTCGCTGAGCAGCGACTCGAAGCGGGCGCGGTCGAGAACGCCCGGGACGATCCCGTGGCAGTGGTGATCGACGAGTGCCGTGCCGGGTACGTCGATCACCGCCCCAGCCTGCCTCCCGGACGTCAGAAGATCCACCGGTAGGCGGCGACGACCTGCTCGGGCGTGAGGTCGGCGACCCGGTCGATCTCGCCGCGGCGGACGACCTCGATCGCCCCGGTCAGCCGCTCTCCCAACGCGGATCGCAGCACGTCCGACCCGGCGAACCGGGCCAGCGCCTCGCCCAGCGACGTCGGTAGCCGCGCGGGCCGGTCGTCCTCGGCGGCGAACGCCGGGTCGCCGACGACCGGGGGTGGGAGCGTGGCCCCGGTCCGGATCCCGTGCCGCGCGGCGGCCATCAGCGACCCGACGAGGAGGTAGGGGTTGGCCGCGAGGTCGACGCACTTGACCTCCAGATTGGCCCGCCTGCCCTGCTCCCCCCGGCTGCCGGTGACCAGCCGCAGCGCCGTCTCGCGCGTCTCGTGTCCCCAGGCGGCGAACACGCCGGCCCAGTGCGACGGCACCAGCCGCAGGTAGCTCGCCGGCGTCGGGGCGCCGACGGCCAGCAACGCGGGCAGCTCGTCGAGGACCCCGGCGACGGCGGCGGCGCCCCCGTCGGTCGTCCCGTACGGCCCGGTGCCCCCGGCCAGCAGGTTGACGTCGCCGCGCCACACGGACAGATGGACGTGCCCGCCGTTGCCGACGTGGTCGTGGACGACGCTCGGTGCGAACGACACCCGCAGGCCGTGTCGTGCGGACACGGCCCGGATCGTGGTCCGCACGAGAACGCTGTGGTCGGCCGCGGTGACCGGGTCGGCCGGCGCGACGGACACCTCGTACTGCCCGTCCGAGTACTCCGGGTGGATCTGCTCGACGTCGAGCCCCTGGCGCTGCAGCGCGACCATGACGTCCCGCAGGTAGTCGCTGCGCTCGAGCAGCCGGACCATGCCGTACGCGGGCCCGGTGCAGGCGGGGACGAACGTGTCGCCGTCGCCGTGGCTGACCGCCCACTCGACCTCGATGCCCATCCGGAACCGCAGGCCGTCCGCGGCCGCGGCCTCGACCTGCCGGCGGGCGAAACCCCGCGCGCACCCGGGGTGGACGTCGCCGTCCTGGGTGCGGCGGTCGACCGGCGCCCACGCCCAGCCCGGCTGGGCGTCGAGCACGACGAGCCGGTCGAGGTCGGGGACGTGCCGCAGGTCGCCGTCCGGGCCGCCGAGCGTGCCGGGACCGGACATCGGCACGTCGTCGGACCGGAACGCGTCGAACACCGGCGACATGCCGACGCCCCACGTCGCGGCGCCCTCCAGGCGCTCCAGCGGGACGGCCTTGATCCGGTCGATCCCCGCGGTGTCCACGAACGACAGCACGACCCCCTGGACGCCCCGGCTCCGGAGCTCCGGGACCAGCGCGCGGGCCCGGTCCGTCACGGTGCCGTCGCCCGGGGCTGCGGCGCGAGCCCCTCCTCCGCGGTCAGGCGCTCGCCCACCCGCCGCGACATGGCGGGCCGGGCCAGCACGTACAGAAGGCCGAGCACGATCCACACGGCCGTGACGACCGGGAACCAGCGGGCCGCGCCGTCCTGGATCGGCCACACGTTGCGGTAGAGCGTGTAGCCGAGCACGACCAGGCCGAGTACCGGGATCACGATCTCCCACCCGCGGGTGCGCGGCCCGCCCGCGGACGGCGAGAAGAACAGCAGCCGCATCGCACCGATCGTCGCGATCACGTAGACGGCGAGCAGGATCAGCGTGCCGATCGACCCGCTCCACAGGAACGAGTCCTGTGGCCCGGCGCCGAACGCGGCGATGTAGACGGCCACGATCACGTACATGCCGGCCACGACCGCCAGCGAGGCCCCGACCGGTGCGCCACTGCGCGCCGACACACGCCCCAGCACGGCCGGGCCGACGCCGTCGCGACCGAGCGCGTACAGCAGCCGCGAGCCGCCGACGGCACAGGCGAGCGAGCAGGCGAACGCGCTGACCGCGGCGCCCAGCGTGATCACGTCACCGACCCACGCGGCGAGGTACTGCGTGCCGAGGTCCCCCATCAGCGAGGGCGACGCGACGAACGCCGCGATGCCCGTGTCGTCCGCGCCGAAGCCCATCACCTCGACGGCCGTGACGAACACGAAGTAGACGCCACCGAAGATCGCGGTGCCGAGGATCGCGCGCGGGATGTTGCGGCGCGGGTTGCGCGCCTCCTCGCCGAGCGTCGCGGCGGCCTCGAACCCGGCGAAGGACAGGAAGCCGAACACGACGCCGAGGAACACGACCGACGCGTCGGTGCCCGGGGCCACGGTGAACACGTCGAGCGTGAACGCGTGCCCACCGGGCGCGGTCCCGCTCACGAGCCGGGCGAGCACGACGACAGCGACCACGAGGATCAGCAGGACCGTGACGCCCTCGACGGTGAGCAGCAGCCGGGTCGCGGCCCGGACCGGCGTGACGGTCAGCGCGAACACGCCGAGCAGGACGACGGCGGTGACGACGAACGGGGCCCACGACGGCTGGTCGGTCCAGACGCCGAGCGAGTCCAGGAAGGACGCGAGGAAGATGCCGCACGCCGACGACGTCACGACGCCGTAGAACGTGTACGTGCCGATCAGCGACCACCCGGACACCACGCCGGCGCGCGGCCCGAGCGTCGCGCCGACGAAGCCGTACACCGAGCCGGCGTGGTTGTACCGCTGGCACAGCCGGACGAACGTCCAGGCGATCAGCAGCACGCCGAGCGTCGCGAGGAAGAACGCCAGCGGGACGGCGCGGCCCACCGTGCCCGCCGTCCCCTGTGGATTGATGTTCGCCGCCATCGACGGCGCCATCAGCGCCACCGAGATGCCGATGGCCTCCCACAGGCTGAGCTCGCGCCGCAGCCGGCGGGGTGACGGGGGTTCGGTCTGCACGTCGTGCCACCTCCTCGGCGTGAGGGAACTTCAGCAGCGCCGTCCCGCCCGCGTCAACGGTCGGCGGGCGGGCCGGGGTAGACAGGACGCATGAGTTCCGAGAACCACCAGGTCCGTCTCGCCGAGCGTCCGGTCGGGCTGCCGGGGCCCGAGGTGTGGCAGCACACGACCGAGGCGGTGCCCGAGCCGGGCGAGGGCCGGTTCGTCGTGCGGATCAGTCACATCTCGCTGGACCCGGCCATGCGCGGGTGGATGAACGCCGGCAGGAGCTACGTCCCACCCGTCGAGATCGGCGAGGTGATGCGCGCGCTGGCCGCCGGCGAGGTGGTCGCGTCCGCGCACCAGGACTTCGCGGTCGGCGACGTCGTGTCCGGCACGTTCGGCGTGCAGGACTACGCGGAGTCCGACGGCCGGGGCGTCCAGAAGATCACCCCCACGGCCGACGTGCCGATCGAGACGTACCTGGCCGTGCTCGGCATGACCGGCATGACCGCCTACTTCGGACTGTTCGACGTCGGCGCGTTGCGTGAGGGCGAGACGGTCGTCGTCTCCGGGGCGGCCGGCGCGGTCGGCAGCGTCGTCGGGCAGCTCGCCAAGCTCAAGGGCTGCCGGGTCGTCGGGATCGCGGGCGGGCCGGAGAAGTGCGCCTGGATCACCGACGAGCTCGGCTTCGACGCCGCGATCGACTACCGCGCCGAGGACGTGAAGAAGGCCCTGCGCGCGGCCGCACCGGACGGCGTCGACGTCTACTTCGACAACGTGGGCGGCGAGATCCTGGACATCGCGCTGACCCGGATCCGCCGCGGCGCGCGCGTCGTGATCTGCGGGTCGATCAGCAACTACAACGCGACCGAGGTCCCGCCCGGTCCGAAGAACTACATGAGCTTGCTGGTCAACCGCGCCCGGATGGAGGGCTTCGTGGTCTTCGACTTCGTCGACCGGTACGCCGAGGCCGGCAGGGCGATGGCCGGCTGGCTGGCCGAGGGGCGGCTGCACAGCCGCGAGGACGTCGTCGACGGCTCGGTGGACGACTTCGGCGACGTGCTGCTGCGCCTGTTCCGCGGCGAGAACACGGGCAAGCTGGTGTTGCGACTCGCCCGGTAGGGGAGGCAGGTCGCCGGGGCGGTAGGTTCGCCCCGTCGGGCGACCGGAGGGGAATCGACGTGGCGACCTGGGACGATCTGCTGTCCTACGTGCGGGTGCGATACGAGATCATGCGGCAGACCGACGGGGAGCTGTGGTTCAACCTCCCCACCTCCGGCGACCGCACGCAGCTCGTCGTCGTCCGCCGCGTGCACGAGCGGCACGCCGGCGTGACCGAGAAGGCCGCGGCCGTCTCGTCCGACGAGCGGGAGTGGGCACAGATCAGCTCGCCGATCGCCCGGACCGCCGACGTCGACGTGACGAAGCTGCTGGAGCTGGCCAGCGCATCGCCGGTCGGCGGGGTCGTGGCGACCGACGGCGTCGCGGTGTTCCGGCACTCGATCTCGCTGCGCGACTCCGGCCTGGACGGGTTCGAGTTCCCGTTCCGGCAGGTCGTGCACCTGGCCGACGAGCTGGAGCACGAGCTCACCGGTCGCGACGAGCACTGAGCGTCCGCCGCGGCGTCAGCCGGGCAGTGGTGTGAGGTCGATCGCCTGGTCGATCACGGTGCGGAGCCTGGCGAGCAGCTCGTCGGCCTCGCCCCAGGTCAGGACGCCGGAGTCCACGCCGCGACGGAGCTCCTCGGCCACTGTGCGCGCGAATCCGGTGGACCATGTGTGACGAGGATCAACGCTCCGCATGGCGGCATGATGCACGGTCCGTTCGTCCGGTGTTCACGCGGGGTACGCATGTGGTGCACGGGGATCTACGGAGCGTGCACCACTGAGCCGATCGGCTGAGACCCCATCGGCGCCAGCTCGGTCAACGTGGGGTGCCCGAGCGACAGCAGCGTCACGTCGTCGTCCGGGCGCTTGCCGCCGAAGTCCTCGCTGACGATCACCCGCAGGCCCGCCGGTCGCGGGCCCTCCGGCGTCCGGTACTGCATCCGGACCTGCACCGCGCCGGACTCGGCCAGCTCCGCCTCACGCAGCGGCTCCAGCTCCGCGACGGGACGGTTCGGCACGTTCATCGTCCACGCGGTCCCCGCCGGGCGTTCCCGCAGACGTCCCAGGACGCCGCCGAGCAGGCTCAGCGGCGCCTCCCAGTGCGGCGACTCCGGCATCGACAGCCCGGTGTCCATCGAGACGGCGAGCCCTGACCAGCGGTTCATCGTCCCGGCGATCACGGCGCAGACGGTGCCGGAGTGCAGCACGTTGCGCCCCAGGTTCGCCCCGTAGTTGATCCCGGACAGGACGATGTCCGGCTCCCGGTCCAGCCAGCCCTGCCCGGCCGCGAGCACGATGAACGCCGGCTGCGCGGAGACCCCGTACGCCGTCACCCCCGGCAGGCCGGGGATCTCCTGCTCCTGCACGGTCACGTGCCCGTCCTCGATCACGGCCTGCACGGAGCCCCCGGCACCGCTGGCGTCCACCGACGGGGCGGCGACGATCACGTCGTACCCGGCGTCGAGCGCCCCGCGCGCCAGGGCGTGCAGCCCCGGCGAGTCGATCCCGTCGTCGTTGGTCAGCAGGGCGAGGGGGCGGCGCGACACGTCACCGGACTATATAGAGGGACTCAGTTCAGGTGCGCGCGTTGCCGACGGGCCTCGTTGCGGACCGCGTCGAGGACGTCGGATCCCGCCTTCGCCCCGCGACCAGGGCCGTCCGCCCACGACTCCAGCAGGCGGGCCGCCTCGTCCCAGCGTGCCTGCGCGCCGAGCACGTCGGCGAGCTCGCGGACCAGCTCCGGCCCCTCGTGGCGGAGCCCGAGGCGCATCCGCAGCACCCACTCGAGGTTCACGTGGTCGCTGTGGTCGCGGTAGATCCCGCGGAGGTTCTCCAGCATCCGCGCGAGCAGCTGGCGTGTGGAGACCCGGGAGAGCAGGTGCGACCCGAACCGCGTCTCCGGCCCGACGCCGGTGACCTGCCGGAACAGGTTCTCGCACCCGGCCCGGTCGATCCGGCGGCCGCGGTCGAACACGTCGAGGTAGTGCTGCGTACCGGGTGTCCGGACGAGGAAGTGGCCCGGCATGCCCACGCCCTCCAGCGGGATGCCCGCCCGTCGCCCGACCTCCATCGTCACGACGGCCAGGGTGATCGGGATGCCGGTGCGCCGGTCCAGCACGTCCGGCAGCAGGGAGTTGCGCGGGTCGTAGTAGTCCTCGGCGTTGCCGGTGAAACCCGCTTCGACGAACAGCCGCGTCACCAGCGAGTCGACGTCGGACACGCCGTCGGAGAGCCGGTCCAGCTCGGCGAGGGCGGCGGACCGGTCGAGGGCGGGGTCGGCCCCGGCGGCGACGGCCAGCGCGGCCTCGTCAAGCGCCGGTTCGGCACCCGCCACCAGGTTCAGAAACCGCGCGACGGCATCCATGGAGACATACTGGCCGTCCGACCGGCGCGTGGCGAGCGGACGGGCCGGTACGGGCGTGGAGGTACCCGGCGGTCACGCAGCCACGGCCCGGACCGGAGACCCGGTCACCGGATGTCCCGCGGGCGCATCCCGAAGCGCTCCCGGAACGCCGTGCTGAATGCGCCGGTCGAGGAGAAGCCCAGCTGGAGGGCGATGTCGGTGATCGACTCTCGCTCGTGTGGCAGGCCGCGCAGGCGGTCCCTGGCCAGCAGGAGCCGTTCCTCCCGGATCAGTGCTGTCGGCGTGATACCCGACTGCTTGAGCGCCAGCTGGATCTGCCGCAGCGACCACCCCACCGCCCGCGCCATGGTGTGCGGGTTCAGCTCGCGATCGCCCGCGTGTTCGCGTGCGTAGCGGCGCAGTGTTCGTTCGAGGTCGGCCAGGGTCTCGTTGCCCGGCCGGTCCTCGCCGAGCAGCATCAGGCAGACGAGTTCCACCAGCCGGTCGGACACCGCATCGAACTGCCTGCGGTCCAGCGCGTCCCGTTCCTCGAACAGGCCGACGGCGAGGTCACCGACCAGCCTGCCGAGCCCGCTCGACACGTCGAGTGCGGTGACCCGGGGAGCTCCGTCGGGCAGCCTGCGGTCGAACTCGCAGCGAGGGGCGGTCAGCACGAACGCCTCGGTGCCGCCGCCCTGCCAGATCTGCAACGGCACGCTCATCGGGGCGAGCCCCGCCCGACCCGGTCGCAGCCCGGTTTCGACGCCTGCGTGCCGGAGCGCCATCGTCCCGCGTACCGGGAAGATCAGCCGGTAGTCGTCGTCCGGGTCGGTGCGGATCCCGTGGGCCGTCCGCCCGATCGTGTCCTCGTCGGAACGCCAGCCGACCAGCTGGTAGTTGCGCGTGCGCTGGCGCACCGTGGTCCCGTCGAAGTTCCCACGCTGTGCGAACTCGAACCGCATCCGGCAGTGGAACCCGCTGACGAGCTCGGTCCAGTACTCGGCGCGTTGGGATGGCGGGACCTCTCGCGTCGTCGACCTCTCGACCAGGTACTCGTGCGAGCTCCGCGTCATCGCGGACGGCGGTTCGGCCACGTCCGGCTCCTTCCGGCTCGCCAAGGAGGGTAGCGACGGTCGTCGAGGCGGGCACCGCTTCGCCGGACGACTCTGCGCGGAGACGCAACACCGGTTCGTTCAGGCACAACATCGCGGTCGGACCGCTGCCTAGTTTCCTGCGGGTCGCCTCGTGGATGTGCGGAGGAACCCGATGGCCCTGACCCGATCCTGTGCGTTGAACACGTCGCTGGACAGTCCCGAGCACGCCCGGATCGCCGAGGAACTCGGCTATGCGAGGGCGTGGTTCTACGACTCGCCGGCACTGTGCGCCGACGTGTGGATGCAACTGGCCCGCGCTGCCGACCTGACCGAGACGATCGGGCTCGGTACCGGGGTGCTGGTCCCGGCGTTGCGCCATCCGATGGTGACGGCCACGGCGATCGCGAACCTGGTGGAACTGGCCGGACGGGACCGGGTCTGCGTCGGTTTCGGGACCGGCTTCACCGGCCGGCTCACGCTCGGCCAGCGGCCGAGCCGCTGGCCCGACGTCGCCCGCTACATGTCCGTGGTGAAGGCCCTGCTCCGCGGCGAGCTCGTCGAGTGGGACGGGGCGACGATCACGATGATGCACTACCCGGGGTTCGCGGCGGCCCGGCCGATCGAGCTGCCCTTCGTAGCGGCCGCGATGGGGCCGAAGGGCCTGACCGTGGCGCGGGAGGAGGCCGACGGCCTGTTCTCCGTCCCCGAGCCGGTCCCCGGTTTCGACTGGTGCGTCAACCTCACCCTGGGGACCGTGCTGGACGAGGCCGAGGACCCCGGATCCGGGCGGGCGATCGCGGCCGCCGGGCACGCGGCCAGCCTGTGGCTGCACTTCGCGATGGAGTTCGACCGGCTCGACATGGTCCCGGACGGCGAGCGATGGGCGGCCGCGTACGCCGACATCCCGGAGGAGACCCGGCACATCGAGCTGCACGACGGCCATCTCTGGGCGGTGAACGAACGGGACCGGCCCTTCGTGACCGGGGAGGTGCTCGCGGCGAGCGGAGCGGCGATGAGCCCGGCCGGGTGGCGCGAACGGCTCGCCCAGCTGGAGGCCGCCGGCGCGACCGAGATCGCCTACCAGCCCGCAGGCCCGGACGTCCCGCGCGAGCTGGAGGCGTTCGCGAAGGCCATGCACGGCTGAGCCGCAGCGCCCCGATCAACCAGACCGTTTCGAAGGAGCACGCATGCGCCGCATCGTGATGGGCCACCGCACCACCGGCGAGCCCGTCGTCCTGTCCGACGCCGACGTCCCACCGGTCACCGTCGCCATGCTGCCCGGAGCCGAGATCCATCGGATGTGGGAGCTCGACGCCAGGCCGACGGTCCCGGTGACCGACCTCGACGGCGGCTCCGCGCACACCTTCTTCCCGCCTGCGCACGGGCTCCGCTTCGGCTTCCTCACCATTCCACCGGGACTGGACTACGTCCCGCCGGCGGGCACGCCGTCCGACGCCCTCGCGGCCGCGGCCGAGGAAGCCGAACGGAAGCTGCCGGGGATGGCCGCGACCTTCGACCCGACGAGGCCGGGCACACACACCACCGACACCGTCGACTACATCGTCGCGCTTGCCGGCGAGGGACTGATGACCGCGGGCGACGACGTCCGGATCCGGATGCGTGCCGGCGACTGCCTGATCCAGAACGGCACGCCGCACGCCTGGTTCAACGAGGGCTCCGTGCCGTTCGTCGTCGCCTTCGCGCTCGTCGCGGCCGACGCACCCCTGCGATGAGCATCCTGGACCCGTTCCGGCCGGGCGGACCGGACGCCATCATCACGGCGCCGCCTCCGGCCCGGTGGGTGCGGCCGTCGCCTACGGCGGGCTCATCCGTGCGCGGACGACGATCCCGTCCGGGCAGTCCGGGTCGTCCTCCGCGGTCCACACCTGCAGCACGTCGGTGAGCTCCGAGGCCAGCCACAGCCCGCGGCCCCGGCTGCCCGCGGCCGGAGGGGCGATCATCCCGGGGAACGGCAGGCGGGTGCGGTGCGCGTCGCTGACCTCGCCGACCAGCTCGTCGGCGGTGCGCCACATCCGCAGCCGCGGCCGTCCGGACCCGTGCTCCACCCCGTTCGCGACGATCTCGTTGAGCGCGAGCACGAAGTCCGAGGCGCGGAACGGGCCGAGACCGGAGAGCACCGCCTCGCGCCGCACCAGCCGTCGCATCCCGGCGAGCCCGGCGAGGTCGACCTCGGTGTCCAGCAGCGGGGGGCCGAGCGCCTCGGGGGGCGGCTGCGGGTGGTCGGCGAGCAGGTCGCGGTCGCCACGACGGGTGCGGCTGGCGACCTCCTCGCCGTCGACCAGCAACACGTCGTGCATCGTGCCCGCGGCATCGCGGGCGCCGGGGGCGTCGTCGAAACAGCAGAGCATCGTGACCGGCAGCCCGTGCAGCACGTGCCCGAGCGCGACGTCGAGCCGCGTCCAGTAGCCGGCGTCGGTGTTCGGGAAATCGAACTGCTGGCCGACCGCCATCAGCCGCCTCCCGTTCCCTCCGCGGGCCGCCGCGCGAGCCGCGCGGGCCCACCGGGTCGCGACGGTGAACGCAGGTGCCGAGTGCATCCGCTCCGGCGGGCGGTACTCGACGCCCGCGTCCGGCCCCAGATCGCGGTCCAGCTCGGCCCGACACCGGTCGTCGACGACGGCGACGGCATGGTCACCCCGCTCCAGCGCCGCCCGCAGCGGTGCCCGCAGCATCGCCGCCTGGTGTTCCGGCCCACGGCACGGGACGGCACGGTGCACCGTTCCGGCGGTGGCGGCAGGCGATGGCCGGTTCGCGGGTCTCGCGGGAGACATCGGCTCGATTCAGACCTTTCGCGGGCCGGGTCGTCCGCCGGTCCCGCCGCGGACGATAGTCCGCGGTCCGGTCGGCCGCCGTCCGTGGCTCGCGGGCCACACCCGCGGCCGGACGGGTGTGGCAGGGTGAAGCCGGTGATCGCTGGAGGTGCTCCGGCGACGAACCCTGGCGAGGAAAGGGCGTACGGATGCGCGTCTTCAACGGAGTCGACGAGCTGAAGGCGGCGAAGGGCGAGGAGCTCGAGCCGACCGACTGGCTGACCATCGACCAGGACCGGGTCGACCAGTTCGCCGACGCGACCGACGACCACCAGTGGATCCACGTCGACCAGGAGAAGGCGAAGGCGGGCCCGTTCGGCCAGACGATCGCGCACGGCTTCCTGACGCTGTCCCTGCTGCCCGAGCTGATCGCCCACACGTACAAGGTCGAGGGCGTCCAGATGGGCATCAACTACGGGCTGAACAAGGTCCGGTTCATCAACCCGCTCCCGGTCGGCAGCCGGGTCCGCGGCCGGACCCAGATCACCGACGTGACGGACGTGACCGGCGGCGTGCAGATCACGACGACCGTGACCGTCGAGATCGAGGGCGCCGAGAAGCCGGCGCTCGTCGCCGAGTGGCTGACGCGCCAGCACGTCTGAGGCCGGGCGGCCGACGACCGAAGCCGGCCCCGACGGTGCCCGCCGGCGCGCGTCGGGGAAGGGCGGACGTCACACCTCCGCCCCTCCCCGGACGGGCGGGTCAGTGCTCCTGGCCCGCGTCCTTGGCCCGCTGGTAGGAGGTGGTGATCTCCTTCTCGGCGTCGGCCCGGCCCACCCAGGTGGCGCCCTCGACGCTCTTGCCCGGCTCGAGCGTCTTGTAGATCTCGAAGAAGTGCTGGATCTCCGCCCGGTCGAACTCGGCCAGGTGGTGGATGTCGCGCAGGTGCTCCTGGCGCGGGTCGTCGACCGGGACGCAGAGGACCTTGTCGTCGCCGCCCTTCTCGTCCTTCATCCGGAACATGCCGATCGCCCGGCTCCGGATCAGGCAGCCGGGGAACGTCGGCTCCTGGACCAGCACCAACGCGTCCAGCGGGTCCCCGTCCTCACCCAGTGTGTGCTCGATGAACCCGTAGTCGGCCGGGTACTGGGTGGCCGTGAACAGCGTCCGGTCCAGTCGGAGCCGCCCGGACTCGTGGTCGAGCTCGTACTTGTTCCGGCCGCCCTTGGGGATCTCGATGAAAACGTCGAAGTCCACTGCTCGTTGCTCCTGTCGGGAGGGTGCTTCTCCGCCGTCGCCCGGCCCGCGAGGAGTCGGTGCGGTCGGCGACGGTGCTGGTCCTAGTGTGGGGGACCCGGCGCCCGACCGTGCAGTCACCTAGGCCGAGCGGCGGATCGCCCGGACGGGCGTCGAGACGAGGGAGCCGGATGTGGGACGCAGGCACCGACGGGTCGAGCGGAGCACGCGCCGTCTGGCCGTGATCGCCGTCGTCGTCGCGATCCTGGCCGGCCTGTTCGGAGCCGTCGCGCTCGCCGGTCCGGCCACCCGGGACAAGCTCGGGCTCGGTACCGCGGCGACGGCGTACCCGCCGGTGCCGATCCCCGAGCTCGGCCCGCTGCCCGGTGGCGCGCCGACGCCGAACCCCGCGGGCCTGGTGAAGGCGCTGACCGACCCGTCGCAGGACCCGGCCCTCGGCGCCCTCAGCGGCGTCGTCGTCGACGCGTCGGCCCAGCGCGGGACGCCGCCGATGTGGCAGCGCGACCAGAACGAGCCGATGGTCCCCGGCTCGGTGACCAAGCTGCTCACGGCGGCCGCCGCCCTGCTCACGCTGAACCCGACCGACCGGCTCGCCACCCGCGTCGTCCCCGGCCCGGAGCCCGACTCGGTGGTGCTCGTCGGTGGCGGCGACCCGACGCTCACGGCGCTGCCCGCGGGCAAGAACTCGGTCTACCCCGAACCGGCCCGCATCGACGACCTGGCGGCCGAGGTCAAGAAGGCCGTCAACCGTCCGATCACGACGGTCTACACGGACACCAGCCTGTGGACCGGGCCGGACCTGGCGCCGAGCTGGGGACCGGGCGACGTGCAGTCCGGGGACATCACCCCGATGACGTCGCTGATGCTCGACGGTGGACGGCCGGACCCGACCGTGCAGGACGGTCAGCCCCGGTCCACGAACCCGGCCGAGGACGCCGGGCAGGCGCTGGCCAAGGCGCTCGGGGCGAGCCAGGTCAAGGAGGGCAGGGCCGCACCCGGCACGTCCCCGATCGCCAGCGTCGGATCCCCGCCGGTCGCCTCGCTCGTCGAGAACATGCTCACCGCGTCGGACAACGTGACCGCCGAGGCGCTCGCCCGCCAGGTCGCGCTGTCGCGGAAGGTGGACCCGTCGTTCGACGGCGGAGCGAAGGCCGTCACCGACGCGCTGTCCCAGGCCGGCTACGACACGAACGGTCTGGTGCTGCGCGACGGCAGCGGGCTCTCCCCGGAGGACCGGATCTCGACGTCGCTGCTGGGGTCGGTGCTGGCGTCGGCCGCCGCCGTCTCGAAGAACCCGAACGACGTGCAGTACCTGCGCCCGATCCTGACCGGCCTGCCGGTCGCCGGGGGCGGCGGCACGCTCGCCGACCGGTTCACCGACGGGCGTTCGGTCGCCGGCCGCGGTGTGGTCCGGGCCAAGACCGGGACGCTGACCGGCGCGTCCAGCCTGGCCGGTGTCGTCAGCGACGTCGACGGGCGGCTGCTCGTGTTCGCGTTCATCTCCAACGGGACGTCCCCGGCGGACGCGCGGCCCAAGCTGGACGACCTGGCCGCCACGCTGAGCCGCTGCGGCTGCCGCGCCTGACCGGCCCGCGACCGTCCGCGGGTAGCGTGGACCGGGTGGACACCGACCAGAGCAGCACACCCGTGGCCACCCGGCCCGGTGGCTCCGAGCGGGGGACGGACCGCGGCCTGCCGGTGAACTGGGCGCTGGCCCGCCGGACCGCGACCACCCTGATGCCGCCGGGGCCGCAGGTCGATCCCGGGGTCGCCGCCGAGCTCGTCGAGCGTCTCCGGACCGACTCCGCGACTGCGGAGGGGCACGTCCGGGAGATCACCGGGCTCGGCGCGGGGCTCCCGCTGCTGCCCGCCGACGTGCTCGACCGCTCCGCGTGGGCGACGGCGGCGCTGGACGGCATGCGCGCGCTCACGGCGGACGCGCAGATGCCGTATGCGCCGAAGGCGGCCAGGGCCGTGACCGGGACGGCCGCGGGTGTCCAGGTCGGAGGGCTGCTGTCCTACCTCGGTGCCCGGGTGCTCGGGCAGTACGACCCGTTCGGCGGCCCGGACGGCGCCGGCCGCCTGATCCTGGTCGCCCCGAACGTCTACGCCGCACAGCAGGCGATGGACGTGGCCAGCGAGGACTTCGCGCTGTGGGTGTGCCTGCACGAGGCGACCCACCGGCTGCAGTTCACCGCGGTGCCGTGGCTGCGCGACCACTTCTCCGCCCAGGTCTCGCAGCTGCTCTCGATCCGCGAGCCGGACGCCGACCGGCTGCGCAGGCTGCCGGAGGCGATCCGCTCGCTGCGCGACTCCGGCGGCGATCCGCTGGCACTCGTCGAACTGTTGCAGGGGCCAGAGCAGAAGGCCGTGCTGGACCGGTTGCTCGCGCTCACCACGCTGCTGGAGGGGCACGCCGACCACGTGATGGACGCCGTCGGGCCGGCGGTGGTGCCGAGCGTCGCGACCATCCGTGAGCGGTTCACCGCGCGCCGCAGGGGCGGCAGCTGGATCGACCGTCTCCTGAGGACACTGCTCGGGGTCGAGGCGAAGATGAAGCAGTACGCCGTCGGAGCCGCGTTCGTGCGGCACGTCGACACCGAGATCGGCATGGCGGGCGTCAACCGGGTGTGGGAGTCGCCGGAGACGCTGCCGACCAGGGCCGAGCTGGACGAGCCCGCCGAGTGGCTGGCGCGCGTCGCCTGAGCCCCGCCCACTTCCCGTGATCGCCTTCTCGGCAGTGTGGCCGGACGGAACCGTCCGCGGGCACTGCCGGGAAGCCGATCACCAGTGCCTGCGCGGCCCGGCCTGCCGGAGCGCCGGATGACCGGGCCGCCCGGTCCGGCGTCGCGCCGGGTGCGCACGGCCGTCCGCCGCGCACTGGACGGCCTGCCGGAGCCCGTCCGGGCCGCTCCGGTCCTGGTCGCCTGCTCCGGTGGTGCGGACTCGTCGGCGCTGCTGGACGCCGCCCGCGCGTTGCGGCCGGGGCGGGTGCACGCCGCCGTCGTCGACCACGGGCTGCAGGACGGGTCCGACGCCCGTTCGGCGGCACTGGTGGAACGGATCAGGGGGCTCGGGGTCGAGGCCGCCGTGCACACCGTCCGGGTCGACGGCCGCGGCGGGATCGAGGCCGCGGCCAGGGACGCGCGCTACGGGGCACTGCGGGACGCCCGTCCCCACCCGGACTCGCCGGTCCTGCTCGGACACACGGTGGACGACCAGGCCGAAACCGTCCTGCTCGGACTCGGGAGGGGCTCCGGGGCGCGGTCGCTGGCCGGGATGCGCGCGTGGTCGCCGCCGTGGCTGCGTCCGCTGCTCGGGGTGCGGCGCGCGTGCACGGTGGACGCCTGCGCGGAGAACGGCACCCCGGTCTGGGACGACCCGCACAACGTCGATCCGCGCTTCACCCGCGCGCGGCTGCGCCACGAGGTGCTCCCGTTGCTCGACGACGTGCTCGGCGGCGGTGTCGCCGAGGCGTTGGCGCGCACGGCGAGCCAGCTGCGCGACGACGACGAGGCCCTGTCCGGATGGGCCGCGGGCGTCCACTCACCGGGTGATCCCCATGACAGCGACCGTCCCCCGGACGGGCAGGTAATTGATCACCCGGACGGGGTGACGGCGGTACTCCCGGTGGCCGCGCTGACCGGCCTGCCACCGGCCGTGCGACGCCGGGTCCTGCGGGAATGGCTCCGCGACGGCGGCGCAAGAGCCCTCACCGACGAGCACCTCCGGGCCGCCGACGACCTCGTCGGACGGTGGCGGGGACAGGGTGGGCCCGCGCTGGGCGGTGACTTGGACCTGGTCCGGACACATGGCAGGCTCGAACTGCGCCGTCGGGAGCGGGGGTCGTGAACCTCCCCGGCAGGAGCACGCTTGGACGAGGAGGACCTTTCGGCGTGTACGACGACGACATCGCGTCGGTCATGGTGACCGAGGACCAGGTCCGGGAGAAGATCGCCGAGATCGCCGCGAAGGTCGCGGAGGACTACCGCGACTCGTGCGGAACCGGGGGACCCCAGACCGACCTGGTGCTGATCGGCGTGCTCAAGGGCGCGGTCATGTTCATGACCGACTTCGCCCGCGCGCTGCCGATCCCGACCCAGCTCGAGTTCATGGCCGTCAGCTCGTACGGGTCGTCGACGTCGTCGTCCGGCGTCGTGCGGATCCTCAAGGACCTGGACAGGGACATCGCGGGCCGGCACGTGCTCGTCGTCGAGGACATCATCGACTCGGGCCTCACGCTGTCCTGGCTGATGAACAACCTCGACGCCCGAAGGCCCGCCTCACTGGAGGTCGTGACGCTGCTGCGCAAGCCGGACGCGGTGAAGGTCGAGGTCCCGGTGCGCTACGTCGGCTTCGACATCCCGAACGAGTTCGTCGTCGGCTACGGGCTGGACTACGCCGAGCGCTACCGCGACCTGCCCTACATCGGCACGCTCTCCCCGACGGTCTACGCCTGACCCCCTCTCCCGGCGCAGCACGCCCTCCCCTTTCCGAACGAACGGCACCTTCGGGCAATGTCCCTGCTCGAAGGGCCCGTTCGTTCGGGGTGGGGAGGCTCGGGAATGTGCTCCGGGACACCGCTGCGGGCCGGCCGCGGGGGAACGTCGCCGGTCGTCCGCACGTTGGCACCGGCGAACCCCTCCGCGGGATCGGGACGTTCTCCTCCCGCCCGGCGCGGGTTCCCGTCAGGGCGGCTATCCTGGCGGGTCAGAGCCGTCCGGCGAGGCACGTCCCGCGTGTCCCCCGGCGACGGTGAACCACTCTCGGGAAGGTGAAGGCCACCCGGCCGACGTTGCATGGACCGCAAGCGCCTCCTCCGCAATCCGCTGATCTGGATCGCACTGCTGCTGGTGCTGTACTTCGGCTTCAGCACGCTGTTCGACGACACCCGCGGCTACACGCAGGTCGACACGTCGACGGCGCTGGCCCAGATCGCCGACGGCAACGTCCAGAGCGCCGTCATGGAGGACAAGGAGCAGCGGCTCCGGCTCACCCTCAAACAGCCGGTCAACGGTGAGAACCAGATCATCACGCCGTACCCGGCGCAGTCCGCGGGCCCGATCTTCACCTCGTTGCAGCAGGCCCGCGGCATCGAGAACTACAACACGATCGTCCGGCAGGACTCGTTCCTGTCCACCCTGCTGATCACGATGATCCCGCTGGCGCTGGTGCTCGTCGTCCTGTTCTGGATGATGAACAACGCCCAGGGCGGCGGGAACCGCGTCATGAGCTTCGGCAAGTCCAAGGCCAAGCAGCTGAACAAGGACATGCCCAAGACCACGTTCGTCGACGTCGCGGGCGCCGACGAGGCGGTCGAGGAGCTCTACGAGATCAAGGACTTCCTGCAGAACCCGAGCCGCTACCAGGCGCTCGGTGCGAAGATCCCGAAGGGCGTCCTGCTCTACGGTCCACCGGGCACCGGTAAGACGCTGCTGGCCAGGGCCGTGGCCGGCGAGGCGGGCGTGCCGTTCTACACGATCTCCGGCTCGGACTTCGTCGAGATGTTCGTCGGTGTCGGTGCGTCCCGGGTGCGCGACCTGTTCGAGCAGGCGAAGCAGAACAGCCCCTGCATCATCTTCGTCGACGAGATCGACGCGGTCGGCCGCCAGCGCGGCGCAGGCCTCGGCGGCGGGCACGACGAGCGCGAGCAGACGTTGAACCAGCTGCTCGTCGAGATGGACGGGTTCGACGCCCGCGGCGGCATCATCCTGATCGCGGCCACGAACCGACCGGACATCCTGGACCCGGCGCTGCTGCGCCCTGGCCGCTTCGACCGCCAGATCCCGGTCGCGGCACCCGACCTGGCCGGCCGCAAGGCGATCCTCGGCGTGCACTCCAAGGGCAAGCCGTTCGCCGATGACGTCGACTTCGACGGCCTGGCCAAGCGCACCGTCGGCATGTCCGGCGCCGACCTGGCGAACGTGATCAACGAGGCCGCGCTGCTGACCGCCCGCGAGAACTCGACGGTGATCAACGGCGCGGCGCTCGAGGAGTCGGTGGACCGGGTCGTCGGCGGACCGAAGCGGAAGTCGAAGATCATCTCCGAGCAGGAGAAGAAGATCACCGCCTACCACGAGGGCGGGCACGCGCTGGCCGCATGGGCGATGCCGGACCTGGAGCCGGTCTACAAGCTCACGATCCTGCCGCGCGGACGCACCGGTGGGCACGCGCTCGTCGTCCCGGAGGACGACAAGGGCCTGATGACACGTGCCGAGATGATCGCCCGGCTGGTGTTCGCCATGGGCGGACGGTCGGCGGAGGAGCTCGTCTTCCACGAGCCGACGACGGGTGCGTCGAGCGACATCGACCAGGCCACCAAGATCGCCCGCGCGATGGTCACCGAGTACGGCATGAGCGCCAAGCTCGGCGCCGTGCGGTACGGCCGGGAGCAGGGCGACCCGTTCCTCGGACGCTCGATGGGCAACCAGGCGGACTACTCGCTCGAGGTCGCCCACGAGATCGACGAGGAGGTGCGCAAGCTGATCGAGGCCGCGCACACCGAGGCGTGGGAGATCCTGAACACCTACCGGGACGTGCTGGACAACCTCGTCCTGGAGCTGCTCGAGCAGGAGACGCTGAACCGCAAGGACCTGGAGCGGATCTTCGACCAGGTCGAGAAGCGGCCGCGGATCACCGCGTTCAACGACTTCGGCCAGCGCACGCCGTCGGACAAGCCGCCGATCCAGACCCCTGCCGAGCGGGCGCACGAGCGCGGCGAGCCGTGGCCGCCCGCCACCGAGCCGGAGCGCGAGCCCGCGCCGGTCGGCTCCTACCCGGGCTCCGCGCACGGTCTCGGCCAGCCGGGCCCGAACGGCGGTGGCGCACCGGTCCCCGGCAACCCGGGCACACCGGGGTACCCCGGGCAGCCGGGTCCGTCGTTCCCGAGCGGTCCGAACGGCTCGAACGGGTCCGGCGGCTACAACGGTGGCCAGGCCCCGCCGAACGCGGTCGCCCCGAACTACGGCGCCCCGCCGAACTGGCGACCCGCGACCACGCCGGCGGGCCAGACCTGGCCGCCGCCGAACTGGGCCGAGCAGCAGGCGCCGTACCCGGGCCGGAACGGTCCCGCTCAGAACGGTCCCGCTCAGAACGGTCCCGCCCAGAACGGTCCCGCTCAGAACGGTCCCGCTCAGAACGGACCGTCGCAGAACGGACCCGACGGCTCCGATCAGCAGCAGGGGTCGCAGCAGGGTCCGGTGCAGAGCGGACCGTGGAGCACCCAGCCCCCGCCGACGCCACAGAACGGCCGGGGTGAGACGCACGACGGCACCCCGCCCTCCTCGGACCGCGGGCCGGACCCGGAGGCGGGACGCTGAGCACCTCGGCGACGGACGCCCCGCCCCCGTTCCGGTCGGACGTCGTCGCCGCCGGCATCGCACCCGCGGTGCCGGAGGGCGTCGACATCGACCGCGCCGAGGCGGCCGTGCGCGAACTGCTGCTGGCCTGCGGCGAGGACCCGGACCGCGAGGGGCTCAAGGAGACCCCGGCCCGGGTCGCGCGGGCCTACGGCGAGATCTTCGCGGGGCTGTTCGTGGACCCGGCGTCGGTGCTGGAGAAGACGTTCGACGAGGGCCACGGCGAGCTGGTACTGGTGCGGGACATCCCGATGTTCTCCACCTGCGAGCACCACCTCGTGCCGTTCCACGGCGTGGCCCACGTCGGCTACATCCCGGCCGTCGACGGGCAGGTCACCGGCCTGTCCAAGATCGCGCGCGTGGTGGACCTGTACGCCAAGCGCCCGCAGGTCCAGGAGCGGCTGACCGGCCAGATCGCGGACGCGCTGGTGCGCAAGCTGGACCCGCGCGCGGTGATCGTCGTGATCGACGCGGAGCACCTGTGCATGGCCATGCGTGGCATCCGCAAGCCGGGGTCGCGGACCACGACGTCGGCCGTGCGCGGCCTGTTCAAGAACTCGGCGTCCTCCCGGGCGGAGGCGCTGTCGCTGATCAGGCAGGGCTGACGTGAGTGCGCTGTTCGCACTCGGGCGCTGCGCGGTGCTGGGCATCCTGAACGTCACCCCGGACTCGTTCTCCGACGGCGGCCGCTACCTCGACCACGACCACGCCGTCGCGCACGGGATCGCCATGCGCGACGCGGGCGCCGACCTGGTCGACGTCGGCGGCGAGTCCACCCGACCCGGCGCGGGCCGGGTCGAACCGGCGATCGAGCGCGACCGGGTGCTGCCCGTCGTGCGCGACCTCGTCGCCTCCGGTGTGCGGGTCAGCGTGGACACCACCCGCTCCGAGGTCGCCGCCGCGGCCGTCGAGGCGGGCGCCACCGTCGTCAACGACGTGTCCGGAGGACTCGAGGACCCGCGGATGGCCGCCGTCGTCGCCGAGGCGCGGGTGCCGTGGATCCTGATGCACTGGCGCGGGCCCAGCGACCGGATGCAGCAGCTGGCCGAGTACGAGGACGTGATCGGCGAGGTCCGCCAGGAGCTCGTCGCGCGGGCCGACCACGCCGTGATGGCCGGGGTGGACCCGAACCTGATCGTGCTCGACCCGGGGCTCGGGTTCGCCAAGACCGCCTCGCACAACTGGGCGTTGCTGCGACGGCTGGACGTGCTCGTCGCGCTCGGGTTCCCGGTGCTGGTCGGCGCGTCCCGCAAGAAGTTCCTGGGCGCGCTGCTGGCCGACGCGGACGGCACACCCCGCCCGCCGTCCGGACGCGACGGTGCGACGGCCGCGGTGAGCGCACTCGCCGCCGTGGCCGGAGCCTGGGGCGTCCGGGTGCACGACGTGGAGTCCACGATGGACGCCGTCGCGGTCAGCACGGCGTGCCGGCTCGGGGCGTCCCGCGCGAGGACCGGGCCCTGGCTGGGGAACCCGCCGCCGTGAGCTCAGCAGGCACGGATCGCATCGAGCTCCGCGGGCTGCGCGTGCGCGGACGGCACGGCGTGTTCGAGCACGAGCGCCGCGACGGGCAGGACTTCGTCGTCGATCTCGTCGTGTCCGCCGACCTGTCCGCGGCGGCAGCGTCCGACGACCTCGCCGACACGCTCGACTACGGCGCGCTGGCACAGCGGACGGCGGCGATCGTCGGCGGGACGCCGCACGACCTGATCGAGTCCGTGGCCGGGCGCATCGCCGACGACGTGCTGTCCGATCCCCGGGTCGAGTCCGTCGAGGTCACGCTGCACAAGCCGTCCGCGCCGATCCCGCTCGAGTTCGCCGACGTCGCGGTCGTGCTCCAGAGGTCCCGATCATGACCAGGGCCGTGCTCTCGCTGGGGTCGAACCTGGGTGATCGGATCTCCTACCTGCGGTCGGTGGTCGATGACCTGGGGCCCGCGCTCGTCGCGACGTCGCCGGTGTACGAGACGGCCGCGTGGGGCGTCGAGGACCAGCCGGACTTCCTGAACGCCGTCGTGGTGGCCGACGATCCCGGGCTCGACGCGTGGGGCTGGCTCCGGCGCGGGCAAGCCCTGGAATCGGCCGCCGAGCGGGTGCGCGAGCAACGCTGGGGCCCGCGGACGCTGGACGTCGACATCGTCAGCGTGCGCGCCGACGACGGCTCCGAGGTGCGCAGCGACGACCCCGAACTCGTCCTGCCGCACCCCGGCACCGCGTCCCGGGCGACCGTGCTGGTCCCGTGGTTCGACGCGGACCCGACGGCGACGCTGGACGGTCACGGGCTCGTCGTCGGGCTGCTGGACGGGCTGGACCGTTCCTCGATGCGCCGCCGGGACGATCTCCCGCTGATGGGCGCGCGATGACACCGTCCCGGGCCCCGATGGCGCCGACGAGACCGCAGAACCTGCTGGCCGTCGGGCTGCTCGCCGTCGTCGTCGGGAACCTCCTGACGCGGTTGTTCTACGCCGACATCCCGAGCCTGCCGATCGCGGCGGCGGTCGTGCTCGGCGTCCTCGGGCTCGCCGAGCTCGCGGGTGGCTTCGTGCTGCGCAACCGGATCGAGCGGCGCAACGACGCCCCTCCGGTCGATCCGCTGCTGGCGGCGCGTGCGCTGCTGGTGGCGCGGGCGTCGGCGTACGCGGGATCGGCGGTGGCCGGTCTCTGGGTCGGGCTGCTGGTGCACACGCTGCCGGACGCGGGCACGGTCACGGCGGCGTCGGCCGACAGCGTGACCGGCGGGATCGGTCTCGCCTGCGCGCTGGTCCTCGTCGGGGCCGCGTTGTGGCTGGAGCGCTGCTGCCGCGCGCCGGACGACCCGGAGTCCGAACGCCGCCCGGAATGATGCTTTTCGGCGGTCCCGGCGCTTATCCGCTGCTGCCGGACTGCCGTCACCCGTAGGCTCCCCGGCATGGTTTCCGCGGCGCCGCCGACGACAGCGGCCCCGTCCGCGAAGCGGCGCGGGGTACTGCTCCCGGTCGCCGGGCTGGTGCTGCTCGCGCTCTGCGCGCTGATCACGATCGGCATCGTCGAGCAGACGATCGGTCCGGTCGGGGTGCTGGTCGGCACGCTGTGCGCGATGCTCCCGGTCGTCCCGGTGGTCGCCACGTTCCTCTGGGTGGACCGCTGGGAGCCGGAGCCGCCGCGGCTGCTGCTGGCCGCGTTCGCCTGGGGCGCCGGACTGTCCGCGCTGGTCGCGCTGTTGATCAACTCGAGTGCGTCGGCCGTGTTGGACGCGGCCGCCGGACGTGGCGCCGGTGACCTGCTGGCGCCGGTGCTCGTGGCACCGATCGTCGAGGAGGGTGTCAAGGGCGCGTTCATCGTCGGGCTGCTGATCTTCCGCCGCAAGGAGTTCGACGGCGTCGTGGACGGCATCGTCTACGCGGGCGTCGTCGCGGCGGGTTTCGCTTTCACCGAGAACATCCTCTACCTGGGCCGCACCGTCGTGGACCCGGAGACGTCCGGTGTGCTGGGCACGCTGTTCATGCGCGGGATCGCCTCGCCGTTCGCGCATCCGCTGTTCACCTGCATGATCGGGATCGGGGCGGGTCTGGCGGTGGCCAGCCGCAGCGTCGCGACGCGGGTGGCGGCCGTGTTCGCCGGCTACGTCGTGGCCGTCGTGCTGCACGGGATGTGGAACGCGGCGTCCGTGCTCGCCGCGACGCCCGCGACGTTCTTCCAGGTCTACGCGTTCGTGATGCTGCCGGTCTTCGTCGGCCTGATCGTGCTCGTGGTGTACGCCCGGCGGCGGGAGGCCGCCGTCGTGACCGCGGAGCTGCCCGGTTTCGCCGCGGCGGGCTGGATCGCGCCCAGCGAGGTGCCGCTTCTCGCGGACCTGTCCCGGCGCCGTGGTTGGCGGGCTCTGGTGCAGCGACGCTCCGGCCGGAACGCCGCCCGCGCCGTCGCCGAGTACCAGGCGGCCGTCACCGAGCTCGCGTTCCTGCGGGCGCGCATCTCCCGGGGAGCGATCCAGGACAGCGCCGCCGCCGAGCACGACGAGCGCGTGCGCGCCGTGCTCGCCGCCCGCGCCAAGGCCGTCGGAATGCCGGACGCCCTGACCTCGGCATGGCGCCTGCCCCCGCCCCCCGGCTGGCAACCGCCCCCGCCTCCCGAGCCCGACGGGTCGTACAGCCAACCGATCCGTCTCTCGCAGGGAGCGCCGGCCCCGCAGGGACCGTACGGACAGCCGGTTCGGTCCGGTTCGCCGGGACCGTCCGCGCCTCAGCCAGACCCCCTCGGTCCGCCGGGACCGTCTGCGCCGCAACGCCATCCGGGAACGGTTCCATCACATGGTCCCGGCTGGCACCCCGGTCACCCACCCCCGGGACCTGGCCAGCCGCACCCGGGACCTGGCCAGTCGCACCCGGGACCTGGCCAGTCGCCCGCGGGGACGTCCCACCCGCCCGGCCCCGGTGGTCCGCCTCCGATGCCTGCTCAACCGACCGTCCCGGTGCAGCCGCCGCCTGGTGGCTCGGTTCGGGTGCCGCCCGATGACCGGGTCCAGCCACCGCCGCGGATCCCGGCGGAGGCGTCGCCCGGCGACCCGGCCCGGCAACCGCCGGGAGGCACTGTCCAGCCACAGCCCGGAGGCACTGTCCAGCCACAGCCCGGAGGCACTGTCCAGCCACAGCCCGGCGACGCCCGACCCGGTCCGCCCGCGCCCGGTACCTCGTCGGGCGCGCCGTCGTCCGGTCCCACCCGGCCGATCGGCCCCGTGCAGGCGCCGCCCGCGGGCGAGCCCCCGGCCCGGCCGGCCCACGCCAGGCCACCCGGACCTGCTGTTGATGGCAGCTCCGGCCCGTCCGCCGACCACGCGCGGGATCCGGGGCACGCCGAGCCGGACGATGCCGCCCACCCTGACGAAGGCCGCCACCGCCGCTGACCGGCATCCGACCGGACCGGCTGCAGCCACTCGTCGAACCTGTTGCCCACGGCCCGGCGGTCGTACGACCGCAACGTGCCACTCGATCCCGCTCACGGTTCGAGTGGAACGTTCCGGCGGTCGCGACAGCCGTAAGGTGCCACTCGATCGCGCGGACCCGTCGAGAGGAACGTTTCCGCGGCCGCCGCGCTCTGAGCATGATCCGGATCATGGGCCGCGCGCCGGCTCGCATCGGGTCCGGAGCCCCGTTCGTCCGGCGGACCCGTCCGAGCGCTGCTCTCGCACACGAACCGGGCCCGGCTCGGAGTCGGACCCGTCCCCATGGCGGCACGAGAGCTGCTCCCGTACGCCAGGAGCGCATGATCACCGGGCTGGGTGAGGACGGTCACCGGAGGTGCGAACGGCGGGTGGGGTGCGTCTAACCTGGGCCGCGCACGCGACAGTGTCAGTCGCCGGGCCTCGACCGGTACCCCTGGTGGACCGGAACGAGAAGGAGTGAACGATGAACGCTGGCCGCCCCGCGCGGCTCGCCGTCGGAGTCGTGTCCGCCGGTCGGGTCGGGGTCGTGCTCGGTGCCGCACTCGCGGCTGCCGGCCATCATGTCGTCGCCACGAGCGGGGTGTCCCGCGCGTCGGTGAAGCGTGCCGCCGATCTGCTGCCGGGCGTGCCGCTGCTGCCCCCGGACGAGGTCGTGACCGGGGCCGACCTCGTCGTCCTCGCCGTCCCCGACGACGTGCTTCCCGGCCTGGTCAGGGGCCTGGCCTCGGCCGGCTGCTTCCGGCCGGGACAGATCGTCGTGCACACGGCGGGCGCACGCGGCGTCGAGGTGCTGGGCCCCGCCGTCGCACAGGGCGTGCTGGGGCTGGCGCTGCACCCGGTCATGACGTTCACCGGGAACGTCGAGGACGTGCAGCGGCTGGCGTCGTGCTGCGTCGGCGTGACAGCGGCCGAGCCGGACGACGCGGCGTGGAGCGTCGGCGAGGCACTCGTGGTCGAGATGGGCGCGGAGCCGGTCCGGGTACCGGAGGCGTCGCGGCCGCTCTACCACGCGGCGCTCGCGCACGGCGCGAACCACCTGATGACGCTCGTCCGCGACTGCGTGGACCTGCTGGAGCACGCGGGCATCCGGCCGGCCGAGCGGATGGTCGCCCCTCTGCTGTCCGCGGCGCTGGACAACGCGCTCCGCCACGGCGACCGCGCGCTGACCGGCCCGGTCGCCCGCGGGGACACCGGCACCCTGCGCACCCACCTCGACGAGATCACCGCCGCGGACCCCGACCTGGCCGTCGTCTACCGCGCCATGGCCGCCCGCACGGCGGCCCGCGCGAACGACGCGGGCCTGCTCGACGAGTCGGCACTGGACGACGTCCGCACCACACTGGAGGAACACCGGTGAGCGCTGGATCCACCCACCCCACCGGCTACGCGAGCTCCGCCGGTGTCCGTCCCCCGGCTTCCACCCGGAACGGGTACGCCGCGGGCCGGCTGACCGTCCACTCCGACCCGGCGCAGCTCGCACCGGTCAGCCGGGCGTTGCGCGGTGCCGGGCGCAGGATCGCGCTGATCCCGACGATGGGCGCGTTGCACGAGGGGCACCGCGAGCTGATCCGGCACGCCAAGCGGGTGCCCGGCGCGATCGTGCCGGTCGTCTCGATCTTCGTGAACCCGCTCCAGTTCGGACCGAACGAAGATCTCTCCCGCTACCCCCGCCCGCTCGAGGCCGATCTCGAAGCCTGCCGGGAGGAGGGCGTCGAGCTCGTCTTCACCCCGCAGGTCGAGGACATGTACCCGCCGGGGGCCGACACGACGGTCGACCCGGGCGTGCTCGGGACCGAGCTGGAGGGCGCGTCGCGGCCGGGGCACTTCGCCGGTGTGCTGACGGTCTGCTCGAAGCTGTTCCACGTCGTCGGCCCGGACGTGGCGATGTTCGGCGAGAAGGACTACCAGCAGCTCGTGCTGATCAAGAAGATGGTGCGCGACCTGCAGTTCCCGCTGTCGATCGTCGGCGTCCCCACGGTGCGCGAACCGGACGGGCTCGCGCTGTCCTCGCGCAACGTCTACCTCTCCGACGACGACCGGGCGCGCGCCACGCTGCTGTCCCGCGCGCTGGCCGAGGGGGCCGGCGTCTCGGCCCGTGGCCCGGAGGCCGTGCTGGAACGTGCCCGCGAGTTGCTCGCCGCCGAGCCGGACGTCGACGTCGACTACCTGGAACTCCGTTCGCCCGACCTCGGGCCGGCGCCCGACCACGGCGAGGCCCGCCTGCTCGTCGCCGCCCGTCTCGGGACGACCCGCCTGATCGACAACTGCGCCGTCGCCCTCTAGGAGGAGCCGTGTACCGCACGATGATGAAGTCCAAGATCCACCGGGCGACCGTCACCCAGGCCGACCTGCACTACGTCGGGTCGGTGACGATCGACGCCGACCTGATGGCCGCGGCCGACCTGCTCGAGGGCGAGCAGGTGACCATCGTGGACATCACGAACGGGGCCCGCCTGGAGACCTACGCGATCACCGGGGAGCCGGGGTCCGGCGTGATCGGGATCAACGGGGCGGCCGCACACCTGGTGCACCCCGGCGACCTGGTCATCCTGATCTCCTACGGCTCCTACGACGAGGCGGAGCTCGCGTCCTACCGCCCGCGCGTCGTGTTCGTCGACGGCGACAACCGGATCGCCGATCTCGGCTCCGACCCGGGCCGGGCTCCGGAGGGATCGGGCCTGCTCTCGAGCGCGGTCTGAGGTGCATCTCTGCATCGACATCGGCAACACCCAGATCGCGCTCGGTCTCTACGGCGCGGCCGACGAGCAGATCGGACCGGTCCCGGCGCACGGGTGGCGGATGCGCACCGAGCCGCGGATGACGGCCGACGAGCTGGAGCTGGCCGTGCGCGGCATGCTCGGCGACCTCGCGCCGTCGGTGACCGGGATCGCGGCGCTGTCCACGGAGCCGTCGCTGGCCCGCGAGCTGCGCGTGATGCTGGAGCGACGGGCGCCGGCCATCCCGACCCTGATCGTCGGGCCCGGGGTGCGCACCGGCGTCCCGCTGCTCGTCGACCATCCCCGCGAGGTCGGGGCGGATCGTGTGGTGAACACGCTCGCCGCGCACCACCTGTTCGGGACCACCTGCGTGTGCGTCGACTTCGGCACGTCGACGAACATCGACGTCGTCTCCGCGCGCGGGGAGTTCCTCGGCGGCGCGCTGGCCCCCGGCATCGAGATCTCGATGGAGGCGCTCGCGACCCGGGCGGCTGCGCTGCGCTCCGTCGAGCTCGTCGCGCCGCCCACGGTGATCGGCAAGAACACGGTGGAGTGCCTGCAGGCCGGCGTCGTCTACGGGTTCGCGGGCCAGGTCGACGGGCTGGTGCGGCGGATCGTCGCCGAGCTGGGCCCGTCCGCCGCGCCGGTGACGGTGCTGGCCACCGGCGGCCTCGCCCCGCTGATGGACGGCTGCTCGGACACGATCGAGCACTACGTGCCGGATCTGACGCTGTTCGGGCTGCGGCTGACGCACCTCCGCAATCAGCGCCGTCCCGCCGCCGTCGGCTGACCGGCGGGAAATCGCCTCGGAACTCCTCGATAGCCTTCCGGCGTGAACAGTTCCGCGCCGACCCCCGACGATCTTCCCGAGCAGATGCGGGTCCGCCGGGACAAGCGTGCGGACATGCTGGAGGCCGGGTACGAGCCATACCCGGTCGAGGTGCCCCGCACGCACACTCTCAAGCAGGTCCGCGACGCGCACCCCGACCTCCCGGTGGACACCGCGACCGGCGAGGAGGTCGCCGTCGCGGGACGGGTGTTCTTCTTGCGCAACACCGGAAAGCTCTGCTTCGCGACGTTGCGCGAGGGCGACGGCACCGAGCTACAGGCGATGCTGAGCCTCGACCGGGTCGGCGAGGACGAGCTGGCCCGGTGGAAGTCGACCGTCGATCTCGGTGACTTCGTGCTCGTGCGCGGAGAGGTGATCACGTCGCGCCGCGGCGAGCTCTCGGTCTCGGCCGCGGAATGGTCGATGGTGTCCAAGGCCGTGCGCCCGCTGCCGGTCCAGTACCGCGAACTGTCCGAGGAGAACCGCGTCCGGCAGCGCTACGCGGACCTGATGGTGCGACCCCAGGCGCGGGAGACCGTCCGGATGCGGTCGGCGATGTTGCGCGAGGTCCGTGCGTTCCTCGACGCCCGCGACTACGTCGAGGTCGAGACACCGATCCTGCAGCTGCAGCACGGCGGGGCGACCGCGCGCCCGTTCGTCACTCACGCGAACGCGCTGGACACGGATTTGTATCTCCGTATCGCGCCGGAGCTGTTCCTGAAGCGTTGTGTGGTCGGCGGAGTGGAACGCGTCTTCGAGATGAACCGGGTGTTCCGGAACGAAGGGATCGATTCGACCCACTCGCCGGAGTTCGCGATGCTCGAGGCGTACCAGGCCTACGCCACTTACGACGACATGGCAGAACTCACCCGTGAGTTGATACAGGAAACTGCGCGTGCGCTGTTCGGCTCCACAGTGGTCCGCCACGCGGACGGCACCGAACACGATCTGGGGGGTTCGTGGCGCTCGGTCACATTGCACGGTGCCGTCTCGGATGCGGTCGGTAGTGATGTGACGCCGGACACGGGTATCGAGGACCTGCAGAAGATCGCCGATCGCTTCGAGGTTCCTCTGAAGGATTCGCTCGGCGCGGGCGAGATCGTCCTGGAGTTGTTCGAGAAGCTCGTCGAACACACGCTCGTGGAGCCGACCTTCGTCCGCGACTATCCGGTCGAGGTCCGTCCGCTCACGCGGGCCCATCGCGACGATCCGCGGCTCACCGAGGCATGGGATCTGATGGTCTTCGGGACCGAGGTGGCGACCGCGTATTCCGAGCTCGTGGATCCCGTGGAGCAGCGGGAACGGTTGTACGCCCAGTCGTTGCGGGCGGCGGCCGGTGATCCCGAGGCGATGCAGCTCGACGAGGACTTCCTGCGCGCCATGGAGTACGGGATGCCGCCCACCGGCGGGTTGGGAATGGGCGTCGACCGGCTCTTGATGACGCTGACCGGACTCGGTATCCGGGAGACGATCCTCTTCCCTCTGGTTCGTGGCGAATCGTGATCGGCGCCTGATCTCCTCCTGATCGGCCCGGGTCCACGATCGGGTCGGATTGGCGGGCGCCCGTCCCGCTGTGTCGCGGCGCAACTCGACAATGGTCGAAGAATTCGGTTATCGTGGTTTTCGGACGGCGTCGGCGCCCTGTTCGCCAGAACGCGGTCGCTTCGGTTATCAGATACCAGCGTTGAAGGAGGTTTGCGACCGTGGCACAGATTCGCGAGGTGCGTCTCGTCGACGATCTCGACGGCGACGTCGCCGACGAGACGATCGAGTTCGCCTTGGACGGTAAGAACTACGAGATCGACCTGACGACGGCCAATGCGAAGAAGCTTCGCGACGTGCTGTCCGACTATGTGGCAGCCGCACGGCGAGCCGCCTCCGGTCGTCGTCGTGGAAGCTCCTCGAACGCCGCGGCGCGCAGGCCCGCGGTCGATCGCGAGCAGAACCAGGCCATTCGCGAGTGGGCTCGTAAGCGCGGGATGAAGGTCTCCGACCGCGGGCGGATTCCGGCCGACGTTCTCGAGGCCTACCACCAGGAGAACTGAACACGGGCGTTCGCCCGCCGTGATCCGGCGGGCCGAATTGCGACCGCGCCACGGGCCCGTCGACGACGTCGGCGGGCTCGTTCGCGTTTCGGGGTTAGGCTGGCCTCAGCAAGTGGGTTCGACGCGCCGCGGGTGCCGCCGTCCCGCGTCTCGCCGAGAGCCTGAGGAGGCCGTCGCATGGCACGTCGCCCCGTCACGGAGCTGGAGGTGCTGCGCACCGAACAGCTGACCCCGCACATGATCCGCATCGTGGCCGGGGGGTCAGGGCTCGCCGCGTTCCCGGACACGCCGCACACCGACCGCTACGTCAAGATTGTCTTTCCGCGCCCCGGCGTCGAGTACCCGGAGCCGTTCGACATGGACGCGATCCACGAGTCGTTCCCGCGCGAGCAGTGGCCCGCCCTGCGGACGTACACGGTCCGGTCGCTGGACCACGCCGCCGGCGAGATGGTGATCGACTTCGTGTACCACGGCGACGTCGGGCTCGCCGGCCCGTGGGCGGCCGGCGCCAAGCCCGGCGACCGCTTCCATCTGCTGGGCCCCGGCGGCGCCTACGCGCCGGCCGACGAACCGGACTGGCACCTGCTCGTCGGCGACGACGCCGCCCTGCCCGCGATCGGGGCAGCGCTCGAGCGGCTGCCGGAGGGCTCCCGCGCCGTCGCCGTCGTCCAGGTCGGATCGGACGCGGACGAGTACCCGCTGCCCGCGGGCGGCGGGGTCGACGTCCGGTGGCTCCACCGTGACGACGCGGCAGGTGATCCCGACCACACCCAGTTGGTCGAGGCAGTTCGTGCGGTCGAGTTCGGGGACGGTCGCGTGCAGGCGTTCGTGCACGGCGAGGCCGTCGCCGTCCGGGAGGTGCGCAGGCACCTGCTGCGCGAGCGCGGCGTGGAGCGCGACGACCTGTCGGTCTCCGGCTACTGGCGTCAGGGGCACGCGGACGAGGAGTTCCGCGAGCTCAAGGCCGCCGAGCGGGCCCGCGAACAGGCCGAGGACCAGGCCGCCACCACGGGCTGAGAAACCCGACCTGTTCGCCCGCAGGGAACACCGGCGGGTGTACCCCGTGTTACCGCTGGTGGGACGTCTCGGGCCCGTCAGGTGGAGGCGCCGGACCCCCGGCGACCGATACAGTGGTATGCGGACGTCCGCAGACGGGGACGTCCGGCGCGGTGTCACGCGAGGGCGCAGTGCTGGTTCCGGGAGACCGGAGCCGGGCGGAGATGCTGGTCGCGCCGTACGTGAGGCGCAGCAGGCAAGGAGTGCGAATTGTTCGAGAGGTTCACCGACAGAGCTCGACGTGTTGTCGTCCTGGCCCAAGAAGAGGCCCGGATGCTCAACCACAACTACATCGGGACCGAGCACATCCTCCTTGGCCTGATCCACGAGGGCGAAGGGGTCGCCGCGAAGGCGCTCGAGTCGCTCGGGATCGCCCTGGAGGGCGTGCGGCAGCAGGTCGAGGAGATCATCGGCCAGGGTCAGCAGGCGCCGTCCGGGCACATCCCGTTCACGCCGCGGGCGAAGAAGGTCCTGGAGCTGTCGCTGCGCGAGGCGCTGCAGCTCGGCCACAACTACATCGGCACCGAGCACATCCTGCTCGGCCTGATCCGCGAGGGTGAGGGCGTCGCCGCCCAGGTCCTCGTGAAGCTGGGTGCCGACCTGAACCGGGTGCGCCAGCAGGTGCTGCAGCTGCTCTCCGGTTACCAGGGCAAGGAGCCCCAGGAGTCCGGCACGGGCGGTCGTGGCGAGGGCACGCCGTCGTCGTCGCTGGTGCTCGACCAGTTCGGTCGCAACCTCACCCAGCAGGCCCGCGAGGGCAAGCTGGACCCGGTCGTCGGCCGGGAGAAGGAGATCGAGCGGATCATGCAGGTCCTCTCCAGGAGGACCAAGAACAACCCGGTCCTGATCGGAGAGGCCGGCGTCGGCAAGACAGCCGCCGTCGAGGGCCTGGCGCAGGGCATCGTCAAGGGCGAGGTCCCGGAGACGCTCAAGGACAAGCAGCTCTACACGCTGGACCTGGGCTCGCTGGTCGCCGGTTCCCGCTACCGCGGTGACTTCGAGGAGCGCCTCAAGAAGGTGCTCAAGGAGATCCGCACGCGCGGCGACATCATCCTGTTCATCGACGAGATCCACACCCTGGTGGGTGCGGGTGCCGCCGAGGGTGCGATCGACGCGGCGTCGATCCTGAAGCCGATGCTCGCCCGCGGTGAGCTGCAGACGATCGGCGCGACCACGCTCGACGAGTACCGCAAGTACGTCGAGAAGGACCCGGCCCTGGAGCGCCGCTTCCAGCCGATCCAGGTCGCCGAGCCGACCGTCACGCACACCATCGAGATCCTCAAGGGTCTGCGTGACCGGTACGAGGCGCACCACCGCGTCACGATCACCGACGGCGCGCTGGTCTCCGCGGCCACGCTCGCCGACCGGTACATCAACGACCGCTACCTCCCGGACAAGGCGATCGACCTGATCGACGAGGCCGGGGCCCGGATGCGCATCCGCCGGATGACCGCTCCGCCGGACCTGCGCGAGTTCGACGAGAAGATCGCGAACGTGCGCCGGGACAAGGAGTCGGCGATCGACGCGCAGGACTTCGAGCGGGCCGCGCACCTGCGCGACTCGGAGAAGACCCTGCTCGGCGAGAAGGCCGAGCGCGAGAAGCAGTGGAAGTCCGGTGACCTGGACGTCGTGGCCGAGGTCGACGACGAGCAGATCGCCGAGGTCCTGGGCAACTGGACCGGCATCCCGGTCTTCAAGCTGACCGAGGAGGAGACGACCCGTCTGCTCCGCATGGAGGAGGAGGTCCACAAGCGGATCATCGGCCAGGAGGACGCCGTCAAGGCCGTCTCCCAGGCGATCCGCCGGACCCGTGCCGGCCTGAAGGACCCGAAGCGCCCGTCCGGCTCGTTCATCTTCGCCGGCCCGTCCGGTGTCGGTAAGACCGAGCTGTCCAAGGCGCTAGCGAACTTCCTGTTCGGCGACGACGACGCGCTCATCCAGATCGACATGGGTGAGTTCCACGACCGCTACACCGCCTCGCGGCTGTTCGGTGCCCCTCCCGGGTACGTCGGCTACGAGGAGGGTGGCCAGCTCACCGAGAAGGTGCGGCGCAAGCCGTTCTCGGTCGTGCTGTTCGACGAGATCGAGAAGGCGCACCAGGAGATCTACAACACGCTCCTGCAGGTCCTCGAGGACGGGCGCCTGACCGACGGTCAGGGTCGCGTCGTGGACTTCAAGAACACGGTGCTGATCTTCACGTCGAACCTGGGTACCCAGGACATCTCGAAGGCGGTCGGGCTCGGCTTCTCGTCCGGCAACGACGAGGCGTCGAACTACGAGCGGATGAAGACCAAGGTCAACGACGAGCTGAAGAAGCACTTCCGCCCGGAGTTCCTCAACCGCATCGACGACATCATCGTCTTCCACCAGCTCACGCAGCCGCAGATCATCGAGATGGTCGACCTCATGATCACCCGGGTGGAGGGGCAGCTGGCGAACAAGGACATGGCCATCGAGCTCACCGACGACGCCAAGCAGCTGCTGGCCCGTCGCGGGTTCGACCCGGTCCTCGGCGCCCGGCCGCTGCGCCGGACGATCCAGCGGGAGATCGAAGACCAGCTGTCCGAGAAGATCCTCTTCCAGGAGATCGAGCCCGGTCAGATCGTCCTCGTCGACGTCGAGGGTCTGGACAAGGACGCCCCCGAGGGCTCCAAGTCCTACGACGACAAGGCGCACTTCACGTTCCGGGGCGAGCCCAAGCCGTCCGCCCCGGTTCCGGATGCGCCGCCGGCGTCGCTGGCCGGTACCGGGGACGAGTGACCCGGTAGTTGCGGTGGCCCGTGCGCGGGTCACCAGAGCGAACGAAGGGGCCGTTCGGGCAATCTGATTGCTCGAACGGCCCCTTCGTTGCGTCCGGGGGCGGGTGAGGGGGGATCAGTGAGCTCGGTGCGGGCGGTGCCGGAGACCGGGTACATGACCGGCGACGAGCTCTCCGCCGACGACGCGTGGCACACCGTCCGCCGGTACGGGCTGCGGCACCTGCTGTCCACCGGCTTCGTGCGGTTCCGCTACGGCGACGGGTTCTCGCACGCCAGGGCGTTCGCGCTGCAGCTGGCCCTGGCGACGGTCCCGCTCGTGATCGCCGGCGCCGGGCTGGCGACGGCGATCGGGGCCGAGTCGTTCTCCGAGGTGGTCGCGCGGACCGTCGTCGCGATCTCACCGGTGTCCAGCGACGAGCTGGTCGGGCGCGCGGTCGCGGAGAGCGGTGTCCCCGAGCCGGGCGAGGACGACGATCCGCTGACCGAACGCAGCGAGGTCGTCGTGACGCTCGGGTTGCTGACCGCGTTCGCGGCCGCGACGTCGGCGTTCGCCCAGCTCGAACGCGGTGCGAACCGGATCTACGGAACCGAGCGGGACCGCCCGGCGCTGCGGAAGTACGTGCGGGCCACGCTCCTGACCGCGACGGCGGGCGTCGCGATGGCCACCGGGCTGCTGCTGATCGTGGCCGGTGAGCCGTTCGGGGACGCTCTCGAGCAGGTGTACCGCTGGGGCGACGCCGCCGAGACCGTCTGGGACGTGCTGCGCTGGCCGGTCGGGCTGGCCGCGCTCGTCGTCGCCGTGACGGCGCTGCTTCGTTTCGCGCCACGACGACGACAACCCGGCCTGAGCTGGCTCGCCGTCGGTGCGACGGTCACGGTACTGCTCTGGATCTCCGGGTCAGGGCTGCTCGCGCTCTACGTGGTCCTGGCACCGACGTTCGGTGACACGTACGGCCCGCTGACGGCCGTCATGGCGCTACTGCTGTGGGCGAACCTCACGGGCGTCGCGCTCCTGGCCGGCGTGGCCCTCGCCGCGCAGCTCGAAGCCGTCCGCGTCGGGCAGGACGACCCGCGCCTCCCGGACTCCGACGACGACGGTATCCCCGACAAGGTCGACGCCGACCTGGACACCAGCCCCCGCTGACCCGCCCTGGCGCCCACCCGACCCGAGCCGTGTCGCCGAACACCCACCCGACTGGTGGGGTGTCCCGACCAGGTGCACCCGGTGCGGCGGAGGCCGCGGCGGCCGCGTGGATCCGGGTCAGCGGGCGCTGAGCTCCGCGTGTCTCGGGTCGGACGTCGGCAGGGCGCGGAGCAGGCGGGCGACGAGTTCGGTGTCGTGGCGGCCCTCGTCGGTGCGGGCGAGCGCCCACATCGCGTCCGGGTCACCGCAGCGGACGACGGCCGCGCGCACGTTCGCCTCCAGCTGCTCGCGTTCGGCGCGTACGGCGGGTGCCTCGGACGTCGGCAGGAGCGGGCCGCGGGCGGCGTCGTCGGCGGCGTCCCGGATCCGGCCGGAGCGCAGCGCGTCGCGGACCTCGAGGAAGTCGGCGTCCACCGATGCGTGCAGCCGGTACGGCTGCGTCCGGATCACGCCCTCGTCGAGGTGACAGCGCAGGCGGTGCATCTCGGCGCGCACCGTCACCGGGTTGCCCGCGTCGCCGTACAGGCCGGTGGCGAGCTGGTCGGCGTTGAGACCTTCCGGGTGCAGCGCCAGCAGGGTCAGGAGCTCGGCGTGCCGCAGGCTCAGACGCACCGCACGTCCGTCGAGTCGGGCGACCGGTCGTCGTGCCCCCAGGAACGGCAGCGACAGCGACGCCCACTTCCGCCCGCCGGGGCGCAGGATCCGGAGCAGGTAGCCCTCGGCCAGTGGCTCCAGCACGCCTTCGGTGTCCTCGCCGAGCAGGACGCGGTCGCCCTCGTCAGGCAGCACGATCCGCTCGCTGATCCAGCCGAGCGGCTGCGCCGCCAGCACCCGGCCGCGCGAGCTCAGCAGCGCGCCGGGAGCGCCGCCGAGGCCGGCCAGGTGCGGCAGGTTGCGGGCCCGCAGCACCTCGTCGCGCAGCGCCATGCGGCTGGTCAGGTGGTTCTCCGCGAGCCGGGCCGCAGCCGTGACCAGCGACATCGTCGTCGGGTGGAACGTCTCCAGCGGGCCGGTCACGTCGACCACGCCGATCGTCGCGCCGGAGTCCGGGTCGTGGATGGGCGACGCGGCGCACGTCCACTGGTGGTAGGTCCGGACGAGGTGCTCCGACGAGTGGATCTGCACCGGCGAGTCCGCGGCGAGCGCCGTGCCCATCGCGTTCGTCCCGATCGACTCCTCGCTCCAGCGGGTGCCCTCCACGAGCTCGACGAGGTCCGCCCGTCGCAGCACGTCACGGGCGCCTTCGCGCCACAGGATGTGTCCCTGCGCGTCGGTCACGATCATCATGTGGTTGGCCTGGTCGGCGATCGCGACCAGCGTGTCCCGCAGCAGCGGTATCACGGGGGCGAGCGGGTGGCCGTCCCGAAGGTCGTCGACCTCGCGCCGCTCGTAGGCGTGCCACGGCCGGGAGCTCTCCGGGTCGACGCTGGCGGCCAGCGACCGTTCCCACGACTCGGTCACGACCGCGCGCGTCGCCCCGCGGGCGCGGTCCCCGGCCAGTGCGTCCTCGCGCGCCCGGGCGATCTGCCGCATGTAGGCGCGTGGGTCGGTCGGGCGGGCCGTCACGGTCCTGCCGTCGTCGTCGACGTCATTTCTGCGTCCCGTCCCTCGGGCTCGACACCTGGTCGCGATCTCGTACGTCCGGGCGCCCCTGGGGTGCTCCGGGCACACGATCCCCCTCCCGGTGCCCTGTTCATGGTGCCCCCGATCATGAGCTCAGGCAACCCTCACTCCGTCCCGCTACTGCGGACCTACCCGAAGGGGGAGAGGTCGCATCTGCGTGCAACGCCGTTGCAACCCCCATGTTCTTAGTGTCCGGCGTCACGTGCATCTTCACGTGCACTCTGCTTCCGACGTAGGGAGAAGGACCAACGATGGCCAAGTACGCGGCACCCGGACAGCCGGACAGCGTCGTCAGCTTCAAGCCCCGCTACGACCACTTCATCGGTGGCGAGTACGTCGCGCCGGCCAAGGGCCAGTACTTCGAGAACCCGACGCCGCAGACCGGTGAGGTCTTCACCGAGGTCGCGCGCGGCACCGCCGACGACGTCGAGAAGGCTCTCGACGCCGCCCACGCCGCTGCGCCGGCCTGGGGCAAGTCGTCGGTCAACGAGCGGGCCAACATCCTGAACAAGATGGCCGACCGGATCGAGGCCAACCTCGAGTCGATCGCCATCGCCGAGTCCTGGGAGAACGGCAAGGCCTGCCGCGAGACGCTGGCCGCCGACATCCCGCTCGCGATCGACCACCTGCGCTACTTCGCCGGTGCCATCCGCGCGCAGGAGGGCCACCTCTCGCAGATCGACGAGGACACGATCGCCTACCACTTCCACGAGCCGCTGGGCGTGGTCGGGCAGATCATTCCGTGGAACTTCCCGATCCTGATGGCGATCTGGAAGCTGGCGCCGGCGATCGCCGCGGGCAACGCGGTCGTGCTGAAGCCGGCCGAGCAGACCCCGGCCTCGATCCACGTCCTCATGGACCTGGTCGCCGACCTGCTGCCCGCGGGCGTCGTGAACATCGTCAACGGGTTCGGTGTCGAGGCGGGCAAGCCGCTGGCGTCGAACAAGCGCATCCGCAAGATCGCGTTCACGGGTGAGACCACGACCGGTCGCCTGATCATGCAGTACGCGTCGGAGAACCTGATCCCGGTCACGCTGGAGCTCGGCGGCAAGAGCCCCAACATCTTCTTCGACGACGTCGCGTCGCAGCAGGACGCCTTCTACGACAAGGCGCTCGAGGGCTTCGCGATGTTCGCCCTGAACCAGGGTGAGGTCTGCACCTGCCCGTCGCGTGCCCTGATCCAGGGCGGCATCTACCAGGACTTCCTGGAGCAGGCCATCAAGCGCACCGAGCAGATCAAGCAGGGCGACCCGCTCGACACCGACACCCAGATCGGTGCGCAGGCGTCGAACGACCAGTTCGAGAAGATCCTGTCCTACATCGACATCGGTCGGCAGGAGGGCGCCAAGGTCCTCACCGGTGGCGAGAAGGCGGATCTGGGCGGCAACCTCTCCGGCGGTTACTACATCAAGCCGACCGTGTTCGAGGGCAACAACTCGATGCGGATCTTCCAGGAGGAGATCTTCGGCCCGGTGCTGTCGGTCGCGAAGTTCAGCGACTACAACGACGCCATGAAGATCGCCAACGACACGTTGTACGGCCTCGGCGCCGGCGTGTGGAGCCGCGACGCGAACACCGCCTACCGCGCGGGCCGCGAGATCCAGGCCGGCCGTGTGTGGGTGAACAACTACCACGCCTACCCGGCGCACGCCGCGTTCGGCGGGTACAAGCAGTCCGGTATCGGTCGTGAGAACCACAAGATGATGCTCGACCACTACCAGCAGACGAAGAACGTCCTGCAGTCCTACTCGGACAACGCGCTGGGCTTCTTCTGATGGGTCAGCCGGACAGCGCCACCCCCGAGGCACCCGTCGAGGAGGTTCCCGAATCGGGGACCGCACGGGTGGCGCTGACCCCGGCTGCGGCCGAGCTGCTCGTCACGCTCACCGACCTGCACGGGCCTCTGATGTTCCACCAGTCCGGTGGGTGCTGCGACGGCAGCGCCCCGATGTGCTACCCGGACGGGGACTTCAAGCTCGGCAACTCGGACGTCCACCTCGGCGACCTGACGGTGGACGGGCTGGACAAGCCGATCGGCTTCCACATGTCGGAGTCGCAGTTCGAGTACTGGAAGCACACGCACCTGACCGTCGACGTGGTCAAGGGTCGAGGGAGCGGTTTCTCGGTCGAGGCGCCGGAAGGCGTCCGGTTCCTGATCCGCTCCCGGCTCTTCACCGACGACGAGTACAGGGCTATGAAGGACATCTGAGCACGCCTGTCCGCGAACGAAGGGCACCTTCGAGCAATGAGATTGCCCGAAGGTGCCCTTCGTTCGGCTGGAACGCATCGAAGGAGATGACGTGTCCGACCTGCACACCCTGCGCGGCCTCATGGGGCTGCCGGCCACCCCGGCGCCGCTGTCCGAGTCCGCGCTGATCATGGTCGACCTCCAGAACACGTACGCGGAGGGGATCATGAAGCTGGAGAACGTGGAACCCGCGCTGGACGAGGCCGCCACGCTCCTCGACCGGGCCCGCTCGGCCGGGGCGAAGATCATCCACATCCAGCACGACGCCGGCGAGGGCTCCCCCTACGACGTGCGTGACCGGATCGGCGCCATCCACGACAAGGTGGCCCCCCGCGACGGCGAGACGATCATCCACAAGAACTTCCCGAGCTCGTTCGTGCAGACGAACCTGCAGGAGGAGCTCGGGGACATCCAGAACCTCGTGCTCGCCGGGTTCATGACGCACATGTGCATCAACTCCACGGCGCGCAGCGGGTTCAGCCTGGGCTACGCCCCGACCGTCGTCGCGGCCGCGACGGCGACGAGGGCGCTGCCGAACGGCAACGAGGAGGTCCCGGCCGCCCACGTCCAGGCCGCCAGCCTGGCCGCGCTCTCCGACCTGCCCGGCATCGTCGTGCCGGACAACAAGTCGGTTCCGGACTGACCTACCCGCAAGATCCCGAACGAGCGGCACCTTCGAGCAGTGTTATTGCTCGAAGGTGCCGCTCGTTCGCGTTCCGGGGTGGCCCAGCGCGGCGTCGAGCGCCTGGAGGGTGGTCGCGGCCGGGGCGGCGATGCCTACCCCGTGTCCGTGCCGGACGTCCGGTTCCCGGACGTTGATCCGGACCAGCGCACCGGACGCGGCGGCGGCCAGCTCGGACTGCCGTCGCACGGTCGGCACGGCGGTCCCCGCCCCGAGTTCGACGACGGCGAGTCGCGACCCGTCGCGACGCAGGCTCCGGAGCCACTCGACGTGGCGTTCCAGCCGCGGACCGACCTTCCGGTCGTCCCATGCCAGGTCGCCGAACATCAGGATGTTCGGTCGCGCGAGCGACCCGCACCGTGGGCACGACGGCAGCGGGTCGCCCGCCCGCATCGTCGAGGAGTCCACGGCGACCTCGACACCGTCGGCCGGCCACACCGGCTCTCCGCACTCGGCGAGACACTGCAGGTGGTGGATCGTGCCGTGCACCTCGGCCACGTCGTCGGCCGGGAAGCCCGCCCTCTGGAACTGCCCGTCCACGTTGGACGTGAACACCCGCGTCGGCCAGTGCCTCGACCAGCGCAGCAGCACGGCGAACCCGTCGTGCGGCACGGTCCTGCGGTAGAGCTCCAAGCGGTGGCCGTAGAAGCCCCACGCCAGTGGCGGGTCGTCGACGAAGTGCACGGGCCCGGCCAGATCGGCGAACCCGAGCCCGAGCCCGCGGTAGGCCGGGTAGGCGCGCCAGAATCCCTCGTGACCCCGGAAGTCGGGCAGTCCGGAGTCCACGCCCATCCCGGCGCCCGCGCAGACCAGCACGGCGTCCGCGCCGCGCAGCAGCTCGGCCGCCGCCTCGACGTCGGGCGGGGGCGACGAGGAGATCAGGACTCCGCGGCCGCGATCGCCGCGAGGTCGACCACCTCGAACTCGAGCACGGCCGACCCGGTGCCGACCGGGCGGGAGCGCTCGCCGGCGTGTGCCGCCGTGCCGTCGCCCGCCATCCAGGTCCGGAAGTCCTCGTCGGACTCCCAGTGCGTCATGACGAAGTACCGCGTGTCCCCGGAGACCGGGCGGAGGAGCTCGAAACCGAGGAAGCCCTTCGCGTTGTCGACGGCGCCCATGCGGTGTGCGAACCGCTTCTCGAGCTCAGGGCCGTGACCCTCGGGAACCTCGATCGCATTGATCTTCACGACTGCCATGCCCCCACGCTAGCGCCGCGCCGCAGAACGTTCAGCACCGATCTCGGAGGCCCGGGCGCCCGCAGGCGGCGTTGCCGCCCTTGCGAAGACGCCCGGTACGAGCTGCGGGCGGCGCCGTGCCTGCGAACGCCTGGATCCACCGATTCCGGCACCGACGTTCCGCGACACGGGACTAGCGGGGCGAGCTCGTCTCCAGCCGCATCCGCCAGGCGTCCTCGACGAGCTCGGCGAGACGTTCCGCACTCAGGGCCGGCAGACGCACCATGACCAGCGGGCGCCCGTCGTAGCCGGGTGCGGTGAAGAACAGGTCGGGCTCGCCGAGCAGCAGCGCCTGCTTCTCGGCCTCGTCGCCGACGTAGAGGACGGCGACGTCGGTCCTGATCACACGCCGGCTCCCGGGCACGCGCTCCGGGTAGGACCAGACGAAGCCGTGCCCGTTCACCCGGAAGTCGAAGCCCTCGCTGTCGATCTCCTGGACGCCGTCCAGCGCGAGCGCGAGGCTCCGGACGTCGTCGGCGTCGGTCACGTCGTCAACCTATCGTGACCCGGATGAGGTGGTCCCTGCGCAGCTCGGACGGCGTGGACCTGGAGGTCGTCGAGTTCGGCGGCACCGGCCGGCCGGTCGTGCTGCTGCACGGCCTGACAGGCCGGGCGACGACGTGGTGGGCCGTGGCCCGCGAGCTCGTCGGGCACGGACGGGTGGTCGGCCTCGACGCCCGCGGCCACGGCCGTTCCGGACGTCCGGAGCCCGGCGACCCGGACGCGTGGTCGCCCGGGCGGATGGCGGCCGACGTCGTCGAGCTGCTGGAACGGCTCGGGCCCTCCGCGCTCGTCGGGCACTCCATGGGTGGGCTGGCCGCGCTGCTCGCCGCGTCGCGCCGGCCGGACCTGGTGACCGCCGTCGTCGTCGAGGACATGGCCGTGGACCTGACCGCGCTCCCGTCGGACGCGGCGGGGGAGTACGCGTCGGCGGGGCAGCCGTTCGCCTCGCTGGCCGCCGTGCGGGAGGCGTTCCCGGGCGTCGGCGACTACATGACCGAGTGCGTCGAGGAACGCGACGACGGCTACCACCTGCTCGTCGACCTCGCCGATGCGACGGCGATCGCCACGCACTGGACGCACACGTCGCACTGGGACGCGCTGGACGCGATCCGGGCGCCGACGCTGCTGATCGAGGCGGAGGACTCGATCGTGCCCCCGGGGCAGGCCGAGGAGATGGCCCGGCGGATCAGCGGCTGCGAGCACGTCCGGATCGCCGGCACCGGTCACCTGGTGCACGACGGTCCGCACCCGCGGTACCTGGAGGTCGTGCACGCGCTGCTCGACCGGACGTGATCACTCCTCCTGAGCGGCGACCACGCCCTCCAGGAACGTCCGCACGAACTGCTCGACCTCGGCCTGCTCGATGCCGAGCCCGCTGAGCACACCGGAGCCGTCCTCGTGCTCGAGCAGGGCGAGCAGGACGTGCTCGGTGCCGACGTAGTTGTGGCCGAGTCGCAAGGCGTGCCGGAACGTCAGCTCCAGCACCTTCCGGGCGTCCGCGTCGAACGGGATCAGAGCCGGGACGGCGTCGGCCTTCGCGGGCAGCGTCGCGACGACGGTGCGCCGCAACGTGTCCATCGAGACACCCCGGTCGGCGATCGCCTTCGCGGCCACGCCCTCCGGCTCGCCGGCCAGCCCGATGGCGATGTGCGCCGGGAGGATCTCGGCGTTCCCGGCGTCGCGGGCCGCCTCCTGCGCGCCGACGACGATCTTGCGGGCACGCGGTGTGAAGCGGTTGAAGCCCTGGCTCGGGTCGAGCGCCTCCGCGGCGTCCGACGCCTTCGGGACGAACCGCTTCTGGGCGGCCTGCTTCGTCACGCCCATGCTCTTGCCGATGTCGGTCCAGGACGCGCCGGACCGGCGGGCACGGTCCACGAAGTGGCCGATCAGGTGGTCGGCCAGGTCGCCGAGGTGCTCGCCGACGAGCACCGCGTTGGACAGCTGGTCGAGCTCGTTGGAATGGACCTTCGTGATGCCCGCGATGAGGTCGTCGAGGCGCATGGGCGGTTCCGTCATGCGTCCACCTTAGGTTGACGATCGAGGAATCGTCAACCTCAGGTTGTCGATCGGAGCGTGTCCGTCGAGCCGGTCCGGGTGTCGTGCAGCTCGACCGCGACGATCCGGGCCCGCACCGGGACGACCGGGTGCAGCGCCGCGAACGCGGCCGGCGGCCTGGAGCGGGCCAGCACGCAGTGCGGCAACCACGAGCCGGGCAGGTGCGCGACGTGCGGTGACCGGACGCGGCCGGCGAGCACGTCGTGCACCACGGAGTGCACGGCCAGTACCTCGGGGTCGGTGACGGCGGCCAGCACGAGGTGCTCGTCGTCGCCGGGCAGCGAGCTGAGCGCGGCCAGCCACAGCGTCGGTAGCGAGATGAGCCGGAGGTCGGCGACGAGCGCGTCCCTGGCCGGGCCCTGGATCGTGCCCGCGGCCGCGACCGTCACCTGTGGACGGTCCGGCTCCGGGTCTGCCCCTGCCTCGAGTGCCGTGCCGCGCAACGCCTCCAGGGCTGCGACGGCGTCGTCGTCGAGCCGGAAGCGGACGACGTGCGGCACGGCGTCAGGCCGGGCCGGTGGGCAGCGCGAACCGCCCGTCGTCGGTCTGCTCGGCCAGCCCGTCCACGAGTAGCGAGTCCAGGCAGCGGTCGCGCTGGCCCGCGTCCGACCAGACGGCGTCCAGCGCGGTCCGCGGCACCGGGTGCGGGCTGCCGCGCAGCACGTCGAGAAGCTTGCCGCGCACCTGGCGGTCGGTGCCGGCGAAGCCCTGCACGGGCTTGCGCGGCCCGGTGTACTCCGGGCGACCGGCCGCCACCCACGTACACCGCGCGGACACCGGGCAGAGCCCGCAGCGCGGCGCCCTGGCCGTGCAGACCACGGCGCCGAGCTCCATCAGCCCGGCGGACGCGACGGCGGCCTCGGCGTCGGAGTTCGGGAGCAGGGCGTCGACGTCGGCCAGGTCGGCGCGCGTGCGCGCGGGCCCCGCGTCGCCGGCGCCGTGCACGGCGCGCGCGACGACCCGGCGCACGTTGGTGTCGACGACGGCGGCGCGCAGGCCGTGCCCGAACGCGGCCACCGCCCGTGCCGTGTACGAGCCGACGCCGGGCAGCGCCTCCAGCGTCTCGACGTCGGAGGGGACCTGATCGCCGTACTCCGAGGCGATCGCCGCGGCGGCGTCGTGCAGCCGGATCGCGCGACGCGGGTAGCCGAGCTTCCCCCAGGCGCGCAACACGTCCGCACGTGGTGCCGCAGCGAGCGCCGACGGCATGGGCCAGCGCGCCATCCAGTCCGTCCAGATCGGTTCGACGCGTGCCACCGGCGTCTGCTGCAGCATGAACTCGCTGACCATGACGCCCCACGGAGTCGTCTCCGGGTGTCGCCACGGCAGGTCGCGCGCCTCGGCGCGGAACCAGACGGAGATCTCGTCGGCGAGGAGGGACGGCACGCCACGATTGTGGTCACCACGCCGCGGGCGCCGTCGCGCACCCCGTCCCGGACGGCACCGGAGCTGCTCTCGGGTCGGACCGGGGCAGGTCTCGCGCGGGAGCGGGTGGATGCGGCTCAGGCTCGGGTCCGGCGGCGACCCGGAGTGATCGGTCCGCCCGGCCGGGCCCCGGATCCGTGATGCACCATCGAGTCGCCGTTCGGTGAGACGGCCACGGAGGGGCGTCTCAGTGGACCTCGTGCCCGGATCGTGGCGCACGAGTCCCACAGCCGGGTGGACCTGCGACGATGCGGCCGCGTCCGGTATGTCGGGGGCGACTATCCGTAGCGACAGTTCTACTCTCGGTCACGTGATGGACCCGGTGGGACCGTTGCCGACGTCGGTGTACTGGCGTCGGAGACTCCTTGCCGTCGGTGTCGCCCTGCTCGGTCTCTTCGGTCTGCTCTGGATCGTCACCGCCCTTCTGTTGCCCCCGGGAGTCGACTCCGACGACTCCACGACCGGCCGCACCGCACACGTCGAAGCGTCTCCCCAGGCCCCGGGGACGACGCCGGCGGCCGACGTACGACCTCCCGACCCCGGTGTGCCCGGTACCCCCGCCGGTGCTCCCCCCGCCGGGCCGTCCACCGGACCCGCGACCCCGAACGCGGGTCCGGTGGACGAGACCGTTCGCCAGGACCCCGCGGCAGGGCCGCCCGTGCTCGTGCCGTCAGCCGGTCCGGCGCCCGCGACCGGGCCGCCCCCGTGCCCGGACGCCCAGATCAAGGTCACCGCCGAGGTCGGTGCCCCGCAGTACCCGGAGGGGGCGAAGCCCGTGCTGCGCCTCGTCGTCGCGAACACCGGGCCGACCCCCTGCGTGCGCGACCTCGACGGCGCCGACCAGGAGATCGTCGTCTGGAGCGGCGACGGCGCGAAGAGACTGTGGTCGAGCAACGACTGCGTCAACCCGTCGTCGTCGGACCTGCGCACCCTCGTGCCCGGCCAACCCGTCGCGTTCGCCGTGAACTGGAGCGGGCTCGGCTCGGTGCCCGGGTGCACGACCGAGCGCGACCGCATCGGCCCCGGCGCCTACCGGGTGGTGACCCGCCTCGGCCCGGTGATCAGCGCCCCGACACCGCTGCTGATCGGAACGTGACGCTCAGCGGATCTGCTTGAGCACCTGACCGAGGTTCCGCACCTCGGTGATCTTCATGCCGGAGTTGCGAACGTCACTGTCCGGCGGCACGAGCGCGCGGGTGAACCCGAGCCGGGCGGCCTCGGCGAGCCTGCGCCCGACGCCGTTGACCCGGCGCAGCTCCCCGGCCAGGCCCAGCTCGCCGAGCACGACCATGTCCGGCGGGAGCGACACGTCCCGCTTCGCCGACGCCACCGCCAGCGCGACGGCGAGGTCCGCGGCCGGTTCGACGACCTTCATCCCGCCCACGGTGGCCGTGTAGACCTCCGCGTCGTGCAGCTTCAGCCCGCCGCGGCGCTCCAGGACGGCGAGCAGCATCGCCACCCGCGACGAGTCCAGACCGGACACCGCGCGGCGCGGGCTCGGGATGTTCGCGCCCGCGACGAGTGCCTGCACCTCGGCGAGCAGGGGCCGCCGTCCGTCCATCACGACGGTCACCGCCGTCCCGGACACGGTCGCGTCGCCCGCCGTCCCGAACCGCGCGAGGAACAGGCCGGAGGGGTCCGGCAGCCCGACGATGCCCTCGTCGCGCAGCTCGAAGCAGCCCACCTCGTCGGCGGGCCCGAAGCGGTTCTTCACGCCGCGCACCATCCGCAGCGTCGACTGCTTGTCGCCCTCGAACGCCAGCACGACGTCCACGAGGTGCTCCAGCACCCGTGGCCCGGCGATGCCGCCGTCCTTCGTCACGTGCCCGACGAGCAGTACCGACAGCCCGCGCTGCTTGGCCAGCGCGGTCAGCCCGACGGTCACGGCGCGGGTCTGCGTGACCCCGCCAGGCGAGCCCTCGACGGTCGCGGTCGACATGGTCTGGATCGAGTCGATCACCACGAGCGATGGCGCCAGGTCCTCGATGTGGCCGAGCACGGACTCGAGATCGGACTCGGAGGCGAGGAACAGGTCGTCGTGCACGGAACCCGTCCGCTCGGCACGCAGCCGGACCTGGCCCGCGGACTCCTCGCCGGACACGTAGAGCACGCGCGAGCGGGTCGCGGCCTTCGCCGCCACCTCGAGCAGCAGCGTCGACTTCCCGACGCCCGGCTCGCCCGCCAGCAGGACGACCGCTCCGGGCACGAGCCCGCCACCGAGGACGCGGTCGAGCTCGTCGACGCCGGTCGCGCGGGTGCGGGTGGCGTCCAGCTCGACGTCGGCGATCCGGCGCGCAGGCGTGCTCGGGGCGCCCGCGACGATCTGGCGCCCGCCGCCGCGCGGCGCCGCGGAGATCTCCTCGAGCGTGCCCCATGCCTGACACCCGGGGCAGCGGCCGACCCACTGGGCCGACCGGTGGTCGCACTCGGTGCAGCGGTAGCCGCTGCGCGTGGAGCGCGAACGCGTGCTCAGTTGCCGCTCTCCGGCGTGCCGGGAGCGGGGGCGGGCACTCCGCCCTGACCGTTCTCCGGGGCCTGCTCGGAGCCGGCGGGTGCGGCGCCCTCCGCCTTGCTCTCCTCGCGCTCCGGCTCGCCGGCCGCCGCGCCCTCCGGCGGGGAACCGATCGGCGCCAGGACGGTGGTCGTGCCGGCCCGCTCGAACGTCAGCGTGATCGGCACCGGCACACCGGCGCGGATCGGGGCGGTCAGCCCGGTGAGCTCGATCGTGGTCGGGCGGACGCCGGCCGGCGCCGCACCGCCCTCGCCGCCGCCGACCAGCAGGATGTCCTTCGGCAGCGACGGGTCGCCGCCGACCTGGACCGCCGTGGCCGCCGGGCTGGTGACCCGTACCAGCCGGTCGACGGTCGAGCCCTCGTTGACGATGCCGAACTTCAGCTGCGCCGCACCGCCCTGCGCGTACACGGCCTCGGGGGAGGCGGGCCGCTGCGGGTAGACGACCTGCATGTCTCGGATGACGATGTCGCCCAGCTGCGTGCCGCTGCCGTTGACCGCGGCACCCTCGTTCGAGGTCTGGGCGATCTGGCCGGCCCCGCAGCCGGACAACGCCAGCGTGCCGGCCAGGGCGAAGGCCCCGACGAGTGCCCGGGTCTGGCGGAGGCGACGAGTGCGGGTCACGGTCGGGGGTCCTTCCTGCTTGCCGGGGTTCGGGGCCCCGGCGCGATACGGCGCTCGGAACAGGCGGGCGGCATGCCCTCCGTCCGCCGCGCAGCCTAGTCATCGACGACCTTCACGTGCGCGCTCGGTGGTGTGACGTGTGTGGCGCGGGATGCCTTAGGCACGAGTCGGGCGAGTTGTCAACCCCCTGACCTGCGACGACGGTCCGGTCCGGTCTCGGTCGTCGGCAACGGACGTGTTAACCTGGACGCAGCGAAAGGGGCCAGAGGACACATGGTTTTCAAGGTCGGAGAGACCGTCGTCTACCCGCACCACGGTGCCGCACTCATCGAGGCTATCGAGACTCGGACCATCAAAGGCGAGGAAGTGCAGTACCTCGTCCTGAAGGTAGCGCAGGGTGATCTGACGGTTCGCATTCCCGCAGACAACGTCGAGGTCGTCGGCGTTCGTGACGTCGTGGGCCAGGAGGGCCTGGATCGTGTCTTCGAGGTGTTGCGAGCACCGCACACCGAGGAGCCGACCAACTGGTCCCGCCGATACAAGGCGAACTGGGAGAAACTCACCTCCGGTGACGTGAACAAGGTCGCCGAGGTGGTCCGCGACCTCTGGCGTCGCGAGAAGGACCGTGGGCTCTCCGCGGGCGAGAAGCGGATGCTGGCCAAGGCGCGCCAGATACTGGTCAGTGAGCTCGCGCTGGCCGAGGGCACCGACGAGGAGCGGGCCGAGGTCCTGCTCGACGAGGTGCTCGCGACCGCGAACGCGTGATTCCGGCTCCCTTCGTGCTGGGCTGACGGCGATGACCGGTGTCCTCGCCGTCGTCCCGGCCGCGGGGTCGGGTGAACGCCTCGGTGCCTCGGCGCCGAAGGCGTTCGTCGAGGTCGCCGGTGTGCCGATGGTGCGACGCGCGGTGGACGGCCTGCTGGACTCGGGGGCCGTCGACCGCGTGGTCGTGGCGGTACCCGCTGCGCTCGTGCCGGAGGCGGCCGGACTGTTCGACGACCGCCCGGTCACCGTCGTCGCCGGCGGTGCCGACCGGCAGGCGTCGGTCTTCGCCGGGCTGGCCTCGGCCGGGTCCGGTGTGCACGCCGTGCTCGTGCACGACGCCGCGCGCCCGCTCACGCCGCCCTCCGTCGTCCGGCGCGTCGTCGACGCGGTGATGGCCGGGTGCGGCGCCGTCGTGCCGGTGATCCCCGTGTCGGACACCGTGAAACGCGTCGACCCCGACGGCGTCGTCGTGTCCACGGTGGACCGTTCCGCTCTGCGTGCGGTGCAGACGCCGCAGGGCTTCCTGGCCGGCGAGCTGGCGAGGGCGCACGAGCTGGCGTCGGATCCGCTGACCGACGACGCCGGGCTCGTCGAGGCGATCGGGGACCCGGTGCACACCGTGGAGGGCGACCCGTTGGCTTTCAAGATCACGACCGCATGGGACCTGCGGATCGCCGAGCTCCTGCTGGCCGGCGCGGCGGTGCAGGGATGAGGGTCGGCATCGGCACCGACGTCCATCCGGTCGAGGCCGGACGCGACTGCTGGGTGGCCGGACTGCTCTGGCCGGACGTCGACGGGTGCGCCGGGCACTCCGACGGCGACGTCGCCGCGCACGCTCTCTGCGACGCGATGCTGTCCGCCGCCGGGCTGGGCGACCTGGGCGCCGTGTTCGGCACCGGCCGCCCGGAGTGGGCCGGAGCGAGCGGTGTCGACCTGCTCCGCGAGGTCAACCGGCTGGTCCTCGACGGCGGTTTCGTGCTCGGCAACGGCGCCGTCCAGGTGATCGGGAACGACCCGAAGATCGGAACGCGCCGGGGCGAGGCCGAACGGACGCTGGGTGAGGTCGTGGGCGGACCGGTCGCCGTGTCCGGCACGACGACCGACGGCCTCGGCCTCACCGGCCGCGGCGAGGGACGTGCGGCCGTCGCGACGGCACTGCTCCTGCCGCGGTAGCCGCGCCCCTGCTCGGCGTGCCGCGCCCCTGCTCGGCGTGCCGCACCGGTCGCAGCGGGTGCGGCACGCCGGCGGTGGGTGCGGCAGGCTCCGGCGCTCGACGTCACCGCCGTCAGTACATCCCCGCCGTCCGCTGCTGGATCTGCTCCGGGCCGAGGTCCTCGGTCCGGGCGGCGACCATCCACGCGTGCCCGAACGGGTCGGACAGCCGGCCGCCGCGCTCGCCGTACGGGTGGTCGCTCACCGCGAAGATCACGCTTCCGCCGCCGTCCACCATGGACTGTGCGACGGCGTCCGGGTCGTCGACGTAGAGGGCGAGGATCACCGGGAGGCCACCGCCGCCGGGCGCCGGGTCGTACCGGTCGGCGTCCTTGACGGCCCAGGTCGCGGCGCCCGCCCGGAGGAGGGCGTGCACGACGTTGCCGTCCGGGTCGGTGTAGCGCTCGACGAGCTCTGCGCCGAACGCGGTGGTGTAGAACGCGATCGCGGCGTCGGCGCCGTCGACGACGAGGCGGGGGTACAGCTGCTGGATGCGGGTCATGGCGGAATGGTGCCGCGCCGTGGCGGGGAGGTCTTGGACGAACCGGAACCGCAGGTCCGTACGCTGGTGACGTGGGACTCAGACTTCTCGACTCAGCGACCAGGGAGCAGCGCGACTTCGTGCCGCTGCGGACCGGAGCCGTGTCGATGTACGTCTGTGGGGCCACGGTGCAGGGCCCGCCGCACATCGGGCACGTCCGCAGCGGCCTGAACTACGACGTGCTGCGCCGCTGGCTCATGCACACCGGCTACGACGTCACGCTGGTACGCAACATCACCGACATCGACGACAAGATCCTCCGCAAGGCCGCCGACGCCGGCAGGCCGTGGTGGGAGTGGGCCGCGACGTACGAGCGGGCGTTCTCCGCGGCCTACGCGGCGCTGGGCTGCCTGCCGCCGTCGTTGGAGCCGCGGGCCACCGGCCACATCACGCAGATGGTCGAGCTGATCGAGCGGCTGATCGCGGGCGGCCACGCCTACGCGGCGAACGGGGACGTCTACTTCGCCGTGCGCACGTTCCCGGAGTACGGCTCGCTGTCCGGCCAGAAGGTCGACGACGTGCACCAGGGCGAGGGTGAGGCGGGCGGCAAGCGGGACCCGCTGGACTTCACGCTGTGGAAGGCGGCCAAGCCGGGCGAGCCGAGCTGGCCGACGCCGTGGGGGAACGGACGGCCCGGCTGGCACCTCGAGTGCTCGGCGATGGCCACGGCCTACCTCGGCCCGGAGTTCGACATCCACGGCGGTGGCCTGGACCTTGTGTTCCCGCACCACGAGAACGAGCAGGCCCAGTCGCACGCGGCCGGTGACCCGTTCGCGCGGTACTGGCTGCACAACGCGTGGGTGACCATGGGCGGCGAGAAGATGTCCAAGTCGCTCGGCAACACGTTGCAGATCGACGTGCTGCTCGAGCGCGTCCGGCCGTCCGAGCTGCGGTACTACCTCGTCGGGCCGCACTACCGGTCGTCGATCGAGTACACCGACGCCGCCCTCGACGAGGCGGTCTCGGCGTTCCGGCGGATCGAGTCGTTCGTCCACCGGGTCCGGGAGCGCCACGGCGTCCCGGAGACGTCACCGGACGTGCCCGCGGAGTTCGCCGCGGCGCTCGACGACGATCTCGGTACGCCGGGCGCGCTGGCCGTCGTGCACGGGCTCGTGCGTGAGGGCAACACGGCGCTCGACGCGGGCGACGCGGCCGCCGCCTCCCGCGCGGCGTCGTGCGTCCGCGCGACCACGGGTGTGCTCGGCCTGGACCCGCTCGGCGCCGACTCGACGTCCGGAACGGGCGACGCGGCACGGCAGGCGCTCGGGGCGCTCGTCGAAACGATGTTGGAACAGCGCAAGCAGGCGCGCGGCGACCGGGACTTCGCGACGGCCGACCGTCTGCGTGACGAGCTCCTGGCCGCCGGTGTCGCCGTCGAGGACGGGCCGGACGGCTCGACCTGGTCTCTGAAGGACGCGTGATGGCGGGCAACTCGAAGCGTCGCGGCGCCGTCCGCAAGGAGGGCACGAAGAAGGGGATGGTCACCGGTTCCGGTGGCCAGGCCCGTCGTGGCCTGCGCGGCAAGGGCCCGACCCCACCGGCCGAGAACCGGCCGGGACACGTCAAGCACCGCCGTGCCGCCGCGGCGGAGCGCCGGAGCTCGCAGGCACGTCCCGCGGGTCGCGGGCGCCCCGGTGACGGTGACGGGCCGGAGACCGTGCTCGGCCGCAACCCGGTCGTCGAGTGCCTGCGGGCCGGAGTGCCGGCCACGGCGCTGCACGTCGCGACCGGGGTGGCCGCCGACGAGCGGGTCTCCGAGGCCGTCGCGCTCGCCGCGGAGGCCGGCATCTCGGTGCTCGAGGTGCCCCGCAACGACCTGGACCGGATCACCGGCGGGGCCCTGCACCAGGGGCTCGCGCTGCAGGTCCCGCCGTACGACTACGCGCACCCGGACGAGCTTCTGGAGCGTGCCGCGGGCGACGACGCGCTCGTCGTCGCGCTGGACGGCGTGACCGACCCGCGCAACCTGGGCGCCGTCGTCCGGTCCGCGAGCGCGTTCGGCGGGCACGGAGTGGTCGTGCCGCAACGACGGACGGCGAGCATGACGGCCGTCGCCTGGCGCGCATCGGCCGGGACGGCGGCCCGACTGCCGGTGGCCCGCGCGTCGAACCTGACGCGGACGCTGCGCGACTACGCCGAAGCCGGGCTCATGATCGCCGGGCTGGCGGCGGACGGCGACGTCTCGCTCGACGACTTCGAGCTCGCCACCAGCCCGCTCGTGCTCGTCACCGGATCGGAGGGCAAGGGCCTGTCCCGACTCGTGCGCGAGACCTGCGACCTGACGGTGAGCATCCCCCTGGCCGGCCGGGTCGAGTCGCTCAACGCCTCGGTCGCGACGGGCGTGGTCCTCGCCGAGGTGGCCCGCCGCCGTCGAGTCGGCTGACCCGGCGCCCACGCCTCACCCCTCTTCCCCCGGCCACAGCGCCCCTCCCCATCCCGAACGAGCGGCACCTTCGAGCAATGTGATTGCTCGAACGGCACCCTCGTTCGCGGAGGGGTGGGCCGGTCGCGCGAGCAGGGCGGCGACGGCGTCGCGAGGGTCGCGTCGGTCAGGCGCGGACCGGGGTGCGGCCTCTGAGGCGCGCGCCGAGGCGGCAGGCCAGGTACGCGGCGAAGCCGATCGCGGCGACGAAGCCGGAGATCGGCAGGTCGGTCGCCAGCGACAGGAACGTCCCACCCAGCAGGCTCACCTCGGCGATCACCACGGCCAGGACCATGGCCCGCACCGGGTTCGCCGTCAGGCGGTTCGCCGCCGCGCCCGGGACGATCATCACCGCCAGCACCAGGATCGCACCGACGATCGGGACGGCCAGTGCCGTCGTCAACCCGATCAGCACGGCGAACACCAGCGACAACGCCCGCACCGGCACCCCACGGGCGAGTGCGACGTCCGGGTCGGTGCTGGCGAACAGCAGCGGCCGGAACACGACGGCCAGCACGGCCAGTGCGACGACCGCGACCGTCCCCAGCAACCACAGGCTCGTCCCGTCCACGGACACGATCGAGCCGGTGAGCAGTCCGAACTTGTTGGACGCGCGCCCGTCGTAGAGCGAGAGCATCAGCACGCCCATACCCAGCCCGAATGCCAGGACGACGCCGATGACCGAGTCGCGCTCCCGTCGTCGAAGACCCAGGAGCCCGAAGACCACGCCGGCGGCCACGGCGCCCACCACCGACCCGACCCCGACCGGGATCGCCAGCAGCAGCGCACCCGCCGCACCGGTGAACGCCAGCTCGGACGTGCCGTGCACGGCGAACGACATCCCGCGGGACACGATCAGCGGCGTCAGCAGGCCGGCCAGCAGCCCGAGCACGGCGCAGGCGACGAGCGCGTTCTGGACGAACGTCGCCCCGAGGAGCTCGCCGATCACGTCCCGTGCCCCGGATGCACGTCGGGGTGCGACTCCTCGGCTCCGACGACGATCAGCCGGTTCCGCACGCGGACCACGTCGACCTCGGTGCGGTACAGCTCGGACAGCACCTCGGACGTCATCACCTCGCCGGGAGGCCCGATCCGGAAGCGGCCGTTCACCAGGTAGAGCACCCGGTCGACCATCGGCAGCACCGGGTTGATCTCGTGGGTCACGAACAGCACGGCCGTCTCCGACGAGCGGCGGCGGTCGTCGATCAGGTGCGTCACCATCCGCTGGTGGGCGAGGTCCAGGGACAGCAGCGGCTCGTCGCACAGCAGCACGGCCGGGTCCCCGACGAGCGCCTGCGCCACCCGCAGCCGTTGCTGCTCACCGCCGGACAGCCGCCCGACGGGGTAGTCGGCGTACTCGGTGCCGCCGACCTCCTCCAGGGCGCGCGCGACCCGGGAGCGTCGGTCCCGCCGTCCGGAGAGTCCGAGCCCGAAGCGGTGCCCGTCCAGCCCGAGCCCGACGAGATCGCGCCCGCGCAACGGCAGGTCGGGGTCGACGGGCTGCTGCTGGGGCACGTACCCGATCTCCGGGCTGCCCCGGCTCGGCGTGCGCCCTGCGACCCTGACCTCGCCCTCGGACAGCGGGAGCAGACCGAGCAGGACGCGCATCAGCGTCGTCTTCCCGGAGCCGTTCGGCCCGAGCACGGCGACGAACTCGCCGGGGGCGACGTCGAGGTCGAGCCCGCTCCACAGCGTGCGCTCGCCGAACGACAGCCCGGCACCGCGCAGCGACAACGCGGCCCGCCGCGCGGCGCCCGGGACGCCGGCCGCCCGTTCGGTCTCCGTGCTCACGGCTCCCAGCATGTCAGCGTCGATCCAGAGCCGACGACAGGCGGTCGATCTGGGCACCCATCCATGCGGTGTAGTCGGTCGTCCCGGCCGGCAGCGTCTCGGTCACGTCGACGATCGGGACGCCGTTCTGGGTCGCGGCCTGCTTGACCTGGTCGGTCGTCGGGGACTGGGTCTGCGCGTTCAGCACGAGCGCGCCCACCTTCGGCTGTGCGGTGAACACGGCGAGCGTCTGCTGCAGCACGGCGGCGGGCGGGTCGTTGCCCTCCTCGACGGCCTCGCTGAACGCCTCCGGCGTCACGTCCTTCAACGATGCGGTCTCGAGCAGGTAGTCCGGGACCGGTTCGGTCACGGCGACCGTCGCGCCGGGGTGCGCCTTCCCGATCGCGGCCGCCTTCGTGGACAGCTGGGCCACGCCGGCGTCGAACCGCTGCGCGTTCGCGGTGTAGGTGGCGGCACCGGCCGGGTCGGCCTTGCCGAGCTCGGTCGCGACGGACTGCGCGACCTTCTGCACGGTCGGCAGCGAGTACCAGACGTGCTCGTTGAACTCGCCGTGGTCGTGGCCGTCCCCCTCGCTGTGCCCCGCCTCCTCGGCCGGCTGCAGCCCCGAGACCGTCACCGCGTCCACGACGGGTGCCTGGTTGCCGGACGCGTCGACGAGTTTCGTCATGAAGTCGTCGTAGCCGCCACCGTTGCGCAGCAGGAGCTTCGCGTTCTCCACCGATGCGGCGTCGGTCGGCGTCGACTCGTACTCGTGCGGGTCCTTGTCCGGGCTGTTGATGATCGACTTCACCTCGACACGGTCGCCGCCGACGGCCTGCGCGACCGAGCCCCAGACGTCGGTCGACGCCACGACCTGCAGCTTTGCCGCCGCGGCGGCATCGGTCGGTGCGGGATCGGACGATCCGCACGCGGCGAGACCGAGGGTGAGCGCGGCGGTCCCGGCGAGAAGACCGGCCGTGCGGGTGGTGGATCGAGCCATGTGCGGGTGCTCCGTATCAAGACGTTCGCATGCTTTTATCGATAACCGTTGTCAATTCACTCTACAGCGCACGGGGTGACCGTGGACCGGTCGACTTCCTCACAACACGTGGCGCCGTTAACGTTCGGGGAATGACCGGGTCCCCACACGTCCGCCGACCGGCGACGCTGGCCTCGTTGGCGGCGGAGCTGGGCGTCTCGCGGACCACGGTCTCGAACGCCTACAACCGTCCGGACCAGCTCTCGGCTCCGCTCCGGGAGCGCGTGCTGGAGGCGGCCCGCCGTCTCGGTTACCCGGGCCCCGACCCGGTCGCGCGCTCACTGCGCACCCGACGCGCCGGCGCCGTCGGGCTGCTGCTGACCGAGGCGCTCAGCTACGCGTTCCGCGACCCCGGCGCCACCGGCTTCCTCGAGGGACTGGCCCTGGCCTGCGAGAAGGCGGGCACCGGCCTGCTGCTCGTGCCGGTCAGCCCGGAACACTCCGAGGTCGACGCCGTGTACCAGGCCGGGGTCGACGGGTTCGTCGTCTACTCGGTCAGCGAGGACGACCCGCACTTCCAGGCCGTTCTGCAGCGGCCGCTGCCGACCGTCGTCTGCGACCAGCCGACCGGCATCGCAGGCGTGGACCGCGTCGGGGTCGACGACCGCGCTGGCATGCAGACGCTCGGCCGGCACCTCGTGGAGCTCGGGCACCGGCGGGTCGGCGTGCTGTGCATGCGCCTCGGTGGGCAGCGCCACGACGGGCCCGCGGACGAGCTGCGTCAGAAGAACTCCAGCTACAGCGTGCAGCGCGAGCGACTGGCCGGCCTGCGCGACGCGTTCGCCGAGGCCGGCGTGGCGTGGTCGGACATCCCGGTCTTCGAGCGGTTCGAGCACACGACGGACGCCGGAGCGGCCGGTACGGCCCAGATGCTGGAGGCGCATCCGGACATCACGGCGCTGGTCTGCACGTCGGACATCCTCGCCGTCGGTGCGCTGGGCGAGGCCCGCGAACGCGGGATCCGGGTCCCCGAGGACCTCAGCGTCGCCGGGTTCGACGGCATCCCGGAGGCCGACCGGCTCGGCCTGACCACGGTCCGCCAGCCGTTCCGGGAGAAGGGCAGGGAGGCGGGCCGGCTGCTGCTCGAGCGCGGCGACCGGAACACGCCCGAGCACCTCACGCTGCCGACCGAGCTCGTCCCGGGGACGACGTGCCGGGAGCTGCGCCAGTCCGGGGAGTTCTTCTCCGGATGGTGACGCCCGCGGCCCTGACTCACCCCGCGACCCCGACCGACCCCGCGACCCTCCCCGACCCCGCCGCGCGATCGACCGGCTCCGTGACCGCGCTCCGCCGCTACCCGGTGAAGTCCTGTCGCGGCCACGACGTCGACCGGGCGCGCGTGGAGCGGGCCGGGCTGGACGGCGACCGGCGCTGGATGCTCGCCCACCCGGACGGATCGATGGCGACGGCGCGGACGCTGCACGGCCTGGTGCTCGTCGTCCCGGTCCCCGGACCCGACGGGCTGTCCCTGAGCGCTCCCGGGATGGAGCCGATCCACGTGCCACTCCCGCACCCTTCGGGAGGGCTCATGGACGTCCGGGTCCACGCGTGGGACACGGCCGGGGTCCGCGCGGGAGTCGAGGCAGACGAGTGGTTCTCGCAGGTCGCCGGCACTCCACTGCGCCTGCTGTACCTCGAGGACCCGGGACGCCGCCGTCCGAACCCCGAGTACAGCGAGCCCGACGACCGGGTCTCCTTCGCCGACGGGTTCCCGCTGCTCCTCACGACGGAGGAGTCGCTGGCCGCGCTGAACGCGCACATCGCGGACGGCCGCAACGCGCACGAGGGACCGATGCCGATGACGCGGTTCCGGCCGAACGTCGTCGTGTCCGGGTTCCCGGCGTGGGCCGAGGACGGGTGGCAGCGGATCCGGATCGGTGACGCCGGGTTCCGCGTCGCCCGCGGCTGTGCTCGCTGCGTGCTGACGACCGTCGACCCGGACACGTCTGCGACGGGCCGTGAGCCGCTGGCCACGCTCGCGCGGCACCGTCGGTGGGACCAGAAGGTCTGGTTCGGTCAGAACCTGATCCCCGACGACCCGGGCGTGACGATCGGCGTCGACGACCCGGTCGAGGTGGTCGACGCGTGAACCGGGCTGCCGTCCTGGCCGCCGGCACCGCCGGTCTGGGAGCCGCCGTCGCGGCCTACCTGCACGCGAACACGACCGGTCTCGAGAAGGCGATGGCCGGGGTCGTCGCGGCCGGGTTCCGCGAGAAGCGGGCCACCGTCGGTGGTGCGACCCTGGCCTACGCCGAGGGACCCGCGAACGGCCCGCGCGTCGTCCTGCTGCACGGGCAGACCGGAACCTGGGAGGACCACGTGCGCGTGCTGCCGCGGCTGGCAGCCGACCATCACGTGTTCGTCGTCGACGTCCCCGGTCACGGTGGCTCCGACCGGCTCCGGGCCGCGGACTACACGAACGGGCGGGTCGCGGCGACACTCGCCGGGTTCGTCGACGATGTCGTGGGCGGGCCGGTGCTGCTGTCCGGGCACTCCTCGGGCGGCGTGCTCGCCATGACGATCGCCGCGGAACGGCCGGAGCTCGTCGGCGGGCTGCTGCTGGAGGACCCGCCGCTGTTCTCCTCGGAGATGCCGCGGCTGCTGGACACGACCGGCGGGTTCCCGCTCGTCCTCGCCGAGCGGTTCCTCGCCGAGGGCGGGCCGGGCGAGTTCGCGCGCTACGTCGTCGAGCACGGCCGGTACTTCGAGTTCTTCGGGCCCCTCGAGGAGCCGATCCGCCGGTACGCGCTGCGGTGGATGGCCGCGCACCCCGGCGAGCCGCTGCGGATCGCCTTCCTGCCCACACAGGTCAACGTCCTGTTCCAGGGGCTCGTGCACTACGACCCGGCGTTCGGTGCCGCGTGGGTGCGCGAGACCGGGGGCTGGTACTCCGACACCGACACCGAGGCGACGCTGCGCGCCGTGGCGGCGCCGACCACTGTGATCCACACCAACTTCGTGGAGGCGCTGCGCGGCACCGCGTACGGCAGCGACGGCATCCTGAAGGCCGCCATGGACTCCGACGACCTGGCGCGCGCCGTCGCGCTGTTGCCCTCCGGCACCGACGTCGTCCAGCTGCGGTGCGGGCACCTCGTCCACTTCGAGCGGCCCGACGAGTTCGTGGCGTCGCTGCGCGCGCTGGCGGCCCGGTCCCGGTCCTGAGGTCCGGTCCGGCGCGCCAGGGTTCTCCGGGGCCACGGGCCACGGCCCTCGGCGTCAGGTGATCATGGAACGCGCAGCGCGGAGAACCGGGTCAGCACCCCGGCGAGATCCTCCGGGCTCGCGACCCGGAACCGGGCGGCCGTGTCGCCGTCGCCGACCTTGATCCCGACGTCGTCGGCGCCCAGCACGCGGAACGCGGTCTCGTCGGTCACGTCGTCGCCGGCGAACAGCACGGCGTCCACGCCGAGATGACGGCGCAGCGCGTCCACCGCCGAGCCCTTCGACGTCTCCAGCACGGCCAGGTCGATGACGTCCTTGCCCTCGGTCGCGTCGACGCCGTCCCGTCGGGCCGGTCCTCCCCGAACGCGGTCCAGGAGCGCTGTGCCGACGCCGTCGTCGACGCCGCGGACGTGCACCGCCGCCCCGCCGGGCTTCAGCTCCAGACGGGCGCCGGGAGCGTCGTCCACCAGGGTCCGCAGTTCCTCGATCAGCGTCTCCCGCGCGGCGGTCTGCTCCGACGTGAGGAGGCTGCCGCGTCCCAGCGCGGCGCCCAGCTCGGAGTCGTACTCGGCGCCGTGGCTGCCGACCAGACGCACCGGCGGACCGAACCCGGAGACGGCCGCGAGATCGTCGCGACCCCGGCCGGACAGCATCACGACGTCCACGCCGTCCGCCGCGGCCAGCGCGCGCACCGCGTCCGCCGACTCCGGGAGCGGGCGCGACGCCGACGGGTCGTCGACGAGTGGGGCCAGCACGCCGTCGAAATCCAGGGCGACGAGCAGCCGCGGCACTCGCGCGATCCGGTCCAGTGCCGCGTCGAGGTCGGCGTTCACTCGGACGGCACCGGCACGCCGAGGGCCTCCAGGAAGGAGCGGGCCCATCGGTCCACGTCGTGGCTCATGACCTGCGCCCGCAGGCTGCGCATCCGTTTGCCGCGTTCCTCGTCGTTCATCGTCAGCGCGGCGAACAGCGCTTCCTTGACGCCGTCCGTGTCGTGCGGGTTCACCAGGAGCGCGCTGGTCAGCTCGATCGCCGCACCGGTGAACTCGGACAGCACGAGCGCGCCGCTCTCGTCGAACCGGCAGGCGACGTACTCCTTGGCCACCAGGTTCATACCGTCGCGCAGCGGCGTGACGAGCATGACGTCGGCGGCCAGGTAGAACGCGGCCAGCTCCTCGCGCGGCAGCGACTGGTGCAGGTAGTGCACGGCCGGATGGCCGACGCGCGCGTACTCGCCGTTGATCCGCCCGACGGAGAGCTCGATCTGGTCGCGCATGTGCCGGTAGTGCTCGACGCGCTCCCGGCTCGGCGTCGCGAGCTGGATCATCACCGCGTCGTCGATCGTGATCCGCTCCTCGGAGAGGAGCTCGTGGAACGCGCGCAGGCGGACGTCGATGCCCTTGGTGTAGTCGAGCCGGTCCACGCCCAGGATGATCCGGCGCGGGTTGCCGAGCTCCGCGCGCAGCTCCGCGGCACGCTTGACGGTCGTGTCCGCGCGGGCCAGCGCGTCGAGCTTCGACGAGTCGATGGAGATCGGGAACGCGCCCAGCCGGACCGTCCGGCTCCCGACCCGCAGGGTGTCCGGCTCGCGCCCGTCGGACGCCCCGGCCAGCTCGGAGGCGAGCCACTGGAAGTTCCGCACGCCGCCCTCGGTGTGGAAGCCGATCACGTCGGCGCCGAGCAGGCCCTCCATGACGCGTGTCCGCCACGGGAGCTGGCGGAACAGCTCGACCGGCGGGAACGGGATGTGCAGGAAGAAGCCGATCCGCAGGTCCGGGCGCAGCTCGCGCAGCATCCCCGGCACGAGCTGCAGCTGGTAGTCCTGGATCCAGACCACGCCGCCCTGCGCCGCCACCTTCGCGGTCTCCTCGGCGAAGCGCTGGTTGACCCGCGTGTAGGCCCGCCACCAGTGCCGATGGAACGCCGGGGTGGCGACGACGTCGTGGTAGAGCGGCCAGAGCGTCGCGTTCGAGAAGCCCTCGTAGTAGTCGGCGATCTCGTCGGCGGACAGCCGCACCGGGTGCAGCGTGAGCCCGTCCTCGACGAGCGGTTCGACGTCCGTGTCCGGCACCCCCGGCCAGCCGACCCACGCGCCCTCCCTGGACCGCAGCGTCGGCTCCAGCGCCGTGACGAGACCACCCGGGCTGCGCTTCCAGCGGGTGCTGCCGTCGGGCAGCTGTTCGAGGTCGACCGGGAGGCGGTTGGCCACCACCACGAGGTCGGCTTCGGCGGCCATGTCCATCCTCCGGTGCTCGGGCGGTCGGTCGGCGCCGAGCCTACGTGGACTCGGGGGCCGCGGCCTGTGGATCGGGGTTCGTCTCGGTCGGGGTCTCGGCGTCGGTGCGACGGGGGCGGGTCACGAACTCGCCGAGCGCGACGCCCGCGGCCAGCGCGAGACCCGTCGCCAGCGCGAGCGTGACCGTCACCAGCCCTTCGGCGACACCTTCGACGGCCAGCTGGTAGAAGCCGCGGTAGGCGGCGAGACCGGGCAGCAGCGGTGTGACGCCGGCCAGCGTGATGACCATCGGCGGCGTGTTCCCGCCGCGCCGCAGCAGGCCCGCCGCGAGCCCGACGACGACGGCCGCGACACCCGTCGACGTGATCGGCCCGACGTCGGTGAACAGCGTCAGCGTCCCGTACACGGCCCAGCTCGCGGCTCCGACCGCGCCGGCCACCGGCAGCGACTTCAACGGCGCGTAGCCGGCCAACGCGTAGAACGCCGCCGACATCGCGCCGGAGACGACGGACAGCGTGAACTGCCCGGCACTGGACGGGAGGTCGCCGGACACCTCGATCGACACCCCGACCGCGAAGCCGAACTTCAGGCCGATGACGACGCCGGTCAGCAGGCCCGCGGACAGCAGCGCGATCTCGACGATCCGCGCCGACGACGTCAGGTAGTAGCTCGACAACGCGTCCTGCACGGTGCTGACCACGGACAACCCGGAGAGCAGCACGGTGATGCCCGCGGCGACGATGAACGACGGTCGCGTGCCCACCGGGAACAGGCCCAACGCGATCAGGCCGATCGTCGACACCGTCACCAGCAGCCCGCCGAGCGTCTGCTGGAAGAACGACGCGACGCCGTAGCGGTTGAGGAACCGCCCGATGCGGTCGATCAGCGCCGTGGTGACGAACGCGGCCGCCGCCGTGATGGCCCCGCCGCCGAGCAGCAGGGCGATGGACGCGGCCAGGCCGGCCCAGCCGACCGTCGCGACCCAGCGCGGGTACGGGTGCCGCTGCTTGATCACGTCGGAGACGAGCGACGCCGCCTTCCGGACGTCGATCTTGCCGGCCTCCAGGTCCGCGACGATCCGGTCGGTCGTCGCCAGTCGGCTGAGGTCGAGCGTGCGGTAGCGGACCAGGCGCATCGACGTGACGGGCTGCGCCGCGTTCCCGCGGTGGCAGCACATCGTGATGCTGGTGAACGTGATGTCGACGTCGACGGCGGGGAGGCCGGCCGCGTTGGCCAGCCGCAGCATCGTCGCGGTCACCTCGTCGACGCTCTCGCCGGACGACAGCAGGATCTCGCCGACGCGCATGCAGACGTCGAGCACCTGCTGGACCTGCGCGTCGTCCGGGACCTGGGGGCCCAGGACGAGCATCGGCACGGTCGATGGCCCGGGCGTGAGGAGCCGCTTCGCGTCCCGGCGCAGCGCTCCACGCAACCGTCTGCTGAACCGGTCTGCAGGGTGCACGGTGTCGTCGGCCATCTCACCTCCCGCTGGTCTGGCCGAGCACCACGTTACGGCCCGGTCACATCCCCCACAGCGGTACCGGGGTACTCGTCTGTGTGCGCGGAAACCGCTGGTGAACGGCGGTGTACGGTCGGGCCGTGGCGAACGCTGACGCGACCGACCGTGCCCGGCGCGCCCGATCCCTGCGCATCACCGGGGTGATCGGACTGCTCGCGGCCGTCCTGTTCTTCTTCGCGGCCGGGTGGATCCCGGCCGTCGCGCTCGTCGTCCTGTCGGCGGGGAACCTGCTTGCCGCAGGACCTGTGGCGTCGACGGGTGTGGCTCCCGACTGGGCGCGAGCGCTGATCATCATCGGTGGGGTGGGGTTCGTGGTGTCGATCATCGTCACGACGATCATGCTCATGAACGCTTCGCCGTGAACCCGATACCTCGGTGCCGGCCGTCACTCCTGGGCACTACGCTGGCCGGACGCGCGGCAGTGTCCGCGACGCCGGTGTAGCTCAGTGGTAGAGCAACCGCCTTGTAAGCGGTAGGTCGTCGGTTCGATCCCGACCTCCGGCTCTCCGGCCCTCTGACCAGGGACGATAGTGCGTTTCTTGCTCAGAATCCCCAACCGGTAGGTCTGTAGACCTACCGCCTTGACGGTCGGCGGTGCCTCGTCTGTGCGCTGTCCAGTAGGGCAGTGCTCGACTGCACTACCCCTGAGCTACCCCGGCCCGGGAACCCGCAGGTTTCGCGGACGGCATGGTCTAGATAGAGGGGATGCACAACGCATCCCGGCGTGAGACTCCCTCGCGCTCCACTGCCGAGTTACGGTGTTCTCGCGATCGAACGTTCTGCGGCAGGACTGACCACTCCGCCGTAGGTGATCGTGCAAGGAACGCGTCGACCCGATGTCGTCGTGACCGTCCTGAGGAGCTACCCCGGCGCCGAAGGAAGGGTCGACGTTGAGTCCGCGAAGTAATCGCTCCTGGTCTGATCTGGCATGGCACCTAGTTGAGCACTACCACATGCCCGTCTGGATCACTGTCTGGCTGGCGCTCATCCTCGCCACCGTTGTCCTTGCGCTTGCTTCTACGCAGTCCCTCATCTCGGGTGCGGTCGCCGGGGGCGTCGTGGCCAGTAGTGCTCCTATAGCCCGCGCAGTCAGAAGTGCTCTGCGAAGGCGCTCCCCGGGCGCGCCCGATGAACCACCGCAGTGATCGTGGGCAGCGAGTCAGGAGCCGAACCATCGTTCCCGTCGTGCTCGGTTCTCTCGGATGCTCTCCCGCATACTCCGGATCTCGGCGTCCCTCCGACGGGCCGCCTCTTCGACCATGAGCCTCATGCCCTCGGTCGTGAGTTTCTGCCGGTCGGTCAGGAGACCCTTCCAGACCAGGGAGCGGAGCACAGCGACGCTATGAGGGCCAGTGTCGCCATCGTGGATGGCATGGAGGGTCCGGCGTTCGGAGAACGTGAGGGGCACGGAACCGAGGCTAGCTAGCCTCCGGTGACGATGGAACGGATCGTGTTGCGATGCCAGCCCGTGACCGCAGTCCTGGCAGCAGCATGGAGAATAGCGTGCACGAGAAATCTATGGTGCCGAAACATTCGAGACCCAATATGCACCAACAGCGTTAACTCGCGATCAGCTGGATCAGCTAGAAGAAGCTAGCCGGATTATAGAGCCGCCGCCTCCGGGGCGCGCCCAGCCGTAGGCGCACGGGGCCGGGCCGGGCGGCGGTCGGGCGCTCGGTGAGCGCGAACTGGGCCACCTCGGCGCGGGGATCAGATCGTAGTGCGTCCTCACCTTCCGGCGAGTGCCTACCGCGACCCGCAGGTACCGGAGTCGCTGGTTGAGGTCGCCGCGGGCTGTTACGTCTCAGGCGCCCCTACTCGAAGTAGTCTTCGTCGAGTTTGACGACGGAGTACATCTGGACGGTCTGCACCCCGACGCCGTGTCTAATCATGAGGGTGGTCAGCCGTTCGCCGTCGATTAGAATGATACTGGCATTGACCGACTGCGCGTACGCCGTCGCGTCTCGGGTGAAGTTGCTCGTGGTGATGAAGACGCCCTGGTTTGCCTGGTGACCGTGGAGAGCGCCAACGAATCCCTGTACTTCGGGTCGGCCGACTGAGTTGCCAGCGGCATAGCGCTTAGCCTGGACGTAAATGCGAGCGAGGCCAAGGGCGTCTTGGTCGATGACGCCATCGACTCCGCCGTCCCCGCTACCGCCGATCCGACGGGCGCGTTGTTCGACCCCGCCGTACCCCATGGCGACAAGGACATCGAGCACCGATTGCTCGAGAAACTCAGGGTTGGCCGACCGGAGGCGTTCGAGTAGCTGAGCTGCGACCTCGGTATGGACTCGGTTGATTCCGTCATCGATCTGCTCGATGGGGTCGAGGTCGTCGTGCCTCACAGCGACTGCGGTAGGCAAGTCTGGCGCCGTGCCGGAGCGTCGTGCGGGAACGTGGTCTCGGTACGCGGGTACCTGGCGAAGATGGTGCTCGGCCAGGACGGTCGGGTGGTCGGCAAGGAGCTGCTCACCGAGGGCCGTGATGACGTAAGAGCCGCGCCTGGGTCGCTCGAGCGCGTTGGCGCGAGTCAGGGACGAGACGGCCCAGTTGATCCGGTTGCGGAAGCGGAGTTGGCCTGAGTCGATCGTTTCGCTGCGCTGCTCGTCACTGAGGCCGACATGATCAGCGACGTAGTCCTGTAGATCTCGAGCTTGGCGGGTGGAACCGTCGCTGAGTACACGCAGGACCGGAACGAGAAAGCCGTCCCAGGTCGGCATCGCACTAATCCGTCGCTCTGCACTCACCGACAGGAGACTAGATCCCCTCCCGAGGCGGCCCACTACGGGGCAGTGGGCGTGGAGCGGGTGGAGGGCTTGTCGATGCCGACAACGGTGGCGTCGCCGAACGTGAGACGCAACTCATGGCATAGATAGCCGCGAGTTCACGACGCGCACATCCGGACCGATAACCAAATTGACCTCGCGCGCCAGGATTGTGTGCCCACTCGTCTGGCCCTGTCCGGCGTCGTCGCACCGACTTACCGTCGGTAGGGGACGGCACAGGGGGTTCGTGTGGCGCAGCGCCGATACGACCATGAGCAATGGGCACGGCAGCAGGCGAAGGCGGCGGAGCGCGAGCAGCGCGCGGCGGTCGCGGCGGACAAGGCCGCTGAGCGCGAGCGGAAGCAAGCCGACGCCGCCGCCGGCAAGCAGCGCGCCCAGGAGCTGAACGGTGCGACCGCGGCGATCATCGAACGCCTCGAATCCATCCTGGTCCGCGGACTGGCGCGTCCTTCCCGGCTGGACCTGACGACGTTGCTGCGTCGTGATCGGCTCGCACCGCTTGATCTGGGTTCGCGGGATCGGCCCGATCCCCGTCCTCAGTGGGAGGACTACGCGCCACAGGAGCCCGCCGCGATCAGCGCGCTGTTCGGCGGACGCGGGCGTCACGAACGACGCGTCGAGCAGGCCACCGCCGAGTTCCACGACGCCGTCGCGGAACACGAGAGAGCTGAGGCGCTTCGACAACAGTGGGTGCGCGAGGCACGCGCGCGCCACCAGGGGACCGTCGAGCAGCACGCCGCCGAGGTAGCGGAGCACAACGCGAAGATCGGATCGCTGCAGGCGGGCCTCGTGGAGCGTGACCGGGCCAGCGTCGAGACTTACCTCGAGGAGGTACTGGCCCGCACGGTGCTACCGGACGACGTCCCGCACCGGGCGGAGGTCGCGTACTCGCCGCTGGGAGAGCAGGCGGTAGTCCGATTCGAGCTACCGCCGGTCGACGTCGTTCCGGCGACGGCGAACCACACGTTCGTCGGGACGACAGGTGAGATCCGGGAGAAGAAGCGACCCGACGCCGAGTTCCGGCGTCTCTATCGCTCTGTCGTCAGTCAGATCGCTCTGTTGTATATGCGCGATCTGCTTGACGCCGACGCCGCGTTGCAGAACGTCGAGCTGAGCGGGCACGTGCATGCTGTTGATCCGGCTACCGGGCACCGCGGTTACCCGTGCCTAATCAGCTTTGCTGTGGACCGCGAGCGGTACGAGACACTCAACCTCCGCGACGTCACGCCGGCCGCGTGCCTCACGCACCTGAACGCGCTGGTGTCGGCCCATCCACACGCAGTCGAGGCTGTGACCCCGGTCCGCGACTTCGATCTCGCTCGGTACTCGTTCGTCGAGAGTGTCGACGTCGTCGCGGGCCTTGACTCGCGCACCGACCTCACCCAGATGACGCCGACGGAGTTCGAGCACTTCGTACGGCAGCTGTTCGAGGCCCGCGGTCTCGAGGGTTGGACGACAGACCGGGTCGGCGATGATGGTGTCGACGCCGTCGTCCTCAACCGCGACCCGATCGTCGGCGGCCTGACGATCGTGCAGGCGAAGAAGTACACGCGGGTACTGGGCGTCCAGCACATCCGCGAGCTGGTCGGCGCAATGGACGAGAAGCGAGCCGGCCGCGGCATTCTGGTCACGACCTCATGGTTCGCGTCCGGCTGCTGGACGAAAGCAACCGAGAACGGCCGAGTCGAGCTCATCGATGGCCCGCGGCTCCGGTGGCTGTGCCAGGAGCATCTCGGTAGAGATGTGCTCGTGGCGACGCCCGTCGGCCGGGCCACCGTGTGGAGCCCGCCCGCGACCTCGTAACGATCGACCGCAGAGCCGCTCTCGACATGCTGGGTCCGTTCGAGAGGCTGTGGAATCAACCGTGGTGCGAACGACCGGCGTCTGCGGAGGTTCACGGCAACTGTGGATGCCATCCGGCACACAGTCGGCGCTGGTTGTGGCCCTGGTTATCGCCGGCCGCCCGCCTTGTAAGCGGTAGGTCGTCGGTTCGATCCCGACCTCCGGCTCCAGTTCTGAGCGGCATTCTTGCGATGGCGATGATCGCCCACCGCACGGACGTGACACCGTTCTCTGGTCGTCCAGCGCGTCCCGGACGGCTGCGCCGCGTCGGCCGGCTCGACCCTCTGGCGACCGCGGAATCAGGTGGTGGCCGCAGGGCCGGGGCGGGCGTGGTCGCCGGTCGCCCGATCAGTGTTCGTGGACGATCACGCCGCGCAGGTTCTCGCCGGCGATCAGGTCGTCGTAGCCCTGGTTGACCTTGTCGAGGGTGTAGGTGCGGGTTATCAGCCCGTCGAGCTGCAGGTCCCCGAGCCGGTAGAGCCCGAGCAGGCGGGGGATGTCGGCGGTGGGGTTGCAGTCGCCGAACAGGCTGCCCCGGATCGTCTTCTTCCACAGCGTCGCTTGCGTACCGGATAGCTCGATGGTCCTGGTGTCGAACTCGCCGAGCGCGACCAGCACGACGACGCCGGCCTTGCCGATCGCGTCGAACGCATCGGACACGACCTCGGAGGTCGTCTTTCCGACGGTCACGATCGCCTTCGCAGCGCCCACCCCGCGGGTCAGTGATCTCGCCAGCTCCCTGGCCTCGTCGCCTGTGCGGACCGCATGGGTGGCGCCGAACTGGAGGGCGGCCTGCCGTTTTCCTGCGACCGGGTCGACCGCGATCACGTGTACCGCGCCGGCGTGTCGGGCGCCCTGCACGGCGTTCAGCCCGATGCCACCCGTTCCGTAGACGATGACGGTCTCGCCGGCGCGGACGTCCGCGGCGTTGACCGCGGCACCCCAGCCGGTCGTGACACCGCATCCGACCAGCGCGGCCTTGTCGAGTGGGAGGTCGTCGTCGATGCGGACCGCGGAGGTTTCGTGGATGACGCCGTACTGGCTGAAGGTGCCGAGCATGCACATCGCGCCGTAACGCCCGGCGGGCCCGGACAGGGGCCAGCGCTGGCCGGGCAGGAAGCCGCGCATGATGTTCTCGCCCATGTCGCAGATCGCCTGCTGGCCGGTGGCGCACCAGTGGCAGTGCCCGCAGCTGGGGATGAACGAACAGACGATGTGGTCGCCGGGGCTCACGCGCGTCACGCCGGGCCCGACGTCCTCGACCACACCGGAGCCCTCGTGGCCGAGCACGAGCGGGAGCCAGCCGGCCAGGTCACCCTGCATCACGTGCAGGTCCGAGTGGCAGAGCCCGGCGTGGGTGTAGCGGACGAGCACCTCGCCCTCGCCGGGTCCGGCGACGTCGAGCTCGACGAGGTCGAGCGGCTTACCCGCCTCGTGGATCACGGCCGCGGTGGTCTTCATCGATCCTCTTCCCAATCCTTCGGAACCGTTCGTCGCAGCGCGGGGAGCGCTACCGGCCACGGTCGGCTGCGTTCTTCATCGGCCCCTGAAGACCGCTGTCCGCTTCTCGGTGAACGCCGCTCGGCCTTCCGCGTAGTCGGCGGTCCGGGCATGCGACTGCTGCAGTCCGGCCTCCAGGTCGAGCTGCTCGGCCAATCGAGCCTGGGCCGCGGCGGTCAGTGCGTACTTCATGTTCCCGACAGCCACGGTCGGGCCAGATGCCAGGCGTCGGGCGAGATCGGCTGCCGCGTCGTGGAGTTCACGGCCGGGGTGCACGGAGTTGACCAGGCCCCACTGTTCCGCTGTCGGCGCTGGGAGCTTCTCTCCGAGCATGCAGAGGGCGTTCGCACGGGCCAGGCCGACACGCTCGGCGAGGAATGCCGTGGCCCCGGCGTCGGGCATCACCCCGATCCGGACGAACGCGAGCAGCAGGTACGCGTCGTCGGATGCCAGTACCAGGTCGCACGCGAGAGCGAGGGAGACACCCAGGCCGGCGCACGCGCCGTGCACGGCGGCCACGAACGGCTTCTGGCTGCTGCGGATCTGCAGGATCACCGGGTTGTAGATCGTCCTCAGCCATGACGAGAGGTCCGGGTCACCGTCGCGCGTCGTGTCCCGGGGCACGGTCACGTCCGCCCCGGAGCTGAACGCTTTGCCGGCCCCGGTCACGAGTACCGAGCGGACCGACGAGTCCTCGTCGGCCCGCCGAACGGCAGCCAGCAGCTCCCGGCCCATGTCCGGGGTCCACGCGTTGAGCGCCTGCGGGCGGTTCAGCTCGATATGGGCGACCGCGGCGGCGACGGTGTAGCGGACGTCCGACATGGCTCCTCCAGCTCGACACGGTCCTGCGGTGACCGCTCGAATCCTTGCCCAGACCGGGGAGCGATCTTCGCGTCAGATCCGGACGATCGACGCGGCGTGTGTGCCGATCTGACACGAACCGTGTTCATGTCGTCACGGGCGTAGCCGGCGTTGGACGAGAGAGCGCCGGGACGTGCGGCCGGTGCGACCGTTTCAGAAGGTGGTGTTCTCCAGGTCGACGCCCCCGGCTCGCAGTTTCCGGTAGAACGTCGATCGGGACACCCCGGCCAGCCGGGCGGCTTCGGTCTTGTTGCCGTTGCAGTCGGCGAGCGCGTTGAGCAGAGTGCTGATCTCCGCTCGCTCGAACCGGGAGAGCTGCCGTCGCGAGGCATCCGTGGCGAGCTCGGGCGGGATGTCCGAGAGCCGGATGGGGGCGACGGCCGGTCGGCCGGTCGTGATCCGCTCGATGACGCCTTCCAGCTCGCGGACGTTGCGAGGCCAGAGCAGCCGGGTCAGGAGCTGCGTGACTTCCGGGGTGAGGCGCCTGTGCCCGGCGAAATGACCGGCCAGCGCCGGGACGTCTTCGATCCGGTCCCGCAGTGGGGCGAGGACGACCTCGACGGCGTCGAGCTGTGGTGTCGAACCATCCCGGGGCTGAGTCCCGGTCACGCTCGTCACCAGGACTCGCCAGCCGCGGGCGACCGCGGTGCGGAGGAGCCCGCCGACCGGTTTGCGCTCGGACTCCGAGAGGAGATTGAGGTGCTGGAGCAGGAGAGTTCCGGGTTCGCCGGCGAGTGTCGTGCGTAATCCGTCGTACCAGGCGAGCAGGCCGTCGCTGTCGATGGCGGCGCAGTCGCGGGTGTGCAGCTCGCGTGGGGGGCCGGCCCGGTGGACCGAGCGGGCGAGGGCGGTCTTTCCCACCCCCTGCTCGCCGGTGATCAGTACGACGCTGTGCTCGGATGCTTCTCGGCAGGCCCGGAACGCTGAGCGCAGCCCGGCGCTGTCTCCGGCCAGCCCGGGTCGATGTTCGTCCGGTGGCGGCGCCGTCCGCCTCGCGCCTGCTGGTCGACCGCGACCGGACGGTCGGATCTGGAGCATCACGCCGAGGACTTCGCCGCCGTCGTGGATCGCGGTCATCGACGTGGCCAGGGTCTGGCCGTCGGCGAGTTGGAGCTCCTCGTCGACAGTGCCGGAGGTGTTCAGGGCCCGGCTGGCCCGTTCCCACAACAACGGCTGGTCGAATCCTTCGAGGAGCCGTCCGGCCCGCGGATCGGCGAGCATCAGCCGCTCGCTCACGACCACGATCCCGGCGGTCGAGCGGCGCGCGGCGAGGAAGTGCCGCAGCAGGGCCTGCTCGCGCGGGCCCTGCTGCTCGTACATGCTCTGCTCGATCTTCTCGGCAGTCTGTGTGGCGAGCAGGGTGATCAGCTTGTTGTCGTGATCGGCCGCGCAGGTGATGTCCAGGACCCCGATCATCCGGCGCGCGAGCGGGTCCCGGATCGGCACTCCGACACAGGTGAACTCGCCGAGGATGTCGGCGAAGTGCTCTCGCCCGTTGACCCGCACCACCCGACCGAGCTCGACGGCGGTGCCGAGGCCGTTCGTGCCGATGGCGTCCTCGGAGAAGACGTGTCCGCGATCGGCGGAGACCTTGTCCAACAGCTGCAGCATCTGGGGAGTGTCGGTCCAGCGCGCCAGGATGCGTGCCTCGTCGTCGGTCACCAGGAAGCCGAGTCCGAGGTCGCCCGAATTCGTCGTGAGGTGATGCAGCACGGGTTCGGCCGCGCGCAACAGCCGGCCGTCGGGGTTGACGTCGTCGGGCTGGTAGAGCGGGCTGAACGCGTCGGGCTGAATCGACAAGGTCACCGATCGGCGCCAGGACTGCAGGATGTCCGATCGGACCCCGCGGGGCTCTCCACCCTCGGACAGGAAGCGGTCACGGTTGCGCGCGAGTGCGTTGTCCAGTCTGTTGGACGGCATCGCGGACTCCTTCGTCCCGAATCCGAGGGTGACGGCACACGAGTGACCGCGAACGTAACGTCGTGTGTCGAAGCTCAACCGCGTCAATCTGACACGACGCACCCCCGCACAACGGCCCGTATCGCTACACGCCGGAGCTTGTGTCCGCCCTCACGATGGGCGCCGTTCGTAGCCGAGCGCAACGTCGACGATGAGGAGTGCGCCACATGGGACGGGTTGACGGCAAGGTCGCGCTGGTCACCGGAGCGGCCCGAGGGCAGGGACGGTCACACGCCCGCCGGCTCGCCGAGGAGGGCGCGGACATCATCGCGGTGGACGTCTGCCGCGATATCGAGACCGTCGAGTACGCGGGGGCCAGGCCGGAGGAGCTCAAGGAGACCGCGGCCCAGGTCGAGGCCCTCGACCGTCGCATCGTCACGCGCGAGGTGGACACGCGGGACTTCGCCGGTGTGCAGCAGGCGGTCCAGGACGGCGTGAGCGAGTTCGGGCGCATCGACATCGTGGTCGCCAACGCGGGCATCCTGACGATGGCACGGTGCTGGGAGATCACCGACGAGCAGTGGGACACGATCGTCGACGTCAACCTCAAGGGTGTCTGGCACGCCGCGAAGGCGGCGATCCCCACGATGATCGAGCAGGGCGACGGCGGGTCGATCATCATGACCAGCTCGATCGCCGGCCTCGGGCCGCTGCCCGGCATGGCCCACTACGGCGCGGCCAAGCACGGGGTCACCGGCCTGGCCCGGACCATGGCCAACGAGCTGGCGGAGTACAGCATCCGGGTCAACTCGGTGCACCCGACATCGGTGCACACGCCGATGATCGACAACGAGACCATCTACCGGGCGTTCCGGCCCGACCTGGACAACCCGACGCTCGAGGACGCCAAGGTCGGGTTCGCCACGCTGAACAAGCTGCCGATCCCGTGGGTGGAGCCGGTCGACATCAGCAACGCGGTGCTCTACCTCGCCTCGGACGAGGCCCGATACGTCACCGGCGTCCAGCTCCCGGTCGACGGTGGGTGGACCCAGCGCTGATCCCGACCGGGCGGGCGATCACCCAGCCCGGTATCCGACCTGACCGCTGCGACCACGACAGGGCCCGTTTGCTCGTCGGGGCCGTCCGCGGTGCGCCCGCGCGCGCTCGTGGCGCGCGGCACGGCACGCGACCAGCGGTGACCCCCGTCCGGACCGACGGCCACCGCGCGCTGGTCGCGACCACACATCACTGATTCGACCCATGCCCACTGAAGGAGAGTTGACCGTGAGCGACACGCAGAAGGCCGACCTCGACGCGCTCGTCATCGGCGCCGGATTCGCCGGCATCTACATGCTGCGCCGGCTGCGCGACGAGCTCGGCCTCGACGCCAAGGCCTACGACAGCGCACCGGGGGTCGGCGGCACGTGGTACTGGAACCGCTACCCCGGCGCGATGTCGGACACCGAGACGTACATCTACCGCTACTCCTGGGACAAGGAGATGCTCCAGGAGTGGGACTGGGACACCCGCTACCTGAACCAGCCCGACATCCTGCGCTACCTCGAGGCCGTCGTCGAACGGCACGACCTGGGCCGCGACATCGTGCTGAACACCAGCATCGACTCGACGGTCTACGACGATGCCCGCGGCATCTGGACCTGCACCACCCAGGACGGCACGACCATCACCGCGCGCTACCTCGTCACCGCGCTCGGCCTGCTGTCGCACAAGAACTACCCGGACATCAAGGGCCGTGACAGCTTCCAGGGCACGCTGGTCCACACCGGCGCCTGGCCCGCCGACCTCACCGTCGACGGCAAGCGCGTCGGCCTGATCGGCACCGGCTCGACCGGCTGCCAGGTCATCTGTGCCGCCTCGAAGACCGCCCAGCACCTGACGGTGTTCCAGCGTTCCGCGCAGTACAGCGTCCCGTCCGGCAACGGGCCGGTCGACCAGGACTACGTCGACCGGTGCCGGGCCGACTACGACCGGATCTTCGAGCAGGTCAAGACCTCGGCGGTCGGATTCGGATTCGACGAGAGCACCGTCCCGGCCATGAGCGTCTCCGAGGAGGAGCGCCAGCGCGTGTTCCAGGAGAACTGGGACATCGGCAACGGGTTCCGGTTCATGTTCGGCACGTTCGCCGACATCGCCACCAGCGAGGACGCGAACAAGGCGGCCTGCGACTTCATCCGCGCGAAGATCGACGAGATCGTCGACGACCCGGAGACCGCTCGCAAGCTCAAGCCGACCGAGTACTACGCCCGGCGTCCACTGTGCAACAAGGACTACTACGAGACGTTCAACCGGGACAACGTCACCCTGGTCAGCATCAGGGAGAACCCGATCACCGAGATCACGCCGAACGGCGTGCTCACCGAGGACGGCGTCGAGCACGAGCTCGACATCCTCGTCTTCGCGACCGGGTTCGAGGCGGTCGACGGCCAGTACACGCGGATGGACCTGCGCGGACGCGACGGGCTCACCATCCAGCAGCACTGGAAGGACGCGCCGACCAGCTACCTCGGCGTCGCCACGAACAGCTTCCCGAACATGTTCATGATCACCGGCCCGAACGGGCCGTTCTCGAACATCCCGCCCGCGATCGAGGTCCAGGTCGACTGGGTCTACGAGATCATCAAGCAGGCAGAGGCGGCCGGCGCACCCGTCATCGAGGCCGCGAAGGGCGCCGAGGACGGCTGGACCGAAACCTGCCGTGAGATCGCGTCCTACACCCTGTTCGACAAGTCGGACTCGTGGATCTTCGGGGCCAACATCCCCGGCAAGAGGCACGCGGTCCAGTTCTACATGGCCGGGCTCGGAGCGTACCGGCAGCTGCTGGCCGACGAGGCCGCGGCCGGGTTCCCGGCGTTCGGTCTGGACCGCGCCCCGGCGACGGTGGGCGTCTGACCATCGCGCACCAGCGGCGACACCGCGTGACGGGATCGGGGCGCGGCGGCACGGGCCGCCGCGCGCCCGGTCGAGTCGCCATGGCCCACCCGCGCATTCCCCTGACCGACCGGGCTCAGCAGCAGATCTGGAGACAACCTCATGAGCAACGACACGGCCGTACAACTCTGGGCGCTCGACGGCGCGAAGTTCACCCTCGACCGGGGACTGCTCGTGGTCGGAGGCTCCGGGCAGCTCAGCCTGCCGGTCCCGACCTACCTGATCCGACACCCCCGCGGCCTGGTCCTGTTCGACACCGGTCTCGCCCCCTCAGCGGTCACCGACCCGGAGGGCACCTACGGCGAGCTGGCCACGCTGCTCGGGCTGGAGTACACCGAGGACCTGCGCGTCGACCGCCAGATCGAGGCGGCCGGGTTCTCCCCGAACGACGTCACCCACGTGATCATCTCCCACTCGCACTTCGACCACACCGGCGGCATCTCGCTGTTCCCGAACGCCCGCTTCATCATCGGCGCACCGGACCTGCCCTACGCGTACTGGCCGATGCCGGCCGGTGCGGTGTTCTTCCGCTCCGCCGACATCGAGGCCGCGCGTGGCTTCAACTGGCGGCCGCTCACCGCGGACCTGGACCTGTTCGGTGACGGCGCCATCCGGATCTTCCAGATGCCGGGCCACACCCCGGGCAACACCTCGACCCTGGTCCGGTTGCAGGACCGACACGTGATGCTCACCGGCGACACGGTGCACGTCCCCGAGGCCATCACGGCCGAGCTGCCGATGCCGTCGGACTACAGCACCCTCGACGCCGTCCACTCGATCCGGCGGATGAAGGACATCGCCCACGCCCACGACGCCGAGATCATCATCCAGCACGACTTCGACCACTGGAACCGGCTACGAGAGATCGCGAAGGTCAGCGGCTGATGGCCGTCCTCGTCCAGTACCACTGCCCGGACTGCGGCCAGGACTCCGATCGCTGGGTGAGCACGCCCGCGCCGGCACGGGCGGACTGCAGCCGATGTGCGGGCCCCGCCCGTCGCCGGTTCGGCGGAGCACTCCTGCGCGGAGCCCAGCGCTCGGCGACGGCGACGGCGACGGCGACGGGGCAGCACGACCACGCGTGCCTGCCTGACGTGCCGGGAACATGCACCCTCGTTCCGACCGCCGCCCGGATGCTCGCCGCCCGCGCCCGCGGCGACACACGAGCGATGGACCAGGAGGCCGCCCGCCAGACCCGGGCGATCGCCGACGGGACCCTGGACCCGACGGGCTCCCTGAAGACGATGTACTCCGGCGGGCCGGCTGCAGCAGACTGAACCACGCCGGCGCATGCACGACGCGCCGCGGCCCGATCACGATCGGCACCCGGGATCACGTCACGAACGAGCCCCGCCGACCCTGCCCACGCCCCAACGACGAACCCGCACCACGCCGACCGGAGTAGGAACTCGAGTGGACGACCTCGACACGTACTTGCCGCCGTACACGGCCGAGCTCGCGCGGGCACGCCGCCACACCCTGGGCACGTTGCTCTCCCGCACCGCGGTCAAGGTCCCGGACAAGACCGCCGTCGTCCACCAGGACACGCGGCGCACGTTCGCCGATCTCGACGAGGACACGAACCGCGTCGCCAACGCGCTGATCGAACGGGGCGTGCGGCGCAACGACCGCGTGGCGATCCTGTCCCGGAACTCCTACGCCTTCGTCGTCGCCTATTTCGCGCTGGCCCGCGCCGGAGCCATCTCGGTCCCGGTCAACTTCAACCTCACCGCGGGCGAGGTGCGCTACGTCCTGCAGGACAGCGCGTCGACCACGGCGATCGTCTCCGACGAGCTGGCCGACACGTTCGAGGCGGCCGGCGTCGACGTCGGACTCCGCGTCGTGGTCGGCCGCCGCGACGGCTGGACATCGTTCGCCGAGCTGCTCGCGCACGGCGACGCGTCCGAGCCGGACGTCGAGATCGGCGACGACGACCCGGTGCAGCTGCTCTACACGAGCGGCACGACGTCCGCGCCGAAGGGCGCGATCATGACCAACCGGAACCTGATCATCCAGTACCTCACCAACATCGTCGACGGCGAGTACCACCGCGACGACGTCGAGCTGCACGCGCTGCCGCTCTACCACTGCGCCGCCCTGCACGACTTCCTGACCCCGGACATCTACCTGGGCGCGACCAGCGTGATCGTCGACTCGCCGGACCCGGAGACGATCCTCGGCACGGTCGCGGCCGAGGGCGTGACGAAGATGTTCTGCCCGCCGACCGTGTGGATCCGGCTCCTGCGCTCGGACGCGTTCGACGAGTACGACCTGTCGTCGCTGCGCACCGGCTACTACGGCGCCGCGATCATGCCGGTCTCCGTGCTCAAGGAGCTCGGCGACCGGCTGCCCGGCATGCGGCTGTTCAACTACTACGGCCAGACCGAACTCGCGCCGAACGCGACCGTCCTGTTCCCGGAGGAGCAGATCGTCAAGGCGGGCACCGCCGGACGAGCCGCCCTGAACGTCGAGACCCGGCTGCACGACGACAACGACGAGCCGGTGCCCGCCGGGGAGATCGGCGAGATCGTGCACCGGACCCCGCACGCGATGCGCGGCTACTGGGGCAAGCCCGAGGCCACGGCCGAGGTGTTCCGCAACGGCTGGTTCCACAGTGGAGACCTCGGCGTGATGGACGCCGACGGCTACCTGACCATCGTCGACCGCAAGAAGGACCTGATCATCACCGGCGGCGAGAACGTCGCGAGCCGCGAGGTCGAGGACGCGATCTACGAGCACCCGTCGGTGAGCGAGGTCGCGGTGTTCGGGGTGGCACACCCGGAGTGGATCGAGGCGGTCACCGCCGCCGTGGTCCTCCGCGCCGGCACGTCCACGACGCCCGACGAGATCGTCGCGCACACCCGGCAACGGCTGGCCGCCTTCAAGACCCCGAAGCGCGTGGTCGTCGTCGGAGAGCTGCCGAAGAACCCGAGCGGGAAGATCCTCAAGCGCGAACTCCGCGAGACCTACGCCGACCTCTTCGACCACTAGGGCGACGAGCCGACCGGACCTCCGACCGGAGCCGCGCCTGCAGCCGGCCGAGACCCCGCCGTCGGGCACCCGAGACCTCCAGGAGCCGGCCGTCCACTCACATCGGTCGCCGCCCGGCCGGCGACCTGCCGGATCGCGCCGGGCGAGGGCGCCCTTCACCCCACGAACCAAGGAGTCCCATGCGCGACGCTGTCATCTGTGAACCGGTTCGCACACCGATCGGTGCATTCGGAGGGTCCCTGCGGGACGTGCCGGCCCATGAGCTGGCGGCGACGGTGATCTCCGCCCTGGTGGAGCGGACCGGGCTGCCCGGCGACGTCGTCGACGACGTCCTGCTCGGGCACTGCTACCCGACGATGGACGCCCCGGCGATCGGCCGGGTCGCCGCGCTGGACGCCGGGTTGCCGGTGACCGCGTCCGGGCTGCAGGTCGACCGTCGCTGCGGGTCCGGGCTGCAGGCCGTGCTCTACGCGGCGATGCAGGTGCAGACGGGCGCGTCCGAGGTCGTGCTCGCCGGCGGTGCGGAGTCGATGTCCGGCGCCGCGTTCTACTCGACGTCGATGCGCTGGGGCGTCAAGGGCGGCGGGGTGATGCTCGAGGACGCGCTCGCCCGCGGCCGGGTCACGGCGGGCGGGAAGAGCTTCCCGGTGCCCGGCGGCATGCTCGAGACCGCGGAGAACCTGCGCCGCGACTACTCGATCCCCCGCGAGGAGCAGGACGAGTTCGCCGTCCGCTCCCACCAGCGCGCCGCCGCCGCGCAGCAGGCCGGCCGGTTCGCCGACGAGATCGTCCCGGTGACGGTCAAGTCCCGCAAGGGCGATGTCGTCGTGGACGCCGACGAGCACATCCGGCCGGACTCGACGGTCGAGAAGCTCGCCACGCTGCGCCCGGTGCTCGGGAAGAACGACGACCAGGCGACGGTCACGGCGGGCAATGCGTCCGGGCAGAACGACGGCGCCGCCGTCTGCATCGTGACCAGCCCGGAGAAGGCCGAGGAGCTGGGCCTGCGCCCGCTGGTGCGGCTCGTGTCCTGGGGCCTGGGCGGGGTGCCGCCGACGACGATGGGCATCGGCCCGGTCCCGGCGACCGCGCAGGCGCTGGCCGCGGCGGACCTGTCGCTGGCCGACATCGACCTGATCGAGCTCAACGAGGCGTTCGCCGCGCAGGTGCTGGCCTGCCTGCGGGAGTGGAAGTTCACCGACGCCGACCACGACCGGCTCAACGTCAACGGCTCCGGCATCTCCCTCGGCCACCCGGTCGGCGCCACCGGCGGCCGGATCCTGGCCACGCTGAGCCGCGAGATGGTCCGCCGCGACGCCCGCTACGGCCTGGAGACGATGTGCATCGGCGGCGGCCAGGGCCTCGCCGCCGTCTTCGAGCGCGTCTGACGATCGCGCTGCACCACGCCTGGCTGGTCGGGATGCGGTGGCGCCCGCGCTCGGGCGGCGGGATCACGACGGTGGTATCCCGAGGCTCGGACGGAGTCGCCGACGGGGCCGGACAGGCCGGCTGACCCTGCTCCGGCTCAGGCCGGACTACGGTCGGCCCCGTGACGATCGAGCACGACGGATCGGGCCGATGGGTCGTCCACGGCGAGCGCGCGATCTACGAGAGCCGGTGGGTGAGCCTCGGTCTCGCCGACGTGTCCGTCCCGTCCGGCGAGCGCTACGAGCACCACACCGTCACGGCTCCGCCTGGGGCGATGACCGTCGCCGTCGACGACGAGGGCGAGCACGTCCTCCTGACCTGGCGCCATCGCTTCGTCCCCGACGTCTGGGGCTGGGAGGTCCCGGCCGGCATCGTCGACGACGGCGAGTCGCCGATCGACGCGGCGATCCGCGAGATGCGGGAGGAGACCGGCTACCGGCCCCGGTCGATCGAGCACATGGTGACGTTCGAGCCGATGGTCGGCGCCGCGCGCAACGCGCAGCACGTCTTCCTCGCGCGCGGCGTCGAGTGGGTCGGCGACGCGACGGAGCTGAACGAGGGCACCGCCGAGTGGGTCGCGCTCGCCGAGGTGCCGGAGCTCGTCGCGAAGGGCAAGGTCGTCGACGCCGGCACGCTCGTCGGGCTCCTGCACGTGCTGTCGCTGGGAGGAACGACGTGACCGCCAAGGACGACCTGCACCGCTACCTCCAGCAGGCCCGCGACGTGATGCTCTGGAAGCTCGACGGCCTCGACGAGTACGACGTCCGCCGCCCGCTCACCCCGACCGGCACGAACCTCCTCGGACTGATCAAGCACCTGGCGTCGGTCGAGCTCGGCTACTTCGGACCGACGTTCGGCCGCCCGAGCGACGAGCCCCTCCCGTGGTTCGACGACGGCGCGGAACCCGAGGCCGATATGTGGGCCACGGCGGACGAGACCCGGGAGCAGATCGTCGGCTTCTACCGGAGGGTGTGGGTCCACTCGGACGAGACGATCGCATCGCGTGACCTCGACGCCGTCGGGCACGTCGCGCACTGGCCGCCGGAGCGGGCCGAGGTCACGTTGCACCGCATCCTGATCCACATGATCGCCGAGACGCACCGGCACGCCGGGCACGCGGACATCGTGCGCGAGCTGATCGACGGCGCCGTCGGGCATCGCATCGGCGTCGACAACATGGGCGACCTCGACGACGACGGCCGCGCGGCACTGCACGCGCGCATCGAGCAGGTCGCGCGGGACGCGGCGACGTAGCTGTCAGCACTGCGAGCGCGGGATCAGTCCCTGCTCGCAGGCGTACCGGGCCTGGATCTCGCCGGACGTCGGCTCGCGGCCCGCGGCGGTTCCCGGGTCGAGGTAGCCCTGGTACTCGGAGCAGGACGGGTCGAACCGGCCCGCGCGCATCGCGGCCTCGGCGCAGGACGTGGTGCGCTTCTTCGCCGTCGTACTCGGCGAGGTGGTGCGGGTCTTCTTCGGCGCGGCGGAGCGGGTGGCCGTCGGGGCGGCCGAGCGGGTCGTCGTGGCGACGACCGGGGTCGCGGGCGGCGTCGCCACCGGGGCGGCCACGGGCACAGGCGCGACGACGACGGGTTCCGCCTGCGCGGGCAGTACGGCGAGTGTGATCGCGGCCGCGACGACGGCGCCGATCACCAGGGCGATCATCGCGCGTGCGGCGGTGCGGCGTGGTTGCTGCGGTGGGCGCATCGTGTCTCCCCGACGGAGTGCGTCCGGTATCGGACGTTCGGATGCTGGATCGTTCGGCCGGACGACGGCGTTGCCGGTCCGGCGGATCGATACCCGGAAGTGGGTACGGTCGCCGGGTGGATCAGCGGGACGACGCGTGGCTCCGCGCCCGCCGCCATCTCCAGGCGAACCGGTACGAGCTGGGGATGGCCGCGCACCGGGAGCTGTACCCGGACACGGCCCGCGTGGCCGGCACGCCGCTGCTGACCGCTCCACAGTGGATGCCCGTGGCGCCGATCCCGCTGGACGTGGTCGTGCTGGAGCGCGCAGATTCACCGCTTCACGGCACCCCGCCGCCCCGGTACTCGGAGATCATGGCCCGCCTCGCCCGACCGGCCGTGTTCGAGAACCGCCCCACCTACCGGCTGCTCGACGCCGTCCTCGACGGCGACCGCCCGCACATGCGGTTCGGCGACGGCCGGTACTTCGACGGCGTCGACACCGGCGAAGCCGTCGCGCACGAGTTCGCCGAGGCCCACCTGACCCGAACGAACGGCACCTTCGAGCAATCACATTGCTCGAAGGTGCCGTTCGTTGGGCAGGGGGGAGGAGCCAGGAGCGCGATCGGCGACCCGGTGGATCCGTCCCGGCGGCCGGTCAACGTCGCCATCAGTGCGATCACCATCCGGCGCGACGACCGGTCGTCGTTCCTCGTCCACCACCGCGATCCGGCGCGGGTCGCCCATGCGGGCGGGTTGCTCCAGGTGCTCCCGGTCGGGATCTTCCAGCCCGTCTCGCCGGACACCGCGGAGCACGACTTCGATCTCTGGCGCTGCCTGCAACGGGAGTTCGTCGAGGAGCTGCTCGGCGAGCCGGAGGCGACCGGTCGCGTCGAGTACGAGCGCTGGGAAGGCATGCACCCCTTCGTACTCGGGATGGGCGTCGACCCGCTGACGCTCGCGACGGATCTCCTGGTCGCGGTCGTCGTCGACCCCTCCGCCTACGACCGGACGTTCGCCGCCCGCGTCGCCGAGAACGACGAGGGCACGGTGTCCGAGCACCCGTTCACCGCCGACGTCGTCGACCGCCTCGTCCACGAGGAACGGATGCAGGCGGCAGGCGCCGCCGTCGTCGCACTCGCTTGGAAGTACCGGGACGAGCTGCTCAGCTGAACGCGGAATACAGGTCGCGACCCTCCGCGGACAGCGACGTGTAGCCGAACGTCCCCTCGTCCTGCAGCTCTCGGGCTGCGCGAGCCAGCGCGCCGTAGGCGGCCTGCGCGAACGCCCCACCGACCGAGATCCGCGCGACCCCGGCCTCCGCGAGTGAAGCGACCGACGGCAACCCCGGCCGCGCCAGCACCGACACCGGGCGGTCCACCGAGGACACGACGGCGCGCACCTCGTCCAGCGTGGACAGTCCGGGCGCGTAGAGCACGTCGGCGCCGGCCTCCTGGTAGGCCTGCAGGCGGGTGATCGTGTCGTCCAGGTCCGGGTTGCCGCGGAAGAAGTTCTCCGCGCGGCCGGTGAGGACGACGCGGCCCTCCGCCGCCGACACGGCCGCCTGCATCCGCTCGACCGCCTCCGGCAGCGGGCGGATCCCGTCAGCCGACCAGTCCTCGATGGACACTCCGGCGACGCCGGTCCGCGAGGCCTGGAACACGACCGCGCGGACGCCGGACGGTTCGGCGGCGAACCCGTCCTCGAGATCGACCGAGATCGGGACGTCGACGGTCTGGACCAGCCTCCTGGCGTGCGCCAGCACTTCGTCGGGGATCAGCGAACCGTCCGGACGACCGAGCGACGCGGCCTGCCCGTTGCTCGTCGTCGCCAGCGCTCGGAAGCCGAGCGAGGCGAGGATGCGGGCGCTGCCGACGTCCCACGGGTTCGGCATGAGCAGCGGTGAACCCGGGACGTGCATCTCGAGGAACGTCGTCACGCCGCGAGGCTAGTGACAACTAGTGCTTCGCGGCGTCCCGAGAGCTCGCTGAGGCTCTGCCCCGGAGGTGGGGCAGGATCCACGCCATGCGCACGGCGACGACGATCGAGGCGTCCGGCGGGAACTGGCGCGAGACGGTCGAGTTCGTCGTCGAGGCGGAGAAGCTCGGGCTCGACGACTGCTGGGTCGCCGAGGCGTGGGGCTCGGAAGCCCCGTCGGCGCTCGGGTTCCTGGCCGCCCGGACGCACCGGATCCGGCTCGGCTCCGGCGTGATGCAGGTCGGCACCCGCTCGCCGGTGCTGATCGCGCAGACCGCCGCGACGCTCGCCGACATGTCCGACGGCCGGTTCCTCCTCGGCCTCGGACCGTCCGGTCCGCAGGTGCTCGAGGGCCTGCACGGCGTGCCGTTCGCGAGCCCGCTGGCACGGATGCGGGAGACCGTCGACGTCGTGCGGCGTGCGCTGTCCGGCGAGAAGGTCGTCTTCGACGGCGAGCACGTCCGGATCCCGCTGCCCGGCGCGCGTCCGATGCGGCTCTCGTCGAGGCCGCGGGACGTGCCGGTCTACCTGGCGTCGATGTCCCCGAACACGTTGCGGCTCACCGGACGCGTGGCCGACGGGTGGCTCGGCACGAGCTTCGTGCCGGAGGGCGCGGCCGACGCGTACTTCGCGCACCTGGACGCCGGCCTGGGCGAGGCCGGCCGGACGCGGAAGGATCTCGACGTCTGCCAGGGCGCCGAGGTCGCGTTCGCGGAGGACGACGACGAGCTGGCCTCGATGGTCGGCGACCGGAAGAAGGGCCTCGCGTTCAGCCTCGGCGGCATGGGCACGGCGAGCACCAACTTCTACAACGACGCGTACTCCCGCCAGGGCTGGGCGGACGTCGCGGAGCAGGTGCGGGAGCGGTGGCAGGCCGGGGACCGCGACGGCGCCGCGGACCTGGTCACCGACGACATGGTCCTCGGCACCACGCTCATCGGCACCGAACAGCGGGTGCGGGACCGGCTGCGGACCTGGCGCGACGCCGGGGTGACGACCGTCCGCCTCTACCCGGCGGGCGACTCGCTCGACGCGCGCCTGACGACCCTGGCGCGAGCGCTGGAACTGGTGCGCGACATCGGCTGACAGGCGGACGCGGTCGTCGGCGCGTGAAGCCGGGTTGGCAGCGTCGGTGGTGAAGATCATTTCCCGTCGAGATGCAGCTCAACGGGATTTCTCGATCTCTGCGGCCCGCTCACGTGCATCTCGGCGCGAGCGGGTGCTCAGCCCAACCGCGCGAAGTCGATGATCGCGGCGTGGTCGGCGCCGCGCAGCGTCCCGAACCCCGGGCCCCACCCGGTGCCCAGCCGGGACGCGACGAACGCGTCCGCGACGGCCGACGGAGCGTGCTCCGCGAGCAGCGCGCCCTGCACCGCGAGCGCGAGCCGGGTGACCAGCCAGCGCGCCGTCCCCTCCGGATTCTTGATCGACTCCTCGATGTCGGCGACCGCGTCGGCCAGAAGGGGGTGCTCGGCCGCGGCCGGGCGGATCTCGTCGAGCACCGGCTCGATCGCCTTCGGCTCGCGCTCCAGCACCCGGCCGACGTCGGTCACCATCATGTTCGAGGTGCCCTCCCAGATGGAGTTCAGCGGAGCCTCCCGGTAGTAGCGCGGGCAGGGGTGCTCCTCGATGTAGGCGTTGCCGCCGATGGACTGGATCACCTCCTCGGTGACCGCGGAGACGCGCCTGCAGTTCCAGAACTTCGCCACCGGCGTCAGCAGGCGGCTGACCAGACGCTCCGACACGTCGTCCTGGTCGTCCTCGGCGCGCGCCACCCGGAACGCGAGGTGCGCGGCGCCCGCCCACTCCAGCGCCAGGTCGGCCAGTACCGGCGCCTGGATCGGGAGCTCGGCGAGCGGGGAGCCGAAGGCCGTGCGGGAGTCGTTGTAGTGCAACGCCTGAGAGAGCGCCGCGCGCATCAGGCCCGCCGACCCGACGGCGAAGTCCAGGCGCGTGTACTCGGCCGAGGACAGGATCGTCCGGACCCCGCGGCCCTCCTCGCCGACGAGAATCGCGTACGCGTCGTGGTACTCGATCTCCGACGACGCGTTGGCCCGGTTCCCGAGCTTGTCCTTCAGCCGGTTCAGGCGGACGCCGTTCAGCGTCCCGTCCGGGCGCCATCGCGGGACGAGCAGACAGGACACCCCGCCCTCGGTCTGCGCGACGGTCAGGATCGCGTCCGACATCGGCGCCGAGGCGAACCACTTGTGCCCGTTGACGACGTACTCCTCGCCCGGGCCGCGCCGGGACACCGGACGGGCGACGGTCACGTTCGCGCGCAGGTCCGAACCGCCGTGCTTCTCGGTCATGAAGTACGCCGTCGTGGCCGCGGACTTCTCGCCGATCGGCGCGAACGACGGGTCGTAGCCGTGCACGGCGACGCGCTCGGCCCACGGCGCGAGCTCCGGTTGGCTGCGCAGGATCGGGATCGACGCGTAGGCCATGCCGGTCGGGCACGCCGTCGACCCGTCGATCTGGTTCCAGAGGTAGGACAGGGCGGCGCGGGCCGTGTGCGCGCCCGGCCGGTCGTCGGTCCACGCCAGCGCGTGTACGCCGGAGCCGAACGCCAGCGCCATCAGCTCGTGGTAGGCGGGGTGGAACTCGACGTCGTGGATCTCGTGGCCGAGCCGGTCGTGCGTGCGCAGCTCCGGGACGTGGCGCTGCGCGTCGTTCGCGAGCTTGAGCGTGTGCGGGTCCCAGACCTTGCCGCCCAACGCCGACGCGTGCTCGCGCGCCCAGGACGCGTACCGGTCGACGACCCCGGACGCGACGGCGTCGGCGGCGAACGCGTCGACGCCGGCCAGGTCGCGGACGAGGTTCTCCTCGGGAACGGGTGCGGGCCGCGAGAAGTCCGTGGTCGTCACGCGGGCGCTCCCGGACGGCGGTCGGCGAGCCGGGTGACGCCTGCCGGTGCGGGCTCGCCCCAGTCGCGCCATTCCTCGACCAGCCAGGCGCAGATCTCGCCCTCGGACAGGTGCGGGAACTCCTCGACGAACGCGTCGAGCGTCCGGGCGGCCTCCTCCCGGGTGAGCCCTCGCGCGTCGGCGGCCAGCAGGTATGCGCGGCGCGAAGCGGGTGGGCGCCCACCGCCGGCCCCGCGGCCGGGCAACCCGGAGCGCCACTCGACGATCTCGGCGACACGGTCCGGTCGCCATCCGGGGGTGCCGTCCACCGACACGTCCGGCTCCGGGAACGCGTGCTCGGAGCCGGGTGGGTGACGCTCCCGCCACTTGTGGACCGCGTGCCGGCTCACGCCGAGCGCGTCCGCGACGCCGTTGTACCCGAGGTGATCCACCAGCTGCACGGGTCGGACGCTAGTGCGCGGGCAGAAACATCGTCAACATCCGGGACGACGTTGTGTCACGCGACGACCCCTCAGTGGTACGGCTTGTGCGGGATCGCGGCGTCGTTCGTCTGCTGCTCGAAGTCGACCCAGATCGCGTCGTCCTCGATCTTGCAGGCGTAGGTCGGGATCGGGTCGACGGCCGGGACGCCGCTCGGTGCCCCGGTGCGCAGGTCGAAACAGGAGTTGTGGGCCGGGCAGATCAGCGTGTCGTCCTCCTGCAGGTAGCCCTCGTTGAGCGGCTGCTGCTGGTGGGTGCACGTGTTGTGCACGGCGACGGCCTCGTCCTCGTACAGCCGGATGACACAGATCGGCTCACCGCCGAGATGGACGAGCATCATGTCGCCCTCTTCCAGCTGGTCCAGGTCGGCGACCGCTTCCCACGCCATGGCTCCTCCTGTGCTGTCGCTTCGGCCCTCGACCGCCGGGCCTCAGTTCTTCTTCCTGCCGCGACCCTGGGGCAACGAGCCCCGGACCTCGATCCAGCCGTTCCGCACCCGCGTCGGGAGCACCGGCTGGGGATGGTGGGCGGGGCCGCGCACGATCTGGCCGTCCCGCACGTCGAACACCGAGTAGTGCAGCGGGCAGGTGAGCAGGCAGCCGTCGACCTCGCCGCGCGAGAGCAGCGCGCCGGCGTGGCTGCACAGGTCGTCGACGGCGTGCACGTTCCCGTTCTCGCGCACCAGCGCGACCTGACGGCCGTCCACGGTGACGCCGGCCGCCGCCCCGTCCGGGAGCTCGGCCTCCTCGATCGCCTGCACCCAGCGGTTCGGGCCGTCGCCGGTCGTCGCGACCCGGTTGACCATGACCGCGCGGCCCTGGACCAGGTGCCCGCCGACGAAACCCGCAGCTCCGACGGCCGCGAAGCCGGCGGCGCCCAGCACCTTCGCCGTGCCACGGCGCCCGGAGACGCGGGCGGCCAGCGAGGCGCCGTGCAGCACCATCGCGGCCGAGTTCAGGACGCCGTGGAACACGCCGGTCTTGCGGTCCTCGCCGTCGGAGACGCTCCAGTCGACGACGCCCGTCACGGCCGTCGCCGCGGCCGTCGCGAGACCGGCTGCACTCAACGTGGCCGACGCGTCGAACCTCCCGCGCCCACCCGCGTCCTTGTTCAACGTGTCCAGCACGAGGCTGCCGGCCCAGAAGCCGATCGGAAGGTCGGACAGCGCGGGGTGCAGGGAGTGCCCGACCCAGCGCCCACCGTGGGCCAGCTCGAGCGCCGGGTTGGCGCGGAACCGGTCGTAGAGGGGGTCGACGACGGCGGTGGCCTTGTCGGTGAGATCGGTGAGCCACTTCCACTTGCCGATCGCGGTGAACGCCTGCTGGTGCCAGGTGGTCAGAGCCGTCCCCGAGCCGGACTGCTGCTCGGTATCCGCCATCGGAACACTCCCGCCTCGTCCGCTCCTGGTCCGCGCGGAATGATCGCAGGGGCCGAGTGATCCACGCCACTGGTGTCTCTTTTTGCGAATGCTCGATTCGGACAGCGGATTCCGTGCCGGGACGAGGCGCTGTGGGTATCGGTGCAACTCCGCAAAGACCAGGAGGGGGCACGATGCGCCCGCCTCCGGATGGTGCTCACCCTGAAGTGATCATCTCCGCACGCTGACGTGCACGTGGTCGAAGTGGCCGCCCGTCGCGTCGGTGGGGTCGTAGACCCCGCCGCCGTTGTACGGGCGGCCCCACCCGTCGTCGGAGTCGGAGCTGCCGCGATACCAGATCCGGCCCTGCCAGATCACGTAGCGGACGCCGAGCTCGTCGGCGCTCGCCCGCATCCAGTTCGCGACCTCCCAGCCGGTGCGCAGCTCGTCGCCCTCCGGGAACGTGCCGGAGCGGGCGGGGAAGAAGTCGCAGGCCCGGCCGGCCGGATGGTCGCTTCCCGGGTTCCAGGCGTGCTCCGACCAGCAGGTGATCCCGCGGACCGGCTCGCCGACGCCCGGCTCCCCGAACCGTGCGACGGCGGCGTCGTGCAGGCGCAGCGCGGTGGGCGTCAGGCAGCCCGACGTCGTCGGGTCGTCCTGGTCGCAGGCCTCCGGCGGGCGCGGGTCGAGCACGTCGGCGAGCCGGGGTCCGACGACGGCGAGCGCGATCCCGGCCAGCAGCACGACCGCGAGCAACACGCCGACGACGGGCAGGGCTCGCGTGCGCATGCGGATCCGTTTCGCCGGGTTCGTCGGACCCGGTCAACGTACGGCGGCCTGCCCCCGTTCCCGCCACGCGGCCGCGCACGACCCGCGCGGCACCAGTACCGGGTCGTAGCGGCCCGGCGTCGCCGACATCTCGACCTGGTCGGTGACGCCCTGGTAGGTCCCGAGCGGGGTGTCGGCGGTGAACGTCCGCGGGTCCAGGTAGCGGTGCCGGTCCCCGCCGGAGTCCACCGTGGACCGTGCCCACCCGTTGTCCAGCAGGCCGAGCGACAGGATCCACAGCGCGACCCGGGTCAGCGACACGTGCACGTGGTACGAACCGCCCTCGACCGCCCGCCTGCGCAGCGCCGCGACGACGCCGGCCTGGGCCAGCCACGACACCAGGTAGTCGTTCACCACCATGATCGGAGGCAGCCTCGGCTCCGCGCCATCGGCGAGCATGATCCCGGTGACCGAGCCAGCGGACTGGTCGAAGCCGGGCCGGCTCGCCCACGGACCGTCGAGGCCGTGCAGGGAGACCGTCACGTACACGAGTCCTGGCCGCTCGGCCGCCGCCTCCTCCGGGGTCATCCCGATCTCGGAGACGAGCTGCCGGCGGCGGTTGTGGAAGAACACGTCGGACTCGCGGAGCAACGCGGACAGGCGGTCCCGGTCGCGTCGCGGGTCCAGCCAGGACGACCGCACCCCGACGTTCGCCGACGCGTACGGGACCTCGTTCTCCGCCTCGCCCGGGCGCCACAGGTTCAGCACGTCCGCGCCGTGCAGCGCGAGCGAGCGCCCGAGCCCGGCGCCGGCGATCACGTGGCCCATGCCGAGCGCGCGCAGCCCGTCGAACGGCTGCTCACCGACGGGCGGCAGCGGTTCCGGCGCCGAGTCGGCGATCTTCGTGATCTCGATCAGCGGGAGGTCGGCGAGCACGTCGCGGTACTGGCCGGTCGCCAGCATCTCGGGCAGCGTGCGCAGCAAGGGCATCACGACGCCCGCCCCGGCAGCGGCCTCCTCCAGCTCCGGTCCGTCCCACCGCGCGATCGCCTCGGTGACGGCCTTCTTCGTCAGCGGGACGCCGAGGAGATCCTCGGCGCGCTTGCGCAGGCCGGGGTACATGTTCTGCGGCATCACGTACGAGCCGTCGCGGCACCGGTAGAACGTGAACGCCATGGCGTTCGTCGTCTCCAGCGTGGACGTGACCGGATAGCCGCCGATGCGCTCCCACCGGCGGTCGTAGAACGGGCACAGGCGATGCGGCGCCCGTCGGAGATCGGCCGAGACGTCCTGACCGGGTCCTCCGCGGTCGCGGTGCAGGGCGGCCGCCGCGATCGACTTGGCGAGCAGGCAGATCGTGGCCGCTCCCCCGATCCGGACCGGACTGGGTACGACGGGATCGGCGCCGGTCCACGAGACCTCGCCGCCGGTGTCCTTCGAGGACAGTCCGATGCCGCCGAGCACGTCGTCGAGCTCGCCGAGCAGGTCGAAGTCGGCGGTGGTGGCGCGGTCGTCCCATACGGTGCTCAGTCGGTCGGTCAGCGGGCTCACGGACACCTCCGGTCGGGTTCTCCGGCGATCGTGCCCGATCCGGCGACGATCAGTAGGACGAGCTGGAGTAACTGCTTCCGAACGGGGACGACGAGAACGCGTCCTGCAGCTGGTTGACCTTCACCGCTCCGTAGATCACCAGCAGGATGAACAGCAGGCTGGCGATCGAGGTGAGGACGTAGGTCGTCGTGCGCAGGATCGTCATCGCGAGCGATCCGTCGACGGCCGGCTGGGCCGGCTGGGCCACGGGGGCCCGGCCGGAGTCGGCCCGGTGGGCCGCCGGCGGGACGATGCGCTGCTGTGCGTGCGGCGGGAGGGTGCGCTGCTGCGTGACGGTACTGGGCCACGGCTGCTGCTGGGAACGCTGCTGGGGGACGGTCATGCCTGCTCAGCGTCGCGCAGACGTGTCCCGTTAGCTGCTGTGGCCCTCGCTCACCCGGACGTGTCTTCGCGTTCGTGAACGGTGGTCGTCGAACGGGCACCGGGGCGGGCCGGCGCCGCTAGCGTCCGGTGGGTGGACGGGCCCGGGTTCCACGTCGAGCCGGACGTGCTCGACGAGGCGGCGCGCGGGATGGCCGAGGTCGTCGCGGAGCAGGACGGGGCCGGACTCGACGCGCTGGCCGGACCGCCGGAGCGCTACGGGCACGACGCCGTGCACGCGACGATGGCCGAGTTCTGCGGGGCGTGGACGATCGGGATCGACGCGCTGTGCGACCGGGCCAGGCGGAACGGCACGTCACTGAGCGAGGTCGCCACGGCGTACCGCGATGCCGACGCGCACGTGGCGCGCGCGCTCACCGGGGATCCCGGCGCACCCGTCGTCGAACCCGAGATGCCGGCGCCGAGGTGAGAACGCGTACACGGCGGTCGAGCGCCGCCGTGCGGGCCATGCGCGGCACGGGCGTTTCCCGATGTCGGGGTCCGGGACCCGGTTCCCGGCCGGAGCGATCGCGGTGAGCACCGAGCTCGGCTCGACCGAGGATCCGCGGGCACTGGTCCCCGGCGACCCGGCGAGCGTCGCCGCCGACGCGCGTGCGCTGGCCGATCGCGCCACGGCTGTGACGCGGACCGGGGAGGCGTTGCGCCGCATCGGGACCGGCGCCTGGACCGGACCCGCGTCCGACGCGTGGCGCGAGCACCACGACGAGGACGCCGTCCGCTGGTTCCGAGGTGCGGACAGCCTGGACAGCGCCTCCCGGGCACTGGCCGGCCACGCCGACGCGCTGCAGCGGGCCCAGTCCGAGGCGGCCCGCGCGCTCGCCGCGTGGCGGGCGGGAGAGGCCGCGACGGCCGACGTCCGGCGCCAGGTCGAGGCGGGCGCGACCGCCCCGCCGGTCGATCCCGGTGACGCGGCGCGACAGGACGCGGTGCGGATTCTCGCCGCCGCACGGGCGGACGTGCAGCGCTCCGGCGACCGGGTCGCGTCGGTGCTGCGGGGTGAGGCGGCGCTCGCTCCGCGGGACTCGCAGAAACAGACCGACGCCGACTTCTACCGCGGGATCCGGGACAGCATCTCCGGCGCCGCGGAGGGCGCCTGGACGCTGGTGAGCGACCCGGCTCTCGCCGCGGCCGGGGTCGTGCAGGCCGCCGCGCATCCGGCGGACACGGCGAAGAACGCCATCGCCTACGACGACTGGACGTCCGGTCACGAACCGAGGGCGTTGGGGCGCAACACGGGCGATCTCATCCTGGGTGCCGCCACCCTCGGCGCCGGGAAGATCACGTCCATCCTGGGGCGGGAGACGCGTCTGGCGGGGGAGCCGGATCCTGTTCCGTCGCCGAAGCCCGAAACGCCCGCGGCGCCTGCGGCACCGGTGGGTGCCGGCCCGAAGACCGACGCGGTGCGACGTGTCGTTCTCGATCAGAGTGGGAGCCCGCACGGCGTCGAGGACAGCAGGGGCGTGTACCTGGTGGATAGCCAACGACTGAAGAATCTGCGGCAGTCGTTGCATGCAGAACTGGGGGATCCCGACACGGCGGTCAGCAACGCGAAGGGTGACCGCGAGACCTGGACGCTGAGCACGAAACCGCAAATGACCGTGACCTACCGTTCCTTCAGCTCGTCCGGTGGCCCCACGATCGACATCAACAACGTGGATGGCTTGACGGTCACCCGATTCCACATCAAGAAGGGGCCTCCATGAGCGCCGCCCGTCCCTACGACGAGACGATCGACTACCTTCGCCGATATGCCGCCGAGGACTGGCTCTCCCTGGCAACCGTCCTCGTATGGGCGAACGGGGTGGCGGGTGCCGACGCCACCGTTTCGCAGATCGTCGACATGACTGTACGAATGTCGGGGGATCTTATTGCCGGCGGCGCACCGGCTGGCGATCTCGTGGCGGACGATCGGGACTTCGTGCCATGGCCAGGTGGATCGACCGCCCAGCTCGAGCGGATCCGCTCTGGCCTGTCGCCATTCGTCATTCGTGACGAGATCCCAGCCGACTTCGAGATCTGCTGGTTCCACAAGATCGACGCCTGACCTCGCACAGGATGTGGTGCCCTCACACACGCCCGAGCACGTGCGACGGCCCCCGAACCTCTGCGAGGGCGGTCAGCGCGTGTAGATGCCGGTCGGTTCGGCGTGGTAGCCCTTCATCCCGACGGCCCGGGCCAGGTCGGTGCGGGGTTCACCCGTCGTGCGGATCAGGTCGGCGACGACGTGGACGTCGTAGCGCGGGGTCCAGCCCAGGTCGGCGCGGGCGCGGTCGTTGACGTACACGCGGTCGAGTGCCGGGAGCATCCGCCAGCCCCGCTCGTCGAGGAACTCCGCGACGTCCGGGCACCGCCGGGCCAGCACGGTCGGGGCGTCCCGGCCGAGCTCGTCCAGGTCGTCGCGACGGAACGGCGTTGTGGCGCTGACGATGTAGCGACCGAATCCGAGGTCGGGCGCGCGGCGGGCGGCGCACAGGTGCGCGTCGACCACGTCGGTGATCTCCACCCGGCGGTAGGTGAACTCGATCAGCTTCAGGTTCGCGTCGTCGTAGGCGGTGCGGACGTCGTCGGTGTCGTCGCCCTCCGGGAAGAACCGCGACGTCCGCAGCACGACGACCGGGAGCCCGTCCGCCGCGGCCAGCTCGCAGAGGTCCTCGGCGGCCACCTTCGTCGCGCCGTAGACGTTGCGCACCACCGGCGCCACGTCCTCGGTGATCCATACTGCCGGCGACCCGGGCGGCGGGCGCAACGCCTTGCCGAACGCCGACGTGCTGGACGTGAACACGACGCTGCGCACGCCGGCCTCGGCCGCGCACTCCAGCACGGCGAGCGTCCCGGCCACGTTCACGTCGACGAACGCCTGACGGCCGTGCGACTCCACGTGCGGCTTGTGCAGCGTCGCCGTGTGCAGCACGTGCGTGACGCCGTCCATCGCGCGCCGCACGACCGACCGGTCCGCGACCGAGCCGACCACAGTCGTCCATGGCGAGGACAGCACGTCCAGCCCGACGACGTCGTACCCGTTGTCCCGCAACGTGCGCACCAGTGCCTCGCCGAGGTGGCCGGAGCTGCCGGTGACCAGGAACCTCTCCATGGCTACGAAGTCTGCTGGTCCGGATCAACCGGTTTCATGCCCGCCACGAACAGCGCGACGAGCGCCTCCTCGGCGTCCGCCCGCGCGGCGACGGGGTCGTCGGCCGTGGCGATCACGAGCGCCGCCTCGCAGGACATGCTGAACAGCAGCTGGGCCAGCACCTCCGGCGACCCGGGCAGCGCGAACCCGGCCGCCGCCAGCGCCTGCAGGCCGGTGATCAGCATGCCCAGGAAGTACTCGTGCTCGATCTCCCGCCACTCCTGCCAGCCGAGCACGACCGGCGCGTCGATCAGCGCGATCCGTCGGACCTCCGGGCGCTCGCAGCTGTCCAGGAACGCCGCCACCGGTGCGCGGACGTCGAGCGTCGCAGCGGACTCCTGCAGCACCGGAGCGATCTCCGCCGCCGTCTCGGCCTCGATCTCGCGGAAGACGGCGCGGAACACGTCGTCCTTGCCGGAGAAGTGGTGGTAGAGCGCGCCGCGGGTGAGGCCGGCCTCGGCGACGAGCTGCTCTGCGGAGACGTTCGCGGCGCCGTGCTCGGCGAACAGCCGCCGCCCCGCGCCGACGAGTGCGGCGCGGGTCCCCGCGGTGCGTTCCGACTGGCTACGACGACGTGCGGGCACGCGCGAAGTCGACCACAAGCTCGGTCAGACGCTCCGGGCGGTCCAGCGGGACGAACGTGTACGAGTCGTCGACCTCGACGACCGTCGCGTCCGGCAGCACATCGGCGAGCCTGTGCGCCAACGACATCGGGAACAGCCGGTCCTCGGATGCCCACGCCAGTAGCACCGGCTTCGGGAACCGGCGCAGGCCGTCCACGGCGGCGAGCGTGTGCCGCCGGTGCAGCCCGGTCAGGAAGCGCCGCAGGTCCGCTCGGACGGCCGGGTCACGCGACGGGGTCAGGAACGGCGTCGCGTCGACCGGCCGCTTCGACAGCCATCCGAACGTCATCGGCAACCGGTGGAACACCCGCGGCCGCAGCGCGGCGGCCAGCACGTCCACGGCGCAGGGGACGCGGGCCAGCGTCGTCAGGTAGTTGAACATCGGCGGCAGGAAGTGCTCGAACGAGTCCGACGGCGTCAGCACCACCCGTCCGATCCGCTCCGGATGGTTCGCCATCAGGATCTGGGTGATCGCGCCACCGGTGTCGTTCGCGACGACCGTGACGTCGTCGAGGTCCGTCCGCTCGCAGAACTCGGCGATCATCGCGGCGACGCCGGGCGGGGACAGGTCGGCGTCCGGCACCGGGATCGTGTGCGCGCCCATCGGCCAGTCCGGTGCGACACAACGGAACCCGGCTCGCGCGACGCCGGGCACGACATCGCGCCACAGTCCGGAGTGGACGAGGAGTCCGTGCACGAACAGCACGGGTGGTCCGTCCCCCTCCTCGTGGTACCGGATGCGGCCACCGCTCAGCTCGATCTCTCGCGTCTCCACCCGAGAAACATACATGCTGTACGTATCTAAAGAAAGCGCTCGTGGATCCGGTCGATCGACCAGATGGCGCTGTCGTCGCCACCGTGGGCGGCGAGCAACGCCGGGAAGTACTCGGCGAGCGCGCGGTCGTAGCCGAGCGACCCGTCCACGAGCTCGACGGCGGCGGCCACGATCCGATCCAGATCGGACTCGACGCGAGCCCGGGTCATCGTCGGCGTACGGGCGGTGCCGTCCCGATCGGTCACGACGGCGGCCGGGTCGAACTGCGTGAACACCGGGAAGCGGTCCGGTTCGGGGATGATCGACCGGAACGGCACGTGGTTGAAGAAGTACTCGAACCAGCGCCCGCCGGACAGCGTCAGCCACGGGGTCGCGACGGCCAGCGCGGCCATCCCGAAGCCGGTGTGCGGTGACAGGAACGCGCCGCACGTCTCGACGAGGGCGAGCTGCTCGGCGATCGGCCGGTCGAACCCGTCGACCGGCCGGGAGGGGTGGTCGAGCAGGCGTCGCCGGTCGCCGTCGTCGAGGCTGGTGGCGGTTCGTTCGCCGGCGGCGCTGCGTCCGACGAGGACGATCTGCAGGCCGTCGATCGCGCGGGTCAGGGCGTCGACCACGAGCAGCCACGAGTCGGCCGACGGGTACAGCGACGGCTCCGACGAACCGGCGGGCAGCAGCGCGATCCGCGGCCGGTCCGATGTGGAGCGTGCGGCGTCACGGGCACGCTCCGGCAGGTCGAGCCGCAGCGGCGTGTGCGGCACGTACCCGACCCGCGAGTCGCCCACGACGGTCCGTCGCTCGCGCGCGTGCAGGCGGGCGTCGCTGGTCGCGTAGTAGTCCCGCATGCCAGGGAACATCTCGAGCTGGATCGCCTGGTGGCGGCGGAAGTCGTCGCAGATACAGTCCCACTCCCGTGGCATATCGTCCGAATAGGACGCCGGGCCGGCGTCGAGGAACGGGTGCCGGATCGGGTGGACCGTGGCGATCGACGGGCACCATCCGGCCAGCTCGGTCGGCGCCGCGGCGTTGAGCGCCACGGACACCCGTCGCCCTGGACCCGCGGCGTGGTGACCGTTCGCGTAGTACAGCGCCTCGATCACGTGCCCGACCGGGTGGGCGTAGAAGAAGTTGACCAGCAGGTCGTCCACGCCCGCGACCGTGTCAGGGCCGTACCCGACGCTGCACCCCGTTTACTCCGAGCCGAGCAGCTCCCGCAGCTCCGCGACGGCCGTGCGCAGCTCGTCGGCGTAGCGGTACATCTCGTCCGCCACCGACTCCGGCGTGCTCAGGTGGACGTGCAGCCGGTCCGGCAGCAGCACGTACGCGACTCCGATGCACTGTGGACTCGTCGAGCCGAAGCCGAAATAGCGGATGTTCGTCGACGGCGCCGAGCTCGTCGACAGATAGTCGCTGCGCATGATCTGCCAGCCGGGCGAGTCGAACAGCGCCATCGGTGCGGTGGCGCCGAGTTCGGCCCCTCGACGTTCCTGGATCAGCTGCAGCTCCCAGAGGTGCTGCTCCGGAGCGTCGCCCGCCTGGCTCTCCTTGGCGCGCTTGCCGTGTGCGGCCGCTGCGGCCCGGAACGCCTCGCGCTTCGCGTCGTCGGACGCGTCGGAGGACTGCATCGCGTCGACGAACGCCACGATCTCCGGCGTCACCACGCGCATCGCCTCGGTGCGGCCGTGGTGGAACTGCCGGGTCGCGATCGACTCGTACGTCGCGCCGGTCAGGCCCTTCGCCCTGCGGTGCGCGAGCTGGTAGGCCATCTGCACGAACGCGTCCGGCGAGCACTTCAGCGCCTTCGCGTCCTCGGCGCCGAAGTCGTCGAACGTGATCGGCTGGGTCGCGGTCGCGGCGAGGTAGGCGTCGAACTCCTCGGCGGCGGACCGGATCTCGGCGCGCAGCGCGTCGTCGAGATCCCACTCGACCGGCGCGACCGCGGGATCGCCCTGCGATCGGGTGCCGATCCGCTCCGCGTGGGTCTCCACCGGCTCGTCGAACATGGCGTCGACGAGCGTGAGGACCGTCGTTCCGTCCAGCTCGCAGTGCTCGATGTTGATCCCGCACGAGCCGTCGGCCAGCACGAGCAGCGAGACGGCCTTGTCGAACCACCGGTTTCCGCTGTCGCCGGCCAGCAGATGTCGGCACGCCTCGTGCTCGTCGGCGGGCGTCACGTCGTCGAGGCAGACACAGAACAGCGCGCGTTCGACGAGGTCGACGGAGGCCTGGTCCAGCCGGGCGCGGACCGCGGCCCAGTCGGCACGGGCCTTCGTAGTCAGTGAGCCGACCGACTCGTCCACCGGCGCGCGCTCGGACGCCGACGCCAGCACGGCCCGCATCCCGGCCGCGATCTCGTCCACCGTGTGCGGGACGCCCTCGGGCCCGATGACGTCCAGTGTGTACATCCGGCCGCGGGAGAACACGACGACGTGCCGCTCGGTCGACGGTCCCGGCCAGTCGTCGGTGTACGGGGTGCGCACCGAGTCCTGCGGGTCGCCGGGGATCCGGGTCGTGGAGAACAGGTGCTTCGACTGCTCCATCGACTGCGGCACACCGCGGTTGACCAGCGGCGGGAACGACTCGTCGTCGAGCTGGGCCTTGTGTCCGAGGGCCGCGACGGTCAGCTCGGCGGCGCGGACCGGCTGGTCGGCGCCGGTCGGGTGGAACTGGAAGAAGAAGTTCGCGTTGACCGCGATCCGGTCCCGGCGGCCGAGGTAGCGGCGCGGCCAGAACTCGTCGAGCCAGCTGTGGGCGCCCTCGGCGAAACGCTCCAGATCGGCCTGCAGCGTCCACACCGGACTGTCCGGCGCGAGCAGCTCGCGCACGGCAGCCTCCGTCTCGGCGCGCTGCGGGTCGTCGAGGAGCGGGGCGCACCACTCGAGGAAGCGCTGGGCGGAGTCCTCGACGGACGGAAGCGGCACGTGGGGCAGCGCGTCCTCGTTGCCGAACGTGCGGGTCGAAGTCTCGGTCACGCGGGTCGTCCTCGCTTCGTTGTCGCCGGGGGAGCGGGCCTCAGTCCATCAGCTCGTCGACGCGCACGCCGCGCGGGGCGACGTGCTCGGCCAGCACCCGTCCGAACAGCTGGCGGGTCCGCTCCTCGCTGCCGACCACCCCGGGTCGGGAGCTGTAGGAGAAGATCGCGCTGTGCCGGGATCCGGATCCGGACACCTCGGTCACGCGGTGCAACGAGTACCGGCCGCGGAAGATCTGCAGGTCGCCCGGGTTGAGGGTGATCCGCCGGACCAGGTGCTCCCCACGCCCGGCCAGGACGTCGGCGACGGCAGCCGTGTTCTCGTCACCCGCCGACCGGATGTCCGGGCAGTACTCGAACACCCCGCCCGCCTCCGGGGCGCGGGTGAGCAGGCTGATCGCGACCTCGTTCGTGTCGAAGTGCCACGGGTGTGAACGGCCGGGCGTGACGACGTTCAGGCACAGGCCGGCGAGCGGGTCGGCGAGCTCGTGCAGCTCGCCCATGTCGGCGCACGCCGACAGGAACCGCCGGAAACCGGGGTCGCGGTACAGGCGGTGGACCGCCAGGTCCTCGGGAATCCGGTCCCGCGCGACGAACGCGTTGCCCCGCTCCAGTGGCACCCGCGCCGGATGGTCCGGCGGCAGCGTCGGGTCCGGCGCGGTGTTGTAGACGTTCACGACCCGCGTCTCGTAGTGCGCATCCGGAGCGACCCGGTCGCCCTCGTCGTGCAGCCGCTCCAGGACCGACGGGGGTACGACGCCCGGCAGCACGGCACATCCCGTCGAGGCCAGTCCCTTTCTGGCGCGGGCGACGGCCGACGTCCAGGCCGGGGCCGACGGGTCGTGCAGCGGGTAACGCTCGGTGTCGATCACGTCGGAGACGTCCGTTCGTGACACGGCCCTCACCGCGCTCCCTCCTTCGCCGGTCGGCGGCGTCGACGGGTCCGGACGGACCGCGGGATCATTCAAACCGGCGGCGACGTACCGTGTCCATGCCGTGACCTGACCCCCCGGTTGGGGGTGGCGGGATCGAATCCGGGCCACGACGGGTTCGTTGCCGCGGGTGAGACACCGTGGTCGACGTACAGACGAGGAGTCATCCCATGGGTGCCATGAGCCCGACGCACTGGCTGATCGTCATCGGCGTTCTCGTGCTGCTGTTCGGCGCGAAGAAGCTGCCCGACCTGGCCCGTTCCGTGGGGCAGTCGACCCGCGTCCTGCGCGGGGAGATGCGCGGCCTGCGCGAGGACGAGGAGACGCCCGGGACGCCGACGGCCGCCCCGACCGCCGTCGAACCGCCCGCCGTCCCGGCTCCGGCCGCGACACGCACCGACGCGACCTGATCCGCCCGCGCGCGGGGAACCCGGAGGCGCGTCGGTCCGGGGAACGCGCACTGGTCCGGCGAGCGCACTGGTCAGGGGAACGCGCAGATCCGGGGAGCGCGCTGGTCCGGGGAGCGCGCTGGTCCGGGGAACGCTGACCTGGGGAACGTGCGCTGGTCCGGGGAACGCTGACCTGGGGAACGTGCGCTGGTCCGGCGAGCGCGCGCCGATCTGGGAAACGCGCACCGGTCCGGCGAGCGCGCGCCGATCTGGGAAACGCGCACCGGTCCGGCGAGCGCGCGCCGATCTGGGAAACGCGCACCGGTCCGGCGAACGCGCGCCGATCTGGGAAACGCGCACCGGTCCGGCGAACGCGCACCGGTCCGGGGAACGTGCGCCGGTCCGGCGAACGGGCGCCGGTCCGGCGAACGGGCGCCGATCTGGGAAACGCGCGTTGGTCCGAGGAACGCGCGTTGGTCCGGGAAACGCGCACCGGTCCGGGGGAACGTGCACCGGTCCGGCGAGCGCGCGCTGATCCGGGGAACGCGCGTTGATCCGGCGGACGCGGGTGTTCTGTCGCGCGCGTTCTCGCGGGACGCATGCGTTCCGCGGATCACGACGCGCGAGTGACCTGGGGGAGGCGAGCCGCGACGGCGTCGAAGTCGGCGATCTCGTCCCAGGTCCACCTCACGACGGTGCGGACCCCGGGCTGAGCACGTAAGGCGTCCTCCCTTCGCTTCTCCCGCATGACGGCGTCTCCCAGCTTCTCGCCGGGGCGAAGCGAGCGGCCGTACTTCTCCATGCCGTCGAACTCGCCGATGATGCCCTCTCGCGGCCACCAGAAGTCGACGGTCCCGACATGTCGGCCCCGTGCGTCGTCGAACCGGTGTTGGAGCACTGGATGCGCGACGCCGAGGACGTCCATCCGGACGCGGGCGCGGGACTCGCCGGGACCGTCCGCGCGGGCGTCGGCGAACGCGATCACCGAGCGGGCCCGGCCCGCTCCCCGTCGTCCGCCCGCCGCCAGCACGGCGGCCGCCAACTCGTGCGCGTCGACGACCTCGGTGTGCAGAGCCGCGTCGGCGATCGCGACCGCCGTCTCGAACGGGGTAGAGCGCGCCACGTCGACCACGGTTCGTGCCACCGAAGTGGTGGGCAGGCCGTCGACCAGCACGATCTCGTCGGATGCCAGGGAGGTCGCATACGAGCGCAGTCGACGTCCGGCGCGGCCACCGGATCGGCGATCTCGGCTGATGTGGACGGTTCCCAGCGGGACTCCCCACACCGGAAGCCGATGGCGGACCGCTGCCGACACGTGGCTGACGACTGCACCGGGCGCGAGCTGGGCGTAGGTGGCCTCGGTCAGTGCGCGATGTCGTTCGTCGGCGTCGCGCCACCGCGGGTCGGTCGCGTCGAGGTAGGCGCCGGGCCGCAACGGGGCGATCTCGCCGGTGCGGAGGGCCCGTCGGACGTCGTCCTCGGACATGCCACGGCGGAGCAGGTCGGGGCGGAGCAGGAGATCGGTCACAAGACCGACGGTCGCCGACCCGGACGCATCTGACGCCGCGATCGGACGAGCTGTGGACAACGGCTTCAGGTTGTGGACAGCCGGCATCATCAAACGCCCGACACGTCGGAGGTCGCGGCGACCGAACGCGTGCGTTCGCCGAACCCGGTGCGCGTATGCCCGACCGCCAGTCGAACGCGTATCCGGACAGCGAACGCGCTCCGTCGCGGAGAATGCGCGCGTCGAAACACGAGCGTTCTCCGAACCGGTGAGCATCTATCGGATCAGCGCGCGTTCTGCGGACGACCGCGTTCGACGGACGGCCGGCGATCACGCCCGCTCGAGCGGCGAACGCGCGCAGGGTGGGAGCACGCGCGCCCCAGGGCGCGAGCGTCTACCGGATCGCGGCGCGTCTACCGGATCGCGGCGCGTCTACCGGATCGCGGCGCGTCTACCGGATCGCGGCGCGTTGGCCGGATCGCGGCGCGTTGGCCGGATCGCGGCGCGTTGGCCGGATCGCAGCGCGTTGGCCGGATCGCAGCGCGTTAGCCGGATCGCGGCGCGTTAGCCGGTTCGCGGCGCGTCCGACCGGTTCGAGGCGGGGAAGCCGACAGAACGCCACCAGACCGGGGAACGCGCGCAGAACGGGAGTACGCGCGCGACTGAGCGGCTGCGTTGGCCGGATCTCGGGGCGTTCGACGGTTCGCAGCGTGTTCGCCGGGTTCGAGGCGCGGAAGCCGACCGGAGCACGTCGCCAGACCGGGTAACGCGCGCCGAAGGGGAGTACGCGCGCGACTGAGCGCGTGCGTTGGCCGGATCTCGGTGCGTTGGCCGGATCTCGGTGCGTGCGCGAGCTCGGAGCGTGAAAGCCGGTCGGAGAACACGCCCGCCAAGCAGGAGAACGCGCGCATGTTGGGAGTACGCGCGCGACCGATCGCGTGCATTCCCCGGATCTCGGCGCATCGGCCGGATCAGCGCGCGTTCTGCGGATTAGCGCGCGTTCGTCGGCTTGGAGCGCGTTCGTCGGATCAGCGCGCGTCGTCGGCTTGGAGCGCGTTCGTCAGCTCGGATCGCGTCGTCGGCTCGGATCGCGTCGTCGCGGCTCGGGCGCGGATGCCTGTGGGGCGTGGCGGTTAGCCTGCGCTGATGAGTGGCGGGACGACACTGGTCACGGGCGCGAGTCGCGGCATCGGAGCGGCGACGGCGCGGTTGCTCGCGAGCCGGGGCGTCGATCTCGCACTGGCCTGTCGTCATCCGGGCGAGGAGATCGAGAGCGTCGCGCGGGACTGTCGCGACGCCGGCGTGCGGGCCGTCGTGATCGGGGCCGACCTGGCCGTCGAGTCCGATGTGGTGCGGATGTTCGACGAGGCGGGTCCGATCACCGGACTCGTCGCGAACGCGGGTGCGGCGCCGTCGTTGCAGCGCGTCGAGGACATGAGCGCGGAGCGGATCGACGAGGTCCTGGCGCTGAACCTGCGCGGGGCGGTGCTGTGCTCGCGGGAGGCGGTGCGGCGGATGGCCCCGCGGCTCGGAGGGTCCGGCGGCGCGATCGTGCACGTCACGTCCCGGGCTGCCGTGCTGGGCGCGCGGGGGGAGTGGGTCGACTACGCCGCGGCGAAGGCCGGTACCGAGGCGCTGACCGTCGGCCTGGCCAAGGAGGTCGCCGCGGACGGGATCCGGGTCAACGCCGTCCGGCCCGGTCTGATCGACACCGAGTTCCACGCCAGGGCGGGAGAGCCGGGGCGTGCGGCGCGGGTGGCGTCGGCGGTTCCGATGGCGCGGGCCGGACGGCCGGAGGAGGTCGCCGGGGCGATCGCCTGGCTGCTCGGCGACGAGGCGAGCTACGTGACGGGCGCCGTCCTGGACGTGACGGGCGGTCGCTGAATGGTGCGGTGACCGGCGAGGTGGCCGACGTCCGCACCGCTCGGCGCGCCGTCGATGGCGTTGAGCCGCTCCCGGTGCCGATCTTGAAGCACGTGTCGGGGTCCGATTGCACACTACGCTTGTCAGGTGCATCTGCAATTGCGGATGCAACTCCAGCGAGGGGACGACGCAATGGAAGACGGCACGACCAGGGTCTGGCGGAAGAGCAGCGCGAGCAACCCTCAGGGCAACTGTGTCGAACTGGCAATGCTGGAGCACGGCCGCGTCGGCATGCGCAACTCCCGGGATCCGCACGGTGCCGTGCTCGACTACCCCGCCGTGGCGCTCGACGCGTTCCTCGGGATGGTCCGCGACGGCGCGCTCGACGAGCGCTGAGGGCGACATGAACCGCCCTGTGCGATGCTGACTCCGTTCGGCCGAGCGGCTGCGCCGTCCGGACACGGGATGCGGCGGAGTGGCGGATGGCGGACGAGCAGGGCCCGCGGTGACCGGGGTGCCGGTTCCGGCGGACGATCCGGGGCCGACCGCACTGCGGATGATCTTCGGCGGTCAGCTGCGCAGGCTGCGTGAACGGGCCGGGGTGACCCGCGAGGACGCCGGTGCGGCCATCCGCGGGTCGCACGCCAAGATCAGCCGACTCGAGCTGGGCCGGGTCCGGTTCAAGGACCGCGACGTGTCCGACCTCCTCGCCCTCTACGGCATCGGCGACGGCCCGGACCGTGACCAGCTGCTGGACCTCGCGCACCGCGCCAACCAGCCGGGGTGGTGGCAGCAGTACGGCGACGTCCTGCCGTCGTGGTTCGAGACCTATCTCGGTCTGGAGCCCGCCGCGGCGACGATCCGCAACTACGAGATGCAGTTCGTCCCCGGTCTGCTGCAGACCGAGGAGTACGCGCGCGTCGTCGTCGGCCTCGGGCGCGCTCCCGATCCGGACGGCCGCGCCGTCGACGTCCGGATGCGTCGCCAGCGGCTCCTGGACTCCGAAGCGGGGCCGCGGTTCGTCGCCGTCGTCGACGAGACGGCCCTGCGCCGCCCGCTACCCGGCGTCGATGCCATGCGCCGTCAGCTACGGCACCTGGCGGAGATGAGCGAGGCCCCGTCGGTGGAGCTGAGGATCGTGCCGTTCCGCGCCGGCATGCATCCGGCCGCCGGCGGCGCGTTCAGCATCCTGGACTTCGCCGATCCGGAGCTGCCGCCGATCGTCTACCTCGAGCACCTCACCAGCGCGCTCTACCTGGACAAACACGCGGACGTCGATCGCTACGACGAGGCGATGCGGCGCCTGTGCGAGATCAGCGTGTGTCCGGAAGGGGCTCCGGCCGTCCTGGAACGGATCGGTCGCGAACTCTAGTGCCGCATCGCGAAACGTTCGGCACCGATTCCGGCACCGACGTTGCGCGACGGCACTAGAACTGGGGCCGCAGGTACGGACGCCGGGTGCCCCAGCGGCGACGCGAGTCCCGTCGCGTGTCGAGCGGGACGACGGTCGCCTCGTCGCACAGCGCGCACCGTGATCCGGGCGGGCTGGACAGCGACGCGGGGAGCACCATGTGCCCGCAGACGGCCGTGCAGTGGCCCGTCCCGGCCGCCAGCGACTCGGAGAGCACGGCGTGCGCCACGGCGTGCGTCCGACCGTCACGGGCGCAGGTGACGAGAGCGTTCTGTTCGACGGTCTCGGCGTCGGCGACCGGGGCGCGGCGGTTCATCGCAGGCCCTCCGGCGTGCACGCGCCGAGGTCCGAGCGGAGTCGCAGGACTGGCACGACGGGCACCTCCGGGGCGGTGGGGCGGAACATCCATAGTGCGACGCGGAGCGTGCAGATGCAAGTGCATCCGCACGATCGGCCGAACCCTTTCCCGTCGCGGTGGCACAGAGTGGTGAGCGACACGCATCCCGGGGCTCGGGTGCTCGGGTGGCGTTCCGGACACCGGGCGCACGGCCGACCGTCACAGGCCGGTCCATCTGCGGATACCGGTGCCGAACGGGAGCCGCGGCTGGACCGTTCCGCAGGTGTGACGCGTCACAGAACGTGCAGCGCACGGGTACCGGGGGCGCACGCAGGACCTGCGTCGTCCGAATGCGGCTGTTAGTTTCGGTCGACATGACCGCACCCGAGAAGGCCGAAAGACGCAAGGCCGATCCCGGATCCGACATCGTGATCGGCTCCCCGTCCGTGGCCGACGGCGTGCGCATGTGGGAACTCGCCGTCGCCTCCGGTGTGCTCGACGCCAAGCCCCGCTACGCCTACGCACTCTGGTGCCGGGACTTCGCGCAGACGTCCGTCGTCGCACGGCGGGACGGCGACGTCGTCGGCTACGTGACCGGCTACATGCGCCCCGAGGCGCCGACGACGGTGTTCGTCTGGCAGGTGTGCGTCTCGTCCGCCGCCCAGGGTGCGGGTGTCGGCGGCCGGATGCTCGACGCGGTGTTCGCCGCGGCACCCGGCGCCGACCGGATGGAGACGACGATCACGCCGGACAACGAGTCGTCGATCGCCCTGTTCACCGCGTTCGCGAAGCGTCAGGGCCTGACGATCGACAACACCGAACTGTTCGGGCGTGATCTCCTCGGCGACGAGCACGAGCCCGAGTTCCTGTACAGCATCCGACCTGCCATCAAGGGGTAGAGGATTCATGACCGTTTTCGAGGATCTCGAGTCCGAGGTTCGCAGCTACTGCCGGAACTGGCCGGTCGTGTTCGACACCGCGAAGGGCAGCCGGCTCACCGACGTCGACGGCAATTCCTACCTCGACTTCTTCGGCGGGGCCGGTGCGCTGAACTACGGGCACAATCCCGAGGTGCTCAAGGGTCCGCTCCTGGAGTACTTCCAGCGCGACGGCATCACCCACGGCCTGGACATGTACACCACGGCCAAGGGCGAGTTCCTGCACACGTTCGAGGACGTGATCCTCAAGCCGCGCGGCCTCGACTACAAGGTGCAGTTCCCCGGACCGACCGGGGCGAACGCCGTCGAATCCGCCCTGAAGCTGGCGCGCAAGATCACCGGCAAGGAAGCGCTGATCAACTTCACGAACGCGTTCCACGGCATGACGCTGGGCGCGCTGTCGGTCACCGGCAACTCGATGAAGCGCGGCGGCGCCGGTATCCCGCTCGTGCACTCGACGCCGATGCCGTTCGACAACTACTTCGACGGCAAGTTCCCCGACTTCCTCTGGTTCGAGAAGGTCCTCGACGACGCCGGCTCCTCCCTGAACGACCCGGCCGCGGTCATCGTGGAGACGGTCCAGGGCGAGGGTGGTCTGAACCCGGCGCGCATCGAGTGGCTGCAGGGCCTGCGCGACCTGTGCACCCGCAAGGGCCTGCTGATGATCGTCGACGACGTGCAGATGGGCTGCGGGCGGACCGGCCCGTTCTTCTCGTTCGAGATCGCGGGAATCCAGCCGGACATCGTGACGATCTCGAAGTCGATCTCCGGATACGGCCTGCCGATGGCGCTGGTGCTGATCAAGCCGGAGTACGACCAGTGGGGTCCCGGCGAGCACAACGGCACGTTCCGCGGCAACAACCCGGCCTTCGTCACGGCGACCCACACGCTGCGCCACTGGTGGTCCGACGACGTGTTGGAGCGCGACACCCTCCGCAAGGGCGAGAAGATCGAAGAGGCGTTCGCGAAGATCGTCAAGGACACGACCGGCACGACCGAGTGCTTCCAGAAGGGCCGGGGCATGGCCCGCGGCATCCAGTTCGACGAGGAGGGCCTGGCCGAGAAGGTCGCGGCCAAGGCGTTCGAGCACCGGCTCCTGCTGGAGACGGCAGGCCCGGACGACGAGGTCCTGAAGTTGCTGCCGCCGTTGACGACCTCCGATGATGAGCTCGACGAGGGACTTGCCATCATCGCGGAGTCCGTACGAACCGTCACCGGGAGCTGAGCAACAACATGATCGTCCGCACCCTCGACGAGATCACCGACACCGAGCGGGACGTCGAAGCCGAGAACAAGCAGTGGCGCAGCAAGCGCATCGTCCTCGCGAAGGACGGCGTCGGGTTCTCAGTGCACGAGACCGTGCTCCAGCCGGGCACGATCAACGACTTCTGGTACGCGAACCACATCGAGGCCGTCTTCATCACCGAAGGTGAGGGCGAGCTCTACGACAAGGACAACGACATCACGTACCAGCTGGCGCCCGGCTCGATCTACGTGCTGAGCGGTAACGAGAAGCACCAGCTGCGCCCGAAGACTCTGATGAAGACCGTCTGCGTGTTCACCCCGCCGGTCACCGGCCGGGAGGTCCACGACGAGAACGGCGTCTACCCGCTGATCACCGAGTAGTCGCACCGTCTCACGAAGGGGTGTTTCCGCCGGTAGTCGGCGGGAACACCCCTTCGTCTTGAGTACCAGGACACCTCACCCGTCGAAGGGATACAGATACCGAGGAGGAATGCTTCATGACTGCCGTGGCAGGCAGCGAAGCCAGGACCGCGGACCGCTACTCCACCCGGGTCTCGACGACGCCCGCGTTCGTCGAACGAACGGAACCGACCGTCTGGGGTGACGAGACGAGCGCCGGGATGTTCGGGGCCCAGGAGCTGGCCGCGCACGCCCGGGACGGCTTCGTCCAGGTCCCCGGGCTGCTGAACAGCGAGGAGGTCGCCGGCTACCAGGCCGAGCTGGACCGCCTCGCGGGCGACCCCGCCGTCCGCGCCGACGAGCGGTGCGTCATCGAGCCGGACTCGCAGTCGGTCCGCTCGATCTTCGAGGTCCACAGGATCTCGAACGCGATCGCCCGCCTGGTGGCCGACGAGCGCGTGCTCTCCCGCGCTCGCCAGATTCTCGGCTCGGACGTCTACGTCCACCAGAGCCGGATCAACTACAAGCCCGGGTTCGGCGGCGGCGGCTTCTACTGGCACTCGGACTTCGAGACCTGGCACTCCGAGGACGGCATGCCCTCGCCGCGTGCGGTCTCCTGCTCGATCTCGCTGACCGACAACCACGCGTTCAACGGCTGCTTGATGATCATGCCGGGGTCGCACCGGACGTTCGTCTCCTGCGTCGGTGAGACGCCGGAGGACAACCACCTCAGCTCCCTGAAGGAGCAGGAGATCGGGACGCCGGACGACGACTCGATCACCGCGCTGGCCGAGCGGCACGGCATCGCGATGGTGACCGGGAAGGCCGGGTCGGCCACGTTCTTCGACGCGAACTGCATGCACGGCTCCGGTGACAACATCACCCCGTACTCCCGCTCGAACATCTTCCTGGTGTTCAACAGCGTGGAGAACGCCTGTGGCGAGCCGTACTACGCGCCCGCGCGCCGCCCGGAGCACGTCGGGGCGCGCGATTTCACCCCCGTGCACTGATCCCCACTCCGAACGAACGGCACCTTCGAGCAATGACACTGCTCGAAGGTGCCGTTCGTTGCGAAGGGGGCGGCGTTGCGGAGGGGACGGGGCGGGTCAGAACGGCAGCAGTTCCGGGCGCTTCGGCAGGTAGCCGTCGCCGGTGTGCTCGCCGCGCAGGCGCTTGCGGACGTAGGGCATCACGTGGTCGCGCACCCACCGCAGGTCGTCGGCCTGGCGGGACACCCACGGCGTCGGCTCGCCCGCCGGCCACGGGGCGCGCCAGTCGGCGGGCACCGGCTCGCCGAGGAACTCCAGCACCCGCAGCGCGACGCGTTCGTGCGCGTCCGGCGTCAGGTGCAGCCGGTCCTCCGCCCAGGCGCGCGGATCGGCCAGCACGTCCATCGCCCACAGGTCGACGACCCGGCAGCCGTGCCGCTCGGCGGACGCCCGCATGGACTCGTTGTAGACGGCGATACGGCCGCGGAGCCTGCGGATGAACGGGTGCATGCGGCGCAGGTCGAAGCCGGTGAAGATCAGGACCTCGGCCCCGGTCGCGACGAGCCGGCCCAGTGCGGCGTCGAAGCGCGCCGCCAGGTCGTCGGTGTCGCAGGCGAAACCGATGATGTCGTTGCCGCCGGCGCAGAACGTGATCAGGTCGGGGCGCAGCCGCTCGGCCACTGGCACCTGCTCGTCGACGATCTGGTCGAGGACCTTCCCGCGCACGGCGAGGTTCGCGTACTCCAGACCGGGATGGTCGACGGCGAGCCGCTCGGCCACCCGGTCGGCCCAGCCGCGCACGCGGCCGTCCGGGGTCAGGTCGTCGAGCCCCTCGGTGAAGCTGTCCCCGATCGCGACATAGCTGTGGTAGTCCACGGTCACCGCCTCCCCCGTCGGAACCGGGTCCCCGCGACCGGCCGGCGTCTCTTGTCGTTCACCCCGGCGTCGGCCGGTTGTCGACCTATGATCACCCCGTTCCGCCCTGTGCGCCAGGATCTGTGGGATCTCCGGCTCGGATAGGGCACCCTTAGTGACGTGAGCATGGACCGCGACCGCGTCGCCCCTCCCGACCCGGGCCTGGCCTCCCTTCTCGGCGGCCGGGCGGGTGCGGTCGACGCGTCCGTTCCCGTGGTGCTGTTCGTCGCGGTGTGGGCGCTCGTCGACCTGCCCAGCCCCGGACCCCTCTGGTGGGCGTCCGGTGCGGCCGTCGCCGGGGCGGTGGCGGTCGCCGCGGTCCGGCTGTCGCAGGGCCGCAAGCCACGCGCCGTGCTGTTCGGTCTGCTGGGGGTGGCGGCCGCCGCGACGGTCGCGCTCTCCACCGGGCGGGCCGAGGACTTCTTCCTGCTCCAGCTCGTGTCGAACGCCGCGAGCGCACTCGTGTGGCTGGTCTCGATCGTCGTCCGGTGGCCGTTGCTCGGCGTCATCGTCGGAGGCGTGCTCGGCCAGAGGACCCGGTGGCGGCGGGACCCGGATCTGGTCCGCGGATACCAGCGGGCGAGCTGGGCGTGGGTGGCCCAGTACGTTGTCCGGCTCGCCCTGTTCGTCCCCTTGTACCTGGCGGGCGACGTGGTCCTGCTGGGGCTCGTCCGGACCGTCGCGAGCCCGGTGCTGGTAGGGCTGAGCGTGCTCGCATCCTGGCCGTTGCTGCGTACGGCCCTGCCGGGCGATCATCCGGGTATTCGTCACCCCCGGTGACGCTCCGGCCTCGTGGAGCCGTAGAATTCGTGATGTCTCCGTGATCTTTCGGGTGCTCTGGTGAGGTCTCTCACAACGGGTGATCGCCTGGAGGGGTGAGCGCGTCGGAGACGTTGTCCTCCCGGAGCCTCGAGAACGAGACGGACCCCCAAGGAGCCATGCCACACCAGCAGAACCCGGAGCGCGGCCCGGACCGGCCCCGCAGCCACGGTCACCGCACCGCGACGCCGGACGCCCCCCACCTGCCCCGCCAGCGGCACGAGACGCCGTCCCGGCCGCCGGCCAACGCGACACCGCCGGGCGGGCGCCCGGCGACCGCGCCGCGCCAGACGCCTCCGGGCGGTGCGCTGTCGAGCGGTCGTCCGGCCGCTCCTGCGCCGCGGCCCACGCGGATGATGCCCGGGCCGGGCACGCCGGACGCCGGCAACGCCCGTCCGACCGACATCGTGTCCCCGCCCGTGTCCGGCCCGCCCGGATCCGGTGGCCGCTCTGGCGGTAGTGGCTCAGGAGGCGGCTCCGACGACGGCGACTCCACCACGAAGCAGAAGAAGTCGAAGTCGGAGTCGGACCTGCAGTTCACCAAGATCGTGGCAGGTGCCGGCGCGGCCGTCGTGACGGCCGTGCTGGGGTCGTTCCTCGGCGCGGTCGGCACGATCCTGGGCGCGGCACTCGGGTCGATCATCACGACGGTCGCGACGACGTTCTTCCAGCGCTCACTCGAGACGACCCGCGCCCAGGTCACCGACAAGGGACAGAAGCTGCTCGAGCGGCGCACGGCCCGTCATCCGGGCAACGCGGCATGGCAGGCCGCCGCGGCCGACGGCGGCAACGGAGTGGCCGGGCCGGGCTCGCAGGAGACCGTCCGTATCGACCCGTCCGCGGTCGGCGCGACGCAGGTGGCGCCGTCGTCGTCCGGGCGTCGCTGGACGCTGCGGAAGATGAGCCGCAAGCAGGTCCTGTTCTCCGTGCTCGGCGCCCTGCTCGCGTTCGGGCTGGCGATGTTCCTGATCACCGGCATCGAGTGGGTCAAGGGTTCGACGATCACCGGCGGCAACTCCGGCACCTCGATCGGCAACGTGGCCAACGGCACGTCGACCTCACAGCAGAGCACCACCGACCAGAACTCGGACACCGGCACGTCGACCTCGGAGAGCACGACGTCGACGAGCGACCCGAGCTCCGACCAGTCGGACGGGTCCACCGGCACGTCGCAGAACGACGACAACGGCGACAGCGGTTCCAGCTCCAGCTCGACGGCGACGTCGAACCCGCTGGGCGGCCTGAACAACATCGTCCCGACCCAGGGCAACGACTCCGGTCAGCGGCAGTCCGCGCCGGCCAACGGGAACTCGGGCGGCGGGGCGAACAGCTCCAACTAGCACGACCACCCGAGAAGGGCCCCGGCCGGAGAGATCCGGCCGGGGCCCTTCCGCGTGCTCAGCCCGCAGCGCGCAGCCGGGACGACAGACGGGCGGCGGCGTCGGCCGGGTCGTCCGCCTCGGTGATCGCCCGCACGACGACGACGCGGCGGGCACCCGCGTCGAGCACCTCGTCCAGGCGCTCGTGGTCGATCCCGCCGATCGCGAACCACGGCCGGTCCGGCGTCCGACCGGCGACCGTGCGGACCAGGTCGAGGCCGGGCGCGGACCGTCCGGGCTTCGTCGGTGTCGGCCAGCACGGACCGGCGCAGAAGTAGTCGACTCCCGGCTCGTCCGCCGCGGCAGACGTCTCGTCGGCGCTGTGCGCGGAGCGTCCGACGATCACGTCGTCGCCGACGACACGGCGGGCCCAGGCGACCGGCAGGTCGTCCTGGCCGAGGTGCAGCACGTCGGCCCCGGACGCGAGCGCGACGTCGGCGCGGTCGTTCACCGAGAACAGGGCGCCGTGCCGGGCGCAGGCGTCGGCGAGCACCTCCAGCGCGGCCAGCTCCTGCTTCGCCTCGAGCGGACCGTCCGGTCCCTTGTCGCGCAGCTGGATCACGTCGACGCCGCCGGTCAGCGCCGCGTCCAGGAACTCGGCCAGGTCGCCACGCTCCCGTCGGGCGTCCGTGCACAGGTAGAGGCGGGCGTCGGCCAGCCGCCGTCGCCGGGATTGCGCATCACGAGCCACCACGGCGGGAACCCTACGGCGTACCGTGGGACGAACGAGACGAACACGGGAGTCCGCGCGCGAGCGGGCTGAGAGGGGACTGACGCGGTCCCGACCGTCGAACCTGATCCGGATCATGCCGGCGCAGGGAGGTGGAAGAGTGACCGATCGCTTGGTGGTCGTCGGGGGCGGTGTCATCGGGCTGTCCGCGGCATGGACGGCCGCCCGCGACGGGTGGCGCGTGACGGTGCTGGACCCGGCTCCGTGTTCCGGCGCGTCCTGGGTGGCGGGCGGCATGCTCGCGCCGGTCACCGAGACGTGGCCGGGCGAGGAGGCGCTGCTCGACCTGGGCACGGAGTCGGTGCGGCGCTGGCCGGAGTTCGCGGCGCGGCTGTCCGCCGCGGCGGGACGGGACGCGGGCCTGCGGACCGAGGGCACGGTCGTCGCGGCCACCGGATCGGGCGACCGGACCGAGCTGGACACGCTGGCCGGGCACCTCGACCGGCTCGGGCGCCCGGTCGAGCGGCTGGCCGGCCGCGCGCTGCGGCGCCTCGAGCCCGCGCTCGGCCCGGACGTCCGGGGCGGGCTGTCCGTGCCGGACGATCTCGCCGTCGACAACCGGATGCTGCTGGACGCGCTGCGCGCCGCGGTCTCGGCCGCCGGGGTGCGCCTCGAGGAGCGGGCCGTCGCGGCCGTGCGCGACGACGGGACGCGTGTGCTCGGCGTGACCGACACCGCGGGCGTCGAGACCGACGCGGACGCCGTGCTGGTCGCCGCCGGCGCGCACTCGTCGTCGTTGCACCCGGTGCTCGACGGTCTGGTGCGGCCGGTCAAGGGCGAGATCCTGCGGCTGGCCCACCGCGCCGGGGCGATGCCGCCGCCGTCGCGAACCGTCCGTGCGCTCGTCGACGGCCGTCCGGTGTACGCCGTCCCGCGCAGCGCGCCGGGCCACGACCTCGTCCTCGGCGCGACGACGAGCGAGAACGGCTTCGACACGACGGTCACTGTCGGCGGGGTGCGCGACCTGCTCCGCGACGCGGAACGGGTGCTGCCGGGCATCGCCGAGTACGCACTGGTGGAGACGACGGCCGGGCTGCGGCCGGGCAGCCGGGACAACCTGCCGCTGGTCGGGGCGCTCGGGCCGGAGGGGCTCGTCGTCGCGACCGGCCACGGGCGTAACGGGATCCTGCTCGCCCCGCTCACGGCGGACGCCGTCGGTGCGCTGCTGCGCGGGGAGCCCGTTCCGGACCCGGTGCGTGCGGCGGCCGCTGGCCGGTTCGCGCCGGCCGTCTCGCTCACGGGAGGGCAGCGAGCATGAGGGTCTGGATCAACGGCGCTGCGCACGACCTGGACGGGACGTCGACGGTCGCTGATGCGATGCGCGTGGGCGGGTTCCCGGAGCGGGGGGTCGCGGTCGCCGTGGACGGCGCGGTCGTGCCACGGGCCCGCTGGACCGCGACCGAGCTCGACGACGGCGCGCGTCTCGAGGTGCTGACCGCCGTGCAGGGAGGGTGAGCGAGGCTTGCCGAGCGAACAGACGGAGCTGAGCGGGACATGACCGAACCACTCGTCGTCGGGGACCGGAAGTTCGGTTCGCGGCTCGTGATGGGTACCGGCGGGGCGTCGAACCTGGAGATCCTGGAACGCGCGCTCGTCGCGTCCGGCACGGAGCTGACGACGGTCGCGATGCGCCGCGTCGACGTCGCGGGCGGGACCGGTCTGCTGGACCTGCTGCGACGCCTCGGGATCGAGGTGCTGCCGAACACGGCGGGCTGCCGGAGCGCGGCCGAGGCGGTGCTGACCGCACGACTGGCGCGGGAGGCGCTGGAGACGGACCTCGTGAAGCTGGAGGTCGTCGCGGACGAGCGCACGTTGCTGCCGGACCCGGTGGAGCTGCTCGACGCGGCCGAACAGCTCGTCGACGACGGGTTCGTCGTGCTGCCGTACACGAACGACGACCCGGTGCTGGCCCGCAAGCTCGAACAGACCGGGTGCGCCGCCGTGATGCCGCTGGGCTCGCCGATCGGGACCGGGCTGGGCATCCGCAACCCGCACAACATCGAGATGATCGTCGCCGAGGCGGGTGTCCCGGTCGTGCTGGACGCCGGCATCGGCACCGCGTCCGAAGCGGCGCAGGCGATGGAGCTGGGCTGCGACGCCGTGCTGCTCGCGACGGCCGTCACCCGCGCGTCGGACCCGGAGCGGATGGCCCACGCCATGCGCCTGGGCGTCGAGGCGGGGTACGCGGCGCGACACGCCGGACGCATCCCGCGCCGCTACTGGGCGCAGGCCAGCTCCCCGGACCGCGACCCGGACTAGCTGCCCGCGTCGGACAGGGGAGCTCTCGCGCGGCCGTGGCGGCCGGTCGGTCAGGCGCCGACGGCGTAGCGGACGTGCGTGACCAGGGGTGTGCACCGGGTGGAGACCGGCGTGAGCACGGGGTCGCCCACGCCGTCGAACAGCCATTCGCCGTCGCCGAGCACGATCGGTGCGACGTGCAGGCGGAGCTCGTCGATCGCGCCGTCTGCCAGGTAGCGGTTGATCGTCGCGGCACCGCCGGCGATCGCGACGTTCCGGCCCCCGGCCGCCTCACGGGCGCGGGCGAGGGCCTCGTCGGGACCGCCGGTGACGACGTGGAACGTGGTGCCGCCGTCGGCCGGGATGTCCGCGTGCTCGTGGTGGGTCAGCACGAACACCGGCGCGTGGTACGGCGGCTCCGGCCCCCACCAGCCGGTCCAGTCCGGTGCCCACGGGCCGTCGCCGGGACCGGCGAACATGTTGCGGCCCATGATGAACGCGCCGGCTTCGGTGATCGCCGCGAGCTCGTCGGCGTGCTGGTCGGACTCCTCGAACATCCAGCGGTGCAGCCGCTCCCCGCCCGCGCCGAGCGGGTCGGTCGGGCTCTGGTTCGGACCGGCGACGAACCCGTCGACCGAGATGCCCACGTCGCAGGTGACGATGCCCATCGGATGCTCCTCGCGTCCCGGCGGCTCGGGGCGGCCACCCTCACCGCATCCGACCGGCGGTACGGGCGGAAGTCATCGGCGACGACGGGTCGCGTCCGATCGAGGTCACGATGTCGCGGGGCGCCGTGCCGTGGCGGCGGATGCGACGGCCGGTCCGATCAGCCGGACGGGGCGATTCCGGCGGCGTGCCGGCGGGCGAGCTGCTGGTAGAACTCCGGGTTGTTCTTCACCCACCAGCGGGCGCCTTCGGACAGCGGGCCCTTCTCCTGCGCGGCCGAACCCAGCATCAGCCGGTCGGCGTCCAGCTCGGCGTTGGGCGCGACCGTCGACCCCGCCGCGACCATCGCGCCATCGCCGATCCGGGCGCCGTCCTGCACGGTGGAGCCGTTGCCGATCACCGCGCGGGCCCCGATCACGGCACCGTGCACCACACAGAGGTGCCCGACCGTCGCGCCCTCGCCGATCTCGGTGACCGGGTCGTCGCCGCCGTGCAGCACCGACCCGTCCTGCACGTTGGCCCCGGCGCGGACGATGATCGCGCCGAGGTCGGCGCGGAGCACGGCGTTGTACCAGATCGAGGCGCCCGCCTCGACGTGCACGTCCCCGACGAGGGTCGCGGTGGGAGCGACGAACGCGTCCGGGTGCACGGTGGGCGCGAGCCCGTCCAGCGAGAAGAGCGGCATGCCCCGAGCCTGCCACCGCGTGATCAGCCGGGCTGCGCGGACCCGGCGTAGAACCCGGCGTGCGTTCCGACGCCGCTCGGGCGTGATCCGGATCGGCACCGGCTGCGACGTGGGCGGCCACCCGTCCCGCGCCGGCCCGGCGGAACGGCGCACGGCCCTCTCGGACGCCGTGCGGTCAGGGTGAGCTCGACGTGGCTGACGTCGCCCTCGTACTCCCACGGCACGCGCAGCCGCACCGGCGGGTCGCACCGCTCGACGGTCCCTCGGTCCCGCTGTCGCGCAGGCGGTATCGACCACCGAGCCGCAGGTCGCCCTCGACCGGCTCGAACCACCGCGCGAGGCGGTCGACCCTCTAGAAGGAGCGGAGACCCAGCGACTCCAGCTCCAGCGACGCCAGCCGCCGGGTCACGGAGGGGTCGCCGGCCCGCCAGTCCGCGGCCGGGTCGGGGGAGACGTTCCGGAGCGTGCGGACCGGCGCCCTGGACAGCGCGCGCAGGGCCAGCAGGTCGGGCGACGAGGACCGGGCGGCGACGGCGGCGCCCGCCCGTCGCGCGTAGCGAAGCCGCAGCGGGAGCCACGTGAGGAGCACCGGCAGGAGCAGCGCCAGCGGGACGAGCAGTCCCGCGGCCGTCGCCAGCGTGCCGATCGAGTCGCCGTAGTCCTGACCGGCCTGGGCCAGTCCTGCGCCCGCGTCGACGCCAGGGGTCAGCGCGCGGGCGAGATCGTCCCCGACGAACGGGAGGCCGGACGCGGTCTGCGACGCCCCGGTGAACGTGTCCCGCACCTGCCCGCCCGCGGTGGCGAGCGTCCTGGCAGGTCCCTGCAACGCGAGCAGACCGTCCCGGACGGCGGTACCGACGAGCACCGCGACCACGATCCAGACCAGCACGAGCAGGTCGGCGACGAGCTGCGGGACGAGGCGACCGGGGCGTTCGGCGTACCAGCGCATGGCACTGTCTACCGCAGCGACCCGGACCGGCGACGTCGCAGGGATCCGCCGGACCTCGCAGCGCGTGCCGGGCCTGCGAGGCCGGGCGACGGCCTGCGAGGTCGGGGCGCCGGCGCTCAGAGCAGGCCGAGCTTCGTCCCCGCGTAGACGGCCTCGGCGCGGCGGGACACCATCAGCTTGCGCATCAGGTTCCCGACGTGGAACTTCACCGTCGTCTCCGAGATGAACAGCTCGGCGCCGATCGCCCGGTTGGACAGGCCCCTGGCCAGCAGGCGCAGCACGTCGAGCTCCCGGTCGGTGAGCCGCTCCCGGTCCGGCATGCCGCCGGACAGCGAGCGGACCATCGCGGACGCGCTGCGGGCGTCGAACGCGCTCTCCCCGCGGGACACCGCGCGGATCGCGCGCACCAGCTCCGTCGTGTCCACGTCCTTGACGACGTAGCCGCGCGCGCCCGCCTGCACCGACTCCACGACGAGCCGGTCCTCGGCGAACGTGGTCAGCACGAGCACGCCGATGCCCGGGTGGGCCGCGCAGAGCTGGCGGCAGACGTCGAGGCCGTCGGTCTGTGGCCCGGACGCGAGCTTGAGGTCGAGCAGCACGACGTGCGGGTGGCCGCCGGCCACGGCCGTGATCGCCTCCGGCCCGCTGCCGGCCTCGCCGACGACCCGCAGGTCGTCCTCGCGCTCCAGGACGGCGCGCAGGCCCTGCCGCATGATCGAGTGGTCGTCGACGAGCACGATCCGGATCGGTCCGCCCCGGACGGCACCGGGGTCCTTGGTGGTGGGTCGTGCGGAGTTCACCGCACCTCCTCGCTCGTGCGGACCCCGTTCGACGACCCGAGCGGGACGTCCACGAGGACCTGGAGACCGCCGATCCGTGACCGGCGGAAGCGCAGGGATCCGCTCATCTCGCGGGAGCGGGCGTCCATGTTGACCAGACCGCGATGCTCGCCGGACGGCCCGCCGACCTGCGCGGCCCGCAGCGTGCGGCGGATCTCCTCCGGGTTGGCGCCGCCGTCGTCGGAGACCGAGAGGCGGACATGGTCGTCGTGGTAGGCGAGACGGACCATCGCCCGGGACGCCGACGCGTGCATGGCCGTGTTGAACAGCGCCTCGCCCGCGATCCGGAACAGCGACTGCTCGTGGTCCGGCGGCAGCGCGACGGGTGTGCCGCCGATCTTCACCTCGACCCGCAGCTCGTCCGGCATGTGGACGGTGGACAGCCGCCGCAGCATCGACGGCAGGTCCTTGTCGCCGTGGTCGTCGTCGTTCAGCGCGTAGATCGCCGAGCGCAGCTGCTCCACCGCGCGGCGGGTGAGGTCCTTCGCCGTGTCCAGGTGCCCGACCACGGTGTCGCTGCCCTCCCACCCTGCGGCCTCGGTGCGGCACAGCTCGATGTGCATGCCCGCGGACAGCGCGTACTGGGTGACGCTGTCGTGCAGCTCGCGGGCGATCCGGTGCCGCTCGTTGTCCAGCACCTCGCGCTGGCGGGCCGCACCGAGCGCCTGCTGGGTGGCCATCAGCTCGTCGTTGCGGGAGCGGAGGTCCTCGGCCTGCTTCGCCGTGCGGGCGTGCAGCCGCTCCGCCCGGTCGAGCAGCGCGCAGTTCTGCAGCGCCGACGCCGTCTGGCCGGCCAGGATGCGCAGCACCGAGTGGTCGGTGTCGTCGATGTCGCGGTCCGGGGGTGTCCAGGCCACGAACCCGCCGACGGTGCGCCCGTTGAGCCGGATCGGGACGTGCAGGTGGCGGCGGCCCTCGTCGTGGTCGTGGCCGTGCGCGCTCTCGGCCGGGACGCCGTCGTGGACGGCCTGGACATGCCTGCGGACCTTCTCCGGGACGAGCGCGAGGTTGACCCACTCGACGGCGTCCGGGCCGAGCACCACGTGTCGGGGGCGGGCGTCCGGCAGCTCACCGGTGACCAGCGCGAAGATGATCCAGTCCGACGAGAGGTGGTCGGCCGCGGCGTTCGCGACGGCCCGGACCAGCGCCTCGGACCCCTCCATCGTGCGCACCAGTGCGGCGGAGATCCGGTCCAGCGCGACGATCACCCGTCGCAGGCGTTCCGCGTTCACCCGGTACTCCGGGTAGAACGACGGCTTGCCGGTGCGCAGACCGGTCAGCGTGTCGAGGTCCGGACGCCTGCTCGCGCCGTTCGCGTGCGGGACCGGGGTGCGCCGACGGGGGAACTGGGCGGCCGTCATCTCAGGTGGAGACGACTATCGGACGACCACCAACCCGGGGGCCGGTAGCCGGCGGAGCTTGCGGAGCCGGCGGGGCGGGGACAACACAGCTGTGTCACAACGCCTCCCGGAACAACAGCTCGATCTCGGCCTGGGTGGCCGTCCGCGGGTTGGTGGTCAGGCAGGCGTCGCCGAGTGTGAGCTGGGCCAGCCGCGGCACGTCGGAGTCCCGCACGCCGAGTGCGGCCAGCCCGGTCGGGACGCCGACCTCGTCGGCGAGCTTGCGCACCTCGGTCGCGACCATGTCGACGGCCTCGTCGCCCGGCATGTCCCGGCGCGCCGGCAGACCCATCGCCTGGGCGATCGGGACGAAACGGGTGGGGTCGTCGGCGCCGTTGAACCGGATCACGTGCGGCAGCAGGACGCCGTTGATCACGCCGTGCGGCAGGTCGAGCATGCCGCCGACCTGGTGGCTCATCGCGTGCGTGGCGCCGAGGATCGCGTTCGTGAACGCCAGGCCGGCCTCGAGCGCGGCCTGGGCCATCGCGGAGCGCGGCTCCTCGTCGAACGGTCGGACCATCGTGACCGGCAGGTTGCCGCGCACGAGCGCGACGGCGTGCAGCGCGTGCGTGTCGGTCAGTGGTCCGTGCGCGAGCGAGACGAACGCCTCGATGCCGTGGGTCAGCGCGTCCAGGCCGGTGGCCGCGTTCAGCCAGTCCGGCATCGTGACCAGCAGGCGCGGATCGATCACCGAGACGTCCGGGACGAGCGCGCGCCCCATGATCGTGATCTTGGTGAGGCGCTCGGTGTCGGTGATGATGCAGAACTGCGAGACGTCGGCGCCGGTGCCGGACGTGGACGGGACCATGACCAGCGGCGGGATCGGGTTGGCGATCCGGTCGATGCCCTCGTAGTCTCCGATCGTGCCGCCGTTCGCGGCGAGCAGCGCGACGCCCTTCGCCGCGTCGATCACCGAGCCGCCGCCGATGCCGAGCACCACGTCGCAGCCGGACGTCACGTACTGCTCGTAGCCCGCCTGGATCTCGTGGTCCTTCGGGTTCGGCGTGACCTCGTTCCACAGCTGGGCGTGCAGACCGGCGGCGCGCATGTGCCGCAACAGCTCGGTGGGCCAGCCGGCCTCCGTCAGCCCGGGGTCGGTGACGACGAACGGCCGTCGGGCGCCGAGGCGGGCCGCGGCATGGGCGGCCTCGACGAGCGAGTCCGGGCCGAACACGATCTCCGGGGCGTGGAACTTGGACAGCCGCGGACGGCCGGAGTCGGCGTCCCCCGGGGCGGCGGGGGTGGGCGCGTCGTCGAGCAGCACCGTCTCCCCGGCCATGCCGGTCCCACCGGTGAGGACCACTGTGCCCTCCTGAACGACGAACGACTCCCGGGAGGAGTCCCGCGCGTGGATCGTCTCCATCGTGCCCGCCGAGCGTACAGCCTCAGGGCCGTGTCGCCGACCGTTCCGACGTCCGTTCGGCGCACCGCACCGCCGCGCCGCCCGGGTGGATCACCGGGTCAGCCCGTGATCGGCGGGACCGCGACGGACGTCCGTTCCGGCGGGCGATGCCCTCTCCGGAAGGAGGGGTCAGAGCGAGCCGGCGTGGATCGGGCCGTCCCGCTCGGCGAGACGCGAACCAGCGGCACCCCAATGCTGGGCGATCAGTTCGGCGGCGATCGAGACCGCGGTCTCCTCCGGCGTCCGGGCGCCGAGGTCGAGCCCGATCGGCGAGGACATCCTGGCGAGCTCGGTGTCGGTGACGCCCTGCTCCTTGAGCCGGGCGAGCCGGTCGTCGTGGGTGCGCCGCGACCCCATCGCCCCGATGTAGCCGACCTCCGGCAACCGCAACGCGACCTCGAGCAACGGCACGTCGAACTTCGGATCATGGGTGAGCACACACAGCGCGGTGCGCCCGTCGATCCGGCCCGCGTCCGCCTCGGCCTGCAGGTAGCGGTGCGGCCACTCCACGACGACCTCGTTCGCGCCCGGGAACCGGGTGGCCGTCGCGAACACCGGACGCGCATCGCACACCGTCACCCGGAACCCCAGGAACGAGCCCATCTTGGCCACGGCCGCGGCGAAGTCGATCGCCCCGAACACGATCATCCGCGGCGGCGGCGCGAACGACTCCACGAACACGGTCAGGCCCTCCCCGCGGCGCTCGCCGTTGACGCCGTAGGTCAGCAGGGAGTTCCGGCCGGCGTCGAGCAGGCCGCGGGCGTCGTCGCGGACCGCGTCGTCGATGCGGTCCGAGCCGAACCCGCCCTCGGTGCGGTCCGGCCACACCACCAAACGCCTACCCAGGCGCTCCGCGGGGCCGGTGACGATGGTCGCGACGGCGACCGGGTCCTCGTCGCGGACCGCGTCGGCGATCCGGCCGAACTGCTCGTAGCTCTGCGGGGTGACCTTCTCCACGAACACGTCCAGGATCCCGCCGCAGGTCAATCCGATCGAGAACGCGTCGTCGTCGGAGACCCCGTAACGCTGCAGCACCGGGCGGTCCTCGGCCAACACCTGCTCACCCAGCTCGTAGACCGCGCCCTCCACACAGCCGCCGGACACACTGCCCACCGCCTCACCACCGGGCCCGACCAGCATCGACGCCCCCGCCTGACGCGGCGAGGACCGCCACGTACCGACCACGGTGGCCAGCGCGACCGGCTGGTCGTTCTTCCACCAACCCTCGAGCCGGTCGATCACGTCACGCATGGGTCATCTCCTCCATCGGAGGTCACGAGTCCCGGACGACCCGGAGCAGGCGCTCCAGGGTGTCCAGGCTGTGCCCCGCCAACAACTCGTCCAAGTAGGGAAGCGCCGCGACTATTCCGCCCTGGACCGGGGCGTAGCCCTCCTTGCCCGCGTGCGGGTTGACCCACACGACCTGGTGCGCGAGCCGGGACAGCCGCTCCATCTGCGTGCCGAGCACGTCGGTCCCGCCGCGCTCCCAGCCGTCGGAGAACACGACGACGACGGCGCGGCGCGCGACCCCGCGCTGCCCCCACCGGTCCACGAACGCCTGGATCACGTCACCGAGCCGGGTGCCCCCGGACCAGTCCGGGATGGCCCGCCCGGCCGCGCTCAGCGCCCGTTCGGAGTCCCGCTGGCGTAGCTCGCGGGTGATCCGGGTGAGCCGGGTGCCGAGCGTGAACGCCTCCACCGACCGCGGGGACCGGCGTACGAACGCGTGCGCGAAGCGCAGCAGCGCGTCCGCGTAGGGCTCCATCGACCCGGACACGTCGATCAGCAGCACGACCTTGCGTGGCCTGCGGGACCGGTCGCGCCTGCGGATCTCGCGCAGCTCGCCGTGGTTGCGCAGCGCCGAGCGCAGCGTGCGGGCCGGGTCCGCCTCGCCGTGCCGGCTGCGGCGCTTGCGCCGGGACAGCCGGCTCGGCGGCTCGGGGCGCAGCAACGCCAGCAGCCTGCGCAGGTGCTCACGCTCCGGGCCGGACAGTTCTGCCATGTCCCGGCTGCGGAGGATCTCGGTGCCGGTGGCGGTGGCCCTGATCTCCGGGCCGTCCTGCTCCTCGGGCTCGCCCTCCTCGCCCTCGCGGTGCGGGGCGAGCGAGGCGAGCTTCGGCGCGGGCGGCGGGCGCTCGTCGCGGACCCGGGTGCGGGCACCGTCGGCCTGCTCGAACCAGGCCTCGAACGCCATGTCGTAGCGGACGACGTCGTCCGGGTCGGCGCACATGGTGAGCCGCCCGGCCCAGTACGTCTGCGTCCGGCTGGTGACGTCGAGCGTGTCCAGCGCCTCCAGGAACGCGGCGACGCGCTCGGTCGTGACCGGCAGGCCCGCGCTGCGCAGGACCTCGGTGAACCCGACCAGGCCGAGCAGCGGATCGCCGTCGGCCTCGCCGGTGTCCTTCGGTGTCGCCGGTGAGGTGCGCGCCACGTCCGCCCTCAGCTGGCCAGCAGCGAGTCGAGCTGGTTGCGGACCCGGTCGGCGTCCTCGCGGTACTTGAGCACGGCGCCGAGCGTGTGCGCGGCGGACTCCACGTCCAGGTGCCGCGCGCCGACCAGCATCAGGGCGCGCGCCCAGTCCAGCGACTCGGCCACGCCGGGCGGCTTGACCAGGTCGGCGGCGCGGAGCTTGTGCGCGGCCGCCGCGACCTGTCCGGCCAGCCGCTCCGGGATGTCCGGCAGCCTGCTCCTCAGGATCTCGATCTCCCGGTTGATGTCCGGGTGGTCCAGCCAGAGGTAGAGGCACCGGCGCTTGAGCGCGTCGTGCACCTCGCGGGTCCGGTTGGAGGTGAGCACGACGACCGGGGGCGTGGTCGCGCGGATCTCGCCGATCTCCGGGATCGTCACGGCGTGCTCGGTGAGCACCTCCAGCAGGAACGCCTCGAACTCGTCGTCGGCGCGGTCGATCTCGTCGATGAGCAGCACCGACGGGCTCGTGCGCAGCGCACGCAGGATCGGCCGGGAGAGCAGGAACCGCTCGTCGTAGAGCGATGCCTCGATCGCGTCCGGGTCCAGCGACGCGTCGTCCGCGCTCGCGGCGGCCTCGAGCGCACGCAGGTGCAGCAGCTGGCGGGGGAAGTCCCAGTCGTAGAGCGCCTGGCCCGCGTCGATGCCGTCGTGGCACTGCAGGCGGATCAGAGGGGCGTCGAGCGTCGTCGCCAGCGCCTGGGCCAGTGCGGTCTTCCCGGTACCCGGCTCACCCTCGCAGAACAGCGGCCGGTTCATGCGCATCGCCAGGAACGTCGCCGTGGCCAGGCCGTCGTCGGGCAGGTATCCGGTGGCGCGCAGCGCCGTGGCCAGGGCCGCCGGGCTGTCCGGCATGCCGGCGGGTACGGGAGCGTTCACCAGGTCAGCATGACGGACGGCGGGTGGCGCTGCCAAAGCTGCCGGGACCGTGCGGAGGTGGTTCCGCGTCCGCGTGCGGCTGTCGAACATCGGCCCGCACCTGCGGAGTCCGGTTCCCGCTCTGGCGTCGGAAGCCGGGGGCACCCGGCACTTCGCGGTTCCCTCTCCGGCGGAGTCGTGGACGTCACAATAGCGGTTCGACGGGCGACGGTGTTTCCAGAATGAATCATTTTATGATCGTCTGGAATGTCCGTGATCCAAACGGTATCTGACCTGGAACATTCCTGCACGGACCTCTCCGGAAGCGGGGTATCTGCGATGTCTTTCGTCGACGTGCAGATTGACGGAATCCGCTGTACGGATCGTACCGTCGAGTGGTCCGAGGCGTTCTGATCGGGCACGAATCATCCGTGAACCGCCGCGCCCTCGCACTGTCCCGCGGTTCTGCGGTCCGTCTCACGGAGAGAACGGGACAGCCGAGGAATGCAGTGGAGCACAGAATCTCGGGCGGCGCGGTGGAGCCGAACAACAATGACCATGCGAATCATGGGTCGCAATCTCGCGCGCCTCGTCGTGGCCGGTGCCGTCGTCGCAGGCGGTTCCGCGGTGGCCGCGGGCGCCGCGTCCGCGTCCGTGCCGAGCGACCGCTGGGACGACATCGCCCAGTGCGAGAGCGGGGGCAACTGGTCGACCAACACCGGCAACGGGTACTCGGGCGGGCTGCAGTTCTCGCCGTCGACCTGGCGCGCGCACGGCGGTAAGGGATCCGCGTCGGGCGCCAGCCGCGAGGAGCAGATCGCCGTCGCCGAGCGCGTGCTCGCCTCCCAGGGCTGGGGCGCGTGGCCGTCCTGCTCCAAGAAGGTGGGCGCGGGCGGCGGCCCGTCGAAGAAGAGCAGTGCGGCGTCGAGCTCCGGCGGGTCCTCGTCGAAGTCCTCGACCAGGTCGTCCTCGAAGTCCGAGCCGCGCAAGGCCGAGAAGAAGGCCGCCCCGCGCAAGGCCGCTCCGGCTGCCGCGCCGCAGAGCGGGCCGGTCTACGCGGTGCGCCAGGGCGACACGCTGTCCGAGATCTCGACGAGCCACGGCACGTCGGTCGGGTCGATCGCGAGCCTGAACGGCATCGCCGACCCGGACGTGATCGTCGTGGGTCAGCAGCTGCGCCTGCGCTGAGGCACCACCGGCTCCGGCGGGTCAGGTCGAGTTGACCCACTCGTCGGAGCCGTCGGCGAACCGCTGGTGCTTCCAGACCGGTAGCCGCGCCTTCACCTCGTCGACGAGCTCGGCGCAGACGGTGAACGCCTCGCGCCGGTGCTCGGCGGCGACCGCACACGCCAGCGCGACCTCGCCGATCGCGAGCGGTCCGACGCGGTGACTGACCGCGATCGCCCGGACCCCGGGCGACCGGGCGGCCACGTCGGCGGCGACCTCGGCGACGACCGTGGCCGCCGTCGGGTGGGCGCTGTACTCCAGACCGGACACCGACCTCCCGCCGTCGTGGTCGCGGACCACTCCGGCGAACGTCACGACGGCTCCGGCCGCGTCGTGCTCGACGATGCGGGCGTGCTCGTCGACGTCCAGAGGTTCCTCGCCGACGGCGGCGCGCACCACCTGGGCCGTGGCTGCGGTCATGTGTGGTCCCCTCCGCGGAGCTGGTCGACCGCGTGGTCGACGACGTCGTCGAGCACGGCGATCCCGTCGCGGACCCCGCCGGTCGAGCCGGGCAGGTTGACCACGAGCGTGCGGCCTGCGACGCCGGCCAGCCCCCGGGACAGGATCGCCGTCGGGACCTTGTCCACACCGGACCGGCGGATCGCGTCGGCCAGTCCCGGCACCTCGTAGTCCAGCACGCCGCGGGTCGCCTCCGGCGTCGCGTCGGTGGGGGAGATGCCGGTCCCGCCGGTCGTCACCACGAGGTCGGCGCCGTCGGCCACGGCCGCGCGCAGCGCTTCGGCGACCGGGTCGCCGTCCGGGACCACGGCCGCGTCCGGCGTCTCGAACCCCTTGCCCCGCAACCACTCGACGATGACCGGTCCGCCGCGGTCGGCGTACACGCCCGCCGCGGCGCGGTTCGACGCGGTGACCACACGCGCCGTGCGGGGCGTGCTCACCGCACGTCCTCGCCGCGCTCGGCCGGCGCTTCGCGGAGGCCCCGTACCGATGACTCGTTCGCAGGCTCGCTCGTGGGGCCCTCCGGGCGCGTCCACGAGCCGGTCTTGCCGCCGTCCTTGCTCTCGACGCGGACCGCGTCCATGACGGCCGCCGGGTCCACCGCCTTGATCATGTCGTGCAGCGTCAGCCCGGCGACGGCGACGGCGGTCAGCGCCTCCATCTCGACGCCGGTGCGGTCGGTCGTGCGCACCTCGGCCCGGATGTCGATCCGGTCGCCGGACGTGGTGAGGTCCAACGTGACCCCGCTGATCGCGATCGGGTGGCAGAGCGGGACGAGGTCCGGCGTGCGCTTCGCGGCCATGATCCCGGCGATCCTGGCGGTGGCGAGCGCGTCGCCCTTCGGCAGGCCGTCGGACGTCACGAGCGTCACGACGTCGGCGGTCGTGCGCACCACGCCGGTCGCGACGGCGGTGCGCCTGCTCGCCTCCTTGGCGGACACGTCCACCATCCGTGCGGCGCCGGTGGCGTCGACATGGCTGAGTTCCACGACACGACAGTACGGCGTCGTCGTGGAGGTGCCCGACGTCACCCAGGAGTGGTACAAGAAGTGATCTGCATCACATTGACGCAACCTGATCCACGCGAAACACGTTCGTGTTCCGTTCGTGATCGGGCAGTCTGACCAGCGCGAACGGGGAAAGGATCTTTGACCTGCGGTTCCTCCGGATTCCCGTGGTGCGGGTCGTGCGGCTTTGACGGATGCCCCGGCGCCCGTACCGTCGATTCCGGCCCGCCCGACTCCCCCCATCGCGGACGAGCCCCGAACCGCAGCGCTCCCCCTGTCCGGCGGTCCGGCCCCCGAGGCACACGGTCGTGGGACAGGGTGGATCGTGCGGACTCCGGTCCGTGAGCGTGCTCCCCACGCGGATCCGTTGCGCCGCGACGGAGATCTGTCATGGCTCGTTACCGCGGAAAGCACCGCAAACCCAGCACCACCGGCCGCACGATCGCGCGCACCGCCGTCGCGGGCGCCGTGGCCGGTGCACCGCTGGTCGCCATCGTCCCGTCCGCGAACGCCGCGTCCGACTCCACATGGGACCGGCTCGCGCAGTGCGAGAGCTCCGGCAACTGGGCCGCCAACACCGGGAACGGCTTCTCCGGTGGCCTGCAGTTCACGAAGTCGACGTGGAGCGCGTTCGGCGGCGGGCAGTACGCGCCGGTCGCGCACCAGGCCAGCCGCTCCGAGCAGATCGCGGTCGCCGAGAAGGTGCTCGCCGGGCAGGGCTGGGGAGCATGGCCCGCCTGCTCGAAGAAGACCGGGGCCTCCGGCTCGTCCACGCCGCGCGAGGGGGCCGCCTCCTCCGGTTCCCAGTCCGGCTCGACGTCGGAGTCGAAGCCGGAGTCGAAGCCGGAGTCGAAGTCGGAGTCGAACCAGGCCCCGAAGACCGTCGCGAAGAAGGCGGCCCCGAAGAGCAAGCCCGCCGCGGCCACCTCGTCGTCCGCAGGCTCGTACACCGTCCGCAGCGGCGACACGCTGTCCGAGATCGCGGCGTCGCACGGAATCGGGAACTGGCGCACGATCCAGGACAAGAACTCGTTCCTGAACGGCGGCACCCTCATCATCCCGGGACAGCGCCTCGCGCTCTGAGCCACGGTGCGGATGCCCCGCCGGTCAGCCTCCGGGCGGGGCCGTCCGCGCCGCGAGACGGGCGAGCTGCTCCGGGGTGTCCACGTCGTCCGGGACGGCCAGGTCCCCGCACTCGACGAGCTGCACGGCCGGGTTGCCGCCGAGGTAGCTGCGAGCGCCCTCGTCGCCGGACGCGGCGTCGGTGACCGCGTCCCAGTGGTCGCGTCCGATCAGGACCGGATGTCCGGCCCGCCCGTCGTAGGCCGCGCGGCGCAACGCCGACGGGTCGTCGCCGTCGCCCGCGGTGCGGCGGATCGCGTCCGCGGTCACGCCGGGCAGGTCCACGAGATGCACGAGCACGGCGTCCGGCAGCGGCCGCAGCGTCCGTACGGCCTCGAGCCCACGGCGCAGGGACGCGCCCATACCCTCGTCCCACCCGTCGGCGACGACGGTGTGGAGGTCGGCGGGCGCGTCACCCTCGCGGAGCGCGGCCCGTGCCTCGTCCGCCCGCGCGCCCAGCACGACCGTCACCGGTGCGCAGCCGGCGTCGGTGAGCGCCTGCACCGCGAGGGTGACGAGCCGCACCCCGCGGAACCGGACCAGCGCCTTCGGCTCGCCCATCCGGCGGCCCGCGCCACCGGCGAGCAGCAGCCCGGCGGCAGCCACTCCTACCGGTTGATCTCGGTGACCGGGTGCTCGTAGGGCACGTCGGTCAGCGGGAACTCGACCTCGCCGAACGGGGAGAACGACCCCTGCGTGGGTGCCAGCAGCTCGGTCAGCGGGTGCTCACCGTCGGGCAGCTTCGGCCACGACGGGTCCAGCCGTGCCTTGTCGAACTCCTTGGCCATCGGCCCTCCAGGGTCGGTGTTCGTCTGCAGTGCACAGTATCCCCGACGGCCGACCGTCCTGTCTCGCGACGGGTGCGTGCGGACTACCGTGGTGGGGATGCCCACGCCCCTGGTCGACTGGCTCCGCGGCCAGGACGACGAGACGCTCGCCGCGCTGCTGCGCGTGCGCCCCGACCTCGCGGTGCCGCCGCCCGCCGACTTCACCGTCCTCGCGACCAGGGCCGGCATCCGGGCGTCCGTGCAGCGGGCGTGCGAGGAGCTGGACACGGTGTCCCTGGCCGTGCTCGAGGCGCTGGTCGTCGCGGACGCGGACCGGGAAGCCGCCGCGATCGCCGACGTCGGGTGGCTGCTCGGTCCGGACGTCTCGGCCGACGAGCTCCAGGCCGGACTGACGGCACTGCGGGACAGGGCGCTCGCCTGGGGCCCCGACGACGCGGTGTCGGTCGTGCCCGCCGCGCGCGAGGTCGCGCCGCCGCACCCCGGCGGGCTCGGCAGGCCGTCGTCCGGACCGGCCGCGACGGCGGATCTCCCGGACCTGCTGGCCGCAGTTCCCGCGGACGAGCAGCGGGTGCTCGACGCGCTCGTCGCGGGACCGCCGATCGGGCGCAGCCGTGGTGCGTCGGACCCGTCCGGGCCGGTGGGCCGCCTCGTCGCGAAAGGCCTGCTGCTGCGGGTGGACCCCGAGACCGTGGAGCTGCCACGGCAGGTGGGCATCGCGCTGCGCGGGGACCGGCCGATGGGCCGCCTGGACGTCGGGCGCCCGGACGTCCCCACGCGCGACCGTGAACCGTCCACGGTGGACGGCACCGGTGCGGGGGCCGCGCTGGAGCTGCTGCGGCACGCGGACCTGCTGCTCGAGTCGTGGGGCCGGAACCCGCCCGCCGTGCTCCGGTCCGGCGGGCTGGGCGTGCGGGACCTGAAGCGCACGGCGCGCGACGCCGAGACCGATGAGCCGACGGCGGCTCTGCTGGCCGAGGTGCTGCTCGCGGCCGACCTCGTCGGCGAGTCCGACGGGATGCCGCCGGAGTGGCTGCCGACGACGTCGGCCGACGCCTGGATCGCGAGCCCCGACGAGAGCCGCTGGGCCGTGCTGGCACGCTCCTGGCTCGACCTGCCCCGCCTTCCGGGGCTCGTCGGACGCCGGGACGACCAGGACCGCCCGATCCCGGCCCTGTCCGAGGCCGTGCGCCGCCCGCCCGCCGCGCGGGACCGTCGCCGCGTGCTGCAGGCGCTGGCCGAGCTCCCGCCGGGACGGGCCGTCGGATCGCCCGCGGCGCTGGCCGAGCTGCTGGCGTGGCGGGCACCGCGACGCGGTGGGCGGCTGCGCGACGACGTCGTCGACTGGACGGTGTCCGAGGGGACCACGCTCGGGGTGGTCGCGCTGGACGCGCTGACCACCCACGGCCGGGTGCTGCTCGACCCCACCCCGGAGAACCGCTCCGAGCTGGCCGCCACGCTGGCCGAGGCGCTCCCGGCGCCCGTCGACCACGTGCTGCTGCAGGCCGACCTGACGGCCGTCGCACCGGGGCGGCTCGACCCGGAGCTCGCGCACGAGCTGGGCGTGCTCGCCGAGATCGAGTCCGCGGGTGGCGCGGCCGTGTACCGCTTCACCGAGCAGAGCCTGCGCCGCGCGCTGGACACCGGACGCACCGCGGACGACGTCCGGGAGTTCCTGACCGCCCGGTCGCGGACGCCGGTGCCGCAGTCGCTGAGCTACCTCGTCGACGACGTCGCGCGCAGGCACGGACGACTGCGTGGCGGAGCGGCCGCATCGTTCCTGCGGTCCGACGACGAGGTGCTGATCTCCGAGGTGCTGGCCCACCCGGCCACCGCCGACCTGGACCTGCGACGGATCGCACCGACCGTCGTCGTCAGCACGCTGCCGCTCGCGGACGTGTTGGAGGGACTGCGCACGGCCGGGTTCAGCCCGGCCGCCGAGGACTCGGGCGGGGCCGTGCTGGACCTGCGCTCCCGGGGCAGGCGTGCCGAGCCGCGCCGTCGCGGGCGCGGTGCGTCCGGCCCGGTCACCGAGACGAACCCGGCCCGCCAAGCCGAGGACCTCGTCGCGCGCCTTCGCTCGGGGGACACGCTGGCCGGGGTCCGCCGCAGTGTCGAGGGCTCCGCGATCCCGGTGCGCGGGTCCACGACGACGCTGGCGTCACTGCAGGACGCGGCGCGCAACCGGCAGAGCGTGTGGATCGGCTACGTCGACGCCCACGGCGTCGCGGGCGAGCGCGTGCTCGCCCCGACGTCGGTCGGCGGCGGCGTGGTCGAGGGCAGGGACGCGCTCGACGGCGAGCTCCGGCGGATCCAGCTGCACCGGATCACGTCGATCGCCGTCGTGGACCGCTGAGTCCTGCTGCTCAGCGCGCCCCGGCCGTCATCCGCTGGTTCATCGCGTGCTGGACCAGCGCGATCAGCGCTTCCTTCGTCGACCGCCGCTCGCGGGCGTCGCAGGTGATCATCGGCACCGACGGGTCGATCGACATCGCCTCACGGACGTCCTCGAGCCGGTGCGCCAGCACGCCGTCGAACGCGTTCACGCCGACGACGTAGGGCAGCCCGCGGTCCTCGAAGAAGTCGATGGCGGCGAACGAGTCCGCCAGCCGTCGGGTGTCGACGAGCACGACGGCGCCGATCGCGCCCCGCACCAGGTCGTCCCACATGAACCAGAAGCGTTGCTGGCCGGGCGTGCCGAACAGGTACAGCACCAGGTCCTGGTCCAGCGAGACACGGCCGAAGTCCATCGCGACCGTCGTCGACCGCTTGTTCGGCGTCGCCGACAGGTCGTCGTGGGACGCGCTGGCCTCGGTCATGACCGCTTCGGTGGTCAGCGGCATGATCTCGGAGACGGAGCCGACGAACGTCGTCTTCCCCACCCCGAACCCACCGGCCACCACGATCTTGGCCGACATCGTCGCGGTGCGTGCGACGGCCTGTGGCCTAGAGCCGACGGAGTCCACTCAACACCCTTTCCATCAGCGCGAGATCCGGCACGTCGCCGGGTTCGCTCGCGGTCTGGTGCACGGTCACCGTTCCCTCCGCGGCCATGTCGCCCAGCAGGACGCGGGCGACACCGAGCGGGAGGGCGAGCAGCGCGGCCACCTCTGCGACCGACCGTGTCTGTTCGACCAGCAGGTCCGCGACGGCGCGGTGCTCCATCGGCATGCGGTCGAGATGGCCGAGTGCCCGGCCGCTGACCGAGACGAGCGTCTCGATCGCCAGCTCGAAACCGGACTTCGTGCGGCCCCTGGTCCACGCGTACGGCCGGACCGCCGCGGCACCGGACACCGGCGGGGGCGGCGGCTGGATCGGCTCCGGTGGAGCCTCCCCCCGCTCGGCCGCCGTCGGCGGAAGCCCGTAGGCGGCCGACCCGCTGATCGGGCCGGTCAGCTCGGCGGGCTGCTGCGGCGGCGGTGGGGGCTCGGGCTCCGGCGTGGCGGAGCGACCCCACCGCCTGCGCCGCGGCTTGCGTCCGGCGTCCAGGCTGAACCCGTTCATGACGTCGGCGAACGTCGGCTCGTTCTGCCGGCTGCCGTCGCCGTCGTCGGGGCCCTGGGTCATCGGATCTCACCTGCCTCGCCCGGATGTGCGGACATGGACCGTACTCGCCGCTCTATCGTGATTCGAAACCGCTGCTCAGGGCCCGAACGAGCCCTGGAGCTCAGCACGCAGCTCCGGCGTCAGCAGCTGGCCGACGCGGTCCACCAGCAGCGTCATCTCGTACCCGACGAGCCCGATGTCGCAGCTCGGGGACGCGAGCACGGCCAGGCAGGACCCGTCACTGATCGACATCAGCAGCACGATGCCGCGGTCCATCTCGACGACCGTCTGGACGACCCCGCCCGCGTCGAAGCAGCGGGCCGCGCCCTGGGTCAGCGAGACCAGCCCGGACGCGACGGCGGCGAGCTGGTCGGCGCGGTCCCGCGGGAGGCGGTCGGACGACGTGAGCAGCAGCCCGTCCGCGGACACCACGATGGCGTGCGCGACGCCGGGCACCCGCTCGGCGAAGTTCGTGACGAGCCAGCCGAACCGGCTCTGACTCGGCTGCGCTTGCGCTGGCCTCACGGATTCTCCTCAGTTTCGGTCGTGCTCGGACGGTCGCCGGTGTGGTTCGCCTCGGGGGCGGCGTCGGCCCCGGTGCGGGTCGTGCGGCTCTCCCGACCCTGCCGGACGCCCTGCTGGTAGCTGGCCAGCCGGCCCCGGACGTTCTCCGCGCTGCGCGCCTCGGACGAGGCGGGTGGGCTCAGCACGGTCGATCCTGCCGCACTGCCCGGGAGCAGGCGTGCACGCGGGCGGCGTTTCGGCAGCCCGGCCGAGGTCATCTCGTCCGGGACCTGCTCCGTGTCGTCGGTGCCCGCGGCGGCCTGGCGCCACACGTCGTCGGCGGGCGAGGCGAAGCCCGCGTCGTCGATCCCGCCCCGCGCGGCGTCGGCCTCGGCGGCGTCGGTGGGCGGGGTGCCCGCCGTGGGCGCAGGCCGGGGCGACGGACGCGGGCGGGGCGTCTGCTCGGCGCCCGGTGCCACGTCGTCGCCGTTCGTCCGGCCGTCCTGCTCCTCGGCCCGGCCGCCCCGACCGGGACCGCCGTCCTGCCAGCGGACCGGGACCGAACGGTTCGAGCGGAACCAGGCGGACGCGATCTCCTCGAAGATCGGGGTGGTCTGACTGATGTCGTACCCACCGCCCGCACGGGCCGACTCCAGCCCACCCGGGCGGCGCAGCTGACCGCGGTCACCCTCGACCGGTACGGACGGCGCGAACAGCGCGTCCTGCTCGGAGCCGCCCTGCGCACGCGGGACGGGGCGCTGTGCGTCGAGGGGGCGCTGTCCCCCAATCGGGCGCTGACCCTCGGATGGCCGCGGCCCGGCCGGGCCGTTCGGCGCCGGGCCGTTCGGTGTCTGACCGTTCGGACCGCCGTGGAGGGGACCGGGCTGGACCGGACCGGCGGCGGGCGACACGGGTCCCGGTGGCATGACCGGGCGCCGCGCCGGGGCGGGCCGCAGGGGGCCTCCGCGGACGGGGGCCGGTCGGGTGCCGCCCATCGGCTCGCGGGGAGGACGGGCGCTCGGGAACGCCGTCGTGTCCGTGTCGGAGTCGTCCGGGCCCTGGTGCGGGGCCTGGCTCTCCGCCTGCGGGCTCCGGTCCCCGTCGCGTTCGTCGGCCTGCGTCGCGGCCCCGTCGGGTGTCCCCGCGCCGGTGGGCCGGTCGGACGGCTCGACGGTCGCCGGGTCGTCGTCGGTCGAGTCGCTGGTCGGTGGGGTTCCGTTCGCGGAGATCCCGTTCGCCTGGTCACCGGTACCCGGCTCCCGACCGGCCGGGTCCGCCCACGGCCGAGCGGAGAACGCCGCGGCCGCTCCGGCCACGGCGGCACCGCCCGCGGCTGCACCCCATGCCGGGGTACTGCCCCGGTCCGGGCCGTCGCCCGCCGCGTCGTCCTGTCGGGGGACGGCCGGGCTCACCCGCACGTCGGTCGTGCGGATCGGGAGTCCGTCCGGGGGCGTCCCGGCGCTCCGGTCCTCGGCGTCCGTCTCCGATCCGGCGTCCGTCTCCGATCCGGCGTCCGTCGTGGACCCGGCGTCCGTCGCAGGTCCGGCGTCCGGGCCCGATCCGGTGGTCGGCTCGACGCCCGGGGTGGCGGTGGGCCGGTCCGGGGTCTCGGCTCCGGACCGGTCCTGCACCTCGCTGTCGTCGACCTCGGCGTCCGCGACGCCGGTCGCGGCCTGTTCGGTCGCGGTGCGCTCGTCGACGTCCGTGGCGGTCTCGGCGAGCGAGGACTCCGGCGCCTGCTCCTCGGTGCCGTCGGCAGCGCCGTCCGGGCTCTGGGCGGTGCCGTCGGCGTCGGCCGGGGCGTGGTCGGTGGTGGCGTCGGGACCCGGTTCCGTGTCCCGGACGCGGGAGATCTTCTCGGTGCTCGGCCCGTCGTCGTCGGTGTCCCTGCGGCGTCCGAACACCCCGGCGAGCGCGCCGCCGACACCGGCGGCTCCGACCGCGCCGAGCAGGCCAGGGGACCCGGACTCCTGGGCGGTCTCGTCCTCCGACTCGGTCGGCGCGGCCGCGGCGGCGGTCGTCGCGGTGGGCTCCGCGGACTCCGCGGGGTCGCTCCCGTTCACCCCGTCAGCGGGATCCGGACGGGACGGCGTCCCGGGCCGGCCGTTCCGGTCGACCGGACCACCCCGCCGGGGCAGTTCGTCGCCGGGGGACGCCGGGCGGTGCCCGCCCGACGAAGGGCCGTCGGACGCCGGCGTGAACATGTCCGGCCCGGGCTCACCGGACTCGCCCGCGGGACGTTCGGCCCCCGTGCCGTACGGGAGGAACGCGTTCGCGCCGTGCACGGCCGAACCGTTCGGCGCAGCTCCCTGTCCGTCGGTCGATCCGGTCCCGGGGTTGCTCCGGAGCGCGGAGCCCGGGGTCCGGGTCGGTAGCTTCGGCGCGGAGCCGTTGCGCGACGGGCCCGCCGTGCTGCCGGAACCGAACGTCGGCGGCACCGGCCCGTCGGGACCGGAGAGCGTGGACGTCGGGACACCTCCGTGCGCAGCGCCGTTCAGAGCGACCGCCTGACGGTCGGCGGGCGCCTGCGCGGCGGCGACCGCGCCCCACTCGCCCGTCCCGACCGACTCGCGCGGCTGCTCGATCACCGGGGCGGCGGACGGCACCAGCTGCGGCGGCACGGTCACCGACGCGCTCAGCCCGCCGCTGCGGCCCACCCCGGACGCCGAGGACAGCCGGACGCCGATCCGGTGCCGGGCGGCCAGGCGGCCGACCACGAACAGACCCATCCGGCGGGACGCGGACACGTCGACCTCGGACGGACCGGACAGCCGCTGGTTCGCGTCCGCCAGCTCGGAGTCGGCCATGCCGACGCCGCGGTCCGCGATCTCGATCAGCAGCGACTCGTCGGCCGTGCGGGTCGTGCTCATCACGACCTGGGAGTCCGGCGGCGAGAAGTTCGTCGCGTTGTCCAGCAGCTCGGCCAGCAGGTGGACCAGGTCGTTCGCGGCCCGTCCGGCGATCGTCGCGGTCGGCGGCGTCTGCACGACGACGCGCTGGTACTGCTCGACCTCGGAGACCGCGGCCCGCAGCACGTCGACGACCTGCACCGGGGCCACGTTCCGCTTGGCCAGGTCGGTGCCGGCGAGCACCAGCAGGTTCTCGCTGTTACGCCGCATACGGGTCGCGAGGTGGTCCAGCTGGAACAGGTTCGACAGCTGGTCCGGGTCCTGCTCGTTCGACTCCAGCTGCTCGATCAGCTGCAGCTGCCGCTCCACCAGCGCCTGGCTGCGCCGGGAGAGGTTGACGAACATGCTGTTCACGTTCTGCTGCAGCGCCGCCTGGTCGGCCGCGAGGCGGATCGCCTGGCCGTGCACGGCGTCGAACGCGCGGGCGACCTCGCCGATCTCGTCGCGGCTGTCCAGCGGCACCGGCTCGACGAGCGCGCTCGGTGCCTGCCCGGACCGCATGCTCTGCACGGCCTGTGGCAGCCGCCGCTCCGCGACGTCGAGCGCGGACGTGCGCAGCACGCGCAGCGACCGGACCAGCTGGCGGCCGAGCAGCAGGATGATGCCGATCGTCAGCAGCAGGCCCAGCATCAGCAGCACCGAGTTCAGGCCGGCCGTGTTGCCTGCCTGCTCGGCGGCCTGCGCGCGCCCGCCGACGAACTGGTCCTCGGCCTGGCGGTCGGCCGAGCGGACGACCCCCACGGACGAGTCGACGGCGGCGTTCCACGCGGCCGCGTCGGCCGTGACGCGCCCGTCGCTCGGTGTTGCCATGATCCCGTCCCGCAGGCTCTGCCGCTGCGCGTTGGCCGGGTCGGTGGCGAAGTTGCCGAACTGGTCGACCTGCTGCGGGGTCAGCGAGGCCTGGTAGTCGCTCGCCGCGGACTGGTAGTTCGCCTCGGCGCCGTTGACGACGGCCTTCTGCGCCTCGGGCAGCTGGGAGGCGGCGATCGCGCCGCCGAGCACGGAACGTTCCAGCTCCAGCGCCTCGGTGGCCGACGCCGTCGAGCCCAGTGCCGTCGCGAGGCCCGCCGTGTCGGAGGTCTGCAGCTGGCCGAGCAGCGCGCGGTCGAGCGCCAGCGTGCGCTGCACGACCGCGGTGTAGCGGGTCGTGACGTCCTGGACGGGCGTCGGTGCGGCGGCCACCTGTGACCGGATGATCGGCAGCTGCCCGATCGTCGTGTCCGCCTGCCGCTTCGCCGTGCCGATCTGCGGCGCCTGCTGCTCGGCGGCGGTCAGGGTGTCGTTCGCGCGGCGCACGGCCTGGTCGGTGGCGGCCTGCGCGCTGTCCACGGCGTTCCGGTCGCCGAGGCGGTTGCCCCCGACGAACACGACGGCGGCGGACCGTTCCGCCTGCAGTGCCTGCGTCAGCGCCCCGACCTGCTGGTGGGCCTCGACGAGACCGCTGCCCTGGCCGAGCTCCTCGGCGACGTTGGCCTGGTCGACCACGCGGAACGCGCCGATCGCCAGGGCCAGGATCGTGGGGACGAGACCCACGACGGCCAGCTTGGCGACCAGGCTCCAGTTGCGCGGGTCCATCCGCTCGGACCAGGTGCGACGGCGTTCCGTGCTGGTCACGTCAAGGTCTCCCTGTCGGTATCCGGTGCGGTCACCGCGATGTCGGGGACGGCCGGGCGGGCGGAGCGGACGGGACCGGCGCGCTCGGCCGACCCGGCGAGGCCGGTGAGCCCGTCCCGGGGGGACGGGCGCTCTGACACTGCGGGGTGGGGAGCCATCGGGAGGTCTGGTGCGCCTTTCGCGGTCGTCTCCGGTCGGACGGCGACCCCGGACCGCTCCGGGACGTCCGCCCGTCCGTCCTCATCGTGACGCGCCGACGGGTCTCGCCGCGTCGATGTGGTCGGCCGGATATGATCGATGTGGGTCTCGTCTGTACTCGCGCTCGGCCGGTGAGTCTAGCCGTTGACACGGGTCGCTCCCGAGTGGCGTAACGGCCTCGACCGGCCCGATCACGTCGGGTCACGCGCGACGACCGCTCGCCGACCCGCACCGTCCGGCGGCCCCGGGAACAGGCGTTTCCGCCGTGGAAAGGATTCGCTCCGTGACTGATGGTCCACTGATCGTACAGTCGGACAAGACACTGCTCCTCGAGATCGACCATGCCGAGTCGGAGGCCGCCCGCGCGGCCATCGCGCCGTTCGCGGAGCTGGAGCGGGCGCCGGAGCACGTCCACACCTACCGGGTCACGCCGCTGGCCCTGTGGAACGCGCGGGCCGCGGGGCACGACGCCGAGCAGGTCGTCGACGCGCTCGTGCGATGGTCCCGCTATCCCGTCCCGCAGCCGTTGCTCGTCGACGTCGTGGACACGATGGGCCGCTACGGGCGCCTGCAGCTGTCCAACCACCCCGCGCACGGCCTCGTGCTCACCGCGCTGGACCGTGCCGTGCTGGAGGAGATCCTCCGGCAGAAGAAGATCTCGCCGATGCTCGGCGCCCGGATCGACGACGACACCGTCGTCGTGCATCCGTCGGAGCGCGGCCGGCTGAAGCAGGCGCTGCTCAAGGTCGGCTGGCCCGCCGACGACCAGGCCGGCTACGTCGACGGCGAGGCGCATTACATCGAGCTGGACCAGACGGAATGGCATCTGCGCGACTACCAGTCCCAGGCCGTCGACGGGTTCTGGGACGGCGGCTCCGGCGTCGTCGTGCTGCCCTGTGGCGCGGGGAAGACGCTGGTCGGTGCCGCGGCGATGGCCAAGGCCGGCGCGACGACGCTGATCCTGGTCACGAACACGGTCGCGGGCCGTCAGTGGAAGCGGGAGCTGATCGCGCGGACGTCGCTGACCGAGGAGGAGATCGGCGAGTACTCCGGGGAGCGCAAGGAGATCCGCCCGGTCACGATCGCGACCTACCAGGTGGTCACGCGCAAGACCAAGGGCGAGTACCGGCACCTGGAGCTGTTCGACTCCCGGGACTGGGGCCTCGTGATCTACGACGAGGTGCACCTGCTCCCGGCACCGGTGTTCCGGATGACGGCCGACCTGCAGTCCCGCCGCCGTCTCGGTCTGACCGCCACGCTCGTCCGCGAGGACGGCCGCGAGGGCGACGTGTTCTCGCTGATCGGCCCGAAGCGCTACGACGCGCCGTGGCGGGACATCGAGGCGCAGGGCTGGATCGCGCCCGCGGAGTGCATCGAGGTCAGGGTGACCCTGACCGACGCGGAGCGGATGGGCTACGCGACCGCGGACGCCGAGGAGCGCTACCGGATGGCCTCCACGGCGCACACGAAGCTCGCCGTGGTCAAGAAGATCGTCGAGAAGCACCATGGCGAGCCGACGCTGGTGATCGGCGCCTACCTGGAGCAGCTCGACGAGCTCGGCGAGACCCTCGACTGCCCGGTCATCCAGGGGTCGACGCGCAACCGCGAGCGCGAGCGGCTGTTCGACGCGTTCCGTAGCGGCGAGATCAGCAGGCTCGTGGTGTCGAAGGTGGCCAACTTCTCGATCGACCTGCCGGAGGCGACGGTCGCGGTGCAGGTCTCCGGCACGTTCGGCTCCCGCCAGGAGGAGGCGCAGCGGCTCGGTCGGTTGCTGCGTCCGAAGGGCGACGGCAGGCAGGCCCACTTCTACTCCGTCGTCTCCCGGGACACGGTGGACACCGACTACGCGGCGCACCGGCAGCGGTTCCTGGCCGAGCAGGGCTACGCGTACCGGATCGTCGACGCCGACGACCTGCTGGGCCCGACGCTCCCCGAGGTCGGCTGAGCGTCACCTCGGCCGAACGGGCGCGGTCGTCACCGCCAGTGGTGGCGTTCCGGCCCGGCGTCCACCCGATTCGGTGGCAGATCCCCACGTCGGGCTGCTCGTTGTGCACACTGGAAACAGGCGCCGGACCGGCACGGTCACGAGGACGAGGGAGGTCGAGGGTGTCACTGTTCGTGTGGATCCTTCTCGGCCTCGCGGTGTGGATCGCCCTGGGTGTGGTCGTCGCGGTGATCGTCGGCCGAATGGTCCGCCGCCGGGACGCGCAGGTGCCGCACGACGTCGTGGGCGACGTGACCGGCTCGCTGCCGGAGCCGCGCGACGGCACCGACCGGCCGTCGCTCGAGGGAACCGGGCGCCGCCGCCACGGCCCGTCACCCTTGGACTGAGCCCGGGGTCGGACCGGCACGATCCGGGGCGGACTCCGGGTGGATCCCGAGGTCCGGCCCGTCGTGGCCGAGCAGAGTTGTGGTCATGGAGAACACCACCGCCACCCAGACCGCCACCGACCAGGCCGCCACCGACCCGGGCCCGGCCCCCGCGGCGATCGCCGCCCCGCGCCGGCCGCGGTTCAAGCTCCGCCGCAGTCCGGACGACGTGATGCTCAGCGGCCTGTCCGCGGGCATCGCCGAGGAGCTCGACCTCGACCCGGCGCTCGTCCGGATCGCGATGGCCGTGCTGACCGTCCTGACCAGTGGCGCGATGGCACTCGTCTACATCGCCGGGTGGATCCTGGCGCCGGTCGAGCCGGCCCGGTCCTGATCCCGGAGGTGCCGTCCGGCGGTGCGGGGGCCGCCGGACGGTCCGGTCAGCGCCAGGCCGCCGTGACCCGGCCGGACCAGTTCGCCAGCCGCTCGGTGGGGCCCGCGTCGTCGGCGGGCTCCACCGGGGGATCGAACGGGATGTGCTCGCGTGCCCCGGCGAGGATCCGCTCGGCGGCCTCGCGGCCGAACGCGACGAGCTCCGGGTCGGCCTCGGGATCCTGTCCGGTCGCGACGGCGAGGTCCCACCCGTGGACGAGGGCCTCGTTGAGGAAGCCGTGCAACGTCTCCCGGCCGGTCACCTCGCCCCACGGCACCCGCATCGTGCGGTCGAGAACCGCGTCGTCGGACCAGGCGGCGACGGCCGCATCGGCGTCCGCGGCGTAGGTGCCGGCGAGCGCGTCGTCGGCGATGCCGGGGATCACGTGCGGGATGGCGAGCCCGTCGACGCCCCGGGCGAACGCTCGCGGACGGCGGATCGTGGTCAGCAGGTGCGCGAGCAGTGTCCGGACGTCGAACTCGGAACAGGGGGTCGGGTTCGCCATCTGGTCGGCGCGCACACCGGCGGCCAGGCCGGCGACCCAGGTCACGGCGTCGCGGAAGGCGGGGCGGGGGTCGGCGAGTGCGGTCGTCTCGTTCGTCATGCGATGAACTCTGACAGCCAATCACGCCATCTTGTGTCGTGATTTTCTGGCACCCTCCGAAGCGTGCGTGCCGACCGCCTCCTCTCGCTCGTGCTGCTGCTCCGCCATCGCGGGCGGATGACCGCAGCGGCCATCGCGGCCGAGCTGGAGGTCTCCGAACGGACCGTCCTGCGCGACGTCGACGCGCTGTCCACGGCCGGTATCCCGGTCTACGCCGAGCGCGGCCGGGCGGGCGGGTTCGCGCTGCTGCCCGGCTTCTCGACGGACCTGACGGGTCTCACGCCCGGTGAGGCCGTCGCGCTGCTGACGTCGGGTGCGGCGTCCACGCCCGGCGCGCTGGGGTTGGGCTCCGAGTTCTCGTCGGCGATCCGGAAAGTGGTCGCCGCGCTGCCCGAACGTGCACGCCAGGACGCCACCGGGGCAGCCGAGCGGGTGCTCGTGCGTCGGGGTGGCTGGCTCGTGGACCCGCAGCAGGAGACCGGGGACGCGCTCGGGGCCGTGCAGAACGCCGTGTTCGCCGGGCGGCGCCTGCGGATCCGCTACCGCTCGGGGCGGGAGGAGTCGGAGGCGCGCTGGCGCACGATCGACCCGATCGGGCTCGTCGAGGCGGCCGGCCGCTGGTACCTGCTCGCGACCCGCGACGGCGAGGACCGCACCTACCGCGTCTCCCGCATCTCAGGGGCCGAGGAGCTCGACGAGCAGGCGCAGCGCCCGGACGGCGTCGACCTGGAGCAGCTGTGGCTGCGGCGCCGCGAGGAGTTCCGGTCCCGGATGCCGGGGGAGACCGTGCGGCTCCGGATGCCGGACGACCGCCGCGACGAGCTCGTCAGGGCCGCGGTGGACGTCGCCGACACCGGCGTGCCGGGCGAGGTCGAGGCGACGTTCGGGGACCTGAGGCACGCGGCGAAGATCGTCTGGCCTCTCCTGCCGGACGTCGAGGTGCTGGACCCGCCGGAACTGCGGGCGACCCTGCGCGCCCGCGCCGCCGCCGTCGCGGACGCCCTGGCCTGAACACGCCGCAGGGGCGGCACCGGCGAACCGGTACCGCCCCTGCGGGGAACGTGCTGGGGGGACGGACCTAGAAGTCCATGCCGCCCATGCCGCCCATGCCACCGGTCGGGTCGCCCCCGCCGCCGCCGCCCTTCTCGGGCTTGTCGGCGATGACGGCCTCGGTGGTGAGGAACAGCGCCGCGATGGACGCGGCGTTCTGCAGCGCGGAGCGGGTCACCTTGGCCGGGTCGATGATGCCGGCCTTGACCAGGTCCTTGTACTCGCCGGTGGAGGCGTCGAGGCCCTCACCGGTGGGCAGGTTGCGGACCTTCTCCGCGACGACGCCGCCCTCGAGACCCGCGTTGACCGCGATCTGCTTGAGCGGGGCCTCCAGCGCGACCTTGACGATGTTCGCGCCGGTCGCCTCGTCCCCGTCCAGGCCGAGGCCCTCGAACAGGCCCGCACCGGCCTGCAGCAGGGCGACGCCGCCGCCGGCGACGATGCCCTCCTCGACGGCCGCCTTCGCGTTGCGGACGGCGTCCTCGATGCGGTGCTTGCGCTCCTTGAGCTCGACCTCGGTGGCCGCGCCCGCCTTGATGACGGCGACGCCGCCGGCCAGCTTGGCGAGGCGCTCCTGGAGCTTCTCGCGGTCGTAGTCGGAGTCGGTGCGCTCGATCTCGGCACGGATCTGGTTGACCCGGCCCTGGATCTGGTCCGCGTCACCGGCGCCGTCGACGATCGTGGTCTCGTCCTTGGTCACGACGACCTTGCGGGCGGTGCCCAGCAGCGACAGGTCGGCGTTGTCCAGCTTGAGGCCGACCTTCTCCGAGATGACCTCGCCACCGGTCAGGATGCCCATGTCGGTGAGCATGGCCTCGCGGCGGTCGCCGAAGCCGGGGGCCTTGACGGCGACGGACTTGAACGTGCCACGGATCTTGTTGACGACCAGGGTGGCCAGGGCCTCGCCCTCGACGTCCTCGGAGATGATCGCCAGCGGCTTACCCGACTGCATGATCTTCTCGAGCAGCGGGAGAAGGTCCTTGACCGTGGAGATCTTGGACGAGACGAGGAGGATGTACGGGTCCTCGAGCTCGACCTCCATCCGCTCGGCGTCGGTCACGAAGTAGGGCGAGATGTAGCCCTTGTCGAAGCGCATGCCCTCGGTGAGCTCGAGCTCGAGCCCGAAGGTCTGCGACTCCTCGACCGTGATGACGCCTTCCTTGCCGACCTTGTCCATCGCCTCGGCGATGAGCTCGCCGATCTGCTTGTCGGCGGCGGAGATCGACGCGGTGGCGGCGATCTGCTCCTTGGTCTCGACCTCCTTGGCGCTCTTCAGCAGCGCCTGGGAGACGGCCTCGACGGCCTTCTCGATGCCGCGCTTGAGACCCATCGGGTTCGCGCCGGCGGCCACGTTGCGCAGGCCCTCGCGCACGAGCGCCTGGGCCAGCACGGTGGCGGTGGTCGTGCCGTCACCGGCGATGTCGTCGGTCTTCTTCGCGACCTCCTTCACCAGCTCGGCGCCGATCTTCTCCCAGGAGTCCTCGAGCTCGATCTCCTTGGCGATCGACACACCGTCGTTGGTGATGGTCGGCGCGCCCCACTTCTTCTCCAGGACGACGTTGCGGCCGCGCGGGCCCAGCGTCACCTTCACGGCGTCCGCGAGGGTGTTCATACCCCGCTCGAGGCCGCGACGGGCCTCTTCGTCGAACGCGATCTGCTTCGCCATGGGGGTGTAGCCCTCCGAATGAATCAGATGATCGTGTGGTCCGAGGACGGTGCCCGCGACGGACGACCGGCAACCCTGCGCCGGCCTCACCGAACCAGACCTGGCACTCCACGGCCACGAGTGCCAGTGGATGCTCTCTCTGTTCTAGCACTCGACCATGGCGAGTGCAACTTCCCCCGGCCCCCGCCGGACGACCGCTCCGACGAGCGGGAGGATGACGCGCATGGCCGCCTCCTGGGATGCACCGCGTTCGGTCGACGAGCACCGCGCAGCGGTCGCCGCGCTGCTCACCCCGACCGGTACCGAACAGGTCGCGCTCGCCGACGCGGCGGGCCGGGTGCTGGCCGCCGACCTGCACGCCGCGGTGGCGCTCCCGCCGTTCGACAACTCCGCGATGGACGGCTACGCGGTACGCGCCGCGGAGGTCGCGACGGCGTCCGGCGACGCCCCGGTGACGTTGCCGGTCGCCGAGGACGTTCCGGCGGGCCGCACCGACGTCCCGCCGATGGCGGCCGGCACCGTGCACCGGATCATGACCGGGGCGCCGGTCCCGGAGGGCGCGGACGCGATCGTGCCCGTCGAGCAGACCGACGGCGGCACCACCACGGTCGCGATCAGCGCCCCGGCCGAGCCCGGCGCGTTCGTACGCCTGGCGGGCGGTGACGCCGCGAGGGGTGCGGTCCTGCTCACCGCGGGCACCGTGCTCGGCGCGTCGCAGCTCGGGCTCGCCGCCGCGTGCGGGGTCGCGACGCTGCCGGTGCACCGCCGTCCGCACGTGCTCGTCCTGTCCACCGGCTCGGAGCTCGTCGCGCCGGGCGGGACGCTGCTGCCCGGCCAGATCTACGAGTCGAACGGCACGATGCTCGCGATCGCGGTCCGCGAGGCGGGCGCGACCGCGGAGCAGCTGGCGTTCGTGCCGGACGACGTCGAGGCGTTCCGCTCGCTGATCGCGGAGAAGGTGACGGCGGGCGTGGACCTGGTCATCACGTCCGGCGGTGTCAGCGCGGGCGCCTACGAGGTGGTCAAGGAGGCGCTCGCCGGGCACGGCGTCGGGTTCGGCAAGGTGGCGATGCAGCCCGGCGGGCCGCAGGGGGCCGGGCGCCTGGAGCTGAAGGGCGCGGACGACGTCGCGGTCACCACGCTGCCGGGGAACCCGGTCAGCTCGCTGGTGTCCTTCGAGGTGTTCGTCCGGCCCGCGCTGCGGGCGGCGATGGGGCATCCGTCCCCCGAGCGGCCGGTCGTGACCGCCCGGGTGAACGGTGCGCTGACCTCGCCCGCCGGACGCAGGCAGTTCCGGCGGGGGGTCCTCGACGCCCGGTCCGGCACCGTCTCCGAGATCGGCACGCCGGCGTCGCACCTCATCGCCGCACTCGCGCAGGCCGACTGCCTGATCGACGTCCCGGCCGAGGTCGAGCACGTCGAGGACGGGACGACGGTCGCGGTCTGGCTTCTCGAGGTCTGAACGCGCTACGCTGACCCCGACTGTGACTCAGGTCATAGTCTGTCCGGGCAACATATTCACCGCATGGAGCGTCTGTAGTGGTGAAGGTTCGGCCAATCGAGGTAGATCGCCGGTTCCACCAACGGTGATCTAGACGACGGGTCGTCAGCTCAGGAATACTTTCTACTGTGAAGGGGTAGTCCCTTCACAGCACAAGGCCCACCGCCCGTCGCTGGGGAGCGGACGAGCGGTTCCAAGGCCGGGGTCGTCGTCTCGGGGGATGACGGCCCCGGCCCTTTTTCGAAGCCGTTCGGCGCGCCGCACGATCCGTTGATCACCGGTACCCCCGGCCTGGCTCCCGGGGCGTCCGCGTAGCGTAACGACGACAGTCCACGAGCGGCCGGTGACCCGTCGGAGATCCCGGGCCTGCCGCACGCAGCGCAGCGCCGACCGGGGCAGATCGGTTCGCCGGACCGGCGCGGAGGAGCCGACACCAGCCCATGCCCGAGTCGACCGGGACCTCGCCGACCTCGCCCTCCCACATCGCCCGTCTGGTCCGGGACGCCGTACCGCCGATGCATCCCGGCGGGCGTCCGATCGTCGCCGGGGTCGGTGTCGCCGCGGCCGGGCTGCGGCTGCTGAGCGGGCGGGGCACCGGTGCCGGCCTGCTGGCCACGGCCGCCGTCGCCGCGTTCTTCCGCTCACCGCACCGCACACCGCCGACACGCGCGGACGTCGTCGTCGCCCCGGCGGACGGCACCGTCGCGACCGTGGGTGAGGCCGTCCCGCCGGACGAGCTGGACATGGAACGACGTCCGGTCGTCCGGGTCGGCGTGTTCCTCTCGCTCCTGGACGTGCACGTCCAGTGGACGCCGGTGCACGGGCGCGTCCGGCACGTCGAGTACCGGCCGGGGGCGTTCCTGTCCGCGGACCTGGACAAGGCCAGCGAGGACAACGAGCGCAACGCCGTCACGTTCGAAGCCGCGGACGGATCGCGCGTCGGCGTCGTCCAGATCGCCGGGCTGCTCGCCCGCCGGATCGTCTGCGACCTGGCGCCCGGCGACGAGGTCGCGGCGGGCGAGCGGTTCGGCCTGATCCGCTTCGGCTCCCGCGTCGACACCTACCTGCCGCCGGACGCGCGGGCGCTGGTGACTCCCGGCCAGCGCAGCGTCGGGGCCGAGACCGTGCTGGCCGAGATCCCGCGGCGGGGCGCGTGACGCCGAGGACCCCGCGGATGCCGAGACCTCCGGAGGGTGGCTATCCGGCCGGGGTGCGGCTGCTGCCGAACGCGGTCACCGTCCTCAACCTGTGCGCAGGCCTGTCCGCCGTCTACTTCGCGCTCGGTGGGCGCTTCACGCTCGCCATCGGCGCGGTGGCGGCGGCGGCGCTCTGCGACGCGCTGGACGGCGGGCTGGCCCGGCTGCTGGACGCGTCCAGCCGGATCGGAGCGGAGCTCGACTCGCTGGCCGACCTCGTGTCGTTCGGCGTCGCGCCCGCTCTGGTGATCTACATCTGGGCGCTGCAGGACACCAGAGCGGGCTGGGTCGTGGCGCTGGTGTTCACCGTGTGCATGGCGCTGCGGCTGGCCCGGTTCAACACGCTCATCGACGACGACTCGTCGCCCCCGTTCGCCCGCGAGTTCTTCGTCGGCGTCCCGGCGCCCGCGGCCGCGATGACCGCGGGCATCCCGCTCTACCTCTGGCTGCACTTCGGCGGGGGCTGGTGGTCGTCGGTGTGGGTGGTCGGCGCGTGGGCGCTGGTCACCGGCGGGCTGATGGTCTCGAGGCTGCCGACCGTGTCGGTGAAGACCGTGCGGGTGTCCCGCCGGGCGATCGCACCGCTGCTGGTGGCCGTCGGGGTGATCGCGGCGGCGCTGTTCACCGTGCCGTTCCTCGGCATCACGATCGCCGCGCTCGCCTACCTGGCCCTGATCCCGTACACGGTCTACCGCTACCGCTGGCTGTCGCGGCACCCGGAGGCGTGGGACGTCCCGGTCCGCCAGCGGCGCGCGGTGGCGCGGGCGGCGCGCTCGACGCGCCGGCTCGGCCTGCGCCCCCCGCTGCGACGACGGGTGGCCGGCCGCGCGGGTGCCATGGCACGCGGTGTGCGACGACGGCTCGGGCCGGACGACGACCTCCGCGGTGGCACGGCGAACGGCCGGTCGCGGGCACCCGGGCAGATCTCGTCGCAGGGGCAGATCAGCCCGCGCGGCAGCCGCAGGCGACTGAACCTGCGGCGTCGCTGACACGGTGTCCGCCACGGGGGACACGCCGGATACGGTTCCGGCGTGCCGGATCCGTCGCTGACCCTGGTCGCCCGTCTCGCCTCCTCGGCCGCCGACTCCCGGCGCGGGGTCGTCCGTCTGCACCCGGAGGTCCTCGACGCGCTGGGCCTGCGGTCCTGGGACGCCGTGCAGCTCACCGGGTCCCGGGTGACGGCGGCGCTCGTCGTCGCGGCCGGGCCGGACGCCGTGCCCGGCCAGGCACGACTGGACGACGTCACGCTGTCCAACGCCGGCCTCACCGACGGCGCCGAGATCGTCGTGTCCCGGGCCGAGGTGACGCCCGCGCGGCGGCTGACGCTGTCCGGGACCCGCCGGGCCGCGACCGCCGTCCGCCCGGAGACGATGCGGCTCGCGCTGATGGGCAAGGTGCTGGCCCCCGGGGACGCCGTGTCGCTGCTGCCGCAGGACATCGCGCCGCCGCCCGGTGCCGACGTGCACTCCGCCCGTCGCGCACTCGCCGCCGCGATCCCCGGCGGCTGGACGAGCGAGCTGCTGACGGTCGCCGGGGCGGAGCCGGACGGGACGCCGGTCGCCGTGGTGCCGTCGACGGTCGTCGGCTGGCGGGACGGGCCGAGCACCGGGGACGACGCGCCGGTGCCCGCCGCCTCGCCCCGCGCCTCCGTGTCGGCCACCCCCACCTCGGCACCTGCCGCGTCCGCGCCGTCGCCGGACCTGCCGGCTGCGGAGGAACCGGTCCTGCCGATCGAGTCGCTGACCGGCAACGTCGCGGCCGCGAAGCGCCTGGTCGAGTGGCTGGACCTGACGATCAGCCGTCCGGAGCTGTTGTCCCGGCTCGGTGGCAGCCCGCGTCTGGGTGTGCTGCTGTCCGGGCCGGAGGGGGTCGGGAAGGCGACGCTCGTGCGCAGTGCCGCGGCCGCCGTCGGGGCGCGGGTCGTGGAGCTGGTCGGTCCGGCGGTCGCCGCGCTGGAGCCGGCCGCCGCCGCGACCCGGGTCCGCGACGTGCTGGACCGCGCCCGGCCCGGCGACGGCCCGTCGGTGCTGCTGGTCAACGACGTGCACGCGCTCCTGCCCGCCGCGTCCCCTCCGCCGCTGGCCACGCTCGTGCTGGACGAGCTGCGGGCAGCGACCGCCCCCGGCGGGCCCACGCTCGTCGCGACCACGTCGGAGCCGGAGGGTGTGGACCCGCGCCTGCGCACGCCGGACCTCGTCGACCGCGAGCTGACCGCGTCGCTCCCGGACGCGGCGACCCGGCGGGAGCTGCTCGAGCAGCTGCTGCGCGACGTGCCGTGTGCCGACGACGTCGACCTCACCGTTGTCGCCGGGCGGGCACCCGGGTTCGTCGTCGCCGACCTGGTGGCCGTGCGTCGCGAGGCCGCGATCCAGGCCGCGCTGCGGTCCGGTTCGTCATCCGACGAGCCTCGGGTGCACCAGCGCGACCTGCTCGACGCGGTCGGATCGGTCCGGCCGATCTCGTTGTCGGACAGCGGGACCCTTGGCAGTGGCGGTCTCACGCTTGACGACGTGGGTGACATGGTCGACGTGAAGCAGGCGCTCACCGAGGCCGTGCTCTGGCCGCTGCGCTACCCGGACTCGTTCGCCCGCCTCGGCGTGCAGGCCCCGCGTGGCGTGCTGCTCTACGGCCCGCCCGGTGGCGGCAAGACGTTCCTGCTGCGCGCGCTCGCCGGCACCGGCAACCTGAACGTGTTCGCGGTCAAGGGCGCCGAGCTGCTGGACAAGTACGTCGGCGAGTCCGAGCGCGCCGTGCGGGAGCTGTTCCGACGGGCCGCGGAGGCCGCGCCGGCGCTGCTGTTCCTCGACGAGGTCGACGCGCTCGCCCCGCGCCGCGGCGGCTCCAGCGACGCCGGCGTCGCCGACCGCGTCGTCGCCGCGCTGCTGACCGAACTGGACGGCGCGACGCCGCTGCGGGAGGTCGTCGTCGTCGGCGCGACGAACCGGCCGGAGCTGATCGACCCGGCCCTGCTGCGGCCCGGTCGACTGGAGCGCCTGGTGTTCGTCCCGCCGCCGGACGCGGAGGCCCGCGAGGACATCCTGCGGGCGGCCGGTCGGAACATCCCGATGGCCGACGACGTCGACCTGCCCGCCCTGGCTGCCGACATGGACGGCTACTCGGCAGCGGACTGCACGGCCGTGTTGCGCGAGGCCGCCCTCACCGCGATGCGCGGCTCCCTGGACGCGACCGAGGTGACCGCCGACCACCTGGCCACCGCGCGCAGCGTCGTGGGCCCGTCCCTCGACCCCGTCCAGGTCGCCGAGCTCGAGGCCTACGCCGAACGCCGCGCCGCCCTCTGAACCCGCTCTGGACCCGGGCCCCGGGACCGGGGCCCGACCGCGGCCCGATCGCACTGCCCGCCGGGCCCGGCCGCACAGGTGAGCGCCGCCCCGTGGCCCTCGCCCTACGCCGATCTCGCGCCAACGTTCCGCTCAACCGGCTCAGCGCATCCACCGGAACGTTGCGGTCGCCGGAACCGCGGAAACGTTCCACTCGATCCCGTAGCCCGTTCGGGCGGAACGTTCTCGCGCCGATCGGTCCCCGCGGTCGCCGGCGCCACCGGGACGTGGCGACGGGTCGACGGGTCGGCAGGGTTGCCGCGCCGAGGTCGTCGCAGGAGCAGGATCGCGACCCGATCCGCCCCGCCCCGAACACCAACGAGCCGGCCCCGGATGTCCGGGACCGGCTCGGTGTGTGCCGCTGGGGAGCGGAGGTCGGTCAGGCGGCCTTGAAGTCCTTCGTGATGATCACGATGATGCCGGGCGTCGCGTCCTGGATACCGGCGAACCGGGCCTCGGAGCGCATGCCCCACTTGCGGGCCATCTCGTCGGCGGCGGTCTTCTCGGCCGTGCCCGGCCGGTAGTAGACGGTCGTCGCGGGGATGACGCCCTGCGGGTAGTTCTGCACGGACGAGACGGCCCAGCCGTTCGCGCGGAACTCCTCGGCGGCCTTCTCGGCCAGCCCCTTGACGGTGCTGTTGTTGTAGACCCGCACGGCGGGCCGCGCCGCGACACCCGCCCCACCGCCGGAACCGCCGCCCGCGCCGCCTGCCGAGGCGCCGCCGTCGGTGATGGGCTGACCGCCGGAACCACCCGCTCCGGGCGCGGGCGGACCACCGACGGCACCCGGGGTGCCGGGGGCGCCGGGCGTCAGCGGCGAGGTACCCGCCCCACCAGGGGTGCCGGGCGCACCCGGAGCGCCCGAGGCGCCGGGCGTGGTCCCGTCACCGGGCGGGGCACCGGTGCCCGGCTCCGCGGGCGCCGACGACGGCGGCGGGGACGCGGAGGCCTCCGGCGACGTCCCGCCACCGGTACCGAGCCCGATCAGACCGACGACCCCGGACAGCACACCGACCCCGACGAGCGCGACGCCAGCGATGAAGAGCGGCGAGCGGCCGCCGGGCGTGGGTGCGGTCATGGCGACCTCCGGGACGGGTGGTGACAACTCATGGCGTCAGGGCTCGATACCCAGACGACGTGCGGCTCGGGTGCGCTGGCGGCTGGAGCGCAGCCGGCGCAGCCGCTTGACCAGCAGCGGGTCCACCGCGAGCGCCTCCGGCTTGTCCACCAGCGCGTTGAGCACCTGGTAGTAGCGCGTGGCGGACATGTCGAACAGCTCGCGGATGGCCTGTTCCTTGGCCCCCGCGTACTTCCACCACTGACCCTCGAACGCGAGGATCTCCCGCTCGCGACGGTCCAGTTCACGCACGGTGGTCGAGCGGTGGGCACCCGGACGTCCTGATCTGGATCCGGCGGTCTCGACGGACTCCATCACGCTCCTCGGGCGGCCGGGGACGGCAACGTTGGTGAATGACAAACGTGTCATTCGCGGCGGCCATTGAACCACGGGCCAGGCGCAGAGTCCCGGTGTGACGCGCCACCGCGGGATGAATCCTGACAGGCCACCCCGACAGTTCCGGTGCAGGCTCGCCGTACGATCACCGGGTGACGGTTCTGCCCATCCGCATGGTCGGCGACCCCGTTCTGCACACGCCGACGCGTCCGGTCGAGCAGGTCGACGACGCGTTGCGCACGCTCGTCGCGGACATGTTCGAGACGATGGCGGCCGCGGAGGGCGTCGGTCTGGCGGCGAACCAGGTGGGCGTGGGCCTGCGCGTGTTCGTCTACGACTGCCCGGACACCGAGCGCATGGAGATGCGGCGCGGCGTCGTCGTCAACCCGGTGCTGGAGACGTCCCAGCGTCCGGAGACCATGCCGGACCCCGACGACGACCAGGAGGGTTGTCTGTCCGTGCCGGACGAGAGCTTCGCGACCGGCCGCGCGGACTGGGCCCGGGTGACCGGGACCGATCTGGACGGCGAGCCGGTCGAGGAGGAGGGGCACGGCTTCTTCGCGCGCTGCCTGCAGCACGAGGTCGACCACCTGGACGGCACGATCTACCTGGACCGGCTCGTCGGCCGGAACCAGAAGGCAGCGAAGAAGATGCTCAAGCGCAACGCGTGGGGCGGCCCGCAGGACTCGTGGGACCCGTCCGCCATGGCCGCCCAGAGCGTGCCCCGGGGTTGACTCCGGGGTTCTCCCCTAGTCCCCCGGTCTGAGTCCCTGAGCTGGGAGAACCGTACCTGCGTCCGATGTGGCGCACAGGTTCGACGCGGATCGTGGAGACCATGGTGCTCACGATCCTGTTCGCCGTCCCCGGCATCCTGATCCTGCTCGCGCTGGCCGCGACGCCGTTGTTCACGCTCTGGGACGACCGGGCTTCCCAGAGCGCGGCGCGGCGTCCACGGGACACGGAGGTGGCGATCCCGTCGCCGCGCGGGCCGGTCGACGCGGTGCTCAGGATCCCGGTGTCCCGCTAACCGACCAGGCCGTTCTCCCAGGCCCATGCCGCGACCTCGACCCGGTTCCTGGCGTCGAGCTTCGTGTGGATGTTCGTCAGGTGCGTCTTCACCGTGGACAGCGACACGAACAGCTCCGCCGCGATCTCGCCGTTCGTCCGTCCCCTGGCCACCGCCCGCACGACCTCGCGCTCGCGCGCGGACAACGGGTCGGCACCCGGTGCGACGCGCCGTGGCGAGGTCAGCCGTTCGAGCAGCCGCACCGTGATCGACGGGGAGACCAGCGCGTCCCCGGCCGCCGCGGCCCGGACGGCCTCGACCAGCAACCGCGGCCCCGCGTCCTTGAGCAGGAACCCGCAGGCGCCGGAGCGCAGCGCGTCGTAGACGTACTCGTCGTGGTCGAACGTGGTCACCATGACGACCCGCGGAGGCTCCGGGGCGGCCATCAGCGCCCGGGTCGCCTTCAGACCGTCCATCCCGGGCATCCGGATGTCCATGAGCACGACGTCCGGGCGCAGCTCCCGGGAGCGCGCGACGACGTCGGTCCCGGTGCCCGACTCGGCGACCACCTCGATGTCCGGCTCGTTGCCGAGGATCAGCCGGAACCCGGTGCGCACCATCTCCTGGTCGTCGGCGAGCGCTACGGTGATGGTCATGACGTGCCCTCCCGGACCGGCAGCCGTGCGCTGACCGTCCACAGGTGCGGACCGTCCGGGCCGGCCCGGAGCTCCCCGCCGAGGGCGGCCACCCGCTCCGCCATCCCGGCCAGCCCGAACCCACCGCGGACGATCACCGGCTCCTTGCGCTGCTCCACGCCGTCGTTGCGCACCACGACGAGCAGAGCGTCCCCGGTCATCCGCAGGTCGACCTCCACCGACGCCGCCCTGGGCGCGTGCCTGCGCACGTTGGTCAGCGCCTCCTGCACGATCCGGTAGCCGCTGGCCGCGACGCCCGCGGGCAGCACGGCGTGCGTCAGCCCGGGGTCCGAGCGCAGCGTGACCGCGCCCCGGCCGTCGTCGAAACGGCGGACGAGCTCGTCGACCTCACCGAGATCCGGTCCGGGCGTCCGGGCCGCGTCCGGATCCTGCTGGCCGCGCAGCACCCCGACCATGCTGCGCATCGCGCCGAGCGCGTCCGTCCCGGCGTGCTCGATCGACTCCAACGCGCGTCCCACCTCCTCGGGACGGGTGCGCGCGACGACGCCCGCCGCCTGCGCGGCGACGACGATGCCGGTCACGTGGTGCGCGATGACGTCGTGCAGCTCGCGGGCGAGCTCCATCCGCTCGGCGGAGCGGGCGTCGGCGAGCTCGGCGAGCCGCCGGGACCGCGTCTCGCGCAGCGCCAGCCCGATCGCGACCGTCCCGATCCAGCCCATCACCGACAGCGCGACGAACGCCGTCCCGGTCTGCCCGATCTCCGGCCGGACCAGCGGCGAGGCGACGATCGCGACGCCCGCCCCGAGGGACAGCCACAGCGCCTCCCGCCGGCCGGCCAGGCGCACCGCGGAGATCGTCACGACGGCCAGCGCCAGCTGCTCGGCGAACACGAGCGACGGGGCACCGAACGGGACCGAGACGATCGTGAACCCGACCGACACCGCGTAGGTGATCACGGCCGTCCGTGCCCGGCCGATCCGTCCGCGCAGGAGCACGAGACCGGCGACGAGTGCCCCGACGATCGGCTGACCGGCGGTGAGCGGCGGGTCGTACGCCCCGAAGACGACGTCCACGACCAGCCAGAACAGGTACGCGAGGACCTCGACGGGCGTCCGGATCAGGCGCAGCAGCCGGTCCAGGGGCCGCTCCTCTCCACGCCACACCTGGCCAGGCTAGTGCCGTGGGCTGGCGGACCGCCTCGGTCGAAGGGACGAGGCGGGCGTGCGGAGAATCCACCCGTGGTCCGAGGCGCCGGACGGTGTCCGACCGGCAGCGTTCCGAGGCATGGACGAGATCGAACGGATCGCGACGGTGTTGGGCACGCTCGCGTCCTGGACGGTGTGGGTGATCGGCCTGGGGGTGCTGGGAGCGATGGCGGCCCTGCCGCTGCTGGAGTCGTTCGCACAGTCGCGTGTGGACGGAAAGTGCCGGTGACCGCCGTCCTGTCCGGGCGCGGGCTCGGCAAGCGTTACGGGGTGACGACGGTGCTGGACCGCGTCGACATCGACGTCGCGCCGGGGGACACGGTCGCCGTGACCGGGCCGTCCGGGTCCGGCAAGTCGACGTTGCTGCACTGCCTGGCCGGGATCGTCGTGCCGGACGAGGGCGAGGTCTGGCTGGACGGCGAGCGGGTCGACCGGCTCTCCGAGTCGAGGCGGACGGCGCTGCGACGGGACCGGATCGGCTTCGTGTTCCAGTTCGGACAGTTGCTGCCGGAGCTGCCAGCGGTGGAGAACGTCGCACTGCCGCTGATGCTGGCCGGAGCGCGCCGGGGAGTCGCGCTCCGGCGGGCCGCGGACTGGTTCGGGCCGCTGGGCATCGACGGGCTGCAGGACCGCCGCCCCGGCCAGCTCTCCGGTGGGCAGGAGCAGCGGGTGGCGATCGCCCGTGCGCTCGTGGCGGGGCCTGCCGTCGTGTTCGCCGACGAGCCGACGGGCGCGCTGGACTCGGTGGCGGGCGGGCAGGTGATGGACCTGCTCACCGGGCTGGCCGTGGACACCGGCGCCGGACTCGTCGTGGTCACGCACGACGCGGACGTCGCGGCCCGGTGCCACCACACGGTCTCCCTGCGCGACGGTCGGGTCGTCGCCGGGGCACTGTCCACACAGGAAGCTTCGTGATCGGACTGGCGCTGCGGCTGCTGCGCCTCGGCGGGCGTCCGGCGTGGATCTCCGCCGGGCTGGTCGCGGGTGGTGTCGCCGTCGCGACCGGGCTGCTGTGCGTGGCGCTCGGCGCCCTGCACGGGCTCGACGAGCGCGAGTCCCGCACCGCGTGGCGCGCGCCCGCATCGGCGTCCGACGGATCGGCCGTCGCGCAGCTGCGCACCCGCACCGACGCGGTGGCCGGGCGGTCGATCACCGAGGTGAACCTCGTCGACCCCCGGCCGGGCGCGGCGCCCCCGCCCGGCCTGCCACGGATGCCGGCGCCCGGCGAGGTCTGGGTGTCGCCCGCGATGAACCGGCTCGTCGCGTCGCTGCCGCCGGAACAGCTCGCCGACCGGTACCCCGGCGCGGTCACCGGCGTCCTCGGCGACGGTGCGCTGCAGGATCCCGACGAGCTGGTGGCCGTCGTCGGGCGCCCGGCGGAAGACCCGGTGCTCGTCGCGCCGGGCTCGTCGGACGTCGTGCCGGTGGCCGGGTTCGACCGGCCAGCCCCGACCGACCAGCAGCTCGAGATCTACCGCCAGCTGACGATCGTCGCGGCCGCGCTCGTGCTGTTCCCGGCCGCGGGCCTGGTCGGCGCGTCCGCCCGGCTGTCCGCGACGCGGCGCCGGGAACGACTGGCCACGATGCGGCTGCTGGGGGCGTCGACGTCGCGGATCACGGTCGTCGCGGTGACCGAGGTGACCGCCGCGTCGGCCATCGGTGCGGCGGCCGGCGTGGCCCTGGAATGGGCCGCGGCGCCTGCGCTGGCCACGATCCCGCTCGCCGGTGGTGGCTGGTTCACCGACGACGTCCGTCCGTCGCCGCTCGTCCTGCTCGGGGTGTTCGCGGGAGTCACGGTGCTCGCCACGCTCTCGGCGGTTGGCGGACTGCGACGGGTCACGGTCGGCCCGCTGGGCGTCGTGCGCCGGTCCGGGGCTCAGGGCGTGCGGGCGATCCGGGTGCTCGGGCTCGTCGGGGCCCTGGTCGTGTTCGGCGTCGTGAGCGTCGCGGTGCACGGTACGGCCGTCGCGGTCGCGGGTGCCGTGTTCGCGACCGGCGTGCTCGCGCTGTTCGGCGCCGTCTGCCTGATCGGCCCGCTCGTCGTGCGTGCGGTCGGGGCGGTGACGGCCCGGCGTGCCTCGTCGCCGCACCGGTTGCTGGCCGGCAGGCGGTTGCTCGACGATCCGCGCGGGGCGTTCCGCCCGGTCGCCGGCCTGACGCTGGCCGTGTTCGTGGCGGCGTTCCTGGCTCCGCTGACCGCGGCGATCGCGAGTGCCGGTGGCGCGCCGGACGACCGCGTCGTCGTCGCGGTTCCCACCGCGCGGGCTTCTGCGGTGGCCGCCGCTGTCCGACCGCATCTCGGACCCGGTGCGGTGCTGTCCGTCCGCGCGGATCCGGGGGAGGACGACAGCGCCGTCGTGCCGGGTGACGGCGACGGTGGTACGGCCCTGTCGAGTTTCTCGACGTTGTCGGTGCAGGTCCCGCGCGACGACCTCGACCGCGTCCGCACCCTGCTCGACCGGGCGGTGCCGGGCACCCTCGCGCTGACCCCGGCCGACGTCGACCGTCAGGGCGCGACGTTCGCGGGGGACCTCGGGCGGGGTGCGACGGTCGTGCTGGTCGCGACGTTCCTGCTGGCCGCGACGGCGTCCGGGACCACGTCCGCGGCCCGCGTGCTGGACCACCGCCACGTGCTGCGGCTGCAACGACTGGCCGGGACGCCGCTGTCCGTTCTGGACAGGGCACGCCGGGCGGAGACGCTCACGCCGCTCGTCGCGAACGGGGCGATCGCGCTCGTACTGGGGTTGTTGTGCGCCTCGCCGTTCGCATCCGCGGTCGGTGCGACGGGCACCGGCGGGCTCGTCGTGTTCGGCTCGCTCCTCGTCGTGGGGACGCTCAGCGTGCTGGGTGCGACGGCGGCGAGCCGCCCTCTACTCGCGTCGGCCACCGAACCGGGCCGGGAGCGCGACCGCTGATCGCGGCCGCGCCCCGCGACCATGATCGGCAGTCGGGTCCCGATCGGGGCGGGAGACGGCCTCGGACAGGACGCGCCTGCCGATCACGAAACACTGGCCGGTCGACGGCCGGCGCCGGGATCAGCTCTTCGGCTCCAGCACGAACACGGGGATCACGCGGTCGGTCTTCTTCTGGTAGTCGGCGTAGGGCGGGTAGGCCTCGACGGAGAGGTCCCACCACTGCTCGCGCTCGGTACCGGTGACCTCGCGGGCGACGTAGGTGCCGGTCTCGGTGCCGTCCTGCAGCGTGACGGTCGGGTTCGCGACGACGTTGTGGTACCAGGCGGGGTGCTCCGGGGTGCCGCCCTTCGACGCGATCATGGCGTAGGCGCCGTCGTGCTCGACCCGCATGACCGGTACGTAGCGCTGCTTGCCGGACTTCGCGCCGGTCGTCGTGATCAGCACGATCGGGCGGTCCAGCACGGTGACGCCGTCGGTCGTCCCCTGCTCGAGGATCTTCTCGGTCTGCTCGCGCACCCAGTCGGTCGGGCTCAGTTCGGCCTGTGTCATACCCGGGGGAACCCACCACACGGGCGATCTAATCCGTGCATCCGAGTGATCACCCGCCGGGCGGTCCACGACCTGCGACGGACCACCTAGGGTCGTGGCCGCACATCTGAACACAGACACGCGGGAGCTCCGTCGCGCGGGGCTGAGAGGGCGATCCGTCCGGTCGCCGACCGCCGAACCTGACCGGGTAATTCCGGCGTAGGGAGGTCCGTCGTATGTCGACGTCGTTCGAACAGGTCACCACCGGAGCGATCCACGGCTCGTCGAAGGCCCATGTGGACGGTCCGGACGGGATCCGCGTCCCGATCCGCCGGATCGCGCTCTCCAACGGTGAGCACCACGACGTGTACGACACCTCCGGCCCCTACACCGACGACGACGCGCGGATCGACCTGCGGGCAGGACTCCCCGCGTTGCGCGCCGGGTGGGCCGGGGACCGGAGGGAGCATGTCACGCAGCTCGCCAGTGCGAAGGCCGGCGAGATCACACCGGAGATGCGGTTCGTCGCCGTCCGGGAGGGCTGCGCCGCCGAGCTGGTGCGCGACGAGGTCGCGCGGGGCCGTGCGGTGATCCCGGTCAACGTCAACCATCCGGAGTCCGAGCCGATGATCATCGGCAAGCGGTTCCTGACGAAGGTCAACGCGAACATCGGCAACTCCGCCGTGACGTCCTCGGTCGAGGAGGAGGTGGACAAGATGGTGTGGGCGATCCGCTGGGGTGCCGACACCGTGATGGACCTGTCCACCGGCCGGAACATCCACGGGACGCGGGAGCGGATCCTGCGCAACTCGCCGGTCCCGATCGGGACGGTGCCGATCTACCAGGCTCTGGAGAAGGTCGGCTCGGACCCGGCCGAGCTGTCCTGGGAGCTGTACCGGGACACCGTGATCGAGCAGTGCGAGCAGGGCGTCGACTACATGACCGTGCACGCCGGCGTGCTGCTGCGGTACGTGCCGCTGACCGCGAAGCGGCTCACCGGGATCGTGTCCCGCGGCGGGTCGATCATGGCCGCGTGGTGCCTGGCGCACCACGCGGAGTCGTTCCTCTACACGCACTTCTCCGAGCTGTGCGAGATCCTGCGCCGCTACGACGTCACGTTCTCCCTCGGCGACGGCCTGCGCCCCGGCTCGATCTCCGACGCCAACGACACCGCGCAGCTCGCCGAGCTGGAGACGCTCGGCGAGCTCACCCGGATCGCGAGGGCGCACGACGTCCAGGTGATGATCGAGGGTCCTGGCCACGTGCCGATGGACAAGATCGTCGAGAACGTGCGGCTCGAGGAGCAGTGGTGCGACGAGGCGCCGTTCTACACGCTCGGCCCGCTCACCACGGACATCGCGCCCGGGTACGACCACATCACGTCCGGCATCGGCGCCGCCCGGATCGCCGAGGCGGGCACGGCGATGCTCTGCTACGTCACGCCCAAGGAACACCTCGGCCTGCCGAACCGCGACGACGTGAAGACCGGCGTGATCACGTACAAGATCGCCGCACACGCCGCCGACCTGGCCAAGGGCCACCCGCACGCGCAGAAGCGCGACGACGCGCTCAGCCAGGCGCGCTTCGAGTTCCGCTGGCGCGACCAGTTCGCGCTCTCACTCGACCCGGACACGGCGCAGGCGTTCCACGACGAGACGCTGCCCGCGGAACCGGCGAAGACGGCGCACTTCTGCTCGATGTGCGGGCCGCGGTTCTGCTCGATGAAGATCACCCAGGACGTCCGGGACTACGCCGAGGCGAACGGGCTGACCAGCGTCGAGGCGATCGAGGCCGGCATGGCCGAGAAGTCCGGCGAGTTCCGCGACGAGGGCGGGCGGGTCGACCTGCCGATCAGCGGCTCCTAGAGCAGGGCGTCCAGATCCAGCGCGACGGGGAACGGTGTGGTGGCCGAGTAGGTCCCGGTCACCACACCACCGTCGGCGTAGCCGAACTCGCCGGCGAGGTGGCAGGCGAGCAGAGACACCGGCTCGGACAGGTCGACGATCCAGTAGTGCGGGATCCCGGCGTCGGCGTACTCGCTGCGTTTCACGACGTGGTCCGTCCGGACCGAGCCGGGGGAGAGCACCTCGACGGCGACCACCACCTCGCTTGCCCGGATGAACCCACGTTCCGCTCGCACGCGTCGCCGGGCCTCGCGGGTCACGACCACGACATCGGCCCGGCGGACCGTTCCGGGGGCGTCCGGCGGCGCGAGCTGGAGGTCGATGTCCGGTTCGGTCAGCGCCTCCCACTCCGGCGGGACCTGCCCGCGGAGCTGGTAGGCGATCTCCATGCCCGCGTGGATGTGATCGGGCACGGGGCCGGACGACATCAGTAGCTGACCTTCTGCGAGCTCGGTGCGTCCCGGTTCGGCTTCGCCGACGTCCAGGTACTCGGCGACCGTGAGTGGATGGGGAGGTGGGACCGGCCGCGTCGAGAAGATGCCGGATGCGGAGCGGACGGGCTCGGCGGACATGGGTGACCTCCTTGACATGCAGTGTCGCACGCACCCCCGACAGTTCCCGGCGCTTCGTCGTGGCGCGTTACCGTCGTGAACGGACACGACCGGAGCGGGAGCTCGCACCTCGGCGGGCTGAGAGGGTGGCCGTCCGCCGCCGACCGCGGTACCGGCCGGGTAATGCCGGCCAGGGAGGAACGAGCATGCCCGAACCGACCGTGGGGACCACCCCGCCCCGGGTGATCACGATCGCCGGCACCGACTCCGGCGGTGGCGCCGGCATCCCCGCCGACCTGCGCGCGTTCGCCGCCTGCGGCGTGCACGGATGCCTGGCGGTGTGCGCGGTGACCGTGCAGAACACGGTCGGTGTCACCGGCGTGCACACGATCCCGGCGGAGACGATCGCCGGACAGATCGGCGTCGTCGCCGACGACATCGGCGTGCAGGCCGCGAAGACCGGGATGCTGGCCAACCGCGAGATCATCGAGGCGGTCACGGCCGCCTGCGACGAACACGGGATCGGGGCGGGCGAGCAGGCACCACTCGTCGTCGACCCGGTGGCTGCGTCGATGCACGGCGACCCGCTGCTGGCGGGCGAGGCACTGGACGCCTATCGCGACGACCTGTTCCCGCGCGCCACGCTGGTCACGCCGAACCTGGACGAGGTGCGTCTGCTCGTCGAGACCGACGTGCACGACCGCGACGGCCAGTACGCCGCGGCGAAGGCCCTGCACGCGCTCGGGCCCCGGTACGTCCTGGTCAAGGGCGGGCACCTCGCCGAGGACGAGGACGGCTGCCTCGACCTTCTCTACGACGGCGCGGACTTCCTGGAGCTGCCCGGCCCCCGGTTCGCGACCGGCAACACGCACGGCGGCGGCGACACGCTGGCCGCCGCCGTCGCGTCCGGGCTGGCCCGCGGGCTGGACGTCCCGGATGCCGTCCGCTTCGGGAAGCGCTTCGTCGTCGAGTGCGTCCGGCACTCCTACCCGCTCGGCGCGGGCCACGGCCCGGTCTCTCCACTGTGGGCGACCCGTTCGTGGTGGGAGGAGGCCTAGACGGCTCGCCGTCCGCGGACACGTCGGGTCCGCGGAGGAGACGACGGACGAGCTGCGGCCGACCCGGACGTCGTGCGCGACGCGATGAACGCCGTCACCCGCGTGGTGGCCGACGAGCTGTCCCGCAGCGGCGTCCTCGTCGTCATGTCGGGTTTCGGCCGTTCGCGTGACGTCGGTGACGCGTCAAGCGGTTGCCGTTCCGTTTTCACGGAGAGAAGAGCGCGATATGTCCGCAGAGACGGCTGTCCTGCGACGGTACGTCGCCAGGGTGCGCCGGACGAGCCGCTGGTGAGGGCATCCTGACCTGCGGCGGATCGTTGAACGCGCGTATACGCTCGCGCTCGATGAGCATCTTGGGCACACGCGTTGTCCGAACCGAGGATCCGGTCTTCCTCACCCGGGGCGCGACCTACACCGACGACCTGACCGACGAGCGGCTGACCGGCGCGCTGCATCTCACGTTCGTCCGGTCCCCGTTGGCACACGCCACGATCACCTCGATCGACACCTCGGCGGCTCTCGAGTCGCCCGGCGTCGTCGCGGTCGTGACGGCGGCCGACCTGGGCCTCGCGCCCGCGCTGCTGTTCCCCGGGGCGAACCGGGCGATGACCCGCCCGTTCCTGGCGGCCGACACCGTGCGGTTCGTCGGCGAGCCGGTCGCGGCCGTGCTCACCGAGGAGGCCTACCAGGGCGAGGACGCCGCCGAACTGGTCGACGTCGAGTACGAGCCGCTGGACGTCGTCGTGGACCCGCTGGAGGCGGCGAGCGACACGACGCTGCTGTTCCCGGACGCCGGCACGAACACGGCGGCCGCCTACGGCTACGACGAGGAGGCCGACCCGCACTTCTTCGACGGCTGCGAGGTCGTCGTCACCCGGGATCTCGTCAACCAGCGCCTCGCCGCGGCGCCCCTGGAGTCGCGCGCGGCGAGCGCGTTCTGGGAGGGCGACCGGCTGACGATGTACATCTCGAACCAGAACGCGCAGGGCGGCCGCGACCAGATCGCCGGCTGGCTCGGCCTGGACGCCGAGAACGTGCGGGTCATCCTGCCGGACGTCGGCGGCGGCTTCGGCGCCAAGATCGGCTCCGACCCGGAGTTCGCGATCGTCGGCAAGCTCTCGAAGACCTACGGGCGTCCGGTCCGCTGGAACGAGAGCCGCTCGGAGAACATGACCGGCATGGTGCAGGGCCGCGCCCAGCGCCAGACGATCACGATCGGCGGCACCCGCGAGGGCCGGGTCACGCACTACCGTCTCGACGTCGTCCAGGACCTCGGCGCCTACCCGCGCCTCGGCACGTTCCTGCCGGTGTTCACGCGGATGATGGCGCCCGGCACGTACGACATCGACAACGTCGACTCGCGCGCCAAGGCCGTCGTCACGAACACGACGTCGATCGCGGCCTACCGCGGCGCGGGCCGTCCGGAGGCGACGGCGGCGATCGAGCGGGCGATGGACCTGTTCGCCGCCGAGATCGGGATGGACCCGGCCGAGGTGCGCAAGCGCAACGTCGTCGACCCCACGAAGTTCCCGTTCACCACGAAGGGCGGCGCGGAGTACGACTCCGGCGAGTACGCCCGCGCGATCGAGCGGGCGCTGGAGCACTCCGGCTACGACAAGCTGCGGGCCGAGCAGAAGGCCCGCCGCGAGCGTGGCGACGCCCGCCAGCTGGGTATCGGCGTCTCCTCCTACGTCGAGATCACCGGCGGCGGCGCGTACGTCGAGCACGCGTCCGTCGAGGTGCACCCCGACGGCACGGTCACCGTGCTGACCGGCACGTCACCGCACGGCCAGGGGCACGCGACGGCCTGGGCGATGCTCGCGTCCGAGCACCTCGGCATTCCGATCGACAAGATCACCGTCAGGCACGGCGACACGGACATCGTGCCCAAGGGCGACGGGACGATGGGCTCGCGGAGCCTGCAGACCGGCGGCATCGCCGTCGACCAGGCGTCCGAGAAGCTCGTCGAGATCGCCAAGCAGCGCGCCGCCGACCTGCTGGAGGCCAGCGTCGACGACCTCGAGGTCGACAAGGACCACGGGGCGATCACCGTGCGCGGCGTGCCGGACGCCAGGAGCATCCCGCTCGCCGAGCTGGCCGCCTCCGAGAAGCTCCAGGTCGACCACACGTGGGACAGCCAGAAGCCGACGTTCCCGTTCGGTGCGCACGTGTGCGTCGTCGAGGTGGACACCGAGTCCGGGAAGGTCACCGTCGAGCGGATCGTCGCCGTCGACGACGCGGGCCCGATCCTCAACCCGCTGCTCTGCGAGGGCCAGCGGCACGGCGGGATCGCCCAGGGCATCGCGCAGGCGCTGCTCGAAGAGGTGATCTACGACGAGGAGGGCCAGCCGCTGACGGCGACGTTCGCCGACTACGGCATCCCGTCCGCGGCCGAGCTGCCCAGCTTCGACCTGGTCGAGATGACCACGCCGACCTACATCAACTCGTTGGGCTACAAGGGGATCGGCGAGGCCGGGACGATCGGCTCGACACCCGCGACACAGAGCGCCGTGATCGACGCCCTTTCGCACCTCGGCGTGACGCACATCGACATGCCGCTGACCCCGCTGCGCGTGTGGGAAGCGATCAACGCCGCCTCGAAGGGAGATGCCTGATGAAGGTGGAGATCACCGTCAACGGCGAGCACACCACCGCCGACGTCGAGCCGCGGCTGCTGCTCGCGCACTACCTGCGGGAGAACGTCGGGCTGAAGGCCACCAACATCGGCTGCGACACCACCAGCTGCGGGGCGTGCACCGTGCTGCTCGACGGTGACGCCGTCAAGTCGTGCACGCTGCTCGCCGTCCAGGCCGACCAGCAGTCGGTGACGACGCTGGAGGGCCTCGAGGGCGCCTCCGAGCAGCAGCCGACGCACCCGGTCACGGCCGCGTTCCGCCAGGAGCACGGCCTGCAGTGCGGGTTCTGCACGCCGGGCATGGTCATGTCCGCGGTCTCGCTGATCGACCACGACCCGGACCTCGACGAGCGCAAGGTGCGGGAGGGACTGGAGGGCAACCTCTGCCGCTGCACCGGCTACCACAACATCGTGCGCGCGGTGCTCGTCGCGGCCGGCAAGGACCCGGACGCGGCGCAGCGGGCCGAGGCGGAGTCCGACGAGCTGCGCACCGCCCCGAACTTCTCCCGCGGGGAGGCCGGCGCATGATCCCCCTCGCGTTCGACTACGCGCGCCCGGACTCGGTGGACGGTGCGCTCGCGCTGCTCGCCGAGAAGGGCGAGGACGCCACCGTCCTGGCCGGCGGCCACTCCCTGATCCCGGTCATGAAGGTGCGTCTCGGCGCGCCCGAGTTCGTGATCGACATCGGCAAGCTCGCCGAGCTGGACTACATCCGGGTCGAGGGCGACGAGGTCCGGATCGGCGCGGGCACGAAGCACAAGGACCTGGTGACCTCCGAGGTCCTCGGCACGGAGTGCCCGCTGCTCCCGGCCGTCGCGCGCACCGTCGGGGATCCGCAGGTCCGCGCGCGGGGCACGATCGGCGGCTCGCTCGCGCACGCCGACCCGGCCTCCGACCTGCCCGCCGCCGTGCTGGCGCTGGAGGGCACCGTCGTCCTGCGCGGCCCGCGCGGTGAGCGCACGGTGCCGATCGGCGACTTCTACACCGGTGTGTTCGAGTCGGCGAAGGAGCCCGACGAGATGATCGTCGAGGTCCGGGTGCCGCGCACCGGCGACGCGGGCTGGGCGTACGAGAAGTTCACCCGCCGCAGCAACGACTGGGCGATCGTCGCGGTCGCCGTCGTCGGCAACAAGGTCGGGCTCGTGAACATGGGCCAGACGGCGCTGCGCGCCACCGCGACCGAGCGGGCGCTGGCCGACGGGCACTCGATCGCCGAGGCGGCCGCGCTGGCCGCCGAGGGCACCGAACCGCCGTCGGACAGCCAGGGGACGCCGGAGTACCGGAGGCACCTGGCCACGGTGCTGACCCGCCGCGCTCTGGAGACGGCCGCCGGGCAGCGCTGACGCCACCCGCACCGAACGAACGGCACCTTCGAGCAGTGTGATTGCTCGAAGGTGCCGTTCGTTCGTGCAGCGGCGGCGACGGGTGGGCTGATACCGGCCCGCGTCCGTCGGTGAAGGGGCCGTGAAACCGGGCTCGGTTACGTTTCACCGGTGAACGGCGTGCAGATCCTGCTCATCGTCGGTATCGGCATCGCGGTGTCGGCGGTCGCGGGGCGCAAGGGCTTCGAGTCCGGGATGGTCGTGGTGGTCCTCGCGGCCGCCGCGTCGTTCATCCCCGGCGTCCCGCGGCTGGAGCTCGACAGCGAGCTGATCCTCGCGCTCGTCATCCCGCCGCTGCTGTACTCGGGCGCACGCGGCGCGACCATGTCCTCGTTCGCCGCGAACCTGCGCCCGATCATCAGCCTCGGCGTGATGCTGGTGGTGCTCACGACCGGGGCGCTGGGGCTGATCTCGTCGTGGCTGCTGCCCGGGCTCGGGCTGGCCGCGGCGTTCCTGCTCGGCGCCGTCCTCGCGCCGCCGGACACGATCACGACGGTGTCCCGCGGCGACGAGATCGGCCTGCCGAAACGGGTCACGTCGATCCTGACCGGGGAGAGCCTGGTCAACGACGCGATCGCGCTGACGCTGTTCAGCATCGCCCTCGAGGCGGTGAACGGGCACGACGCCACCTGGGCGGGCGGGATCAAGGAGTTCGCGTTCAAGGCGGGCGTCGGTCTGCTGATCGGCGGCGTGCTGGCGGTCGCCGCGCTGTGGCTGCGCAAGCGGTTGCGCAACCCGACGCTGGAGACGGCACTGATCCTGCTCGTGCCGTTCACCGCGTACCTGACGGCCGAGGAGCTCGACGCGTCCGGGATCCTCGCCGTCGTCATGGCATCGTTCTCGGTGACGGCGAACCTGACGCTCGACCCGAAGCATCAGTACCCCGGCGGTTACCGCACGCGCCTGCAGGAGGAGGGCGTCTGGCAGGTGCTGGACTTCCTGCTCACGACGTTCGTGTTCGCCTACATCGGACTGCAGCTGAAGTTCGTGCTGACCGACCTGGCGGACTCCGACGGGCTGGTGCGGACGCTGGTCGCGGCCGGCGTGCTGCTGGCCGCCGCGATCGTGCTGCGACTGGTCGGCGTGTTCGGGCTGTTCGGACGCTGGACGCTGCGGCACCGGATGATCCACCGGCGTGCCGACCGCGATCCGCGCTACCGCGAGCGCCTCCGCCAGGTCGAGGAACGGCAGCGACAGCGTGGCGGTGAGCCGCTGGCGCCACCGTCCATGAAGGACACGCTGCTCGTCGGATGGACCGGCATGCGCGGGATCCTGACGCTCGCGGCGGCGTCCGCGATCCCGCAGACGACGGCGACCGGTGTCCCGTTCCCGGGGCGGGACGCCATCCAGGGCATCGCCCTGATCGTCACGCTCGGGACGCTGGTGATCCAGGGCACGACGCTCGGGTGGCTGGCCCGCGTGCTCAAGTCCGACCACACCGCGGACCGGGAGACGGCGGAGTCGATGGACCTGCTCGGCCGGGAGATCATCGCGTCGATGCCGTCGACCACGGACGCCGACTTCGACGCCCAGCGCCACGCGCTGGCCGTCGCGGTGCACGAGCACCGGCTGGACGAGGAGACGGCCCGGCGGATGATCGATGCCGTCGACCTACGCCAGGCCGCGGAGCGCACCAGGGACTGACCGGAGCTCAGACCAGGCCGGCGTCCTGCGCGGCGATCGCGGCCTGGGTGCGCGAGCGCAGGCCGAGCTTCGTCAGGACCCGGGACACGTGCGTCTTCGTGGTCGCCTCGCTGATCACGAGGTCGGCCGAGAGCTCCGCATTGGACAGTCCACGCCCGAGTCCGGTGAGGACGTCGGTCTCGCGGGCCGTGAGCTGCTCGAGCCCGTGCACCGCGCTGCGACGGGGCGCGCTCGCGTACCGCGAGATGACCCGGCGGGTGATCTCCGGGGCGAGCACGCCGTCCCCGCGCGCGACGGCGTGCACGGCCTCGCGCAGGCGCGTCGCGTCCACCGACTTGAGCAAGAATCCGGCCGCGCCCGCGGCGAGCGCGGCGTCCACGTAGTCGTCCAGGTCGAACGTCGTCAGCACCAGGACCTGCGCGGATCCGGCCGCCAGCACGCGCCGGGTGGCCTCGATGCCGTCGACGCCGGGCATCCGGATGTCCATCAGCACCACGTCCGGCTCGTGCTCGGCCGCGGCGCGCACGGCCGCGACACCGTCCGCAGCCTCGGCGACGACCTCGATGTCCGGCGCCGCGTCGAGGATCATCACCAGCCCGGTCCGGACGGCCTGCTGGTCGTCGGCCACCACCACGCGCACCATGCGGACATCCCAGCACGGGCCGCGGCGCCGCGCGTCCGTCGAAGGATGCACCTCACCGGGCGGGTGCGACGGCGGTCGCCGGGTTCCCGTCGAGCGCGGCGGCGATCCGGGGCGGGACCTCGTCGAGCGCGACGGGCAGGCTGAGCACCGACCCGAAGGACAGCGTGCCATTCACCGTGCTCGTCTCCGGCATCAGCACCATCCGGCCCTCGCGCGCGACCCGCAGCCCGCGCATCACCGGATCGCCTGCGATCTGCGCGGCCGCACGGTCGCCGTACAGCCCGACCAGCAGCACGTCGGCCTCCAGCAGGCCGAGCTGCTCGCGGGACAGCTGTCGCGGCGCCCGCTCGGGTCCGGTGAAGATCTGCTCGGTTGCGGGCGGCAGCGTGAACCCGAGGTCGACGAGGAACCGGGGTGCCGGGCCCTCGGCATAGGCGTAGTACGACCCGTCGGCGAGCACGCTGACGAGCAGCCCGGTGCGGCCCCGGAACGAGGGGTTCGCGTCCCGGGTCGTGGCGAACCGCGTGTCGACGTCGCGCACCAGCTGCGCCGCGCGGTCCGGGACGCCCAACGCGGCACCGGTCATCTCGGCGATCTTCTGCCACGGCGCGCCGTAGTCGGCGAACTCGCCGGGCTGCGCGATCGTCGGGGCGATCCCGGACAGCGTGCGGTAGTCGTCGGAGGTCAGGCCGCCGCTGGGGCCGAGGACGAGATCCGGGCGGAGCGCGGCGATCTGCTCGAAGTTCAGCGCCTCCACCGGCAGGACGGCCGGCTGGGCGTTCCCGGCGCGCTCGCGCGCCCAGGGCCACAGCGCACCCGGCTGCGTGCCGAACCATTCCCGGATCCCGACCGGCACGGTGCCGAGCGCGACGGCGTAGTCCTGGTCGGTCAGCCCGACCGTCACGATCCGGGTCGGCGTGCCGGACACGGCGGTGGTGCCGAACTTGTGCGCGATCGTCCGGTCGCCCGTCCCGCCACCGCCCGGTGTGCCGCAGGCGGTCAGGCCCAGCAGGCCGAGCGCTCCGGCGCCGCGCAGCAGGGTGCGCCGGTCGAGACGGACGGGGGACGGGGAGCCGTTCGTTGCCACGCCGGTGAGGCTAGCCTTTCCTGTCTCGGTGTCCGAAGTGCGTGGATCACACCGGTGCGGGTGCGCCGCAGCGGGGGAGCGACGCCTCCAGGGTCCAGCCGTCGCCGTCCGGGCCCGCGTGCAGCGTGCCGCCGACGGCGCCCGCCCGCTCGCGCAGACCGTCCAGTCCGGTCCCGGACGACATGCCGGACGTCGGCGCGGGACCCGATGTGGACGGTCCGTTCTCCAGCCGGACGACGAGTGCGTCGCCGTCGTGCCACAGCCCGACCGTGACCCGGGCACCCGGGGCGTGTTTGGCGACGTTCGTCAGACCCTCCTGCACGATCCGGTAGGCGGCGAGCTCGACGCCCGCCGCCGTCCACCCGTCCGCATCAGGGCGCTCGTCGCGGACCGTGACCCGCAGGCCCCAGGACCGCGCCGAGGCCAGCAGCGGGTCGAGCTGGTCCAGCCGGGCCGGCGCGGTGCGCGGCTCGTCCCCGGCGCCCCGCTCCTCCCGCAGCAGCCCGATCATGGTCCGCATCTCGGCGAGTGCCGACACGCTCGCGTCGCGGACACCGTGCAGCACCCGTTCCCGCAACGCCGGGTCGCCCAGCGCCGCCTCGGACTGCAGCGCGATCGCGGACAGCTGACCGGCCACGACGTCGTGCAGGTCGCGGGCCATCCGTGCCCGCTCGGCCGCCACGGCCTCCCGGCGGTCGCGCTCGGCCAGCTGCGCGGCCTGGGCGGCGCGGGCGCGCTCGACGTCGGCCAGGTCCCGGTGCCGCCGCACCTCGGAGGCCCAGAGCACCGGGACGGCCAGGAGCAGGAGGTTCAGGAACGCCTGCAACGCACCGCGTCCACCCTGGTCGACGAGCGCGGTCACGGTCAGCCCGGCCACCAGCAGGCCGCCGGCCAGGCACACCCCGCGGCTCACCGGCCGTCCGGAGTACAGCACGGCGCAGTAAAGCAGGTCGGCGAACACCAGCACCGTGGCCAGGTCGGTCACCCCGAGCGCGAACGGCCCGGCCGCCAGCGCCGCGGACCCGAGCGCCAGCCCGAGCAGCGGTACCTCCCGCCGGAAGACCTCACCGACGCATGCGAGAGCGAGCACCGCGACGAGCGGGCCGGTCGCGGGTTCGACGCCGGGCTCCCAGACGACCCGGACGTCCGGCACGACCCGGATCAGCAGCAGCCCGGCCACGAACATCCCGGCCGCGACGGCGGCGTCACGGGTCCACGGCGAACGGAGTACGGCGGCCGTCATCGGTCCATCCCAGCACGATCGGGCGGGACCGGCGTCCGTCGAAGGAGGTACGACGGGATCGGCGGCACGGCCGACGACGGCGGACCCGCCGGTGGGCACGCTCGGCGACCATGACCGACTTCGTGCGGGAGAACCCGCTGGTGCTGCTGATCGGCGCAGCGGAGATCGCGTTCTGGGTGTTCCTGGTGGCCGGGCTGACCGCGCGCTACCTGCTGCGGGCGCGGCGGCTGAGCAGCGCCCTGCTGCTCTGCGTGCCACTGGTGGACGTCGTGCTCGTGACGGCGAGCCTGGCCGACGTCGCGACCGGCTCGCCGCCGGGACCGGTGCACGGCGTGGCCGCGCTGTACCTGGGGCTCACCGTCGCGTTCGGACACTCGATGGTCCGGTGGGCGGACGTGCGCTTCGCACACCGGTTCGCGGACGGGCCGCCCCCGGCGCGCAAGCCGACCGGTGGACCGGCCAGGACCCGGTACGAGTGGCGGGAGTTCGCCAAGGCGGCGGTCGCGTGGGTGATCACGGTCGGTGTCACCGTCGCGCTCGCGGCCGTGGCCGGCTCCGGCGTCCCGGCCCCGGTGCGGTGGCTCGGCGACCCGCTGTGGTCGTGGCCGGCGCGGGCGACGGTCGCGGCCCTGATCTGGTTCGCCGTCGGTCCACTGTGGGCGACGCTGTGGCCGGGCGCCGACGACCGGGAGCAGACCGTCACACGTCGATGACGAGCCACCCGCCGTGGTGCTCGGAGACCGTGTACGGACGGCCGGTGCGCTCGCCGACGGCGGCGAGCTCGTCGAGGTCGAAGCGGCGGACGTGCCCCCACGTCGCGTTCGCCTCGTCCTCGAACGGGACGGCGACCACGGCACGACGACGGGCCAGGCGGATCATCTCGGCGACCACCTCGTCGCCCTCGGCGGGCGGCAGGTGCTCGATCAGGTGCACGGCCAGCACGGTGTCCGCGCTGCCGTCCGGGCGGGCGACCGCGCGCGCGTCCGCGACCAGCGTGTCCACCTCGGCGCCGAGCTGCGGCGCCATCCGGGACAGCAGCTCGACCGTCCCGCCGGTGAGGTCGGTGGCCGTCACCCGGTATCCGGCCGCGGCCAGGCGCAACGACAGGAACCCGAAGCAGCAGCCGAGCTCGAGCACGTCGTCGCCGTCGACGAGCTCATGGGCGCGCTCGTGGACGGGCTGCATCTCGGCGTTCGTCCCGCCCGGGACGGGCTCGCCGGCCAGCGCGTCGAGCGTGTTCCGGTAGAACGCCAGCCACGCGTCGTCCGGTGCGTCCGGGTCCTTCGCCGCCGCCGTCACGACGGCGACGAACGCCTCCTCGAACCGCTCGGGCGCCAGCAGCCCCGGCGTGACGAGCGTGGAGTCGAGCCAGCCCGCGAGGTCGTTGCTCAGCTGGTCGAGACCGATCATCTCCGGTGTCCTTTCGCCCGTCTCCCCATGACGGTAGGCGGGTCGGGGCGCCCGGTGAACATCCCCCGGCGACAACCGTCCGAGGCGGTGCCGGGCACCTGACCGGTCGGGCAGGGTCCCTCTCAGATCGTGCGGCGCAGGGCCGTCCGGTCCAGCGACGCGAGCGTCGGGTATCCGTCCACGGCCATCAGCAGGTCCGCCTCGGCGAGCATCGAGCGGAGCACGTGCACGATCCCGTCGGTCCCGCCGAGCGCCAGACCGTAGGCGTACGGGCGACCGACGCCGACGGCCGTCGCACCCATCGCGAGCGCCAGGACCGCGTCCGACCCGGAGCGCACGCCGGAGTCGAACAACACCGGCGCCGACCCGTCCACGGCGTCGACGACGTCCGGGAGCATCTCCAGCGCGGACAGCCCGCCGTTGGCCTGCCGTCCGCCGTGCGTGGAGACGTAGATGCCGTCCGCCCCGCGATCCAGCGCGCGACGCGCGTCGTCCGGGTGGCAGATGCCCTTGAGGATCAGCGGCAGGTCGGTGACACCGCGCAGCCAGTCCAGGTCGTCCCAGGTGAACGCATGCCCGAACGTCTGCGCCCAGTGCCCGACGGCGGCCATCGGGTTCGTCTCCGGCTCCTGGTCCAGCCGGGAGCGGAAGACCGGGTCGGAGAAGTAGTTCGCCACGCAGTGCCCGCGCAGCTGCGGGAAGTTCGCCGTGGCCAGGTCGCGCGGGCGCCAGCCGGTGACCCACGTGTCCAGCGTGACCACGATCGCCCGGTATCCGGACGTCGAGGCGCGCCGGACCAGGCTCTCGGCCAGCTCGCGGTCCTTCGGCGTGTACAGCTGGAAGATGCCGGGCGTCTCGCCGAGCTCGGCCGCGACGTCCTCCATCGGGTCCACGGTCAGCGTGGACGCGACCATCGGGACGCCGGTCCGCGCGGCCGCCCTTGCCGTCGCGAGGTCGCCGTGCCCGTCCTGCGCGCAGAGGCCGATCACGCCGATCGGGGCCATGAACAGCGGCGTCGGCAGCGACATCCCGCAGAACGTGACGCGCAGGTCCCGCTCGGTGGCGCCGACCATCATCCGCGGGACCAGGCCCCACTTCGAGAACGCGTCGGCGTTCGCGCGCTGGGTGCGCTCGTCACCCGCGCCACCGGCCACATAGGACCAGATCGACGGCGGCAGCGCGAGCTCGGCACGACGCTCCAGCTCGTCGAACGTCATCGGGTAGGGCGGCACCCGCCCGCCGAGCCCGGCTCCGTAGATCTCCAGCTGGTAGTCGCCGTACGCCCGCTCCGCCATGCCCGCATCCTGCCCCAGGCGGAACCTCCCGGACACGAAGACAGGGGTGGGTCAGCGCCCGATCAGGCTCTCCGCCATCTCGTTCGTCGTGTTCTCCAGGCCGGACAGGTCGCGCACGACCCGTACGCGGTCGCAGTGCTCCGCGTACTGCGGCAGGTCACACCGGCCAAGGCCCCACGAGTAGCGCGGCTCCGGCGTCAGCCAGATCGTCTCCCTGGCCCGCCGTGTGATCTCGACGAACGCCTCCATGTTCGGGTCGTTCCCGTTGCCGCGGCCGTCGCCGAGGATCAGCACGGTCGTGCGACGGGTGACGGCGGAACCGTGCTCCTCCAGGAACTGCCCGAACGCCAGGCCGTAGTGCGAGTTCGCGTCCACGTCGAGCTGGTCCCCACCGAAGATCAGCCCGAGCGCGTGCTCGACCGGGTGGTCGGAGAACAGGTCGGTCACCTCGACCATGTCGGCCACGAACGCGAACGAGCGCACCTGCCCGAACAGGTCCTGCAGGCCGTGCACCAGATGCAGCGTGAACCGCGCGGTCGCCCGCACCGACAGCGACACGTCGGCCAGCACGACCAGCCGCGGCTTGTCCTCCATGCGTTGCACCGTGACCGGGTTGAACGGCACGCCGTCGTAGCGCATGTTCCTGCGCATCGTGCGCCCGGAGTCGATCCGGCCGCGTGGCGACACCCGGCGCCGGTGGGTCAGGGCGCCGTGCAGCGACTTCGCGAGCCTGCGCAGCGAGTCCTCCAGCTGCATCCGCTCGGTCTCCGACGCCCGGTCGACCTCGGCGACCCGCTCGCCGTCGTCGTCGTGGCCCTCGACGATCCGCTGCTCGATCTCCAGCAGCTTCTCGAGGTGCTTCTTGATCGCCTCCGGCAGACCCTCCAGCACGCCGGTCAGCCTGCGCCGCAACGCCGCCGCGTCGTCCTCGGTGCCCTGCTCGCTCTCGAGCAGGTCCTCCTCGGAGTTCAGCCACCCGAGCAGCGCGTCCTGCTGGGCGACCGAGAGATCGGCGTCGACCTGAGTGCCGGCCTGCTGCGAGATGTCACCGGGCAGCCCGCCGCCGGAGAACCGCTCGGTCTCGATCTGGACGCGCTGGCCCTCTGTGACGTCCGCGTTCTCGGGGTTGTCCTTGGACAGCACGATCTCGTCGGTCATCGCGGCCAGGTCGATCTTGTTGGCCTCCTGGTGCAGGTTGTACTGCTCGGCCAGGTCCTCCGGGTCGAAGAAGTCCCGGATGTCGACCGGCGCGCCGTGGTCGTGGCCCTGTTCCGGCGTCTCGCTCGGCTCCTCGGACAGCGTGAAGTCGTCCAGCGGGGTGTCGTCGGTCATGTCCCCGTGGCCGTGCCCGTGGCCGTGCCCCGTGTCGTCCTCGCCGACCTTGACCAGCGAGAAGAACAGGTCGAACACCTCGTCGAACGTGCTCTCGTCACGCCGGTCCTTGACCAGGGCGACGCGCAGGGCCTCCTTGAGCACGGCCTTGTCGCTCATCACGCCCGGCTGGGCGGCGCACCGCATCGCGTCCACGGCCTCGGAGACCGAGATCCGCACCGCGCGCAGCCGCAGCAGCCGGACGAAGCGGTGGATGCTCGCTTCCACGCCGACCTCAGACCGGGCGCCTGCGGGTGCCGCCGAACGAGCGCGAGCCCTGCCCGGACGTCACCGCCCGCGGCTTCGTGCCCCCGCCCGCCGCCGTGATGCCGCCGTAGATCGGGTGCCGGCCGGCCTCGTCCTTCGCCGCACGCTTCGCGACGCCGTCGACGTCACCGTCGTCCGGGTCGTCGTCGTGCGAGCGGGTGGAACGGGCGGGCTTCTCGTCGTGCGAGTGGTCGCCGTCGTGTCCGTGTCCGTGACCGTGGCCGTGGCCGTGGTCGTCGACCACGGCGTTCGGATCGACCAGGCCGGGCAGCGCGTCGAGCGCCTTCTTGACGTCCTTGTCGTACTTGACGACGACGGAGACGGTGTCCGAGAGGACCTGCGTGTTCAGCGAGTCGACACCGAGCACGGCGAGCGTGCGGGCCCAGTCGATCGTCTCGGAGATCGACGGCGCCTTGCGCAGCTCCAGCTCGCGCAGTCCACGCACGACCGAGACGAGCTCCTCGGCCAGAGCGTCGGTCAGGCCGGTCTTCTTCGACCGGACGATCTCCAGCTCGCGCGACGCGGCCGGGTAGTCCAGGAACAGGTGCAGGCAGCGGCGCTTGAGCGCGGCCGCGAGGTCACGCGTGTTGTTCGAGGTCAGCAGCACGTACGGGCGCTGCTTGGCGGAGAACGTCCCGACCTCGGGAACCGAGATCTGGAACTCGCCGAGCGTCTCCAGCAGGACCGCCTCGAGGGCTTCGTCCGCCCGGTCCACCTCGTCGATCAGCAGGACGCAGGGCTCCTCGGAGCGGATCGCCTCGAGCAGCGGGCGCGGCGCGAGGAAGCGCTCGGAGAAGAACACGCTGTCCTGCTCGCCGACCCGCTCGACCGCGGTGGCCAGGTCGGGCGCGTCCTCGACGACCTGCCCGATCTTCTCGCGCAGGATCTGCGTGTACATGAGCTGCTTGCCGTAGTCCCACTCGTACAGGGCCTTGGTCTCGTCCTGGCCCTCGTAGCACTGCAGACGCAGGAAGCGGCGGCCGGTGGCCAGCGCGAGCATCTTCGCCAGCTCGGTCTTGCCGACGCCGGCGGGCCCCTCCAGCAGCAGCGGCTTGTCCAGCCGTGTGAGCAGGAACACAGTGGTCGCGAGCCGGGTGTCGGCGATGTAGCCGTGCTCGCGGAGCGCCTCGACCACCTGGTCGACGGACTCGAACGGACCGTCGCCGTCGGTGGGGGTGCTCACGGGGTTCACTGCGTCGGACACGTACTTCTCCTTCCGGGCCGCACGGGAGACGAAGTGCGGCAGGGCATCGGTGCCGGCGCTCGCAGACGTTCGACTGCCGGCTTCGATCGGCGGACACCGACCTCAGGCACCAGCCAGCGGGCCCACCGACCTCCAGTATCACCGGAGATCGAGCAGGCCCGCTGGTCTGATGTGGTGCGTACCAGCCGGACGATCAGCTCAGCAGGTCGTCCAGGTCGCCGTTGATGGAGTGGTCGACGACCGGGCGAACGGTCTCGAACGTGCACTCCTTCGGGTTGCCCGGCGTGCAGGCGTCGCCCAGGACGTGGTTCGTGATGCGGTCCACGTCCGCCGCGTCGCCGACGATCGTCCCGCTGTTCTCGTAGAACTTGGTCGGGCCCTGGCCCAGGCGGTTCTTCGAGTACGTGTCCTGCTTGACGTCGACGAACTTCTCCGGGATGCCCACGTCGCGCAGCAGCCGGATGGAGGCGGCCAGCGCGGCGTCGGCGGCCTGCGGCTTGGTCATGCCCTTGGTGTCGATGCCCATGGCCTCCGCGATGTCCGCGAAGCGCTCGTAGGCGACCGGCATGTTGAACGCCCACACGCGGGGGAGCGCGATCGCGTTGTTCAGGCCGTGGTGGGTGTCGTAGAACGCGGACACCGCGTGCGAGATCGAGTGGATGATCCCGAGGCCACCGGAGTTGAACGCCTGGGCGGCGATGTACTGCGCGTACATCATGCCCTCGCGGCCGGGCAGGTCCTGCCCGTTCCAGACCGCTGCCCGCAGGTGCTGCGAGGTCAGCTTGATCGCGTGCAGCGCGTTGCCCAGCGACGGCTGGAAGTTCAGCCGCGAGACGTACGGCTCGGAGGCGTGCGCGAGCACGTCAAAACCACACTGCGCGGTGTAGTCGATCGGGCAGTCGTAGTAGAGGACCGGGTCGTCGATCGCGAGCGTCGTGACCGACGCGTCGTCGAACGCCACGTACTTGTGCGGGTTGTCCGGGTCGGTCGTGGTGTCCGTGATGACGTAGGCCCACGACGTCTCCGAGCCGGTGCCGGCCGTGGTGGAGACCGCGATGTGCGGCGGGTTCGCCGGGTTCTCGGACTTGTTGAAGCCCTCGAACTCGTTGACGTTGCGACCGTCGTGCGCGACCGAGACGCGGGCGCCCTTGCAGGCGTCGTGCGACGAGCCGCCGCCGATGGAGACGAACGAGTCGCAGTTGTTCTGCTGGTACAGGGCGACGGCATCCATCGAGTTGTAGTCCTTGGGGTTGGACTCAACCTTGTCGTAGATGACCGTGTCGATGCCGTGGTACTTCATCGACTCGCTGATCTTGTTGACGATGTCGGTGCCGCGCAGGCCCGACGTCATGATCAGGGTCTTCTTGAAGCCCAGCTTCAGGGCCTCCGGACCGATCAGCTCGTGCGAGCCCGGACCCATGAGCGCACGGGGGAACGGGTGGAACTCCTTGATCGGGAACGGCTTCAGAAGCTCGTCAACCTGCATGGCAGCCCTTTCTGGTGCAGGCGGATGGGTCGAGAACGCACGCTAGGAGGTGCGAACCGTGCCGCCCAGGGCTGATCGGGAAGACCGTCGGGGAGACCGGGCAGGTCCCCTGCCCGGTCGTAGGGGATCGGGGCGAACGGACCTCACGGTCGGGTGAGGTGCCGCCGAGTTGTTGCAAGCCTATGGCAACAGGATCGGTTAGGCAATGCCGGGTTCAGTCCCGGACCGCCGCGAGGGCGTGGCCCGCGTCGGTGAAGCCGAGCCGCGCGTACCAGGCCCGCTTCCAGTCGTCGGCCCACGTGTCCAGAGCGACGAGGTCGCACCCGGCGTCCCGTGCGGTCGCCGCCGCGGCCCGGATCAGCGCGTTCGCGTGGCCGCGCCGCCGGGCGTCCGGCACGGTCTCGACGGCGTCCAGCCACGCCGTGCCGCCGTCGCGCTTGAGCAGGCAGGTGGCGACGACACGGTCCCCCTCCCGCACGGCGTAGCAGTGCAGGGCGACGACCGCGTCCTCGATCCGGTAGCGGTCGGTCAGATGGGCGGCCTGGTCGTCGGTGATGCCGGGAACCCGCTCGCGCCAGCTCGCGTCGAACAGCGGGCGGAGCTCGTCGAGATCCACGGTTTCGACGAGTTCGGTGCCGGTCGCGTCCGGCAGATCGGCGACCGGAGCGCACATCGTCACCAGGTCCTCGATCCGCCAGCCGTCGGCACGCAGCGCGTCCGCGTCACCTGGTGCAGGCGCGAGGACGTACGCCGCCGCGTGGGTCAGGCCGGCGCCACCGAGCACCCGGTCGGCCTCCGCCACCAGCGTCGCGGTGTCCACCCCCGGGCCGACCAGGAGCTGGTTGTGCAGCATCGACGACGGCACGGAGTCGGTCAGCACCGCGACGCCGCCCGCGATCCCGACCTCCCGGGTCGCCGTCCGCCGGAGGATCGACGGCTGCAGCAGGCGTCCGCGCCCGGCGTCGTCGAGCGGGGGCACCTCGGGAGCGGAGAACCGGCCGTCGTCGTCCGGGCGGTAGGGAAGCACGCCGAGCACGGCCGTCGCCGGAATCGCCCCGTAGGCGTGCGGGAAGCGCATCGACTCGGGGTCGCCCGGCACCCCCGGCTCCCACCGCACCTCGATCCCGGCCCGCTCCAGTCGCCCCGGGTCGACGGCGAGCAGCACCATGTCCCGCCGCCCGGCGAACAGTCGCTCGGCCGGCAACGCGACCTGGTCGGCCGTCGAGAGGTGCACGAAACCCACGTCGGTCAGCGACGGCGGGGCGACGACGCCGGCCTCCAGCGCGGCGCGCCACTCGGGCGGGGAGCAGAGGTGGAGCAGTACGTCGGTCACGGGAGCCAGTGTGCGGCCTGTACTTCCGGAGGGGCCTCCTGGCCGATCCTTGCTTTCGGCACCGGGTGCCAATAACGTCCGAACGGTGCCCCACCGACGAGGCGGGGCCGGATCTGACCCAGCGCTCCGACCCTCCGTGGAGGTACACATGGCCGAGCAGAACGAGCCCGTCGTCGACGAGGCCCCGCTGGTCGAGGAGACCCTCGTCGAGGAGGTCTCCATCGACGGCATGTGCGGTGTCTACTAGTCCGCTGGACACCAGCGACGTGGTGACCGGTCCGGGGTCGGCCTTCGACCCCGGATCGGCCTACCGCTGCAGCCCCACCGTGTCGCTGCGGCCCGAACCGTTCGGCGCGCTGGTGTACGACTTCGTCACCCGCAAGCTGTCCTTCCTGAAGACCCCCGAGCTCGTCGAGGTCGTCAAGGGTCTCGAGCACCACCCCGACGTGCACGGCGCGATCGCCGCCGCGGGCGTCCCGGAGGCGCAGCGGCCCGCCTACCTCAAGGCACTGGCCGGACTGCACGAGTCCGGAACGATCGTCGCCCGCTGAGCGACGCTCGCGGAGCGAACAGACGTCGCTGAGACCCGTCCACCACAGTGAGGTATCCGTGAAGCTGGTCGACCACTTTCAGTACGGCCTGAACTCGCCCATCTGCCTGACCTGGGAGCTCACCTACGCGTGCAACCTCGCGTGCGTGCACTGCCTGTCCTCGTCCGGCCGCCGCGACCCGCGTGAGCTCGACACCGCGGAGGCCAAGGCCGTCATCGACGAGCTGCAGCGGATGCAGGTCTTCTACATCAACATCGGTGGTGGGGAGCCCACGGTCCGTCCGGACTTCTGGGAGCTGCTCGACTACTCGATCGACCACGACGTCGGCGTCAAGTTCTCCACGAACGGGATCAAGCTCGACAAGAAGCGGGCGGCCCAGCTGGCCGCGACCGACTACGTCGACATCCAGATCTCGATGGACGGGGCGACGGCCGCGGTCAACGACCACGTGCGCGGCCCCGGCTCGTTCGACACGTCGATCCGCGCGCTGGAGAACCTGGCCGAGGCCGGCTTCGGCCAGCCGAAGATCTCGGTCGTGATGACCCGCGAGAACGTCGACCAGCTCGACGACTTCAAGGCCATCGCGGACAAGTACAACGCCCAGCTGCGGATCACGCGCCTGCGCCCGTCCGGCCGCGGTGCCGACGTCTGGGACGAGCTGCACCCGACCGCTCCGCAGCAGAAGCAGCTCTACGACTGGCTGGTGGCGAACGGCGACAACGTCCTGACCGGCGACTCGTTCTTCCACCTCTCGGCGTTCGGCGAGGCACTGCCCGGCCTGAACCTGTGCGGTGCAGGCCGGGTGGTCTGCCTGATCGACCCGGTCGGCGACGTCTACGCCTGCCCGTTCGCGATCCACGAGAACTTCCTCGCGGGCAACGTCCGCTCGCCCGGCGGCTTCCAGGAGGTGTGGGAGAACTCCGAGCTGTTCACCGAGCTGCGCCAGCCGCAGACCGGCGGTGCCTGCGCCTCCTGCAACCACTACGACTCCTGCCAGGGCGGGTGCATGGCGGCGAAGTTCTTCACCGGGCTCCCGCTCGACGGCCCCGACCCGGAGTGCGTGCGCGGGTTCGGCGAGCAGATGCTGGCCGACCGGAACGCCGACACGGTGATCCCGAAGTCGGACGTGAACCACTCGCGCTCGGAGCCGCGCAACTCCCGGACGCCGAAGCAGCCGACGATGCTGTCCCTTGCCCCGCCGCCGCGGCGTCCGGACCGGATGTGCGACGAGAGCCCGCTGGCCGACTACGCACCCGTCGCCGGGAGCTGACACGGACCTGCTGACGGGGCCCGTCGACCTGCATGGTCGGCGGGCCCCGTCGCGTGTGCTCTTCGGTCCACACGAGACGAACCTCGGCGGTGGTCGGTCGTTCTCGTCCCGGCACGTCGCGTACTACGCGCGCCGGGCCGCAGGTGGGGCGGGCGTGATCGTCACCGAGATCGCGTCGGTGCACCCGTCGGACCATCCGTACGCGTACGCCCCGGCCGCCCACTCGGCCGCGGCCGGGTGGGCGGCGATCGCTGCGGCGTGCCGGCCGTTCGGGACGCTCGTGCTGGCCGGGCTCGGGCACGCGGGCGGACAGGGGTCGACGGCGCACACCCGCACCCCGTTGTGGGGTCCGTCGCGGGTGCCGGACGTGGTCAGCCGCGAGGTGCCGGTCCCGATGGAGCGGCCGGAGATCGACGCGCTGCTCGACGGGTTCCGCTCGGCCGCGTCCGCCGCCGTCCGGTCCGGTCTGGACGGTGTCGAGGTGAACGGCGGCCAGCACTCGCTGCTGCGCCAGTTCCTGTCCGGCCTGACGAACCACCGCGAGGACTCCTACGGCACCGACCGGGCCCTCCTGTTGCGCGAGGTGCTGACAGCGGTCCGCGACGGTCTCGGCCCGGCTCCGATCCTCGGCCTGCGGTTGTGCGTCGACGAGCTCGCGCCGTGGGCGGGGATCACGCCGTCCGACGGAATCGCGCTCGCCGCCTCGGTGGCCGGTTCGGTGGACTACCTCGTCCCGGTGCGGGGCAGTGCTCTGTCGGTCGGGGCGACCCGGCCGGACATGCACACGGCGCCGGGCTTCAACCGGGATGTCTGCGCGGGGGTGCGGGCCGCCGTCGCCTGCGCCGCCTCGATCGTGTGGCAGGGCAGCGTCGTCGACCCGGCCGACGCGGCCGCCGGGCTGCTCGACGGCACGGCCGATCTCGTCGAGATGACCCGGGCGCAGATCGCCGATCCGGACCTCGTCGAGCTCGTCCGCGCCGGGACGCCCGAGCGGATCCGGCCCTGCAGCCTGTCCAACCAGGGCGTCGCGCGCGATCCACGCAACCCGGTCGTCGGCGACGAGATCGAGCCTCGCTCCGGGTTCGAGACGACCGAACCGGATCTGTCCGGTGTGGACGACCTGTCCCGCAGCGTGATCGTCGTCGGCGGAGGGCCCGCGGGATGCGAGGCGGCCCGGACGCGCGCGCTGCGCGGGCACCGCGTGACGCTGTTCGAGCGCTCGTCCCGTCTCGGCGGGGCATTACGTCTCGCCGCGTCCCTGCCGGGGCGAGGGCGGTGGGACGTGCTCGCCGACTGGTGGACCGCCGAGCTGGACCGGCTCGGCGTGGACGTCCGGACCGGCGTCGAGTTCGGGCCCGACGACGTCGCCGCGGCTCGCGCAGCGGGCACGGAGATCCTGGTCGCGACGGGTTCGCGCCCGCCGGGCCCTCTCGTCCGGACCGATCCGGTCACTGTCGGCGCCGCCGCGACCGGTCCGGGGATCAGCGACCCGCTGGCCGGCCCCGGAGCGACCGGATCCCCGCCCGAGCTCGGCCCCGCGGTGTCGGTCGTGCCGGCCGCCGAGTTCGTCGGCGCCGTCCACGAGGCCGGGTCCGTGAACGTTGTGGTCGGCTCGGCGACCGGGAGAGGCGACGCCGCGGCGCACGACGTGATCGTCTACGACCCGGTCGGCGACGCCGTCGGCGCCGGTATCGCGGAGATGGTCGCCGCCGCCGGGGTGACGTGCCGGCTCGTGACCCCGGACGCCGTGGCCGCCGACCGGCTCGGCCGGACCGGCGGGCTCGCCGACGCGAACGCCCGGCTGGAGCGGGCCGGCGTCGAACGTGTGACGTTCTCCCGCATCGACTCGGCCGCCGACGGCGTCGTGACCCTGATCGACGTGCACACCGACGCCCGGAGGAACGTCCCCCGCGCCCTGGTCGTCGACTGTTCGGCGCGCCTGCCCGACGAGCCGCGCTGGGCTGCGGACCTGCCGCGAGCCGGGGACTGCGTCGCGCCGCGGACGGTCGCCGAGGCGGTCCGGGAGGGCCGGCGCGTCGCGCTGGCTCACGACCGGACCGGGACGCGGCGCGTTCCGGCGGACGTGACCGTCTCCGCGTCGGACGCAGCTCCGGCCGTGGCGGATCGTCGGCCGGAACCGGTCGGAGTGGGCGACCGGTCGTCCGGGAACGTCGTGCGAGTTCCGGACGGCTTTCGCCCACCGGGTCGCCGGGGGCCGGAGCAGGCCATGGCGGATGTCGGCTCGTCGTCCGGAGAGGTCGTACGCGTCTCGGACGACCTGCTCCGGCCGGACCGTCGGGAGCCGGACGGTGACGAGCCGGGCGGAGGCTCCCTTCTCCACACCCCGCTCCGGATCGGACCGCGGACGGTGCGCAACCGGATCGTGTTCACCGCCCATCTCACCGGGTACGCGACCGGCGGGCTGCCGACCGAGCGGCACGCCGCGTACTACGCCGCACGGGCGCGGGGAGGCGCCGGCATGGTGATCACCGAGGAGCACTCGGTGCTGCCCGACGACCGGCCCTACGAGCGGGTCATCCGCGGCCACGACCCGGCCGTCGTTCCCGGACATCGCCGGATCACCGACGCGGTGCACGCGCACGGCGCCGTCGTGCTCGCCCAGCTCAACCACAACGGCGGGCAGTCGTCCGGGATGTACTCCCGCCTGCCCGTGCGAGCGCCGTCAGCCCTGCCGGACCCGATGTTCCGCGAGGTCGCGGTCGCGATGACCGAGCGGGACGTCGCGGACGTCGTCGCCGGGTACGTGCGCACGGCCGAGCTCTGCGTCGCAGGCGGCTACGACGGCGTCGAACTGCAGTGCTCGCACGCCTCGCTGCTGCGGATGTTCCTGTCCCCGGCCACGAACCGGCGCACCGACGGCTACGGCGGCTCACCGGAGCGGCGGGCGCGGGTCCTCGTCGAGGTCGTCGACGCGGTGCGCGAGGCGATCGGTCCGGACCGGGTGCTCGGCGTCCGGCTCGGGGCGGCCGAGCGGATCCCCGGAGGTCTGGACCTCGAGGAGGGTGTCGAGCACGCCCGGATCGTGGAGGCGACCGGGCGCGTCGACTACCTGAGCACCTCGATCGGCGTCGCCACCGCCTCGCTGTACCTCATCGAGGCGTCGATGCACACGCCGTCCGGCTACGCCTCGTTCATCCCGTCCGCGTTCCGGCGGGCCGTCTCGCTACCTGTGCTGGGTGTCGGTCGGTTCACCACGCCGGAGCAGGCGGCATCCACGGTGGACGGCGGTGCGTGCGATCTCGTCGGTGTCGCACGTGGACAGATCGCCGATCCGGAGTTCGCCGCGAAGGCGGCCGACGGCAGGCCGGTGCGCCACTGCGTCGGGTGCAACCAGGAGTGCGTCGGCCGGGTCGGGCTGAACCTGCCGCTCGGCTGCGCGGTCGACCCGGACGCGGGACGTGAGTGGCTGATGCAGCCGGAGTTGTCGCACCGCAGCCGGAACGTGGCGGTCGTCGGCGGCGGACCGGCCGGACTGTCCGCCGCGACGGCACTCGCCGGGCGCGGCCACCGGGTGACGCTGTACGAGCGCGGGCCGTCGACCGGTGGCCAGGTCGCGCTCGCCGCCGTGGCGCCGGGACGCTCCGAGATCGGCGCCGCCGTGGACGACCTCGCCGCCGCGTGCGCACGGTCCGGTGTGACCATCCGAACCGGACACGAGGTGCGCTCGATCGACGACGTCGACCCCTCGACGGACGCCGTCGTGCTCGCGACCGGCTCCGTGTCGTCGGTCCCGCACTGGGGAGGGCCGGGCGTCGTGCCGGTGCACGACGTCCTGTCCGGCACCGCCTCGCCGACCGGACGCGTGCTCGTCGTCGACGAGCTGGGGTTCCATCAGGCGACGTCGGTCGCCGAGCTCCTGGCCCGCCGGGGCTGCGATGTGGAGATCGTGACGCCCGCACTCGTCGTCGGACAGGACCTCGGCCTCACGCTGGACCGGGAGGGCTTCCGGCGGCGCGCGCACGCGGCCGGGATCGTCGCCACTGCCGATCGCGTGGTCGTCGCCGTCGAGGACCGGGTCGTGACGCTCCTGCACCACCCGACCGGCGCGCACGAGCACCGGCGGGTGGACGCCGTCGTGCACGCTCTGTCCACAACGCCCTGTGATGATCTGTGGACAGTTCTGCGACGTGGGCCGATCCCGGTGCACCGCATCGGTGACTGCCTCGCTCCGCGCCGGGTCGACGCGGCGATCCGGGAGGGTGAGCGGGTCGCCGTCGAGATCGACGCCGGCCGCCCGGCATCCTGGACACCGTGCTCCTCGGCGACCTGACCTGGACCGACCTCGACGACCGGCCGCGTGCGCTCGTCGTACCGGTCGGGTCGGTGGAGCAGCACGGGCCGCACCTGCCGATGACGACCGACGTGCGGGTCGCCGAGGCCGTCGCCGCGGGTCTGCACGACCGCGATCCCGATCTCGTGCTCGCCCCGGCGCTGTCCTACGGCGCCGCCGGGGAGCACGAGGGCTTCCCGGGCACGGTCTCGCTGGGCCACGAGGCGCTGTACACCGTGCTCGTCGAGTACGGACGGTCCGCGTGCCGCTGGGCCGCGCGCCTGCTGTTCGTGAACGGGCACGGCGGCAACGTGGCGACGCTGACGGACGCGGTCGACCGCCTGCGCTTCGAGGCGCGCGACGTCGCGTGGTTGGCCTGCGTGCCGGCACGCGACGCCGGGGTCCCGCTCGACGCGCACGCCGGGCGGGTCGAGACGTCGCTGATGCTGGCGCTGGCGCCGCACCTGGTCCGCACCGACGCCGCCGCCGCGGGCGCCACTGCACCGCTGCGCGAGCTGATCGACGATATGCGGGCGGGCGGCGTCGCCGCGGTCAGCCGGAACGGCGTGCTCGGTGACCCGTCCGGTGCCTCCGCCGAGGAGGGACGACGGCTGCTGGACGGCATGGTCGCGGCCGCCGCGGCGTCCGTCGCACGCTGGGAACCCGACGGCGGCCGGCTGGCGTAGCTCCGCGGGCTCCGTGCTCGGTGCCGATGCGTAGCTCCGCAGGCTCCGTGCTCAGTGCCGCCCGGCCACCAGCAACGGCACCAGTTGCTCGGCCGACGTCAGAGATCCGTGCTGGCCGGGAAGCGTGGACAGGAACGGCTCGGCCTCCGGCCGGATCACGACCGCGCCGCCGTGCATCGCCGCGACGACGTCCCCCACCCGGTCGCGCATCCGCGGGTCCACCGGTCCGAACCACCCGCGCTCGACGGCGTCGTCGCCGCTCACGACGGTGGCGTCGTCGCCGAGCACGGCGCGCCAGGTGGCCAGCACGTCCGCCTCGGCTCCGGGGTGCGTGTAGACGTAGCGGGCCCGCGGGTCGCCGCCGAGCAGGGCGACGCCGTCGGTGAGGCGCTCGTCGTCGTCCGCGTCGTGCGCGCGGGTCACCTCGATCATCCCGTGGTCGCCGGTGATCGCCAGCACGGTGCCGGACGGCAGCTGTTCGATCATCATGCCGACGAGGTGGTCCAGCAGCCGCAGCTGCCAGCGCCACGCCGTCGAACCCGGGCCGTACAGATGGCCGAGCTTGTCCAGGTCCGGGTGGTAGCCGTAGACCAGCCGGGGGCCGGGACCATCCAATGCGGACAGCATCTCGACGGCCAGGTCTCCCGGCGCCGCGATCCCGCGGTACTCGCCGCCGCGCAGACCGGACCGGGTCAGGCCGGACCGGCGGAACTCCATGGGCGACACCGACACGACCTCGACGCCGGCGGCGGCCCCGCGCTCGAACAGCGTCGGCTCCGGCTGGACGCGTTCCGGCGCGAGCTTCTCCCGCAGATCGCTGCGCCCCTCGCTCCAGCCGAGAGCGTCGAGCAGGTGGCCCTCCACGCGGAAGCGCAGCCCGAGCGTGCCGTGCGCGCCCGGCACCATGCCGGTGCCGAGGGAGGTGAGGCTGATCGGCGTCGTCGACGGGAAGCCGACGGTCAGCGGCCCGGCGTCGGCCATCGCGGACAGCACCGGCGCGTCCGCCGCGTACTCGGTGAGCAGCTCGCGGCCCAGCCCGTCGATCAGCAGCAACGCCGCGGCGCGGACCGGCTCGAACGCGAACACCGGCGGGGCCTGCGACGGCGCCGAGCCGAGCGCGGCGAGCAGCGACGGCACGACGTCGGCGAGCGTCCCGGCTCCGTAGCGCGGCAGGAGGACATCGGTCACCCGCCCAGTCTCACCGGTGATCCGCACCGGGCGGAAGGCCGTGGTGTGACCGGCGCCGTGTCGACGCACGATCCGGCCGGATGGAACCCTCGGCCGGTGCACGCCACCGACGGCCCGTCCGACCTCCGTCTGCCCGACGGGTTCACGGTCGCGCTCGACCGGCGGGTGCGCCGGATCGACGGCGGTGCGGCGCTGCTCGGAGGCGCGCCACCCCGGCTCGTCCACCTCGGGACGGCGGCCGTCCGCCTCCTGGACGGGACCGACCGGATCACGGTGGCGGACGCGACGACCCGTGCCCTGTCGCGCCGGCTGCTGGACACCGGCATGGCCCACCCGGTCGTCCCGCGCGCGGACCGGTCCGCCCAGAACGCGGACGACGGCCGACCCGGACCGCCCGTGCACGCCGTCCCGGGGCCGGAGCAGGTCACGGTCGTCGTCCCGGTGAAGGACCGCCCGTTGGACCGGCTGCTGGCCGCGCTCCCGCCCGGTCTCGGCGGCCTCGTCGTCGTCGACGACGGGTCGGACGACCCCGATCTCGTCGCCCGCGGCGTCGTCGAAGCCGGCGGCACGGTGCTGCGACATCGGTCGCCGCGCGGTCCGGCGGCGGCCCGCAACGCCGGGCTCGCCGCGGCGGGGACCGCGTTCGTGGTGTTCCTGGACTCCGACGTCGTGCCGCGCGACGGGTGGCTGGAGCCGCTGCTCGCGCACACCGCGGATCCGGCGGTCGGCCTGGTCGCGCCACGGATCGTCGCGCTCGACGCCGGTCCGGGAGGGGTGGGCCCCTCCGCGGTGGTCGCGCGGTACGAGGCCGTCCGGTCCTCGTTGGACCTGGGTCCGGATCCGGCGCTGATCGTGCCCCGCTCGCGCGTCGCGTACGTGCCGAGCGCGGCGATGCTGGTGCGGGTCGCCGCCGTCGGCGGTACGGCCTTCGACGAGGACATGCACGTCGCCGAGGACGTCGACCTGGTCCTGCGGCTGCACGCGCGCGGCTGGCGGATGCGCTTCGAACCGTCCGCCCGGGTGGCGCACGACCATCGCACCCGGCCGTCGGAGTGGTTGCGCCGCAAGGCGTTCTACGGGACCGGCGCGGCACCGCTGGCGCTGCGCCACCCCGGTGCGGTGCCGCCCGTGGTGCTCTCGCCGTGGTCGGCGGCCGTCTGTGGGCTGCTCCTCGCGCAGCGGCGGCCCGCGGTCCTGGCCGCGGGCGTCGTGACGGCGGTGGCCACGGAACGACTGTCACGCAAGCTGACCAGGTTGCGCCGGCCGCGGACGAGCGCCGCCCGGCTCACCGGGCTCGGGCTGGCCGGTGCGGTGTGGCAGACCGGTTCGGCGCTCACCCGGCACTTCTGGCCGGTCGCGGCGCCGGCGATGCTGATCTCGACGCGCGCCCGCCGCGCGGTGCTCGTCGCGGCGCTGGCGGAGGGGATCGTGGACTGGTGGACCCACCGGAACCACGACCCGTCGGTGCGTCCCGGACCGGTCGGGCACCTGCTCGCGCACCGGCTCGACGACCTCGCCTACGGCACCGGTCTCTGGTGGGGCGCCGTCCGTCACGGAACCATCGCGCCGCTCCGGCCCGAGGGCCCGGCCGTGCGACGCCCTTGAGGTAAGGCTCAACTAACTTGTCAAGCCCTAACCAGCCCGTCTGGGTTGGTTCCAACGGGTGATTATCGTTGCGCCGCTGATCCGCGTGTGCGGTCACCGTCGACCGGTCCTACCGCTGTTGCGGAACACTCTCCTCGCGACCTCCCCGAATGCGTGTGGTCGCCCACACATCATCGTCTGACCTGCTGTGACGCGTTCTTGCGGGGCAAGAAGATCGGGAGTGTGATGTGGGCGCCGCCACACAGCGACGTGCGTCCAGCGAGCGCGCGGTCGCGGACGAGGGAGTGAGATTTCCGATGACACAGGTCCGGGTCACCGTCGACGGCGTGAACTACGCCGACGACGTCGAGCCCCGTTTGCTGCTCGCGCAGTACCTCAGGGAGACGTTGGGCAAGACGGGCACGCTGATCGGCTGCGACACGAGCAACTGCGGTGCCTGCACCGTCAGCCTCAACGGGCGCAGCGTGAAGTCGTGCTCCGTGCTGGCCGTGCAGGCCGACGGCGGCGAGGTCACCACGATCGAGGGCCTGGCCCGCGACGGCCAGCTGCACCCGGTGCAGGAGGCGTTCCGCGAGTGCCACGGCCTGCAGTGCGGGTACTGCACGCCAGGAATGATCATGGCCGCGGTCGACCTGCTCGGCGACAACCCCGACCCGAACGAGGAGGAGGTCCGCGAGGGCATCGAGGGCAACCTCTGCCGCTGCACGGGCTACCAGAACATCGTTCGGGCCGTGCAGAGCGCCGCCCAGAACATGAAGCCGGGGGCAGGCGCCACCACGAGCCCGTCCGCCACCCCGGTTGCCGGAGGAGGCAACTAGATGACGCAGACCGCCGAACCCACCGCACTCGAGATCGGCAAGGCGCGCGTCCGCAAGGAGGACGAGCGCCTCATCGCCGGTCGGTCCCGCTACACCGACTCGATCACCCCTCCCGGCACGCTGCACATCGCCGTCGTGCGGTCCACGCTGGCCCGCGCCACGATCAACTCGATCGACAAGTCCGAGGCCGAGAAGGCCCCCGGCGTCCACGGCGTGTTCACGGCCGCCGACCTCGGCGCAGAGGGTGTCGGCCTGCCCTGTGCATGGCCGATCACGCCGGACCAGAAGGCGCCGCAGCGCCCGGTCCTGGCCGTCGGCCGGGTGTCCTTCTCCGGCGAGGGTGTCGCGGTCGTGGTGGCCCGCTCCGCGGCGGAGGCCAAGGACGCCGCCGAGCTCGTCGACGTCGACTACGACCCGCAGGACCCGATCCTGGACATGGAGGCGGCCGCCCAGGACGGCGCCGACCTCGTGCACCCGGACCTCGGCTCCAACGTGTCGGCCACCTGGATCTTCGACTCCGGTGAGGCCGGCTCCGGCGGCAGCGTCGCCGACGCCATCTCCACGGCCGAGTCCAGCGACGACGAGATCGTGGTCAAGCGCCGCTTCCGCCAGCAGCGCCTGATCCCGGCGTTCATGGAGCCGCGCTCCTGCGTCGTGGACCCGACCGGCGAGCAGCTGACGATCTGGGCCGCGACCCAGGTCCCGCACATCCTGCGCACGATGACGACGGTGACCCTCGGGGTGCCGGAGTCCAAGCTGCGCGTGATCGCGCCCGACGTCGGCGGCGGCTTCGGCGGCAAGATCGGTGTGCTGCCCGAGGAGATGCTCTGCGTGCTGATCGCGCAGAAGCTCCGCAAGCCGATCAAGTGGACCGAGACCCGCTCCGAGTGCATGCTCACCGCGCACCACAGCCGGGACCAGATCCAGGACCTGACGATCACCGCCAAGAAGGACGGCACCGTCACCGGCCTGGACGTCCACCTGTACGCGGACATGGGTGCCTACCTCGGCCTCGTCGGCCCCGGCGTGCCGGTCCTCGGCGCGTTCATGTTCAACGCGATCTACAAGATCCCGGCGTACAGGTTCACGTGCACGAACGTGTTCACGAACAAGACGCTCACCGACGCCTACCGCGGCGCAGGGCGTCCGGAGGCCACGTTCGGCATCGAGCGGATCATGGACGAGCTCGCCGTCGAGCTCGGCCGCGACCCGCTGGAGCTGCGCGAGCAGAATTGGATCAAGCACGAGGAGTTCCCGTACACGACGGTCAGCACGCTGACCTACGACACGGGCAACTACGAGGCCGCCACCGCGCGCGCCCTCGAGCTGTTCGACTACGCCGGCCTGCGCCGTGAGCAGGAGGAGCGTCAGCGCTCGGGCGACCCGGTCCAGCTGGGCATCGGCATCTCGACGTTCACCGAGATGTGCGGCCTCGCGCCGTCCCGCGTGCTCGGCTCGCTGTCCTACGGCGCGGGCGGCTGGGAGGCCGCGAGCATCCGGATGCTGGCCACCGGAAAGGTCGAGGTCATCACCGGCGCGTCCGCGCACGGGCAGGGCCACGAGACCGCGTTCTCGCAGATCGTCGCCGACCAGCTCGGCGTGCCGTTCGAGGACGTCGAGATCCTGCACGGTGACACGCAGATCTCGCCGAAGGGCCTGGACACCTACGGGTCCCGGTCGCTCGCCGTCGGTGGCATCGCGATCGTGAAGGCCGCCGAGAAGGTCGTCGCGAAGGCCAAGAAGATCGCCGCGCACCTGCTCGAGGCGTCCGAGGACGACCTCGAGTTCGCGAACGGCTCGTTCACGGTCAAGGGCACCGACAAGGGCAAGGCCATCCAGGAGATCGCGTTCGCCGCGTTCATGGCGCACGACTACCCGGAGGACATGGAGCCCTCGCTGGACTCGGACGCCGTGTACGACCCGGAGAACTTCTCCTTCCCGCACGGAACGCACCTGGCGGCGATGGAGGTCGACACCGACACCGGTCGCGTCACGCTCCGCAAGTACGTCTGCGTCGACGACATCGGCAACGTGATCAACCCGCTGATCGTCGAGGGCCAGGTGCACGGCGGTCTCGCGCAGGGCATCGCACAGGCCCTGTTCGAGGAGGCGAACTACGACGACCAGGGCACGCTGGTCAACGGCACGTTCGTCGACTACACGCTGCCGTCGGCGGCCGACCTGCCGAGCTTCACCACGGAGCACATGTCCACCGCGTCGACGACGAACCCGCTGGGTGTGAAGGGCGTCGGCGAGGCGGGCACGATCGCCTCCACGCCGGCCATCGTCAACGGCGTGCTGGACGCGGTCCGGCACCTGGGCGTCTCGGAGATCGAGATGCCCACCACCTCGCAGCGCGTATGGCGTGCCCTGCAGGTGGCCAAGGGCAGGTCGGTGCAGGAGACACCGAGCGACACGCACTCGCCCGGTGCCGGCCTGGGATCGATCGACCCGAACAAGTCCGAAGGAGAAGAGGTCCAGTGATCCCGGCGAAGTTCGACTACGTCCGGCCGACCTCGGTCGAGGAGGCCGTCCAGGCACTGCAGCAGGGAGGTGAGGACGCCAAGATCCTCGCCGGCGGGCAGAGCCTGCTCCCGGTGCTCCGGCTGCGGCTCGCGGCGCCGAGCGTGATCATCGACCTGGGTGGCATCCCGGAGCTGCGCCGGATCTCCGAGGACGGCGACCGGGTGGCGATCGGCGCGATGGCCGCGCACCACGACGTGATGCGTGACGACGTCGTCAACCAGCACGTGACGCTGCTGGCCCAGGCCACCGCGACGGTGGCCGACCCGCAGGTCCGTCACCGGGGCACGCTGGGCGGTGCGCTCGCGCACGCCGACCCGGCCGGCGACCTCGGCGCGACGGCGCTCGCGCTGGACGCCGAGTTCGTCATCCTCGGCCCCGGCGGCACCCGCCTGGTGCCGGCCGCCGAGTTCTTCCAGGACTACTTCACGACCGCGATCGGCGAGGACGAGATCCTCACCCAGATCCGGTTCCCGAAGTACACGGGCTGGAAGACGCACTACGAGAAGTTCAACCGGACGGCGCAGGCGTGGTCGATGGTGGCCATCGCCGTCGCGCTCAAGGTGGACGGCGGCACGATCTCCGAGGCGCGCGTCGGTCTGACCAACATGGGCAACGTGCCGATCCGGGCGACCGGCGTCGAGCAGGCCCTCGTCGGGCAGGCGGCCGGCGCGGACGTCGCGAAGCAGGCGGCCGAGCACGCGACCGAGGGCACGTCGGCGCCGAGTGACGCCGACGCGGCGGCGGACTACCGTGAGCACCTGGCGAAGGTGCTCACCGGACGTGCGGTCGTGACCGCGGCCGGCTGACGGCTCCGGCGATTCGAAGAAGGGTCGGGCGCCTGTCCGGGGGGTATCTCCGGACGGGCGCCCGCCCATTCCGGCGGAGCGAGCGTTGAAACTGCCGGCCGACGAGGAGAGGCTTCTTACATGCAGCTGGAGAACAAGTTCACGATCGCCGCGCCGATCGAGGAGGCCTGGAAGGCGCTCAACGACCCGGAACTGATCGCCCCGTGCTTTCCGGGGGCGACGCTCACCGAGTACGAGAGCGACTCGTTCACCGGCACCGTGAAGGTGAAGCTCGGCCCGATCTCGCTGACGTACAAGGGCAAGGGCACCTACGTCGAGCGCGACGAGGCCAACCACAAGGTCGTGATCGACGCCAGCGGCCGGGACGCGCGCGGCAACGGCACGGCAAAGGCCACGGTCACCGGCACGATGGTCGCCGACGGGCCGGACAAGACGTCGGTCACCATGGTCACCGACATGACGGTCACCGGCCGCCCGGCGCAGTTCGGCCGGGGCGTCATCTCCGACGTCGCCGACAAGATCATCGGCCAGTTCTCGTCCTGCGTGGCGGACAAGCTGACCGGACCCGGTGGTGCCGCGTCGAACGGCTCCGGCCCGAAGCACTCGGCCGACGAGACGTCGCCGATCCCGGCCGTGCCGCCGGCCCCCGGCCAGCAGTCCTCCGCGCCGTCGGGGTCGTCCGCGCCGTCGAGCGGCCCGGCCCGGGTGCCCGCCGCGGCGAGCAAGCCGGTCGAGGCGATCGACCTGCTCGACTCCGCCGGTGCCCCGGTGCTCAAGCGCCTCGCCCCGGTCCTCGGCGGCGTCGGCGTGCTCCTGCTGATCTTCCTGATCATCCGCCGCGCGCGCGGTGACAGGAGCTGAGCCGACCGCTCCCACCACAACGAGGGGCACCTTCGAGCAATCCCGTTGCTCGACGGTGCCCCTCGTTCGCGTCGGCGCGCGGGCGCCGCGCGCCCGGCGCCGGCTCGCCCGCCCCGACCCCCCCGAACGAGCGGGCCGTTCGGGCGGTGACATTGCTCGAAGGTGCCGTTCGTTCGGGGTGGGGTGGGCGTCGGGGTGCGACGATGACCGGATGCGGGTCGGTGAGCACGACTGCCTGACCGACGTGGCGGGCCTGCGGGCCGGGCACGCCGCGCTGGACGGGCCGGGGGCGTTGTCCGGGACGACGGTCGTGCTCGTGCCCGACGGCGGTGCGACGGCTGGTGCGGACGTCCGCGGCGCCGCTCCCGGGACGCGGGAGACGGACCTGCTGAACCCGCAGGCCACCGTGCAGGCTGTGCACGCGATCGTGTTCTCCGGCGGCAGCGCCTACGGCCTGGCCGCCGCGACCGGCGTGATGGACCGCCTGGAGCGCGACGGGCAGGGGTTCGCCGTGCCGGGCGGTGTCGTCCCGATCGTCCCGGCGGCCGTGCTGTTCGACCTCGGCCGCGGCGGCGACTTCTCCGCCCGCCCGGACGCCGCGCTCGGTGCGGCCGCGTACGACGCCGCCGGACCCGGACCGCTCGCGCAGGGCGTCGTCGGAGCCGGGACGGGCGCCGTGGCCGGCGGGCTCAAGGGCGGTGTCGGCACGGCCGGCGTCGTCCTCGACTCCGGGCACACCGTGTCCGCGCTCGTCGTCGTCAACGCCGTCGGGTCCGCCGTGGACGCCGCGACCGGCGAGCTGCTCGGCGTGCGCAGCGGCCTGCCCGGCGAGTTCGACGATCTGCCGTCGCCGTCGGACGCCGCGATCGGGGCGCTGCGCGAGGCGGGCACACCGCAGGGCTTCTCCGCGGGCACCGCCACGTCGTTGCTGCTGGTCGCGACGGACGCGACGCTGGACAAGGCCGGCTGCGGACGGATGGCGACGATGGCGCACGACGGCCTGGCCCGCGCGATCCGCCCGGTGCACACCGTGATGGACGGCGACGCGGCGTTCGCGCTGGCCACCGGCACGCGCCCGGCACCGGATCTCGCGGCCACGTTCGCGCTGCACGCCGCGGCGGCCGACGTCGTGAGCCGTGCCGTCGTGCACGCGATGCTCGCCGCTGAACCGGCCGGACGGTGGCCGAGCTACCGGTCGCTCGTCGGATGAGCGGGTCGTCGGCCCGGCGCCGGCGCGTGGTGACGGCCGCGTGCGGCGAGGGTCCGCGATGAGCGACCACGATCCGTGGGCCGGCGTCCCCCGCCCTCGCCGGCCGGAGCGCGCGGCGGACCCCGACGAGCTGCGCGTGATCGGTCTGCGCCGTCGCGCCGCCGTCGCCCGCTCCGTGAACGAGGTGTGCCGCCTGGTGCACGTGCGGGCGTTCGAGCACGGCTGGACGGTCTCCACCATCTCCGGCTACATCCAGCTCTGCCTCACGCTGGAGGACCTGCTGGAGGCCAGCACGGCGGCGTCCGAGCGGGGCCTGTTGCGCGCCACGGCGCTGGCGGCGGCCGACTCCGCGTCCTAGTGCGCGGCGGCGGCCTGTGGTCGCATCACGCCATGACCAAGGAGATTTTCGTGGCGTTCGGCATCGACGTCGACGCCGTCGGCGGCTGGCTCGGTTCCTACGGCGGGGAGGACTCGCCGGGTGACATCTCTCGCGGCGTGTTCGCCGGGGAGGTGGGCGTCCCGCGGCTGAACCGGCTGCTCGCGCGCTACGACCTGCCCGCGACGTGGTTCTGGCCCGGCCACTCGATCGAGACGTTCCCGGAGCAGTTCGACGAGGTGGTGGCCGCCGGGCACGAGATCGGCGTGCACGGGTACTCGCACGAGAACCCGATCGCGATGACCCGTGAGCAGGAGTCGGACATCCTCGACCACTGCATCCAGCTGATCACCGACCGGGCGGGCACCCGGCCGACCGGCTACGTCGCGCCGTGGTGGGAGTTCTCCCGTGTGACGAACGAGCTGCTGCTCGAGCGGGACATCACCTACGACCACTCGCTCATGCACCGCGACTTCGAGCCGTACTACGTCCGCGTCGGCGACGAGTGGACGCCGATCGACTACGACAAGCCGGCCCGGGAGTGGATGAAGCCGCTGGTCCGCGGCGAGGAGACGGACCTCGTCGAGATCCCCGCGTCCTGGTACCTCGACGACCTCCCACCGATGATGTTCATCAAGACCAGCCCGAACTCGCACGGGTTCGTGAACCCGCGGCACATCGAACAGATGTGGCGCGACCAGTTCGACTGGGTGTACCGCGAGTCCGACTACGCCGTGTTCACGTTCACGATCCACCCGGACGTCTCAGGGCGCCCGCAGGTGCTGCTGATGCTGGAGCGCCTGATCGAGCACATCAACGGCCACGACGGCATCCGCTGGTCCACGTTCGACGGCATCGCGCGGGACTTCCTCGCCCGGCGCCCGCGCTCCTGATGTGCGGGGCCTGCGGTCGTCCGCACGATCCGGACGGGGCGCGGGTGTCCGGTCCGCGCCGTCGGGCCGCGGTGGCACGGGCGGTGCAGGACGGGCGGGCCGGGCTGGTGGTGCGCGCGGTCCCGGGCGGCTGGACGGTCGCGACGCGGACCGGGCGGACCCGGGTGGCCCGCACACTGGACGAGCTGCTCGACGCGGCGAACTCATCCGGGCGGTCCGCCGACGACCGTGCCGGGCTGCGGGACCGCGCGCTGGCCGCCGCCGACGGGCTCTGATCAGCAGAAAGGTCCGGATCGGGGCGAGAGATCGCCCGGATCCGGACCTGTTCGGTGATCATCGTTCCCTGCCCGCGGTCATGATCGGCGGAATCGGTCGGCATCGCGACGGATGTGGCGTGATCCGGCCGGTTGCGCTGATCAGTCGGCGCGGCAGGCGGACCGGTCAGTCGTCGCCGCGGTCGTCCCGGTCGCCACCGTTGTCGTCGAAGCGGTCGTCGTCGCCCTGGGCCTGTGCGCCCCGGTCGTCACCGATCCGGTTGCCGCCCTTGTCGTCACCTCGGTCGTCACCACCGCGGTCGTCGTCGCGGTCGTCCCGGCCGTCGTCGTCGCGCAGCCCGTCCTGGTCGTGCTCGGTGACCTCGCCGGTGACGGCGTTCATCTCGATCTCGTGCAGGCCGGACCCGTTGCGGACGTCGACCTCCCACTCGCGGGGGTCGCCGTCGTCGTCGCGATCGTCCAGTTCGGACTTCGTCACCACGCCGCCGCCCGCGACCTGGATCGCGGTCCGCTCGGCCGTCCCGCGGTCGATCGTCGTCCCGGCCGGTGGGGTGGCGGGTGCGGTCGGGGACCCGGTCGGCTGCGACCGGCTCGAGGCCAGGGTCATCGTGCTGCTCGACCGGTCGGCTCCCGCGCCCATCGCGAGGGCGGTACCTCCTCCGACGGCGAGAACGGCGGCGGCGACGACGGTGACGGTGATCGAACGGGTGCTCACGGCTTCCTCCTGGATCGTGTGCCGGGGGTTCCGGCTGACGACGACCACGGTGCCGATCCGCGCCTCAAGGTCGCGCTGTCCGATTCCTAACGGGGAGTTAGGAATCCGCGGGAGCGCCCAGATCGAGCACCACCCGCAGCCCGCCATCGGGTGGCCGGTCGAGCGCGAACGTCCCGTCCGCCTGCTCCGCGGCCCGGCGCGCGATGTCCAGGCCGAGACCGGTGGACCCACCGCCGCTGGATCCGCGCCCGGTCGCGTCCACACCGGACGGTAAACCCGGTCCCGAGTCGGCGACGACGAGCCGCGCGCCGCCGTCGCCACGCCCGACGAGCTCGACGGAGAACGCCGTCCCGTCCGGCGTGTGGGCGAACACGTTGCCCAGCAAGGCGTCCACCACGGCCTCGAGATCCGGTTTCGGCAGCGCGACCGGCAGCGGCCCTCGCGCCACGTCGACGCGCAGGGACCGGTCGGTGTCCTCGGCGAGCACCGACCAGAACGCCACTCGGTCCGCGACGACGGCGGCGGCGTCGCAGGCGTGCGTCTCGCTGCCGCGCCTGCGGGCCTGGTCGATCGCGCCGGTGACGGCCCGTTGCACGCCGTCGACACCCTCGGAGACGCGCGCCGCCTCGGCCGGGTCGCGCAGCGACTCCGCCTCCAGGCGCAGCGCCGTCAGCGGCGTGCGGACCCGGTGCGCCAGGTCCGCGACGTTCTCCCGTTCCTCGCGCAGCAGCTCGGCGATCCGACCGGCCAGCCCGTTCAGCGCCCCGGCCACGATGCCCAGCTCGGCCGGAGCGGCGGCGTCGGCCCGCGCGTCCAGGTCGCCGCGGGCCAGTCGGTCGGAGACCTCGGCGAGATCGGTCGTCGCGTCCACCAGCGAGCGGGCGAGCCGGTCCGCGACCAGCAGCCCACCGGCGAGCAACAGCAGCGACAGCCCGGCCAGCAGCAGCCAGGCGCGGGCCACGCCGCGGGTCAGCTCCGCGTCCGGCACGAAGACCCGGATCGCGCCGCCGGCCCCGGCCGCGTCGCGCACCGCGAACACGATCTCCCGGCCGCCGGACGCGTCGGTGGACGCGCTGGTGCCGCGCGTGCCGAGGTCGACCAGCGTCGAGCGCGGCGCCGGGGTGCCGAGCACGGCGCCGTCGGGCAGGAACAGCGTGATGTCCGCCGCCGTCGTCGCGTCGACCTGCTGGATCGAGAGGCTCAGCGCATCCCGGTCGGACGTGGCGACGAGCGGGGTCAGCGACTGCGCCTCGGCGGTGGCCGTGGCGACGGCGCGGTCGATCGCGACGGTGCGCACGAGCAGCGCCAGCGGCACCGCGAACGCCACCAGCACCAGCAGCATCATGGCTCCGACCAGGGTGAGGACCCGCCGTCGCACTCAGGCCCCCGGCGCGGAGAGCCGCACGCCGACGCCGCGCACCGAGTGCAGGTAGCCGGGCTCCTGGGCGGTCTCGCCGAGCTTGCGGCGCAACCAGGACAGGTGCACGTCGACGGTCTTGTCGGCGCCGCCGTACGGCTGCTGCCAGACCTCGGTGACCAGCTCGCGCTTGCTGACGACCTGGCCCTCGCGAGCGGCGAGGTAGTGCAGCAGGTCGAACTCGCGCGGCGTCAGCTCCAGTTCCGCTCCGTCCACCGTGGCGCGACGGCCGCGCGCGTCGATCCGCAGGGCCCCGACGGTCACGGCCTCGTCCGGGGCCGCGTCCGCCGACCGTCGCAGCACGGCCCGCACCCTGGCGTCGAGCTGCGCCGCGCCGAACGGCTTGACCAGGTAGTCGTCGGCGCCCGCGTCGAGCACGGAGATGATCTCCGACTCGTCGTCGCGGGCGGTCGCGACGATCACCGGCACCCGGCTGACGCCGCGCAGCATCTTCAGCATGGCCGTGCCGTCCAGGTCGGGCAGCCCGAGGTCGAGCACGACGAGATCGGGCCGCCCGCCGACGGCCGCCTCCAGGCCGGCCATCGCGGTGGGGGCGGAGTCGACGGCGTGCCCGCGCTCGCCGAGCCCGCGGATCAGCGCGCCGCGGATCGCCGGGTCGTCCTCGATCAGCAGGATCTGGGCCACGACGCGACCGTATTGCACGCCAGGGGTGTTCCGGCCGGTCCTGGCCGCGCCTTGAGGCCGCCTTATCCCCGCGTTAACCGTCGTGGACGGCATGCTGGTGCGGTGTCCCGCCCGCCCGCCCGTACCGGGGTCCTGATCGCGCTGTGGCTCGCCGCCGCGGCGGGCGCGATGCTGCTCGGGCTGTCCGCGGTCGGCTCGATCGGCAGCGGCCTGACCGGGGGAGGGTCGACCCAGCCACTGAGCGCGGAGGACGTCGACGCCCGGCTGGCCGTGGCGGCCCCGCCCCCTCCGGCCCGCCCGGCGGGCTCGACGGGCGCGCAGACCGCCGTCGTTCCCGCTGGCCCTGCCGGAACGGTGCTGGCCCGCTGCTCCGGCGGTGCGCCGTCGGTGGTCTCGGTCAACCCGGCCCAGGGCTTCGAGGCCTCCGGCGACGACGACGGCGGCGCGCGGGTGAAGCTGGAGAGCGAGGAGGTCGAAGTCCGGGTCACGCTGCGCTGCGAGGGCGGCCGCCCGACCGGCACCGCGGCCGTCGAACAGGACGACTGAGCGGTTCCGGGGGATCCTGGGGGCGATGCGTCGACCCGGCCGTGCGGAACGCCTGGACTCGGTGCTCGCCCGCGACGGCGACACCTGCGTCTGGTGTGGCCGCACGCTGGGCGGGCGGGTGGCCGCCACGACGGAGCATCTCATTCCCAAGGTGCGGGGCGGACCGGCGTGGGTCGAGAACGAGGTCGCGGCCTGTCGCCGCTGCAACGGCGGGCGCGGGCACCGGGGCGCCGTCGACTGGCTCGAGGAGTGCGAGCGTCGGGGCTGGGACCCGGACGTCGCACGCGTGGCCCGGGTGCTGGATCTGCTGGCCGACGCGATCGCCGACCGCGGTGGTCAGCGCAGGGCGCGCCCGCAGCTGGACGCGCAGCGCCGCCGCATGGCCCGCCGGGGCACCGAGGCCGCCTGACCGTGCCTGCGCGGGATCACGCACCTGCCGCGCGGGCCGGATCGGGCGGAGCGCTCGCGCAGGGCGGGTCCGCGCTCAGCCGCCGGCGAAGGGCGGCAGGACGTCGACCGTCGAGGCCTCGCCGAGCGGCAGGTCCTGACGGCGGGCGGCGACCTCGTCGACCAGGAAGCTGCAGCGCTGCAGGACGAGGGTCAGCTCCGGCCCGTGACCGGCGCGCAGGGCGCCCAGAACGTCGTCCAACGTGGACTCGGTCGGGAGCTCGACGGTCTCCTCCGACGTGCCGGCCGCGGCCTTCGCCGCCGCGAAGTACCGGACGGTGACGGTGCGCGTTCCGATGCCGATGCTCGTGGTCATCTCAGCCTCCGATGGCGCTCATGGGTCGGTCCGGCTGCAGGAAGCCGGGGTCGTCGATGCCGTGGCCGGCACGCTTGCCCCACATGGCGTCCCGCCAGACATCGGCGATCTCGTGGTCGGGTGCGCCGCGACGCAGCATCGCCCTCAGGTCGGTCTCGGTGTGCGCGAACAGGCAGGTGCGGACCTGGCCGTCGGCGGTCAGGCGGGTGCGGTCGCACGCCCCGCAGAACGGGCGGGTGACCGACGCGATGATGCCGACCGTCTGCGGGCCGCCGTCGACCACGAACTTCTCCGCCGGTGCCCCGCCACGGTCCTCCGGGTGCTCGGTCAGCGTGAACCGCGCGGACAGCAGGTCCATGATCTCGCCGGCGGTGACCATCGACGTGCGCTTCCAGCCGTGCTGGGCGTCCAGCGGCATCTGCTCGATGAACCGCAGCTGGTAGCCGTGCTCCAGCGCGAACTCGAGGAGGTCGCACGCCTCGTCGTCGTTCACGCCGCGCAGCAGCACGCTGTTGATCTTCACCGGGGCCAGGCCCGCGTCACGGGCGGCCCTGAGGCCGTCCAGCACGTCGCTGATCCGGTCCCGGCGGGTGATCGTCGCGAAGCGGTCCTGCCGGAGCGTGTCGAGCGAGACGTTGAGGCGGTTCACGCCGGCCGACGCCAGGGCGCGTGCGCGTCGGGCCAGCCCGATGCCGTTCGTGGTCAGCGAGATGTCCGGGCGCGGGCGCAGCGCCGCCGATGCGGCCAGCACGTTCTCCAGGCCCTTGCGCAGCAACGGCTCCCCGCCGGTGAAGCGCAGTTCCTCGACGCCCAGTTCGTGGACCGCGACACCGATCAGCCGGACCAGCTCGTCGTCGGTGAGCTGCTCGGAGCGCGGCATCCAGTCCAGGCCCTCGGCCGGCATGCAGTACGTGCAGCGCAGGTTGCAACGGTCGGTCAGGGAGATCCGCAGATCCGTCGCGACCCGCCCGAACGTGTCGACGAGCCGCGGGTCGTCCGGCCGCGCCGGATCCCGGGTCGGGCCCACGCCGCGCAGCGACGGCAGGCCGAGTTCGGTCGTCATGATTCGAGGCTAACCATCTTTCCGCCGGTACGTCCAAGCGGGGTTTCCCCAGCTCAGAGCCGTTGTCCGCACCTGCGGACGAGGTCCGAGTCGATCGCCGCAGGAGCGGAACTGGTCACGGTGTACCTAGTCGAAAGTATAGGTACAACATCCCTACTCGCGGGGGTGGGCGTGCAGGCGAGCCATCGCCGTCGAGAGACCGCCGTCGGAGAGCCGGCGCCTGGCGAACGGCTGCCGCCCGCCGGGCGCTCATCGACGCCGCGCGGACCTACCTGGACGTGGGGCGCAGGCACGGCTGGGACGCCGACGAGCTGGCCGGCCCGCTCCGGAAGCCGGCATGAGCACCGCACACACACGAGGACCGTCGTCGTGGCGCCGGGTCTGCTGCTACCGCACGTCTGAGGCGCGTCAGGCCTGGTGGGCCTTGAGTTCCTGGCGTGCCACGGACCGGATGTGCACCTCGTCCGGGCCGTCGGCGAAGCGGAGCGCGCGGGCCCACGCGTAGAAGTAGGCCAGCGGGGTGTCGTCGCTCATCGCGGCGCCGCCGTGGACCTGCATCGCCCGGTCGATCACCGCGCACGCCATCCGCGGCACCACGACCTTGATCGCCGCGATCTCCGTCGCCGCGCCCTTGGCCGTGTGCTTGTCGATCAGCCACGCGGTCTTCAACGTCAGCAGCCGGGCCTGCTCGATCTCCATGCGGGACAGCGCGATCTGCTCACGGACCACGCCCTGCTCCGCCAGTGGCCTCCCGAACGCCGTCCGCGCCTGCGCCCGGTCCACCATCAGCGAGACCGCGCGCTCCGCCATGCCGATCAGCCGCATGCAGTGGTGGATCCGGCCGGGCCCGAGGCGGGCCTGCGCGATCGCGAAGCCGCCGCCCTCCTCGCCGAGCAGGTTCGACGCGGGCACCCGCACGCCCTCGAGCTCGAGCTCGGAGTGGCCGTGCTGGTCCTGGTAGCCGAACGTCGGGAGGTGGCGGGTGATCGTCAGGCCGGGCGTGTCCCGCGGCACCAGGATCATCGACTGCCGGCGGTGCGTGGGTACCGACTCGTCGTCGTCCGGCGCGGTCTTGCCCATCACGATGAAGATCCTGCACCGCTCGTCGGCGGCGCCCGAGATCCACCACTTGCGGCCGTCGATGACGTAGTCGTCGCCGTCACGTCGGATCCGGGTCTCGATGTTCGTCGCGTCCGACGACGCGACCTGCGGCTCTGTCATCGCGAAGGCCGACCGGATCTCGCCGGCCAGCAGCGGCTCCAGCCACTCCTGCTTCTGCTCCGGCGAGCCGAACAGGTGCAGCGTCTCCATGTTCCCGGTGTCCGGGGCCTGGCAGTTGATCGCCTCCGGGGCGATCACCGGCGACCATCCGGACACCTCGGCGACCGGGGCGTACTCCAGGTTGGACAGTCCGGACACGTCCGGCAGGAACAGGTTCCAGAGCTTGCGCTCCTGCGCCTCGGCCTTCAGCTCCTCCACGACCGGGGGCAGCTCCCACTCGTTCGCGGTACCCCTGCGCGCGGCGCGGAACGCGTCGTACACCGGCTCTGCCGGGAGGATCTTCTCGTCGAGGAACGCGCGCATGCGCTCGGTGTAGTCGGAGGCCAGGGCGCTGGGTGCGAAGTCCACGAGCCGATTCGACCACACCTCGCGGTCGCCCCGGGTAACGAGAGTGCGGACCGGGCCGAGATTCGGTGAGACGCAATCGCGGACACGTTTTCGTGGCGCATCCGCGTTCCCGATCATAGGATCTCCGCCCGTGCCGCACTTCAGGATTTCCGAAGCCGCCCGGCTTCTCGGCGTCAGCGACGACACCGTGCGCCGCTGGGTCGACGGAGGTGCGCTCCCGGTCCAGGCCGACTCGTCGAACCGCAAGGTCATCGACGGGGCGGCGCTCGCCGAGTTCGCGCGCGAGCACGCCCACACCCCGCCGGACCCGTCGGTGGTCCAGCGCTCGGCCCGCAACCGCATGGTCGGCCTGGTCACCTCGGTCCTGGCGGACAAGGTGATGGCGCAGGTCGAACTGCAGTGCGGGCCATACCGCGTCGTCTCGCTGATGAGCAGCGAGGCCGTCCGTGACCTCGGGCTGGAGCCCGGCTCCCTCGCGGTCGCGGTGATCAAGTCCACGAACGTCGTGGTGGAGACCCCCGGAGGACACCTGTGACAGCCCGCAAAGTAGCCGGTTACGTCGCCGCGGCGTCGTTGATGCTCGCCCTGGCCGGATGTGGTGGGGGCAGCGACAGCGGTGGCGCCGCCCAGAGCAGCGCGCCCGCCGCACAGGGCCAGACGCTGAACGTGTTCGCGGCCGCGTCGCTGAAGGACACGTTCGGCACGCTCGAGAAGCAGTTCGAGCAGGCCAACCCCGGCACCGACGTCAAGCTGACGTTCGCCGGCTCGTCGGACCTCGCCACCCAGATCAACAACGGTGCGCCCGCCGACGTGTTCGCCTCGGCCGACGACAACAACATGAAGAAGGTCACCGACCCCGGTCTGACCGCCGCGGCGCCGGTGAAGTTCGCGACGAACACGCTGCAGATCGCCGTCGCGAACGGTGACCCGAAGGGCATCAAGACGCTGCAGGACCTGGCCAACCCGGCGAACAAGGTCGTGCTCTGCGCTCCGCAGGTGCCGTGCGGCTCGGCCGCGCAGAAGGTCGAGAAGGCGGCAGGGGTCGACATCAAGCCGGTCTCCGAGGAGCAGGACGTCAAGTCCGTGCTGAGCAAGGTGTCCAGCGGCAACGCCGACGCCGGACTCGTCTACGTCACCGACGTGACGGCGTCCAAGGGCCAGGTCCAGGGCGTCACGTTCCCCGAGGCGTCGAAGGCCGTGAACAACTACCCGATCGCGGTGCTGAAGAACTCGCAGAACGCCGACCTGGCGAACAAGTGGGTCCAGCTCGTCACCGGGGCCGAGGGCCAGCAGGTGCTCAAGGCGGCCGGCTTCGGGGCGTCGTGACGGTCGCTCCATGACGGCGGTCGAACCCCGCCGTACCCGCGGCAGGGCCGACGTCCGGCACGACTCGGACGTCGGCCTTCCGTGGTGGATGTGGATCCCGGCGACGATCGGGTTCGCCCTGATCTTCCTGCCGGTCGTCGGTCTGCTGCTCAAGGCGGACTGGGCGGAGATGCCGTCGCTGCTGGTCAGCGACGCCGCGCTGAGCGCGCTGGAGTTGTCGATCATCACTGCCGGCGTGTCGACGGTGCTGTGCCTGCTGCTCGGCGGGCCGCTCGCGGTGATCCTCGCCCGCGGCAAGCTCGAACGGTCGCCGAAGCTGCTCGGCGGCATCCGCTCGATCGTGCTGCTGCCGCTCGTGCTGCCGCCGGTCGTCGGCGGTCTCGCGCTGCTGTTCCTGCTCGGCCGCACCGGCCTCGTCGGACGCGGGCTCGACCTCGCGTTCGGGATCACCGTCCCGTTCACGACGGCCGCGGTGATCCTGGCCCAGACGTTCGTCGCGATGCCGTTCCTCGTCGTGTCGCTGGAGGGTGCGCTGCGCACCGCGGGCCAGCGCTACGAGGCCGTGGCTGCGACGCTCGGTGCCTCGCCCGCGCTCGCGTTCCGCAAGGTGACGGTGCCGCTCGTGCTGCCCGGCCTGGCGTCCGGCCTGGTGCTGGCGTTCGCCCGCTGCATGGGCGAGTTCGGCGCGACGATCTCGTTCGCCGGCAGCCTGGAGGGGACGACGCGCACGCTGCCGCTGCTCGTCTACCTCCAGCGCGAGTCCGACGAGTCCGGTGCCGTCGCGCTGTCGCTGCTGCTCGTCGTCGTGTCGCTGATCGTGATCGTGGTCGGGCGCCCGCGCGGGATGGACGGCCGCGGATGAGCAGGCCGTCCCCGCTCGACGGCGGCGTGTCCCTCGACGCGGCGCTGCACCGGCCCGAGTTCTCGCTGGAGGTCTCGCTCGACGTCGCGCCCGGCGAGGTGGTCGCCGTGCTCGGCCCGAACGGCGCGGGCAAGTCGACGCTGCTCGGCATCCTGTCCGGCCTGCTGCGCCCGGACACCGGACGGCTGCGCGTCGGCGACCGCACGCTCGTCGACGCCGCTACCGGTGAGTTCGTGCCACCGCACCGGCGTGGCGTCGGCCTGCTCGCCCAGCAGGCCCTGCTGTTCCCGCACATGACCGCGCTCGCCAACGTCGCGTTCGGTCCCCGCGCGCACGGTGTCCCGAAGGCCGAGGCCCTCGAGCGCGCCGCCCGCCTGCTCGACGACGTCGGGGTCGGCGAGCTGTCCGGGCGCAAGCCGTCGCAGCTCTCCGGGGGCCAGCAGCAACGGGTGGCGCTCGCCCGCGCGCTGGCGCCGCAGCCCGGCCTGCTCCTGCTCGACGAGCCGCTGGCCGCGCTCGACATCGACGCGTCCCCGGCGATGCGCACGTTGCTGCGCAGGGTGATCCGGGACGGCAAGCAGACCGCGCTGATGGTCACCCACGACGCGCTGGACGCGCTCGTGCTGGCCGACCGCGTCGTCGTGCTCGTCCGGGGCCGGATCGCCGAGGAGGGCCCGGCGCGCGAGGTGCTGGCCCGGCCGCGCAGCGCGTTCTCCGCCCGGATCGCCGGGCTGGACCTGGTCCCCGGAACGGCGACCGGGGCCGGGCTGCGCACCGCGGACGGCGTGGAGATCACCGGCGAGTCGGTCGAGGTCGACGAGGGCGAGCCGGCCGTCGCCGTGTTCCCGCCGTCGGCCGTCTCGGTGTTCACCGACCGTCCGCAGGGGTCGCCGCGCAACGTGTTCCCGGTCCGGCTCTCGGCACTGGAGCCGCGCGGGGACTCGATCCGGTTGCGTGCGGCACCCCGCGACGCGCGCGGGCCCGGCTGGGTCGACGGGCTGGCCGCCGACGTCACCCCGGCCGCCGTCGCCGAACTGGGCGTCGACCCGGGTGCCGAGGTGTGGTTCGCGGTCAAGGCCGCCGAGGTCGCGATCCACGGCAGCTGAACCCCTCGGAGCACTCCGTCACTCCGTCGGTCACATGTGTCACCCGGGCCTCTATCGTGTCTCTGTTCACTCCCGTCACAGGCGCCTACCGTCGCTGTCCGTGACCCGGAAGTTCCTGCGCACCGTCCCGGCCGCTTTGGCCGCCGCCGTGCTCGCCGCGCTGTGCCTGCCCGCGACCGCAGGGGCGGCTCCGGCGGCCTCCGGGTACATCGTGCAGACCGGCTCGGTCGAGGCGACCCGTTCGGCGAGCGAGGCGGCCGGCGTCACGCCGACGACGACGTTCGACCAGGCCGTGCACGGGTTCGCCGCCCGACTCGACCCCGCGCAGGTGGCGCGCGTGCGCACGGCGCCGGGCGTGCTCGGCGTCGAGGAGGACCGCGAGGTGTCGGCCGAGCCGCGGAGCGCGGTGCAGCAGTCCGCCCCGGCCGACGGGTCGATGACCGAGTCCACCCAGGACAAGCCGGTGAACTGGGGGCTGGACCGGATCGACCAGAAGAAGCTCCCGCTCGACGGGAAGTACACGGCGCAGGCGACCGGCCAGGGCGTCGACGTCTACGTGCTGGACACCGGCGTCGACGCGACCCATCCGGACTTCGGCGGGCGCGCGTCGTTCGACACGAACACGATCGACAAGACGAACACCGACTGCGACGGCCACGGCACCGTCGTCGCCGGGATCGCGGCCTCGACCACCTACGGGGTGGCGAAGCAGGCACGCGTGCACGGCGTGAAGGTTCTCGACTGCCAGGGCACCGGCACGCTGTCGTCGCTGATCGCGGGCATCGACTGGGTGGTGAAGAACAAGAAGGGCCCGTCGGTCGCCGTCATGTCCTGGAGCTACGGCGCCTCACCGATGCTGCAGGCCGCACTCGACCGGATGATCGGGTCCGGGGTGTTCGCGGCGTCGTCGGCCGGCAACACCGGCGGCAACGACTGCACGGCGCTGCCGCGGGCCGACCGCGACGTGTTCGTGGTCGCGAACTCGACGATCGACGACGTGCGGGCGACGAACTCGTCGACCGGGCCGTGCGTTGCGCTCTACGCGCCGGGCAGCCGGATCGTGTCCACGGTGCCGGGCGGCGGGACGGCGAGCTACAGCGGGACGTCGATGGCGGCGCCGTTCGCGGCCGGTGTCGCGGCGCTCTACAAGCAGGCGCGCGGGGACGCGCCCGCGCCGGCCGTACGGCAGTGGATCCTGCAGAACGCGACCCCCGGTGTGATCAAGAACGGTGACGTCGACGGGACGCCGGACAAGCTGCTCAACACGGGTGGGCTGTAGTCAGGCCTCGCCCGCCGCGTGCGGCTCCCGCTCGTCGAGCCACTCCCAGCGTTCGTACGACGGGGCGCCGAGAGTCTCGTTCAGGCGGCCCAGGTTCAGCCCCGGCGGCGGCGCGGCGATCCACATCCCCGCATCGCCCGCCAGCGACGCGAGCCGTACCGGAGAGCCCCGTTCCCGCAGGGCGCGCGCCACCTCGACGTGCACGACCGTGCTCAGGTCCTTCGCCGCGCCGCGGTAGGTGAGCGTGCGGGTCTCGCCGCCGATGTCCAGACGCAGGCGGGTCGGCCGGTCGTCCCACGCGACGTCGATCTCGTGGGGGACGACGGCGAGTGCCTCCCCGCAGAGCCGGTCCAGGTCCGCGATCTGGGCGCCGACCGTCGCGGAGTCCTGCTCGACCTGGTCGGCGTGGAACGCGAGCCGCGCCGTGTAGTTCCCGGTCCGGAACCTCGGGTGGTGGTACCCGGCCTCGTGCAGGGACAGCAGCACGCCGTACGCGGTGACCGGCTCGCCCCGGTCGGCGACGGCCTCGACCAGCCGCGACGGCGTCGGCGCCCGCGGCGCGAACATCCCGGCGGCGTCCAGCACGTCCACCACCCGGCGGAGATCGGTCCGTCCGCGCTCGGAGAGTGTGGGGCCGGTCGCCTCGTCCTGCGCTTCCGGTGTCACGTCCGGTGCCGCCTCCGGTTCCGCGGCCGCGGCGGGGTCGTTCCCGACGGCTTCCCCACGGCGGGCCGTGCGCGCACGTCGCAGACCCCTGGCGACGACGACCACCGTGACGATCAGAGCGAACGCCGCGACGACGAACGGGAACCAGCGGTCGACCACGCCGCGGTCCGGTCCTCCTGCGCTCAGGCCGAGCCCGGTGAACAGCGCGACCACCGCGAGCCCGGCGACTCCCTGCAGCGTCGCGACGACCTTCTCGAACGCGCCCCGTCCTCGTCCCACAGGGCGAGGGTAGGGATCTACCGTTCACTGCTGTGGAGGTGCTCGCGGACGGACACGGACTCGGCGACCGGTTCGTGGCCGAGCTCGGCGTGCCCGACGAGCCGGGGTGGATCGCGTGCGGTGACCTGTTCGGCGACCGGCTCCCCGCCGTGCTCGACGCCGTCGCCGCACGTCGCGGGGCATCGTCGGCGTCGGTGGCGGCGTCGCTGCTGTTCGAGCAGTTCGCGCTGCGCCTGGCCTCTCCGGTGGTCGCGGCGTGGGTGCGGCAGGGCTCCGTGCTCGACGGCCGTCCGTCCGCGGTCAGCGCGCTCGTCGACGACGGCGTGCTGCGCCGGCTGGCGTTCGCGCAGCCGCCCGTATCCGGCGGGGACCTGCAGGCGGTGGCCGCGTCCCTGCGGGCCGGGCTGGAACCGGCGGCCGACACGCTGGCGCGACTCACCCGCGTCGGGCAGCGGACGTTGCGGGGGGCGATGGCCAACGCCGTCGCGAACACGTTCCTGCACCTGTCGTGGCCGGAACCGGACCGGGCCCGGTACGTCGACGACGCGGCAGCCGTCCTGGCCGCCGTGCCCGGGTGCACCGGGACGGTCGGGATCGAGGCCGTCGACGTGGACGGTGAGTCCTGGATGTACACCGACCGGAACACGTGCTGCCTCGCGTTCCGCACGTCGGTGAACCGGGACCGGGAGCAGCACTACTGCATGACGTGCCCGGTGGTGCCTCGCGCGACGATCGTCGAGGAGTTCGGGCGGGCCACGGCGTCCTACCGGGCCCGGCACGGATAGTTTCGCGACATGGACGCGCTGCGCCGCCTGCAGGAGCGGTACCTCCGGCCGTCGACGGACACGTGCCCCACGTTCGTCGAGGACAGCGAGTGGGTCCCGGTCGTCGACGGCATCGAGTACTTCGCGCAGATCCGGTCCCTGATCGAACGGGCCGGGCCGGGGGACAGCGTGTTCGCGACCGGCCTGCAGATCGAGTCCGACATGGACCTGTCCGGGCTCCGACCCGGTGAACCCGGGTACGAGCCGTTGAGCGAGGTACTGGCGCGCAAGGCCTCTGATGGCGTCGACGTGCGGATCCTGCTGACCGCCGCGGTGTTCTCCGGATCGGTGCCACTGGTCAAGATCGGCCCGTTCCGCGCCAACGTGTTCGCCGCGATCGCGTTCCGCAGGCACCCGTCGTTGCGCGCGCGGGTGCTGCTGGACTGGTCCGGTGCGGGGATCGGCTGCCACCACCAGAAGATGGTCGTGCTGCACGTCGGGGGCGAGCTGACCGCGTACGTCGGCGGGCTCGACCTGTCCGCCAACCGCTACGACGCCGAGCCGCACGACCGTCTGTCCATCTCCGACGATCGCTGGGGCTGGCACGACGGCGCCGTCCGGCTCCGCGGCCCGGCCGCCACCCGCGTGTGGGAGGTCTACAGGGGACGGTGGATGGAGGCGGCGTCGCTGCCGGAGCGCACGACCTGGTTCCCGCCAGCGCGATGGGAGGTGATGAACCCGGAACCGTTCCTGACGGATCTCCCGGTTGCTCCGGCCGCGCCGCCGCACGAGTCGCCGGGTACGGCCGTACAGGTGCTGCGCTCGTTCCGGCCGTGGAAGATCGACCAGTACTTCGCGCTGTACCGCAGGCACTGGGAGATCCTGCCGCGCCGCGGCGTGCACGAGGTCTTCCACGCGCTGTCCACCGCGATCCGCGCCGCGCGGCACTTCATCTACCTCGAGGACCAGTACTTCTACGAGGCGCCGGGCGGGCGGCGCGCGTTCCGCCTCTACGGCCTGCTGCGCGACGCGGCCGAGCGCGGCGTGAAGATCGTGCTCGTCTGCTCGGGGCGCAAGGACCCCGCCGATGGGGGCGTCAACAAGTTCCGCCGCCGCGTCACCGGCGACATCCAGCGCGGCGTGATCGACAAGCTGAAGCCCGCCGACCGCGGCAACGTGATGATGCACCGCATCGAGGGCCTGACCGTCCACACCAAACTGATGATCGTCGACGACGTGTTCGCGTCCGTCGGGTCGGCGAACTTCTTCTCCCGGTCCATGCGCGGCACCGACACCGAACTGTCCACAGTGCTCGTCACGACCGGAACCCAGGTCCGCGACCTGCGGGTCCGGCTGTGGGCCGAGCACCTGCGCACCCCGCTGACCGACGAGCTGCGCCCGTTCCTGGAGGACATCGACCTGGCGATCGGCATCTGGCACCCGTACTGGCTGCCGCCGGACGCCCCGGCCGGGACGTGGCGGCGGGACGGGTACCCGGCCGGGTTCGCGCCGGAGGAACGGGTGCTGGTGCCGGTCGGTCCGTGGCCGGAGCCCTCGCCGCGCCCGTTCCAGCGCGCCGCGTCCGGCGCCGCCCGGGGCGCCGCGAAGGGTGCCCGTGCGGCCGCGCGGGCCGCGCAGTCCGGCGCCCAGGCCGCGCGCGGGAGCTCCGGGCGGTAGCGCGGGATCTCCCGACTCAGGCCGGCTCGAGCGTGTCGAATCCGCAGTACGGGACGAGGACCTCCGGGATCCGGACGCTGCCGTCGGGCTGCTGGCCCTGCTCCAGGATCGCGACGAGCGTGCGTCCGATCGGCATACCGGAACTGTTCAGCGTCGCCGCGAACCCGCGGGTGCCGTCCTTGGACCTCGTCCGGATGCCGGCCCGTCGGGCCTGGAACTGCCCGAAGTCGCTGGCCGACGCGATCTCCCGGTACTGGCCCTGGCCGGGCAGCCACACCTCGATGTCGTAGGTCATCTCGGAGGAGAACCCGGTGTCGCCGGCGGCCAGCTTCACGACGCGGTAGGCGAGACCCAGCTCCTGCAGCACGGTCTCGGCGTGCCCGACGAGCAGCTCCAGCTCGGCGCGCGACTCCTCAGGGCGCACGACCCGCACGAGCTCGACCTTCGAGAACTCGTGCAGCCGGATCAGGCCACGCGTGTCCTTGCCGTAGCTGCCGGCCTCCGAGCGGAAGCACGGCGTGTGCGCCGTGTACGCCAGCGGCAGATCCTCCGCGGTCAGCGTCTCGCGGGCGTGCAGGTTCGTGAGGGGAACCTCGGCCGTCGGGATCAGGTAGAGGTCCCGGTCCGCGACGCCGGTCTTGAACAGGTCCTGCTCGAACTTCGGCAGCTGCCCGGTTCCGGTCACCGCCTCGCGGTTGACCAGCGTCGGGACCGAGAACTCGGTGTAGCCGTGGCGCTCGGTCGCCAGGTCCAGGAAGAACCGCGACAGCGCCCGCTCCAGCCTCGGGCCCTTCCCGGTGAGCACGGCGAACCGCGGGCCGGAGAGCTTCGTCGCCCGCGCCAGGTCGAGGATGCCGACGGCCTCGCCGACCGTGACGTGGTCCTTCGCGCCCTCGATCTCGACCGGCTCGCCCCAGGTGCGGACGATCTCGGCGTCGGCCTCGCTGGTGCCGTCCGGGATCTCGTCGGCGGGCAGGTTGGGGATGCCGAGCAGGTACTCGGTCAACTCGGCGTCCAGGCGGTCGCGCTCGGCGTCCGCCTCCGAGACCGTCGACTTCAGGTCCCGCGACTGCCCGACGAGTGCGGGCCGGTCCTGGGCGGACGCCGTCTTCACCTCGGCGGACAGGCGCTTCGACTCGGCGCGCGCGTCGTCGCCGCGTCCGATGGCGGCGTTGCGGCCGGAGAGCACCTTCTCCAGGTACGCGGTGTCCAGGGTGAAGCCGCGCCGGGCGAGCTTGCGCACGGCGTCGGTGGCGGGGTCCAGCAGGACGCGGGGGTCGTGCATCGGTCGAGCGTATCGCCACCGTGCGAGCGCTATTCGGGCCCGTTCACAGTTGCGAACCACGTCGTCGTCCGGCCGTGGCGGACCCGTCCGCCGACGAGCCTGTCCCGGTGTCCCCGCGGCGCCCGGAACCGGGTCTCGACCAGACCGGCGATCCAGCCGCGCTGATCGTCGCCGACCTGCCTGCCGTGGCGACCATGGCCGGGAAGCTGGAGACGCTCGGTGGCGCGCTGGAGCGCACGGCCCGCGGCTTGCGGGGCATCGAGGTCGGGCAGTGGTCCGGCGACGCGGCGGACGCGTTCCGGGCGCGGTTCGACGAGTCGCCCCGCGCCTGGTTCACCGGAGCCGACGCGTTCGCCGACGCGGCAGGCGCGTGCCGCCGGTTCGCCGGGGCCGTCGGGCAGGCGCGGCAGCAGGCGGGCGAGGCGGCCGAGCTCTACCGGCAGGGCGTCGCGGCCAGCGACGCGGCGGTGCGCGAACGGAACGCGACGGTGTTCGACGCGTCCGCTCCGCCGCCGACGTTCGTCGATCCGGGTGTGCCGATGGTCGAGCAGGCCGTCGCGCTGCTCTCGCAGGCCAGGGCCGCCCGGGACGCGGCCGGCTCCGATGCGGCACGGGCGGTCGCCTCGGCGGCGGCGTCCGCGCCGGACCCGCCGTCCGGCTGGTCGCGGGCGGCAGTCGAGGCGTCCGACCTGCTCTCCGACGTCGGGCGTGTGCTGCCCGGCATCGGCGAGGGCGTGGAGGACATCTACCGGGCCGCCCGGATGCTGAACCCGATCGATCCGTGGAACGTGACCCATCCGGCGTCCTACGTGGACGGTGTTTCGTCGACGGCGGCCGGTCTCGTCCAGGCCAACCTGCACCCGTCGGAGCTGGTGAAGGGGGCCGTCGGGACGGGATGGGGGTCGGACCCGGGGCACGCGGCGGGGAAGCTCCTCCCGGGTCTCGCGCTGTCCGTCGCGACCGGTGGGTCGGGGAAGATCGCCACCACGGTCGCGGAGCGGTCGGCGGCCAGGGCGATCCGGAAGGTCCGGCCACCCGCGAAGACCGAGACGGCGCCGGAGCTGCCGGTCCGGGCCTCCATGGACCCGAGATTCCGGGGTGAGGAGCGTGGCGAGGCGGAGGGTCTCGCCAAGCCGCACAACGTGCGCTACCTCTCCGACAAGGCGTTGGAGCGGCACCGGCTGACCGTGCACGACGGGCTGCTCTACGACGGGCGGGGCAGGCCGTTCCACTCGGCGCCGGGCGGCTCGGTGTGGAGCGAGTCGGAGGATCGCTCGATCTTCGTCGTGGACGACAAAGGCAATCTGTACGCGTCGAACGAGCAGGAGAAGGGCGCCCTGCACCATTCGAGCTTTCTCAGCGGCGGCCCGGTCGCGGGTGCGGGGGAGATCGGTGTGGTGAACGGGAAGGTCACGTTCCTGTCCGATCGCAGCGGCCACTATTCGCCGCCGGCGGACTGCATCACGCAGGCGATCCGGTACCTCTATCACCAGGAAGGGTTGAACATCGATGGTGGAACGCTCCAGCGCTGGGGCGAGTGACCTCAGTACCGACGCCTTCGTCGTGACCGACCGGATCCGGCTCGCCGTCGACTACCGGCCCCTCGACGAGGCGTTGGCGCACCGCATGGCGCGGGCCCTGATCTGGGAACCCCTGACCGGGATGACGATCGAGCAGGAGTACGACGGCCTGCTCGAGGCACTGGCGTCGGACCACCGACTGTCGACCTGGACGGGCGATCCCCGGGCGGAGGGGACGCCGATCCCGGAAGCGCGGTTCCGTGACTACCTGAGAGCCATCGTCCGGAATCTCGACGCGATGCGGCCGTGGCCCCGGCCGCTGATCCGCGTGCTGCCCGTCGAGATCTACGAGAGGTCCTACGCGAGCTCCCGGACGATCGCGCGGCTCCTTGTCGACGTACTCGACGTCCAGAGCCGGATCCATCGGGCACTGCTTCCGGTCGATCTCGCCGACGGCTCGCAGTACTGCGCGTCGGTCGTCGAACTGCGCAGCGGCCGGGAGATCGCGTTCGTCGGGGACTGGTTTCCCGACGACGGAAACGACTTCGTCGCCGTGCAGACGCGCGATCCGGACGTCCCCGCGGCCGAGATCGTCGCGGAGCTGACGTCCGATTCGACATTCGATCCCGAGGAGTGCCAGATCCTGCGCTGAGGCGTTCGCGGTTGCCAACGGTTCGTCGGAATCGCCGCGGGACGACCCGACGGTCGCGATCCTCGTCGGGTGCGGAGCTACCGATGAGCGAGCCTGCGAGCGAATCGTCGACACAGCGCCCGCGCGAAGCGCCGACCGAGCGCAGCGAGGGAGTGCAATGAGCTGGCTGACCAGCGAGATCGACGCCTATCACGACGGCGTCCCCTGCCCGGAGGCGCTCGCCGCAGCGCTGCGTGGGTCCGAGCTTCTCGTCCCGCTGGTCGACGGCGACCTCCCGATGTGCGTCGCCGACCGCGGGCTGGTGTGGATCTGCGCGTTCACCTCGTCACGCAGTCTCGCCCGGTTCGCGACGGCCCGCGGCGGGGGCGACGACGAGTGGACCTACCGGCGCGTGCGCGGCACCGAGCTGACCGACCTCGCGTACGGCGTCGCCGTCGACCTCGGCGGACGCAGGCCGATGTTGTTCCCGGCCGGGTGCACGTCGTGACCGCGTCCGGGTACCGGGCCGCGCCGGCCGCGATGAGGGACGCCGCCGACGGCATCGACGGGCTCGTCGGTGAGCTCGGGACGCTGACGACGGCCGGTCGTGCCGGCGCAGGCCGCGGCGTCGCGGCGCTGGAGCTCGACCCGGACCAGGTCGGGCACGACGAGCTCGCCGCCGCGTTCGCGACGTTCTGCGAGCGGTGGGAGTGGGGCGTGCGCGCGCTCGTGCAGTCCGGCACGGAGATGGCGGAGGGCCTGCGCGAGTCGTCGAAGGCCTACGAGAACGCCGACGCGGAGACCGGGTCGTTGTTCTCCCGGCTGCTCTCCGACGCCGTCGGGGATCCGCGCGCCGACCCGGAGCAGGCCGCGCGGCGCACGCCGGAGGAGATCCTGCGCGACGACTCCCCGGACTCGTCCTGGTCGGACGCCGGGAGGTCGATGGCGGACACCTGGTCGGCGGTCGGCAAGGACGTGCTCGACACCGGCACGGACCGGGTCCTGCGCTGGGCCGATGGCGAGAACCCGTACGCCCCGGAGCTCGACGCGCTGCACGAGATCGTGGAGTGACCGGTGGCCGCCGAACCAGGGCTCGCCGAGTCCGCCGATCCGGAGGCGCTCGTCGTCGCCGACCTGACGGCGGTCGACGGCGTCGTCGAGCACCTGCGCGCGCTGGGCGCCGCACTGGACCGGACCGCGAACGGACTGCGCGACATCGACACCGGCCAGTGGACCGGCGACGCGGCGGACGCGTTCCGGGAGCGCTTCGACGAGTCCCCGGTCCGCTGGTTCGCCGGCGCCGACGCGTTCTCCGACGCGGCCACCGCCTACGACGCCTACCGCAGGACCGTGCGGCGCTCGCGGGAGCAGGCGGCACGGGCCGTCGAGCTGTACCGCGCCGGACGCCGGACCTCCGAGGCGGCCGTGCGGGAGCGCGACGCCGCCGTCGCGGACTTCGACACGCGCCTCGCGGCCGCGACCACGACCGGCGGCCCGGCACCCGAACCGTTGCCGGATTTCACCGACCCGGGTGTGCCGATGATCGAGCAGGCGACCGCGATGCTCGATGCCGCGCGCCGGGACCGCGACGAGGCAGGAGCCGATGCGGCACAGGTCGTGCAGGTGGCCGCGGCGTCCGCGCCGGACCCGCCGTCGACGCTCGCGCAGGCGGGCGCGGAGCTCGTGGACGGGCTGGCCGAGGGCGGGCGACTCCTGGACGGCATCGGCGACGGCGTCGAGGACGCCGTGCGGGCAGCCCGGACCGTGAACCCGCTCGACCCGTGGAACCTCACGCATCCGGCGTCCTACGTGGACGGTGTGTCCTCGGTCGCGGCCGGTGCGGTGACGGCGCAACTGCATCCGGCGGAGCTGGTCAAGGGTGCCGTCGGGACGGGGTGGGGATCGGATCCGGCGACCGCTCTGGGACGCCTGGTCCCGGGACTCGCGATGTCCGCGACGACCGGTGGTCTCGGGCGTCAGGTCGAAGCGGCCGCGGCGTCACCGCGGATGTCGGCGGGACGTGCGATCGCCGAGGCGGGCAGTGGCACGAGTCCTCCGGAACGACCTCCACCGAAGACCGAGGACTCGCCGGACCTCCCGGCCCGCGCGGAGCTCGGACCGATGTATCGGGGTGAGCAGTACGGCCGCTCCCCGGTGTTCCCCGGGCAGCGGGTGGAGTACTTCGACGACGCGCGGCGGGAGAAGGCTCGGCTCACCGTTCGGGACGGCCTGCTCTACGACAGCGACGGTCAGCGTTTCGACTCGGACGGCGGGGAATCGTTCTGGTCCCCGGACGAGCCGATGGCGATCTTCGTCATGGACCCGAAGGGCAACTTGTACGTCTCGCTCGAGCAGGACGTCGGACGGATTCATCATTCGAGCCTGCTGGCCGGTGCCCCGGTAGCCGGGGCGGGCGAGATCTCGGCCGTGGACGGTCGGGTGACCGTGCTGTCCGAGGAGAGCGGTCACTACGCACCGCCGGCCGAATGCCTGGACCAAGTGGTGGACTACCTACGGAACGAGGGGGTCGACCTCGGCGAGACGGAGGTGAGGCGACATGGTGACTGAGTTGAGCAGGCCTGCGCGAGAGGTCGTCCACAAGATCCGCCATGTGATCAGGAAGGAGGCGCTCGACGAGGCACTGGCACTGCGGCACGCTCGTGCGCTGCTCTTCCGGCCGGTCATGGGGATGAGCGCGGACGAGGAGTACGCAGGTCTGCTGGAGGCTCTTGGTTCGGATGCGGACCTGGCGACCTGGTCCGGCGATCCGCGCTTCGAACGCGTGCTGTCCGAGGTGGACTTCCGGGCCCACCTCCGGCGGATCGTCGAACGGCTCGACGCGATGCGCCCGTGGCCGGTGCCGCTGTTTCGCGCGCTGTCGCCCGACTCGTGGTCCGAGTACACAGAGGCGCGGGTCGTCGGAGTGATCCGGCTCAGCGTGCCCAAGGTGGAGAGCCGCATCCACACGCACCTGCTGCCGCGGCCTCGACCGGATGGCATCGACGTGCAGGTGGCCGTGCTTCGGCTGCGGAGTGGTCGGGACGTCGCGGTGGTCGGTCACTGGTGGCCGGACGATCTCCGAGCCACGGCCGTCCTCGCCCGCGATCCGGATGTGTCCGCCGAGGACGTGATGGCCGAGTTGACGTCCGGCGACCACTTCGAGCCCGGTGAGGTCGAGGTCGTGGGCTGACCGCCGCCCCGGACCGGTCGAGATCGCACTCATGGTGGTTCCCGGCGGTCCGGAGCCGCCACTGGTGCGATCTCGGCGGGGATCGGGGTCGCCGATCGCCCCGGTGTTGGCAGTTCGGGGATCGGAGGGACAGGATGTGACGTCGATCGCGCAGTCAGTCACGAGGAGCCAGCGAAGTGACCTCCGCCCAGACCCCCGGTGCAGGAACCCCCGTCGTCCCGTCCTACGCGTCGGGGATCTCCGACACCCCGCTGCTCGGCGACACCATCGGCGACAACTTCGATCGCACGGCGGCCGCGTACCCGGACGTGGATGCGCTCGTCGAGGTGCAGACCGGTCGTCGATGGACCTACGTGCAGCTGCGCGAGGAGATCGACAAGGTCGCGTGCGGGCTGCTCGAGGCGGGTCTGCAGGTCGGGGACCGGGTCGGGATCTGGGCGCCGAACATGGCCGAGTGGACGCTGGTCCAGTACGCCACGGCGAAGATCGGCGTCATCCTGGTCAACATCAACCCGTCGTACCGGACGCACGAGCTGGAGTTCGTGCTGAAGCAGGCCGGGATCTCGGTGCTGGTCGCGGCACGGGAGTTCAAGACCTCGAACTACGCCGACATGATCGAGCAGGTCCGCGGCAACTGCGAGGAACTGCGCCAGGTCGTGATCATCGGGTCGCCGGAGTGGGACGCGCTCGTCGAGTCCGGCGCGTCCGGTGACCGGATCCGGCTGGCCGAGATCCAGGCGAGCCTGTCCGCCGACGAGCCGATCAACATCCAGTACACGTCGGGGACGACCGGGTTCCCCAAGGGCGCGACGCTGTCCCACCACAACATCCTGAACAACGGCTACTACGTCGGGTCGCTGTGCGGGTACGGGCCGGAGGACCGGGTGTGCATCCCGGTGCCCTTCTACCACTGCTTCGGCATGGTGATGGGCAACCTGGGCTGCACCACGAACGGCTCGACGATGGTCATCCCGGCGCAGGGGTTCGACCCGAAGGCCACGCTGAAAGCCGTCGCGCAGGAGAGGTGCACGTCGCTCTACGGCGTCCCGACGATGTTCATCGCCGAGCTCAACGACCCGGAGTTCGACTCCTACGACCTCTCCAGCCTGCGCACCGGCATCATGGCCGGCTCGCCGTGCCCGGTCGAGGTGATGAAGCAGGTCGTCGAGCGCATGGGTATGACCGAGGTGACGATCTGCTACGGCATGACCGAGACCAGCCCGGTCTCCACGCAGACCCGAGCCGACGACTCGTTGGACCGCCGCGTGTCGACGATCGGGCGGGTGCACCCGCACCTCGAGGTCAAGATCGCCGATCCGGAGAACGGCAGCACCGTCCCGCGCGGGACACCGGGTGAGATCTGTACCCGCGGCTACTCGGTGATGCTCGGGTACTGGGACCAGCCGGAGAAGACGGCCGAGGTGCTCGACCGCGCCCGGTGGATGCACACCGGCGACCTCGGGATCATGGACGACGAGGGCTACGTCAACATCACCGGCCGGATCAAGGACATGGTCATCCGCGGCGGCGAGAACATCTACCCGCGCGAGATCGAGGAGTTCCTCTACACCCACCCGGACATCCTCGACGCGCAGGTCATCGGCGTTCCGGACACCAAGTACGGCGAGGAGCTGTGCGCCTGGGTCCAGCTGCGTGAGGGTGCCGCGGACCTGACCGCCGAGGCCGTTCGCGAGTTCGCGACCGGCAAGCTCGCCCACTACAAGATCCCGCGCTACGTGATGGTCGTCGACGAGTTCCCGATGACGGTCACCGGCAAGGTGCGCAAGGTCGAGATGCGGGAGAAGACGGTCGACCAGCTCGGCCTCGGTGACGCGGCGTCGGTGCAGAACGCCTGATCACGGAGCGAGCATCGACAGCGCCGATGCGAGCTCCGCTCGCGCTACTCTCGTGCGCCGACGGGTGAATCCGGTCTAGCATGTCGGACACGCGCGTCCGGAAGGCCACGGGCATCCGGGCGCGTTTGTCGTGCAGCAGTGTCGCGACCGACGCAGTGCAGCAGTTCAGTGAAGCGAGGACGCAGGTGCCCACCGGCAGGGTGAAGTGGTACGACGCGGAGAAGGGCTTCGGCTTCCTCTCCCAGGACGGCGGCGAGGACGTCTACGTCCGCAAGGCGGCTCTGCCGTCGGGCGTCGAGGCGCTCAAGTCCGGCCAGCGCGTCGAGTTCGGGATGGCCGAGGGCCGTCGCGGCCCGCAGGCGCTGTCCGTGCGGGTCGTCGAGAAACAGGCGTCCGCCGTCGAGAACGCTCGTCGCCCGGCCGAGGAGCTGCACGGTCTCGTCGAGGACATGATGCGGCTGCTGGAGTCCCGGGTGCAGCCGCAGCTGCGGCACGGCCGCTACCCGGACCGCAAGACCTGCAAGCTGGCCGCCGAGGTGGTCCGCGCCGTCGCACGCGACCTGGACGGCTGACCCGCCGCACCCCGCCTCGGCGTGCCGCACCGGCTGCGACGGGTGCGGCACGCCGGCCAGGGGTGCGGCACGCCGGCGAGGGGTGCGCCGGCCGGGCCGGGTGTGCGTCCGGGTGGAAATTCCGGTTCGGTAGCGGTCGTTGACTCCTGCGTGCGTCTGTCGTTGCTGGACCGTTCGCGGACGCGGGCCGGTGAGCCGGATCCCGCGGCGCTGACCCGCACCGTCGAACGGGCGAAGCGGGCCGAGCGTCTCGGCTACCACCGGTTCTGGGTCGCCGAGCACCACGCGGTACCGGGGATCGCCAGCGGTGCGCCGACCGTGCTGATGGCCGCCGTCGCCGCCGCGACCGAACGGATCCGGATCGGCTCCGGCGGGATCATGCTGCCGAACCACCAGCCGCTCGTCGTGGCCGAGCAGGTCGCGACGCTCGCCGCGCTGCACCCGGGACGGATCGACGTCGGGGTGGGCCGGACACCCGCCTTCACCGAGCCGGTCCGCAGAGCCCTGCGCAGCGACGGCGAGGACGGCTGGGACGACACGGCGTTCGCCGCCGACCTGCGCGAGCTGCGCTCCTATCTGGACGGCACCGGACCGGTCACCGTCCGGCCCCGGCCGGCCGAGGCACCGCCCCTGTTCGTGCTGGCCACGGGTGCCGGTCTGCGGGTGGCCGGCGACCTACGGCTGCCCGTCGTCGTCGGTGGTCCGGTGCTCGACGACCGCGCCGCGCTGGACGGCTACCGCTCCCGCGCCGGCGACGACGCGTACGTCGTCGTGTCCGCGGACGTGCTGATCGGGGATCCGGAGCTGGCGCTGCCGGAGGCGTGGGCGCTGGCCGCGGCACGGACGACCGGTGAGTTCCCGCCCCTGGAACCACCGGACCCCGGGCGCCGGACGACCGAGCGGCAACGTGCCGTCGTCGACAGGGCTCTGGAACGCACGATCGTCGGGGACGAGGACACCGTCGCGGAGCGCCTGGACGAGCTCGTCGAGCGCACCGGTGCGGACGAGCTGCTGGTCACGTCGTCGACGTGGGACGGTGACGCGCTCGCCGAGTCCGACGCCCGTCTCGCCGCCGTGCTGTCCGGCGTCACCGGGCACGTGCCCTGACCCCGGAGCCTCAGGAGGCGACCAGCACCCACGTCGCGCGAACCGGGAAGTTGATCTGCCCGGTGGCCGGGTCCTGGACCGGCGCCGGCCCGAACAGCTGCACCTGCGCGGTGAGCAGCCGGTCGCGCGGGTCCGGCAGCGTCAGCGTGTAGTCGGTCTTCGAGCCGGGCGCGGCGATCGGGCTGCGGCCGTCGGTGCGGGTGCGCCCGTCCGGGCCGAGGTAGGAGAACGCGACCTGCCACGGCGCCGACGAGATCTCCTCCGGGACCGTGACCGTCACCGGTGTACCCGGCGGCAACGCGGCGGTCAGGCGGGCGTTCGCGTCGTCGGTGCAGTTCTGCAGTTGGTTGTCGCAGAACTGCGTCGGCGCGGCGGTGAGCGAGTTCCCGGCGACGTCGAACGTGACGTTCGGCGGCGTCGACGTGCCGCACCCGGCGAGGAACAGGGCGGCGGCCGCGAGGGGGAGCAGAACTCGTCGCACGCCGCCAGACTACGGAGACCGGGTTGCCCCGACCGGACGCCGGGTGGGCGCCTCCCGCGCACCGAGACCCGGCACCAGGCTGCCGCCGCCCTGCACGGCCGCGGCCTGCGCCGCGAACAGCGCGATCACGCCGGCCACGACGGCGAACCCGATCCAGTACGTGCTGTGCGGCAGCAGGACGCCGAGCGCTCCGCCGAGCACCCAGGCGAGCTGCAGCCACGTCTCCGATCGCCCGAACGCCGACGCGCGCGCGTGTTCGGGCAGGTCACGCTGGATGACGGCGTCCAGGCAGACCTTGGCCATCGCGGACGCCGTCGAGCCCACCAGGCCCGCGACCGCGGCCGTCGCGATGCCGGGCAGGAACGCGGCCAGTACGGCGACGGCGACCGAGGCACCGGCACACACCAGCACGACGGGTCCCGACGCGCCGAAGCGGATCCGGGTGCCGACGGCGTTGCCCAGGAACAGGCCGGCGCCGGCCGCCGCCCCGACGATGCCGATCAGGAGCAGCTGCTGCGCCGGGTCCCCGCCCGCCTGCTCGGCCGCGAACTTCACCACGAACGCGACGAACAGCGTGAGGAACCCGGTCAGCACGCGCACGGCGCTCGTACCCCAGAGCGCGACGAGCACGGCCCTGCTCACCGGCGCCCTGTCCCGTCGAGACGAGCGCATCGACGCCGCCACCTCGCCGGACGTCGACTCCACCCAGCGCGGGATCCGCATCGACAGCACGGTCCCGACGACGCCGAGCACGGCCGTCCAGTAGAGCGCGCCGGACGAGTCGAACAGGTAGGCGACACCTGCCGCGACCGCGCCCGCGACGCCGCCCGCGACCATGCCGAACGTGGTCAGCCGCGAGTTCGTCGTGGCCAGCGTGATGGCGGGCGGCAGCACCCGAGGTGTGACGGCCGCCTTGAGCACCAGGAACGACTTGGACAGCACCATCGCGCCGAGCGCGGCCGGGTAGAGGATCCAGTTGTCGTAGTTCAGCGCCATCACGACGGCCAGCACGGCCCGACCGGCGCAGGACACGGCCATCGCGATCCGCCGCCCGCGCTGCATCCGGTCCAGCAGCGGCCCGATCACCGGCGCGATCACGGCGAACGGCGCGACCGTGATCGCCAGGTAGAGCGCGACGTTCGTCTTGGACTCGGCCGTGGCGGCGGCGAAGAACAGCGTGTTCGCCAGCGCGACGGCGACGGCGGCGTCCAGCGCGTACGTGACCATCGTCGCGTAGGTGAGCGCGGTCAGGCCGGACCGGTCCGCGCCGTCGGCGGTGGCCGCGCGGCGGAACGTGTACGTGGCCCACCCACCGAACTGGCGGCCGCGGTAGGCGGCGACCCGGGTGACGGTCAGCTTGCGCGGGATCCGGGGCGACGACGGGCGGGGCGGGTCCTCGGCGTCCGGACCGCCGTCGCGCGGAATGGCGTGCGTGTCGCCGTCGCGCGGGATCCGGGCCGTCGGGTCCTCCGGCTCGGGCCCGCGGTGCTCGGACGGCAGGAACGCGGTCGGCCCGTCGTCCCCGTCGGAACGCCCGTTCTGCTGCGGAGGGGGACCGGGGCGCGCCACGGGTTCATTGTGGCAAAGGGGACCGACGAAAATCCGGCCGTCAGGCGGGAAGACGCACCCGGAACATCGTCGGCCAGAGCTTGCCGGTGAGCAGGTACTCGTCGCCGCCGAGCGCGGCGATCCCGTTCAGTACGTCGGCGCCCTGCCGCTGCTCCGGCGTCAGCAGGCCCGACGCGTCCACCGCCGCCGTGACCTGCCCGGTCGCCGGGTCGATCCGCACGATCCGGTCGGACTGCCAGACGTTCGCCCAGACCTGGCCGCCGACGCACTCCAGCTCGTTGAGGTTCGTCACCGGAGCGCCGTTCTCGGTCACGTCGACGCCGCCGGTCTCGGCGAACGTCGACGGATCCTGGAACCGCAGCCGTGCCGAGCCGTCGGAACGGACCAGCCGGTTCCCGTCGTGACACAGCCCCCAGCCCTCGCCGGACATCGGGACCGTCCGCAGCAGCCGGAACGTCGCACGGTCCCACTCGAGCGCGACGCCGTCGGTCCAGGTCAGCTGCCAGATGCGGTCCCCGGAGACGGTGATCCCCTCGCCGAACCAGTCGTTCGGCACCGGAACCGAGCGGCGCAGCGCGCCGGTCGCCGGGTCCAGCTCGCGGAGCTGCGAGCGCCCGACCAGGCCCGTTCCCTCGTAGAGCGCCCCTCCGCCGGGCGCGAGCTCGAGGCCCTGGGTGAACGCCGACGGGTCGTGCGGGACCTGACCGAGCACCACCGGACGCACGCCGGGAGGCTCCGGCGAACCACACGCCGTCAGCACCCCCATGACGAGCAGCGCCGCGGCGACGGCCCGCACCCCCCTCACCATGGCGTCAGCATGCCCCGGGGGCCCGGTGCCTGCGACGACGGGTGGCACACTGTGCAGGTGAGCGAGCTCGCCATCGAACACGGCAGCGCCGCGAACGTGGCCGACGAGCGCCAGCGAGGAGGGTTCGTGAGCACCGTGACACCCACCGAATCGGACGTCCTGCGGGACGCGGTGGACCGTGCCCGCGACGCCGCGGTCGACGAGGCCGCGACGGAGGTCGGTCCGGCGGAAGCGGCCGAGGTGGTCGGCGACCATCTCGGCGTCGAGCCCGAGGACGACGGCTCGCTGACCCACCTGTTCGCGGCCGAGCTCGCCGGCTACCACGGATGGCGCTGGGCCGTGACGCTCGCGTGCGTCGGCGACGGCGACCCGGTCACGGTCAGCGAGGCGGTCCTGCTGCCCGGCCCGCAGGCGCTCGTCGCGCCCGCGTGGGTGCCGTGGGACCAGCGGATCCGGCCCGGCGACCTCAAGCCCGGCGACCTGCTGCCCCCGCCGCCCGACGACCCCCGCCTGGTGCCGGGATACGCCCAGTCCGAGGACCCGGCCGTCGAGGAGGTTGCCACCGAGGTCGGTCTGGGTCGGGAGCGCGTGCTGTCCGTCGCCGGTCGCGACGACGCCGCCGAGCGCTGGCAGTCCGGTGACCACGGCCCGGCCGCCGACATCGCCCGCTCCGCGCCCGGCTCGTGCGGTACCTGCGGGTTCCTGCTGCCGCTGGCGGGCTCGATGCGCGGCGCGTTCGGCGTGTGCGCCAACGAGTACGCGCCGGCCGACGGCCAGGTCGTCGCCGTCGGGTTCGGATGTGGTGCGCACTCGTCGGTCGTCGCGGACCTCGGCTCGCCGGTGTACGTCTCGGCTCTCGTCTACGACGACGGCGTGGACCTCGAGCCGGCGGGCTCCTGAACACCGACCCGTTCGGAACGGCCGCCCTGCGTGAGGCGGTCCTCGGAGCGTGGTCGTCCTCGCCGACGCGCTTCCGCGAGGACGCGAACGCCGAGGAAGACCTGCGCCTCGGCGGGTACGCCGACACCTGGTGCGTCGAGCTGCTGCAGAACGCCGCCGACGCGGCGCGCGCGGCCGGCGTGCCCGGTCGTGTGCGGATCACGTTCTCCGACGGCGAGTTGAGGGTCGCGAACACGGGTGCGCCGCTGACCGCGGACGGGGTCGCCGCCCTCGCGTCGCTGCGCGCGTCGGCCAAGCGCGACGAGCCGGGCGCGACCGGACGGTTCGGCGTCGGCTTCGCGGCGGTGCTGGCGGTGAGCGAGGAGCCCCGAGTCGTGTCGACGACGGGTGGTGTCCGGTTCTCCGCGGCGTCCACTTCCGAGGAGGCGGACCGGCTGCCCGGTCCCGCAGCCGAGCGGCGGCGTCGGGACGGCCGGGTTCCGGTGCTGCGCCTGGTGTGGCCGGTGGACGAGTCGGTTCCGGAGGGCTGGGACACCGAGGTCCGCCTGCCGCTCGCCGACCCCGACCGCGCGGCGGCGCTGCTGGACGACGCGCATCGCCTCGTCGCCGATCTCCTGCTCGCTCTCCCCGGTCTGGAGACCGTCGAGGTGGACGGCGCGACGACCGCGCGCACCGTCGAGCCGGACGGGACGGTCCGGATCGGCGCCCGGCGATGGCGGACGGTGTCCCGGGTGGTGCCCGCCGCGGCCGGGCTGGTCGACGCGGAGCCGAGCGGCGCGGGGCTGACCGATGCGGGGCTGACCGATGCGGGGCCGACCGACGCGGGGCCATCCGGCTCGAGATCGACGGGCGTGCGGTCGGCCGATGCGGGTCCCTGGACCGCCGCCGAGGATCGGGTCGAGGATGCGACGCTCGTCTGGGCGCTCCCGTCGGACGGGCACGGGCTGGACGACACCGAGACGCTGCATGCCCCGACCGCGACGGCCGAGCAGCTGTCCCTCCCGGCCCGTCTGCTGGCTCCGTTCCCGCTCGACCCCGACCGCCGCCGGATCAGGACGGGCCCGCGGACCGACGCACTCGTCGAGTTGGCGGGTGCCGCGTACACCGACCTCGTCCGCGCCTGCCCGCCGCGGGATCGCGCCGCCCTCGTTCCGGCGCCGGGGTTCCCGCGCAGCCCGCTCGACGGCCGACTGCGCGACGCGGTGACGGAGGCCCTGACCGCGACTCCGTGGATGCCCGGCGCGGCCGGCGAGGACCTCGCCCCGCGGCGCGCGGAGTGGCTCGACCTGCCCGGCGCCGACGGCGTCGCGGAGCTGCTCGCGGCGCCCGGACCGCGCGACGCCGCGGTGCCCGGACCGGTCGGGTCAGCGCTCGCACCGGATGACGCTGCGCCCAAGCCGAACGAAGGGCACCTTCGGGCAACGACATTGCTCGAAGGTGCCGTTCGTTCGGACAGTGGGGCCGGAGCCGGAGCCGGAGCCGGAGCCGGAGCTGGGACCGGAGCTGGGGTTGGGGCCGGGACCGGAGCCGCGGCCGGGGCTGGGACCGGAGCCGGGGCTGGGGTCGGGGTCGGTGGGGGCGGCGTAGCGCGCGGCCCCGAGCCCGCGTTCGCGAACCTCCTGGCGTCCGGTGCCGAACCACCTGCCGGCCTCGGCATCGCGCGGGTGTCCGCGTCCGAGATGACCGACCGGCTGCTCGAGGTCGCGGCACCGCCGGACTGGTGGCACCGCCTCTACGACGCGCTCGACGGCCCGGCCCGCACCGTGCCCGGCCTGCTCGACGAGCTGCGCACGTTGCCCGTCCCCCTCTCCGACGGTCGGCTGGTGCGCGGTCCGGCGTCGGTGCTGCTGCCGGAGTCGCACACCGACCCCGCCGTCACGGCCGTTGCCGCACTGGGGCTCTCCGGCCTGCACGTCGCGGCTCCGGAGGCCGTGCACCCGTTGCTGCGCCGCCTCGGAGCCGGTGAGGCGGACCGCGACGCGCTGCGCGCGCACCCGGCGCTGCGGGCGGCCGTCGACGGGTCCCTCGACGACGCCGACGCCGGCCTGGACGTCGAACCGCTCGCGCACGCCGTGCTCGCGTTGCTCGACGGTGCGGACCCCGCCGGATGGGCGGGCGCGCTCGCGCTCACCGACGACGAGGGCGCCCCGGCCAGGGCCGACGAGCTCGTCCTTCCGGACGCCGCGATCCGCGGGCTGCTGCACCCGGACGCCCCGGTCGGCGTGCTCGACGCGCGGTGGACCGCCGCGGGCCGCGACGCGCTCGTCGCGGCCGGGGTGCTGGACGGGTTCGCGGTAACCGTCGCGCTCGACGCCCTCGACGACGGCGACCGCTGGGCCGACGACCACCCGGACGCCCCGGTCACCGGAGTCCGCGACCTCGACCTCGTCGCCGACGACGCGTGGCCCGCGGCGCTGCGGCTACTGGCAGGCGGGCGGGAGACCCGGGCGGCGCTGCTGACACCGGACGGCTACACGTCCTGGTGGCTGGCCCACCACGCCCGGCTCGACGGGCACCGGCCCGGCCACTGGGCGCTGGCGTCGGCGCCCGACACGGCCGGGCTGATCGACACGGTCCCGGTCGCGGGAGTCGACGACGCCGTGCTCGCCGCGATCGGCGTGCGGGACCGGTTGCACGTCGAGGACGCGACCGACGCGGCCGACCTGCTCGACCGCCTCGCCGACCCGGATCGCACGCCGACACCGTCCGGCGTGGCCGCCGCGCACCGGGCGCTGACGGACGCACTGGCGGCGGGCCGGATCGAGACCGACGACGTCGATCCGCCCGCCCGGGTGCGGACGGTGACCGGGGCGCTGGTGGACGCGGACGACGCCGTTGTGCTGGACGCTCCGTGGACGCTGCCCGCACTGGACGCCGGCGTGGTGGCGGGCGGGGGTCCCGAGCTGCTCGCCGAGGTGCTCGACCTGCCGCTCGCCTCCGAGACGGTCGCCGGCCGGCCGGTCTCGGCGGGGACGGCGACGCGCTGGTCGGAGATCGTCGAGGTGGCGGTGGCGTGCCACACGCTGGGCGTCGCGGTGCCGGACGGCGTGCTGCTCCTGCACGAGCGGCTCGAGATCGACCTGACCGCGCCCCGGACGGCCCGGATCACGGTCCCGACCTGGCCCGGAGCTGACGGCCGGTGGCACGCGTCGGACCCGCTGCGGGCGCTGGTGGCGGCCGTTGCGGATATTCCGGACAACGGTCCGGAGGACGGCTCCGAACCGGCGGTGGCCGCGGGCGACGTGCTAGGAAGTGGACGTGAGCCCGTCGAAGCCGAACCCGGAGTCGACACTGCCCCGTCGGGTCGCCGTCCTCTCGGTGCACACGTCGCCGACGGAGCAACCGGGCACCGGTGACGCGGGCGGCATGAACGTCTACGTCGCGCAGACCGCGACGCGGATGGCCCGCCGCGGCGTGGAGGTCGAGATCTTCACCCGGGCCACGTCGTCCGAGCAGCCGCCGGTCGTCGAGCTGGCGCCGGGCGTGCAGGTCCGGTTCGTCGCCGCGGGCCCGTTCGAGGGGCTCGGAAAGGACGACCTGCCGTCGCAGCTGTGCGCGTTCACCGCCGGTGTGCTGCGCGCGGAGGCGCGCCACGAACCCGGCTTCTACGACGTCGTGCACTCGCACTACTGGCTCTCCGGTCAGGTCGGCTGGCTCGCCAGGGACCGCTGGGGCGTCCCGCTCGTGCACACCGCGCACACGCTGGCACGCGTGAAGAACGCCGCGCTCGCCGCAGGGGACACGCCGGAGCCGCGGGTCCGGGTGATCGGGGAGGACCAGGTCGTCGCCGAGGCCGACCGGCTCGTCGCGAACACCGAGATCGAGGCCAAGCAGCTGATCGACCTCTACGACGCCGACCCGCGCCGCACCGTGACGATCCCGCCCGGTGTCGACACGGAGCGGTTCCGGCCCGGGGACCGGTGCGCCGCCCGCGCCGGCCTGGAGCTCGCCGACGACGCCGTCGTGCTCGCGTTCGTCGGGCGGATCCAGCGGCTCAAGGCACCGGACGTGCTGTTGCGTGCGGCGGCCGAACTGCTGGCCCGCACGCCGTCGCTGCGGGAACGGCTCGTCGTGCTCGTCGCGGGTGGCCCGTCCGGCAGCGGGATGAGCGAGCCGACCTCGATGCAGGAGCTGGCCGCCGAGCTCGGCATCGACGACGTGGTCCGCTTCCTGCCGCCGCGTGGTGGGGACGACCTGGTGCACGTGTACCGGGCCGCCGACGTCGTCGTCGTGCCCAGCTACAACGAGTCGTTCGGGCTCGTGGCGCTGGAGGCGCAGGCGTGCGGCACCCCGGTCGTCGCGTCGCGGGTGGGCGGGCTGCCGGTCGCCGTGGCGGAGGGCCGGTCCGGGCTGCTGGTCAGCGGGCACGACATCTCCGACTGGGCGGACGCACTCGGCGAGCTGGTCGCCGATCCGGGCCGCCGGGAACGCATGGCGACGGCCGCGGCCGGGCACGCACAGAAGTTCTCATGGGACCGCACCACCGACGCCCTGCTGGGCGCCTACGACGAGGCCCGCACCGAGTACCGGGCGCGGGCCGGAGGAGCTGACCGAGCCTCATGACCGAGCTGGACCGGCTGGTCCTGGACGCGCTGCGCGAGATGGAGGTCGACCACGTCCACCGCGGCGACGGCCAGTTCATCGTCACGCTGCCCGGGACCGCGCGGCTGCAGACCCACTGCTGGCTTCTGATCCGCGACCAGACGATGGGCGTGCAGGCGTTCGTCTGCCGCCGGCCGGACGAGAACCACGAGGGCGTCTACCGGTTCATGCTGCAGCGCAACGCGAAGCTGTACGGCGTGCATTACGCGATCGACCGGGTCGGGGACATCCACCTCGTCGGGCGCGTCCCGAGGCACGCGATCACACCGGACGAGATCGACACCGTGCTGGGCTCGGTGCTCGAGGCGGCCGACGGCGACTTCAACACGTTCCTCGAGCTCGGCTTCGCGAACTCGATCCGGCGGGAGTACGCGTGGCGCACCGAGAACGGTGAGTCGACGGCGAATCTGAAGGCCTTCGAGCACCTGTTCGCCTAGGCGCCATACCATGGCGCGCAGACCGCAGAACCGGACATTTCCTGTCCGACGCCGGATCTCGCGAAGGAGCGACCCTTGTCGATGCGCAGCCCGTACCCGGACGTCGAGATCCCCGACGTCTCGCTGACCGAGTTCCTGTTCGCCGACGGGTTCGGCGACCGGGCGGACGCGCCGGCGTTCCTGGACGGAACCACCGGGAAGTCGTTGTCCTACACGCAGTTCGTGGGCTATGTCGAGAAGATCGCCGCGGCACTGGCGGAGCGCGGGATCTCCGACGGCGACGTCGTCGCGCTGTTCGCGCCGAACCTGCCCGAGTGGGCCGCGCTGTTCCACGGCATCCTGCGCGCCAACGGGATCGTGACGAGCGCGAACTCGATGTACACGGCCGGCGAGCTGGCCCACCAGCTCAAGGACTCCGGCGCCAAGCTGCTGATCACGGTGTCGCCGTTCCTGGACCGCGCCCTGCCCGGCGCGAAGGAGGCCGGGATCGAGGCGGACCACGTCCTGACGATCGACGCCGCCGACGGGCACGAGTCGCTCGCCGACCTGCTCGGCACGTCGGCCACTCCGCCCACGGCGAACCGGACGGCGCAGGACACGGCCGTGCTGCCGTACTCGTCGGGCACCACGGGCCTGGCCAAGGGCGTGATCCTGACGCACCGCAACCTCGTCGCGAACCTGTGCCAGGTCGCGGTGATGGGCGAGGTGACGTCCGAGACCAAGATCATGGCGTTCCTGCCGTTCTTCCACATCTACGGCATGACCGTGATGATGAACCAGGGTCTGCACGCGCGGGCCACCGTCGTGACGATGCCGAAGTTCGACCTCGAGCAGTTCCTGACGATCACGTCCGAGCACCAGGTCGACCGGCTCTACATCGCGCCGCCGGTCGCCGTCGCGCTGGCCAAGCACCCGATCGTCGACAAGTTCGACCTGTCCTGCGTGAAGGCGATCTTCTCCGGCGCGGCACCGCTGGACGGCGAGCTGGGCCGGGCCGTCGCGAAGCGCCTGGACTGCATCGTGCTGCAGGGCTACGGCATGACCGAGCTGTCCCCGGTCAGTCACTGCATGCCCGACGACCGCTCCGACCTGGACCTCAACTCGTCGGGCTTCGCGCTGCCGAACATCGAGTGCAAGCTCGTCGACCCGGAGACCGGCCAGGAGGTCGGCGTCGGGGAGCGCGGCGAGCTGTGGGTCAAGGGACCGAACGTGATGGTCGGATACCTGAACAACTCCGATGCCACTGACGCCACCAAGGACGCCGAGGGCTACCTGCACACCGGCGACATCGCCGTGGTCGACGACGAGGGCGTCTACTCGATCGTCGACCGGGTCAAGGAGCTGATCAAGTACAAGGGCTACCAGGTGCCGCCCGCCGAGCTGGAGGCCCTGTTGCTGACGCACGACAAGATCGCCGACACCGCCGTGATCGGCGTGAAGGACGCCGAGGGCGAGGAGGTGCCGAAGGCGTTCGTCGTGAAGCAGGCCGCGGGCGCCGACCTCACCGAGGACGAGGTCATGTCGTTCGTCGCGGGAAAGGTGGCCCCGCACAAGAAGGTCCGGGTCGTCGAGTTCATCGACGAGATCCCGAAGTCGGCCAGCGGCAAGATCCTCCGGAAGGACCTCCGGGCGCGCGAGAACGCCTGACGTCGGGCCGATGACTTTCGGCGTCCTCCTCGGTCGACCACCAGGACAGTGATCGACCGAGGAGGCGCCATGCCCCGGACCCGGGTGCACAACCTGAACATCTCGCTCGACGGCTACGCAGCCGGCGAGCACGTGACCCTCGACGAGCCGATCGGCGGGGCAGGCCGGCTCTTCGGGAACTTCGACGGGCGGTTCATCCACGGGATCGACGACGTCGACGCTCCCGTCACGGTGGACCGGGCCCTGACCACGCTGTGGGGCCAGGGGATCGGTGCCGAGATCATGGGACGTCGCAAGTTCGGTCCGCAGACCGGCGAGTGGCCCGACGACGGGTGGCAGGGCTGGTGGGGCGACGAGACGCCGTTCCGCACGCCGGTGTTCGTCATGACCCACCACCCGCGTCCGCAGATCGACTTCGCCGACGGGACGAGCTTCCGGTTCGTCGGGGGGACGCCGCAGGAGGTGCTCCGCATGGCCCAGGACGCCGCGGACGGGCAGGACGTCCGGCTGGGAGGAGGCCCGTCGTCGATCCGCCAGTTCCTCGAGGCCGACCTGGTGGACTTCATGCACCTGGTCGTCGTGCCGATCACGCTCGGACGGGGCGTGTCGCTGTGGGAGGGGCTGGGCGACGTCGCGGACCGCTTCACCGTCGAGTCGATCACCTCACCGAGCGGGCTCACCCATCAGCTCTGGAACAGGACGTCGTAGGTCGCCTGCACCACGCCACTGGCGAACCGGCGCTCGTCGCGCAGCCTCAGCTGCCGGCGCACGCCCGCCGACAGCACCGGGATCCCGCCGCCGCCGAACAGGACCGGGAACCAGAACAGCTGCACGACGTCGACCAGGTCCAGCCGCATCGCCTCGGCGGCGAGGGCCGGCCCACCGATGGTGAGGTCGGTCCGGCTCGCGGCCTTGAGCTCGCGCACCGCGCCGACGTCGAGGTGCGGTTCCACCCGGGTCCGCTGCGTCGGTACGTCCGCCTGCGCCATCGTCGACGAGAACACGATCTTGTCGGCGGCCTGCCACGTGGCGGCGAAGGTGGCGTCCCCGTCGGACTGTTCGGCCAGCTCGGGGATGGTCTCCCAGACCATCATCGTCTCGTAGGTCCGGCGGCCGTAGAGGTACGTGCCCGCCTGCGCGACGGTCGCCGTGACCGCCGCCAGGAACTCCGGGTCCGGTTCCGCCCAGGAGTAGTCGCCGTCGCCGATGAAGCCGTCCAACGACGTCGGCGTCACGTAGATCAGCTGTCCCATGCGCGTCCCTCCGCGGTCAGGTCACGGGAACCCCGGCCGGTCCCGCCTCAGTGACCGGAACGCGCGGTGGTTCTCATCGGTGCCGACTCAGACGGGCGCGGGCACGAGCTCCCAGCGGTTGCCCTCCGGATCGGACACCAGCGCCGACGGCTCGTCCGTCGGACCACGCTCCACCGCGCCGCCGGCGCAGAGCGCACGCAGGCAGGTGTCGTCGACGTCGTCGACGATCACACGGGTGTGACTGCGGGTGCCGCGCCACGACGTGTCGCTGCGGCCGAGGACGAGGATCGCCCCGTCACGACGCTCCAGCTCGACCTGCCCGGCCGCGCACCGGCACTGCTCCGCGCATCGCGGTGACTCGCGGAATCCGAGTACCTGGGCGATCCAGTCCGCGGCGGCGGACGGGTTCGAGTACAGCAGGCAGGGGATGACGCCGAGGTAGCCGCGGATCGCGTTCGACATCGGTGACCTCCGATCGCGAGCGTGGTGTGGTTCGTAGCCGCTCGGACCATGTGGTTCGGTTCCCGCCGCCGTCCGGATCGGTCATGTGTCGGATCGGTGTGAAGTTGCTCCGACCCGCTGTCCCGACTGCTCCGCCCTCAGGAAAGCGATATCCGCTTGGCGGAAGATCCTGTCGTCGAGGACCGCGAGAGGGACGGAGCCTGACCCGACGGCCGGACGGTCAGTCCCCGGTGCCCTCCGGCGCGTGGACCTCGCGCCGGAGGATCTTGCCCGTCGGGCCCTTGGGCAGCTCGTCGACCGTCCACACGTGGCGCGGGTACTTGTAGGCGGCCACCCGCTCCTTGACGAACGCCCGGACGTCGTCCGGCTCGGCGGACTCGCCGGGCTTGAACGCCACCGCGGCGCCGACCTCCTCGCCCAGTTCGGAGTGCTTGATGCCGATCACCGCGGCCTCGGCCACCGCGGGGTGCTCGTAGAGCGCCTCCTCGATCTCGCGCGGGTAGACGTTGTAGCCGCCGCGGATGATCAGGTCCTTCTTGCGGTCGACGATCGTGTAGTAGCCGTCGGCGTCCTTCGTGGCGACGTCCCCGGTGCGGAACCAGCCGTCCGGGATGGACTCGGCGGTCGCCTCCGGGCGCCCCCAGTAGCCCTTCATCACGTTCTCGCCGCGGATCGCGATCTCGCCGGGCTCGTCGACCCCGACCTCGTTGCCGTCGTCGTCGACGACCTTCATCTCGCAGCCGCGCACCTCGAAGCCGATCGACCCGGGCTTGCGGTCCCGGCCGGGCTGGTTGAACGACGCGACCGGCGACGTCTCGGACAGGCCGTAGCCCTCCAGGATGATGCAGCCGAACGCGTCCTCGAACGCCTTCATGATCTCCACCGGCATCGCCGAACCGCCCGAGATGCAGGTGCGCAGCGACGAGACGTCGGCGCTGCCTGCGGAGTCGTGGTGCAGCATCCCGGCGTACATCGTGGGGACGCCCTCGAACACGGTGACCTCGTCGCGGCCGATCACCTGCAGTGCCTTGCCGGCGTCGAAGCGGGGGATCAGGGTCAGGCAGGCGCCACTCGCGACCGACGCGTTCAGCCCGCAGGTGAGCCCGAACACGTGGAACAGGGGCAGGCAGCCCATCACCACGTCGTCCGGCCCGATCTCGATCAGTGTCTCGGCGGACGTGCGGCAGTTCGTGTCCAGGTTGTGGTGGGTCAGCTCGGCGCCCTTGGGCTGGCCGGTGGTGCCCGAGGTGTAGAGGATCACCGCGGTGTCGTCGTCGGCGCGTTCGACGGCGTCGGTCACCGGCGTGCCGGTGAGCTGCTCCGGTGACGGCCCCATCGCTCCGACGACGACGGAGTCGATCCCGACGGACGTCGCGGCCTCGGCGACGGCGTCGCCCCCGCCGTCCCAGCCGAACACCAGCGACATGCCCGAGTCGGTGAGGTAGTACTCCACCTCGCGTGCCTTGAGCAGCGGGTTCATCGGAACCACTGCGGCACCGGCCAGCAGCGAGCCGTAGAACAGGATCGGGAACGCCGGCACGTTCGGGAGCACGAGTCCCACGCGGTCGCCCGGCTTCACCCCGCGGTCGACGAGCATGCCGGCGACGGCTGCGGCTCCCGCGTGCAGGTCGGTGTAGGTGAGCACGGCGTCGTCCAGGCGGACGGCGCCCCGGTCGCCGTGCTCGGTTGCCGATCGGACGAGGTTGGCCGCGAGGTTGGTCATGGGCGCGGACCCTAGTGCCGGAGGGCGCCGCTCACAGTGCGGGCGGAGGTCCACTGTCGAGGGTCCTCGTGAAGAAGACCCGGTGGCGGCCGTCCTGCTCGGCCCGGTGCGTCTCCACGTACCCCCTGCGGGGGTAGTACGCGATGTTCTCGGTCATGGCGACGTTGGTGTACAGGGTGATCCGGTCGTGGCCGAGGCGGCGGGCCTCGTCATCGGCCAGTGCGAGGAGCACGCCGCCGATCCCGCGCCCCTGCGACGCCGGGTCCACGGCGACGTTCTCGAGCAGCAGGTGGTCTCCCTCGTCGACGAGAACGGCGATGCCGACGATCCGGCCGGCGTCCTCGGCGACCCACAGCGTCGCGGCGTCCACGGCGGCCGCGTAGTCGGCGGTCATCGGAGCCGGTTCCCTGCCGATACGATCGACGTAGTGCCGGTATGCGTCGCGGGCGAGCCGCGCGGCCGCGTCGGCGTCCCGCGACTCCGCCCGCCGGGTAGTGATCATGATTCGACGGTAGCCCGCGCCGGAATCCGGCTGCGTCGACGACCGTCGTCGAGCCATCATGGTCCGCCCCGACGAGAGGTGCGCCCGTGTCCGACCGTGGGCTGACCGACGACGTGCTGCGCTCCACGCTGGTTCGCGGACCGACACCGGTCCGTGTCGAACTGGCCGAGCACGACCCGGCGTGGGCGGACCGGTTCGCGGTCCGGGCGGCCGAACTTCGCCGTGCGCTCGGTGGACGGGCACGGCTCGTCGAACACATCGGTTCGACGGCGGTGCCCCGCCTGGCCGCGAAACCGATCGTGGACATCGTGGTCGGCATCGACGACCCGGACGACGAACCCGCCTACCTCCCCGAGCTGGAGGCCGTCGGCTACGACGTGCGCGTCCGCCAACCGGGACACCGGTGCCTGCGCATCGGAGAGCCCGACGAGCCGGTCAACCTGCACTGCTACCGGCCGGAGGACGACGAGGTGCATCGTTACCTGCTGTTCCGTGACCGCCTGCGCTCCGACGACGCCGACCGGCGCCTCTACGAGGACACGAAACGCTCGCTCACCGGCCGCGAGTGGCCGGACGTGAACTACTACGCCGAGGCCAAACGGCCGGTGATCATGGAGATCCTGCGCCGCGCGGGATGGGACGGATAGGTCAGCGCAGGCGGTAGCGCTGCAGCGTGACGCCGGAGCGGAACGAGCGGGACCCGGCCAGCGACAACGACCGCAGTTCCACTCCGTCCGGGAACAGCCGCCGACCGCGGCCGAGCACCACCGGGAACACGAACAGGCGCATCTCGTCCACCAGGTCGGCGGCGAGCAGGTCGTGGCAGAGCCGGATGCTTCCGGTGACGCCGACGGTGCCGTCCGGCCCGTCCGCGAGGACCTCGACGACCTCCTTCGTGAGCGTGTCGCCACCACGCAGGACGGTCGAGTTCTGCCACCGCGGGTCGGTGAGGGTGGAGGAGACGACGTACTTCGCGACGTCGTCCAGGTGAGCCGTGATGCCGGTCGTGTCGCCGGTCTGGTTCGGCCAGAAACCGCGCATGTCCTCGAACGTCTGCCGTCCGACGAGGAAGCCGACCTCCTCGGCCATGTGCTCCCGGACGGTCGCGAGCATGTCCGTGCCGCCGTCGCCGTCGCTGTCGGCGGGGCCGAACCAGTCGTCGGTGGCCTCGACGACGCCGTCGAGCGTGATGTTCTGGGTGATCACGAGCTGTCGTGCCATGCAGGGCCGACCGCCGCCGCGGCCGGGACTCATCGGTCGTGCGCGAGGCTCTCCGGCCGCGGTGCCGACCGAGACGTCAGCGGGTCTCGTCGACGAGCCAGGACAGGTAGGCGGCGCTGCCGCCCTCGATCGGCATTGCGATGATCTCCGGGACGTCGTAGGAGTGGGCCGCCTGCAGGTGCGCGGTCAGCGCGGGCACCCGGTCGGCCGCCGTCTTGATCTCGACGCGCCACTCGTGCTCGGTCTGCACCGCGCCCTCCCAGTGGAAGACGCTGGTGACCGGTCCGACGATCTGTGCGCACGCGCCGAGCCGCGCCTCGATCGCGCCGGCGGCGAGCGAGCGGGCCTCGGACTCGCTGTCGGTGGTGGACGCGACGACGACGTGCTCGGCGGGCATGCGCCGCACGCTACCGGCGGTCCCTGGCGTTCTCGTACTTCCGGGCGGCGAAGCCGTACGCCTCGTCGAGCAGCCCGACGACGTCCGGCCACGTCCGGTCCGGGTTGAGCACGCAGACCCAGCCGATCGAGGCGTAGGTCGGGTGCGGGAGCAGGACGTCGACGGCGGTCAGGTCGCCCTCGGGCGGGTCCAGCTCGCGGTAGGCGGCGCGCGGCAGGCCGATGTTCAGCCGGAAGATCCCGGGGCGGTCGAGCTGCGAGCCGACGTCCCACGGATCGCCGTCGGGCGTGTACATGTCGGCGGTCACGACGGTGGCCCACGGCAGCCGGCGTTCCGGCGGGAGGTCGCCGCCCGGGTCGTGGACGGCGAACGCGTCGCCGTTCGCCTCGAGCAGGCGGGTCCCGGGGAAGTGGGCGGTCAGGTACTCGCGGATCTCGTCATCGCGCACCGCCCCAAGACAGCACTCTATCCATGATCATTGTCCGACGAGTGTGACTCATGTCACACGATCGGCGAGCGCTGCGACGTCGTCGGCGCAGCCCCAGCCGAGCGTGATCCCGGAGCCGCCGTGGCCGTAGTCGTGGATCACCGGCGGACGGTCGGCCGTGGCCGGTTCCATCTCCAGCCGGACCTCCGGGCGGGCCGGGCGCAGGCCGGCGACGTGCTCCAGGATCTCGGTGTCCCGCAACGCCGGGACGATGTCGGTGCAGCGACGGACGATCGCCGCGCTCGCCGCCGGGTCCGGCGTGGCGTCCCACTCGTCCTCGTCCAGCGTGCCGCCGAGGATGCAGTCGTCGGCGCGCGGGTGGACGTAGGCGCGGCCGTCGGGGTGCTGCTCGTCGCGCACCGACAGCGTCAGTCCGGGGTTCGGCACCCGCACGATCCGCCCGCGCACCGGGATCACCGATGCGTCGCCCGCGAGCGTCCGGGCGCCGAGGCCCGAGCAGTGCACGACGACGTCGGCGCCGCGACCGGCCTCGGCGAGCGAGGCGACGCGTCGGGTCTCGTGCGTCCCACCGCGCCGCTCCAGCTCGGCCGCCAGCCACGGCAGGTGCACCGGCATCTCCACGAGCGGTACCGCGAACCGCAGTCCGAACCGGTAACCGGGCGGGAGCTCGTCGGCGCGTGCCGGTCGCAGACCGTCGACGGCGGCCGCCCACCACGGCTCCTCCGGCTCGGACCGGTACAGCGCCAGGCTCTCTCGCATCACGACGCCGGGCACGCCGGCCCGCGCCTGCGCGGCCAGCTCGGTGAACGTGCGCCTGCCCCAGTCCAGGACCCGGTCGCGAGGGCCGGCCCGGGTCGGGAACCAGACGGCGGCGGCCAGGTGCGACGTGGTGCCCTCGACCGGCGCGTCGCTGAGTACACGCACCGACCAGCCGCGTTCCAGCAGCCGGATCGCGCAGGTCAGGCCCGTGATCCCGGCTCCGACGACGACGGCGCGGCGGTTCGGTGATCCGGTCACCGGCCCACCGTGGCGCGCGACGGGTCCGGAGCGGAACCCGCCCGTGCGGAACCCGACACGTGTCGACGAGCGCCCGGCCCGGGCGCTCCGGTGCGGTTGACCCGGCCGCCGCCGCCTCATCTGGCCGTCGCCGCCTCATCCCGCCACCGCTGTCCCGTCCGGCCGCCGCCCGATCCCGCGAGATGGCAGTCATGGCTGTTCGATCACGGGTGGGGGAGCCATGAGCGCCATCTCAACCGGTGTCGATCACGTGGACCGCCTCGTCCTCCCGTGGGGAGCTCGGTCGGCCGTCTGCCCGGTCCGGCGGGCCGGGGTGGTCGGGCCGGCGGCAGTCGGCACCGTGCCGTCGTCGATCCGCGGCGCTGCCTCGTCACTGCCGCCGGTCGGCGCGCCGCTACCCGGCCCGGCGCGCTCCACCCGGCCCGACGCGCTCCACCCGGCCCGACGCGGTCCACCCGGGCACCCGCCCCTGCGAACCCCGGTAGTAGGCGCCCCAGCCGATCCGGTGGCTGCGCGGGGTCGATACGGATCCGACGTCGACCAGCGTCGCCGATCGGTTGCCACGTCCCGGCTGTCCGCGTGACCGGGAGGTGACTCTCGAACCGGACGCGGCGTCGACGGTCACGTCGCGGTCGTCGCCACCGCCACGTCGTGACGGCCGAACCTCGGAGGGTCGACGTCACCATGAGGGCCGATCTCCGGGCTCGCGACAGATGGCTTCGGTCCGGACCGTCCGGCCGCGATCGCGGACAGAAACCGGACCCGGCTCAGCCGTACGCGGCGTCGAAGAACGCCAGCTCCAGGTCCACGGCCCGCACGAACCGGGTCGCGACCTGGCCGGCGCGATCGCGGTCCAAGCCGTCCGCGGCCCGGTCGAGCTCGTCGCGCAGGAACTCCACCCATTCCGCGAACTCCCGACCCCGGTGCAGCTCGATCCACTCCGCGTGGATCGGGTCGTCGGGGAGCGTGGTGCCCGTGCGGCTCGCCCAGTCCAGGTAGAGCCACTCGGCGACGACGAGCACGGCGAGCGCGTCCGCGTACCCGGCGCCCGCCGCGTCGTGCATCAGCTCGACGAACGCCGTCGTCGGGCCGAGCGGCTCGACCGGGCCGTCGGAGCCCAGCGCGTCGAGCGATCGGTCGAAGAAGTCGTTCTCCGGACCGGCGACGAGCCCGAGCTGGCGGGCCAGCCGCACCCGCGGCCCGGGACGGTCCGCTCCGGCGACGGCGGCACCGAGCAGCGCCAGGAACGCATCGACGAACTGGTGGTCCTGTGCCAGATAGCGCGTCAGCACCTCGCGGTCGAGCTCGCCGGACCACAGCTCGTCGACGAAGCGGTGCTCCACCGCCGCCCGCCAGACCGGAGCCGTGACCTCTCGCATCCGTGCACAGAACGACACGGCCGTTCAGGCTACGTGTGGCAGACGGCCTCCACGTTGTGTCCGTCCGGATCGCGGACGAACACGGCGTAGTACGACGGGTGGTACTCCGGCCACACCCGGGGCGCGTGCAGGATCTCGGCGCCCCGGTCGACCGCCGCCGCGTGCACGGCGTCCACCGACGAACGGTCCGGCGCGACGAACGCGATGTGCAGCTCGCCGGAGGGTGGACCGGCGCCGAGCCAGAAGCTCGGCTTGCCGTCCGGCCCGCCGAGCCCGACGACCTCGCCGTCCCCGCGTGGGAACCGCATGATCACCTGCGCGCCCAGTGGCGCGAACACGGAGCCGTAGAAGTCCGCCGACGCCGCCGTGTCGCGGGTCGGGATGGACAGATGGTCGAGCACGGGGACCTCCCGGGAGGGATACGACCGGAACGCGCGCAGCATGGCAGCGACCACCGACAGTCTCGTTCGATTCCGAGTCGTAACGCTGCGCTCTGGCGGGACCGGGGTCGGACGCTCACGATGGGCTGAACGTCGGGAGGGGGCGTGATGTCGGATACACAGACGCGCGACGAACTGTCCACCGGTCTGCGCAACCGGCACGTCACGATGATCAGCATCGCGGGCGTGATCGGGGCCGGCCTGTTCGTCGGCTCCGGGGAGGCGATCGCGACGGCGGGGCCAGGCGTGCTGCTGGCCTACCTGTTCGCCGGGGCACTGGTCGTGCTCGTGATGCGGATGCTCGGTGAGATGGCCGCGGCGCAGCCGGACTCCGGGTCGTTCTCCACCTACGCCGACCGTGCGATCGGGCCGTGGGCCGGGTTCACCGTCGGCTGGCTGTACTGGTGGTTCTGGGTGCTCGTGATCCCGGTCGAGGCGACCGCGGCGGCGACGATCCTGAACTCCTACGTCACGTCGGTCCCGCAGTGGGTGTGGGCGCTCGTCGTGACGCTCCTGCTGACCGTCACGAACCTGTTCAACGTGGCGAACTACGGTGAGTTCGAGTTCTGGTTCGCGCTGCTCAAGGTCGCCGCGATCATCGCGTTCATCGTGGTCGGGGCGCTGGCCGTGCTCGGCGTGTTCCCCGGACCGGCCGGTGACGTCGGCGGTCTGTCCAAACTGGTCGACCAGGGCGGCTTCCTGCCGAACGGGATCGGCGCCGTCGTCGCGGCCGTGCTGCTGACCATGTTCAGCTTCATGGGGACCGAGATCGTCACGATCGCGGCGGCCGAGTCCGACCACCCGGCCGAGCGGATCCGCAAGGCCACCCGCTCGGTGATCTGGCGGATCGCGGTGTTCTACCTGGCCTCGATCCTGCTGGTCGTCGCGATCGTGCCGTGGACCGACCCGCGCCTGCCCGACCACGGCTCCTACCAGACCGCGCTGGAGGTGCTCGCCGTCCCGGGCGCGAAGACGATCGTCGACATCGTGGTGCTCGTCGCCGTCGCGAGCTGCCTGAACTCGGCGCTGTACACGGCGTCGCGGATGATCTACTCGCTCGGGAGGCGCGGCCAGGCGCCGACGGCCGTCATGCGCACCACGTCGGCGGGCGTGCCCCGCACCGCCGTGCTCGCGTCCACCGCGGTCGGGTTCCTCACGGTGATCGCGAACTACGCGTTTCCCGAGGAGGTCTTCTCCACGCTGCTCGCCACGTCCGGAGCGATCGCGCTGCTCGTCTACCTCGTGATCGCGGTGTCGCAGCTGCGGATGCGGCGGGCGCTGGAGCGCGACGGTACGACGATGCCGGTGCGGATGTGGGCCTACCCGGGGCTGACCTGGGCCGTGATCGTCGTGATCCCGCTGGTGCTGGTCTACATGGCCTTCCGCGAGGGCTCCCGGTTCGACCTGGCGATGACGGCCGTGATCGCCGTCGTGGTGGTCGTCGTGTCGTTCGTGGTGACGCGACGCAGGTCGGGCGACCGGGTCTGACACCCCACCCCATACGGTGTGTCCATGAACCGGAAGGAGCTGGTCCGCAGCAACGAGCGGCCGTTGTGGCACCAGCTGCTGTCCGACCTCCGGGCGAGGCTGGAGTCCGGGGAGTTCGACGACGGCCTGCCCAGCGAGTTCGCCATCGCCGCCGAGTACTCGGTCAGCAGGCACACCGTGCGGGAGGCGCTGCGACGCCTGCGTGACGACGGGGCCGTCGTCTCCACCCGCGGCCGGGTGGCCCGGCGGGTCACGCCGGAGCCGATCGAGCAGCCGCTGTCCGAGCCGTACAGCCTGTTCGTCGCCGTCGAGGCGACCGGTCGGACCCAGCGCAGCGTCGTGCACGTGCTGGACACCCGCGCCGACGGCGTCGTCGCCTCCCGGATGGGCCTGGAGGAGTCGACGCCGCTGGTCTACCTGGAGCGTCTCCGGCTCGCGGACTCCGAGCCGCTGGCCGTCGACCGGATCTGGCTGCCGCTGGCCCTCGCCGAACCGCTGCTGGACGTCGACTTCAGCCACACCGGTCTCTACCCCGAGTACCGCAGGCGGTGCGGGATCCGCGTCACCGGCGGCCGGGAGAACATCCGCGCGGTGACCCCGACCGACGCCGAGCGGCACCTGCTCGGGATCGACGGGACGGTCGCCGCACTGGCCATCGAGCGGTGCGGCCTGGCCGACGGGCGGGCCGTGGAGTGGCGGCACACGCTGGTGCGCGGCGACCGGTTCAGCGTGACCGCCCAGTTCTCCGACCGGGCGGGCTACCGCGTCGACCTGGTCGACCCGACCGGGTCCTGACCCCACCGAGGCGATCCTGCGCTGCGCCCGCGCCGTCGGGGCGTTCGGATGATCGCCGGTTGCGGAGCCCACCGTTCGCTGCGCGAACGACCCGCGCCACCATCGCTGATCACGGCTGGCCGGAGGGATCGGCTGATGGACCGCCCGCTCACCGGTCGCGCGGGAGATGCCTGACCAGAACGGGTCAGGCGGTGGGGACGGACACGCCGACGCCGCCGCGGGTCTGGGCGCCGTAGCGCGCGATCTCGGCGTCGAGCTCCAGCGGCGCGGTGCGCATCCCGGTGTCCTCGCCGAGCAGTTCGGCGGGCACGAGCCAGCTGACCTCGAACTCGAGTCCGTCCGGGTCCTGGGCGTAGAGCGCCTTCGTCGAACCGTGGTCCGATGCTCCGACGAGTGCGCCCATGCGGAGCAGCACGTCCTGGATCCGGGCCAGCTCGGCGAGCGTGTCGACCTCCCACGCCAGGTGGTAGAGCCCGACGGTCCGGGAGCCGGCGCCGGAGTCGCCCGCGTTCGCGCCGATCCCGAACAGGCCGAGGTCGTGATCGTTCGTCGATCCCTCCGCCTGCAGGAACGCGGCCCGGCCCTGGACCGAGGTGATCACCCGGAAGCCCAGGGCCTCGGAGTAGAACGCGACGCTGCGGTCGACGTCGCGGACGTAGAGGACGGCGTGGTTGAGGCGCTGGACGGGCATCGGACCTCCTTGAGTTGAACTCTCAACTACCACTGTACGCGCTAGTCACCCTCACGGTCCACGAGTCGGCTGAGCACGATCGCGGAGCGCGTGTGCTCTACGTTCGGGGCCTCCCGGACGCGCTCCAGTGCGTCCTCCAGCGAGGACACGTCGCGGGATCGCATGTGGACGATCGCGTCCGCGTCGCCGGTGATGGTCCCGGCGCCGACCACCTCCGGGACGCGGGAGAGCATGCGGCGCAGCTCCACCGGTGCGACCGTGCCGCGACAGAACAGCTCGACGTAGGCCTCGGTGCCGCGGTCGTCGATCGCCGGGTCGACGCGGATCGTGAACGACCGGATCACGCCGGTCGCGACGAGCCGGTCGACCCGTCGCTTCACCGCCGACGCGGACAGCCCGATCTCGTCGCCGAGCTCGGCCCAGCCCGCCCGGCTGTTCGCGCGGAGCAGGTCGAGGAGCCTGCGATCCAGTGCATCCATGCGCACGATTCTTGCGTATCGACCCGGGAAAATCCGGGAAACCAGCGCTCCGAAGCGGGAAACGTCGGCCGCCTGCGTCGCAGACTGGACCCATGACGATGGCGCAGATCCGCCCCCGCATCGCCGTCCCGCGCACCGTCCTGATGTGCCGGCCGGACCACTTCACCGTGAGCTACCGGATCAACCCGTGGATGCGGCCGCAGGACCCGGTCGACACCGCCAGGGCCGTCCGGCAGTGGGAGGAGCTGTACCGCACCTACCTGCGGCTCGGATTCGACGTGCAGCTGATCGACCCGGTGCCCGGCCTGCCGGACATGGTGTACGCCGCGAACGGAGGCCAGGTCGTCGACGGCGTCGCGCACGGCGCCCGGTTCCGGCACGGCGAGCGGGCCGCGGAGGGGCCGCTCTACATGGAGTGGTTCCGCCGCCACGGCTACGACGTCCGCGAGCCGGTCGCGACGAACGAGGGCGAGGGCGACTTCCTGCTCGTCGGGGACACCGTGTTCGCCGGCAGCGGCTTCCGCAGCGACCCGGCGTCGCACGCGGAGGCGGCCCGGGTGTTCGGACGCGAGGTCGTCTCGCTGGGCCTGGTCGACCCGCGTTTCTACCATCTGGACACGGCGTTCGCGGTGCTGTCCGACGGTGAGGGCGAGGACGAGGTCGCGTACTACCCGGAGGCGTTCGACGAGCCGTCCCGCGCGCTGCTGGCCTCCCGCTTCCCGGACGCGATCCTGGTCGGTGAGGACGACGCGGTCGTGTTCGGACTGAACTGCTTCTCCGACGGGCACCACGTCGTGCTGGCCGCGCAGGCCACCGGGTTCGCGGCGCAGCTCGCCGAGCGCGGGTTCGCGCCGATCGGCGTCGACCTGTCCGAGCTGCTCCGCGGCGGCGGTGGCGTGAAGTGCTGCACGCTGGAGCTGCGGTCATGACGGCCGTCCTGGGCCGGTCCGCCGCCGAGATCGCCCGCGCCGAGCGCTGGGGTGCCCGGAACTACGCGCCGCTCCCGGTCGTCGTCGCGTCCGGACGGGGCACGCGGGTCACCGACGTCGACGGCCGCTCCTACCTGGACTTCCTGGCCGGCTACTCGGCGCTGAACTTCGGGCACGGCCACCCGGTGCTGGTCGAGGCGGCGCACCGGCAGCTGGACACGCTGACGCTGACCAGCCGGGCGTTCCACAACGACCGGCTCCCCGCGTTCCAGGAGCGACTCGCGGCTCTGGCCGGAGTCGAGACCGTCCTTCCGATGAACACCGGCGCCGAGGCCGTCGAGACCGGGATCAAGGTCGCGCGCGCCTTGGGCTACCGGGCGCGCGGCGTGCCCGACGGGCGGGCCCGGATCGTCGTCGCGCACGGCAACTTCCACGGCCGCACGACGACGATCGTCGGTTTCTCCGACGACCCGGACGCCCGGAACGGGTTCGGCCCGTTCACCCCCGGGTTCGACGCCGTGCCGTACGGCGACGCGGACGCGCTGGAGGCCGCGCTCACCGACGACACCGTGGCCGTGCTGCTGGAGCCGATCCAGGGCGAGGCCGGCGTGATCGTGCCGCCGCCCGGCTACCTGGCGGCCGTCCGGCGGATCACCGAGCGGCGCGGCGTGCTGCTGGTGATCGACGAGATCCAGTCCGGGCTCGGCCGCACCGGCACGACGTTCCGGTCCGAGGCCGAGGGGGTCGTCGGTGACCTGATGCTGCTCGGCAAGGCCCTCGGGGGCGGGATCGTGCCGGTCAGTGCCGTCGTCGGGCGCGCCGACGTGCTGGGCGTGCTGCGTCCCGGCGAGCACGGCTCGACGTTCGGCGGGAACCCGCTGGCCGCGGCCGTCGGCACGGCCGTGGTCGGGCTGCTGGAGACCGGGGAGTACCAGAAGCGCGCCCGCGTGCTCGGGGCGCACCTGCACGCCCGGCTCGGCGAGCTGGTCGGGCACGGGCTGACGGCCGTCCGCGGCGCGGGGCTCTGGGCCGGGATCGACGTCGACCCGTCCGTCGGATCCGGGCGCCGGGTGTGCGAGCTGCTCGCGGAGCACGGCGTCCTGGCCAAGGACACGCACGGCGAGACGCTGCGCCTGGCGCCACCACTCGTCGTCGAAGCATCGGAGATCGACGAGGCGGTGGACGCGCTGGCGGCGGTGCTCCACTCCTGACCCGCGAACGAACGGCACCTTCGAGCAGTCACATTGCTCGAAGGTGCCGTTCGTTGCGAAAGGGGGTGGTTGCGACGGGGGTGGAGGTGCTGTCCCGCGGCTACGCTCCGCGCGTGGACGACGTGTGCTGGCTGGACGCCGCCGAGCGGCGGACCTGGCTGGCCCTGCTCGGCACGACGGCGGCGCTGGACGCGGTGCTGGACCGGCAGCTCCAGCGCGACGCCGGCATGCCGTTGGCCTACTACCAGCTGCTGGCGATGCTCTCCGAGGCGCCGGGCCGGTCGCTGCGGATGACCGAGCTGGCCGAGATCACCCAGAGCTCGCCGAGCCGGATCTCGCACGCGGTGAAGCGGCTGGAGGCGCGGCAGTGGGTGCTGCGCCGCCCGTGCGCCGACGACCGGCGCAGCACGTTCGCCCAGCTCACCGACGCCGGTTACGCCGCACTGGCCGCGGCGGCGCCCGCCCACGTGCGGGCCGTCCGGGAGCACCTGTTCGACGCGCTCACCGCCGAGCAGGTCGCCCAGCTGCGCGAGATCCTCACCGCGATCGCGGCCCGCATCCCCGACTGACCCGGCACGGGTGTGGCGTTCGTTCCGGTGAGGCGCACGGATGCCACGTCGGCGCGGACTCGATGGCAGGCTGTCCGCCATGCCGACTCTCGTGCTGCTGCGCCACGGTCAGAGCGTCTGGAACGCGAAGAACCTGTTCACCGGATGGGTCGACGTCCCGCTGTCCGAGCAGGGCGAGCAGGAGGCCCTGCGCGGCGGGAAGCTGCTGGCCGACGAGGGCCTGCTGCCGGACGTCGTGCACACGTCGCTGCTGCGCCGCGCGATCGCGACGGCGAACATCGCCCTCGACGCGGCGGACCGGCACTGGATCCCGGTCACCCGCGACTGGCGCCTCAACGAGCGGCACTACGGCGCGTTGCAGGGCAAGGACAAGAAGCAGACGCTCGAGGAGTTCGGCGAGGAGCAGTTCATGCTCTGGCGCCGCTCGTACGACACCCCGCCGCCGCCGATCGAGAAGGGCTCGGAGTTCTCCCAGGACGCCGACCCGCGCTACGAGGGAGTGGACGCGCCGCTGACCGAGTGCCTGGCCGACGTCGTGGCCCGGTTCCTGCCGTACTGGGAGTCGCGGGTGCTGCCGGACCTGCGGGCCGGGAAGGTCGTGATGCTCGCCGCGCACGGCAACTCGCTGCGGGCGCTCGTGAAGTACCTGGACGGCATCTCGGACACCGACATCGCCGGCCTGAACATCCCGACCGGCATCCCGCTCGTCTACGAGCTCGACGAGGGGTTCGTCCCGACGACGCCGGGCGGTCGCTACCTGGACCCGGACGCGGCGGAGGAGGCGATCGCGGGGGTGGCCGCACAGGGTCGCTGAGCGACGCTCGCGGAGCGAACCCGCGGCACGGCGGGCCCAGTCTGAACCGGCGGTGAACGGGCGCCGAACACTTGCTCGGACGGGGGTCGGGAGCGTCACCATCGGGGCCCGACGGTGGTGTTCCGGCTGTCCGGACTGCCTACTATGCGGCCGTGACCGCGCTTGCGTGGCTGATCGTCGCCGCTGCGCTCGGCCTCGGTCTCGTCGCCGGGGCCGTGCTGGGCCGACGTGTCCGCCGGGCCGGTGGCCGAGCCTCCGACCCGACGACGCAGACCCTCGACCCGCCGCGCAGGCGCCGGGCGGACGCCGACGTGCCCGACCTCGGTGAGCTGCTGCACCGCACGTTCCGCCAGTCCGGGTCCGGGCTGGCCGTCGTCGCGGCCAACGGCGACGTGCTGCTGCACAACGCCCGGGCCGAGCGGCTCGGCGCGGTGACGGCCGGCCGCCTCGACCCGCGGGCCTGGGCCGCCTGCCAGCGGGTGCTCGGCGGTGAGAGCCGGCTCGAGGTCGACCTCTCGCCACTCGAACGGGCCCCGCGCGGCCCGGTCGCCGTCCAGGCCATCGTCCGGGCGCTCGGCGAGGGCTACACGCTGGTCGAGGCGCTGGACACGTCCGAGGTCGCGCGGCTGGAGGCGACCCGGCGGGACTTCGTCGCGAACGTCTCGCACGAGCTGAAGACGCCGGTCGGCGCCGTCGCGCTGCTGGCCGAGGCACTGCTGGACACGCTCGACGGGCTGGAACCCCCTGACGGCTCCGACGGCTCCGACGTCGCCGAGGTACGACGCTTCGGCGAGAAGATCCTCCGCGAGTCCAACCGGATGGGCAGCCTCGTCTCCGAGCTGATCGCGCTGTCCCGGCTCACCGGCGCAGAACGGCTGCCCGAGCTGGCGGCCGTCGACGTGGACGACATCGTCGGTGAGGCGCTCGCGCGCAGCCGCAACTCGGCCGAGTCCGGCGCGGTGGAGATCACCGCGGACCCGGCGTCCGGACTCGTCGTCGACGGCGACCGGTCTCTGCTGGTCACGGCGCTGACCAACCTCGTGGAGAACGCGATCGCCTACTCGCCGGCCGACTCGTCGGTGTCGGTGACCCGGCGCGCCGTCGACGGCTCGGTGGAGATCGCCGTGACCGACCGCGGCATCGGGATCGCACCGGAGCACCAGAAGCGGGTGTTCGAGCGGTTCTTCCGGGTCGACCCGGCCCGGTCGCGGGCGACCGGCGGTACCGGGCTCGGGCTGGCGATCGTCAAGCACGTCTGCGCCAACCACGGCGGCGAGGTCCGGCTGTGGAGCCGCCCCGGCACCGGATCGACGTTCACCATGCGCCTGCCCACGCGGATCTCCGCACGCCAGACCGACCCCGCCACCCCCGACGCGGAGGCCGGCACCACCACAGCCGCTCCCGACCCGGCCGCGGCCGGACGAGCTGGAGGATGACATGACCAGGGTGCTGATCGTGGAGGACGAGGAGTCGTTCGCCGACCCGATCGAGTTCATGCTGCGCAAGGAGGGCTTCACGACGGCCGTCGCGGCGAACGGCAACGACGCGCTCGCCGAGTTCGACCGCAACGGCGCCGACATCGTCCTGCTCGACCTGATGCTGCCCGGGATGAGCGGCACCGACGTGTGCAAGGCGCTGCGCTCCCGCTCGGCCGTACCGGTGATCATGGTCACGGCGCGGGACAGCGAGATCGACAAGGTGGTCGGCCTGGAGCTGGGCGCGGACGACTACGTCACGAAGCCGTACTCGGCGCGCGAGCTGATCGCCCGGGTCCGGGCCGTGCTGCGCCGCGGCAACGAGGGTGCGGCCGAGACCGACGGCAACCTCGGCATCCTGGAGGCCGGGCCGGTCCGGATGGACGTGGAGCGGCACGTCGTGTCCGTGAACGGGTCCGACGTCGCGCTCCCGCTCAAGGAGTTCGACCTGCTCGAGTACCTGCTGCGCAACGTCGGCCGGGTACTGACGCGGGCGCAGCTGATCGACCGGGTGTGGGGCGCGGACTACGTCGGCGACACGAAGACCCTCGACGTGCACGTCAAGCGTTTGCGCGCGAAAGTCGAGAACGACCCGTCGGCACCACAGCACCTGGTGACCGTGCGAGGTCTCGGATACAAGTTCGATGTGTGACCGGGCACCGTTCGTCGGGTCCCGGATAACGGCTTAGTAACCTGGGCCCGTGCGTCTCGCCGTTCTCGACGTCGGATCCAACACGGTCCACCTGCTCATGGTGGACGCCCACAGCGGCGCGCATCCGAAGCCGATGTCCTCGGACAAGGACCAGCTGCGCCTGGCCGAGAACCTCGACAAGAACGGTGCGCTGACCCGCGGCGGTGTGAACGCCCTCATCGAGACCGTGCACAAGGCGCGGGACGCGGCGCGAGCCGCCGGGTGCGACGATCTGATGGCGTTCGCGACGTCCGCGCTGCGCGACGCCCGCAACTCCGCGGAGGTCCTGGAGAAGGTCCGGAGCGAGACGGGTGTCGAGCTCGAGGCACTCCCGGGCGAGGACGAGGCACGGTTCACGTTCCTGGCCGTCCGCCGCTGGTGCGGCTGGTCGGCCGGTCGACTGCTGGTGCTCGACATCGGCGGCGGGTCGCTGGAGCTGGCGGTGGGTCGCGACGAGATGCCGGAGGTGGCCGAGTCGCTGCCGCTCGGGGCGGGCAGGCTGACCCGCGAGTGGTTCACCGCGGACCCGCCGCCCCGCGCCGAGATCGAGGCGCTGCGGGAGAAGGTGCAGGCCGATCTGGCGCCGGTGGCCGGACGGCTGCGGGTCGCCGGGGAACCGGACCGGGCCGTCGGCACGTCGAAGACGTTCCGGTCGCTGGCCCGGCTCAGCGGCGCCGCCCCGTCCAGCGCGGGCCCGCGCACGCCGCGCACGCTGACGGCCGTCGGGCTGCGCCAGCTGACGGCGTTCATCAGCCGCATGTCGAGCAACGACCTGGCCGAGCTGGAGGGCGTCAGCAGCTCCCGGGCACACCAGCTGGTGGCCGGGGCGATCGTGGCGCAGGCCGCGATGGACGCGCTGGGCGTGTCCGAACTGGACATCTGCCCGTGGGCGTTGCGTGAGGGAGTCATCCTCCGGCGCTTCGACATGCTGGACGGGGCGCAACCGGCGGAACATCCGTCGACGCTGACGACCAGTGCCGACCGCTCGGCGCACGATGCGGGTGATGGATCTGGACCCTTGACAAAGCACAGGGCACGGTGGTCGGGATGAGTGTGGACCCAGAGCCGAGACAGCGCACCGTCGCTGAGCTGCTCGCCGAGAACGGGGGCGCGCAGAGCGGCCGTCGCCGTCGCAGGCGTGCGGCCGAGGACGACGGCGCCCCGTTCGAGGCAGGCCCACCCCCTGACGAGGGAAGTGCCGCCCCGCCGTACGGGGCCCCCGGAGGACCGCCGCAGGCGACCGGCCGGTTCGCGGGCGGGCACGCGCCGGAGCCGCAGGGTCCGCCGCCGGGCGGCCAGGGTCCGAACGGACACGGCCCCGGCGGCCCCGCGCAGAACGGGTACGGCCAGAACGGGTACGGCGCGAACGGCCACGCGGCCAACGGTTACGCGGCCAATGGGTACGCGCCTAACGGGTACGCGCCGAACGGGTACGGCGCCCCGAACGGCCCGGACCGCGGCGGTTTCACCCCCGACGGATACGAGGCCGACGGCTACGGCCCGGACGGTGACGCGTTCGGGCAGCCCCCGGCGTTCCCCAACCGCGGCGGCCCCCAGGCGCCCGCGGGTGGCCGCCCGGCCGTGCCCGGCCAGGTACCCCCGCCGCCCGGGCGGCGCGGGCCGGAGCCCGGCCCGCCCGGCGGCATGCCGCCTGCGCAGGGTCCGTACGACCCCGAGTCGCCGACCGGTGCGTTCGAGGCGCACGGTGCCGCGCCGTCCGGGCACGGCGGACCGCCGCCGGACCTCGACGCCGGCCCGCCCACGCAGCTGGGCGCACCCCCGTTGGACGACGACGAGCTCGACGACTTCGACCAGCGCGCCTGGACCGGCGAGATGGCCGACGAGCAGGCCACGGTCGCCGCGCCGGCGCAGCGCCGCCCGGCCCCGCCCGCCGACGGCGGCCAGCCGACCCGGGCCGGTTTCGGCCCGGACGATCTCGACGGCGCCGACGACGACTACGAGGACCACGGCGAGTACGCCGCCGGCGCGCAGGACGACCCGGACGAGTACCGCCGCGGTCGCCGCCGCAGCGCCGTCGCCGGGCTCGACGACGACGACCTGGCTGAGGCGTCCGGCGACGGCAAGGGGGCCGGGACCGGCCAGGCCTGGGCGATGGTCATCGCCCAGTGGGTCGGCGGCGCGATCGTCGGTGCCGGCGTGTGGGTCGGGTTCCGCTACCTCTGGTACTCGTTGCCGGTGGTCGCGCTGGCGCTCGCCGTCGTGCTGACCGTGGGTCTCGTACTGGGCGTCCGCGCACTGTTGCGCAACGACGACCTTCGCACGACCATGTTCGCGGTGTTGGTCGGTCTGCTGCTCACCGTGTCCCCGGCGCTGCTCGTGCTCCTGGACCGGTAACGATGCGTGTCTCCGGGACGACTCCACGCTATGTGTCTCCGTCCGAGCGCGAGATCCCGGTGGCGCTGTCCACGGCGTCGGTCTACCCGGAGGGCGTCGAGGCGGGGTTCGCCATCGCCGCCGAGCTCGGTTACGACGGCGTCGAGCTGATGGTCTGGACCGACCCGGTCAGCCAGGACGTGCGCGCCGTCGAGCGGCTCGCGCACCGGTACGGCGTGCCGGTGCTGGCCGTGCACGCGCCGTGTCTCGCCGTGACCCAGCGGGTCTGGGGCGCCGACCCGATCGAGCGCATCCGGCTCTCGGTGGACGCGGCGGACCGGCTCGGCGCGCGGACCGTCGTCATGCACCCGCCGTTCCGCTGGCAACGGGCCTACGCCGCGCAGTTCCGCGACGAGGTGGCCCGCGCCGGCGAGGTCCGCGGGATCTCGCTGCCGGTGGAGAACATGTTCCCGGTGACAAGGGGCTCGATCAGCACCGTCCCGTACTCGCCGGGATTCGACCCGACCGAGGTCGGCCACCACGCGTACACGCTGGACCTGTCGCACACGGCGGCGTCCGGGTCGGACGCGCTGGCCATGGCCGAGCGGATGGGTGACCGGCTGACGCACCTGCACCTCACCGACGGCTCCGGTTCGACGAAGGACGAGCACCTGGTCCCGGGCCGCGGCAACCAGCCGTGCGCCGAGGTCTGCGAGCTGCTCGCCGACGGAGGGTTCGCGCAGGCCGGGGGCACGGCCGTGCTCGAGGTCAGCACCCGACGATGCCGGACCCGCCAGGAGCGCACCGCCCTGCTGGCCGAGTCGCTGCTGTTCGCCCGGCTGCACCTCGCGCCGGCCGTCGCTTCCGACGAGCTGCCGGTGGGATCCGCGTTGCCCGAGCCCGCCCTGCGCTGACGCAGATCACACGGCCCGTCCGTGGCCCGCGTCGCCGACGGGTGGTAGGTCTGCCTGATGCGGATCATCTGCGGGACGCGACCGTGAGCGCCCCGGCACGCACCGGCCGTCCGTTCTCCGACGCGCTCGGCATCACCCCGCTCGGTGACGGCCGCTTCCGTGCCGACCTCGACGAGGCGTGGTCGATCGGGGCGAAGGCGCACGGCGGGCTGCTGATGGCTGTGATGACCCGCGCCGCCATCACCCGCGCCGCCGACGGGGCGCCGGGCACCGACCCGGAGCCGCTCGTCGTCGCGGCCGACTTCCTGCGCGCTCCGGACCTCGGCCCCGTCGAGCTGCGCACGGAGGTGCTCAAGACCGGCCGCACGGTGTCCGTGGTCGCCGTCCGGCTCCTGCAGGACGAGCGGCTCATGCTGTCCGCCACGGTGACCGCCGGGACGCTGCCGGCCGACGAGCCGCGCTGGGCGGAGCCGGTCCTGCACCCGTCCGAGCCGACGGCGGACGCCCTCGGCGCCGGTACGCCGGACCGGCCCGCGGTCGGTCTCGCCGCAGCGTGCGACCTGCGGTTCCCCGCGGACGCGAACCCGTTCATGCGGGGGGAGACCGGCCCGCCCCGGATGAGCGGATGGGTCCGTCCCCTCGGGGAGGAGCCGGACGTGCTGTTCGCGCTGCTCGCGGGCGACGTGCTCGCACCCACCGTGTTCAACCTCGGCGGCCGTTTCGGCTGGGCACCGACGATCCAGCTGACCGCGCTGCTGCGCGGGCGTCCGGCACCCGGGTGGCTGCGCGTTGACTCGGAGAGCAGGTCGGTGACGGGGGCGTTCTTCGACGAGGACGTTTCCGTCGTCGACTCGGCCGGTCGCCTCGTGTGCCAGGCACGGCAGCTGGCGCTGGCGCCGAAAGGCTGAACTCTAGGCTCGGTGCCATGACACGGATCGCGGTGCTGGGCGGGGGACGGATCGGGGAGGCGCTGCTGAGCGGCCTGCTGGCGGCCGGGTACGAGGCCGGCGGGCTCGTGGTCAGCGAGCGCTACCCGGAACGGGCGCAGGAGCTCCGGGAACGCTACGGCGTGGCCACGGAGCCGGTGGCGGACGCGGTGACGGGCGCGGAGACCGTCGTCGTCGCCGTCAAGCCGCAGGACATCGCCCCGCTGCTCGGACAGCTGAAGGACGTCCTGGAACCGGGCACGCTCGTGGTGTCGCTGTGCGCCGGGCTCCCGGCGTCGCTGTTCGAGGGCGGTCTGCCGGACGGCACCCCGGTCGTGCGCGTCATGCCGAACACGCCGATGCTGCTCGGCGCCGCGATGTGCGCGGTCTCGCCGGGCACCCACGCGACCGACGACCACCTGTCGCGCACCGAGTCCATGCTCGGCACGGTCGGCGCCACGCTCCGGCTGGCCGAGTCGCAGCAGGACGCGGCCACGGCGATCTCCGGATCCGGGCCCGCCTACTTCTTCCTGGTCGCCGAGGCGATGATCGAGGCGGGGGTCGCGCTCGGGCTGACCCGGCCGGCGGCCACCGAGCTGACCGTGCAGACCGCGCTCGGCGCGTCCCGGATGCTCCGCGAGACCGGCGAGCACCCGGCGATCCTGCGGGAGAACGTCACGTCTCCGGCCGGTACGACGGCCGCCGCGCTGCGCGAGCTGGAGCGCCACGGCGTGCGGTCCGCGTGGATGGACGCGATCGTGGCGGCACACCAGCGGTCGGTGGATCTTGGTCGCAGCTCAGCGTAACCCGTTCGCCCGTAACGGGTGACAGGGTGTCACTCTGTCGGGCCTGCTGAATACCACGATCGGGCGTCATGGCCGAGCGTCATCCGTCACATCTGTCCCGGTACTCTCGTCGGGAACACCGGAACGGCGCGGCGCACGGCCCGTGCCGTGGAGGTGCAAAGAGGGAAGGCGGTGCCCGGATGCCCCCCGAGCGTTCCGAGCCGGCACGGTCGACGCAGGTCCAGTTCCTGACCGTGGCCGAGGTGGCCTCGATGATGCGCGTGTCGAAGATGACCGTGTACCGGCTCGTGCACTCCGGCGAGCTGCCCGCGGCGCGGGTCGGCCGGTCCTTCCGGGTACCGCAGCGCGCGGTGGAGGACTACCTCCGCAACGCGTACTTCGACGCGGGCTGAGCCCAGGGTCCCCTGGTCGCTCCGCGGACGTCGGACGGTAGAGTGACCTCTCGGCTGTCGATCCGTCGCCGGTCGCGTGGCTCGTCGCGGTCTCCGCGCGGGTCAGGCCGACCCACCGGCCATCCGGCGTGATCGGATCGCCCGACCACCGTCCAGCAACAGGAGGAACGCCCCATGGGCTCGGTCATCAAGAAGCGCCGCAAGCGGATGTCGAAGAAGAAGCACCGCAAGCTGCTGCGCAAGACCCGGGTGCAGAGGCGCAAGCTCGGCAAGTGACCCACCGCGTCGCGGCGGTAACCCGCCGCGATGCATGTCACCGCCCGTCGCCGGTGTGTTCGGCGTACGTCGGCGGTTAGGATCTGGTTCCTCACCGGCGTCGCCGTTCGTCTCCGGCGCCCCACCTCGACGTGTGCTGTGAGGTCGATCCATGCCGCAGGAGACCCCCTCGGTCGTCCTCGTGACCGGTGTGAGCGGGTTCCTGGGTGGCCACCTCGCTGCCCGGCTCGCCGCGAACCCGGACATCGACCGGGTGCTCGGCGTGGACACCGTCCCGCCGCCGCGCGATCTCCTGAAGCGGATGGGGCGTGCCGAGTTCGTGCGCGCCGACATCCGCAACCCGCTCATCTCCAAGGTCATCTCCTCCGCGTCGGTGGACACCGTCGTGCACGCCTCGCTGTCCGCCAGCCCCGGTTCCGCCGGTGGCCGGGCGACGATGAAGGAGATGAACGTCATCGGCACGATGCAGCTGCTCGCCGCCTGCCAGAAGGCGGAGACGGTGCGGCGCGTCGTGCTGAAGTCCACGACCGCGGTCTACGGCTCCAGCCCTCGTGACCCGGCCGTGTTCGACGAGGCCACCGGCCCGAAGGACCTCCCGTCCGGCGGCTACGCGAAGGACGCCGCCGAGATCGAGGGCTACCTGCGCGGCTTCCGCAGGCGCCGCCCGGACGTCACGACGACCGTGCTGCGCTTCGCCAACTTCATCGGTCCGCGCATCGACACGGTCCTGACCCGGTACTTCGCGCTGCCCGTCGTGCCCACCGTGCTCGGGTTCGACGCCCGTGTGCAGCTGCTGCACGAGGAGGACGCGCTCGCCGTGCTCGAGCGGGCCGCGACGCACGAGGTGCCCGGCGTGTTCAACGTCGCGGCGCACGGCGTGCTGATGCTGTCCCAGGCGATCCGGCGCGCGGGCAAGGTCGCCGTCCCGGTGCCGAGCTCGGCCGTCGGGCCGGTCAGCCGGGTGCTGCGCGGCGCCCGCCTCGTCGACTTCTCGCCGGAACAGATGCGGTTCCTGAACTTCGGCCGCGTCGTGGACCTGCACCGGCTGGAGACCGAGTTCGGCTTCACCCCGCGGTGGACCACCACCCAGGCGTTCGACGACTTCGTGCGCGGCAAGGCGTTGAGTCCGGTTCTCGGGCCGGAACGGCTGGAGGCGATCGAGCGCGGCGTGCTCGGCGCCGCGAGGGCACTGCGATGACCGACCGGAAGCGGACGAGGGAGGACGCGACGATGGCGGAGGCGCGGGTCATCCCGATCCGGGGGAGCCGGACGCGCCGGTCGTCGACGTCGGCCACGCCCGTCGCCGGCCCGGCCGGGAAGACGGTCCGGGCCGAACCCGTCGAACCGGTCGCCGCCGTGCCCGACGAGCCGGACGTGCCACCGGAGTGGGAGAAGGCGCTCGTCGAAGCGTGTGCGTTCCTGCGCCGCCGCCTGTCCGGCGACTACACGGTGGACGAGTTCGGGTTCGATGCGGAGCTCACCGACGCGCTCGTCATGCCCGCGCTGCGGCCGCTCTACGAGCGCTGGTTCCGTGTCGAGACGATCGGCTCGCACCACCTACCGGACACCGGTGGCGCCCTGCTCGTCGCGAACCATTCCGGGACGCTGCCGCTGGACGCGCTGATGACGACCGTCGCCGTGCACGAGGCGCACCCGAACAACCGGCACCTGCGCCTGCTCGGGGCCGACCTGATGTTCCGGCTGCCGGTGGCCGGGTCGGTCGCCCGCAAGTCGGGGGCCACGCTCGCGTGCAACCCGGACGCGGAGCGGCTGATGTCGGGCGGCGAGATGGTCGGCGTGTTCCCGGAGGGCTTCAAGGGGATCGGCAAGCCGTACCGGGACCGGTACAAGCTGCAGCGCTTCGGCCGCGGCGGGTTCGTGTCGGCCGCGCTGCGGACCGGGGTGCCGATCATCCCGTGCGCGATCGTCGGAGCCGAGGAGATCTACCCGAAGATCGGGGACGTCCCGCCGCTCGCCCGGCTGTTCGGCGCGCCGTACTTCCCGATCACGCCGACGTTCCCGCTGCTCGGCCCGGCCGGGCTGATCCCGCTGCCGTCGAAGTGGTACATCGAGTTCGGCGAGCCGATCCGCACCGACGACCACACGGCCGCCGACGCCGAGGACCCGATGCTGGTGTTCAACCTGACCGACCAGGTCCGGGAGACGATCCAGCACACGCTGTACCGCCTGCTCTCCCAGCGGCGCAACGTGTTCCTGGGCTAACGCTTGCGGTAGGCGACACCGGCCGCCACGGCCCCGGCGAGGGCTCCCGCGCCCAGCACGGACGGCACGCCGATCCGGGCGGCCTTGCGGCCGGTGCGGAAGTCGCGGATCTGCCAGCCCCGGGACTTGGCCACGTCGCGCAGTTCCGAGTCCGGGTTCACCGCGACGGCCGTGCCGACGGCGGACAGCATCGGGACGTCGTTCACGGAGTCCGAGTACGCCGTGCAGCGACGCAGGTCGAGACCCTCGGACGCGGCCAGCGCGCGCACCGCGTGCGCCTTCGCGGGTCCGTGCAGGATCTCGCCGACCAGGCGGCCTGTGTAGCAGCCGTCCACACTCTCCGCGACCGTGCCGAGCGCACCGGTGAGCCCCAGACGCCGCGCGATGATCAGCGCCAGCTCGATCGGAGTGGCCGTGACCAGCCAGACCCGCTGGCCCGCGTCCAGGTGCATCTGGGCCAGCGCACGGGTGCCCGCCCAGATCCGGTCGACCATCAGCTCGTCGTAGATCTCCTCGCCGAGCCTGACGACCTCCTCGACCGGCCGCCCGGCGACGAACGAGAGGGCCGTGTCCCGGTGCCCGGACACGTCGCTCTCCCGGCCGCCGACCCGGAACTTGATCTGCTGCCAGGCGAAGCCCGCCATGTCCGACGTCGTGAAGAACTTGCGGGCGGCCAGACCGCGGGCGAAGTGGAAGATCGACGCGCCGACCATCATCGTGTTGTCCACGTCGAAGAACGCGGCGGCGGTGAGGTCCGGCGGGGGTTCGACACCCTCTCCGGGGACGGTGAGCTCCTCGCCCGCGGCGACCGCGGCGGCGGCCGACGCCTCGCCGGCCCTGCGGGCCGGATCGAGGGCGGTCACACGTGAGAGGACCTCGTCCGACTCGGCGATCCCGGCGACCTCGGGACGCCCTGTGGACGGGATCTCGGGCTCGTCGGACCGCGACCCGGGATCTGTCACCACGCGAGCCTTCCTGCCGGTCGAGCAACTACGACGTTCACCTTACTGCGATTGCCCGACCGGCAGGCGGGACTTCGACGCGGTCGTGCCTCAGCCGATGGTGACCGGGCCGAGCCCGGGCAGCAGCGGCGGCAGCGTGATCGGCGGCAGCAGGGAGTCCGAGTCCTTGCTGGTCGTCGTCGTGGACGACGACGTGCTCGGCTCGCCACCGCTGCGCGACTTCGCCGTGTCGTTGCCCAGCAGCGGCGGCAGCAGGCCGCGCTGCTCCTCGGTCGTCGGGTCGGTGGACGTGCCACCGCTCGTCGACGTCTCCGGGGAGGTGCTGCCGGACGGGCTCGGCGACGTGCTGTCGGGCGTGGTGCCCTCCGGGGACTGCTGGCCCTCGGTGGAGGGTTGCCCGGACTGACCGGTGCACGGGCCGTCGGAGGGCAGCGGACCCAGGTCGTCGACGGAGGCGGTGCCACCCTCGGCGCAGCCGGTGCGGGCCCGCAGGGCCTCGGTCCGGGTGAGCACGCGGTCCAGCAGCGTCTTCGACGCCTCGGCGTCCGACGCGTTGGCCGCCGGCCACGAGGACTGCATCTCGGCCATCCGGTCGGACTGCGCGGTGGCCCACGTCCGCAGGTCGGCGAGATCCGACCCGCCCGCGTTGCGGTCCCCGGACAGGATCATCCGGCTGCCGGTGGCGGTCGCGGTGTCGAAGTCGTTCATCGCCGACGTGATGGCGGCCGGGTCGGCGCTCCCGCTCTGGAGCATGCCCTGGACCTCGTCCATCCGGGTCCTGGCGACCTCGAGCTGCTGGGTCGCCTCGGCCTGGTCGCCCCACGTGAACAGCCCGCCGGTCGACTCCGTCGCCCGCTTGACCCCGTACAGGGCGTCACCCGGCAGCGCGTTCTTGCTGGCCGTCGCCGCGACGCCGACGATCACCGCGAGCGCCGCGACGCACGTCACGAGCACGCCGAACCGCTTGCGGATGCTCGGCCTGCGACGGCCACCGGTCTTGCCGGGGCGACTGCGGTCGCGGTCGGGCCGCGTCGAGCGCGTCGACTGCTCGGCCTCGACCGGGTGGTCCGGGTGGTCCGACGGCAGGACGTGCCGCGCCCGGCGGGACCGGGTCGGGAGGCTGCTCGTCTCGTTCGACGAGAGCGTGTGCTCGCCGGCGGCCCGACCGACGGACGCGGCCGGGACGTCCGGCTCCACGTCCGGCACCGGCGGTCCGACCGGGCGGGTGGCCGGTCCGGACGCGTCGGTGATCGGCGGGGCGCCGAGCGGCGCGGTCAGTTCGGAGGGTTCGGGTGCGGGGGCCGGAGGCCGGATGGCATCCTGCCTCTGCTCCGTTCGGCCGAAGCTCTCCTCGGCCATCGCCTCGAACAGGCGGCGGCGCATCCGGGCGGAGGTCTGCTCGTCGGGGGAGAGCGTGTGACGGCTACGGTCCAGCGCCGCGGCCAGCGCGAGTTCGTGCTCGAGCTCCTCCACGGCGGTCGCGCCGAGGGGCGCGTCGAATCCGCGCCCGTCCTCGGCCCGTGGCCTGTCGTCGTCCCATGCCCCCGGCATGCTGCCCGTCCTCACTGCAGTCCTGTGCTGCTTGTAGACGTCGTTCCGGAGTCCGACGGCGTTACGGCCGCCGCTGTCCGGTCCCGACGCGACGCGCTTGTGGCGCGTTCGTCTGCACAACGAGGGGCAGGCGCGGAGGTTACGGTCGAAATACCGTTCACCGCATCGAGTCGTACGCTCGCCGCTGCTACGGCCTGTCGCCGTCCAGATCGGCGGTCGACGACGGCCGCGGCGGTCATCGCAGACCGTCCGGCAGCAGCTGGGCGAGCCGGCGGACCGCACGGTGCTGGAGCGCTTTCACGGCGCCCTCGTTGCGGTCCATGATCTCGGCCGTCTCGGCGACCGAGAGGCCCTTGAGGAACCGGAGCTGGATGCACTCCCGCTGGTCCGGGTTGAGCTTGTCGATCGAGGCGACCAGCTCGGAGTTCGTCGCGTTCTCCAGCACCTGCTGCTCGGGGCCGCCGGTGGCCGGGGAGAGCTCGACGATCTCGGAGGTCGTGGACTCCAGCCGGTAGCGGCTGGACTTCACGTAGTCGAAGATCAGGTTCCGGGCGATCGTCACGAACCACGCGCCGATGTCGCGGCCCTGGTAGCTGACCGAGGAGATCCGGCGCAGCGCGCGCACGAACGTCTCCTGCGTCACGTCCTCGGCGAACGCGCGGTCGCCCATCCGGAACAGCACGTAGCGGTAGACCACGTCGTGGTAGCGCTCGTAGAGCTCGCCGAACGCACGGGCGTCACCGGCCTGGCAGGCCTCGACGAGCGCCCAGGAACTGCCCTCCTCGGTGGAGGGGTCCGGCGGCTCCTGCTCCTGCGGGGTGTCGACCGCGGCCGTTCGGGGGTCGGCCTGGGCGACGTCGCGGGGGCGCTGCCGGGGGAGCGGCATCGACTGTGCGGAGCCCGGTGGTCCTTGTCCCTCGGCGACGGCCTCGGTGTGGGCCATCGTCGGGGTGGGGGAGCTTGCAGACGGCATCGGTGCCTCCCCGTCCGGCTGGGGGCGGACGGTGTCGGTCCGGTCCGGTCCGACCGGGCGGTGTTCGCCGGTGTCGGTCCGGACGTCGGGGCGGACATGCTGGCGGAGCAGCCGCTGCGGTCGCATCGGCCGGGTCATGAATCCCGAAGGGGCCGGCACCGGTCATCGCACCGCGGAAGGCCCCGCGGTGCGCTGGCAACGAGCTGCATGCCACTCCCTTGGGTGAGTCGCGCGTCGAACGCAGGGGTTCGCGCGTTGAACCTCATGTAGCGGCGGAGCATACGACGTGATCCCGAGGGCCTCCGCACTCGCCGTCGGTTCACCACGCGGTCGTCCGCTGAGCGGGCGATTACGCGCGGTCAGTGCACTGGTGGCTCAGCGTGTCCAGTCCGACACGGCGTGTTCGCACGGCGAGCGGCGTGCCCACGCGGCCGGTGCGTGCGACGGTCTTTGTCAGACTGGGGGCACCTGCCCCCGCCGACGTCTCGGCCACCGGCCGTCGTCGCAGTCGTCGAGGAGTCGCACCGTGCAGAGTTCCCGCGCCGAGACCGCCCGGTCCGCGCACGTCGCGGACATGGTCGCGCGCGCCGCGTCCGAGCGGCCGGACCACGAGGCGATCCGGGACCTGGCCGGCGGCGTGTCGCTGACCTGGGCGGCGTTCGACGCGGCCGTCGACGCGGAGGCGCAGCGCCTCACGGGCGCGGGGGTCACGGATGGCGACCGGGTCGTCGTCTCCCTGCCGGACGGCGCCGCGTTCTGCGTGGCCCTGCTCGGCGCCATGCGGGCGGGTGCCGCCGCAGTGCCGGTCGGCACCGGGTCCGTGCCGCGCGAGCTGGAGATCGTCTTCGGCCAGGCGGAGCCCGCGGTCGTGGTGGCCGAGGAGGGTGAGCGCACCGTGGCGGCTGCCGCGGACGCCGCCGGTGCCCGGCTGCTGCCCCCGCCGTCCACCGAGGCGTCGGCCGGTGCCGGAGCGGCGGCGGACGGTCGGGGCGGCGGGGAGTCGTTGGCGCTCATCGTGTTCACGTCCGGTACCACCGGCCGTCCGCGCGGCGTCCAGCTCTCGCACCGGGCGCTGCTGGCGAACCGTGAGCAGGCGGCCGCGCTGCGGCCCGCGCCGGTGACCCCGGTGGACCGCGTGCTGCTGGCCCTGCCGCTCTACCACGTGTACGGCCTCGCGGCGGGTCTGTTGCAGGTCTGCTGGGCTGGCGCGACCGTCGTGATCCCCGGACGCTTCGACCCGCACGTCGCGGTGGACGCCGTCGCATCCGAACGGGTCAGCGTCGTGGCGGGCGTCCCGTCGATGTTCCGCGCCCTGCTCGACGTGCCCGCCGACCGTCTGCGCTCCGCGCTCGGCGGGGTGCGGCTGTGCACCTCGGGCGGCGCCCCGCTGCCGCGGGAGTGGCTGGCCGCGTTCCGCGAGGCGACCGGGCTGGAGCTGCACGAGGGTTACGGGCTCTCCGAGGGTGGCCCGGTGATCACCTCGAACGACCTCGGGCGCCCGCCGAAGCCGGGCTCCGTCGGCCGGGTGCTGCCGGGCGTCGAGCTGCGGCTGGTGGACTCCGACGGCAACCCGCTGGTACCGGCCGACGATGACGACGATGACGGCGACGTCCTCCTCGGGGACGGCTCCGACCCGTCCGACGACACCGGGCTGATCGCCCTGCGCGGGCCGAACCTGTTCTCCGGCTACTGGCCGGACTCCGACGGAGGCCCGGACGCCGACGGCTGGTTCCGCACCGCGGACGTCGGCTACCTGGACTCCGACGGCGACCTGCACCTGGTCGACCGCTCCTCGGACCTGGTGATCGTGAACGGGTTCAACGTCTACCCGCGCGAGGTCGAGCAGGTGATCGCCGAGCTGGACGCGGTGTCCGAGGTCGCCGTCGTCGGGGTGCCGGACGACCGGACCGGCGCGGCGGTGAAGGCCGTCGTCGTCCCGTCCGACGGCTCGCTGACCGAGCAGGCCGTGCGGGACCACTGCGTCGCCCGCCTCGCCCGGTTCAAGCGCCCGGCCGAGGTGACGTTCACCGACGCCCTGCCGCGCACCCCGACCGGCAAGATCGCCCGTCGGACGCTGGCGAGGATGTGACCGTGGCGCACCGGGTGGAGGTGCTGACCCGCGTCGGCTGTCATCTGTGCGACGTCGCCGAGCAGGAGGTCGCACGGATCTGCACGGAGCTCGACGTGCCGTGGTCGGCGACCGACGTCGACTCCGACGCGGAGCTGCGCGCCGAGTACGGCGACCAGGTACCGGTGATCATGGTCGACGGCCGTGAGCACGGGTTCTGGACGGTCGAGCCGGACCGCCTGCGGGCCGCGCTCACCGGTCCGTGAGCGCACCGGCCGCGAGCAGGAGCACCACCCGTCCGGTCCCGGCGGGCACGCGGTGCGGGCTCTCCCTGCTGTCCGCCGCGGCCGGGATCGGTGCCGGCCACCTGTTCGGCGGGCTCGTCTCGCCGTCGTCCGCCCCGGTGCTGGCCGTCGCCGACCGGGTCGTCGGGACGGTCCCGACCGCGCTGACCGAGTTCGCGATCGCGACGTTCGGCGCCGCGGACAAGATCGTCCTGGTCGCGGGCGTGCTGGCCGTGCTGACCGCGGCGGCGCTCGTGGCGGGGGCGCTCTCGCGCCGGGACGAGCGGCCGGGGACGGCGGTGCTGACGGTCCTCGGCGGGATCGGTGTGGTCGCCGTGATCACCGGGCCCGCGTTCGGTCCGCTGGACCTGCTCGCGCCCGCCGTGTCGCTGATCGTCGCGACCTGGCTGTGGCGCAGGCTGTACCGGCTCGCGCGGCGGGCGGCCCGGGCTGCGGGCCCGCCCGCGACCGACCCGCCGGGACCCGCGACCGACCCGCCGGGACCCGCGACCGACCCGACGGGACTTGCGACCGACCCGCCGGGACCCGCGACCGGGTCTCCGGCGGACCGGTCCGCGGCGAGCCCCTCGGCGACCGACCGTCCTCCGGCGACCGGCCGTCCCGCGGTGACCAGCCGGAGGCGCCTGCTGCAGGCGTCGGCCGCGGCGGGTGCCGGAGCGGTCGCGGCCGGTGCGGCGGGAACGGCGCTCGGCGCGGGGATCTCCGCCGCGGGCGGGACGACCGGCTCGCAGGCGACGGTCACCGCACGGCTCGCCGCAGCCCGGGTCCGCCGCGCGCCCGCGCTGCCGGCCGGGGCCGACCTCGGCCTGCCCGGCGTGACGCCGTTCGTGACGGCGAACCCGGACTTCTACCGGATCGACACGGCGCTGCGCGTCCCCTCGCTGCGCGCCGAGGACTGGAGCCTGCGGGTGCACGGGCGGGTCGCCCGCGAGCTCGAGATCTCCTTCGACGAGCTGATGTCCCGACCACTCGTCGAACGCCGGGTGACGATGACCTGCGTCTCCAACGAGGTCGGCGGCAGCCTCGCGTCCACCGCGCTGTTCGTCGGCGTCGAGCTGCGCGACCTGCTCCTGGAGGCGGGGCCCGACGTCGGCGCCGACCAGCTGCTGTCCACGAGCACCGACGGATGGACCGCGGGTACACCGACCGGCGTCGTGCTGGAGCCGGGCCGTGGCGCGTTGCTCGCGGTCGGGATGAACGGCGAGGCGCTGCCCCGCGAGCACGGGTTCCCGGTGCGGATGGTGGTGCCCGGCCTGTACGGCTACGTCTCGGCCACGAAGTGGCTGGCCGACCTGGAGCTGACGACGTTCGCCGGGCGGTCGTCGTACTGGGCCGACCGCGGGTGGGGCGTGCTCGGTCCGATCAAGACGGGGTCCCGGATCGACGTGCCCGCCGCGTACGGCGACGTCGCGGCCGGCCGGGTGGTCGTGGCCGGAACGGCGTGGTCGCAGCCGCGCGGCATCTCCCGCGTCGAGGTCCGGGTGGACGACGGGCCGTGGGTCGACGCCGAGCTCGGCGCGGCCGACTCCGGCGACGCCTGGCGGATGTGGCGCGCGGTCGTGGACATGGCCCCTGGCGGCCGGAACGTCGTGTGCCGCGCGACCGACGGCGACGGGCGGACGCAGACCGCGCAGGAGGCGCCGGTGCTGCCGGACGGGGCGACCGGATGGCCGTCCCGGCGGGTGGTCGCGCGGTGACCCCGGCAACGCTCGGAGCCGTCGCGTAGCGCTCGTCACACGACGAGCGGCGTCTCTGGTTCGTTCGCCGGTAGGTCCTGGTCACCGGCCCGATCGAGCACGTCGAGGACCAAGATCGCAACTTTGTCCGCGAGTTCACAAGCGGCTACCGTGGGTCCTCGTCGCCGGATCGGGGGCTTGACCCTCGTCCGGCGCCCGCCGGGCGAGCCCCATCGGCTCCGGCGTGGCCCACCTTCTGGCGGGCAGCAGAACAGACCGTGCCCACCACGGGCTGTCGGCGTCGACAGTGTCGACGATGTCGGCCCGCGGGACAAGACCCGCAGGAGTCCGCGTGACGCGAGCGTCCGAGTCCGGCGCAGGCGACGCCGCATCCGGTTCGCCGGGCGTCGTGGCCGCCGCCGACCCGGCGGGCGTGCGTCTCCCGCGCCCGATCCCGGACGCGACCGTCTCCCGTCTGGCCGTCTACCTGCGGCTGCTCGGCCAGTTCGCCGAGCAGGGTGCGGCGACCGTGTCCAGCGAGGAGCTGGCGACGGCGTCCGGGGTGAACTCGGCCAAGCTCCGCAAGGACCTGTCCTATCTCGGCTCGTACGGCACCCGTGGCGTCGGCTACGAGGTCGGCGCGCTGCAGCACCAGCTCGAGCGCGTGCTCGGCCTGGACCACCGGCAGTCGGTGGCGCTGGTCGGCGTCGGGAACCTGGGGCACGCGCTGGCCGGGTACGCGGGCTTCGGCGGCCGCGGCTTCCCGATCGACGCGATGTTCGATGTTTCCCCCGACCTCGTCGGGAGCACCATCAACGGCATCGAGGTCGGGCACGTGCGCGACATCGAGACCGTGTGTCGCGCGCGCGGCGTGACGATCGGGATGGTCGCGACGCCCGCTCCGGTCGCGCAGGACGTCTGCGACCTGCTCGTGGCGGGCGGGGTCGAGTCGATCCTGAACTTCGCCCCCGTGGTGCTGCAGGTGCCGGACGAGGTCGAGGTGCGCAAGGTGGATCTGGCGGTCGAGCTGCAGGTCCTCGCGTTCCACGTGGCGCGCCGCCACGGTGTCGCGGGCACCCTGGGCAGTACGAACGGAACGGTGAACGGATCGGTGGTGTCTCCGTCATGAGTGTCCTCGTGGTCGGGCTGTCGCATCGGAGCGCGCCCGTCGAGGTGCTGGAACGCCTCGCGGTGCCGCCGGGCGATGTCCCCAAGCTGCTCGAGGAGATGCTCGACGGCACGCACGTCGACGAGGCGGTCCTGCTCTCGACGTGCAACCGCGTCGAGGTCTGCGCCGTGGTGGACGCGTTCCACGGCGGCCTGAACCACGTGACCGACGTGCTGTCCCGGTACGCGGGCTTCGAGCTCGGCGAGCTGTCCGAGCACCTGTTCGTGCACTACGCGGGCTCCGCCGTGCAGCACCTGTTCTCGCTGGCCGCGGGCCTGGACTCGATGGTCGTCGGCGAGTCGCAGATCCTTGGCCAGCTGCGCACGGCCTACGCCGCGGCCGACGAGTCCGGCTCGGTCGGCAAGGTCCTGCACGAGCTGGTGCAGCAGGCGCTGCGGGTCGGCAAGCGTGTGCACGCCGGGACCGGGATCGACGCAGCGGGTGCCTCCGTGGTGTCCGAGGCGCTGCGCGACGCCGACCGGGCGCTGGGCGGCGGGCTCGACGGGGCTCGCGCCGTGATCGTCGGAGCAGGGGCGATGGGTGCGCTCGCCGCGGCCCACCTGCTGCGCGCGGGCGCCCGCGAGGTGGTGGTGCTGAACCGGTCCGCGGAGTCCGGCGAGCGGCTCGCCGAGAAGGTGCGCGAGCAGGGCGGCACGGCCCGCTCCGGCCCGCTGACCGAGCTGGGCGCCGAGCTCGTCGACGCCGACGTGCTGATGGCCTGCACCGGCGCGGTCGGTGCCGTCGTGGGTGTCGAGCCGGTGCGCGACGCCGTGGCCGCCCGCCCGGACCGGTCGCTCGTCGTCTGCGACCTCGGGCTGCCGCGCGACGTCGAACCGGCCGTCGCGGACGTGCCCGGCGTGAGCGTCGTCGATCTGGTCACGCTGCAGAAGCGGCTGCTGGACGCCGAGGACGAGGGTTCCGTCGCCGTCGCCCGCCGGATGATCGCCGAGGAGGCGCAGCAGTACCTCGCCGGGCAGCGCTCCGCCGAGGTCACGCCGACCGTCACCGCGCTGCGTCGCCGCGCGTCCGAGGTCGTCGACGCCGAGCTGCTGCGGCTGGACTCGCGACTTCCGGACCTGGACTCCACGACCCGCGAGGAGCTCTCGCGCACCGTCCGCCGCGTCGTCGACAAGCTGCTGCACACGCCGACCGTGCAGGTCAAACGCCTGGCCGAGGGGCCGGACGGGGCCGGGTACGCGGCCGCGCTGCGGACGTTGTTCGAGCTCGACCCGCAGGTCGCGGCCGCCGTCGCGACGCCGGTCGAGATGGGCGGGGACCTCTCCGCGGCGCTCGACCCGTCGACGGCGGGCGCGGCGACGACGATCGGTACCGCCCCGCCGGAGCAGGGAGGCGACCGGTGACGGCCGTGCGGATCGGCACCCGTCCGTCGAACCTGGCGATGACCCAGGCCGGGACCGTGGCCGACCGGCTGCACGCGGCCGGTATCGAGGCCGAGCTCGTTCCGGTCTCGACCACCGGCGACCGTTCGATGGCGCCGATCACCACGCTCGGCACCGGCGTGTTCGTGTCCGCACTGCGGGACGCGCTCGCCGCGGGCGAGGTGGACGTCGCGGTGCACTCGTACAAGGACCTGCCCAGCGCACCGGATCCGCGGCTGGTCCTGGCCGCGGTGCCGGTCCGGGAGGACCCCCGTGACGCGCTCGTCGCGGGCGGGCGCGTGCTCGGCGAGCTGGGCCGGGGCATGCGCGTCGGCACCGGATCGCCGCGGCGCACGGCGCAGCTCTACGCGCTCGGCCTGGGCCTGGAGGTCGTGCCGATCCGGGGCAACGTCGAGACCCGGATCGGGAAGGTGCACTCCGGGGAGGTCGACGCCGTCGTCGTCGCCGCCGCCGGACTGCGCAGGCTCGGCCGCATCGACGACGCGGACGAGCTGCTGGATCCGCTGCAGATGCTGCCCGCCCCGGCACAGGGGGCGCTGGCGGTGGAGTGCCGCGGGACCGACACGGACCTCGCCCGCGACCTGAAGGCCGCACTGGACGACCCGGTCAGCCGCGCCGCGGTGACCGCGGAGCGCGCCGTGCTGGCCACGCTGGAAGCCGGATGCGAGCTGCCCATCGCCGCACACGCCGACGTCGTCTCCGACCTGGACGACGACGGCCGCGCGATCGACCGGATCTCGCTGCGGACCGTGCTGGGCATCGGAGACCTGACGGAGGGCGCCCTGCTGCGTGCCTCCGCGACCGGAGAGATGGACGCCGCCGAGAAGCTCGGAGCGGCGCTGGCGCACGAGCTGCTCGACATGGGCGGCGAGAGAAGCGTAGGCGGGACGAGCATCGGTACTGACGTATCGGGAGTGGAACAACAATGAACCGTGGACCATCCTCAGCGGGGCGCATCGCCTTCGTCGGCAGCGGCCCCGGTGACCCGGCGCTGCTGACCGTCCGCGCACGGGACGTCCTGGCCGCCTCGCCGCTGGTGATCGCCGACCCGGACGTGCCGGAGTCGATCCTGGCCCTCGCCGCCGAGGGTGCCGAGGTGCGCCCGGCCGTCGGCCAGCCCGGGGACGTCGCGGGCGACCTGCTCGCCGAGGCGCACGGCGGCCGGTCCGTCGCCCGCCTCGTCGCGGGCGACCCGCTGACCAACGACGCCGTCGTCGCCGAGGCGCTGGCGGTGTCCGCGTCCGGCACCCCGTTCGACGTGGTTCCCGGCGTCCCGGCGAGCACCGCGGTGCCCGCCTACGCCGGTGTCGCGCTGGGATCCGCGCACGTCGAGGCCGACGTCCGCGCCGGCGTCGACTGGGCCGCGCTGGCCGCGTCCCCCGGCCCGGTCGTGCTGCACGCGTCGGCCGCGCACCTGGCCGACGTGGCCGAGGGCCTGACCCACCAGGGCGCCCCCGCCGACACCCCGGTGGCGATCACGTCCGGCGGGACGACGTCGACGCAGAAGACGCTCTCCTCGTCGCTGGCCACGATGGCGGCCGACGGCGGCGAGCTGGAGGGGCCGCTCGTGCTCACCGTCGGCGACGCCGCGGGCCGCCGGGGCGAGCTGTCCTGGTGGGAGTCCCGGGCGCTGTACGGCTGGCGGGTCCTGGTGCCGCGCACCAAGGACCAGGCCGGCGTGATGAGCGAGCGGCTGCGGATGCACGGCGCCATCCCGGAGGAGGTCCCGACGATCGCCGTCGAGCCGCCGCGTTCCCCTGCGCAGATGGAGCGCTCGGTGAAGGGCCTCGTCGACGGCCGCTACCAGTGGGTCGTGTTCACCTCGACGAACGCCGTGAAGGCCGTCTGGGAGAAGTTCCACGAGTTCGGCCTCGACGCCCGTGCGTTCTCCGGCGTGAAGATCGCCTGCGTGGGCAACGCGACGGCCGAGAAGGTGCGCGAGTTCGGCATCGTGCCCGAGCTGGTGCCGGACGTGGACGAGGCGCAGACGAACACGTCGGAGGGTCTGCTGGAGATCTTCCCGCCGTACGACGACGTGCTCGACCCGGTCGACCGGGTGCTGCTCCCGCGCGCCGACATCGCCACCGAGACGCTCGCCGCCGGTCTGCGCGACCGCGGCTGGGAGATCGACGACGTGACCGCCTACCGGACCGTCCGCGCCGCCCCGCCGGCCGCGCCGATCCGCGAGGCGATCAAGACCGGCGGGTTCGACGCCGTGTGCTTCACCTCGTCGTCGACGGTGCGGAACCTGGTCGGCATCGCCGGCAAGCCGCACACCCGCACGCTCGTCGCCTGCATCGGCCCGGCCACCGCGGAGACCGCCCGCGAGTTCGGCCTGCGCGTGGACGTGCAGCCGGAGGAGGCCCGGGTCCCGACGCTGGTCGACGCACTGGCCGAGCACACCGCGAAGCTCCGCGCCGAGGGTGCCCTGCCTCCGCCGCGGAAGGTCAAGGCCCGCCGCCGCTGAGCGCCGCACCACTCCCGGGACGACCCCGGACCACACCGGTCCGGGGTCGTCCGCTGTCCGGGCGCTGCCGATGTGAACACCACGGCTGCCCGCCGGTCCCCGGACAACCGTCACGTTCACGTCACCCCGGATCTCGGGGCGCCCCGACGGCAAGGCGGATGCGTCGACGGCTCGTCCTGCCTAGGCTCGGGGCGTGCCGTTGTCGTTCTCCGAGGAGCCAGGGACCGGGCTGGTCGCGGTCACGCTGACCGACGACGACGGCGAGATCGTGCAGACCCGCGTGGTGTCCGCCGACGAGCTGAAGCGGATCACCGCCCGCGCCCGTGCACTGGTGGCCCGCGGTGACGCCGTCCCGTTCGTCACGCTCGACGAGCTGGTCGACGGCCCGTCCGACCCGAACGGGGACGAGTCCCGGTCGTAGGCTGGACGCATGGGTTTCCCGGCACAGCGGCCACGCAGGCTGCGGTCCACCCCGGCGCTGCGACGGATGGTCGCCGAGACCGAGGTCCGCCCGCGGCAGTTGATCCTGCCGATGTTCGTGCGTGAGGGCGCGACGGACCCGGTGCCGATCTCGTCGATGCCCGGCGTCGTGCAGCACACCAGGGACTCCCTGCGCAAGGCGGCGACCGAGGCGGTCGCGGCGGGTGTCGGCGGCATCATGCTGTTCGGCGTCCCGGAGCACCACGACGCGACCGGCTCCGGCGCCGTCGACCCGGACGGCATCCTGAACGTCGCGTTGCGCGACGTGCGCGCCGAGGTCGGGGACGACGCCGTCGTGATGGGCGATCTGTGCCTGGACGAGTTCACCGACCACGGCCACTGCGGCGTCCTGGACGCGGACGGCCGCGTCGACAACGACGCCACGCTCGAGGTCTACGCGCGGATGGGCGTCGAGCAGGCCCGTGCGGGCGCCCACATGGTCGGCCCGAGCGGGATGATGGACGGCCAGGTCGGCGTCATCCGCGAGGCGCTGGACGAGGCCGGGTTCGCCGACACCGGGATCCTCGCCTACACCGCCAAGTACGCGTCGGCGTTCTACGGGCCGTTCCGCGAGGCGGTGAACTCGCAGCTCAGGGGCGACCGCAAGACCTACCAGCAGGACGGTGCGAACGCGCGTGAGGCGCTGCGCGAGCTCGCGCTCGACCTCGACGAGGGCGCCGACATGGTCATGGTGAAGCCGGCGCTGGCGTACCTGGACGTGCTGAGCCGGGTCGCCGACGTCGCCGACGTGCCGGTCGCCGCCTACCAGATCTCCGGCGAGTACGCGATGATCGAGGCCGCGGCCGCACAGGGCTGGCTCGAGCGCGAGCGGACGATCCTGGAGACGCTGACGTCGATCCGGCGGGCCGGAGCGGACGTCGTGCTCACGTACTGGGCGTCCGAGGTCGCCGGGATGATCGATCGCTGAGGTCCGTCGTGGCGACGGTGCGCGCGCAACCACTACCGTGGGTGGTGTGAGTACGCCATCCGGCCCGCAGGACGGCACCGAACCCTCTGCAGGTGACGGCGGCGCGGCCCCCGCGGGACCGGCCTACTACCGGCCGGGCCCGTCGTCCGGCTACTACCCGCAGTACCCGCAGAACCCGTACGGCCCCGGCTCGTCCGGGGTGCCGCCGCAGTTCGCAGGCGGGTACCCGGCCGCGCGCCCGCAGGAGACCTACCCGTACGGAGGCCCGTTCCCGGCGGGGACCGGCCCGCAGTACGTCGGGCAGACCGGTGCGACGGGCCGTCCGCGCAACGTGGTCACCGGGTTCATGTTCCTGCTCGTGTCACCGGCGTTGTTCATCGTGGTCGGGCTGGTACTGGCGCTCGCGCCGCTGACCCCGGACATGTTCCCGCCGGAGACCGGGATCCAGGAGGCGCTGACCGCGTCCGGCCTGACCATGGAGCAGCTGCTGTCCGCGATGCGCACGTTCGGTGCCGTGCTCGCGGTGCTCGCCGTGGTCTACGCGCTGCTGGCCGTCGTCTCGTTCCTCGGCAAGCTCGGTGCGCTGATCACGCTGACCGTGCTGACGGTGCTGTTCGACCTGTTCTGGCTGCTCGCACTGCTGTCCGCCGCCACGAACCCGATCGGCGCGATCCTCCCGGTGATCGTTCTCGGGACGAGCATCGTCGGCGTCACGCTGATGTTCTCCGCGCAGTCGCGGGCCTGGTTCGCCGCGCGCCGCTGACCGCGCCGCCGGACGTCACCGCCGGATCCCGCGCCCGGCCACCCGGCGGGCCCCGGTGGCGAGCGCGTGTCCGGCAGCCCACTGCTGGGCAGTGAGGTCCCGGGGGAGCGACCGTTCGGTCACCTGGTGCTCGCTCGCCCACGAGCGGACGGCGCTGCGCGGGATCCCGCTGCGCACCAGGATGTCCGGGACACCCCGCCCGCGTCCCTGGAACACCGACCGGACCCAGGCCTGGTAGCCGGGACGCTCGGGTACCAGCGCCCGCGGGCGCCGGTCGACCACGAGCAGCCCCGCGTCGACCGACGGCCGCGGCCGGAACGCGGAGGCGGCGATCCGGCGCTGCAGCGTGAAGCGGTACCAGGGCCACCACTGGGCCGTGAGCAGCGTCGCGCCACCGACTCCGGCCCGCTTGCGGGCCACCTCCCACTGGGTGACCAGGACCGAGCGCTGCCAGGCGCCCAGGCGCAGCAGTCGTCGCAGCACCGGTGTGGTGAGGGCGAACGGCACGTTGGCGACGAGGTCGTGGTCGGTCGTCGGCGGGGCGTGCCGGAGGATGTCGTGGTCGGTCACCCGGACGTGCGGCCCGGCGATCCGGCGCAGATGCTCGAGTGATCGCGGGTCGAGCTCGACGGCCTCGACCGGGCGGCCCAGCCGGGCGAGGCCACGAGTGATCGCCCCGGTACCCGCGGCCCACTCGACGACAGGGAGGTCGCGGTCGGCCACCAGCGCGACGATCTCGTCGACGATCCGGCGGTCGGTCAGGTGGTTCTGGCCCAGCTCGTGTGGGCCAGGGCGGTGATGTGCGGACACGGATCGGCTCCAGGAAGGGAGGGCGGAGCCGGGCAGCACGACGCGCCGCCCGGCGGGGATGCCGGCGGCGCAGAGATGCGAACGGGTGTGTCCTCCTGCGCCGTCAGCGACGGGTACGCAGGCGGAGGGTGGTCGCGGCGGCTGCCATGGGCGGCACCGTAGCCGACGGCGGCCGGCCGGTCCGCCGAATTCGCCGCGACCGGGCTCACGCCCGGGGCCGCGGGCCGTGGTGCGGACCTGCTGGGAGACTGGCCGGGTGACCGACGCCGTGTCCACCTCGTCCGTGACCCCCGGAACCGCCGAGTCCGCGCGCCTGTTCGAGCGCGCGCAGGCCCTGACGCCGGGCGGCGTGAACTCACCGGTCCGCGCGTTCGCCTCGGTCGGCGGAACGCCCCGGTTCATGGTGAGCGCGCAGGGGTGCCGCCTCACCGACGCCGACGGCGCGACCTACGTCGACCTCGTGTCGTCGTGGGGGCCGATGATCCTCGGGCACGCGCACCCCGCCGTCGTCGACGCGGTGCGGGAGGCGGCCTCGAAGGGGCTCTCGTTCGGGACGCCGACGCCCGGTGAGATCGAGCTGTCCGCCGAGATCGTCGCCCGGACCCCGGTCGAGCAGGTCCGGCTCGTCAACTCCGGTACCGAGGCGACGATGACCGCGATCCGGCTGGCCCGCGGCATCACCGGGCGAACCGTCGTCGTGAAGTTCTCCGGCTGCTACCACGGACACGTCGACGCGCTGCTCGCCGACGCGGGCTCCGGCGTCGCGACGCTCGGCCTCCCGTCCAGCCCTGGCGTCACCGGCGCGCAGGCCGCGGACACGGTCGTCGTGCCCTACAACGACCTGGACGCCGTCCGTGCCGTGTTCGACGAGCGCGGCGACGAGATCGCCTGCGTGATCACCGAGGCGGCGGCCGGGAACATGGGCGTCGTCCCGCCGGTCGAGGGCTTCAACGCGGGCCTGCGCGACATCGCGCACGCCCACGGCGCCCTGCTCGTGATCGACGAGGTGATGACCGGCTTCCGCGCGTCGGCCACCGGTTGGTACGGCTGCGACGGCGTCGCGGGCGACCTCTACACGTTCGGCAAGGTCATGTCCGGCGGGCTGCCCGCGGCCGCGTTCGGTGGGTCGGTGCAGCACATGTCGTACCTGGCGCCGGCGGGGCCGGTGTACCAGGCGGGGACGCTGGCCGGGAACCCGGTCGCGGTCGCCGCGGGTCTCACGACGCTGCGCCACGCCGACGACGCCGCGTACGCCCGGCTGTCGGAGAACGCGCAGAAGCTCGGGAAGCTGCTGACCGACGCGCTGGCCGCCGAGGGCGTGCCGCACGTCGTGCAGTACGCGGGCACGATGTTCTCGCCGTTCTTCTCCGAGACCCCGGTGCACGGCTATGCGGAGGCGAAGGCCGCGGAGACCTGGCGCTACCCGGCGTTCTTCCACGCGATGCTGGACCGCGGCGTCTACCTGCCGCCCAGCGCGTTCGAGGGCTGGTTCGTCTCCACCGCGCTCGACGACGCCGCGTTCTCGCAGATCGCCGATGCCCTCCCGCACGCGGCGAAGGCGGCGGCCGCGGCGACCGCGGCATGACGACGCCGGAACCGAGCGGCCCGCGGACGACCGTCCACCTGCTGCGCCACGGCACGGTGCACAACCCGGACGGTGTGCTCTACGGCCGCCTGGAGGGCTTCCGGCTCTCCGAGTTCGGCGAGCTGCAGGCCAAGACCGTCGCGGAGTACCTGTCCGGCAACGACATCGCGGCCGTCGTCGCGTCCCCGCTGTTGCGCGCGCAGCAGACGGCGGAGCCGATCGCGGCCGCGCACGGAGCGGAGATCCACACCGACGACGGCCTGATCGAGGCCGGCAACGCGTTCGAGGGCCAGGTGTTCGGCGTCGGCGACGGGGCGCTGCGGCACCCGTCGCAGTGGACGCTGCTGCGCGACCCGTTCACGCCGTCCTGGGGCGAGCCGTACCTGCGGATCGCGCACCGGATGCTCGGCGCCGTGCACGCGGCGCGCACGCTCGCGCCCGGCCGGGAGATCGTGTGCGTGTCGCATCAGCTCCCGATCTGGACGCTGCGCCGCTACCTGCTCGGGCAGCACCTGTGGCACGACCCGCGCCGCCGCCAGTGCGCGCTCGCGTCGCTGACCAGTGTCGAGTTCACCGGCGCCCGGATGACCGGCCTGCACTACGCGGAGCCGGCCGGGTCGAGCGGGGCCATGGTGACCGGCGCATGATCCGCCGCCTGCTGCTCGCGACGTGCGCGGTCCTGCTGGTCGCGGGCTGCTCGACCAGCAAGGACGCCGTCGACTCGTCCGGGGAGTTCCAGTTCGTCGCGCCCGGCGGGCAGACCGAGATCCTCTACGACCCGCCGTCGGCGCGCGGTCGCGTCTCCGATCTCTCCGGGGAGAGCCTGCTGAAGCCGGGGACCCAGGTCGGGATCGGCTCGTACCCGGGGAAGGTCGTCGTGCTGAACATCTGGGGCTCGTGGTGCGGCCCGTGCCGGACCGAGGCACCGGAGCTGGAGGCCGTCGCGACGACCGCGAAGGACACCGCCGTCCTCGGCATCGACGTGCGCGACGACCGTCAGGCGGCACAGGACTTCGTGCGCGACCGCGGCCTGACCTACGACTCCGTCTACGACTTCCCCGGCCGCACGCTCGTCGCGCTGTCCGGGTACCCGCGCAACGTCGTGCCGTCGACGATCGTCCTGGACCGCTCGCACCGCGTCGCGGCCGTCTACCTGAAGCCGGTGACGACCTCGCAGCTGATGCCGGTCGTCTCGCGGCTCGCTGCGGAGCCTCCCGGCGCGGCGTGACGACTACATGCTGTAGAACCCGGCGGGCGACCTGCGCGGTCGGCCGCCTACCCTGGTGACCGATGGATCCCACGACGCTCGCGACGACGGGGCCGCTGCTGGTCGCAGCGGTCGTCGCGGTGCTCGCGGGCGCGGTCAGCTTCGCCTCCCCGTGCGTGCTGCCGCTCGTGCCGGGATACCTCGCCTACCTGGCCGGACTCGTCGGGTCGCAGGCGCCGCCGGTGACCGCTCCCGAGGCGGAGGCGCGCGCCCTCTCGCGGGTCGGGGCCCCGGCACCGGCCCCCTCGGAGGCTCCGACGACGCCGGACCGTCCGTGGCGGGTCGCCGGCGCGGCCGGGCTGTTCGTCGCCGGGTTCACGGTCGTGTTCGGCGCGATCCTGGTCGGTGTCGTCTGGCTCTCCGACGTGCTGGTGCGCAACGAGGTGCTGCTGCAGCGCATCGGCGGCGTCGTGATGATCGTGATGGGCGCTGTGTTCGTCGGGCTCGTCCCGGCGCTCGCCAGGGAGCGTCGCGTGCACTGGGTGCCGCGGGCCGGGCTGTGGGGCGCTCCGCTGCTGGGCGCCGTGTTCGGGCTCGGCTGGGTCCCGTGCGTCGGCCCGACGCTCGCCGGCGTCCTCGCCGTCGCGGCGGGCACTCAGGGCGGCTCGCTGCGCGGCGTCCTGCTCACGCTCGCCTACTGCGCAGGGCTCGGCCTGCCGTTCGTCGTGATCGCGCTCGGCGCGACGCGCGCGGTGCGGGCGCTGGCCGTGCTGCGCAGGCACACCCGGGCGATCCAGATCGCGGGCGGGGTGCTGCTCGTCGCCGTCGGCGTCCTGCTGGTCAGCGGCCGCTGGGGGCTGCTGCTCGCGCAGCTGCAGGTCGCCATCGCCGGATTCACGCCGCCGATCTGATGAGCTCCCCGCCGACCGCGCCGCCCTCGCCACCCGAGGCCCGCCCCGACGCCGAACCGCCCGGCGGCGGGACCGGTCAGGGTCCGCTGCTGCGCGCGCTCGCGTTCCTGCGCAACACCTGGCGGGGCCTGACCAGCATGCGCACGGCGCTGGTCCTGCTGTTCCTGCTCGCGCTCGCCGCGCTGCCCGGCGCGCTGCTGCCGCAGCGCTCGTTGAACCAGCAGCTCGTCGACCAGTACGTCGCCGACCACCCGACGCTCGCGCCGGTGCTCGACGCCGTCGGCGCCTTCGAGATCTTCGCCAGCCCGTGGTTCGCCGCGATCTACCTGCTGCTGATGATCTCGCTGATCGGCTGCGTGCTGCCCCGCTCGCTGGAGTACTGGCGTGCGACGCGTGCGGTGCCGGTCGCGACGCCGCGCAACCTGTCCCGGCTCCCGCACCACGCGGCCGGGACGCTCGACGAGTCCCCGGACGCGTTCCTCGAGCGCACGCGGACCGTGCTGCGCGGATGGCGCAAGGTCGAGCGCGAGGAACCGGGCGGCATGCGCACGGTCTCCGCGGAGCGGGGCTACCTGCGCGAGACCGGCAACCTGATCTTCCACCTCAGCCTGATCGGCCTGCTGCTCGGTTTCGCGGGCGGGAAGCTCTACGGCTACGACGGCGACGTGATCGTGCTCGCCGACGGCAGCGAGTTCTGCAACACGTCGATCCTCGGCTACGACTCGTTCCGGGCCGGTCTGCAGGTCGACGGCACCCAGCTGAACCCGTTCTGCGTCAAGGCCGACGCGTTCGAGGGCACCTGGCTGCCGAACGGGCAGCCGTCGACGTTCCAGGCGCAGGTCGGTTACCAGTCCGCTGGCGATCTGGAGGACGGCTCGTCGACGTGGCGGCCGGACACGATCTCGGTGAACCACCCGCTGCGCACCGACGGCGACCGCGTCTACCTGACCGGCTACGGCTACGCGCCGAAGTTCACGGTGACGTGGCCGGACGGGCAGTCGCGCACCGGCGTCGTGCAGTGGCGTCCGGTCGACCGCTCCACGATCCTGTCCGAGGGCGCCACGAAGTTCGAGCGGCCCGGCGTCGCCGACGCCGAGCAGCGCCGCACCAGCCAGCTGGCGCTCACCGGCCTGTTCGCCCCGACGGCCGCCATGGACGCGAACGGCGGGTTCGTCTCGGCCTACCCCGACCTGCGCAACCCGGTAGTCCAGCTGTCCGTGCTGCGCGGCGACCTGGGCATCGACGACGGCCGCGGCCAGTCGATCTTCCAGGTGGACCAGCGCCAGATCGACTCCGGTGCGCTGAAGAAGGTCGCGCAGACCGATCTCGCCCCCGGCGACTCGGTGCGTCTCGACGACGGCACGACGGTCCGCCTCGACAGCGTCACGCCGTGGGTGAACCTGCTGGTCGGGCACGATCCGGGGCAGATCTGGGTGCTGGTGTTCTCGGTCGTGATGGTCGGCGGGCTGGCGTTGTCGCTGTCGGTGAAGCGGCGACGGTTCTGGGTGCGCGTCCGGCCGTCGCCGGACGGCACCGGCTCGATCGTGCAGGTCGGCGGCCTGGCCAGGAGCGACCGCGCGGGGTACGGCGAGGAGTTCGAGCGGCTCGGCGACGAGTTGCTGCGCAGGAAACGCGAAGAGGACGGTTGAGGCGATGCTCGTCGATCCGGTCATGTCGATGTGGAGCGACCGCCTGTTCCAGGGCGCGGTCGTCGTCTACCTGGTGGCGCTGCTCGCGCACGCGGCCGAGTACGTCGCCGCGCGCACGAAGGCGCCGGCTGCCGCCGCGGCCGGCGCGTCCGGGGCCGGTGGCGTCGCGGTCGCCGATCCGGCTCCCGTGGAGTCCGGTAACCGTCCCGGCCGGACCCGCGCGGACCGCTACGGCCGGATGGGCGTCTCGCTCACGATCCTGGCCGTGGGAGTGCACACGGGATCGATCGTGTTCCGTGGCATCGCGACGTCGCGCTGGCCGCTCGGCAACATGTACGAGTTCGTGACGGCGGTGTGCCTGTTCGCCGTCGTCGCGTGGCTGGTCCTGTTGCGCCGCACGCCGTCCATGCGCCCGATCGGCATGTTCGTGCTGACGCCGGTCACGCTGCTGATGTTCATCGCCGGCACGATCCTGTACGCCCAGGCGGCGCCCGTCGTGCCTGCGCTGCAGTCGTACTGGCTGATCATCCACGTCACGACGATCTCGCTGGCGTCCGGTCTGCTGCTCGTCCCCGGTGTGGCGAGCCTGCTGTTCCTGCTCAAGAAATGGGGCCGTCCGGCCGGGTTGGTCGAGAAGCTGCCGTCGGCAGAGGTCCTGGACCGGCTCGCCTACCGGGTGACGATCGTCGGCTTCCCGTTCTACACGTTCGCGATCATCTGCGGCGCCGTGTGGGCCGAGGCGGCGTGGGGCCGGTTCTGGGGCTGGGACCCGAAGGAGACGGTCGCGTTCGTGGCGTGGGTCGTCTACGCGGCGTACCTGCACGCCAGGGCGACCGCCGGATGGCGCATGTCGCGCGCGGCCTGGATCAACGTGGTCGGCTTCGCGGTGATCATCTTCAACCTGTTCTTCATCAACATGGTGGTCGCCGGACTGCACTCCTACGCCGGCCTCGGGTGAGGAGAACTCGACCGTCGCCCGGTGGCCGACTACCGTCGAATCCCGTGAGCGACAGGGGACCGGAGGGCGAGACGCCCGAGTCGGTGGGGCGGTACGTCCGTGAGCGATGGGGTGCGGCGGAGCCCGCGCGCGTCCGTCGTCGCTCCCGTCGCTCCGACGACGGCGAGCCCGCCTCGTCGTCCGGCCGGAGCTCCGACGAGTCCGGTGGCGCGTCGACGGCCACCGGGACCCGCACCCCGCCCGGCGGGATCGCCTGGGGTGCAGACCTTCCGGCCGCCGACGACGACCTGGCCTCGGAGATCGACCCGCAGACCCCGCCGCACGGCACCGACCTGAGCGCCCTGCGTGGCACCCGTCCGCGGCACGGGGCGCCGGAGCGGGACCTCGTCAAGCACGACGAGGTCCCGTCCGGCCACGACGACCGGCTCGACGGGGTCGACGACGAGCCGGTCACCCGCCCGCATCCGGTGCGGCCGTACGCGAACGGGCACCGGACGGCCCCGCCCGTACCCGCCGACGAGGACCCGGCCCGCTACGACGAGGGGCCCGCCCGCGCCGACGACGAGCCGCCGGAGGCCGGCGTCGTGTGGAGGCGGCCCGAGGCGGCCCCGCCCGCCGACGGCCGGGCGTCCGGCACGAACGGCACCCGGACCGACGACCGTGTCGACCCCTGGGCCGGCTCGCGGGCCGACTCCCGGGCCGACGAGCGTGCTGCCACCCGCGCCGACGCCGTCGAACCCCGGATCCCGGAGCCGGCCCGCCCGGCCGACGACCCCGACCTCCCGCCGCCGCCCGCTGCCCGGACCGCACGTCCGCGCTGGACGGCACCGGACGCCGTCGAAGCCCGGGAGGCGCAGCGACGCCGCAGCGAGCAGGAGAGCGGGCCCGAGCTCGAGTTCGGCACGCCCCTGATGGTGCGCAACGCGAAGCGTCCTCCGCGGACCGGATGGCGCCGGCTCGTCTACGTGCTGACCCGCGGATACGTCAACCCGGGGGAGAGCCCGGCCGACATCCGCAGGCGCGAGCTCACGGTGCGCGTGAACCGGCCGCTGCTCAGCTCGCACAAGATCGCGATGCTGAGCCTCAAGGGCGGCGTCGGCAAGACGACGGTCACCGCGACGCTCGGAGCGACGTTCGCCTCCCTGCGCGGGGACCGGGTGGTCGCGGTGGACGCGAACCCGGACCGCGGCACGCTGAGCCAGAAGATCCCGCTGGAGACGACGGCGACGGTGCGGCACCTGCTGCGCGACGCCCAGCGCGTGCGCCGCTACACCGACGTGCGCGCCTACACGTCGCAGGGCGCCTCGCGGCTCGAGGTGCTCGCCAGCGAGCAGGACCCGGCCGTGTCCGAGGCGTTCAGCGAGGACGACTACCGCAAGGCCGTCGACCTGCTGGAGCACTTCTACAACCTGGTGCTCACCGACTGCGGTACCGGTCTGATGCACTCCGCGATGTACGGCGTGCTCGGCATGGCCGACCAGCTGGTCATCGTGTCGTCGGGGTCCATCGACGGTGCGCGCAGCGCGTCCGCGACGCTGGACTGGCTCGACGCGCACGGTAACGGGGACCTGGTCCGCAACGCCGTGGTCGTGATCAACACGGTGCACCGGCGGGCGGGCAGCGGCGTCGACCTGGACCGCGTGGCCGAGCACTTCGCGGGCCGCTGCCGCGCGGTCGTGCGGGTCCCGTTCGACGGGCACCTGGAGGAGGGCGCCGAGATCGACCTCGACCGCCTCGAACCGGACACCCGCACGGCCCTGCTGGAGCTCGCCGCCGCCGTGGCCGACGGCTTCCCGTCCTGACCACCGGTTGAACCGGGCTTTACCGGACGACTCTCGCAGAGAGCGTGCCGCGAGGACCTTTCGGTGTGTTCCCGATCACGTTCCGGGGGGTTCCTCGTCCCGGCCCTTCACCTTCTCGTCGAGCTGACGGAGGAAGTCCGGGTCGTCGTCGGGGCCACTCGGCCGCGGCGGTGGGCTCGGGCGCGACACCGGATCGGCCGGGCGGTCGGGGGACCGGACCGCCCGGTCGTCGGAGGGCGCCTGCTCGGCGCCCAGAGTGCGCCACACGAGGACGGCGACGATCGCGGCGCCGATCAACAAGAACAGGAAAAGCATCAGGCCACCTCCTGAACCCGAGGGTATCCGAGGTGGCCTGATGTGCGGGTGAAGTGGCCGAACCGCGAGGTGCGTCCGGTCACCGCATCAGTGGTGCGAGAGCGTCGCCTCGCTGGTCAGGTCGGCGAGAAGGCCGCGAACCTCCGACTCGCGGAAGCGGCGGTGGCCGCCCGGAGTGCGGATCGAGCCGATGCGGCCTGCCGAGGCCCAGCGCGTGACGGTCTTGGGGTCCACGCGGAACAGGGTCGCGACCTCGCCAGGGGTGAGCAGTCGCTCCGGCGCCTGAGTAGGAGCTGCCATGTCGTCCTCCCGAGTACTTCACGGTGTCGGCTCTGTCGGCTGCGAAGTTCGTCGCGCTAGCTCCGTCGTCCGGCACTGTCCGAGTTCGAGAACCATCGTGACACCTCGGACCTCGGGTACTCGAACGGTTGTCCGTAGGTAAAGGGTTCTTAAAGGGCAAATCGGGCAAGAGGCCGGATCCGGACGCGGAGGCCGACACCGGCACGAGCTGCCGCCGCTGGACGCCCGTCCGGGTCACCGACCGCGGACGTAGGCTCGGACCCATGACGGTACCCACTCCGCCGACCACGGCCGGGAACCGGGAGCGCCGGGCGCCCGGCCTGGCCGCGACGCTCACCCTCTACACGGCGGCCCGCGTCGGCGTTCTCGCGGTCATCGCGGCGCTGCTGACCCTCACCGGCATGCCGTTCCTGCTCGCGTTGCTGATCGCGCTGATCGTCGCGTTGCCGCTCTCGGCGGTGCTGTTCCGGCGCCTGCGGGCCCGCCTGGACGCGGCACTGGCCGAGCGGGGCTCGAAGCGCCGGGAGCAGCGCGACGCCCTGCGTGCCGAACTGCGGGGGGACGTCGCCTCCGGGAGCGACACCGAGTCGACCGGCCCCGAGTCGACCGGCTCCGCGTCGACCGGCTCCGAGTCGACCGGCTCCGAGTCGACCGGCTCCGCGTCCGTTCAGGCCGAGGCCGCGACGGGCTCCGTGACCCCGTCGGCGGGCGCCTCAGAGGCCGAGCGACCCGCCGACGGCGAGACCGATTCCGGCGGCGACCGACCAGGCCAGCAGTAGGAAGCTGGTGTCCCGGAGCACCGGGATCAGCGCCATGCCGTCCGCGCCGCCGAGCACCACCCGTAGCGGACGGACCAACAGCGGGAGCGCGAGCAGCGTCACCAGCAGCACCGGGTTCGTGAACGCCGCGGCCAGACCGAGCACGAACGGCAGCCCGGCCAGCACGACCCAGAGCACGCGTGTTCCCCGGTCACCGAGCATCACGGCGAGCGTGCGCTTGCCGACGACGCGGTCGCCCGGGATGTCCCGCAGGTTGTTCGCGACGAGCACGGCGCAGGCCAGCAGCCCGGCCCCGGCCGCGCCGAGCAACGCTCCGGTCCCGACCGACCCGACCTGGGTCAGCGTCGTGCCGAGCACGGCCACCGGACCGAAGAACACGAACACGGCGACCTCGCCGAGACCGGCGTACCCGTACGGCCGCTTCCCGCCGGTGTAGAACCACGCGGCCAGGATCGCGACGGCGCCGACGGCGATCATCCACCACTGCCCGGACACCGCGACCAGCACGAGTCCCGCGACGGCCGCCAGCGCGAAGCAGGCGAACGCGGCGAGTCGAACCGTCGCGGGTGTCGCCGCCCGCGAGCCGACCAGCCGCTGCGGGCCGACCCGCGCGTCGTCGGTGCCGCGGATGCCGTCCGAGTAGTCGTTGGCGAAGTTGACGCCGATCACGAGCGCGACGGCGACCAGCAGGGCGAGCAACGCAGGTCCCGGCGCGACCGCACCGGCGCCGATCGCCGCCCCCGTTCCGACGACGACGGGTGATACCGCGGTCGGCAACGTGCGCGGACGCGCGCCCTCGACCCATTCCGCGACGGTGGCCACGCCGGAGAATCTATCCGCCCCGCCGGCCGCCGGTCCCGCTCACGGCCCGTGATCCGCGGAACGTGGCCGGTTCGCCACCCGAGCCTCGGCGGGACGGGCCGTGATCGGCGTAACCGGCGGGAACACGCCACCAGTGGCGCGATCCGACCGATTGCGCTGATCACCGGTCACTCGAGGCAGCGCCGACGCGCCCGGTGCGGACCAACCCGATGCCCATGATCGGCAGAAGTGGAAGCAGGACGCCACATGTGGCGCGTTCCGACCGGTTCCGCTGATCACTGCCAGGCCGGGGCGGGCATGATCGCCGGGAGTGGCAGAAACGCGCCGCCAGTGGCGCGTTTCGGCCGGTTCCGCCGATCATCGTCGGGCTGGATGGGAGGCCGCCCACACACGTGTGGCGGGATCGGCGCCGGTCGGTAGCTCCGGCACCGGACCCGGCCCTCACGTGAGCCGGCCGACTCCGCCGGTAGGCGAGCGAGAGCAGCCCACCGATCCGGTCGGATGGCTCACCTGACGAGCGGCGTTCTCCGGCGGACGCCCCGGGCCGGACCGCGTGGACGGATCCTCGCGCTCACCCACGCCGGCCCGCGGGACGCGCGGTGATCAGTGGAACGCGCTCCGGCCCGGACGGCGCACGCTTCCCGACGCACGCGTTCTCCGAGCCCCAGCGCGTTCTGTGGATCACGGCGCGTTCTGTGGATCACGGCGCGTTCTGCGGACCACAGCGCGTTCTGCGAACCCCAGCGCGTTCTGCGAACCCCAGCGCGTTCTCCGAACCACAACGCGTTTCCTGCGGAGCACGTGTTCCCGTGCGGAGCACACATTCGCAGCGGGAGAGCGTTCCCGCGATGCGCGCGTTCCGTGAGGCGAGTGTCCCGCGAGGCGCGCGTTCCGGAGAGCACCCGGAACCGCGGCCGTCGGCGACGGGCGGTCAGGTTCCGGACTGCGCTCGGGTGGAGGAGCCGGTCGTACCCGCCGCCTGGTGGGTGCCGGTCTCGGTCGGGGCGGGAGCCGAGGCCGGGTCGACCGGACCGGGAGCGGCCGGAGCACCGGGCACGGGGGCCGGGCCGGCGGACGACGACTCCGGGGCCGCGTTCGCCACCCGCGGCCGGGCCGTGGTCGCACCCGGCTGGGCGGCGGCGGCACCCGACCGATCGGTGGCACCGGGCTGGGCGGAGGTGGTGCCCGGTTGCGGAGTGGCGGCGTCCGGCGAACCGGTCGATGCCGTAGCCGGGCCGGACGCGGCGGCGGTCGCGTCCGGAGTCGGCGGAGCCGGAGCCGTCGAGCACGCGGGGTTGTCGGCCGCACCCTCGACCTGGGAGGCCGGCAGGTACTGGCCCTGCCCGACCCGAACCCAGTCACCCTCGGACGAGGGCTGCTTGCACTGCACCGGAACGTCGGCCGTGTCCGCCGCGATTCCGACCACCGCGGCGTCCGTCGCGGGTGCCGCCCGGACCGGCGTGTCCGGGGTCCCGTTCGTGGACACCTTGGACAGTTTCACGTTGCCCGTCCACAGGTAGTCCACAGTGACCTGTGAGTTGTCCTTGAGCCCCAGCGCGTCCCAGAAGATGCCGTCGCCGAGGTCGATGCCTGCCGGATTGGACGGCTTGCGGCCGAAGCCGTCCTTGCCGCCGTTGTGCCCGTCGCGGAACGCCGCCTGCGCCTGGGGTACGCCCTGCGGCAGGTCCTTGAACTGCTGCCGCTGCGGGCTCGGGTTCCAGTAGTCGTCCTTCGTGTTCCACGGGCCGATGTCCCACACCGGCGCGAACGCGCACTTCCCGTTCGGGGCGCAGACCTTGACCGAGTAGTCGCTCTTCCCGTTGGGGGACAGCGCCCGACGGGACGGCAGCGCCACGAACCTGTCCCGGTTCGCGATCTTGTGGCCGTTCGCCGTGGTGCCTCCGACGAGACCCTCGCGGGTGGCGAACACCGAGTAGTGCAACGGCGCCGCCTCGGCCTGCGCGTCGCCGTCGCCCTCCGCCTCGGTCGCCGGGGCTGCGGTGAGCGTCACGCCCTCGACCGACGGGCGGTCGGCGCCGGTCGAGGTCAGGACGAGTCGGCCCTGCACCTCCCGGACCGGCTCCGGCAGCGCGGCGACACCCGTTCCGGGCGCGGCGCCCGGTGTCGACGGGACCCACTCGGTCCAGCCACCCCCCGCCCTCCTGCCGCGGACGTCCAGTGTGGCCGTCGAGCCCGGACCGACCTTCGCGTCCAGAGTGGACGACACCTCGGACGTCGCGGTGTCCAGCGTGCGCTCCTGGAGCGTGAACAGCCCGGTCGGCACGACGGCCGACGGGTCGGCGGAGGACTCGGTCATCGAGTCGGTGTCCCCGGCCGGAGCGCCGTGGGCGGTGGCCGGGTCGAAGCGGACCTGTCCGCCGTCGACGACGGCCCCTGTGCCTTGCCCCGCGGCCAGATCGGGTTGCCACTGGGCCGCGGGTGCGGCCGACGCGGGGGTCCCGATCGCGGCGCACAGCGCGCTCGCCGCCGCGAGCAGGCCTGCTGCGCGAAGCCCGGTCCGCACTCTGCTCCGCATGCTCGCTACCCCCGAGGTTCCGTGGCGGCGCCCGTGACGCCGTGGTTCGTGTGAATCGTGTGACGACAGGTGCTCGTGTGTCGCCGGTGACGAATAGACCTCACGCCGACGTAGCGCGCAACCAACGCAGCGTGACAACCACCGAGAGGTGTACGTGTCCACCACCGGGTCGGGCGATGGCCGGAGGGGGATTCGGTTGCTCAGCGAGTGCGGAGCGTGTCCGAGCCGTCTCCGGAGAGTAGCCGCGCCACGGCCGCGCGGTCCGGCTTGCCGATCCCGCGCTCCGGGATGCGCTCGACGCGGCGCAGCACTCGCGGGACCGCGGCGCGACCGGACGCGGACCGCACGGCGGACCGGAGCGTGTCGTCGTCGGCACCCCCGTCCGCGACGACGAGAGCGGCCACGATCTGGCCCCATTCGGCGTCGTCGAGCCCCGTCACGCACGCGGCCCGCACGCCGGGCACGCCGAGCAGCGCCCGTTCGACGGCGGCGGGCGCGACCTTCTCCCCGCCTGTGTTGATCATGTCGTCGACCCGGCCGAGGACCGTGAGGCGACCGCCGTCGAGCCGGCCGAGATCGCCGGTGCGGAACCGGCCGCCGTCGAACGCGCCGTTGTCGTCGACCGGGTCGATGTACCCCGCGGCGACGACCGCCCCGCCCAGCACGATCCGGCCCGCGCCGGTGGGGTCCGGCGACTCGATGTCGACCGTCACGCCGTCGAGCGCGACGCCGTCGTAGACGCAGCCACCGCAGGTCTCGCTCATCCCGTACGTCGTGACGACGGAGACGCCCGCGTCCTCCGCCCGCCGTCGCAGCCCCGGGTCGAGCGCTGCTCCACCGACGAGCACCGCGTCGAACGACACCAGCGAGTCCAACGGCGCGCCCGGTCCGGTGTCCAGGATCCGGGCGATCTGCGTCGGGACGAGGCTGGTGTAGCGCCGGGCTCTGACGGGCAGCTCCGTCGCGGCACTGGCGAATCCGTCCGGACGGAAACCGCCCGTCAGGTCCTGCACGACGGGTGCGGCGCCGGCGAGCAGCGCGCGCAGCACCACCTGCACGCCCGCGACGTGCTCGGCCGGGAGCGCCAGGAGCCACCGACCGGGCCCGCCGAGACGGCGCTCGGTCGCCGACGCGGACGCGCGCAGGGCCTCCGCGGTGAGCAGGACGTGCTTGGCGTCCCCGGAGGACCCGGACGTGGCGACGACGACGGCCACGCCGTCCGGCACCGGCGTGTCCGGGACGGACGCGGTCGGCCCGGCCGCCGCGACGGGACGCACGGCGGGGCCGCTCCCGTCCGTGGCGCGCCGCAACGCATCCGCGAGCTCGTGCACCGACGACGGCGACGCGCCGACCGGAACCGTCCACACCACACGTCCCGTCACCGCACCCCCTCCGACTCGCCGCGACACGGTCCACTGTGCCATCCGGCGATTTCGTCAGATGTGAGGAACGGACGGGCGGCGGTTAACGACATGCTCGTGCGGCACGACAAGCGTCACATCACCGCGAGGTGATCGGACGACCACGAGGAGTGCGAATGTCCACCACAGAGCACCGTCCCCTGCGGATCACGCCGCTGCCGATGCCCCGGCAGCCGGTTGAGCCCGCGTTCACCGAGGCGCTCCCGGTCGTCGAACCGCCCGCTCCGCGGGCCCGTGCGGGCCGTCCGCACCGCACCAGGGGCTCCGAGCTCGCCGCGCTGGCGTTCGCCCTGCCGCTGCCGATCCCGGCCCAGCGCGGTCCGTCCGAGGTCTGACCTCACTCCGCCGACGGGTCGGCCCGCTGCAGCGACAGCCTGCCGTCCCTCGCCCCGGACTGGGACCAGTCGCCCGCGTCGGCCGTCCAGCTCGTCCCGTCGTAGGTCACGCTCTGCAGGCCGAACCGGCCCGCGTGCGCGACCAGCCAGTTCGCCATCTGCCACCCCCGCGCCGCCTCGTGCGGGCCGCTCAGCGAGGCCGTGCCGAGCTCAGCGGTCGCCACCCGTGCCACGTCGTCCGGGTTCGCGTTGTCCGGCAGGTCCTGACAGCGCAGCGCAGGCCCCGCCTCCCCGGTCAGCGCCGCGGCCATCGACCGGGCCTGCGGCTCCCACTGCGCGTACAGCGACCCGTCCGCGGACCGCTGGATCAGCTGGGCCGCGTCCGCGACGTCCAGCGTCGGCCAGTGCGGCTCGGTGCGCAGCTTCGTGTAGAACGCCCTCGCGGAGTACACCGGGTCGGTGACCTGGTCGTAGGTGCCCCACCCCTGGCTGGGCCGCTGCTGGAACAGTCCGGCCGAGTCCCGGTCGCCACCGGACAGGTTGCGCAGCCCGGTCTCCTGCAACGCCGTCGCCAGCGCCACCGTCACGGCGTGGTCCGGCATCCCCTCCGCCACGCCGACGCCGGCGATCGTCGCCGCGTTCCCGGCCTGCTCGAGCGTCAGTGCGACGTCCCGCTCGCCGCCGGTGACCGTGCAGCCGGGAGTTCCGGGCAGGTTGTTCGCCACCCAGACCACGCCGCCGACGACCAGGGCCAACACCGCGACGAGCACCAGCAGGGGCCCCACGGCGCGACGACGGCGGGGTGGCGCGGGCCGGCGCTGCGGTGGCACCCGGTGCACCCTGTCCGCCTCCCGCCCTCACCCGACCGATGGACTCTTACTGTGCCACGGGACCGGAGCGCGGCCGCTGGCGTCCGGGGTGGACGGTCTCAGTAGTGCCAGGGGTACGGCGCCCAGTCCGGCTCGCGCTTGCCGAGGAACGCGTCCCGGCCCTCGACGGCCTCGTCGGTCATGTACGCCAGCCGGGTCGCCTCGCCGGCGAACAGCTGCTGGCCGACCAGCCCGTCGTCGATCAGGTTGAACGAGTACTTGAGCATCCGCTGCGCCGTCGGCGACTTGCCGTTGATCTCCCGCGCCCACTGCAGCGCGGTGGCCTCCAGCTCGGCGTGCGGGACGACCTCGTTGACCGCGCCCATGTGGTGCATCTGCTCGGCGGTGTAGGTGCGGCCGAGGAAGAAGATCTCGCGCGCGAACTTCTGCCCGACCTGTCGCGCCAGATACGCCGAGCCGTAGCCGCCGTCGAACGAGCCGACGTCGGCGTCGGTCTGCTTGAAGCGGGCATGCTCGGCGCTCGCCAGCGTGATGTCCGAGACGGCGTGCAGCGAGTGCCCACCACCGGCCGCCCAGCCCGGTACGACACAGATGACGACCTTGGGCATGAACCGGATCAGCCGCTGGCACTCCAGGATGTGCAGGCGGCCGGCACGGCCCTTCTCGACGGTGTCCGCCGTGTCCCCGGACGCGTACTGGTACCCGGTGCGCCCGCGGATGCGCTGGTCGCCTCCGGAGCAGAACGCCCACCCGCCGTCGCGCGGCGACGGGCCGTTCCCGGTGAGCAGCACGGCGCCGACGTCCGGGCTGGTCCGGGCGTGCTCGAGTGCCGTGTAGAGCTCGTCGACGGTGCCGGGGCGGAACGCGTTGCGGACCTCCGGGCGGTCGAACGCGATCCGGACCGCACCGGTGTCGACGGCGCGGTGGTAGGTGATGTCGACGAAGTCGAAACCCTCGACGCGGGTCCATGCCTTCGGGTCGAACAGTTCGGAGACGGTGTCCGGCATGCCGGACACCCTAGGAGCGGTCGTCGTCCAGCCGCCGCGCGATCTCCAGCGGCACGCCGTCGATCGGCCCGTCTCCCGCCGACCACACCTCGGACAGCACGCACACCGCGCAACCCCACGCCCGCACCCGGTCGAGCGGCAGGCCGAGCTCGTCGGAGACCTGTTCGATCCGCGACGGAGCCAGCCCCACCAGGCGATCGGCGGCGTCGAGCGGGTTGTAGAGCAGCTGGCCCGTGTCGTACCCGGGGTCGCCGACGAGCCCGTGCGGGTCGATCGCGAGCCACGGCCGCCGGGTCGCGGTCAGCGCGTTCGGGTGGTGCAGGTCGCCGTGCAGCACGACGTCGGCGGGTGACGAGTCGCACAGCTCGCCAGCTCGCCGACCAGCTCGCCGAGCCATGCCGGTGCCTCGCGGGGCCATGTCCGGGAGACGGTCCGGGCCAGCATGTCCGGCACGTCGATCACGGCGTCGATCCTGGTGGCCGCGGTCGGGCGGCTGCATCCGGATTCCGGGCGAACGGGACCATGCCGGTCGTGCGCAACGCGTGGAAGATCATCGCCGTCGCCCTGCCCGGGCTCGTCCTGGCCGTTGCCGGCTACCACCACCCTGGCGGCCTGGACGTGTCCACCGCGCACATGTGGTGGACCGCCCACGTCCCGTTGATTCCGGTGTTCCCGCTGCTCGGTGTCGTGCTCTGGGCCCTGGTGCGCGACGAGCGGGGCCCCGCCAAGGTGCTCGTCGTCGTCGGCGCGTACGTCTACGGCTGCTTCTACACCGCACTCGACTGCCTGGCCGGGATCGCCGCCGGGCTGGTGCTGGAGACCGAGGGCCGCGGCCAGCAGTCGATCATCGAGCTGATCGGTCTCGGCGACCGGCTGTCCTACGTCGGCACCGGCGCCTACCTGGTCGCGACGCTCGCGGTGGCCGGCCTGCTGCTGCGCCGCGCCGGGCTCGTCGCGCTGCCCGGCGCACTGTTGCTCGTCGGCGCCGCGATCCCGTTCCAGACGTCGCACATCTTCTGGCCGACGGGCGTCGCGGCGATGGTCGCGAGCGCGGCCGGTGCGGCGCTGCTGGAGTGGAGCCGCACCCGGAGCGCTCCACGCGTCCCCGCCGCCGTCGCGTGATCGGCGGTCCGGCCCGGATCGGTGCCGTGCACGGCGCCGATCCGCATCGATCCGCCGATCATGGATGCGTCGGCCGTCACCGCACGCCGTCCGAAGGCGGTAGGTAGCGTCTCCTCAAGGGCGAGAGGAGAGACGTTGAGCCTGGACAGCGCGCGCGACACGACGGACGCAGGGGCCGAGGCGAGCCGGGCGCTCGAGCACGACCTGCGCAGGGCGATCGGCGGCGCCGTCCGCTTCGACGCGTCCAGTCGGGCGATGTGGTCGGCGGACGCGTCGAACTACCGTGGCATCCCGATCGGCGTGATCTCCCCGCGCGACGCGGCCGACGTCGAGGCCGCGATGGCCGTGTGCCGCAGTCACGACGTGCCGGTGCTCCCGCTGGGCAGCCGCACCTCGATCGCCGGGCAGGCCGTCAACACGGCCGTCGCGTTCGACCTCCGCACGCACATGAACAAGATCGTCGAGGTGGACCCGGCCGCGCGGACGGCGCGGGTCCAGCCGGGCGCGGTCTGCGACGCCGTGCGCGACGCCGGAAAGCCGCACGGGCTCACGTTCGGCCCGGACCCGTCGACCCACAACCGCTGCACGATCGGCGGGATGATCGGCAACAACGCCTGCGGGTCGCACTCCGTGGCGTGGGGCAAGACCGTCGACAACGTCCGCACGCTCGACGTGCTGACCTATCGCGGCGAGAAGCTGACCGTCGGTCCGAACATGCCCGGCTCGGGCACGATCCCGGAGGCGCTGCGCGACCTCGGCGAGGGCATGGCGGAGACGATCCGCGGCCACTTCCCGGAGCTCACCCGTCGCGTGTCGGGCTACAACCTGGACCAGCTGCTGCCCGAGGCCGGCTGGAACATGGCGAAGGCGCTCGTCGGCACCGAGGGCACGTGCGCGACGACGCTGGAGGCCGTCGTCGATCTCGTCGAGTCGCCGCCGGCCCGCGCGCTCGCCGTGCTCGGCTTCCCGGACGCCTACCACGCCGCGGACAACGTGATGATCGTCCGCGAGCAGGGCCCGCTGACGATCGAGGGCATGGACGCCGGGCTGATCGCGTCGCTGCGTGCCTTGCGCCCCAACGAGACCACCAGCCGCATGTTGCCGGAGGGCAAGGGCTGGCTCTACGTGGAGACCGGCGGTGCCACGCGCGCCGAGGCGGAGGCCGCCGCCCAGGCCGTCGCGAAGGCGATGGCGCCCTACACGACCGGCCACCTCGTCGTCGACGACCCGCGGCAGATGCAGCAGCTCTGGCGCATCCGCGAGGAGGGCGCGGGCCTGCTCACGCGGTCGCCGGACGGCGGCGAGGCGTGGCCCGGCTGGGAGGACGCCGCGGTCCCGCCGGAGCGCTTCGGCGCCTACCTGCGCGAGTTCGACAAGGTCCTGGAGCAGCACGGCCGCAAGGGCGTCTACTACGGCCACTTCGGCGACGGCTGCCTGCACGTCCGGATCGACTTCGACCTGCTCACCAAGCCGGGCGTCGCGAACTTCCGGGCGTTCATGACCGACGCGGCCGACCTCGTCGTCGCGCACGGCGGGTCGCTGTCCGGCGAGCACGGCGACGGCCAGGCCCGCGCCGAGCTGCTGCCGCGGATGTACCCCAAGGAGGTCATCGCCGGGTTCGAGACGTTCAAGGCGATCTGGGACCCGGACGAGCGGATGAACCCCGGCCGGGTCACCCGACCGGCCACGATGGACGAGAACCTGCGCGTGCAGCTGGGCATGCCGACCATGCGGGACAAGCCGATCCTCGCGTTCGCCCACGACCGCGGCAGCTTCACCCGAGCCACCCGGCGGTGCCTCGGCGTCGGCAAGTGCGCCATCGAGGGTTCGGGAGTCATGTGCCCGAGCTTCAACGTCACCGGCGAGGAGAAGCACTCCACCCGCGGTCGCGCGCGGCTGCTGTTCGAGATGGCGAACGGCGAGATCATCAAGGACGGTTGGCAGTCCGACGAGGTCGCCGAGGCTCTCGACCTCTGCCTGTCCTGCAAGGGATGCAAGTCCGACTGCCCGGTCGGCGTGGACATGGCGACCTACAAGACGGAGTTCCTCGCCCAGCGCTACAAGCGCAGGATCCGTCCGATCACGCACTACTCGATGGGCGCGCTGCCGCTCTGGCTGCACCTGGTCGGCGGGCTGCCCGCCGGTGTCGTCGACGGGCTGAACCGGCTGGCCCGGCGCCCGCGGCTCGCCAGGCTGGTCAAGAAGCTGGGCGGCATCGCCCAGGAGCGCGACATCCCGCCGATCGCGCGAGAGACGTTCACCGCCACCGCGGGCGCCCGGGGTGCGACGGCCGGGGCGCGGGTCCCGGACCTCGGTATCCCGCAGGGCAGCCGCGGCCGGGTTCTGCTGTGGACGGACACGTTCACCGACCACTTCGACCCGGTGATCGGAGGCGACGCCGCCGCCGTGCTCACCGCGCTCGGCTACACCGTCGAGCTGCCGCCGCGCGCCGTCTGCTGTGGACTGACGTGGACGTCGACCGGGCAGGTCACGACGGCCCGCGCCGTGCTCGCCCGCAGCCTGGCCGCGATCGCGCCGTGGCTGCGCGAGGGCGTCCCGGTCGTCGGGCTGGAGCCGTCGTGCACGGCCGCGCTGCGGTCGGACTCCGCGGAGCTGCTGCCCGACGACCCGATGGTCGCCCGGCTCCGTGACGGCGTGAAGACGTTCGCCGAGATGCTGTCCGCGCACGCCGACGACCTGTCGTCGGCCGCGGCGCGCCGGACAGGGCCGGCGCCGGAGGTCCTGGTGCAGGTGCACTGCCACCAGCACGCCGAGCTGGGCACCGAGCCCGACCGGGGCGTGCTGGACGCGCTCGGCGTGCAGGCGACGATCCTGGACTCCGGTTGCTGCGGCCTGGCCGGCAACTTCGGGTTCGAGGACGGCCACTACGACGTGTCCATGGCCTGCGCGGAGCGGGTGCTCCTGCCGGAGCTGCGCGCCGCGGCACCGTCGGTCGACCTGCTCGCCGACGGGTTCTCCTGCCGCACCCAGGTCCGCCAGGCCGGGGAGCGCGAGCCCGTGCACCTGGCCCAGCTCGCCGCCCGGGTGCTGCGGGGATGAGCGGCCGGGAGCGGGCGCTCGTACTCGGCGGCGGCGGTCTGGCCGGCATCGCCTGGATGTACGGGGTGCTCGCCGGCCTGCTCGAGCACGGCGTCGACCTGTCCGGTGCCGACCTCGTCGTCGGGACGTCGGCGGGCGCGTCCGTCGGGGCGAACGTCGCGGCCGGACGTGACCTCGAGGAGCGCTGTGCCGCGCAGCTGGCGCCCGCTGCCGGCGAGATCGCCGTGACGCCCGGTGCCGGACTGGCGCTGCGCGTGCTGCGCGCCGTGGTCTCCGGCCCCCGTACCGCCCAGGACGTGCGCGCACGGATCGGCCGCCTCGCGCTGGACGCCGACACCGTCGACGAGACGGAGAGGCTGGCCGCCATCCGTTCCCGTCTCGGTGACGTGGACTGGTCGCCGACGACCGACCTGCGGATCACCGTCGTGGACGCGCGCACGGGCGAGTTCCGGGCGTTCGGCCGCGACGACGGCGTGCCGCTCGTCACGGCCGTCGCGTCCAGCGGGGCGGTGCCGGGCGTGTGGCCGCCGGTGACCGCGCTCGGCACCCGGTGGATCGACGGCGGGGTCCGCTCGTCGGCGAACGCGGACCTCGCGGCCGGGTACGGACGGGTCGTCGTCCTGGCTCCGCTGGCCGCAGGGATCGGAGCGATGGCGAAGCCGTCGACGCAGGTCGAGGCGCTGGCCGCGACGTCGCGGGCGACGCTCGTGACACCGGATCGGGAGGCGCGCCGCGCGTTCGGCCGCAACGTGTTCGACCCCGCGACACGACCGCCCGCGGCATGGGCCGGACGCCGCCAGTCCGCCGCCGTCGCCGACGCCGTGCGGGCCGTCTGGGAGCAGTAGTCTGCGCCACGTCCGGGAATGACCACCGAGATCGACGGGTAGTCACCGGTATGACTCCGACGATCACCCTCAACGACGGCGTCCGCATCCCGCAGCTCGGTTTCGGCGTGTTCCAGATCGACCCCGCCCGGACCGCGGACAAGGTCAAGGCCGCGCTCGAGATCGGCTACCGCCACATCGACACGGCGCAGATGTACGGCAACGAGGAGGGCGTCGGGAAGGCGATCGCCGACTCCGGTATCGCCCGCGACGAGCTCTTCGTGACCACGAAGCTGAACAACGACGGCCACGGTCGCGACGAGGCGCTGAAGCGTCTCGAGGAGAGCCTCGACCGGCTCGGCCTCGAGTTCGTGGACCTCTACCTGATCCACTGGCCGCAGCCGGAGCTCGACCGGTACGTCGAGACCTGGGAAGGCCTCGAGGACGCGAAGAAGGAGGGCAGGACCCGCTCGATCGGTGTCTCGAACTTCCACCCGCAGCACCTCGACCGCCTGGCCGCCGAGACGTCCACGGTGCCGTCGATCAACCAGATCGAGCTGCACCCGCACCTGAGCCAGGCGGCGCTGCGCGAGTACCACCACAACCACGGCATCGCGACCGAGGCGTGGAGCCCGATCGGGCAGGGCAAGGGCCTGCTCGAGGAGTCCACGATCACCGACATCGCGCAGAGGGTCGGCAAGACGCCCGCGCAGGTCGTTCTCGCCTGGCACCTGCACCACGGGAACATCGTCTTCCCGAAGTCGAACACGGTGTCCCGCATCCAGGAGAACTTCCAGATCTTCGACGTCGAGCTCGGCGGCGACGACATCGCCGCCATCGACCGGATGAATGCCGACCAGCGCATCGGACCGAACCCCGAGAACTTCGGCTGATGTGACGCCGGTCACTGTCGCGTTCTCCGAGGGCACGGCGTGATCGCACGGACGGGGCGCGCCCCGGGCTGCATCGGCCCGGGGCGCGTTTGTACGGTGGTCGGCGATGCTGTCAATCACGGAGAACGCAGCCGAGGCCATCAAGTCGCTCAGCTCGGACGCCGAGCTCCCCCAGGAAGGGGGACTGCGGATCACGGCGCCGGACCCCGAACAGGGCCTGGAGCTGGCGCTCGCGCAGTCCGCGGACGACCAGGACACCGTGCTCCGCGGTGAGGGTGTCGCGGTGTTCCTGGAGCCCGCGGCGGCGCAGGTTCTCGACGACAAGGTCCTCGACGTGCAGGCCGTCCCGGGCTCAGACGGGCAGGACGAGCTCCGGTTCGCCATCGTCACGCAGCCGGACGCCGACGCGCAGAGCTGAGCTCAGCCCGACCCGAACGAGGGGGCCGTTCGAGCAATCCCGTTGCTCGAACGGCCCCCTCGTTCGCCGTGCCGGGGTGGTCGTGCGCGTCAGCGCTCCGTCACCGTGCCGTCCGCGACGTTCCAGCGCCTGGTCGAGCGCACCGAGTCCAGCATCCGGCGGTCGTGCGTCACGAGCAGGACCGTGCCGGGGAACGAGTCGACGGCCTGCTCCAGCTGCTCGATCGCCGGCAGGTCGAGATGGTTGGTCGGCTCGTCGAGCACGAGCAGGTTCACCTCGCGGGCCTGCAGCAGCGCCAGCGCCGCCCGCGTGCGCTCGCCGGGTGACAGCGACGACGACGGCCGCATCACGTGCTCGGCGGTCAGCGCGAACTTCGCCAGCAGCGTGCGGACCTCCGACTCCGGCCAGTCCGGGACGGCGTCGCCGAACGCGCGCAGCAGTGTCTCCCCGCCGAGGAACGTCCCGCGCGCCTGGTCCACCTCGCCGACGCGCACGCCCGAGCCCGGTCCGGCCTCGCCGTCGTCGACCGGGATCCGACCCAACAGCGCGCCGAGCAGCGTCGACTTCCCGGCCCCGTTCTCGCCGGTGATCATCACCCGGTCCGCCCAGTCGACCTGAACGGTCACCGGACCGAGCACGAAGTCCCCGCGACGGACCACCGCGCCGTCGGCCCGCGCGGCGACGGCTCCGGAGCGCGGCGCGGACGCGATCGTCATCCGCAGCTCCCACTCCTTGCGAGGCTCCTCGACGACGTCGAGCCGCTCGATCGCCCGCTGCGTCTGGCGGGCCTTCGCAGCCTGCTTCTCGCTGGACTCGGCGCGCAGCCGTCGCAGGTTCTTGTCCGGCTCCGACCCCGCCTTGCGACGGGCGTTGCGCACGCCCTGCGCCATCCAGTTGCGTTGCATCGTGGCCCGGGCCTTCAGGCCCTCGAGCGTGTCCTCGTACTGTTCGTAGGCGTCCCTGGCGTGCCTCCGCGCGACCTCGCGTTCGACGAGGTAGGCGTCGTAGCCGCCGTCGTAGATCCCGATCTGCTGCTGGGCGAGGTCCAGCTCGACGATCCGGTTCACCGTGCGGGACAGGAACTCCCGGTCGTGGCTGACGATCACGGTCGGGGTGGCGCGCCCGCGGGCGAGCGCGCTCGTGAACTCCTCGAGCCGGGCGAGCCCGTCCAGGTCGAGGTCGTTCGTCGGCTCGTCGAGCAGCAGCACGTCGTAGCGGGACAGCAGCAGCGCGGCCAGCCCGGCGCGGGCCGCCTGACCGCCGGACAGCGCCGTCATCGGCGTGTCCCGGTCGGCGTCCAGTCCGACGTCGGCGAGCGTCTCGCCGGTCCGCTCGTCGAGGTCGGCGCCGCCGAGCGCGAGCCAGCGGTCCAGTGTGGACGTGTACGCGTCGTCGGCGCCCGCGCCGCCGTCGGACAGGGCCTCCGCGGCCGCGTCCATCGCCTCCTGCGCCCCCGCGACGCCGGTGCGCCGGGCCAGGAACCCGCCGACCGTCTCACCGGGGCGGCGGTCGGGCTCCTGCGGGAGGTAGCCGATGGTGGCGTCGGGGGGTGCGAGCGTGATCCGCCCGTCGTCCGGTGCCCGCAGGCCGGCCAGCATCCGCAGCAGCGTGGACTTGCCTGCGCCGTTCGCCCCGACGAGGCCGACCAGGTCGCCCGGCGCGAGGACCAGGTCCAGGCCGGAGAACAGGGTGCGGGCGCCGTGGGCGGCGGACAGGCCGGACGCGTGGAGGGTGGCGCTCATCAGGGCGCCGACGCTACCCGCGCGTCCGGCCGGTCGGACGCTCAGCCGGACAGGGCGGTGGCGTACAGCCGGTGCAGCGACTCCCAGTGCCGCTGCTCGGCCTCGTCGTCGTGGGTCGGGTTGTCCGGGACGGCGAAGCCGTGCGCGGCCGGATAGGTCTCCAGCGTGTAGCTCAGGCCGGCACCGGACAGCGCCTGATCGAGGCGCTCGTACTGCTCGGCCGGGAACGACCCGTCGTCCTGCGCGGCGGCGACGTACACGGTGGCGCGCATCCGGTCGGCCAGGCGGTGCACGCTGTCCTGCGCCTCGGTGGCCAGGTTGCCGCCGTGGAACGACGCGGCCGCCGCGACCCGCTCCGGCTGGGTGCCCGCCGTGCGCAGGGACAGCACGCCGCCCATGCAGTAGCCGGTGGTGCCGATCGCGGTGCCGGACACCTCGGGGCGGTCCAGCAACGCGGTCACGTACGACTCGGCGTCGATCGCCACCATCTCGCTGGTCAGGCCGTGCACCATGCCCATCAGGCGCTCGCGCTCGCTCGCGTCGGAGAACGCCGTCTCCATGCTGAACGGCTTCCAGTCGCCGTGCCGGTAGTAGACGTCCGGCAGGAGCACGGCGTAGCCGAGCACGGCGAGGTGGTCGGCCATCGCGTGCATCGTCGGGCGCACGCCGCCCGCGTCCACGTAGAGGATCACGCCCGGCCACGGGCCGGCCCCGTCCGGGGTGTGCAGCGTGGCCGGCGCGTCGCCGTCCGGAGTGCTGATCGTGAGGTCGGTGCGGGCCATGGAGGAGCCTCCCGGAGCCGTCGTCGGACATCGCCCGTGGTCGTTCTACGCCTCCGGCGGCACCGGGGCACGACCGGGGGCGCCCGCAACGCGGGCACAATGGAAACCGTGGACGATCAGTACCTTCCGCTGCCCGAGGACTGGGACAGGGCACTCGTCGTCGTCGCGCATCCGGACGACATGGAGTACGGCGGGTCCGGTGCCGTCGCCCGGTGGACGGGGCAGGGTCGTGAGGTCGCCTACCTGCTGATCACCCGCGGGGAGGCCGGGATCGACACGATGGCTCCCGGCGAGTGCGCGCGGGTCCGGGAGGCCGAACAGCGCGCGGCGTGCGCGGCGGTCGGGGTCACCGAGGTCGAGTTCCTGGACCACCCGGACGGGCTGGTCGAGTACGGGGTGCCGCTGCGCCGGGACATCGCCGCGGCGATCCGGCGGCACCGTCCGGAGATGCTGGTGATCTCGAACATCCGGGAGACGTGGGGCAGCGGCGCGCTCAACCAGGCCGACCACGTCCACACCGGACGGGCCGCGATCGACGCGGTCCGCGACGCGGCCAACCGGTGGATCTTCCCCGGAGCGGGCGGTGATCCGTGGGGCGGTGTGCGGCACGTCGCCGTGTCGGCCTCGCCGCAGGCGACGCACGCCGTGGACATCACCGCGACGATCGACGCGGCGGTGGCGTCGCTGCGTGCGCACCGGGCCTACCTGGAGGCGCTCGGCGGGCCGATGGCCGACCCCGGCGCGTTCCTGCGCGAGGCCGCGGCCGAGGCGGGCACCCGTCTGCCCGGCGCCGAGCTGGCCACCGCCTTCGAGCTGCTGGAGCCGTAGGCCGTGGCGGGGACGTCCACGGCGCTGGCCAGGATGGTCGTCGACGAGCTGGCGCGCTGCGGGGTCCGCGACGCCGTGCTGTGTCCGGGGTCCCGGAACGCGCCGCTCGCGTTCGCGCTGCACGACGCCGACGCCACCGGCCGGATCCGGCTGCACGTCCGGACCGACGAGCGCACGGCGGGCTTCCTGGCGCTCGGCCTGGCACTCGGGTCCGGACGACCGGTCCCGGTGGCCGTCACGTCCGGTACGGCGGCCGCGAACCTCCACCCGGCCGTGCTGGAGGCGTTGCACTCCGGGGTCGCGCTGCTCGCGGTTACCGCGGACCGCCCGCCGGAGCTGGTCGGGACGGGCGCGAGCCAGACGATCGCGCAGGCCGGGATCTTCGGCGGCGCCGTGCGGTGGGCCGGTGCGGCCGACCGTGCGGCCGGTCCGCGCACCCGGTCGGCGGTCGTGCGGGCCGTCGTGGCCGCCACGGGCCGGTCCGGGACGCCTCCTGGACCGGTCCACCTGAACCTCCCGTTCACCGAGCCGCTGGTCCCCGGCCCCGACGACGGTCCCGTCCCGGACGGTCGCGCGGGCGACCGGCCGTGGACCGACGTCACCGCGGTGCACCGGACGCCCGCGCCGCTGCCGCTCGATCCGGAGGCCCGCACCGTCGTCGTTGCCGGGTCCGGGGGTGCGGACGTCGACCTGCCCGGTGACGTCCCGGTCGTCGCGGAGCCGTCGTCACCGCTGTGGCCGCGGGCGCTGCGGACGGGTCCGTGGCTGGCCGGCCGCGCCGACCTGCGACCGGACCAGGTCGTCGTCGTCGGGCGCCCGACGCTGCACCGCGACGTGATGCGCCTGCTCGGCGACCCGGAGATCGCCGTGTACGCGGCGGCGGGCCCGCAGGGCGAGCCGTGGGCCGACGTGCCGGGCTCGGTCCGGGCCGTCGGTGCGGTCCCCGCGCTGCGGCCTCCCGCGGGGTTCACCGCGCGGTGGCGGGACGCCGACGCGGCCGCGTCCGTCGTGCTGGACAAGGCGTTCGCGGCCGGTGACGCGACGGTGGGCCTGCGCCTGGCGCGGGACCTGGTCGCGGCGCAGCCGGACGGCACACAGCTCGTGCTCGGCTCGTCGAACCCGGTGCGCGACGTCGCGCTCGGCGCCGCGCCCCGGACCGGGGTGACCGTGCGGGCGAACCGCGGCGTGGCCGGCATCGACGGCACCGTCTCCACGGCGGTCGGCGCCGCACTCGTGCACGACGGCCCGACGGTCGCGCTGCTCGGCGACCTCACGCTGCTGCACGACACGACCGGCCTGTACCTGGGTCCGGACGAGCCGCGCCCCGACCTCACGCTCGTCGTGCTCAACGACGACGGCGGCGGCATCTTCCACCTGCTCGAGCAGGGCGGCCCGGAGCACGCGCGCGCGTTCGAGCGGGTGTTCGGCACGCCGACCGGCGTCGACCTCGGCGCGCTGGCCACGGCGGCCGGGATCGCGCACACCGTCTCCGACGGCCGCCAGGAGGACCTGGTGGCGCACGCCGGGCAGGGGATCCGGATCACCGAGGTCCGCGCCGGGCGCGACGGCCTGCGCGCGGCGCACGCGTCGCTGCGCCGGGCGATCCGCGACGGGGAGTGAGACGGCCGCCGGCGTCCACCTAGAATCGGGAGACGTGACCAGTCCCGCGGGCGACGTCCTGGCCGAGAGCCGGACGCTGGCGTTGCGGATCCTGCGTGCGGGCGCCCGGAAGCTGCCCGAGATCGTCGCCTGGATCGCGGTCGTGCTCAGCGTGCTGACCGTGCTCGCCCTCGCCGGTGCCGTGATGAACGACGTCCGGATCTCCAGCCACCGCGCGACGACGGCCGCCACCGTGCTGGAGGCCCGCACCGTCGTCCAGTTCACCGACGGCCAGGGCCAGCTGCGCACGCCGTCGGTGCTCTACCCGAGCGGCCTGTCCGCAGGCGACAACATCTACGTGGAGTACGACGCGACCCAGCCGGACCGCGTGCGGGTCGCCGGGCGCAGCTGGATCGACGGGCTGCTGCCGACGGCGATCGGGCTCGTCGTGATCTGGGCCGTGTTCGGTCCGCTGGTGGTCTGGTTGCGGCGCAGGCGGTCCACCGCCGACGCGGCCCGTGACTGACCGACCCGGTCAGCGGTCCGCGTCGGACCAGAGGCGGTACACGTCGTCGAGCACCTGGGGCATCGCGACGAGCAGGCCACCCTCCGGCATCGGGTGCGGACGACCGTCGCGGTCCACGACGACGGCACCGGCCTCGGAGGCCAGGCAGAGCGCCCCGGCGACGTCCCAGTCGTGGTACTGCTCCAGCACGGCCGCGACGGCGTGCCCCAGTGCCACCTGGGTGACCGCGAGCGCGGCGGAGCCGAGCACCCGGACCCCGGCGTGCGCCCCGCGGATGCCGGCGACGAACCCGGCCATCGGGTCCTCCGCGCACACCAGCGCCCCGGCGACGCCGTCCGGTTCCGGCGGGCGGACCGGCACGCCGTTGGCCCGGAACCCGCGACCGCGCGCGGCCGCGTAGATCTGTCCGCGGCCCGGGTCGGCGATCACCCCGACCACCGGGCCTCCGCCGTCGACCAGCGCGAGGCTGTACGCGCACCACGGCAGGCCCGCGACGTAGTTCGCGGTGCCGTCCACCGGGTCCACCACCCAGCACATCGGCGCGTGCGCGGCCGCCGCGTCGGCGCCGTACTCCTCGCCGACCACCGGGAACGACGGGAACTCCGCGGCCAGCACGCGGCGGGTGTGACGCTCCAGCGTGCGGTCGGTGTCGGTCACCCAGTCGAACGGGTTGGCCTTCGTCCCGGCACCCTGCGTCGCGCCGTACCGGTCCCCGCCACCGAGCGTCGCGGAGATCACCTCGGCGGCGTCGTTCGCGAGCCGGCCCGCGACCTCCAGTGCCCGCGACAACAACCCCGGATCGACCGGCTCCGGCGCGGTTCGCGGACCGGCGGTCGTCGAGGAGGGGGTCCGGGCGGCCGTCATGTGCGCCGAGTGTCCGGGCGCCCGGTGACCCCGTCGCGACCGCGAGATGACCGGCCGGTACCCGTCCGGCCAACTCCGCCGTCCGGGTCGGCCCGGTACACACTGTTGGCCGAGCGTTTCGTGACGGGACATGCGGACGACCCGACCCGGAGCGCCGCCTCGACCACGGTCTGACCGTGCGCGTCGCGATCGTGTCCGAATGCTTCCTGCCCGTGATGAACGGCGTCACCAACTCGATCCTGAGGGTGTGCGAGCACCTGCGGGCCGGAGGGCACGACGTCATGATCGTCGCGCCCGGCACCGGTGAGCCGGACGAGCACGACGGCATCCCCGTCGTCCGGATCCCGGCGCTCGAGCTGCCGGTGGTCAACTCGATGCCGGTCGGCGTGCCGAGCAGGCGGATCCTCACCGCCCTGCGCTCCTTCGTGCCGGACGTCGTGCACCTGGCGGCGCCGTTCGTCGTCGGAGCGCGCGGGCTGGCGGCCGCCCGCCGGCTGGACATCCCGACCGTCGCGATCTACCAGACCGACGTCGCCGGGTTCGCGTCGTCGTACGGCCTCGGCCTGACCGCGCGGGCCGCGTGGCGGTGGACGTGCCGGTTGCACTCGATGGCGGACCGGACGCTGGCGCCGTCGAGCTGGGCGACCGGTGCGCTGCGCTCCCGTGGCGTCCCCCGGGTGCACCAGTGGGCCCGCGGCGTGGACACCCGCCGCTTCACCCCGTCGCGGCGCAGCGGGGCCCTGCGCCGGTCGCTCGCGCCGGACGGAGAGACGCTCGTCGGCTACGTCGGGCGGCTGGCGCCGGAGAAGCAGGTCGACCGGCTCGCTGCGCTCGCCGACCTGCCCGGCGTGCGGGTCGTCGTGATCGGCGACGGGCCGAGCGCGGAACCGTTGCGCGACATGCTTCCCGGCGCGGCGTTCCTCGGGCACCGCGGCGGCGACGAGCTCGCCGACCTGTACGCGTCGCTGGACGTGTTCGTCCACCCGGGACAGGCCGAGACGTTCTGCCAGGCGGTCCAGGAGGCACTGGCCTCCGGCGTCCCCGCGGTCGCCCCGGACGCGGGCGGCCCGCGTGACCTGGTGCTGCCGAACCGCACCGGCTACCTGGTCGCGCCGCGCCCGGACGGCGGGGTGGCGGGAGACCCGGACACCGACGCGGCCGACGCCGACCTGCGCGCCGCCGTCGCCGGGCTGGTCGCGGACCCGGCGCTGCGCGCGGCGTTCGGCGCGGCCGCCCGCCAGTCCGTGCTGCGCCGCACGTGGACCGCGGTCGGCGACGAGCTCGTCGCGCACTACACGCAGGTCGTCGGGGCCGGTGCGTCCCGCATCGCCGCCTGATGCGGATCGTCCAGCTGGCGAACTTCTACGGTCCCCGCTCCGGCGGCCTGCGCACGGCGCTCACCGCGCTCGGCGTCGGGTACGTCGCGCGGGGACACGAGGTCGTGCTCGTGGTGCCAGGGCGCGCGGCGGCCGACGAGCGGCTGCCGGGCGGGATCCGGCGGATCCAGGTGCCCGCGCCGCAGGTTCCGGGCACCGGCGGGTACCGCATGGTGGACCCGTGGCGGGTGCAACGGCTGCTGGAACGGCTGCGCCCGGACGCGATCGAGGTGTCCGACCGCCTGACACTGCGCGGCCTCGGCCGGTGGGCCTCGCGTCGCGGCGTGCCCGGCGTGGTCGTCTCGCACGAGCGCCTGGACCGGTTGCTGCACCAGTTCTTCCTGCCGTCGGGGCCGGCCCGCGCGCTGGCCGACGTGGCGAACGCGCGGATGGCGGCGGCCTACGACACGGTCGTCTGCACCACGGCCTTCGCCGGCGAGGAGTTCGACCGGATCGGCGCGACGAACGTCCGGCGCGTCCCGCTGGGCGTCGACCTCGCGACGTTCTCCCCGCGCCACCACGACGCGTCGCTGCGCCGCTCGCTCGCCGATGGTGCAGGCACCCTGCTCGTGCACTGTGGACGGTTGTCGCCGGAGAAGCACCCGGAGCGCAGCATCGACGCGGTCGCCGCGCTGCACGAGCGGGGCGCCTCGGTCCGTCTCGTGGTGGCCGGGGACGGCCCGCGGCGGGCGGCGCTGGAACGACGGGCGGCCGGCCTGCCGGTCACGTTCGTGGGATTCGTGCCGCAGCGCCACCGGGTGGCCACGCTCCTCGCGTCCGCCGACGTGTCGATCGCGCCGGGGCCGCACGAGACGTTCGGCCTGTCCGCGCTGGAGGCGCTGGCGTCCGGCACGCCGGTCGTGGTGTCCCGCTCGTCCGCGTTGACCGAGATCGTCGGCCGCGGTGGCGAGGGGTACGGCGCGACGGCGGCGGACTCGCCGGAGGCGTTCGCGGCCGGGATCACCACCGTTCTCGCCGCCGACGAGGTGGGCCGCCGTCACGCCGCCCGCACCCGCGCCGAACAGTTCGGATGGCCGTCCGCCGTGGACGGGATGCTGGCGACCCTGACCGCGTCCTGAGCGGACCCGTACCCGACTCGCGTGGGCCCCGGAACTGGCACCGGTCGTCACGTCAAGCCGACCGCGCGGACGACCGTGGGCGGAACTCCGCGCGATCGTGTTCGTGTGCGCAGGGAGCCCTGGCGGGGCCCGCGCCACCGGCCATGGCGCCGGTTGTCACGTCGGCCCGGGCGGGCCGCGCCACCGGCCATGATCGGCGGAAGTGGCACGACAGCGCCACCAGAGGCGCGTTCCGACCATTCCTGCCGATCATGATGAGGGGCTGTGAGGCCGGGCTGCTCAGGCCCGGCCACGGTCGGCGCGTCGGTCCGGATCGGGGCGACATCCCGCCCTCATCCGGACGCGGCCGCTGATCACGAAGGACGTCATGTCGTTCGGGACGCCCGCCCGGACCGTCGCGCCGGAGCCGATCGCCTCGAGCAGGACGGCGTCTGCGTAGTTCACCGGATCCGCACCGGACCGCGGGCGAGCAGTGTCGACGCCATGACCGGATCCTCGCGCACGATCGTCGTCGACCCGCCCGGTGAGCTGCGGGAGGTGGACACCCGGCATGCGCTGGAACGGATCGGCCTCCTGAACGGTGGAGGGCGCAGGGCCCGCGCGGCGCTGGACGACGTGCTCGCCGCGCCGCACCGCGTCATGCCGCCGGTGCTCTACGCCGCGTCCGAGGTACTGACGGCGCTGGATCGACCTGCGGAGGCCGCCGTCTGGTTCTACGCGGGCCAGCTCCGGGCCCGCTACGACGCGACGCGCTGCACCGACCCGTCGGCCGCGTCGGCGCTGGGGCTGCTGCGCGACCGCTACGGAGAGCCGGTCAACCGGTGGGCGTTCGCCGACGAGGGACGTGTGCGCCGCGCCGCGGTCACGGCCGTCGCGTGGGACCGGAGCGCGCCGCACGACTACGACCACCGATGGATCGCCCTGCACGGCATGCGGGCGTTCCTCCCGGACGACGGCGGTCCCGCGTCGGTGCCGCAGCAGGAGTGGCCGGCGCTCGCCGCGCAGGTCCGCGCCGAGTACCTGACCGGGCTGCGCGAGGTCCTGCGTGAGGTGTTCGGCCCGCGCCCGTGACGGTCGTAGGCGGCGGCCGTTGGTCCTCCCCGGCCGGGCCGAGCAGACGTCGGCCGACGGACCGTGATCGCAGCGTGCGGAGGATTGCGGCCGCTGGTGGCCGACTTCCTCCCTACGGGCTGATCATCGTCCGGCCCGGAGGCCCGGCCCGTGACCGCAGGACCGGTCGCGTGCGGTGCCCGGCCGGGCGGAGTGACGGGTTCGGTCGACGTCTGCGGGCGCAGCGCCCGTAACCTCGACGTCGTGTCCCGCGCCGACCTCGACAAGGACCCGCACGACGTCGCCGGCATGTTCGACGGCGTGGCGCGGCGCTACGACCTGACGAACACCGCGCTGTCCGGCGGACAGGACCGGTACTGGCGGGCCCAGACCCGTCGTGCACTGGCGCCGCGGCCGGGTGAGAAGGTGCTCGATCTCGCCGCGGGCACGGCCGTGTCGACGGTCGAGCTCGCGCGCGACGGCGCGTGGTGCGTCGCGGCCGACTTCTCCCAGGGCATGCTCCGCGCCGGGCACCGCAGGAACGTGCCGAAGGTCGCCGCCGACGCGTTGCACCTCCCGTTCTCCGACGGCGTGTTCGACGCCGTGACGATCTCCTTCGGACTGCGCAACGTGTCCGATCCGGACGCAGGTCTCGCCGAGCTGGCCCGCGTCACACGGCCGGGTGGACGGCTGGTGGTCTGCGAGTTCGGGACGCCGACGTGGGCGCCGTTCCGCGCGGCGTACCACGGCCTGATGCTCGGGCGCCTGCTCCCGGCGATCGCCCGCCGGATCTCGTCCAACCCGGACGCCTACCTCTACCTCGCCGAGTCCATCCGGGACTGGCCGTCGCAGCCGGTGCTGGCCGAGCGGATCGCCGACGCCGGGTGGGAGCGGGTCGCGTGGCGTGACCTGACAGGCGGCGCCGTCGCGTTGCACCGCGCCACGAAACCCGCCTGAGGCCTGGACCGGACGCCCGCCCCGGGCCCGGAGCGCACGCCTGCCCATGGGGCGGACCGGGAGCCTGCTCGCGGCGCGGGCCGGTAGCCGGTGGACCCCCGTGTCCCCGATCCGGAGGCGCGCGCGTCGCCCGGAGGTCTTACACTCGTCGCGAACTTCGTGAATTTCTTCACAAGCCGGTCGACGTAGATCACGGGGAGGGAGTGCTGACCAGCGACGGGACCGCGTCCGCGGAGTGATCGTCGCTGCTGAACTAAGGCTCACCTGGGTCGTTGCTCACAACATCGCGCGCATAAGGTCCCGTCGGGTCGGTGCCACCGGCGACGGCGACGCGCCGGCCCGCGACGACCCGTCCTGACAGCGTTGACTCCCGACAAAGGTGTCTGCAGATGCTCGACCCCTATCTCCCCCTCGTGCTGCTGTTCCTGCTGGCAGGGGCGTTCGCGCTGTTCTCCGTCACGGCAGCGCCGTTCGTCGGACCCAAGCGTTACAACCGGGCGAAGCTCGACTCGTACGAGTGCGGGATCCAGCCGTCGCCCCAGCCGATCGTCGGCGGCGGCCGCATGCCCGTCGCGTACTACCTCACGGCGATGCTGTTCATCCTGTTCGACATCGAGATGGTCTTCCTCTACCCGTTCGCCGTCAGCGCAGACCGGTTCTCGGCCGGCGGGCTGGGCGTGTTCGTGCTGGTGGAGATCGCCCTGTTCATCGTCACGGTCGGGTTCGCCTACGCCTACGTCTGGCGTCGCGGCGGCCTGGACTGGAACTGAGCCCGGAGAGGAGCGCCGGATGGGCCTCGAGGAGAACCTTCCGAACGGCGTCCTGCTGACCAGCGTCGAGAAGCTGGTCAACTGGACGCGCAAGTCTTCGCTCTGGCCGGCCACGTTCGGCCTGGCCTGCTGTGCGATCGAGATGATGACGACGGGTGCGCCCCGCTACGACCTCGCCCGCTTCGGGATGGAGGTCTTCCGCGCGTCGCCGCGCCAGGCCGACCTGATGATCGTCGCGGGACGGGTCAGCAACAAGATGGCCCCGGTCCTGCGCCAGATCTACGACCAGATGCCCGAGCCGCGCTGGGTGCTCGCGATGGGCGTCTGTGCCAGCTCCGGCGGCATGTTCAACAACTACGCGATCGTGCAGGGCGTCGACCACGTCGTGCCCGTCGACATGTACCTCCCGGGCTGCCCGCCGCGGCCGGAGATGCTGATCGACGCGATCCTCAAGATCCACGCCAAGATCATGGACGAGCCGCTGGGCGAGAAGCGGGCCGCCGAGCTCAAGGCGAGCGGGTACCGGACGCCGATGGTGCCGTCGTCGGTGAAGTTCGCGCCGAAGGCGAAGCAGCTCGGCGCGCTGAAGACGACGCACACGCCGGACGTCCCGAACATCCTGGAGCCGGGTGCGCAGCCGAAGGACACGGCCAGGTCGCTGACCGCCGGTGAGGCCGAGGAGCTGCCGTCGCTCGCCGACGCCGCCCGCCGGTCCGCGGGGGAGGAGTAAGCGTGAGCACCGGACCCAACGACCCCGGCGAGACCGGCACGTCGAAGGACGACGGCGAGCGCACCGGCGCCGCACAGTCGTCGTCGGAGGCCGGCGGCGCCGCGCTCGACGAGCAGCGCGCCGCCGGCGGTGAGAACCCGGAGACCGGCGTCCGCCCCGCGTCGCAGGACGGCGAGGCGCCGATGGCGGCGACCCGGACCCGCAGCGGCATGTTCGGCGTCCGCGGCACCGGTGACACGTCCGGCTTCGGGGGGCTGCGGCTGCCGGGCTACGCGCCCGCGCCCGCCGAGCGCCCGTTCGGCGGCTGGTTCGACGAGATCGCCGACGAGCTCGGCGCGGCCCTCGACCAGCGTGGCATCGACCGCGAGGCGATCCGCCAGATCACGATCGACCGCGGGGAGATCACGTTCTACGTCCAGCGCGATCGGCTCGCCGACGTCGCCAGGACGTTCCGCGACGACCCGGGCCTGCGTTTCGAGTTCTGCTCCGGTGTGTCCGGTGTGGACTACTCGGCGCCGGACGGTGAGCCGGTCGAGTCGCCGCTGCACGTGGTCTACCACCTGCTGTCGATGACCTACCGGCGCCGGATCCGGCTCGAGGTGGCGCTCGACTTCGACGACCCGCACGTGCCGAGCGTCGTGGACACCTACCCGACCGCGGACTGGCACGAGCGCGAGACGTGGGACATGTTCGGCGTGATCTTCGACGGTCACCCGTCGCTGACCCGGATCCTCATGCCGGACGACTGGGAGGGCCACCCCCAGCGCAAGAGCTACCCGCTCGGCGGCATTCCCGTGGAGTACAAGGGGGCGGAGATTCCTCCGCCCGACGAGCGGAGGGCCTACTCATGAGCACCGACGCGGAGCAGGGCACAGCGGCCGATGGCACGACCGAGCAGGACACGGCCGACCCGTACGCCGCGCGTCAGCGCGAGACGACAGAGGGCACGGTCTACACCGTCACCGGTGGGGACTGGGACACCCTGATCGACTCCGACCACGACGACCGCATCGTGATCAACATGGGTCCGCAGCACCCGTCGACCCACGGCGTGCTGCGCCTGGTCCTCGAGGTCGAGGGCGAGACGGTGACCCAGGGCCGCGCCGTGATCGGCTACCTGCACACCGGCATCGAGAAGAACTGCGAGTACCGGACCTGGACCCAGGGCGTCACGTTCGTGACCCGGGCCGACTACCTGTCCCCGCTGTTCAACGAGGCCGCGTTCTGCCTGGCCACCGAGCGGCTGCTGGACGTCGAGGTCCCCCGCCGTGCCGAGCACATCCGGGTGCTGCTCATGGAGCTGAACCGGGTCGGGTCGCACCTCGTGGCGCTGGCCACCGGCGGCATGGAGCTGGGCGCCCTGACCGGTATGACGTCCGGGTTCCGGGAGCGCGAGGAGGTGCTCCACCTGCTGGAGCACCTGACCGGGCTGCGGATGAACCACGCGTTCTTCCGTCCCGGCGGCCTCGCCCAGGACCTGCCGGACGACTGGCGCGAGAAGGTCACCGAGTTCCTCGCCGTCATGCGCAAGCGGCTCCCGGACTACGACAAGCTGCTCACCGGCCAGACGATCTGGAAGCAGCGCATGCAGGGCGTCGGCTACCTGCCGGTGGACGGCTGCCTCGCGCTCGGTGCGTCCGGCCCGATCCTGCGTGCCGCGGGCCTGCCGTGGGACCAGCGCAAGACGATGCCGTACTCCGGCTACGACGAGTACGACTTCGAGGTCCCGGTGGCCACCGAGGCCGACTGCTACGCCCGGTACCGCCTGCGCGTGGCCGAGATCCACGAGTCGTTGAAGATCATGGAACAGGCCATGGACAAGATCGAGCCGGGGCGCGTCATGGTGGACGACCCGAAGATCGCCTGGCCGGCGCAGCTGTCGATCGGCAGCGACGGCATGGGCAACACGCTCGAGCACGTCCGCAAGATCATGGGTCAGTCGATGGAGTCGCTGATCCACCACTTCAAGCTCGTCACCGAGGGCTTCCACGTGCCGCCGGGCCAGGCCTACGTGGCCGTCGAGTCCCCGCGCGGCGAGCTGGGCGCACATGTCGTCTCGGACGGCGGCACCCGCCCGGTCCGGGTGCACATGCGCGACCCGAGCTTCGTGAACCTGCAGACGATGCCCGCGATGAGCGAGGGCGGCCAGATCGCCGACGTGATCGCCGCCGTCGCCTCGATTGACCCGGTGATGGGGGGATGTGACCGATGACCCTCCCCGAGGGGAACCCGGAGTCCAACGCGCCGTCGCACGCGACGGCGACCGAGCAGCAGTTCGAGGCCGTCGCGACGGAGCCGTCGCCGGTCTCGCCGCGGTTCGACGAGCTCACGCGGCAGCGCACGAAGGAGATCATCGCGCTGTACCCGGAGTCCCGGTCGGCGCTGCTGCCGCTGCTGCATCTCGTGCAGTCCGTCGAGGGCCACGTCAGCCAGGACGGCATCCGCTTCTGCGCCGAGGCACTGGACCTCAGCCTCGCCGAGGTCACCGCGGTGGTCACGTTCTACACGATGTACAAGCGCACGCCGTGCGGTGAGCACCTGGTCAGCGTGTGCACGAACACGCTGTGCGCGGCGCTCGGCGGCGACGACATCTACGCGACGCTGCAGAAGCGGCTCGGCACCGACGACCGCCCGCTCGGCCACGAGGAGACGGCGGGCGAGCCGGGCAGCACCGGCTCGATCACGCTGGAGCACGCCGAGTGCCTGGCGGCCTGCGACCTCGCCCCGGTCCTGCAGGTCAACTACGAGTACTACGACAACCAGACCGTCGACTCGGCGACCGAGCTGGTGGACGCGCTGCGGCGCGGTGAGAGGCCGCAGCCGACGCGCGGGGCGCCGTTGACCGACCTGCGCACGATCGAGCTGGAGCTGGCCGGCTTCCCGCCGGACCAGGCGTCCGGTGTCGAGGGTCCGTCGTCGGCCGTCGAGTCGGTGCGCGGGGCGAAGCTCGCCGAGGAGCGCGGATGGACGGCCCCGGCGATGCCCGACGAGCCACCGGCGATGCCTGCGCTACCGGAGAAGAAGTGATCGCATGAGTGACACCGCGAACGAGCCCGCGCGCAAGCCCGACCCGCTCACCCCGGTGCTGACCCGCCGGTGGCTGTCGCCGCGGTCGTGGTCGATGGACACCTACGAGCAGCTCGAGGGCTACCGCTCGCTCCGTACCGCGTTCGCCGCCCAGCCGGACCAGCTGATCCAGCTGATCAAGGACTCCGGCCTGCGCGGCCGCGGCGGCGCGGGATTCCCGACGGGCATGAAGTGGAGCTTCATCCCGCAGGACGACGGCAGCGGCAAGGGGCCCGGCGCGAAGCCGAAGTACCTGGTGATCAACGCCGACGAGGGCGAGCCGGGTACCTGCAAGGACATCCCGACGATGATGGCCGACCCGCACTCGCTGATCGAGGGCTGCATCGTCACCAGCTACGCGATCCGCGCGAACTTCTGCGCGATCTACGTGCGAGGCGAGGCCGTGCACTGCATCCGCAGGCTGCGCGCCGCCGTCGCCGAGGCGAAGGCCAAGGGCTACCTGGGGACGAACATCCTCGACTCCGGGTTCGACCTGGAGATCGTCGTGCACGCCGGCGCGGGCGCCTACATCTGCGGCGAGGAGACGGCGCTGCTGGACTCGCTGGAGGGCCGTCGCGGCCAGCCGCGGCTCAAGCCCCCGTTCCCGGCGACGTCCGGGCTCTACGCGTGCCCGACCGTCGTGAACAACGTCGAGACGATCGCGTCGGTCCCGGCGATCGTGAACGGCGGATCGGACTGGTTCCGGCGGATGGGCCGCGAGAAGAGCCCCGGCCCGAAGATCTACTCGCTGTCCGGCCACGTCGAGCGGCCCGGCCAGTACGAGGCACCGCTCGGCGTCACGCTGCGCGAACTGCTGGAGCTGGCGGGCGGGATGAAGGACGGGATCCCGCTCAAGTTCTGGACGCCCGGTGGCTCGTCCACACCGCTGTTCACCGCGGACCACCTGGACACGCCGCTGGACTTCGAGGGCGCCGTCGAGGCCGGGTCGATGCTCGGCACCACCGCACTGATGATCTTCAACGAGACCGTGTCGGTCCCGTGGGCGGTCATGAAGTGGACCGAGTTCTACAAGCACGAGAGCTGCGGCAAGTGCACCCCGTGCCGGGAGGGCACGTACTGGCTGGTCCAGATCCTGGAGCGGATGGTGCACGGCGAGGGGACCGCCGAGGACGTCGACACGATGGTCGACGTCTGCGACAACATCCTCGGCCGCAGCTTCTGCGCTCTCGGTGACGGCGCGACGTCGCCGATCACCAGCGCGATCAAGTACTTCCGCCAGGAGTTCCTGGACCTGATCGCGGAGCAGCCCGCGGTCGCACGCCCGGAGCAGCTGGCCGAGCTGAGCGGAGCCTCCGCATGACCCTCGCTCCCGAGGAGAAGACCGAGCGGCCCGTCCCAGAGGGCCACGTCCGGCTCACGATCGACGGCCGTGAGGTCGACGCGCCCAAGGGCGAGATCCTGATCCGCACCTGCGAGCGGCTCGGGATCATCGTTCCGCGCTTCTGCGACCACCCGCTGCTGGACCCGGCCGGTGCCTGCCGCCAGTGCCTCGTCGAGGTCGAGATGGGCGGCCGGCCGATGCCGAAGCCGCAGGCCAGCTGCACCATGACCGTCGCAGACGGGATGGTGGTCAAGACCCAGCACACGTCGCCGGTGGCGGACAAGGCGCAGCAGGGCGTGATGGAGCTGCTGCTGATCAACCACCCGCTGGACTGCCCGATCTGCGACAAGGGCGGCGAGTGCCCGTTGCAGAACCAGGCGATGACCAGCGGGCGGGCCGACTCCCGGTTCGTCGAGACGAAGCGGACGTTCCCGAAGCCGCTGCCGATCTCCACCCAGGTGCTGCTGGACCGCGAGCGCTGCGTCCTCTGCCAGCGCTGCACCCGGTTCTCCGACGAGATCGCCGGCGATCCGTTCATCGACCTGCTCGAGCGCGGCGCGAACCAGCAGATCGGCATCGCCGAGGACAAGCCGTTCCAGTCCTACTTCTCCGGAAACACGATCCAGATCTGCCCGGTCGGGGCGCTCACCAGCGCCGCCTACCGGTTCCGGTCCCGGCCGTTCGACCTGCGGTCGACGCCCGGCGTCTGCGAGCACTGCAGCTCCGGCTGCGACCTGCGCACCGACTCCCGGCGCGGCACGGTCCTGCGCCGCCTGGCGGGCAACGACCCGTCGGTGAACGAGGAGTGGCTCTGCGACAAGTCCCGCTTCGCGTTCCGGTACCTGTCCAGCTCCGGCCGGATCACGCGGCCGATGGTCCGCGGCGCCGACGGCGAGCTGGCCGAGACGTCCTGGACCGAGGCGCTCGCCGCCGCGGCAGAGGGGCTGCTGGCCGCCCGTGACGCGAACGGCATCGGCGTGCTGCCCGGCGGGCGGCTGACCGTCGAGGACGCGTACGCGTACGCGAAGTTCGCCCGCGTCGTGGCCCGCACGAACGACGTCGACTTCCGCTCCCGTCCGCACTCCGACGAGGAGCTGGACTTCCTGGCCGCGCACGTCGTCGGCACGACCGCCGAGAACGGCGGCACGAGCTTCTTCGGCATCGAGGACGCGCCGGCGGTGCTCACCGTCGGGATGGACCCCGAGGAGGAGGCGTCCATCGTCTTCCTCCGGCTGCGCAAGGCGTGGCGCAAGAAGGGCCTGCGACACTTCCAGCTCGGCAGCTGGACGACGGTCGGCGCCGAGAAGACCGGGACGACGCTGCTGCACGCCGTCCCCGGCGCCGAGGCCGCCGTGCTGAACGAGCTCGCACCGGATGTCGTCGACGCGCTGTCCGCGCCGGGCACCGTGCTGCTGGTCGGGGACCGGGCGGCCGAGTCGCCGGGGCTCTACTCCGCGGTGTCCGCGCTGGCCGCCCGCACCGGCGCCACAATCGCCTGGATCCCGCGCCGGGCCGGCGACCGCGGCGCCGTCGAGGCCGGTGCCCTGCCCACGCTGCTGCCCGGCGGGCGGTCGGTGTCGGACGTCAAGGGCCGCACCGAGATCGAGCGGGCCTGGGGCGTCGGTCCCGGCGAGCTGCCGGACCGCCCGGGCCGCGACGCCGACACGATCCTGGCCGCGGCCGCGTCCGGCGACCTCTCGGCGCTGGTCGTCGGTGGCGTGGACCCGAACGACATGGGCGACCCGCAGGCCGCGCTCACGGCGCTGCGCGAGGTCGGCTTCCTGGTCAGCCTCGAGATGCACACGTCGGCGGTCACCGAACTGGCTGACGTCGTGCTCCCGGTCGCACCGGACGCGCAGCGCTCCGGGGCGTACGTCAACTGGGAGGGCCGCCGCCGGGAGTTCGGCGTGGCGCTGGACGCGAGCGGCGTGCTCCCGGACTGCCGGGTGCTCGACACGCTCGGCGTCGAGATGGACATCGACCTGTTCACCCAGACCCCGGCCGCCGCGGCCGGCGAGCTGGAGCGGATCGGCTCGCAGCGTCCCGGGGCGTCCGCGCCGACGTCCGCGGCGGGCGAGCCGGCCCGGCCCGCGTTCGGGCAGGCCGTGCTCGCGACGCACCGCCAGCTGATCGACGACGGCTCGCTGCAGGTCGACGAGCCGGCGCTCGCCGGCACGGCACGGCGCCCGTACGTGCGGGTGAACGCCGCGACGGCCGAGCGGCTCGGCCTCGTCGAGGGCGAGAACGCGAGCGTGCGCAGCGACCGCGGGACGATCACGCTGCAGGTCGCGCTGTCCGATCTCCCGGACGGGGTGGTGTGGCTGCCCACCAACTCGCCCGGCTCGCACGTCCGGCCGACGCTCGGGGTCGGCCACGGTGACCTGGTCGGCGTCAGCGCCGCCGGTAGCGACGGGAGCGCATCGTGAACCTCCTGCAGCAGGCCCCCGACCTCGGGACCGAGGGGCTGACCCGCACCCAGCAGCTGCTGGCCGACGACCCGATCTGGCTGGTCCTGCTCAAGGTCGTCGCGCTGTTCGCGATCGGCGTCGTGCTGACCCTGTTCATGATCAACTGGGAGCGCAAGGTCGTCGGCCGGATGCAGCACCGGCCCGGCCCGAATCGCACCGGTCCGGGCGGCTGGCTGCAGAGCCTCGCCGACGGGCTGAAGCTCGCGTTCAAGGAAGAGATCATCCCGGTCCTCGCGGACAAGAAGGTCTACTTCATCGCGCCGGTGATCTCGACGATCCCGGCGTTCGTCGCGTTCTCCGTGATCCCGTTCGGTGGCGAGGTCTCGATCTTCGGCGAGCGGACCGTGCTGCAGCTGGTCGACCTGCCGGTCGGCCTGCTGGTCGTGCTGGCGTGCAGCTCGATCGGCGTCTACGGGATCGTGCTCGGTGGCTGGTCGTCCGGCTCGCCGTACCCGCTGCTCGCCGCTCTGCGCAGCGCCGCCCAGGTGATCTCCTACGAGATCGCGCTCGGGCTGTCGATCGTCGGCGTCGTGCTCTACTCGGGCTCGATGTCCACGGCGGACATCGTCGACGCGCAGGGGTCCGGCTGGTACGTCTGGCTGCTGCTGCCCAGCTTCGTCGTGTTCGTGATCGCGATGGTCGGCGAGACGAACCGCGCGCCGTTCGACCTGCCGGAAGCGGAGTCCGAGCTCGTCGGCGGGTTCCACACGGAGTACACGTCGCTGAAGTTCGCGCTGTTCTTCCTGGCGGAGTATGTGAACATGGTGACCGTCTCCGCTATGGCCACGACGCTGTTCCTCGGCGGCGGCCGCTGGCCGTGGCCGCTCTCGTCGTTCAACGAGAACGGCTGGCTGATGTTCGTGGCCTTCCTGATCAAGACGCTGATCTTCCTGTTCGTGTTCATCTGGCTGCGCGGGACGCTGCCGCGGATGCGCTACGACCAGTTCATGCGCCTGGGTTGGAAGGTCCTGGTCCCGCTGTCGCTGGTCTGGATCGTCGCCGTGTTCGGCATCCGCACGTACGTGAACACCGGCGGGAACAACACGGCGCTGCTCCTGCTGCTGATCGGCTTCCTGCTCGTGATCGTGCTCGGCGTGGCGTTCCTGCTGCCAGAGCGCACGACCACCGACGCCCCGATCGAGCCGGCGTCGGACTACCCGCTGCCACCCATGGACCTGACCGTCCCGAACGGCCCGCCACGGCGGAAACGTGCTGTCGGTGCGGGCACGAAGGAGCCGGCGGGCGCGCTTGCCGACTCCGGCGCCGACAAGGCTGGGGAGTGATTCGATGTTCGATTTCTTCAAGGGGTTCGGCGTCACCTTCTCGACGATGTTCAAGAAGGTCGTCACCGAGGAGTACCCGGAGGACTTTCCCCCGGCCGCCCCGCGCTACCACGGCCGCCACCAGCTGAACCGGCACCCGGACGGGCTGGAGAAGTGCGTCGGGTGCGAGCTGTGCGCCTGGGCCTGCCCGGCCGACGCGATCTACGTCGAGGGCGGGGACAACACGCCGGAGGAGCGCTACTCGCCCGGTGAGCGCTACGGCGCGATCTACCAGATCAACTACCTGCGCTGCATCGGCTGCGGCCTGTGCATCGAGGCCTGCCCGACCCGGTCGCTCACGATGACGAACTTCTACGAGCTGGCCGACGACAACCGGCAGGACCTGATCTACACGAAGGAGCAGCTGATGGCGCCGCTGCTGCCGGGCATGGAGCAGCCGCCGCACCCGATGCGCCTCGGTGAGGACGAGCAGGACTACTACGTCCAGGGTCCGACGCTCGCGCGGTCGTCGTCGGTGGCCGACCAGACCGGGGAGCAGGTCCGATGATCCTCGCTCAGGCGGTGGACAACACGACGACGGTCGGCGAGGGCATCTTCTTCTGGATCTTCGCTCCGATCGCGGTGGCCGCCGCCCTCGGCATGATCTTCGCGCGGCACGCCGTGCACGCGGCGCTGATGCTGGTGCTGACGATGTTCTCGCTGGCCGTGATGTACGTGCTGAACTCGGCACCGTTCCTCGGCTTCACGCAGATCATCGTCTACACCGGTGCCGTGATGATGCTGTTCCTGTTCGTCCTCATGCTGGTCGGGCGGGACAGCCGGGACTCGGTCGTCGAGACGTTGCGCGGGCAGCGGGTCGCGGCGCTCGTGCTGGGCGTCGGGATGGCCGGCCTGCTGGTCGCGGCGCTGGCCAGGGGGTTGCAGTCGGTGCAGCCGATCGCCGGTCCCGGCGTCGGCACGAACAACCTGGGCGGCATCGGGCGGCTGGTCTTCACCACCTACCTGCTGCCGTTCGAGCTGACGTCCGCACTGCTGATCACGGCCGCGCTCGGCGCGATGGTGCTCGCGCACGCGCAGTCCTCGACCCACGCCCGTCGTACCCAGCGCCAGACGGTCATCGCCCGCCTGCGTGGCGAGCACGCTCGGGTGTCCCCGCTGCCCGGCCCCGGCGTCTACGCGACGGCCAACTCGGTCGCCGTACCGGCGCTGCTGCCGGACGGGTCGATCGCCGAGGACTCGCTCTCCGAGATCATCGAGTCGGTCGCCGTCGACGTCCCGGACACCGCCACACCGGACGCGCACTCCCTGACCGGTCGTCCCACCCCGGACAAGGGGATCGCCGCCGGGGAACCGAACGACGTCACCACCCCGGACGGGACGGAGGCCAAGAGGTGAGTCCCACCAACTACCTGCTCCTGTCCGCGCTGCTGTTCTCGATCGGCGCGGTCGGCGTGCTGGTGCGGCGCAACGCCGTGGTCGTGTTCATGTGCATCGAGCTGATGCTGAACGCGGTCAACCTGTCGCTCGTCACGTTCTCCCGGATCAACGGCAACCTCGACGGCCAGGTCATGGCGTTCTTCGTCATGGTCGTCGCCGCGGCAGAGGTCGTGGTCGGGCTGGCCATCATCACGTCGATCTTCCGGACGCGGCAGTCCTCCTCCGTGGACGACGCGAACCTGTTGAAGTACTAGGAGCGACTCCCCCGTGCACACAACGCTCCCCGCCGCTCTCGCGCAGGCGCAGGAAGTCGCCCCCGCTTCCGGGACCGCCTCGCTGGCCTGGCTGCTCGTCGCGCTCCCCGCGGCGGGCGCGCTCGTGCTGTTCGTCGCCGGCCGCAGGGCCGACCGCTGGGGCCACTGGCTGGGCGTCGCGACGGTCGTCGCGGCGTTCGTCATCGGCCTGCTGATCTTCCTGGAGACCACCGGGCTCGACCCGGAGCAGCGCACCCGCGAGCTCTCGCTCTACGAGTGGATGGGCTCCGGCGCGCTGAACGTCGACTTCGGACTCCGGCTGGACCCGCTGTCGCTGACGTTCGTGCTGCTGATCACCGGCGTCGGCTCGCTGATCCACCTGTACTCGGTCGGGTACATGTCGCACGACGCGGGACGGCGGCGGTTCTTCGCGCAGCTGAACCTGTTCGTCGCCGCGATGCTGATCCTGGTCCTGGGCAACAACTTCGTGATGCTCTACCTGGGCTGGGAGGGCGTCGGTCTCGCGTCGTTCCTGCTGATCGGCTTCTACCAGGACCGCCCGTCCGCGGCGACCGCCGCGAAGAAGGCGTTCCTGATGAACCGCGTCGGCGACGTCGGGCTCGCGATCGCGATCTTCCTGATCTGGCTGGAGCTGGGCACCGTCCAGTACACCGACGTGTTCGCGCGGATCGGCGAGGTCCCGTCCGGCACCGTCCTGGCGATCACGATCCTGCTGCTGCTCGGCGCCTGCGGTAAGTCCGGCCAGTTCCCGCTGCAGGCGTGGCTCCCGGACGCGATGGAGGGCCCGACCCCGGTCTCGGCGCTGATCCACGCGGCGACGATGGTGACGGCGGGCGTCTACCTGATCGCCCGCGCGAACCCGATCTACAACCTGACCGAGACCGGACGCCTCGTCGTCGCACTCATCGGCGTGATCACGCTGATGATCGGCGCGATCATCGGCTGCGCGTACGACGACATCAAGAAGGTGCTCGCGTACTCGACGGTCAGCCAGATCGGCTACATGATCCTGGCCGTCGGGCTCGGGCCGGTCGGCTACGCGCTCGGCATCTTCCACCTGCTGACGCACGGCTTCTTCAAGGCCGGGCTGTTCCTCGGTGCCGGGTCGGTCATGCACGCCATGAACGACGACGTGAACATGCGCAACTTCGGCGGTCTCTGGCGGAAGATGCCGGTCACGTTCGTCACGTTCGGCCTCGGCTACCTGGCCCTGATCGGCTTCCCGTTCCTGTCCGGCTACTTCTCCAAGGACGCGATCATCGAGGCCGCGTTCGCCCAGGACGGCTGGCGGGGCTGGGTGTTCGGCGGGCTGGCCGCGCTGGCCGCAGGGCTCACCGCGTTCTACATGACGCGCCTGGTGCTCATGACGTTCTTCGGGAAGGCGCGCTGGGAGGGCCGCGAGGGTCCGGACGGGCACGAGTACCACCCGCACGAGTCGCCCGCGACGATGACCGTCCCGATGATCATCCTGGCGCTCGGTTCGATCGGCGCGGGCGCGATCCTGTCGCCGCTGCTGCCGGAGTGGCTGGCCCCGACGCTCGGCGAGCTGCAGGAGTCCGAGGGCGGCGCGCTGCCGCACGCGGTCGTGCCGTGGCTGGTGATCGCACTGTCCGCGCTCGGCGTGATCGTCGCCTACCTCGTCGTGGGCAGGCGCGAGACGCCGGTCGAGCGGCCGGAGCCGGTGTCGCTGCCGGTCCGCGCGGCCCGCCGTGACCTGTACGCGAACGCGATCAACGAGGCGCTCATCGAGCGTCCCGGGATCTGGCTGACCCGGATCCTGGTGTTCTTCGACAACCGCGGCGTGGACGGCGCGGTGAACGGTCTGGCCGCCGGATTCGGCGGCGGCTCCGGGCGTCTGAGACGACTGCAGACCGGGTTCGTCCGGTCCTATGCCCTGTCCATGCTCGGCGGTGGGGTCCTCATCGTCGCGGCCATGCTGGCGGTGAGGTTCGCGTGAACACCGGAATCGTTCCGGACTCCGGGGGCAACCCGCTCCTGCTGATCCTGTTCCTGGTGCCCGTCGTGGGCGCGCTCGTGCTGGTGGGGCTGCGCTCCAACCCCGGCGCCGCCAAGGCGACGGCGATGGGCTTCGCCCTGCTCCAGCTCGTCGGCGCGATCGTCGCGTGGGCGAGCTACTCGACGGCGGCCGCGGAAGCGGGCACCCGGTTCCAGCTCGAGTTCTCCGTGCCGTGGATCCCCACGTTCGGCACGCACATCGCGTTCGGTGTGGACGGCATCGCCCTGGTGATGATCGTGCTCACCGCGGTGCTGGTGCCGGTCCTGATGCTCTACGCGTGGTCCGAGAAGCTGCCGGAGGGGCGCACCGTCGGCGGCTACCTGGCGCTGCTGCTGAGTGCGCAGGCCACGCTCGTCGGGGTGTTCGCCGCGACCGACGTGTTCCTGTTCTACGTCTTCTTCGAGGCGATGCTCATCCCGATGTACTTCCTGATCGGACGCTTCGGCGGGGCCCGGCGGCAGTACGCGGCGGTGAAGTTCTTCCTCTACTCGCTGCTCGGCGGCCTGATCATGCTGGCGTCGCTGATCGGGCTGTACGTGAACAGCCTCGATGCGATCGGCCGTGGCACGTTCACCTGGGCCGAGCTGCAGCAGATCGCGGCGAGCACGTCGACGTCGACCCAGATCTGGCTGTTCCTCGGGTTCTTCGTGGCGTTCGCGATCAAGGCGCCGCTGTTCCCGTTCCACACCTGGTTGCCGGACGCCGGCGCCGAGGCCCCGATCGTCGGAGCCGTGCTGCTGGTCGGCGTGCTGGACAAGGTCGGTACCTACGGCTTCCTGCGGTACTGCCTGCCGCTGTTCCCGGAGGCCAGCAAGGTCCTCGCGCCGCTGGTGCTGACGCTCGCGGTGATCGGCATCATCTATGCCGCGCTGCTGGCCGTCGGGCAGTCGGACATGAGCCGGCTCGTCGCCTACACGTCGGTGGCGCACTTCGGCTTCATCGCGCTGGGGATCTTCTCGTTCTCCAGCCAGGCGTTCGCCGGCGCGACGCTCTACATGGTCAACCACGGTCTCTCGACCGGGATGCTGTTCGTGATGGTGGGCATGCTGATCGCCCGCGGCGGCTCCCGGCGGATCGCCGACTACGGTGGCGTCGCGAAGGTCGCCCCGCTGATGGCGGGCTGCCTGCTCGTCGCGGGGCTCTCGTCGCTGGCGCTGCCCGGCACGAACTCGTTCGTCAGCGAGTTCCTGGTGCTGGTCGGGTCGTTCCCGAACGCGCCGGTGTTCACGATCATCGCGACGGTCGGGATCATCTTCGCCGCGCTGTACGTGCTCTGGTTCTACCAGCGCACGATGCAGGGCCCGCTGCGCGGCGACGCCGTGCTGGGCGCGCTGGAGCGCGGCGGCGCGGGCGGTCCGGGCGCGATGGTCGACCCGGGTGTGGCCGCGACAACGACCGGTGGCTCCGGCTTCCCGGACCTGTCCCGGCGTGAGATCGGTGTGCTCACCCCGCTGATCGTCCTGATCCTGGTGCTCGGGTTCGTCCCGGGCCCGGTGCTCGACGTGATCAACCCGTCGGTGGCGGCGACGATGCAGGAGGTCGGGCTGCCCGACCCGGTGTCCGTGGGAGGGACCGCCCGATGATCGTCACGGATGTTGTTCTCGCGCAGGAGCAGATCCCGCCGCCCGCGGTCGACGGCGTCGCCGTCGCACCGCTGCTGGTGATCCTCGGCGGTGCCTGCATCGCGGTGCTGATCGAGGCGTTCCTGCCCCGCCACCAGCGGTGGCCGGTGCAGGTCGTCTGGACCGCGCTGGTGCTCGTCGTCGCGCTGGTGTCGCTCGGCGCCTACGCGCTCGGCTCGCCCACACCGGTGATCACGCTCGGCGAGACGCTGTCGGTCGACCCGCCGACGCTGTTCCTGTGGGGCACGCTGCTGCTGCTCGCGATCCCGAGCCTGCTGATGATCGCGGACCGCTCGGTGGAGCCGGGTGGGGCGTTCATCCCGTCGGCGGCGGAGCGCGCGCTCGCCCGTTCCGGCGGCTCCGGTGGCGGCGGCTCGTCGGAGCACGTCGACCGGTCGTACGGGCCGCCCGGCGACGCGCCGACGATGCAGACCGAGGTCTTCCCGTTCGCGCTGTTCGCGCTCGGCGGCATGATGGCGTTCGTCGCGGCGAACGACCTGCTGACGATGTTCATCGCACTCGAGGTGCTGTCGCTGCCGCTGTACCTGATGTGCGGGCTCGCCCGCCGTCGCCGGCTGCTCTCCCAGGAGGCGGCCGTCAAGTACTTCCTGCTGGGCGCGTTCGGCTCGGCGTTCTTCCTCTACGGCGTGGCGCTGCTGTACGGCTACGCGGGCTCGGTGCGGCTGTCCGCGATCGCGAACGCGTCCGCCGGCTCCGCCGTGTCCGACACGCTGCTGTTCGCGGGGCTCGCGCTGCTGCTGATCGGCCTGCTGTTCAAGGGGTCCGTCGCCCCGTTCCACACGTGGACGCCGGACGTCTACCAGGGCGCCCCGACGCCGGTGACGGCGTTCATGGCGGCGTGCACGAAGGTCGCCGCGTTCGGCGCGATCGCCCGCGTGCTGTACGTCGCGTTCGGCGCCACCCGGTGGGAGTGGCGCGGCGTGCTGTGGGCCGTCGCGATCATCTCGATGGCCGTCGGCGCCGTGCTCGGTCTGACCCAGACCGACGTGAAGCGCATGATCGCGTACTCGTCGATCGCGCACGCCGGCTTCCTGCTGCTCGGCACGATGGCGATCACCCAGCAGGGCACCGCTGGCACGATGTTCTACCTGCTGGCCTACGGGTTCACCACGCTCGCCGTGTTCGGCGTGATCTCCCTGGTGCGCAACGCCGACGGCGAGGCGAGCCACCTGTCCCAGTGGGCCGGGCTGGCGAAGCGCTCACCACTCGTCGCGGGCGTGATGACGTTCCTGCTCCTCGCGCTCGCCGGCATCCCGCTCACCAGCGGTTTCACCGCGAAGTTCGCGGTCTTCTCGGCCGCGCTGGCGGACGGGATGGCTCCGCTGGTGGTGATCGCGTTGGTGGCCAGCGCCGTCGCCGCGTTCTTCTACCTGCGCGTGATCGTGATGATGTACTTCAGCGAGCCGGCGGCCGACGGCCCGACGGTCGTCGTGCCGGGTGCCTTCACGACGATGGCGATCACGCTCGGTGTCCTCGTGACGCTCCTGCTCGGGATCCTGCCCACACCTGCGCTGCAGTGGGCTTCCGGCGGGGCGTTCGGCGGCTGACGTTCGTACCCTGTGGGGGTGGAGACACAGAGCGTCGCCGGGATGCAGCTGGCCGACCCGGCGCTGGCCGAGGCCGTCGAGGACGGTCTGAAGCGCGTCGAGGACCTGTTGCACCGGGAGGTGCAGGGCGAGTACCAGTTCGTCACCGAGACCGCCCTGCACCTGATCGACGCGGGCGGCAAGCGGTTCCGGCCGCTGTTCACGCTGATCGCGGCGCACGTGGGCCCGCACCCGGAACGCGACGACGTGATCACCTCGGCGGCCGTCGTCGAGCTCATCCACCTCGCGACGCTCTACCACGACGACGTGATGGACGCGGCCACGATGCGCCGGGGCGCGCAGAGCGCGAACTCTCGGTGGGACAACTCGGTCGCGATCCTGACCGGCGACTTCCTGTTCGCGCACGCGTCGCGGCTGGTCGCCGAGCTGGGGCCGGACGCCGTGCGGATCGTCGCGGAGACGTTCGCCGAGCTCGTCACCGGGCAGATGCGCGAGACGAGGGGACCGAAGGAGTCGGTCGACCCGGTCGAGCACTACCTGCAGGTGATCGACGAGAAGACCGGCTGCCTGATCGCGACGTCCGGACGCTACGGCGGGATGTTCTCCGGTGCGGCACCCGAGCACGTCGAGGCGCTGCACCGCTTCGGCGACGTCATCGGCAGCGCGTTCCAGATCTCCGACGACATCATCGACATCGCCTCGCCGTCCGACGACTCCGGCAAGACACCCGGCACCGACCTGCGCGAGGGCGTGCACACGCTGCCGATGCTCTACGCGCTGCGCGACGCGGGTCCCGACGACATGCGGCTGCGGGACCTGCTGTCCCGCCCCCTCGACGACGACGGCGAGGTGGAGGAGGCGCTGACCCTCCTGCGGTCCGGTGAGGGGCTGACGCGGGCGCGGGAGACCGTGGCGGGATACGCCGAGCGTGCCCGGCACGAGCTGGACGCACTGCCGCCGTGCCCGGCCGTGGACGCCCTGCGCACGCTCGTCGACTACACCGTGGACCGCACCGGCTGAACCGGTGCGCGCCGCCGTGCCCGTCGCACGATGTCGACGGTGAACACGGTCAGCGCGAGCCAGACCAGCACGAACCCGATCCAGCGGCTCGTCGGCATCTGCTCGCCGACGACGAGCACGCCCCACAGGAACTGCAGCGTCGGGTTCAGATACATCAGGACGCCGAGCGTGGCGAGCGGGATCCGCCGCGCCGCCGCGCCGTAGAGCAGCAGCGGCAGGGCCGTGACCGGGGCGGCGGCCAGCATCAGCAGCGTGTGCCACGGTCCGAGGCCGACGAACGTTCCGGAGCCGCTCAGCTGGTAGGCCAGCACGACCGCGGCCGCGATCGGCGCCAGCACGATGCCCTCTCCGGTGAGGCTCGCCGTCGCCGGGAGCGGGATCGTCTTCTTGATCAACCCGTAGATCCCGAACGTCACGGCCAGCACCAGGCTCAGCCAGGGTGCCGCGCCCGCCCCGACCGCGATCACCACGATCGCCGCCGTGGCCAGCGCCAGCGCGACCCAGGGCGCCGGGCCGACCTTCTCGCGCAGCACGAGCACCGCCAGCAGCACGCTGACCAGCGGCGTCATGTAGTAGCCGAGCGCGGCCTCCACGACGTGCCCGATCGACACGGAGTAGATGAACACGCCCCAGTTGACGGCGATGAACACGGCCGCCGCCGCGACGTTCAGCCAGCCGCGGAGCCCGAGCGTGCGCAGGTCCCGCCAGCCCCTCAGCACGGTCAGGACGACCGACATGAGCACGGCCGTCCACAGGATGCGGTGGGCGAGCACTTCCGGCGGAGACGCGGGCGACAGGAGGGCCCAGAACGCCGGGAACAGCCCCCACACCGCGTACGCACCGACCCCGAGCGCGACGCCACGGCGGTCGAGGGAATCGTCGTCGACCCTCACCCGCTCATCAGAGCACCTGTGCGTCGCACGCGATCCGTGATATCAACCACCGGGGTCCGGGTAGCCGGGCAGAACGAGGGGACCGACCCGATGTCGAGCTTGTCGTGGCTGCTCATCGCCGTTGCAGTGATCGTCGTGATCGCGGTCGTGGCACTGGTGGTCCGCTCGCGGTCCCGCCGTTCCACGGTGGGGTCCGACGGCGACACGGCCGTCGATGCCGTCCCGGAGTCGTCGACGACCGGTGCTCCGGTGCCGTCAGCGGGGGAGGAGCAGGCCATCGCCCGGCCGCGCCGGTACCGGCCCGGTGATCCGCTCCCGGAGGATTCGGAGGACTCGGAGGACCCGACACCGACCGGCGGCGACGAGGCCGACCTGCTCACGCACGGCTCGGAGCCGCCCGTCGCGGAGCCGCCCGTCGCGGAGCCCGCCTCGGACCCGCTCGCCGTCGACGGACCGTCGGAGCCGTCCGCGCCCGACGGTGCGGCCGCCGGGACCGCCCCCGATCCGCACGGCGACGCGGACCTCGGATTCGGTGCCGGCTCTCCTGCCCCGGCCCCGACTGCTGGGGCGGCGCCGACTGCTGGGGCGGCGCCGACTATCGAGCCGCCGACTGCCGAGCCGCGGCCGACCGACGGCCCGGCGCCGACCGCTGGGCCGGCGCCGACCGCCGAGCCGCCGACTGCCGAGCCGCCGGCTGCCGAGCCGCCGGCTGCCGAGCCGCCGGCTGCCGAGCCGCCGGCTGCCGGGCCGCCGCCCACCGCCGGGCCGCCGCCCACCGCCGGGCCGCCGCCGACCGCCGGGCCGCCGCCGGCTGCCGAGCCGCCGACCACGGCCCCACCCGGCCCGGAGCAGGTCGCACCCGGCCCCGTCTCGGCAGACCCCGCTCCGGAGGCGACGTCCACGCCACCTCGCGGAGCACCTCCGACGAGTCCCGTCCCGAGCATGAAGGTCGCGGACGGCTCCCCGCTGTGGACCGTGTCGGCCGAGGACATGGCCCGGTCGGAACCGGCCAGCGGGCCGGCGATGGCGTCGCTGGACACCGGGCTCATCGGCCCGGCGGGGGTGAGCCCGGGGCAACGGGCCGCCGACGCCGGGGATCCGTACCCGGGCGGCGTGCGGGCACCCGCCGACGGGGCGGAGCCTCCGTCGACACATCCGGTCAAGGTGCACACCGGGTCCGGTCGGTACCACACCACGGAGTCGCCGTACTACGTCCGCACGCGTGCCGACCTGTACTTCGTCGGCGCTCGGGAGGCGGAAGCGGCCGGGTTCGTCGCGTGGAACTCGCGACCCGGCGGCGGCAGCGGCTGAGACCGTCCGGGCAGTCGACGTACCTCCGAACGGCCCACGACCGATGGGCTGTCTCAGAATTGACTCGATCGTGCGGGTCGCCGCGCTTTCGTGATATCAACCACACAGTCCGGCCCGTCCGGGCCGCGGGGGAAATCGGAGGGCCTGTCCGATGTCTGCCTTGTTGTGGCTGGTCGCCATCGTCGCGGTGCTCGCTCTGATCGTCTTGATCATTCGCCTGAACCGATCTCGGCCGCCGGCGGGCGGTGCGGGGAACGCTGCACCGAACGCTCCTGCCGAGACCCCGCCCGACGCCCCGGCGGCCGCCGACGCCCCGACCGGTCCGCCGCCGGCCGACGCCTCCCCGGGCGGGGCGGATGCCGGCACCGCCGACGGCTCCGGGGCGGGGACCGCTGCGGCCGTGGCGGGCGGGGCCGCCGTGCTCGGAGGAGCGGCCGCCGTCGGAGCCGCATCGAGCTCGAACGGAGCCGCGCCCGACGACGCCGACGCGGCGTCGGCCGGCGGCACGTCCCCGGGTTCGGGGGACAGCAGCCTGCTCGGTCCGGCGCCGGGTGGCGCGGGCGAGGCGACCGCGGCGCCGGAGGCCGGATCCGCCGGCGCTGCACCCGCGGCGACGGCGGAGCCGGCACCGGACGCCTCGTCGGGTGCGGGTGGGACGGACAGCCGGTTGCTCGGTCCACCGCCCGGTGGTGCCGGCGAGGCGATCGCCGCGCGCGAGGCAGCCGGGGCATCCGCCGCGGCGCCCGCGTCCACGGCGTCGGCGTCGGCGTCGCCGGACGCGTCGTCGGGCTCGGCCGCGGCGGAGGAGGGACCCGCGGGGAGCCGGTTGCTCGGCCCGCCCCCGGGTGGCGCGGGCGAGGCGATCGCGGCAAGCGACGCCGCTGCCGCGGGTTCCGGGGCGACGCCGACCGACGCGGCCGGCTCGGCGTCGGTGAGCGCCCCGCCCGAGCAGACGGACGCAGGAACCTCCGCCGGTTCCGGGGCCGGGACCGCCGCAGCGGTGGCCGGCGGGGCTGCCGTGGCCGGAGGGGCCGCTGCCGTCGCCGCGACGAGCACGAACGGGGCGTCGACCGATGCTTCGTCCACATCGGACACGGGGCCGACGGGCAGCCGGCTGCTCGGTCCGCCGCCCGGCGGGGCCGGCGAGAAGATCGCAGCCGATGCCGCGGGGGGTGGGTCCGCCGGTGTGGCGGTCGCCGACCCACCGGCGTCGGGAACGGACGGCCCGCCGGAGCCGACGCCGTCGGGCAGCCGGTTGCTCGGTCCGGCACCGGGCGGGGCGGGCGAGAAGATCGCGGCCCGCGACGCCGCCGCGGGCGGTGCGGCCGCTCCGGCCGAGCCCGCGGCCGCGCCGGCAGCGACCGGAGCGGAGGGGCCGCACCCCGGCTCCCTGCACCCCGCGGCCGACGGTTCCGGCGCGCCGATGACGCACCGGGTGAAGGTGCAGGTGGCGACCGGGCGGTACCACACGCCCGACTCGCCGTACTACCTGCGCACCCGCGCCGACCTGTACTTCATCGGGGTCGCGGAGGCGGAGGCGGCCGGGTTCGTCATCTGGACCACCGGTCGCTGACCCGGAACGACCGGCGGCCGGGACCCGATCGGGTCCCGGCCGTCGTCGTGGATCGGGAACTCAGACGATCGTCCAGGTGTCCCGGCCGTTGAGCAGCTTCTGCAGGTCCGGCGTGCCCGCCGCCTCGGAGGCCGCCGTCACCTGGGCGCGGGCGGCGTCGTCGTAGGTGGTCCGCTCGACGTTGCGGAACACACCGGTCACGGTGTGGTTCAGGTCCTGGTCGGACAGACGCGACAGCGCGAACGCGAGCTCGTGGTCCGACGCGTCGTGCACGACGATCCGCGACGGGTCCACCGTGGACGCCTCGACGACCTCGAGGCCGAATCCGCGTGGGACGACGGCCCACGTGCCGAGGCCGTCGTCACCCTCGGGGCCGAAGCGGATCGGCTCGCCGTGGGTGACCGGGACCAGCCGGTTCTCGTTCTCGCCCTTGCGCAGGACGTCGAAGCTGCCGTCGTTGAAGATCGGGCAGTCCTGGAAGATCTCGACGAGCGCGCTGCCACGGTGCTCGGCCGCCGCCTGTAGCACCGACGTCAGGCTCTTACGGTCCGAGTCCAGCGCCCGGCCGACGAACGTGGCCTCTGCGCCGAGCGCCAGCGAGATCGGGTTGAACGGGTGGTCCACCGACCCGAAGGGCGTGGACTTGGTGACCTTGCCCTCCTCGGACGTCGGGGAGTACTGGCCCTTGGTCAGCCCGTAGATCCGGTTGTTGAAGAGCAGGATCTTCAGGTTCACGTTGCGGCGCAGCGCGTGGATCAGGTGGTTGCCGCCGATGGACAGCGCGTCGCCGTCACCGGTGACGACCCACACCGACAGGTCAGGACGCGTGGTGGCCAGCCCGGTCGCGATCGTCGGCGCACGGCCGTGGATCGAGTGCATCCCGTAGGTGTTCAGGTAGTACGGGAAGCGCGAGCTGCAGCCGATGCCGGAGACGAAGACCGTGTTCTCGCGCTTGATCCCCAGCGTCGGCAGGAACTGCCGGACGGCGGCCAGCACGGCGTAGTCGCCGCAGCCGGGGCACCAGCGAACCTCCTGGTCGGAGGTGTAGTCCTTCGCGGTCTGCTTCTCGTCGGTGGTCGGGACCCCGTCGAGTCCGCCGACCCCGGGCAGACCCAGGTCGATGGCGGTCATGCCTGTGCCCCCTCGGGCTCCGTGGTGGACGCCTGGGCGTCCGGGTGCGTGCCGGTCAGGTAGTCCAGGAACACGTCCTGCAGCTCCTCGGCGCCGAACGGCAGCCCGGCGACCTTCGTGTAGCTCTTCACGTCGACCAGGTGCCGCGAGCGCAGCAGCAGCGCCAGCTGCCCGAGGTTCATCTCCGGGCAGAGCACCGTGCGGTAGCTCGCGAGCACGTCACCCAGGTTCGACGGCATCGGGTTCAGGTTGCGGATGTGCGCGGTGGCGATCGAGTGGCCCATGTTGCGGACCCGGCGCGCGGCGGCGTTGATCGGGCCGTACGTGGAGCCCCAGCCGATCACCAGCACGTCGGCCGGGTCGTCGGGGCCGTCCGGGTCGTCGACCGTGAGGTCCGGGACCTCGATGCCGGAGATCTTGGCCTGCCGCAGCCGGACCATCCGGTCGTGGTTGTCCGGGTCGTAGGAGATCGATCCGCGGCCGTCGGCCTTCTCCAGACCGCCGACGCGGTGCTCCAGTCCTGGCGTGCCGGGGATCGCCCACGGGCGGGCCAGCGTGTCCTGGTCACGCAGGTACGGCCAGAACTCCCCGGACCCGTCCGGGGCGTTCGGCTCGGTGGCGAAGCCCGGGTCGATGGTCGGCAGCGACTCCGCGTCCGGGATCTTCCACGGCTCGGAGCCGTTGGCCAGCGCGCCGTCGGAGAGCAGCATGACCGGCGTCCGGTACCGGACGGCGACCGCGGCGGCCTCGACGGCGGCGGAGAAGCAGTCGCCGGGCGTGCACGGCGCGATGATCGGCAGCGGCGCCTCGCCGTTGCGCCCGAACATCGCCTGCAGCAGGTCGGCCTGCTCGGTCTTCGTCGGCAGCCCGGTGGACGGACCCCCGCGCTGGACGTCGACGACGAGCAGCGGCAGCTCGAGCGCCACCGCCAGGCCGACCGTCTCGGCCTTGAGCGCGACGCCGGGACCCGACGTCGTCGTGACGCCGAGTGCGCCGCCGAACGAGGCACCGAGCGCCGCGCCGACGCCGGAGATCTCGTCCTCGGCCTGGAACGTGGTCACGCCGAACGCCTTGTGCTTGGACAGCTCGTGCAGGATGTCCGACGCCGGCGTGATCGGGTACGAGCCGAGGAACACCGACAGCCCGGTCGTCTGCCCGGCCGCGACGAGCCCGTAGGACAGCGCCGTGTTGCCGGTGATCTGCCGGTAGGTACCCGGCTCCAGCCGCGCGGGCGCCACCTCGTAGGTGACCGCGAACGACTCGGTCGTCTCGCCGTAGGCGTGCCCGGCGCGGAACGCCAGGATGTTCGCCTCGGCCAGGTCCGGTCGCTTCGCGAACTTCTCGCGCAGGAACCGCTCGGTCGACTCGCTCGGCCGGTGGTACATCCAGGACAGCAGCCCCAGCGCGAACATGTTCTTCGCGCGCTCCGCGTCCTTCTTGGACAGCCCGGTCTCCTCGAGCGCGCCTCGGGTCAGCGTCGCCATGGCGACCCCGTGCACGTCGTAGGCCTCCAGGGATCCGTCCTCGAGCGGGTTCGCGTCGTACCCGACCTTGGTCAGGTTCCGCTTCGTGAACTCGTCGGTGTTGACGATCAGCACGCCGCCATGGGGCAGGTCGCGGATGTTCGCCTTGAGCGCGGCCGGGTTCATCGCCACGAGCACGTCCGGCCGGTCGCCCGGCGTCAGGATGTCGTAGTTCGCGAAGTGCAGCTGGAACGACGAGACGCCGGGCAGCGTGCCGGCGGGCGCCCGGATCTCGGCCGGGAAGTTCGGCAGCGTCGACAGGTCGTTGCCGAAGTTCGCGGTCTCCGACGTGAAGCGGTCGCCGGTGAGCTGCATGCCGTCGCCCGAGTCACCGGCGAACCGGATCACGACCCGGTCGCGCTGGACCACCTCCCCGTCGTGGCTCTCGACAGAGGTGTCGCTGGTCGTCATCGGCCTCTCAGCCCCCGGTTCCCATCGGCTGTGGTAGTGAGCCTGCTCTGGCCGAGGTTAACTCGCCGTGACGTGCGCTGTCCGTGCACCCTGTGCCACATCACAGCAGGCTCCGGTTATTCATGAGTGATCCCGCTCACTTCTTCGAGATCTTCGCCTGCAGCGCCGCGACGCGTTCGCGGAACGCCTCGGAGTGGACCGACTCGGCCTGCGCGCGCACCTCGATGTCGGTCGCGTCGGACTGGCTGTCCAGGCGCGACGTGACCCGCATCGTCGCCTTGGTCTGCTCGATCAGCTCCCGCGGCGCCGCGGCCGCACGACCGGCCAGCTCGCGGGCGCCGTCGAGCAGTGCCTCGTCGGAGTCGTAGGTGCGCCACACGAGACCGACGCGCTGCGCCTCGGCCGCGTCCAGCACGTCGCAGAAGAGGGTCATGGCGGCCGCGCCCTGCGCGCCGAGGATCCGGTGCGCCATCCACGTGTACCCGCCGCCTGGGTGCAGCCCGAGCTGCATGAACCGGACGTCGAATCTGGCCGTCGGGCCGGCCAGGCGCACGTCGCAGGCCAGCGCGAGGTTGATCCCGGCGCCGACGGCGGCGCCGTTCACGGCGGCCAGCGTGGGCAGCGGGCAGGCCGCGATGGACAGGAATCCGGAGTAGACCTTGCGCAGCGTGGCCGGGTCGGCCTGCTGCAGCTCCCCGAGGTCGCCGCCCGCGCAGAACGCGGGCGCCTCGCCGGTGACGACGATCGCGCCTACCTTCTCGTCCGCCGCGGCGTCCTCGACGGCGGTGACGAGCTTCTGCGACAGCTCCAGGTTCAACGCGTTGCGGCGGGCCGGGTTGGACAGCGTCAGCACGGCGACGCCGTCGGTGACCTCGGTGCGGACCTCGGTGCTCATGGGGTCCGATCCTCCCCTCGTGTCCGTTCCGGTGCATGCGCCGGGTCCCACGGTGCGGAACGTGGCACCGCGAACACGCCGGCGGTCACGGGGGAACGTGGGGTGCGGGCGGATCGTTGACCCGGCGGGAACACGGATTCGGGTGGAAGGACGGCGACGGCGTGCACAGGCACATGAACGGGCTCAAGACGGCCGTGCTCCTCGGCGGGATGAGCGCGGTCGTGCTGCTGATCGGGTCGTTCTTCGGTCGTACCGGTCTGGTCGTCGCGCTGCTGGTCGCGCTGGGCGTGAACGGCTACGCGTACTTCAACTCGGCGAAGCTGGCGCTGCGCTCGATGCACGCCCAGCCGGTCACCGAGGCGCAGTTCCCCGCGCTGCACCGGATCGTCCGGGAGCTGAGCCAGCGTGCGCGCCAGCCGATGCCGGCGCTCTACATCAGCCCGACGGAGGCCCCGAACGCGTTCGCGACCGGGCGCAACCCGCGCAACGCCGCCGTCTGCGTCACGAGCGGCCTGCTGGAGCTGCTCGACGAGCGCGAGCTGCGTGCCGTGATCGGGCACGAGCTGAGCCACGTCTACAACCGGGACATCCTGATCTCGTCGGTGGCCGGCGCGATGGCGGCGGTGATCACGTTCCTGGCCCAGTTCGGGTTCCTGTTCAGCATGTTCGGCGGCGGCGACGAGGAGCGCCCGAACCCGATCGCGATGATCCTGGTGGCGCTGCTCGGGCCGATCGCGGCCGGCGTCGTGCAGATGGCGGTCAGCCGGTCGCGGGAGTACCAGGCCGACGCGTCCGGGGCGGAGCTCACCGGCGACCCGCTGGCGTTGGCGTCGGCCCTGAACAAGCTGAAGTACGGGACGGCGGCCGCGCCGCTCCCGCCGGAGCCCGGCCTGACGGCCCAGTCGCATCTGATGATCGCCAACCCGTTCCGGCCGGGCGAGCGCACGGCGCGCTGGTTCTCCACGCACCCGCCGATCGAGGACCGGATCGCGCGCCTGCAGGAGATGGCCCGTCGCGGCTGACCGGTCCGGGCGCATCGTCTAGGACTGTGCGACGTCGTGCATGTAGTCGAGGACGACGTCCTGGTCGGCGGTGGTCGGATCGGCGGCCTTCCGGGTGATGCCGCCCTTGTCCCGGTTCGTCAGCAACGGGATGTCGGCGCCGCCGTCGTCGGACACCTGGGCCATCGACCACTTGCCGAACGTGCGCTCGTCGAGGCGGCGCTCGTCGACGACGGTGACGTCCTCGTGCCGGTCGTCCTTGGCGATGTGCTCGTAGAGCGCCTGGACGGCCTGCTCGTCGCCCTCCAGCGCCTGGACGAAGTAGTCGCCGCTGAGCAGCAGCGCCCCGGTGATCTGCTGCCGCTTGTTGTTCGACCGGGCGGAGCTGAAGATCTCGCCGAGCACGGCCTTCCGGGTCTCCGCGGGAATCAGGGAGCGGCTCCGGTAGATCAGCCGGAACGTGGTGTCGCTCATACGAGAGGCTCTCCTCGATCAACAGTGATCATGTTCGGATGGCCGTCAGTCTCTGTGATGCAGAACACTGTGGATGTCTCACTTTGCGACCGCCGCTGCCACGTACCCAGTTCTGCCGATGACAGCGGTCGCCTCGCTAACGGCGCCCCCGTGCGAGTGCGATATCCGGAGCAAGAGGTTCCTCCGCGCGAAAGGGCATCCCATGACCCAGACCACGCCCTCCGGCCCTCGCCACGCGCGTTTCGAGGAGCTCGAGCCGCCGACGACCGCGATCCCCACCGTCGTCCCCGGTGAGTTCACCGACGACTCGACGCAGGTGATCCCGGTGATCCCGGTCCAGCGCACGTCGTCCCCCGGCCACGCGCCGGTCCCGCGCGTCTACCCGGTCCCGGACGTGTTCCCGCCGCTGCAGCCGGCCGGGCTGCACCCGGTCGCGACCGTGCCGACGACCCCGAAGGCCCGCCGCCGGATCCTGCCCGCCGTTCTCGCCGGCATGACCGCCCTCCTGCTGGCCGCGGGCGTCGCCGTCGGCGTGACCGGGGCGACGAGCGCCGACCTGACCGGCTCGTCGATCTCGGGTACCCCCTGACCCTCCCGGTGCCGTCCCGGCGTGCCGCGCCCCGTCCCTGAGCGCCGCACTCCTTCCGGCGTGCCGCACCCCTTCCCGAGCCCCGCGCTCCGTCCCGGTGTGTCGCACCCTTCCCCGGCGTGTCGCACCGGCTGCGACCGGTGCGGCACGCCGGTGTGGGGTGCGTCAGGCCGCGGCGCGGCCCTCCGTTCTCAGCCCACCGCACTCCTGTGCGCCGTGCCGCACCTCCTCGCTGAGCGCCGCACCCCTCTCTCGCCGGCGTGCCGCACCCCTCCCCGGCGTGTCGCACCGGCTGCGACGGGTGCGGCACGCCGGTACGGGGTGCGTCAGGCCGTGGCGCGGCTTCCGACGTGCAGGTTGACCTGCAGGTAGTGGTGCAGTAGCCGGTCGTCGGCCGAGTCCGCGACGAGCCCGAGGTACCCGTCCGGACGGATCAGCGCGAGCCCGCCGGAGCCGAGCCCGTACGCGTGCGCCAGGACGCCGTCCGCGTCGACGACACCGACGCCGCGGTCCGCCTCGGTGACGACCGGGACGACGGTCCCGAGCTCGCCCAGCGTCGCCGCGAGCCTGTCGAGGTCGGCTGGTCCGAACACCAGCAGCGTGAACCCTGGCCGGGCCAGGAGCTGCTCGACGGCCACCGACGTGCCAGCCGGATCCGGCGCGTGATCGCCGGCCCGGACGCCCCGTCCATGCTGGACGGACAGGCTGCTGTGCGGGTACGCGACCGTGAGCTCGGCCGTCTTCGTGGCGGCGGCCTCACCGATCCGCCGGACGTGGCCCACGACGAAGAAGGCGAGGTTACGGACGACGGCCTCGGCGCCCGTCGCGGTCCCGATGTTCGTCAGCGTGGTCGTCTGGCGGACGACGTCGGCGCCGACCGGATGCCGCTCGTCGTGGTAGGTGTCGAGCAGGGCGGCGTCTGCCCGGCCCCGCGCCACCAGCGCCAGCTTCCAGGCCAGGTTCGCCGCGTCCTGCATACCGGTGTTCATGCCCTGCGCACCCGCCGGGCTGTGGACGTGCGCGGCGTCGCCGCCCAGCAGGACGCGACCGAAGCGGTACCGCGGTATCTGGGCGTGGTGGATCTCGAAGTACGTCAGCCACCGGGGATCGCTGCAGTTCACCGCGCCGCCCATCCGTGCCTCGGCGAGCGCCTGGATCTGCGCGAGGGTGGGGTCGCCGTCGCCCGGCTCGGCGACCTGGAACAGGACCCGCGCCCTGGTCCCGGCCATCGGGAACAGCATCCCCGGGCCGTCGGGGTGGGTGAACATCCGGATCGTGTCGAGTGACAGGGTGGTCTCGACGTCGACGTCCGCCATCGCGAAGTGCTGCCCGACGAAGCTGCCGTGGAGTGTCGTGCCGACCTGCGCGCGGACGGTGCTGTGCCCGCCGTCGGCGCCGACGACCCAGCCGAACCGCGCTGTCCGTTCCGCGCCGCTCGCGGACCGCAGGGTGACGTCGACGCCGTCGTCGTCCTGGGTCAACGTCGTGAGCGTGACACCGCGTTCGACGACGACGCCGAGCTCGACGGCCCGCTCGGCCAGCGCCGCCTCGGTGTCCGGCTGCGGGAGGTCGAGCATGTACGGGTGGCGGCTCGGTATCTCGCCGAACTCCATCCGGGCGTGAGTTCGTCCGGTCCGGCCGTCGCTGATCTCCAGGCCGGGGATGCGCCGCCCCCGCTCTTCGAGCCGGTCCAGAACGCCGAGCGCGGCGAGCATCTCCATGTTCCGTGCCTGCACCGCGACCGCCCGTGACTCCGTCGTCGGGATCGCGAGCGTCTCGACCACCCGCGGCCGGACGCCGAGCCGAGCCAGCTGGCAGGCGGCCGTCAGGCCGACCGGCCCTGCCCCGACCACCAGCACCTCGTCCGCTCCGCCGTCGCCCATCGCGACTCCCGTCACGCCGGGGTGGCCGCTCCACCCAGCGAGCTCAGGCTGGCACGAGGAGCATCAACTGACCTCCAGCTCGCCGCTCTGTCACCCGTTCAGACGCCCAGGCGCCGTTGGCCGCGGTCGGACGCCTACTCCGGCCAGCTCCCGCACGGGGCCGGAGGCTGCGGCGGGTCCCCTCTCAGCTCCTCGGGCGTCGGCGGCGATCCTCGGGCATCGGCGGCGTGAACACGGCGTGGAACCGCGCGTGATCGTCGGGTCAGCTCGAAGGCCTCGGGAGCCTCGCGCCGCCGGTCCGTCGCTCGCTCGATGCGCTCGGACTTGAGGTGAGTGACGTGTTGCGGCGCGACGTCGGCGCCGGCCGGGTCGGCCATCCCGCAGAGGGCCCACCGCTCCCCGCGTGACCAGCAGCCGAAGCCGAGGATCACCGAGCCGGCCGCTCGCAACACCTGGTGGGCGGCCCAGGCGAACCGGCCCTCCGGGGCGTCACACTTGCCGGCGACCTCGTTCCACCGGACCCCGAACGGCGGCAGCATGCACTCGTCGGTGTCAGCCGCAGAGCACCGTCGGTCTCTCTAGGTCGCGTGCGAGCGTCGTCTTACCGACCCCGGACAGCCAGACCGTGAGATGCAACGTCGGCCTCGGATGCGCGAGGTCACCGTGCCCTCGGTGCCGAGCGGGGCGCCATCGGTTCGCCCGCACCGAGGCGGCGTCCGTGGCGTCAGCGGTAGTTGGTGAACTGCAGTGCGATCCCGAAGTCCTTGCCCTTGAGCAGCGTGATGACGGCCTGGAGGTCGTCCTTCTTCTTGCCGGACACGCGGAGCTGGTCGCCCTGGATCTGAGCCTGGACGCCCTTGAGCTTCTCGTCGCGGATCGTCTTGCTGATCTCCTTGGCCTTGTCCTGCGCGATGCCCTGCAGGATCGTGCCGGTGGCCTTGTAGGCCTTGCCGGACAACGCCGGCTCGCCGACCTCCAGGGCCTTCAGCGAGATGTCACGCTTGATCAGCTTCTCCTTGAAGACCTCGATGCCGGCCTTCAGGCGCTCCTCGGTGTCGGACTCGAACGAGACGGCCTCCTCGCCGGCCCACGAGACGCTCGTGTTCGTCCCGCGGAAGTCGAAGCGCTGTGACAGCTCCTTCGCCGCCTGGTTCAGGGCGTTGTCGACCTCCTGCCGGTCGACCTTGCTCACCACGTCGAACGACGGGTCGGCCATGACTCCTCCTCGGACAGGCCCCCTCGATGGGAGCGCTCGGATCGTGTCGTATCCTCTTCCACGCGCTTCGGTACGCCGATCGCACCCCCGGCAGGTTGCCCGAGCGGCCAAAGGGAGCGGACTGTAAATCCGTCGGCATCGCCTTCGAAGGTTCGAATCCTTCACCTGCCACACCCACCGAGAACGGCCCCCGACCAGCGGAAACGTTGGACGGGGGCCGCTTCTCGTCGGTCCGGCTCTGTTCGACTGAGTCCCCCTGTGTACGGGGATCCGCGGTCGCGATCATGGATGCGGGTCACTCAGCGCCTCCTCGATCCGGCGCCGGGCCGCGTCCTCCTGGCCGACGATGCACGTCGCGTAGACCCGCAGCAGGACGTCCACGCTGTGACCCGCCCAGGCCGCGACCTGAGGCGCCGGGACGCCGCTGTTGAGCCACGTCGAGACCGCCGCGTGCCGCAGGTCGTACGGACGACGGGCGAGCGGGGGACGCCACTTCCTCACCCGACAGCGCCACGTCACGCGCCTTGGCCCACACCCGGCCGTACAGGCTCTCCGACAGGGGACCACCGCGAGCGCCACGGAACAGCCGTCCATCCGGCGTGGTGCCGTGATCGACGAGGTGTGCACGCAGCAGCTCGGTCAGCGCGGGCGGGCACGGCACGACGCGGACCTCCTCGGCGCCCCGGTGCTTGAGCTGGCGGGGCTCGCGGCGCGTTCCGGACTCGCTCCACGACCGACCGGCCGACGGGGCCGACATGCTCAGGTACAACTCGCCCCAGCCCGACGACGGCCGCGACAGCGCGTCGCGTCGTAGATCCACCGCCTCACCCGGACGCGGGGCCGCGTAGTACATGAACCCGAAGAACGCGACCAGCCGCGCGCCGGAGCCGGTTTGCCGAACAGCAGCCAGGAGCGCGCGCCTGCCCCGGGTTGATCACCACGCGCGGGTTGACCGCCTCGGTCAGCTTCGGCGCACGCCACTTCATCGAGCCGATCGGGTTGCCCGACAGGTGGCCCAGCTCGACCGCGTAGTCCACCGCGTTGTGGAAGATCGCCCGCTTGCGGCTCACCGTCAAGAGCGCCGCCTCCGGCGGCGCGGGGCCGGCCAGGCCGGCCCCGTCGCTTCGCTCACTACACCTCCGGCCCGTTCGCGGCGCCGGGTCCGGCTACCCGGCCCCAGCCACGGACAGGGCGCCCAGATCCATGAGCCGATCGGCGACGAGCACCAGGGCGTCGAGCTGCGACCGTACGAAGACGCCAGGACCAACGGAGCGTGACGAGATGCTGCCCCTCGGCCGATGAGTGTCCACGCCGCAGAGACGGCCACCAGGGTGCCTGCGGCGTCGCTATGCGATGGCGCAGGCGCCACCCTGGTCCCCGCCTCTACGACGAGCAGGCGGCCAGGACGAGGGAGCTGCTCGGAGAATGGGGCACCAAGATCCACCTCTGGGCCGTGGAGCATCCGAGAGCGTCGAGAACTCGCCAGCGGACGCGAGGCGGTGTCCGCTGGTCAGCGCGGATGCCCCGCTCCCGCGATGCATGTGGGGAGAGCGGGGCGGACGAGCCGGTCTGTAGGCCGGACAGGGAACAACGACGTGCCCTGTCGCGTCAGCCGGGTTGCTCCATCAGACCGACCTGCATGAGGTATCCAGCCAGATCCCAGTAGTCCCGGTTCTCCACGATCTTCCCGTCGCGGAGTCGCCCGATCGAGATGCCCGGGATCTCGAACTTCTTGCCCGTTGCGGGAAGGCCGCGCTGCGGGTCGGCGCAGTCGTTCGTGCCGGTCAGCGTCCACTCGAACGCGTAGCTGTCGTCGCCGGAGACCGACTGCGGGCCGCCGATGAACCCGTAGTCAGATGAGAACGTAGTAGTCATCTCGTCGGCGAACGCCCGAACCGCCTCTGGGCTCTCGAATCGCTCCCCGAGTGTCATGTCCTGGTACACCACATCGGAGGCCAGATGGGCGTTGATCGCGGCCCCGTCGCGCTCGTTCCATGCATCCAGCCAGCTCTGAACCCAGGTAGGCGTCGATTCCTGCTTAACGCTCATGCTCATAACCCCTCCGACATGATCAGGCACTCCCAAGGCGGGTGCGACTCGACGGTAGGAGGCCGGGACATCGACAACATCTGCCGATCGGAAGAGGACACTTGAATCCCTGGCAACCCAGGGCGCCTTCCACGGGTTGGGGCTGGCCTCCGAGCTGCGTCCGAGTCCGGCTCCGCTCAGGGATCGGATAACAGCCGGGCGAGTGATTTGGTCGCCGCCCGCGCGTAAGGCCTCCTCGACTCGACGACGCACGGGCCGCTTCCTGGCCGACGATGCACGTCGCGTAGACGCGCAACAGGACGTCGACGCTGTACCCGGGCCATGCCGCCACCTGTGAGCGCCGGGACATCGTCGTTGAGCCACGTCAATGCGCCGCCTCCGGCCGGCGCGGGCCGGCTACCCGGCCCAGGCCAACGGAGGACGAGCCGGTTCTCATGAGCCGTCTCGGGCATCCGACGTTCGAGCAGCTCACCCCGATTCAGGCTCGAAGCGGTTGCAGCACCGATGCCGGACCGACACGCTGGGCCGATGTCCGAGACCCCGGACACCATGACTGTCGACGGGCACACATTCCGGGTGACCAGGCGCCCCGGGGTCCTCGGTCAGTACGACTTCGACTGGCTGACCGGTCCCAGCGAGGGTTACGGGTTCACCGCGTCGTCGTGCGGCGGCGAGGCCATGAGCCGAACAGATCTCGAAGAGTCCATCCGCAGCTTCCTCGTCCAGGTCGACCCTGCGACCGGGTACATCGAGTAGCTGCCTCCGGCGGCCGGGCTCCGCCCGAACCCGACACCGCTCGGAGACCATGAAGGATCCGCGGCCGGGCGCGTGTGGAGGCCGGTCACGACGGCAGCAGGATGAGGCCGTCGTGCTCGGTGAAGTCGGCGAAGTCCTTGATGTTCAGCGTCGCGAGTGGGACGTCGTTGGCGATGCACGTGGCGGCGATCCACGAGTCGTTCACCGGCTGTGAGCGTCCGCGGAGCCGGGCGGCGGCGTTGATCCGACCCCAGGTCCGGGCGACCGTCTCATCCGAGTCCAGGACCACGACGTGGGCGAGCCAGTCGTCGAGCTGGTCGCGGGTCCGGTGTCCCCAGTGCCGGATCTCGGCCCACTGTCACAGTTCGGCGACGGTCACGAAGGTGACGCACCACGTGGCGCCGATCAGTCTGGTAGCCACCGGCCCGGTGAGGCGGTTCTCGAGGGCCTGGGAGGCGACGTCGTCGTCCAGGACGACGGGCCGCATCGGTTGCGCTGTCGGTCGTCATGATCGCGGTATGGCCACGGTACGGCGGCGGGCACGATCATCGCGGCCGTGTCCACGATCGACGGGCTTCCCGCCCACATCCTGCTCGTGCACGCGGTCGTCGTACTCGTGCCGCTCAGTGCGCTGCTGATCCTGCTCGTGGCGTTCTGGCCCGCCGCTCGACGACGCCTCGTCTGGCCGACCGCGATCCTCTCGGTGGTGGCCCTGATCTTCGTCCCGCTGACGACCGAGGCAGGCGAGTGGCTCGAGCAACGGGTCGCGCGGACCCCGCTGGTGAGCACCCATACCGAGATCGGGGACACGATGCTGCCGTGGGCGATCGCCATGGCCGTCGTCGCCATGGTCCTGCTGGGCCGTCACCTTCTCGGCTCGCGTCGATCCGGCGGACGGGACGCTCCCGGCGCGGCCACGGCCACCGGTCCCGGAACCACATCGGGGCAGCCGGGCGGGACCGTCGTGACCGTCGTCGTCGGGCTGCTGGCCGTCGTCGTGGCCGCGGGCTCCGTGTTCACCGTCTACCGGATCGGCGAGTCCGGGGCACGGGCCGCCTGGACCGGTCAGTTCTCACAGCAGGCCCGGGTCGGGCCACCCTGACGGGCCGCCGCCGGGCGGCGGCTGAAACGCAGGTCCGTCCGGGACGCGGTCACGAGCCGCGGTCGGCCGACCGGTGACGATCCGTGGCGCCGTCCGAGCGGCGCGCCGAATCGGGCATCCCCGACACTGAGGCCTGTCGCGTCGACCGGCGCGGTCGCTGCCGAGCCGGAGAGGTCCCGTGTCGTTGTCCGTGATCGCCCAGGCTGCGGGCATGTTCGCGGTGACGAACATCGACGACATCCTGATCCTGGCCCTGTTCTTCGCCCGGGTCGCCGGTAACCGGCGGGGCGTGCCGGACGTGGTCGTCGGTCAGTACCTCGGGTTCGCCGGGATCCTCGCCGGCGCCGTCGTCGGAGCCCTGGCGGCCGGGCTGCTGCCGGAGTCGGTCCTGCCCTACCTCGGTCTGCTGCCGTTGCTGCTGGGGATCCGGGCAGCCCGGGCGGCATGGCGCGAACGCCACGACACCGGCGACGAGTCCGGTCCGGGGGACGGCGACGTCGGGATCCTCACCGTCGCGCTGGTCACCCTCGCCAACGGTGGCGACAACATCGGTGTGTACGTCCCGGTGTTCGCCACCGCCGGAACCGCCGGGATGATCACCTACGTCGTGGTGTTCCTCGTGCTCGTCGGCGTGTGGTGCGTCGCCGGTCGCTTCCTTGCGACCCGGCCGCCCGTCGCCCGGACGCTGGCCCGGTGGGGGCACGTCATCCTGCCGGTCGTCCTGATCGGCATCGGTCTGATCATCCTCATCGAGGGCGGGGCATCCGGACCCTGATCCGGCAGGCCCTGGAGCACACGACGGCGCGACCCCCGATGGCAGGGGCGGCGCCGTCGTCGCGGAACGGTTCGGGAACCGACGGTCACTCGGTGGCCTTGTTGTACGCGCAGTTCGCCGCCCCGCCTGCCGCGCCCGCGGCGGCTCCGCCGGGACCACCGGACGAACGACGACATCATTTCTCCTTGCTGTCGCCCGAGGACCGGCCGGGCCGGTCCGGCCTCGAGCGCTGCTCGACGATCCGTGGACGTCCCGGTCTCGGCCCGTCGATGGTCGACCGGAGCGCGAACGGGACGTTAGGGACGAACGTCGGGAGGGCTCCCGAGATCGTCTCGCACGGGAGGGGCTCAGCGCCGCAACGTGTCGCGGGGCTGGCAGCCGTAGGCGTGCCGGTACTGGACCGCGAAGCGGCCCGGGTTCGTGAACCCCCATCGTGCAGCGATCTCCGCGACGGAACCGCCGCGCGTCGGGTCCGCGTCCAGCAGCTCACGACGGGCGCGCTCCATCCGCACCCGCCGCAGCTCCTCCAGCGGGGTGCTGCCCCGCTCCTTGCGGAACGCGACCTGCAGGCCGCGCACACCGATACGGGCCGCCGCGGCGATGTCCTCGACGCCGATGTCCTCGGCGGCGTGCTCGTCGATGAACGTCAGCGCCCGCCGTAGCGCCGCCGGCCTCGACCAGCCGGGCGGCGAGGCGGAGTCGGCCAGCAGCCGGAGAGCGGAGTTGTCGAACGTCGTCACCGCGGCCGTCGCCAGCAGCCGGGCCGTGCTCGCCTGGACGAGCGGGCTCGCCGCCGCGACGTCGTTGGCCATCACGTCGTCACGCACGTGATGGACGACGCCCATCCAGTACTGCGCGGCCGCTGCCGACACGGGGGTCATGCCGCTGAACGTCAGCTTGTCCGGAGCGATCCCGACGGCGGTCGCGACGCGGTCGAGCGCGGGCCTGGCGACGGTCACGAGCTCCTCGTCGAGGTCGTCCATGTCGACCCACCATCCCTCGCGGTGGGTCGGCATCAGCACCGGTGCACCCTCTTCGGCGACCACCGAGTCCCGGCCCGCCCCGGCGGTCAGACGGCCCCTGGTGCGCTCCAGCACGATCAGCGACGGGTTCGTGCCGAGCGCGCCGACATGCACGGACATGCTGTAGCGCACGCGCGCCAGCGCGAACTCGGGCGCGGTGAGTCCGGAGTGGACGAACTCGAAGTCCTCGGTGGTGCCCGAAGGGCTGACCGTGAAGTCGACGTAGGCCGTCCGCAGCTCGTGGTTCGCCTCCTCCGGGTCCCGGGACCGGACGTCGAACCCGGCAGGCGGGGTTGCCTCCCGCTCCACCCGCACACCCCCGAGCCCCGTCGACCGCTTGCGTTCCCCCCACGCGCACCCTAGCCGCCGGGAGGCTCCCCGCCCGTTCGTACAGTCCTTCCGGAGAGGTCCGCGACCCTACGACGCAGAGGCGGGTTCGACGGTCGCGGCGCCGAACCACAGGGACAGGCTCGCGAGCAGCTCCTCCTGGTCGTCCCCGGTCCAGACGACGTGACCGTCCGGGCGCAGCAGCACGGCGGGCACGTCGAGCGCGTCGGACCCGTCGACGACGTGGTCGATCCGGTCCGCCCACCCCGGCACCGACAGCCGTCCGGTCCGGTCGAGCAGTAGACCGCGCCCCCGTCGTTGCAGCTCGAACAGGCGCCCGTGCCCCAGTGGCAGGTCGCGAAGCCGTCGCCCGACCAGGGCGTGACCGCCGCCGAGGTCGTACCGGATGCCGATCGCGGTGATCTTCTCGATCAGGTGGCGGTTGACGTCGTCGAAGCTCATCAGCTCGCGCATCAGCCTGCGGACGGACTGTGGCCCGGGCTCCGGGGTCATCAGGAGCGTCTGGGCGCGCGTGTTGTTCAGGACGTCCTCTGCCACCGGGTGCCGCTCGGCGTGGTAGCTGTCCAGCAGGCCCTCCGGCGCCCAGCCGTCCACGGCGGCGGCGAGCTTCCAGCCGAGGTTGACCGCGTCCTGGATGCCGAGGTTGAGGCCCTGTCCTCCGACGGGCGGGTGGACGTGCGCGGCGTCGCCGGCCAGGAACGCGCGACCGGAGCGGTACCGCTCGGCCTGCCGGGTCGCGTCGCCGAAGCGGGACAGCCAGCGCGGGGAGTGCACGCCGAAGTCGGTGCCCGCCACCGCACGCAGCCGTTCCCGGACCTCCTCCAGCGTCGGGGCCTCGCGCCCGCCGCTGGCCTCCGCCGCGGGCACGACGAGCCGGTACGTGCCGCCGCCGGTCGGGTTCGGTCCGACGCCGAACCAGGGGCGGGTCTTCCGGACCTCGGCCACCACCTCGGTCACCGTCTCCGGATCGACGCCGATGTCCACCTCGCCGATCAGCGTCTCGATCCGGGTGGGTTCGCCGGGGAAGCCGACTCCGAGCAGCTTGCGCACGGTGCTGCGGCCGCCGTCGCAGCCCACGAGGTACCGGGAACGCAACCGCGAGCCGTCGGCCAGCTCGGCGGTCACCCCGTCGTCGTCCTGCTCCAGTCCGACGACCTCACAGCCGCGACGTACCGCAGCGCCGAGCTCGGTGGCGTGTTCGGTCAGCAGCCGGTCGGTGACGGGTTGCGGGATGCCGAGGACGTACCCGTGTGCGGTGTCCAGATCGTCCGGCGCCCGCTGGGTGATGGCCGCGAAGAAGCTGCCGAGCGGATACTGCGTCCCCTCCGCGAGGAACCGTTCCAGCAGGCCGCGCTGATCCATGATCTCGATGCTGCGGATGTGCAGGCCGAGCGACCGGACGACCGGTGTCGGCTCCTCGTCGCGCTCCAGCACGAGGACGTCCACCCGGTGCAGCCTCAGCTCGGCGGCCAGCATCATGCCGGTCGGCCCGCCACCCACCACGATCACGTCGAACACGAACCCCCCGTTCCCGCCGGATTTCTGCAGGTGACCCGGCTACGGGCGGAGATTCTGAGGGGTGGACGGGGTCTTGTGGCAAGGCCCCGGTCGCGCTATACGTTGAAGTGGGAGGAGAAGCGTGCACGCGTCGCGGTGATCTCGTCGTCGGTCAGGCCGCCCTCGCGCAGCACCGCTTCCGCGTCGATCCGGTCGACCGCGTCCAGCGCAGCACTGTGGACGGTCGTTCCGTGCCGCCGCAGCGAGGCGTCGATCAGCGCGTCCTGGTCCGGTGCGCCGATGGCCGCGAGCACGGACGGCACCGTCCGCGCGGCCTCCGCGTAGTCGTCCGCGATCGCCTCGCGGCTCACGCCGGCCAGCGACAGCAGCAGGAGCGCCAGCAGGCCCGTCCGGTCCCGTCCGGCTCCGCAGTGGAACACGATCCCGCCGGGACGGGCGCGCGCCACGGCACGGACGGCGTCGGCGCAGCGCTCCGGCTTCCGCGCGGCGAACAGCGGGTAGTAGAGCGGCGTCCCGTCCAGTCCGGACGAGCGGATCTCGTCCCAGAGCGCGACGTCGTCGACGTCGTCGAGCGGGACGCGGACGCGGTCCATCTCGGACGGTGGTGCGGCCGTGGTCGGTGCGTCCCGGAACACCGCGGAGCCCGGGAGCGGGGCGTCGGCGCGGGGGACGAGCTCGTCGTCGTTGCGGAGGTCGAGCACGGTGCGCACACCTGCCACCCACGCGTCGTCCCAACCCGCGGGCGTCACGAAACGCAGTGTCGCGGAACGGAACACGCCGGCCGTCGTCGTCCCTCCGCCGCGCAGCGGCAGACCTCCGAGACCACGGGTGTTCGCGAACCCGTCCCACGGCACGGCGCGGTCCACGGCTCAGGGCCGCCCGGCGTGCGGGACGTCCACCCGCTCGGTGACCACGACGCCCTCGGACGCGCCACCGTCGCGCCAGGCGTTCGCCGTGATGTAGAGCGTGCGGCCGTCGTCTCCGCCGAGCGTGCAGGAGAAGCAGCCGCGGTCGGCCTCGACCACCTGGAGCACCTCGCCGCCCTCTGCCACCCGCACGCACCGCCTGCCCGGCACCTCGGCGAACCAGCAGGCGCCGTCGGCGTCGAGGCAGATGCCGTCCGGTGCCGCGCCCTCGCCGAGATCCGCCCACACCCGGCGGTCGGTCAGGTCGCCGCCGTCGGTGATGGTGAACGCGGTCAGCCGTGCCGCGTGCGACTCCGCGACGATCAGCGTCGAGCCGTCGGGTGTCACCGCCATGCCGTTCGGGAACCAGACGTCCTCGGCGACGATGCGGTGGCTCCCATCCGGGTGCACGACGCCGACGACGCCCGGCTTCGGCGTCTCGCCGGGCATCGCCCCGGGCATGTCGACCCAGGCACGTCCCTCCGCGTCGACGACGATCTCGTTCCAGGCCGTCCCCGGAAACCCGTACGGCGCGAGCTCCGTGCCGACCTTCACCCCGTCCCGCGTCGTGGCCAGCAGCCGTCCGTCGGGCAACCAGTCGATCGAGAACGGCAGCCCGTCCACGCGGGCGACGGTCTCGCGGGCGCCGCCGTCGTCGAAGACCAGGATCTCGCCGGTCGTCCAGTCGCACATCCAGAACCGGCCGTCGTGCCAGCGGGGGGACTCGCCCATCGCGATCCCGGTCGCGAACGTCTGCGTCATACCGTCAGGACCGCTTCCGGGCCGCGTTCTCATCGCGCGCGACCGCCTGGTTCAGCTTCTCGGTGCGGATCATGACGTCCAGCTGGGCCGGGTTGTAGAGGTCCCGCAGGGCCAGCCCGAACGTCTTTTGGGCGTGTCGCGCTCCGCGCGGTGCGTCGGCGTGCAGGTCCGCCAGCGCGGGGTACTCGACGACGATCTCGCGCATCGCCGGGGCGAGGCGCTCGGCCAGCGCCTGCCGGGTGGCCTCGTCGGCGTCCTCCGGCAGGTCGTCGAAGTCCTTCATCTCCGGGCCGTTCTCGTAGGTCTGGAGCATCTCGGCGTAGGTCTTCAGCCCCTGCGGACCGAGCACCCGGCCCGCGACGACGAGGAACGCCCTGTCCGCCTCGGACAGCTCCGACCGCGCCCTCGTCGGGGCGAGATCGGCGGGCAGGTCCGTCGGCGTGGACTCGCGCAGGATCTCGGCCAGCTCGGCGCGCACGCCCTCGAGGCGCTCGATCGTCTCGGCCAGCTCCGTGTCCAGCTTGCGGAGCTCCTGCTCGGGGTGCTCGTCGGCGTCGCCCAGCTCGGCGATCTGGCCGAGCGAGAACCCGAGGTCGGTCAGCCGCTTGATCCGCAGGACCCGGACCAGGTGCGCGACGCCGTACTGCTTGTAGCCGTTGGAGCGTCGCTCGGGCTCGGCCAGCAGGCCGACCTCGTGGTAGTGACGCACGGCCCGCACGCTGGTGCCGGCCAGCTCGGCGATCTGGCGGGTACTCCAGGCCATCTGCGGCATCTCCCCCGAATCGGACCGCCCCCTGCGGCACCATCCTGGCCCATGAGCGTCGGGCGTGTCGTCCTCGTCGTGATCGGCGACCTCCCCGGCGGCGGGAAGTCGACGGGCGACCCGGGCACGCCGGGTTCAGGCTGATCCCGGTCGCTCGCGACCTCCGTACCGTCTCCTGAGGACGGTCAGGGGTGGTAGGGCAGGAGCACGTGCGACGGGTGGTCGGCGCCGTGGCGGACCTCGTAGCGGATCGGGCGCACGGTCGTCGCCGAGGCGACCGGGTCCTCGGTGCCGTGGTGGCGGGCGAACCGCGGGAACGCCGCGCCCGCGATCTGCACCCGTAGCCGGTGCCCGGCCCGGACGCGGTATCCGGTGGGGCTCAGCGCGAGCCGGACGACGACCGTCCCGTCCGGCGCCTCGGCCTCCGAGCCGGGGCGCAGGCGGTGCATGCCGTCGGTGATGTTGAGCGAGCGGCCGTCCGGATCGACGTCGCAGAGCCGGACGAACACGTCACCGAGCCCGGAGTCGGTCCGCAGGTAGACGACGGCGCCGACCTCGCCCAGCAGGTCGGTGTCGGTGGCCAGCGGGGGTCCGGTGAACACGAGCACGTCGTCACGGGCCTCGGTCGGGCGGTTGTCGTGCTGCTTCGACGGCGGCTGCAGCATCGGCCCACCGACGGTCGGCGTCGGGTCGGCCGGGTCGTAGACGAAGCGGTCCGCGACGTCCTCGGTCGCCGGGCCGTCGGCGGACAGACGGCCGCCCGCGGCCAGGTGCCAGCGGGTCGGCACTGCGGCGGGCGGCGGCCACGACGGCAGGTCGGTCCAGCGATCGGCGTGCTGGACGTAGACGCGGACCGGCGCGCGGCCGTCGTCGGGGGCGCCGTTCAGGTGCCGGTCCAGCCAGCCGACCATCTCGTGGGCGGTCGTCGCGATCGAGCCGCGGTCGCCGTGCGTCCACGCGCCGATCGTGATCCGCGCCGTCGCACCGCCCGCCTGCAGTGCGGCGAAGTCGACGAGCTGGCGATCCAGGAACAGGTCCCACCAGCCGGTGACCATGCTGACCGGCGGCATCGCGGCGGCGTCGAACCCGTCGTGCTCCGCGGGCGCCCAGAACTCGCGGGCCCGCTCGGCGTTGTCGACGAAGTCGCGCCAGAACACGACCGGCGCCCCGGTCAGCGCGACGTCCGCGGCCTGCAGCGGCAGCGACTCCACCGCGCGGCGCTTGCGCCGCGAGAAGATCGGCGTGGCGAGGAACCCGGTGACCGCGCCGATGCGCTCCTGTCGCCCGATCTGGTTCACCCAGCTCGCCAGGTTCAGCAGCCCCGGTGCGCCACCCGGGTAGAACGTGCTGGTGAACTCCGACGCCGTGATGTCGGCGTTCATCGACACCAGGCCGGGATCGGCGTACGGGGCGATCGCCCACTGGGTGTGGCCCACGTAGCTCGGCCCGACCGTCGACACCCGCCCGTCCGACCACTCCTGCGCACGCAGCCAGGCCAGCGTGTCCAGCCCGTCGGACCGCTCGTGCAGGAACGGCCGGAACTGCCCGCCGGACCCGAACGTGCCGCGCGTGGACTGGACCAGCACCTGGAACCCGCGCCGGGCCAGTAGCGACCCGATCATCGTGCCGAGACCGTGCCTGCCGTACGGGGTCCGCATCATCACGGTCGGCCGCGGCCGGAGCGGGCCGGGGGCGCGGTAGAGCGTGGCCAGCAGCTCCACCCCGTCCGACATGGGGACGCGCAGGGAGTCGTCGGTCACATACACGGACGGCGGGTCGTCGAACCCGAGCTGCCGGTCGACCAGCCGTGCCGCGATGCCCACCGCGTCCACCTCCACATTCGCGTCCGCCTACACGGACGATCGTAGGGATCCCCGTCCGGCCCCGCCCCGACGGAGCCGGACGGGGTAGCCCGGAAGTGTCGGTGCCCCGACGTAGCCTGCGCCCGTGCAGTTGGTGCGGATGTGGTGTTGCGAGCGCGAGTGGGTGGGTCCCGACCGGGCACACTGCTGCGCTCGCACCGGGGGATGCGGACACGTGTTCGACGACGCGGAGCTCTGGGACACGCACCGCAGGCGGGGCGTCTGCATGGATCCCGGGGAACTCGGGCTGATGCAGACCCGCAACGGCATCTGGCTCCGCGCGCTGGACCACGCGGGGTGAGTCACCCGCGGGTGATCCCGCGGAACACGGCGGGTTCGGTGCCCGGGTTGTGCACCGACGCCAGGTCGAGCCCCGTGAACCAGAGCACGGCTCCGGTCCGGAACGTCCGCCTCCCGCCCGCCTTGCAGCGCAGCTCGATCTCGCCCGCCTCGACGACGATCAGCGCGCCCTGCCACTCGTCCTCGTCGTGCGGACGGTCCTCGCCGGGGGCGACGGTGATCGACCGCGAGTGGAACGACGACGACGCAGCCTGGCCGTCCATCTCCACCCCCTCCGCGCCGGGGTGACCGGTCCTCCGGTACCCACCCGATCCGACCGGCGCGACCTCGGGAACTCATCGGTACGCCGACCATCGCCCGGGATCCGGTTCGCCGGACGTGGCCGGTGGGGGCCGGGGCGGCGTTCAGGCCCCGATCGCGGCCTCGGAGTCCGGATCGCCGATCGCGACCGTGACGGCCTCGTGGCCGTACTCGGCGGCGAGCGCGACCCGCTCACGGTCGGTGGTCAGCCCCCGCACACCCGCAGAACGGCACGGCGTGATGGTCAGCAGATGCGCGCCCGCGCGGCCCGGATGAGCCGCGTCGGTGATCAACCGCAGGCTCTCGCCGTGCCGGGCGACGTCCTGGGTCATCATCCCCAGACCGGGCGCGAGCAGGTCCAGCGAGCGGGCCCACAACGGCGTGCGGTCGCCGGGGTCGTGGCGGCTGAGCTCGCCGACGGTGCGGGTCATCAGGGCGAGGACGTGGGTAGCGCCGTCGCGCAGCGCCCGTGCCACCGGCAGCGGGTCGCCGACCGACCCGTCGATCCACTCCTCGTCGTCGATCGTCACCGGGCGGCCGGTCAGCAACGGGATCGCGGCCGTCGCCCGCATCGCCCGCTTCCACTCGTCGCCCCTGCTCATCCCGGTCAGCGCGTGCGGGCTGAGGTCGCCCGCGCGGGTGACCAGCACGTGCAGCGGCACCGGGCTGTCGGCGAGCGACTGCCACTCGGTCGGCTTGGAGTGCACGAGGATGTCGTCGAGCAGGTGGTCCAGCGAGACCACCGGCCTGCGGCTCCCGAACCGGCGCGGGTCGATGAAGTCCCGCGAGGCCATGTCGTCGGAGAAGATGCGCGCCGCGTCGGCGCCGTGCCCGAGCACCAGCGCCGTGCCGACGAACGCACCGGCCGAGGCGCCGTAGACCGTGTCGACGCTCTCGGCGAGCCCGGCCTCCTCCAGCGCGTGCACCATCCCGCCCGCGTAGGCGCCGCGCATCCCGCCGCCACCGACGACGAGCGCCAGCGAGTGTGGATCGGCGCGTTCACCCGGACGGCTGCCGGATGCGCGGCGGGCCAGCATCAGGTCGAGGACCTCGCGGTCGCCGTGGTCGCCGCGGGCGGGAGCGGCCGGCTCGGGTCGGGTCGGCATGCCTCCATCATCCGAGAAACCTCCTCCCGGTGCGGCCCCGGACCCGGGTCGACCCGCTCACAGACCGCGCACCGCTGTCCGCGTGCCGCGTGGCGCCGGGTCAGGGGCGCCCACCGGAACGCCCTCCGACCGCTGTTAGGTTCCGCCGCGACGGGGGTGGCAGTGAGTCGACGGGGCACAGGGGAGCTCGGTCCGCTGGAGCGGACGATGCTCGCACCGCTGCGGGCGAGAGCGCAGGACGCGAGACGGCGTCGGCCGGTCTCGCCGGATCCGCTCGCCGTGGGCCTCGCCTCGGAGTTCGACGGTGTGCCGTCGAACCGGTTCGACGACATCGCCACCGTGCTGCGGGGCGCCGTGTTCGACCACTGGGTCCGGGAGTTCCTCGACGCGCACCCGGGCGGCACCGTCGTCGAGCTGGGGGCCGGGCTGAACACCCGGGCCGAGCGGCTGGCCGGTCGCGGGGGTGGCCGGGTGGACGCCACCTGGGTCGACGTGGACCTGCCTGCCGTGGCCGAGCTGCGTCGCGAGCTGCTGCCCGGCACCGAGCGCCGCCTGGTCGCCGGCTCGGTGCTGGACGAGGACTGGCTGGACGTGGCCCGCGAGATGCCGGCGCCGTACCTGCTGGTGTCCGAGTCGGTGCTCACGTTGCTGCCCGAGCAGGGCGTGCAGCGGATCGTGTTCACGGCCGGGTCGATCCTGCCCGGCGCGACGCTGCTGACAGACACGATCGGGCGGACGACGGCGTCGTACCTCGAACGCAGCGAGCCGTTGTCGTCGGGATCCCTGACGTTCGACTGGACCTGCGAGGACCCGGCCGAGCTGCAGCCGTGGGGCCTGCGGCTGCTGGAGTCCCGCAACGTCGCCGCCGTCCCGGACGCGGTGTCGCGGGCGTTGTCACCGGCGGCGCGGGCGCGGGCCACCGCCCTGCGGATGACGTCGCGGCTGCGCGGCCACAACCTGGCGCGCTACGAGCTGCTCGCGCCCTGATCGCCGGAGGGCGGACGGGGAGTTGTCGCGCGCCGTGGCCCGGGTGTGCTCCCCAGCCTCCCGGACCACGGCATCGCGATCCCTCGCCGTCGGACGCTCCCCAGCTCCCGGCGGCGGGCGCGGCACCGGACCCCCGCCCGGGCGCGCTGTGCACCTTGAGTGCACGTTCACTACATCGAGAAGTGTGCGCCTCGCGTGACGACTCGGACCTACACATCATCAGAAGTGCGTAGGCGCCTGCCCGGTAGTGTCGGACGGGTGAGCGAAGCGAAGATCGAGGCCGATCCCTCCGAGGTCGGGCTGGACGCGGAGCGGCTGGCCCGTGTGGACTCCCACTTCCGCCGCTACGTCGACGACGGACGGCTCCCCGGCTGGTCGATCGCGGTGGCGCGCAAGGGCCGGATCGCGCACCTGAGCCACTACGGCGTCCTGGATCTGGAGGACCGCCGACCGGTCGGGGACGACTCCCGGTGGCGCATCTACTCGATGACGAAGCCGATCACGTCGGTCGCCGCGCTGATGCTCTGGGAGCAGGGCGCGCTCGAGCTGACCGACCCGGTGTCGCGCTACATCCCGGAGTTCGCGGACCAGCGCGTCTACCGCAGCGGCTCCGCGCTCAACCCGGGCACGGACGCGGCCGCCGGCCCGATGCGGATCTGGCACCTGCTGACGCACACCTCCGGTCTGACGTACGGCTTCCACCACGCGCATCCGGTGGACGAGATGTACCGCTCCGCGGGATACGAGTTCGGTGCCCCGCGCGGGGTGGACCTGGCGGGCGCCTGCGCGGTGTGGGGCGGCCTGCCGCTGCTGTTCGAGCCCGGCACCGAATGGAACTACTCGGTCGCGACCGACGTTCTCGGGCGCGTCGTCGAGGTCGCGTCCGGCACGACGCTGGACCGCTTCTTCGCCGAGCGGATCCTCGGTCCACTGGGGATGGACGAGACCGGCTTCCGGGTGGACGCCGACGACCAGCGTCTGGCCACGTTGTACGCCGTCCGGCCCGGTGGTGAGCTGGTCCGCAACGGCGCGCTCGGCGACTCCATCACCCGCGAGCCGGAGTACCTCTCCGGCGGCGGAGGGCTCGCCTCGACGCTCGGCGACTACCACCGCTTCGCGCAGATGCTGGCCCGCGGAGGCGAGCTGGACGGCGTCCGGTTGCTCGGTCCGCGCACGCTCGCCCACGCGACCCGGAACCACCTTCCCGGCGGCGCGGACCTGGACACGTTCGGTCGGCCGATCTTCGCCGAGTCCGCGTTCACCGGTGTCGGGTTCGGTCTCGGCTTCTCCGTGGTGATCGACGGGCCGGCCAGCCATCAGCTCGCGAGCGAGGGCACGTTCGCGTGGGGAGGCCTGGCGTCGACGGCGTTCTGGGTCGACCCGGCCGAGGACCTGACGGTGCTGTTCATGACGCAGGTGATGCCGTCGAGCGCCTACCCGATCCGGGCGCAGCTGCAGACGCTCGTCTACCAGTCGATCGTCGACCAGGACTGAAGGAGGAGCCGGAGATGGCTGTCTCGAACGGACTCGCGTTCGTCGTCCGCGTGCTGGTGGTCGCCGTATCGCTGTGGGTGGCGGTCGTGCTCGTGGACGGCATCGAGCTCGGCGGATCCTCGACGAGCGCGCGGATCGGCACGCTGCTCGTCGTCGCGCTGATCTTCGGCGTGGTGAACGCCGTGGTGAAACCCGTGATCAAGACGCTCGGGTGCCCGCTCTACGTGCTCACGCTCGGCCTGATCGGCCTCGTCGTGAACGCCCTGCTGTTCCTGCTGGTCGGCTGGCTCGCGGGGTTGCTCGACCTGCCGTTCCAGGTCGACGGGTTCTGGTCCGGCTTCTGGGGCGCGATCATCGTGGCGATCGTCGGCTTCGTGCTGCACCTGATCATCCCCGACAAGATCGACGGGCGCTGAGCGGAGCTCCGCCGAGCGACCGTCGACGCCGAGCCTCCCCGACCGGCTCAGATCGGCCAGCCCTCCGTCCGGTGGGCGGCGTCCCAGAACATCCACTCGTAGCGCGAGGTCGTGGTGAAGTGCTCGCGCATCAGCCCGAGCTCCCGCTCGGACGCCACCGCGCCGATCCGGTCGGTCGCGTCCAGCACCGCCTCGACGACGCCCTGGTACTCGTCCCCGCCGTACATCTCGATCCAGCGCCGGTACAGCGGATCCGGCGAGCCGCCGTCGAGCAGGTGCTCCCCGACCTTCGCGTAGATCCAGTAGCAGGGCAGCACCGCGGCCACCGCCTCGGCGTAGGAGCCGGAGTGGGCGGTGGCCAGCAGGTAGCTGACGTACGCCTGCGTGGCCGGGGCCACAGGAAGCGTGCGGGCCTGCTCGGACGTCAGCCCGAGGCCGTCCAGCAGGTCGCCGTGCAGCTCCTGCTCGGCCGCGATCGCGCCGCCCGCGTGCTCGGCGAACATGGCGAGCTCGTCCTCTCCGGGCGACTTCGCGGCGCACACGGCGAGCGCCCGGGCGTATCCGCGCAGGTAGTGGGCGTCCTGGACGATGTAGTGCCGGAACGCGTCGTGCGGGAGCGTCCCGTCGGTCAGCCCGGTGACGAACGGGTGCCCGAGGATCGCGTCGTGGATGCCGGTGACGTCGGACCACAGAAGGTCCCGTGTGCGGTCGGCCATGGGCCCACCGTAATCGGGTGTTTATCTGAGACTCGCCCCACTTGTGCCGCCGTTCCCGCGTTCGTGGGTCACCATGGAAGAGGCGATGCGACTCAGCGCGGAGCGTGCCGAGCACTTCACAACCCGACATCGCGGAGGTGATGGGCATGGAGCCTGCACCGATGGACCACCACGAGAAGATGCGCATCCGTGCGGCGGCGTTCCGTGCGACGCGTATCTACCCGGGTCCGGTTGGCGAGCTGGTCTCGCGGGAGCTGCTGTCCTGGGAGGACTTCGGGTACCGCCTCGGCGGGAACCGGCTGGTCATGGAGCTGGTCGAGCACGTACTGAAGAACGCGGAGACGCGTCCGGACGCGGCCTGACGGTCGTCAACGCAAGGTGGACGACGCGACCGTCGCGGCGTCCCCGGTCGGCGCGACGCCGTCGGTGAGACCCGCGGTGGCCGCCGCGGCGACGAGCATCGCGGCCAGCGTGACGACGCTGCCGGTACGGGCGGCGATCGTGACCAGCCCAGCGGTCCTGGTCCGGGACGTGGCCCGGGCGGACCGGGCGCGCTGCTGCGCCTGAGCGGTCTGTGGGGTACGGACGGGCTCGGCGATCCGGTGGCGACCGGGGTGCTGGTCCGGCGCCGTGTCGACGGGCCGACGCGGGGTCGGGATCTGCGGGGTGGCGGCGCGCGGGGCCGGCACGAACAGGCCGGTGGCGGAGAACGCGGTCATGGGGTTCACCGATCTCGGGGAGCGGAGCCCTCGACGGTCGGTCGGGGGCCGGGTCCGGACCGGTGCGCGCTACCGGCCCTACGCCCCGGATGTCGGCCGGGTCGTGAGGTCCGTTATCCCAGCACAGACGGCATCAACCTTCTTGATGAGGCCCACACCCCATCGGTGACGCGCTTCCACCCGGACGCCCACTCGGCGTAACGGATCGTGCCTCTCGCTCACCCGAACGCGACGGCCGATGGGCTCAGCGCCCCCGCGCCGACACCGCCACCGGGAGGTGCTTGATGCCGTTGATGAACATCGACCGGAGCCGGCGCGGCTCGCCGGTCACGGTGACGTCCGGTGTCCGGCGCAGCAGCTCGGTGAACACGGCCGCGATCTCCCGTCGGGCGAGGTGCGCGCCGAGGCAGAAGTGCGGACCGGGACCCCCGAACCCGACGTGCGGGTTCGGCGAGCGGCGGACGTCGAAGCGGTCCGGGTCGGTGAAGTACTGCGGGTCCCGGTTCGCGGCCCAGTAGAACAGCGCCACCTTCGCGTCCACGGGCAGCTCGGTACCGCCGAGCACGGCCGGCTCGGACAGCGTGCGGCGCATGTAGATGACCGGAGAGGCCCACCGGACGATCTCCTCGACGGCGCCCGGTGTCACGCCGTCCGGGTCGGCCAGCCACGCGGCGCGCTGGTCCGGGTTCTCGGTGAGCAGCTGCAGGCCCCAGCTGATCGCGTTCCGGGTGGTCTCGTTGCCGGCGACGACGAGCAGGATGAAGAAGCTCGCGAGCTCGTCCGGGGTCAGCCGCTCGCCGTCGATCTCGGCGTTGACCAGCGCCGACGTCACATCGCCGGTCGGCGTGGCTTCGCGGGCGCGACCCATCTCCCGCATCAGCTCGGCCAGCTCGGCACCCGCCCGGAGCAGCGCCCCGACGATGTCGCCGGAGTCCGGCACGTACTCCGGGTCGGCCGCCCCGAGGATGACGTTCGTGCGGTCGTAGACGAACCGGTACTGGCTCCGCGGCACGCCCATCATCTCGCAGATGACGGTCAGCGGGAGCCGGGCGGAGATCGTCTCGACGGCGTCGCACTCCCCGGCGTCCACCAGGTCGTCGACGATCGACGCGGCCGTCCGGTCCACGACCTCGGCCAGGTCCTGCAGCCGGCGCGGGGTGAAGCCGCGGGAGACGATCCGGCGCAGCCGCGCATGCCGCGGGTCGTCGGTGTTGATCATCGAGCCGAAGAACTCGGTGAACTCCGGCGGGGTGTCCGCGACCGACGTCGCTCCCGATCCGGAACGGAACACGCCGGGCGTGCGGCTGGCCGTCGCGATGTCGTCCAGGCGGGTCAGCGCGTAGAAGCCGTCGCCGGGGTCGACGAACGCCGACGGCGGCTGCTCGAACCACGGGACGCCGCTCTCGGCCCGCAGCGCAGCGAATCCCGCGGCGCGCTCGACGATCGGGGCCGTCCAGAAGCCGTCGAGATCGGACAGGTCGGCCGCGTGCTGAATCGGCATCGTCGCCGCTCCCTCGTCCTCGTGGATCGTCCGGTCCTACGTAGCACGACCGGCCCGCCGCGTCGATCCGTCGCCCGCGACCAGCAGCCCGCGCTCGTAGGCGAGGGACACCGCCTCCGCGCGCCCCGCCGCACCCAGCTTCGCCATCAGCCGGGACAGGTGGACGCTGACCGTCTTCTCGCTGATGAACAGTTCCTCGCCGATGCGCCGGTTGGTCAACCCGAGCGCGACCTGCTCGAGCACGGCGTGCTCGCGGGGGGTGAGCGGGCCCGTCGTGACGTCACCGACCACCGGACGGCCGGCGTCGCCGACCGCACGGTCCGCGGCCGCGCGGATCGCGGTGCCGGACTGCGCCGCGAGAGCGGCCACCGCGCCGGACAGTGGACGCGCACCCAGCTCGTCGGCCACGGCCGCGGCGGCCCGCAGGTCCTCGGCCGCGGCGCGGCGCAGATCGGCCGGGTCCGCAGGCCGGTCCGGGTCGCGGCCGGCGTCCGTCCGCCTGCCCGCGGACCCGTTCGCGGCGGCTCTCCCGGCACGTGCGAGCAACGCCTCCGCGCGGCGGTGGCGGGCCTGGGCCTCGCGGTACCGGTCGCCGTAGCCGAACCCGTCGACGACGGCGGTCCACGCGTCGGGGGACGGCACGTCGTGCACGCGGGTGTGCTCGGCGCGCGCCTGGAGCAGCCACGCGCGGCCCTCCGGCCCGATCGCCGTGCCGCGGGGGAGCCCGCGTTCCGCGACCGTCTCCACGGAGTGGAGCAGCGCGTCGGCCTCGGCGCGGAACCGGTCCGCGTCGGCGGGGTGCGCGGCCGCCCGGTCGGCGAGTGCAGCGATCCCGAGCGCGCTCAGCACCAGCTCGCCCAGGTGGTACGGCACCTCCAGCCGCAGGCGCCGGAGCGCGGCGTCCACCCGTTCCGTGGCCGTCGTGGGGTCCGACCGCCACAATGCGCACTCGGCGCCGGCCTGACCGAGCAGCAGGGCCGTCTGGTCGTGCATCGGCTCCACGGTGCCGAGAGAACGGATCCGGGCCTCGGCGTCGTCGAGCTCGCCGCGCGCCACCGACACGAGCAGGCCGGCCGCGGCGACGAGCCCGGCCACACCCGCGGACACGGCCGGACCGACGGACGCCGCGATCCGGCCGGCGACGTCCCACTCACCGCGCTGGAACGCGACCCGCAGGTGACCGACCTTGTGGTCCAGCCCGTACCCGCCCCAGCTGATCCCGTAGTCGGCGGCGCGGCTCTCTCCCGAGGCGAACTCCTGCTGCGCGGCGTCCAGCATGCCGTCCTCCAGGAACGAGACCCCGCGGTTCCACATCGTCCGCAGCTCGACCATCGGATTGCCGGACGCGGCGGCCAGCGTGACGGCCTCGGCGAGCAGCGTGCGGGCCCCTTCCGCTCCGCCGTCGATCTGGGCGTGGAACGCGCACGTGATCAACGCGTCGGCCTCTGCGGCGAGTACGTCGCGGCGGGTCGCCTCGTCCGGTGCGCCGGCCTCCAGTACCGCCCGCGCGACGACGGCGGCCCGTTCGGCGTGCGCACGGCTCGGCTCGAGCAGGTCGAACCGGAGCGCCGCGCGTCCGGCGACGGCGTGCGCCCACGCGAGATCGGGGCCGGGGGCGTCGCCCTCGAGCAGGGCGACCGCCTCGTCGGTGACCGTGACGGTCTCCTCCATCAGCGCGCCGACGTCCAACAGCCGCAACGCATACCGGATCCGGGCGTCCGCGCGGTCCAGACGGTCACCGAGCGCGTCGGCGAGCTCCACGGCCCTGCGGCCCAGCGCCGCTCCGCGCTCCGGATCGCCCGATGCACTCGCCGCCCACGCCGCCTCCCGGGTGAGCCGCGTCTCCGGCGCGCCCGCGACGGACTCGGGGTCCTCGACGGCGGGCCAGATCTCCAGTGCCCGCTCCAGATGCAGCAGCATCTCGGCCGGCCCGCCCCGGCGTGCCGCCTCGGATGCCGCCCGTACGGACGCGGCCAGCGCCCGTGGCAGGTCGTGCGCGGCGAACGCGTGGCGGGCGAGGTCCGCGGCCGCGCCGGGCTCGTCGGGGCGTTCGGCCAGGAGATCCGCGAACCGGGCGTGCAGCCTGCTCCGCTCGCCCGGCAGCAGGTCGTCGTGCACGGCCTCCCGCAGCAGCGCGTGCCGGAACGAGTAGGCGTCCTGACCGTCCGGGACGAGGACGTGGTGCACGACCGCCTCGCGCAGCGCGGCCTCCAGCTCGTCGACGCCGAGTCCGGACGCGGCGGCGAGCAATTCGTGACGCACGCTCCGGTCGGCCACCGAGGCGACCCGCAGCACCGCGCGGGCCGGGGCGGACAGCTGCTCGCTGCGCGCCAGCAGGAGCTCGGCGAGCCCGTCCGGCAGGCCGCCCGACCCGCTGCTCCCCGAACACCCGGCGGCGACGAGCTCCTCGGCGAAGAACGCGTTCCCCTCGCTGCGGTCCGCGATCCGCGCCACCTCGTCGGTGGTCGCGGCGTCACCGCTGAGGGCGCGGACCAGCTCCCGGGTGCGGTCCAGGTCCAGCGGGGCCAGGTCCAGCCGGGTCACGGCGGGCAGGCGGGCGAGCTCTGCGAGGACCGGCCGCAGGGGGTGCCTGCGGTGGAGGTCGTCCGAGCGGTAGGTGCCGACGACCGCCAGGTGCTGGGCGTCGAGACGGGACAGCAGGAAGGCGAGCAGCTCGCGGGTCGACCGGTCGGCCCAGTGCAGGTCCTCGACGGCGAGCAGCAACGGGCGTTCGCCGCCCGCAGCGGTGAGCGCCGACAACATCCCGTCGAACAGCTGCAGACGGCCGAGCTCCCGGTCCGGTGGACGGTCGACCGCCGGGTCCGGCTCGGCCTCCAGCCACGGCGCCAGCCTGCGCAGTGCGGGCCACCGGTCCAGCAGGTCCGGCAGCGGTCCGCGCAGCGCGGACAGCGCCTCGGTGAACGGGAGGTACGGCAGCGACGCGTCCCCGATGTCCAGGCACCGCCCGACGACGACGTGCGCGTCCCCCGCGGCGCCGGCCAGCTCGGCCACGAGCCGGGACTTGCCCACCCCTGCGTCCCCGGACAGCAGCACGGCGCCCGCCCGCCCGGACCGCGCCCGGTCCAGCACGGCCAGCAGCTCGGCCCGTTCGGCGTCCCGCCCGACCAGGCCGATCCCCGCTCCCGGTCTCGGCACGGCGGTCATCGTGGCACGGCCCACCGACAGTTCCGGCCGGATATCGCCAGCGGAGAACGGATCAGGCGCAGCGCCCGACCTGCTCGGCGACGGTGAGGCGGGTACCGGCTCGTGCGCGACGGGCCCTGCGCGCCGCCCGCATCGCACGCGCCGCCGTGCGGGCGAGGCGGAACGACTCCGCCTCGGTCGTGTACCTGTCCCGCCGCTCGGCGACGAGTGCGGTCAGGGCGTCCATCGGGATCTCGTTGGTCAGCACGACGTTCACGCTCGTCCTGAGGGGTGCCCCGGCGGATCCGACGATCACGCACGTCCGGCGCTCCCCGGGGCGCGCGGGGTAAGGGGTGTCCCTCAGTCCGCCCGGTGGGTCGAGGGCTGACCGATCATGGCGCGCGGAGCGGGGCGTCAGCGTGGCTTGATCGGCGGAAATGGCTGGACTGCGCCACCGGCGGCGCACCCCGACCGGTTCCGCCGATCATGGACCAGGGCGAGCGGGCGGCGTCAGGTCGGGAGCGCGCGGGCGTCGGGAGCCGGGCGGGCGTCATGAGCCGGGCGGAGGGAGGAGGCCGCGGCGATAGGCCGGGACGAGGTTGCGGGGCACGAGGTGCTTGCGCCCGTCGAGCGTCACGGGCACCAGGTCCGGGCGTGCGGCCTTCCACCGCGCACGACGGGTACGGGTGTTCGCGCGGGACAGGCGCCGTTTCGGAACGGCCATCAGCGTTCTCCTTCGTCGAGTCGTCCGGTCGCGTCGGACCGGGCCGGTAGGGGATCGGCGCACGGCTCGTCGTGCACGTGACCGAACGGGTCGGGCAGGTCCGCCCAGGACGCTCGGCCGAGGGCCAGCTCGTCGTCGGTCAGGAGCGCGGAACGCAGTGCGTCCTCGATCTCCGACGGGACGGCGCGGTGACACAGCACGACGACGTCCTGTGCCCGGTCGCCCCACCGCGGGTGCCACGCCAGGGACGCGAGGGCGCGCCGGTCGTCGTCCACCGCGTCCCACGCGGCGGCGTCACGCTCGGCCAGCCACTCGCCCGCCTGCGCGATCCGCAGCCCACCGCCCGCGCTCTCCAGCCACAGCACCGCGTCCGGACGGGTCGCCAGCCAGATCCGTCCGCGGGACCGGACCACGCCGTCGAGCAGGTGGTCGAGCGCGTCGTGCAGCCGCTCCGGGTGGAACGGCCGGCGCGCGGCGAACACGAGCGTGCGTACGCCGGCGTCGGACTCCAGTGGAGGGGCGCCGCGCAGGAGCGGGTCGTGCACGCCGCCCGGGACGCCGCGACGGGCCCCGGCGGGGAGGGCGGGGGAGAACACGTCGGCCGGCTCGAGGCCGGTCAGCCGGATCCGCGGTGCCAGCGGCGCGAGCCGGTCGAGCACGGCGTTCGCCCTGGCGAGCTCCCAGGCGTCCGGGGCGGCCGGAACGGTGACCAGCACGTCGGCGAACTCCGCCTGACCGACGGCCACCTGGGCGACCGTGCGCTCGTCGTCGGGCACTGTGGACAGCCCGCGCTCGGGGAGGGTGTCGTCGCCGGTCGCGTCGTCGAGCCAGCGCACCGGTTCGACGACCGTGACGACGCCGCGCAGCGACACCAGGTCGGTCACGGTCGGGCCACCGGGGGTGGCCGCCACCGCACCGAGCGCCCAGCAGACCGCCTCCGGCTCCAGCGCGGGGTCGAGGTGCAGCACGATCCGGCGGACCCGGCCGGCCAGCCGCGTGACGGTCGGCAGCACGTCCTCGCGGATCGTGCAGCTCACGCACCCGTGGGCGAGCTCGAGCAGCGACCGGCCGTCGGACCCGCCGACGCGCAGGCGCCGGTGCACCCGACCGCGTCGCAGATCCCGCAGGTCGTGATGCAGCACGACGAGCGCCGGGTCCCGTTCCAGCAGCCGCCCGGCGGCTGCTTCCGTCCCGTCCCTGTCCAGGCCCACGAGCACCACGAGCTCCGTCCGTTCCCGCTCCGCCACCGGCGACCTCCCGATCGTCTCCGCCTTGCCGACCGGCGTATCGTAAACGAAAACGATTGTCATCGTAGACGGAGGTTCCCACGGCACGCGGTACCGAGTTCCGTCCCGGTCGTCCGGATGCGGTCGACGGGTAGTGGCCGCCGAGCGAGAACCGGCACGTCCGGCTCCGCCTCTCGACGGAGGGGGTCGGGGCCGTCGACAAGATCGGGACCGAGGCCGCAGTGGCCAGCGTGCGAGCGGGCGGCGGACACGCCTGACCCGGTGGACGGCGGGCCGGCAACCCGGTGTCGGGCCGCCGGAACACGTGTGTAGAGTTGTGTCGGCCCGCCGGGGAGTGCGCTCCCCGGCAGGACTGCCGCCCCCTTAGCTCAGTCGGCAGAGCGTCTCCATGGTAAGGAGAAGGTCTACGGTTCGATTCCGTAAGGGGGCTCTGGCGGAGCGCGCTGAGCTTCGCATGGCGGTGTAGCTCAGTCGGTAGAGCAAACGGCTCATAATCGTTGTGTCGCCGGTTCAAGTCCGGCCACCGCTACCACACCGACGAGACACGACGTACCTGCTGGGAGGCACCCGCGATGGCCAAGGCCACTGACGTACGGCCGAAGATCACTCTGGCCTGCGAGGAGTGCAAGAACCGGAACTACATCACCAAGAAGAACCGGCGCAACGACCCGGACCGCTTGGAGATCAAGAAGTTCTGCCGGAACTGCGGCACGCACCGGGCGCACCGCGAGACTCGCTGACCGTTGCCCGACGCCTCATGGGTCGGGCACGTCTCCGAACCCGCCGGCCCGTACCAGGTCGGTCGCGAGAAGGTGCGCGAGTTCGCCATCGCGATCGGTGACGACTGCCCGCTGAGCCACGACCCCGACGCCGCCCGCACCGCCGGGCACCCGGACGTCATCGCGCCGCCGACGTTCCCGACGGTGTTCACCATGCCGGTGATCGAGTCGTTCCTGCGTCGTCCCGCGCTGGAGTGGGACTACACGCGCATGGTCCACGGCGACCAGTCGATCGCGTTCCACCGGCCGATCCACGCCGGGGACGAGCTGACCACCGTGATCCACGTCGACGACCTGCGCACCCGGGCCGGCAGCCACATGCTCACGTTGCGCTGCGAGGTCACCGACGACGCAGGGGAACCGGTCGCCACGACGCGCTCGATGCTGGTCACCGCGGCCGAGGACGCGTCGTGACGGACTTCGCCGCCGTCGAGAAGGGACACGAGCTGCCCCCGATCACCGTGCACCTCACGCGCGCGGACCTCGTCCGCTACGCGGGCGCCTCCGGCGACCGCAACCCGATCCACTGGAGCGACCGTGTGGCCACCGGGGCCGGGCTGCCCGGGGTGATCGCGCACGGGATGCTCACGATGGCGTTGGCCGGCCGGGTCGTCACGAACTGGACCGGCGACCCGTCGTCGGTCCGCAGCTACGGGACGCGCTTCACGCGGCCGGTCGTCGTCCCGGACGACGACGAGGGCGCCGAGGTCGAGCTGACCGGCACCGTCTCGAACGTCGAGGACGACGACGGCACGCGCGTCGCGACCGTCGACCTCGCCGCCCGGTTCGACGGCAAGACGGTCCTGGGCCGCGCCAGGGCCGAGGTCGTCCTGCCCTCCTGACGTCGTTCGGGGGGCCGCGCGGTCGGGCGTCCGGGCGCGTGCCGTACACTCGACGGGTCGGGCACGCCGGACTATCCGGTGTGCTCATCCCGCAATGCGGGCGCGTAGGGGTGTAGCTCAATTGGCAGAGCAGCGGTCTCCAAAACCGCAGGTTGCAGGTTCAAGTCCTGTCACCCCTGCCACTGCGCGGTACGGCGCCGGAACCTCCGGAACCCGCCCGACGGGCGGGTGTGCCGGGGCCGGTGGTGTGAGGACGAACGACGACGTGGACCGAGGACGGGTGAGCCGAGACCGTCCCGGGCGGAGGGCGTGGACGTGACTGACGAACGCGATCCGGAGCGGTCCGGGCGGGAACGCCCGCGCACCGCGGCGGACCGGCGTGGGCAGCGCGCCCGGCGCTCCCAGCAGCAGCGCGACGAGGCGACCGGGCGGACCGCGGGGAAGGGCCAGGCGACACCGTCGCGGAGCTCGTCGGCCACCGCGACGAAGGCTTCCCCGCCCGCCCGGCTGCTGCGGTTCCTCCGCGAGGTCGTGGCCGAGCTGCGGAAGGTCATCTGGCCGACCCGGCCGCAGATGGTGACCTACACGATCGCGGTGCTGGTCTTCGTCTCGTTCATGGTCGCGCTCGTGTTCGCCCTGGACAGCCTGTTCGCCGAGGGTGTGTCCCTGCTGTTCGGCAACTAGCCGGCGGCCCGTACCCACCACCTGAACAGCGACCGGTGACGCGCACGACACCGACGAAGGAAGCGAGAAGGACGTGACCTCCCCAGACGGCAGCCAGCGGCTGTCCGACCCCGAGAGCCCCGACGACGCCGCCAACGAGGCGGCCATCGAGGCCGTCGAGGAGCACACGGGCGCGGGTGACGACCTGCCCGAGCAGTCCGCGCAGGACGCGGACGTCGAGGTCGCGTACGGCGACGCCGAGATCTCCGACGACTACACCGACCCCGACGACGTCTCGACGCCCGGAGCGGCCGCCGAGACCGTCGAGGACGAGCGCGCCGAGGAGGCCGCCGAGGAGGCGGAGTCCCCGGAGGAGCAGGCGGCCGAGGCCACCGCGGAGGACGGCGACGACGACTCCGAGGAGCCGGACCCCGACGTCGACCCGGTCGAGGAGATGCGGACGGCACTGCGCCGCGCACCCGGCGACTGGTACGTCGTGCACTCCTACGCCGGCTACGAGAACAAGGTGAAGTCGAACCTCGAGACCCGGGCGCAGACCCTGGACGTCGAGGACTTCATCTTCCAGGTCGAGGTGCCCACCGAAGAGGTCACCGAGATCAAGAACGGCCAGCGCAAGCGGGTGCAGCGCAAGGTGCTGCCCGGCTACATCCTGGTGCGCATGGAGCTCAACGACCAGTCGTGGGGCGCCGTGCGCAACACGCCCGGCGTGACCGGCTTCGTCGGCGCGACCCAGCGGCCGTCGCCGCTGACGCTGGACGAGGTCCTCAAGTTCCTGCTGCCCAAGGTCGAGCCCGCCGAGAAGCAGCCGGAGAAGGCCAAGGCCGGCGCCTCGGCGCCCGCGTCGGACGGCGGCGGCAGCTCCGGACCGGCGATCGAGGTCGACTTCGAGGTCGGCGAGTCGGTCACGGTCATGGACGGCCCGTTCGCGACGCTCCCGGCGAGCATCAGCGAGGTCAACGTCGACGCCCAGAAGTTGAAGGTGCTGGTCTCGATCTTCGGCCGCGAGACGCCGGTCGAGCTCGGGTTCAACCAGGTCTCCAAGATCTGACCGGAGCACCACAGACGCCGCGACCCACAGGCAGGGGAGTCGCGGAGCAGTACATCGATCACGACAGGACAAGGCGATGCCACCCAAGAAGCGGAAGCTCTCCGCGATCATCAAGCTCCAGATCCAGGCCGGCGCGGCCACGCCCGCGCCGCCGGTCGGCCCCGCGCTCGGTCAGCACGGCGTCAACATCATGGAGTTCTGCAAGGCCTACAACGCGGCCACCGAGGCCCAGCGCGGCAACGTCGTGCCGGTCGAGATCTCGGTGTTCGAGGACCGCTCGTTCTCGTTCGAGCTGAAGACGCCACCGGCGGCCAAGCTGCTGCTCAAGGCGGCCGGCGTGGACAAGGGATCCGGCGAGCCGCACAAGACCAAGGTCGCCTCGGTGACCATGGACCAGGTGCGCGAGATCGCCGAGACGAAGATGCGCGACCTCAACGCCACGAACATCGACCAGGCCGCCAAGATCATCGCCGGCACCGCCCGGTCGATGGGCATCACGGTCGACGGCTGAGCAGCAGACACCCGTACGCGTGGGAGAGCCGGGCGCGGCTCGCACCACGAACTGACTCCCTAGGAGACACAGATGGCTAAGCGCAGCAAGGCCTACCTCGAGGCCGCCGCGAAGATCGACGCGGACGCCCTCTACTCGCCGCTGCAGGCGGCGAAGCTGGCCCAGGAGACGTCCAGCAAGAACACCGACGCCACCGTCGAGGTGGCGATGCGGCTGGGCGTCGACCCCCGCCGGGCGGACCAGATGGTCCGCGGCACCGTGAACCTGCCGCACGGTACCGGCAAGACCGCCCGCGTGATCGTGTTCGCGACCGGTGACAAGGCCACCGAGGCCGAGGCCGCCGGCGCCGACGCGGTCGGCGCCGAGGACCTGATCGAGCGGATCCAGGGCGGCTGGCTCGACTTCGACGCCGCGATCGCGACCCCGGACCAGATGGCGAAGGTCGGCCGGATCGCCCGCATCCTCGGCCCGCGTGGCCTGATGCCGAACCCGAAGACGGGCACCGTGACGCCGGACGTCACGAAGGCCGTCAACGAGATCAAGGGCGGCAAGGTCAACTTCCGGGTGGACAAGCAGTCGAACCTGCACATGATCATCGGGAAGGCGTCGTTCGACACCGAGAAGCTGGTGGAGAACTACGGCGCCGCACTGGACGAGATCCTGCGACTCAAGCCGTCCGCGGCGAAGGGCCGGTACGTCAAGAAGATCACGGTCTCGACGAACGTCGGCCCCGGGATCCCGGTCGACCCGAACCGCACCCGCAACCTCCTGGTCGACGACCAGGCCTGAGCGGTCCCATACCGAACGAGGGGCACCTTCGAGCACTCACAGTGCTCGAAGGTGCCCCTCGTTCGTGGGCGGGAGGTCAGGCCCAGTCGGCCAGCACCGAGTCGACGTCCTCCGCGTCCGACCGCTTGCCGGCCACCTGCGTGCCGGTGCGGGAGAACCGCGGGGCGGGTGCCGCCTGCGCGACGCCGTCCTGCGTGACAATCGTGTCCCGCGCCGCCAGGTGCGGGTGGTCGGCGACCTCGCCGAACGCCAGCACCGGCGTGACGCAGGCGTCGGTGTCCGCGAACACCGCGGCCCACTCGTCGCGGGTGCGGGTGGCGAACACCTCGGCGAACCGCTTCGACGTGTCGTCCCAGTGCGAGCGGTCGAACTGCTCACCGAGCTCGGACGGGTCGATGCCGAGTCCCTGCAGCAGCTGCGCGTAGAACTGTGGCTCGATCGAGCCGACGGCGACGTGGCGGCCGTCGGAGCAGGTGTAGGTGTCGTAGAACGGCGCGTGCCCGTCGAGCAGGTTGACGCCGCGGTCGTCGTTCCATGCGCCGTGCGCGAGCATCCCCCACACCATCTGCACGAGGACGCTGGACCCGTCGACCATGGCCGCGTCGACGACCTGGCCCTGCCCGGAGCGCTGCGCCTCCCACAGCGCGGACAGGATGCCGATCACCAGCAGCATCGAGCCGCCGCCGAAGTCACCGACGAGGTTCAACGGCGGCACCGGGCGCTCCCCGGGCCTGCCGATCGCGTGCAGCGCGCCGGTCAGCGAGATGTAGTTGATGTCGTGGCCGGCCCGCGTGGCCATCGGCCCGTCCTGCCCCCAGCCGGTCATCCGGGCGTACACCAGGCGCGGGTTGCGGGCGTGGCACTCGTCGGGTCCGACGCCGAGGCGTTCGGTGACGCCCGGCCGGTAGCCCTCCATCAGCACGTCGGCGTGGTCGACGAGGCGCAGGACGGTCTCCCGTCCCGCCGGGTCCTTCAGGTCGGCGGCGACCGTGCGACGTCCGCGCAGCGTCGGGTCCGGCACGTCGTCGGAGCCGAGGTTCAGCCCGCCCGACGGCCGGTCGACGCGGACGACGTCCGCGCCGAGGTCACCCAGGATCATCGCGGCGTGCGGGCCCGGGCCGATCCCGGCGAGCTCCACCACCTTGAGTCCGGCGAGCGGTCCGCTTCCACTGGTCACTGCAGGTACTTCCTCTCCTCGACCACGTCGTCCCGCAGGTGACCTTACGTCCCGCGTGGCCGGGACGAGGTCAGCGTTTTCCGGGCTGCACGGGTTGGTCGGCCGCCCACTCCCAGTAGCCCTGGGCGATCTCGTTCAGGTTGCGGCCCTCGTCGTCGCGCTCCTGGACCGTGAAGTGGTACCGGCCGGACTGCCACCGGTCCTTGTCCGCGACCTCGGTCAGGCACTCGCCGGCCCAGTCGTGCCAGCCGGCCGGGGAGTCCGGCGCGGGGTCGGGTGGCTCGCACTCGACGTCCGCGATCGGGTGCAGGTTGCCGCGCAGCGGCTGCCACTGGTGGACGTCGAGCCACAGACTCATGTGTCGGGCCTCTCCGGTGAGATCAGATCCCCGGACGCAGTATCGGGACGCGACCCCACCCCGGCGATCCGACGCGCCGATCTCACTCGAACGGTCGATCAGGCGGCCAGCAGGTCCTGGCGGCCGCGCTGCTCGAGGTTCTGCCTGTACGGGCCGAACAGCTGCTTGGCCAACGGCAGCACCTTGAGCAGCTTCGCGACCGGGCCCTTGGCGCGGACGTCGCCCTTCGCGAGCGCGACCGGCAGCACGACCTTGCCCAGCCAGAACCGGTTCCCGGTGTCGGCGGTCATGAACAGCTCGACGTTCGGGTCGGGGCCTGCGCCGGCACCCGTGTGGATCTCCGCGTTCGGCATGTCCACGGTGATGACCGCGTCCGGGTCGGTGTAGACGATCCGCAGGACCACGCCGGACGGCCCGAGCGCCTCGACCAGCTTCGGGTCCTCCAGGCCCATCCGGAACACGCCACCGAGGTAGTCGTAGACCTCGGCCTCGTCGGCGAACAGTGCCACCGGCTGTCTCCTCCCGTGCTGCGTCCGGGCGCCGTCGCCCGGCTTTCGGGGGAGTCTGCCGTGCCCCGGGTTCGACGGGCACGCCGCGGCCGGGCCAGGCGTGGCCCGGCCGGGCCTCACTCCGGATCGAGCAACCCGCAGCGTCCCGCGAGCGCGGCGGCCTCGATCCGGTTCGCGACGCCGAGGCGGTGCAGCAGCGAGGCGATCATGCGCTTCGCGGTGCGTTCGCTGACCAGGAGCGGGCGGGCGATGTCGGCCGTCTCCAGCCCGTGGGCGAGCAGGCGCCAGAGCTCGATCTCCTTGTCCGACAGCCGGTCCAGTAGACCGTCGGCGGTCCGGTCGGCAGCGACGAGCAGTGCGTCCAGCAGCTCGGCGCGGAGCACCCGCACCCCGGCGGAGATCGCCAGCAGTGGCGCGACGAGCACCTCGGGGTCCGCCGACTTGCCCAGGTAGCCCTCGGCGCCCGCGCGCAGGGCCGCCGCGGCGAGATCGAGGTCCTCGGTGCCGGACAGTGCGAGCACCCGGGTCGACGGGTACGACGACTTGATCCGCCGGATCGTCTCCACACCGCCCAGCGGGGGCAGCGCAAGGTCGACGATCGCGATGTCCGCCCGGTGCTTGCCGACGAGCGCGACGGCCTCCTCACCCGCCGTCGCGGACCCCTCGACGACGAACGTGTCCCCGGCGCGCGCCTGCAGCAGCAGGGCGAGACCCTGCGAGAACAAGGCGTGATCGTCCACGATCACCACCCGGAGCGGACCGTCCGGCACGGCGCCGACCCTAGTGCCGCGCCGCGGGGCGTCCGGCACCGGACTCGGTGGCCCAGGCGCGCCCGCAGGCGTCGTTGCCGCCCGTGCGAGGACGCCCGGTAGGAGCCGCGGGCGGCGCCGTGCCTGCGAACGCCTGGACCCGCCGGTCACGGCAACGACGCCCCACGACACGGCACTAGTCTTCCCCGACCAGCCTCCGATCCGCGGGAGTCGCAGTGGACGAGATGCCGGAGCGCACCGCCGAGGAGCGCACGGCCGTCGTGATCCGGGTCGCCGTCGTCGCGGCGACGGCGGTGCTGCTCGTGCTCGACCCGGACGTGGCGGGCGAGCGGTTCACGGTCGCCGCCGTGCTCGTCGCCGTCGCGGCCGTGTACGCGGCCGGGCTGCTGGTCGGTGGCCTGCGCGGGCCGCTACCGGTGAAGCCCGCGCTGCTGACCGGGGTGGACGGCCTGCTCGTGGTCCTGGCGTGCGGGCTCACCGGGGGTGCGCGGAGCCTGATGGTCGCGGCGCTGCCGCTGGTCGCCATCGCCGCCGCGCTGCGCGCGGGTCAGTCGGTCGCCCGGCTGGCCGCGCTCGCGCTCGGTGCCGGGTACACGGCGGCCGCCGTGCTCGGGTCCGAGCCGTCGCAGTCGCTCGGCTCCCGTGTCCTGATCGGACTGTGGTGGACCGGGTTCCTGCTGGCGACAGCCGTGCTCGTCGGCGTGTTCGTGCGGCTCCTGGAACGGCAGCTGGCCGTCGCGGCGGAGTCGCGGGCCCGCGCGGAGACCGAGCACGAGCGCTACCTCTCCGAACGGGCGCAGGGCCGGGCGCGGCTCGACGGAGCGCGCGTCGTGCTGCACGAGTTCCGCACGCCGGTCGCGTCCCTGACGGCGCTGTCCGCGGACCTGGCCGCCGACCGGCTCTCCGACGACGCCCGCCGACGCGCGACCGGCCTGCTCGCGGAGCACGCGGCACACCTGCGGGACATGCTCGACGGCCTGGCCGACCTCGCCGTCATCGACGGCAGTCCGCTCGGCAGGGTCCGTCCACGCCGGGTCGATCTGGCCGACCTCGCGGAGGCGGTGCTGGACGCGGCCGGCGTCGCGGAGGAGCGCCGACGCCCGCATGTCGAACCGGACGGCGCCGCCGTGCAGTGCGATCCGCAGCGGCTGCGTCGGCTGCTGACCAACCTCGTCGAGAACGCCGCCCGCCATTCCGGGGACGCGCCCGTCGAACTCGATCTGCGGCACGACGGCACGACGCTGACCGCGGAGGTCCGTGACCGCGGCCCGGGCCTGCCCGCCGGCCAGGAAGGACTGGTGACGGCGAAGGGGGTGGCGCTGGGGGAGCGCCGCGGCACGGCCGGGCTCGGGCTGTGGATCGCCGAGGCGCTCGCGACGGCGATGGCCGGAGAGCTGAGCCTGCTGCCACGCGACGACGGCGGGCTGGTGGCGCGTCTGGACCTGCCGCTCCCGCCGGCGTGACCCCGCGGCAGCGGGAGCGTTCCACTCGACCGCGTCGGCGGAATCGGCAGGTACGTTCCCGCGGCCGGGAGGACCGGAGCGTTCCACTCGGTCGGTGGCCGGCGTCGAGTGGCACGTTCGCGCGGTCTCGCGACGGCTGGCACGTGGGGGCCAGTGCTGGCGCCCACGGCGGGTGTGGGGCGCCGGTGACGTGCGCCATGATCCCGTGCCATGCGGACGACGGCGGCGGTGCTGTGGGAACCGGGCGGCAAGTGGGAGGTCGAGGAGGTCGAGCTCGACGGGCCGAAGGCCGGAGAGGTTCTCGTCGAACTGACGGCATCCGGACTCTGTCACTCCGACGAGCACCTGGTCACCGGTGACCTGCCCGTCGCGTACCCGATGGTCGGCGGTCACGAGGGTGCCGGACGGGTGCTCGAGATCGGCGAGGGCGTCACCGAGGTCGCCGTCGGCGACCCGGTCGTGATGACGTTCCTGCCGTCCTGCGGGCGCTGCCCGTACTGCGCGCGCGGCCTGCCCAACCTCTGCAACGACGGCGCGGGCGCCACGCTCGGCCCGCAGCTCGACGGGACCTACAGGTTCCACGCGCGGGGCGAGGACGTCGGGCAGATGTGCCTGCTCGGCACGTTCGCGAAGCACACCGTCGTCCCGGTGAAGTCCGTCGTGACGATCGACGAGGGCTTCCCGCTGGACCTCGCCGCGCTCGTCGGGTGCGGCGTCACCACCGGCTTCGGCTCGGCCGTGCGCAGCGCCGACCTGCGGGCCGGTGACTCCACCGTCGTGATCGGCGTCGGTGGCATCGGCGCGAACGCCGTGCAGGGCGCGCGGATCGCCGGCTGCCGGTACGTCGTGGCCGTCGACCCGGTCGAGTCCAAGCACGAGCACGCGAGGGCGCTGGGCGCCACGCACGTCGCGACGAGCATCGACGAGGCGTGGGAGATCGTGTCCGAGCTGACCCGCGGGCAGCTCGCGGACGCCGCGATCCTGTGCACCGGCGTGGCCGAGGGCGCCGACCTGCAGCCCGCTCTGCAGCTCGTCGGCAAGGGCGGACGCGTCGTCGTCACCGCGCTCGGGCACGCAGAACAGGACACGGCGTCGCTGTCGCTGCTGGAGCTGACGCTCTACGAGAAGCAGATCCGCGGCGCGCTGTTCGGCAGCTCCGCCGCGCAGCACGACGTCCCCCGCCTGCTGGAGATGCACAACCTCGGACAGCTCAAGCTCCGCGAGCTGATCACCAAGGAGTACACGCTCGAGCAGGTGAACGACGGTTACGCCGACATGCGCGCGGGCCGCAACATCCGGGGCCTGATCCGATACTGATCATCTGACGCCAGCCCACCACCGGACGGCAAGGGAGCCAGGAACGTGAGCACGAAGCGGACGATCGAGCACGGCAAGCGGGACGGGTTCGCCAGCCTGTCCCCGATGACGGGTGGGGGCCTGAACCCCGACTCGTTCCCGATGCGGCTGTTCCGCAAGGGTAACGCGAAGCCGTGGGACCCGGCGTCGATCGACTTCTCGCAGGACGCGAAGGACTTCGCCGCCATGACCGACGACGAGCGCTGGCAGACCTGCGCGCTGGCCGCGCAGTTCCTGGCCGGTGAGGAGTCGGTGACCCAGGACCTGCAGCCGTTCGTCGCGGCGATGGCCTCCGAGGGCCGTCTGGCCGACGAGATGTACCTGACGCAGTTCGTCTACGAGGAGGCCAAGCACACGCAGGCCTTCCGGCTGTGGTTCGACGCGGTCGGCATGACCGGCGACCTTCACGAGTACATCGACGACAACGAGCACTACATGCAGATCTTCACGCAGGCGTTGCCGGAGAGCCTGTACGCGCTGCAGAACGACCCGTCGCCGCGCAGCCAGATCCGCGCGTCGGTGACCTACAACCACATCGTCGAGGGCACGCTGGCGCTCACCGGCTACTTCGCATGGCACAAGATCTGCGCCGAGCGCGGCATCCTGCCCGGCATGCAGCAGGTGATCAAGCACATCGGCGACGACGAGCGCCGCCACATGGCGTGGGGCACGTTCACCTGCCGCCGCCACGTCGCCGCCGACGACGCGAACTGGGACCTCGTCGACGAGCGCATGCAGGAGCTCATGGTCCCGGCGATGGGCGTGGTCACCGGCACGGTGGACCGCTTCGGTGAGGGCGAGACGCCGTTCGGCATCGACATCAACGAGCTGGCCGAGTACGCGATGGACAAGCTCGGCCGCCGTCTCGGCGCGATCGAGTCCGCGCGCGGCGCCGACCTGCACGTGATCGACGTCGACGCCGAGCCGGAGAACCTCGAGGAGCAGTTCCACGCCGAGGACGAGCGGGAGCTCGTCGCGGCCGCGGCGGGCTGAGGCTCGGCCACCGGAGCGGTGACGTGAACACCACGGTCGTCCGGCAGCGTTCGGACAGCCGTGGTGTTCACGTCGAGGGCCGGTGGACCGTCCGGTCGCTCAGCCGACCAGGTCCACGATCTGGCGTAGGTGCTCCGGTGACCCGTCGACCACCATCGTCGTGATCAGCGAGTCCCGGAACACCGGCAGCTCCTCGGCGATCTTCGCGGCCGGCCCGACCAGGGAGATCTCCTCCACCATGGACGTCGGGACGGCCGCCGCGGCGTCGTCCTTGCGGCCGTCCAGATAGAGATCCTGGATTCGCGCGCAGTCGTCCGGATAGCCCATGCGCGCGAACACCTCGTAGTGGAAGTTCGCGCCGCGGGCGCCCATCCCTCCGATGTAGAGCGCGAGGAACGGGCGGATCCGGTCGGCGGCGGCCTCCACGTCGTCGTCGACCACGACCTGGACCATGCACACGACCTCGAAGCCGTCCGGGCGCCCACCGCGCGCGGCGAAGCCCTCCTCGAGCGAGTCCCGGTAGTGCCCGTCCTGGCGCGGCGCGTAGAACAGCGGCTGCCACCCGTCGGCGATCTCGGCGGCCAGCGCGACGTTCTTCGGGCCCTCCGCGGCGAGCAGGATCGGCAGATCCGTCCGGTACGGGTGCAACGTGGACCGCAGCGGCTTCCCGAGCCCGGTGCCGCCCGGGTAGGGGATCGGGTAGTGCGGCCCGTCGGACGTGACCTTCTCGCGCGCGATCGTGTCCTTCATGATCCGCACGTACTCGCGGGTGCGCGCCAGCGGCTTGGGGTACGGCTGCCCGTACCAGCCCTCGACGACCTGGGGTCCGGACGCGCCGACGCCGATCACCGCGCGCCCGCCGGACAGGTGGTCGAGTGTCATCGCGGCCATCGCCGTCGCGGTCGGGGTGCGGGCGGACATCTGCGCGACCGACGTGCCGAGCCGCATCCGCGACGTCCGCGCGCCCAGCCAGGACAGCGGCGTGAACGCGTCCGAGCCGTACGCCTCGGCCGACCACATCGAGTCGAACCCGAGGTCCTCGGCCGCGGCGACCTTCTCCTCGACGCCGGGCGGCGGCCCGGATCCCCAGTAGCCGAGAGCGAGCCCCAGTTTCACGAGCCGTCCTTCCCGACGGTCACCGGCAGGCGCTTGATGCCGTTGATGAAGTTCCCGGCCAGCCACTCCGGCTCGCCGACCGACAGGTCCGGCGCCCGCGAGAGCAGCTCGCCGAACAGCGAGCGCAGCTGCGTCCTGGCCAGGTGGGAGCCGAGGCAGAAGTGCGGGCCACCGCCGCCGAAGCCGACGTGCGGGTTCCTGTCCCGGGTGATGTCGAACTCCTCCGGGGCATCGAACGCGTCGGCATCCCGGTTGCCGGACATGTAGAACATCACCACCTTCTCGCCCTCGGCGATGTGCTGCCCGCGGATCTCGGTGTCGCGGGTCGCCGTGCGCCGGAACGTGAGCACCGGCGTCGCCCACCGCACGAACTCCTCCACGGCGGCGTCGATCCGGTTCTCGAAGTCGTCCACGAGCAGAGCCTTCTGCGACGGGTGCCGGTCCAGCGCCAGCACCGCGTGGCTGGCCGTCTGGCGGGTCGTGTCGTTGCCGGCGACGCAGAGCAGCACGAAGAACGCGGCGATCTCCTCGTCGGTGAGCGACTCGCGGTCGACCTCGGCCTGGACGAGCGCGGTCATCAGGTCGTCGGCCGGCTGCTCGCGCCGGGCCTCCGACAGCTCGAACGATGCCGTGTGCAGCGTCATCAGCCCGTTCAGCAGGACACCCATCGGGTCGCCGTCGCCGATGAACTCCGGGTCGTTCCAGGCGACCATGGCGTTCGCCGCGTCCGCGACCTCCTGGCGCCGCTCCTCCGGGATCCCGATCATCTCCGAGATCGTCCACATCGGAAGGCGGGCGGAGACGGCGGTGACGAAGTCGACCTCGCCCGAGGACCCCAGCAGGTCGTCGACGATCAGCCGGGCCTGGTTCGCGATCTGGTCCTCGATCTGCTTCGTGCGCTTCGGGGTGAACACCGAGGCGATCACCCTGCGCTGGGTCCGGTGCCGGGGCGCGTCCATCGCGAGGATGGAGTGCGCCGCCTCGAGCATGTCCTCCGGCACGTCCTCGAGCATGACGCCGCCGTACTGCTGGCCGGACGCGAACGCCTCGGCGTCCTTCGACACCGCGACGATGTCGGCGTGCGTGACGAGCGCCCAGAACCCGGGGGCCTCCGGGTCGGGCAGCAGGTCGGTCTCGGCCGGGCGGTGCCAGGACAGCGGGCGCTCGCGACGGAGCTCGGCGAACGACTCCTCACGCACGTCCGGCGGCTGAGCCCAGAACGCCTGGCTGGAGATGTCGATCGGGTCGTGCGGCCGCGTCTCGGTGGTGGTCACGGCGCTCCCTCCTCAGATCTGCGGTGCGGGGACCATGCCGGTCAGGACGGCCCCGCTGATACCGCCGTCGGCGACGAGCGCGTGACCGTTGATCCACGACGAGTCCGGTCCGGCCAGGAACGTGACCGGCCCGGCGATGTCCGACGGCGTCGCGTGCCGGCCGAGGAACGCGGCCAGCGCGTCCAGGTTCTCCTTACCCATCGACTCCTCGAAGTCGCCGAGGATCGGCGTCTCCACCGGTCCGGGGCAGACCGCGTTCATCCGCACGCCGTTCTCCGCGAACACCGGCGCCATCAGCATCGTGTAGACGATCAGCGCCTCCTTCGAGAAGTTGTAGGCGTTGCCGGGCTGCGGGTTCGCGGCGAACCAGGCCAGTCCTTCGTCGACGGTGTCGGTGGCCAGCAGGTCGCGCAGCGCGTCCAGCCGGGACGCCCAGTCGTAGCCGGCGATCGACGCGACGTTCACGACCGCGCCGCCCGGCCCGATCCGCTCGACGACGGCCTCCGTGAGGTGGCGCAGCCCCAGCAGGTTCACCCGCATGACGAGCTCCGCGGGCGCGGTGCCCGGGACGCCCGCGACGTTGCACAGCGCGTCGAACTCCCCGTCCAGCGCGGCGACGGCCGCGTCGATCGAGTCCACCTCGGACAGGTCGCAGTGGACGTGCCGGTCGACGGGGACGGCGGGGTCCTTGACGTCGAGCGAGGTGACGTCGTCGCCGGCGTCGGCGAACCGGCGGGCGACCTCGGCGCCGATCCCGGACGCGGCCCCTGTCACCAGGACGCGACGGCTCACGACGAGACCAGCAGGTCGTCGCGGCCGTCGGCACGCAGCTTCTCGACGTAGACCGGGAACAGGCGCTTGGACAGCGGCGCGAGCTGCAGCAGCTTCGTGACCCCGCCCTCCACGGTGACCTTCTTCTTGGCCATCGCGAACGTCAGGTTGACCTTGCCCTGCCAGTAGGCATTCGCCGTCTCGGTGGCCATCGTCATCGTGGCCGACGCCTCCGGCGCGCCCGGGTCCGAGCCCTTCCAGACCTTGCCGCCGGGCAGGTCAATGATCAGCGCCGAGTCCGGTTCGGTGCACTGCTGGCGCAGCACGAGTCCGGTCGCGCGGAGCCTGGGTTCCAGCTCCGGATCGGCCAGCGCGGTCTCGAAGATCCCGCCGATGTAGCGGTACAGCTCGTCCTCGTCGGCGAAGCCGGGCACGGGTCCTCCACGTCGTCGTGTGGTCGGTTGCGTCGCCGAACATAACGTAGATTACGTTATCGTCAAGCCGATCCGACCCTCGACGACGCGGGAGAACCGATGACCGACACCGCCGTGCCGACCCGACGCGCCGACCCGGTGGCCGAGGTGGACCGGCTGCGCTCGACGTTCGCCACCGGCCGCACCCGCGCCCGCGGCTGGCGGATCCGGCAGCTGCGCGGGCTGGAGCGCATGCTCGCCGAGCGCGAGGACGAGTTCGCGGCGGCGCTGGCGTCGGACCTGGGCAGGCCCTCCGTCGACGCCTGGCTGGCCGACCTCGCGCCGACCGCCGCCGAGTCCCACTACGCCCGCCGCCACCTGCGACGATGGATGCGCCGCCGCCGGACCGGGCTCCCCCTGTCGGTGCTGCCGGGCCGGGCGCACTACGAGTACGAGCCGCTCGGTGTCGTGCTCGTGATCGGGCCGTGGAACTACCCCGCGTACCTGACGCTCGCGCCGCTCGTCGCGGCACTGGCCGCGGGCAACTGCGCCGTCGTCAAGCCGTCCGAGTACGCCCCGGCCACGGCCGAGCTGCTCGGGACGCTGCTGCCGCGGTATCTGGACCCGGATGCCGTCGCCGTCGTGCCGGGTGGTCCCGACGAGACGCAGGCCCTGCTCGCGCAGGGCCTGGACCACGTGTTCTTCACCGGCAGTCCCGAGGTCGGCGCGAAGGTGATGGAGGCGGCCGCCCCGCACCTGACGCCGGTGACGCTCGAGCTCGGCGGCAAGAGCCCGGTGATCGTCGCCGCGGACGCCGACGTCGAGGTCGCCGCCCGGCGGATCGCCTGGACGAAGCTGATGAACTCCGGCCAGACCTGCATCGCGCCGGACTACGTGCTCGCCGACGCCGCCGTCGCCGACGACCTGACCGAGCGGATCGTGGCCGAGACGACGCGCTTCCGCGGCGGCAGAACGGGCGGGCTGCGCGTCGTCGACGCGCGGCAGGCGACCCGGCTGTCCGGCCTGCTGGACGGGCACGGCGGCACGGTCGTGACCGGCGGGACCGTCGACCCGGATGCCCGGACGGTCGAGCCGACCGTGGTGCGCGACCCGGACGTGGGCTCCCGGCTGATGACCGAGGAGATCTTCGGCCCGATCCTGCCGGTGCTCACCGTGGACGGCGTCCACGCGGCCGTCGCGCACGTCAACTCCGGACCGAAGCCGTTGGCCGCCTACGTCTTCACCGCGTCGTCGACGACGGCGCGGAGGGTCACGCGCGACGTCCCGGCGGGCGCGACCGTGGTCAACCATCTGATGTTCCACGTGCTCGCCCCGCAGCTGCCGTTCGGCGGCGTCGGGCGCAGCGGGACCGGCGCGTACCACGGGCGGTTCGGGTTCGAGACGTTCTCGCACCGGCGGTCGGTGCTGCGCAAGCCGACCCGGCCGGACCCCGGATTCGTCTACCCGCCCTACGACGGCCGCACGGAACGGCTGCTGCGCCGGATCTTCTGACCGGCCGTGGCAGGCTGGAGCGGACAGAGCGCCACATCGGAACGGGAGCAGCGGGTGCCCAGGAGAGCGGGCCGGCAGGTCGTCGCCGAGCAGTACTACGACGCGGCCATGACGATCCTCGCGCGGGACGGGGCGGCCGGTCTGAAGATCGGTCCGTTGTGCCGGGCGCTCGGTGTGACCAGCGGTTCCTTCTACCACCACTTCAACGGCTGGGCCGGGTTCGTGCGCGGCCTGTTGCGGTACTGGGAGGCCGAGCAGACCGACCGGATCGTCGAGCTGGCCCGCGCCACGGCCGACCCGGTCGAGCGGATGCTCGTGGTGAAGCGCCTGACCGTCGAGCTGCGCCACGACGCGGAGGCGGCCATCCGGGCCTGGTCGGACAGCGACCCGGACGTCGGTGGCGCGCAGCGACGCGTCGACCAGCAGCGGACGGTCGCGCTCGAGCAGGTCGTCGCCGACGTCGTCGGCGAGGGCGCCGACGCCCACCGGCTCGCCGTGCTCGGGATCTCGCTGATGGTCGGGTTCCAGCAGACGTGCGACCCGCGCGACCGCGACCTGCTGCGCACGATGTTCGACGACTACCAGCGGCTGATCCTGTCCTACGCGCCGGCGCACCTGCGGGACGTGAGCCCGCCGATCGGGTGACATTCGGGCGGGACAGGTGATCATCGCGGACCGGCCGCGCTGCGTGAGGTTCCGGCCGATCGGACCAGCCCGCTGCACGGACGAGCCCAATCCCCACCGCGGTCCACGACGGAGCGTCGCCGCTCGCGACCCTGGGTCACCGTAACGTAATCTACGGTACGGATCTGCCTCGTTACCCGCCAGTACGGGTCAGTAACCTCGCCCCGCGCCACTCGTTGGGTGGTTCAGCACCGACGAGTGGCCTGCGCTCCCCGGCATCCGGGCCCCCGGTGTGTCAGCGGTCGAACGCGAGGAGGCGGACGAGTGACCGGTGTGGAGGTCAAGGTCGAGGGACTGACGAAGTCCTTCGGCCGGGCGAACATCTGGTCCGACGTGACGCTCACGCTGCCTCCTGGTGAGGTCAGTGTGCTCCTCGGCCCGTCCGGAACGGGCAAGTCGGTCTTCCTGAAGTCGCTGATCGGGCTGCTCAAGCCGGAGAAGGGCTCGATCGTCATCCATGACACGGACCTCGTCCGCTGTGGCGAGTCCCGGCTCTACGAGCTGCGCAAGCTGTTCGGCGTGCTGTTCCAGGACGGCGCGCTGTTCGGGTCGATGAACCTCTACGACAACATCGCGTTCCCGCTGCGCGAGCACACGAAGAAGTCCGAGGCGCAGGTCCGCGACATCGTCGCCGAGAAGATGGACATGGTCGGCCTCACCGGCGACGAGTCGAAGCTGCCCGGCGAGATCTCCGGCGGCATGCGCAAGCGGGCCGGCCTGGCCCGCGCGCTGGTGCTGGACCCGGAGATCATCCTGTTCGACGAGCCCGACTCCGGTCTGGACCCGGTCCGCACGGCGTACCTGAACCAGCTGATCATCGATCTGAACGCGCAGACGGACTCGACGTTCCTGATCGTCACGCACGACATCAACACCGCGCAGACCGTTCCGGACAACATCGGGATGCTCTACCGCAAGCACCTGGCCATGTTCGGCCCGCGCGAGGTCCTGCTCACCTCCGACGACCCGGTCGTCGCCCAGTTCCTGAACGGTCGCCGTGAGGGCCCGATCGGGATGAGCGAGGAGAAGGACACCGCCCAGGCCGAGAAGGAGATGGCCGAGGCGGGTGAGCTCGAGGGCCTGCCGGAGATGAAGCCGCAGCTCGAGGCGTCCACCGGGATGCCGGACCGGCAGGCGGTGCACCGGCGCCGCGAGCGCGTCGAGGCGATGATGCACGAGCTGCCAGAGCCGGCCCAGCAGGCGATCCGCCGCTCGTACGACCAGCAGAGCGGCGACGCGCGCGGCGGCGACACCCGCGAGTACGCCCGGCCCGACGGCGGCGAGCGCGAGCAGGTCACGGTCGTGTCGGCCGGTCAGCCGGCGGCGTCGGAGGAGAGGACGCAGGAGGCGCCGCGCGAGCAGCAGGCGCAGGCCGCGCCCGCCCCGTTCGACCCGACGCTCACCGACGGCCGCGACGACCCCGACGACCGCCCGACCGACGTGCACCCGAAGGTGACCGACGACGGCCCGGCGCCGGACGACCGGCCCACCGACGTCCGCCCGCTCACGCCGGTCGACGGCGCGCCCGCCCGCGAGGACGACGCGTGGACCGGCCGGGCGGTGCAGGGCTCGGCGTCCCCGGACGCGTACACCGATCCGTACAGCGAGGGCTCCGGTGACCCGTACGTCGCCGACGCCTACACCGCCGACCCGCACGAGAACCAGGGCGGCGGCGACGAGGGCGGCGCCGGCGAGGCGGAGAAGGGCGGCCGTCGCCGGCTGCGGTTCTGGGGCAAGGGGGACGACTCGTGAGCGAGCGTGCGAGCGAACCATCAGACGCAGCACCGCCGGGAACGCGGCCGACGAGCGCCGGCGAGGAGGCCTCGTGACCGCTCCGAGCCCGATCACGCGGGCGCTCACGCCCGTCGGGAAGATGTTCGGCCTCGCCGCCGACATCGGCAGGCAGGCGTTCCGGCCGCCGTTCCAGCTCCGCGAGTACGTCGAGCAGACCTGGTTCGTCACGAAGGTCTCGGCGCTGCCGACGGCGCTGTTCACGATCCCGTTCGGTGCGACGATCGCGCTGCTGCTGGGCGAGCTGACCCGCCAGTTCGGTGCGCAGTCGCAGACCGGTGCCGGTTCGGTGCTCGCGATCGTGCAGCAGGCCGCACCGATCGTCACGGCGCTGCTGATCTCCGGGGCGGGCGGCAGCGCGGTCTGCGCCGACCTCGGTGCCCGGACGATCCGCGAGGAGATCTCCGCGATGGAGGTCCTCGGCATCTCGCCGATCCAGCGGCTCGTCGTGCCGCGGGTGCTGGCCATGGCCACGACCGCGGTCGTGCTCAACGGGCTCGCCACGGTCGTCGGTGTCACCGGCGGCTACTTCTTCAACGTGATCATCCAGGGCGGGACGCCCGGCGCGTACATCGCGAGCTTCTCGGCGATCGCGCAGGTCTCGGACATCGTCGTCAGCGAGGTCAAGGCGTTCCTGTTCGGGCTCGTGGCCGGGATCGTCGCGGCCTACCGCGGGCTCAACCCGCCGCCCGGTGCCAAGGGCGTCGGCGACGCGGTGAACCAGTCCGTCGTCATCTCGTTCGTCCTCGTCTTCCTGATCAACCTCGTCCTGACGGCGCTCTACCTCGAGCTCGTTCCGCCGAAGGGTCTCTAGAGTCATGGCCGTCACCTCGTCCCCGCTCGGCGCCCGGCTGCGGCGCTCGCTGCAGGCGCCGCTGGACCAGCTCGAGGAGCTGGGCGACCAGCTCTCGCTCTACATCCGGTCCATCCTGTGGATGCCGAAGACGATCACCCGCTACGGCAAGGAGGTCGCCCGGCTGCTCGCCGAGGTGTCCTTCGGGTCCGGCGCGCTGATCGTCATCCTGGGCACGGCCGGCGTCATGGCGTCGCTGTCGCTGTTCGTCGGGTCGCTGGTCGGCCTGCAGGGCTTCCGGGCGCTCGACTCGCTGGGTGTCGAGGCGCTGACCGGCTTCATCACGGCGTACTTCAACACCCGTGACATCGCCCCGCTCGTCGCGGCGTCCGCGCTGACGGCGACGCTCGGCGCCGGCTTCACCGCGCAGCTCGGCGCGATGCGGATCTCCGAGGAGATCGACGCGCTCGAGGTCATGGCCGTTCCCAGCGTCCCGTACCTGGTCACCACGCGCGTGATCGCCGGGATCATCGCGGTCATCCCGATCTACACGATCGGCCTGCTGGCGAGCTTCGTCGCGTCCCGGCTGAACGTGACGCTGATCAACGGGTTGCCCGGCGGGACCTACGACCACTACTTCGACCTGTTCCTCCCGGTCAGCGACGTCCTGTACTCGTATCTCAAAGTGATCATCTTCGCCGCGGTGATCATCCTGATCCACTGCCACTACGGCTACCGGGCCACCGGCGGCCCGGCCGGTGTGGGCGTCGCGGTGGGTCGCGCGGTGCGGCTGTCGATCGTCTCGACGGCGATCCTGGACTTCTTCCTGACGCTGGTCATCTTCGGCACCGACACGTCCGTGCGGGTCGCGGGATGACGCGGCGGTCGGGAGCGGGGGTGCCGGCGTGAGATCGTCCCGCAAGGTGCTGCAGGGCCTGGCGTTCGTGATGGTGATCGTCGGTCTGCTCGGCCTGTCGGTGGCGTCCTACGCAGGCGTGTTCAAGCAGTCCGACGACGTCCAGCTGAAGGTCGACCGGGTCGGGACGCAGCTGCAGGAGCGGGCCGACGTCAAGGTGCGCGGACTGATCGTCGGCCAGGTCTCGCAGGTCTCCACGGACGGCCCGGTCTCGACGATCACGATGCAGATGGATCCGGCGATGATCGACCAGATCCCGTCGAACGTGACCGCACGGCTGCTGCCCAAGACGCTGTTCGGCGAGAAGTTCGTGTCGCTCGTGCCGCAGCAGGGGCCCTCGACGAAGCCGCTGGCCGCGGGCGACGTGATCGACGAGGACCGCAGCCAGTCCGCACGAGAGGTCGAGCGCGTGCTCGACGACCTGCTGCCGCTGCTGCAGGCCGTCCGCCCGGACCAGCTCGCGTCGACGCTCGGTGCGCTGTCGTCCGCGCTGCAGGGCAGGGGCGACCAGCTCGGGCGCACGCTGGAGCAGCTGAACACGCTGACCAAGGGCCTGAACCCGTCGGTGCCGGACCTGCAGGAGGACATCCGCCAGCTCGCGGACTTCTCGCAGAACCTGTCCGACGCCACACCGGACCTGCTGGCCTCCACGGACAACCTGACGACGACGCTGCGCACGGTCGTCGAGCAGCGGGACGGTCTGCGCAACCTGTTCGGCAAGGTGACGACCGCGTCCGACGACCTGCGGGCGTTCCTGGACGCCAACGGCGACAACATCATCGGCCTGACGAAGGCGAGCAGGCCGACGCTGGAGACGCTGGCCAGGTACTCGCCGGAGTTCCCCTGCCTGACCCGCCAGCTGGTGGACCTCATCCCGAAGATCAACGACGCGATCCACCCGGACACCGATCCCGGCGTCCACATCACGCTGGAGATCGTCGCGAACAAGGGCAAGTACCTGCCGAACCAGGACGAGCCGGAGTACGGCGACGACCGCGGGCCGCGCTGCTACCCGATCCCGACGCCGAAGGGCACCCAGTACCCGCCGGACGGCCCGTTCCGTGACGGGTCGGTGCCCGGGCCGGCACCGGAGGGGCAGCCGATGGGACCGCCGGCACAGTTCGGTGTCGAGGACTTCGGGACCTACGACGGGACGAACTCGTTCGGCCTGATCCAGGACCAGACCGCGATCAACGGGGCGGGCCCGTTCCCGGTCCTGCCGGCGTCGCCGCTGTCGGGTACGCCCCTGGCCGGCGTGCTGCCGGGGATCACGCCCAGCTCGTACAACTCCTCCGACATGGGCATCGGCAACTCGCCCGGTGAGCAGCAGATCGTGTCCGAGCTGCTGGCCACCCAGCGCGGCGGAGCGCCGAAGGCGGTCCCGGCCTGGAGCACGATGATGGTCGCGCCGATGTACCGCGGTGCGGAGGTGACCGTCTCGTGAGTCGCCTCCCTCTCGGCCCGCTCGTCAAGTTCCTGATCTTCTCGGTGATCACGGCGATCCTCACCGTCGTCCTCGGCGTGACGATCGCGAACGGCCGCGGCGGCGACGTGACCGACTACAGCGCCCGGTTCTCGGACGCGACCGGCCTGCTGCCCGGCGACGACATCCGGATCGCGGGCGTCGTCGTCGGCACGGTGAAGAGCATCGAGGTCGTGGACCGCAAGGTCGCCCAGGTCGACTTCTCGGTCGACTCCGGACAGCAGCTGCCGGCCACGGTGAACGCCACGATCAAGTACCGGAACCTGATCGGCCAGCGCTACGTCTCCCTGGACCAGGGCGCGGGCCCGACCGGTGAGCTGCTGCCGGCGGGCGGCCAGATCCCGCTGGAGCGGACGCGGCCGGCGTTGAACCTGACCGTGCTGTTCAACGGGTTCCAGCCGCTGTTCCAGGGCCTCGACCCGCAGCAGATCAACCAGCTGTCGTTGAACATCGTCCAGACGCTGCAGGGCGAGGGCGGCACCGTGCAGAGCCTGCTGGCCAGCACGGCGTCGCTGACGAACTCGATCGCCGACCGGGACAGGGTCATCGGGCAGGTGATCGACAACCTGAACGCGGTGCTGGACACCGTGAACCGCAACGACCAAGGGCTGAACGAGCTGATCAGCTCGCTGCAGGCGCTGGTGTCCGGCCTGGCCCAGGACCGGCAGCCGATCGGCCAGGCGCTGGAGTCGATCGGGACGCTCACCCAGGTCACCGGTGACTTCGTGCAGCAGGCCCGGCCGCCGCTCAAGGACGACATCAAGAACCTCGGCGACCTGTCCACGCAGCTCGACCAGGGACGCCCGGCCGTCGAGCACTTCCTGCAGCTCGCGCCGTACAAGCTGAACAAGATCGCCCGGGTGGGCAGCTACGGCAGCTGGTTCCAGTTCTACGTCTGCCAGCTCAGCGCGACGGTCGACGTCAGCGAGGTCCCCGGCTTCCCGAACTTCCCGCAGCTGCCCGGCTTCCCGCTCGACCTGAACCTGCCGAAGGACGACGCGCCCCGCTGTGGCGCCGACCCGGACCAGGACGGTCTGAGCGTCGCGAACGGGGACATCCCCGGGCGGACGGGTGGCGACCAGCCGCATCCCGACAACAGGGCGGCCGGTCCCGCGGCCCAGGAACCGACGACACAGTCGCTGGACGCCCTGACCAGCGGTGGGGGCGCGCCGCCGACCGACTCCAGCAGCAACCCGGCGGCTCCGCTGCTGCCCGCGCTGCCCGCCCCGACCCCGGGAGGCAACTAGATGGCCGGGGTGGGGGAGCGCAGGCCGGTCCTGCTGGCCACGATCGGGATCGTCGTGATCCTCGCGATCACGCTCGTCGCGTTCAACTTCAAGCCGCTGTTCGGCGGTGGGAGCACCTACGAGGCGCAGTTCACGGAAGCCGCAGGCCTGCAGGCCGACGACCAGGTGACGGTCGCGGGCGTCGAGGTCGGCCGGGTGCAGAGCGTCGACCTGGAGGGCGACCACGTCCTGGTCACGTTCAACGTGACCGACGCGTGGGTCGGCAACCGGACCACCGGTTCGATCGAGATCCGGACGCTGCTCGGCTCGAAGTTCCTGGCCCTCGATCCGCGCGGCGACGGCGACCAGGACCCGGACCAGGTGATCACCGCGGACCGGACGAAGTCGCCGTTCGACGTGGTGGACGCGTTCAACGGCCTGTCCGGGACGATCGACCAGCTGAACACCGACCAGCTGGCGCAGAGCCTGCAGACGCTGTCGGACACGTTCCGGAACACACCGCCGGAGGTCAGCGGCACGCTCGACGGCCTGTCGCGCCTGTCCCAGACGATCTCCAGCCGGGACGCCCAGCTGAAGACGCTGCTGGCCAACACGCGGCAGCTGTCCACGACGCTGGCCAACCGTCGCGGCGACATCGTGAAGCTCGTCAACGACGGCAACCTGCTCCTCGGTGAGCTGCAGGCCCGGAAGACCGCGATCGCGAACCTGCTCGACGGCACGAAGAAGCTGTCCGTCCAGCTGCGAGGGCTGGTCGCGGACAATAAGGACCAGCTCCGGCCGACGCTGGAGACCCTGGACAAGGTGCTCGGGGTGCTCGAGCGCAACCGGGACGACCTGGGCGAGCTGCTCGACAACGAGGCGGTGTTCCTCCGGGTGTTCGGCAACGCGCTGTCCAACGGCCGCTGGTTCGACAACTACGCGTGCGGCCTGCTGCCGCCGCCCATCGGTCCGATCGGTGGTGGCTGCTGATGGGATCGTGGGCCTCGGACCGCAGGGCGCTGCAGCTGACGGCGCTCGCCGGCATCGTCGCCGTCCTCGTCGCGGCCGGCTTCTGGCTGGTCACCGACCGGGGCGGACGCCAGATCACGGCGTACTTCACGAACACGTCGGCGCTGTACCCGGACAACGACGTGCGCGTGCTCGGCGTGCCGGTCGGCAAGGTCGACGCGATCACTCCGGACGGCAACCAGGTCCGCGTCGACATGACGATCGACGACCAGGACCTGGTCCTCCCGGCGGACGTCAAGGCCGCGATCGTCTCGCCGAGCCTGGTGACCGGTCGCTACGTGCAGCTGACGCCGACCTACTCCGGCGGTCCGGAGTGGACGAACCAGGTGATCCCGGTCGAGCGCACGGCCGTGCCGCTCGGCGTCGACGACCTGGCCCGCACGGCGACCGAGCTGTCCAGGGCGCTCGGTCCGGACGGCGCGAACAAGACCGGCGCGCTGAACGACGCTCTGAACGTCGGCGCGGCGAACCTGGACGGCAACGGCCGTAAGCTGAACGACACGATCCGCAACCTCGGCGGGCTCGGCGCGACGCTGAACGGCTCCGCGCCCGACCTGTTCGGGACGATCACCGAGCTGCAGAAGTTCGTGTCCACGATCAAGGACAACGACCCTGGCGTCCGTGAGCTGAACGGCAAGCTCGCCGACGTCACGAGCTTCCTCGCGTCGCAGCGGGGCCAGCTCGGCGACGCGTTGCGCGAGCTGTCGTTCGCGCTCGGCGAGGTGGCCGACTTCGTGCAGGACAACCGGGCGACGCTGAAGTCGAACGTGGACAAGCTGACCAGCGTCACGCAGGAGATCGTCGACCACCAGAAGGCTCTGGCCGAGATCTCCGACATCGCGCCGGCGGCACTGTCCAACCTGACGAACATCTACAACGGGTCGTCGGAGACGCTGGACACCCGGGCGAACCTCAACGAGCTGTCCCAGCCGTTCCCGGCGCTGGTCTGCCAGCTGGCGCAGTCGCAGGCCGGCAACCTGCCGCTGCCGGTCGACCTGGGGAACGCCTGCTCGACGATCCTGTCCGGCCTGGGCGGACTGCCGAACCCGCTGGCCCCGCAGGGCACGCAGGGCGGGCTCCCGGCACCGGCGACGACCGGCCAGGCGACGCCCGGCCTGCCGCTGAACCCGCTGCCCGGCACGCCGCTGGCCCCGACGGCCGACCCGTCGGCGCCGCTGGCGAACCCGCTGGCTCCGCAGCAGCGCACCGCCCCGGCGCCGGCCTCGCCGACGCCCGCCCCGAAGAACGACGGCGGGTTGCTCGGCGGACTGTTCGGAGGTGGCTCGTGAGGGCACGTCTGACCCGGCTGGTGGCGCTGCTCGTCGTCGTCGGCGTGACGGCGAGCGGCTGCGGCGTGCTCTCCGGCGGCCTGCGCGGCGTCGAGCTCCCCGGTGGCGCCTCGCTCGGCGACGACCCGTACCGGGTCCAGATCGAGTTCGCGGACGTCGTCGACCTCGTCCCGCAGTCGCTCGTGCGCGTCGGCGACGTGCCGGTCGGCACGGTGGAGAGCATCGGCGTCGAGCCGAAGTCGTGGAACGCGATGGTCACGGTGCTGGTGAACCGGGACGTCTCGCTGCCGTCGAACGCGACGGCCAAGGTGCGGACGACGTCGCTGCTGGGGGAGAAGTTCGTCGAGCTCGACGCCCCGGACAAGCCGGCGCCCGGCTCGCTCGCCCAGACCGGGAAGATCGGGCTGCAGGACTCCGGTCGCGCGGCCGAGGTCGAGGAGGTTCTCGGCGCGCTGTCGATGCTGCTCAACGGCGGCGGCGTCGCGCAGATCAAGACGATCTCGACCGAGCTGAACAAGGCGCTGACCGGCCGCGAGCCGCAGGTCCGCGAGCTGCTGGACAACCTGAACAAGCTCGTCGGGTCACTGGACGACAGCCGCGACGACATCAACCGCGCGCTGGACGGGCTGAACCGCCTGTCCGCGACGCTGGCCGAGCGCCGTCCGCAGATCGAGAACGCGCTGCAGAACCTCAGCCCCGGCCTGCGGGAGCTGGAGGCGCAGCGCGCGCAGCTGGTGAACATGCTCAAGTCGCTCGACCGGCTCTCCGGCGTGGCCACGAACGTGATCAACAAGAGCCGCGAGGACACGCTGGCGGATCTGGAGAACCTGCGGCCGGTCCTGCGGAACCTGGCCGACTCCGGGCAGGACCTGCCGAACTCGTTGCAGCTGCTGCTGACGATCCCGTTCACCGACGCCGCGACGGACGCCGTCGCCGGTGACTACGCGAACCTGTACATCAAGGCGGACATCGACCTCGGCGTCATCCTGAACAACATCCTGTCCAGCAACCAGACGCCGCTGGCGAACAACCCGCTGACCCGGCAGCTGCCGCCCACCGGACGGCTGCTCGCCCCGCTGCTCGGGGCGAACGAGGGCCAGCAGACACCGGCGCCGGGCGGTGCCCCGGGAGCGCCGCCCGCGGCGGGCGCCCCGGCCCCGGCCCCCGCCGCACCCGCGCCGGCGACGCCAACGCCGACCCCCGCGCCGAAGAGCGGCGGCGGTCTGTTCGGCGGGCTCTTCGGAGGTGGCTCGTGATCACCAGGACGGTCCGGCTGCAGCTGATCGCGCTGGTGCTGGTCGCGGTCGTCGGCATCGGCTACACCGGTTTCCGGTACGCCGGGCTGGACCGCATCTTCGGTGCGACGACGTACCCGGTGACCGTCCAGCTCGCCGACTCCGGCGGCATCTTCACCGGCGCCGACGTCAGCTACCGCGGGGTCAGCGTGGGCCGGGTCGGCCCGCTGACGCTCACCGACCGCGGTGTCGACGTGCAGCTGGACATCGACAACGGTGCGCCGCCGATCCCGTCGGACACGAAGGCCGAGATCCGCAACCTGTCCGCGATTGGTGAGCAGTACGTCGACCTGCAGCCGGCCACGAACGCGGGCCCGATGCTCGCGGCAGGCTCGGTGGTCCCGCAGAACCGGACGCAGACGCCGGTCGGGGTCGAGGACCTCGTCGTGAACCTCGACGACCTGGTCCGGACGGTCCCGCTGGACAACCTGCGGACCGTCGTCTCCGAGCTCGGCGACGGCTTCGCGAACACCGCGCAGCCGCTGCAGCAGCTGCTGGACACGACGGGGCAGTTCACCCAGGCCGCGACGGACGCGCTGCCGCAGACGACGGCGCTGATCCAGGACTCGCGTCCGGTACTGACCACGCAGAACGAGGTCGCGCCGCAGTTCAAGGAGTTCGCGGCGAGCCTGAACCAGGTCACGGCGCAGCTCAAGCAGTCCGACCCGGACCTGCGCCGGATCATCGCCGACGGCCCACGGCTCGGCGACCAGGTCAGCGGCCTGCTGCGGGAGAGCGGCCCCGGACTCGGCGAGTCGATCGCGAACCTGCGTCAGATCACCGAGCTGCTGGAGAACCGGCAGGCGGGTCTCAAGCAGATCCTGGTCACGTACCCGGGTCTGGTCGCGATCGCACCCAAGGTCGTGCCCGGCGACGGCACGGCACACCTCGGCCTGGTCCTCAACGTCAACAACCCCCCGGTCTGCACGCGTGGCTACGACGGCACGACGCGGCGTGACCCGGACGACGTCTCCGAGGTCCCGGTGAACTCGGCCGCCTACTGCGCCGAACCCCCCGGGAGCCCGACCAGCGTGCGTGGTATGCAGAATGTTCCCAAGGCGGAGACCCCGATGCCGCCTGCCGACGCAGGGAACACTCCGGCGCCGCCACCCGCGGCGGGTCCGGACCCGGCAGCCGCGACCGGCCAGGCCGCACCGCCGGCCCTCGTCACCGACTTCGCCCAGATCCTGGGCGGGGCCTGACGGCTGTCCCCCGCAGCCGGCTAGGAGGAAGCTCCCCATGACCCTCACCGACGAACGACCCGGTTCCGACGAGGCCCCGTCCCCGCGGACGCCGTCGCGTCTCGGCCGCCTGCTGCCCGTCGCGTCCGTCGTGGCCGCCGTGCTCGCGCTCGTGTTCGGCGCGCTCTGGCTGATCGCGCTGAACAGCGAGTCGGTCACCGTCGCGTCCGACCGGGACGCGGTCCTGCGTGACGCGCGCCAGGCCGTGCTCAACCTCAACACGCTCGACTACCACAACGCGCCGGCCGGGCTGGACCTCTGGATCCAGTCCTCGACGGGATCGGTGCGCGACGAGTTCCAGAAGAACCGCGACGCGTACGCGCAGCTGGTCACCCAGCAGAAGCGCACCACCACCGCGACGATCGCGGACGCCGCCGTCGGCGAACTGGACGACCGCACCGGCGTCGCGCGCGTGCTGATCGGCGTCGACGTCACGGTGACCCCGGAGGGTCAGCAGCCCACCGTCACCCGCCAGCGGATCGAGGCGGAGATGACCCGCACCGACGACGGTTGGAAGGTGAGCGCCCTGGACCCGTTGCTGACGCCCGGCAACGGACAAGGCTGATCCGCTCCCTGTTCTCGGCCTCGGGCCGACCGACACAGCGCTGACATTCGCTCCGCAAGCTCCGCTCAGGAGGTCACCGCAATGTCCACCTCTCGCCGACGCCCCACCGGCTCACCCCGCCGACCCCAGGTCGCGGGCCGTCCGCGCACCGCGTCCGCAGGCACGACCGACGCCGAGCAGACCGCGGAGGGCGGCCTCGCCGTCGACGAGCGGACGGACGAGCGGACGACCGCCCGCACGGCCCCGTCGCCGTCGGAGACCGTCGAGGCGCCGACCGACTCCCCGCGCTCGCGCACCGTGACCCGCCCGGCCACGCGCCCGTCGGACGACGAGGCCGTCGCGGGCACCGAGGCTCCGGAGTCCTCCGAGACGCGCGAGATCTCCGCGGACACGCAGGACGGCGGACTCCCCGCCGCCCCGGCCGTGCGGAGCGGGGAGGCCGACGAGAAGCCGGAGTCCCGGAGCTCCGCGGTCCTCGCCCGCGTGCGCCGGATCCCGCTGCCGCAGGCCCCGGCCACCCGTCGCGGGACAGCCGCGCTGCTCGCGGTGACGATCCTGCTCGTCGCGGCGGCCGCGTTCTTCGCCGTGTCCTGGGGACGCCTGGCGTTCTCCGGCGCCACGTCGAACACGGCGCTGACCGACGTCGGTGCCACCGCCACGGTCAGCGAGCAGGTCAACGACGCCGTGACGAAGGTGTACTCGTTCGACTTCGCCCGGCTCGACCAGGCCGAGTCGGACGCGCGCGGCGTGATCACAGGTCCGTTCACCGGGCAGTTCGACCAGATCTTCGGCAACGTCCGGCAGCTGGCGCCGAAGCAGCAGGCCGTGGTCACCGCGACCATCCCGAAGTCCGCGGTCTCCAGCATCGACGGCGACCACGCGACGATGTACGTGTTCGTGAACCAGGTCATCCGGCGCGTCGACGACGCGGGCAAGCCCCAGGAGGGCACGGCCGCCGCCCGGCTGCGGGTGGACGCGGACCACGTGGACGGCCGTTGGAAGATCTCCGGCATGACACCGGCCTGAGTGTGCACGTCACGGCGCCGACCCCGCTCACGGCGAGGTCGGCGCCGTCGCGTATCGTGGTCCGCGTTCCACCGAAGACCGCAGGTCTGTGCCCGGTTCCGGCCGGTCACACGAAGGTCCCGTTCCGACGGGCGACCCGCGCAGGAGGACGAGGCCAACCCCCGGGTGCTTCTCTGCACCCGCACCCGTGACGCCCCGTGCCGACTGCGCACGGGGCGTTCGTCGTCTCCGGGGTCCCGAGAGCGGTGGACCGCACCGCACCACACCACCCGAGAGGAGGCAGGGATGGCCCCACCCGACAAGGTCGCGGCGGTCGACGAGATCGCCAACCGGTTCCGGGATGCGTCCGCATCGGTGGTCACCGAGTACCGCGGTCTCTCCGTCGCGAAGCTGACTCAGCTGCGCCGGGACCTGGGCGAGGACGCGAGCTTCCGCGTCGCGAAGAACACCCTGGTCAAGCGCGCCGCCGAGGACGCAGGAGTGCAGGGTCTCGACGACCTGCTCGCCGGCCCGACGGCCATCGCGTTCATCAAGGGCGAGCCCGTCGACGCGGCCAAGGCGATCAAGAAGTTCGCCAAGGACAACCCGGGTCTGTCGATCAAGGGCGGATACATGGACGGGCGCGCCCTGTCCTCCGCCGAGGTCGAGCAGCTCGCCGAGCTGGAGTCGCGCGAGGTCCTGCTGGCCAAGCTCGCCGGCGCCATGAAGGCGAACCTCTCCAAGGCGGCCGGTCTGTTCGCCGCGCCCGCCTCGCAGGTCGCGCGTCTGGCCCAGGCACTGGCCGACAAGAAGGCCGAGGCCGGCGAAGCCCCGGCGGCCGAGGCCGCCCCGGCCGAGGAGTCGTCCGACGCCGCTGAGGCCCCCGCCGCCGACGCGGAGGCCGATGCCCCCGCCGAGGCCGCGACCGAGGCCTGACCACCGGTACACCGGCTGACCACCAGCCACACCCCGTCTTTGTGAGAGAAAGGACCGCCACGATGGCGAAGCTGTCCACCGACGAGCTGCTCGACGCGTTCAAGGAGCTCACGCTCATCGAGCTGTCGGAGTTCGTGAAGAAGTTCGAGGAGACGTTCGACGTCACCGCCGCCGCCCCGGTCGCCGTCGCGGCCGCGGGTGCCCCCGCCGCCGGTGGCGAGGCCCCGGCCGCCGAGGAGGAGAAGGACGAGTTCGACGTCATCCTCGAGGGCGCCGGCGACAAGAAGATCCAGGTCATCAAGGTCGTCCGCGAGGTCGTCTCGGGCCTGGGCCTGAAGGAGGCGAAGGACCTCGTCGAGGCCGCGCCGAAGCCGCTGCTCGAGGGTGTCGCCAAGGACGCCGCCGAGGCCGCCAAGGCCAAGCTCGAGGAGGCCGGCGCGAAGGTCTCCGTCAAGTGACCTGAGCTCCACCCGCAACGAGGGGCACCTTCGAGCAATGACATTGCTCGAAGGTGCCCCTCGTTCGCGTCTCGGGGAGCCGCGCCGGGCCGGGTGGCGACGGGCTACCGGTCGCGGAGCTCCCTGCGCAGCACCTTGCCCGTCACCGTCTTCGGCACCTCGTCCAGGATCTCCACCTGGCGCGGGTACTTGTAGGCGGCCATCCGCTCCTTCGTGAACGCGATCAGCTCGTCCGGGTCCACCGTCGTGCCGGACTTCAGCGAGACGAACGCCTTCACCGTCTCTCCCCGGTACTCGTCGGGGACGCCGACGACGGCGGCCTCCCGCACCGCCTCGTGCTCGTAGAGGATGTCCTCCACCTCGCGCGGCCAGACCTTGTACCCGCCCGCGTTGATCTGGTCCTTCTTGCGGTCGACGATGTAGAACCAGCCGCGGTCGTCCATGTAGCCGACGTCGCCGGTGTGCAGCGACCCGCCCGGCAGCGCGTTCGCCGTCTCCTCGGCCTTGTTCCAGTAGCCCTTCACGACCTGCGGCCCGGTCGTCACGATCTCGCCGACCTCGCCCGCCGGGAGCTCCTTGCCGTCGTCGTCGAGTATCTGGACGACCGTGTTGAAGATCGGGACGCCGACCGAGAGCGCACCGGACGCCTCGTCGACGGGCGCGTCGCCGCCCGGTGGCACGCCGTGGCTCGGCGAGGTGGTCTCGGTCAGCCCGTAGATGTTGTGGATGTAGCGGCCGAACGTGGACTGGAACGCCTTCACCGTCGACGGCGGGATGGGCGCGCCACCCGACCAGATCTTGGTCAGCGACTCGCACGAGCCCTCGGAGGCGTTCGGCGCGTTCATCAGCGCGATGAACACGGTGATCGCGCCGACGGTGAACGTCGGGCGGTGCCGCTCGATGATCTCGATCGCCGCCGACGGCTCGAACCGGTGGAACAGCACCAGCGGGGCGCCGGTGCACAGCGACAGCGTGATGTGCGCGATCAGCCCGGTGATGTGGAACAGCGGTGCGACGCCGAGGACCACGTCGTCGGAGGAGACGTGACACCACTCGCGGTAGGCGAACGAGTTGAAGGTGACGTTCCCGTGCGTGTTCATCGCGCCCTTGGGCGGCCCGGTGGTGCCCGAGGTGTAGGTCAGGAACGCGATGTCGTCGCGGGTGTAGGACACGGCAGGCGGCTTCTGCCCGCGGTGCTCCTCGCAGAACGCGGCCAGGTCGGTCGTGCCCTCGCCCCTGATCCGCTCCTGGTTCGGGAACAGGCGCGGGTCGTTGCCGGTCTGGAACTCCAGCTCCGAGCAGGTGAACACGCGCGTCACGGCGGTGCCGCCGACCACGGACGCGGCCACGTCACGGTAGAGCGTCTCCAGGCAGACCAGCACCGACGCGCCGGAGTCGGTGAGCAGCTCGTTCAGCTCCCGCTCGCGGTTCATCGGGTTGATCGAGACGGCGATCCCGCCAGCCTTCCAGATGCCGACCATGCCGATCACGAACCACGGCACGTTCTGCAGGTACATCGCGACCCGGTCACCGGACGACAGCCCGTCCGCCAACAGTCCGGACGCGAACGCGTCGGACAGCTCGTCGAGCTCCCGCCAGGTGATCGCGGAGTCCACGTAGCGGATCGCGTCGCCGTCCGGGTTCGCGGCGATCGTGGCCGCGACCATGGCGAGCGCGTCGTCGGTGTCCGGGGTGATGTCGTGCGGCAGGTCGTCGTCGTAGCGAGGCAGCCACGGACGGTCCGCGTAGCCGGCCATCAGCGGATCACGATCGGGTTCACGGGGCCACCCTTGGTGGCACCTGCTGCGTCGGACATGTACGACTCCTTGATCCGCGACGGTGTGGATCGGCGACCCGATCGTTGTTGCGGCCGTCACGGGGTGTCAAGGACGGGCGTGGGGTCCGTACGCGGGTAGGCTCGGTGCTCGTCGACGGGCGGGCGCACGGTCGGTGAGGGACGCCACGCCCGGAGCGCGAGCGAAATTTCCGCCGGTCGTCCCGCTGGGATAACCACTTATCGACGCGTAGAGGCTTGACTCGGTGCGTCAGGCAGGTCACTCTTAGGTCTCGATGGTTGCCTTGATGGTGGAATCGGCGACCTGTCTCGACAGCTGCGTTCTGAGCAGCTAGACTTCTTCTTTGCGCTGCCTGCGTCCAGGTCGCGCGTGCACACCACGAATCCCGCCGGCTGATCCGGCCGCCTGAGCGTCGTCGTGGGTGGTGCACGCGGGATCTCGTCGTGGGCCGCGCACGACAACAGACGGCGTGCTCGTGGCCCGGCGTTGCCGTCCGATCCGGGGTGCCAGGACCTCGTGATCGGGGAGACGGTAGCGCTCGGTCCAGGCGTACGCCAGACGAGAAGCGCAGTTCTCGGAAGGACGCATCTTGGCTGTCTCCCGCGCCGCCGCGACCACCTCGACCGTTCCCGCTTCGGCGAACCCGAACTACCCCGGTGCACCGACCCGCGTCAGCTTCGCGAAGATCGCGGAGCCGCTGGAGGTCCCGGATCTCCTGGACCTGCAGATCCAGTCCTACGAGTGGCTCGTCGGCAGCGAGGCCTGGTTCCAGCGCCGCATCGACGCCGGCGACGAGCTCCCGGTCAGCGGTCTCGAGGAGATCCTCACCGAGATCTCGCCGATCGAGGACTTCTCCGGCTCCATGTCGCTGTCGTTCTCCGACCCGCGCTTCGACGAGGTCAAGGCCTCCGTCGAGGAGTGCCGGGACAAGGACATGACGTACGGCGCCCCGCTGTTCGTCACGGCGGAGTTCACGAACAACACCACCGGCGAGATCAAGTCCCAGACGGTCTTCATGGGCGAGTTCCCGGTGATGACCGACAAGGGCACGTTCATCATCAACGGCACCGAGCGCGTCGTCGTGTCGCAGCTCGTGCGCTCGCCCGGTGTCTACTTCGACCACGCGATCGACAAGACGACCGAGAAGGACGTCTACTCGGTCAAGATCATCCCGAGCCGCGGCGCGTGGCTCGAGTTCGACGTGGACAAGCGCGACACCGTCGGCGTCCGGATCGACCGCAAGCGCCGCCAGCCGGTCACCGTGCTGCTGAAGGCGCTCGGCTGGACGAACGAGCAGATCGCGGAGCGGTTCGGTTTCTCCGAGACGGTCATGACGACCCTCGAGAAGGACCACACCGCAGGCCAGGACGAGGCGCTGCTCGACATCTACCGCAAGCTCCGCCCCGGCGAGCCGCCGACCCGCGAGAGCGCGCAGGCCCTCCTGGAGAACCTGTTCTTCAAGGACAAGCGCTACGACATGGCGAAGGTCGGGCGCTACAAGGCCAACAAGAAGCTCGGCCTCGGCGTGGACAACTCGGTCGGCACGCTGACCGAGGAGGACATCGCCACCACCATCGAGTACCTGGTCCGCCTGCACGCCGGCGAGACCGAGATGACCTCGACGGACGGTTCCGAGATCCCGGTCGAGACCGACGACATCGACCACTTCGGCAACCGGCGCCTGCGCACCGTCGGCGAGCTGATCCAGAACCAGGTCCGGGTCGGTCTGTCCCGCACCGAGCGGGTCGTCCGCGAGCGGATGACCACGCAGGACGTCGAGGCGATCACCCCGCAGACCCTGATCAACACCCGGCCGATCACGGCCGCGATCCGGGAGTTCTTCGGCACCTCGCAGCTGTCCCAGTTCATGGACCAGCACAACCCGCTGGCCGGGCTGACGCACAAGCGCCGCCTGTCCGCGCTCGGCCCGGGCGGTCTGTCCCGGGAGCGCGCGGGCATGGAGGTCCGCGACGTGCACCCGTCGCACTACGGTCGGATGTGCCCGATCGAGACGCCGGAGGGCCCGAACATCGGCCTGATCGGCTCGCTCTCGAGCTTCGCGCGGGTGAACCCGTTCGGCTTCATCGAGACGCCGTACCGCAAGGTCACCGACGGTGTGGTCACCGAGCAGATCGACTACCTGACCGCCGACGAGGAGGACCGGTACGTCGTCGCGCAGGCGAACGCGCCGCTGAACGCCGACGGCTCCTTCCAGGAGGACCGCGTCCTGGTCCGCCGGAAGGGCGGCGAGGTCGACCTGATCACGCCGCAGGGCGTCGAGTACATCGACGTCTCGCCGCGCCAGATGGTGTCGGTCGCGACGGCGCTGATCCCGTTCCTCGAGCACGACGACGCGAACCGCGCGCTGATGGGCGCGAACATGCAGCGCCAGTCGGTGCCGCTGCTGCGCAGCGAGTCGCCGCTGGTCGGCACGGGCATGGAGCTGCGCGCCGCCGTCGACGCCGGTGACGTCGTGGTGGCCGAGCAGGCTGGTGTGGTCGAGGAGCTGTGCGCCGACTACATCACGGTGATGGACGACGAGGGGCAGCGTCAGACCTACCGTCTGAACAAGTTCCGCCGGTCCAACCAGGGCACCTGCAACAACCAGAAGCCGATCGTCGACGAGGGCGACCGGGTCGAGGTGGGCCAGGTGCTCGCCGACGGGCCGTGCACCGAGGACGGCGAGATGGCCCTCGGCAAGAACCTGCTCGTGGCGATCATGCCGTGGGAGGGCCACAACTACGAGGACGCGATCATCCTCTCGCAGCGCCTGGTGCAGGACGACGTGCTGACGTCGATCCACATCGAGGAGCACGAGATCGACGCCCGGGACACCAAGCTGGGCGCCGAGGAGATCACCCGGGACATCCCGAACGTCTCCGAGGACGTGCTGGCCGACCTGGACGAGCGCGGCATCATCCGGATCGGCGCCGAGGTCCAGCCCGGCGACATCCTGGTCGGCAAGGTGACGCCGAAGGGCGAGACCGAGCTGACGCCGGAGGAGCGGCTGCTGCGCGCGATCTTCGGTGAGAAGGCGCGCGAGGTCCGCGACACGTCGCTCAAGGTCCCGCACGGCGAGAACGGCAAGGTCATCGGCATCCGGGTCTTCTCCCGGGACGACGAGGACGAGCTGGCTCCCGGCGTGAACGAGCTGGTCCGGGTGTACGTGGCGCAGAAGCGCAAGATCTCCGACGGTGACAAGCTCGCCGGCCGGCACGGCAACAAGGGCGTCATCGGCAAGATCCTCCCCGCGGAGGACATGCCGTTCCTCGAGGACGGCACGCCGATCGACATCATCCTGAACACGCACGGTGTGCCGCGACGGATGAACATCGGCCAGATCCTGGAGACCCACCTCGGGTGGATCGCCAAGTCCGGCTGGGAGATCGAGGGCGAGCCCGAGTGGGCGGCCAAGATGCCGGAGGAGCTCTACTCGGTGCCGTCGGACACGAAGACGGCCACGCCGGTCTTCGACGGTGCCCGGCAGAACGAGATCACCGGGCTGCTGGCGTCGACCCGCCCGAACCGCGACGGCGACCGGATGGTCGGCCCGGACGGCAAGGCGAACCTGTTGGACGGCCGCTCCGGCGAGCCGTACCCGTTCCCGGTCGCGGTCGGCTACATGTACATCCTGAAGCTGGCCCACCTGGTCGACGACAAGATCCACGCCCGGTCCACCGGCCCGTACTCGATGATCACCCAGCAGCCGCTGGGCGGTAAGGCGCAGTTCGGTGGCCAGCGCTTCGGTGAGATGGAGTGCTGGGCGATGCAGGCCTACGGCGCGGCGTACACGCTGCAGGAGCTGCTGACGATCAAGTCCGACGACGTCGTGGGCCGCGTGAAGGTCTACGAGGCGATCGTCAAGGGCGAGAACATCCCGGAGCCGGGGATCCCCGAGTCGTTCAAGGTGCTGCTGAAGGAGCTTCAGTCGCTCTGCCTGAACGTCGAGGTGCTCTCCAGCGACGGTGCGGCGATCGAGATGCGCGACTCCGACGACGAGGACCTCGAGCGGGCCGCGGCGAACCTGGGCATCAACCTGTCCAGCCGCCCCGGCGCCGAGTCGATGACCGTCGACGACGTCGTCAACTGATACGAGTCCGCCTCCTTCCGCCTTCTAGCTAACGAAGAAACAGAGGACATACGTGCTCGACGTCAACTTCTTCGACGAACTGCGAATCGGCCTGGCCACCGCCGAGGGCATCCGCCAGTGGTCGCACGGCGAGGTCAAGAAGCCCGAGACGATCAACTACCGCACCCTCAAGCCCGAGAAGGACGGACTCTTCTGCGAGAAGATCTTCGGTCCGACCCGGGACTGGGAGTGCTACTGCGGCAAGTACAAGCGCGTCCGGTTCAAGGGCATCATCTGCGAGCGCTGCGGCGTGGAGGTCACGCGCGCCAAGGTGCGTCGTGAGCGGATGGGCCACATCGAGCTGGCCGCGCCGGTCACGCACATCTGGTACTTCAAGGGTGTGCCGAGCCGGCTCGGCTACCTGCTCGACCTGGCGCCGAAGGATCTCGAGAAGATCATCTACTTCGCCGCGTACGTCATCACCTCGGTGAACACCGAGCTGCGCCACAACGACATGTCCACGCTCGAGAACGAGATGGCCATGGAGCGCAAGCGGGTCGAGCAGACCCGCGACTCCGACCTGGAGGCCCGCGCCCAGAAGCTCGAGGCCGACCTGGCCGAGCTCGAGGCCGAGGGCGCCAAGGGCGACGTGCGGCGCAAGGTCAAGGACGGCGGCGAGCGCGAGATGCGCCAGCTCCGCGACCGTGCCCAGCGCGAGCTGGACCGGCTCGACGAGATCTGGTCGACGTTCACCAAGCTGGACGTCCAGCAGCTGATCGCCGACGAGTCGATCTACCGCGAGCTGTACGACCGCTACGGCGACTACTTCACCGGCGCCATGGGTGCCGAGGCGATCCAGAAGCTGCTGGAGAACTTCGACATCGAGGCCGAGGCCGAGAAGCTGCGCGAGGTCATCCGCAGCGGCAAGGGCCAGAAGAAGCTGCGCGCGCTCAAGCGGCTCAAGGTCGTCGCGGCGTTCCAGTCCACCGGCAACTCGCCGATGGGCATGGTGCTCGACTGCGTGCCGGTCATCCCGCCGGACCTGCGCCCGATGGTGCAGCTCGACGGCGGCCGGTTCGCCACGAGCGACCTGAACGACCTGTACCGCCGCGTGATCAACCGGAACAACCGGCTCAAGCGGCTGATCGACCTCGGCGCGCCCGAGATCATCGTCAACAACGAGAAGCGGATGCTGCAGGAGGCCGTCGACGCGCTGTTCGACAACGGCCGCCGCGGACGTCCGGTCACCGGGCCGGGCAACCGTCCGCTGAAGTCGCTGTCCGACCTGCTCAAGGGCAAGCAGGGCCGGTTCCGCCAGAACCTGCTCGGCAAGCGCGTCGACTACTCGGGTCGTTCGGTCATCGTCGTCGGCCCGCAGCTGAAGCTGCACCAGTGCGGTCTGCCGAAGCAGATGGCGCTGGAGCTGTTCAAGCCGTTCGTGATGAAGCGCCTGGTGGACCTCAACCACGCGCAGAACATCAAGTCGGCCAAGCGGATGGTCGAGCGCGGCCGCTCGCAGGTGTGGGACGTGCTCGAGGAGGTCATCTCCGAGCACCCCGTCCTGCTGAACCGCGCGCCGACGCTGCACCGACTCGGCATCCAGGCCTTCGAGCCGCAGCTGGTGGAGGGCAAGGCGATCCAGCTGCACCCGCTGGTCTGCGAGGCGTTCAACGCGGACTTCGACGGTGACCAGATGGCGGTCCACCTGCCGCTGTCCGCCGAGGCGCAGTCCGAGGCCCGGGTCCTGATGCTGTCGTCGAACAACATCCTGTCCCCGGCGTCCGGCCGGCCGCTGGCCATGCCCCGCCTGGACATGGTGACGGGTCTGTTCCACCTGACCCGGCAGCGCGACGAGGCCTTCGGCGCGGGCAAGTACTACGGCTCGTCCGCCGAGGCGATCATGGCGTACGACCGGAAGGTGCTGCACCTGCAGGCGCCGATCAAGATCCGGCTGACGGGGGTCGCCCCGACGGCGGGTTCCGAGGTCGGCGAGGACGGCGTCTGGAAGGCCGACACGACGCTCGGCCGGGTGCTGTTCAACGAGCTCCTGCCCGCGGACTACCCGTTCGTCAACGAGCCGCTGCCGAAGAAGCGCCAGGCCGCGATCATCAACGACCTGGCCGAGCGGTACTCGATGACCGAGGTCGCGCAGGTGCTGGACCGGCTCAAGGACGCCGGGTTCTTCTGGGCGACGCGCTCCGGCGTGACGCTGGCGATCGACGACGTCGTGGTTCCCCCGAACAAGCAGGAGATCCTCGACTCGTACGAGCAGAAGGCCGACCAGATCAACAAGCGCTACCAGCGTGGTGCCCTGTCGCACCAGGAGCGCAACGACGAGATGGTCAAGATCTGGACGCAGGCCTCGGAAGAGGTCGCGCGGTCCATGGAGGAGAACTTCCCCCAGGACAACCCGATCCCGACGATCGTCCAGTCCGGTGCCGCCGGCAACATGGCCCAGGTCCGCCAGCTGGCGGGCATGAAGGGCCTGGTGGCGAACCCCAAGGGCGAGTACATCCCGCGGCCGATCAAGTCGAACTTCCGCGAGGGCCTGTCCGTGCTGGAGTACTTCATCTCCACGCACGGCACCCGGAAGGGCCTGGCGGACACCGCGCTGCGGACCGCCGACTCGGGGTACCTGACCCGTCGTCTGGTCGACGTGTCGCAGGACGTCATCGTCCGCGAGGTGGACTGCGGCACCGAGCGCGCCGTGACCATGCCGGTCACCGAGGAGACCAGCGACGGCCGGCTCATCCCGCACCGCTACCTGCGCACCTCGGTGTACGCACGGTCCTCGGCCGAGGAGGTCACCGCGCCCGACGGCACGGTGATCGTCGGCAAGGGCGACGACCTGGGCGACCCCGCCCTGGACGCGCTGGTCGAGGCCGGCGTCCGGCAGATCCGCGTGCGCAGCGCGCTGACCTGCGCGTCGGCGACCGGGATCTGCGGGTTCTGCTACGGCCGCTCGATGGCCACCGGCAAGCTGGTGGACGTCGGCGAGGCCGTCGGCATCGTGGCCGCGCAGTCCATCGGTGAGCCGGGCACGCAGCTGACGATGCGTACGTTCCACGTCGGTGGTGTGGCCGGGGACGACATCACGACCGGTCTGCCGCGTGTCACGGAGCTGTTCGAGGCCCGTGTCCCGCGCGGCAAGGCGCCGATCGCCGACGTCGACGGCCGGATCCGCATCGAGGACGGCGACCGCTTCTGGAAGATCACGCTGATCCCGGACGACGGCGCCGAGGAGATCGTCTACGACAAGCTGTCCAAGCGGCAGTGGCTCGGGATGACCCAGGCCGACGGCGTCGAGCGCCCGCTGGCGGACGGCGACCACGTGCACGTCGGGCAGCTGCTGCTCGAGGGCACGGCCGACCCGCACGAGGTGCTGCGTGTCATGGGCCCGCGTGAGGTGCAGCTGCACCTCGTGCGTGAGGTGCAGAAGGTGTACCGCACGCAGAGCGTGGACATCCACGACAAGCACATCGAGGTGATCGTCCGGCAGATGCTGCGCCGGGTCACGATCATCGACTCGGGTGCCACCGAGTTCCTGCCCGGCGCACTGGCCGAGCGGGGCGAGTTCGAGTCGGAGAACCGCCGGGTCGTCTCCGAGGGCAACGAGCCGGCCTCCGGCCGTCCGGTGCTCATGGGGATCACGAAGGCCTCGCTGGCGACGGAGTCGTGGCTGTCCGCGGCGTCGTTCCAGGAGACCACCCGGATCCTCACCGATGCCGCGATCAACGGAAAGCGCGACAAGCTCGTCGGGCTCAAGGAGAACGTGATCATCGGCAAGCTGATCCCGGCGGGTACCGGCATCAACCGGTACCGCAACATCACGGTCCAGCCGACCGAGGAGGCCCGTGCGGCCGCCTACGCGCTGCCGAGCTACGACGACGGCTATTACAGCCCCGACGTGTTCGGCACGGGCACCGGTGCCGCGGTGCCGCTGGACGACTACGATTTCGGGCGCGACTACCGCTGAGGTAGGCGCACCGGCCCGCCCCTGCGACGGCAGGGGCCGGGCCGACCGAAGGGTCCCGAACGGGGCCGGACACCTCTCTCCCGTGGAGGTGCCCGGCCCCGTTCGCGTTTCGAATCCCGCCGAGATGCGGTTCAGCGGGCTTCGATGATCGTCGCGGCCCGCTCAGCCGCATCTCGGCGCGGATGTGATCGCTCGAGCGCGCCGCGGACCTCGGCGACGATCCGGCCCGGCGCATTCCGCATGTCGTCGGACGTGTAGCGCAGCACCCGCCAGCCCGCAGCGACGAGCCGTGTGTGGCGCCGTGCGTCCGCCCGGGCCGCCTCGGGTGTGGCGAAGTGGTCGCCGCCGTCGTACTCGACGCCGAGCCGTTGCTCGGGATAGGCGAGGTCGAGCCAGAGGATGCGCCTGCGGTCGTCGACGACGGGGTGCTGGGCCACCGGCCGCGGGAGCCCACCCCGGACGAGGATCAGGCGGAGCCGGGTCTCCGTCGGTGATCCAGACCGGGCATCGACCCAGGGCAGGGTGTCGATCACCCGGCGGACGCCGCGCAGCCCCGGGCGGCGGACGGCGAAGTCGAGCAGCAGCGCAGGGTCGAACTGGCCGCGGGCCAGGGCGTCGACGGCGACGATCGCCTCGGTCGGCGGGAGCAGCCGGGCGAGGTCGAACGCGGTGCGCAGGCGGCCGGTGATGCGCACGCCGTCGAGCTCGACGATCTCGTCGGGACGGAGGGTGTCCCGCCGCACGATCACCCCGGCCCGGGACCGGGCTCCCGACCGCAGGCCCGCCCCGACCACCTCGGCCGGGGCGTGCCACGGCGCGCACGACCGGCCCAGGAGCTCGGCGGACGAGTAGCCGCCGAGCACGGCACCGGGGCCGGCCCAGTGGTACGCGGCGAGCGATCGCAGCCGGAGGTCCGGTGGTTCACCGGCCGGGGCGTACGTATCGGGTAGCAGCCGGTAGAACCCGGGGCCTCGCAACCGGTCCGCGGTGACCAGGCCGGCGGCCACCGCGGCCGTCCCGCGGAACACCTCGGGCCACCCGGGAACCGTCATGACCGGGATGGTGCGGCTCGGCCGCCCGCACCGGACCCGTTCGCCCGCAACCGGTCCCGATCGCGAACCGGCCCGCCGCTCACCCGCCGAGATGCGGCTGGGCGGGGTTTGACGATCTCCGCGGCCCGCTGGACCGCATCTCGGCGCGGGGCGGGCGCGGGACGGCCCCGGCGCAGACCGCTGGCGGACGTTGGGGCCAACTACCCATCGAGATGCGGCTGGGCGGGCCGTGACGATCATCGAGCCCCGCTGGACCGCATTTCGGCGTCGCTCGGGCGCGGGTGGGTCCGGCGCGTGACCGCTGGCGGACCAGGGCGGCTTAGGCCCACCCGCCGAGATGCGGCTGGGCGGGGTTTGACGATCTCCGCGGCCCGCTGGACCGCATCTCGGTGCGGATTGTGCGCGGACGTGCGGCGCACGACCGACGATGGCCACCGGCCGGCTCGGGCCACTACCGAGATGCAGCTGAGCGGGCCCTACCGATCTTTACGGCCCCGTGGACTGCATCTCAGCGAGGATCGGGACGCGGGACGTCCGGCGGGCGACCGACGACGGCCACCGGCCGGCTCAGCCACTACCCGTCGAGATGCGGCTGAGAAGGGCCTGTCGATCTCCATGGGCCGGTGGACCGCATCTCGGCGGGTCAGGCGGAGCAGTCGGCGCGGAGGTGGGCGCCGAGCTCATCGAGGGCGCGGTCGGCCTCGCGCAGGGTGCCCGCCAGGACCGGGAAGGCGTGCCACATGCCGTCGGCACGGTGGTAGGTGACCGTCGTCCCGGCGGTTCCGGCGCGCTCGACGAGACGGTCGGCGTCGTCGACGAGGACCTCGTCCGACCCGGCCACGACGTGCAGGGGCGGGAGGCCGGTCAGGTCCGCGTCCAGGGGGCACAGTTCGGGGGCCGTCGCACCGGTGGCGCCGCGGTAGTCGCGGGCCGCCTGCGGGAGCCACGACGGGTCGAGCATCGCGTCGGTGGCGGCGTTGCGGGTGAGCACCGGCGAGACGCAGTCCAGATCCAGCCACGGGGAGATCAGCCCGACCGAGCCGGGGAGTTCCTCGCCCGCGGCGCGCAGACGCAGGACGAGCGCCATCGCCAGCCCACCGCCGGCGGAATCGCCCGCCACCGCGATCGAGCGCGCCGGGTGCCCGGCCGCCCGGAGCGCGCGGAACGCCGCCAGCGCGTCGTCGACGGCCGCGGGGTACGGGTGCTCCGGCGCGAGCCGGTAGTCCAGGGCGTGCACCGGAGTTCCGGTGGCGCGGCTCAGGCCGGCGAGCAGCGCGCGATGTGACGCCGGCGATCCGACGAGGTAGCCGCCGCCGTGCAGGTACAGCACCCGGTGCGGACCGGGCGCGCCGACGCCGGACACGACCTCGGCCGGGACACCGCCCAGCGAGCCCGAGGCCCTGCGGACGCCGCGGGGGAGCGGGAGCACGGCACCGGTCACGTCGAGCAGCCGACGCCGCACCGTCACCGGCAGCGTGGGCGACAGCAAGGGCGCGACGACGGCCGAGGTCAGGAAGCGGTTGGCCGCGAGGGGAAGATGCACACCGGACCGTATCCGGACCCGCCCCGGAGGTCCCCGCTGACCTGCGGGGAATGCACGACGAGCGGACGGCGTTGTGCGACGAGCGGGTGAGTCGCCTTGCCTGCAGCGCACTCCTCGGGCAGGCTCGCGCGGACAGCGTCAGCCGATGCCGGACCCGTTTTGACCCTCGTCGAGCGGGCCGAGTACGCTGTTGTCTTGCGCTCGACCTCGGTCGGGCCGCTCCGTGTGCCCGTGGCGCCCGGCTCTGTCCGGTGTCGACGACGACGCCGGTCCCGGGTGGGCCGCAGCGGGTACCGGGGAGACGTCCCGTCAGTCCCCGCCGGCCTCGGCCCGGGTGCGCGACGGAGGCGACACGCCCGACCTCGGGTCTCGGTGCGACGGTCCACGGACCGGCGCCCGGAGCCCACACGAACCACGACAGCGAGACAGTCGAGCCACGTCGACGGGAAGAAGTAGACGGTTCATGCCCACGATCCAGCAGCTGGTCCGCAAGGGCCGCGAGGACAAGGTCGCCAAGACCAAGACCGCCGCACTGAAGGGCAGCCCCCAGCGCCGCGGGGTCTGCACACGCGTCTACACGACCACGCCGAAGAAGCCGAACTCGGCACTGCGGAAGGTCGCCCGCGTCAAGCTGTCGAGCGGCATCGAGGTCACGGCCTACATCCCCGGTGAGGGCCACAACCTGCAGGAGCACTCGATCGTGCTCGTGCGCGGTGGCCGAGTGAAGGACCTGCCGGGCGTCCGCTACAAGGTCATCCGGGGCTCGCTGGACACGCAGGGCGTGAAGAACCGCAAGCAGTCCCGCAGCCGCTACGGCGCGAAGAAGGAGAAGAGCTGATGCCGCGCCCAAACGCTGCCCCGGCGCCGGCGAGCGCCAGCGAGCCCGCCAAGGCGACGAACGAGGAGAGTGTCTGATGCCGCGCAAGGGCCCGGCGCCGAAGCGTCCGCTGGTGAACGACCCGGTCTTCGGGTCGCCGCTGGTCACCCAGCTGGTCAACAAGGTGCTCAAGGACGGCAAGCGTTCGCTCGCCGAGCGCATCGTCTACGCCGCCCTGGAGGGCACGCGGGACAAGACCGGAACCGACCCGGTCGTCACGCTCAAGCGCGCGCTGGACAACGTGAAGCCGGCCCTCGAGGTCCGCAGCCGCCGTGTCGGTGGCGCGACCTACCAGGTCCCGGTCGAGGTCCGCGCCGTGCGGCAGACCACCCTTGGCCTGCGCTGGCTGGTCACCTACTCCGGCCAGCGCCGCGAGAAGACCATGGTCGAGCGGCTGATGAACGAGCTGCTCGACGCGAGCAACGGCCTCGGCGCCAGCGTCAAGCGGCGCGAGGACATGCACAAGATGGCGGAGTCGAACCGCGCCTTCGCCCACTACCGCTGGTGACCGGCCGACCGTCGGGCGCCAAACCCTCGAGGGAGAGCTGAGCAGTGGCAGCACAGGAAGTGCTGACGGACCTCACCAAGGTCCGCAACATCGGCATCATGGCCCACATCGACGCCGGTAAGACCACCACCACCGAGCGGATCCTGTACTACACCGGGATCAACTACAAGATCGGTGAGGTCCACGACGGCGCGGCCACGATGGACTGGATGGAGGAGGAGCAGAAGCGCGGCATCACGATCACGTCCGCCGCGACGACCTGCTTCTGGAAAGACCACCAGATCAACATCATCGACACGCCCGGTCACGTCGACTTCACGGTCGAGGTGGAGCGCAACCTGCGTGTGCTCGACGGCGCGGTCGCGGTCTTCGACGGCAAGGAGGGGGTCGAGCCGCAGTCCGAGCAGGTCTGGCGGCAGGCCACCAAGTACGACGTCCCGCGGATCTGCTTCGTCAACAAGATGGACAAGCTCGGTGCGGACTTCTACTTCACCGTGCGCACCATCCAGGACCGGCTGAACGCCCGTCCGCTCCCGATCCAGCTGCCGATCGGGTCGGAGAGCGACTTCATCGGCGTCGTCGACCTGGTCGGCATGCGCGCGCTCACGTGGCGCGGCGAGGTGGCCAAGGGCGAGGACTACGCCGTCGAGGAGATCCCGGCCGACATGGCCGACGTGGTCGCCGAGTGGCGGGAGAAGCTCGTCGAGGCCGTCGCCGAGACCGACGACGACATCATGGAGCGGTACCTGGGCGGCGAGGAGCCGACCGTCGAGGAGATCAAGCTCGGCATCCGCAAGATCGTCACCGACCGGATCGCCTACCCGGTGCTCTGCGGCTCGGCGTTCAAGAACAAGGGTGTCCAGCCGATGCTGGACGCGGTGATCGACTACCTGCCGTCGCCGTACGACCTCCCGCCGGTCGAGGGCTTCCTCACCGACGGCGAGACCCCGGCGAGCCGGAAGCCCGCGAAGGACGAGCCGTTCTCCGCACTGGCGTTCAAGATCGCCGCGCACCCGTTCTACGGCAAGCTGACCTACATCCGGGTCTACTCCGGACGCGTCGCGTCGGGCTCCCAGGTCCTGAACTCCACGAAGGACCGCAAGGAGCGCATCGGGAAGATCTTCCAGATGCACTCCAACAAGGAGAACCCGGTCGACGAGGCCATGGCCGGGCACATCTACGCCATCGTCGGCATGAAGGACACCACGACGGGCGAGACGCTCTGCGACCCGCAGTCGCCGATCGTGCTCGAGTCGATGACGTTCCCGGAGCCGGTGATCCAGGTCGCCGTCGAGCCGAAGACGAAGGCGGACCAGGAGAAGCTCTCCACGGCGATCCAGCGGCTCGCCGAGGAGGACCCCACGTTCCAGGTGTCCCTGGACGAGGAGACCGGGCAGACCATCCTCGCCGGCATGGGCGAGCTGCACCTCGAGGTGCTGGTCAACCGGATGAAGAGCGACTTCAAGGTCGAGGCCAACATCGGCAAGCCGCAGGTCGCCTACCGGGAGACCATCCGCAGGCCGGTGGAGAAGTACGAGTACACGCACAAGAAGCAGACCGGTGGTTCGGGGCAGTTCGCCCGGGTCATCATCAACCTCGAGCCGCTCACCACCGGCGACGGTGCGCTGTACGAGTTCGAGAACAAGGTCACCGGTGGCCGCATCCCGCGGGAGTACATCCCGTCGGTGGACGCCGGTGTCCAGGACGCCATGCAGTACGGCATCCTCGCCGGCTACCCGGTGGTGGGTGTCAAGTGCACCCTTCTGGACGGCCAGTACCACGAGGTCGACTCGTCCGAGATGGCGTTCAAGGTCGCCGGTTCGATGGTGTTCAAGGAGGCGGCCCGCAAGGCGGACCCGGCCATCCTCGAGCCCATGATGGCCGTCGAGGTCATGACGCCCGAGGACTACATGGGCGACGTGATCGGTGACCTGAACTCCCGCCGCGGCCAGGTCCAGGCCATGGAGGAGCGGGCGGGCGCCCGCGTCGTGAAGGCGCAGGTCCCGCTCTCGGAGATGTTCGGCTACGTCGGCGACCTCCGGTCGCGGACCCAGGGCCGGGCCAACTACACGATGGTCTTCGACTCCTACGCCGAGGTTCCGGCCTCGGTGGCGAAGGAGATCATCGCGAAGGCGACGGGCGAGTAGTACCGACTGCTCGCAGGGTGCGAGCCGCGGCCCGGTAGGGTCCGCGGCCCGCACCACCCCCCACAGACCTGCCGTCAGCACGGCGGACAAGATCAGAACTCAGTCCAGGAGGACCCTGCAGTGGCGAAGGCGAAGTTCGAGCGGACCAAGCCGCACGTCAACATCGGCACCATCGGTCACATCGACCACGGCAAGACCACGCTGACGGCGGCCATCACGAAGGTTCTGCACGACAAGTTCCCGACCCTCAACGAGGCGTCGGCGTTCGACATGATCGACAAGGCGCCGGAAGAGCGCCAGCGCGGTATCACGATCTCCATCGCGCACGTCGAGTACCAGACCGAGAAGCGGCACTACGCCCACGTGGACTGCCCCGGTCACGCCGACTACATCAAGAACATGATCACCGGTGCGGCGCAGATGGACGGCGCCATCCTGGTGGTCGCGGCGACCGACGGCCCGATGCCCCAGACGCGTGAGCACGTGCTGCTCGCCCGTCAGGTCGGCGTGCCCTACATCGTCGTCGCGCTGAACAAGGCCGACATGGTCGACGACGAGGAGATCATGGAGCTCGTCGAGATGGAGGTCCGCGAGCTGCTGAGCTCGCAGGACTACCCGGGCGACGACCTCCCGATCGTGCGCGTCTCGGCGCTCAAGGCGCTCGAGGGCGACGAGAAGTGGGCGGAGAACATCCTCCAGCTCATGGACGCCGTCGACGAGGCGATCCCGGAGCCGGAGCGCGACATCGAGAAGCCGTTCCTGATGCCCGTCGAGGATGTCTTCACGATCACCGGTCGCGGGACGGTCGTCACCGGCCGCGTCGAGCGCGGTGTCGTGAAGGTCAACGAGACGGTCGACATCGTCGGCATCCGTCCGAAGGGCACCCAGACCACGGTCACCGGTGTCGAGATGTTCCGCAAGATCCTCGACGAGGGTCGTGCCGGTGAGAACGTCGGCCTCCTGCTCCGCGGCATCAAGCGCGACGACGTCGAGCGCGGCCAGGTCGTGGTCAAGCCCGGCTCGATCACGCCGCACACGGAGTTCGAGGGCCAGGTCTACATCCTGGGCAAGGACGAGGGCGGCCGGCACACGCCGTTCTTCAACAACTACCGTCCGCAGTTCTACTTCCGCACGACGGACGTGACGGGCGTGGTGACCCTGCCCAGCGGCACCGAGATGGTCATGCCCGGCGACAACACCGCCATGAGCGTTCAGCTGATCCAGCCGATCGCCATGGAGGAGGGTCTGCAGTTCGCCATCCGCGAGGGTGGCCGGACCGTCGGCGCCGGACAGGTCACGAAGATCAACAAGTGATCCGGTGGGCGGGCGCGAGAGCGTCCGCCCACAGGTCACCCCCCGGTCGAGGTGGCCACACACGGGTGTGGCATCCTTGACGGGTTGCACGATGGGTGTGGCGCGTGGATGCGTCTCCCCGCGAGAAGGCGGGGACAGGGCTCCACGCGCCGCGTCCGTCGTCAGCCAGTGATCGGACAGCCCACCCCGGGTGGGCAGCGGTGACCCGGGCACACATGTGAGGTCAAGGCGCGACACGCCCGACCTCGTGGACCGGAGAGCCTCGGCGGGTTCCCTGCTCGAAGCGGGGTCCGCGCCGGCGAACTTGTGAACAGAGCGCGTGGGCCGCAGCCGCCCGACGGTCCCCCGAGGGCCGGGGCCGGCGCGGGACGCCGCGAGGCGAACACCGCGAACGTGAGCGGCAGGAAGAAGAGGACGACCGACGACCATGGCGGGACAGAAGATCCGCATCAGGCTCAAGGCCTATGACCACGAGGCAATCGACGCGTCTGCTCGCAAGATCGTGGAGACCGTGACGCGTACCGGTGCCAGGGTCGTCGGGCCGGTGCCGCTGCCGACCGAGAAGAACGTGTACTGCGTCATCCGCTCGCCGCACAAGTACAAGGACTCGCGCGAGCACTTCGAGATGCGCACGCACAAGCGGCTGATCGACATCCTCGACCCGACGCCGAAGACGGTGGACGCGCTCATGCGCATCGACCTCCCGGCCAGCGTCGACGTGAACATCCAGTAGGCGGTGGGTGACACGATGACTACGCAGAAGACCTACCAGGTCAAGAACATCCACGGTCTGCTCGGCACGAAGCTCGGCATGACCCAGTTGTTCGACGAGAACAACCGGATCGTCCCGGTGACCGTGATCCAGGTGACGCCGAACGTGGTGACGCAGGTCCGGTCCGAGGACAAGGACGGCTACTCCGCGATCCAGCTGGCCCACGGCGCGATCGACCCCCGCAAGGTGAACAAGCCGGAGACCGGCCACTTCGCCAAGGCGGGCGTCACGCCGCGCCGGCACCTGCTGGAGTTCCGCACCGGGGACGCCGCCGAGTACGAGCTGGGCCAGGAGGTCACCGTCGAGGTGTTCTCCGAGGGCGCAGAGGTCGACGTCGTCGGTACGACCAAGGGCAAGGGCACCGCCGGTGTCATGAAGCGCCACGGGTTCCACGGTCTGGGTGCCGGGCACGGTGTCCAGCGCAAGCACCGCTCGCCGGGCTCGATCGGCGGCTGCGCCACCCCGGGTCGCGTGTTCCGCGGCCAGAAGATGGCAGGCCGGATGGGTCAGAACCGCCAGACCACGCAGAACCTGAAGGTCGTCCGCGTGGACGCGGAGCGCGGGCTGCTGCTGGTCCGGGGCGCCGTCCCGGGACCGCGCAACGGGGTCGTCGTCGTGAAGACCCCCGCGAAGGGTGATGGCAAGTGACCAACGTGGACGTCCAGACGCCGGACGGGAAGACGAACGGCAGCGTCGAGCTGCCGGAGCACGTCTTCGACACGACGGCGAACATCGCGCTGATGCACCAGGTCGTGACGGCGCAGTTGAACGCCGCCCGCCAGGGCACGCACGACACCAAGGGCCGCGGCGAGACCCGGGGCGGCGGCAAGAAGCCGTACCGCCAGAAGGGCACCGGCCGCGCCCGCCAGGGCTCGGTGCGTGCGCCGCAGTTCACCGGCGGTGGCACCGTGCACGGCCCGACGCCGCGGGACTACTCGCAGAAGACGCCGAAGAAGATGAAGGCCGCCGCGCTGCGCGGTGCGCTGTCCGACCGGGCCCGCGCGGGCCGGGTGCGGGTCGTCTCCGAGCTCGTCTCCGGCGAGACCCCGTCGACGAAGGCCGCGCGCCAGGCCGTCGAGGCGGTCACCGAGGGCACGGGCACCCGCGTGCTGGCCGTCGTCGAGCGCGACGCCACGACGTCGCTGCTGTCGCTGCGGAACCTGCCCGAGGTCCACCTCATCGCGCCGGACCAGCTCAACACGCACGACGTGCTGATCAACGACGTCGTCGTGTTCACGCAGACGGCGCTCGAGGAGTTCCTGGCCGGCCCGATCGCCAACCCGAAGGACGGCCGGCGGCCGCGTCGTGAGAAGGAGGCCGGACAGTGAGTGCGACTGACCTCACGGACCCGCGGGACATCCTGCTCGCGCCGGTGGTGTCGGAGAAGAGCTACGGCCTGCTCGACGAGCGGCAGTACACGTTCCTCGTCCGTCCGGACGCGAACAAGACCCAGATCAAGATCGCCGTGGAGAAGGTGTTCGGGGTCAAGGTGACCAGCGTCAACACGCTGAACCGCCCCGGCAAGCGCAAGCGCTCCCGCACCGGCTACGGCAAGCGCAAGGACACCAAGCGCGCGGTCGTCACGCTCTCCGAGGAGAGCAAGGCGATCGACGTCTTCGGTGGCCCGGCGAGCTGAGGAGCGAGCTGACCCATGGCCATTCGTAAGTACAAGCCGACGACGTCGGGCCGGCGCGGCTCGAGCGTCGCGGACTTCGCCGAGATCACCCGGGACCACCCGGAGAAGTCGCTGCTGCGTCCGCTGCACAACAAGGGCGGTCGCAACGCGCACGGTCGGATCACCACCCGGCACCAGGGCGGCGGCCACAAGCGGGCCTACCGGCTGATCGACTTCAAGCGGTACGACAAGGACGGTGTGCCGGCCAAGGTCGCGCACATCGAGTACGACCCGAACCGCACCTCGCGGATCGCGCTGCTGCACTACGTGGACGGCGAGAAGCGCTACATCGTGGCGCCGGCCCGTCTGAAGCAGGGCGACCGGGTGGAGAACGGCGCGCGGGCCGACATCAAAGTCGGGAACAACCTGCCGCTGCGCAACATCCCGACGGGCACCGTGGTGCACGCGATCGAGCTCCGCCCCGGTGGCGGCGCGAAGATCGCCCGCTCGGCGGGTGCCGGAGTCCAGCTGGTGGCGAAGGACGGGCCGTACGCCCAGCTCCGGATGCCGTCCGGCGAGATCCGCAACGTCGACGTCCGCTGCCGCGCGACGATCGGCGAGGTCGGCAACTCCGAGCACTCGAACATCAACTGGGGCAAGGCCGGCCGCATGCGGTGGAAGGGCAAGCGCCCGACCGTCCGCGGTGTCGTCATGAACCCGGTGGACCACCCGCACGGTGGTGGTGAGGGCAAGACCTCGGGTGGACGCCACCCGGTCAACCCCGCGGGCAAGCCGGAGGGCCGGACCCGTCGCACCAAGCCGTCCGACAAGTTGATCGTCCGCCGGCGTCGCACCGGCAAGAAGCGCTAGAGCAGGAGGTAAGACATGCCGCGCAGCCTGAAGAAGGGCCCGTTCGTCGACGACCACCTGCTCAAGAAGGTGGACGCCCTCAACGAGTCGGGCAAGAAGACCGTGATCCGCACGTGGTCGCGCCGGAGCACGATCATCCCGGACATGATCGGCCACACGATCGCGGTGCACGACGGCCGCAAGCACGTGCCGGTGTTCGTCTCGGACTCGATGGTCGGGCACAAGCTGGGCGAGTTCGCCCCGACCCGCACGTTCCGTGGCCACATCAAGGACGACCGCAAGGCGCGCAGGCGCTAGAGCGGACCGAGTAGCGACTAGGAGAGGTGGAGTCAGATGGCTGACACAGCCGAGACCACCGGCGCCGCGCTCGAGCCCGTTCGCGCGCACGCCAAGGCCCGGTTCGTCCGGATGGCGCCGATGAAGTGCCGTCGCGTCGTGGACCTCGTCCGCGGCCTGCCGGTGAACGAGGCTCTGGCGATCCTGCGGTTCTCGCCGCAGGCCGCCGCCGAGCCGGTGGCGAAGGTCGTGGCGAGCGCCGCGGCGAACGCCGAGAACAACCTGGACCTGGACCCGGAGACCCTTGTGATCTCCGCGGCGATGGTCGACGAGGGGCCGACGCTCAAGCGCATCCGTCCGCGGGCCCAGGGCCGCGCGTACCGGATCCGCAAGCGGACGAGCCACATCACCATCGAGGTCGAGTCCCGTCCGGCGCAGAACGCCGGTGGCCGTCGTCGTGGTGCGAAGGGGAGGGCCCGCTGATGGGGCAGAAGATCAACCCGCACGGGTTCCGCCTGGGCATCACCACGGACTGGAAGTCGCGCTGGTACGCCGACAAGCAGTACTCGGAGTACGTCAAGGAGGACGTCGAGATCCGCAAGATGCTCTCCAAGGGCATGGAGCGGGCCGGCATCTCCAAGGTCGAGATCGAGCGGACCCGTGACCGGGTGCGGGTGGACATCCACACCGCCCGTCCGGGCATCGTGATCGGCCGCCGCGGCGCGGAGGCCGACCGGATCCGGGGCAATCTCGAGAAGCTGACCAAGAAGCAGGTCCAGCTGAACATCCTCGAGGTCAAGAACTCCGAGTCCGACGCGCAGCTCGTCGCGCAGGGCGTGGCCGAGCAGCTGTCGAACCGCGTCGCGTTCCGTCGTGCGATGCGCAAGGCCATCCAGTCGGCCATGCGCAGCCCGCAGGTCAAGGGCATCCGGGTGCAGTGCTCCGGACGTCTGGGCGGTGCCGAGATGTCGCGGTCGGAGTTCTACCGCGAGGGCCGGGTGCCGCTGCACACGCTGCGCGCGGACATCGACTACGGCCTGTTCGAGGCGCGGACCTCGTTCGGCCGGATCGGCGTCAAGGTCTGGATCTACAAGGGCGACGTCGTCGGCGGCCGCCGCGAGGGCGCCCCGGCCGCCGCCGCTCCGGACCGTGCCCCGCGCCGCGAGCGCCCGGCCCGTCGTCGTTCCGGTGCGTCCGGCACGACCGCGACCAGCACCGAGGCCGGCCGCGCCGCCGCCCAGCCCGCCGGCAACCTGGCGGTCCAGGAGTCCACGCAGGACCCGACCGCGCCGGTGGAGTCGCCGCAGAACAACGAGGGTGGGGAGTCCTAGCCATGCTGATCCCCCGCAAGGTCAAGCACCGCAAGCAGCACCGTCCGCACCGCAGTGGCCTGTCCACCGGCGGTACGCGGGTGTCGTTCGGTGACTACGGGATCCAGGCGCTGGAGCCGGCCTACGTGACGAACCGGCAGATCGAGTCGGCCCGTATCGCGATCAACCGGCACATCCGTCGTGGCGGCAAGGTCTGGATCAACGTGTTCCCGGACCGTCCGCTGACGAAGAAGCCCGCCGAGACCCGCATGGGGTCCGGCAAGGGCTCGCCGGAGAAGTGGATCACGAACGTGAAGCCCGGCCGGATCCTGTTCGAGATGAGCTTCCCGAACGAGGCGACGGCGAAGGAGGCCCTTCGCCGGGCCATCCACAAGCTGCCGATGAAGTGCCGGATCGTGACCCGTGAGGGTGGTGACATCTGATGGCGGCTGGTGGCACCAAGGCCGCGGAGCTGCGTGAGCTGACCGACGAGGAGCTCACGGTGCGCGTGCGGGAGGCCAAGGAGGAGCTGTTCAACCTCCGCTTCCAGATGGCGACCGGGCAGCTGGACAACAACCGGCGGCTGCGTACCGTCCGCCACGACATCGCGCGGGTCTACACCGTCATGCGCGAGCGTGAGCTGGGCCTGTCGGCCGCCCCGATCGACGGGGAGGGTGCGGCGTGAGCGACAGCACCAGTGGCACGAGCGCCGACGTGCGCACCGTGGCCGACGACGCCACCGCGGCGAGCGCGCCGCAGACGGCGCACGTGAAGCCGGAGGGGCAGAAGCCCGACAGCCGCGAGCGCGGCGAGCGCAAGATCCGAGAGGGCCTGGTCGTGTCCGACAAGATGGACAAGACCGTGGTCGTGGAGCTCGAGGACCGCGTCAAGCACCCGCTCTACGGCAAGGTCATGCGCCGGACCAACAAGGTCAAGGCGCACGACGAGGAGAACACGGCCGGTGTCGGCGACCGTGTCCGGTTGATGGAGACCCGTCCGCTGTCGGCCACCAAGCGGTGGCGGCTGACGGAGATCCTCGAGAAGGCCAAGTAGGAGTCGAGAAGTGATCCAGCAGGAGTCGCGACTGCGCGTCGCGGACAACACCGGTGCCAAGGAGATCCTGTGCATCCGGGTGCTGGGCGGCTCGGCTCGGCGCTACGCGGGGATCGGTGACGTCATCGTCGCCACGGTCAAGGAGGCCATCCCCGGTGCGGGTGTCAAGCGCGGTGACGTCGTCAAGGCGGTCATCGTCCGCACCCGCAAGGAGAAGCGCCGGCCGGACGGCAGCTACATCCGGTTCGACGAGAACGCCGCCGTCCTGATCCGTCCGGACAACGGACCGCGTGGGACCCGCATCTTCGGACCGATCGGTCGCGAGCTCCGCGACCGGAAGTTCATGCGGATCATCTCCCTCGCACCGGAGGTGCTCTGAGTCATGGCCCAGTCGAAGGCCCAGAAGGTCAAGATGAAGGTGAAGAAGGGCGACACCGTCCTGGTGATCGCCGGCAAGGACAAGGGCGCCAAGGGCAAGGTCATCCAGGCCTACCCGGAGCGTCAGCGCGTCCTGGTCGAGGGTGTCAACCGGATCAAGAAGCACACCCGGGTGAGCCAGAACCAGCGCGGTGCCGAGTCCGGCGGGATCGTCACGCAGGAGGCCGCGATCCACGTCTCGAACGTGATGGTCTGCGACTCCGACGGCAACCCGACCCGGATCGGCAAGAAGGCCGTCGAGGGCGAGGACGGCAAGACCCGCAACGTCCGGATCTCCAAGCGCAACGGGAAGGAGCTCTGACATGACCACCGCAGAGAAGACCATCCCGCGGCTCAAGGAGCGCTACCGCGGGGACATCCTTCCCGCGATGCGCGAGGAGTTCGGCTACAAGAACGTCATGCAGATCCCCGGCCTGACCAAGGTCGTGGTGAACATGGGCGTCGGCGACGCCGCCCGCGACTCGAAGCTGATCGACGGTGCGCTGCGCGATCTGGCCACGATCACCGGCCAGAAGCCGCAGCTGCGCCGCGCGACCAAGTCGATCGCGCAGTTCAAGCTCCGCGAGGGCATGCCGATCGGCGCGAAGGTGACGCTGCGCGGCGACCGGATGTGGGAGTTCCTGGACCGGCTGCTGACGATCGCGCTGCCCCGTATCCGCGACTTCCGCGGGCTCGAGGGCAACCAGTTCGACGGCCGTGGCAACTACACGTTCGGCGTCTCCGACCAGTCGATGTTCCACGAGATCGACCCGGACACGATCGACCGGCCGCGCGGCATGGACATCACCGTCGTCACCACCGCGACGACGAACGCGGAGGGCCGGGCGCTGCTGCGGCACCTGGGCTTCCCCTTCAAGGAGAGCTGAGGATGGCGAAGAAGGCGCTGATCAACAAGGCGAACTCGAAGCCGAAGTTCGCCGTGCGGGGCTACACGCGCTGCCAGAAGTGCGGCCGGCCGCGTGCCGTGTTCCGCAAGTTCGGCCTGTGCCGTGTGTGCCTGCGCGACATGGCGCACGCCGGCGAGCTCCCGGGCGTGAGCAAGTCCAGCTGGTGACCTCCGGGTCGCCGGTTCGTTTCCTATCGCCGCAGGCCCCCGAGGGGAACCACGGCGGGAGAAGAGACTCCACACCATGACGATGACCGATCCGATCGCAGACATGTTGACGCGTCTGCGGAACGCGAACTCGGCCTACCACGACCGCGTCGTGATGCCCCACTCCAAGCTGAAGGTCGCCGTGGCGGAGGTCCTTCAGAAGGAGGGCTACATCGCCGCGCACCACACCGAGGACGCCGAGGTCGGCAAGTCCCTGGTCGTCGAGCTGAAGTACGGGCGCAACCGGGAGCGCAGCCTCGCGGGCGTCCGCCGGGTGTCCAAGCCCGGCCTGCGCGTCTACGCGAAGTCGACGAACCTGCCGCGGGTCCTCGGGGGCCTCGGCGTCGCGATCATCTCGACCTCTCAGGGTCTGATGACCGACCAGCAGGCCTACCGGAGCGGCGTGGGCGGGGAAGTCCTCGCCTACGTCTGGTGAGAAGGGAGAACTGACGATGTCACGCATCGGAAAGCTGCCCGTCACCGTCCCGTCCGGTGTCGAGATCACGATCGACGGCCGCACGGTCACCGCGAAGGGCCCGAAGGGCACCCTGTCGCACACCGTGGTCGAGCCGATCACGGTCGAGCGCGACGACGACGGCGCGGTGCTGGTCAAGCGCCCGGACGACGAGCGCGAGAACAAGGCCTTCCACGGCCTGTCCCGCTCGCTCGTGAACAACATCGTGGTCGGCGTCAGCGCCGGCTACGAGAAGAAGCTCGAGATCCACGGCGTCGGCTACCGCGTCCAGCTCAAGGGCCAGAACCTCGAGTTCGCCCTGGGCTTCTCGCACCCCGTCGTGATCGAGCCGCCGGAGGGCGTCACGTTCGCCGTCGAGTCGCCCACCCGGTTCTCGGTCCAGGGGATCGACAAGCAGGTGGTCGGCGAGACGGCCGCGAACATCCGCAAGCTGCGCCGCCCGGACCCGTACAAGGGCAAGGGCGTGCGTTACTCCGGCGAGCAGATCCGCCGCAAGGTCGGAAAGACGGGTAAGTGATGGCCGAGAGCAACGAGCCCCAGGTCTCCGGTGCCGCGCGGCGCCGGATGGCCTCGCAGGTGGCACGCAAGCGCCGGGACTCCAGGTTCCGCCGTCACGCCCGTCTGCGGAAGAAGATCTCCGGCACGCCGGTGCGTCCGCGCCTGTCGGTGAACCGCAGCTCGCGGCACATCGCCGTCCAGCTGATCGACGACCTGGCCGGCCACACGCTGGCCCACGCGTCGAGCCTGGACGCCGAGGTGCGCACCGTCGAGGGCGACAAGAAGGCCAAGGCGCAGAAGGTCGGCGAGCTGATCGCCGCCCGCGCCAGGGAGGCAGGCGTGACCGCGGTCGTGTTCGACCGCGGCGGGCTGTCCTACCACGGCCGGATCGCCGCGCTGGCGGACGCCGCGCGCGAGGGAGGCCTCGAGTTCTGATGATGGTGACACGCAAGGACACGGAAGGGATCGTCTGATGCCGGGACGTGCACGGCGCGACGGCGGCGGCCCCAACAGTGGTGGCGGCCCCGGCGGCGGCAACGACAACAACAACAACCGCGACCGGCGTGACCGCCGGGACGGCGGCGGCCGTGGCGGGGCGCAGGACAAGACCCCGTACATCGAGCGCCTGGTCACGATCAACCGCGTGGCCAAGGTGGTCAAGGGTGGTCGGCGCTTCAGCTTCACCGCGCTCATGATCGTGGGCGACGGCGACGGGCTGGTCGGCGTCGGCTACGGCAAGGCCAAGGAGGTGCCCGCGGCGATCGCCAAGGGCGTCGAGGAGGCGAAGAAGAACTTCTTCCGCGTCCCGCGCATCGGCGGCACGATCGTGCACCGCGTGCAGGGCGAGGCGGCCGCGGGCGTGGTGCTGCTGCGCCCGGCCAGCCCCGGTACCGGCGTCATCGCCGGTGGCCCGGTCCGCGCCGTGCTGGAGTGCGCGGGGATCTCGGACATCCTGTCCAAGTCCCTGGGCAGCGACAACGCGATCAACATCGTGCACGCCACGGTGGCCGCGCTGAAGTCGATCTCGCGTCCGGAGGAGGTCGCGGCCCGCCGCGGCCTGCCGATCGAGGACGTCGCGTCGACCCAGATGATGCGTCAGCGCGCCGCCGCGGCCGAAGCGGCGAGGACGTGAGCGCCATGGCGACGCTGAAGATCACCCAGGTGAAGAGCCGGATCGGCTGCAAGCAGAACCAGCGCGACACGCTCCGCTCGCTGGGGCTGCGCAAGATCCACCAGAGCGTGGAGCGCCCGGACGACCCGCAGACCCGCGGGTACGTCCACACGGTGCGCCACCTCGTGAAGGTCGAGGAGGTGGGGTCGTGAGCGATGAGATCATCAAGCTGCACGACCTGCGTCCGGCGCCCGGCTCGAAGAAGGCCAAGCAGCGCGTCGGCCGCGGCGAAGGCGGCAAGGGCGGCAAGACGGCCGGCCGGGGCACGAAGGGCACGAAGGCCCGCAAGACCGTGTCGCCGCGCTTCGAGGGTGGGCAGATGCCGCTGCACATGCGGCTGCCCAAGCTCAAGGGCTTCAAGAACCGGTTCCGGGTCGAGTACCAGGTCGTCAACGTCGGCGAGCTCGCCGTCCTGTTCCCGCAGGGCGGCGAGATCGGTCCGGCCGAGATGGCCGCGGCCGGTGCGGTGCGCCGCAACGAGCCGGTGAAGGTGCTCGGCGAGGGCGAGCTGGACGGCGTCTCGCTGACCGTCTCTGCCCACAAGTTCTCCGCGTCCGCGCGCGAGAAGATCTCGGCGGCCGGCGGGTCGGTCTCCGAGCTGTAGTTCCACCGGCGTCGTCCGCGGACACGGCCGGCTTCCTGCGAGGAAGCCCGTCGTCGCGGGCGGCGCCGAACTGCTGTGTGGCGCGCTGTACAGTCGCCGCACGGGTCCCGAGCCGCATGTGTGCTCGTCGAGAACCCATGAAGTCGTAGGAGGAGCCCCGAGTGCTCAGCGCGTTCCGAGCGGCCCTGACCACGCCGGACCTTCGCAAGAAGATCATCTTCACGTTGGTGGTCGTGGCCGTCTACCGGCTGGGCGCGAACATCCCCTCGCCCGGGGTGTCGTACGTCAACGTGCAGGAGTGCGTGAAGCAGGTCGAGGGCGGCGAGAACTCGTCGGTCTACTCGCTGATCAACCTGTTCTCCGGCGGGGCGCTGCTCCAGCTGTCCATCCTGGCGCTGGGCATCATGCCCTACATCACGGCCAGCATCATCGTCCAGCTGCTGCAGGTCGTCATCCCGCGCTTCGAGCAGCTGAAGAAGGAAGGCCAGTCCGGCCAGGCGAAGCTCACGCAGTACACGCGGTACCTGACGATCGGTATCGCGATCCTGCAGTCGACCGGCTTCGTCGCGCTCGCCGAGCGCGGTCAGCTGTTCCAGGGCTGCAACCTCCCGATCATCCCGAACGGGAACGTCTTCTCCCTCGCGGTCATCGTCATCGTCATGACGGCGGGCACCGCGGTCGTCATGTGGCTGGGCGAGCAGGTCACCGAGCGCGGCATCGGCAACGGCATGTCACTGCTGATCTTCGCCTCGATCGCGCACCGCATCCCGGCCGAGGGCAAGCAGATCCTGGACAACGCGGGCGGCCTGGTCTTCGCCGGCGTCTGCGTGTTCGGTCTCGCGATCATCGCCAGCGTCGTGTTCATCGAGAACGGCCAGCGCCGGATCCCGGTGCAGTACGCCAAGCGCATGGTCGGCAGGCGGATGTACGGCGGCACGTCGACGTACCTCCCGCTGAAGGTCAACCAGGCCGGTGTCGTGCCGGTGATCTTCGGTAGCTCCCTGCTCTACCTTCCCGACCTGGTCGCCCGGCTGGCCGGCTCGCAGGGCGGCGGGCTCCAGCAGTTCGTGCAGACCTATCTGGTCGATCAGTCCAACCCCGTGCACATTCTGTTGTACGTCGCACTGATCATCTTCTTCACCTACTTCTACGTGGGCATCACGTTCAACCCCGACGAGCGGGCCGAGGACATGAAGCGCTACGGCGGCTTCATCCCCGGCATCCGCCCGGGCCGCCCGACCGCCGAGTACCTGAACTTCGTGCTCAGCCGCATCACGCTGCCGGGCTCGCTCTACCTCGGCATCATCGCGGTGCTCCCGAACTTCTTCCTCGGGATCACCGGCACCGGCGGGAACCAGAACTTCCCGTTCGGCGGCACCGCCGTCCTGATCATGGTCACGGTCGGTCTGGACACCCTGAAGCAGATCGAGAGCCAGCTCATGCAGCGGAACTACGAAGGTTTCCTGCGTTAGGCTCGTCGCAGGTGGCCGCCCCTGTGAGGGCGCCGGTCCCGCCGTCCGGATCCCGGATGGCACGTTCCACAGTCGATCTCAGGGAGGCGGGTTCACGTGCGACTCGTTCTGGTTGGTCCGCCGGGTGCGGGCAAGGGAACCCAGGCGGAGCGGATGGCCGAGCGGTTGGACGTCCCGCACATCTCGACCGGTGACCTGTTCCGGGCGAACCTGAAGCAGGAGACCGAGCTCGGTCTCGAGGCGAAGCGCTACATGGACGCGGGCAACCTGGTCCCCGACGAGGTGACCGTCGGCATGGTGCGCGACCGGCTCGGCGACGCCGACACCGAGAAGGGCTTCATCCTCGACGGGTTCCCGCGCACGACCGCGCAGGCGGACTCGCTCGGCGGGATCCTGAAGGACAAGGGCCTGGAGCTCGACGCGGTCGTGCAGTTCGAGGTCGACGACGAGGTCGTCGTGCAGCGTCTGCTCGGCCGCGGCCGCAGTGACGACAACGAGGACACGATCCGCAACCGGCAGCAGGTCTACCGCGACGAGACCGCGCCGTTGCTGCAGTACTACGCCGACCGTCTCGTCACCGTCGACGCGGTGGGCGAGGTGGAGGAGATCACCGAGCGCGTGTTCACGGCGCTCGGCAAGGGCTAGGACACCGAGGAAGAGGACGGCAGCAGTGCACTCGGGCCGGGGAGGTGTCCGCGGGGCGATCGCCCGCTACCGCGGACGCGACATCGAGCTGAAGACGCCGGCGCAGCTGCAGGCGATGCGCCGCGCCGGGTTGCTCGTCGCGACGACGCTGGCCGCGGTCACCGATGCCGCCCGCCCGGGCGTCAGTACCGCCGAGCTCGACGCGATCGCCGAGAGCACGATCCGTGCCGGGGACGGCGTCCCGTCGTTCCTCGGTTACCACGGCTTCCCGGCCAGCATCTGCGCGTCGGTGAACGAGCAGATCGTGCACGGCATCCCGTCGTCAGGGCAGGTGCTCGCCGACGGCGACCTGATCTCGGTGGACTGCGGCGCGATCGTCGAGGGCTGGCACGGGGACGCGGCGGTGACGATCGCCGTCGGCGACGTGCCCGCCGACGACCTGGCGCTGTCGGCCGCGTGTCGCGAGGCGATGCTGGCCGGTCTCGCGGCGGCCCGTCCGGGTGGACGCCTCACCGACGTCTCGCACGCGATCCAGGAGTCCTGCCGCGAGTCCGCGCGCCGCGACGGGCTGGACTACGGGATCGTCGCCGAGTACGGCGGGCACGGCATCGGCACGTCGATGCACATGGACCCGTTCCTGCCGAACCACGGCGACGCCGGGAGCGGCCCGAAGCTCCGCCCCGGGATGGCGCTGGCCGTCGAGCCGATGCTCACCGCTGGCGATCCGGAGACGAAGGAGCTGGCCGACGGCTGGACCGTCGTGACCGCCTCCGGTCGTCGTGCCGTGCACTGGGAACACACGGTCGCCATCACCGAGGACGGGCCGTGGCTGCTCACCGCCCCGGCCGAGGAGACCGGCGCGGCCTGACCCCGACTTACGGTCGGGTCGTGGTTGGGATGCCGATCACCACCGCGCGCGGGGGAGCCAGGTGCTGCACTAGGTTCTCCCGCTATGGGCGAAGAGGCCGGGCAGTCGCCGAGCGATGCGCAGGCGGAGCGAGAATCGGCGCAGGGGCGCACGACGTCGATCGGCGTCCCGAAGGAGTCGGCGGAGGGTGAGCGCCGTGTCGCGCTCGTCCCGAAGGTCATCGAGAAGCTGACCAAGCGTGGTGGTCGGGTCGTCGTCGAGTCCGGCGCCGGGGTCGAGGCGCTGATCCCGGACGAGCACTACACCGAGGCGGGCGCCGAGATCGGCGACCCGTGGTCGTGCGACGTCGTGGTGAAGGTCGGGCGGCCGACCGAGGAAGAGATCTCCAAGCTCGGCGACGGCACGACGCTGATCGGGATGCTCGCCCCGCTGACGTCGCCGGAGACGATCGAGAAGCTGAAGTCCCAGGGCGTGACGGCGTTCGCGATGGAGTCCATCCCGCGCATCTCGCGCGCCCAGGGGATGGACGCGCTGTCGTCGCAGGCGAACGTATCCGGCTACAAGGCGGTGCTGGAGGCGGCGCAGGCGTCGACCCGGTTCTTCCCGATGCTGACCACGGCCGCCGGCACGGTGAAGCCCGCGACCGCGCTGGTGCTGGGCGTCGGCGTCGCCGGGCTGCAGGCGCTGGCCACCGCGAAGCGGCTCGGCGCGCGCACGACGGGCTACGACGTGCGCCCGGACGTCGCGGACCAGGTGAAGTCGCTCGGCGCCCAGTGGCTGGACCTCGGCATCGAGGCGGCCGGCGAGGGCGGCTACGCCCGCGAGCTGACCGACGAGGAGCGCCAGAAGCAGCAGGACCAGCTCGAGCTGGCGATCACCGGGTTCGACATCGTGATCACCACAGCGCAGGTGCCAGGGCGCGAGGCGCCGAAGCTGGTCAGCGAGAAGGCCGTGGAGGGTATGCGGCCGGGCAGCGTGATCGTCGACCTGGCCGGTGAGGGCGGCGGCAACTGCGAGCTGACCGAGCCGGGCGAGACCGTCGTGAAGCACGACGTGACGATCGTGTCCCCGCTGAACCTGCCGGCGACCATGCCGGAGCACGCGTCGGAGCTCTACGCACGCAACATCACCGCACTGCTCGAGCTGATGCTCGACGAGGGTGAGCTGTCGCCGGACTGGGACGACGAGGTGCTGGCGAAGTCCTGCGTGACGCGCGAGAGCAGCGCCGGCGGAACGAGTGTCGACACCGACGAGCCCGCCGCGAGCAGCTCCGACGGCGAGACCGAGAAGAGCGAGGGAGAGTCCTGATGGAGTCGGGAAGCCTGCTGGCGAACCTCGCGATCCTGGTGCTGGCCGGGTTCGTCGGGTTCGCGGTCATCTCGAAGGTGCCGAACACACTGCACACGCCTCTGATGTCCGGCACGAACGCGATCCACGGCATCGTCGTGCTCGGCGGCATCGTCGTGCTCGGTGAGCTGGAGAACGCGTCGGTGCTGGAGCAGATCCTGCTGTTCGTCGCGATCGCGTTCGGCATGATCAACGTCATCGGCGGGTTCCTGGTGACCGACCGGATGCTCGGCATGTTCAAGGGCAAGCAGCCCGCGAAGCCCGGTGCCGAGGAAGAGAAGGACGACGCCGGGGTCATCACGGCCGAGAAGGCAGCGAAGGGCGGTTCGTGATGGACGTTCTGGAACCGATCCTCTACCTCGTCGCGTTCGCGCTGTTCATCTACGGCCTGATGGGCCTGACCGGTCCGCGCACGGCGGTCCGGGGCAACTGGATCGCGGCCGTCGGCATGGCGATCGCGATGATCACCGCGCTGATCGTGGTGATCGTGCACGGCGCCCACAACATCTGGCTCATCCTCGCCGCGCTGGTGGTGGGCACGATCGTCGGCGTCCCCTCGGCGCGCCAGGTCAAGATGACCCAGATGCCGCAGATGGTGGCGCTGTTCAACGGCGTCGGCGGCGGCGCGGTGGCGCTGATCTCCTGGTCGGAGTTCCTGGCCACGCCCGGCTTCGACGGCCGCGAGACGGTCTTCATCATCGCGTCGCTGTTCTCGGCGCTGATCGGGTCGATCTCGTTCTGGGGCTCGCTGATCGCGTTCGGCAAGCTCCAGGAGATCGTCTCGTCGTCGCCGATCGGCCTGGGCAAGGCCCAGCAGTTCGTCAACGGCATCCTGCTGCTCGGCGCGATCGCCTGCGCCGTGGTTGCCGGGACCGGCAACACGTCGGTGCTGTGGATCGTCGCCGTGCTGGTGCTGGCCGGGATCCTCGGCGTGATGGTCGTGCTGCCGATCGGCGGCGCGGACATGCCCGTCGTCATCTCGCTGTTGAACGCCATGACGGGTCTCGCGGCGGCGGCCGCCGGTCTCGCGCTGGGCAACACGGCGATGATGGTCGCCGGCATGATCGTCGGTGCGTCCGGCTCGATCCTGACGAACCAGATGGCCAAGGCCATGAACCGGACCATCCCGGCGATCGTCGCCGGCGGGTTCGGCGGTGCGTCGGTGGCCGCGGCGGACGACGACCCGGACAAGACGGTCCGGTCCACGTCGGCGGCGGACGCCGCGATCCAGATGGCCTACGCCGAGAGCGTGATCATCGTCCCGGGCTACGGCCTGGCCGTGGCACAGGCCCAGCACGCCATCAAGGAGATGGCCAAGCTGCTGGAGGGCAAGGGCGTCGAGGTCCGGTACGCGATCCATCCGGTCGCGGGCCGCATGCCGGGGCACATGAACGTGCTGCTGGCCGAGGCCGAGGTCTCCTACGACGTGCTCAAGGAGATGGACGAGATCAACGACGACTTCTCCCGCACCGACGTCACGCTGGTGATCGGGGCGAACGACGTCACGAACCCGTCGGCGCGCAACGACACGAACTCGGCCATCTACGGCATGCCGATCCTGAACGTGGACCAGAGCCACAACGTGATCGTGCTGAAGCGCTCGATGAGCTCCGGGTTCGCCGGGATCGAGAACCCGCTGTTCTTCCTGGACAACACGTCGATGCTGTTCGGCGACGCGAAGTCGTCGGTGGAGCAGGTGACCGAGGAGCTCAAGGCGTTGTAGGACGGCGCAGGGCCTCCCCGGGCCGGCGGTGGGCCCGGGCGCGGGCGTCGGTCGACACGCCGTCCTGCGTGCTGGTCGGAACGGCCTCGATCTGGCACAGTCGAACTGGTGTTCGATGATGCTGCGGACGGAGGACGGGTGACCACGGCCGACGGCGACGGTTCTAGGCTGCCGCGCATGAGTGCACGGTGGGACGACGACGAGCGTGCGGCGCTCGTCGCCCTCCTGCGCACCCGTCCGCACGGGATGACGTGGTCGCAGATCGCCGCCGACGTGGACGTGCGGTCGAGCGCGCTCGCGCTCTGGGAGGAGCTCCATCCCGCCGACCTGTTCGACACGGGCGCGGAGCAGGTGGAGCTGGTGGCTGCCCGGCGGGACATCGCCGCGTGGCGCGCCGCCGGGCTCGGTTTCCGGACGTTCCTGGACGACGACTACCCGGCCCAGCTCCGGGAGGTACACGACCTGCCGCCCGTCCTGTTCCATCGGGGAACCCTCGTCGGGAGCGAGACGGCCGTCTCCGTCGTCGGCTCCCGCAAGGCTTCTCCCAGGGGTCGGGAGCTGGCCCGGTCGCTCGCGTCCGCGCTGGTCGAGACCGGCATGACGGTCCTCTCCGGGCTGGCCGCGGGAATCGACGCGGCCGCGCACACCGCGGCGCTGGAGGCCGGCGGTCGGACCGTCGCGGTGATCGGCACGGGGATCACCCGGTACTACCCGGCCGAGAACCGCGCGCTGCAAGACCGCATCGCGGAGTCCGGCCTGCTGCTCTCGCAGTTCTGGCCGGATGCGCCACCGACGAAGCAGACGTTCCCGATGCGCAACGCCGTGATGTCCGGATTCGGCCGGGCGACGATCGTCGTCGAGGCCGGCGAGCAGAGTGGGGCCCGGATCCAGGCGCGCCGCGCCGTCGAGCACGGACGCACCGTGGTGCTCACGGACGCGGTCGTCGAGGCGAACGAGTGGGCCCGGGTCATGGTCGATCGGCCCGGGGTGTATGTCGCGTCTGCACCGGCGGAGATCATCGGGATCATCGAGCAGACGCTGGCGGGTCCTGACGAGCTGCTGTCGCTGTTGCGGTCACCTGCGGGGCGATGACCGGATCGCCGGAGTTCGCGGATCGGGCCCGCGCCGTCCTGTACGCGAGAGTCGGTGCGATCTTCGCCAACACGGCCCGTGGACCGGGTCACTGTGCGGTGTGCACCGGCCCGACCGGTGCGCCAGGGTTCCTGGCGTGCCAGCAATGTTCCCGTCAGCGTGCGGAGTTCGGCTCGGAGCTCGCCGACCTGGTCGTTCCGCTGGCCTACGTACAGGGCTGGATGTCGCCCCCGCACCAGTCGCAGCACCACGTCCGGCGCTACAAGTCGCTGTTCCACCCGTCCGCCCGGTGCGCGGAAGACCTGGAGCTGATGGTGGCTGCGGCGTCTGCGATCCACGGACCGTGCATCGCGTCGGAGGTGGGGTGGTGGGACGTGCTGACCTTCGTCCCGTCGGTCACGCGGTGTGGGGTCGACCATCCGGTGGTGGGTCTGGCGCGCCGGGTGTTCGATCACGGCCGTCGAGTCGACCGTGTCGTGCTCGCGCCGACCGACGACCTGTCCACGGTCGATCGGCGGCCGCAGCGCGGTGCGTTCACGATGCCGGCGGATCACGCGGCTGCCGTGCGGGGCAGGCACGTTCTCGTCGTGGACGACACGTGGGTGTCGGGTGCGAAGGCGCAGTCGGCGGCGCTGACGCTGAAGGCAGTCGGGGCCTCCCGGGTGACGATCCTGTGTGTCGGGCGCTGGCTGAGTCACCAGTGGGACGAGCATCGCCGTCTGATCGACAGCGGTCTGCCGCCCTACGACGCGCTGGCCTGTCCTGTCGGTCCCGGAGCGTGTCGCGGCCCGCAGCCCTGACCGGGTGGGCGCGTCAGGCGTCCAGCGGGTGCGTGGTCTCGTCGCGGGGCAGGCGGAACGCGACGATCGCGACGATCGCGAGTACCGCGGGGACGACGGCGGCGACCAGGAACGTCGCCGGGATACCGATGGCGACGCCCGCCGGGCCGGCGAGCGCCATGGACACCGGCATCAGCGCCAGGGACACGAAGAAGTCCAGGCTGGAGACTCGACCGAGCAGGTGTTCGGGGACCCGCCGCTGCAGCAGCGTGCCCCAGACGACTCCCGCACCGGCGTTCGTGAGGCCCACGACGAACGCCGCCGCGGCCATCACGGCGAGCACGTCGGCCACCCCGAGCGCGGCGAGCGGCAGGGCCCCGAACCCCCACATCGTCAGCATCACCGTGAGGTACCTGCGTGGCATCCGGCGGGAGGCCACGAGCAGGGAACCGGCCACCCCACCCGCGCCGTAGGCGGCGAGGACGAACGCGTAGGCGCCGGGCCCGCCGCCGGTCTGGTCCCGGACCGCGAACGGGACGAGCACCTGCACCGGACCGACGACGACGAGTGCGTAGAGCATCGCGAACGACAGGCTCGCGAACAGCCATCCCGTGCGGAGCAGGTACCGGAACCCCTCGCGCAGGTCGGCGAGCACGGTGCCGCGACCGTCGTCCGGGCCGGCCCGGGTCGCTCCGATGCGCAGCGCCAGCAGCGGTACGAGCGCCGCGCAGTAGGCGAGGCAGGCGGTGAGCAGGCCCGCCCCCGGGACGAGCGCACCGACCACGAGGCCGGCCAGCGCCGGGCCGAACGCCTGGGTGGCGGCCGGACGGAGCGTCTGCTCGACGCCGTTCGCGGCGAGCAGCTCGTCGGCGGGCAGCACGGCGGGCAGGAGCGCGGTGAGGGACGGGAAGTAGAACGCCTCGGCCGCGCCGACCACGAACGCCAGCACCACCAGGTGCCACACGGCGAGCAGGCCGGTCAGGGACAGCGTCGCGGCCAGCCCGGTCGCCGCGACCCGGACCGCCTCCACGGACCGCAGCACCCGTCGTCGCGGCACCCGGTCCGCGACCACGCCACCGGCCAGCACGCTCACCAGCAGCCCCACGCTCGCCGCGGCCGAGACGAGCGACAGCGTCGCCGGACCGCCGCCGAGCCCGATCACCTGCCACACGATCGCGACGAGCCAGACGCCGGAGGCGAGCAGCGAGAGCGCCAGTGACGTCGCGAGCAGCCGGTACTCGCGGTGCCGGAACGGCCGCAGCGCGCGGGGCAGGCGGGAACCGGGCGCCCGCTGTGTGTCCCCCACCCGCTCAGGAGATCATCACCGAGTGCCGGACGGCCAGTGCCGGACGTCGCCGGGGCGCGCCGCGTCCGATGGTTGCCACGTCCGGCGTCCGGAGTGCACCATGAAGGAGACGCACGATCCGGCCGTGCCGTCGTCACGGACCCGCCTGCTCGCGGCGCGCGCGGAGTCCGTACACTGGTGATTCGGCGCGCCTCTGCGGCGCCGGTTCCGTCGTGCTCTCCGCACCCCTGGTTCCGCTGTTCGTTCAGGATGCGCCGTGCACGGTGAGCGCCCCCGGAACGGGACGCCCACACCACCCGTCACGGGATAGCGGAGGACATGGCCAAGAAGGACGGGGCGATCGAGGTCGAGGGCCGGGTCGTCGAACCCCTGCCGAACGCGATGTTCCGCGTGGAGCTGGAGAACGGACACCGGGTCCTCGCGCACATCAGCGGCAAGATGCGCCAGCACTACATCCGGATCCTGCCGGAGGACCGTGTGGTCGTCGAGCTGTCGCCCTACGACCTCACTCGCGGCCGCATCGTCTACCGCTACAAGTGACAACCGAGAACAGAAGGCAGACGACGTGAAGGTCAAGCCGAGCGTCAAGAAGATCTGCGACCGGTGCCAGGTGATCCGCCGTAACGGCCGGGTCATCGTGATCTGCTCGAACCTGCGGCACAAGCAGCGCCAGGGCTGATCAGCCGGTCACGGACCGTCTGAGCACGCAACACAGAAGCACTCGGTGTACCTGCCGGGCCACACGGGCCCGGTCACACCCCCGGCACCGGGCCGGGGCCCGAACGCAGCGGTGGATCGGGACGGACATCGGGAAGACCCGGCACAAATCGACAGGAGAACCACGCCGCATGGCACGTGTTGCCGGCGTCGACCTCCCCCGCGAGAAGCGGTTGGAGATCGCGCTCACCTACATCTTCGGGGTCGGACGAACCCGCTCGAAGGAGATCCTCGAGGCCACGGCGCTGAGCCCCGACCTCCGGTCGAAGGACCTGACCGACGAGGACGTCAGCAAGCTCCGTGAGTACATCGAGGCGAACCTGCAGGTCGAGGGTGACCTGCGCCGTGAGATCCAGGCGGACATCCGCCGGAAGATCGAGATCGGTTCGTACCAGGGCATCCGTCACCGTCGCGGCCTTCCGGTCCACGGCCAGCGCACGAAGACCAACGCGCGCAGCCGCAAGGGTCCGAAGAAGACCGTCGCCGGTAAGAAGAAGGCAGGTAAGAAGTAATGCCGCCCCGCACTCGTCAGGGCGCGGCCGGACCCAAGAAGGTCCGTCGCCGCGAGAAGAAGAACGTCGCGCACGGGCACGCCCACATCAAGTCGACGTTCAACAACACGATCGTGTCGATCACCGACCCGACCGGCGCCGTCATCGCCTGGGCCAGCTCCGGGCACGTCGGCCTCAAGGGTTCGCGCAAGTCGACGCCGTTCGCCGCCCAGCTGGCCGCCGAGAACGCCGCGCGCAAGGCCATGGACCACGGCATGAAGAAGTGCGACGTGTTCGTGAAGGGTCCGGGCTCCGGCCGCGAGACCGCGATCCGTTCGCTGCAGGCCGCCGGCCTCGAGGTCGGCACGATCTCCGACGTCACCCCGCAGCCGCACAACGGCTGCCGTCCGCCCAAGCGGCGCCGGGTCTAGGGGAAGGGAGTACTGACATGGCTCGCTACACCGGCCCCATGACCCGCAAGTCCCGCCGACTGAAGACCGACCTCGTCGGCGGCGACCAGGCGTTCGAGCGTCGTCCCTACCCGCCCGGCCAGCACGGCCGGATCCGGATCAAGGAGACCGAGTACCTGCTGCAGCTGCAGGAGAAGCAGAAGGCCCGCTTCGCCTACGGCCTGCAGGAGAAGCAGCTCCGTCGCTACTACGAGGAGGCGCACCGCCGCACCGGCAAGACCGGTGACGAGCTGCTGCAGATCCTCGAGTCGCGCCTGGACAACGTCGTCTACCGCGCGGGCCTGGCCCGGACGCGACGGATGGCGCGTCAGCTGGTGAACCACGGCCACTTCATGGTCAACGGCAAGAACGTGGACATCCCCAGCTACAAGGTGTCTCAGTACGACGTGATCGACGTCCGGGACAAGTCCCGGAACATGGACCCGTTCGTCATCGCGCGTGAGCTCTACGGCGACCGGCCGGTCCCGGCCTGGTTGCAGGTGGTGCCGAACACGCTGCGGATCCTGGTCCACCAGCTGCCCGAGCGTGCGCAGATCGACACGCAGGTCACCGAGCAGCTGATCGTCGAGTTCTACTCGAAGTAGCGACTCGACGTCCCCGTCGCCCCGCAGGGTGGGGCGGCGGGCTCTCCGCGACATCAAATAGCGGTTGTCGCGGGTGCATAGGAGGCACACACCATGCTGATCTCTCAGCGCCCCACCCTCACCGAGGACACGATCACCGAGACCCGGTCGCGGTTCGTCATCGAGCCGCTCGAGCCGGGCTTCGGCTACACCCTCGGCAACTCCCTGCGTCGCACGCTGCTCTCGTCCATCCCGGGCGCTGCCGTCACGTCCATCCGGATCGACGGCGTGCTGCACGAGTTCACCACCGTCCCGGGGGTGAAGGAGGACGTCACCGACATCATCCTGAACCTCAAGGAGCTCGTCGTGAGCTCCGAGGAGGACGAGCCGGTGACGATGTACCTGCGCAAGCAGGGCCCGGGCGCGGTCACCGCCGGCGACATCGTGCCGCCGGCCGGCGTCACCGTGCACAACCCGGACCTGCACATCGCCTCCCTGAACGACAAGGGTCGGCTCGAGGTCGAGCTCGTCGTCGAGCGCGGCCGCGGCTACGTCCCGGCGATGCAGAACAAGGCCACCGGCGCCGAGATCGGCCGGATCCCGGTCGACTCGATCTACTCGCCGGTGCTCAAGGTGACGTACAAGGTCGAGGCCACCCGTGTCGAGCAGCGCACGGACTTCGACAAGCTGGTGCTCGACGTCGAGTCGAAGCCCTCGATCAGCCCCCGGGACGCGCTGGCCAGCTCCGGCAAGACCCTGGTGGAGCTGTTCGGGCTGGCCCGCGAGCTCAACGTCGACGCGGAGGGCATCGAGATCGGACCGTCGCCGCAGGAGGCGGACACCATCGCGGCCTTCGCGATGCCGATCGAGGAGCTGGACCTGACGGTCCGTTCCTACAACTGCCTCAAGCGTGAGGGCATCCACACGGTGGGCGAGCTGGTCGGCCGCAGCGAGGCGGACCTGCTCGACATCCGGAACTTCGGCGCCAAGTCGATCGACGAGGTCAAGATGAAGCTCGTCGGCCTCGGCCTGGCCCTGAAGGACAGCCCGCCCGGGTTCGACCCGTCCGCCGCGGCAGCCGACTACGGCGCCGACGGTGGCTTCGACCCGGACACGTTCGGTGACGACGGTCAGGACTACGCAGAAACGGAGCAGTTGTAGCCATGCCCCAGCCCACCAAGGGCCCCCGCCTCGGCGGGTCGCCCGCGCACCAGCGGCTGATCCTGGCCAACCTGGCGACGTCGCTGTTCCAGCACGGCCGGATCACCACGACCGAGGCCAAGGCCCGCCGGCTGCGTCCGTACGCGGAGCGGCTGATCACCAAGGCCAAGGTCGGTGACCTGCACAACCGTCGCGAGATCATGAAGGTGATCCGTGACAAGGAGGTCGTGCACCGCCTCTGCACCGAGATCGGCCCGTTCTACGCGGACCGCAACGGCGGCTACACCCGGATCACGAAGACGATGCCGCGCAAGGGCGACAACGCCCCGATGGCGGTCATCGAGCTGATCCAGCAGAAGACGGTGACCGACGAGGCGAACCGGGCGCGTCGCGCGGCCGGCTCGCAGCAGGCCGCCCCGGCCGCTGCGGTGGACGCCGCAGAGGACGCCGCCGACGCGGCGGTGGACGCCGCCGGTGAGGCCGAGAAGGCCGCTCCGGAGTCGGAGGCCGCGGACAAGGCCGTCGACGCCGCTGTCGCCGCCGAGGAGGCCGCAGCCGCGGCGTCCGACGCCACGGCCGAGGCTGCCGACGAGCCCGCGGACTCCGCGGCCGAGGCCGCCGAGGTCTTCGAGGAGTCCGGCTCCACCGAGGACGCGCCGTACGGCGAGGGCAGCCACGCCCCGCTGGCCGACGCGGCCGAGGCGCCGGAGGGCTTCGAGATCAAGGGCAACGAGGACTCGAAGCTCTACCACGTGCCCGGCTCGTCGCACTACGCGCAGACCACCGCCGAGGTCTGGTTCGCCTCCGAGGAGGCCGCCGAGGCGGCCGGCTTCACGAAGCCGGCGTCGCAGCAGGAGTCCGACTCCTGAGCGACACGCAGGACCCGACCGGGCCCGTCGTCCCCACGGACGGCGGGCCCGGTCCCGTCTGTGCCGCCGACGCGGTCCGGGTCCGTCTCGACATCGCCTACGACGGCACGGACTTCCACGGCTGGGCGGCGCAGCCGGACCAGCGGACCGTGCAGGGCGTGCTGACCGACGCGCTGTCCACGCTCGCCCGCGTGCCGCTGCGGCTCACCGTGGCCGGCCGGACGGACGCCGGGGTTCATGCGACGGGGCAGGTCGCGCACGTCGACCTGCCGGGCTCCGTCCCGGACGGGCTGCTGCGGCGGCTGAACCGGCTGCTCCCCGCGGACGTCCGGGTGCGGGCGCTGACGCCGGTCCCTCCGGAGTTCGACGCGCGGTTCTCGGCCCTGCGCCGCCACTACCGGTACCGGGTCACGACGGCCGCGTTCGGCGCGGAACCGCTGCGGGCACGGGACACCGTCGCGTGGCCGTATCCGCTCGACCCGGACACGATGAACGACGCGTCCGCCCGGCTGCTCGGCGAACACGACTTCGCCGCGTTCTGCAAGCGCCGCGACGGCGCGACGACGGTGCGGGCCCTGCAGCGCTTCGACTGGGCGCCCGCCCCCGGCGAGCCCGGTGTGCTCGTCGCGACCGTGTCCGCGGACGCGTTCTGCCATTCGATGGTGCGCAGCCTGGTCGGCGCGGTGTTCGAGGTCGGTCGTGGGCACCGGTGGCCGGACTGGCCGGTGGGTCTGTTGACCCGGGACCGTCGGGCGTCCGAGGTGACGGTCGCGCCGGCGCACGGGCTGGCGCTCACGGCCGTCGACTATCCGGTCGACGACGAGCTCGCCGCACGCGCCGAGGTCACCCGGCGGATCCGGGTGCCGGGGGACGGGGCGGAGCCTGCGGCTCGGGCGTGACCGGGCCCTGCTGCGCGAGCGGTGCCGCAGGCCAGGCCGGGTAGCCGTACGGCGGGCCGACGGGAGGAGCCGGCGGCCGGGACCCGGCGCCCGTCCTCGCCAGCGCGATGATCAGCCAGATGATCGAGCCGAGGTAGCCCGCCGTCGCGAACGTGCCGACGAACCCGAACACGTCCGGCACCGGCGCGTCGGGCCCGGCGATCAGCGACCAGATTGCGAGGTTGCTGCGCACGTCCCCGAAGTCGGGCATGGTCGCGCCGGCGAGCAGCAGCAGCCCGGCGCACGTCACGAACGGAGCGGTGAGGGCATCCGGGAGCACCTTCCGTCGCAGCGCCACCAGCGACAGGACGGGCGGCACCGCGAGCACCAGCAGGCCGACGACGGTGACGATCAGGATCACCAGCAGCCAGCCCGCCGACAGCAGCCGCAGGCCCGCGAACACGACCAGCGCGGCGAACTGCAGCGCCACGTTCAGGCTCGCTCTCACGAGGTGATCCTCCCCCTGCTCGGGCGACGTCCGAATCGCCATTCGTGGCGAATGCTGCCTCCGATGCGCCTCCGCCGGATCCGTACGACTACGGGCTGTGCCACGCTCTGCGGCATGGACGACTCGTGGCTGGACGTCGCGCTGGACGAGGCCCGCACCGGGCTCGCGTCCGGCGGCATCCCGATCGGCGCCGCGCTCGTCGCGGCCGACGGGACGGTGCTCGGCCGTGGGCACAACCGCCGCGTGCAGGACGACGACCCGTCGGTGCACGGGGAGACGGCCGCGTTCCGGTCGGCCGGGCGCCAGCGCGACTACCGGTCCACGACGATGGTCACGACGCTGTCGCCGTGCTGGTACTGCAGCGGCCTGGTCCGCCAGTTCGGGATCGGGGCGGTGCTGATCGGCGAGGCGCGCACGTTCCACGGCGGACACGACTGGCTGGCGTCGCACGGCGTGGAGATCCGGATCGTCGACGACCCGCGGTGCGTGTCGTTGATGGAGTCGTTCGTCGCCGAGCGTCCGGACCTGTGGAACGAGGACATCGGCGTCGTCGGCGAGTAGAACTACGCGCACCTCTCCGAACGTCCGCGGCGGGCCGTCGTCGCTCCTACCGTCCTGGCCGTGACCGTCACCGAGACCCCGGCCGGTGAGCGGACCACCCGGCGGGACCCTGATGCGCCGCCGGCCCGCGCGCTGCGTGCCCCGGCCACCCGCGACCAGGTCGACGCGCACCGGTTCGGGCAGCGACGGCTGGAGGCGGCGCTCGTGCGGGCCGACCCGGTGCCGCTGCACGAGCAGCTGCGCGCGCAGCGCCGGGCGTCGCTCGCCGGGATCGCGCTGGGACTGCTCGGTCTCGGAGGGGCGTTCGTGCTGGCTCATGTCGTGCCGGACACCCAGTGGCAGACGCAGTCACTGGTCGTGGGCGAACGCTCCGGCACGGTGTACGCGGTGACGCCCGCGAACCCGGGGCCGCAGCAGCTCGTCCCGGTCCCGGACATGCTGGCCGGACGGCTCGTGCTGGCGGCGCTCGGCTCGCCCGCCCCGACCGCGGTGCCCGTCACGGTCTCCGACGACACGCTGGCCACCGCCCCGCGGACGCCGCCTGCCGACGTCGCGGGCGCGGTCGGGGTGCGGCCGGACGGTCCGCCGGTCCCTCCGGACTGGGCGGTCTGCGACACCAACCCGGACCCGGCGGGAGGCGGCACCGGCGCGACGACCGTGCTGGCCGGGTCGCTCGGCCCGTCGGCACCCGCGGGCGGGTTGCTGCTGGCCGCGCAGGGTGGCTCGACGTCGGTCGTCCTCGACGGCGTCCGGCACCGGATCGACCCCGACGACACCCCCGCGATGTCCGCTCTCGGACTGCTCGACGTCGCTCCGCGGCAGGTCGCCGACGGGCTGCTGTCCGCATTGCCGGAGGGTGCCCCGCTGCGGACGCCGGACATCGCGGGCGGCTCGGGCGGTGGCTCGGATGGTGGTTCGGGCGGCGGTGGTTCGGGCGGCGGCTCGGACGGTGGCTCCGCCGGGTCGGGCGCCGGTTCGGGCGGTGGCCCGGGCAGAGGCACGACCGTCGGCGAGCTCGGCCGGGTCGGTGACGTCGTGACCAGCAACCCGCTCGGGGGCGGCGAGATGTTCTTCGTGGTCCTCGGCCCGTCCGCGGGCCGTCCCGCTGGTGTGCTCCCGATCCCGGCGACACTCGCCGATGCGATCCGCACCGCGACCGGGCAGGGCACACCGGCCACGATGGCCGAGAACCTGATCGCCCGGAACACGATCGACGACGGACCCGGCCGTGGCGTCGATCCGTCCGGATGGCCGTCGGTGCGGCTCCCGAAGGTCGATCCGGCGTCCTCTCCGTCGGTGTGCTGGACGTGGCGCGACGGCCGCACCGGACTCTCCGCGGGTGACCGCCTGCCCGTCGCGGACGGCGCGGTGACCGTCGACCTGGCCGCCGCGGACGGCGCCGGACCGCGCCCGGACGCCGTCGTCCTGCCTGCGAGCGGGACCGGACCGATCGAGTCGCGCGGCAGCACCGGAGGCGGAACCCGCTGGCTGCTGTCGACGACCGGTGCCCTCCACGGCCTGGCCGACGACCGCACGGCCGAGGCCCTGGGTGTCACCACCGCCGGCCGAGCACCGGAGGAGGCCCTGCGCCTCCTTCCCCGCGCTCCTGCTCTGGACCTGAGCACGGTCCGCGACGTCCGGGACGTCGCCGGGAACTGACCTGGCACGTCACCCGCCCCGCCCGTCGGCCCCTCATCCCGAACGAAGGTGCCGTTCGTGCAATGACACTGCTCGAAGGTGCCGTTCGTTCGGTGGGCGGGCGGCGACAGGGATCGGCCCGGGCTGCTGGCGCGGTCGAGCGTCGACGCGGTTTCCGCGCGTGGCGCGATGATCATCCGGCTGAGATGGCGCTCATGGCTGTTCCCGGGTGCTCGGGACAGCCATGAGCGCCATCTCAACGGGAATGTCACTGTTGCCGGTCGCGTCCGAGGCCGGCTGGGATCCCTCGTGCGCCCCGGACCCGTCCCGGAGGATCGAGCAGGAATGGGCGCTGCACGGCCGGGCCGTCCGTCGGTCGCGCCGCGCCGCGCCGTCGGTCGGCCCTCATCCCGAACGAAGGTGCCGTTCGTGCAATGACATTGCTCGAAGGCGCCGTTCGTTCGGTATCGGGGTGGGCTCACCGGCGAGCAGCGCGCTCGGGGTGGCGTGTGGGGGTAGTCGATGGGGCGGGTGGGCCCACCGGTGTGCGCGTCGGCGGCGGGGCCGTTCGGCCGTGTGGCGCCGATCGCGGTGGTGGGACGTCGGGACGCGTGGCTGAGCCTCGCCCGGTGCCGGGCGAGCCGTGGGGCGCTCCGCCGGTGGTGGATCGAGCGGCGCCGGGCCCGCCGGTCGAGGGCGGGCCGGTCCACGGGCGACCGGTGGCAGGACCGTCGATGCTGGGCCGGTCGGTGGGGGGTCCGCAGGGTCTTGGCCGGGCCGAACCGCTGGGTCGGGCGGAGCCGCTGGGTCGGGCGGAGCTGCTGGGTCGGGCGGAGCTGCTGGGTCGGGCGGAGTCACCTGGCCGTGCGAGTACCGGGAGATCCGGTGGACCGCCGAGCCGATCATGTGGGTGGGGCGGGGACGGAGTGGCGCGTACGCGGCGGATCGCTGCCGTCGTCGCGATGCCGAGAATCAGGGCGGCGAACAGTCCACCCAGGACGGCGGGCGTGTGGTCGACCGGCCGCTCGCCGAGGCCGGGCAGGACCGACGTGTCTCTCGGGACGGGTGCGGCCGCGGGATCCGGTGCCGGGCGGAGCAGGAGCGGTTCGGCCGTCAGCGCCGCTTGCGGGTCGACGACGCCGAAGCCGACATGCTCGTCGCGACCGTGGGCCGGGTGCCGGGCGGTGGCGCGAATCCGGTCGGCGATCTGGTCCGGGGTCAACGACGGGAAGCGCTCGCGCAGCAGCGCCGCGATGCCGGAGACCACCGGGGCGGCGTAGGACGTGCCGCTGAGCAGCGACGATCCGTTCCCGGTCGCCGACGGGCGGACGTCGACCCCCTGCGCGGCCACGTCCACCCAGTCGCCCGGCACGCTGAACGGCGCCGGGCGGTCGGCGCCGTCGACCGCGCCGACGGCGACGACGTCGTCGAACAGCGCCGGCATCGGACGCAGGCCGGGGTCGCCGGTGCAGGTGCCGGACGGGTCCGCGTTCCCGGCGGCCGCGACGACCACGACGCCGGCCTCCGTCGCCTTCCGCACGGCCCGCTGCAACGGCGCGCCTGCGTCGACCGCGCGGTCGGCCGGGACGCAGACGACCTCCGAAATGTTGATCACCGTCGCGCCCATGGCGACGGACCGCTCGATCGCCGCGGCGAGCGTGTCGATCTCGCCCGCCGGCCGGTCGCGCCCGTCCGGGCCGGTGACCGTGAACCGGGAGCTGGACTGGCGCAGCGAGAGGATCTCCGCCGCCGGCGCGATGCCGCCGCCGCTGCGGGTGACCGGGTCCGGTGCTGCGGCAAGCAGTCCGGCGACCTCGGTGCCGTGACCGTCGCAGTCGGAGAGCCCGTCGCCTCCCGCCACGTAGTCGCCGCCGCCGCTCAGCCGTCCGGCCAGGCTCGGGTGCGGGGACACGCCGGTGTCGATCACCGCGATCCGCTGCCCTGTCCCGTCGGCCAGCCGGTGGACGGCAGCCAGCGGGTCGCCGGAACCGGTCGCGCGTCCGGTGGCCGTCGGCGCGCACTCCTGGCGCTGCTGCACACCCTCGGCCGGGCCGGGCGCACCGGGCCCGGGATCGTCGGCCATGGCGGCCGGGCCCCCGCCCAGCAGCGCGAGCCCGACGAGCCCGGTGACGAGTGCGGTTCGCACGGCCCGCGTACGCGCGCGACACAGCCCGCCCCGGCGAGCCGGCTCGGTGTCGTCGGTCGGGCTGCCGCTCGTCGGGACGAGCCCGGTCGGACCGGTGACGAGCCTCGCCCGCAGAGCTGGTGCACCGGCGTGAACGGCGGCGGACGCCGTCCGATGGGCAGCACGGCCGGGGCCGCTCCCGTGGGCGAGCCCGGTGTCGTCGGCCGCGTCGGTCGTACCTCGGCCCGGCGTGACGAGTACGGCGAGACCGGTGGCCGATGCGGTTCGCGGCGGCTGCGCGGCGGCTCGACCCGGTCCGGATCGGCCGACGGCCCGCCCGTCGCCGGACGCGTGGGCCGTGTTCCGGCCCGGAAGGACGAGCCCGACGAGCCGCGTCCGGACGGCCGGGCATCGGCCCCTTCGGACGGGCCCGACGGAACCGGGTGCTGCCGCCGTCCGCGCAGCGGCGCGACCGGGCCCGATCCTGCGACCGGACCGGCTCCCGCCCGGTGGGACGGACCCGGCGCGACCGCCGGAGGGACTCGACGTCACAGCCCGCGCACCAGCGCGAAGAGTCCCATCGCGGCGAGCGCCGCGGGGATCGCCGCCGCGGTCAGGACGAGCTCCAGCACGTCGAGCGTCCGGCGCCCGACGGGCGAGAGCGTGGTCCCCGCCGTCCGGACCGCGACGAGCACGCCGAGCCCCAGCACGCCGGCCGCCACCAGGCGGACCACCGGGCCGTGCGCCGTCGCGGCCAGCAACCCGGTCCCGACCGCGGTACCGACGGCCGTCGCCGCCAGCACGAGCGCCGGCCCGGCCTCGGCGAACGCCCTGGCCCTCAGCAGCAGCACGACGACCGTGACGGCGGCGAGCGCGACGCCGGACCACGATCCGTCGGCGGCCGCGACGACGGCACCACCTCCGGCCGGCAGCGCGGCCCCCGCGGAGAGCCCGGCGAACAGCCCGCGGGCCAGGTCGGCGCGCCTGCCGAGCTCCGGCGCGGGTAGGACCGCGGTGTCCGCCCGCGCGATCTCCTCGAGATCGGTGGGCACGACCGGCGCCGGCATCCCGGCGACCCGAAGCGCCGCGCGGGGCAGGACCGGCCCTGCGGCGAGCGCGACGGCGGCGAGCCCGGCGCCGATGGCCCCGATCGGCGCGTCCGTGCCGAGACGGACCACCGCCGCGACGACGAGCGCCGGCGCGACCACGACCACGGCGAGCAGCGCAGGCGTGACCGAACGCAGCACGGCCAGGCCCAGCACCGCGGCGAGCCCCGCGCCGAGCGCTCCGAGCAGCACCTGCCCCGACCCGAGCGGCCCCGGCAGCACGAGCACACCGGCAGCTGCGGCCGGGGCGGTCGCGCAGAGCGCGGCCGAGCCGGCCGCGGCTCCGTCCCGAGAGGACACGCGGCGCGCGTGCAGGACCGCCAGGCCGGCCCCGAGCACGGCGACGACCGCCGCCGCGACCACCACCGGCACCGATGACGTCCGCACCGTCGCGAGCAGCACGGCGGCGGCCGTCACGACGAGGGGCGCGGCGACCGGACCCGGCCGCCACGATCCGGCCGACCCTCCGTCGCGGACCGCGGCCGCCAGCGCGTCGGCGGGATCGTCGAACACCGGCGGCGGGACAGCCGCGGCGCGCGGACCGATGTGCAGCAGCTCGCCGTCGAGGACCCCGAGCCCGTCGAGCGTCGCCTCCGGCGGCAGCGGTCCACCCGCCGGTCCGCACAGCCGCCACGGTTCCGGCACGGGGGAGCCGCCGCTCTCGTCCTGCCTCGACGGTTCGCCGATCAGCTCCAGCACCATCGGTACGAGCTCGGCCACCGGCACGTCCGCGGGCAGCGCGAGATCCACCCGGCCGCGCGGCGTCAGCACCCCGGCGCGGCACCACCGGTCGGCCGGGGGATGCGCGGTGGTGGTCACGGGCTTCCTCCTGCGGACTTGCGCGAACGGCCTCGGCGGGCCAGTGCGGCTGCCAGTATCGGCACACCACCCGGCCCACCGTGGGCGTTCGGGAGAACCGGTGATCGAGGAGCCGATGTCGAGCACGGTCGGTCTGCGCAGGCCGCGGCGGAACGTGCCGCAGGTGCCGGGCGGCGAGGTGGTGCTGGAGGCGCCGCCGGAACCGGAGCGGATGGTGCCCGCCGGGATGATGCACCGGCTGCTGCCGCTGGTGATGGTCGTCGGGTCGCTCGCGTTCGTCCTGGTGCGGCCGAACGATCCGACGTCGTGGCTGTTCGGCGGCATGTTCGCGCTGTCGGCGCTGGGCATGCTCGCCTCGGGCGGCGGCCGGGGCGCAGGCGCGCGCACCGCGCAGATGGACGAGGACCGGCGGGACTACCTGCGCTACCTCGACGTGCTCGGCACCCGGGTCCGCGGTGTCGCCGACGAGCAGCGGCGCGTGCTGGAGACCGTGCACCCGGACCCGGCCGCGTGGCCCGCCGTCCTGGCCGCCGAACGCCTGTGGGAACGACGACCGTCCGATCCGGACTTCGGCCAGCTCAGGGTCGGCCGTGGTCCGCAGCGGTTGGCGAGCAGGCTGACGGCGCCGCAGACGGGTCCGGTGGAGGGACTGGAGCCGATCTCCGCGCTCGCGTTGCGGCGGTTCCTGCGCCGCTGGTCGGTGGTGCCGGACCTGCCCGTCGCGGTGGACGCCCGCTCCAGCGCGACGGTGCGCCTCGAGCCGGACTCCACAGGGGACCTGACGGCGGCCCGCGCGCTCGCCAGGGCACTCGTGGCCCAGTACGTGGTGTGGCACAGCCCGGCCGACGCGCAGCTCGCCGTCGTCGCGCCCGGTTCGGCCGGCACCGGATGGGAGTGGGCGAAGTGGCTGCCGCACGTCGCGCACCCGAGGCTCACCGACGCCGTCGGTCCACTTCGGATGCTGACCGGCGACCCGGAGACGGTGCGGCGCTGGTGGACGGGCGAGCCGGTCGCGGCGGAGCGGCACCTGCTCGTCGTGATGGACGGCGTGTCCGGCGGTGCCGGGGCGTGGGCGGGTGTACCGGGCGTGACCGTGCTGCGGATCGGCGAGCCGTCCGGGCACCGCGCGGCGCCGTCCGTGGTCCGGCTGGCCGTCGGTGCGGACCGTCTCGTCCGTCCCGGCCCGGACGGAGGTACGACGCTCGGGAGTCCGGACGCGTTCTCGGTCGCCGAGTGCCGGGCGCTGGCACGGCGCCTGGCGCGCTACCGGCCGGTCGGGCAGGTGGCCGTGGCGGACGCCCCCGCCGGGCCGTCGGGGCTCCCGGATCTGCTGGGCCTCGACGGGCTGGCGCCGGACCGGGTGGCGGCGCTGCGGAACCGCCGTGGCCGGGCCGACCTGCTGCGGGTGCCGCTGGGTACGGACTCCTCGGGGCGACCGGTCCTGCTCGACCTCAAGGAGTCCGCGCAGGGCGGTTCCGGGCCGCACGGGCTGTGCATCGGCGCGACGGGATCGGGCAAGTCGGAGCTGCTGCGCACGCTCGTGCTCGGGCTGGCCGCCACGCACACGGCCGACGAGCTCAACCTCGTGCTGGTCGACTTCAAGGGCGGCGCGACGTTCCTCGGCGTGGCCGACCTCCCGCACGTCTCGGCCGTGATCACGAACCTGGCCGACGAGCTGACGCTCGTGGACCGGATGGGCGACGCGATCGCCGGCGAGATCACCCGGCGCCAGGAGCTGCTGCGGGCGGCCGGCAACGTCGCGAACCTGTCCGACTACGAGCTCGCCCGCCGGGCCCGTCCGGGCCTGGTGCCGCTGCCCGCGCTGCTGATCGTCGTCGACGAGTTCTCCGAGCTGCTCGCGCAGCGCCCGGAGATGATCGACCTGATGGTCACGGTCGGGCGGCTCGGCCGGTCGCTGGGACTGCACCTGCTGCTCGCCTCGCAGCGTCTCGACGAGGGCCGGTTGCGCGGGCTGGAGTCGCACCTGTCCTACCGGATCGCGCTGCGCACGTTCTCCGCGTCCGAGTCGCGGGCTGTGCTCGGGGTGCCGGACGCACACCAGCTGCCGCCGACGCCCGGCGCCGCCTACCTGTCCGCGGGCACCGACGAGCTGGTCCGCTTCCGCGCCGCCTACGTGTCCGGTCCACCCGCGACACCGGCCCGCGGCGCCGCGCGCACCCCGGGCGTTCCGGCGCGGGTGCTGCCGTTCCCGGCGACGGCCGTCGCCGTCCCGGCCGCACGGGCCGTCACGCCGTCCGATGTGGAGACAGAGCCGGCGACGTCGGTGCTGGACCTCGTGGTGGCGTCGCTGCGCGGCCCGGGGCCGCGTGCGCACCGCGTGTGGCTGCCGCCGCTGGACGAGCCGCCGCCGTTGGACGAGCTGCTCGGTCCGGTCGCGCCGGACGGGGAGCGCGGGCTGCAGGCCGGCGGCCCGGTCGGGCGGCTGTGCGCGCCGATCGGGCTCGTCGACCGGCCGTACCACCAGCGTCGCGACCCCTGGGTACTGGACCTGTCCGGGGCGGCCGGGCACGTCGCCGTCGTCGGCGGGCCGCGGTCCGGGAAGTCGACGGCGATGCGGACGGTCGTGCTCTCGCTGGCCTGCACGCACACGCCGGACGAGCTGGGCGTGCACGTGCTGGACTTCGGCGGCGGCACGCTCGGTCCACTCTCGACGCTGCCGCACGTCGGGACCGTCGCCGACCGCCAGCAGCCGGACCTGGTGCGCCGCACGCTCGCCGAGGCCGCGACGGCACTGGACCGCCGCGAGCGGCTGTTCCGCGAGTCCGGGATCGGGTCGGTGGACGAGTTCCGCGTCCGGCGTGCGGCCGGCGAGTTCGCGGACGAGCCGGCGACCGACCTGCTGTTCGTGCTCGACGGCTACCTCACGCTGCGCTCCGAGTTCGGCGACCTGGAGGACAGCCTGACCGCGCTCGCCGCGCAGGGGCTCGCCTACGGGGTTCACCTCGCGGTCACGGCCGGTCGGTGGACCGAGATCCGCTCCGCGGTGAAGGACCTGCTCGGCAGCCGCGTCGAGCTCCGACTCGGCGAGCCGTCGGACTCCGAGGTGGACCGCAAGCGGGCCGCCGCGGTGCCCGCGCACGCCGGCCACGGTCTCGCGCCGGACGGCGAGCCCGCCGTGCTGGCCGCGCCCCGCCTGCAGTCCACGGGAGACGCGACGGCGACGTTGCGCGCTGTCGCGCGTGGATGGTCGGGTCCGGGGATGCCCGCGGTCCGCCTGCTGCCGGACCGGATCGCGCTCGACGAGCTGCCACCGGTGAGCGGCATCCCGATCGGGATCGACGAGGACCGGCTGGCGACCGTCGAGCTGGACCCGGACGAGCCGCACCTGCTCTGCTTCGCCGACGCCGAGTCCGGCAAGACGGCGCTGCTGCGGGCCGTCGCGCACGGCATCTGCGCGACCCGCACACCCGACCGGGCCCGGATCGTCGTGATCGATCCCCGACGGACGCTGCTCGGCGCCGTCCCGGACACGCATCTGATCGGCTACGCGAGCACGGCCGCGGCCGCCACCGAGGCGGCCGGGGAGATCGCCGGGTCGCTCGGGCGGCGGCTGCCCGGCCCGGACGTGACGCCCCGGCAGCTGCGCGAGCGCTCCTGGTGGAGCGGCCCGGACGTGTGGCTGCTCGTCGACGACTACGACCTCGTCGCCCCGCCCGGCTCCACCACCGCGCACCCGCTCCTCGCCATCGCCGAGTACCTGCCGCAGGCGAAGGACGTCGGGCTGCACGTGGTCGTCGCGCGACGCTGCGGCGGTGCCGGACGGGCGCTGTTCGACCCGGTGCTCGGACGTCTGCGCGAGCTCGGCGCGCCCGGTCTGGTCGGCAACGGGAGCCCCGACGAGGGCGCGCTGGTGGAGTCCGTGAAGCCGGCGTCGCTGCCGCCGGGGCGGTCGGTCCTGGTCGACCGGCGCCGCGGGCGCAGGCGGGTGCAACTGGCCTGGCTGGAACCGGACCCGGCGTGACCGCGGCGGCCGTCGAGCGGGGTACGGACGCGACGCGTCTCGTCGTCCCCGGCCCGGACGGCCGTGCGGAGCCGGTGGCGGTGCTGCCGGCCGGGACGTCGGTCGCGACGGCGGTGGAGCAGCTGGTGGGTCCGTCGCCCGGACCGATCGTGGTGGTGTGTCCGCCGGACGGCGGGGTCCCGGGTGGTTCGGGCACCGGCCCGGTCGAGGTCGGCTCCGGCCCGGACGGCCCGGACGGCCCGGACGGCCCGGACGGCCCGGACGGCCCGGACGGCCCGGACGGCCCGGACGGCCCGGCGGTGGGCGGGCTCGTGCCGGGCGCGCCGGCCGTGGACGGGTCCGGCGGTGACGGGGCCGTCCCGAGCCTGCACGTCCGGTGGGTTCCGGCGCCGGTCGCGGTGCTCGCCGGGCGGGCGGGCCGGTTCCTGGTCGTCGACGCCGGTCGGTCCGGGACCACGCTGACCGTCGTCGACGACGGGTGCGTCCGGTCCACCGTGCGGGTCCCGGTGGGCGGGGATCGGCTGGACGCCGTGGTCGCCGCCGCGACGGGATGCCCGGCCGACCTCGTACGACGGGCCCGGGAGAGGCTCTCGACCGACGACCGGATCGAGGTGCCGGGGTTCGGCTCGCTCGACGCGTCCACCGTGGACGCCCTGCTCCACCCGGAGTTCGACGCGGTGCTGGCGCACGTTCCGTCCATGGCCGCCGGGGTGGACGAGGTCGTGGTGGCCGGAGGCCTCGCCCGCACGCCTCTGCCGGCCGAGATGCTCGACGAGCGTGTCGACGTCCCGGTGCGGGTGCTGCCGGAGCCCGAGCTCGCCGCGGTCCGCGGTGCACTGGAGCTGCTCGGCCGCCCAGGGGGCGACTACCGGGTGGCCCGTCCCGCAGCCGCGGATGCTCCGTCCGGGGCGGCCGGCCACGCGCCTGCCGGGGCGGGTGTCGCCGACGTGACCGGTTCGTTCGGCGGCTCCCGCCGAACCGCGTCCGGGCCCGTCCGGGCGTCCCGTCTGCGCAACGGTCGCCTGCTCCCCGTGATCGCGGTCCTCGGTGTCCTGCTCGTCGGGACCGGGACGGCACTGGGCGCCACCGCGGACCCCGCGCCGCCGCCGTCGGGGACGCTCGTGCAGTACGGCTACGCGATCACCCTGCCCGCCGGATGGCAGCACACCGGAGGTGACCCGCAGCGTCGTCGCACCCTCCTCACGCGCACCGCCGCCCCCGACGGCGTCGAGCTGATCTCGGTCGAGCGCAGTCCGCTCGGCTACGACTCGGCGTCCGAGCCGGACCGGGCCCGCGACGAGCTGGCCGCGGCGCACCGGGCCGAGGGCGGTCTCGGGGAGCTCCGTCCGGACACCGTCGCCGGGCGCGCCGTCACGCGCTACGTCCAGCAGGCCGGACCCGACGCCGTCGTCGACTGGTTCGTGCGCTTCGACGGCACCGACGAGCTCGTCGTCGGCTGCCGCCGCCCCTCGCGTGTGCCGGACATCGGGCGGGCCTGCGCCGACGTCGTCGGATCCGTGCGGACCGCGCCAAGTTGAGGCTCCTGCCGAGATGCGGTTCCCAGGGCCGGGGAGATCGACAAACCCCGCTGAGCTGCATCTCGGCGCGCTCTGCCCTGTCGCCGCCGGCACGGCGGTTCGCGAGCGCGAACGATCCGTCCGTTCGGCCTCGGCGGTGGCGTCGCAACTGCGACCGTCGGCGGGTCCGGTCGTCACGCACCGGGCGCAGCCACCAGGAGACGGGGTGACCGCGATGGCCGGAACGGCCGACGGTTTCGGTACGACGACCGAGGAGATGGCCCGGGCGGCCCAGCACGTCGGGCAGGTGAACGAGTCGGTGAAGGCCGAGCTGGCCGCCCTGCGCGGCAAGCTGGAGCCGCTGGCCGGGTTGTGGACCGGGCAGGCGTCGCTGCAGTTCGCGCAGCTGATGCAGCGCTGGGACACCGACGCGCGCGGGCTGGCCGAGGCGCTGGCCACGATCGGTGACGCGTTGCAGGGCTCCCGCGTGAGCTACGAGCAGCGCGAGCAGGAACAGGCACAGGCCATGTCCGGTATCGCGTCGGCGCTGGGCTGAGGGAGAAGACGATGAGCAGTCCGGAGATCAAGGTCACGTTCGGTGCGCTGTCCACGGCGCAGGCGGACGTCGCGGCGACGGCGGGTCGGATCCGCACCCAGCTCGACGATCTGAAGCGCTACCTCGCGCCGATGGTCGCCACGTGGACCGGCGACGCCGCCGTCCAGTACCAGGCGACGCAGCGCAAGTGGGACACGTCGGCGAACGACCTCGCCGACGTCCTCGGCCGGATCGGCGTCGCGCTCGGTGCGGCGCACGACAACTACCGCAGCACCGAGCAGGCGAACGCGGCACGCTGGGGAGCCTGAGCCGCGGCGCCGGAGCGTCACGGGGTGGCCCGGGCGGACCCGGGTCACCCCCTGCGAATCGGGCGGGTACGATTGACTCTCGTTGTGCGGAAGGTGGAGACCCGCGACTGAGGTCGTCGGCGTCCACCACGGATCGCACGCGCAGACAGTGACCACAGTGACACCCGCTCGGGCCTGCGTGCCAGCAGACTCGCGGTGAGAACGACGACGAGGTAGATCCGTGCCCACGTACAGCCCGAAGCCCGGCGACATCACCCGCGCCTGGCACGTGATCGACGCCAACGACGTGGTGCTCGGTCGGCTCGCCACGCACGCGGCCACACTGCTGCGCGGCAAGCACAAGCCCACCTTCGCGCCACACGTCGACACCGGCGACTTCGTCGTGATCATCAACGCGGAGAAGGTCGCCGTGTCCGGCAACAAGCGCGAGGACAAGTTCGTCTACCGGCACTCCGGTTTCCCGGGCGGCCTGCGGCAGAAGTCGGTCGGCCAGATGATCGACCAGCAGCCGGACCGCCTGGTCGAGAAGGCGGTCAAGGGCATGCTCCCGAAGAACCGCCTCGGCCGCGCCATGGCCAAGAAGCTGAAGGTCTACGCCGGGCCGTCGCACCCGCACGGCGCGCAGAACCCGCAGCCGTTCGAGATCAACCAGGTCAGCCAGTGACCACCCCGAGCAACGAAGAGGGACAGCCCGTGACGAGCCCCGAGGACGGCCAGGACGAGGTCGCCTACACCGCCGAGACCGAGGGCGTCGAGACCGAGGGCGTCGAGACCGAGGGCGTCGAGGCCGAGGCCACCGAAGGCGAGCTCACCGAGACGATCGGTGAGGAGGTCGCGGACGTCGACTACAGCATCGGCGACGCGTCCGACTTCGACGCCGACGCGTTCGCGGCCGAGGCGCCGGTTCTCGGCGACCGCCCGGTGCAGACGGTCGGCCGCCGCAAGGAGGCCGTCGTCCGGATCCGCATGGTTCCGGGCTCCGGCAACTTCACGCTGAACGGGAAGGCGCTCGACGAGTACTTCCCGAACAAGCTGCACCAGCAGCTGGTCAAGGACCCGCTGACCACGGTGGAGAAGACCGAGCGCTTCGACATCCACGCCAACCTGCACGGCGGTGGCACGTCCGGGCAGGCCGGTGCGCTGCGCCTGGCCATCGCCCGCGCGCTGGCCGAGCTGGACTCCGAGGACCGCCCGCCGCTCAAGAAGGCCGGCTTCCTCACCCGTGACGACCGCGCGGTCGAGCGGAAGAAGTACGGGCTCAAGAAGGCCCGCAAGGCGCCCCAGTACTCCAAGCGCTGACCGCGGCCCGGATGCGTCGCCTCTTCGGAACCGACGGCGTCCGCGGCCTGGCGAACGGCGAACTCCTCACTCCGGAGTTCGCCGTCGTCGTCTGTGCTGCGGCCGCACGCACGCTGGCCCGCACGCCGGACTCGCGTCCGGTCGCCGTGGTCGGCAGGGACCCCCGCGCCAGCGGCGAGATGCTCGAGGCCGCCGTGGTGGCCGGGCTGACCTCCGCGGGTGCGGACGCGGTCCGGGTCGGTGTGCTGCCGACCCCGGCCGTCGCGCACCTGGTCGGCGAACTCGATGCCGACTTCGGTGTGATGATCTCCGCCTCGCACAACCCGATGCCGGACAACGGCATCAAACTGTTCGCCGCGGGTGGCCACAAGCTGCCCGACGAGCGCGAGGCGGAGATCGAGCGCGCCCTCGAGACGCCCGTTCCGGAGCGTCCGACCGGTGCCGCGGTCGGCCGGGTGCACGACAGCACCGACGGCGCCGAGCGCTACGTCGAGCACCTGCTCGCGTCGCTCCCCGAGCCGCTGCGCGGCGTGCGCGTGGTCGTCGACTGCGCGCACGGTGCGGCGTCCGCCGTCGCCCCGGAGGCGTACCGCAGGGCCGGCGCCGACGTCGTCGCGATCGCGGCGGAGCCGGACGGTCTGAACATCAACGACGGCGTCGGGTCGACGCACCTGGCCGTCCTGCAGCGTGCGGTGGTCGAGCACGGCGCGGACCTCGGGATCGCGCACGACGGCGACGCCGACCGCTGCCTGGCCGTGGACGCGGCGGGGCAGGTCGTGGACGGCGACCAGATCATGGCCGTGCTCGCGGTCGGCATGCACGCCGACGGGCAGCTCACGGACGACACGCTCGTCACGACCGTGATGAGCAACCTGGCCCTGCACCTGGCCATGCGGGACGCCGGGATCGCCGTCACCACGACCCAGGTCGGCGATCGCTACGTGCTGGAGCGCCTGCGCGAGGGCGGGTTCTCGCTGGGTGGCGAGCAGTCCGGGCACGTCGTGCTGCCGGGCAGGGCCACCACGGGGGACGGTCTGCTGACGGCACTGAGCCTGATGTCCCGGATGTCGCGGACCGGTTCGTCGCTGGCCGAGCTGGCCGGGATCGTGTCGCCGCTCCCGCAGGTGCTGCAGAACGTGCGGGTGACCGACAAGGCCGCCGTGTCCGCGTCGGACGCCGTCGCGGAGGCCGTGGCGAAGGCCGAGGCCGAGCTGGGTGAGACGGGACGTGTGCTGCTCCGGCCGTCCGGCACCGAGGAGCTCGTGCGCGTGATGGTCGAGGCCCCGACGCCGGAGGACGCGCAGTCCACCGCCTCCCGCCTGGCCGAGGTCGTCGCCGCGGTGCGCTGAGGGGCCGCCGGTCCGGCCGGCCGCCGCTCGCCCGACCGGTGTCCGGTCCCTTGAGGGCCGTGCCGGCGTCGAACGGCGGCGCGGCGCGCGTCCTGACGGACCACCGGAACGTGGCGCTCGACGGCCGACGCGGATCGAGTGGAACGTTCCGGCGGTCGCGACGACCGGAACGCGCCTCTCGATCGTGGATACGGGTCGAGTGGAACGTTCCGGCTGTCGTGACGACCAGGAGGTGACGCCCGGCCGGTCCCGGGGGCTCGACCGGCGCCGACCCGGTCGTCCGGACAGCCGGGTGGCGATCGCATGCGTGAGTGCGATCGTGACCGGATCCCGGCGTTCCGCCCCGGTCCGGGTGCGTGGCGGCTCATCCTGATCGAATGGAAGCCGACCTGCAGATCGACCCCGACGTCGTCGAACACCTGGCTCGTCGTGCCCGGCGGATCGTCGAGGATCTCGCCGGAGTGGCCGACGGCGGTGCGGCGGTCGACCTCCTCGCGTTCGCGGACGCGGCCGAGGACGCGGCGAGGCGGGCGCGGGACGCCGACCGGGACGCGGCGGAGCGGTTCCGGTGATCGGGCCGACACCGGACGACCTGCGCCGCCGCGGTCGCGTGCTGGACGACGCCGCCGGGGCGACCGCGGACGTCGTCGCACGTCTGGCCGAGGCGTGGAGCGACATGACCGGCCGGAGCTGGGCCGAGCGCCTGCGGCGGGTCGGTCACGACCTCGACGACCTGGCGACGGACCTGTTCGACCGGGCCGACGCGATCGACCGCGGCGGGGCCGATGCGACCGACCGCGGCGAGGCCGATGCGACCGACCGTGGCGTGGCGGACGCGCCACTCCGCGGAGCGGGCGACGCGACTGACCGCGCGCGGGGCGCCGCGACCGATCGCGGCACGACCGGCGTGACCGACCCTGGAACGGCCGACGGGCCCGTCGGCGTACTGCTCGGGGCTCAGACCGGGACGCGGACCACCGGCCGTCGAGGTGTGGTCGTCCCGACCCTGCCGCCGCCGTAGCGGGTCAGGCCGGCCCGAGGATCTTGAGCGGGTCGCGCCTCTCGGCAGCGGCCTCCTCGTCCTCCTCGGCGGTGAGGTCGACGAGCGGGGCGCCCTTCACGTCGCCCTCGGTCAGCGACCGGACGCGGCTCTCGTCCATGAGCTGGTCCAGCAGGTACGCCGTGACCAGCGCGCGGGTCAGCTTGCGGACCTTCGGCTGCGCCTTGTCGCCGGTCAGCATCCCGGTCCAGTGCAGACCCTCGCAGAACCCGAGGTGCCCGGCCTTGGCCAGCGTCCGGAGCTGGACCGGCCCGCCAGCGGCCTCGGCCATCTTCTGAGCGTGCCCGGCGGCCGGGGCCATCGAGTCGACCTCGGCGGCCAGGTGCAGCGTCGGGGCCGTCACCGAGCGCGCCGCCTCGATCGCGGACGGCCGGACCTCGGCGGGCGCCAGCGTCACGACCGCGCCGAGGCGCTCGCGCCGGGACGCGGCCAGCAGCGCCGTCCCACCGCCGATCCCGTGCCCGGCCAGCGCCGTGCGCCGCGAGTCGACGCTGATCCGCCCGTCGCCGAGCCGGACGCCGACGCACACGTCGAGCGTGGTCAGAAGGTCCGTGGAGAAGCGGCTGATGCTGGGCACGGGGCTGCCCTGGGTGTCAGGGGCGGCCGCGACGATGCCCCAGGACGCGAGGTGCCGCAGCAGCTCGACGTACCGGCGGACCGGCTGCAGCCAGTCGTGCGCGAGCACCACGGCCGGCAGGCCGAGACCGGCGACCGGCGTGTAGATGATCCCCGGGATCCCGACGAGGCCGAGGTCGCCGTGGCGGACCTCGTGCGGCCCGGGCCGGGACAGCACACCGAGGGCGTCCTTGGCCCCCTTCATCGCCGGGGGACGGATGAACGTGCTGGTCCGACTCACGTGCGGCACCGTACCGTCGTCGGTGACGCCGCGCCGTTCACGGCTCGCCTCGGAGCGGTGGAATCCGGTGATCTCGCCCGTCCTACCCTGACACCCATGTGTGGCATCGTCGGTTACGTCGGGCACCGGAGCGCACTCGACGTGGTCCTGGCAGGTCTGCGCCGCCTCGAGTACCGGGGATACGACTCCGCGGGTGTCGCACTCCCACTGGACGGGTCGCTGCTCGTCGAGCGCAAGGCGGGGGCGCTGGCGAACCTCGAGAAGCAGCTCGACGACGTCGGCCGGGACCGTTTCACCGGCACGTCCGGCATCGGCCACACGCGCTGGGCGACGCACGGCCCGCCGACCGACCGCAACGCCCACCCGCACCGCAGCGCGTCCGGGGACGTCGCGGTCGTGCACAACGGGATCATCGAGAACTACCTGCCGCTGCGCGCCGAGCTCGAGGCCCGTGGGATCTGGGCCGAGTCGGACACCGACACCGAGACGGCGGCGCACCTGGTCTCCCTCGCGTACACCGGAGAACTCGGGGACGGTGAGACGAAGGGTGATCTGCCGGCCAGCGTCCGGGCCGTGGCTCGACGGCTGGAGGGCGCGTTCACGCTCGTCGTGACGCACGCCGACGAGCCGGACCGGATCGTCGCGGCCCGGCGCAACTCGCCGCTCGTGCTCGGCATCGGAGACGGCGAGACGTTCCTGGCCTCGGACGTCGCGGCGTTCATCGAGTTCACGCGCGACGCCGTCGAGCTCGGGCAGGACCAGGTCGTGACGATCACCCGCGACGGGTTCGACGCCACCGACTTCCACGGGGACCCGGTCGAGGTCTCGCCGTTCCGGGTCACCTGGGACCTGGCCGCCGCCGAGAAGGGCGGCCACGACTACTTCATGCTCAAGGAGATCGAGGAGCAGCCGTCCGCGATCGCGGACACGTTGCGCGGTCACCTGGTCGAGGGCCGGATCGTGCTCGACGAGCAGCGCCTGTCCGACCAGGACCTGCGCGACGTGGACAAGGTGTTCGTCGTCGCCTGCGGCACGGCGTACCACTCCGGGCTGCTCGCGAAGTACGCGATCGAGCACTGGACGCGGTTGCCCGTCGAGATCGAGCTGGCCAGCGAGTTCCGCTACCGGGACCCGGTGCTGGACCGATCGACGCTCGTCGTCGCGATCTCCCAGTCGGGCGAGACGGCGGACACCCTGGAGGCGCTGCGGCACGCGAAGGAGCAGAAGGCCCGCGTGCTCGCGATCTGCAACACGAACGGGGCGCAGATCCCGCGCGAGTCCGACGCGGTGATCTACACCCATGCCGGGCCGGAGATCGGGGTCGCGGCGACGAAGACGTTCACCGCCCAGGTCGCGGCGAACTACCTGGTCGGCCTCGCGCTCGCGCAGGCCCGCGGCACGAAGTACCCGGACGAGGTCGTGCGCGAGTTCGAGCAGCTCGAAGCCGTCCCGCAGGCCGTCGAGGAAGTTCTCGAGTCGCTCGGAGCGGCGCGTGCGCTGGGGCAGGAGCTGGCGCCGTCGAAGGCCGTGCTGTTCCTGGGCCGCCACGTCGGGTTCCCGGTGGCGCTGGAGGGCGCGCTCAAGCTCAAGGAACTCGCCTACATGCACGCCGAGGCGTTCGCCGCCGGTGAGCTCAAGCACGGGCCGATCGCGCTGATCGAGGACGGGCTGCCGGTCGTCGTGGTGATGCCGTCGCCGCGCGGACGGGCCGTGCTGCACTCGAAGCTGCTGTCCAACATCCAGGAGGTCAAGGCACGCGGCGCCCGGACCGTGGTGATCGCCGAGACCGGCGACGAGACGGTCAAGCCGTTCGCCGACCACCTGTTCGAGCTGCCGCAGGTACCGACGCTGCTGCAGCCGCTGGTGGCGACCGTGCCGCTGCAGGTGATCGCGGCCGAGATCGCCCGCGCCCGCGGCTACGACGTCGACAAGCCGCGGAACCTGGCGAAGTCCGTCACGGTGGAGTGATGGACGGGGTCTACACCGCCGACCAGATCCGCGCCGCAGAGGGCGCGATGATGGAGACGGTCGCCGAAGGCGTACTGATGCGCCGGGCGGCCTACGGGCTGGCCGCGCACGTGATCGACCGGCTCGGCGGCGCGTACGGCCGGCGGGTGACGCTGCTCGTCGGCGCCGGGGACAACGGGGGCGACGCGCTGTGGGCCGGTGTGGAGCTGCGACGTCGCGGGGCGGCCGTCACCGCCGTACTGCTGACGCCGGACCGTGCGCACCCGGCCGGGCTGTCGGCGTTCCGACGGGCGCGCGGGCGGGTCCTCGTCGGCACCGCTCCGGCCGCGGTCGATGCCGTGGCCCGTGCTGACGTGGTGATCGACGGCATCGTCGGCATCTCCGGCACACCCGGCCTGCGCGACCCGGCACCCGCGCTGGTGGCCGCCGCCGAGTCCTCCGGGGTGCCGATCGTCGCCTGCGACCTGCCGAGCGGTGTCGGCGCGGACACCGGCGAGACCGACGGGCCGTGCGTGCGGGCCGCGGTCACCGTCACGTTCGGGGCGCGCAAGCCGGTGCACGCGCTGGCGGCTCCGCTGTGCGGGCCGGTGCGGCTCGTCGACTTCGGGCTCGGTCCGTTCCTGCCGGAGCCGCACGCGCGGCTGCTGCGCGACGCCGACGTGGCCGACCGCTGGCCGGTGCCGGGGCCGTCGGACGACAAGTACACCCAGGGCGTCGTCGGGATCGCGGCCGGATCGGCGACCTACCCCGGTGCGGCCGTGCTGGCGGCCGGTGCGGCCGCGCTGTCCACGTCCGGCATGGTCCGGTTCGCCGGGTCGGCCGCCGACGAGGTGCGGCGGCACTGGCCGGAGATCGTGGCGACCGGCGACATCACCGACGCCGGGCGCACGCAGGCGTGGGCGGTCGGACCGGGCATCGGCACCGGGTCGCACGGCCGGGCGGCGCTGGAGGCCGTGCTCGACCGGGACGTGCCGCTGTGCATCGACGCGGACGGGATCACGCTGCTGGCCCAGCACGCGGACCTGCGGGAGCGGATACACGGACGTCCGATCGTGCTCACCCCGCACGCCGGGGAGTTCGCGCGGATCGCCGGTGACGTCGGCGCCGACCGGGTCGAGGCCACCCGCCGCGCGGCCGCCGACCTGGGCGTGACGGTGCTGCTCAAGGGCAACGCGACCGTCGTCGCGGACCCGGACGGGCGGACGCTGATCGACCCGGCCGCGGACGCCTGGGCGGCGACCGCCGGGTCCGGCGACGTGCTCACCGGCATGACCGGTGCGCTGCTCGCGGCCGGTCTGGAGCCGTGGTGGGCGGCCGGGTGCGCCACGTTCGTCCACGCCAGGGCTGCGACGGCGGCCGCGCGCGAGCACGGGCTGCCTCCCGTCCCGGCGCCCGCATCGCGGTTGCAGGCCGCCGTCCCGGAGGCTCTCCGCGCCGTGCGCGCCGCGTTGAGCTGATCCCTCGCCGTACCGCCCGAGCGGAGCGCTCGCCCGGCCGTACCGCGCGAGAGGAGCGTTCGTCCACGTACCGGGGGCCGGATGGGCTCTTGACGCGTCCCCGACCGGGAGTTGGGTGAGTCCCATGCAGTTCGGAGCGCCCGCCGAGAAGTACGACCGTTACATGGGTCGCTTCGCCGTGTCGCTCGCGCCGCGGCTCGCGGACGCCGCCGGAGTGATCGCCGGGATGAGCGTCGTCGACGTCGGGTGCGGACCGGGCGCGCTGACGGACGTGCTCGCGGAGCGGGTCGGTGCCGGGCGGGTCGCGGCGATCGACCCGGCCCCGCAGTTCGCCGCCGCGTGCCGGGACCGCAACCCGGGCGCCGACGTCCGCGAGGGCGTCGCCGAGCATCTCCCGTGGCCCGACGACGGGTTCGACGCGGCACTGTCCTGCCTGGTCATCGGGTTCATGCGGGACGCCGACCGTGGCGTGCGCGAGATGGCGCGGGTCACGCGTCCCGGTGGCACGGTCGCGGCGTGCATGTGGGACATCGCGACCGGCGGCATGACCATGCTCGACACGTTCTGGCGGGCCGTGCGCACGGTCGTTCCGGACGCCGAGGGCGAGACGGCGATGGTCGGCACCGCGGAGGGCGACATCGCCCGGCGGTTCACGACCGCCGGACTGGACGACGTCACGGCCGGTTCGCTCACCGCGACCGCGCACTACACCGGGTTCGACGACTTCTGGGAACCGTTCACCTACGGCGTCGGTCCGGCGGGGTCGTACCTGGCCGCGATGCCCGCCGACGGCCGGGCCGCGGTGCGCGACGCCTGCCGCGAGCTGGTGCCGGACGGGCCGTTCCCGCTCGACGCCCGCGCCTGGTTCGCCACCGGAACGGTCCGCTGACGATCTTCCTCACGTCCCGTGCGCGCGGAAACCGTCGGGGTCGGATGCGATGATGCCGCCGTGCCCGAATCAGAACCGGGATCACCCGGGCCGCGCGCCGAGGCGGTCGTCGACCTCGACGCCGTCCGGCACAACGTCGGACTGCTGTCCGGCGCCGCCGCGGCGTCCGGTGCCGCGACGATGGCGGTGGTCAAGGCGGACGGATACGGCCACGGTGCCGCCGCCGTCGGGCGTGCCGCATTGTCCGCGGGCGCCGGTTGGCTCGGGGTGGCGACGCTGGAGGAGGCGCTCGACCTGCGCGCCGCCGGGATCACCGGGCCGGTGCTGTGCTGGCTGCACGTGCCGGACGAGGAGTTCGCGCCGGCCGTCGCAGCGGGTGTGGACCTGTCGGTGTCCTCCCGGGACCATCTCGCCGCCGTGCTGGCCGGGGCCGCGCGCGCCGGGCGCCCGGCCCGTCTGCACCTGAAGGCGGACACCGGGCTCGGCCGCAACGGCGCCCCGCCCGCCGAGTGGCCAGGCCTGGTGGAGGACGCGGTGGCGGCCGCGGCCGACGGGCGGGCCGAGGTCGTCGGGGTGTGGTCGCACCTGGCGCAGGCCGACGAGCCGTCCCACCCGACGCAGGACGTCCAGGCCGCCGCGCTGGCCGACGCGGTCCGGCACGTGCGTGATCGGGGGATCGACCCGATCCGGCACCTGGCGAACTCCGCGGCCACGATGACCCGCCCGGACCTGCACCTCGACCTGGTGCGCCCGGGCATCGCCGTCTACGGGCTGGACCCGATCGCGCAGCCCGAGGTGAGCCCGCTGCGGCCCGCGATGACGCTGCGCGGGCGGGTGGCGCTGGTCAAGCGGGTCCCGGCCGGGCACGGCGTGTCCTACGGGCACGAGTGGACGTCACCCGGGCCGGCCGTCCTCGCGCTCGTCCCGCTCGGCTACGCCGACGGTGTCCCGCGCCGGATGAACAACGGCGGCCGCATGCGGGTACGGCTGCACGACGAGATCCGCCCGGTGGTCGGGCGGGTGTGCATGGACCAGGTCGTCGTCGACTGCGGCGACCTCGACGTCCGCGCCGGGGACACGGTCGAGCTGTTCGGCACCGGGGCGGGCGGCGGGCCCACGGCCCGGGAGTGGGCCGACGAGATCGGCACCATCCACTACGAGATCGTCACCGGGGTGCACGGCCGCCGGGTCCGGCGGACCGTGCTCGGGGAGCACACGGCGGACCGGGCGGCGGTTCCGGGGGGAGCGAGGGCATGAGTCGCAGGGGTTGGCAGACCGCGGGCATCGTCGGCGGCATCGTCGGTGCCGCGGGTGCGGCAGCCGGGGTCGGGGTGGCCGCGCAGCGCAGGCACATCGCCACGCAACGCCGCAGCCTCGCCACCGAGATGTCCGAGCACGCCCGGATCCCGCCGGTGCCCGGCGAGGAGTGCTCGGTCACCGCGGACGACGGGATCCGGATCGCCGCCGAGGAGATCGAGCCGCCGGAGGGCGAGAAGGCCGCGCTGACCGTCGTGCTCGTGCACGGGTTCGCGCTCGACCGGCGGACCTGGCAGGAGCAGCGGCCGTTCCTGGCCGGGCTGGCCGACCCCCGCGTGCGGGTGGTGCTCTACGACCAGCGCAGCCACGGCCGGTCGGAGCGCGCCCCGCAGGAGAGCTGCACGATCGAGCAGCTCGGCAAGGACCTGGACGCGGTGATCCGCGCGCTGGCGCCGGACGGACCGCTGGTGCTGGTCTCGCACTCGATGGGTGGCATGAGCGTGATGGCGCTCGCCGAGCAGCACCCGGACCTGTTCCACCAGCGGGTCGCCGGCGTGGCACTGATCTCGACGTCGGCCGGGGACATGTCCTCGTCCGGCCTGCCCGGCACGTTCCTGTCCCACCGCAACCCGCTGACCCGCGGGCTCGGGATGCTCGCGGCCTGGCAGCCGGGGCTGGTGGAGACCGGGCGCCGCGCGCTCGGGGACGTCATCTGGGCCGTGACGAAGCGCTTCGCCTACGGCGACCGCGGCGTCGACCCGCGGATGGTGGACCTGGTCGACACGATGATCGACTCCAACGCGGTCGGCGCGCTGACCGACTTCGTGAACACGCTCGGCACGCACGACCGGATCGCCGCACTGCCCGGGCTGTCCGGCTGCGAGGTGCTCGTGCTGGCGGGCGACGCGGACCGGATCATCCCGTACCGGCACAGCGAGGTGATCGCCGACGCGCTGCCGACGGCGCGGCTGGTGCGGCTGCCCGGCGTCGGGCACATGCCGATGCTCGAGCAGGCGGACCGGGTCGACGACGAGCTCGCCGACCTGCTCGAACGCAGCCTGGAGCGCTCGCGCAGCGGCCGGTTCCGGCTGCCGCGCGGCCGCAAGGCACCCGCCGCCGACGAGACGCCTGCCGCGGACGGGGACCCCGTCGTCGAACGTCCGGGCGGCGACGGGAAGCGTCCGCGGCGGCCGCGGCGGCGGAGGGCCTGATGGGCGGCGACACCAGTGACATCTGGGACGGCGAGCTCGAGCTGCCGACCGTGGGGGACACGGAGCGGCTCGGCGAGCGCCTCGGTGCGGAGCTGCGTGCCGGTGACCTCGTGCTGCTGGCCGGTCCGCTGGGTGCGGGGAAGACGGCGCTGGTCCGCGGGCTCGCCCGCGGGCTGGGTGTGATCGGCCAGGTCGCGTCGCCGACGTTCGTGCTGGCCCGCGAGCATCCGCCGTCCGGGGACGGCCCGGCGCTCGTGCACGTCGACGCCTACCGGCTCGGACTCGGCGACGGGCGGACCGGGTCGGACGTCACCGCCGAGCTGGACGACCTGGACCTGGACACGGATCTGGACGGCGCCGTCGTCGCCATCGAGTGGGGCACCGGGGTGGCCGAGCGGCTCGCCGAGCGCGCGGTGCAGGTGACGCTGGAGCGCCGTGACGACGATGTCCGGATCGCCACGGTGCGACGCCGGGTGACGGCGTGACCGGCGCCGCGAGGAGCGCATCCGGAACGAGCATCGACGCCGTCGTATTCGACTGGGGCGGCACGCTGACGCCCTGGACGGCGATGGACCCGAGGGTCGGCTGGAGCCGGTACACCGAGGCAGTGCATCCCGACGATCCCGAGCGGGCCGCCGCGCTCGCGGCGACGCTCGTCGACGCCGACTTCGCGCACTGGATGCGGGTCAAGGACACCGCGCAAGCGTTCGGCATCGGCGACGTGTTCACCGCCGTGGGCGTGGACACCCGGACCGACGGCCACCACGCCGGCCTCGATGCCTACCGGGACTACTGGACGGCCACCACGCACACCCGCCCGGAGGCGGGTCCGACGCTGGAGGCGTTGCGCGGACGTGGGATGCGGCTCGGCGTGCTGTCGTCGACGATGTGGCCCGGCGACTGGCACGAGGACTGGCTGCGCCGCGACGGCGTGCTCGACGCGTTCGACGCCCGCGTGTGGAGCAGCGACCTGGCCTGGACGAAGCCGCACCCCGAGGCGTTCCGGGCCGCACTGGACGCGCTCGGTGTCTCCGACCCGTCGCGGGCCGTGTACGTCGGCGACCGCCCGTACGACGACGTGACCGGCGCGCACCGGGCGGGGATGCGCACCGTGTTCGTGCCGCACAGCGACATCCCGGCCGCCCAGCAGGTGCCGACGGACGTCGAGCCGGACGCCGTCGCGCACGACCTGGCCGACATCCCGGGCCTGATCGCGGGCTGGTGAGCGCCGCTCGTACGCTCGGGGACGTGCTGGTTCTGGCCCTGGACACCGCCACCCCGGTCGTCACCGCGGGGCTGGTCGACCTGCCCGCGGACGGCGGCCGCCCGTCGACCCGCGCGGCGCGCGCCCACGACGGCCGCAAGCACGGCGAGCTGCTGATGCCCGCTGTGCGCGAGCTGTACGAGGAGGCGGGCGTCGCGCTCGGTGACGTCGACGCCGTCGTCGTCGGGGTCGGCCCGGGCCCGTTCACCGGGCTGCGGGTCGGCATCGTGTCCGCCGCCGCGCTCGGCGACGCGCTCGGCGTGCCGGTGCACGGGGTGTGCTCGCTGGACGCGATCGCCCTGTCCGCCGCGGCGGAGCCGGACGCGGAGACCGGGAACCTGCTGGTGGTGACGGACGCCCGCCGCCGGGAGACGTACTGGGCCGCCTACGACTCGTTCGCCGGGTCGCAGCTGGCCCGGCGGCTGACCGGCCCGTCGGTCGAGGCGCCGCTGGTGCTCGCCGACCGGCTGGCCGAGCTGGACGTCGTGCGCGCGGTCGGCGACCCGGCGTTCGCCGAGGTGCTCGGCATCGCCGTCGGTGCGCCGCACGCCCCGACGCCGGACGGCCTGGTCCTCGCTGCGGCGGACACGCTGCGGTCGGGCGCGGAGCCCACCCCGCTGGAGCCGCTCTACCTGCGCCGACCCGACGCGAAAGAACCGACCGGGCGCAAGCGGGTCACCGCACCATGAGCGCGCCGGCCGCCGGCGGACGCGTGTCGATCGGGCCGCTCTACCGCGCCGACGCCGACCGGTGCGCCGAGCTGGAGCGCATCCTGTTCCCCGGCGACGACCCGTGGAGCGCGCAGGCGTTCCGGGACGCCGTCGGATCCGGGCATCTCTACCTCGGCCTGCGCGGTCCGGACGGGCGTCTGATCGGGTACGCCGGACTGGGCTTCGTCGCAGGCCCGCCGCAGGCCGAGGCCGAGGTGCACACGATCGGCGTCGATCCGGAGTGGCAGGGCGCGGGGCTCGGGCGCCTGCTGCTCAACGGGCTCCTGGAGGCCGCGGACCAGGTGCGCGCCACCGTGTTCCTCGAGGTCCGGACGGACAACGAGACGGCCCAGACGCTGTACGCGTCGACCGGCTTCGTCGTCGTCGGGGTGCGCAAGCGCTACTACCGGCCGAGCGGCGCCGACGCGTACACGATGCGCCGCGACCCGCTCGGCGCCGAACCGGCCGCGGACTGACGCGTCGACCGACCCGAGCCGGCCGCGGACTCACGCGCCCGTCGACCCGTCGAGATGAACGTGACGGTCGGACGATCACGGCCGGGGAACGCTCACGTTCACGTCGACGGGCGGTGCCCGGTGTGCCGGGCGAGCAGCGGTACGACCACGTCCCACGTGCGCGGCGGCGGTGTCTCGTGCCCGACGCCGTCCATGGCGTGGAACTCGGCGCCGGGGATCGCGGCTGCGAGCGCCTCGCCGTGCGGCAGCGGGAACAACGGGTCCGCCGAGCCGTGCAGCACGAGCGTCGGGACGGTGACGTCGGCCGGGCGGGGCGACGGGCCGTCGTCGTTGCCGAGTGCGATCCCGTGGTTGGTGAGCAGCGCGGGCACGCTCGCCGTCCGTCCGACGGTCGCGCGGGCCACCCGGAGAGTGCGATCGGCGTCGAAGCCGGGCCCGCCGAACGGGCGCTCGTTCTCCACCAGGTACGCGACGACCGCCTCGGCGTCCGACCAGTCGGGCTCCGGGGCCGGGTCGGAGAACGTCGCGGCCAGCGCCGGGTCCGGCGGCGGGAGCCCGTCGTCGAGCGGGCTGCAGCCGATCGGCGTGAGCGACCGGACCCGGTCCGGGTGGGACACGGCGATGGTCAGCGCGATCCCCGCACCCATCGACAGGCCGACCAGGTGCGCGGCTGCGACACCGAGCGCGTCGAGCACCCGCAGCGGGTCGCCGTCGAGCTCGGGCACGCCGTAGTCCGGCGCGCCCACCGGGCTCGACGCGGACCGCCCGGCATCGCGGTGGTCGAAGCGCACGACGTACCGGCCCTCCGCCGCGAGCCGCTCGCAGAACCCGGGTTCCCAGGCGTCCATCGTCTGGCCCATCCCGGACAGCAGCAGCACGGCCGGATCGCCGTCGTCGCCGAACGTCTCGAAGCAGATGCGGACGCCGTCCACGGTCGCGATGCGTTCCGTCATGTCCGTTCCGACCGGTCCCGCCCGCCCGACTCATCGGTGCGGGCCCGGACCGCCGCGGTCAGCTCGTCGCGCTCAGATAGGACAGGAACCGTCGCTCGTCGTGCGTCAGCTCGAGCGTGCGGGCGGGGAGCAGGCCGGCCAGCTGCTCGACGGTCCGGGCGCTGGCGATCGGGGCGGTGACGGTCGGTTGCGCGGCCAGCCAGGCGAGCGCCACGGCGGGCACCGGCACCTCGTGACCGGCCGCGATCTCGTCGAGGCCGGCGAGCACGGACCGTCCGCGGGAGTCCAGGTACGCCGAGGCGCCCTCGGCGCGGGGGGTCTCCGGCGCGGGGGAGTCCGGGCGGTACTTGCCGGTCAGGAAGCCTTTGGCCAGCCCGAAGTACGGGTAGCAGGCCAGGTTCGACGACTCGGCGAGCGGCGCGAGCGAGGCCTCGTAGTCGTCGCGCTCCATGAGGTTGTAGTGCGGCTGGATCGCGGTGAACGCGGTCAGCCCGTCGCGCTCGGAGATCTCCAGCGCGGACCGGAGCCGCTCGGCGGAGAAGTTCGACGCGCCGATCTCGCGCACGAGGCCGTCGCGGACCAGCCCGTCGAACGCGTCGAGCGTCTCCTCCTGCGCGGTGTCCGGGTCGTCGCGGTGGGCGTAGTAAAGATCGATCCGATCGGTTCCCATGCGGCGCAACGAGTCCCGCGCGGCCTTGGCGACGTTGTCCGCGGACAGGCCCTCGCGCCCGGGTAGCGCGCCGACCTTCGTCGCGATCCGGACGGCGTCCCGGTTCCCGCGCGCGGACATCCACTCGCCGAGGATCGTCTCCGACTCGCCGCCGGAGTTGCCGGGTGCCCGCCAGGTGTACGAGTCGGCGGTGTCGATCATCGTCCCGCCCGCGTCGACGAACGCGTCGAGCACCGCGAACGAGGCCTCCCGGTCGGCCGTCCACCCGAACACGTTCGCCCCGAGACACAACTCCGCCACACGCAGGACGCTACCCAGGCCCCACCCCGAGGCGCCTCGCAGCGCCCCCGACGCCCCGCAGACCCCCCACCGCCCGAACGAGGGTGCCGTTCGAGCAATGTCATTGCTCGAAGGTGCCGTTCGTTCGGAAGAAGGGGGGGAGCGGCGGTCAGGCCGGGGTCAGGCCCGGGCGGCGGTCCTCGGTGACGAAGCGGGCCCTCGTCTCGACGGGGGCGCCGGGCTTCTTCACGTAGGGGACGACCTTGAACTCGCTCGTCATCGTCCCCGCCTCGAAGCGGGTGCGGACGTAGCCCCGGCGGTTGTTGTAGAAGCGGACGTGCGGGTTCTCGGCCAGGGTCGCGGCCGTCTCCTTCTTCTGCTCCGACCCGTCACCACCCGAGGTGATCGAGCTCGACACGAGCTCCGTGCCGATCACCGGCGACGACGGGTCGTCGAACCGGCGCTTGACGTCCGCCGCCCAGTGCGCGTGCACGTCCCCGGTGAGCACGACGAGGTTGCGTGCCCGCCCGCGCTCGGTGGCCGCCACCCACCCGTCGACGACGCGGTCGCGGGACCCGGGGTAGCCGTCCCACGCGTCCGGGTTGAAACCGCGCCCGGCGCCCGGCGTGAAGTCGACCTGGGAGAAGAACACCTGCTGGCCGAGCACGTCCCAGCGGGCCCGCGACCCGGCGAACCCGTCGGCGATCCAGCGCTCCTGCGCCGAGCCGGGAAGCGACCGGGCCGGATCCGTACGCGATGGGCAGTCCTTCCCGAACTCGTCGTCGCACGGCTGGTCGCCGCGGTACTGACGGGTGTCGAGCATGTGGAACGTGACCAGGCCGCCGAACGGGACGCGGCGGTAGAGCCGCATCGACGACCCGCGCGGGCGTTGCGCGGCGCGCAGCGGCATGTTCTCCCAGTACGCGCGGAACGCGGCGGCCTTGCGCGCGGCGAAGTCGCCGGGCGGGTCGACCGGCAGCTCGCGGACGTTCCCGGCCCAGTTGTTCTCGACCTCGTGGTCGTCGAACACGACGAGCCATGGCGCCGCCGCGTGGGCGGCCTGCAGGTCGGTGTCGGCGTGGTACTGGCCGTAGCGCTGGCGGTAGTTCGCGAGCGTCGTCGTCTCCGGGCCGGCGTGGTCGCGGACGTTGCCGCCAGGTGCGTCGTAGCCGCCCTTGCCGTACTCGTACATGTAGTCGCCGAGGTGCAGCACGATGTCCGGGTGCTCCTCGGCGAGCCTCCGGTACGCCGTGAACCACCCGTGCTCGAACTGCGAGCACGACGTGAAGCACATGGTCAACGGCGTCATGGCGGCCGCGGGCGGTGCGGTGCGGGTGCGCCCGGCCGGCGACACGGCACGGCCGGCGCGGAAGCGGAACCAGTAGTCCCGCTGCGGAGCCAGACCGCCGGCCTCGACGTGCACGCTGTGCCCGTCGTCCGGGCCGGTGCGCACGCGCCCCCGGCGCACGACGCGGGAGAAGCGCTCGTCCTCGGCGACCTCCCACTCGACGTCGGTGGACCGGTCGCCGAGGCCGCCGAGACCGTCCTCGGCCGTCGGGTCGGACGCGAGTCGGGTCCACAGCACGACGCTCGACGCGTCCGGCTCCCCGGACGCGACACCGAGGCCGAACGGATCACCGGGCGCCGCGGATCCGGGTGCGGACGAGCGGGTGGGTACGGCGCCGAGCGCGGGGCCGGTGAGCGTCCCGGTGGCGGTCAGGGCGGCGCCTGCGACGAGGCCGGCGCGCAGCACGGTCCTGCGGGAACGGGGCGTGGTGGGCATCATGTGCAGGTAACGCCATCCCGGCGTGGAAAGGGTGACGCGCGGTCGGTCGCCCGGTGAAATCCCGGGGGACGAATCGGGCTTCCGCCACGCCGGCAAGTGCCGGTTGAGACCTCTCTCATGCTCTGGCACTCTCATGGGTAGAGTGCCAGGGCGCACCCCGGGACAGCGGCGACCCCGACCCCCGCGACGGCGGGGTCCTCACCGACCGGGTGCGCGGACACTTCACCAGAAGAGTGAGTTCGACATTCACCCCAGGAAGGGGAGGTCATCGTCGTGGCGAACATCAAGCCGCTCGAGGACAAGATCGTCGTCCAGGCCAGCGAGGCGGAGACCACCACGGCCTCCGGCATCGTCATCCCGGACACCGCGAAGGAGAAGCCCCAGGAGGGCAAGGTCCTCGCCGTGGGCCCGGGCCGGGTCGACGACAACGGCAACCGCGTTCCGCTCGACGTGGCCGTCGGCGACGTCGTCATCTACTCGAAGTACGGCGGCACCGAGGTCAAGTACAACGGCGAGGAGTACCTGATCCTCTCCGCGCGCGACGTGCTCGCGGTCGTCAACTAGGACCGTGACCGCCTTCCGCCCCGGCGACCCGCTCGACGGGTCCCGGGGCGGCGTGCGTTGACGAGGACACAGAGAGGCAGGACAGCCACACCATGGCGAAGCAGATCAGCTTCGACGAGCAGACCCGGCGCGCGCTCGAGCGCGGCGTCAACCAGCTCGCCGACGCGGTCAAGGTGACGTTGGGCCCGCGCGGGCGCCACGTCGTGCTGGACAAGAAGTTCGGTGGCCCGACCGTCACGAACGACGGCGTGACCATCGCCCGCGAGATCGACCTCGAGGACCCGTACGAGAACCTCGGGGCGCAGCTCGCGAAGACCGTTGCCACGAAGACCAACGACGTCGCGGGCGACGGCACCACCACCGCGACCGTGCTGGCCCAGGCACTGGTCAAGGAGGGCCTGCGCAACGTCGCCGCGGGCGCGGGCCCCGCCGCGCTCGGCGAGGGCATCGCCGCCGCCGCGCAGAAGGTCTCCGACGTGCTGCTGGCCAAGGCCACCCCGGTCAACGGCAAGGAGCACATCGCTCAGGTCGGCGCCATCGCGTCGCGCGAGCAGGAGATCGGCGACATGATCGCCGAGGCGATCGACACCGTCGGCAACGACGGCGTGATCACCGTCGAGGAGGGCTCCACGCTCTCCACCGAGCTGGAGATCACCGAGGGCCTGCAGTTCGACAAGGGTTACCTGTCGCCGTACTTCGTCACCGACTCGGAGTCGATGGAGGCCGTCCTCGAGGACGCCTACGTCCTGCTCCACCGGGACAAGATCGGCAACATCCAGGACCTCCTCCCGCTGCTGGAGAAGGTGCTGGGCGAGGGCAAGCCGCTGCTGATCATCGCGGAGGACGTCGAGGGCGAGGCGCTGTCCACCCTGGTCGTCAACTCGATCCGCAAGACGATCAAGGTCGCCGCGATCAAGTCGCCGTTCTTCGGTGACCGCCGCAAGGCGTTCATGGACGACCTGGCGATCGCCACCGGCGGTCAGGTGATCAACCCGGAGGTCGGGCTCAAGCTGTCCGAGGCCGGGCTGGACCTGCTGGGCAAGGCGCGTCGCATCGTCGTCACGAAGGACAACACGACGATCGTCGAGGGCGGCGGCTCGAAGGCCGACGTCGAGGGTCGGGTCGCCACGCTGAAGCGTGAGATCGAGGAGGCCGACTCGGACTGGGACCGCGAGAAGCTCCAGGAGCGCCTCGCGAAGCTGTCCGGCGGCGTCGCGGTCATCAAGGCGGGTGCCGCCACCGAGACCGCGCTCAAGGAGCGCAAGCACCGCATCGAGGACGCGGTGTCGGCCACCCGGGCCGCGGTCGAGGAGGGCATCGTGCCCGGCGGCGGTTCCGCGCTCGTGCACGCCGCGGCCGAGCTCGAGGGGAACCTCGGACTCACCGGGGACGCCGCGACCGGTGTCGCGATCGTCCGCAAGGCGCTGTCCGCCCCGCTGTTCTGGATCGCCGAGAACGGCGGCGACGAGGGCGCCATCGTCACGTCGCGGGTGGCCGAGAAGGGCTGGGGCACCGGCTACAACGCCGCCACCCAGACCTACTCCGACCTGGTCGCGGACGGCGTCATCGACCCGGTCAAGGTGACCCGGTCGGCCGTCGAGAACGCCGCCTCGATCGCCCGCATGGTGCTCACCACGGAGAGCGCCGTCGTGGACAAGCCGGAGGAGGAGCCCGCTCCCGCCGCCGGTGGTCACGGCGGCCACGGTCACGGGCACTAGTCCGTAGCCCACACACGAAGGGGGCGGGTGGCCATCGGCCACCCGCCCCCTTCGTCGTCGAGTCGGTGTTACGCGGAGTCGAGGCCCGCGACCGGCTCGGCGACGACCGGCTCGGCGACGATCGGGTCCGCGATCTTCGGTGTGCGGCGCGGACCACGGATGATCGCGTCACGCTCGGACTCGGACAGGCCGCCCCAGATCCCGTAGGGCTCATGGACCTCCAGCGCGTGCTCGCGGCACTGCGCCACCACCGGGCACTCCGCACAGACCTGCTTGGCGCGGGATTCGCGACGGGCCCGCGCGGGTCCGCGCTCACCCTCGGGATGGAAGAAGAACGCACTGTCCATCCCCCGGCAGGCTCCCTCCATCTGCCAGTCGTAGATGTCGGCGACCGGGCCGGGAAGCCTCCGGATGTCCGCCATGTTCGTCACCTGCCTCTAGCTTTTCGACGCTCGATGCCTCTCAAATGCCCCCGGGTCGGGGGCGGCAAACCTCGTTCACCCCACGAGTTGCGGTGGTGGCCGGTGTGTGGGTACCCGACATCGTCGACGATCGTCGACGGTGGCAGCGCGAACCGGGGAGGTGACGTGTCCGACGACGTGGCGGGGAACTGGGACCGTGCCGTCGACCTGGGCGGATACGGCCACTACGCGGCGGCGGAGTCGCTGCTGCGCGCCCTCCGCACCGGACCGGGCGTGCCAGGGCACCTCCGGGCCCACGCGGCCGTGACGCGCGCCTCACACCTGCGTCAGGTCGGGTCGCACGGCCGGGCGGCCGTCCACGACGCCGCGGCCGTCCGGGTCGCCCGCCCGCTCGCCGGGGATCGGGCGCCGGAACCGGGGTCCGACCGCGCGGGGACCGGCGTGGCCGCGGCACTCGGCGACGCCCTGGCCGGACTCGCCGCGGACGCGATCGGGCGGTGGGACGCCGTGGGAGCCCGCCGGCTGCTGGACCGTGCCGCGCCGTGGTGCGGTGTGCCGGACGACGAGCGCCCTCCGGTCTCCCGGACAGCCGTGCGCTGGCTGTGGGTTCGGGCCGAGACGGCGCTGCTGGCGGGCGACGCCGGGGCCGCCGTGGTCGCCTCCGGGACGGCCTGCACGCTCGCCCCGTCCCTCGGCTCGGTCCGGCACGCGGTGAAGTCCCGGCTCGTGCACGCCGTCGCGCGGTCGGTCGCCGGGGAGGCGGTCGACGGCGAGCTCGACGCGGTCGCCGACGACGCCGGCGCCGCCGGCCTGCTCCCGCTCCGCTGGGCGGCTCTCGTCGCCGCCGGGGACACGATTACCGGGCCACGGGTGGACGACATCGGGCCGGGTCCGAACGGACGACACGCCGGAGGGTGGCTACCCGATACGCTCGGTCGCCGGACGGTTGCGCAGAGTCGCCGACATGCGACGATGATCGCGGCGAACGTCGTCTACCTGCGATCGGACCCCGTCACCAGGGCCGGAATGCGGGAGTCTGCGTGGCTCATGCCGCCGGGCGCGGTACCGTACTGACTACTCCATTCGAGCAAGATCACCCACATGGCAAGGCAGATGCGGGCCGGATCTTCCCAAATGGAGGGCACAAATTCGCCCCGACCGTGTCAAGGTGAGAGGGTCACCCGCCGATTCGGAGGGTGAATATCACCCGGCTGCAGGAAGCTGCAGGAAGGAATCGTCGTGACGACGGTACTCATCTGCGACGATCGTCGCAGCGTCCGCGAGGGTCTGACCCGCGTCATGTCCGCCGTGCCCGGGGTCCAGCGGATCGACTGCGTGGCGCACGGTGACGAGCTGCTCGCCCGCTACGCCCGGCAGACGGTGGACGTCGTCCTCGTCGGGACGCAGCGTGCCGTGCCGACCGGTGTCGAGGCCACCCGCCGCCTCGTGGCGGCGCACCCCCAGGCCAACGTGATCGTGTTCGGCGCACCCGACGACGCGGGCAGCATCGCCGCGGCGATCGCGGGCGGCGCGCGCGGCTATCTCCGGTGGGACGCGTCCCGTCCGGAGCTCGTCGCCGCGCTCGCCCACACGCTGGCGAGCACATCCGTGCCGACCCCGCGCGTGCCGACCGACCCGGGGGTCCAGCTGACCGAGCGCGAGCTCCAGGTCCTGCGCGGGATGAGCCAGGGCAAGAGCAACGGCCAGATCGGTCGCGAGCTGTACCTGTCCGAGGACACGGTGAAGACGCACGCGCGCCGCCTGTTCCGCAAGCTCGGCGTGCGGGACCGCGCGCAGGCCGTCGCGCACGGCTTCCGGCGGGGTCTCGTCTCCTAGTTTCACCCGTCCGGACCGCCGGGTCGCGCTTGCGGCCCGCCGGACGCCGGATTCCCGCCGCTCGTCGGCGGGTCCGGTACGCACGGTCGTCACGGTGTCGCCCGCCGCCCCCCGGGTGGCGCCGTCGATGTCCCCCACGTGGCCGAATCCGATGTGCCGCGTATGCGCCGCGCCGCTCCGCGCGACGGCTCTTCCTCACTGCCTCCGTTCACCGCGCGTTCCACCTGCGGGTCGAACGTTTTCCCTGGTCGGTGACGTGCCGTTCGCCGCCCGTGTCCGCCCTGTCGCCGCCGGCGCACGGGCCGCGGACAACCTCCGGCCTGTCCGACTCGTCTTCTCTGTCGTGGAGCCGGTCCCGATGTCGACGAGTCCTTCGCTACGGTGTTCCGGGCGGCACCTGCGCCGACGTCCGGGCATCTCGACAGGGGGTCCGGTTCCACGAACGGATGATGTCCGGTGATCTCTTCGGAGCCTGTTAACGCGTTGGCGGTCCTGCACGATGAGTGAATCAAGAGACGTACCCGACGAGCTGATCGCGGCCGCCATGGCCGGTGACCGATCCGCCGTCGAGCGCGTTCTCGGTGTCATTCGGCCTCTGGTCGTGCGCTACTGCCGGGCGCGACTGGGGGGCACGGACCGCTCGTCCGTCTCGGCGGACGACGTCGCGCAGGAGGTGTGTCTTGCCGTGCTGACGGCGTTACCGGGGTATCGCGTCCAAGGACGCCCGTTCCTCGCTTTCGTCTACGGCATCGCGTCGCACAAGGTGATCGACGCGCACCGCGCTGCATCTCGCAACCGTTCGGAACCCGTCGCCGACGTGCCCGACCGGATGGAGATCGCGGAGGGGCCGGAGAGCCGGGCGCTCCAGGTGGAACTGTCCGAACAGATGTCCAAACTCCTCGAGATCCTCCCCGAGAAGCATCGGGAGATCATCACGCTGCGCGTGGTGGTGGGACTCTCCGCGGAGGAGACGGCGGAAGCCGTCGGCAGTACCCCGGGCGCCGTCCGGGTCGCACAGCACCGGGCCCTGACCCGGCTGCGCAGGTCGATGAGCGAGGAGGAGGTGGTCTGAGATGCGGGAACATGGAGGACACGGACCCGGTCAGCGGCCACCGGCTCCCGGCCCGAACTGGTCGGGGCGCCGCCCCGGCCCGACGGGCACGAACGGCCATACGCACCACCCGTCACCCGGGCGCCCGTTCGACGCGGACATGCTCGACGAGGACGGTCCGCTCGACCTGATCGAGCTCCAGGCCGACGACGAGCTGATCAACGCGCTGTCGTCGGGGCTCACGGTCAGCGGTCCCGGCAGGCAGGGCTACGACGCCGACGACCATCTCGTGGCGATGCTCTCCGCGTGGCGTGCCGACGTGGACGCCGAGCCGATGCCGCAGCTCGTCGAACCGGACGTCGCGGCGGAGGCACTCGCTCCGCAGCGGCGCTCGCGTCGCGTCAGCTACCTGCGTCCGGTCATCGCGGCGGTCGCCGTGGCGGCGTGCGGCCTGGGTGTGCTGTCGGTCAGCGCGCACGAGGCGCAGCCGGGCGACTCGCTCTGGGGCCTGAGCAAGGTGCTCTACGCCGAGCGGGCCGAGCAGGTCCAGGCCGCGAGCGACCTGCGTACCGGCATCGACCGGGTGAACGCGAAGCTGGCCAGTGGGGACACGATCGGCGCCCAGCAGGACCTCGACGCGATGGGGCCGCTGCTGGCGAAGGTCGAGCCCGGTGGGTCCGACCAGGCCTACTTCGACCAGCAGCGCCAGTTCCTGACGGCGAAGGTGGCCGAGACGCCGCCGGGGCAGCCGACCGACCCGACGGCCCCGCTGCGCAACGGCACCGCCGCGCCGCTCCCGCCGTCGACGGAAGGCTCCGCCGACCCGGGTCCGGGCACCGCGACGTCGCCGCAGGCACCGAGCGGGACCAGTCCGGGGACCGGCCTCCCGCCGGGCTCCACCGGTCCGGGCAGCGACCCGCGGTCGTTGCAGGGGCCGGGAACCGGTCCGACCGCACCGACCACGACCAGCCCGACCGCGCCGGCGGACCCCACGTCGCCGACGACAGAGGGCTCGGCCGACCCGACGACCACGACCACCCGCCCGACGGCGTCGGGCGAGGGGAGCGCGGACCCGTCGACGACGGCCGGTGGGGTGAGCAGCACCCCGCGGTGACACCCGCACCATCGACGACGGCCCCGGAGGATCTCCTCCGGGGCCGTTCTCGTATGCGGGGGATTCAGTCGTCGGCGAGCGTCGCGTCCGCGTAGCCGCGGCAGTACTCCCACGTGACGTAGTGCGCGGGATCCGGGTCGTAGGCCGGCTCGTGCGGGCGCATCTGCCCCTCGTCGAGCAGCTGCTGCAGGCTGGCCCGCAGCAGGCTCCACTCGTGGAAGTGCTGCTCACCGCAGTCGGTGCAGTCCACGACGATGCCACGCACCCCGCGGCCGGACAGCAGGGCCTGGTAGACGGCCAGGTCGGCGAGATCGGCCAGGATCTCGCTGCGGTCCGAGTCGGTCAGCTCCGCGTCCTCGCCGTCGGTCCGCCCCTCGGAGCCCGGGTCCATGCAGAGCGCAGGGTCGTCCGGGTCTCCGGCGAACGGGTCCGGCGGCAGCCCCTCTGGTGACACGTCGTACACGGTACTCGGCCGGTCGTCGGACCCGGTCGCACGCCCCCGCCGTGACGGCTGTCGCACGGCGTGACGCGCGCCCCGCCCGGGTCGGTGCCGGAGGGGGCAGACGTACCATGAACTTCTGTGGCGAGGCTCGGCGCAGACGTGCGATGCGAAGGGGTGCGTGTCCACCAATGACGAGCGAGATCGGCGGATTCCCGTCCAAGTTCGCGATGCTCGGCCTGACCTTCGACGACGTCCTGCTGCTCCCCGCGGAGTCGGACGTGGTCCCCAGCACGGCGGACACCTCGTCGCAGGTGACCCGACGGGTGCGGGTGCAGGTCCCGCTGGTGTCGTCGCCGATGGACACGGTCACCGAGTCGCGGATGGCGATCGCCATGGCCCGCGCCGGCGGACTCGGCGTGCTGCACCGGAACCTGCCGCCGGACCAGCAGGCCGCGCAGGTCGAGGTCGTGAAGCGGTCCGAGGCGGGCATGGTGACCGACCCGGTGACCTGCTCCCCGGAGGCGACGCTGGCCGAGGTCGACGCGCTGTGCGCGAAGTTCCGCATCTCCGGCGTGCCGGTGACCGACGAGCGCGGCCGACTGCTCGGGATCATCACGAACAGGGACATGCGCTACGAGGTCGACCAGGACCGCGCGGTGTCCGAGGTGATGACACGCGCGCCGCTGGTCACCGCGAAGGTCGGGGTGACGGCGGAGGCGGCGCTCGGCCTGCTGCGCAGGCACAAGCTCGAGAAGCTGCCCATCGTGGACGGCGAGGACGTCCTGCGTGGACTGATCACGATCAAGGACTTCAACAAGACCGAGCAGTACCCGCTGGCCACCAAGGACCCGGACGGCCGCCTGGTCGTCGCCGCGGCCGTCGGTGTCGGTGAGGACGCGCACGCGCGCTCGATGCAGCTCGTCGAGGCCGGCGTCGACGTGCTCATGGTGGACACCGCGCACGGACATTCGCGACGGGTGCTGGAGACGGTGTCCAAGCTGCGGGCCGAGGTCGGCGACCACGTCGACGTCGTCGGCGGGAACGTCGCGACCTACGAAGGCGCGCAGGCGCTCGTCGAGGCGGGCGCGGACGCTGTGAAGGTCGGTGTCGGGCCGGGCTCGATCTGCACCACGCGCGTCGTGGCCGGCGTCGGTGCCCCGCAGATCACCGCGATCTACGAGGCGACCAGGGCGTGTGCGCCGCACGGCGTCCCGGTGATCGGCGACGGCGGCATCCAGTACTCCGGCGACGTCGCCAAGGCGATCGCGGCGGGCGCGTCGACGGTCATGCTCGGCTCGCTGCTCGCCGGCACCGCGGAGTCCCCCGGCGAGGTCGTGCTCGTCGGCGGGAAGCAGTTCAAGACCTACCGCGGCATGGGCTCGCTCGGCGCGATGCAGGGCCGGGCGGGCGCGGCCGGGCGGTCCTACTCCAAGGACCGCTACGCCCAGGACGACGTGCTCAGCGAGGACAAGCTCGTCCCGGAGGGCATCGAGGGCCGGATCCCGTTCCGCGGGCCGCTGTCCTCGGTCGTGCACCAGCTCGGCGGCGGCCTGCGGTCCGGCATGGGCTACGTCGGCGCGCAGACGATCGCCGACCTGCAGCAGGCGCAGCTCGTCCGGATCACGGCGGCCGGGCTCAAGGAGAGCCACCCGCACGACATCACGATGACCGTCGAGGCCCCGAACTACGCCGCTCGTTAGGGACCTAGGCTCTACGGCGTGCGTGACACCGTGGAGATCGGGATGGGCCGCGAGGCCCGCCGGGCGTTCGACCTCGACCAGATCGAGATCGTGCCGTCCCGGCGGACCCGGAGCTCGAAGGCCGTGTCGACGGCGTGGCAGCTGGACGCCTACCGCTTCGACATCCCGCTGATGACCCACCCGACGGACGCTGTCGTGTCCCCGGCCAGCGCCGTCGCGCTCGGCAAGCTGGGTGGGCTGGGCGTGCTGAACGCCGAGGGCCTCTGGGCCCGGCACGGTGACGCCGAGGGCGCGCTCGCGCAGGTCGTCGCCGCCGCGGCGGGGGACGACCCGGACAGCGCGCTGGCCACGCTGCAGGAGCTGCACCGCGCGCCGATCAGCGAGGCCCTGATCGCCGAGGCGCTCCGCCCGCTGCGCGAGTCCGGCAACCCGGTCGCCGCTCGGGTCAGCCCGCAGCGCGCCCGCGAGCTCACCCCTGCCCTGCTGGCGGCCGGGGTGGAGATCCTGATCGTGCAGGGCACGATCATCTCCGCCGAGCACGTCTCGGACGGCGAACCGCTGAACCTGAAGGACTTCATCGCCGACCTGGACGTCCCGGTCGTGGCAGGCGGTGTCGGCGACTACCGGACGGCGCTGCACCTGATGCGCACCGGAGCGGCCGGCGTGATCGTCGGGTACGGGCAGTCCAGCTCCACGACGACCGACGAGGTCCTCGGCATCGGCGTCCCGATGGCGACGGCGATCGTGGACGCCGCGGCCGCCCGTCGCGACTACCTCGACGAGACCGGTGGGCGCTACGCGCACGTGATCGCCGACGGCGGCATCGCGACGTCCGGCGACATCGCCCGCGCGATCGCCTGCGGCGCGGACGCCGTCATGCTCGGCGAGCAGCTCGCCGACGCCGAGGAGGCCCCGGCGGGCGGGCTGTACTGGACGTCGTCGGCGGCGCACCCGTCGCTGCCCCGCTCCGAGATCACCGGTCTGGCCGGGTCCGGCCGCTCGCTGGAGCAGGTCCTGTTCGGACCGACGGAGAGCCCGTACGGCACGACCAACCTGTTCGGCGCCCTGCGCCGCGCGATGGCCAAGACGGGCTACTCCGACCTCAAGGAGTTCCAGCGCGTCGGACTCACCATCCGGGGCTGAGCCCCAGCTCGACGAGTCCGGCGAGGTGACCGTGATGCCGCTCGCCGGCACCGCGGTCGCGGCCGCCGCGACGGACCGGGAGTGCCCGCCGCGCAGCCCTGGAGCGCAGCCCTGAACGCGGCCTCGGGCGCCGGGCCCCGGACCGCTGACCGACGGTCAGAGGCCTGCGTCCTCGAGGAACTGCTGCCCGTCGGCGGTGACCGACACCCTGTCGTCGCCGGTGATGTAGCCGTTCTCCCGCCCCCGGCGGGCGAGCTCGTCGACCATGGCCCGCTGGTCGTCGGAGATCGCGTCCGGGTTCTTGAACAGCGCACCGGCCGGTTCGACGTCGTTCCCCGCGGCCAGGACACGCATCAGGAACGTCGCGAGCGGGTCGAGCATCGGCACGGCGGTCCGCCTCCCTGTCGACATCCGGTCGCGGTTCGTTCTCGTCGATCGGGAGCGTGCTGTCAAGCGATCGCGCCGAGGCGGGCGGCGCCGTCGTCGAGGTCGCGGCCCATCTCGGTCAGCTCGTCCGCGGAGCGGTTCAGCATGTCGGCGTCGAGCTGCTCGGTGCCGGCGATGCAGTAGGTCGCGGCGCGGGCCCCGTGCGTGAGCGCACCGGCCCACGACGACTGGACCTGCGCGTCCGGCACCGGGTCGTACGCCTGGGCGGCCGCGATGTCGCGCTGCAGCGACCGGCAGGCAGTGTTCATGTCGTCGGGGTCGGTGCGGGCGCCCGCGTCACCGATCGACGCGAGGTCATCCTGGATCGCCTGCATCCGCGAGAGCCCGCCGCCGTCCCGCCAGCCGGCGATCCGGTCCGACGTGGACACCGCGGGTGCTCCCGTCTGGCCGGCCACTGTGGACGAGTCGCGGGCCAGGTTCCCGATCGCGACGACGCCGCCGGTGACCACGACGAACGCGGCGGCCGCGGCGAGCAGGACCGGGCCGACGGAGCGCTTCCGGATCGGCTCGTGACCGACCGGGAGGCCTGCGGGCGGGGCGTAGGCGAGCGGGCTCGCCGGGTGGACCGGCAGCGGCGGCAACGCGGCCGGCTGCATCGCGGCTGTGGGGTGTGGCAGAGCTGTGGGGTGCTGCGCTGCGGGGTGGGGCGCTGCGGGGTGGGGCGCTGCGGGGTGGGGCGCTGCGGGGTGGGGCGCTGCGGGGTGCGGCGCTGCGGGGTGCGGCGCTGCGGGGTGCGGCGCTGCGGGGTGCTGCGCGACGACGCCCGCCGGACGCTGCGTCGGCACCGGGTGGGGCGACGGCACCGGAGCCGGGCGCTGCGTCGGCACCGTGGCGGGATGTTCCGTCCGCTCCGGAGCCGGCCGCTGGGACGGGATCACCGCGGACAGCAGCGTCGTGGGGGTGTCCACCGGGCGCGGCGTCGCTGCGCGGCGCGGTGGGTGCGAGGCGGTCATCTTCAGGCCCTTCGGCGCGGGACGGATACCTCGCCATCGCGCACCCGGGGAGTGGTCGTTAGCCCGGACGGCGGAGAACCCTCCGGGAATCGGCAGAGTTGACGATAGGTAGCCGGCCCTCGCCGCCGCGTGAGCCCGCCCACGCACCCCGTACCGGCGTGCCGCACCCGTCGCAGCGGATGCGGCACGCCGACGGGAGGTGCGGCGCCTACATCTGGTCGCCGAACCCGCCGGCGACCATGGTCTGGAACCGCCATCCGTCCGCGGTCCGGATCAGCAGGTCGCCGTAACGCAGCTGGTGGGTGTCCCCGCCGGCGGTGATCGTCGCGTCGGTCACGACGAACGCGAGGGCCGGACTCAGGAACACGGGGTGCCGGACGGACTCCATGGACACCTCGCCCGCTGCGCCGACGGCGTCGCGCATCTGCTCGAGGAACCGCTCGCGGTCGCAGGGTGCGGCGATCCCGAACCCGCCGGAGTCGGTCACCTCGTTGATCGGGAACGCGGCCCGGTCGGCCATCGCGTCGAGGTCCCCGGCCGCGACGAGCGCGTCGTAGTCGTCGAACCAGTCCAGGATCTCGCGGACCTCCGCGTCGCTCGCGGCGTAGCCGGCCGCGGCGGGCTGCACGTCGGACATCAGATCGTCGCCCCGCGGATCGAGCGCACGCCGACCCACAGGCCGACGGCGGCGGTCACCAGCGCCGCGACGAAGCCCCACAGCACCACCGGATCGGCGAACGTCCCGGCGAACAGGGCACGCTCGGCGTCGACGACGTAGGTCAGCGGGTTGATCAGCGACGCGATCCGCATCCACTCCGGACCGGTCTCGAGCGGCAGCATCATGCCGGACAGGATCAGCAGCGGGAACAGCAGCGACTGCTGGACCGCCCAGAAGATCCACTCGGTGTTCCGGGCCGCGATCGCCAGTGCATAGGACAACGCACCGATCCCGACGCCGAACACGCCGAGCAGCACCAGGCCGACGAGCGCGTGCAGCGGGTACAGCACGAACCCGAACGGCACCGCGATCAGCGCTACCAGCGCGGCCTGCGCGACCAGCGGGGTGAGCTCCTTGAGCGCCCGGCCGATCATCAGCGACGAGCGGGACAGCGGTGTCGCCAGCATCCGCTCGAACGCCCCGGTCATGATCTCGAACTGCAGGTTCGAGCCGGTCATCGACGTGCCGAACATCGTGATCATGACGATCACGCCGGGCAGGAACCACTGCAGCGACGACCCGCCGAACAGGCTCCCGTCGCCGGCCAGCCCGGCCAGCAGCGGCCCGAACAGGCCGAGGAACACCAGTGGCTGGACGAGCGAGAAGATCAGCGAGAACGGGTCCCGGACGATCGTCAGCGTCTCGCGCCACCAGACGTTGCCGACGTCGGCCAGCACGCCGGCCCGCGCCGGAAGGGCCATGGTCATGCTGCTTCTCCTTCGCGCAGGCTGCGGCCGGTGAGGTTGAGGAACACGTCGTCCAATGTGGGCGTCCGGGCAGACGCGGCGACGGCGTCCACACCGGACGATGCGAGGCGTCCGATGAGCCCGGGCATCGCGCGCGACGCGGCCTCCACCCGGACCGTCACGGCGACGCCGTCGGGATCCGGCCGCTCCTCGGCACCGGTGCCGACCGTCGCCAGCTGCGCCCGCGCCGCCGCGGCCTGGTCCGGCCGGACGACGACGGTCAGCCGGTCGCCGGCCTGCTTGGCCTTGAGCGTCTCCGGCGCGTCGTCGGCGATGATCCGCCCGTGGTCGATCACGACGACGCGCTCGGCCATCGCGTCCGCCTCGTCCAGGTAGTGCGTGGTCAGCACGATCGTCGTGCCGTGCTCCTCGCGCACCCGCAGGATGTGCTCCCACAGGTTGGCCCGGTTCTGCGGGTCCATCCCGGTCGACGGCTCGTCGAGGAACAGCAGGCCGGGTGCGTGGATCAGGCCGAGTGCGATGTCGAGGCGTCGCCTCTGCCCGCCGGACAGCGAGCTGACCTTGCGCATCCGCAGGGCGGCGAGGTCGAGTGTCTCCAGTAGACGCTCGGCCGACGCGACGGCTGCGGGCTTGCGCATGCCGTAGAACCGGCCCTGCATCAGGAGCTCGTCCCAGACCCGATAGTTGTGGCCGGCGCCGTCCTTCTGTCCGATGTAGCCGATCCGGCGGCGCACCTCGGCCGGCTGTGACGTGACGTCGACGCCCGCCACGACGGCCGTCCCGGAGCTGGGCGGTAGCAGGCTGGTGAGCATCCGCAGCGTCGTCGACTTCCCGGCGCCGTTCGGACCGAGGAACGCGACGAGCTCGCCCGCGCCCACGTCCAGATCGATGCCGCGGACGGCCTCGATCGTCTCCTTGCCGACCCGGAACGTCCGGGTCAGCGACTCGGTGTGGATCATCGATCTCCGTATCCCGTACACCGTACTGAATGAGCCTGCGATACTGTACACCGTACGGAGTTGAGCGCAAGGAGTTTCCCGTGACGGACGAACCGGACACCTGGGGCACGCCGGCGGGCCGGGCGATGATCGAGCTGCTCTGGAACCCGCCGCCGCCGTCGGCGCGCGGGCCCCGGCAGCGGCTCACGCTCGACGAGGTGGTCGGGGCCGCGACCGAGCTCGCCCGTCGGAGCGGTGGCGCGGAGCTGTCCATGCGCGGGCTCGCGGCGCAGCTCGGCGTCGGGGTGATGAGCCTGTACACCTACGTGCCGGGTCGCGACGAGCTGTTCGAGCTGATGGTGGACCGCGCGTGGGCGGGCCGGAAGCTGCCGGACCGGTCGCTCGGCTGGCGCGAGCAGGTCGAGTTCCACGCGCACGAGGCGTGGCGGATGTACCGCGACGAGCCGTGGCTGATCCACTCGAACCTCTGGCGGACGCCGCTCGGGCCGCACGTGCTCGACGCGCAGGAGGACCTCTACCGCGCCGTCGGGCTGACCGGGCTCCCCGCGGCGCGGGTCGTCGAGATCGCCGGACTGGTCGAGTCGCACGTGTTCGGTGCGGCGCGGGCGACGGTCACGGACACCGGCGTCGCGGCCCGGACCGGCGTCGCGTACGACGAGTACTGGGAGTCCCGCTCCAGCTTCTGGGGCACCTACTTCTCGCAGGAGCGGTTCCCGACGATGACCCGCCTCTGGGAGGCGGGCGGGTTCGACGAGCGTGTCGACCAGTCCTGGGAGCTCGGACTCGCCCTGATCCTGGACGGCGTGGAGCGTCTGCTGGGGGATTCCTGACCCGGTCACGTGGCACGATCCGCGCCGTGGAGACGGTGGACATGATGAGCGCGTTCCGACGGGCGCACGACGGGCTGCCGCGCGAGGCACCGGGCTCGGAGCGCACCACCCGGCTACTGCTCGAGATGTGCGGACCGCTGCCCGCCGCACCGCGCGTCGTCGACATCGGGTGCGGGACCGGACCGGCCACTCTCGTGCTCGCCGAGCTCACCGGCGGCACCGTCGACGCCGTCGACCTGCACGAGCCGTACCTGACCGAGCTCGGCGCACGGGCCCGCGCCGCCGGCGTCGACGGCCGGGTGCGCACGCACGTCGCGTCGATGCAGGATCTCCCGTTCCCGGACACGGCGTTCGACCTGGTCTGGGCCGAGGGCTCGGCCTACGTCATGGGCTTCGACGCGGCGCTCGCGGCCTGGCGACGGCTCGTCGCCCCGGGCGGGGCGCTCGTGCTGACCGAGGCCGAGTGGACGACGCCCGACCCGTCGACCGGCGCACGGGAGTTCTGGGACGAGGCGTACCCGTCGATGCGCACGACCGGGGAGAACGTCCGCGCGGCGCAGGAGACGGGCTGGACCGTCGCGGGCACCTACCTGCTCCCGGACGTCGACTGGGACGCCTACTACGAGCCGCTCGCGTCGAACCTCGACCGGATGCGCGACGACGGCGTCTCCCCGGCACTCGTCGACGACGTCGGGCACGAGATCGAGGTCCGGCGCGCGCACGGCGCGGACTACGGCTACACCGGGTACGTCCTGCGACCCCGATGACCGGTGAGCCTCCCTCCCGGCACCGGGCGCCGTCGTAGCACGATGGGGTCCGTCCCGTCGTCGACGAGAGGGAGATCCGGCATGTCCCGTCCGACCGCAGGTGCCGCGATGGGCGGTGGGCGCGCGTTCGTCGACGCGACCGGTTCGCCGGTCCCGCTGCGGGGGCCGATCACGACGGTCGTCGCGACCGACGAGCAGGTCGGCGCGCTCCTGCTCGAGCTCGGCGCGACCGTCACCGGCTGCGCGGGCGCGCTGGACGGGGTGGACGCCGTCGGGGAGTCGCGATCACCGGACCCGGACGCGGTCGCCGCGAAGCGCCCGGACGCGATCATCACCGGGCTGGTCGACGGCGCGCACGACGTCACCGACCGCGGGGTGCTCGGGCGGCTGCGCCAGACCGCCCCCGTGATCGCCGTGGACCTGGAACGACGGGCCGCGACATCGGCCGACCTGCGCGCGCTGCTGGGAGCGGTCCAGCCTCCGCCGCACCGCTCCCGCGGCCGGCACGAGGACCCGTTCGACTGAGAACCGTCGGGGGCGGATGCCGGCGTGAACACCACGGTCGTTCCGCGCGCTCCGGACGACCGTGACGTGCATCTCGAGCCGTTCCGGCGGGTCAGGGTCCGGCGGCGATCCCGGCCTCGACGCGGGAGCGCCACTCGTCGTACTCCGTGCGGTCCTCGGCCAGGCCGATGGCCGCGACGCAGGCCGGGCACAGCCCGCCGGGGCGCAGGAGGGCGCGCTCCCCGCAGCGGGAGCAGGCCACGGCGATGGCCGGGCCCGTCCGGTCGTCGACCGCCTCGCCCTCGACCGGTGCGTTCTCGACCTCGGCGCTCATGCCCGGATCGTAGCGACGCGGCCGTCGGACGGAGCGGGGACCGGCCGTCGTTACCCTGGTCGGCGTGCAGACCCCGACCGTCCTCGTCGTCGACTACGGCGCGCAGTACGCCCAGCTGATCGCCCGGCGGGTGCGCGAGGCCGACGTCTACTCCGAGATCGTCCCGGCGAGCACGCCGGTCGCGGAGATCGTCGCGCGGGAGCCGGTGGCCGTGATCCTCTCCGGCGGGCCGGCCAGCGTCTACGCCGAGGACGCACCCGCGCTCGACCCGGCCCTGTTCGACACCGGCATCCCGGTGCTCGGGCTCTGCTACGGCTTCCAGGCGATGGCCCGCGCGCTCGGCGGCGACGTCGCGCACGACGGCACCCGCGAGTACGGCCGCACCGAACTGAGCCTGACCGACACGTCCGGCGCGCTGCACGGCGGCCTGCCGTCGCGGCACCCGGTGTGGATGAGCCACGGCGACTCCGTGGTCCGCGCACCGGAGGGGTTCACGGTCACGGCGTCGTCGGACCGGGTCGCGGTCGCCGCGTTCGAGGACACCGACCGGCGCCTGGCCGGCGTGCAGTACCACCCCGAGGTGGGCCACTCGCCGCACGGCCAGGAGGTGCTGCGCCGGTTCCTGCACGACGTCGCGGGTATCGCCCCGGCCTGGACCACCGCGTCGATCATCGACGAGACGGTGGACGCGATCCGCGCGCAGGTCGGAGACGGGCGGGCGATCTGCGGGCTGTCCGGCGGGGTGGACTCCGCGGTCGCCGCCGCTCTCGTGCAGCGCGCCATCGGGGATCGTCTGACCTGCGTGTTCGTCGACCACGGGCTGTTGCGCGCCGGGGAGCGGGAGCAGGTGGAGAAGGACTTCGTCGCGGCGACCGGGGCGAAGCTGCACACCGTCGACGCCGAGCGGCGTTTCCTGGACGCGCTCGCCGGGGTGTCCGACCCGGAGCAGAAGCGCAAGATCATCGGCCGCGAGTTCATCCGAGTGTTCGAGGTGGCGACGGCCGACGTGCTGGCCGAGGAGACGGTCGACTTCCTGGTCCAGGGCACGCTGTACCCGGACGTCGTCGAGTCCGGCGGCGGGTCCGGCACGGCGACGATCAAGAGCCACCACAACGTCGGCGGGCTGCCCGACGACGTCGAGTTCACGCTCGTCGAACCGCTCCGTGCGCTGTTCAAGGACGAGGTGCGCACGGTCGGCGCGGAGCTGGGGCTGCCCGAGGTGATCGTGCGCCGCCAGCCGTTCCCGGGGCCCGGCCTCGGCATCCGGATCATCGGCGAGGTCACGGCGGACCGGCTGGAGACGCTGCGCGCCGCGGACGCGATCGCCCGCGAGGAGCTCACCGCGTCCGGGCTGGACGGCGAGATCTGGCAGTGCCCTGTGGTGCTGCTGGCGGACGTACGCAGCGTCGGGGTACAGGGCGACGGCCGCACGTACGGTCACCCGATCGTCCTGCGGCCGGTGTCCTCCGAGGACGCCATGACCGCGGACTGGACCCGCCTGCCCTACGACGTGCTGGAGCGCATCTCCACCCGGGTCACGAACGAGGTCGCCGAGGTGAACCGCGTCGTGCTGGACGTGACGAGCAAGCCGCCGGGCACCATCGAGTGGGAGTGAAATAGGGGCGGGGCCGGTGGTAGCGCCGGCCCCGCCCCGTCCGCCCGGGTCCCGTTGCGGCCCGACCCCCGTCGGATCCGCGACCTCACGGGCGGAGACGGTCCCCGGCGACGCTCCCCAGCCCGCCGGTGGACCGATGTCTACTAGTCGTCGGAACGGTGCCGGGAGTTACGCAAACCGGCAAGGAGAAATATGGCGCCCGCCACGACCGCGACCAGCGCCAACACCCACCGGATGTCCACACCGGATCCTGGATCGATCCCGCTGACGCCGTAGCCCGCCACGCCGAGCGCGAGCAGCCCGCCGATCAGGGCAACCGGATCCGGTACGCGCCGCCGCGGCTCACTCACGGCCCACCGTCACCGAGCCGAGGGCGGCGTGCGCGTCCAGTTCGATCCGGCCGCCGCCGGGGCCGTCCGGTCCGACGTCGACGACGGTCAGCTCCGGGGCGTCGCCGCTGCGGGACTGCCCGTCCACGGTGACGTCGCCGAACGAACTGGAGCCGCGGACGACGATGTCGGCATCGCGCGGGACGGTCACCGCAATCGAGCCGATCCCGACCCGCGCCGCCGTGCGCACGACCGGTGCGGGCGCTCCGGGCGGGGTGCGCAGGTCGAGCCCGCTCAGGTCGAGCGCCACGTCCCCGACGCCGCGCCGGTACTCCGGTGCGACGGCGGTGGCGGACGTCGGTGCGTCGGCGATCGTCCCGACGCCTCCGCGCAGGTCGGCCCACGGCAGCGCCGCGACCAGCCAGGTCGTGACGGCGAGCAGCGCCGCGAACGGCAGCAGCCACCGCCCGGCGTGCCGGAACGCGCCGATCACCAGGCCCAGCCCGATGACGGCGAGCGCCGCCGCCGGGACCATCGCCGGTGCGACGACGCCGGGGACGGTCAGCGCGGCGGCACCGGTTCCGCCCGTGGCGAGCAGCGCCACGGCCAGCGTCACGGCCGTGACCCGCGACCGCCGCGCAGGCGGCGGTTCCGGTCCCTGCTCCGGCGCGAGATCGGGCAGGTCCCACGCGAACGGTGCGGCGCCGAGCGGGTCCCAGGACGGCGGCGTCGCCGCCGGATCGGATCCGTTCGTCGCGACGGGGTACGGAGCGGTCCCGTGCCCCGTGATCCGTCCGGACGCGTGCGGGTCGGGGACCGGCGCGGAGGTGGTCGATGCGCCGATCGCCCCCGTGCCCGGAGCCCCCGTGCCCGGAGCCGCCGTGTCGGCCGCACCGGTCGCCGCCGCGCCGGTTGCCGCCGTGTCGGTCGGTGCCGTACCGGTCGGCGCCGTGCCATCGGCCGGGAGGCGGCCGGTCACGGTGTGAGCGTCCGGACCGGCGACGTGGTCGGTCGTCGCGGTGCCGGAGACCGCCGCGTCCGCGATCGGGGTGGCGACGGTCGGGGCGTCGTCCGTGGCCGGGGCGTCCGGGGCCGAGCCGGCGACGTCCGGAGCGTCGGAGGCCGGAGCGTCGGAGGCCGGGGCGGAGGACGCCGGAACGGCGGAAGCCGGAGCGTCGGACGCCGGGGCGCGGGAGACCGGAGCGTCGGAGAACGGGGTCCCGGAGGCCCGGACGGGAGCGGGCGCCGTGGCCGTCGTCGCGCCCGTGCCGGACGCCGCGACCGCACCGGCCGACCCCGGGCCGGGAGCCCCCGCCGAACCGCTCGCGGTCACCTCACGCGGCCCGCCGCGGGTGATGTGCAGCAGGGCGAGCAGCCCGACGGAGACCATCAGCGGCGCGACCCAGCCCCCGTCGCCGCCGAACATCAGCGCGGCGACGATCACCGCGGCCCCGACGAGCAGCACCGTCGACAGTGCCGTCCGCGAGCGCCCGGAGCCTGCGCTCCCGGCGTCCGGCAGCACGGCACAGCCGACGAGGTACAGCGGGATGCCCGGCCCGAAGAACGCCGCGGTCGCGAATCCGACGCGCACGAGTACCGGGTCGATGTCGTAGCGCTCACCGAGTGCCGCAGCCACGCCGGCGACCATCCGGCCCTCGCGGGGCCGGGCGGGACGCGTCGCCCACGCGTCGGACAGACGTGCGGTGCGGCGCCGAGCCGTCTCCTCCATGGGCGGTGACTCTGCTCCCTGCGCGGTCGTCGCGGCTCCGGGGTGACCCCGAGGTATCCCCGGAACTGTCCGGATCCTCCTGGCGTGCCGTCGTGTGACGATGGTGTCGTGAGCGTTCCCGGTACACAACCACGGTCGCCGCTGGTCCGGCGGCGGTCGGGCCGTCTCGTCGCGGGCGTGGCGGGCGGGGTGGCCGACCACCTGGGCGCCGACGTCCGGTGGGTGCGCGCGGCGTTCGTCGTGCTCGCCGTGCTCGGGTGGTCCGGTGTGGTGGCGTACGCGCTGCTGTGGGTGTTCGTCAAGCAGGAGCAGGGCGACGCCCAGCGGACCGTCGACCGGTCCGAGCGGCAGCAGGCGATCGGGCTGGCCGCGCTCGGGCTCGGCCTCGGGCTGGTCGGTGCCGCGACCGGGAACGTCCTGTTCGGATGGTTGCTCGGCCCGCTGGGTGTGGCCGCGATCGGTGCGGCCGTGGTGTGGCGCGAGGCCGACGGCGCGCAGCGACGCCGGTGGGCCAGCGGAGCCCGTGGCGGTGGACGGGCGGGCCTGTGGCGCAGCCTGATCGGTGCCGTGCTCGTCGCGGTCGGGCTGGCCGTGTTCCTGCTCGGCAACCTCGACCTGGACCAGGTGCGGTTCGGCCTGCTGGCCGCCGTCGCGGCGCTGCTCGGCGTCGCCGTGCTGACCGTGCCGTGGTGGGTGCGCCTGGTCCGCGACCTCACCGAGGAGCGCCGCGCGCGGATCGTCACCGCGGAGCGCGCCGAGATCGCCGCGCACCTGCACGACTCCGTGCTGCAGACGCTCGCGCTGATCCAGCGCCAGGCGAGCTCGCCGCGGGAGGTGCACCGGCTGGCGCGCGGCCAGGAGCGCGAGCTGCGGGCGTGGCTCTACGGCCCCGGCGGCTACGGGCGTCCGGACCACGACCGGGAGCGGCCCGCCGACGAGCAGCTCTCGGCGGCGCTCGGGAGCGCGGCCGCCGAGGTGGAGGACACCTACGCGGTGACCGTGAACCCGGTCGTCGTCGGCGACGCGACGATGGACCCGGACCTGCGGGCCCTCGTGCTCGCGGCACGCGAGGCGATGGTCAACGCGGCCAAGCACGCCGGCGTCGGGGAGATCAGCGTGTACGCGGAGGTCGAGCGCGACGGGCCCGCCGGCGGAGGCGGCGAGGTGAACGTGTTCGTGCGCGACCGCGGTGCCGGCTTCGACCCGGACGCCGTCGGCCCGGACCGGCACGGTCTCGCCGACTCGGTGCGCAACCGCATGGAGCGCCATGGCGGTACCGTCCGGCTGCGGACCGCGCCGGGCGAGGGGACGGAGATCCGGCTGGCCATGCCGTTGCGCGACGACGGCGAGCCGGTCGGTGGCGGTGCGACGACCGCAGTGACTCGGGAGGGTGAGCAATGAGCGAGCGCCAGCGAGCGGGGGCCGTGCGGTGAGCGACGGGGAGATCCGCGTCTATCTGGTCGACGACCACGGGCTGTTCCGGTCCGGGGTCCGGGCCGAGCTCGACCGTGGCGACGGCGGCGACCCACCGGTCGTCGTGGTCGGGGAGGCCGGGTCGGTGGACGAGGCCGTGGCCGGCGTCGGACACCTGCGCCCGGACGTCGTGCTGCTCGACGTGCACATGCCCGACGGCGGCGGCGCCGAGGTGCTGCGCCGCACCCGGGACACGACCGGCGGGAAGACGCCGACCGAGGCCGTGTTCCTGGCCCTGTCCGTGTCCGACGCCGCCGAGGACGTGATCAGCGTGATCCGGTCAGGGGCTCGTGGCTACGTCACGAAGACGATCTCCGGGCCGGACCTGGCGGACGCCGTGCGGCGCGTGCACGCCGGCGACGCGGTGTTCTCACCGCGGCTGGCCGGGTTCGTGCTCGACGCGTTCTCCGACCGGCCGGGCATGGCGCCTCCGGTGGACCCGGAGGTGGACCAGCTGACCCGCCGCGAGCGGGACGTCCTGCGCCTGCTCGCCCGCGGGTACTCCTACAAGGAGATCGCGGGCGAGCTGTTCATCTCGGTGAAGACCGTCGAGACGCACGTGTCGAGCGTCCTGCGCAAGACACAGACGTCGAACCGGCACGAGCTGTCCCGCTGGGCTTCCGACCGCAGGCTCGTGTAGGGCCGCCCGGGCCCGGAACGAGCCGGAGGGAGCTTCCACCCCGACCGCAGGCTGGTCCGAGCGGGACTACTTCCCGGTCAGCGCGCCCACGGTCGAGCCCAGCAGGTCCCCTGCCTTCGGCGCGGAGCCGGAGTTGCCGGAGCCCTGGCCCGAGTTCGACGACGCCGTCGAGGCCTGCTTGTCGGACGTCGCGTCCGCCTGCTCGTCGGAGCCACCCTGGTTCCCGCCGAGCGTCTGCTGGAGGCCGAGACGGTCGGTGAGCCCGGAGACCGTGTTCGCCGGGTCGGTCGCCGCCGTGCGGACGTGCTTGCCGCTGGACGTCGCCGTGGAGTCGTCGGTCGTGGACGCCTTCGACGCCGACTTCTTCTCCGACGACCCTGCGGGCGCCAGCGACGTGTCCAGCAGCCCGGTGACCGGGGCCAGACCCTTCAGGGCCGGGCCGGTCAGCGGTTCGGTGCTCCGCAGGACCGGCGTCGTCAGCGGGGACACGCCCTCCAGCACCGGCGACGTGATCGGGTCGACGACGTCGGTCAGCGGCTTGGTCGCCGGCTTCAGGCCGTTCGTCACCGGCTCGAGCACCTCGCCGACCGGCTGCGTCACGCCGCCGAGCGCGTCGCCGACCGGAGCGCCCGCGTCCGCGACGGGCTTCACGACGTCGCCGACGGCCTGCGTCGCCGGGGCGAGGCCGTTCGAGACCGGGGCCAGGACGCCGTCCCCGACGGTCCGGGTGACCGGAGCGGCGAGGCCCGCGACGGGCTTGAGGGCGTTCCCGGCCGCCTGGGTGACCGGCGGGAGGGCGTTCGTGGCCGGCTGGAGGACGTCGGCGACGCCGTCGGTCACCGGCCGCGCGACCGTGACGACCGGGGCGAGCGGGCCCTGCCCACCGCCGTTGGCCGGGGAACCGGTGGGGTCGCCGCCGCCCAGGATCGGGTCGAGGACGTTCCCGTTGACCGGGCCGCCACCGCCGTTGCCGCCACCGACGACCGGCAGCTCGGAGATCAGGCCGCCTCCGGACCCGCCGCCCTGCGACGGTGCCCCCGCGGCGGCGGTGCGCGCGGCCGGGACGGCGTTCGCGACCGACGACGGAGTGGTCGTCGAGGCCGCCAGCGCGCTGCCCGCCGCGGACGGCCCCGTGGTGGCCGCGGGGGCGGGGAACGCGAACCTGACCCAGTCGGTGCTGCCAGAGGACAGCACGGCGGGGGCCGGGAGCGGGCTGGTCAACGCCACGTTCGTCGGGAGGTAGCCGTCCGGTAGCGCCCCACCGGTCGTGGCGGCGGGCATGCCGAGGCCGGGGAACAGGCCGTCCGCAGCCGCCTGGGCGTCCGAGCTGTGCGAGGCCGCGCCGTTGTAGAGCGCGGCGCCGAGTACCGAGCCGGCCGCGACGAGCGCGCCCGCGACGGCGGTCGCGCGGCGACGGCCGGAGGCGGGGCGGGCCGGCCACGCGCCGGACGCGGCGGCGGCCTCGGCCTGGCGGGCGGCACGCGGCTGCAGCGGGCGGTCCTGGGCGTGCGGGGCACGTCCCTCGCGCCGCAGCAGCGAGCCGACGGACACGACCTGCGTCGCGACCGTCGCGGACTCCCGTGCGACCGGGGTGTAGCTGGTTCCTCGCCCGGACGACACACGGGAGAGAAGCTGCGCGACGGTCAGTACCTCGCGACGTCCGGATCCCGTGGTGCCGGGGAGCGGGGATCCGACCGGGAACTCGGTCACGGCCGCTGTTCCTCCTTCGGTGAGTGTGGCCCGAGAAGATTTACCCGAGTCCAGGGCGATCACCAAGGGGGAGCATCCCGCTCGCCGCAGGTCGCACGAACGGGTGAATCCCGTTCGTCGGCCGCATCCGACCGTTGGGCGTTGTCGTTGCGACGGGGCGCAACCGGCCACCTGTAGGCCGTTTGCCGACTCTGCTGGTCACAGCCGTGCGAGCGGCGGTGACGGGTGGCGTCTGTGTCTCCGCCGTGAATCGGCGAGCGGTCGTATCGTGATCTTGATGTCAGCGTTGAGGCGGCGCATCGCCCGGTCGGGCGGACGCCTACCGACGGTCATCGATCGCTGCGCCGACCCGGTGGCGGTCAGGGCGTGCGGTACCTCTCCTGCTCCTGCCGCAGGCCGCGGTAACCGACGACACCGCCGCCCACGGCGAGCAGGATGCCGATGACGTCGGCGAAGAATCCGCCGCTCGTGATCAGCAGCCCGAGCAGCGCGACACCGGACGCGCCGACGGCGACCGGCATGCGGCTCTTCGTCCGCTGGGCGATCTCCGCCCCGGACGCGCCCTTCTTGCGCGCCGCGTTGGAGAGCATCCCGAGGTATCCGACGTGGCCGAGCGCGGCCAGCAGGCCGGCGAGGGCGATGAGTGTCGCGAGGATTCCCATGCAGTCAGAGTGCCACGGCACGGCGTCGTGACGGCGCGGATCGCCCGGTGTTCAGGGACGGAATCAGGGTCCCTCAGGGTCGTCGCGGGGCGGGGTCAGGCCGTCGGGTCCGACGACGTGCCGGCGCCCCGCCCGCCGAGCCGTCCACGCCCGAGGCGCAGCAGCATCATCGCCAGATCCCGGCCCTCCGGGCCGAGGTCGGAGAATCGGTCCAGGACGGCCATCTCGCGGCTGTAGACGATCCGCGGGCCGCCCGCGGCCATCCGGGCCGCGCCGATCCGGCGGGACACGTCGGTCCGCTCCTTGATCCGTTCCAGGATCTCGGCGTCCAGCCGGTCGATCTCGCCGCGCAGGGTCTCGATCTCCTCCTCCGTCGTGGGTACGCGGGGCACGGAGGAGTCGGACACGGCCATGGTTCGGCAAGTCTGTCACATCGGCGGGCGTGGCGGACCGGCCGAGCGCGAGGACTGTCGGTGTCCGGCGGTACCGTGTTCGACACGATGAGTGCGCTGTTCGAACTCCCCGCCCAGGAGACCGACGTGGTTTCCCCGAAGACGAAGCGTGGCCGCGACCTGCTGGAGGGTCTGAACGACCGCCAGCGCGAGGCCGTGACGCACGCGGGCTCGCCCCTGCTGATCGTCGCCGGGGCCGGGTCGGGCAAGACGCGCGTGCTCACGCACCGGATCGGCTGGCTGCTGGCCGAACGCGGCGTGCACCCGGGCGAGATCATGTCGATCACGTTCACGAACAAGGCGGCGGCCGAGATGAAGGAGCGGGTGGACGCGCTCGTCGGCCGCCGGTCCGGGCCGATGTGGGTGTCCACGTTCCACTCGATGTGCGTGCGCATCCTGCGCCGGGAGGCCAAGCACCTCGGCGTCCGCAGCGCGTTCTCGGTGTACGACGCGGACGACACGCGCCGCCTCGTCGGTATCGTCGCGCGGGACCTGGAGCTGGACCCGAAGAAGTTCGCCGCCCGCGCGCTGGCCGCCCAGATCTCGAACCTGAAGAACGAGCTGCTCTCCCCGGACGACGCGCAGGCCCAGGCCGCCACCGAGCACGAGCGCCGGATCTGCGAGGTCTACGGCGTCTACCAGGCGCGGCTGCGCCAGGCGAACGCGTTCGACTTCGACGACCTGATCATGGAGACGGTCTCGCTGCTGGACCGGATGCCCGCGGTGGCCGAGTACTACCGCCGCCGGTTCCGGCACGTGCTCGTCGACGAGTACCAGGACACGAACCACGCGCAGTACGAGCTCGTCCGCCAGCTCGTACTGCCGGCGAACGAGAAGGCCACGCCCGCGGAGCTCTGCGTGGTCGGCGACTCGGACCAGTCGATCTACGCCTTCCGCGGCGCGAGCATCCGGAACATCGTGGAGTTCGAGCAGGACTTCCCGAACGCGCGGACGATCCTGCTGGAGCAGAACTACCGGTCCACGCAGACGATCCTGTCCGCGGCGAACGCGGTGATCGCGCGGAACCCGGAGCGCCGGGACAAGCGGCTGTGGTCGGACTCCGGTGACGGCGAGAAGGCCATCGGCTATGTCGCGGACAACGAGCACGACGAGGCGCGCTTCGTCGCCGCCGAGATCGACCGGCTGGTCGACTCCGGCGAGTACCGCAACTCGGACATCGCGGTCTTCTACCGGACGAACAACCAGTCCCGCGTGTTCGAGGACGTGTTCCTGCGGGTCGGCATGCCGTACAAGGTGGTCGGCGGCGTCCGGTTCTACGAGCGCCGGGAGATCCGGGACGCGTTGGCCTACCTGCGGGTGCTGTCCAACCCGGAGGACACGGTCAGCCTGCGCCGGATCCTCAACGTGCCCAAGCGCGGCATCGGGGACCGTGCCGAGTCCCTGGTCGCCGAGCACGCGGAACGGGAGCGCACGTCGTTCGCGGCGGCGCTGCGGACCGCGGCCGAGCAGCCGGAGCTGGTCCCGGCACTGGCGACGCGCTCGCAGCGCAACATCGCGGGCTTTGTCCGGATGATGGACGAGCTGCGCGAGATGGTGGACCGCGGCGAGGACACCGCCGACATCCTGGAGACGGTCTACGCGAAGACCGGGTACCTGGAGGAGCTGCAGGCCAGCGAGGACCCGCAGGACGGCACCCGGATGGACAACCTGGCCGAGCTCGTCACGGTGGCCAGGGAGTTCGCCGGGGACGCCGCCGTCGCGGACCTGGCGGCGCTCTCCACCGACCCGGACGTCGCGGGCGCCGCGATCGGGAGCGGGCGGGCGCCCGTCGAGACCCCGGCGACGCAGGCGGCCCCGGAGGCGACCGACGGCCCCGGCGCGGACGACGACACGGATGCCGGCGCCCCCGCCCCCGGGTCGCTGGCCGCGTTCCTGGAGCGGGTCGCACTCGTCGCGGACGCCGACTCCATCCCGGACGACGACCAGGGCATGGTCACGCTGATGACGCTGCACACGGCGAAGGGCCTGGAGTTCCCGGTCGTGTTCCTCACCGGCTGGGAGGACGGGATCTTCCCGCACCTGCGCACGCTGGGGGATCCGAAGGAACTGGCCGAGGAGCGCAGGCTCGCGTACGTGGGCATCACCCGCGCGCGCCAGCGGGTCTACCTGTCCCGCGCGATCGTGCGGACGGCGTTCGGGCAGCCGAGCACGAACCCGGCTTCCCGGTTCCTGGACGAGGTGCCGGTCGAGCTCGTGGACTGGAAGCGCTCCGAGGAGACGATCGAGCAGGAGCGCAGCCGGTCGGCGCCGGTCGGGCGGTTCGGCTTCGGGCGGCAGGGCCCGCGGCGCGGCAGCGGCGACCGCGGGGACTGGAAGGTCCCGGAGCGCTCGATGAACGCGACGATCAGCCTGGACGTCGGTGACCGGGTCAACCACGACAAGTACGGCCTCGGCACGGTCGTCGCGGCGGACGGCGTCGGGCAGAAGGCGACCGTGACGATCGACTTCGGCAGCAACGGCACGGTGCGGCTGATGCTGATCGGCGGCGTTCCGCTGCAGAAGCTGTAGCGGCCGGGGGTCAGGCGGCTTTCTCGGCCTCGGCCAGAGCCGGGCCGGTCACGTTGATCCCGCGCTGCAGCAACCACGGCAGCGGGTTCGTCTTCGTGCCGTCCTGCTCCCAGACCTCGAGATGCAGGTGCGGGCCGGTGGACTGGCCGCGGTTGCCGACCTCGGCGATCTGGTCGCCGGCCTTGATCTTCTGGCCGACCTCGACGAACGACCGGTTGACGTGGCCGTACACCGAGGCCGTGCCGTCGGTGTGGCGCAGCACGACCCACATGCCGAACCCGCTGGCCGGTCCGGACTTCTCCACGACGCCGTCGGTGAGGGCGTAGATCGGCGTGCCGATCGGGGCGGCCAGGTCGATGCCGTAGTGCGTGACGCCCCAGCGGCCGCCGAATCCGGAGGTGAACGTGCCGCGGGTCGGCAGGACGTACGTCGTCCCGTCGTACACGACGGCCTGCGGGGCGCCCTGCGCCATCGCGCTCTTCGCCGTGCCCTCGTCCTTGGCCGCCTCGGTGCCGAGGCGGGCGGCCTTGGCCAGGTTGGCGACGTCGACCTTCGCGGTGTCGGCGAGCGTGGGCAGCGACCCGTCCGCGGTGAGCTGCTCCCCGCCGATCGCGTTCGTGACGGCGGGGGCCGTCGGGTCGGCCGTGCTGACGTCGTTGACCGGCAGCATCGCCGACGCCGCGAGACGGGCGACGGCGGCGTCCTCGGCGGCCCTGGCCGGGTCCGGGGTGAGTCCGAACGCGCTGGCGAACGTCTGCCCTGCGGCGACGAGCGCACCGCCCGCTGCGGCGGTGACCGTGATCCGGGCGCACCGCGTCGACGGCGGTGGCGCCGGGAGGCGGTGCCCACCCGCGGCGGGGGCGTCGGGGGTCGCGCCGTGCCGGGAGTCGAGTGGTGCGCCGCTCGGGGAGCGGTGGCGCGCCAAGACCTGCCCTTCTGGTCTCAGGTCGTCCTCGTACCTGTCCGGTGATCGGCGGAGCGGGGGACTCCGGCGGGGAGCGACACCGGTTCGGGGCCGGTGTCCGGTCACCGTGACCGGTCCGTGACGTGGACCGGAGAAAGCTAACCCGTCCGTCGTAGGCGGGCAACGGCAGGGCGCCCGAGCGGTGCAAACGGTCGGACCGGCGCGACGACCGGTCGGGTGGTACCGGTTACCCGACCGGCCCCCGGCGCGCCGAACGGGTCGTCACGCGCTGTGTCGGCCGCGGCGGTCAGGACGCGGAGTCGCGGGCGTGCCGTCCGGCCAGGCGCAGGCTCCCGGTGCCGAGCCGGCTGGCCCGGATCCGGTCCCGTTCGGCCCGCTCCCGCTCACCGCGGGCGAGCGTGCCGGCCACCCAGTGCACGGTGCGCGGGTCGATCGGCAGCGACAGGTGCCCGACGTCGCGCAGCTCCAGCTCCTCGACGTCGAGGTCCGGGTGCCGCAGGCGGGCGTTGCGCTGCGGGACGACCATCTCGTCCAGCCTGCTCCAGACCACCAGGAACCGGGTCCGGCAGCGCGGAGCGGGCTCCTCGAGCTCGGAGACGACGTCGGAGCCGGGCCGCAGCTGGCGGGCCAGCGGGATCGGCAGCAGGTAGGCGGCGTTGCTGCCGTGGTGCGGGCTGCCGAGCGTGACGAGCGTGTCGACGGCCTCGTCGCCGCCCATCCGCTGCACGTAGTAGCGGGCGATCATGCCGCCGAGCGAGTGCCCGACGATGTGCACCTTGTCCGAGCCGGTCATCTCACGCAGCCGCTCGACGTGGCTGCGCAGCTCGTTCGCGGCGTCCCGCAGGTCGCCGGTCAGCATGCTGTAGTTGATCGCGTGCACGACGCCGAACCCACGGCGGCGCAGCGCGTGCCCGAACACGGTGAACACGGACCGGTTGTCCATGATCCCGTGGATCAGCAGGATCGGGGTCCCCGCCGCGGCCGGGTCCGCGACGACCAGGCTGCGCTTGGCCGGGGGCAGGCTGTCCGTCCGGTAGACGCCCTGCGGGCGGACCGTCTCCTCGGCGAGACCGACCGGGTACAGGGCCACGTGCGTGGCCAGCCACAGCCACTCGACGGCCATGCCGCGCATCCCGGCGGGTGAGGCGAACGTCCGCAGTGCGTAGTTCCCCGCCTGGGCGACCTCGGCGGCGACGGAACCGACGCCGTCCGCGAGGGCGCGCAGGCGCCGCAGCCCTGCGTGCGCCGTCGCCATGGGACGACGGTAAGCGACGGGACGTGATCGTGCCCACTCCTGATCTCGCGACACCCCACGAAAGGAGGGTCTCGTCGGGAGGTGACGGCAGTCACCGGCCCAGGTCAGGACCGGTCCGGTCGCCCTCGTTAGGCTCCCGGAGCAGCAGCACAGTCGACGTCGTGACCGCTGCGGCCCCGCCGGGGTTCACCGCCCCGCACGGCACCGCGCAGTCGCGGCGTGAGCGAAGTGGAGCGGGAGAAGCCGAGTGGACCTGTACGAGTACCAGGCGAAGGACCTCTTCGCCGCGCACGGCGTCCCGGTGCTGCCGGGCCGGACCGTCGAGACCGCCGACGACGCGGCCGCAGCGGCGTCCGAGATCGGCACCGCCGTCGTCGTCAAGGCGCAGGTGAAGACGGGTGGCCGCGGCAAGGCCGGCGGCGTGAAGCTCGCCGAGAACCCGGACGAGGCGCGGGAGAAGGCGAACGCGATCCTCGGGCTGGACATCAAGGGGCACACGGTGCACCGGGTCCTGGTGACGGAGGCCAGCGACATCGCCGAGGAGTACTACTTCTCGTTCCTGCTGGACCGCTCGAACCGCACGTTCCTGGCCATGTGCTCGGCCGAGGGCGGTATGGAGATCGAGCAGCTGGCCGTCGAGCGCCCGGACGCGCTGGCCCGGATCCCGGTCGACGCGATCGCCGGGGTGGACAAGGCGAAGGCGGACGAGATCGTCGCCGCGGGCAAGCTCCCGGCGGAGGTCGCCGACGAGGCCGCGAACGTGATCGTCAAGCTGTGGGACACGTTCGTCGCCGAGGACGCCACCCTCGTCGAGGTGAACCCGCTGGTCCGTGACCCCGATGGCAGGATCATCGCCCTGGACGGCAAGGTCACGCTGGACGGCAACGCGGACTTCCGCCACTCCGAGCACGCGCAGCTCGTCGACGAGCGCACGGAGAACCCGCTCGAGGCGAAGGCCAAGGCCAAGGGCCTGAACTACGTGAAGCTCGACGGCGGCCAGGTCGGCATCATCGGCAACGGCGCCGGCCTCGTGATGAGCACGCTCGACGTCGTCGCCTACGCCGGTGAGGCACACGGCGGCGTGAAGCCGGCCAACTTCCTGGACATCGGCGGCGGCGCGTCGGCCCAGGTCATGGCGGACGGCCTGGACGTCATCCTCGGCGACGACGACGTGAAGTCCGTCTTCGTGAACGTGTTCGGCGGCATCACGGCGTGCGACGCGGTGGCCAACGGCATCGTCGAGGCGCTGAAGATCCTCGGCGACAACGCCAGCAAGCCGCTCGTCGTCCGGCTGGACGGCAACAACGTCGACGAGGGCCGGAAGATCCTCGCCGACGCGAACCACCCGCTGGTCACGGTGGTGGGCACGATGGACGACGCGGCCGCGAAGGCCGCCGAGCTGGCGGCTGGAGCCTGAGAAATGTCGATCTTCCTCAACGAGAACAGCAAGGTCATCGTCCAGGGCATCACCGGCGGTGAGGGCACCAAGCACGCCACCAAGATGCTCGCCTCCGGGACGAACATCGTCGGCGGCGTGAACGCCCGCAAGGCCGGCACCACGCACACGGTCGGCGACACCGACGTCACCGTGTACGGGACGGTCGAGGAGGCGATGAAGGAGACCGGCGCGGACGTGTCGGTCCTGTTCGTGCCGCCGAAGTTCGCCAAGGACGCCGTGATCGAGGCCGTCGACGCGCAGATCGGGCTCGCCGTCGTGATCACCGAGGGCATCCCGGTGCACGACAGTGCCTACTTCTGGGCGCACGCGTCGGCCAAGGGCAACAAGACCCGGATCATCGGCCCGAACTGCCCGGGCATCATCTCGCCCGGCAAGTCGAACGCCGGCATCATCCCGGCGAACATCGCGGGTCCCGGCAAGATCGGCCTGGTCTCCAAGTCCGGCACGTTGACCTACCAGATGATGTACGAGCTCCGGGAGATCGGTTTCTCCACGGCGATCGGCATCGGCGGCGACCCGGTCATCGGCACCACGCACATCGACGCGCTCGAGGCGTTCGAGGCGGACCCGGAGACCGAGGCCATCGTGATGATCGGCGAGATCGGCGGCGACGCCGAGGAGCGCGCGGCCGACTTCATCAAGGCCAACGTGACGAAGCCGGTCGCGGGCTATGTCGCGGGCTTCACGGCGCCGGAGGGCAAGACGATGGGCCACGCCGGCGCGATCGTCTCCGGCTCGGCCGGCACCGCCCAGGCCAAGAAGGAGGCCCTCGAGGCGGCGGGCGTCAAGGTCGGCAAGACGCCGTCCGAGACCGCGGCGCTGATGAAGGAGATCGTCGGCTCGAAGTAGCCGATCACGTTCACCCGTCCGCGCGGGCCCCGGGAACCCTCCTGGGGCCCGCGCGTTGTCCTGTCACCCGACCGAGCAGACCGCTGCGGCCGCGCTCCCTCGATGGGCTAGCGTGCGCGGGAGCGGACCGTGTTGCCGACGCCGCGCCGCAAGGCCGTGGTGAGCAGGAGATGTTCTCGAGATGACGACCAGCCAGCCGCCGGACCCCACCGGCCCCGGCGCGGCGCAGCCCGCCGCTGAGGGCGCCACCCCGGCCCCTGCTCCCTCCGCCGTCCGACCCGCCGTACTGGCCGGCGCGGTGCTGGGCCTGCTGACCTACCTGTGCGGGTTCTTCGGGGCGTTCGAGTTCTCGATCCCGATCATCCTGGTGCTGGCGGGCGGGCTGCTCGCGCTGATCGGCCTGCTGCCGACGGTCGGCCGGGTACTGGTGCCCGCCGCCCTGCTGTCCGCGATCGGGTTCTTCCTGCTCCTGCTGAGCGTGACCAGCACGTCGTCGATCGGTTCGTCAGGTGCCGTGCGCTGGATCGCGCTGGCGCTCGCCCTGTTCAGCGCCGCAGCGGTCGTCGCCGCACTGATGTTCGACGCGGGCGTGCTGACCGCACCCGCCCCCCGCCCGGCCCGTCAGCAGGCACCGCAGCAGGGCTGGAGCCCGTACGGCCAGCCCGGCCAGCCCGGCTACGGGGCCGCTCCCGGCCAGCCGCAGCAGCCCGGCATGTTCGACCCGAACCAGCCGGGGTACGGCGGCGGGCAGCAGCCCGGCTACGGCGCGCCGTACGGCGCCGGTTACGGCACGCCGGGGTACCAGGCGGGCTACGGGGCGCCCGGCTACGGCCAGCCCGGATACGCCGCGCAGGGCTACGGGGCCGCTCCGGGATCTCCCGCTCCGCCCGCGTCCCCGTCGTCGACCGGCGGCTACGGCGCGGTCGGTGCGGGCGGCTACGGCGGTGCGCAGGGCTACGGCGCCCAGGGGTACGGCTCGCAGGGGTATGGCTCGCAGGGCCACCCGGGTTCGGCCGGTTACGGCGCCCCGGCGTACGGGGCCTCGGGGCAGCCGGGCACCTACGGCACGCCGTCCGGTACCGGCCCCCAGTCGGCCACCCCGGCCGCGGGCGCGCAGGGTTCCGGCGCGCAGCAGACGTACGGCTCGCCGGAGGGCGCCGCTCCCGGATCCGGGGCACAGGCTCCCGGCACGCCCGGGGCGCCGACGCTCGCGCCCGGTGGCGACAAGACCCCGGAGGCGACCACTCCCGGCGTCCCGGCGACCGGCGGGGACACGCTCGCCGAGGGCGACGACGACCGCACCCACTCGTTCCGGCCGGGCGACGGTTCGTCCGGTTCCGGGTCCTGAGCAGAGCCCTCTCACCTGTTCGACCGGGTCCCGCACGGCGTGGCGGGCCCGGTGATCGGACCCGCGCTGCGACCCTGAACGGGTGAGCAGCACGGCATCCGCCCCCACCGAGCGCCGCGGCGCCCGTCCGGGCGCGCGGACCCGGCGCACCGAGCGGCACCCCGAAGGCCTCGAGCGCCTGCGCATCCTGCTGGCGGGAGCCATGGGCGCGGTGCTGGTCGGGTACGCCCTGCTGGTCCCGGTCGCCGTGCTGCTGCTGATGTCCGGCGGGAGCGGCTCGTTCGACGGCGCGTTCGCGGTCGCCGTCCCGATGTGGCTGGCCGCGCACCAGATCCCGGTCGAGGTCGACGGCCGCGCGCTCGGCGTGCTGCCGTTGTTGCCGACGGCCGTCGTGGTGACCGTCGTGGCCGTCGCCGCGAACTGGTCGGTGCGACGGCTCGGTTGCCGGATCCGGCACGACGCGGGCCCGGTCGTCGCCTCGCAGGCCGGAGCCGCGGCCGCCGTGGCCGTGCTGGCGGGTGCCCTGCTGCCGGGTGACGTGTCGGTCACCACGCCGTGGGCGTCGATGGTCGGTGCGGGGCTGCTGGCCGGGCTCGCCGCCGGTGTGGGTGTGCTCCGGGCGTGCGGTCTGCCGCCGGAGTGGTCGCGGCGGCTGGACGGCTGGCCGCGCGCGGCGTCGTCCGGGGCCCGGATCGGCGCGGCCGGGTTGCTGCTGTCCGGGACGCTCGTGCTCCTGCTGGGTCTGGCCGTGCGGGCCGGTACCGTGGCCGGCTCGTTCGCCGGGCTCGCGCCGGGCGTCGGGGAGAGCCTCGGGGCGCTGCTGCTCGCCGTCGGCTACCTCCCGAACGCGCTGGTAGCGGGCACGGCCTGGTCGCTCGGGCCCGGGGTCGCGATCGGTGCCGCGCAGTACGGTCCGTTCGACGTCCAGGCCGGTCCGCTGCCGCCGTTCCCGCTGTTCGCAGCCGTGCCGACGGAGGCGGTCCCGCTGTGGGGAGCGCTGGTCCTGCTGCTGCCGGTGGGTGCGGGTGTGGCCGTGGGCCTCGTGTGCCGCCGCGCGCTCGGTGCGACGGCCCCGGTCCGTGACCGGGCCTCCGCCGCGGGCTCCGCGGCCGGTGCGACGGCCGTCGGTGCCGGGATCGTGGCCGCCGTCGCGGGCGGGTCGCTGGCCGGAGGGCCCTACGACCCGGTGTCGCTGTCGCCGGTCGGTGTCCTCCTGGCGGCACTGGTGCTGCTGGGGATACCGGCGACGATCGCCGCCGTTGGAATCGACGAGCTGCTGGGTCGCCGTCCGCAGGCGACGCGCGGGTCCGCGGCCGAACGCGCGGCCGCGCGTCGCGAGGGGCGATCGCGCGACGATGCCCGTTCCACCGGTTCCGACCGCCGCACCGGCCCGGCCCGGCGCGAGCGGTCGACGCCGGAGCGCGGCACGTCCCGTGACCGGTCGCGCACGACGTCGGGTGACGAGACCGGGATACGTGACGACCCGGCGGGCGAGGACCGCGAGGCCCCTGCCCGCGACCGCCCGTCGCGACCCTCCTCCGACGGACCGTCGCGCCCCCGGAAGCGGGATGCCGCGACCCCGAACGGTTCCTCCCCGGGTGGCACCGGCCGCGGACCGTCCAGCCGGACGGAACGCGAACCGGGACCGCGACCACGGACCGTCGGGGACCTGGTCGCGCAGAAGGACCGGGAGCACGCGGACGACCCTCCGGACCCGGCACCGGAGCAGACGGACACCGGACGTGACGAGGAGGACGACGCCGAGCGCTGAGACGCGCGTCGCGGCCCCCCAGCCCGGCCCGGGGCGTCCGTCCTAGTCTGGACGGGTACCCGCCTGCCCGGACCGAGGAGCCGTCGTTGCCCGCACACCGCTGCCGGCTCGTCGTGCTGCTCTCCGGTGACGGGTCGCTGTTCCAGGCGCTGCTCGACGCGTGCGCCGCGCCGGACATGCCGGCCGCCGTCGTCGCGGCCGGATCGGACCGCGCGGGCGCGGGCGGGCTCGGCCGGGCCCGAGGGGCGGGCGTGCCGACGTTCGTCGAACGCACGGCCGACCATCCCGACCGCGTGGCGTGGGACGCCGCGCTGCTGGCGCGGGTCCGCGAGCACCGGCCGGACCTGGTGGTCGGGGCCGGATTCATGAAGCTCGTCTCGCCGGCGTTCCTCGACGGCATCGGGTGCTGGATGATCAACTCGCATCCGGCGCTGCTGCCGGCGTTCCCGGGGGCGCACGCGGTGCGCGACGCGCTCGCGGCCGGCGTCGACGTGACGGGCGCGACCGTGCACGTCGTGGACGCCGGCACCGACACCGGCCCGGTGCTGGACCAGGTGCCGGTCGAGGTCCGGGACGGCGACACCGAGGCGACCCTGCACGAACGGATCAAGGTGGCGGAACGACGCCTGCTGGTCGACGTCGTACGGCGGCTGGCAGGCGAGATCCACACGAGCCCGCGCGGCGGGCCGAGCGATGAGATGAGTGGACTTTCATGAGTGAGCGCAGGCCGGTCCGCAGGGCCCTGATCAGCGTGTACGACAAGGCGGGTCTGCTCGATCTGGCCACCGGGCTGCACGCGGCGGGCGTGGAGATCGTCTCCACCGGCTCGACCGCCCAGCGGATCGCGGACGCGGGCGTCCCGGTCACGGCCGTCGAGGACGTCACCGGCTTCCCGGAGTGCTTCGACGGCCGGGTGAAGACGCTGCACCCCCGGGTGCACGCCGGCCTGCTGGCGGACACGCGCAAGGAGGAGCACGTACAGCAGCTGGCCCAGCTGGAGATCGCGCCGTTCGACCTGCTGGTGTCCAACCTGTACCCGTTCACGCAGACGGTGGCGTCCGGCGCGGGCGTCGAGGAGTCCGTCGAGCAGATCGACATCGGCGGGCCGGCGATGGTGCGGGCGTCGGCGAAGAACCACGAGAGCGTGGCCGTCGTCGTCGACCCGTCGCGCTACGAGTGGGTGCTCGAGCAGGTCGCCGCGGGCGGGTTCGTCCTGGCCGACCGGCAGCGCCTGGCCGCGGAGGCGTTCCGGCACACCGCGTCCTACGACGTGGCGGTCGCGTCCTGGATGGGCAGCGTGCTCGCGCCGGAGACCGACGGCGGCCCGTTCCCGGCGTGGGTCGGCGCCACCTGGGACCGGGAGCGCACCCTGCGCTACGGCGAGAACCCGCACCAGGCCGCCGCGCTCTACACCGCGTCGGCGGGCGGTGGGCTGGCCGGCGCGGAGCAGCTGCACGGCAAGGAGATGTCCTACAACAACTACGTCGACTCGGACGCCGCGTGGCGGGCCGCGCACGACCACGGCGACGCCCCGACCGTCACGGTGATCAAGCACGCGAACCCGTGCGGGATCGCGGTCGGCGCGGACGTCGCCGAGGCGCACCGCAAGGCACACGCGACGGACCCGACCAGCGCGTTCGGTGGCGTGATCGCCGTGAACGCCGAGGTCAGCGTCGAGATGGCCCGGCAGGTCGCGGAGATCTTCACCGAGGTCGTGGTCGCGCCGTCCTATGCGGACGGTGCGCTGGAGGTGTTGCGGGGCAAGAAGAACATCCGGCTGCTGCGCATCCCGGGCGGCTACGTCCGCGCCGGTGCGGAGATGCGGCCGATCTCCGGTGGGCTGCTGCTCCAGCAGCGCGACCTGGTCAACGCCGACGGCGACGACCCGTCGTCGTGGAAGCTCGTGACCGGCGACCCGGTCTCCGACGAGACGCTGGCCGACCTGGCGTTCGCGTGGCGCGCCTGCCGCGCGGTGAAGTCGAACGCGATCCTGCTGGCGCACTCCCGTGCGGCCGTCGGGGTCGGGATGGGCCAGGTCAACCGCGTGGACGCGGCGAAGCTGGCGGTGGAGCGGGCCGGGGACCGCGCGCGGGGGTCGGTCGCGGCGTCGGACGCGTTCTTCCCGTTCGACGACGGTCTGCGCGTCCTGCTCGACGCGGGCGTCGCCGCCGTCGTGCAGCCCGGCGGATCGGTGCGCGACGAGCTGTCGATCGCCGCGGCCGCCGAGGCGGGCGTCCCGATGTACCTCACCGGCACCCGCCACTTCGCGCACTGACTATCCGGCCCCGCGCGCCACGTCGTTGGCGTGCAGGACCCGGTACGCCTCGGCGGCGCCCCGGACCACGTCCGTCCACCGTGGATGGGCGAGGTACTCGGCGTCGCCGACGTCGCCGAGCTCGTCGATCAGGGATTCGAATACCGCTCCGAGTGCTCGTAGCGTGTCCACCTCGTCCGGGTAGATCAATGCACCGATGGCGGGTTCGGGATCCGGGAGCACCACCATGTCGTCGAACAGGATATGGACTCGGTAGTCGAGCTCGTCGTACTTGATACCCGGCGGGAACTCGTGGCGGATCCAGACCCGCTCCTGGTACTCGGGATCCGCCAGCACGCGAAGCGCATCGACGACCGCGGCGCGGAAGTCCCCGTATCTGATCGTTTCTACGGGTGATTCCATGATCGCCAGGTCCTCCATTCGCTCAGCGGGATGTGGGCGTCCTCGGGGAACTTGTCGATCGCGCCCGGGATCGGTCGCCCGTCCCTGCCGATGATCTTCCCACCATCGCGCACGATGACATGGTCCTGTTGCTGGGTGGGCTGTGAGTTGTCCGGGTTCCCCTGGTCGATGCGGACCCCTGCGGCGGAGGGATGAACGGGGTCGAGCCACCGGTGACCGACGCCCTTCTGGTTGTCGCGCCCCTCGCCCCACTCGTCCGGGATCTTCTCGCGGACGGCCGGGTCGTCCCAGGGCAGTGCGGGCTCGTCGCCCGGCCCGATCACGTCCGCAGCGGCCTGCAGGACGTCCTCGCCGACGCGCGCCGCCGTGTCGACCGCCTCTCCCGTCAGCCGGGCGAGCTGCTCCGGCCAGCTCCGGCCGTCGGGCGCCTGCCCCGTGGCCTCCTCGACGACGCGGGCCGCCGCGTCCCCCGCCTGCTCGAGCTGGTCGAGGACGCGCCGCACCAGATCCTCGGCCTCCTCGGCCGCGGCCCCGGTCCCGTCGGCCATGAGGCGACCGGCGTCCGCGAGCCGGTCCTGCGCCCACTGCAGCACGGCCCGGTACCGCTCGAGCGCCTGCGCGGCCCGGTGGAAGCCGTCGCCCGCCTCCTGCCAGCGACCGGGCTCCTTCGCGATGGCGGAACGGAACAGGTCGGCCGTCCGTCCCTCCCACCCGTCGGTGGGGTCGACCCGCGAGAGCGCGATCCCGGTCTCGTGCAGCGCGTCGCCGTAGGACGCCATCGCGGCCGCCGCCCGGCCGACCGCGACGGGATCGCCGGGCACGGTGGACTGCGGCGCCGTCATGTGCGCGGCTCCGGATCGTGCGCCCGCACGACCAGGCCGGCGACGTCCTGCTCGCCCCGCCGGTAGGCCTCTGCGCAGTCGGCGAGCCGGGTGGCGATCTCCCGCGCGTCACCGGTCAGGTCGGCGACACCCGCGGCCCAACGGTCGTGGAAGCCGGTGATCCCGGCGGCCAGGCGGGCGTGCCCGACGACCTCCGCCCCGCCGTCGACGACGGGGGTGCCGACCGAGCGGACGGCGTCCAGGATCTGGTCCGCGATCCGGGTGAGCGCGGTGACGTCCACGTGGAACCCGTCGTCCATCGCGACCCTCCCCGGCACAGCCGTCGCCACCGGACACCGTAGGGACCGGGCGCAGCGCCCGAGGCCGTTCGGCGAATCTCGTCCGGGTCCGTCACGGGCGGTCCCGCGCGGAACCTGTTCCCGCGCGCTCCAGGACGGGCGCGGGAACCCCGTCGGCGCGCGCCGGACGGTCGCGGCGCCGGGGCCGGGTGGGTTCCTGAGAGTCGGCTCGTCCGGTCGGAGGGACGACACCTCCGTTCGGAGCACCTGCACGTCCCGCTCGCCGCCCGGTCGGGCCGATCACCGTACGTCGGTCCGGGGTTGCTCAGGTTCGACGTGTGACGTGCCGTGTCGGCCTACCGTCGTCTCGATGCCACGAACGCTGCCTCCCCACGGCGTGCGCGGCTCCGAGACCCGGCCCCGTTCCCCCGGCGAGGCCGACCCGGACGCCCGACCCATGCCCTCCTATCCACCGACCGGCTCGGTTCCCCCGCCCCGCCGGTCCACCGCCTCCGCGCGGTACGGCACCCGCGACTCCGGTCGTCACGCCGTCATCGAGCCACGACGACCTGCGGACCGGTACGGCGAGCACCCAGCCGATGACGACGGCGAGCCGCGCTCGCGCCGCTGCGGCGCCCACCCGGTCGTCGACGACGCTCGTCCCGGCGAGCCGCGCTCCCGCCGGACCGGCTCGTACCCGGCCGTCGACGACGGCGGCGTCCGATCCCGTCGGAGCGGTGCGCACCCGGCGGTCGTCGACCACGGCGAGCCGAGCTCCCGTCGGAGCGGTGCGCACCCGGCCGTCGACGACGCCCGTCCGGGCGAGCCGCGCTCCCGCCGGACCAGCTCGACCCCGGCGGTCGGCGACGGCGGCGTGCCCCGTTCTCCTCGGACGGGCTCGATCCCGATGGTCGACGACGGCGGCGTGCCTCGCTCCCGTCGGACGGGCTCGACCCCGGCGGTGGACGACGGCGGCGTGCCTCGCTCCGGTCGGACCGGCTCGACCCCGGCGGTCGGCGACGGCGGCGTGCCGCGCTCCGGTCGGACGGGCTCGACCCCGGCGGTCGACGACGGGGGTGTCCGTTCCCGTCGGAGCGGTGCCCGTCCGGCGATCGACGGTAGCTGGGCCGCCGAGGTCGCCGACCGGGGCGAGCCGCGGTCGCGTCGGACCGGCGGGCATCCGACGGTGGATCGCGAGGGCCGCCCGAACTCCCGGGTGAGCGGCCGCCGCTTCCCCGCCGCCGACCACCCGGTCGACGACCGCTTCCATCCGAGCGGACCGCTGCCCGCCGTCGAACCCGCAGGATGGTTCGCCCAAGTGCGGGCGCGGTCCGGACCGGACGGCGGCCCGGCGGCGTTGGGCAGGGTCGGACTGCACCTCGGCCTCGCCGCGCTCCCGCTGCTCGCGATCTCGGCGCAGGTCTTCGGCGTGATGGAGATGCGCACGGCGCTGGCCTGGCTGATCGTCCCGGCGGTGATCGTCGTGGCCTGCCTCGCGATGTTCGCGCCGCACCCGGTGGACCGCGTCCTGACCGCCGGGCTGGTGTGGGGCGTCGTCGGCTGCGTGCTCTACGACCTGTTCCGCCTGGACACGGTGTACGTGCTCGGCTGGTGGGGCGACTTCATCCCGTCCATGGGCAGCTGGGTCAGCGGCGGCACACCCGGCGCGTGGGACGGCGCACTCGTCGGCTACCTCTGGCGCTACATCGGTGACGGCGGCGGCATCGGGATCACGTTCTTCGTGGTCGCGGCCGCCGTCGGGCTCGATCGTTACCGGCGCCGCGACGTCGTGCTCGCGGCCGTCGCGTTCGCCGTCTTCCCGGTGTGGGCGGGGCTGATCGGGACGGTGGCGCTCGCTCCTCGCGGCCAACAGATGCTCTTCCCGCTCACCCCCGTGACCATCACGCTGTCGCTGGTCGGCCACCTGATCTTCGGCATCGTGATGGGGCTGGGCTTCTGGCGCTCCCGGCACGTCGTGTCCGGCTGGCCGTGGCCCGCCGTCGAGCTGCCATGGCCCGCTCAGCCGGCCAGCCGGCGTTCGAGTCCGTCCAGCAGCCAGGTCAGGCCGGTGGCGAACAGCGCGTCGAGGTCGTGGTCGTAGCCGTCGGTCATCAGCTCGTCCATGGTTCGGACGAGGACGGGCAGGTCCCTGGTGGCCATCGTCGCGCGGAGCTCGGGGCCGCGGGTGTCCATCCACTCGTCGCCGGTGACGCCGGTGTCCGCCTCGGCCTGACGCTCCGGCTCCAGGCTCGTGGCGGCGCCACGCACGTGGTCGAAGACGATCAGGTGCGCGGAGAATGCGGTCACCGCGTCGAGCCGGAGCTCCTCGAGTGCGGTGAGCACGCGGTCGCTGTAGGCCATGCCGGCGACCGTCGGCTGGGGCCGGGTGAACGACAGCGCGGCGGCCAGCCACGGGTGGCGCCGGAACGTCGCCCACAGGTCGTGCGCGGCCGCCTCGACCTGCGCCCTCCAGCCGGACGGTGGGGGATCGGGTAGGGCGCCCACCTCGCCGAACGCGACGTCGATCATGCGGGTGACCAGGTCGTCCTTGTCCGCGACGTGGCGGTAGAGCGACATCGTCGCCGCCCCCAGCTCGGCGCCGACGCGACGCATGGAGACGGCCGCGAGCCCCTCGGCGTCGGCGATCGCGATGCCGTGCCGCACGATCCGGTCCAGCACGAGCCCGCCGTCCTCGCCGGCGCGCAGGCCGGTCGCCCGGCGGCGGACCGGCTCCGTGTCCGGCCCGGCCACGACGGTGCCAACGCCGGGCACCGCACGCACCAGTCCCTCGTCGCGCAGGGCGGACAGCACCTTCGTCGCGGTGGCCATCGCGACGCCCCACTGCCGTGTGATGTCCCGTGTGGACGGCACGCGGTCCCCCTGCGCCAGCTCCCCGGAGCGGATCCGCTCGCGGAGCTCCCCGGCGATGCGTGTTGACGGCGGCTCGTCCATCTCGTCTCCCTGTACTAGTGCACTCGTGACCGGACATTACCCGGTGGTTCGCCGGTGTCGTTCGCCGACGTCCGGTTTGCGCACTAGTACACCATGCAGATCAATGCATCTGAGCTGCGAATAAGACGTTGACTAGTGCGTTGTACGCTGTACATTACAGGTCATGCAGAACAAGGACGTGTTGGTGGCGGGGGCCGGCATCGCCGGTTGTGCAATGGCGTACTGGTTACGCGAGTACGGGTTCCGGCCGACCGTGGTGGAGCGCGCACCCGCGCCGCGCCCCGGTGGGCAGACCGTCGACCTGCGTGGCGCCGGACGGACCGTCGTGGACCGGATGGGGCTGCGCGACGCGGTCCGTGCGATGACGATCGAGCAGCGGGGCCTGGCGTGGATCGACGCGGACGGGCGGCACCGCGCCGAGATGCCGGTGGAGGCGTTCGGCGGCAACGGGATCGTCTCCGCCGAGGAGATCCTCCGGGGTGACCTGTCGGACGTGCTGTACGGCGCGGCGCAGGACGGCGTGGAGTTCCTGTTCGACGACACGGTGACGGCGATCTCCCAGGACGACGACGGTGTGGACGTCACGTTCGAGAACGCGCCGCAGCGCCGGTTCGCGCTGGTGGTGGGTGCGGACGGGATGCACTCCGCGGTGCGCAGGGCCGCGTTCGGGCCGTCGGCGGAGTTCTTCCGCCCGCTGGGCCTGCTCACCGCGTGGTTCACGGTGCCGGCCGAGGTCGACCTGGACGGCTGGTACCTGATGCACAACGACCCGGGCGGCCGCGTCGCGTCGCTGCGGCCGGGGCGGCTGCCGTCGGAGCAGAAGGCGGGTCTGTCGGTGCGCAGCGACGAGGTCGTGAACCGCAGGGACCGCGCCGCGCAGGTCGCGTTCCTGGAGCGCTCGTTCGCCGACGTCGGATGGGAGGCGCAGCGGCTGGTCCGGCAGGCCCGGGACGCCGAGGACCTGTACCTCGAGTCGATGGGGCAGGTGCGGATGTCGTCGTGGTCGACCGGGCGGGTGGTGCTGGTCGGCGACGCCGGGTACTGCCCGACGCCGTTGACCGGGCTCGGCACCAGCCTCGCGCTGGTCGGGGCGTACGTGCTGGCCGGGGAACTGGCCGGGGCGTCGACGCACGCCGAGGCGTTCGCCGGGTACGAGCGGGTCCTGCGTCCGTACGTCACGCAGGCCCAGGAACTGCCACCGTCCGGTGTGGACGGTTATGCGCCGCGCGGTGCCCTGCGGGTCCGGACGATGCGGGCGTCGATGCGGTGGGCGCAGCGCTGGCCGATGCGCCCGATGATGGACCGGATCTTCGCCAAGGCGGACGCGATCGAGCTGCCGTCGTACGGGTGGTGAGGCGGCTCCCCCGGACGGGGGCTTGAGCCGGCCCGTCGCGGCGGCCTAGTGTTCGAACATCGGTTCGATACGCCGCCTTCCCCGCGGCGCGTCGGCCGGCTTCCGGGCGGTGCGCCCGGCGGTGCGGCACGGGCGTGGACGCGGGGGAGGGGACGAGGTGGCCGAGGGTACCGGGGGCGTGGCGGTGGCCGGTGCGCCGGACGTGCCGGACGTGGAGGGCCGGCTGGAACGCGCCCGCGGGCTGCTGCGGCGGATGGAGGACCGCTCGGAGCAGGTCAGGGCCCGCCCGACGCCGGGTGAGGACGGGCGGCTGCTGCCGGTGACCGGGGTGCTGGCCGGGCTGTTGCCCGGCGGGGGACTGCGCCGCGGGTCGACGGTGTCGGTGGCGAGCGGTCCGGCGGACGGATCGCTGCTGTTCGGGCTGCTCGCCGAGGCGTCCGCGGCCGGGGCGTGGGCAGGCGTGGTCGGCCGTCCGGACCTGGGGGTGGTCGCCGCCGTCGAGGCCGGGGTGCGTCCGGAGCGGCTGGCGCTGGTCCCGGAGCCGGGGACGTACCTGGTCGCGGTCACCGTCGCGCTGCTGGACGGGCTGGACCTGGTCGTGGTGGCCGGGGCGGAGCGGGCCGGCGTCCGCGCGGCGGACCGGCAGCGGCTCGCGGCCAGGGCGCGTCAGCGCGGTGCGGTGCTGGTGGCCATGGGGTCGTGGCCCGGCGCGGACGTGCAGCTCCGGTGCGCGGGGGTGCACTGGGAGGGGCCGGAGGCCGGGGCGGGACGGCTGCGGTCACGACGGGTGGAGGTGCGGGTGTCCGGGCGCGGCACCGGTGCGCCGGGGCGGTCCGCCGAGCTGCTGCTGCCGGGGCCGGACGGTGCGGTGGCCCCGGCTCCCGGGCGGGCGGCGCCCCAGCCGGATCTACGGCCGGGTCTGCGTCCGGTCGCGGCGGTGGCCGGATGACCGGCGGCATTCCGGGGTCGGCGGCGGGTGGTCCTTCGCCGGTTCCCGTCGAGATGCGGCCTACCGGGGCCAGACGATCGCCGCGGCCCGCTGAACCGCATCTCGGCGCGGCGAGGGCCGGATGATCGGCGGTGCTTCGGGGTCGGCGGTGGGTGGTCCCCCGCCGGTTCCCGCCGAGATGCGGTCTAGCGGGGTTCGGCGATCGCTGCGGCCCGCTGAGCCGCATTTCGGCGCCGCGAGGGCTGCGGGAGCACGACGGCGGAGCCGGGGGTGGCATGGTGCAGGACGCTGAGACCGGGGCCAGGACCGGCGCTGGGGCCTGTGCGGCCACCGGTGCTGGGGCCTGCGCCGTCACCGGTGTTGAGGCCCGTGCCGTCACCGGTGCTGGGGCCCGTGCGGCCACCGGTGCTGGGGCCTGCGCCGTCACCGGTGTTGAGGCCCGTGCCGCCACCGGTGCTGGGGCCCGCGCCGCCACCGGTGTTGAGGCCGGTGCCGAGGGCCGCGTTGAGGGCCGCGCCGAGGGCCGTGCTGAGGCCCGCGCCGGGTTCGGCGCCGGGACCGGCGCCGAACGCGTGCTGGCGTTGTGGTCACCGGACTGGCCGGTCACCGCGGCCGCCCGCGCGGCACACGTGCCCGCCCACCGGCCGGCGGCGGTGTTCCACGCGAACCGGGTGCAGGCCTGCTCGGCCACCGCGCGCAGCCAGGGCATCCGGCGGGGACTGCGCAGGCGCGAGGCCCAGGCCCGGTGTCCGGAGCTGGCCGTGCTCACCCCGGACACCGGTCGTGACGCCCGGCTGTTCGAGCCGGTGGTGCGGGCGGTGGAGGAGATCGCGCCGGGGGTGGAGGTGGTCCGGCCGGGGCTGCTCGTGCTGCCGGCGCGCGGCCCGGTCGGCTGGTTCGGCGGTGAGCGCGCCGCGGCGGAGCGGCTGATCGACCAGGTGGCGTTGCGCACCCGGACGGAGTGCCAGGTCGGCGTCGCCGACGGGACGTTCGCCGCGGTACTGGCCGCCCGCCGCGGGAGGGGCGTGCCCCCGGGGCGCAGCGCGGAGTTCCTGGCCCCGCTGGAGGTGTCCGAACTGGACCGGGATCCCGCGGTGGACCGCGCCGAGCTGGTGGACCTGCTGCGCCGGTTGGGTCTGCGTTCACTGGGCGCGTTCGCCGCGCTGCCCGCGGCCGACGTGGCCTCCCGCTTCGGGGCGGACGCGGTGGCCGCGCACCGGCTGGCCCGCGGGCTCGACCCACGGCCGCCCGCCCGGCGGGTGGTGCCGGAGGAGCTGGCCGCGGCGATGGAGCTGGACCCGCCGGTGGACCGGGTGGACGCCGCGGCGTTCGCCGCCCGCGGGCTGGCCGGGCGGCTGCACGAGGCGCTGGCCGGTCACGGGCTCGCGTGCACCCGTCTCGGAGTGCACGCCCGGACCGAGGCCGGGGAGGAGCTGCTGCGCGTCTGGCGCTGCGCGGAGCCGCTCACCCCCGGCGGGACCGTGGACCGGGTGCGCTGGCAGCTGGACTCCTGGCTCGGTCGCGGCGGGTCCGGCGCGCTCGTCGCGCTGCGGCTCACGCCGGAGGAGACGGTCGTGGCCGGGGTGCTGCAACGTGGCCTCTGGGGCGACGTCGGGGAGGCCGACGAGCGCGCGGGCCGTGCGCTCGTGCGGGCGCAGGCGCTGCTCGGCCCGGACGGCGTGGTCACCCCGGTGCTGACCGGCGGACGGGACCCTGCCGAGCGGGTCCGCCTGGTGCCGTGGGGCGAGGAACGCGAGACCGACCCGCCCGCGCCCGTCCGGCGTCCGGTCCCGGACCCGCCTGCGTCCTGGCCGGGCAGGCTTCCCGCGCCCTCGCCGTCCGTCGTCCCGCCGGAGCCGGTGGCGGTGGGCCTGTTGGCGGCCGGGGGCGAGGAGGTCCGGCCGTCCGGGACGGATCTGCTCGACGCCGCCCCGGCGCGGCTGGTGGAGACCGGGCGCACCGCGCGCGAGGTGCGGGACTGGGCCGGGCCGTGGCCGGTCGAGACGCGCTGGTGGGCTCCCGGAGGCGGGCCCGGCCCCACGGTCCGGGTCCAGGTCGTCCTCGACGACGGCGAGGCCCTGCTGCTCGCGCACACCGGCGGACGGTGGTGGGTCACCGGTGTGTACTGAGCGGAGCTCGTCGGAGCGAACAGGCGGCACTGAGCGCAGCGCACCGGAGCTACCGGGGCGGGATCCCGTCCAGCGACACGCCGAACCGCCCGATGCCGGTGGCCATCGCCTTGACGTTCCGGTCGAACGCCACCTGGTCCACGTTGGACACCCGGTCGCAGCGCTGGTGGTAGCAGGGGTCGTAGGCGCGGCCCGCCTCCCCGCCCCACAGCTGCGCCTGCTCGGCCGTCTTGTTCTCCTCGGCGCCGGTGAACAGCCCGCCGGACGGGATCCCGGCCTCGATGAACGGCCCGTAGTCCGAGCGGCCGTCGAAGTCGGTGCCCTGCGCCCGGACGCCGACCGCGGCCAGCCCGTCGACGAGCACCTGCTCCAGCACACCCGACCCGGGCGGACCGGGGCCCTCACCGACGTTGTCCGAGTTGTCCCCGTCGTAGGCCAGGTAGCCGGGGTTCGGCGAACCGACCATGTCGAAGTTCAGGTACACCGCGATCGCCCTGCGGTCGGCCTCGGACAGACCCTCGACGTACTTCGTGGACCCGACCAGTCCGGCCTCCTCGGCGCCCCACCAGGCGAACCGCACGGCCTGGCCGACCGGCGGGGAGGCGCCCATCCTCGTGGCGATCTCGAGCAGCGCGGCGGTGCCGCTGCCGTCGTCGTTGATGCCGGGCCCTTCCGGAACGGAGTCCAGGTGGGCGCCCGCCGTGACGACCTTCGCCGGGTCGCCGGTCCTGGTCTGGGCCACCACGTTGCGGCTGGTGATCTGGCGGATCGTGGTCGCCAGCGTCAGCGTGACCGGGGTGCCCGCCCGCGCGGCGAGGCGCCCTCCGTCGGTCCTCGTGACCGAGGCGCTGGGCACGACGCCGGGGGTCTCGCCGAGCGTCGCCTGGATCGGGGTGTCGTCGGTGTTCGCCACGATCACCGCCGCCGCACCGGCCGCGCCGGCCAGCTGCGACTTCTGCCCGAACGGGCAGACCCCGCGTTGCACCAGGGCGACGGCGCCGCGCGGGAACTGCGCGTAGTCGGACGCGTCGCAGCCCGGTGTCGGGTCCTGAGGCGCGGGCGGGATCACGACGATCGGAGCCGTGATCCCCGCGGGCGGTGTCGCGGGCGAGAAACCGAGCGCCGTCGCCCGGACCGGCTCGTTCCCCAGGGTCAGGCGCTCGGACTGGGTGGAGAACGTGCGGGCCTCGAACGTCGGGGTCTGCACGTCGTAGCCCGCCTGCCGGAGCACGCCCACCACGTAGTCGACGCTGGCGTCGTACCCGGGCGTCCCGGAGGCCCGGTTGCCGCCGTTCGCGTCGGCGATCCGTTCGAGGGACTGGAGGTGGGTGGTCGCGGACCGTCCGCTCACCTGCCCGGCCAACCGGGACGGGAGCCCGGGATCCGCGGCCACGGCCGCGGGAGCGGCGGGTCCGGGCGGGGGTGCCGCGTCCGAGCACGCGGCGAGCAGCACGAGCCCGGCAGCCAGGAACGCCGTCGTCGCCGTGGTCCGGACGTGCCGCGCCGTGGTTCGCATCTGTCTCCCGTCGACCGTGCTGTCCGGATCGCGCCGGGGACATCGTGGCACCTCATGGGCCGTTCGGCGCAGCCCGAGCAGTTGTCCACAGGACTGTCCACAGCTGTGATCATCCGGTGTGGATGCCCGTCGCTGATCCACGGCGCGCTCACGGGCTCCCCTCAGGTTCTCCACAGAATCGGGGTGTGGACTGGGCTCCATCACGGGGAAAGACGTCCCGGCCCGCACCTCACGGGGTGCGGGCCCGCCTCCCCCGGGGGACGGGCGAGTGTCGGCGCTGGGGAGCCGCCGGCCGCCCGGCTTCGGGGATCCGCCGTGCGGGACCGGCCGGCGCTCTGGAGAGCGACCGACCGGTCCCCACGGCCACTCCGTCGCCTTCGAATGCATGTTCGACTAGACTCGCCTCGTGGGCTGGCAGAACCCGGACGTCCCGTGGAGCGAGCTGGAGGCGACGCTCTCCGGCCGGGTGCGCACCGGGTCGAGCCTGTCCGGGGGACCCGAGGCGGACGGCGGCGACGCGCCGGCGTGGTCGGCGCACCGCGGGCCGTACGAGCCGCCGGAGGGACTGGGCCGCGGCGAGTCCGGCGTCGCCTACGCCGAGCTGCACTGCCACTCGAACTTCAGCTTCCTCGACGGTGCCGCGTCCCCCGAGGAGCTGGCCGAGCGTGCGTCGGAGCTGGGCCTGGAGGCGATCGCGCTCACCGACCACGACGGGATGTACGGCGTCGTCCGCTTCGCAGAGGCGGCCCGTGCGCTCGGGATCCGGACGGTGTTCGGGGCCGAGCTGAGCATGGGCCTGTCCGCGCCGCAGAACGGTGTCGCGGACCCGGAGGGCGAGCACCTGCTGCTGCTCGCCCGCGGCCCGGAGGGGTACGGGGCGCTGTGCCGCACGATCTCCACCGGCCAGCTGCGCGGTGCGGAGAAGGGCCGCCCGGTCTACGACCTGGGCGAGGTCGTCGCGGACACCGCCGGCCACGTCGTCGTACTGACCGGCTGTCGCAAGGGCGCCGTGCCCCGGGCCCTGGAGCGCGGTGGACCCGAGGCGGCCGCGGTGGAGCTGGCGCGACTGGTGGACCTGTTCGGCCGGGAGAACGTGCGCGTCGAGCTGACCCGCTACGGCCTGCCCACCGACACGGAGCGGAACGACGCGCTCGCCGCGCTCGCCGCGGACGCGGGCGTCGCGACCGTCGCCACCACGGCGGCGCACTACGCGACGCCGGACCGTGCCCCGCTGGCCGCGGCGATGGCCGCCGTGCGGGCCCGGCGCAGCCTGGACGAGATCGACCCGTGGCTGCCCCCGGCCGGGACGGCGCACCTGCGCGGCGGCGCGGAGATGGCCGAGCGGTTCGAGAGCCGCCACCCCGGAGCCGTCGCCAGGGCCGCCGAGCTCGGGCGGGAGCTGGCGTTCGAGCTGCGGCTGGTCGCCCCGGACCTGCCACCGTTCGACGTGCCGCCGGGCGAGACCGAGGCGAGCTGGCTGCGCGTGCTGACCCGTCGCGGGACGGTCGAGCGTTATGGCAGCTATGACGAGAACCCGGGCGCCGTGCACATGGTCGAGCACGAGCTGGCGATCATCGAGGCCAAGAACTTCCCCGGCTACTTCCTGATCGTGCAGGACATCGTCGCGTTCTGCCGGCGTCGGGACATCCTCTGCCAGGGCCGGGGCTCCGCCGCGAACTCCGCGGTCTGCTACGCGCTGGGCATCACGAGCGTCGACGCGGTGCGCCACGGCCTGCTGTTCGAGCGCTTCCTGTCCCCGGATCGGGACGGCTACCCGGACATCGACCTGGACATCGAGTCCGGCCGCAGGGAGGAGGCGATCCAGTACGTCTACGAGCGCTACGGCCGCCTGCAGGCCGCGCAGGTCGCGAACGTGATCACCTACCGCCCGCGCTCCGCCGTCCGGGACACCGCCCGCGCGCTCGGGTTCTCGCCGGGCCAGCAGGACGCGTGGAGCAAGCGCGTCGAGCGCTGGCACGCGCTGGAGGCGAGCGCGCTCCCGTCGGAGATGCCGGACCAACTGGTGGACCTGGCCGGGCAGCTGATGGGCGCTCCCCGGCACCTCGGCATCCACTCCGGGGGGATGGTGATCTGCGACCGCCCGGTCTCCGAGGTGGTGCCGGTGGAGTGGGCCCGGATGGCCGACCGGACCGTCGTGCAGTGGGACAAGGAGGACTGCGCGGCGGCCGGACTGGTCAAGTTCGACCTGCTCGGGCTCGGCATGCTCACCGCGCTGCACCTGATGATCGACCTGGTCGCCGAGCACGAGAACGAGAAGGTCGAGCTGCACGCGCTGGGGGAGTCCGACGCGGAGGTCTACGCGATGCTCTCCCGCGCGGACTCGGTCGGGGTGTTCCAGGTGGAGTCGCGCGCCCAGATGGCGACGCTGCCCCGGCTGCGCCCACGCGAGTTCTACGACCTGGTGGTCGAGGTCGCGCTGATCCGCCCCGGCCCGATCCAGGGCGGCTCGGTGCATCCGTACATCCGCCGTCGCAACGACATCGAGAAGTGGGAGCACGACCACCCGCTGCTCAAGCCCGCGTTGCACAAGACGCTCGGCATCCCGCTGTTCCAGGAGCAGATGATGCAGATCGCGGTGGACGTGGCCGGGTTCTCCGCGGCCGAGGCTGACGAGCTGCGCCGCGCCATGGGCGCCAAGCGCTCCACCGAGAAGATGGAGCGGCTGCGCGGCCGGTTCTACGACGGCATGGCCGCGAAAGGGATCACCGGCGAACTCGCTGAGACGATCTTCACGAAGATGCTGGCGTTCGCGAACTTCGGTTTCCCGGAGAGCCATTCGATCAGCTTCGCGTCGCTGGTCTACTACTCGGCCTGGTTCAAGCTCTATCACCCGGCGGCGTTCTGCGCGGGGCTGCTGAACGCCCAGCCGATGGGCTTCTACTCCCCGCAGTCGCTGGTCGCCGACGCGCGGCGGCACGGCGTGCTCGTCCGGCACCCGGACGTCAACGACGGGTGTGCGGAGGCGGTCCTGCAACCGGACACGGACTCCGCGGGCGGGCAGGCGATCCGGCTCGGGCTGGCCGAGGTGCGCACGATCGGCACCGAGCTCGCGGAGAAGATCGACGCCGAGCGGGACGCGTCCGGCCCGTTCCGCGATCTGGCGGACCTGGCGCGGCGGGTGCGCCTGACCGGGCCGCAGGCCGAGGCGCTGGCGACGGCCGGGGCGTTCGGCTCGTTCGGGGTCGACCGCCGGGAGGCGCTGTGGGCGGCGGGCGTGGTGGCCGGCGTGCGCCCGGAGCACCTGCCGGGCACGGCGGTCGGGCTGGAGGCGCCGGCGCTGCCCGGGATGACCGACGCGGAGCTGACCGTCTCCGACGTCTGGGCCACCGGCGTGTCGCCGCAGAGCCACCCGATGCAGCACCTGCGGGAGAAGATGGACGACCTCGGGGCGGTCCGGATCGACCGGCTCGACGACGTGGGACGGAACCACGGGCGGGCGGGAGATGACACGGACGCCCCGCCCCGCGTGCTCGTCGGAGGCCTGGTGACGCATCGGCAGCGCCCGGCGACGGCGGGCGGGGTGACGTTCGTGAACCTGGAGGACGAGTCCGGGATGCTGAACGTGACGTGCTCGGAGGGGCTGTGGGCGCGCTACCGGACGGTGGCGCTGGGCAGCGCCGCGCTGCTCGTGCGCGGACGGCTGGAGCGCAGCCCGGAGGGTGTGCTCAACCTGCTGGCCGACCGGCTGCAGCGGCTCCCACTCGCGGTGGCCGTACGGTCGCGTGATTTCCGATGAGGCCCGGAACGGCCGAAGCGGGCCCCGCCGGATCGGCGGGGCCCGCTCCGGGCCGGACGCGGGAAGGGGCTACTTCTGGATGGGGTTGCCCATCGCCAGCGCCTTGCCGCCCAGCTCCTGGTTGAACGCGTCGAACAGGATGTACGCGAACAGGAGCGTGAAGATGAACGTGGTGATGCCGGCGATCGGGAACAGTCCCGTCGCCCCGAGCGCCACACCGAGGTAGGCCAGCACGAACGTGACCGTGACGAACACGAACGCCGTGGTGAACGCGATCGGAAGGCGCAGCGTGAACAGCGTGAGCAGGATGAACGTGACCGTGTAGGCCAGTAGGTAGGCGGCCTGGATCTGGAAGGACTGCGCGGTGGTCAGTGTCTGGGAGGCCGCGTCGGCCCCGGTTGCATTGATGATCAGACCGTTGTTCAGCAGGAGCAGCAGTACGCCGAAGCTGATCCAGAACGAGGAGAAGACACCGAAGATCGCCCCCACCGCGTTCTGGCCCGCACGGATCGCGAGCACGGTGGTGATCAGCTCGAACAGGCCGGTGCAGAACAGGACGATCGGAATCATGCCGCCCGGCAGCTCGGACGTGGGCAGGTACCCGACGAACCACAGGCCCAGGATCATCCCGCCCGGGATGAAGGTGATCAGGCCCATGGCCGTCGGGTTGGGAGCAGGGGTCGCAGGTGGTGCCTCCGCGGCGGCGTGCGCCCCCGCCGTGTCGCTCTCCACGCTCATGGGGATACTCCTCGTCGAGTCGAGTGTGGCCGGTCCGACACCGGCAAAGTGATTCTGCTCTCACCAAGATTGAATTCACCCCTCCCATCGGGCAGACCGGGACCTCGACCTTTGTGGCACGTTCACTCCGCGTATCGCCTGGTCGTCGATCAGGCACCCTCTACTTCCCGTCCACGCCCCACCACAGGGTCAGGTCGAAGGAGGGGGCCTGACCCCTCCCTCGTGACCCGGCCGTGACGCGCCTGTGATGGACGAGCGGCGGCGTCCGAGCGGAGTACCCGAGCGGGGGTTCTGGGAGGATGGCCGGCGTGGGTGCACGGGTCATGGACGGCGTTGCCGGGGTCGCGGAGCGGCTCGACGGCCGGTCGACGCGCGGTCGGACCCCGACCGTAGGGGGGTCGACACGGGGGTCGACACCGGCTCCCTGCGCCGCGTCCGGCCGGGGTGTAACCCGGTGAGCAGCATGTCCGGGCACTCGCTGCGGGCCCGGGTCGCCGCGTACTGGCCGGTCCTGCTGGTGCTGCTCGTCGTCCTCGTCGGTCTGCAGAGGGTGCTGACCGAGCACTGGCGCGAGGGGTCGGCGCTGCTCGGTGTCGCAGCACTGGCCGCCGCCGGTCTGCGGCTCGCGCTGCCCGCCGACCGGGTGGGGCTGCTCGCGATCCGCGGCCGGATGGCCGACGCGCTCTGCTACAGCGGCTTCGGCTTCGCCGTGCTGGTGCTCGCCCTCACGATCACGCGGGGCTCGCTCGCCGTCAGCTGACGCGGGTGGCCGGCTTGCGGGTCGGTGGCCTGCGCGGACCCGCAGGCCGCTTGCTCCCGGGACGGCCGGGGCCAGAGCTCGTGTTCCGCACCCGGTGCACGACGGGCGCCGCGCGACGGCCCGGGAGGGTGTCGGCCGCGCGTCGGGGGAGCTGCTCGCGTGTCCTGGGGATGCTCATCGCCCGGGTCACGATACGGGTCGACATCCGATCATGCAGGCCGGGTCCGGGTTTACCGTCTCCGGCGTGCCTACTGGATCACGCCTGCCCGATCTTGGTCGTCAGAACCTCGACGACGCGCAACGCGCGGTTTACTCCGCGATCACCGGAGGGCCGCGCGGCGGCGTCCCGACCGGCCCGGGCGGCAGCCTGCACGGACCGTTCAACGCGATGCTGCACGCCCCGTGGGTCGGCGCCGAGCTGCAGGAGCTCGGCGCCGCGCTGCGCACCCGCGGCCGTCTGCCTGCCCGTGCCCGCGAGCTGGCCGTCCTGGCCGTCGCGGCGCACCACCGCAGCGGGTTCGAGTGGTGGGCGCACGCGCGGATCGCCGCCGACGCGGGCGTGCCGGACGCGCTCGTGGACGCCGCCCGCTCGGGCACCGGGCCACTGCCGGACGACCCGGTGGAGCGCGCCGCACTCGTCGCGACCAGGGAGCTCCTGGACACCGGCGACCTCGACGACGACGCCTGGGCCGCCGCGCACGACGTGCTCGGTGACGCGGGGCTCGTCGAGCTGACCACGCTCGTCGGCTACTACGGCCTGCTCGCGCTGCAGATGCGCGTGTTCCGGGTGTCCGTTCCGGACGGGGAAGCCGACCCGTGGGCATGATGTCCGGATGGAGCGAGCGGAGCGCAGGCGGAACGAGCCTCGGCGCCGGACCGGCCTGATCGTCGACACCCTCGTCACCGCGTTCGACGACCTGATGGCCGCCGATCCCGCGGCGTTCCGCACGAAGTTCCGCAAGATGGCGGCGGACCCGTTCGCGTTCTACCGGGGCAGCGCCTGCCTGTTCTACGCCGACGTCGCCGAGCGCGAGGACCCGTGGGCGGACGAGCGGACGTCCCGGGTCTGGATCCAGGGCGACCTGCACGCCGAGAACTTCGGCACCTACATGGACGGCGACGGCGTCCTGATCTTCGACGTGAACGACTTCGACGAGGCGTACGTCGGGCACTTCACCTGGGACGTCACCCGGTTCGCGGCGAGCATGGCGCTGCTCGGCTGGCGCAAGGCGATCTCCGACGACGACATCTCCGCGCTCGTCGGACGCTACGTCCGCGCCTACCTCGACCAGGTCCGGTGGTTCGTCTCGTCCTCCGACGACCGGGCGTTCTCGCTGCGCCTGGACACCACCGACGGACCCGTGCACGACGTGCTCGAGCAGGCGAAGCTGCGCACCCGCGTCGCGCTGCTGGACTCGGTCACCGAGACCGAGGGCTACGACCGGATCCTGCGCGACGGTCCCGGCGTCCGCCGCCTCGGCGACGAGGAGCGGTCGCGGGCCGAGGACGCCTTCGGGCGCTACGTGGAGACGATTCCCGAGCACAAGCGCCATCCGGGCGTCACGTACCAGGTCAAGGACATCGCCGGCCGGGCCGGGTTCGGGATCGGCAGCGCGGGACTGCCCGCCTACACCGTGCTCGTCGAGGGCTACAACCAGGCGCTGGACAACGACGTCGTCGTCTCGATGAAGCAGGGCAACGTCGCGGCCCCCTCGCGCGTCGTCACCGATCCGGGCGTCGCCGCGCATTTCCACCACCACGGGCACCGCACGGCCGTGTCCCAGCGCGCGCTGCAGGCGCACGCCGATCCGATGCTCGGCTGGACCGACCTGGACGGTGTCGGGTTCGTGGTCAGCGAGGTCTCGCCGTACGAGGACGACCTGGACTGGTCCGAGCTCACCGAGCCGGACGAGATCGCCCCCGTCGTCGAGTACCTGGGCCGGGCGACCGCCAAGATCCACTGCGTGTCCGACTCGGACGCCGACCACTCGCTCGTCGCGTTCCAGACGGAGGAGGCGATCGTCCACGTCGTGGACGGCCGGGAGAACGAGTTCGTCGAGTGGGTGACGGCGTTCGCCCACGAGTACGCCGGCCGGGTGCGCGCCGACCACGCGCTGTTCGTGGACGCGTTCCGGGAGGGCCGGATCCCCGGTGTCGCGGCGAGCGGCTGACCCGGAACGGTCCGATCGTCAATAGTGATGACCTGGGCCGGTCCACCGCGCACCGGCGACGTCCCGGTCGTTAGCTTTCCGGAATGGCCGCACGTGAGGAGGTCCCGGTGAACGCACCCGTGGTGTCGCGGCGTGGCCCTCGGACCGATCTCGTGCTCATCGGGGTCCTGGTTCTCGGCGTCCTGCTGGTCGTGGCCGGGTTCGTGTTCGACCTGCCGTGGGGTCTCGGCGGGGTCGAGCTCGCGCTCGTGGCGACGCCGGTCGTCCTCGCCGTGCTGGCGATGACCGTGGTCCTGCGCCGCGCGGACGCGCGGAACCGCTCACGGTGAACCCTCCGGGGCCGCTCGCGACCGCGGCCCCGGAGAGGGTGTGTGGCGTCAGCCCGCCCGGAACCCGTCGATCGCGGCGTTGAACGTCGCGCTCGGGCGCATCACCTCGTCGGCCTTGGCGCGGTCGACGTAGTAGTAGCCACCCAGGTCGACAGGGGACCCCTGCACCGCGTTCAGCTCGCCGACGATCGTCTCCTCCTCGGCGCCGAGCTTCTCGGCCAGCGGACGGAAGATCTCGGCCAGGCCGGTGTCCTCGGTCTGCTCGGCGAGCGCGCGGGCCCAGTACAGCGCGATGTAGAAGTGGCTGCCCCGGTTGTCCAGCTCGCCGACCCGGCGCGACGGCGAGTTGCCGTTCTCCAGCAGCGCGCCCGTCGCGTCGTCGAGGGACTGACCCAGCAGCCGGGCACGCAGCGGCTCCGGCGTCTTGGACGCCAGCATCTCCAGCGACACGGCCAGCGCCAGGAACTCGCCGAGCGAGTCCCACCGCAGGTGGTTCTCCTTCTGCAGCTGCTGGACGTGCTTCGGGGCCGAGCCGCCCGCGCCCGTCTCGAACAGCCCGCCGCCGTTCATCAGCGGGACGATCGAGAGCATCTTGGCGCTGGTGCCCAGCTCCAGGATCGGGAACAGGTCGGTCAGGTAGTCGCGCAGCACGTTGCCGGTGACCGAGATCGTTTCCTCGCCCGCGCGTGCCCGCTCCAGCGTGTAGCGGGTGGCCGCGGCGACGTCGAGGATCTCGATGGTCAGGCCGTCGGTGTCGTGCTCGCCGAGGTACTCGCGCACCTTCGCGATCAGCTGCGCGTCGTGCGCGCGCGTCTCGTCGAGCCAGAACACGGCAGGCGCTCCGGTCGCCCGCGCGCGCTCGACGGCCAGGCGCACCCAGTCCCGGATCGGGGCGTCCTTCGTCTGGCAGCCGCGCCAGATGTCGCCCTCGGAGACCTCGTGCTCCAGCTTCACCGCACCCGAGGAGTCGACGACGCGCACGACCCCGCCGGTCGCGATCTCGAACGTCTTGTCGTGGCTGCCGTACTCCTCGGCCTTCTGCGCCATCAGGCCGACGTTCGGCGTGGTGCCCATCGTCGTCGGGTCGAAGGCGCCGTTCACCTGGCAGTGCTTGACCGTCTCGTCGTAGAGCGCGGCGTACGACGAGTCCGGGATCACGAACTTCGCGTCCTGCTGCGCGTCGTCGGCGTTCCACATCTGGCCGGACGTGCGGATCGCGGCCGGCATCGACGCGTCGATGATCACGTCGCTGGGCACGTGCAGGTTCGTGATGCCGCGCGACGAGTCGACCATGGCCAGGCTCGGGCCGGTCGAGTACGCCTCGGTGATCGCCTTCTCGATCGACTCCCTCTTGTCGGCGGGGAGCTTCTCGATCGCGGTGAGGATGGAGGCGAGCCCGTCGTCCGGGTCGGCGCCGACCGAGGCCAGGTCGTCGGCGTGCACGGTGAACACGTCGGCGAAGTAGGAGCGCACGGCGTGCCCGAAGATGATCGGGTCCGAGACCTTCATCATCGTGGCCTTGAGGTGCACGGAGAACAGGACGCCCCTGTCCTTGGCGTCCTCGACCTGCGAGGCGAGGAACGCCCGCAGCGCGTCGCGGTTCATCACGGCGCCGTCGACGACCTCGCCGGCCAGTACCTTCACCGACTCCTTGAGCACGGTGACGGTGCCGTCGGACGCCTCGTGCTCGATCCGGAGCGTGTCGTCGGCCGGGGAGGTGAACGACGTCTCGGAGTGCCGGAAGTCGCCACCGGTCATCGTCGCGACGTGGCTCGCCGAGTCCGACGCCCACGCGCCCATCGAGTGCGGGTGCTTGCGGGCGAAGTTCTTCACCGACGCGGGCGCGCGGCGGTCCGAGTTGCCCTCGCGCAGCACCGGGTTCACGGCGGAGCCCTTGACCGCGTCGTAGGCCTTGCGGGCGGCGCGCTCCTCGTCGGTCTGCGGGTCCTCTGGGTAGTTCGGGACGTCGTAGCCCGCGCCCTGCAGCTCGGTGATCGCGGCCTTGAGCTGCGGGATCGACGCGCTGATGTTCGGCAGCTTGATGATGTTCGCGTCCGGCGTCCTCGCCAGCTCGCCGAGCTCGGCGAGCGCGTCCGGGACGCGCTGCGCGTCGGTCAGGCGGTCCGGGAACTGCGCGAGGATGCGGGCGGCCAGCGAGATGTCGCGGGTCTCCACATCCACCCCGGCCTTGTCGGCGAACGCCTCGATCACCGGTAGGAACGAGTGGGTCGCCAGCGCCGGCGCCTCGTCGGTGTAGGTGTAGGTCAGCTTCATCGCGGTGTCTGCCCCTGGCTCGTCGGCGTGGAAGTCGGTGGGGACCGGCGGCCGGACCCGGCGACGACGTCCGGCGGCGGCACCCGCTGGCCGACACGCTATCCCCCCGATGTCCGGGAGCGCCCGCAGGAGTAACACGTCCGACATCGGCCGGAACGGTCCCGTCGCCGTGGTCCGCTCGGATACCGTGGGTGCGTCCGGGCGGCCGCCCCCGGGCGGGTGAGGAGAGACGCGTCGTGCCGAACCGGTTGACGATTCCCGGGCTCAAGGTGCCGAAGCTGACCGGCTGGCCGCTCGTCGGGATCCTCGGGATCGGGCTGGCCGCCGTCGCGCTCGTCTACGGCAGCGCGACCGGCAACCTCGGGGACGAGTGCACGATGACCGTGCAGGCCGACCAGGTCTCGGTCCGGTCCAGCCCCAGCACGTCCGGGCAGCCGATCGAGACCCTGCGGCGGGGCACCGAGGTCGGCGCGGAGAAGGTCGTGGACAGCGGCTTCCGCAAGCTCACCGGCGGGCAGCGCTGGGTGCCCGCGGGATCCGTGGCCGCGACGTCGGGCAGCGTGTGCTGAGCACCCCGGTCCCGGAGCGGGCCCGTAGTACGACAGGGTGAGCCGATGCCGACCGTGAGCACCGCCAACGTCAACGGCGTCCGGGCTGCCACGGGCAAGGGCCTGCTGGAGTGGATCGTCGCCGTCGACGCGGACGTGATCTGCCTCCAGGAGGTCCGGGCGCGGCCCGACGAGGTGCCGGACGCGCTGACCGCCCTGCTGGCCGAGCGCGGCCTGCATCTCACGCTGGCGCCGTCGGAGACCGCGAAGGGGCGCAACGGTGTCGCGGTGCTGTCCCGGACCGAGCCGCTGGCCGTGCGGGTGGGTTTCGGCGACCCGGAGTCCGACGACGAGGGCCGCTACCTCGAGGTCGACCTCCCCGGGCTGACGGCTGCCTCGCTGTACCTGCCGAAGGGCGTCACCGGGACGCCGAAGCAGGAGCGCAAGGACCGCTTCCTGGAACGCTTCGCCCCCTATCTCGACGACGCGTGGCGGCGGGCCCGCGGCGACGGCCGCGAGATGGTCGTGTGCGGCGACTGGAACCTCGCCCCCGCCGAGGCGGACGTCCGCAACTGGAAGGGCAACCGTCGGAACTCCGGGTTCCTGCCGCACGAGCGGGCGTGGTGGGCCGGGCTGCTCGAGCGCGGCTGGGTGGACGTCGTGCGGTCGGTGCACCCGGACGCCGATGGCCCGTACTCGTGGTGGACCTACCGCGGGCGGGCGTTCGACAACGACGTCGGCTGGCGGATCGACCACCAGCTCGCGACGCCCGGACTCGCGGTGTTGGCGAAGGACGCCGTCGTCGACCGGGCGCCGTCGCACGCCGAGCGCTGGTCGGACCACGCGCCGGTCACGGTGCGGTACGCGCCGGCGTCAGGGGGGTGGCCGTGATGGAGAGCCGGGTCGTCGGGGGGCGCTACCTGCTGCTGGCCGAGCTGGACCGGCGCGGGTTCGGCCCCGCGTTCCGTGCCGAGGACCGGATCACCGGACGCCAGGTCGTCGTCACCGAGATCCGGCTGCCCGACCCTCCGGACCGCCCGGACTCGCTGCGCGACCGGCTCCTCACCGAGGTCCGGACGGCGGGCCGGTTGCGCCACCCGGGCGTCGTGCCGGTCCAGGACCTGGTCGCCGACCGGGCACGCGACGGATCGCTGCGCGAGCACCTGGTGACCGAACGGCCGGAGGCCCGATCGCTGTCCGAGGCGCTCGCGGACGGGCCGATGCCGGTGCGGACGGTCGCGGCCGTCGGGCGCGACGTGCTGGTGGCGCTGCGCGCGATGCACGACAGCGGTGTCGTGCACGGCGGCCTCACCCCGGACTGCGTGCTGCTCACGACGGACGGCAGCGCGCTCGTCACCGACATCGGCCTGGCCCGTGCGGTCGGGCCGCGCCCGGTGGGCACGAACGGCAGCGTCGACCCCGGCGCGTTCGCCGCCCCGGAGCGCGGTGCGGGTGGATCGGATGCACCGTCCGCGGACCTGTGGGCGCTCGGCGCCGTGCTGCACCACGCGGTCGGCCGCCGTCCCCCGGCGAACGGTCCGCTCACTGAAGTGATCACCGGTCTGACCGCGGCCGACCCGGCCGAGCGTCTCGGCCCCGCGGAGGCCGCCGTGCTGCTGGAACGCGCCGCCCGGCCACGGCCGACCTCCGGTGACCTCGGTCGTTCGCGACGGCTGCTGCTCGGCGCGGCGGCCGTGCTGGCCCTGATCGTGATCGGGCTGCTGGTCCTCGTCATCGGGTTCTGACGCAACCCGTTCGACGGGTCGACCACGATGGACCCATGACGGACGAGACGGACCACCCGAGCGTCGCGCGGGTGCGGCAGGCCTTGCGCGACGCGGGTGCGGCGACGGCGAGCATCGACGGGCTGCTGCTCCTGCCGGACGCGGTGACGACGGCGACGGCCGCGGCCGATGCGCTCGGCGTGCAGACCGGGCAGATCGCGAACTCGCTGGTGTTCGACGCGGACGGCGAGCCGCTGCTCGTGCTCACCTCCGGTGCGCACCGGGTGGACACGGACAAGGTCGCCGCGCTGCTCGGCATCGGCTCGCTGGGCCGCGCGTCGAAGGAGCTCGTGCGGGAGGCGACCGGGCAGGTGATCGGCGGTGTCGCGCCGGTCGGGCACCCGGCGCCGTTGCGGACGCTCGTGGACACCGCCCTCGCGCAGTTCGACGTCGTGTGGGCCGCGGGCGGCGTCGCCCGCGCCGTGTTCCCCACGACGTTCGACGAGCTGGTCCGCGTCACCGGGGGCACGCCCGCCGATGTGGTGTGACGCGACGTTGTCGCCCGATTGATGATCTGAACCTAGTGTGGAGGGATGGCCGACCTGCCGGATCCCACCGTGCCCGCCGCCCCCGCCGGCACCGCGGAGCCCGCTCCCAGTGACTCCGCTCTCCGCAGGGCGTTGCGCCGGGTCCGCGACGGCGCCGTCCTCGACGTCACCGAGGCCTCGGTCCTGCTCGCGGCCCGCGGTGAACACCTGGACGAGCTGCTGACCCACGCGTCCCGGGTGCGCGACGCGGGACTCGTCGACGCCGGCCGCCCCGGCGTGGTCACGTACTCGCGCAACGTGTTCATCCCGCTCACCCGGCTGTGCCGGGACCGCTGCCACTACTGCACGTTCGCGACCGTCCCGCACCGCGTCGAGTCGATGTACCTCGAACGCGACGAGGTCGTGGAGATCGCGCGGCAGGGTGCGGCCCAGGGCTGCAAGGAAGCCCTGTTCACGCTCGGCGACCGCCCAGAGGAGCGGTGGCCGCAGGCCAAGGAGTGGCTGGACGCCCGCGGGTACGACTCCACACTGGACTACGTGCGCGCGTGCGCGATCGCCGTCCTGGAGGAGACCGGGCTGCTGCCGCACCTGAACCCGGGCGTGCTGAGCTGGGCCGAGCTGACGCGGCTCAAGCCGGTCGCGGCCAGCATGGGCATGATGCTGGAGACCACGTCGGAAAGGCTGTGGTCGGAGAAGGGCGGCCCGCACTACGGCAGCCCGGACAAGGAGCCCGCGGTCCGGCTGCGGGCACTCACCGACGCGGGCCGGGTCGGCGTCCCGTTCACCACCGGCATCCTGATCGGGATCGGCGAGAACCGCACCGAGCGCGCGGAGTCGATCTTCGCGATCCGCTCCGCCTCCCGTGCGCACGGGCACGTGCAGGAGGTGATCGTCCAGAACTTCCGGGCCAAGCCGGACACCGCCATGGCGAACGACCCGGACGCCGACCTGGAGGACCTGGCCGCGACGATCGCCGTCAGCCGGCTCGTGCTCGGGCCGAAGATGCGGCTGCAGGCGCCGCCGAACCTCGTCGGGTCGGAGTACGCGCTGATGCTGCGCGCCGGCATCGACGACTGGGGCGGCGTCTCCCCGGTGACCGTCGACCACGTCAGCCCCGAGATGCCGTGGCCGGCCCTGGACGAGCTGGCCCGGCACACGGCCGAGGGCGGGTTCGCGCTGCGCGAGCGGCTCACGGCGTACCCGAAATACGTGACCGCGGGCTCGCCCTGGATCGACACCCGGCTGCACGCCCACGTCGGCGCGCTGGCCGGACCGGACGGGCTGGCGCGCGAGGACGCCGTCGTCGAGGGCCGCACATGGCAGGAGCCGGACGGCGGCTTCGAGTCCACCGGCCGGACCGACCTGAACACCTCGATCGACACGACCGGGCGGACCGACGATCGTCGCGGCGACTTCGCGTCGGTGTACGGCGACTGGGACGAGGTCGCGGCCGAGCTGGCGTCGCAGCGGTCGCGGAACGGCTCGGACCCGGCCGTCGCTCCGGAGCGGCTGGACGCGGACGTCCGCGCCGGACTGGACCTGGCCGCGTCGAACCCGGGGGCGCTGCTCGAGGAGTCGAACACCGACGCGGCGATGGCGCTGATCCTGGCCGACGGGCAGGCACTCGAGGAGATGACGCGCCTGGCCGACGACCTGCGCCGCGACGTCGTCGGCGACGACGTGACCTACGTCGTCAACCGGAACATCAACTTCTCGAACGTCTGCTACGTCGGCTGCCGCTTCTGCGCGTTCGCGCAGCGCGAGCGCGACGCGGACGCGTTCCGGCTGTCGCTGCCGGACGTCGCCGCGCGGGCCGCGGAGGCGGCACGGGCGCAGGCCACCGAGGTGTGCATGCAGGGTGGGATCGACCCGCAGCTGCCGGTGTCGTTCTACGCCGACCTGGTGCGTGCCGTGCACGAGGCCGTGCCCGGCATGCACGTCCACGCGTTCTCGCCGATGGAGATCGTGTCCGCCGCCTCGAAGGCCGGTGTGTCGATCCGGGAGTGGCTGACCGAGCTGAAGGCGGCCGGGCTCGGCTCGATCCCGGGCACCGCCGCCGAGATCCTCGACGACGAGGTCCGCTGGGTCCTGACGAAGGGCAAGCTGCCGGCGTCGCAGTGGATCGAGGTGGTCTCGACGGCGCACGAGGTGGGGATCCCGTCGTCGTCGACGATGATGTACGGCCACGTCGACGAGCCGCGGCACTGGCTCGGGCACCTGCGCACGCTGGCGTCCATCCAGGACCGGACGGGTGGCTTCACGGAGTTCGTGCCGCTGCCGTTCGTGCACCACAACGCGCCGATCTACCTGGCCGGGCTCGCCCGTCCTGGCCCCACCGAGCGGGACAACCGTGCGGTGCACGCGTTCGCCCGGCTCGCCCTGCACGGCCGGATCGACCACGTCCAGTGCTCGTGGGTGAAGCTCGGCGACCGGCCGGCCGCGGACATCCTGCGCGGCGGCGCCGACGACATGGGCGGCACGCTGATGGAGGAGACGATCAGCCGCATGGCCGGCTCGGAGAACGGCTCCGAGCGCTCGGTGGAGGAGCTGACCGCCATCGCCGCGTCCGCGGGCCGCCCGGTCCGCCAGCGCACGACGACGTACCAGGGCTCGCCGTCGCAGCTGACCCCCGCCACGCCGTCCGGCCCGCGCATGCTGCCTCTGACCCCCGCCTGACCGGCCCTACCCACGCCCGGCACTCACCTCCCGCGCCACACCCCCTCCCTTTCGTTCGGAGTCAGGGGTGGCGCGGGGCCGGGTACGGTGGGGGCATGGGTGTGATGGGTTCGCTGTTCCCGCAGCCGAAGATCACCGAGGACTCGGACGCGGCCGCCGACGGGCAGAAGTTCCGCCTCGGCCCGATCGACCTGGAGTCCGGCGTCGTTCAGCTGCAGCCGGTCCACCGCGCGACCCCGGAGCCGTCCGACGAGTCGGAGCCGGACACCGAGGACTGAGCACGGCGCCGGCGACGACCGCGACGTGCCTGCCGATGCCGGGTACCGACCGAGGGGAACGTCGCGTCGACGCGCCGGCGGTCGACGGTGCACCCGGCGCGAGTCAGCCTCCGGGAACTCGTCCGAGACTCGTACGAGTTTCCCCGCCGACGTCGCCGGATCCCCTGCTCACACCAGCGCGGCGCGGAGCTCCCGCTTGAGGACCTTCCCGAGAGCGTTGCGCGGCAACGCCTCCACGGTCTCGAGACGCTCCGGCAGCTTGTAGGACGCGATCTTCTTCTCGCGCAGCGCGGTGACGACCGAGTCGAGCGTGGGAGGTGGATCGGCGTCCGCAGCGGGTACGACGACCGCCGTGACGCGCTCGCCGAGCTGATCGTCCGGAGTCCCGACGACGGCGACCTCGGCGATCCCGGGTAGGGCGCCGATCAGCGCCTCCAGCTCGGCCGGGGCGATGTTCGCGCCGCCGCGGACGACGACGTCGCGCGCCCGGTCCACGTAGCGCAGCAGCGTCGGGTCGTGCGCCGCGATCGCGAACAGGTCGCCCGTGCGCAGGCGCCCGTGCTCGTCGAACGGTCCCGCGATCGCTGAGCCGGGACCGCGGGTGGCCGGCGCGGCAGAGGACGGCGACGCCGCCTCGGGGGACCAGGCGGAGGGGTCGAGTCCGGAGGAGGTCCAGTACCCGGCGAACACGGTCGGGCCGCCGACGCGGAGCTCGCCGGGACGGTCCGGCTCGGTGATCTCCTCGCCGGTCGCGGGGTCGACGAGACGGGTGTCGAACGCGCCGGCGATCGGGTTCGGCCAGCTCAGCGTGCCCCCGTCCGGTGCGGGCCCTCCGAACCAGGGGAAGTACGCGGCCCGCTGCTCCGGGTCGGGCACGGTGTGCTGGTCGGAGATCAGGCCGATGCCCTCGTTGGAGCCGAAGAAGTTCGTCACCTCGATGCCGGTGCGCTCGCGCCACTGCGCGATCAGCCGTGGCGGCAGCGGGGCGGACCCGGAGCCGATCACCCGCAACGACGACAGGTCGGCCCTCTCCAGCAGACCCGGCGCGTCGAGCATCCCGACCAGCAGTGCGGGCGGCGCCAGCGTGTAGCTGACCCGCTCGGTCGCGATCTGGCCGAGGAACGTGGGCAGGTCGAACGGATGGTGGCAGACGAGCGTGGCTCCGGTGAGCAGCCACGGCACCAGCACCCCGCCGAATCCGGCCATGTTGACCAGCGGGAACGGCGAGAGGATCACATCGTCGGCGGTCAGCGCCGGTGCCGCCGCGCACCCGGTGCCGATCACGTGCCAGCTGTTCGCGCAGCGCGGGACGGCCTTCGGCGTCGACTCGGTGCCGGACGTCCAGCACAGCGTCACGACCTCCGACGGGTGCCGCCGCAGCCGGGGAACGGTGTCCACGCCGCGCGTCCGGTCTCCGACGTGGGGACGCCCCGCACTGTCGGAGCCGCCCACACCGCCCGGCGCCGTCCCGCCGGCGGCGCGGAGTCCGTCCGGGCCCCACTCCAGTACCGGCACGCCCGTCGACGCGGCCGGCCCGGCGAGGTCGCGTCCGCCCAGCGATCCGACCGTGACCATCGCCGCGAGCCCGGCGACCGGAGCCAGTGTGGACAGTTCGTGCTCGCGGTACGCCGTCGGGAACGGGCACACGATCGCGCCGAGCCGGGCGATCGCCAGCGTCGTGACCAGCAGTTCGACGGTGTTCGGGAGCTGGGTGCCGACCACCGTGTCGACCGCGATCCCGTGTTCGGCCAGTGCCGCTGCGGTGAGCGAGACGCGGGTGTCGAGGCCGGCCCAGGTCAGCCGCTCCAGCGGGGAGCCGAGGAGGTCACGGCGGTTCGCCGGATCCACCAGCGCCGTCGCGTCCGGACGGTCGGCGACGCGGGCGCGGAGCATCTCGTCCCAGGAACGGGCCGGATCGTGCGACCACCACCCGGCCGCGACGAACTCGTCGATCCGCTCCGGCGGGTGCGGCCTCACGGTCGTTACCGGGCGGTGCGGAACTGGTCGGGCCGCACCCACGTCGCGTGGAAACCGAGCGGCACGCGCTGCGGCAACCGTACGCGCGCGACCGGCCCGGCCGCGAGGTCGGCGGCGTCCAGGATCTCCACCTCGGAGCGCCCGTCGCGCTCGTCGGTCACGAACGAGACGAGGTAGCCGTCGTCGGAGCCGGTGCTGCCGTCGCGCGGTGCGAACGGCGCCTCGCTGCCGAACCGGCCGCCGCCGAACCAGTGGTCGGTGCGCTGCCCGGTCGTCGCGTCCCGGCGCCACAGCCCGGAGAAGCGGACGGTCTCGGCGTCGGCGATGTGCACGCCGTAGGAGTAGCGGTCCGGCGTGCCCTGACCGCGGGAGTCGATCGTCGGGAACTCGGCGTTCACGTCGTCGAGCTGGGTCTCGGTGGTCGTGCCGGTGTCCAGGTCGAACTCGTAGCGGTGCAGGTGGGCGGTCAGCTTGAGGTAGCCGAGGAGCTTTCCCATCGGCCCCGGACGGGTCGGGCGCGGCTCCGGGCGGGCGACCCGGCAGACGTCGAGGACGATCGTCCGGCCGTTCTCCCAGGAGTTGACCACGTGATAGATGTAGCAGGGCGAGGCCTCGAACCAGCGGATCTCCGATGCCGCCCCGCGCCGCGGGATCACACCGAACCGCGACGGCATCGAGCGGTCGAACATCAGCTTGTGGCGGCCCTTGCGCGCCGCCTCCGGGTCCGCGACCAGCGGCAGGTCCATCAGCACCGAGAAGTTCTCGGTGATCGCCATGTCGTGCGGCATCCGGGGGCCCGGCAGGTCGAGGGAGACCTCGTGCTCGATCGCGCCGTCCGCGCCGACGACGCCGTAGCGCAGCAGCGGGTCGCGGGTGCCGTAGTCGAACCACATCAGCTCGCCGGTGCGCTCGTCGAGCTTCGGGTGCGCCATCACGTCGCCGTGCAGCGTGTCCAGGAACGTCTCGGCGCCCAGCGTCTCCAGCGACAGCGGGTCCATCGCCATCGGCTGCCCGCACAGGTACCAGGTGGCCAGCACCCGTCCTCTGTGGAACGTCAGGTCGGTGTTCGCGGTGTCCTTGAACGGCAGGCCGCGCGCCGTGCCCAGCGGGTTCCCCGCCGGGTTCTCGATCATCCCGGTCCAGAGTGGAGCGCCCGCCTGTTCCTCGCGCTCCAGGCCGCGGGTGCGGATGTAGCGGTTGCGGTAGCGCGCCGTGCCGTTCTCGAACGACATCGCGTGGACCATGCCGTCGCCGTCGAACCAGTGGTAGCGGCCCTGCGGTGCGTACCGCGGGTTCGGCCCGTTGCGCAGGTAGACGCCGTTCAGGTCGCGCGGGATCTCGCCGACCACCTCGAGATCGTCCGCCGTGATCTCGTCCTGGACCGGGGCGAAGATGCCGGTCAGGTACGGGTTCACCTCGTCGGTGTCCCCGACGCCGGAGCGGTTCGGCTGCTCGACCGCGGTCATCTGCTCACCTCCGGCGGATGTGCCGGCCGGCCCGTACGCGGCCTTCCCCCTCAGCAGTCGGCCGTCGCCGGCGCCGGCCGGCCACCCGTGTGGATCGAACCCCCCTGTCGATCCACGACCGGCCACGCGTGGTCCCCGCGGCCGGCAAACTTCGATCGGCAGAGTCAGGTCCGACGGTACGATCATGGGCGCAGCAGGTCAAGAGGAGTCGCCTCGTGCGGTCGGGGAAGTCCGGGGAACGCGTGGACGGTGCGGCGGGCGCCGTCGGGCGGACGCTCGGGGTGCTCGCGGACACCTGGACGCTGCTCATCCTGCAGCGGGCGTTCCTCGGCGTGCGCCGGTACGCGGGCTGGCGGGCCACGCTGAACATCTCGGACGCGACGCTCGCCGCCCGACTGCGCTCGATGACCGCGAACGGCCTGCTGCGGACCGTCCCGTACCGCGACGGCGGCCGGTCGAGACAGGAGTACCGGCTCACCGAGCGCGGCATCGACACCTGGCGGCTGCTGCTGGCGACGTGGAGCTGGGAACGTGCGTGGGAGCCGCGCGAGGTGCCGCTGCCGGACGTCGTGCACCAGGTGTGCGGCAACGTCACCGACGTCGTGCTGAGCTGCGCGCACTGCGGGACACCGATCGGCCCACGGGACACCGAGGTGGACGTGGCCGCGGTGACCGGCGGTGCCGACCTCGCCAGGCTCCACCCGCGGCGGACCCGTGGACCGTTGCCGAGCGATCCGCTGTCGTTCCTGCCGGGCGCGATGGAGATCGTCGGCGACCGGTGGGGCGCGACGCTGCTGGGCGCCTGCCTGGTCGGGCTGCGCACGTTCTCCGAGTTCGCCGACGTCATGTCGATCTCACCGGAGGTGCTGACCGACCGGCTCCGGCGGTTCGTCGAGCACGGTGTGCTGGTGCGGACCGGGCAGTCCGGCTACCGCCTGACCGACAAGGGGCGGGCCGCGTTCGCGATCCACGCCTGTCTCGTGGACTGGGCCAACCGCTGGGAGCGCGACGACGGCGACCCGGTCGACGTGGACGTCCGGCACCGTGCGTGCGGGAAGTCGCTGGAGGTCCGGCTGGACTGTGCGGCGTGCGGCGTGCCGTTCGAGCGGACCTCCGTCGCGCCCGCGTTCCGGGAACCCGGCGGCCGGTAACCGGCTGTCGGACGCGGGGTCCGCACCGGGAGAATGGGCCCATGACGACGCCCACCCCGCATCGACCCCGGGTGCTGTCCGGGATCCAGCCGACCGCCGACTCGTTCCACCTCGGCAACTACCTCGGCGCGCTGCGGCAGTGGGTGGCCCTGCAGGACGACCACGACGCGTTCTACTTCATCCCGGACCTGCACGCGATCACCGTCGAGCACGACCCGAAGCAGCTCGCCCGCCGGACCCGGGTCGCCGCGGCGCAGTTGCTCGGGCTCGGGCTGGACCCGGACCGGTGCACGCTGTTCGTGCAGTCGCACGTGCCCGCCCACTCCGAGCTGACCTGGGTGCTGCAGTGCCTCACCGGCTTCGGCGAGGCGAGCCGGATGACGCAGTTCAAGGACAAGGCGGCCAAGGAGGGCACCGACCGCGCCACCGTCGGCCTGTTCACCTACCCGGACCTGATGGCCGCGGACATCCTGCTCTACGACGCGGACCGGGTCCCGGTCGGCGAGGACCAGCGCCAGCACCTGGAGCTGACCCGCAACCTGGCGCAGCGGTTCAACTCCCGGTTCGGGCGCTCGCTCGTCGTCCCGGAGCCCTACATCCCGCCGGGCGCCGCGAAGATCGCCGACCTGCAGGACCCGACGTCGAAGATGTCCAAGTCGGCGTCCTCGCCCGGCGGGATCGTCGAGCTCCTGGACCCACCGAAGACGTCGGCGAAGAAGATCCGCTCCGCGGTCACCGACAACGAGCGGGAGATCCGCTACGACCCGGAGAACAAGCCGGGCGTCGCGAACCTGCTGACGATCTTCTCGGCGATGACCGACCGCAAGATCACCGAGCTGGAGTCGGACTACGCGGGCAAGGGCTACGGCGACCTGAAGAAGGACCTGGGCGAGGTGGTCGCCGAGTTCGCCGAACCGTTTGCCGAACGCGTCCGTGGGTACCTGGATGACCCGGCCGAGCTGGACCGGGTGCTGGCCGCCGGCGCCACCCGTGCGAGGGACGTCGCCGGCGCGACATTGCAGCGGGTTCACGAGAGGATCGGGTTCCTGCCGCCGACCTGAGATGACGGGGTGAACCGCCGTGGCGCAGACCCGGGTGCCGGATACGCCTGCCGACAAGCGGGTCGACTCTCGACCGGAGTACGCCGACGAGGGCGGTGAGAAGACCGCCCTGGAGCGCTACCGCGAGCGCTGGCCGTGGCTGGACCACCTCGTCCGGGCCGGGATGCGCTACACCGAGAACCACGGCGACCACTACGCCGCGGCGATCACCTACTTCAGCGTGCTGGCGCTCGTGCCTCTGCTGATGGTGGCGTTCGCGGTGGCCGGGTTCGTGCTGCGCGGCAACCCCGAGCTGCTGCAGGCGCTGCGGGACGGGATCAAGACGTCCGCACCGGGTGGTGTCGGCGACCTGCTCGGCAGCGTCGTCGACACGGCGACCACCAGTGCCGGTGCCATCGGTGTGATCGGTCTGGTCGGTGCGCTGTACTCCGGGATCGGCTGGATGGGCAACCTGCGCGAGGCGCTGTCCGAGCAGTGGGGCCAGCGCGAGGACGCTCCGCCGGTGCTCAAGCGGCTCGGCTCCGACCTGATCGCCCTGGTCGGCCTCGGGCTGGCGCTCGTCGCGTCGTTCGCGATCTCCGCCGTCGGCGGCTCGCTGGGCAGGACGCTCCTGAACCTCGTCGGGCTGGGCGACGTCGGCTGGGCGCAGTTCCTGCTGGTCCTGGCGACGATCGTGATCGGCCTGGCGGCGAACTGGCTGGTGTTCCTCTGGGTGATCGCCCGCCTGCCGCGTGAGCCGGTCTCGCTGCGCAGTGCGATGAAGGCGGCCGTGTTCGGCGCCGTCGGTTTCAAGATCCTGCAGGTCGTGATGGTCTACTACCTCGGCTCGGTGACGTCGTCGCCCGCCGGTGCCGCGTTCGGCGGCATCCTGGGCCTGCTCGTGTTCATCTTCTTCACGTCGCGGTTCCTGCTGTTCGTGACGGCGTGGGCGGCCAGCGCCGAGGAGGAGGACTACGACCCGACGGAGGTCCCGTCCGCGGCCGTCATCCGTCCGCAGATGGTCGTGCGCGAGGGTCCCGGCGCCCTGGCCACGGCGGGCCTGCTCACGGTCGGCGCGATCGGCGGCCTCATCGGCGTGCGGGCGTTCCGCAGGCGCTGACCCGGTCCTCGCACGGGATGTGGTGCGCTCGCACACGCCCGAGCATGTGCGAGGGCGCTCCGGCCTGTGCGGGACGGGCGATCAGGCTTTTCGACGACGGCGGCGCAGGACGAGCAGCGCCACCACCGTGAGCAGGGCGAGGGCTCCCGCGGCGATCGCCACGGTCGACGCGGTGCTCGACGCGGCGGCCGCGGGGGCCGGCTGCGCCGGGGTCGCCGTGTCCGAGGGGGGTGTCGGCGCCGGGTCGACGAGCGTCCCGACCGGGGCGGCCGTCCGCGGCGTCGCGAACCCCCAGTCCAGCAGCGCCTTCGCCTGGTCCACCATCCGGACCGGGTGCTGCTCGCCGCGCATGATCACGACGACGAGCCTGCGCCCGTTGCGGTCGACGCCGCCGGCGAACGTGTGCCGCGCGGCGTCCGTGAAGCCGGTCTTGCCGCCGATGAACCCCGGCGTGTCCAGCAGCGGGTCGTCGTTCGACGTCAGGAACCCCGGCTTGTCCGCGAACCCCGGGAACGGGTAGGTCCGGGTGTGCATGACGGTCGTGATCCGCGGCCGCTGTGCCACGGCGCGGAAGAACAACGCCAGATCGTAGGCCGACGACGACATCCCGGGACCGTCCAGTCCGGACACCGTGGCCGGGCGGGTGTCCAGCGCGCCGAGCGTGCGCGCCTCGGACTGCATCGCGGCCAGCGTGGCCGGGATCCCGCCCATCGTGCGGGCCAGGGCGTTCGCGGTGTCGTTGCCGGAGTTGAGGATCAGGCCGTGGAACAGCTGGTCCACCGTGTACCGGCCGCCCGGCCCGACCCCGGCCCTGCTGCCGTCCACGTTCGCGTCCTCCGGTGTCCCGACGACCACTGTGGACGGGTCCAGCCGGTCGGTCACCACGAGCGAGAGCAGCATCTTCAACGTCGACGCCGGCCGCTCCCGCGCGTGCGGCGCGCGGGCCGCGAGCACGGCGCCGGAGTCCAGGTCGGCGACCACGTAGGACGCGACGCCGACCGGCGGAGGGGGTGCCGTGCCGGGGGAGCGCACCTCCCCGCAGGTCCCCATGCCGGGGCCGCCGACCGGCTGGTCGGGAACCGGGAGCGGCGTCACCGGGACGGTCTCCTCGTCGGCCGGCGGCCCGGGTGGCGCGGCCTGCCCGGGGCATGGCGCCGCGGCGGGAGCGGTCGGTGCCGCGGCGAGCGCCGGTGCGGCGGACCCGGCGAGCAGTGCGGCCGTCAGCGCGACGGTGACGGCGACGGCCCTGGCGCGCACCGGAGGTCAGGTGGCGCGCTCGGCCGTCGTGCGCACGGCCTCCAGCGTCCGGTGCATCCCGTCGACCATCGCGTGCTCGCGGTCGCGGCCGATCAGGCCACTGATCACCAGCAGGTTCGCGAGGAACGGCGTCGGCCCGAGGTGCTCGCGCCACTGGGTGAGCTCGGTTCCGCCGGAACCGTCCGGGGCGAGGAGCCAGCCCCACGCCATCCGGTTCTCGGCGACCGTGAACGTGAACCGCGACGGCGGCTCGCACTCGGTCACCCTGCAGTGCGTGTTCCACCGGATCGGACCGTGCCGGTTGTTCCCGACGAACCGCGCCCCGAGCCGGGGACCGCTGCCGTCGCGCCACCGGCCACCGGTCGCCTCCGGGCTCCACTCGCCCATCCGCGTGATGTCGGTGACCAGTGCCCAGACCCGCTCCGGCGATGCCGCGACCCGCACACTCGCCTGGTCCACGCGCCCTCCCTCGGGTGATCGTCGCCGCGGACGGTACAGGGCCCGCTCCGCGAACGTGTTGGTCACGGCGATGTTTCGGCTCTCGTGCACCGGCCCCGCAGCGACTACGGTCCCGCCAGAACCGGACGGGACGCGGGGAGGGGAACTCGGCGTGCGTACACGACGTGGGGTTGCGGTGGTTGCGGTCGCGATGGCGACCGCGATGGTCCTGGCCGGGTGCGCCCGGGACACCGGGGGTGGACAGGCGCAGGGCGGCGGTGGGGACAACTGCCCGCGCAACCCCCCGCCGTCGGTGGACGCGGCCCAGGCGCAGCCCGCGCCGTCGCCGACGCCCGGTGACGCCAGCAAGCTCAAGGTCGGTATGGCCTACGACATCGGCGGGCGCGGTGACGCGTCCTTCAACGACGCCGCCGCCGCCGGGATCGACCGCGCGTCCGCGCAGCTGAAGATGCCGAAGGCGACGGAGGCCACGGCCCAGCCCGGCGAGAGCGAGGACGCCTCGGCGAACCGGCTGCGCCAGCTCGTCGCGACCGGGCACAACCCGATCATCGCGGTCGGCTTCAACTACGCGAGCGCGCTGAAGACCGTCGCGACCGAGAACCCGCAGGTGCGCTTCGCGATCGTGGACGACGACACGGTCACGCTGCCGAACGTCACGCCGCTGGTGTTCGCCGAGGAGCAGGGCTCGTTCCTGGTCGGCGCCGCGGCCGCGCTGAAGACGACCACCTGCAAGGTCGGCTTCGTCGGCGGCGTGGACAACCCGCTGATCCAGAAGTTCGAGGCCGGCTACACGCAGGGCGTGAAGGCCGTCGCGCCGAACGCGCAGGTCGACGCGAAGTACATCTCCCCGGCGGGCGACACGACCGGCTTCAACGACGCCACCAAGGGCACCGAGATCGCGGGCGGCGAGTACGACGGCGGCGCGGACATCGCGTTCGCCGCGGCGGGCAAGTCGAACCAGGGCGTGTTCTCGGCCGCGCAGACCGGCAACAAGAAGGCCATCGGCGTCGACTCCGACCAGTACAACTCGCCGCAGCTGGCCCAGGTCAAGCAGGTGATCATGACGTCAATGATCAAGCGGGTGGACGTCGCGGTGTACGACTACATCAACGCGATCGCCAAGAACGACACCTCGTCGCTGCCGAAGCGCTTCGACCTCAAGGTCGACGGCGTCGGGTACTCGACGTCCGGTGGTCAGGTCGACGACATCAAGGCCCAGCTCGACGCGTACAAGGCGGCGATCATCTCCGGCCAGATCCAGGTCAAGTCCACGAAGTGACGGACGGCGAGCGCGGAGCGGACGGAGCGCGCGTCGACACCGCTCCGGCGGTCGAGCTGCGCGGGATCACCAAGCGGTTCCCGGGCGTCGTCGCCAACTCACGGATCGACCTCGTCGTGGCGCGCGCCGAGGTGCACGCGCTGTGCGGGGAGAACGGGGCCGGCAAGTCGACCCTGATGAAGATCCTCTACGGGATGCAGGCGCCGGACGAGGGGACGGTCGGCGTCGACGGCGAGCCGGTCGCGTTCCGCTCGCCCGCGGACGCGATCGCGGCCGGGATCGGCATGGTGCACCAGCACTTCATGCTGGCCGACAACCTCACCGTCGCGGAGAACGTGCTGCTCGGGGCGTCCGGCGGGATCGGGCGGGCCGCGCGGGAGCGGATCGCCGAGCTGGCCCGCACGGTCGGGTTGAACGCCGCACCCGACGAACGGGTGGAGCGTCTCGGGGTCGCCGACCGGCAGCGGCTGGAGATCCTCAAGGTGCTCTACCGCGGCGCCCGCACGGTGATCCTGGACGAGCCGACGTCCGTGCTCGTGCCGCAGGAGGTCGACGAGCTGTTCGCCACCCTGCGCGGCATGCGCGCCGAGGGCTACACGTTCCTGTTCATCTCGCACAAGCTCGACGAGGTGCGCGCCATCGCGGACCGGATCACCGTGATCCGGCGGGGCCGCTCGGTCGGCACCGCCGACCCGTCGACGGTGACGAACCGCGAGCTGGCCGAGATGATGGTCGGCTCCGAGCTGCCCACACCGGACGCGGGCGCGTCCACCGTGACCGACCGTGAGGTGCTGCGCGTCGAGGGGCTCGGGCTGCCCGCCCCGTCCGGTGACCGCGACCTGCTGGACGGGATCGACCTCGTCGTGCACGCGGGTGAGGTGGTCGGCATCGCCGGCGTCGAGGGCAACGGCCAGACCGAGCTCGTCGAGACGATCATGGGTATGCGGCGCGGGGCGCGCGGCCGGGTCCTGCTCGGCGGCCGCGACCTGACCGGGGCCGGCACGATGGCCCGTCGCGAGGCCGGTGTCGGCTACGTGCCGGAGGACCGGTCGCGGTACGGGCTGCTCGGCGAGCAGACGCTGTGGGAGAACCGGGTGCTCGGGTTCCAGACCCGCACCCCGATCGCGCGGCACGGGCTGGTCGACCGGTCCGCCGCGCGCTCGGACACCGAACGGATCGTCCGGGACTTCGACGTCCGCACGCCCGGCATCGACGTCACCGCCGCCGCGCTCTCCGGTGGCAACCAGCAGAAGCTCGTCGTCGGCCGGGAGCTGTCCGGCGACCCGGTCCTGCTGATCGCCGCGCACCCGACCCGCGGCGTCGACGTCGGGGCGCAGGCCGGGATCTGGGCCGAGCTGCGACGAGCGCGCGCGGCCGGGCTGGCGGTGCTGCTCGTGTCCGCCGACCTGGACGAGCTGATCGGCCTGTCGGACACGCTCGCCGTGATCCTCGACGGCAGGCTGGTCGGCACCGCGGACCCGGCAACGGTCACCCCCGAGGAGCTCGGCACCGCCATGACGGGTGCCGCGGCATGACCCCGCCGGCCCGATCCCCGGACGAGCGCTCCGTCCGCCCACCCGGGTCGGACGGGAACAGCTGTCGCGCACGGTGGAGTCACCGGTGCGGCACCGGGGCGGTGGTGCGGCGATGATCGCGCGGTGGCGCGGGGCGGTGCTGGCCCCGGTACTGGCGATCGTCGTCGCGGCCCTGCTGTGCGCCGTCGCGCTGCTGATCAGCGGTTCGTCCCCGCTGACGGCGCTGACCACGCTGGTCGGCCAGATCGGGTCCGGGACGGTCGTCGTCGACACGATCAACTCGGCGTCGGTGTACTACGTCGCGGCGCTGGCCGTCGCGATCGGCTTCCAGATGAAGCTGTTCAACATCGGTGTCGAGGGCCAGTACCGGGTCGCGGCGTGCGTGGCCGCGATCGTCGGCGGGACCGTGGTGCTGCCGCCGGTGCTGCACACGATCGTGATCCTGGTCGTCGCGGTGCTGGCCGGGACCGCGTGGGTGGCGGTCCCTGCGCTGCTCAAGGCGTACCGCGGCGTGTCCGAGGTGATCTCGACGATCATGCTGAACGCGGTGGCCATCGGCATGATCGCGTTCCTGATCAGCCCGGACACGTTCGGCAAGCTGGCCGGCAACAACATCACCACCCCGCCGATCCCGGAGTCCGGGTGGTTCCCGGGCATCCCGGTCGGGTCCGGGGAGATCTTCGGCATGGTGCTGGTCGCAGCGGCGCTCGGCGTCGGCTACTGGTTCCTGCTGTCCCGCACGCGGTTCGGCTTCGAGCTGAAGGCGTCCGGCGAGTCCCCGACGGCGGCCGCGGCGGGTGGGGTGAACGCGCGCCGGATGATCCTCGTCGCGCTGCTGACGTCCGGGGCGGTGGCCGGGCTGGTCGGCCTGCCGGAGCTGCTCGGGCGCGACCACGCGTACACGCTGGTGTCCCCGCAGGGCTACGGCTTCACCGGGATCGCCGTCGCGCTGCTCGGCCGCAACCACCCGGTCGGCATCGCGCTGGGCGCCCTGCTGTGGGCGTTCCTGGACAAGGCGGCCGTCGCGCTCGACGTCGTGGGCGTGCCGCGGGAGATCGTGCTGATCATGCAGGGGCTGATCGTGCTGTCGGTGGTCGTCGCCTACGAGATCGTGCGACGGGCCGGGCAGCGGGCCGAGCAACGGCGTGTGGCCGCCGCGCCCGCGCCATCGACCGAGACGGCGGAGGCTGCGACATGACCACGGTCCTGGACCGGGCCCGCTCGCTGTCCGTGCCCCGATGGGCCCGTCCGTTCCTGATCGCGCTCCTCCTCGTCCTGATCCTGGCGATCACCGTCACGCTCACCGGCCAGACGCAGCTGACGTCGTCCGGCACGGCCGAGGCGGCCGTCCGGCTCGCGCTGCCGATCCTGTTCGCCGGGCTCGGCGGTCTCTGGTCCGAACGGGCCGGGATCATCAACATCGGCCTCGAGGGCATGATGATCCTGGGTACCTGGGGTGCGGCGTGGGCCGGCTACCAGTGGGGCCCGTGGGCCGCGCTCGTCGGCGGTCTCGTGTTCGGCGCGCTCGGCGGCCTGCTGCACGCCGTCGCGACCGTCACGTTCAACGTCAACCACATCGTCTCCGGCGTCGCGATCACGCTGCTCGGGATGGGGCTGACGAAGTACCTGTCCACACTGATCTTCGAGCCGATCTCGCAGAACCCGCGTGAGTCGCCACGGCTGCAGGGCTTCACCGAGTTCGACGTGCCGTTGCTCAGCTCGGGACTGCGCGCGCTGGAACAGCAGCAGCGGGTGTTCGTGTCCGACCTCGCCGGGCTGCTCGGCGGCCTGGTCACCGGGTTGACGCCGGTCGTGCTGCTCGGCGTGCTGCTCGTGCCGGTCTCCTACCTCGTGCTGTGGCGCACGCCGTTCGGGCTCCGGCTGCGCGCGGCGGGCGAGTCGCCGGTGGCGGCCGAGACGCTCGGCGTGAACGTGGTGGCGCACAAGTACGCGGCCGTGATCGTGTCCGGCGGTCTGGCCGGCCTCGGCGGTGCCGCGCTCGCGCTCAACCCGGGCCAGCTCGGCTACCTGGAGAACCAGGTCGGCGGCCGCGGCTACATCGGGCTCGCCGCGATGATCTTCGGCAACTGGCGGCCTGCCGGGCTGCTGGCCGGCTCCGCGCTGTTCGGCTACGTCGACGGGCTGCAGCTGCGCGCCGGCGGAGAGGCCGTGCACGCCCTGCTCTACGCCGCGACGCTGCTGGCCGTCGTCGTCGCCGTGCTGTGGGTGGCGCGACGGCGGTGGGTGCCTGCGGCGCTCGCCCTCGTCGGCGGTCTCGTCGTCTACGGTCTGTACTGGACGATCGACACCGTGCCGACCGAGTTCGCGACCTACGCCCCCCAGCTGGTCACGCTGCTCGTGCTGGCCGTCGCGTCGCAGCGACTGCGACCACCGGCGGCCCTCGGCGTCGAGTACCGGCGTGGAGAGGGCGGGTAACGTGCCCCACCAGGGAACGATCGAAACGGACCTCGACGGCCCGGACGCCCGTCGGCGGCGTTGCCGGCCGACCCGAGTACGCCCGGTACGAGGGCCGGCCAGCGCCTTGCCGACGGACGCCCGGATCCGCCGATCTCGGCATCGACGTCCCCTGGCGAGGCACTGATGGCCGGTGGAGGACCCAGCGGAGCCGGTCGCGACCTGATGCGCGAGGCCCGTGCCGAGGCCGCGCTGGACTGGGCGCACCTGCGTGACGCGGCGCGTGCGGCCGCCTCGTCGGCGTACGCGCCGTACTCGGGACTGCTCGTCGGCGCGGCCGCGCTGTGTGACGACGGCCGCGTCGTCACCGGGTGCAACGTGGAGAACGCCTCGTACGGGCTCGGGGTCTGCGCCGAGGTGACGCTGGCCGGGCAGCTGCGCCTGACGGGTGGCGGCCGGCTGCGCGCGCTGGCCTGCCGTTCCGTGGACGGCGACCTGCTGATGCCCTGCGGACGGTGCCGCCAGGTGCTCCACGAGTTCGGCGGGCCGGAGTGCCTGGTCGACACGCCGCACGGCCCGCGCCCGCTGTCCGAGGTGCTGCCGGACGCGTTCGGGCCCTCCGACCTGCCGGGAGCGCCGCGATGATCCGGGGAGTGGGCTGGGGCGAGGACACGAGCGCGCCCGCGCCGCCGCTCGATCCCGTGACCGGGCCGAACGGCATGTCCGCCGTCGACGTCGTCGTCGCCAAGCGGGACTGCCGGGAGCTGACCGCCGAGCAGATCGACTGGATCGTGGGCGCGTACACCCGCGGCGAGGTCGCCGACGAGCAGATGGCCGCGCTCGCGATGGCGATCCTGCTGAACGGCATGGACGACCGCGAGACGGCGCGCTGGACCCAGGCGATGATCGACTCGGGGGAGCGCCTGGACCTGGGCGACGTCGGGCGCCCGCTGGTGGACAAGCACTCCACCGGCGGCGTCGGCGACAAGATCACCCTGCCGCTCGCGCCGCTCGTCGCGGCCTGCGGCGCCGCCGTGCCGCAGCTGTCCGGGCGCGGGCTCGGCCACACCGGCGGCACGCTGGACAAGCTGGAGGCGATCCCCGGATGGCGGGCGTCGCTGTCGACCGACGAGATCCGCGCCCAGCTCGCCGACGTCGGGGCCGTCATCTGCGCGACGACGCCGTCGCTCGCCCCCGCCGACCGCAAGCTCTACGCGCTGCGCGACGTCACCGGCACCGTCGAGTCGGTCCCGCTGATCGCCAGCTCGATCATGAGCAAGAAGATCGCCGAGGGGACCGGCGGGCTGGTGCTCGACGTCAAGGTCGGGACCGGGGCGTTCATGAAGACGACCGCGCGGGCCGGCGAGCTGGCCGACGCGATGACCCGGATCGGCGGCGCCCACGGCCTGCCGACGACGGCGCTGCTCACCGACATGTCCCGCCCGCTCGGCCGGGCCGTCGGGAACGCACTGGAGGTCGCCGAGGCGGTCGAGGTGCTGCGCGGCGGCGGGCCGCCGGACGTCGTCGAGCTGACCGTGACCCTGGCCGGGGAGATGCTCCGGCTGGCCGGGCTGACCGACGCCCCGGACCCGGCGGAGGTGCTCGCGTCCGGAGCCGCCTATCCGGTGTGGGAGGCGATGATCGCGGCACAGGGCGGCGACCCGTCGGCGCCACTGCCGCGGGCGAGACACGTGGAGACCGTGACCGCGGACCGCGACGGCGTGTTCTCCGGCGCCGACGCGCTCGCCGTCGGGACCGCGGCGTGGCGGCTCGGTGCCGGTCGTGCCCGCAAGGAGGACTCCGTGCAGGCCGCGGCCGGCGTCCGCCTGCTCGTCGGACCGGGGGACCCGGTGCAGGCCGGCACGCCTCTGCTGGAGCTGCACACGGATACGCCGGACCGGTTCCAGGGCGCGCGCCGGGCCGTCACCGGAGCGGCGCTGCTGATCGTCGGTGACCCGGACGCCACCCGCCCCCGCGACCTCGTGCTGGACACCGTCCGCTCCGGCTGAGGCGCGCGGGCCGCCGCGCCCTACCCACTCCGCGCCTCCCCCGGCGAACGAACGGCACCTTCGAGCAATCACACTGCTCGAAGGTGCCGTTCGTTCGGTTCCGGGTGGCCGTGATCCGGACATTTCGGCCGATCATGCACGGTGTGTGGTGCTCCGGTCGGCCGTGCGGGTCGCCGCCGACGTCGTGGCGCCGGTCGGGCACGATGGTCGACGATGCGTGACGAGCGACGGCCCGCGGTCTCCCCGGCACCCCCCGTGCACGGGGGCCCCGTCGGGCGCGGCCCGGTGCCGCCGGAGTCGGCCGAGGAGATGACCCGGCCGATCCCGAACCCGGTCCGGCCGAGCACCGAGACGACGGCACCGATCGAGCCGGTCGTCGACGCGGGCCCGTCCGGTGCGTCCGGCGGCGAGCAGGCCGGGTCGCTGGTGCGCTCGTCGAGCCTGATCGCGATCGCCAGCCTGGTCAGCCGCCTCACCGGCTTCCTGCGCAACCTCGCGATCGTCGCCGTGCTCGGCCTGGCCGTGGTCAACGACTCCTACACGGTCTCGAACACGCTGCCCAACATCGTCTACGAGCTGCTGCTCGGCGGCGTGCTGACCAGCGTGATGATCCCGGTGCTGGTCCGCGCCCAGCAGGACGACACCGACGGCGGCGAGGCGTTCACCCGGCGGCTGCTCACGGTCGTCGGGGCCGGGCTGCTGGTCGCGACGCTGATCGCGATGGTGGCCGCGCCGCTGCTCACCCGGCTCTACCTGGGCTCCGGCGACTCCGGACAGGCCGACCCCGCGCTCGCGACGGCGTTCGCCTGGCTGCTGCTGCCGCAGATCTTCTTCTACGGCATGGGCGCGCTGCTCGGCGCCGTCCTGAACTCCAAGCAGGTGTTCGGCCCGTTCGCCTGGGCACCGGTGCTGAACAACGTCGTCATGCTGCTGGTGCTCGGCGTGTACGTGCTGGTGCCCGGCGAGATCTCCACCGACCCGGTCCGGATGGGCGACCCGAAGCTGCTCGTCCTCGGGCTGGGCACCACGATCGGCATCGTCGTGCAGGCCGTCGTGCTGCTGCCGTCGATGCGGAGGATCGGCTTCCGGTACCGCCCGCTGTGGGGCTGGGACCCGCGGTTGTCGACGGCCGGCGGAATGGCGCTGTGGATCGTCGGCTACGTGCTGGCCGGGCAGGCCGGGTACATCGTCACCACGCGGGTGGCCGCCGGCGCGGACGCGGGTTCGGTGTCCACGTACTCCAACGCGTGGCTGCTCCTGCAGGTCCCGTACGGCGTCATCGGCGTCTCGTTGCTGACGGCGCTGATGCCGCGGATGAGCCGCGCCGCCGCGCAGGGCGACACGAACCAGGTGGTCACCGACCTGTCGCTGGGCGCGCGCCTGTCGACGGTCGGCCTGCTGCCGATCGCCGCGCTGCTGACCGTGTTCGGCACCGAGCTGGGCGTCGCGCTGTTCTCGCTCGGCGCGGGCAGCGGTTCCGGGGCGTCCCGGCTCGGCGCGACCGTGGCCGCGTCGGCGTTCGGCCTGCTCGCCTACGCCGTGACGATGTTGCAGCTGCGTGTGTTCTACGCGATGACCGACTCGCGGACGCCGACGCTGATCCAGGTCGGGATGATCGTGGTCAAGATCCCGCTGCTGCTGCTCTGCCCGGTGCTGCTGGAGCCGGAGCAGGTCGTGCTCGGTCTCGCCGCCGCGAACGGGCTGTCGTTCGTGGTCGGCGTGCTGATCGGGCAGTGGCTCCTGTACCAGCGGCTCGGGCACATCCGGACACGCGAGGTCGTCGTGACGCTCGGCAAGACGCTCGTCGCGTCCGTCGTCGGTGCCGCGGCCGCGTGGGGCGTCGGCAGGGGGCTGGACGCCGCGTGGCTGGCCGACTGGCCCGCCGTCGGTCGCGCGTGGACGCTGCTCGTGATCGGCACGCTCGTCGCGCTGCCGGTGACCCTGCTCGGCATGCGCGTGCTGCGGGTCAACGAGCTGGACGCCGTGTTCCGGCGGTTCTCACGTCGCTGACGCGCCGTGCGCCGCACCCGGGCGTAGCGTCGTCGCCATGCTGCGTCTGCTTCTCGCACTGCTGATCGTCTGGGTGGTGCTGGCCGTTCTCGGATTCGTGATCAAGGGCCTGTTCTGGCTCGCGATCGTCGGCATCGTGCTGTTCCTCGTCACCGGCGGCTGGGCGGCCGTGAAGGGGCGCGCGTCGACCCGCTAGGGGGCACTGGACACACGAACGCCGCGACCCCTGGTGGGAGCCGCGGCGTCCGCGGGTGACTCGGTGCCTACTCGTCCGGGTCGTCGGTGACGACGTCCACGGCGGAACCGTTCGTGCCGCTCTTCACGGCGGCCTTGGAACGGCTCGAGCGGCGCTGCGCCGGGCGCGGCGGGGGCGGCGGCTGCTGCGGCTGCTGGTACTGGGCGCCACGCCCCATGATCAGCTCCGCGAACGTGGCCATCGCCTCGTCCAGCTGGCCGGCGCTGCGGCGCTCGGACTCCTCGTTGGCCTTGGCCACCAGCGCGCTCACCGACGTGGTGTCCGGGCGGGTGCGCAGGGCCTGGTCCAGCTCGCCGAGCTTGGAGTCGACCGAGCCGCCGAGCTCGCCCAGCTTCGTGTCGACGGAGCCGCCCAGCTCGCCGAACTTGCCGTCGATGCCGCTCTCCACGGAGTCCAGCCGGTCGCCGATCTGCTCCAGACGCGCCGTCAGCGCGTCCAGGCGCTCGGTGAGCGCGTCGAACGCCGGCGTCGGGTCGACGGCCGGGCGCGCCGACAGCTCCTCGAGACGGCGGTGCAGGCCGACGCTGGTGTCGCCCAGCAGGTTCCGCAGGCCCTCCCCGGTCTCCTCGAACGAGTGCGTGGCGGCATCGAGCTGCTCCTTGACCTGGCGCTCGACGCCCTCCACCCGCTCCTTGATCGGGGTGGCGACAGCGTTCGGCATCGCGTCCAGGCGCATCTCGTGCCGGTCCAGACGGTTGTCCAGGTCGTCGAGGCGCTTGTGCAGCCCGCCGAGCCGGTCGTCCAGGCCGTCCATCCGGCCGGACACGCCCTCCAGGCGCCCGCCCATCCCGTCGAGGCGCCCGTCGAGCTGGGCGATCGGCTTGGCCAGCTTGTCCGGCAGCGACTCGATCGCGCGGGTGACCGCGCCGAGCGTGACCTCCTGGTTGTCCAGCTTGTTCACGGTCTCGTCGAGCCGCTCGGCGAGGACGCTGATCTCGGTCCGGTCCGGGATCTCGGTCAGCTTCTTGCGGACCGTCCCGATGGCGTCCAGTGCCGCCAGCCGGGCGTGGATCTCGTCCAGGGAGTCGAAGATCTGCTGCTGCTCGCTGTCACGGATCTCGGCCGCGCGCATGAGCATGCCGCGCATCCGATCGAACGAGAGGTTCGTGTCGCTCATGGCATCTGTGCGCTTCCTCTGAGCCAAGTGGGGAGTACCCAGAGGGTAGCGACTGCCGTCCGAGTATCGACGGACGGTCATGCATTGGGCCGTCCGGGGCATCCGACCAGCACCGACAGGACCGATCGTGATCGTATCCTACGGTGCGCTCGTGCCTGTTGCGCTGAACGACGACACCGTCCGGTCCGCTCCCAAGGTCCTGTTGCACGACCACCTCGACGGAGGGCTCCGCGTGGGCACCGTCATCGAGCTGGCCGACGCCGCCGGGTACCGCGACCTGCCCACGACCGATCCCGCCGAGCTCGGCCGTTGGTTCCTGGGCGCCGCCCACTCCGGCTCGCTGGAACGCTACCTGGAGACGTTCGGGCACACGGTCGCCGTGCTGCAGACCCCGGACGCGCTGTCCCGCGCCGCCGCCGAGGCCGCGGAGGACCTCGCGGCCGACGGCGTCGTCTACGCGGAGGTGCGCTTCGCGCCGGAGCTGCACGTCGAGAACGGCATGGACCTCGATGGCGCCGTGCACGCGGTCCTGGAGGGATTCGCGGTCGGCACCGCCCGGGCCGCGGCGGCGGGGCGGACCATCCGGGTCGGCTGCCTGCTGACGGCCATGCGCCATGCCGCCCGCTCGCGTGAGATCGCCGAGCTGTCCGTACGCCACCGGGACTCCGGTGTGGTCGGCTTCGACATCGCGGGCGCCGAGAAGGGTTTCCCGCCCACCCGGCACCTGGACGCGTTCGAGTACGTCCGCCAGCAGAACGCCCACGTCACGATCCACGCCGGCGAGGCGTTCGGACTGCCGTCGATCTGGGAGGCCGTGCAGTGGTGCGGTGCCGACCGGCTGGGGCACGGCGTGCGGATCGTCGACGACATCGAGTCGGGTGGGCGGGGAGACGACCCAGCTCAGCCGCCGCGCCTCGGGCGGCTGGCGGCGTGGGTGCGGGACAACCGGATCCCGCTGGAGATGTGCCCGACGTCCAACGTGCACACCGGGGCCGCGACGTCGCTCGCCGACCACCCGATCGGTCTGCTCGCGCGGCTGCGCTTCCGCGTCACCGTCAACACGGACAACCGGCTGATGTCGGACTGCACCATGACGAGCGAGATGACCGGCCTGGCCGACACGTTCGGGTACGGCTGGGACGACCTGCAGTGGTTCACCGTGAACGCGATGAAGTCGGCGTTCATCGGCTTCGACGAGCGGCTCGCCCTGATCGAGAACGTGATCAAGCCGGGGTACGCGGCACTGCGCGCGGACTGATCCGCCGGCTCGGTGCGGCCGCAGCTCCGCCGGCTCCGTGCTCAGTGCCTGCGCAGGCGCGCCTGCAGCCCCCGGACCAGCTCGCCCCACCGGGCCGCCTCTGCGTCGAACGGCGGGGTCGGCGCCAGGCGGGCCGGGTTCGGACGGACCACGAACGACACGAGCCAGCCGAGCGGGTTCGCCTCGGCCAGCGCCTCGGACGCGTCGTCGTCGCCCGCCCAGTCGCCGACGTCCTGCAGCAGCTCCACGGCGAGGTCGAGCTGGACCGGGTCGATGTCCAGCTCGCCGCTCGCGAGGTCGTCACCGATGCCGGTGAGGACGTAGGTGTTCATGTCCTCGACGGTCGCGTCCAGATCGCCGGTCTGCGCGGCGTCCAGGACCTCCTGCCACGTGGCGACGGCCGACAGGTCGGTCCCGGCGATCGTCTCGTCCGGGTCGGCGAGCGCCCGCACCAGTGCGCGCTCGGTGCCGTAGACGTCGATCCGGCCGTCGGAGCCGAGGAACACCGGCTTGTCGTCGAGGTAGCAGCGCAGGGTCACGCCCTCGCCGTCGGACGTCTCGATCCGGATCGGGTCGATGCCGACCTCGGCCCAGAAACCGGTCGGGCCGTCGGCCTCGTCGTCGTCGGCGTCGTCGACCGTCTCGTCCTCGATCTCGGCGTCGTCCGCGTCGTCGTCGGCGTCGCTCGCGAGATCGTCGGCCTCGGCGAGGGCCTCGGCCTCGGCGCGCGACTTGTCCAGCGCGCCGGCGTCCACGTCGGGCGTGGCGACGAGCTCGTCCAGCGCGTCGACCACCTCGTCCCAGCGGGAGCCGATCGTGTCCGAGAGCGCGGACCACTGCTTCAGGCCCTCGCGGCCGGCGAACGCCACCGATCCGCGGCGCAGCAGCTCGAAGCCGGGCTCACCGTCGAGGATGCCGGTGACGTCCGTGAGATCGCAGACGTCGGCGATCGACCGGACGATCGCGATCGTCTCGTCGAGCTCGCCGACCGTCCACTGGTCCGGGTCGCCCGCGGCGATCTCCGGCAGGCCGACGACGTCGAACCGGTGCTGGTCGTCCGGGGTCAGCTCGCCGACCGACAGGCTCGGCACGGTCGGCCACGCGGGATGGTCGACGAGATCGTGTTCGCGCGCCGTGCGGACGAACGCCGCGAGCGCGGCCACCTCGTCGAACGCGAACACCGAGTCCTCGTCGCCGAGGAAGGCCTCCCACTCCTCGCCGTCCTCCCGCCATCGGGGGGCCCACAGGGTGACGACGTCCCCCCGGGTGAGGGCGAGCTGGATCGGCACGATGTCGCTTGCCACACGCCGAGCCTAGCGTCGCCCCCCGACAGCGCTGCGTGCCGCCGTCCCCTCGGGGCGGGACGACGGCACGGAACGGGTCGATGCCGGCCGGGGCCGGGACCGTCGGGGCGGTCCTCCGACACCGAGGCCGGAACTCCGGCCGGGCGTCACGACGGATCGGGGTCCGCCGCGCACGCCGGCCGGCACGTCCGTGGTCAGGCCTGGCTGTGCAGTCGGACGACGCCGATCGAGACGTCCTCGAGTCCCCCGCGGTCGAAGTCGCGACGCAGCTGGTCGGCCTTCACCGTCGCGGTCATCCCGTCGAACGGCCCGTGTGCGTCCACCTCCCCGGTCTGCGGGTCCACCGCCAGTACGACGTATCCGTCGCACTGCGTGAGCCTTTCCGCCGCAGCGATCAGTGTCGCCTCTTCGGAAGTCGTGTTCTCCGGCACCGGATCACCTCCTTGTCTTCTAGTACAGCGTCGGCGGCGCTCCGGATGTGACACCGTTTCGGCCATACCACCCGTTCGGGTCAGGTGAATCCCGAAATCGGCGACCTTGAGTGCTGTCCGGATCACTCGTTGCGGATCGTCATGCGATGGGGTGAGCGTTACGCGTCCGGACCGACACTGATCGTCATCTCTCGGCCGTCCGTGGATCCGGTGTCACGCAATGCCTGCGGGTGTGATCCGGGCGCCACCCGGGCGGACCAGGCGGCGCGGCGACCGGGGTTGGCGCTCACTCGTCGGGGTCGACCGCTCCGACACGGTCGGTGAACCCTGACACTCACCCGTGTCAAGGTCCGCGGCGGGCCGGAACGGGGCCGAGGATGTCAGGATCTGCGGCATGCGCGTGCTCCGCACCCCCGACGAGCGCTTCGTGGGTCTGCCCGGTCCCCTGCCCGCACCGTCCTACGCCGACGTGCCCGACGGCGACGGCGGGACGCTGCGGATGGCGTGGGTCGCCGACGGGCCGCAGGACGGGCCGCCGGTGCTGCTGCTGCACGGCGAACCGACCTGGTCGTTCCTCTACCGGACCGTCATCCCGGTGCTCGCCGCCGCGGGGTTCCGGGCGATCGCGCCGGACCTGGTCGGCTTCGGCCGCTCGGACAAGCCCGCCGAGATCGGCGACCACAGCTACGCGCGACACGTCGAGTGGACGCGCGCGCTGGCGTTCGACGTCCTCGGGTTGGAGCGGGTGACCGTTGTCGGCCAGGACTGGGGCGGGCTGATCGGGCTGCGGCTCGTCGCCGAGCACCCGGAGCGGTTCGCGCGGGTGGTCGCCGCGAACACCGGCCTCCCGACCGGCGACACCGACATGCCCGACGTCTGGTGGGCGTTCCGGCGGGCGGTGGAGAAGGCGGGCGCGGCCGGGACGCTGGACGTCGGGCGGCTCGTCGCGTCCGGGTGCGTCCACCCGATGTCCGACGACGTCCGGGCCGCCTACGCGGCGCCGTTCCCGGACCTCTCGTACGCGGCGGGCCCGCGGGCGATGCCGCTGCTCGTGCCGACCGCGCCGGACGATCCGGCGAGCGACGCGAACCGCGCGGCCTGGGACGTGCTCCGGGCGCTGGAGATCCCGGTGCTGTGCCCGTTCTCCGACTCGGACCCGATCACCGGCCCCTGGCGGGCGCTGCTGGCCCGCGAGCTGCCCGGCGCGGCGGCGCGGCAGCATCCGACGATCGCCGGTGCCGGGCACTTCCTCCAGGAGGACGCCGGGCCGGAGCTCGCCGCGGCCGTCGTGGAGTTCGCCAGGTGACCGGCCTCGGGTCCGAGCCGTGGGGGTTCACGGCGGCGCCGCCGTCGCGCACGACCGAGCACGACGCCGGGTGGGGCGTCGAGACGCCGGGCCGCTACCTCGACCTGGTGCCGACCCGCCGTCGTCTGAACTGGCTCTCGCCCGTTCCACTGTGGATGTCGCGCAACGACCGGGTGGCCGGATGGTTCGGCGACCCCACGGACGAGGTCCGCACGGCGTGGCTGGAGCGGATGAGCACGCACCCCGACCCGGCCCGGGACCTGGACACCCGTGTCGTGGACCGGTTCGCCGGACGCGACCGGATCTCGGTCGCGCTGCTCGGCGACCCCGGCGAGGGCGACGCGTCGCAGTACGTCGTCGTGCCGGTGCTGGAGACCGTCGCGGGCGGCGGGCACGGCTGCGACCTCGCCGTCGTCGTCAGCGACGTGATCTACCCGGCGGGCGGGGTGGACACCTACGCCGACCACCACCACCGGGCCTACCGCGACTACCGGGCCCCGATCTACGGCCTGCCCGGCAACCACGACTGGTACGACGACCTGCTCGGCTTCATGGCCGTGTTCTGCGGCCAGCCGCCGGACGGCGGTCCGCCGACGGTCGCCGGGCCGGGACCCGGATGGCGACGGGCACTGCGCAGGCTGACCTGGCGACGGGCGCCCCGCGCGTCGCAGACCGATGTGGACGCGATCCGCCGCGAGTACCGGCCGCATCCGGACCAGCAGGCGACCCAGCCCGGCCCGTACTGCGCGGTCGACGCGGGCCCGGTCCGGCTGGTGCTGATCGACACCGGGCTGCACGGCGGCATCGACGCGGACCAGGCCGACTGGCTCCGACGGGTGTCCTACGAGGACTCCCGGCCGAAGATCCTGCTGACCGGCAAGCCGTTGCTGACCTACGCGAGGTACCAGCGCTGCGAGGTCCGCGACCCGCGCCCCGGCGGCCCGCGCTCGGTGGACGAGATCGTCACCGACCCGGCGGCCCGCTACCTGGCGGTGATCGGCGGCGACGACCACAACTACCAGCGCTACCCGGTCGACCTCGGTGACGGCCGGACGCTGCTGTACCTGGTGGCGGGTGGCAGCGGCGCCTACATGTCGGCGACGCACACGATCCCGAACCTGGACACCGTGCCCGATGTGGACGTGGCCGAGGAGGGCTTCCGCTGCTACCCGCTGCGCGGTGACTCGCTGGCGTACTACAGCCACCGCTACGACCGGATCCTCGGACTGGGGCGCGGCCTGTTCGCGCTGACGCCGGTCGAGGCGACCAGGCTGGTGGCCAAGCGGCTCGGGATGACGCCGCCGCGGGGGAGGGCGGGCACGGTGTCGTGGATCAAGGAACGCATCGCGGACGTGATCTACCGGCTGCCGACGCGCGGCTCGGCGCCCGGGCACAACCTGATGTCCGTGCTGTTCGACGGCGACAACCCGCCGCTGTTCAAGTCGTTCCTGCGGCTCGACGCGACGGCGGACGAGGTGGTGCTCAGCCTGTGGAGCGCGACCGGGAGCCGGGAGCACGAGCAGCGCCCCGCGGCCGAGGACGTCATGCGGGCGCGTCGGGACTCCGACGGCCGGTGGACCTGGACGAGCGAGACACCGGGCCGCGCGACGCCCTGAACCACCGCGTCCCTGAACTACGCTGCCCGCCATGGACGTCCGCGTCGTCGACCACCCGCTCGCTCGCGCCCGGCTGTCCAGCATGCGCGACGCCCGCAACGGCAACGCGACGTTCCGCGCCGCGCTGCGGGAGCTCACGCTGATGCTGGTCTACGAGGCGACCCGGGACGCCCCGCTGGCCGAGGAGCCGCTGCACACGCCGGTCGCCCGGACCGTCGGTCACCGGCTGGCGACGCCGCCGGTGCTGGTGCCGGTGCTGCGAGCCGGGCTCGGCATGGCCGACGCGGCGCTGGACCTGATCCCGGAGGCCCAGATGGGCTTCGTCGGGATGGCGCGGGACGAGACGACGCACGAACCGGTGCCCTACATGGAGTCGCTGCCGGACTCGCTCGTCGGGCGTCCGGTGTTCGTGCTGGACCCGATGCTCGCCACCGGCGGGTCGATGGTGCACACGATCGAACTGCTCACCCGCCGCGGCGCCGACGACGTGACCGCCCTCTGCGCACTCGCCGCCCCCGAGGGGGTCGCCCGCCTGCGGGAGAGCGGCCTGCCCGTCTCGCTCGTGACGGCCTCGGTCGACGAGCGTCTGAACGACTCGGCGTTCATCGTCCCCGGCCTCGGCGACGCGGGGGACCGCCAGTTCGGCGCCGTCTGAGCACCTACCCGCTCTCGGCGACGGCCCTGATCCGCTCCAGCGTCTCGCGCATGTTGCGGTCGTTCGTCTTCGTGCGGGCACGGCCCGCGATCGCCGAGTAGATCTTCAGCAGCGGGTTCTCCTCCAGCCGGAAGGACTCGGTGACGTCGGTGCCTCCGGCGGCCGGCTCGAAGCGGTAGTGCCAGTGGTTGATCTCGCGACCGCCCGGACCGAGCACGACGAACCCGAACTCGCGGCCCGGCTCGTTGTGCGTCACGCGGCAGACCGTCCAGTACATGGGTCCGCGGCCGTTGCGCTTGACGTGCCCGCGGAACTTCGCGCCGACGGCAGGGCCGGTCGCACCGCCGAGCCACTCGGCCTCCAGGGTCTCCGGTGAGAACCGGCCGGTGTTGCGGACGTCGGAGACCAGGTCCCACACCTTCTCCGCCGGCGCGTCCATGTGGACGGTGACCTGTCCCTGCATCTCTACTCCTCCATCAGCCCGGCCGCGACCGTCGCGCCGAGCTCCCAGCAGGCCTCCCGGGCGGCCGCGTCGGGCGCGCCGGTGACCTCGACCGGGGCCGCGACGGCCGTCCAGCCCATTCCGTCGGTGATCGTCCGGACAGCCGTGACCGCCCCGCTCGTGTCCGACCCGCCGTGCACCCACACCCCGTACGGCAGCCCGCGCGTGTCGTCTCCGCAGACGTAGAAGACCTGGTCGAAGAAGTGCTTGAGCGCCCCGGACATGTAGCCGATGTTGGCAGGGGTGCCGAGCAGGATCCCGTCGCAGGCGAGCAGGTCCGACGCGGTCCCGGCCAGTGCGGCGCGCGACGTCACCTCGACGCCGGTGATCTCCGGGTCGTTCGCACCCCGCTGCACCTCGGCCAGGAGTTCCGCGGTCGCGGGCGACGGGGTGTGGTGCACGATCAGCAGGCGGGCCATCAGGGTTCATCCTGCAGGAGATCGTCGATCTCGGCGCGTAGCGCGGCGAGGACCTCATCGGCCCGCTCCCGTGCGGTCGCCAGATCGTCCACACCGGACGGCTGCTCGACGACCTCGAGGTAGGCCTTCAGCTTCGGTTCCGTCCCGGATGGACGGACGACCACGCGAGCCCCCTCCCGTCGCAGACACAGCACGTCGGGCGCCGGCCGGTCGACGTCCCAGCCGGGTGGGGGAGCGTCGCGCAGCCGGGCCACGGCCGCATCCCGTACGGACGGCTCCATCCTCGACGAGAGACCTTCGGTGCGGTGCACGCCGTGCGCGACGGCGAGCTCGTCGAGCCGGTCGTCGACGGTGGACCCGGCCGTGCGCAGGGAAGCGGCGAGGTCGGCGGCGAGCACACAGGCGGCGATGCCGTCCTTGTCGCGCACGGCGTCCGGGTCGACGCAGTAGCCGAGTGCCTCCTCGTAGCCGTACGCGAGCCCCGGCCCGCCGCGCACGATCCACTTGAACCCGGTCAGTGTCTGCGCGTAACGCGCGCCGTACGCCGACGCGACGGCGCCCAGCATCGACGACGAGACGACCGTCGTCGCGACGAGAGGATCACCGACGTCGCCGGAGACGGCGCCGTGGCGCAGTAGGTGGTCGGCGAGCAGCACGCCGGTCTCGTCGCCGCTCAGCATCCGCCACGTCCCGGACCGGTCCGGGACGCCGAGCGCGCACCGGTCCGCGTCCGGGTCGAGTGCCACGGCCAGGTCCGCCCCGGTGTCCGCGGCCAGTGCCAGCACGGCGTCGGTGGCGCCGGGCTCCTCGGGGTTGGGGAACGCGACCGTCGGGAACGACGGGTCCGGCGCGGCCTGCGATGCGACGACCCGCACGTCGTCGAACCCGGCTCGGGACAGCGCGTGCACGCACGTCTCGCCGCCGACGCCGTGCAGCGGGGTGAGCGCGATCCGCAGCCCCCTGCTGCCGGTGCGCGGCACCCGGGCCACGCGGTCCAGATAGGACTCCGTCACCGGCTCCACGGCCGCGACCGGCGCCACCGGGATCGAGACGGCGGCCGGCATCGCCGCGATCGCCGCCTCGATCTCGGCGTCCGCAGGCGGGACCAGCTGCGCGCCGTCGTCGAGGTAGACCTTGTAGCCGTTGTCGGCCGGCGGGTTGTGCGACGCGGTGATCTGCACGCCGGCCACCGCGCCGAGGTGCCGGACGGCGAACGCGAGCACCGGGGTCGGGACGGCGCCGTCGAGCAGGCGGACGTCGAACCCGGCGGCGGCGAGGACGCCGGCCGTCGCCGCGGCGAACTCCGGGGACCCGAACCGCGCGTCCCGCCCGACGACGGCGGTCCCGCCGCGACGACCGGACGCGACGAGCCAGTGCGCGAGCCCGGCCGTCGCGCGTCGGACGACGGCCACGTTCATCCCGGACGGACCCGCCCGCACCGGTCCGCGCAGCCCGGCCGTGCCGAACCGCAGCGGTCCGGACATCCGGTCGGCGAGCTCGTCGACACCCGGGCCGCCGGCCATCGCCGTGGCCAGCAGGCGCTGCAGCTCGTCCCGCGTGGACGGATCCGGGTCGTCGGCGATCCAGCGCATCGCCGTGTCCCGCAGGGACGGGGTCAGGCCGGCCACGGCCGCGCCCGGTCCCGCCGGTGATCGCCGGTTCGGCAGCGCGCGCGGACGGATCTGTCCGGATCCGCTGCCGGACCGCCGATCATGGCAGCGCTCACGCCTTCGCCAGCAGCTCGCGCAGCAGCTCGCCCATCCGCGTGGCCGCCACGCGACCGGCCTCGAGGACCTCCTCGTGGTTCAGCGGCTGCCCGCTCATCCCCGCGGCCAGGTTCGTGACGAGCGAGATCGCGCCGACCTCCAGTCCCTCGGCGCGCGCCGCGATCGTCTCCAGCACCGTGGACATGCCGACCAGGTCCGCACCCATGCCGCGCAGCATCCGGATCTCCGCGGGCGTCTCGAAGTGCGGGCCGGGCAGGCCCGCGTAGACGCCCTCGACGAGCGACGGGTCGATCTCGCGGGCCAGACCGCGCAGGCGGGGGGAGTACGCATCGGTGAGGTCGACGAACCGGGCGCCGGTCAGGGGGGAGCGCGCCAGCAGGTTCAGGTGGTCGGACACGAGCACCGGTTGGCCGACGGAGAAGCCATCGCGGATCCCGCCCGCCGCGTTCGTGAGCACCACGGTGCGACAGCCCGCCGCGGCCGCCGTGCGGACGCCGTGCACCACCGGCTCGACACCGTGTCCCTCGTAGAGATGGGTGCGCCCGAGCAGGACCAGCGCGCGCCGGTCACCGACCGGGATCGAGCGGACCGTGCCGTGGTGCCCGTGCGCCGACGGCGGCACGAAGCCGGTCAGCTCGGCCATCGGGATCTCGACGGCGGCCTCGCCGATCACGTCGGCGGCCGGACGCCAGCCCGACCCGAGCACGACGGCGACGTCGTGGCGGTCCGTTCCGCTCGCGCGGGCGAGGTCGTCGGCGGCGCGACGGGCCAGGTCGTCGGGCTCGGGGGAGCTCATGGGGCCACCCTAGTGTCGGCGACCCGTTCAGCCGGTCGCGCGGAAGTCGTCGGCGAGCCCCTCGAACAGGTTCGACGAGATCGATTCCGACCGGCTGCCGGGCACGGTCAGGGAGACGGCCCAGACGCTCCCGTCGCGGGCCGGGACGATCCGCAGCCACATCGTGCGCCGCTGCGGGCCGTCGGCGGTGCGGACGACCATCTGCTCGGTCCCGGACGGAGGTGTGCCGTAGCCCGCGGTGGTCGCCGTGTCGACGCCGAGCGCCTGCGGGTTCAGGTTGTCGGTGACCTCGCGGGCGGATGCCGCGCTGCGGACGGCGAGCTCCTCGCTGCCGTCCGGGCTGACGTAGCGGACCACGGTCGGGGCCCGCCCGCCGTCCCAGCGGAACTGGGACCACGCCTCCGGCACGGACACGGTGAAGCCGAGCGGGTCGGGGCGGGGGACGCGGTGCGCGCGGTCGGTCGTCGCGGTCACCGTGCTGAACGCCTCCTGCCCGGCGACGGTGCGGACGGCAGCGTAGCCACCGACGGCGCCGAGCAGGATGATCAGTGCGCCGCCGATCACCAGGGGGATCGCGGTGAGCACGCCCATCCGCTTGCGCGGGGCGGCCGGTGCGGGCCGGACGGCCTGCGGGGCCGGCTGCGGGCGTACCGGTGGCGGTGGGGCCGGGTAGTGCCCGGTGGCGCGGGGGCCCTGGTCCGCCGGTGCCGGGAACCCTCCGGGCAGCGGTCCGGGATCGGAGGACAGCGGTGCCGCCGCCTGCCCCGGCTGGGAGGACGCGACCCGGTTCGGCCCGCTCGCGTCCGGCCGGGCGGGTGACTCGGGCACGGCGCGTCCGCGCAGCAGCGACCGCGTCGCACGACCGCGCGACGGGCCGGACGCCGCGCTCGGCGGAGCGACGTTCGGCGGCACCATGCCGGTGACCGTCGGGACGTCCGGCGATCCCGGGAAGATCGGATCGCTCGGGTCGGCCAGCAGCGGGCTCAGCCGGACGCGGACCTCGTCGAGCGGCATCCGCCCGGCCGGCTCCTTGACCATCAGGCCGGCGATCACGTCGCCGAGCGGGCCGGGGTCGGACACCCGCGGCACCGTGCCGTCGACGACCTCGGTGAGCGTGCGGACCGGGTCGCCGTCCACGTCGTACGGGGGCCTGCCCTCGACGGCCGCGAACAGCGTCGCGCCCAGGCCCCAGAGGTCCGCGGCGGGCGTCACCGGCTGGCCTGCGGCGACCTCCGGCGCGATGTAGGCGGGGGAGCCGAGGACGAGGCCCGCCGACGTCATCGGCGCGTCCGACTCGTTGCGGGCGATGCCGAAGTCGGTGAGCTTGATCCGCCCGTCGTCGGAGATCAGGACGTTGCCCGGCTTGACGTCGCGGTGCGTGATGCCGGCTCGGTGCGCTGCGCGCAGCGCCGCCGACGTGCCGTAGCCGACGACGGCGGCCTGCGACCGGTCGAGGCGTCCCAGCTCGGTGATCGCGGTCGCCAGGTTGCGCGACGGGACGAGCTCCATCACCACGAGCGGGTCGCCCTCGGCGTCGAGCACGTCGAACACCGTGACGACGTTCGGGTGGGACAGGCCGGCCAGCGCCCTGGCCTCGCGCATCATCCGCTCGCGGAGCTCGAGCTCCTCGCCCGCCGGGATGCCCTCCGGGAACTTCAGCTCCTTGATCGCGACGCGGCGCTGCAGCACGTCGTCGAAACCGGACCAGACGGTGCCCATGGCTCCGGAGCCGAGCGGACCGTCGACGCGGTAACGCCCGGCGATCTGGCGCTGCACCTCGCCACCCGGAACGGACACGGGCCTCATTGTTCCAGCCGCCGTGCGCGGCGCGGTCGGCCCCGGGTCCGTGGTCACGAGACGTCGGACACGGGTGACGCACGGTCAGATCACGAACGGGACATCCGCGAGGCGACGAGCGGCCGTTACGCCCGTTCGTCGCCCCAGGGGATGCCGCTCGGCACGGACCGTTTCTCCGTCCGCAGCATCCCGGCGACCCCTCGCCGCGCGTATCGCGATCGGAGCGGATTCGAGTGGAACACCGCCGGACGGGTGAGCACCATGACAGGAGACACACACCCGCGAGGCATGTCGTGACGAGGTGCCCGCCCGACGCTCCGGAGGTCCAGGTGACTGCGCTGCAGGACCGTGCCGACCCGTCCGTGATGGCGGACGTGCCGGTCGTCGACCTCGGCGCCGGGTCGGGTCCTGCCTGGCTGGACGCGTGGGTCGGGGAGAACCGCGGACGGGTGGTCGGCTGGCGCCGCGCCATCCACGCCCAGCCCGAGCTCGCGCGGTGCGAGGAGCTGACCACCAAGCGCGTGTCCGAGACGCTCCTGCGCGCCGGCCTCGAGCCGCGGACGCTGCCAGGGGGCACCGGTCTGGTCTGCGACGTCGGCCGCGGCGAGCCCCTCGTCGCGCTGCGTGCGGACATGGACGCGCTGCCGCTGGCCGAGCAGACCGGCCTGGACTTCGCGTCCACCGTCCCCGGCGTCGCGCACGCCTGCGGGCACGACGCGCACACCGCGATGCTGCTCGGCGCCGGCCTGGCGCTGGCCTCGGCGCCGTCGCTGCCCGGCCGGGTCCGGCTGCTGTTCCAGCCCGCCGAGGAGGTCCAGCCGGGCGGCGCGCTCGACATGGTCGCCGACGGCGTGATGGACGGGGTGCGACGCGCGTTCGCCCTGCACTGCGACCCGCGCCTGGAGGTCGGGAAGCTCGGCACCCGGGTCGGCCCGATCACCTCGGCCTGCGACCTGCTGGAGCTGCGGCTCACCTCGCCGGGAGGGCACACGTCGCGCCCGCACCTGACGGCGGACCTCGTCGAGGCGCTCGGCCTGATCGTCACGCAGCTCCCGCTGCTGCTCACCCGGCACGTCGACCCGCGCTCCGGCACGGTCCTGACCTGGGGCGCGGTGCACGCGGGCGAGGCGGCCAACGCGATCCCGCAGACCGGTCTGGTCCGCGGCACGCTGCGCACCGCCGACCACGCGACCTGGACCTCGCTCGAGGAGACGATCCGCTCGCTGGTCGCCTCCGTGCTGGCGCCGACCGGCGTCGGATACGTCCTGGACCACGTCCGTGGCGTGCCACCGGTGGTCAACGACGCGTCGTCGACCCGGATCCTGCGCGACGCGGGCATCGCCGTCGGCGGCGAGCAGGCGGCGGCCGACACCGAGCAGTCCAGCGGCGGCGAGGACTTCGCCTGGTTCCTCGAGGAGGCGCCGGGTGCGCTGGCCCGCCTCGGGGTGTGGCCGGGGGAGGGTCCGAAGCGCGACCTGCACCAGCCGACGTTCGACCTGGACGAGCGGGCCATCCCGTTCGGCGTCCGGGTCCTCGTGCAGTCGGCCCTGGCCGCCCTCGCCGAGGCCTGACCGCCGGCGTCACCCCGGCCCGTTCCACCCCACCCCATCCGTCCCGAACGAGGGGCACCTTCGAGCAATCTGATTGCCCGAAGGTGCCCCTCGTTCGGTGTGGACGCGCGACCCTTCGTGAACGAAGGTGCCGTTCGTTCGGGGAGAGGGAGGTGGCGCGGCGAGGCGGGTGGGCCGGCGCCGGGTGCGGGCGGGTCAGCCGGACTTGCGGCTGGGGCGGCTGCGGAGGTCGTTGACGTAGTCGTCAGGGGCACCGGCGGACTCGGCCGCGTCGGCCAGGACACCGAGGTACCTGGCGCTCGGCTGGCCGCCCTCGTACGCGTTGAGCACGTAGATCCAGGCCAGGGCGCTGCCGTCGAGCGTGGCCACGCGCAGGCGGAGCTTCTTGTGCATCCCCATCTCGCCGCCCTCCCAGCGGTCGAGCTGGGCCTCGTCGTGCTCCGGCACGTCGTAGAGCACGACGAACACCTGGGAGCCGGGCTCCTCGACGACCGTCGAGAGCGCGCCCTCCCAGGTGTAGTCCTCACCACCGAACGTCAGTCGCCAGCCCTGGAGCCACCCCGTCCCGGCCATCGGCGAGTGCGGGGCGCGCTCCTTCATCTGCTCCGGGTCCATGTTCGACCCGTAGGCGGCGTACAGCGGCACGGGCGCCAGGGTAGACGCTCACCCGTCGGTCGCCTCCTCGGCGCCCGTGCGGTGCAACGCGCGTACGGTGACCGCGTCCCGTCCGGCGCCGAACGGCGACCCCGCCCCGTCGTCGAATCCTGGAGGAGATCTTCCCGTGACCCACATCGTGATCATGGGCGGTGGACCGGCCGGGTACGAGGCCGCGCTGGTCGCGGCCCAGCACGGCAGCGAGGTGACCGTCGTCGAGCGCGACGGCATGGGCGGTGCCTGCGTCCTCGACGACTGCGTGCCGTCGAAGACGTTCATCTCCTCGGCCGGGGTCCGGGTCGACCTGCACCGCGCCGAGGAGCTCGGCGTGCTCGTCGACCGCGGATCGTCCCGTGTGGACCTTCCGGCGGTGAACCGCCGGGTCAAGGCGCTGGCGCAGGCGCAGTCCGCGGACGTGCGGGCCCGCGTCGAGCACGAGGGCGTGCGGATCATCAACGGCACCGCACAGTTCAGCGGACCGGCCTCGGCGCGGGCCGCGCACGGTGTCACCGCGACGCACGCCGACGGCACGGTCTCCGAGCTCGTCGCCGACGTCGTGCTGGTCGCCACCGGCGCGACGCCGCGCGTGCTGGACAGCGCCCGCCCGGACGGCGACCGGATCCTCGACTGGCGCATGCTCTACGACCTCGACGAGCTGCCCGAGCACCTGATCGTGATCGGGTCGGGTGTCACCGGCGCCGAGTTCGTGTCCGCCTACGTCGAGCTCGGCTGCGAGGTGACGCTCGTCTCCAGCCGCGACCGGGTGCTCCCGACCGAGGACCAGGACGCCGCCGCCGTGCTGGAGGAGGTGCTCGCCGAGCGTGGCGTGCAGATCCTGCCGCGCTCGCGGGCCGAGTCCGTCCGGAACACCGGTGACGGCGTCGAGGTCACGCTGTCCGACGGCAGCACGGTCACCGGGTCGCATGCGCTGATGACGGTCGGGTCGGTGCCGAACACGACCGACATCGGGCTGGAGAAGATCGGCGTCGAGACCGATCGGGGCGGGTTCATCCCGGTCGACCGCGTCTCACGGACGTCGGAGCCGGGCGTCTACGCGGCGGGTGACTGCACGGGCGTGTTGATGCTGGCGTCGGTCGCGGCGATGCAGGGCCGGATCGCGATGTGGCACGCGCTCGGTGAGGGGGTCGCCCCGATCCGGTTGCGGACGGTGGCGGGCAACGTGTTCACCCGCCCGGAGATCGCGACCGTCGGGATCGGCCAGCGCGCGATCGACAGCGGGGAGACGGCGGCCCGGACCGTGATGCTGCCGCTCTCGACGAACCCGCGGGCGAAGATGCGGGGTCTCAGGCGGGGGTTCGTCAAGTTGTTCTGCCGGCCCGCGTCGGGCGTCGTGATCGGCGGCGTGGTCGTCGCGCCGGTGGCCAGCGAGCTGATCCTGCCGATCGCGATGGCCGTGCAGAACGGGCTCGACGTGGACGACCTGACGAACACGTTCTCGGTCTACCCGTCGCTCTCCGGGTCGATCACCGAGGCGGGCAGGCAGCTGATGCAGCACTCCGACCTGGAGTGACTCAGGTCCGCGCGATCTCAGCGTCGGCGTCGTCGAGCAGGTCGGTCAGCAGGGCGTGCAGGCCGCGGTCGTCGACCGGGGCGAGCGTCGACCAGTCGGTCCCGTCGCCCGCGACGGAACGGGTGAGGCGGTAGCGGCCGACCGGGGTGTCCAGCACGGTCAGGTGCGACAGCGGCCGGTGCGGGCTGCCCCAGCGGTCGTGGACGACGGCCGCGACCTGCGCCCGGCCGCCGGACCCTCCGACCAGCCGCGCGACCAGGGCCGTGTCCTCCGGCGACAGCGTGTCCCGGGTGGACGGTCCGGTGACGACGCCGTCCGGGGCGGGTCGGCCGTCGGTGGTGGCGACGACGTCCGCCAGCACGTCGGTCGGCAGCGACACCGCGCGTCCGCGTCCTGCGGCGCGGTCCGGCATCGTGGTGCGGACGGCGTAGGCGGGCGTGCCCGCCGCGTGCAGCTCGACCCGGCCGTCGCGGCGTACGGCCAGCGCGCCGTCGCCGTCGCGTTCCGCGGCGAGAGCCCGCACCGGTCGTCCGAACCAGCCGCGCAGCTCGAGCTGCCGACGGGGCGCGGCGAGCAGGCCGAGCAGACGGGCCGGTCCGGGCGCCGGGCCCGTGAGGTCGGCCAGCCCGCGGCGGCGCAGGCCGTCCCGTCCGGCCGCGACGATCCGGGCCCGCTCGGCCCGGGTGCGGCCCGGCGACGGCAGGCGCAGCACGACCGGGGTCGGTCCCAGACGCAGCTCGTCCCACAGCACGTCGAACTCGGCCTCGGTGAGTACGTGGTGGACCGGGGTGGCCGGGAACGTCGCGACCCGCGGCTGCTCAGGCACGGTGCCGCCACGGGTCCTCCGGGCGCAGCACGGCAGGGGCGGCCGACAGACCGGACGGCAGCTCCGCCGGCGCAGGCGGGTCGACGGCGTCCGGGACGTCGGCCCACGACGTGTCGTCCGGGTTCTCGACGGCGTGCTGGTCGACGATCATCCGCCACGCAGGCACCCGGTCCGGGTCGCCAGAGGGACCGGGGCCGGAGGACTGTCCGAGCGTGACGCCGGAATGGCCCGCCGCGTGTGCGGGCGTCCCCGCGGCCGCCGCGCCGACGGGCATCGGCATGCCGGGCGGGAGTCCGGGCCCGGACCCTGTCGGCGAGCCGGGACCTGCCGCCGCGCCGGCGGGCGGGACCGTTCCGGTGGGTGGGACGTGGCCCGCCTGCCCGCCTGCCGCCGCGTGGCCGGGCAGGAGCCCGTGCTGCCCCGCGCCGAGGGCTGACGGATCCGGGGCCGCTGCGGTGTGGCCGCCGGGTGTCCCGACCGTCCAGCCGGCACCCGTCGTGGGGCTTCCGGGAACGGCGACGTGTGCCGCAGCCGCGCCGGGTGCGGTGCCGCCGTTCGGGGCGCCGCCCGCTGCGACAGCGCCGCCGGGTGCGCCACCCGCCGACGGGGTCCCGCCGGGTCCGCCGCCGCTCGGAGCGGTGCCGCCGGTCGTGCCGCTGCCGGATCCGCCCGCGCCGACCCCGCCCGGGCCGGACCCTCCTGCGCCTGCGCCGGCTCCGGTCCCGCCGGCCGAACCGGTCCCGCTGGTGCCCGACCCGCCGGTGCCCGACCCGGTCGCGTGCCCCATCGCCCCCGCGGTGCCGGGGTCGCCGTGGATCGCCGCGTGACCGTGTCCACCGGTAGCCGTGACCGCCGAGGCCCCGGACGGTGCCGCGAGGGCCGACGAGCCGGCCCCACCCGCGCCGGTGCCGCTTCCCGGCCCGGACGACCCGGTGCCGGACTGCGCCGACCCGGACCGGTCGGTCCCGTCGGCTCCGGACGCCTGTGTCGTGGCGGTGGTTCCGTCGCCGGTGGTGCCTCCCCGCTCGCGGCGGCTGTTGGTACCGGTCCCGGACCGACCGCGCTGGCCACTCGTCAGATGACGGCCGGACGGCGGCCGGTGCTGCGCGCCGGACGTGCGCACACCCGGTGCGGCGGCGGACCCGGCTCCGTTCGTCCCGGACGACCCGGCCGTACCCGGAGATCCGGACCCCGCCGTCGCGGCCGGGGGCGGAGTGCCGCCCTGCGCACCGGGCGCGCTTCCCGGACGGACCGAGGCATCCGGCCCGGAGCTGCCTGCACCCGGTGCACCACTCCCCGGTGCGGCAGAGGCCGATGTGGACGGTCCGGCCGACGGCGTCGATCCGGCCGGGGACGCCTGAGGACCGGTCGGACGGACCGCATCACCGGAGGCCGGCGCCGAGCCGGAACCGCCACCCCGCCCGGCCGCACCGGCGAGACCGGTGGCGCCGCCCGCGACCGCACCGGCGGCGGTCGTCCCGGACGTCTGCGCCGCAGGAGGATCCGCAGCCTGCGGCGCGGAACCGGCCTCGCCAGGGGCACCCGCGACCGCCCCGCCGACGGCGACGACGACGGGCGGCGACGGGCAGCCACCGAACGACGCGGCGACCACGAGGCTGTCCTCGCCGTAGCGCGTCATCAGCTCCGCCGCACGCTGCGCCCCGTTCGTCGCGGAGACGTCGGACGCGGCCCAGTCGGAGAGCAGGGCCTGCCCGGTCGGGGCGACGTCCGGTGGCCCCGGCTCGGACGGCGGTGGCATCCGGGTGCGCAGCTCGGCGGCGAGCCCGGCCTGCTCGCCGAGTCCGTCCGCGGTGCGCTTCGCACCGTCCGCGGCGGAGCCGGTCCAGGACGCGAGCCGGGTCAGCCCGCCCTGCGCCCCGTCCGCGGCCGTGCCCTCCCAGCCGGCCGGGAGCGAGCCCGCCCGCGCGCCGAGATCCTGCCGCAGCATCGCGAGCGCGTCGGCCGCCCCGCGCCAGGCCTGCTCGGCGGCGGTCGATCCCTGGCCGCCCGGACCGTCGGCGACCATCCGGTGGATCTCCTGGTGGGTCAGTCCCTCCCAACGCGGTTCGTCACCGGCCGGCCCGGTCATCGGGCGGACCCGAACGAGGACGCCACCGCATCCTCCGTCCCGGCGTACGTCCGTCCGGACGCCCCCATCGAGTCCCGGACCCGGACGAGCTCGTCGCGGTAGGCGCGCAGGGCCGCGACCGCGGCCGACGGCCCGTCGGTACTGCCCCGCGCGTAGTCGGCCGCGGCGCGCGCGCTGACCGGGTCCCCGAGCCACGGCCGGGGTAGCCGGGCGTTCGACTCGAGCGTGCGCAGCGAGGCGTCGACCCGTTCGAGCGCCGCGTCGACGGCGGACCGCAGGCGGGGCAGCTCGTGCGGATCGACGCGCAGGTCGGGGGCGGGCGAGTCGGGCATGAATCCCCTCCGGGCAGTGACGGACGTCGTCACGGTAGGGCCGGGGAAGGCCTCCGGACCCGGATCGCGCCCGGATCCGTTGCGATCGCGAACCGGACGCCGCCCGGACACGACGACGCCCCCGACCGCTCCGGTCGCGATCCGGAACAGCGGGGGCGTCGAGCGTCGAACGCCTCAGGAGGCGGCCAGGACGAGCGTCTCGTCCCGGCAGCCGGAGAGGGTGCAGAGTCCGACCGTGCGGAACCGGGCGTCCAGCTGCGATGCCGGGACGGTGGCCACGAACGGCCACGACCCGGTGAATCGCTGCAGGTACCAGTAGCAGAACAGGTGGTCCGGTTCGTCCGGTCCGGTGACGAACGCCGGCCGGCCACCGAGATCGGAGATCCAGGCGGCGTAGGCGGTCGCGACCGTTGCGGGCGGGCGGGTCGCCCGCCGGGTGCTGAGCCAGTCCTCGGCCCGGCTGCGCCAGTCGCTCAGCGAGGTCGGGTGCAGGCCGGCACCGGGCAGTTCCCGGAGGTTCGCGGTGAACGTACCGATCGGGGCCCCGTCCGCGGTGAACGCGGTCGAGGCCAGGGTGAGCAGGGAGTGCGGGCCCGGGATCGGGCCGTCGGTGTGGATGTGGGTGGTCACGTAATGCGACAACCCCTCCACGAGGGTGGGGGGCATGACGGATCCTGAGTCGTCGAAGGAGTCGATGACGTGCTCGCGGCGTGGCTGTGCCGACGTGACGAGCGGATCCGCGGCGCGGTCGTCCCGCGTGGCGGAATGAACCGGGCCCCGTGGATCGGACACACGGGTGGTCACTGCGTCGCTGTGCAGTTGTTCAGTGCGGTGCGAGGCAGTGGTTCGTACCTGGCGATCGAGAACGGTAAGCGGCGGCCGGTCCCCCGTCAACGCGTTGTCCACAGCCTGTGACACGTTGTGTGGACAGTGCCTGCGCGGTGCGTCACCGGATCGGGGTGTTCGTTACGCAGGGTGCGCAACAAGCTGCGCGACGTAACAATGCGGGCGGCGATCGCGATCTCTGGGTTCATGACCGGACGACACCGACTCCGCCGTCGGCGGGCCTGGCTGATCCCGGTCGCCGGAACCGCAGTCCTCCTCCTGCTCGGCGGCGGTGCGTACGCGACCGGCCTGCTGTCGGCCTCCGCTCCGACGCTCCCGGGGCAGACCGCCGCCGACGTATCGCCGCCGGGGCAGATGGACCGGACCGCGACGGTCGTCGAGGTCGGGGAGGGCGACTCGTTCGTGATCGAGGGCGGCGGCGTCGTGCGGGTGCTCGCCGCGGACTCGTGCGAGATGCGCACCGACGCGGGCCCGGCCGCCCGCGACGACGCCGCGCGTGTGCTGGACGGCGCCACCGTCACGTTGCGGCGCGAGCCGTCCGGACGCGAGGACGTCGACCGCGACGGCCGTCTGCTGCGCTACGTCGAGGTCCCCGGCGTCGGTGATCTCGGGTCGTACATGGTCCAGCGTGGACACACGGCCGCCTACCGGGGCTTCAACGACGCGTCGCCGGCCTACCTGGACAGCCTGCGCGCGCTGGACCGCGACGGCCGCCGCTGCTACACGACGCTCCCGTCCGGACCCCCGAAGGTCGTCCACGCCGACTGTGCCTCCGCGACGGCGGCCGGGGCCGCACCGCTCTACGCGGGCGACCCCGGCTACAGCCGTGAGCTCGACGGCGACGGCGACGGCGTCGCCTGCGAGTAGCTCGAGGTGGGCAGTGCTTACGCGCGGCTCCGCTCCGCTGCGCGCTCAGTCCTTGATCTCGCAGATCACGGTGCCCTGCGAGATCGACGACCCCTGCTCGGCGTTCAGGCCGGTCACGGTGCCGTCCTTCGTCGCCGTCACCGGGTTCTCCATCTTCATCGCCTCGAGCACGACGATCAGGTCGCCGGCCGAGACGGTGTCGCCGTCGGAGACCGCGACCTTGATGATCGTGCCCTGCATCGGCGCGGTGACCGCGTCGCCGGAGGCCTTCGCGCCGCCGCCGCGGGAGCCGCGCTTGCGCGGGGCGGCGGCCTTGGCCGCTCCGTTCCCGCCGCCACCGCCGAGCGCGAGGTCACCGGGCAGCGAGACCTCCAGCCGTCGTCCCCCGACCTCGACGACGACGGTCTGGCGTTCCGAGCTGTCCTCGTCCGCGCCCTCGCCGCCCTCGAACGGCGGGACGGTGTTGTCCCACTCGGTCTCGATCCACCGGGTGTGCACGGCGAAGTCGTCGCCGGTCTCTGCGGTGAACGCCGGGTCGCGGACCACGAGCCGGTGGAAGTCCAGCACCGTGGCCATGCCCTCGACCTGGAACTCGTCGAGCGCGCGGCGCGAGCGCTCCAGCGCCTGACGGCGGTCGGCGCCGCGGACGATCAGCTTGGCCAGCAGCGAGTCGAACTGCCCGCCGATCACCGAGCCGTCCTCGACCCCGGCGTCCATCCGGACGCCCGGCCCGGACGGGTACCAGACCTTGGACACGGTGCCCGGCGCGGGCAGGAAGTTACGACCGGTGTCCTCGCCGTTGATCCGGAACTCGATCGCGTGGCCGCGCGGCTCCGGGTCGCCGTCGATCTCCAGCTCGCCGCCCTCGGCGATCACGAACTGCTGGCGCACCAGGTCCAGCCCGGTCGTCTCCTCGGACACCGGGTGCTCGACCTGCAGCCGCGTGTTGACCTCGAGGAACGTGATCAGCCCGTCCTCGCCGACCAGGAACTCGACGGTGCCGGCCCCGTAGTAGCCGGCCTCCTTGCAGATCGCCTTCGACGCGTCGTACAGCGTCGCCGTCTGCTCCTCGGTCAGGAACGGCGCCGGGGCCTCCTCGACGAGCTTCTGGAACCGGCGCTGCAGCGAGCAGTCCCGCGTCCCGACGACGACGACGTTGCCGTGCTGGTCGGCCAGCACCTGCGTCTCGACGTGGCGGGGACGGTCCAGGTACCGCTCGACGAAGCACTCGCCTCGTCCGAACGCCGCGGTCGCCTCGCGGACCGCCGACTCGTACAGCTCGGCGATCTCGGACTCCTCGCGGGCGACCTTCATGCCGCGGCCGCCGCCGCCGAACGCCGCCTTGATGGCGACCGGCAGGCCGTTCTCCTTCGCGAACTCGATCACCTCGTCCGCGCCGGACACCGGATCGTTCGTGCCGGGCACGAGCGGCGCGCCGGCGCGGGTGGCGATGTGCCGGGCGGTGACCTTGTCGCCGAGGTCGCGGATCGACTGCGGCGACGGGCCGATCCAGATGATCCCGGCGTCGATCACGGCCTGCGCGAAGTCGGCGTTCTCGGACAGGAAGCCGTAGCCCGGGTGGATCGAGTCGGCGCCCGCCTGCTTGGCGGCGCCGATGACCTTGTCGAAGTCGAGGTAGGAGTCGGCGGCGGTGGAGCCGCCCAACGCGAACGCCTCGTCGGCCAGCCGGACGAACATCGCGTCGCGATCGGGGTCCGCGTACACCGCGACGCTGGCGAGGCCCGCGTCCTTGGCGGCGCGGATCACCCGGACGGCGATCTCTCCGCGGTTGGCGACGAGGACCTTGCTCAGTGCGGGCACGGTGGAACTCTCCTCGTGGTCGTGTCGCCGGCCCGGTGCACCGGCGCAGGGTTACCGGGCAGTCTAGGAGTGGTGGATCGAGAAGTTCCCGATGGGAGATGTGGTAAAGGCAACGCCGGGGGAGGCGAGCGTCACGACCGGGCGAGCCGCCGGCGTGCCGCGGCGACCAGCCGGGCACGCCGCGTGGGCGGGGTGCGCCCGTCGTAGCGCAGCGTGGCCTCCCGTTCGTCCAGCTCCGCGACGGCTCCGGCCGGCAGCTCCCCGCGCCCGCGCAGCTCCCGCGCGAGGTCCCAACCCTCCCGCAGAGCGTCGGTCGGTGGGATGCCGGCGAACCGGTCCGCGAACGTCCGCTGCCAACCGTCGCCCAGCGCAGCGGCGAGCCGCGGCCACTCCTTCGCCGCCAGTCCGGCGCGCTTGCGCAGCAGCGCGGCCCGGGTCGCGGCGAGCCGTCGGGCGTCGACACCGTCCGGATCCGGACCGTCCGCGACCAGGGCGTCCACGAGCGCGGCCTGCCGCCCGGCCGTGTCGGCCGACTCGCTCACGGTGCCGGTGTGCGGGGCCGCGCACCCCTTCTCGGCGTGTCGCACCGGTTGCGACGGGTGCGGCACGCCGGTAGGGGGTGCGGCACCGGCGGGTGGGGTGCGGCGGGACACCGGAGCAGGGCGGTCGGTTTGGGAAGCGGCGCGGTCCGTCGGCGGCGCGGTGCGGTCGGCCGGGGACGCAGGGCGGTCGGCCGGGGGCGGGGCGTGCCCGGCGACCCGGGCGATGGCGGCCAGTTCCGCCCGCAGCTCGGCGGCGGGCGGGTAGCGCCCGTCCCGCTCCAGCATTACCGGCAGCCCGGGGTGCCGGTCCACGACGTGCGCGAGCAGGTCGAGCACCTCGTCCGGCGTCGGGTCGGTGTGCGTGTCGTGGTAGAAGCCGTCGTGGTCGGCGCCGCCCGCGACATGGCAGTACGCGACCCGGTCCAGGGGCAGCGCGTCGAGCACCTCCCGCGGGTCACGGCCCCGGTTGCGGGCGTTCGCGTGCACGTTCGCGACGTCGAGCAGCAGCAGCGCGCCGGTCCGGTCGAGCAGGCGGGTGAGGAACCCGGCCTCGTCGAACTCGTCCTCCGGCCAGTCGAACAGGGCCGCGATCGGTTCGACGGCGATCGGCACGTCGACCTCGGTGCGCACCCGCGCGATGTTCGCCGCGAGCACGTCGAGCGCATCCCGGGTGCGCGGCAGCGGCAACAGGTGCCCGGCCTCCCGCCCACCGGCCCGGACGAACGACACGTGCTCGCTGACCAGCGGCGCGTCCACGGCCTCCGCGCAGGCGGCCAGGTGCGAGACCCGCCGGCCGTCCACCGGTTCCGTGCCGCCGAGCGACAGCCGCACCCCGTGCGGGATCACCGCTCCGCGACGGGCGTGCCCCAGCAGCGGGGCGGGCAGGTCGTCCGGACGCACCGACTCGGCGATCACCTCGACGAACCCGAGCTCGTCGGCGGCATCCAGCACGGCGGCGATCTCCGGCCGCCAGCCTGCGCCCGTCCCGTGCGGTCCGTCGGCCATCGTCACCCCTCCCTGGCCACACCGACGCCGGTACACGCCGACGCCGAGATGCACCGGTGCCCCCGCGGCTGGGCACCGGAGTCGGATCGGGTGCGGACCGCGGGAGCACCGCCCCCCATCGGTACCGGTCGGGCTCAGCCGCCGCAGCCCCCTCCACCACAGCCGCCGCCACCACAACCGCCACCGCCGCCTCCGTCGCCGCCGCCCCCACCGCCGTCGCCGGAGAAGAACCCGCCGCCACCGCCACCCATCGCCGCGCTCTTCTGCGCTTCCAGTTCCTCGGCGAACGCCGGCTGGGCGGCCAGCAGCGCGCCGACGCCGAACACGCCGACCGACAGCGCCGCGCCGCCCGCGCCGACCGCACCCCAGTCCGGTCGCATCGACGGCGAGAGCGCCGTGTGCCGCTGACGCTGCGCCGCGAGCGCCGTGTCACCGGCCGCCGTCCGGAGCGGGACCCGGGCGAACAGGATCAGCGTCGCGCCAGCCACCACGAACAGCAGGAACGACAGGAAGCCGACCGGGCGCCCGTTGGAGACGCCCGCGATCGCCCGGACGATGCCGAACGCCAGCACCGCGAGCATCAGGAACGCCGGCCGCCGGTAGGACCGTCGCTGCTCCTCGGTCAGGTACAGCCCGGCGCGCTCCAGCCGGTCCCGGATCTCGGCCAGTGCCGCCGCCACCCGGGGTTCGACGGGCAGTGTGCGCCTCGGCGTCGGCCGCGCGGCCGCACCGTGGATCGCGTTCTGCAGCGGACTGGCCTGTCGCGCCGTGCCGACCGAGTGCACGATGCCGACCGCGGACGGCCCGGACGTCGCGATGCTGCCCTCGACGTGCATGGACGACAGCGCCGCGTACACGGCGAGGTCCGGCCCGCCGTTCAGGTACGCGACGTCCTCCGGGCGCGACTGCAGACCGTCGGCGCTCACCGGGCGTCCGGACCGCAACGAACGCCGGATGGAGATCGCCACCCCCAGTACGACGACCGCCAGCACGATGTAGATCACCAGGAACGTGGAACCGGAGATCCCCCAGGTCTCGTTCGGACCCATCCCCACCACCCCGTTTCGTGTCGTGTGTTCGACAGATCACAGTGTGCGGCGTCCGCGACGGGAGGGCTCCCGTGCTTGAGGCAACCTTAGGGTTCGCGGTACCCGGTCTCAGGCCGCGATCTCGCGCCGGACCTGGTTCTTGATCCGGGCGAGCATCGCCGCGATGCCGCGCAGCCGCAGCGGGCTCACGGCCTCGGCGAGCCCGAGGTCGGTGTAGAAGTCGTCCGGCACGTCGAGCACGGTCTGCGCGGGCTCGCCGTCCAGCCCGGTCCACATGATCCCGGCGAACCCGCGGGTCGTCGGCGCCTCCTTCGGTGCCGAGAAGAACAGGTGCACCGGGCGCCCGTCCCCGTCGCCGACCTCGACCTTGAGGAACAGCGGGGACTGGCACTCGTGCACCTGCTCCATCGAGTCCGCCGCGTCGGCGTAGCGCTCCGGCAGGTCGGGCAGCTCCTGGGACAGCTCGAGCAGCAGCTGCAGCCGGTCCTTGGGCCCGACCGACGAGAAGTCGTCGACGATCTCGGCGAGCTGCGGAGGGAGACTCACGCGGACCCGCGCTCCTCGCCCTGCACGATCGGCACGCGCACGGCGTTGCCCCACTCCGTCCACGAGCCGTCGTAGTTCCGGACGGTGTCGAAGCCGAGCAGGTGCGTCAGCACGAACCACGTGTGGCTGGAGCGCTCACCGATCCGGCAGTAGGCGACGACGTCGTCGGACGGCGAGAGCCCCTGCTCCTGCTCGTAGATGGCCGAGAGCTCGGCGCGCGGTTTGAACGTGCCGTCCTCGGCGGCCGCGCGGGCCCACGGCACGCTCGCCGCACCCGGGATGTGGCCGCCGCGCACGGCGCCCTCCTGCGGGTAGTCCGGCATGTGCAGCTTCTCGCCCGTGTACTCCTGCGGCGAGCGCACGTCGACCAGCGGCTTGCCGAGGTGCGCGAGCACGTCGTCCTTGAACGCGCGGATCGTCGTGTCGTCGCGCTCGACGACCGGGTAGTCGACGGCGGCGGGCGACGGCGTGCCGGTCGTCATCTCCCGGCCCTCCGCCTCCCACTTGGCGCGACCACCGTCGAGCAGCCGGACGTCGGGGTGGCCGAACAGCGAGAACACCCACAGGGCGTAGGCGGCCCACCAGTTGTTCCTGTCCCCGTAGACCACGATCGTCGTGTCCCGGCCGATGCCGCGCTCGCCCATGATCTCGGCGAAGCGCTTCGGATCCACGTAGTCACGGGTGACCGGGTCGTTCAGCTCGGTGTGCCAGTCGACCTTCACAGCGCCCGGGATGTGGCCGGTCTCGTAGAGCAGCACGTCCTCATCGGACTCGACGACGGCGATGTCCCGCTCGTCGAGGCGCTCGGCCAGCCACGCCGTGGTGACCAGGCGCTCCGGGTGCGCGTACTCGGCCAGCTTCGGGTCCGGATCGGGGGCGACAGCCATGCGCGCGAGGGTAGTCCCGGCCCCGGACGGTCGCTCGGATCGGGATGTCGGACGTGTCACCCTCGGGGCGGGGCCGACGGTCCGGAGCTCATCGGATCATCCGCCCGTCCACAGCTCGACTGGGGACACACCGACACCGCCGAGCAGCCGTCGCAGCAACGGCAGGCTGATCCCGATCACGTTCGACGGGTCGCCGTCGATCCCCTCGACGAACCATCCACCGCGCCCGTCCAGCGTGAACGCCCCCGCGACGTTCAGCGGCTCCCCGGTGGCGATGTACGCCTCCAGCTCGTCCGGGGTCGGCTCGGCGAAGCGCACCCCGGTGACCGCGTGCCCCTCCGCGACCCGGTCGATCTCGCCACCCGCCAGTCGCAGCACCGCGTGCCCGGTGACCAGCTCGCCGGTCCGCCCGGCCATCGCCGTCCAGCGCTCCCGCGCGGTGTCCGGGTCGCCGGGCTTGCCGGCCAGCGCGCCGTCGAGGAACAGCATCGAGTCGCAGCCGACGACGAGCGCGTCCGGATGTGTGTCGCCGACGCGGCGGGCCACGGTCGTCGCCTTCGCCGACGCCAGCAGCGTCACCTTCTTCTCGGGCGCCTCGTCCGCGTGCGCCGCCAGCAGCGCGTCCTCGTCCACCTCGGACACCGCGACGAGCGGATCGATCCCGGCCGAGCGCAGGACGCCGAGACGGGCGGGGGAGGCGGAGGCGAGCACGAGACGCACGGGCGGACCCTATCGACGCCGCCCCCACGTCACACCCGACGCGTCCGGGGGAACCGAGTGTGACGTTCCGGCGGTCCGCGTCGCCGGAACCGACCACTCGATCCGTCGAGTGCGTCGTTCGGGCGAGGCGGCCGAAATTCGATGGAACCGAATGGGGTGTCTGTCACGTCCAAGGGCATGGACATCTCCCGACGACCGTTCGTGGGTTCCGAGGCGATCGCGGCCGGCGCCGTCACCCCGGCGGTTCTGAAAGGGCCGGGATACCGGTCGCCGTTCCGGGGCATCGCCGTGGCGGCGGACGTCCCGGACTCGTTCGCGCTGCGCAGCGAGGCCGCGTTCCTGGTCGTCCGCGGAACCGGTGCCCTCGCCGGGTACTCGGCCGCCGAGATGCTCGGCGCGGACTGCGCCCCGGCCAGTGCACCCGCCGAGGTCGTCCTGCCGGAGCGGCAGCGTCGGACGCGCGCCGGCCTGATCGTGCATCGCGACGCCGTCCCCGAGGCCGAGATCGTGCGCGACGTCCCGGTCCGGGTTCGCGACCGGCGCGGACGGTGGCGGCCTCTGCCCGGACGCACCGTCGACACGACCTCCCCGGTCCGGACGGCCTTCGACCTCGCCCGCCGCGAGCCGCGGATCGAGGCCGTCGTGGCGCTCGACGCGCTGGCGTGCCACTGCCGGATCAGCCCGGCCGACGTCCTCGCGCTCGCGGAGCGCCATCCGGGCGTGCGCGGGCTCTCCCGCCTTCCCGGTCTCGTCGCGCTCGCGGACGGGCGCGCCGAGTCGCCGATGGAGACCCGCATCCGCCTGGCCCTGCTCGACGGCGGACTGCCGTGCACCGAGCTGCAGTTCCCGCTCGGGCGTTACCGCCTCGACCTGGCCTACCCCGCAGCCATGCTGGCGGTGGAGTACGACGGCGAGCACCACCGCGAGCCGGCGCAGGCCCGCTACGACCTCGAGCGCCAGGCCCACATCGCCCGTCGCGGGTGGACGGTGCTCCGCCCGTCCGCCCACGAGGTGCTCGCGGACCCGGAGGCGGTCGCCGATCGGGTCCGGCACGCGCTCGCGTCGCGCCGCCCCGGTTGCTGAGCCGGGCCCGCCCGTCCCGGGCCGAGCGCCCCGGACCCGTCACCCGATCCCGCGCGGAGCGCCGAGTGTGACGTTCCGGCGGTCCGCGCCGCCCGAACCCGCCACTCGATCCCGCGGAACGGTCGAGCGTGACGTTCGGGCGCCCGGAAGCGCCCGAACCCACCACTCGATCCGGAGCGGCGCGTCGGCGTGCGGGGCGGGGCGGGGTGTGCTCAGCCGCGCCCGGTCAGGCCGTGGCGGTAGGCGTACCCGACGGCCTGGGCGCGGTCGCGCAGGCCCGCCTTGGCGAACAGGTGGTTGACGTGCGTCTTCACGGTCGCCTCGCCGACCACCAGCCGTCGGGCGATCTCGGTGTTGGACAGCCCGTCGGCGATCAGCGCCAGCACCTCGACCTCGCGCTGGGTCAGTCCGTCCGGTGGTGGTCCGGCCGGGCCCGCCGCGCCGGACGACCGCTGCTCGACGAGCCGGGCCAGCACCCCGGCGTCCACCGTGGACACTCCGTCGGCTGCCGAGCGCAGTGCCCGGCCGATCGCCTCCGCGTCGGCGTCCTTGGACAGCCAGCCGGCTGCACCCGCGCGCAGCGCGTCCACCACGGACTCGTCGTCGACGTACGTCGTGAGGACGACGACGGCGGTGCCGGGATGCGCGGAGCGCACCCTCGCGGTGGCCGACACGCCGTCACCGTCGGGCATGCGCAGGTCCGTGAGCAGCACGTCCGGGGCCAGCTCGGCGACGAGCGCGACGGCCTGGTCGCCGCCGGAGGCGGTGCCGACGACCTCGATGTCGGGCAGCAGTCCCAGCACGGTCGCCAGCCCGTCGCGGACGATGCGCTGGTCGTCGGCCAGCACGACGCGAAGGTCGCTCACGGGCCCTCCTCGCCGGCGCTCGTCGGCCGCGGTCGCGGCACGGCTGTGTCCGATGGTGAGCTCGCACGCTCGCTCACGGTTCGATCCTCTCCCGGTCCGGTACCCGCAGCGCGACCCGCCACCCGTCGTCGGTCGGACCGACGTCCAGCGCCGCACCGACCAGCGCCGCCCGCTCCGCCATGCCGGTCAGGCCGGATCCGGACCCGTCGGACGTCGCAGGCGGTTCGTGCGTGACGTCGACGACCTCCAGCGCGACCACGTCGCCGTCCCGGTGCAGGCGCACGGTCACCGGGGCGCCCGGCGCGTGCTTGCGGGCGTTGCTCAGCGCCTCCTGCGCGGTGCGCAGCACCGTCTCGCCCTCCCGGGCGCCGAGCCGCAGCGCCGGGTCCACGTCGACGGTCGCGTCCGGGTGCGCCCCGGCCAGCTCCCGCAGCTCCCCCGCGACGTCGACCGGGGCAGGACCCTCGCGCAGCGCACGCACCGCCCGTCGGGCCTCGGCGATCCCGTCGCTGGTCAACCGCTGTGCCCGCTCGATCTGGGCGACCGTGTCCTCGGCCGCGCCGTCCCGGATCGCCATCAGGCGCGCGCCCTGGAGCTGCACGGCGAGCGCGGACAGCGAGTGTGCCAGCACGTCGTGCACGTCCCGGGCGACCCGGGCGCGGTCCGCGATCGCGTCGGCCCTGGCGTGCTCCTCGCGGGCCCGCGCGTCCGCGACGAGCGACTGCTCGTGCTCCTCGGTACGCCGCATCGCGTCGCGGCGGGCCACCCCGAACATCAGCAGGATCACGACGCTGCCCGCGACGAGCACCGGATCCCATAGCGAGGAGTACGGCCCGACGACCAGCACGGTCGCGACGGCGATCACCGCGGCGAACACGCCTGCCACCCGGGTCGGGAGCCGGATCCCGGACACGAACGCCGCCAGCAGCGGGAACGCCGCGGCCGTCGTCCACCCGTCGGACCCGGACAGCAGGGCCAGCCCGCCCGCGGCCAGTGCGGCGACGGTGATCCCGGCCAGCCGGGGCGACGGGTCGGGGCGCAGCGAGAACACCAGCCAGCCGGCGACGGCGGGCACGAGTCCGAGGTAGAGCCACCACGGACTGACCTGCTGGCCCTGCCCGAGGAAGATCAGGGCCAGCACGATCGGGAGCCAGAGCAGCCCGATGATCCGCCTCGGCACGCCGAACAGCACCGAGCGGTCGCCGACCGGTGCCACCCGGCTCGTCGGCTGCTCGGTGCTCACGGTTTCACGATGACACAGATCGGGGGCCGGGCCGATCAGGCCGAGGCCCGGGCGGTGCGGCGGCCGTCCGTCGGGCGCAGGGGGCGACCGTCGGCGGCGACCCGGCGCCGCAGCACCATGCCCTGCACGGCCAGGCTGGCCCCGAGGACGAGCGCCGACGACGTCGCGATCAGGGCGGCCGCCCCGGTGCCGCCGCCGAGCACCTCGGCGCCGACGCGGACCACGATCGTCGCGACCCACGCGACCAGCAGCGCGACCGAGCCGCGGCGGTACAGCCAGCCGTCGCGCGTCTCCAGGCGGAACGCGAGACCGCGCGCCACGCCGAGCCCGACGGCCAGCACCAGCTCGACGGCGAGCAGCGCGACCCCGAGCGCCGTGACCGGCGGGTGCACGGAGGCGACGGTCAGCACGCCGACCCCGATCAGCACGAACGGGAGGACGGTCTCGCGGCCGCCGGTCCGGACGAACTGGCCGGTGAACTGCTTGTAGAGCACGAAACCGACGACGGCGACGGTGATGAGGATGGTGGCGATGTCCATGGCGACGACGATCGCCCGCCGACCCCCTCAGCGGCGTCGGCCCGGACGGCGATCCCGGGTGGAACCGCGCCCTCCACCCGGGGGTGGAGAGCAGGCCGTCAGCTCCGCCGGATGATCCCGCGCATGCCGTGCGACACCGACCAGCGGAACGCTCCGCTGCGGTACGCGTGGTCACCGGGTGGGTCCGCGAGGATCGGCACGATGTCGTGCACGACGTCCGCCGTCAGCCCGGACAGTGCTCCCACCTGCGGCGATCCGTCGACCCACGGCGCCGCTGTCCACTGCGCACCGTGCACGGTGAACGTGTGGTTGCGCGGCTTGTCGCAGGCGCCGACCAGGCGCAGCACGAGATCGCCACGCGGTGCGGTCCAGGCCGGCGTCGACGGGCCCGGGTCGGAGAGCTGGTCGCGGGGATGGACCGGCGCGGTCCGGTACGAAACGCCCTTCTGCCCGGCGTCCTCCGGATCGTCGCCCGGTTCGACGTCCCGCACCGGTGCGGTCAGATCGCCGTACACGTAGTGCCGCAGGCCGTCCTGCCAGAACAGGACATGCTCGTCGCGGGTCCGGCCCCACCACCGGATGGTCGTGTGGGCGCCGCTGTCGTGCTCCGGCACCCAGCCCCGCGGTTCGACGACGATCGCGCCGACCAGACCGTGGTGGCGGTGGTTGCGGACGTCCGCCATGTCGTGCAGGTAGCAGACCTGACCGTCGCCCTCGCCGAGAGCCTCGTCGGCGTACCACCAGTACTCCCGCCAGTTGCCACGCTCGTGGCCGTGGCCCGCGCCGTCGACCACGGCGCCGTCGTCGGCTCCGTGCCCGTGGTCGTCGCCGACCGGTAACGGTCGCACCGTCGAGTTCCGGTTGGAACCGACGTACGCGCCGTCGTCCGTGGTCACGTCGTAGAGCAGCAGCGACGGGTGCAGCGAGACCCGCGGGGACACGGTCCGGCGCTCCGGGTTCAGCGGCAGGGGCGGCGGATCCGGTTCGGGCCCGAAGCGCGGCAGGAGCGGGTCCTCGAACGGACCGACCCACTCGTCGCTGTTGTCGGGGCGCTGCTCGGCGCGGGGCAGCAGGACCTCGTTCAGCAGCCGGATCCGCACCCATTCGCCGGGCGCGCAGCGCAGCACGAGCGGCTCCGGCCTGCCGGGGCGGTCGCCGCCGGAGACGAGCCAGCCTCCCGAGGGATCGTCCCGATACGGCGACGCGATGTCGCCGCGGACCACCTCGTAGACGAGGCCGAACGGGTCGGTGAGCCGGTGGCCGTCGTACTCGTGCTCGACTCGCCGCGCGCGCACCACCCAGTCCCGGTCCGGCGTCGCTGGCCGCTTGCGGGGCCTCGGCGCGACGGTGCCCTCGATCCGAGGCGGACCCTGGCCGTCGGGCAGCACGCGCACGAGCCCCCAGCAGCCCAGCCAGAGGTCGTCCATCGCGCTGAACCGCCAGAGGTGGTCCCCGAGGCCGAACGGCGTGTCGGCCTCGCCCATGTGCAGCGTGAACGCCTCGGAGATGCCGAGCGTCTGCTGGTTGACCAGCGTCGATCGCGGATTGCCCCAGTCGCGCCGCCAGCGCAGCCCGTGCGTGACGAAGCTGTGCTGCTCCTCGTGTGATCCCTGGATCAGCCGGATCCGCAGCCGTTCGCCGGGGTGCGCCTCGATGATCGGGGTGTCCGGATCGCGCAGCCAGGACGCCTCGTCGTCGCGCTCCACCCGGTCGCGATCCCGGCGCCGGTCGTCGGTGGCGAACCACTGCGACGGGTCGGGGCCCCGAGCGGTCAGTGGCGCGTTGCGGTAGTTGACGGCCATCACGCCGGGATCGTCGTCGCCGCCCAGCTCGCCGGGTGGGTTCAACGGCTCGTCGTCGCCGTCGTACAGCGGAACGAAGTCCCCGACGCCCAGCCCGGCTTCCCGGAACGGTTCCACGCCGTTCGCGGCGCCGGCCACGACCGCTTCCGAACCGGACCACGCCGTCGCCGCCGACCGAGGTGACGTCCACGTCGAACCGGGCGGTTCCGCGATGAGCGCGGCGAACAGACCGTGCTTCTGCCGGTAGTTCGCGAGCAGGTGGTCGTGGAAGAAGCAGGGCCCGAACTCCTCGTCGACGACCCAGCGGTGCAGGCCGACCCTGGCGGGCAGCGCGCCGGGACGGGCCTCGCGCACCGCTTCCCGGCAGCTCGCTCCGGACAGGTAGTTCCATCCGGTCGCGGACCCGTCGGCGGCGAGCACGTCGAACTTGACGAGGTGGACGTGCAGTCCACATTCGACGGGAAGCTGGGTGGGGTCGAAGTGATCGGGGCCGACCGTGCCGAGGTCGTTGTGCAACCGGAGTTCGACGACGTCGCCGTGGTTCGCGCGCACGAAGAACGGCTCGCGCCGCTCCGCGGAGCCGGCGAGGGGACGTCGGCGGGTCCGCCCGTCCTCGGTGACGCTCACGCCGAAGAGCTCGTAGAAGTGGCCCCTGCGGTCGTGCCACCCGATGGTGTTGTAGTCGACGCGGCGGTGCCGGACGACGACGTCGTAGCTGAGCAGGCGGCCTGCGACGGGCAGTGCCGCGTCCGCGTTCCACCGTGCCGACAGTCCGTCGAGGTCGATGAACGGCGCACCGGGACGGGCTTCCGCGCCGGGTGCGAAGGCAGCGACCTCGCTGCGCGATGCGTCCGGCAGGTCGAGCAACCTCCGCCGCCCGCCCACCTGGTCCGGCGTCGCCGCGGGTGGCGGCGGTGACTTCTGCGGGAACCCGGCGTCGATGAACCACGGGAAACCGACGCGTTCACCGCGGGAGGGGAACGACGGGTGTCCCGGCTCGGGCGCGTTCTCCGGCGCCCGGCCGGGGAGTGGGACCAGCGGCGCGCACGGCGTGCCGTCCGGGAGTCGGGTCGGCTCGTCGACCACCTCGTCCAGGCTGCGCCACAGGCCCCACATGCCGTGGTGGAAGTGCGGGTAGAGGTGGCAGTGCCAGATCACGTCGCCGAACAGGTGCTGGCGGCTGCCGGAACCGTAGAGCGGATCGATCGTGAACCCGGTCTGCGGGCCGATCGTGATCGAGTCGAGCAGCTGGGAGCCGCGCCGCGGGTTCCACGTGCTCGGCGGCGCCGTATCGGTCGCGACGGCCCGCCACTGGTGCACGTGCAGGTGGAACACGTGCGTCTCCTTGATGCCCGCGTGCACGAGCCGGACGCGGCACGGGTCACCGCGATAGGCGCGCAGGATCGGGGTGACCGGGTCGCCGAACAGCCACGAGCTGTGGTGCTGCTCCTCGCCCGCGACGCGCTCGACGAAGGATCCGTCATCCCGGCGTCCGACCCAGAACTCCTCCGCGAGCGTCGCGCGGTCGATCCGGCGCTGGACGGCGCGCAGCTCGATGGGGGTGTCCGCGTGACGGTCGTCGATGCCCGCGTGCCCGACCGGCCGGTTCCGCGTACGTGCGTCGAACTCGCGCATCTTGTGCGGCAGCCGGTTCGGCATCGGCTCGGCGCGGTAGTTCAGCGGCATGACCGTGTGCTCGCCGCCGCCGATGTGCAGCGCGCTGTGTACCTCCGGCTCGTCGTGGATGAAGATCGTGAACTCGCGGTGCGGCCGGACGAGGTCGCCGTCCGAGGCGAAGTCGACGAAGTCGCCGAGCTCCGACGGGAGGGTCCGCGGGATCACGTCCACGTCGGACGCGGTGCCGAGCGGGCTGTCGGTGACGTCGCGCCCGGTCTCCGGGTCCCGCCACCACGTGGCCGCCGGCTCGACGACGAACGCGCCGAACAGGCCGTGCACGTTCGTGCCGTCCTCGGTGCCGCGGACGTCCGCGAGATCGTTGATCGGCCAGACACCCTCGGTGTCGGCGGCCCACTGGTAGGTGTAGGGGTTCTCGCGGGTCGCGGTGGAGTCCGGGTTGCGCCCGACCCGTGCCCCGTCGTCCTTCCGGATACCGCGCATCAGGCCGGCGCCCTGGCGGTGCAGACCGACCCGCGGCCGTCCGGTCTCGTTGCGCAGCCGCACCTCCACGTGCTCGCCGAGGCGGGCGCGCAGCACCAGCGGGCGGACCAACGGCAACGGCCGGAGCGGGTTGACCCGGTCGTACCGAACGCCGACCCCGTCCGGATCGACGACGTCGTTGAGCAGCAGGCGGTCCACATCGGACTCGGTCAGGCCGCTACGGCGGGCGAGCCCGGGGCGGTCGCGGACCCATTCCTTGTCGATCTCGCGGAGGCGGCGGTCGATCGCATCCCGGAGAACGGCCCGTGCGGACCTCCAACGTTCTGTCCAGCCCGGGGGAAACAGAGCGGGCACCGTGCGGATCGCGCCGTTCGTCAGCTCGTCGAGTACGGCGGCCAGCTCGTTCACGGTCGCCCGGAAGTTCTGCTCGACCTCCCGTCTGCGCGGGTCGACGCCGAGGTCGGGCTCCTCCTCCCCGGCCTCCGGTCCGGGAGCAGGCCCCCGGTAGGCCAGGACCTCGGTGAAGTCCTCGGCCGCCCGGGACCGGAGGATCGCCGCCATCACGTCGTAGCGCCGTCGACCGTCGAGCAGCAGGCCGATCAGCTGGTCGCGCCGGTGCGCCTCGGGCAGCCACTCGTCGTCGGCGCGCCAGCGGTCGCGCGCCCACTTCAGCAGCGGTACGAACGCGTCCGGGGTGTACAGCAGGCCGTTGCGGTCGTGGTCACCGTCGCCGGTGTAGACGATCGGGAACTCCAGTGCCGTGATCTCGTAGCGACGGCGTTCGGGCACGGGAACCTCCTGGCGCGTCAGGCACCGATCAGCGGACGGACGAGGGCGAACGGGAACAGGTCGGTGAGCAGCAGGACACCGAGCACGACGAGGACGACGCCGGTGCCGCGGGCGACGGACGCGCCGCCCTGCACGAGCCGCTCGGCCGCCATCACCACGGCCAGCGCGACCATCACCGGCAGCGCGAACGCACCGGTCGTGAGGCAGAGCGCCATCAACGCCCAGCAGCAGCCCACGCAGGACACGCCGTAGGCGACCCCGAGTGCGGCGGAGTCGCAGGCCGGACCGCGACCGCCCCAGAACCGCATCGCGAACCAGCGCGGCGACCGGCACGCGGTCAGGCAGGCGTTCCTCAGCGGCGTGAACTGGTACAGACCCGCGAGCACGACGACGACCCCGGCCGCCCGGACCTCGGCGCCGGGCAGGACCCGGCTCACGAGCAGGCCGACGCCCGCGGCTCCGGACACCAGGACGGCGCCCGCCGCGACCCACACCCCGACGAACGCGCAGAGCGCGACCACCGGATACCGCCACGCGCCGGCCCGGCCCGCGACCAGCCTGGACAGGACGCCGGCCAGCGGCAGCGCGGGCGGCAGCATCATCGCGACGACCATCAGCGCCCAGCCGGCCAGCTCCGTCGCCGCACCGCGCCCACCGTGCGCCGCGTGCCCGGACTCCGACGAGCCGTGGGTCGCCACCAGTGCGATCCAGGCCGCCGCGGCGAGTGCGAGAACCGTCACCACCACGGGGCCGGGGGCGCGGGACGTGCCGGGAACCCGCGTCGTCGTCACCGCGGTGTCCTCAGGAGCTGCTGTACGTGAACGACCCGCGCATGCCGGAACGGGCACGCACCTCCAGGGTGCCGCCGGCCAGGGCCGGGACGGTGAGGCGGAGGTCGGTCGTCCGTTGTGCCTGCGCCGGTTCGCCGATTCCGAGCTCGTGGTGCAGCGCGGAGTGGTCGACGGTGAGCGGGTCGGGCCCGCCGTCGAACCGCAGTCCCTCACCCGTGGCCCGCACGGGCGCCGAGGCACCGTCTCCGACGGTCACCGTCCACGGCTCGGAGAGCGTGTCGATGGTGATCCTCTCGTCGTCGACGACGACGGCGATGTCACCGGTGACGCGCATCAGACCGGCCAGTGGATCGGTCCGGCCGGCGGCCGGAGTGCCGAACGCCCACGTCAGAACGGACTTCTGGCCCGGGGGCAGTCTCGGTTCCAGATGGACGACCGTCCGGGCGGGCGACGTCCGGCGGCCTCCACCGTGGACGGTCACCGCGACGACCTTGCGGCCGTCGACCTCGACCCCGCCGATCTCGCCCCGTTCGATCAGCCAGGCGACGAGGCCGACGCAGTGGCCTTCATCCGGGTCGTCGTCGACCCAACAGGGACAGAGTTGGAAGCAGTCACAGGCCTCGATGAACTGACCCGAGAAGTCGTACTGCACGCTTGCTCCGTCCGCCGGCGCACGGGTGGGAGCGGCAAGTGTCGGTCGGCCACCGACCGGAGTCGTAGCGACCGATCGGCGCAGCAGGGTGTCGGCACGCCCCTGACCAGCGGCGGAGCGCGACGGAGCGGAACGATTTAGGCAATCGTGACGACGACGGGCGTACCGACAATTGAGGACGAGACGCCCGGTTCGGGGGTCAGCGCGGCAATCCGGACGCGCGCCAGGCACCCGGACCGGCGTGCAGCGGCGCCCGCAGCTGCGACGCCGGATGCGACCAGAGATCGGGTTCCGACGACGGCGCGTCGTCACCGCCCGCACTCGCCGCGGCCGCGACGACGGCCGTCAGCGCGGCCATCTCCGCGTCGTCGGGCGTGCCGGAGAGAACCCGGAACAGCGCGCGGCGCTCCTCCGGGGTCTGCCCGGTCGCCTCGGCGTCCTGCTCGTCGGCGCTCACAGCGGGATGTTCCCGTGCTTGCGGGTCGGTCCCTGCTCCCGCTTGGTGGACAGCATCCGCAGCGCCCGCCCGACGTACCCGCGGGTGTGCGACGGCGGCACCACCGCGTCGATGTAGCCCCGGTCGGCGGCGATGTAGGGGTTGCAGAGCGTGTCCTCGTACTCCTGCTGCAGCTCGGCGCGCCTGGCCGCGAGCTCGTCGCCCTCGAGGTCCTTGAGATCCTTGCGGTACAGGATGCTCACCGCGCCCTGCGCTCCGGTGACCGCGATCTGGGCCGTCGGCCAGGCGATGTTCACGTCCGCACCGAGGTGCTTGGAGCCCATCACGTCGTACGCGCCGCCGTAGGCCTTGCGCGTGATCACCGTGACCTTCGGGACGGTCGCCTCGGCGTAGGCGTAGATCAGCTTCGCGCCGCGGCGGATGATCCCGTTCCACTCCTGGTCGGTGCCCGGCAGGAAGCCCGGGACGTCGACGAACGTGAGCACCGGGATGTTGAACGCGTCGCAGGTGCGGACGAACCGTGCCGCCTTCTCCGATGCGTCGATGTCCAGGCAGCCCGCGAACTGTGTGGGCTGGTTCGCGACGATCCCGACGCTGCGGCCCTCGACCCGGGCGTAGCCGATCACGATGTTCGGCGCCCAGAGCTCCTGCACCTCGAGGAAGTCCTCGTCGTCGACCACCCGGTTGATCACCTCGCGGATGTCGTACGGAGTGTTCGGCGAGTCCGGGATGATCGTGTCGAGCTCGGTGTCGGAGTCGGTGATCCCGTCCTCGATCGACCCCGCGGTCGGCTCCGGGGCCGGGTAGGTCGGCGCCTCGGACAGGTTGTTCGACGGCAGGAAGCTCAGCAGCTGCTTCACGTAGTCGAGCGCGTCGCTCTCGTCGGAGGCCAGGTAGTGCGCCACGCCGGACTTCGAGTTGTGCGAGCGCCCGCCGCCCAGCTCCTCCATGTCCACGTCCTCGCCGGTGACGGTCTTGATCACGTCGGGGCCGGTGATGAACATGTGGCTGGTCTCGTCGACCATGACCGTGAAGTCGGTGATCGCCGGCGAGTACACGGCGCCGCCCGCGCACGGGCCCATGATCAGGGAGATCTGCGGGACGACGCCGGAGCTGCGCACGTTGCGCAGGAAGATCTCGCCGTAGAGACCCAGTGCGACGACACCCTCCTGGATGCGCGCGCCGCCGCCGTCGTTGATCCCGATCATCGGGCAGCCGATCTTCTCGGCCACGTCCATGACCTTGACGATCTTCTCGCCGTAGACCTCGCCGAGCGCGCCGCCGAACACGGTCGCGTCCTGGGAGAACACGGCGACCGGGCGGCCGTCGACGGTGCCGGTGCCGGTCACCACGCCGTCGCCGAACGGGCGCTTGTCCTGCATCCCGAAGTTCGTCGACCGGTGCCGGGTCAGCGCGTCGAGCTCGACGAACGAGCCCGGGTCGAGCAGCTGGTCGATCCGCTCGCGGGCGGTCTGGCGACCCTTGGCGTGCTGGCGCTCGACCGCCGCCTCGGTGCCGGCGCTGGTGGCGTGCTCGATGCGCTCGTGGAGGTCGGCGAGCTTGCCTGCCGTGGTGTGGATGTCGGCGTCCCCGACCTTCTCCGGCTCGGCGGGCTCCGTTGCGGCGCTCATGGACGGGGAGCCTAACCCGCTGGTAACCACGGTTCCGGTGCGGAGGTGGTGATATCGGACGCACAACAAGGTTGCTCCGGAAGGGGCACCGGGAGGACACCGATCGGGCTCGCCCCGCTACCGTGCGCCGTCATGAGCGCCGAGCCCGAGTCGTTGGACCCGTACGCGCTCCGCACGGTGCTGGTCCGTCCGGCAGGCGGATGGAACGCGCTCGACGTCGTCGAGTCCACCGGCTCCACGAACGCGGATCTGCTCGCCGCCGCGGCGAAAGGCGCCGAGGACCGCTCGGTCCTGATCGCCGAGGAGCAGACGCAGGGCCGCGGACGGCTGGACCGCACGTGGACCTCGGCGACGCGGACCGGACTGACGCTGTCCGTGCTGTGGCGTCCCGAGGGCGTGGCCGCCGAGCGGCTCGGCTGGCTCCCGATGCTGGGCGGCGTCGCGCTGGCGGACGCGATCCGCGAGCTCGCACCGGACATGGCGCTGGGCCTGAAGTGGCCGAACGACATGCTGGCCGGTCCGGCGCGCGGCAAGGTCGCCGGCATCCTGGCCGAGATGACGCCGGTCGCGGGGGGTGGGCCGGGCGTCGTGCTCGGGATCGGACTGAACGTGTCCTCCGCCCCGACCGGGCTGCCGTGGGGTGCGACGTCGCTGGCCGCGCAGGGGCTGACGGCCGGGCGCGCGGAGATCGTGACGACGCTGCTGCGGCACCTGTACGAGCGCGAGGCCGCCTGGCGGGACGCGGGCGGCGACGCCGACCGCAGCGGCCTGCGCAGCGACTACCGCGCGTGGTGCGCGAGCCTCGGCTCCGAGGTCCGGGTGGAGCGCCCCGGCGGCGAGACGCTCGTCGGGATGGCCGAGGACGTCGACCCGCAGGGACGGCTGCTCGTCCTGCCCGCCGTCGGGGAGCGGCAGGCGGTCGTCGCGGGCGACGTCATCCATCTGCGCCCCGCGGACCACCCGGACCGCTGAATCGTTCCCACCCCGCCGGCTCCGCAAGCTCCGCCGGCTGCCACCCCCCTCGATGTCCCGTGGCCCCGTCCGATCGCCTGCACTGACCCGGTCGAGCACCGCGCGTCGCCTCGTCACACGCCACGCGCGGACTACCGTGGCGACCGTGGCCTACCCCGATGACCTGCTCGTCGAGGGCGAGCGGGTCGCGTGGCACGCCCATCCGCACTGGGCGACCCAGCTGCGCCCGGCCGCGGTGTTCCCGGTCACCGCTGCGGTCGTCGGGTTCGCATCGGCCGCGCTGCGGCTCCAGACCTGGGCGCCGCTCGCGTGGGCCGTGCTCGGCCTGGCCGGTCTCGTGGTCGTGCTGCGCGGCACGGTGCTGCCGCTCGCGCGCTGGCGGGCCACGCACATCGTCGTCACCGATCGCCGCCTGATGGTGCGCGAAGGGCTGGTCTCACGGCAGGGTCTGGACGTGCCCGTCGACCGCGTCACGTCCGTCCGCGTACGCGCCACGCCGTTCGGGCGGATGGTCGGGTCGGGCACGCTGATCGTCGACACCGGTGACGGGGAGCCCATGCGGTTCCGCGACGTCGGGCGCGTCGAGCGGGTGCAGGCCAGGCTGCACCGGGAGATCAGCCGGGCGAGTGCCCGGCAGCGGAACGAGACGGGCACGGCAGGGGCCGTGCCGGAGAGGTCGGCGTCGTGAACAGAGCCCTTCCCATGCTGGTGCCGGACGCGGGGTTGCCGGAGCGCGTCGAGATCTACGAGGTCGGGCCGCGTGACGGGCTGCAGAACGAGTCGAACACGGTCCCGGTCGCGGTCAAGGCGGAGTTCCTGGAGCGGCTGGCGAACGCCGGGCTGCGCACGATCGAGGCGTCCAGCTTCGTGCACCCGAAGTGGGTGCCCCAGCTCGCCGACTCCGAGGAGCTCGTCGAGCGCATGAACTGGCACGACGACGTCGCGTACCCGTTCCTGGTGCCGAACGCGCGCGGCCTGGACCGGGCGATCGAGGCCGGAGTCCGGCACGCCGCCGTGTTCGCCAGCGCGACCGAGACGTTCGCCCAGCGCAACCTCAACCGCTCGCTGGAGACCCAGTTCGAGATGTTCTCCCAGGTCGTCACGCGGGCCACGGAGAACGGCATGCGCGTGCGGGCGTACGTGTCGATGGCGTTCGGTGAGCCGTGGGAGGGCGCCGTGGACCCGGCGCAGGCCGCGTCCGTCGGCAAGCGGCTGATGGACATGGGCTGCGACGAGCTCTCGCTCGGCGACACGATCGGCGTCGCGACGCCGGGGCACGTCGGGGCTCTGCTCGACGCGTGCGTCGCGGCCGGGGTGCCGATGGAGTCGATCGCCGTGCACTTCCACGACACGTACGGCCAGGCGCTGTCCAACACGCTCGCCGCCCTGCGCCACGGTGTGACCACGGTGGACGCGAGCGCGGGTGGCCTCGGCGGCTGCCCGTTCGCCGGCTCGGCCACCGGCAACCTCGCGACCGAGGACCTGGTCTGGATGCTCGACGGCCTCGGCATCGCCCACGGCGTGGACCTCGACGCCCTGGTCGCGACGAGCGTCTGGATGGCAGGCGAGCTCGGCCGCCCGTCCCCGTCGCGCGTCGTCGCCGCGCTCGCTCCGTCGGACTGAGGCCCGGCGGTCGAGGGCCGAAGCAGCGGCACTGACCACATACTCCGGGTATGTCATGCTCGGCGGCATGCCACCCGTCAAGTCCCGGCGTGCGGAGTACACCGAGTCCACGCGGGACGCCGTGCTCGACGCCGCCGCCGAGCTGTTCGTCGGCCGCGGGTACCCGCGGACGTCGCTGGACGAGGTGGCCGCCGCCGCGCGCGTGACGAAGGGCGCGATCTACCACCACTTCGCGAACAAGGCCGCGCTGATGACCGCCCTGATCGAGCGCGAGGAACTGGACGCCACGCGGCGCACGCGGGCCGCGTTCGAGGACGTGGCCGCACGCGACGGGGCGGCGGCCGGTGCGATGGCGGCGATCGACGAGTTCCTCGTGCAGTGCTCGGAGCCCGTCTACGGCGCGCTCGTGTTCCGCGAGGCACCGCTCGCGCTGGGCTGGACGGACTGGCAGGCCTGCGAGGAGAAGTACGCGGTCGCCGTGATCGAGGAGGTGCTCGGCCGGCTGGCCGACGACCGGGTGATCGCCGGCCCGGTCGGCGGCACCCTCGTCTCGATGGTGTTCGGCATGCTCGGCACGGCCGGCCAGCTGCTCGCCGCGACCCCGGACGCGGAGGCTCCCCGGGTGCGCGACGAGCTGCACGCGACGTTCGCCGCGTTCCTGGCCGGGATGCGGGCCCCGGGCTGAGCGATGTCGGTCAGGCGCCGGGGAGCTTGTCCCGGACCAGGCCCGGCAGCGCGGACACGCCGGTGCGCGGTCGGTAGGCGCGGGCCGCCTCGGTCAGGGCCACCTGCTCGTCATCGGTGAGCCGGATGTCGGCCGCCGCGGCGTTGCTCTCCACCTGGGCGACACTCGACGCGCCGGGGATGGCGACCACTCCGGGGTGGTGGACCACCCAGGCGAGCGCGACCTGGGCGGGCGTCGCGTCGTGCCCGGTCGCGACGTCGCGCAGTACGTCGAACAGCGGCCGGGCCGCGTCCAGGTTCCCCGGCAGCCAGGCCGGACCCTGCCGGAGCAGGCCCGACGGCCGGTGCGTCGCGTCGTACCGGGCTGTCAGCAGCCCCTGTGCCAGCGGGCTCCAGGCCATCACGACGTGGCCGGTCCGCCGAGCCCAGGGGACGAGGTCGCAGGCCGGATCCCGGTGCAGGAGGCTGAACTGCACCTGGTTCGAGAGCACCCGCGACCCGTAGGTCCGCTCGGCGGCCTGCCAGCGTCTCAGCGAGTAGTTCGAGACGCCGACCTGGTCGACGAGCCCGACGTCGTGCAGCGACCGCATGCCCCGCATCGTCGTCGGGTCCCGGACCAGCGGGTTCGGCTGGTGCACCTGGTAGAGATCGATCGTGCGCACGCCGAGCCGGTGCGCCGAGGCGACGCCGCGCTGCGCGACGACCGGGGCCACCGGCAGCATCGGGAAGATCTTGGTGGCGACGACGACGTCGCCGGTGCCGCCGGAGCTCGCGAGTGCGTCGCCGAGGATCCGCTCGCTGCGCCCGAAGCCGTAGGCTTCCGCCGTGTCGAACACCGTGATCCCGAGCTCGCGGGCACGGCGCACGATCGCGGCCGCCTCGCCCGCGGCGTAGTCGGCTCCGTAGCCCCACTCGACCGAGCCGAACTGCCAGGTCCCGAGCCCGATCACGGAGTACCGGCGGGTCGTGCCGAGACCGTCCAGGTAGCGCATGGTCGTCCCATCTTCTCGAACGGAGGGCGGTGTGCGGGCGCGGTCACCCCGGCCGGTCGCGCCCGTCGGCGTCGGCGCGTGCGAGGAGATGCTGTCCGCGGACCGTGATGAACGCGATCGCCGCGATCACCGCCATGGCGGCGGCACATTCCCCGGCCAGCAGCGCCGGGGTGGACTCGAGTCGCTCGCCCAGCCACCAGATCCCGATGAACACGGCGACGACCGGGTCCACGCTGGTGATCACGGCGACGGCCGGCGAGACGAGCCTGCCCTGCTGGAACGTGTTCTGGCTGAGCAGGAACCCGATCGGGCCGACCACGCAGACGACGTAGAGCACCGGGTGCCGGAACGGCTCGTCCCACCCGGTCCGCAGCTGCCCCGTGACGACCTTCATCAGCCCGGCGGTCACGCCGTAGAGCACGCCGGTGGCCAGCGCCAGGGCGAGCACCCGGGAGTGGTGCTCCACGGCGGCCGCGTAGGCGAGGCAGACCAGGACGACCACGGCCAGCACGATCGCCAGCGGCACGCCGCCGATCAGGTCGGCGTCCTCCTCGTCCGCGGCCGGCAGCGGGCGGGCCAGCAGCAGGAACACGGCCAGGCCACCCGCGCAGCACAGCGCGGCGAACAGGATCGGCGGGTCGGGGGTCCGGCGGGCCATCAGGGCGGAGAACCCCGCCGCGAACACCACGCCGGTCACCAGCAGCGGCTGGACGATCGTGATCGGGCCGAACGTGAGCGCGACGAGCTGCAACGCGAGCGCGACCACCGTCGCGAACAGGCTCAGCACCCAGAGCGGCCGGACGATCAGCCGGGTGAACAGCCGGGGGCTCAGCGTCCGGGTGGCCACGACCTCCTTCGTCGCACGCTGCTGCGCGGCCGTGGCCAGGCCGAAACCCGCGGCTCCCAGCACCGCGGCCGGTACGGCGACGAGCAGCATCGCCCCGCCGTCACCGCCCATGCGCCACCTCCGTCCCCGGTCCGGTCCGGGTCACGACCGACCCATGTCCCGCAACGATGCCCGCACGCGGTCGGCGAGCCCGTCGAGCAGCGGGACGAGATCCGGGTCGGCGGTGATCCCGACGCAGGTGCGGGACCCGCAGTGCAGCGCGCCGACCGCGAGCCCGACGCCTCCGGCCAGCGGCAGCACGGGACGGATCGCGTCCACCCGTCTGCCGCCGACGTGCACGGTCCGCCGCACGCCCGGCATCACCGAGGCCACCAGATGGAAGAAGCGCCTGCCGTGCACCAGACGCACCACGGGCCCGCGCAGCGGACGGGGGAGACGGCCCGCCGCGTCGACGGCCGCGGACGCCGCCTCGGGCCGTCCACCGGTGCCCGCGCGGTGCACGGCCCGTGCGACGGCCGCGACGCGGAGGTGCGGCGGCATCGGTCCGGTCGGCAGGTCGGCGGGGACGACGGCCATCCGGTTGCCCGTCGCGCGGGCGTCCGCACCGGCGCGGGTGCGGGTCGTGATCGGGACCATCGCGCGGACCCGGGACGCGGGCACGCCCGCCTCGGCGAACGTGCGGTGCAGCGCCTCGGCCAGCACGGCCAGCACCAGTGCCGTGGTCCCGACGCCGTGCGCGCGGGCGGCGGCGCGCACGGCCGGCCCGTCCAGGTCGACGCCGATCCGCCGGTGGACCGGTCCGCGCACGGTGCCGGTCAGCGGCGAGCGCCCGGCGGGCGGCATCGCGGCCAGGTGCCAGAGCCCGCGCAGCGTGCGGGCGGCGCGCCGCCACCGCAGGGGCCGAGGCGGGCGCTCGACACCGCGGGCCCGGCCGTGCGGCCGCTCCGCGCTCTCGTCGGTGAGCAGCGCGACGAGCGCGTCGGTGATCACCAGGCCGTCGCCGAGCGCGTGGTGCGCCCTGGCGAGGACGGCGACCCGGTCGGTCGCCGGCTCCGGCGCGACGGCCAGCTCCCAGGCCACCGCGGGGTCGAGCGCGGAGCCGAAGAACGCCGTCGCGGCGTCGTCGACCGAGCGGTACCGGCCGTCCGGTCCGACGGTCAGCGGGGCGGCCCGGACGTGGCGGCCCGGGTCGGGTGCGGGGTCGCGCACCCAGCGGGGCGACCGGCCGTCGGTCAGGGAGCGGCAGAGCAGGTCGATGCCCGGCGCGCGCTCGCGCACCAGGTCGGCGAGCAGCCGGGGCAGGCGGCGCGCCTCCACCCCGCCCGGATCGAGCACGACGACGGCCCCGACCTGCTGCGGCACCCGCCGGGTCGCCGCGTCCAGGAAGAACGCGTCCTGAGCCCGCATCCGGCCCCCGTCCGGCGCGCGCAGCCGTCCGAGGGCGGCGACGTCGGCGTCCGGGTCGGTGCTCCGCAGGTGGGCCCGCAGCGCCGCGACGGCCGCGGCGTGCCGGTCCGGACGCGACAGCTCCCGCACCGCTGCCCCGAGCTCGTCCGGGCCACGGCAGAGCCGGGCCAGTCCCGCGCGGGCGAGGAGCAGGGCGTTCGCCTCCCCGTGTCCCGGTACCGGATCGACCAGCAGGAGCGGCCGGGTGCAGGCGATCGCCTCCAGCGCGGTCGCCCCACCGGCGTTGGTGACGACGACGTCGCAGCCGCGCACGGCCGCGGCCGGGTCGTCGATCCAGTCCCGGACGTCGAGCGCCGGTCCGGCCGCCATGCGCTCCAGCCTGCGACGCAGTGCCGGGTCCCTCCCGGTGCCGACGAGCACGTCGGCGCCCGTGTCGAGCACGGCGCGGCAGATGCCCGCGACGTCGCCGAACGCCATCGACCCGCAGGACACCAGTACCCGTGGTGGCCCGGCGGCCCGGTCGCCGTCCGGCGGGTGGAAGCGGCGCGCGACCGGCGGGGCGCCGACCCGCACCCGCGCCTCGGGCGCCCATCGCCGGAGCATCTCCGCGCCGGCCGCCGTGCTCACGAGATGCAGGTCCAGGGACGGTCCGATCCACAACGGGTGCGGCGCCGGGTCGGCGACGACGGCGGCCGCGGCCACCGGCAGGCGGCCCCTGCGCCGCAGCCGGTCCAGTCCGGTCACGCCCTCCGGGAACGTGGCGACCACGAGGTCCGGCCGGTGCCGATCCACGGCCGCGGCCAGCCCCGGCGCGCTCCAGGCCCCGATCACCGCCCGGGTGGCGGCGCGGAACGGCGGCACCCGGCGGAGCAGCCGGTGGTACAGCCCGTACAGCCACGGCAGGTACCGGACGCAGCCCGCGTAGATCGACCGGAACGCCGGCGCCGTGCCGCGGCCCATGTCGGCCAGCGTGTCCGTCCAGACGACCTCGACACCGTCCCAGAGCGCGCGGGCCCGCTCCTCGACGGCCCGGGCCGCCGCGTGGTGGCCCTCGCCGATGCTGCCGGTGACCAGCAGCAGCCGTCCGGGACCGGCCGCGGGCACCGCAGCCGGGGTCCGGACCGGGGCGGGACTAGCCTGCGTGCGTGGCCTCATCGGCGCCGCACCGGGTCCTGGTGCTCTCCGCACCGGTCGGTGAGGGGCACGTCGCGGCCGCGCGGGCGCTCGCCGCCCGGATGCGGGCCCGGTGGCCGGACACGCACGTGCGCGAGGTGGAGAGCACCGGTGGTGCCGGTCGCGACCGGCTGCTGGCCGCCGCGTGGGCGACCGTGATGCGGCACGCGCCCGCGCTCTACGGCATCGGCTACGACGCGCTCGTCGGCGCCCCGTGGTTCGCCCGGCTCTGCAAGTCGGTGGCCGGACGGCGGCTCGCCCGCACGCTGGATCCGCTGCTGCGGGCCGAGCGCCCGGACCTGGTCGTGTCCACCTATCCGATGACCACCGGCGGGCTCGCCCGGTTGCGCGGGCGCGGCCGGCTCGACGCGTACACCGTCGCCGTCGTCACCGACGTGGCGGTGCACCCCTTCTGGGTGTGGGCGGACGTCGACGAGACCTGGACGCTGCTCGAGTCCTCCCGCAGGCAGGCCGTCGCCACCGAGCGGGGCGCCGACGTCCGCGTCGCGGCACCGGCCGTCGGGCCGGACGTGCACCGCCGTGACCGGGCCGCCGCCCGTCGCGCGACGGGCCTGGACCCGGACGCGTTCCTGGTGCTGCTCAGCGGCGGGTCGCTGGCGTTCGGCGGCCTGGAGACGCTGGCCGACGCCGTGCTCGACGCCGGTGACGGCGTCGGTGCCGTCGTGCTGTGCGGTCGCGACGAGCGGCTGCGGACCCGGCTGGCTGCCCGCGGGCAGGGCCGGCTGCGCGCACTGGGCTGGACCGACCGGGTTCCGGAGCTCCTCTCGGCCGTGGACCTGACGCTCACCACGGCAGGCGGCATGATCGCCACCGAGTCGCTGGCCGCGGGCACACCGGTGCTGTTCGCCGCACCGGTACCGGGGCACGGACGGGCCGGGGCGCGGATGACGGCGGAGGCCGGGCTCGCGCTCGTGTGCGGGACGACGGACGAGGTGGCCGCCGCCGTGCGCCTGCTGCGCGACGACCGCGACACCCGCGCCGCGCTGGCCGGCGCGGCCGCGGAGTTCGCCGCCCGCGACCCGGACGCCGAGCTGGACGCGCTGGCCGGGCGGATCGCCCTGCGCCGGACCGGCTAGCCGACCCGCACCGGGCGCGGCGCACCGAGGCGAAGCCGGATCCCCTCGCCGGCCAGGGTGCGGTGGAACCACCACAGCGAGAGCCCGATCCCGGCCGCGACGAGCGTGTACGAGCCCGCCGTCGACACCATCAGGAAGTCGCCGACCGTGCGGGTGGCCAGCACCGCGAGCGTCGTGACGCCGTTGAGCAGGAACACCGCAGCCCACAGCAGCGAGACCTGCTTGAAGAAACGTCGGATCCGCGGGTGCCGGGTGAGCGTGTCCGGGAACGCGCAGAAGTCGTCGGCCAGCGTGGCCAGCAGCGGTCGCTCCAGGCCGATCGTGACGAGCAGCATGAGGGCGAACAGGAAGTTCTGGACCGTCGGTTGCAGGAAGTACAGGAACGCGCTCCCGGTCCACAGCCCGACGGCGGTGCGGGCCACCAGCAGCGTCGTGCTCACCGCCAGCACGGCCGGGATCCGGCGGCGCAGCAGCATCCGGCGCCCGATCGCGGCCAGCGACCAGGCGAGCGCGGCGAGCAGGCCCGCGTCGAAACCGATGTGCGTGAGGAACACCCAGAACAGGCCGAGCGGGATCAGCGTCGACTCCAGCAGCGGCTCCGCGGCCCGCCGCAGCATCGCCCCGATCGAGGGCAGCTGGATCGCCTGCCCGGTCGTGCGACGGGGACGGCGGGACGGCAGGTGCATGCGGTGGGGGTACCTCTCCGGCGGCGGTCGGCGCAGGCGGAGTGTAGCGACGCGGGTAACGAGGAGATAACGGCGTCGATGCCCGGTTCGTGGCCGGCGGGACCGCCGGTGCGCCCGTGCCGGCCACCCGACGGTCAGCGACCGGCGGCGGCACGGATGGACTCGCGCAGCGACCCGGTCGTCGCGAACACCGCGGACGGCTCGTAGCCGCAGTGGGCCATGCAGTTCGCGCACCGCGGGTCGTTGCCGCGCCCGTACGCCGACCAGTCCGTCTCCTCCAGCAGCTCCCGGTAGGTGGCCGCGTAGCCGTCGTCGAGCAGGTAGCAGGGCTTCTGCCAGCCCAGCAGCGAGTAGGACGGGATCGCCCACGCGGTGCAGGCCAGGTCGACCTTCCCCTCCAGGAAGTCCAGGAACATCGGGGAGTGGTTGAGCCGCCAGCGCCGACGCCTCCCGCCGCCGAACGCCTTGCGGAACAGCTCGCGGGTCTGCTCGACGCCGAGCCAGTGCTCCTGGTCCGGCGCCTTCTCGTAGGCGAACCCCGGCGAGATCTGCATGTTGTCCACGCCGAGCTCGTCGTTGAGGTAGTCCAGGACGTCGATCACGTCCTGCGGGGTGTCCGTGTCGAAGAACGTGGTGTTCGTGTTGACCCGGAACCCGGCCGCCTTGGCCTCGCGGATCGCGGCGACGGCCTGGTCGAACACGCCCTCCTTGGCCACCGACTCGTCGTGGCGCTCGCGCAGGCCGTCGATGTGCACCATCCAGGCGAAGTTGCGGTGCGGCGTGAAGCGGTGCAGGTGCCTGGGCATCAGCACCGCGTTCGTGCACAGGAAGACGATCTTGCCCAGCGCCAGCAGCCTGCGGACGATCTCGTCGATCTCCTTGTGCATCAACGGCTCGCCCCCGGCGATGGAGACCATCGGGGCGCCGCTCTCGACGATCGCGCCGACGGCCTGCTCGACCGGCATCCGCTGCTTGAGCAGGTGCGCCGGCTGCTGGATCTTGCCGCAGCCCGCGCACGTGAGGTTGCAGGCGAACAGCGGCTCGAGCTCGACGAGCAGCGGGTAGCGCTCGACGCCGCGGAGCTTCTGGGTGAGCAGGTAGGTGCCGAGCCGGATCGACTGCCGCAACGGCATGGCCATGGTCAGATCACTTCCTTGGGGAGTGCGAAGGACACGTCCTCGGTGACTGCGGCGGCCGTGCCGACGGTGACCGGGCCGAGGGCGGACAGGACGGACACGACGTCGTCGACGAGCGAGTCCGGTGCGGAGGCGCCCGCGGTGACGCCGATCCGCCGGGCGCCGCGCAACCAGCGCAGGTCGATCTCCCCGGCGTCGTCGATCAGGTGGGCGGCCGCGCCCTCCCGTGCGGCGACCTCGGCGAGACGGCGCGAGTTCGACGAGTTCGACGAGCCCAGCACGAGCACCAGGTCGGCACCGGACGCGACGGCCCGCACGGCCTGCTGCCGGTTCGTCGTGGCGTAGCAGACGTCCTCGCGACGCGGGCCACCGATCGATCCGAAGCGCCCGCGCAGCACGTCCGTGGTCCGGGCGGCCTCGTCCACGGCGAGCGTGGTCTGCATCGCGTAGGCGACCCGCGCGGGGTCCGGCGGCGCGACCGTCGCGGCCTCGTCCGGGCCGTCGACCACGATCACGTCGTCCGGAGCCTCTCCGACGGTGCCCTCGACCTCCTCGTGGTCGGCGTGCCCGATCAGCAGCACGGTGTCGCCGCGCGCGACGTGCCGTCGCACCTCGGCGTGCACCTTCGCGACCAGCGGGCACGTCGCGTCGATCACCCGCAGGTCGCGGGCGGCCGCCTGCTCGCGCACCGCGGGCGCCACCCCGTGCGCGGCCAGGACGACGACCGCGCCGGGCGGGGCGTCGGAGACCTCGTCGACGAACACGGCGCCGCGGCGGCGCAGGTCCGCGACGACGTGCGCGTTGTGCACGATCTGGCGGCGCACGTAGACCGGCGCGCCGTGGCGCTCCAGCGCCCGCTCGACGGTCTCGACGGCGCGCTCGACGCCGGCGCAGAACGAACGCGGCTCGGCGAGCGTGATCTCCCGGGGTGGGTGGGTGTGGTGCACCGCGTCCAGCCAGGACCGCAGTGCGGGCGCGCTGCGGCGCAGCACGCGCAGGGCGGCGATCCCGCGGGCCACCGTGCCGGGCCGCAGCAACGGCCGGTCCGGCGTGTCCACGACGACCCGCACGACGGCGAGCGGCCCGCCCGCTGCGGCCGCGGCGAGCCACGCCGACTCGGTGTCGACGGCGAGCGCGGCCGGGTCCGCCGCGGCCAGCGCGGCCCGACGAGCACCGTCCACAGGGGACGGGACGCTCAGTACCGGTCCGACGTGGACCCGGAGCCCGAGTGCGCGCAGCGCGGCGGCGAGCGGCGCTGCGCCGGGGACCGGCGTGGTGGACGGGGCGGGGCTCCCGGTGACCCCCGGCCCGCCGCGCACCGCGTCCGCGACGACGACGTCGCCCGGCTCGATCCCGTCGGTGAGCGCACCGGCCAGCCCGGCCACCAGCACCGGGCGGGGACCGTCCGCCCCCACCCGGGCGGCGGTGAGCACGGACCGGACGAACCCGGACCCGGTCCGCCGCGGTGCGACCGGTCCGAGCCGGCCGAGCAGCGCGCGCCGTTCGACGCGCAGCGGGGTCAGCGCCACCGGCGCGGTCACGAGGCGGCCCGCCCGAGGTAGCGCCCGAGCGCGGAGATCGGGAAGACCATCCGGTAGAGGTGGTAGCGGATGTAGAACGCGCCGGGGAATCCGGTGCCGGTGTAGAGCTGCTCGTCCCACGAGCCGTCCGGTCGCTGCGTGTCCACGAGGAAGCCGACGCCGCGGCGGGCCGCGTCCCCGTCCCGCTCGCCCGCGGCGAGCAGGGCCAGCAGCGCCCACGCCGTCTGCGACGGGGTGGAGGTGCCGCGCCCGACCCACGACGGGTCGTCGTAGGAGCGCAGGTCCTCTCCCCAGCCGCCGTCGTCGTTCTGGTGCAGCTCCAGCCAGCGCACCGCGGCCCGGATCGACGGGCCGGACTCCGGCACGCCGGCGGCGATCAGCGCCGGGACGACGCCGCCGGTGCCGTACAGGTGGTTCGCGCCCCAGCGCCCGAACCACGACCCGTCGCGTTCCTGGTGCGCGAGCAGCCAGTCCACGCCGCGCCGGCAGGCGGTGCGGTCGCCGTGCCCCTGGGCGGCGAGCATCTCGACGACGTGCGCGGTCACGTCCGCGGACGGCGGATCGATCACGGCGCCGAAGTCGCAGAACGGCAGCCGGGTGACCAGCGCGCGGGTGTTGTCCGCGTCGAACGCGCCCCACCCGCCGTCGGCGGAGGCCATCCCGGTCGCCCAGTCGACGCCGAGGTCCACGGCGCGGCGCACCCGTGCGGCGTCGGGGTGCGCGACCCGGCCGAGTGCGAGCACCACCTCCGCGGTGTCGTCGGTGTCCGGGTAGCCGTCGTTGTCGAACTCGAACGCCCAGCCGCCGGGCGCCAGGTCCGGGCGGCGCACGGCCCAGTCGCCGCGCACGCCGGTGACCTGCTCGTCGAGCAGCCAGTCGGTGCCGCGCAGCACGGCAGGGTCGTCCGGTGCGGCGCCCGCGTCGAGGAGCGCGGTGACCGCCAGGCAGGTGTCCCACACCGGTGACTGGCAGGCCTCCAGCCGCCGGACCTCGCCGTCCGGGCCGGGCTCGCGGACGAGGAACCGGTCCAGCCCGGCCAACCCGGTCCGGAGCGCCGGGTGGTCCGGCGGGTAGCCGAGCAGGTGCAGCGCCAGCAGCGAGTACACCCACGGTGGCTGGATGCCGCCCCACGACCCGTCGGCCTCCTGCCGGGCGAGGATCCACTCGGCGCCGCGGCGCATCGCGAGCCTGCGCAGCGCCCGCACCGGCCGTCGCGAGTAGCGGTGCAGCACCGTGTCCAGGCGCTCGAACACCCCGGCCCACGTCAGGATCGACGACGGGGGCGGTGCCGGGGAGCCGGAGCGCAGCTCGTCGATCCCGAACGGCAGCGGGCGCACCGGGCGCAGGGTCGCCACGATGGTCAGCGGCACCACGGTCTGGCGTGCCCAGCACGCCCAGTCGTAGACGTTGAGGGGGAACCAGCGCGGCAGGAACACCAGCTCGGGCGGCATGTCCGGCAGGTCGTCCCACGACCAGAGCCCGAACAGCGCCAGCCAGATCCGGGTGAACACCCGGCTGCGCTCCACCCCGCCCCACGCCCTGACGTAGCGCTGGGCGGACCGCATGTGCGGCGCGTCCGGGTGGTCACCGGCCAGCCGCAGCGCGACCCACGCCTCGACCGTCGTGGACAGGTCGGGCGGGCCGCCGGTGAACACCGCCCACGTCCCGTCGGGGCGCTGCCGGGAACGGATCCACCGCGCGGCGGCGGCCGTCTCCTCCCCGGTGCGGATGCCGAGGAACTCGCGCAGCAGCAGGTCCTCGGCGTCCATGGTCACGTTCGTCTCGAGCTCGCCCTGCCAGTACCCGGCCCGGTCCTGCAGACCGCGCAGATGGTCGACGGCGGCGTCCAGCGCCTCGGCGGGGGTGCGGGCGGTGGTGGTCTCGACGGCGCTGAGGGTCATCGGTGCGGGTCCTCTCCGATCGGGGTCGTTGTGGTCAGGACCGGCGGTGCACGAGATGGCGGGCGAGCTCGACGAGGCGGGCGCCGGCGGCGGGTACCGGGCCGGCGTCGTCGAGCGCGCTCTCCGCGAGCCGGACCCGGCGGGCCGCCTCGGCTGCGGCCCACGCGCGTCCCCCACCGGCCTCGACGAGCGCGGCCGCGTGTCGCAGGCCGTCCTCGTCGGGCTCGGTCCGGTCGGCCAGCCACGCGGCCAGCTCCCGGCCCGGCCCGCCGCCGTGCGTGAGCGACCACGTGACCGGCAACGACTTCTTGCGCGAGCGCAGGTCCGAGCGCACCGGCTTGCCGGTGACCGACGGATCGCCCCAGATCCCGAGCAGGTCGTCGACGAGCTGGAACGCCATCCCGATCTCCGACCCGTAGGTCGCGAGCCCTCGCACGAGGCCGTCGGGTGCGCCGGCGAGCACGGCCCCGATCGAGGCGGCGGTGGCCAGCAGCGCGCCGGTCTTGCCGGCGGCCATCGACAGGCACTCGTCGACGCCGACGTCGTCGCGGCGCTCGAACGCCAGGTCGTCGACCTGGCCGCGGATCAGCTCCCGCGTGGTGGCCGCGAGCAGCCGGGTCGCCTCCGGCGCGTGCGGCGAGCCGGACTCGAGCAGCACCTCGGAGGCGAGCGCGAGCAGGGCGTCGCCGGTGAGGACGGCGGCCGCGGCGCCCCAGCGTGCCCACACCGTCGGCCGGTGCCTGCGCTCCGTGTCGCCGTCCATCAGGTCGTCGTGCACGAGCGAGAAGTTGTGCACCAGCTCCACGGCGACCGCCGCGGGCAGCGCGTCCGCGGTGGGCACCGCAGCCGCGGCGGCGGAGAGCTGGGCGAGCGCCGGGCGCAGCGCCTTGCCGGCTCCGCGGCCCGGCGAGCCGTCCAGCTCGGTCAGACCGAGGTGGTAGGCCGACTGCTCGCGGCTGTCCGGGTCGAGCCGGTCCAGCGCCGCGCGCAGCGGCGGGGTGACGGCGCGGCGGCAGAGCTCGAGCACGTCGGACAGTGGCCGTGCGGGGTCGCCGAGCGCCGCGTCCGGGCCGCCGACGGCGGAGGCCACGGAGTCGGCGGAGACGGCGGAGGCGGCGGGCGATGCGGAGCCGGGCAGCGTGGCGGTCACGCGGCCACCCCCGGCCGGGCCGGCACGTCCAGCACGACCTGCGCGGCGGCCGCTCCGCTGCGCACGGCGCCCTCCAGCGTCGCGGGCCATCCGGTGGCGGTCCAGGCCCCGGCGAGCGCGAGCCCGGGCGCGGACGTCACCGGTCCAGGGCGCAGGGACGCGCTGCCGGGCGCCGCGCGGAACGTGGCGTGCGGCTCCCGGGTGACGAAGAAGTCCAGCACGCGCGCGGTGCGCGCGGCCGGGAACAGCGCGGCCAACGCAGGCAGGAAACGCTCCCGCAGCGCGGCCAGCGGCTCGCCGACCAGGTCGTCCGCCGCGGACTGGGACACGGCCAGGTACTGCGCGCCGTCCGGGTGCGACCGCCCGGCTCCGGACGGCCCGGTGCGGTCGAACACCCACTGCACCGGCGACCCGACGGCCGCCGCGAACGGCGTGTCCAGCACCCGCCGGTCGTAGACCACGTGCAGGTTGACGATCGGCACCGAGCCCAGCCGCTCCGCCCACCCCGACGGGAGCCCGACGGCGCCGGCCGGCAGCAGCCGGTCCGCGGCGCCGGGCGGCACCGCGCAGACGATCCGGTCCACGGTCAGCGTCTCCTCTCGCTGCGTCCCCGGGTGGCGGTCCAGGACGTCCACGGCCCAGCCGCCTGCGACCGGGTGCAGCGCCCGCACCCGGGTGCCGGTCCGCACGGCCACGCCCGCCGCGGACAGCGCCCGTCGCGCCGCGACGTCGTGCAGGTCGCCGAGCGGGACCCGCGACCAGCCGATGTCGCCCGCCGCGGCGTCGGCGAGCAGGCCGTCCTGGAACACGGTGGCGGCCAGCGCGAGCGACGCGCCGGACGCGGGCGCGTTCAGCGTCGCGACGCCGACCAGGTCCCACAGCGCCGTGACGGCGGGCTCGCCCTGGCCGTGTGCGCGCAGCCAGCTCGCGAAGCTGCGACGGTCGGTGGCCGGGTCGTCGCGGTCCACACGGCGGAGCGCGAGCGCGGCGGCGGCCACCCGCAGCCGGTCCGGCACGGTCAGCGGGCGGTAGCTCCCGAGCGCGCCGGCGAGGTGCAGCGGTGCGGGCAGGCCGGTGCGGCGCAGCCGGGTCGGCCGGGCGCCGGGGCGGTGCACCGGGATGTCGAGCCGGTCCTGCAGCGTGACGTCGCCGGTCGCGCCGAGCCGGTCCAGCAGCCCGCGGTAGGCCGTGCAGCAGCGCAGGAACACGTGCTGGCCGGTGTCGACGGCGAGCCCGCCGCGCCGGGTGGACCCGGCCAGGCCACCGAGGCGGGGACGCGACTCGAGCAGCAGCACGTCGGCCCCGGCGTCCGCGCAGTGCAGGGCGGCGGTGACCCCGGCGAGCCCGCCGCCGACGACCGCGACCCGCGCCGTCACCGCCGTGCTCCCCGCCCGGCCAGCGCGCGGACCGCGATCCCGACCTTGCGCCGCCCGGACAGCGACACCCTCCGCCCGTACACCGACGACGGGTCGGCGGCGATGTCGTCGAGCAGCCGGGAGTAGATGCCGGACATGGCGACCGCGCAGGCGGCGCTGCGCCGGTCCAGCAGCGGCACGAGCCGCAGCCCGTCGTCGTACCAGCGGCGGGCGCGTGACGCCGCGGACCGGATCAGCTCGTCCAGCCCGCCGCCCGGGTCGGCGAGACGACCGTCCCGGTCCAGCACGAGGTCGACGCCGAACGCGTCCAGCTCGTCGGCGGGCAGGTACACCCGGCCGGCCAGCAGGTCCTCCCGGATGTCGCGCAGGATGTTCGTCTGCTGCAGCGCTATCCCGAGCGCGTCGGCCCAACCGGCGGCGTCCGGATGCGGCCGGGACCCGAACACGCCGAGGCACAGCCGCCCGACGGACCCCGCGACCTGGCGGCAGTAGCCGATCGTGTCGTCGACCGTCCGGTACGGCCGGGCCGGCGCGGTCGGCCCGCCGCTCGCCCGGTCCATCGCCACGTCGGCCTCCACCCCGTCCACGAGCTCGTCGAACGCGTCCAGCGGGATCGGGTGGCGGGCGCACGCGTCGGCCACGGCGGTGAGCACCGGATCGGCCGGATCGGGCGGCTCGCGGAGCGCGGTGCGCACGGCCCTCAGCGCGGTGACCTTGTCCGCGTGCGCGAGCGTGCCGTCGTCGCCGATGTCGTCGATCCGCCGGGCCAGTGCGTACACCGCGGACAGCGCCGCCCGCCTGTCCGGCGGCAGCAGCCGGATGCCGTAGGAGAAGTTGCGCGCCTCGCGGCGGGTGATCGCCTCGCACGCGGCGTAGGCCTCCCGCGGGACGTCGGCGGCCCTGGTCATCGCGAGCCCCCGGCCAGCAGGGCGCCCGGCAGGTGCCGGACGACGTCGGCACGCCGTCGCACCGCCCGGCCGTCGCCGGACAGCACGTCACCGTCCGCCCGGACCAGCGCGTCGGCGGCGGCGCGCCCGCCCGCGACGTACCCGGCCACGGCGACCCGCGCCCAGCCACGCAGCCCGGCCACCGCGACCGCGCCGCCGTCGAGCAACGCGCGGGCCCGGGCCGTCTCGTACCGGAGGAGACCGCGCAGCGCCGGACCGGCCCGGTCCGCATCCAGGTCGGCCTCGGCGACGCCGAACGCGCGCAGGTCCTCTGCGGGCAGATAGGTCCGCCCGCGACGGTGGTCCTCCCCGACGTCGGCGCAGTGCTCGAGCAGCTGCAGCGCGGTGCAGACGGCGTCGCAGTCGCGCAGCAGCTCCGGTCCTGCGGACACGCCGAACAGCGTGAGCACGATCCGCCCGACCGGCTCCGCGGACAGCGCGCAGTAGCCGAGCAGCTCGTCCCACGTCCGGTAGCGGGTGATCCGCTGGTCGGCCACGCCCGCGTCCAGCAGCCGGTCGAACGGTTCGCGGGTCAGCCCGGTGTCCCGTGCGACGGGCGCGAGTGCCGCCAGCACCGGGGCGCGCACCGGGGCTCCGGACCACACGCCGTCGAGATCCGTGCGGAACGCCTCCAGACGCCGGAGCCGCTGCGCGGGCGTCGTCCCTGGGCAGGGTTCGGTCCCGGAACCGCCGACCGGGACCGGCTCGTCGGCGAGGTCGTCGATCACCCGCAGCACGGCGTACACCGCGTGCAGCCGTTCCCGCACCCGCGCCGGGAGCACCCGCATCGCGACCGGGAAGTTCTCCGCACGCTCGGCCCCGAGCAGGCGGTCCTGCTGCGACAGGGGCGGTTCCGTGCGTTCGGCCGGCATGCGGAGGATCCTCCGCTCGTCGCCCGGACGATCTCTGCACCGCTGCGCTCAATTCGGGACGCATCGAATTGTCATTCACCGACAAAGCTGGATCCCGCGGCGGAGAAGGCGTAGTCAAGGAGGGTGACGGTGCACGGCGGCGAGGCGCGGACGTGGGCGGTCGCGCTGGGGTCGCGGCTGCCGGACGTGCTCGACGAGGTCGCGGGGGCGTTGCGGGCGGACTGGCCCGACTACGCCCGCTTCGTCGTCGAGCACCGTGCCGAGGTGGCGGGCGCGGCCGGGCCGGTCGTGGAGCGGCTGCTGCAGCTGCGGGTGGAGGACGCGGGCGAGGACTTCCCCGGCGCGATGGAGCGGGACCTGTTCGAGCAGATCGGCCGCATCCAGTGGCGCGAGGGCCGGGAGATCTCCAGCCTGCTCACCGCGTTCCAGGTCGGGGCCCGCGCGTTCTGGCACCACGTGTCGACGCTCGCCGTGGAGCACGGCGTCGGCGCCAGGGAGCTGGCCGAGCTCGCCGAGGGCGTGTTCCTGTTCGTCGACCGGCTGTCCTCTGCCACCACCCGTGGCTACGTGCGCGAGCAGTCCGAGTCCGGCGCGGCACGGGAACGGGCCCGGGAGGAGCTGGTCGACCTGCTGCTGTCCGACCGGGCGACGATCGCCGCCGTGCACTCCGCGGGTAGCCGGGCCGGCTGGCCTGTGCCCGACGAGGTCGGCATCGTGCTCGTGCAGGACGCCGACTCGCTCGACCGCGGCCTGCTCGGCTGGTTCGACCCGACGTCGCTGCCGGTGCACCGGGACGACCTGACCGGGCTGATCGTGCCGAACCCCTCGCGCGGGGGCAGGCGCCAGCGGCTGGCGACGGCGCTGCGGGGGCTGCGGGCGGTCGTCGGGGCGTCGGTCCCCCCGCAGCTCCTGCCGGCCAGCCTGCGCATCGCCGAGATCGCCGCCCGCCTGCAGCACAACGGCGTGCTGGCCGACGATCCGGTGTTCGCCGACGAGCACCTCGACGCGATCATCGTGCACCGGGACGCGCGGCTGCTGCAGGTGCTGCGGGCCCAGGTGCTGCGCCCGCTGGAGGGCGCGGTCCCGTCGTCGCGGGAACGGCTGGTGGAGACGCTCACGTCCTGGGTCCGGCACATGGGCGACCGGCAGGCGATGGCCGCCGAGCTGCACGTGCACCCGCAGACCGTCCGGTACCGGATGAACCGGTTGCACGAGCTGTTCGGCGACTCGCTCGACACCCCGGACATCCGCGCACGCCTGGCGCTGGCGCTGGCGTGGGGAGCGCCGCTCGATCCCCGGGCGACGACCGGCTGACTACTCCCCGCGCAGCCCGAACATGCCGGTGAACCGGCCCCGCATGACGAGCTCGTCGCCCCGGTGCATGGTCGCCCGCAGCGTCACGACGCCCATCTCCGGGCGCTTGCGGGACACGCGGGCATCGAGGATCTCCATCGCGCAGCGCAGCTCGTCGCCGGCGAACACCGGCGCAGGCCAGTAGATCTCGTCGCCGCCGGGCGAGCCGAGCGCCGTGGAGCGGCACAGCAGCCCGTCGACGTACGCGCGCATCCAGAGCGACGACGTGAACCAGCCGGATGCGGCCAGCCCACCGAAGATCGACTTCTGGGCGGCGTCCTCGTCCAGGTGGAACGGCTGCGGGTCGAACCGGCGAGCGAACGCGACCATCTCGTCGCGGTCGATCACGGTCGTACCCAGGTCGAACACTGTTCCCGGGGTGAGGTCCTCGAAAGCGATCTCCGGCACGGACGTCACGTTAGCCCGGCACGTCGGAGCCCAGCGCGGCCAGGGCGGCGTCGTGCAGCAGGCCGTTGCTGCCGAGCGCGTCCCCTCCGGAGTACGAGCCCGTCCCGTCCAGGGCGGTCAGCCTGCCGCCCGCCTCGGCGAGGACCGCGGCGGGCCCGGCCAGGTCCCACGGGTTCGCGGCCGGTTCCGCGACGAGATCGATCGCACCTTCCGCGACGAGGCAGTACTGCCAGAAGTCGCCGAACGCCCTGGTCTCCCAGCACGCCAGGGACAGGCCCAGCCAGCCGTCCATCCGGCCGGTCTCGCGGAACGTGTTCGGGTTCGTGGTCGACACGTAGGCGTCGGCCAGGTCGGCGACCCCGGACACGCTGATCGCGCGCGGCGCGGCACCCGGCGCGTCGGCCGTCCAGGCCCCGTGGCCGCGGGCCGCCCACCACCGGCGGCCCAGCGCGGGTGCGGTGACCACACCGACCTCCGGCCGACCGTGCACGGTCAGCCCGATCAGCGTCGCCCAGACCGGCACGCCGCGGGAGAAGTTCTTCGTGCCGTCGATCGGGTCGATCACCCAGCCGCGTCCGGCGACGCCGGTCCCGGAGTCGCCGCGCTCCTCGCCGAGCACGGCGTCGTCCGGCCGCTCGCCGCCGAGCGCCGCCCGCAGCGCGTCCTCGGCGGCCGTGTCGGCGTCGGTGACCGGCGTCCTGTCCGGTTTGCGTGTGACACGCAGATCGGCTGCTCGGAAGCGGGGGAGCGTCACGGCGTCGGCGAGGTCGGCCAGCCGCAGTGCGAGCGCCAGGTCGGGCGCGAGATCGTCGGTGGAGTCCACGCCGCAGCAGCATGCCAGTACCCGTCGAGGTCTACGCTCGCTGGCGTGACGACAGTCGTGCTCGCCGAGGACGACTCCGCGATCGCGGAGCCGCTGTCCCGCGCCCTGCAGAGGGAGGGCTACGACGTGCATGTGGTCGGCGACGGGCTCGCCGCACTCGACCACGTGCAGGGAACCCCCGTCGACCTCCTCGTCCTCGATCTCGGGCTGCCCGGGATGGACGGCCTCGAGGTGTGCCGACGGATCCGCGCCGACAACCAGGCCGACCTGCCGGTGCTGATGCTCACCGCGCGCACCGACGAGGTGGACTTCGTCGTCGGCCTGGACGCGGGCGCCGACGACTACGTGTCCAAGCCGTTCCGGCTGGCCGAGCTGCTGGCCAGGGTGCGGGCGCTGCTGCGGCGCCGCACCCAGGACGTCGTCGAGGTCGGTGGCCTGCGGATGGAGCTCTCCGGACGCCGCGTGCTGCTCGACGGCGACGAGGTCACGCTCGCGAACAAGGAGTTCGAGCTGCTGCGGGTGCTGATGCTGCACTCCGGGCAGGTCGTGACGCGCGAGGAGATCCTGCACACGGTGTGGGGCGACGCGGACATGAAGTCGTCGAAGACGCTGGACATGCACATGTCCTGGCTGCGTCGCAAGATCGGCGGCGAGAAGCGGATCGCCACCGTGCGCGGGGTCGGCTTCCGGTACAACCAGGACTGAGTACGGAGTGCGCCGGCGGATCCTGCTCTCCACGCTGCTGGTCGTCGCGATCACGGCGCTGGCGCTCGGCGGGCCGCTGGTCGTCGCGACCTGGCAGCTCGTCGAGGACTTCACCCGGGCCGAGCTGACCCAGCGCCTCGAGCAGCTGACCGAGAGCCTCGAGGACAGCGACGGGCGCGTCCCCGACCCGGCGTCGATCGAGCTGGCGATCCCGGCGAACAGCAGGCTGGTGATCGACCGCGTGGACCAGCCACCGCAGGTGTTCGGCGTGTCCGAGGTGCCGGACCCGGTCGTCGAGTCGCTGCCGTTCGGGCCGGGCGGCACGATCACGCTGGCCCAGCCCCGCTCGGTCATGCGCGGCCAGCAGTCGCAGGTGGTCGCCGTCGTCGCGCTCCTGGTGATCATCTCGGTGACGAGCGGTGCGATCGTCGCGACGCTGACCGCGCGCAGGCTCGCGGAGCCGCTGCGCGACGTGGCGGCCCGCGCCGCGCGGCTCGGTGCCGGGGACTTCCGCCGCGCGCCGGGGCGGCACAACATCGCCGAGCTGGACCGCGTCTCCGAGGTGCTGGACTCGTCGGCGACGGCACTGGCCCAGCTCATGCAGCGCGAGCGGGTGCTCGTCGGGGACGTGTCGCACCAGCTGCGGAGCCGGATCACGGCCCTGCAGTTGCGGCTCGACGAGCTGTCCACCCACCCGGACGAGGACGCCCGCCGCGAGGCCCTGGCCGCGCTGGAGCAGACCGAACGCCTCTCCCAGGTCCTCGACGAGCTGCTGGAGGCCGCCCGCGCCGCGCGGGCCGCGGGCGCGGAGCCGACCGACGTCCGGGAGGCGATGGAGGAGGTCGCCGCCGAGTGGCGGGGCGGGTTCGCGTCGGCGGGCCGCTCGCTGCGCGTCCGGGTGCCGGAGGGAATGCTCGCCCGGGTCACCGCGGCGCGCGTGCGCGAGGCCGTGGGGGCACTCGTCGAGAACGCGCTGCGGCACGGCGACGGGCCGGTGACGATCACCGCCCGGCCCGGCGAGAACGCGCTGCTGCTCGAGGTCAGCGACACCGGGCCCGGCGTGCCGGAGGATCTGGTGCCGCACGTGTTCGAGCGCGGCGTGTCCGCGCAGTCGTCGACCGGGCTGGGGCTCGCGCTGGCCCGCGCGCTCGTCGAGGCCGACGGCGGGCGCCTGGAGCTGTCCCGGGCCCGCCCCCCGACGTTCCGGCTCTACCTCCCCGCCGCCCGGGCCGACGACGTCGTCGGACCCGCGCACCAGGCCAGCGGTCCGCGTTAGGCTGGCGGCACCTGGCGGCGGACGTTCTGGTCCGGGAACACGAACCGGCGGAACGCCCACCAGCGGAACGCCATCCCGACGATCGTGCCCAGGATCTGGCCGGACAGGAAGTCCGCGATCTCCTGCGTCATCAGGCTGACGACCGGCACCTGGAGGTCGAACAGGTAGCGCGACGCGGCCAGCGGCGCCGAGTACATCGCGATGCCCACCCCGCTGATCAGGAAGAACAGCAGGGCCTCGTGCCTGCGCTCCCGTCCGCCGCGGGTGCGGAACGACCACTCGCGGTTCAGCACGTAGCTCACGATCGTCGCCACGAGCACGGCCATGATCTTCGCGGTCAGCGGCTTGGTGTCCAGGACCGTCGTCTTGAGCAGCAGGAACACGGCCGTGTCGATCACCCACGTGATGCCGCCGACGAACCCGAACTTGATCAGCTCGCGGTGCTTGATCGCATAGTCCCGGTACGGCTGCGGGATCCGCGCGAGCGCTGAGTCCACCACCGTCACTCAGAGGATCGTGCCAGACCCGGCCGCCGGGACGCCGGGCACCCGATCGCGCCCGACTAGGCTGCCCGGACTGTGGACACCGTGAACACCGGCCCGCCGCCCGCCCGCGAGCGCGGGGCACCGGACGCGATGCCGGTGGTCGGGATGGTCGGCGGCGGTCAGCTGGCCCGGATGACCCACCAGGCGGCGATCGCGCTGGGCCAGACCCTGCGGGTGTTGGCCGCGTCGCCGCAGGATCCGGCCGCGCGCGTCACACCGGACGTCGTGGCCGGTGACCCGGACGACGTCGAGGCGCTGCGTGAGCTGGCGCGGGGCTGTTCCGCGGTCACGTTCGACCACGAGGGCGTGCCGCAGGACGTGCTGGCGTCGCTCGAGGCCGACGGCGTGCCGCTGCACCCCGCGCCGTCGGCGCAGATCCACGCGCAGGACAAGCTGGTGATGCGACGGCGGCTGTCCGGCCTGGGCCTTCCGGTCCCGCCGTTCACGGAGGTGACCTCGCCGGACGACGTCCGCGGGTTCGGCGCGGAGCACGGCTGGCCGGTGGTCCTCAAGGCCGTCCGTGGCGGCTACGACGGGCGCGGGGTCTGGTTCCTGCACGAGGCCGACGACGCGGTGGTCGCGGACCTGCTGGAGGCCGGCACGCCGCTGATGGCCGAGGGCGCGGTGACGATGCGCCGCGAGCTCGCCGCACAGATCGCCCGGTCCCCGTTCGGGCAGGCCGCCGTGTGGCCGGTGGTCGAGACCGTGCAGGTCGACGGCCAGTGCGCGCGCGTGTTCTCCCCGGCGCCGGGATTGTCGGCCGCGCGGTCCGCCGAGGCGCAGGGGATCGCGCTGCGGGTGGCCGAGGAGCTGGGTGTCACCGGGCTGCTGACGGTCGAGCTGTTCGAGTGCGCCCCGCGGAGCGACAGCGGAGCGGGCATCGACACCGACGGCGAGCTCGTGGTGAACGAGCTGGCCATGCGCCCGCACAACTCCGGGCACTGGACGATCGAGGGCGCCAGGACGTCGCAGTTCGAGCAGCACCTGCGGGCCGTCCTGGACTACCCGCTCGGCTCCACGGCGCCGACCGCCCCGGCCGTGGTGATGGCGAACGTTCTCGGGGCGGCGGAGGCGCCGTCGATGTCCATGGACGAGCGCCTGCACCACTGCATGGCCCGCTTCCCCGGCGCGCGGGTGCACCTCTACGCGAAGGGTGAGCGGCCGAAGCGCAAGATCGGGCACGTGACGGTGCTCGGGGACGACATGGACGAGGTGCGTGAGCGGGCCGAGCTGGCCGCGACGTGGCTCGCCACGGCGGAGTGGACCGACGGCTGGTCGGCGCACCACGGTGATCTGCAGGAGGCCGCGCGATGACCACCCCCCGCGTCGGAGTGATCATGGGCAGTGACTCGGACTGGCCGGTGATGTCGGCCGCGGGAGAAGCGCTCGACGAGTTCGGTGTCGCGTACGAGGTCGGCGTCTACTCCGCGCACCGGACCCCGCAGCGGATGCTCGACTACGCCGGGTCCGCCGCCGACCGTGGCCTGTCCGTGATCGTCGCCGGGGCCGGTGGCGCGGCGCACCTGCCCGGCATGGTCGCGGCCGCGACGCCACTGCCGGTGATCGGCGTCCCGGTGCCGCTGGCGACGCTCGACGGTCTGGACTCGCTGCTGTCGATCGTGCAGATGCCCGCGGGCGTGCCGGTCGCGACGGTCGCCGTCGGCGGTGCCCGCAACGCGGGTCTGCTGGCCGTGCGCGTGCTCGCCGCCACCGAGCCGGACCTGCGGGAACGCATGGTCGCGTTCCAGGCGGAACTGGAGCGGACGGTGCTGGACAAGGACGCCGCGCTGCGCGAGAAGGCACGGTAGAAAATCACCGTGGCACGACCCCGGTGATCGGTCGTAGGCTGGTCGCACACGGGAGAGGAGGTGGTCCAGCGTTGTATAGCTACAGGACTCGTGAGGTGGCTGTCCGCTAGCACCACGCTCGATGGTGGGACCGCGTAGCGGTTCCGCTGGAGACGGTCGTGGAAGCCGGTGTGGTGCCGGCGAATCCAAGGCAGTCACCGTGATCCCCGGGCCCGAGCCCGTCCAGCTCGGCGTGCGCACCACCGGTGCGGCCCGGGGATCACGCATGTCCGGGGCCGGTCAACCGGCCCTGTCCTCCAACGCCTCGAGGCGGCGCACGACGTCCTCCAGCCCTGGCTCGTCGTCCAGCGGCAGCATCGGCGCGACCCGGCGGAAGTGCTCGCGGCAGGCGTCGAGGTCCTCGGTGCGCCCGCCGTCGGCCAGCCAGCGCCGCAGCGCCTGGTTGTGTGCCGCGACGACGGCGGCGCCGGTCACCGCGGCCCTCAGCTCCCCGTCGTCCACATCGGACAGTCGGGTGGTGAGCTCCCGGGTGAACAGGCGACGGTAGAGGTGCACCGAGGCGGCCTCCCGGTCCCGCAGTGCCGGCACCTCACGGACCAGGGCGAACCGCATCCGGGCCACGTCGACGTCGTCGAGATAGAGGTCGAACACCGTCTCCGCCGCGCGCAGCACGACCGAGAGCAGCGGCTCGGTCGGGTGCGCCGCGTCGAACACCTCGGCGATCCGCGCCAACCCCCGCTCGTGGTCCGGGGACAAGGCGTCCTCCTTGCCGCGGAAGTAGCGGAAGAACGTCCGCCGGCCCACGCCCGCGGCGGTCGCGATGTCGTCGACGGTCGTCTCGTCGTATCCCTGCTCGGTGAACAGGTGGGCCGCCGCCGACACGAGCTCGCGACGCACCGCCGCGCGGCCCTCGGCCGAGCGTCCGCGACGTGTGCTCGCCGTCATGGCACGGAGGGTAGCAAGTCGCCTTGCTGATGGCACGGAGTGCCGTTACGGTGGCGGGAGACGCACCCGACGAGGACGAGGCAGATGAACAGCGAGTTCGACAGCTACCGGCTCAGCGACGAGCACGAGGCCCTCCGCGAGGCGGTGCGCGACCTGGCGACCAAGGAGATCGCCCCGCACGCGGCCGACGTCGACGAGGAGGGCCGCTACCCGACGGAAGCGCGGGATGCGCTGACCAGGGCCGGCTTCCACGCGGTGATCATCCCCGAGGAGTACGGCGGTCAGGGTGCCGACGAGCTCGCCGGCTGCATCGTGATCGAGGAGGTCGCGCGGGCCTGCGCGTCGTCGTCGCTGATCCCGGCCGTGAACGGGCTGGGCATGACCCCGATCCTGCTGTCCGCCTCCGACGACGTGAAGAAGCAGGTGCTCCCGTCGATCGCCTCCGGCGAGGCGATGATCAGCTACGGCCTGTCCGAGCGCGAGGCGGGGTCCGACGCCGCGGCGATGAAGACCAGGGCCCGTCGCGACGGCGACGACTGGATCATCGACGGCACCAAGTGCTGGATCACGAACGCCGGCGAGTCGTCCTGGTACACGGTGATGGCCGTGACCGACCCGGAGAAGAAGGCGAACGGGATCTCCGCGTTCGTCGTGCACTCCGACGACCCGGGCTTCTCGGTCGGGCCGAAGGAGCGCAAGCTCGGCATCAAGGGCTCGCCGACCCGCGAGATCTACTTCGAGGGCTGCCGGATCCCGGGCGACCGGATCATCGGCGCCGAGGGCACCGGCTTCAAGACGGCGCTGCGCACGCTCGACCACACCCGCCCGACGATCGGCGCCCAGGCGATCGGCATCGCGCAGGGCGCACTGGACGTGGCGATCGACTACGTCAAGGAGCGCAAGCAGTTCGGGACCCGGCTGGCCGACTTCCAGGGCCTGCAGTTCATGATCGCCGACATGGCGATGAAGGTGGAGGCCGCGCGCCAGCTCGTCTACGTCGCCGCCTCCCGGGCCGAGCGGGGCGAGTCCGACCTCGGGTTCATCTCCTCGGCGGCCAAGACGATGGCCTCGGACACGGCGATGGCCGTCACGACCGACGCCGTGCAGCTGCTCGGCGGCGCCGGGTACACCCGCGACTTCCCGGTCGAGCGGATGATGCGCGACGCCAAGATCACGCAGATCTACGAGGGCACGAACCAGATCCAGCGCATGGTGATGGCGCGCAACCTGCTGAGGTGAGGTCCGCCCGGCGGGCGTTCACCTGACCCGGCGCCGGTCCGCTCGACGCCGGTCGCTGCCGCCGTCGTGCACGCCGGCAGCGCCCGAGAACCGTGCCGGGAGCGCGGCGACCTGCGTGCGCAGGTCGTCGACGTCCCAGTAGTCGCGCCCGCCGGGGGAACGGAAGGCGGGTGTGACCAACCCTTCCTGTGCCCAGCGGTTCAGCGCGCGCGGGCTGACCGAGAGCCGGGCCGCCGCCTCCGGCGTGGAGGACAGCCGTCGCTTCACACCCGGCTCCCGGTACCGCCGACGGATCGCTCAGGTCGCCGCCGCGGTCGACTCCGCGCCGGCCCCGACGAGCTTGCCGACCAGGAGGCTGCACGCGTAACCGAGCCCGAGGCCGCCGACCACGAACGACAGCAGCATCACGGTGAACGGTCCGGTCGGCAGCGAGAAGTCGGTGCCGGACGCGCCGGTCAGCAGGCCGAACGCGGCCGTCGTGGCGAACCCGAAGACCGATCCGGGCACGAAGTCGAGGAGCGGGACCAGCGCGCCCAGGATGAAGACGGCCGTCATCCCGCCGATCACCACGGCGACCAGGAACGTGTTCGTCGTCAGTCCGGCCAGGATCAGGGTGACCGTCCCGCAGACGATGCCCCACACGTTGGCGGCGAGGGACTTCTTCAGCCCGGCGAGGTCACCGCCCGCGGCGAAGAAGCTGGCCGCGCCGATGAACGTGGCCGGCACGAACAGGCCCAGACCGGCGAGCGGGCCCAGGTAGAGGTAGCTGATGAGGACTCCGGCGAGTCCGATGACCAGAGCGAGAGCAACGGGAAGCTTCACGGATGACCTTCCGGGAACCGAGGACGTGGACTCCGGAAGGATGATCGTCGGAGGTGGACCGGCCCAAGCGGCACCGGACGTTGGTGACTGCATGTTTTCCGGAGATAACCGTCCGGACATGTATGACCGGCCCGGACCAGCTGCAAGTATCTGCGGCATAACGCGCCGCTAACGTCCGGAGGTCGGCGCGGCTCAGAGCAGGAACCCGAACAGCGGGCTGTCCGGCGAGATCGGCTCGATGTGCGGGGGCGCCTCGTCCATGCGCTTGAGCAGTGCGGGCAGGTCGTCCGGCGACCCCAGCTCGATCCCGACGAGTGCCGGTCCGGTCTCCCGGTTCGAGCGCTTCACGTACTCGAACAGCGTGATGTCGTCGTCCGGGCCGAGCACGTCGTCCAGGAACGAGCGCAGCGCGCCGGGCTCCTGCGGGAACTCGACGAGGAAGTAGTGCTTGCGTCCCTCGTGGACGAGCGCGCGTTCGACGATGTCGGCGTAGCGGGACACGTCGTTGTTGCCGCCGGAGAGCAGGCAGACCGTCGTGGCGTCCCGGGGGATGTCGACGGCGTCGACCACGGCGGACGAGAGCGCTCCCGCGGGCTCGGCGATGATCCCGTCGGACTGGTAGAGGTCCAGCATCTCCACGCAGACCCGGCCCTCCGCGACGGTGACCACCTGCGCGTCGAACCGGCGGGCGATGTCGAACGTCGTCGCGCCCACCTTGCGCACGGCGGCGCCGTCGACGAACGGGTCCACCTCGGGCAGCTCGACCGGCTCACCGGCGGCGAGCGCGGCGGTCATGCTGGCCGCCCCTGCGGGCTCCACGCCGACCACGCGCACCGACGGCGCGTGCTCGTGCAGGTAGGTCAGCGCACCCGCGAACAGCCCGCCGCCGCCGATCGGCACGACGAGCACGTCCGGCGGGTCGGCGAGCTGGGCCAGTATCTCCCGGGCGATCGTGCCCTGGCCGGCCACCGTGCGCGGGTCGTCGAACGCCGGGACGAGCGTCGCGCCGGTCTCCGCGGAGTGCGTGCGGGCCGCGGCGGCCGCCTCGTCGTAGGTGTTGCCGACCACCCGGATCTCGACGGCGTCGCCGCCCAGCCGGGCGACCCGGTCGCGCTTCTGCCGCGGCGTGGTGCCGGGCAGGTACACCCGGCCGCGGACGCCGAGCCGCTGGCAGGCGAACGCCAGGCCCTGCGCGTGGTTGCCCGCGCTGGCGCAGACCACACCGGCGTCCCGGTCGGCGGCCGACAGCTGGGCGATCAGGTTGTACGCGCCGCGGATCTTGTACGAGCGGACCGGCTGCAGGTCCTCGCGCTTGAGCCAGACTTCGCCGCGCAGGGTGTCGGACAGGCGGGGGTTGAGCTGCAACGGGCTCGGGCCGATCACCGCACGCAGCCGTTCGGCAGCGTCGTCCACGTCCTGGGGGCTCACCGGTTGCGTCGCGCTCACGATCGTCCAGGATCGCACGCGCCCGCGCCGTGCCCACGAGCAGGGGCTCGCGCCGGCGCCGCAGCTCACCCGGGGTGGCGCGGGAGCTGCTCCGGTCCGGCCCCGGCGCGCGAGAGCGCTGCTCTCGTCCGACCCGGGGTCACAGCCTGCGGGTGCAGCGCTCCGTCTCCGAACGGCGGTCGAGCGCCGCCTCGTCCGGGTTCACCACCTGCACCAGCGAGGCGCCCGCGGCGAGGACGGCCAGGAGCCCCTCCCGGATCCCGGTGGAGTCCGACCAGGACCGGGTGGACAGCACCCGGTCCCCGGACGAGAGACCGAGGTCGGAGGCGGCGGCGCGGGCTGCGGCCAGCACGTCGTCCACCGAGGCACCGTCCCAGGCCGGAGCGTCTCCTGGCACCGGCTCCCACGGCACGAACTCGTCGCCGTGCACCCGCACCTCGGTCGCGAAGTCGATCACCCCGGCGGGCAGGCCGGACAGTCCCTTGCCGAACGCGTCCAGCGACAGCGCGACGACCCCTCCGCCCGGCTCCGCGGCCAGTGCCGCATCCAGGTGGTCGGCGTCGGCGAGGACCCACTGGGCGGTCGACGGGTCGGACACCAGCTCCCCGCCGCAGGACCACACGGCCAGCAGCACCGCCGCCGTCTGCCAGTGCGCGGGCAGCAGCACCGCGACCGGTGTGCCGGGCTCGACGTCGCACTCGTCGCGCAGCAGGTTCGCGGCCTTGGCCGCCCAGTTCGCCGTCGTGACGCCGGAGAGCTCGATCCGCTCTCCGGTGGCGTCGTCGTAGTGGGTGATCAGCGGTCCCGCGTCCGGGGCGGGACCCAGCAGGGCGTCGGTCAGCGACACGGTGCTCCCGGGGTCGTGCGATGCGTCGGGGTCAGTCGATGCACGGTACGCCGCCGGCCGTGATCGGCGGCGTGACGGGCGCGGCAGGCGCCGAGGCCGCCGGAGCACTCGCGCCCGCGTTCGAGCCCCCGCCCGCGCCGTCGAAGTCACTGCCGATCAGGACCTGCACCCGTCCGGGCTCGACGGCGTCGGACTGCTCGACGCCGATGCCTCCCAGCGCTGCGGAGACCTTCCTGGCGCCCGCGTCGCCGTCGGCGGGCGAGTAGCGCACGACCGACGTCGTCTGGCTCGGTGCGTTGGACACCGATCCGGTCGGGACCCCGTTCTGCGCCAGCGTCTGCGCGACCTTGTTGCCGAGGCCGTTCGTCCCGGCACCGTTCCCGACGTCGGCCGTCACCGGAGCCTGCGCCGGGGCGTCCGCGGGGGCCTTCTCGTCGTCGGTCGTCTCGGTGTGCCGTGTGACGAAGTCACGCACCTGCGACGGGTCCACCGACACGACGTCGCCGCGCGCGTTGTTCTCGGTGCCGTCGGTCGGGATCGTCAGGAAGTCGACCTTGCCGGCGGCCAGCTCGGAGGCCTGCCGCGCGAACGCCAGCAGGTCCCACCCGGAGTCGATCACCACCGACTGCTGGATCACGCCGACCAGCGACGACAGCTTGTCCGAATCGGTCAGCGTGCCAGCGTCGAGGATCTTCTTGGCCACCGCGGCCATGAACACCTGCTGCCGGTTGATCCGGGACAGGTCGCCGCCCGCCAGGCCGTGCCGCTGGCGCACGAACGCCAGCGCATCGCCGCCGGAGATCGTCTGCGGGCCCGCCCGGAAGTTCGCGCCGGACAGCGGGTCGTTCGTCGGGGCCTTCAGACAGACGTCGACGCCGCCGACCGCGTTCGTCAGGTTGTAGAAGCCGAGCAGGTTGACCTCGGCGTAGTGGTCGACGGTCAGGCCGGTCAGGTTCTGCACGGTCTGGATCAGCGCGCTGCGCCCGGCCTGCGACGACTGCCGGTCCAGCTCCTTCGGGTCCTTGACGCCGCTCGCGACGAGCTCCGTGCTCGAGGTCGCCTTCGTCGCCGGGTACGCAGCGTTGATCTTGTCGCGCCGGTAGCCGGGGATGTCCACGTAGCTGTCGCGCGGGATGGAGAACGCCGTCGCGCTGCCGCCGTCCGCAGGGACGTGCACGAGGATGATCGTGTCCGAGTTCAGCACCCCGGACTCTGCGCCGCTGCGCAGCTGCTCGAGCACCTGCTTCGGCAGCGGGTTGCCCTGCGCGTCGGTCCGGCTGTCCACACCGACGAGCAGGATGTTCTGGTCGCCGCCCGACGAACCGCCGGTGATCACGTTCGTGGTGGTCATGCCGCTGGTGACGTCGTGGTAGACCGACCACACGGCACCGGTCGCGCCGACGACCAGGACCGACAGCACGGCCAGACCGGTCCGGAACCGCCGCGACCAGCGGTCCCACGCCGTCCCGCGAGGCGCCACGGGCCGGGTACGGACGGGGGCGGGGCGCGACGGGCCGCGCTGCGCCGGTGGGCGGACGGCCTGCCTGCCGGGGTGTCGCGGGCGCTCCGACGAGCGCAGCCACGGGGCGTCCAGATCGCTGCTCACGACACCCCCTCTCGGCTCCTCGCCGGACGTCCCGGACTCCGGTCGTCGGTCAGCGTGCAACATCCGCCGTCGTCCCGCGGGCCACACGACCCGCGTGTCGTGCAGGCTCGCCCGGACGCAGGAGTCGCCCGGACCTTGAGAGTGTTACGTGACCGTCCGGCGACCGGGGTCATCATCGCAGGTCGGGGTCCGTCGGCGGGCGCTTTCGGGTGCTTTCGGGCGGTCCGGCCGGCCGCGTCCGGCCACGCTGCGTGATCCTCGCGAACGTGATCCACCGGACCGGGGAGTATGCGCCCGGCCGTCCTGTCGGTAGCCCTCGCTATCGTTCGCGGCCGTGGACCCCTCCGTGCGCAGTTACGGCGAGGAGATCGGCGTCGTCACCGTGACGTACTCGCCGGGCGCCCTGCTGGACACGTTCCTCGACTCGCTGCGCGAGGCGACGAGCCGGAGGGCGCGCGTCGTGCTGGCCGACAACGGGTCGGTGGACGGCGCCCCCGAGAAGGCCGCCCGCGAGCGGGAGGACGTCTCGCTGCTGCGGATCGGCGAGAACCTCGGCTACGGCGGCGGCGCGAACCGCGGGGTGGCCGAGCTGGGTCCCGATGTCGGCTGGGTCGTCGTGGCGAATCCCGATCTCGAGTGGCGGCCCGGGTCCCTGGACGCCCTCCTGGACGCCGGGAAGCGCTGGCCGCGGGCCGGCTCGCTCGGGCCGCTGATCCGCGAGCCGTCCGGTGAGGTCTACCCGTCCGCGCGGGAGGTGCCGTCGCTGTCGCACGGCGCGGGCCATGCCGCGCTGGGCACCGTGTGGCCGGACAACCCGTGGACGAAGGCCTACCGCAGGCAGAACCTCGAGCCGGTCGAGCGGGAGGCGGGCTGGCTGTCCGGTTCCTGCCTGCTGCTGCGCCGGGAGGCGTTCGACTCGGTGGACGGGTTCGACGCGCGGTACTTCATGTACTTCGAGGACGTCGACCTGGGCGAGCGGCTCGGCCTGGCGGGCTGGCGCAACGTCTACGTGCCGTCGGCCGAGGTCGTCCACGTGGGCGGCGCGTCGACGGGCAAGCCGGAGGTCTCGGCCCGGATGCAGGCGGCGCACCACGCGAGCGCGTACCGCTACCTGTCCGGGAAGTACCCGGGCGCGCGCTGGGCTCCGGTGCGGGCGGCGTTGAAGGCCGGGCTCGGGGTCCGGCACCGGCTGGTCACCCGGTCGGCGGCCTGAGCGTCCACCGGGGCGCCGGGTACACGGGGGAACGAGAGCGAGAAACCGAGGGGGAGTACCGAGTGCAGGATGTCGAAGCGGTGGTGCTGGTCGGGGGCAAGGGCACCCGCCTGCGGCCCCTGACCCTGTCCGCGCCGAAACCGATGCTGCCGACGGCGGGGGTGCCGTTCCTGGCGCACCTGCTGTCCCGGATCCGTGAGGCCGGGATCCGGCACGCCGTGCTCGGCACGTCGTACCTGGCGGAGACGTTCGAGAAGCACTTCGGCGACGGCAGCGCGCTCGGCCTGGACCTGACCTACGTCGTGGAGGACCAGCCGCTCGGCACCGGTGGCGGGATCCGGAACGTCGCGGAGCACCTGTCCGCGGAGCACGTGATGATCTTCAACGGCGACGTGCTCGCCGGCACCGACCTCACCGCCGTCGCGGCCACGCACCGCGCGGCGGAGGCGGACGTGACGCTGCACCTGGTGCGTGCGCAGAACCCGCGCGCGTTCGGTTGCGTGCCGACCGACCGCGACGGCCGGGTGCAGGCGTTCCTGGAGAAGACCGAGGACCCGCCGACCGACCAGATCAACGCCGGTTGCTACGTGTTCCGCCGCTCGGTGATCGAGTCGATCCCGGACGGGCGTCCGGTGTCGGTCGAGCGTGAGACGTTCCCGGGGCTGCTGGAGTCCGGCGCGCGCGTCCAGGGGCACGTGGACGTCGCGTACTGGCGGGACATGGGCACCCCGGCCGACCTGGTGCACGGTTCCGCCGACCTGGTCCGCGGTGTCGCTCCGTCGGCCGCGCTGCCCGGACCGGTCGGGGAGCACCTGGAGCTCGACGGCGCGAAGGTCGCGCACGACGCGTTCGTGTTCGGCGGCAGCACCGTCGGCGCCGGGGCGTCGGTCGGCGCCGGGGCGAAGGTCGAGGGCTCGATGCTGTTCGACGGCGCCGTGGTCGCCGACGGCGCGATCATCGAGAACAGCGTCGTCGGTGCGGGCGCGATCGTCGAGGAGGGCGCCCACCTGCGTGACACCGTCGTCGGCGACCGTGCCGTGGTGGGTGCGCACTGCGAGCTGCGGCACGGCATGCGCATCTGGCCGGACGTGCAGCTGCCGCCGCACGGCGTCCGGTTCTCCCCGGACGTGTAGATGACGCTCGCTGCGGACGCGCGGATGGTCGAGTGCGAGTGGAGGCCGGCGTTCACGCTCGACCTCTACGGCGTGCTCGCCCCGCTGCGCCGCGGCCGCGGCGACCCGACATGGCGCACGGTCGCCGACGGCGCCGCGATCTGGCGGGTGACGACGACGCCGGAGGGCCCGGCCACGGTCGCGTTGCGCCGCAGGCCCGACGGCACGGTGCTGGCCACCGGGTGGGGGCCGGGAGCCACCTGGGAGCTGGACGGGCTGCCGTCGCTGCTCGGTGCGGACGACGACCCGTCGTCGTTCGTGGCGCACCACCCGGTCGTGTCGGACGCGCAGCGGCGGATGCCCGGCATGCGGCTCGGCTCGGCCCGGCGGGTGTGGGACCAGGTCTTCCCGGCGATCCTGGAACAGAAGGTCACCGGCGTCGAGGCCCGGCGTTCGTTCCGCGAGCTGTGCCGCCGCTTCGGGGCACCTCCGCCCGGCCCGGAGGGCGTCGTCCCGCCCGGCATGCGGGTGCCGCCGACGCCGGCCAGGGTGCGGGCGATCCCGGACTGGGAGTGGCACCGCGCGGGCGTCGACCACGCGCGCAGGAGGGCGATCCTGCACTGCGCCGTCGTCGCGCACCGGCTGGAGCGTGCCGCCGAGCTGCGGGGTGAACAGGGCCGGGTGCTGTTGCGACGGGTGCCCGGCGTCGGCGTGTGGACGGCCGCCGAGGTCGCGCAGCGCGTGTGGGGCGACCCGGACGCGGTCAGCTTCGGTGACTTCCACATCCCGAGCACGGTCGGCCACGCCCTGCTCGGGCACGACCTGGACGACGCGGGACTGCTCGACGTGCTCGCGCCGTACGCGCCGCAGCGCCAGCGGGCCGTGCGCTACATCGAGGCGTCCGGCTTCCGCCGCCCGCGGTTCGGACCGCGCTTCTCGCCACGGGACTACCGCTCGATGTGAAAGTACGTTCCTGGATCCGGCAATGTGCGAGAAACGCACCTGTGGCGGACGTTGATGCGCAGACACTGGGTGCCCGCATCCGAGGAGCCCGCCAGCGGGCCGACATGAGTCAGGACCAGCTCGGGCGGGCGATCGGTCTCGATCGGACAGTCGTCAACAAGATCGAGGGGGGCGTTCGCAAGGTCTCGGCTCTCGAACTGGCCGACATCGCTGCCGCGACCGCCGTCCGTATGTCCATCTTCTTCGAGGAACCGCTGCCGTCGCTCGTCTCGCACCGGTCGAGCCAGGGCTTGGACGTAGCGGACTCGCAGATCGACGCAATGCTCGCCAAGTTCGCTGACGAGGTCGAGTTCATCGCCTCGCTGGGTGTGGACGAGCTCGGGCTCGATGCCGCCGACGCCGTCGTCCGAGCTCGTATCACGCCGCCCTCGACGAATGCAGAGGCCGAAGCGCTCGCAGCGACGGCGCGCGAGTTGATGGGGCAGTCGGTCGACGAGCCGATATCCCGCCTGTCCGATAGCGTGACACGTGTCGGGCTGCTCGCGTTCTCCCGGGATCTCGGCAACGACACAGCTGACGCCGGGACGATCCTGTTGCGTCGCGGCGGCGTCACTCTGGTGAACAGCCACATGAAGGTCGGCCGCAGACGGCTCGCATTGGCACACGATCTGGGTCACTACCTGGTGGCTGACGACTACGTCATCGACTGGAGAGTCGCCGGTCATCCTGATCAGTCCGTCCCGACGGAGTCGCGTCTCGATCGTTTCGCGCGCGCTTTGCTCCTTCCCGAGACTGCGCTCGCGCGGCGCTGGTCCGATTCGGTGGAACGAGTCGGAGCCCGAAGCGCAGCAATCCTGCTGGCCAGTGACTTCCGGGTCGACATGGCCACTCTCGCGACGCGGCTCAAAGACCTCGGGCTGACCGATGGCGACACCGTCGCCGCCGTCCGCAGCTACCGCACCACGAAGACCGACATCGTTGACCTCAACCTCAACAGCCCCGTCGACGAGCTGGACGGTACGACCGTGCCCCGACCATTCGAGCGCGCGGTATTGCGGCTGGTGCGTGACGAACGGATCAGTCGTGCGCGTGCACTCGACCTGCTCCAGTCGACCTTCGACGAGGCGGACCTGCCAGACGTTCGCGAACGGCGACCGGACGAGATCTGGAAGTACGTTTCGTGAGGCTGCCCGACAACGCCTGGGTGTTCGACACCGGACCGTTGCGTCACTTCTCGACGCAGGGTTGGCTGGGGGTCCTGCGGTTCCTCGCGGACGCCCGTCCCGTGTACATCCCGGATAGTGTCGAGGGCGAACTGATCGACGCTGGCCAGAACTCCGCATCGGTGCGTGCCGTCCTCGATGCCGACTGGATCGAGGTGTACCGGTCGACTGATCTCGACTACGTCGAGGCGTTTGCGCGCTACTACGACCGACTGGTCGTCGACAACAAGAACCGGGGCGAGTGTGGAGTCCTCGCCATGGGTGAGATCTACGGCTGCTAGATCGTAGTCGATGACGCAACGGCGCGCCAGATCGCTGAGGAGAAGAAACTCCAGCTCACGTCGACGGTGGCGTTGCTCTGCGATGCGATTCGCGCAAACAAGCTGACAACCGTCATGGTCGAGACAGTGGCCGATGACCTCCTTGAAGGTGAGTACTTCCTGCCTTTCGGCCCTGGCGGATTTCGGCGGCATGTGATGGAGAACGGCCTTCTGGACTACGACGAGCTGTGAGCGGATGCTCGACTCGCTCTGTCCGACCGCACGCGTTACCGACACACCCGCCCACCGTGAGGCTCCCCGGCCGCCGAACGCCGGTCTCGACGTAAGGTCGGCCGGGTGAAGGTCACCGTTCTGGTCGGCGGCGTCGGTGGCGCCCGGTTCCTGATGGGGGTGAAGGCCGCGCTCGGCCTGCCCGCGGTCGGAAGGGGCCCGGACGACCATCCGCACGACGTGACCGCCGTGGTGAACATCGGCGACGACATCTGGCTGCACGGCCTGCGCGTCTGCCCGGATCTCGACACGTGCATGTACACGCTCGGCGGTGGCATCGACTCCGAGAAGGGCTGGGGCCGCGCGGCCGAGACGTGGTCGATCGCCGAGGAGCTGGCCGCCTACGAGGCCGACGCGACGTGGTTCGGCCTCGGCGACCGGGACATCGCCACGCACCTCGTGCGGACCCGGATGCTGCGCGCCGGATACCCGCTCTCGCAGGTCACCGAGGCGCTCTGCCACCGGTGGGCGCCGGGCGTTCACCTGCTCCCGGCCAGCGACGACCGCGTCGAGACCCACGTCGTGATCGACAACCCGGAGGCGGCCGCGACCGACGACGCGCCGCCGCAGATCGCCGTGCACTTCCAGGAGTGGTGGATCCGGCACAAGGCCGGTCCGCGCGCGCACCGGTTCGCCTCGATCGGCGCCGACCAGGCGTCCGTGCTGCCGGACGCGCGGGCCGCGATCGCGGATGCCGACGTCGTGCTCGTGGCGCCGTCCAACCCGGTCGTGTCCATCGGCACGGTGATCGGCGTGCCCGGTGTCGCGCAGGCGCTCGTCGCGACGCCCGCGCCGATCGTCGGGCTGTCCCCGATCGTCGGCGGCCGCCCGGTGCGTGGTCACGCCGACGCGTGTCTGGAGGCGATCGGCGTGGAGACGTCGGCGCAGGGCGTGGGGCGGCACTACGGCGGCCGCGGCGAGGGCGGCCTGCTCGACGGCTACCTGGTGCACACCGGTGACCACGCCGAGGTGCCCGGTGCCCAGGTCCGCGAGGTGCCGCTGCTGATGACCGATGTGGACGCGACCGCCGAGATGGCGCGCCGCGCGTTCGAGCTGGCCGGAGTGCGCACGTGACCGAACAGCCCGTCGGCGGCCACGTGACCGGCGGGTCCGGCGCGGCCGCCGGCACCGACCACGCCAGCGCCGGCCTGTCCGTCCTGCCGGTCACCGGACTGCCGGAGTTCCGTCCGGGCGACGACCTCGCGGCCGCGCTCGCCGGTGCCGCACCGTGGCTGGCCGACGGCGACGTGCTCGTCGTGACCAGCAAGATCGTGTCCAAGGTGGAGGGACGTCTCGTCCCGGTGCCGGCGGACCCGGAGGAGCGCGACCGGGTGCGGCGCGAGCTGATCGACGCCGAGACCGACCGGGTACTGGCGCGGCGCGGCAGGACGCTGATCGTCACCGGGAAGCTCGGCATCGTGCAGGCCGCGGCCGGGATCGACGGCTCGAACGTGCGCCCCGACGAGCTGGCCCTGCTGCCGGTGGACCCGGACGCGAGCGCCGTCGCGCTGCGGTCCGCGCTGCGGGAGCGGCTCGGGGTCGATGTCGCGGTCGTCGTCACCGACACGATGGGCCGGGCCTGGCGGATCGGGCAGACCGACGTGGCCATCGGCTCGGCGGGCGTGCCGGTGCTGCACCGCTACGGCGGCATGACCGACGCCCAGGGCAACGACCTGCTGGTCACCGAGATCGCGCTGGCGGACGAGCTGGCCGCGGCCGCCGATCTGGTGAAGGGCAAGCTCGGTGCGACGCCGGTGGCCGTCGTCCGTGGCATGACCCCGGCCGACGACGGGTCGACCGCCCGTGAGCTGGTCCGCTCGCTCGACGAGGACATGTTCTGGCTCGGCGCCGACGACGCGGTCGAGCGTGGCCGTCGCGAAGCGGTCCTGTTGCGGCGCAGCACCCGCGCCTTCGACCCGGACGTGCCCGTCGACCCGGAGGCGATGCGGCGCGCCGTCCGGACCGCCCTGACCGCACCCGCGCCGCACCACTCGACGCCGTTCCGGTTCGTGTGGCTGCGCGACCCGGCGCGGCGGACCGCGCTGCTGGACGCGATGCGCGACCGCTGGCGGGCCGACCTGGCCGCCGACGACCGTCCGGACGACGAGATCGAGCGCAGGCTCGCGCGCGGCGACCTGCTGCGTCGCGCACCGGAGCTGGTGCTGGCGTTCCGCACCGGGGACGGTGCGCACACCTACCCGGACGCCACGCGCAACGCGGCCGAGCGGGACATGTTCACGGTCGCGGGCGGGGCAGCCGTCCAGTCGCTGCTCGTCGCGCTCGCGGCCGAGGGGATCGGCTCGTGCTGGGTCGGTTCGACGATCTTCGCCCCGGACGTCGTGCGGGAGGTCCTCGGCGTCGGTGACGACTGGCAGCCGCTCGGGGCCGTCGCCGCGGGGACGCCCGTCGAGCCGCTGACCCCGCGCCCGCCCCGCGACCCCGCAGAGGGGCTGCTCGAGTGGTGAGCCCGGTCGTCGCCATGGGGGAGCTGGCGGCGTGGGAGCCGGGCGACGAGGCCCAGCGCGCGCTGCGCGAAGCCCTGCTGGCCTACCTGCACGCCCGCCCGGACGCCCTGGACCGCTCGTGCGCGGCCGGGCACCTGACGGCCTCGGCGCTCGTCATGGACGCCACCGGTGAGCACACGTTGCTGACCCTGCATCCGCGCGTCGGGCGCTGGATCCAGCTCGGCGGGCACTGCGAGCCGGACGACGCGTCGCTGCGCGCGGCCGCGCTGCGGGAGGCGACCGAGGAGTCCGGGATGGACGGTCTGGAGATCGCGGAGCACCCGCTGCACGTCGACGTCCACCCGGTCACCTGTTCGGGTGGAGTGCCGACCCGGCACCTCGACGTCCGCTTCCTGGTGCGGGCACCGGCCGGCGCGCAGCCGGTGATCAGCGACGAGTCCGACGACCTCGCCTGGTGGCCGGTGGACGCCCTGCCCGACGACAGCGACACCGTCGCGACGATGGTCGCCGTGGCGCGCCGGGGCTGAGCGACTACAGGGACTGCCAGAAGAACAGCGCGTCGTACCCGTTGGCGGCGTCCAGCGGGTTGCCGCCGATCAGGCTGTAGACGATCAGCATGACGGTGAAGAACGCCGAGCTGGCGCCCGGCACGAACAGCAGCACCGCGAGGAGCGCGAACGGCGCCCACGGGCGGACGCGCGCGCCGAGCTGCTGTGCCGAGCGCGGCAGATACGGCTCGAGCACGCCCCACCCGTCGAGACCCGGGACCGGGAGCAGGTTCAGCACGAACGCGACGACCTGCAGCAGCGCGAGCACCGACAGGCCGGCCACGAGCGCGTCCGGCATCGGCACGAACCCCACCAGGACGGTCAGCACGACGCCGAGCACGAGGTTGGCGGCGGGACCGGCGAACGACACGGCCGAGCGACGCGCCCGCGAGCGCAGTGCCCACTGGTTGATCCAGACCGCGCCGCCGGGCAGCGGGAGGCCGCCGATCAGCAGGATGATCAGCGGCAGCACGAACGAGTAGCCGACGTCGGTGTAGCGGCGGATGTCCAGCGTCAGGTAGCCCTTCATCGCCACCGACGTGTCGCCGCCGCGGTAGGCGACGACCGCATGTCCGAACTCGTGCAGGCACAGCGACACCGCCCAGCCGGCGAGCGCCATCACGAAGATGCCGCCCTTCGCGAGCGGTTCGTCGGTCGATCCGCCGAGTGCGGCCAGCACGCCTCCGACCGCCGTGACGGCTACGAGGAGTAGGAACCACGGGCTGATCCGGCTTGCGAGGGTCGGCACGTACCCAGTTTGACGTATTCCTCAAACATCGCTGTCGGAGCCGTCACCCCATCGGCCGAGCGAGCTTGCGCAAAGCGAACCTCAGCGCTGTACTTACAGAGGTGTCATTCGCCAATGCGTTGCGGGGAGGTGGGCGAGTGAACGACGTCGAGGGGCTCGTGCAGGTGCTGGAGCCGATCGGTTCGACGGGTCACACCGGGGTGGCTGTCGAGGAACCGGGTACGACCGGAGGTGACGTGCTCGACCTGCGTCTCCTCCTGGAGGACTCCGGTGAGGAGGTCCCGGACTGGCAGGAGCGTGCGCTCTGCGCCCAGACCGATCCGGAGGCGTTCTTCCCGGAGAAGGGCGGCTCCACGCGGGAGGCGAAGCGCATCTGCTCCGGCTGCGAGGTCCGGGCCGAGTGCCTGGAGTACGCGCTGGCCCAGGACGAGCGGTTCGGTATCTGGGGCGGGCTCTCCGAGCGGGAGCGCCGCCGCCTGCGCCGCGCCGCGGTCTGAGTTCTTCTCCGACGTCCCGGGCCGCCGCGCGGTCCGGGACGCCTCCGTACCCGGCGGCCGGGCGGTCGCGGCAGCGGCTCAGTCGCCGCCGTCGACCGCGTCCGGCTCGATGTTGAGGTACTCCGCGACCTGCTCGACCAGCACTTCGTGGACCAGGTCCGCCAGATCCTCGCCGTCCCGCGCCCGCGCCTCGAGCGGGCGGCGGTAGAGCACGATCCGCGCCCGCGTCGGCATCCCGGACTGGTCGACCCCGGCCGGTACCAGCTGGGCGAGCGGCACCCGCGCGTCGGCCAGCACGCCCTGGCCCCACACGACGTCGTCCGGCGACGTCCGGTCCACGGCGGGCACGTCGTCGACGGCGAGGTCCAGCTCGGTGAGCTCCGGGCCCCAGCGCGACTCGATGGGCTCCAGCGCCTCGAGGACCTTCGCGTCGAACCGCTCGGCCCTTGTCCGGAACGCGGGCGTGGTGACCGGGAACATCATCCCGCGCAGGCCCCGGCCCCGGCGGTCCCGGCGGCGAGGGGCACGGCGCAGCACGCGGTGTGCAGTCGACACCCGGGCAGTCTACGACCGGGGCCCGCCCGGAGGGCTCCGTGCCACGGACGCGTGCGCGTCGCAGCACGGGACGCGGGCACCGAGGGGCTATCGTCGCCCCCGTGCTGAGTGTGCGGAGATGTTCACGGACGGGCTGCACCGAGCTCGCCGTCGCCACGCTCACGTACGTCTACGCGGACTCGACGGCCGTCGTCGGACCGCTTGCCACGCAGGCGGAGCCGCACTCCTACGACCTGTGCACCGGCCACGCGCACAACCTGACCGCCCCCCGCGGGTGGGAGGTCGTCCGGTTCGAGGGCGAGTTCACACCGCCGCAGCACGCGGCCGAGGACCTCACCGCGCTCGCCGACGCCGTCCGCGAGGCCGGGCGGGTCGACCGCCCGGTGGAGATCGTCGCCGGGAATGCGACGACGGGTCGCCGCGGTCACCTGAGGGTGCTGCCGGCGCCTCCCACGGAGGGCTGACCGAGCAGCGCCCGATAGGGTGCCCTGCCGTGGCTGATCTCTCGGCGATCGTGAAGGCCTACGACATCCGTGGCGTGGTGGGCGAGCAGCTCGACGAGTCCGTCGCGCGCTCGCTCGGCGCCGCGACCGCTCGCCTCGTCGCCGACGACACGCCGTCGCCGCGCGCCGTCGTCGTCGGGCGGGACATGCGCGACTCCTCGGAACCGCTGGCCGCTGCGTTCGCCGAGGGCGTGAACTCGCAGGGCCTCGACGTCGTCGACATCGGGCTGGCCAGCACGGACATGCTCTACTACGCGGCCGGCACGCTGGACCTGCCGGGCGCGATGTTCACCGCCAGCCACAACCCGGCGCGCTACAACGGGATCAAGCTGTGCCGCGCGGGCGCGACGCCGATCGGGCAGGACAGCGGCCTCGCCGAGATCCGCACGACGGCCGAGTCGATGCTCGCTCCGCCTGCGCCCCGCCCGGTGACCGGCGTGCCGGACGGCCCCGGCGGCGGCACCGTCGAGAAGCGGGACCTGCTCACCGGCTACGCCGCGTACCTGCGCGAGCTGGTGGACCTGTCCGGCCTCGGTGGCCCGACCGTCGTCGTGGACGCGGGCAACGGGATGGGCGGGCACACCGTGCCGAGCGTGTTCGCCGGCCTCGACGCGCGCGTCGTGCCGCTGTACTTCGAGCTCGACGGCACGTTCCCGAACCACGAGGCGAACCCGCTCGACCCGGCGAACCTGGTCGACCTGCAGAAGCGCGTCGTCTCCGAGGGAGCCGACATCGGACTGGCGTTCGACGGCGACGCGGACCGCTGCTTCGTCGTCGACGAGCGGGGCGCGGCGGTCAGCCCGAGCGCGATCACCGGCCTGGTCGCGGCGCGGGAGATGGCCCGTGCCCGCGACGACGGCGAGCAGGACGTCACGATCATCCACAACCTGATCACGTCCCGGGCCGTCCCCGAGCTCGTCGCCGAGCACGGCGGCCGTGCCGTGCGCACGCGCGTCGGGCACTCGTTCATCAAACAGACGATGGCCGAGACCGGAGCCGTGTTCGGCGGAGAGCACTCCGCGCACTACTACTTCCGCGACTTCTGGCGCGCGGACTCCGGCATGCTCGCCGCGCTGCACGTGCTCGCCGCGCTGGCCGAGCACCGCGCTTCGCCCCACCCGCCCCACACGCTGTCGTCGCTGATGGAGGCGTACGAGCGGTACGCCGCGTCCGGCGAGGTCAACTCGACGGTCGACGACCAGTCGGGCCGGGTCGCCGAGATCGAGCGCGTGTTCGGCGCGCGCGACGGCGTGGAGCTCGACCGCCTGGACGGGCTGACCGTCTCGCTGCCGGACGGCTCGTGGTTCAACCTGCGCGCGTCGAACACCGAACCGCTGCTGCGGCTGAACGTCGAGGCCGCCGACGACGGCGCGGTGGCCGCGCTGCGCGACGAGGTGCTGGCGATCGTCCGCGCCTGACCGCCGGTGACGATCACCGGCGGTGCCGTACCCGGTCGGCTGCGGCGCGCCGCCCTGTCCGGTGGCAGCATCGCGTGGACCCCGGCACCATCATGGAGAAAGGCGACGAGGAGAACCGTGGCCGTACAGCTCGACCCCCAGCTGCTCGAGATCCTGGCGTGCCCGTGCGACGAGCACGCGCCCTTGGAGGCGGGCAGCCCGGACGACGCGGCGGCCGACGTCCTGACCTGCACCGCGTGCGGTCGCCGCTTCCCCGTGGTGGACGGCATCCCGGTGCTGCTGCTCGACGAGGCGCTGCCCGCCGAGCCGAAGGCCCCCGACGACGGGACGGCCGGGTGACCATGGTGCTCGACGACACGCTGCTGGCCGATCCCGGTGAGCTGGCGTCCCGGGACACGGCCGGTGACCTGCGCGCCGCCGCGACGGCGGGCGCCCAGATCCGCTCGACCGTGTTCGGCGCCGCCGAGGCCGGGGTCGGGTCGCTGGCCGGTTTCCGGCCCCGCGCCCTCGTGCTGCTCCGCAGGCCCGGTGTGTCCGGGGCCGCGGCCGACCTGATCCAGGCGCTGCTCGGTCCGCGGTGCCCGGTGCCGGTCGTCGTCGCCGACGAGGTTCCGGGCTGGATCGGCCCGCTGGACGTGGTCGTCGGACACAGCGTCCTGGACACCGACGCCGAGCTCGCCACGTCGGTGGAACTGGCCGCGCGCCGGGGCGCCGAGGTCGTGCTGGCCGCGCCGGAGTCCGGCCCGGTCGCCGCGGCGGGCGCAGGCCGGATCCGGCTGGTGCCGCCGCGCGTCCCGGTCCCGGCCGGGCTCGGCTTCGCGCACGCGATCACCACGATGCTCTCCGCCGTCACCGCGCTGGAGCTGCTCTCGCCCGCCCCGGCGGAGGGGTTCGAGGCGCTGGCCGACGCCGTCGACGCCGAGGCGGAGCGCTGCCAGCCGAACCACGAGCCGTTCGTCAACCCGGCCAAGTCGCTCGCGCTGCGCCTGGCCGAGCACACGCCGCTGCTGTGGGGCACCGACCCGGCGGCCGTCGCCGTGGCGCGGCACGGCGCCGTCACGCTGGCCACGCAGGCCGGCGTCGTGGCGCACGCCGCCGACCTCGCGCAGGCGGGCACCGAGGGCGGGCTCGCCCGCGCCGTCGACATGGCCGAGCGCGAGCACGACGTGTTCCGCGATCCGTTCGACGACCCGGACCCCGGCGCGCTGCCGCCGCGGCTGCTGCTGATCGGCACCGGCGAGGAGGACCCGCAGGCGGTCAGCCGGATGCGCCTGGGCCGGGAGTGGCCGGGGGCCGACGTCGTGCACCCCGTCGAGGAGGTGCCCCGGGGGACCCGCGACGCGGCACTGCTGCGGTCGGTGCTGCTCGCGGTGCGTCTCGACATGGCCGCGATCTACCTGGGCCTCGCCCAGGCCGGCGGCGCCTGACTTCCCGGGAGGAGATCCGATGGAGCTTCTGGACAACCCGGTACGGGCCTACGCGTGGGGATCCCGGACGGTGATCGCCGAGCTGCTCGGCCAGCCGGTCCCGTCCCCGCACCCGCAGGCCGAGATGTGGCTCGGCGCCCACCCGGCGGCTCCGTCGCGGTTGCGTCGCGACGACGCTCCGTCCCTGGACGACGTCGTGCGGGCCGACCCGGCGGGTGTGCTCGGCGCCGACCGCGACGCGCGGTGGTCCGGTCGGCTGCCGTTCCTGCTCAAGGTGCTCGCGGCCGACGAGCCGCTGAGCCTGCAGGCGCACCCGAGCCTGTCGCAGGCCGCGGACGGGTTCTCCCGGGAGAACGCCGCCGGGCTGGCGCTGGACGCGCCCGACCGCAACTACCGCGACGCCAACCACAAGCCGGAGCTGATCTGCGCGCTCACCGAGTTCGCCGCGCTCGTCGGCTTCCGTGAGCCGGCCCGCACGCTGGAGTTCCTGCGCGCGCTCGACGTGCCCGCGCTGACCGGGCACGCCGAGCTGCTCGCCGCCCAGCCGGGACCGGACGGGCTGCGCGCGCTGTTCACGACGTGGATCACGCTGCCGCAGTCGGTGCTGGACACGCTCGTCCCGGCCGTGCAGGACGGTGCGGTGCGCCTGGTCGGGTCCGGCGAGGCGTTCCGCGACGAGGCGCGCACCGTGCTGGAGCTGTCCGAGCGGTACCCGGGGGACGCCGGCGTCCTGGCCGCGCTGCTGCTGAACCGGGTCACCCTGGCTCCGGGGCAGGCGATGTACCTGCCCGCCGGGAACCTGCACGCCTACCTGTCCGGTGCCGGCGTCGAGCTGATGGCCAACTCGGACAACGTGCTGCGCGGCGGGTTGACGCCGAAGCACGTCGACGTGCCGGAGCTGCTGCGGGTGCTGGACTTCACCGCGCCCCCGCCGCCGGTCTCGTCCGGCAGCCCGGAGCCGGGCGCCGAGGAGTGGGTCCGTTACGACACCCCGGCCGAGGAGTTCCTGCTGCGCCGCTGGGAGGTGACCGAGCGGGCGAAGTGCACGGTGCCCGGCGCCGGCGCCCGCATCCTGCTGTGCACGTACGGCAGCGCGACGGTCACGTCGTCGTCCGGGTGCCTGTCCCTCGACCGCGGCGGCGCGGTGTTCCTCGGCGACGGCGACACGGGCGTCGAGCTGGCCACCGACCCGAACGGTGCCCAGGTGTTCCTCGCCGGGGACGGCCTGTAGCTCACCTGCCCGGTGGTCAGGTGCACTGCGCGGCCGCGTTGCGGCGGCTGTGCTCGGCGATCATCTCCTCGCGCCGCCGGGCCGCGTGCGCCGACCCGTCGGCGGAGAAGAACCCGTCGAGGCCCTCCGCCGCGCCGAGCGCGTTCACGGTCGCGCGCGGGAACATCGTCCGCTCGTAGCGGAGCACCGCCGTCGCGACGTCCGGGCCGGCCAGGATCTCCCCGGCCAGCTCGGCGCCGTCGAGCATCGCCGAGTTCGCGCCCTCTCCGGAGAACGGCGACATCACGTGCGCCGCGTCGCCGACCAGCGTCACCCCCGGCGTCGACGGCCAGGTGTGCGGCACCGGCAGGGCGTACAGCGGACGGCAGTACACGGCGTCGTCGCACGCGTCGATCATCGCGGTCAGGGCGGGCGCCCAGCCGTCGAACCGGCGGCGGAGCTCGGCACGCACCGCGACGGCGTCGTCGAACCGGGCGCCGGTCAGCGACAGCCCGGCGGCGACCGGCCAGTCGAGCGCGTCCCGGAACCCGGCGTAGACCCGCACGGATCCGTCGCCCTGGCGCTGCGCGACGAGTCCCTTCGCGTCCGCGGCCGAGAACATCCCGCCGCGCCCGACGAGCGCGGAGACGGCCGGGTGGGCCGTGTCGACGCAGCTGATCCGGAGCTCGACGAACGTCACGCCGGAGTACTCCGGGCGCGCCGCGGACAGCAGCGGCCGGACCACCGACCACGCGCCGTCGGCCCCGACGACGAGGTCCGCCGTCACCGACCCGCCGCCGGTCTCCAGCACGTGCCGGTCGCCGTCGCGGCGGATCTCGCGCACGGTCGTGCCCCACCGGACCGTGCCCGGCTCCAGGGCGTCCAGCAGCAGGCTGCGCAGCACGCCGCGGTCGATCTCCGGGTTGGCCATGTCGTCCGGCGCGGTGATCTCCTCGGCCAGCACGGTGCCGTCGCGGTCCAGTACGCGCTGGTCCTGACCCTCCGGACGGCAGTGCCAGAGGAACGCGTCCAGCAGCCCGGCGGCGGCCAGCGCGTCCTGTCCCGATCCCTTCTTCATGTCGAGCGTGCCGCCCTGGTCGCGGCTGTGCGGTCCGTCGTCGCGTTCGAGGACGGTGACGGTGACGCCGCCCCGCTGCAGGGCCGCGGCGAGCGTCAGCCCGCCGGGCCCGGCTCCGACGACGGCGACGTGGGTGGTGGTGGTCATGGCGGCCTCCCGCGGGTCGTGGTTCTCGTCCGCGACGAGCATAGGTGAAGTCGCTCAGAAAGTGTAGTGACTACACTTTTGTAGTGAGTCAGCTATCATTCCGTCCGTGTCCACCGCCGTCCCCGGCCGTCGCGAGCGCAAGAAGGCCGCCACCCGTCGGGCGCTCGCCGACGCCGCGCTGGAACTGTTCCTGGACCGCGGCTTCGACGGCGTGACCGTCGCCGAGATCGCCGACGCCGCCGACGTCTCGGTCACCACGCTGTTCAAGCATTTCCCCAGCAAGGAGGCGCTGCTGTTCGACGAGGACGGCGACCGTGAGGCCGACCTCACCGGCGCCGTGACCGGCCGGGCGGACGGGGAGACGGTGCTGGACGCGCTGCACCGGTGGTTCGTCGGACGGCTCGTCGCGCCGCCCCGCCGGCTCGGTGGCAGGGGCACGCCGACGGCGGAGGACATGGAGCGCTTCGGCGAGCTGCTCGGGTCCACCCCGTCGCTGCGCGAGTACGGCAGGCGGATGTGGGCCCGGCACGAGGACGCGCTGGCCGACGCGATCGCCGCCGAGGTGGGGGAGTCCGATCCGTCGCCCGCGGTCCGGGCGATCGCGAACATCGTCGTGCACCTGCCCGCACTGCTGCGCCGCGACGGCGTCGACCCCCGCGAGCAGCTGGACGCGACGTTCGCACTGCTGCGCGACGGCTGGGCGGAGCACGGTTAGTCTCTGCCGAGCAATTCGGGACGAAACGGAGGCGCGCGTGTCGGCTGGAGGCGGAACGAGGGCGGTCGTCGCGGCACTGCTGGCGAACCTCGGGATCGCGGTCGCGAAGTTCGTCGGCTTCCTGATCACCGGGGCGTCGTCGATGCTGGCCGAGGCCGTGCACTCGGTGGCCGACACGGCCAACCAGGCACTGCTCCTGATCGGCGGCAAGCGCTCACGGCGCGCACCGACCGACGAGCACCCGTTCGGCTACGGGCGGGACCGCTACTTCTATGCGTTCGTCGTGGCGCTGCTGCTGTTCAGTCTCGGCGCCGTGTTCGCGGTCTACGAGGGCATCCACAAGATCGAGGAGCCGGAGGAGCTGACCAGCCCGATCGTCGCGATCGTGATCCTGCTGGTCGCGATCGTGCTGGAGGGCTTCTCGTTCCGGACGGCGATCCACGAGTCCCGGCCGCTGAAGGGCGACCGGACGTGGTGGCAGTTCATCCGCCAGGCGCACGTCCCCGAGCTGCCGGTGGTGCTGCTGGAGGACTTCGGCGCGCTGATCGGTCTGGTGCTGGCCCTGCTGGGCGTCGGGCTCACGGTGGCCACCGGCGACCCGGTCTTCGACGGGCTGGGCACGCTCGCCATCGGCATCCTGCTCGGGATCATCGCGGTGATCCTGGTGATCGAGATGAAGAGCCTGTTGATCGGCGAGGGGGCTCTGCGGCCGGTGGTCGCGAGGATCGTGTCCGAGCTGGAGGCGGGCGAGGACGTCACGCGGTGCATCCATCTCAAGACCCAGTACCTGGGGCCGGAGGAGCTGCTGGTCGCCGCGAAGATCGCGCTGACGCCGGGGCTGTCGGTGGAGCGGGTCGCCCGCGCGATCGACGAGGCCGAGGCCCGCGTGCGCTCCGCCGTTCCGGAGGCGAGGGTGATGTACCTGGAGCCGGATCTGGACCGGACGCCCGCACGGGCGTGAGCGTCTAGTGCCCCGTCAAGGAACGTCGGTGCCGAAATCGGCGGATCCAGGCGTTCGCCGGCAAGGCGCCGGCCGGGCCTCGTACCGGGCGTACTCGGCCCGGTCGGCAACGCCGCCGGCGGGCGCCTGGGCCGCCGAGTTCCGTGCCGAACGTTTCTGGACGGGGCACTAGCGACGCCGGTCGCGTTCGAGCAGCTCGGTCTCGAGCTCGTGGATGCGGGCGTGCGCGGCCGAGAGCCTGGCCTCGAGCTCCAGGATCCGGACGGCCGCGAACAGCGTGAACCCGTCGTCGAACAGCACGCGGACGCGTGCGGCGTACTCGAGCTGGCGACGGGAGTACCTGCGGTGCCCACCGGACGAGCGGTGCGGGCTGACCACGCCCGCCTGGTCGAGGCTGCGCAGGAACGCGGGCTGGACCTCGAGTAGCTCGGCTGCCTTGCCCATGGCGACCGCGGGGTAGTCCTCGTCGTCGAGGCGGGACACTCCCACGCGGATCACCTCCCGGACGCGGCGGTCCCGCCGGTGGACTCCACCGGCGGGACCGCCCCGCGACGAACCTCAGACCTCGATCTCCTTGCGGTCACCGGTGCCGTGCTCGACCGAGATCGAGCGCGCCTTGGCCCGCTCGGCCACCGGGATCCGCACGGTCAACACACCGGCATCGTAGTGCGCGGTGATCCGGTCGGTGTCCAGGTTCTCGCCGAGGAACAGCTGGCGGGAGTACGCGCCGTGGGAACGCTCGGAGGCGACCATCTCGACGTCGTCACCACGGTCGCCGGGCCGGCGCTCGGCCTTGACCGTCAGGACGTTGCGCTCGACGGCGAGGTCGACCGCGGACGGGTCGACACCCGGCAGGTCGAACTCGACGACGAACTCCTCGCCGTGCCGGTAGGCGTCCATCGGCATGGCCGTCGGACGGCTCCAGGTGCCGCTGGGAAAGCCGGCGAACGCGCTCTGGGCGAGGCGGTCGAACTCACGGAACGGGTCGGTGCGCATCAACATCTCGAACCACTTCCTCTCGCTCGTGCCGCCCGGGTCGGCGGCTGCGGATCGGAGGGGCGCCAGGATCGAGCCGGTGCCCCCGCTGACGAATATCTATAGTTTGCACTCAAGATTTTTGCCTGGCAAGGGTCGAGATACTCGGCTGATCGGGTGAAAATCTCAGTACGTGTGCGGCGGGCGGTGGTGCTCGAAGATCAGGCTGGTGCGGGTGCCCGCCACGTCGGTGTCCTCGTTCAGCGAGGTGACGAGGTCGCGCAGCGAGCCGCTGTCCGCCGTGGCGACGTGCAGCAGGTAGTCGTCCTCGCCGGCGAGGAAATAGACGTCCCGCACCTCGGGGCGGCGCCCGACCCGCTCCACGAACGCGGCCAGCCTGCTGCGCGCGTCGCTCTGCAGGCGGACCGAGATCATCGACTGCAGGGGGTGTCCGGTGGCTGCCGGGTCCACGTCGGCGTGGTAACCGCGGATCACCCCGCGTTCCCGCAGCGAGCGGATCCGTCCCAGGCAGGTGGACGGTGCGATGCCGACCTGCTCGGCCAGTGCGTTGTTCGGCGTACGGGCGTCCAGTTCGAGCAGGCGCAGCAGTGCGCGGTCGACGCCGTCCAGTGGAGCCCGCACATCGTTCGGCGACGGAGGGCTGGATCGCCGGTGTTTCGACGATGTTTCGGTCATATCGCCAGTCTAGAGAATTATCCTCGGAATGCTTGGCGTCGACTGTCGACTTCTTCACCATTGAGGGGAGTGAGCCGACGTCGACGAGGAGGAGCGACGGTGCGCATCTCGGTGCCGAAGGAGACCAAGAACAACGAGTTCCGGGTGGCGCTGACCCCGGCAGGCGTGCACGAGCTCGTCGAACGCGGGCACGAGGTGATCGTGCAGCACGACGCGGGCACCGGCTCCGCCGTCTCGGACGCGGACTTCAAGGACGCGGGCGCGCAGATCCTGGACGACCCGGCCGAGGTCTGGGGCGCCGCCGAGCTGCTGCTCAAGGTCAAGGAGCCGATCGAGTCCGAGTACGGCTTCCTGCGTCCCGACCTGACGCTGTTCACCTACCTGCACCTGGCCGCGTCGCGCCCCTGCACGGACGCGCTGCTCGCCGGCGGCACCACGGCCATCGCCTACGAGACCGTCCGCACCGCCGACGGCCGCCTGCCGCTGCTGGCGCCGATGAGCGAGGTCGCCGGACGTCTGGCGCCGCAGGCCGGCGCCTACCACCTGATGGCCAACCACGGCGGTCGCGGCGTGCTGATGGGCGGCGTGCCGGGGACGCCCGGCGCCGACGTCGTCGTGCTCGGGGCCGGTGTGGCCGGCGCGAACGCCACCGCGATCGCGGTCGGCATGGGCGCCCAGGTCACCGTGCTGGACATCGACGTGGACAAGCTGCGCGCGCTCGACGATCGCTACGCCGGCCGCGTCCGCACCCGGTACTCGACGACGCTGGCCGTGCGCGAGGCCGTCGAGAACGCCGACCTGGTCATCGGCGCCGTGCTCGTCCCCGGTGCGAAGGCCCCGACCCTCGTGCCGAACGAGCTGGTCGCGCGCATGCGGTCCGGCGCAGTGCTCGTCGACGTCGCGATCGACCAGGGCGGCTGCTTCGCCGACTCCCGGCCGACCACGCATGCCGAGCCGACCTACGCCGTGCACGACACCGTCTTCTACTGCGTCGCGAACATGCCCGGCGCCGTCCCGCACACGTCCACCCGCGCGCTGACGAACGCGACCCTGCCGTACGTGCTGCGCCTGGCCGACCATGGCTGGCGGGACGCGCTGGCGGCCGACCCGGCTCTCGCGGGCGGCCTGAACGCGCACGCGGGGGAGCTGTACTCGGCCGAGGTCGCCGACGCGCACGGGCTGCCGTACAGCCGTCTCGGCGCGACGAGCTGAGGAAAACCTCAACGTTCTCCCAGTTCGGATCCCTCGCCCTTTCCCGAAGGGCGGGGGATCCGTAGGTTCCCGCCCCATGACGGTCACGAGCCGCCCCGGCGGGGGACGCAGGGTCAAATCGGTCGAACAGTCGATCCGTGACACCGACGAACCCGACAGCAAACTCAGCAAGTCCCTCGGCACGCTCGACCTCATCGTGTTCGGCGTCGCCGTGGTCATCGGTGCGGGCATCTTCACGCTGACCGCGCGGACGGCGGGCAACGTCGCCGGGCCCGCCGTGTCGCTGTCGTTCGTGCTCGCCGCGATCGCCTGCGGTCTGGCCGCGCTCTGCTACGCGGAGTTCGCCTCGACGGTGCCGGTGGCCGGCAGCGCGTACACGTTCTCCTACGCGACGTTCGGCGAGTTCATCGCGTGGATCATCGGCTGGGACCTGGTCCTGGAGTTCGCGGTCGGCTCGGCGTACGTCTCCACGGGCTGGTCGGAGTACCTCCAGGAGGTGCTCGGGCTGATGGGGCTCGAGGTCAAGACGAAGTTCGAGCTCGGTGGGTTCTTCACGTTCAACTGGGGCGCGCTGCTGCTCGTCGTCGTGCTCGCGTTCCTGCTCTACCGGGGCACGAAGCTGTCCAGCCGGGTCAGTCTCGTGATCACCGGCATCAAGGTCGCGATCGTCCTCTTCGTGATCATCCTGGGTGCGTTCTTCATCCGGGCGCAGAACTACTCGCCGTTCATCCCGCCGCCGGCGGCGGGCACCACCGAGACCGGCACCGGGATCCAGCAGTCGCTCCTCTCGCTGTTCGGTGGCGCGTCGTCGAGCGTGTTCGGCCTCTACGGCGTGTTCGCCGCGGCCGCCGTCGTGTTCTTCGCGTTCATCGGGTTCGACGCCGTCGCCACCACCGCCGAGGAGACCCGCAACCCGGCCAAGTCCCTGCCGCGCGGCATCATCGGCTCGCTCGTCATCGTCACCGTGCTGTACGTCGCCGTCACGCTGGTGATCAGCGGGATGGTGCCCTACACGGAGCTGGCCACGCAGAACGGCGAGTCGAAGACGCTGGCGTCGGCGTTCGCCATCGTCGGGGCCCCCTGGGCGGCCGCGATCATCGCCGTCGGAGCGCTGGCCGGTCTGACCACGGTCGTCATGGTGCTGATGCTCGGCCAGATCCGGATCATGTTCGCGATGTCCCGCGACGGGCTGCTGCCCACCGGGCTGGCCAAGACGAACGAGCGCGGGACGCCGGGCAGGGCGACCTGGCTGATCGGCACGGTGGTCGCGCTGGTGGCGACGTTCTTCCCGGCCGAGGACCTCGAGCAGATGGTCAACATCGGGACGCTGTCGGCGTTCGTGCTGGTCTCGATCGGCGTGATCGTGCTGCGCCGGACCCGCCCGGAGCTGCCGCGCTCGTTCCGTACGCCGCTCGTGCCGCTGGTCCCGATCCTGGCCGTGCTGGCCTGCGTGTGGCTGATGCTGAACCTGTCCGTCGAGACCTGGCTGCGGTTCATCATCTGGATGGTCGTCGGTGTGATCGTCTACTTCACGTACTCGAAGCGGAACTCGGTACTCGGACGTCGCGAGCGGGGCGAGCTCCCGACCCAGGCCGCCGACTCCGGCGGTTCCGACCAGAGCTGATCTGCTGCGACGAGGGGGTGGCCGATCTCCGGTCACCCCCTCGTCGTGCCCGGTCAGAATCCGATCGCGACGATCGCGGTGACGACCACGAGCTTGACCAGCCAGTCGCCCGCGTGGATCGCGGCCAGGGCCACCGGGACGCGTTCGTGGAACACCGAACCGGCGAGCAGCACGACCGGGAACGCCAGCCAGAGGCCGAGCGCGAGCACGATCGCGCCGCCGAAGCCCGGGTCCAGACGCGCGACGAGCAGGCCGAGCACGACGGCGAGCACGACGTTGCGGACGACCTCCACCCCCACCGTCGCGGCCGCCGGGCGTCGGGGACCCGCGTAGGCGGGGGAGAGCTCCGCCAGTCGGGAGCCCAGTGCGCCGTAGTAGGCGCTGCTGAGCACGAACGCCGCCACCACGGCCCCGATGGTCGCGAGGACGGCGCTCATCGCCGTTCCAGACGTTCGTCGAGGTGGACGGTGACGGTGTCGCCCGCCTGCTTGCCGATCGCCTTCCGGGCCGCGGCCGTGACCGGCAGCTTGTGCGTGCCGTCGCCGAGCGCCATGAACGAGCTCCGGAACGGGTGCCCGTCGATCGTTCCCCGGACCTTGACCAGGCCGCGGGTGCCGAAGAACTCGGCGGACCAGTCGGTGCACAGGTACACCCACCCGCCCGGCTGGTCGCTCTTCTCGAGCGTGCCGGTGAACGTGTGGTCGAGGGCGTGGATGGTGGTCGGTGTGCTCATGGCTGGCTCCGTCTGCGGATCGTCGTCCCGGCCGGCGTGCTCCGGACGAACGGTGAGACCGCCGGTCGTCGGGGAACTCATCGGAGCGCTCGCGCCTCGGCTCGCACCGAGATGCAGCCCAGCGGGCCCTGGTGATCGACAGGCCCCGCTGGGCCGCATCTCGGCGCTGTCGCCGACGCCGAGGGCGCCCGAGCCACGGGACCGCCGGAGCGTCGAACTGCCGTCACACGCGGCGGCGGTGATCCGGTAGCGGAGCCGGAGCTGGTCGAGCGCGGCGGTCGACGGTTCGGGGGTCATGTCGGCCCGTCCGGTGACGATCCAGCGCCGGAACTGGTCGCCGTGGACGTGCACGGCCGGAGCCGGGAGGCGCGTGGCGAGGGAGTGCCGTTCCGTGGAGCCCCGACGCGACACCGGTCGGCCCCGGACACCCGTCGAAGGGTCGGTGAGGCCGTATCCCCAGCCGCCCCCTGATCTCCGAAGCGGTGTCGGGTCTCGGCGGAGCCCGGAAATGCAGTCGCATCGGTGATCGGCAGAAGGCACTGTGACCAACGATGTCTGACCAGCAGATCGACGAGTTTCTGGCTCGCCGTCTGATCGTCGAGCAGTTCCCTGAATGGGCTGACCTGCCGATCTCGTCGGTGGCTCAACAGGGCGTGGACAATCGCACGTTCCGACTCGGCGAGACGCTGTCGATCCGCCTACCCAGTCACACGAGGTACGTGGCGGGTGTCGACAAGGAGAACCGCTGGCTTCCGCGGTTGGCGCCTCAGCTCCCGCTCCCGATCCCGACCCCGGTCGCGACCGGACGACCGACGGCGGACTTCCCGCGGCCCTGGTCAGTTCGTCGGTGGCTGGACGGGATCACGCTGACCGACGCTCGGGGGGTTGACCAGCTGAGGTTGGCCCGCGATCTGGCAGGCTTCCTGCGTGCTCTGCACCAGGCGGACGCCGCTGGAGGTCCGCCCGCCGGCGAACACAACTTCCATCGCGGCGCGCCACTGGCCGTCTACGACGAGCAGACCCGCCGGGCCATCGCGGCTCTGGGGACGAGTATCGACGCGCATGCCCTCATCCGGATGTGGGACGTGGCGGTGGAGTCCGTCTGGCAGGGCGCTCCGGTGTGGCTTCACGGGGACGTTGCGCCCGGGAACCTGCTGCTCAATCCGCGGGGTGAACTCAGTGCGGTGATCGACTTCGGGACAGCCGGTGTCGGCGACCCGGCGTGCGACCTGGTGATCGCGTGGACCGTTCTCGATCGCGGACCCCGCCGTGCGTTCTGTTCGCTGATGGAGCCGGATGCTGCGATGTGGGCGCGCGCTCGTGGCTGGGCGCTGTGGAAAGCGGTGATCACGCTGGCCGACGGCCGTGATCCGGCGGCCGTGCACCAGTCATCGACTGTGGTCCGGGAGCTGTCGGCCGAAGCGGGCGGCGATCTGCCGATGGCGTTCTGAGATCTGCGCAGCTCGGTGGCTGCGGGCCGGTCGGCCCCGGACACCCGTCGAAGGGGCCGGGCCGACCGGTCGCGTCGTGGCCGTCAGGCGTCCGGGGTGGCCACCTGGTACCCGCCGAACTTCTCGCGCAGTGTCTTCTTCGAGAACTTGCCGACGCTCGTCTTCGGCACCTCGTCGATGAACTCGACGGCGTCCGGGATCCACCACTTCGCGACCCGGTCGGACAGGAACGCGAGGATCTCCTCGCCGGTGACGTCCTCGCCGTCCTTGACCACCACGCACGCCAGCGGCCGCTCCACCCACTTCTCGTGCGGGATGGCGATCACCGCGGCCTCGGCGACCTTCGGGTGCGCCATGATCTCGTTCTCCAGCTCGACGGAGCCGATCCACTCGCCACCGGACTTGATCAGGTCCTTCGTTCGGTCGACCAGGCGGAACGAGCCGTACCGGTCCACCGACGCGACGTCGCCGGTGCGCAGCCAGCCGTCGTCGGTGTACTGCGCGCCGCCGCCCTCGCCGCGGTAGTACTCCTTCGCGATCCACGGCCCGGCCGCCTGGATCTCGCCGGTCGCGGTGTCGTCCCACGGCTGCTCCTCGCCGGTGTCCGGGTCGGTGATCCGGAGTTCGACGAGTGGTGCCGGGTAGCCCTGCCGCGCGCGGCCGTCGGCGCGCTCGTCCTCGGTCCAGGACGCCATGTGCGCGCGTCCGGTCGAGACCGTGGCGATCGGCGACGTCTCGGTCATGCCCCATGCCTGCAGCATCGGGACGCCCAGGCGCTCCCGGAAGCCCTCGGACAGCGAGCGCGGAACGGCCGAGCCACCGCAGATGACCGTGCGCAGCGACGACAGGTCGTACTGGTCGACGATCGACAGCAGGCCCATCCAGATCGTCGGGACGCCGGCGGTCACCGTCACCTTGTGCTCGTCCAGCAGGCCGGCGATCGCCTGCGGCGTCATGTTCGGGCCGGGGAACACGATCGAGCTGCCCGCCATCAGGCAGCCGTACGGCAGGCCCCACGCGTTCGCGTGGAACATCGGCACCACCGGGAGCACGACGTCGCGCTCGCAGACCCCGAGACCGTCGACGGTCATCGTGATCAGCGAGTGCAGCAGCGCGGAGCGGTGGCTGTAGACGACGCCCTTGGGGTTGCCGGTGGTACCGGACGTGTAGCACATCGCGGCCGCGGCGTTCTCGTCGTCGACGACGAACCGACCGACGTACGGCTCGGACGCCGCCAGGAGCTCCTCGTAGTCACGCACGCGCGGGTCGTCCGGGATCTGGGCGTCCGCGCCGTCGTCGATGACGATCACGTGGCGGACCGTCTCCATCTTGTCCAGATGCGGCGTGAACAGCGGCAGCAGCGACCGGTCGACGAAGACGACCTCGTCCTCGGCGTGGTTCGCGATGTAGGTCAGCTGCTCCGGGAACAGCCGGATGTTCAACGTGTGCAGCACCCGTCCGGTGCACGGTGCCGCGAGGTAGAGCTCCAGGTGCCGGGACGTGTTCCAGCAGAACGTCGCGACCCGCGCGTCGGCGGCCAGCCCGAGCCCGTCGAGCGCCGTGGCCAGCCGCCGCACCCGCACCGCCCAGTCCGCGACCGTCACCGACTCCTGGCCGTTTGCGGTGGCCGTGACCAGGGTCTTGTGCCCGAAGACCTGCTCGGCCCGGTGGAACACGTGCGGCAGCGTGAGCGGGCGGTCCTGCATCAGACCGAGCATGAGGTTCCTCCGGGAACGATGATGCGCACCGAGCGGCGCCGGTGCCGGGATCGACGAGCCGGAAGTTACCCCGACCGGGTGGCCGCGGTCACCGTCAGAAGCGACCATTTTCTCGCGGGCCGAGTCGATGGTGGGCACGGAAATCGTCCCACTCGACTACTCACGGCCACCGGTGATCGGCAGTAGGCTCGCTGTCCATGACCGATCCGCACGACAACGCCGGGGCCCCCGCGGTCTGCCTCGACGTCGGGTCGTGCTGGACGAAGGCCGTGCTGGTGCATCCGGACGGCACGCTGGCCGGGTTCGCCGAGCATCCGACGACCGGTGCGGACGTCCTGGAGGGCATCGACGCGGCCGTGGCGGGCGTCGCGGCGTCGTCCGGGCGGTCCGCGAGTGCGCCGGACGTGTTGGCGTGCTCGTCCGCGGGCGGATCCCTGCGGCTGGCCGTGGTCGGTGTGGAACGGCTCGCCGCCGTGGAGGCCGCGCACCAGGTGTGCCGGTCCGCGGGCGCCCGCGTGGTGCACGTGCACGCCGGGCCACTGGAGGGCGGCGCGGTGCGCGAGCTGCGCAGCAACCGGCCGGGCGTCGTGCTGCTGATCGGCGGCTCCGACGGCGACGACCCGGAGGTGTTCCTGCACAACGCGAGCCGCATCGCGCGGGCCCGCGGGAGGTACCCCGTCGTGCTGGCGGGCAACTCGTCGGCCCGCGACGACGCGCTCGGCCTGCTGCGCTCGACCGGCCGCAGCGTGACGGCCTGCCCGAACGTCGTGCCGCGCCCGGGCGAGATCGTGCCGGAGCCGGCCCGCGCCGCCGTCGCGGAGCTGTACTCCCGGCACGTGCTGGGAGTCGGGACCGGAGCGGTGGAGCCCCGGTTCCGGCGCATGGTGCGCACCCGCACGCCGGTCGCGGTCTCCGAGGGTGTCGCCGCGCTGGCCGTGGCGGTCGGGACCGGTGTGGCGGTCGTCGACGTCGGCTCCGCGACGACGGACGTGCACTCCGCGTTCCCGGACGCCGCCGCCGATCGTCTGGCCACCGTCGAGGGCGACCTCGGGGTGCGGTCGAGCGCGTCCGGGATCCTCGTCGAGGCCCAGACCGAAGGCATCGTCGATCCGGTCGAGGCGGACCTCCTCGCGCCCGCCGTCGAGACGCTCGTGACGTCCGGGTCGTCCGTCCCGACCGACCGCGGCAGCGCAGCGGAGGACCGCAGGCTCGCCGCCGTCGCCGCCGTCGTGGCGTTGCGCCGCCATCTGCGCCGGTTGCACGCGGGCCGGGAACGGGTCGGGCTGATCGTGCTGACCGGCGGCGTGTTCCGGCAGCGCGACCGCGCGGCGCTCACCGCCGTGGCCGAGACGGTGCGCCGGGACCCCGGCGTCATGGAGCTCGCCGGCGACGCCGAGGTGCGGGTCGACAGCGGCTCGGTGCTCGCCCCGGCTGGGTTGCTCGCGACGCACGGACGGGCGGCCGCCGCCGCGACCCTGCTGCGGGACCACCTGCTGGGATGAGCCCCGTCACACCGTGCATGACGAGCCTCACCCGAGGCGCGCCCTCCGGTTGACAGGTCGGATCGGACCCCGGAATCCTGATCCCTGCAATCGCGCAGTCGGCGGTCGAGAGGCGCTGCAGCGGGCCCGTTCACCGGCTCGCCACGCTCGGCCGCTGGCCATTGCACAAGGGCGCCTACTCGGACACGAGGAGGCTGCTGTGCTCGCGGAATCGCCGCCCTGACCGGCGAGAGAAGTCCGTCCCCGAGCCCGCCGTGACCCGGCAGGGCCCCGCCGGCGTCGAGATCCGGCGGAACGTCGAAGGAAAATCGCCCGAGGAGGCGCACCACACCCATGACCGCATCCGAGACGAGCCACCCGAAGCTGCAGCACGCTGGCGGGCTCGATTTCGCCATCGCCGACATCACCGAGGCGGAGTACGGCCGTAAGGACATCCGGCTCGCCGAGAACGAGATGCCGGGTCTGGTCGACCTGCGGCGCGAGTACGCCGAGGCGAAGCCGCTGCACGGTGCCCGGATCGCCGGTTCGCTGCACATGACCACCCAGACCGCCGTGCTGATCGAGACGCTGGTCGCGCTGGGCGCGGACGTGCGCTGGGTGTCGTGCAACATCTTCTCCACCCAGGACTACGCGGCCGCCGCGGCCGTGGTCGGCCCGCACGGCACCCCGGAGAACCCGCAGGGTGTGCCGGTGTTCGCCTGGAAGGGCGAGTCGCTCGAGGACTACTGGTGGTGCACCGAGCAGCTGTTCAAGTTCCGCGACGAGAACGGCAACGTGGTCGGCCCGAACATGATCCTCGACGACGGTGGTGACGCCACCCTGCTGGTGCACAAGGGTGTCGAGTTCGAGAAGACCGGTGTCGTGCCGACCGTCGCCGACGACGACCTGACCGTCGCCGACGAGGAGCGCGTCGTGCTGGCGACGTTGCGCCGCAGCCTGGCCGAGGACCCGCAGCGCTGGACCACGATCAACTCCGACATCCGTGGTGTCACCGAGGAGACCACGACCGGCGTCAACCGCCTCTACCAGCTGGCCGAGCGTGGTGAGCTGCTGTTCCCGGCGATCAACGTCAACGACTCGGTCACCAAGTCGAAGTTCGACAACAAGTACGGCATCCGGCACTCGCTGATCGACGGCCTGAACCGGGCGACCGACGTGCTGCTCGGCGGCAAGGTCGCCGTGGTCGCCGCCTACGGCGACACCGGTAAGGGGTCGGTCGAGGCGCTGGCCGGGCAGGGTGCCCGGGTCATCGTCGCCGAGGTGGACCCGATCTGTGCGCTGCAGGCGTTGCTCGAGGGCCACGAGGTCAACACGCTCGAGAACGTGATCGACAAGGCCGACATCCTGGTCACCGCGACGGGGAACAAGGACATCGTCACCGTCGAGTTGATGAAGCGGATGAAGCACCAGGCGATCGTGGCGAACGTCGGTCACTTCGACAACGAGATCGACATGGCCGGGCTGGGCCGGGTCGAGGGCATCCAGCGGATCACGATCAAGCCGCAGGTCGACGAGTGGATCTTCCCGGACGGGCACTCGATCATCGTGCTCTCCGAGGGCCGGCTGATGAACCTGGGCAACGCGACCGGTCACCCGTCGTTCGTGATGTCCAACAGCTTCTCCAACCAGGTGATCGCCCAGATCGAGCTGTTCACCAAGCACGAGGAGTACAACAAGGACGTCTACCGGCTGCCCAAGCACCTCGACGAGAAGGTCGCCCGCATCCACGTGGCCGCACTCGGCGGGGAGCTGACGAAGCTGACCAAGGACCAGGCCGAGTACATCGGCGTGGACGTCGAAGGCCCCTACAAGCCGGAGCACTACCGGTACTGAGGTAGTCCCGCGGGGAAGCCCGCCACCTCCCTCATCCCGTAACGAACGGCACCTTCGCGCAATCACATTGCTCGAAGGTGCCGTTCGTTCTGTCCGGGGAGGAGCGGCGCGAGGCGGCGCCGGGGTGGCGCGGGTCAGTCGATCGGGGCGACGACCCGGATGTCGCGGTCCGCGCCGCCGTCCAGGGCGGCCAGGGCCTTGCCGTACGGCTCGCTCTCGTAGGCCGCGACGGCCGCCTCCGGGCTGTCGAACTCGATGATCACGACGCGGTCGAGCAGCCCGGACTCGAACGCGGCGGACGCCGTCGCGCGGGCCACGAACCGGCCGCCCGCCGCCTCGAGCGCCGGCCCGGCCGTCTCCCGGTACGCGGCGATCTTGTCCTGGTCGTGCGCGGCCCGGTAGATCGACAGGAAGTGCGCGGCGCCGGGCGTCGACGTCGTGCCCTCGACCGCTTCGACGATCCGCAGGTCCCGGACGGCGCCGTCGCCCAGCGCGTCGAGTGCCTTCCGGTAGCCGGCGCTCTCGTACGCCGCGACGGCGGCGTCGACGCTCTCGAACTCGACCAACGTCGTGCGCTCGGCCCGGCCGGACTCGAAGGCCGCGGCGGCAGGCCCGCGGGCCAGGAACCGCCCTCCGGCCTCCAGCATGGCCGGCCCGCCGAGCTCGACGTAGGCCGCCAGCTTCTCCGGATCGCGGATCTCGAGGAACGCGTTCACCCAGTACGCCCTGGTCATGACTCGTACCCTAACCGCGCCACCCGCGCTGTGATCCGGAGAACGCGCGCCGATCCGGAGTACGCGTCCGCCCGGCCGCGCGCGGATGCCGGACCACCGCGCGTTCCGGCACGCTCTCCGGGTGGACCCGGCGTTGCGTGAGCTGCTGGCCGAGCTGGCGGAGTTCGGCGCGACCACCGATGCGTCGACCGACGAGCGGGCCCACAGGATGCTGTACATCACGCACGACACCGGCGTCGTCCTGTCCCCGCTGGTCCGGGCGACCGGGAGCGGGACGGTACCGGAGATCGGCACGTCGAACGGCTACTCCCACGCTGTGGCTGGCCGACGCCGTCGGCGAGGGCGGCACCGTCACGACCGTCGAGACGCCCGCCTGGCTGCCGTCGCTCTCCCCGATCGGCAAGGCGAGCTCGTCGTCCTCGAGGAGCCGTGACAGCGGGTTAGGGTGGCCTGGTGGACAGGGGTTCCGGATCCGGCGACGGTTGGGTCCGGTGCGCGCTGGGGCACAAGCACTGGGGCATCTACGGCGCGGCCGGTCTGCTGGTGCGTCACCGTGATCCGTCCGACGGCTCCGAGTGGGTGCTGCTGCAGCACCGCGCCGGATGGAGTCACCACGGCGGGACCTGGGGCGTGCCCGGCGGTGCCCGCAACCTCGGCGAGACGGCGCGGGACGCGGCACTGCGCGAGGCGGCCGAGGAGAGCGACCTGGACCTCGACCCGCTCCGCGCGGCCGACACCTACGTCGACGACCACGGCGGCTGGTCGTACACGACGGTCGTGCTGCGCTCCCCCGAGGCGCCACCGGTCGGCGTGCGCGGGGCCGAGTCGACGGAGCTGCGCTGGGTCCGCGCCGACCGGCTGCACGACCTGGAGCTGCACCCCGGCTTCGCCGGGACCTGGCCGCGGGTCCGGGAGCTGGGTGCCTGACCGCCTGCCGGTAGGTTCGCCGCCCGTGGGGCGGCTGGTGGTGATCGAGGGTCTTGACGGGGCCGGGAAGCGGACGTTCGCCGGCGGGTTGACGGACGCGTTGCAGGAGCACGGTGCCCGGGTGTCGACGCTCGCGTTCCCGCGTTACGACGACGACGTGCACGCCGAGCTGGCCCGCGACGCGCTGTACGGGCGGATGGGCGACCTGGCCGGGTCGGTGCACGCGATGGCCGTGCTGTTCGCGCTGGACCGCCGCGCCGCGATCCCGGAACTGGAGAAGGCGGCGGCCGCACACGACGTCGTGCTCGTCGACCGCTATGTCGCCTCGAACGCCGCCTACAGTGCTGCGCGCCTTCACGAGGACGCCGACGGCGACGTCGTGCGCTGGGTCCACGCGCTGGAGATCGAGCGCTTCGGCCTCCCGGCGCCCGCCCACCAGCTGCTGCTCGCGCCGCCCCGCGAGGTCGCCGCCGCCCGCGCCCGCTCGCGTGCGGCCGCCGACCCCGGCCGGGCCCGCGACGCCTACGAGAGCGACGACGACCTGCAGTCCCGCACCGACGGCGTCTACCGCGGGCTCGCCGCGTCCGGGTGGCTGAGTCCGTGGACGGTCATCGGTGACGATCACGACACCGGGACGCTCGCGGCCACGCTGCTGCGCTGAGGCCAGGGTGCTGCGGGGAGGCCGTTGTCCCGGTGCCATGCTTGTCCGATGAAGTCGCGCGTACTGGTGGTCGACGACGACCCGGCTCTGGCCGAGATGCTGACCATCGTGCTGCGGGGCGAAGGGTTCGACACCGCCGTCGTCGCGGACGGGACCCGCGCCCTGCCCGCAGTGCGCGAGACCGCGCCGGACATCGTGCTGCTGGACCTGATGCTGCCCGGGATGAACGGCATCGACGTGTGCCGCGCGATCCGCGCCGAGTCCGGCGTGCCGATCGTGATGCTGACGGCGAAGAGCGACACCGTGGACGTCGTGCTCGGGCTGGAGTCCGGCGCCGACGACTACGTGGTCAAGCCGTTCAAGCCGAAGGAGCTCGTCGCCCGCATCCGCGCCCGGGTGCGCCGCATCGAGTCGGAGCCCGCCGAGCAGCTGGCCATCGGGGAGATCGGCATCGACGTCCCGGCGCACCAGGTGACCCGTGAGGGCCGCCCGATCGCGCTGACGCCGCTGGAGTTCGACCTGCTGGTGGCGCTCGCCCGCAAGCCGCGGCAGGTGTTCACCCGCGAGGTACTCCTCGAGCAGGTGTGGGGCTACCGGCACGCGGCCGACACACGTCTGGTGAACGTGCACGTCCAGCGACTGCGCTCGAAGGTGGAGCGGGACCCGGAGCGCCCCGAGGTCGTGCTGACCGTGCGCGGCGTCGGGTACAAGGCCGGGCCCCCGTGAGCCGCCGACCGGCCCCGTGAACCGTCGGCTGCTGCGCCGCCTGGCCCGTATGCCGGTGCTGCGGCGGCTGGTGCGCGCCCTGCACCCGGTCCGGGTGCAGATCCAGGAGCTGGGCGCGGTGCTGGCCGCGTCCTGGCGGCGGTCGCTGCAGCTGCGGGTCGTGGTGTCCACGCTCGCGCTGTCCTCGGCCGTCGTGCTGGTGCTGGGGCTCGTGCTGCAGAGCGAGATCGCCGAGCGGTTGCTGCAGGCGAAGCTCGAGGGCGCGCTCAGTCAGGCCGAGGCCGGCCGGATCGTGCTCGAGGCCGACCTGGCCGGCGTCGACCCGGACCGGGAGGGCGCGCAGGACACGCTGACCAACGCGCTCGCCCGCCTGACCAACTCCGACGCAGGTGACCCCGGCTCGCCGAACGCCGGCGAGTTCCGGGCCGCGCTCACCACCGGGGCCGGCAACGGCCCCGAGGTGTCCGCCGGCCCGATCGACGACGTGACCCGCGAGCAGCGGGTGACGGTCGCCGACGGCGGGCTCTCCCGCCAGTACACGACGGTCGGCGGCGTGCCCACACTGGTGATCGGCCAGCCGGTCGGCACGGCGGGCCGGGAGCTGCAGTTCTATCTCCTGTTCCCGCTCGAGGCCGAGCGGATGACGCTCAACCTGGTGCAGAGCACGCTGATCGTCGGCGGGCTGGTGCTGATGGTGCTGCTGGCCGCGATCGCCAGCCTGGTCACCCGGCAGGTCGTGCGCCCGGTCCGGCAGGCCGCCGACGTCGCGGAACGCTTCGCCGGTGGCAACCTCGACGAGCGGATGCCGGTGCGCGGTGAGGACGAGGTCGCGCGCCTGGCCGAGTCCTACAACGAGATGGCGGCCGGGCTGGCCGCACAGATCAAGCAGCTGGAGGAGTTCGGCGCGCTGCAGCGGCGCTTCACCTCCGACGTCAGCCACGAGCTGCGCACGCCGCTGACCACGGTCCGGATGGCGGCAGACGTCCTCTACGCCTCCCGCGACGAGCTGCTCCCCGCCCTGCGCCGCAGCTCGGAGCTGCTGGTCACCGAGCTGGACCGGTTCGAGTCGCTGCTCGCCGACCTGCTGGAGATCAGCCGACTGGACGCGGGCGTGGCCGAGCTGGGGGCCGAGCGTGTCGACCTGGCCGGTGTCGTGGACCGTGCCGTGGACGCCGTGCGCGGCGTGGCCGCCGACTCCGGGACGGAGCTCGTGCTGTCGCTGCCGTCCGGTGAGTACGTCGACGCCGACCCGCGGCGCGTCGAGCGGATCGTCCGCAACCTGGTGGCCAACGCCGTCGACCACGGGGAGGGGCGTCCGGTCGAGGTGACGCTCGCCGGTGACGCGCAGGCGGTGGCGGTGCTCGTCCGGGACCACGGCGTTGGGCTGCGGCCCGGGGAGGCCGACCTGGTGTTCAACCGGTTCTGGCGGGCCGAGGAGTCCCGCGCCCGGCGCAGCGGCGGCACCGGGCTGGGGCTGTCGATCTCGGTCGAGGATGCCCGCCTGCACGGCGGCTGGCTGCAGGCGTGGGGCGAGCCGGGGCGCGGGTCGGCGTTCCGGCTGACGCTGCCGCGCCACGTCGGGGGGCACGTGGCGGCCAGCCCGTTGCCGCTCGGACCGCCGGACGCGGAGTCGTCGGAGTCCAGGAGCGGTGCGACGACGTCGGTGCCCACCCCGCCGTGGGGCATGCCGATCCCGCCGTCGCCGTCGGCGGAGCGGCCGGACGCCGAGCAGGGAAGGCTGCAGCCCGCGGAGCGGGCGATCATGGACACCGGGGACGACGACCGGTGAGGGCCCGACTGCTGCGCGCGGCCCCGCTCCTGCTCGCGCTCGCGGTGCTGGCCGGGTGCGCGAGCGTGCCGGGCCACTCGTCGGTGCAGGTCCTGCGCCAGACCGGGGACCAGGGCAACTCCGACGTCCCGACCGGGCCGGTGGACGGCAGCGATCCGCTGAACCTCGTCCGCAGCTTCGTCTACGCCTCCGGACGGCCCGCCGAGCGGCACGCCGCGGCCCGGCGCTACCTCGCGCCGCAGGCGTCGTCGTGGGACGACGGTGCGGCTCTCACGATCCTCGACGAGACGTTCGACACCGTGTTCTCCCCGACGCCGCCGCCGGGCGGCCCGGACCGGGCGTCGGTCCGGATCCGCGGTACCCGCCTGGGCACGCTCGACGCCTCCGGCGTGTTCCGGTCCGCGCCGGCACCGGTCGAGGTCGACGTCGGGGCGGTGCGCCGGGACGGGCAGTGGCGGATCGACGCGCTGCCGCAGGGGGTGTTCGTGCGGCTGTCGGACTTCCGCGCGAACTTCCGGTCGCTCAAGGCGTGGTTCGTCGACCCGGTGCACCGCACGCTGCTCTCCGACCCGCACTACATCCCCAGCGGCCGCACGACGGAGCTGGCCGCGCGGGCGATCGAGCTGCTGCTGCGAGGGCCGTCGGAGGATCTGGGGGACGCGGCGGTGACGTCGTTCCCACGGGGTGCGGCGCTGCGCGCGAACCTGACCGAGACGCCGGACGGGATCGTCGTCGCGGACTTCAACGGCGTGGACTCGCTCGCCGAGCCGGACCGCCGCCTGCTCGCCGGGCAGATCGCGCTCACGCTGGCCGAGGTCAGCGTGCCGCGGGTGCGGGTGCTGGCCGACGGCGAGCCGCTGCTGCCCGGACGCCCGGACGTCGGGCGCGAGGACTTCGCCGACCTGGTCGCGGGGCCGACCGCGACGCAGGTGCCGGAACCACTCGTCGTCGACGGCGGGAAGGTGCGACGGTTGACCGGGCCCGGCCAGGACGTGCCGGTCGGCGGGCAGGCGGGCAACGGCTCGTTCGACGTGGTGGACGCCGCCGCGACGTCGCGGACGAACCGGATCGCCGTGGTGTCCCGCGAGCAGACCGGGACGCAACGCCTGCTCGTCGGGCCGCGCGACGGGCAGCTCGTCGCCACGCCGGTGTCCGGCGCGACCCTGCAGTCCCCGACGTGGAACGCGGCGGGCGACGAGATCTGGGTGCTGGCGAACGGGGTCCCGCAGCGGGTGCTCGTGCCCGGCGCGGGCACCGGCGCCACCGGGCCGATCCGGGCTCTCGGGCTGGACACGGACGAGCTGCGTGCGGCGGGTTCGCTGACCGACCTGGCGATGTCCCCGGACGGCAGCCGCGTCGCCGCCGTCGCGGGCGGGCGGGCCGTCGTCGGGGCCGTGGTGGTCGGCCCGGACGGCGCGGCCGCCGTACGGCGGGTGCGGGCGCTGCGTCCGGCCGAGCTGGAGAGGGCCGTCGCGCTGGACTGGCGGGCCACCGATCAGCTGATCGTCACCACGAACACCGACCAGCCCGTCCACCTGGTGTCGATCGACGGCCTGACGCTGGACCGGCTGCCCAGCGTGAACCTGACCCCGCCGCTGCGCGCCGTCGCGGCCGCTCCGGGTCGGGCGCCCTACTTCGTCGCGGACCGCAGCGGCGTCTGGAGCTACGCCGGCGGCGATCTGGACGCGTGGCAGCAGATGCTGGGTGCGACGTCGAGTGCCCAGCCGTTCTACCCCGGCTGACCGCGCGCTACCGACGGGTTGTGGACAACCTGCTCGCGAACGGAGCAGGGCGGGCGGCGGGGTCGGTCCCGCGTCGCATGCTCGACGGCGTGACGACCGTGCGTTCCCTGCTCCCCGCCCTGACCGACCTGCTGCTGCCGTCCGCCTGCGGCGGCTGCGGCGCGGCGGCCGACGGCTGGTGCCCGGCGTGTGCCGACGCGTTCGACGGGCCGGTGGTCGCGCGTCCGGTGCGGGCCGGGCCGCCGGTCCTCGCGGCCGGGCGGTACCGCGGGCCGCTGCGCCGCGCCGTACTGGGGTTCAAGGAACGCGGCCGGCGGGATCTCGGGCCCGCGCTCGCGCGGTTGCTCGTGCCGGTCGTCGCGGAGGTGCTCCCGCCGGCGCCGGACGGGCCGGTGTGGCTGGTCGGTGCGCCGTCGCGCCGGTCGTCGGCCCGGGCGCGCGGCGGGGACCACGTGGCCCGCCTGTGCCGGGAGCTGGCCGCACGCCTGGGCGCCGCCGGGCTGGACGCGCGGGCGTCCCCGGTGCTCGCGCTGCACGGGCGCGTGCGCGACTCGGTCGGGCTGGATCCGGACCAGCGCGCGGCGAACCTGGACGGCGCCGTCCGCGTCGCCCGGTCCGGACTCCCCGATCCGGGGCACGCCGGGCACATCCTGCTGGTGGACGACGTGGTGACCACCGGAGCCACACTGGACGTGTGCTGCGAAGCGTTGCGGCGCAACGGATTGTCCGTGCACGCCGCGGTCGTCCTCTGTGACGCCACGGGGCGGCGGAGTCCGTATCGGACGGTTCCGGGCCGAGCGCGGCCCGCTCACCCGGGTGGCCCGTAACGGTCACCCTGCGCCGACCGGGGCCGCTCACGGTTTCGCCCGGACCCGGCGCCCGACGGTCTGTCCTCCGGGCGGATTCCCCGCTAACGTCGCGTGAACCAGATCACCTCACACGTGGAGGAGAGCCGACAGCCCGATCCCCGGGGCCGTCGAGTCCCGGGCGGAGCAAGACCAACCTGCGACCGATGTGCGAGAGCGAGGGATGTCCGAGTGGAGATCGTCGTCAGCGGCCGGAACGTCGAGGTGCCGGATCACTTCCGGGGTCATGTCGAGGAGAAGCTGAGCCGCCTCGAGCGCTACGACCACAAGATCGTCGGGATGGAGGTCGAGCTCTTCCACGAGCCGAACCCCCGTCAGCAGAAGACCTGCCAGCGCCTCGAGATCACCGGTCGCGGTGGCTGCGGTGCGGTGGCCAGGGCCGAGGCAGCGGCGGGCGACTTCTACGCCGCTCTGGACCTGGCCGTGACGAAGCTCGCCGGCCGTCTGCGCCGCTCGCACGACCGTCGCAAGCCGAGCCGCAGGGACAAGGTCAGCGCCGCGCGCGCCGCCGCCAACGGGTCGCAGGGCGGGCTCGGCCTGCTCGAGGCTCCGGCGCTGGAGGACCTCGTCCCGTCCCCGCGCGGGCACGAGGAGGACATCGCGCCCGGCGAGGCGGTCGACGTCGCCGCCGAGGAGCTCACCGACGACGAGCCGCGCCCGGGCCGCATCGCCCGGCGCAAGGTCCACACGGCCGACCCGATGTCGGTGGACGAGGCGCTGTCCCGGATGGAGCTGGTCGGACACGACTTCTACCTGTTCGCCGACGCCGAGTCCGGCCAGCCGTCGGTGGTCTACCGGCGCAAGGGCTACGACTACGGAGTGATCCGCCTGACCGGCTGACGACCGTCCTGCCACAACGCCCGTGACGGGGGCGGTCGGAGCGTCCGGCCGCCCCCGTCCCGTGTCCGCGGCGGCCCCGCGGACGTCCCGCGGCGACGCGGGCGACCGCGGTGCAGGCGTCGGCCCGTACCATGGCTGCGGGCGGGTGTCACGAGCCGTGATGAGTGGCCTCCGCGATGACCTGACCGCGACGTGAATGAGGTCGTGCAGTGCCCCTCCTGAGCCGTCTGCTGCGGGCCGGCGAGACCAAGCTGGTCAAGCGGCTGGGCCGGATCGCCGCGCACATCGACGAGCTGGAGCCGGAGTTCGAGCGCCTCTCCGAGGCCGAGCTGCGCGCCAAGACCGACGAGTTCCGCGAGCGTCACGCCGACGGCGAGTCGCTGGAGGACCTGCTGCCGGAGGCGTTCGCCACCGTCCGCGAGGCCGCCCAGCGCACGCTCGGCCAGCGCCCGTTCACCGTCCAGCTGATGGGCGGCGCCGCCCTGCACCTGGGCAACGTCGCGGAGATGAAGACCGGTGAGGGCAAGACGCTCACCTCGGTCCTGCCCAGCTACCTGAATGCGCTCTCCGGCAAGGGCGTGCACGTCGTCACGACGAACGACTACCTGGCCCGCCGCGACTCGGAGACGATGGGCCGGATCCACCGCTGGCTCGGCCTGACCGTCGGCGTGATCCTCGCCGAGATGACACCCGCGCAGCGCCGCGAGCAGTACGCGTGCGACGTCACCTACGGCACGAACAACGAGTTCGGCTTCGACTACCTGCGCGACAACATGGCCTGGAACACCGCGGACATGGTGCAGCGCGGGCACAACTTCGCGATCGTCGACGAGGCGGACTCCATCCTCGTCGACGAGGCGCGGACCCCGCTGATCATCTCCGGCCCGGCCGAGCAGAGCTCCCGCTGGTACCAGGAGTTCGCGAAGATGACGCCGCGGATGACCGGTGTCGACACGACCGGGCTCACGCCGCGCGAGCTTCTGGACAAGGCCGGCGAGATCGCCCGGTCGCACTACGAGTTCGACCTCAAGAAGCGCACGATCGCGGTCACCGAGACGGGCACGAACTTCGTCGAGGACCAGCTCGGCATCGACAGCCTGTTCACCGAGGACAACACGCCGCTCGTCGGCCACCTGAACAACGCGATCAAGGCCAAGGAGCTGTTCAAGAAGGACAAGGACTACATCGTCCGCGAGGGCGAGGTCCTGATCGTCGACGAGTTCACCGGCCGTGTGCTCGCGGGCCGCCGCTACAACGAGGGCATCCACCAGGCCATCGAGGCCAAGGAGGGGGTGGAGGTCAAGGCGGAGAACCAGACGCTGGCCACCATCACCCTGCAGAACTTCTTCCGGCTCTACGACACGCTCTCCGGGATGACCGGTACGGCCCAGACCGAGGCCGCCGAGCTCAAAGAGATCTACAAGATGGACGTCGTGTCCATCCCGACCAACAAGCCGATGGTCCGGGACGACCAGGACGACCTGATCTACAAGAACGAGGAGGCGAAGTTCGAGGCGGTCGCCGACGACATCGCCGAGAAGCACCACAACGGCCAGCCGGTCCTGGTCGGCACGACGAGCGTCGAGAAGTCGGAGTACCTGGCGAAGCTGCTGCTGCGCCGCGGCATCCCGCACGAGGTGCTCAACGCCAAGCAGCACGAGCGCGAGGCGGGCATCGTCGCCCAGGCCGGGCACGCGGGCGCCGTCACGGTGGCCACGAACATGGCCGGTCGCGGTACCGACATCATGCTCGGCGGCAACCCGGAGTTCCTGGCCGACCTCGAGCTGCGCAGCCAGGGCCTGGACCCGGTGGAGACCCGCGAGGAGTACGAGCAGGCCTGGGACGCGGTGCTGTCCCGGATGCGCAAGCAGGTGAAGGCCGAGGCCGAGGAGGTCCGCGACGCCGGCGGGCTGTACGTGCTGGGCACCGAGCGCCACGAGTCGCGCCGGATCGACAACCAGCTCCGCGGCCGGTCCGGCCGTCAGGGCGACCCGGGCGCCTCCCGGTTCTATCTGTCGCTCGGCGACGACCTGATGCGCCGGTTCAACGGCGACGTGGTCAAGTCGATCATGAACCGGTTCAACCTCCCGGACGACGTGCCGATCGAGGCGAAGATGGTCAGCAGGGCCATCGTCAGCGCCCAGACGCAGGTCGAGCAGCAGAACTTCGAGATCCGCAAGAACGTCCTCAAGTACGACGAGGTGCTCAACCAGCAGCGGAAGATCATCTACGACGAGCGCCGCCGCGTGCTCGACGGCGAGGACGTGCAGAGCCAGACCCGGAACATGATCGAGGACGTGGTCCACGCGTACGTCGTGGGCGCCACGTCCGAGGGCTACTCCGAGGACTGGGACCTGGACAAGCTCTGGACCGCGCTGGGCACGCTCTACCCGATCTCGATCAACTGGCGCCGCCTCGCGGACGGTGCGGACGAGCTGTCCCCCGAGCTGATCGAGGCCGCCGTCGTCGAGGACGCGGAGAACGCGTACGCCCGGCGCGAGCACGAGATGGACACGCTGATCGGCCAGCAGGGTGGCATGCGTGAGCTCGAGCGCCAGGTGCTGATGCAGGTGATCGACCGGAAGTGGCGCGAGCACCTCTACGAGATGGACTACCTCAAGGAGGGCATCGGCCTGCGGGCGATGGCCCAGCGCGACCCGGTCATCGAGTACCAGCGCGAGGGCTTCGACATGTTCCAGCGGATGCTCGAGGGGATCAAGGAGGAGACCGTCGGGCACCTGTTCAACGTGACCGTCCAGGTCGCCGAGGAGGCCCCGCCGGAGCAGCCGACCCAGGCCGTGCCGGTGCGCGAGGACGACACGACCGAGATCCCGGTCGTCCCGGCCGCGGGCGCGAACGAGACGACCACCGTCCTGCCGAACCTGTTCCGGTCCCAGCAGCCGCAGAACCTGCAGTACAGCGGCCCGACCGAGGACGGTGAGGTGACCCGCCGCGGGGACGGCGCAGCGGCCGCGCAGGCGAACGGCCGTCGTGGCGGTGGGGGCGCCTCCTCGAACGGCCGGGCGGGCCAGGCCAACGGGCAGGGTGGCGTCAACCGTGCCGAGCGCCGTCGTCAGCAGCGGTCCGACGAGAAGGCGCGTCGCCGCCGTTAGACCAGTCGCACGGCGGTGACGCACCAGGCCGACCCCGGCGGGTCACGGTCCAGCCGGACGGTCAGTGCCCGGAAACGCTCGCCGAACCGGCAGACCGCCACGATCTCGGCGGCCTGCCGGGTGGGTCGCGTGACGTGCACCCTGGCCGGCGCCACCGGCCCGTCGCGTCCGGTGGTCCGGCTCGCCGTCAGGTAGCGGACGACCTCCGGCCGTGCGACGCCGGCGAGGTGCGCGGGTGGTCGCCGCCCGGCCAGCACCTCCACCATCGCCCGCACGGTCGCGGTGGCCCGGCGGCGCACGTCGTCGTCCGACGGGCCGCCGGGATCGGGCGGCCCGGTGTCCGCGACCGCGACGGCGGGTGCCCGCGGCGCGGGGACGACGACCGCGGTGACGGCGGGGTCGGTCCCCGGCGGCGTGGCGCCGACCGGCTCCGGCTCGTGCGCCGGCCGGCGCATCCGGGGTCGGCGGGTCGTCGGGTGCGGCGGTGTCACGGCCGACGCCGCGGCGAGTGCGGTCACCACCCCAGCGTGGGTGCGCGGCAGGGGGTGACGGTTCCCGCCCGATGCTTCGCCACCATACGGTATTGTGACGAATCGTCAGGCGCCGTACGGTCTGCGGGGTGACGGCAGACAGGTTCTTCGAGTCCCGGCCGGAGTACATGCCGCTCGGAAAGCTCGTGTCCTGGGCGGGCGGCGCGATGCAGGCGCACTACCGCCGCACGGTCGCGCGCTACGGCGTGACCGGGACCGCGGTCAGCGTGCTCGGCGTGCTCGCCCACGTCGACGGCGCGCTGTCCCAGCGCGAGCTGGCCGGACGCGTCGGGCTGACCCCGGCGACCCTGACGCCGGTGCTGGACACGCTCGACCACGAGGGGCGGATCACCCGAGTGCGGGACGACGCGGACCGGCGGATCCTCCGCGTCTCGATCACCGACGAGGGCCGCGCGCACCTGCGGTCGGTGTTCTCCGAGGTCGCGGCCGTGTTCCGGGAGCGGATGCCGCATCCACCACCGGAGCACGAGCGAATCATCCGCGAGTATCTGGTTTCGATACTGGCCGTCGTCGGTGACGATGCCCGCTACGCCGGTGACGGCGGGGGGATCACGGAAGGAGCAGGAACATGATCCGTCGACCGAGCGCCAGCGAGGGGACCGAGCGAAGCGAGGGCGCGCGATGACGCAGGCTGCCGTCGAGGTCGTCGACCTCGTGAAGCGGTACGCGAAGGCGAAGTCGAACGCCGTGGACGGACTGTCGTTCGAGGTCGCAGAGGGGGAGATCTTCGGGCTGCTCGGGCCGAACGGCGCGGGCAAGACGACCACCGTCGGGGTGCTCACCACCCGGGTGATCGCGACGGAGGGGTCGGCGCGGGTCGCCGGGCTGGACGTCGTCGCGGACTCGGTGGCGGTCTGCGCGAAGCTGGCCGTGGTGCCGCAGCTGAACAACCTGGACCGGTCGCTCGGCGTGCGGGACAACCTGGTCTTCCACGCCGCGTACCACGGCGTCGGACGTGCCGAGCGGAACGCCCGCGCGGACGCGCTGCTGGAGCGGATGGGCCTGACCGAGAAGGCGAAGAAGGTCGCCGACGACCTGTCCGGCGGCCAGGCTCAACGCGTGATGATCGCGCGGGCGCTCATGCACCGCCCCGAGGTGCTGTTCCTGGACGAGCCGTCCACCGGGCTGGACCCGCAGGCCCGTCTGTTCGTGCACGACCAGGTCCGCGCGCTGCGCGACGAGGGCGTGACCGTCGTGCTCACGACGCACGACATGGACGAGGCGCACAAGCTCTCCGACCGGGTCGGCATCGTCGACCACGGGAAGCTGCTCGCGCTGGACACGCCGGACGCGCTCGTACGGTCGCTGCCAGGGGAGGCGACGATCGAGCTGACCGTCGAACCGGGCCCGTCCGGCGCGGAGCCGCTGACCGCCGCGCTCGCCGACCTCGACGACGTCGTGAACGCCGAGTCGCTCGCGCGCGGCGGGCCGGGCGAGTCACCCGGCGTCCGGCTGCGGCTGTACGTCTCGGCCGACCCGTCCGTGCTGCTGGCGCCGGTGGTCGACATGACCCGGCGGCACGGCGCCACGGTGCAGGACGTGTCGCTCGGCACGCCGAGCCTCGAGGACGTGTTCATCTCGCTGACCGGGAAGGACCTGCGATGACGACGACCGGTAGCCGCGGTGACGTGACCACCGCGGGTACGCCCAGCGCCGTCGGGCCGGGCCCGTCCGGCCCGCCCCGGCCGTGGACGGCGTTCTGGGCCGTCCTGCGCCGCGACATCTTCGTCACCGGTAAGGAACTGCCGTCCTTCCTGGCCCAGGTGCTCGTCCAGCCGTTCTTCTTCCTGCTGGTCTTCGTCGTGATCCTGGGCCGGGGCGGTTTCGTCTCGCCCGAGTACGGGTCGATCATGCTGCCGGGGCTGATCGCGTTGAACTCGATGCTGCCCGCGCTGCAGGCGGTCAGCCTCCCGCTGGTGTTCGAGCTGTCCTGGACCCGCGAGATCGACGACCGGTTGCTGTCCCCGATGCCGGTGTGGGCGGTCGCGCTGGAGAAGGTGGCGTTCGCGTCGCTGCGCGGCATCCTGGCCAGCCTGCTGATGGTGCCGATCGGCCTGCTGATGGTCGACGTGAACTGGCCGGCGTCGGGCCTGCTGCCCGCGCTGCTGATGGTCGTGCTCGGGTCGCTGCTGGGCGCGTCGATCGGCCTGTGGCTCGGGACGGCGTTCCCGCCGCGCCGGCTGAACATCATGTTCGCGGTGATCTTCGCGCCGCTGCTGTTCACCGGGTCGGTGCAGTACCCGTGGCTCACGCTGTCCGACCTGCGGTGGTTCCAGGTCCTGTCGGCGCTGAACCCGCTGACCTACGTCAGCGAGGGAACGCGGGCGTCGCTCGTCCCGCAGGTGCCGCACATGCCGTTGTGGATCTGCATCCTGGTCCCGGTGGTGGCGATCGTGCTGTTCTCGCTGATCGGCATCCGCGGTTTCATGCGCAGGGCGCTCGACTAGTGGCCCACGAACGACCCGCGGGTCTGATCGTGGACTACGGCGGTGTGCTCGACGACGGCCCGTCCGTCCTCGAGTACGCCCGCCGTGCGCGGGCCGCTGGCGTGCGGACGGCCGTGTTCTCCGGCGGCCACGCCGTGCCCGACGAGTGCGTCGCGGCGTTCGAGCTCGTCCTGCTCGGGGCGGTCGGCGGCGCGCGCAAGCCGTCGCCGGACGCGTTCGCGAACGCGGCCCGCGCGCTCGGGCTGTCCGCCGGGCGCTGCGTGGTGGTCGACGACGTGCCGGTCAACGTCCGCGGGGCCGCCGCGGCCGGCGCGGTGGGCGTCCTGCACCGCCACCCGGAGGCGACGCTCGCCGAGCTGGAGATCCTGTTCGGCGTGCCGGCCGTCGAGGCGTGACGCGGGCCTCCCCGCGACGCGAACGAGGGCACCCCCACGACGCGCCCGACGAGAACCCCCACGACGCGCCCGACGAGAACCCCCACGACGCGAACGAGGGGCACCTTCGAGCAGTGTGACTGCCCGAAGGTGCCCCTCGTTCGGTGTGGTGCGGCGGTGAGTTACTGCTGCGGGGGCGGCGGCGGTGCCTCGCCGGGCGGCGGCGGGGGCGCCTGACCCTCTCCGGGCGGCGGCTGCTCGGTGGTGTCCCCGTCACCCGTCCGACCGCGGGCGAACTCCGTCGCCTTGTCGACCTGGTCGCCGTGGCCGTACTTCTCCTTGGCCGCGTCGCCCGCCTTGTTGATCGCCTGATCGACCTTGTCGTCGTGCTGGTCGAGCAGTTCCTTGGCCTTGTCCAGGAAACCCATGCCCGCATACTGGCCCGGTTGTCACGTGCGCGCACCCGCGGCACGTCCCCCATGCGGGTGAAGGCGTGCGTGATGCGGTCGGAGGTCGTCGACCCGGGTCACGCCGAGGAGCTGCATCGTCCGTTCCATCTCCGCACGTAGGATCTGTACGGAACGTGCCACTCCGGCCCGTCCGCCCGCCATCAGTCCGTAGAGGTAGGCGCGTCCGACGAGTGCCGCTCGTGCCCCGAGCGCCACCGCGGCCACGACGTCCCCGCCGTGCAGGATGCCGGTGTCCACGAGCACCTCGGCGCGGTCGCCGACCTCCTGCACCACGGGCTCGATCAGTTCGGCGGGCACCGGGGCGCGGTCGAGCTGGCGGCCGCCGTGGTTGGACAGCAGGACGGCGTCCGCCCCCGCGTCGACGACACGTCGCGCGTCCTCGACCGTCTGGATCCCCTTGATCACGAGCTTGCCGGGCCAGACGTCCCGCAGCCACGCCACGTCGTCCATCGTCAGCGCCGGGTCGAACACCCGGTTGATCATGTCGAACGGCGTGCCGCCGGTGGTGGTCAGGCTCGCGAACGTCAGCGGTTCCGTGGTGACCAGGTCGAACCACCAGCGCGGGTGGCGGGCGCCGTCGGCGAACGTGCGCAGCGAGAGCGCGGGCGGGATGGTCAGCCCGTTGTGCACGTCGCGGCGCCGGTTGCCGCCGACCGGGGTGTCCACGGTGAGCAGCAACGAGTCGTACCCGGCGCCCGCGGCACGGGCCACGAGGTCCTTGGCCACCTCGCGGTCGCGCCACAGGTAGAGCTGGAACCAGTGCCGCCCGTCCGGCGCGGCGGCGACCATGTCCTCGATCGTCGTCGTGCCCATGGTGGACAGCGCGTACGGGATCCCGGCCTCCGCGGCGACGGCCGCCACCGCGCGTTCGCCCTCGGTGTGCATCATGCGGGTGAAGCCGGTCGGGGCCAGCGCCAGCGGCATCGACGCCCGGCGCCCGAGGATGTCGCGGCCGGTCTCCACGCGGGAGACGTCCTGCAGCACCGACGGCGTGAACTCCACCGACGCCCACGTGTCGCGCGCCCGGCGCAGGCCGATCTCGTCCTCGGCCGCGCCGTCGGTGTAGTCGAACACGGCCCGCGGCGTCCGGCGGCGCGCCAGCTCCCGCAGGTCGTGGATGCTCGCCGCCCTGGCCAGCCGCCGTTCGTCGCGATCGCGGATCCACGGCGCCGGACGCAGCAGCGGGGCGAGTTCGGACGGGCGGGGGATCCTGCGCTGGACCATGGCCCGAGGGTAGGCGGGATCGACCGGTGACGCCGAGCCCCGAACCCGTCACAGTGATGCCTCGGGGACGACGGCGGGAGGTCGGCATGGTCGGGTCGGGTCTCGTGCGGAACAGGATGCCGCGGACGGCGCGCATCGCGCGGGTCGTCGCGGGCCTCGTGTTCGTGCTGTTCGGGCTGGCCAAGTTCGTGTTCCACGGATACGAGGTGGCCGAGTTCGCCCGCTTCGGGTTCGCCGACGCCGGCCTGCTGGTCCACGGCGTCGGCGTCCTGGAGGTGGTGGGCGGTATCGCGCTGGTCGCGGGCCGCCTCGTGCGCCCGGCCGCGGCGCTCCTCGCGGTGGACATGCTCGGTGCCGTCTCGACGGCGGGTGTGACGGTCGGCGGACCGATCCACTTGGGACTCGCTCCGGTGTTGCTCCTGACCATGCTGTTCCTGGTCTGGGCGGGTGCGGGACGGGCGGCGGCCATCACACCGCGCGCGCCGGCCTGATCGGCCCTGCGGCGGGCACACTGGTCGCATGGGTGACGAATCGGGCGCGATCGACCGGGTCCTGCGGACGGAGTCGCACGTCCGCCTGCCGCGGGTCGCAGCGGTGGTGCGGATCGTGGCGGGCGTGCTGTTCGTCGTGTTCGCGCTGCCCAAGTTCACCGACCACGCCCAGTGGGTGAGCAACTTCGGCAGCTACGGCCTCCCGGAATGGAGCCTGCTCGTCTACGCCACCGGGGCCGCCGAAGCGCTCGGTGGGCTCGCGCTCGTCGCCGGTGTCCTCGTCCGTCCGGCCGCCGCGCTCCTCACGCTCGTCATGCTCGGCGCGGTGCTGTTCGGCGGGATCCTCGGCGGCAACCCCGGCTCCCTGACCCTGGCCCCGGCACTCCTGATCGCCGCCGCCTTCGTCCTGTGGACCACCTGGCCGAGAGCCCGGGCCCGCCACGCCGCCACCTCGCGCTGAGGTCGCGTGCCGTGTCGCGCTGGCCGGCGCCGCTCTCCATGATCGGCGCAACCGGCACCAGCACGCCACCAACGGCGCGTTCTGACCAGTTCCGCTGATCACGGCGGCCGGCGCCTGTCCATGATCAGCGCAAGTGGCACGGGCCCGCCACCAGTGGCGCGTTCTGACCGGTTCTGCCGATCAAGACCCGCGACGCGGTGCCCCGCTCGGACGGGATCCGACAGGTCGCCGGGCTCAGCGCCGTCGAAGAAGCTCGTAGGCCGCCACCGCACCGGCGGAGGCGACGTTCAGCGACTCGACACCGCCGAACATCGGGATCGACAGGATCCCGTCGAGCTGCGAGCGCACCCCGTCGGTCATCCCGGTCGTCTCGTTGCCGAGCACGAGCGCCACGCGCTGGCCGAGCGGGGCGTCCATCAGGGACTCACCGCCGGTGGCGAGGCCGAACACGTCGAACCCCGCGGAGCGCAGGGCCGTGACGCCCTCGGCCGCGGTCGCGGAGCGCAGCACCGGCGCGGAGAACGCGACGCCCGCGGACGCCTTGACGACGAGCGGGTCGATCGCCGGGACGCCGTGGCGGGGCAGCAGTACCCCGTCGAGCCCGGCGGCCGTGGCGCTGCGCAGCAGCATGCCGACGTTCGACGGGTTCGTCACCGCGTCCAGCACCAGTACCGACGCGCGGCGGGCGGTGCCGAGGTCGGAGAGGAACGTCGCCAGCGGCGCCATCCGGGGTGCGACGACGTCGGCCAGCACCCCCTGGTCGTGTCGCCCGTTGCCGGCCAGCACCTTCACCCGGTGCGCGCTCGCCCGCTGCACCTGGACGGCCCGATCGTGCGCCGCGTCGATGATCTCTCGGGCGGAGCCGCCGCGGACCGTGTCGGCGAGAACGACCTTGTCCACCTGCAGCTCCGGGTCGGCGAGCGCCTCCAGTACCGGCTTGCGCCCGTACACCGTGACGAAGCGGTCCTTGGGGGAGGTCGGGTCGGCCACGCCCGGAAGCCTCGCACGTAGGATCGCGTCCATGCCGTCCCGGCTCTCCGCGCTCGACGCCTCGTTCCTCTATCTGGAGGAGTCCACCACCCCGATGCACGTCGGCGGTGTGGCGATCTTCCGGCGTCCGAAGGCCGGATTCGACTACGACCGGCTCGTCGAGCTGATCGAGCAGCGGATCGCGCTCGTCCCGCGCTACCGGCAGAAGGTCCGTGGCGTGCCCGGCAACCTCGCACGTCCGGTCTGGGTGGACGACGCCGAGTTCGACATCGCCTACCACGTGCGCCGCTCCGCGCTGCCGCGTCCGGGCAGCGAGTCCCAGCTCACCGACCTCGTCGCGCGCCTGATGTCCCGCCCGCTGGACCACACCCGTCCACTGTGGGAGATGTACCTGATCGAGGGGCTGGCCCCGTCGGCCGCGGCCGGATCGTCGGCGAAGGGCCGCGCGAAGCAGGGCCGGATCGCGATCCTGACCAAGACACACCAGGCGATGGTCGACGGCATCTCCGCGATCGACATCGGACAGGTCATCCTGGACGTCTCCGCCGAGCCGCGGGACGTGCCGGAGGAGCTGTGGATGCCGCGCGCGGAGCCGTCGGACAGCCGCCTGGTGTTCGAGGCGCTCAGCGAGGCGGTGACCCGGCCCGGCGAGATCGTCGACAACGTCCGGTCCGCGACGGGCGACGCGGTGGCCACGGCGGGCAAGGTCGTCGGCGCCGCTGGCAAGCTGTTCACGATGGCGCGCACGGCCAGCCGTCGTGCACCCGGACTGCCGCTGAACGCCGACATCTCCACCCAGCGCCGGTTCGCGGTCACCCGCACCGACCTCGAGGACTACCGCCGCATCCGGGCGGCCCACGACTGCAACGTCAACGACGTGGTGCTCGCCGTGATCGCAGGCGCCCTGCGCAGCTGGCTGCTGTCACGCGGTGAGCCGGTCGTCGGGTCGTCCTCGGTGCGCGCGATGGTGCCGCTATCCGTGCGCGGCGAGGGCGACGTGCCGAGCTCGGCCGGGTCGCTCGGCAACCGTGTGTCGTCGTTCCTGGTCGACCTGCCGGTCGGCGAGCCGAGCCCGACCGTGCGGCTGCACCAGGTCGCGCACGGCATGCGCGAGCACACCGACACCGGTCGCTCGGTCGGCGCCGAGGCGCTCGTCCGGATCGGCGGGTTCGCGCCGCCCACGCTGCACGCGCTCGGCGCCCGCGCGGCCAGCGGCATGTCCCGGCACTTCTTCAACCTGGTCGTCACGAACGTGCCCGGCCCGCAGTTCCCGCTGTACGCGGCCGGTGCGCAGATGCTGGAGATGTTCCCGGTCGTCCCGCTGGCCCGCGGCCAGGCCGTCGCGATCGGACTGACGAGCTACGACGGCGGCGTGTTCTACGGTCTCAACGGCGACCGGGACGCGATGCCCGACCTGGACGTCCTCGCAGGGATGGTGCAGGAGTCCCTCGACGAGCTGCTGCTCACCCTGCGCTAGGAGCCTCCAATTGCGGATCTACCTGCCGGCGACCTGGCCGATGCTGTCCCGGATGGTCTCGACCGGCCGGTTCGAGCCGATGGGCGGCACCGGGTTCGCGCTCACCCCGAAGCTGCGCGAGTCCTATGTGGCCGGTGACGACGAGGAGCTCGAGTACGCGGCCATGACGGAGGCGGCGCGCGCGTCGCTGCGGCTGCTGGCCGTCGAGTTCGGACTCGGTGAGGACGCGACGCCCGCCCGGCGCGTCGTCGTCGCCGCGGACACCGACGACGTGACGGTGCGCCCCGACCTCGACGACGGCGCCGTCCGGGTCTCCGGGTCGCTCCCGATGGAGAAGATCGCGGCCGTGCACGTCGACGTCGAGGAGGCCGAGCACGCCGTGCGCCAGGCCGCCGCCGTCGTCGACAAGGCCGACCTCGGCGACCTGGACGCCGAGTTCCTCGTCGGTGAGGCCGAGGACCACGAGCTGGCCTGGTACTCGCCGTCCGAGGTGCAGTTCCTGGTCGAGCTCGGCTGAGCGCGGCCGGTCTCAGGGGTCGACGAACACCGGGTCGCGCTTCTCGAACCGCGCCGTGACGGCCTCGACCTGGTTCGGGCTGCCGATCAGTGCACCGATCTCGTCCTGCTCGGCGGCGAAGCCGGTCTCCAGGTCCTGCCGTCCCGCGCCGTCGAGCAGGCGCTTCGCGGCCCGGACGGCGAACGGGTTGTGGCCGGCGATCTCGCGGGCCATCTCGAGGGCCGCGGCCAGCGGGTCCTCGGCCGTGCGGGTGGCCAGCCCGATCCGGACCGCCTCCTCGCCGGAGATGCGACGACCGGTCAGCGCCAGGTCCTTCGCCACGTCGCGCCCGACGAGCTCGGGCAACAGCTGGCTCCCCGTCATGTCCGGGATCAGGCCCCAGCGGACCTCCAGGACGCCCATACTCGCGTCCGGGGCCACGATCCGGATGTCCGCCCCGAGCGCGATCTGCAGGCCGCCGCCGAGCGCGTTGCCCCGGATCGCGGCGATCACCGGCACCGGGACCTGCGCCCACGTGAACGCGGCCCGCTGGCCGGTCGCCTTGGCCGGCCCGTCCGCCGGCGGTAGCGACACCTGCGACGACATCCGCTCACCGGAGCGCATCGCGGCGAACGCCGTGAAGTCGAGCCCGGCGCAGAAGTCCGGCCCGTCCCCGGAGAGCACGACGGCCCGGACGCCGGACAGCGTCCGCAGTCCCTCCGCCGCGTGCACGAGCGAGGAGAACATCGCCGGGTCCAGCGCGTTGCGCTTGTCCGGCCGGGCCAGCCGCACGTCGGCCACCCCACCGGAGACCGCCACCGTCACGCGGTCCGGATCCACGCCGTCGAACACCGTGCACCTCCTTGCTTCTCGGGCGAGACTAACCGCTGTGATCGGTCTTCCGGAGATGCACGAGGTGACCACCGGCCTGCAGTTCCCGGAGGGTCCCGTCCCGCTGTCCGACGGCTCGGTGCTGGTCGTGGAGATCCGTCGCGGCACCCTGTCCCGGGTCCGGCCGGACGGCACGATCGACGTCGTCGCGGACACCGGCGGTGGCCCGAACGGCGCCGCGATCGGTCCGGACGGCGCCGTCTATGTCTGCAACAACGGCGGTTTCACCTGGTCCGAGCGCCCGGACGGGCTCGTCGCACCCGGGCACCAGCCACCGGACTACATCGGCGGCCGGATCCAGCGCGTGACGCTGGACGGCGAGGTCACCGACCTCTACACGGAGTGCGGCGGCCGCGGCCTGCGCGGCCCGAACGACATCGTCTTCGACGCCGGGGGATGGCAGCCGGCGGAGCATGCGGAGCCGGCGGGGCGGGTGAGATCAGCTGGATTCTGGTTCACCGACCTCGGCAAGCGTCGCGAACGCGAGACGGACACCGGCGCGCTGTACTACGCGACCGCCGACGGCTCGTCGATCACCGAGGTGGTGCACCCGCTGACGACACCGAACGGCGTCGGGCTGTCCCCGGACGGGACGCGCGTCTACGTCGCGGAGACCGGGCCGGGACGGGTCTGGTGCTGGGCGGTCGACGGGCCGGGGCGGGTGTCCGCACCGACCGAACTGGACGGGCCGCCCGGGCCCGGTGACGCGCGGCTGCTGCACGGTTTCGCCGGCTACCAGTCGCTGGACTCGCTGGCCGTCGACGGCGACGGGAACGTCTGCGTCGCCACGCTGATCACCGGCGCGGTGAGCGTGATCGCGCCGGACGGCACGCTGCTCGGCCAGATCCCGGTCCCTGCGCACGACCACTACGTGACGAACGTCTGTTTCGCGGGTGCCGGGTCGCGGACGGCGTGGGTCACGTCGTCCGGGCGCGGGATCCTCTACCGCACCGACGACTGGCCGACCGAGGGACTGACGCTCGCGTTCACGGCGTAGCCCCCGGACGGCATAGCGCTCAGGTCGGCGGGGCGACCGTGACCGGCGTGCCCCAGGACCGGTAGTCGGTGACCAGGTCGAGCGTCCCGGCACCGGGCAGCTCCTGGCGTAGGCGCCCGCGGACCGGTCGCTGGTCGCGGTCCACCCAGACCGTCGAGCTGATCCGGGTCAGACCGCCGGCGACCTGCTGGGTGAGCTGGGCGCGCAGGGTCGGGTCGGTCTCCGCGGCGGCGGCACGGACGAGGTCGACGACGATCGTGTAGCGCACCGTCGCGACGTCGCCGAGCGACTCGTCCTGGGCCTCCGCGACGAGCGCGGCGTCGGCGTAGCGGGTGACACCGGCCAGCGGGTCGGCCATGCCGGCGATGTTCGTGGCCAGCGTGGCGTCCGCGAGATCGGGCTGCGCGACCTGGGCGCGACCCACCTCGGACCATCCCGGCGCGCCGGGCAGGCGCAGCCAGGTCCGGCCGGCGGTGCGGACGGCGCCGGTGGTGCGCGGCGCCGCCCCGGCCGGACCGAGGCGCTGGTCGAAGCGGGTCGAGACGGCGCCGTCGGCGAACCGCAGCACGCCGTCGCCGGTCACCGCCCGCCGTCCGGGAGGTGTCGGCGCCCCGGCTTCGACGGTCCCGGTGCCGGGCGGGTCGAGCGTGCCGTTCAGGACGGTGAGCGCCCCGCCGTCGGCCCGTTCGCGGTCGCCGACGGCGTCGAGCAGGGCCTTGGCGTCGTAGAACTTCGGCAACGACGTGGCGTTCGCCGGCGCACCGGCCGCGCCGGGGTCCGGGGTGGAGCACCCGGCGAGTGCGACGAGCGCGGGCAGCAGGAGTACGAGCGCGATCCGGAGGGGACGGGGTGTCGGGGGCACGTCCGTCCTCCTCTCGCAGTACGCCGGAGTCACGTCGCCGGAGCGGGGCCTCCGGGCCGGTTCGCGTTCAGCGCCACCAGGATGCGGCGCAGTGCGTCGAGTCTGCCGGGCGCGAGCGATCCCGCGGTGACCAGGTCGTCCAGTGCGCACTCCGGGTCGGCGGGCGGACCCAGATGGCCGCATCCGCGGGGGCAGTCGGCCGTCGCCTCCGCGAGATCGCCGAACGCGGCGACGACGTCGTCCGGCCCGACGTGGGCCAGCCCGAACGACCGCACGCCAGGGGTGTCCACGACCCAACCCGTGGCGACGCGCGCTCCGCCCGTGCTCCGCTCGGCGCCGATGTTCGCTCCGCCTGCGCTCCGCTCGGTGCCGATGTTCGCTCCGCCTGCGCTCCGCTCGGTGGCGAGCGGCAGGGCGAGCGCGGCCGTCGTCGTGTGCCGGCCCTTGCCGACGGCCGACACCCGGCCGGTGCTCTGGTCGGCGTCCGGGACGAGTGCGTTGACCAGCGTCGACTTGCCCACACCGGAATGCCCGACGAACGCGCAGACCCGACCGGAGAGCTCCGCGTGCAGCGCGTCCAGGCCGGTCGTCGCCCCGTCGCCGTCCCGCCCGGTGACGACGATCGGGAGGTCCAGGTCGGCGTACTGCGCGGCGAACCCGTCCGGATCGGCGAGGTCGGACTTCGTCAGGCAGAGCACCGGGACGAGCCCTCCCGCGTACGCCGCGACCAGGCACCGGTCGACGAAGCCGGTGCGCGGCACCGGGTCCGCGAGCGCGGTGACGACGACGAGCCGCTCGGCGTTGGCGACGACGACGCGTTCGTGCGGGTCGGTGTCGTCGGCCGTGCGGCGCAGCACGGTGTCCCGGTCATCGACGCGCACGATGCGCGCGAGCGTGTCCGGCTCGCCGGACAGGTCGCCGACGAGCCCGACCCGGTCCCCGACGACGACCGGCGTGCGCCCGAGCTCGCGGGCCCGCATCGCCACGACCGGCGCGCTCTCCGGGTCGGCGTCCGGCGCGCACGTCCACCGGCCGCGGTCGACGCCGATCACCATCGCCGGCGTCGCGTCGGAGTGGGCGGGCCTGCGCTTGCTGCGCGGGCGCGTGCCCTTGCCGGGGCGGACGCGGACGTCGGACTCGTCGTACTCGCGCGGCCGGTTCCTCATCGGCGTCCCGACTCAGACACCGAGCAGCGCCGCCCAGCGCCCGGGGAAGTCGGGGATCGTCTTGTCCGTGCACCGCACGTCGTCGACGACGACTCCCGGCACCCGCAGCCCGACGAGTGCACCCGCCGTCGCCATCCGGTGGTCGGCGTAGGCGCGCCACGGCCGGTCCGGGTCCGGGACGAGCGCCCGGGGCGTGATCTCCAGGCCGTCCTCGGTCTCGGTCACGGCGCCGCCCATGGCGTTGATCTCGGCGGCCAGCGCGGCGATCCGGTCCGTCTCGTGTCCGCGCAGGTGGCCGATGCCCCGCAGCCGCGACGGGCCGTCCGCCAGCGCGGCGAGCGCGGCGACGGTCGGGGCGAGCTCGCCGGCGTCGTGCAGGTCGACGTCGACGCCGCTGATCCGGTCCGGACCGGTCACGGTCAGACCGTCCGGCCCGACGGCGACATCCGCGCCGAGCTCGGACAGCACCGGCAGCACGTCGGTGCCGGGCTGGGTGGTCCCCTCCGGCCAGCCGCGCACCGTGACCGACCCGCCGGTGACGACGGCCGCCCCGAGGAACACCGCGGCGTTCGACAGGTCGGGCTCGATCGTCCAGTCGCGCGCCGCGACCGGTCCGGGGTGGACGCGCCACGTGTCCGGCCCGGCACCCGTCGTCCGGTCCTCGACGTCGACGCCCGCTGCCCGCAGCAGCGCGACGGTCATGTCGATGTGCGGCAGCGACGGGACGGGCTTGCCGTCGTGCCGGACGGTGACGCCGCGGTCGTACCCTGCGGCGGACAGCAGCAGCCCGGACACGAACTGCGACGACGCCGACGCGTCCACGGTGACCTCGCCGCCGCGCACCGAACCGGTGCCGTGCATCAGGAACGGGAGCGCGTCGGCCGGGTCGATCTCGGCGCCGAGTGACCGCAGCGCCGTCAGGACCACGTCGAGCGGACGCTCCCGGGCGCGCGGGTCGCCGTCGAAGCGCACGTCGCCCCTGGCGAGCGCGGCCGCGGGCGGCACGAACCGCATGACGGTCCCGGCGAGCCCGCAGTCGATCTCTGCGGGGGAGCCGCCGCGCAGCCCGTCGTGCGCGCCGATCCGCACGTCCTCGCCGTCGACCGTCACCGGTACGCCGAGCGCGGCCAGAGCACCGGTCATCAACGACGTGTCCCGGCTGGCCGGGGCGCCCGCGACGAGGCAGTCGCCTCCGGACAGGCCGGCGAGCAGCAGCGCGCGGTTCGTCAGGGACTTGGAGCCGGGAACCGCGACCGTGCCGCGCACCGGTCCGGGAGCGGTCGGAGCGGGCCATCCGGCGGCGGGGTCGGTCACGCGCCCATCATCGCGCATCGCGCGTCGTCGCCGGTCACGGTATCGCCCGAGCCGCGGTGGTCGAGCGGCGGAGCAGCGACACGATGCGTGGGACGATGGAGGGCATGTGCGGCCGCTACGCCTCGACGAAGGCGCCCACCGACCTCGCCGACGAGTTCCGCGCCGTCGACGCGACCGACGAGGGTGCCGACCGTGCGGACTACAACGTCGCGCCGACGAAGAACATCACCGTCGTCGTGGAGCGCCACCCGCGCGACTCCGACGGCGAGGCGGACCCGGCCGTCACCGAACGGACGCTGCGCACGGTCCGGTGGGGGCTCGTGCCGTTCTGGTCGAAGGACCCGTCGTCCGGTGCGCGGATGGTGAACTCCCGCTCCGAGACGGCGGGGGAGAAGCCGGCGTTCCGCCGCGCCCTGTCCTCGCGACGCTGCCTGTTCCCGGCCGACGGCTGGTACGAGTGGCAGCGCCGGGACGCCGTGCCGGACAGCGCTTCCGGAGACGGCAAGAAGGGCAAGGCCGCCAAGACGGTCAAGCAGCCGTACTTCACGCACTACGCCGACGGGTCGTCGCTGGCCATGGCCGGGATCTGGGAGTACTGGAAGCCCAAGGACGACCCGGAGCTGTCCGAGCAGTACCCGGACGGCCTGGTGACGGCGTCCGTGCTGACCACGGAGGCGGTCGGCCCGCTCAGCCAGGTGCACGACCGGATGCCGCTGGTGCTCCCGCCGTCGGCGTGGGAGGCGTGGCTGGACCCGGACCGGGACGCGAAGGACGACTCGGTGTCCGCCCTGCTCGTCCCGCCGTCCCCGGAACTGGTCGCGACGTTCGAGATCCGCCCGGTGTCGTCGCAGGTCAACAGCGTGCGCAACAACGGCCCGGAACTGCTGGAACGGATCCCCGACGAGGAGGTCCGCGAGCCGATCCAGCTCGACCTGCTGTCGTGAGGCCGGCCCCACCGCACCCCTCGGCGTCGTGTCGCATCCCTGCTCGGCGCGCCGCACCGGCTGCGACGGGTGCGGCACGCCGGTACGGGGTGCGTGAGCGGACATGAGCCCGGAGCCGGTGGAGATCGGAACGCCGTACGGCGCGGCTCGGGTGACGCTGCAGCGAGGGACGGGCCGGGCGCGGGCGTTGTTGCTGCTCGGGCACGGTGCCGGGGGCGGGATCACGGCGCCCGACCTGGCCGTGGCGGCGCGGGCGGCGAACGCGGTCGGGGTCCACGTCGGACTCGTCGAGCAGCCCTACCGCGTCGCCGGGAAGCGGGCTCCGGCTCCTGCGGCGCAGCTGGACACGGCGTGGCTGGCCGTCGTCGAGGCGGTGCGGGCCGGTGAGCTGGGGATCGACAAGCGCGGGCGGCTGCCGCTCGTCCAGGGCGGACGGAGCTCCGGAGCACGGGTGGCGTGCCGGACCGCCGCCGAGGCTCGTTCCAGGGCGGTGCTCTGCCTGGCGTTCCCCGAGCATCCGCCCGGCAAGCCGGAGAAGACCAGGATGCCGGAGCTCGACGCCGTCGACGTACCGGTCCTCGTCGTGCAGGGCCGCACCGACCCGTTCGGCTGCCCCGAGCCCGGTCCGGACCGCGACGTCGTCGTGCTGACCGGCGACCACTCCCTGCGCTCCGACCGCGCGGGCGTCGAGAACGCCGTCACGGACTGGCTGGAGAGCCTGCTCGCGAGCTGACCGGCCGCGCACGCTGGCGAGAGCTGCTCCGGTCCAGCCCGGGAGCTCTCGTCCGGTGGGGCGGGACCTCAGGCGGTGGCGATCGGGGCCACCGTGGCGTCGGTCAGGGTGACCAGGTCGTCCGGGGCGAGTTCGATCTCCAGGCCACGGCGGCCGCCGCTGCAGTAGACGGTCTCGAAGTCCATGGCGGACGCGTCGATCACCGTCGGGAGGCGCCTGCGCTGCCCCAGAGGCGAGATGCCGCCCGCGACGTAGCCGGTCGCGCGCTCGGCGTCGGCGACGTCGGCCATCGTCGCCTTCTTGCCGCCGGACGCTGCGGCGAGTGCCTTGAGGTCCAGCTGCGACGTGACCGGCACGATCCCGACCGTCATGGCGCCGTCGACGAGCGCGACGAGCGTCTTGAACACCCGTCCCGGCTCCTGGCCGAGCGCGTCGGCGGCTTCCAGCCCGTACGCGGCGCCGTCGTGGTGGGAGTAGGTGTGCACCCTGTGCTCGATCGTGCGCTTGACCAGCAGCGCCGTCGCCGGTGTCCCGCGTCCTGCCATGCGCCCATTCTCACGCGCCGCACGCAAGGGAATTCTGCGAGGCCCCGATGGTGTTGTGCGGAGCGTGAACGCAGTGATGGAAGCGCCATCGACCGGCCGGCGGTCGCGTGTGCGCGTACCCTCTGAGCGGTCCGCCGCCGTGGTGAGTTCGCCGATCACCACCATGTGGCCGGAGTCGCTGGAGAGGGGATCGGTGCCGGAGCACGAGGAGAAGGACACGTCCGTCCAGGACGTCGACGCGACGACGGAGGACGCCGTCGCGACCGCAGAGGTCGGTGAGGACACCGACCGTGCCGAGGACGACGAGACGGTCGAGGAGCGGGTCGCGCGCTTCGAGCGGGACGCGATGCCGCTGCTGGACCAGCTCTACGGCGCGGCGCTGCGGATGACCCGCAACCCGTCGGACGCCGAGGACCTGGTGCAGGAGACGTTCCTGAAGGCCTACTCGGCGTTCCGTACGTTCCGCCGCGGGACGAACCTCAAGGCGTGGCTGTACCGGATCCTGACGAACACCTACATCAACGGGTACCGGAAGCGGCAGCGCCAGCCGGTGCAGGCCCCGACCGACGAGATCACCGACCACCAGCTGGCCCAGGCCGGTGAGCACAGCTCCACGGGCCTGCGTTCGGCCGAGATGGACGCGCTCGACGCCCTGCCGGACGACGACGTCAAGCAGGCCCTGCAGGCGCTGCCCGAGGACTTCCGGATGGCCGTCTACCTGGCCGACGTGGAGGGCTTCGCCTACAAGGAGATCGCCGAGATCATGGGCACCCCGATCGGGACCGTGATGTCGCGGCTGCACCGCGGCAGGCGCCAGCTGCGCGACATGCTGGCCGACACCGCCCGCGAGCGTGGCTTCGTCCGTGGTGACGAGGCCCAGGAGGTGACGACGAGGTGAGCGCGACCGACGAGACCCCGGACCGGGCGCGCCCGGCGACGAACCCGATGATGGGTTCCACCGGCTGCTCAGAGGTCCTGGCCGAGGTCTGGCTGTTCCTCGACCGGGAGTGCGACCCGTCGCGGCGGGCCGTGCTCGAGCAGCACCTCGACGAGTGCGCCCCCTGCCTCGCGGAGTACGGGATCGACGAGAAGCTCAAGGCGCTGCTCGCCCGCAAGTGCGGTGGTGACGTCGCACCCAGCGGTCTCAAGGAGCGGCTGCGGACGCAGATCCGGTCGGCCGTGCTCGAACAGGCCGAGGTGCACGTCGAGTCCGGCCCTGACGGGTCGACGGTGTCGGTCCGCGCGACCCGGATCGAGCGACGCGGCTGACGGAGGAGTTCGAACGAGAAGGGCGCCTCCCGCACGGGAGGCGCCTCTCGTCGTCTCTGGGGCGAATCTCAGGTGTTCGGCTTCTTGCCGTGGTTCGCCTTGTTCTTGCCGCGGTCGCGGCGCTTGCGGGCACGCTTGGACATGGCGGCCTCCCTTCTCCCTGCTCGGGCAATCATCGCATGTGATGGGATGCGGGGTCGGGAGGGATGCCCGTGACCACGTTGAGCGAGCTGCTGGCCGAGCACACTCGGATGGAGGGCGAGACCGTCGACCACCTCCAGCGGGTGGTGGCGGAGTGGCAGTTGCTGGCCGACATGTCGTTCGCCGACTTCCTGCTCTGGGTACCGCTGGACGACCGGTCCACACCGGACGGCGCCGTACCCCTGTCCCGGCCTGCGGACGGCTCGTTCCTGTGCGTGGCGCAGGCACGCCCCACGACGGCGCCGACGGCGCACCCGGACGACGTCGTCGGGCGCCGGGCCGCGGCGATCGAGGTCGGGCAGCTGCGCCGCGCCGTCGTCGAAGGTCGGATCTGCCGGGACGACGACCCGCGCTGGCACCTCGAGGTCCCGGTCCGCCGGGAGACGATCCCGGTGCGACGGGCCGGGCGCACCGTCGCCGTCCTGTCCCGGGACACGAACCTGTCCACGCCCCGGGTGCCGAGCCCGCTCGAGATCGCCTACCTTGGCAGCGCGTCCGACCTCTGCCAGATGATCGTCGACGGCACGTTCCCGCCGGTCGTCCCGCAGGCCACGACGGAGGGGAGCCCCCGGGCCGGGGACGGCCTGGTCCGCCTCGACGCGCACGGCAACGTCGCCTACGCCAGCCCGAACGCGCTGTCCGCCTACCACCGCATGGGCCACGCCAGCGACGTCGCCGGGACCGAGCTGGCCGTCGTCACGAAGCGGCTCGTGCTGGACCCGTTCGACGCGGCCGAGGTCGCCACCAAGATCACCGACGCGCTGGAGGGCAAGCCGTCGGCGCGCATGGAGATCCGTGGACGACGGGCGTCGATGCTGGTCCGGGCGCTGCCGTTGCGTCCGCGGGGGGATCCGGCCGGTGCGCTGGTGATCGTGCGCGACGTGACCGACCTGCGGCGCAGGGACATGGCCCTGCTGTCCAAGGACGCGACGATCCGCGAGATCCACCACCGGGTGAAGAACAACCTGCAGACCGTCGCGGCGCTGCTGCGGATGCAGTCGCGGCGCAGCTCGAACCCGGAGGCCGGACGCGCGCTCGAGGAGAGCGTCCGGCGGGTCAACTCGATCGCACTCGTGCACGAGGCGCTCGCCTACTCGGTGGCCGAGACCGTCGAGCTGGACGCGCTGCTGGACCGCGTGCTGCCGGCGATCCGGGACGGCGCGACGACGGAGGTGCGCGCGAGGGTCCGGGTCGAGGGCGGTTTCGGCACGCTCCCGGCACAGCACGCGACACCGCTGGTGCTCGTGCTGACCGAGCTGGTGCACAACGCGCTCGCGCACGCCTACGAGCCCGGCCAGACCGGCGAGGTCGTGGTGTCCGCCAAGCGTTCCGCGGGAAGCCTCGACGTCACGATCGCCGACGACGGGCGCGGTCTCCCGGACGATTTCGACGTCGAGACGGCCAACGGGCTCGGTCTGCAGATCGTGCGCACGCTGCTCACGTCCGAGCTCGAGGCGTCGCTCCGGATGCGTGCCCGCCCCGGTGGTGGGACGGAGGCGCTGATCCGGATGCCCCTGGGCGGAGCGACGAACGGTAGCGGCTAGGCTTTCACCGATGGCCGATGAGCCCGGTGCCGAGGTCGCGCCGGCACCGATGTCGTCGACCATGGTTCCGGAAGCCGGCCCGCCGACGTGTGCAGGTGGACCACGACCCGGGACACGAACTGCGGGCCCGCGGCCGGTGGCATCCGGCTGCGGGCCCGCAGTTCAGGGGGAGCGTTCAGTTCTTCCCGGCGCCAGCGCCGGAGGTACCTGAGGTGATCAGGCCGTACGAGCGCGGCTACGGACGCCGCGGCGCTTCAGCGCACGACGCTCGTCCTCGCTCATGCCACCCCACACACCGGCGTCCTGGCCGGACTCGAGGGCCCAGGCGAGGCACTGCTCGGTGACGGGGCAACGACGGCACACCGTCTTCGCCTCGGCGATCTGCATCAGGGCAGGGCCGCTCGTCCCGACGGGGAAGAACAGCTCCGGGTCCTCGTCGCGGCAGATCGCGTCGTGACGCCAATCCATGGTCTCTAAACTCCTCGTGTGCGCGATCGGGGTCGCGCCGATCGACTTCGTACAGGCATTCCGCCGCTTGTGAATGATTTCACGAGCGGGGTTCCGTCTTCAAGGGTCCATCTCCCAGGTCACAGGAGACGGAACTGGTCCGAGCGCGAGATGGGCTCACCTTCACCCTCATCCCCTGCGACGGGCAGGCGATGACGGCCGGAACCTCTCGGCCCCGGCCGGACCGTGCTCATACCAGTGTCCCCGCCCGGCAACGGATCGGCTACCCGAATCCGTGTCGGACCAAACACTCCCGGGCGTCGCTGCCCGGGAAGGAACCCCCTCAGCAGGGGTTCCTCGCTTGCGTGGACCCACCTTGGATCACCGTTTGGCCAGGTGCGAGACCCAACGGGCTCGGCGGTTCACGGCCATCGGTGAATGGTGTTGCCATCACACCGGCGGGTGAGCGGTGCCTCTGCGCTGCGGTGAACTGCAAGCGTCACACGACGACGCGTAGTGCCGCGGGCACCGAGAGGAACTCGACATCGGTGCGTTCTCCCAGGTGATCCCCGTCGAGCTGGAGTGCGAGGGGGACGTCACTGGTGATCCGGACGAGCGGTACCGCGTCGTGCCGGACGACGTGGCGGCCGTGCGGGTCGCCGTCCGAGGACAGGATCTCACGCAGCACCGCGGCGATCGTGCGCGGACCCAGGCTGCGCAGGGCGAACAGGCCGAGACCGCTGCCGAACGAGGACCGGGGGTTCGTCCGCACCGCCCGGCCGGACAGGTACGTCCACGGGTCGGTGTTGCTGACGAACGCCAGCTTGACGCCGCCGAGTGCGTCCGCCCCGGGCAGGTGCACCGTCATCGACGGCGGGCGGCGCAGCTGGGCCAGGTACTGGCCGAGCGCGGTCATCGCGTAGCGGCCGGGACTGGCCTCGTGTCCCTGCGCCCTCGCCCGCTCGACGGCGGCGACGACGTCGGCGTCCCACCCCATCCCGGCGTTGAACGTGAACCAGCGGTCGTCGGCGTGGCCGAGCCCGACCATCCGCTGTCGCCGCTCGGCGAGCGCGGTGAGCACGTGCCCGGTCGCCTCGACCGGGTCGCGCGGCATCTGCAGGGCCCTGGCGAACACGTTGGCCGAACCGCCGGGCACGACGGCCAGCATCGCCGTCGCGTACGGGTCCGGGCGGGCGGGCGCCGTCGTCCCGGTCTGGTCGGCCAGCAGCCCGTTCACGACCTCGTTCACCGTGCCGTCCCCGCCGAGCGCCACGACCAGCTCGACGCCGTCGCGCACCGCGGCCGCCGTGCCCTCGGCCGCGTGCCCGCGGTAGCGCGTCTGCAGCACGTCCAGCTTCAGCTCGCTGGCCAGCGCCTTCGTCAGCACGTCCCGCCCGGCGGCGGTCGTCGACGTGGCCTGCGGGTTGACCACGAGCAGCGCGCGCACGCCCCACACCGTATCGGTGCATATCCTGGGGCCATGGACAGCGACCGGCGGCCGGTGCGCCAGGCCGCGCCGCAGAACGTCCGGGTGGCGGGCGCACTGGTCGCGCTGCAGGGGGCGGTCGGAGCCGCGTTCGGTGCCGTGTTCGGCGCACGTGCGCTGGCCGCCAGCGGTCCCGCCGTCGGCTACGGGCTGGCCGAGGCCGCGTTCTTCCTCCTGATCGGCGCGGCCGTCGCCGCGGTCGGCGCAGCGCTGGTCCGTGGCCACCGCGGGGTGCGCACGCCGGCGATCGTCGTCCAGCTGCTCCTGCTGCCGGTCGTCTACAGCCTGATCGGGCCGTCCCGGCAGCTGGTGTGGGGCATCGTCACCGGGCTCGTCGTGATCCTCACGTTCCTGCTGCTGATCAGCGACCAGTCCCGGCGCTGGTCGATGGGCGACGACTACCCGGACGAGTAGCGCCCGGCCAGTTCGACGAGCGGGGGTCCGGTCAGCCGGAACGTCGTCCATCCGTCGTTCGGGGACGCGCCGAGACGTTCGTAGAACCCGATCGCCGGCGCGTTCCAGTCCAGGACGTTCCACTCCAGCCGGGCCCAGCCGCGCTCGTCGCAGATCCGGGCCAGCGCGGCCAGCAACCGGGCGCCGTGCCCGCCGCCGCGGTGCGCCGGGCGGACGTAGAGGTCCTCGAGGTGGATGCCGGCCACGCCCTCCCACGTGGAGAACGTGCGGAACCAGATCGCCAGCCCGACGACGGTGCTGTCGGCGCCGCCGGAGTCGGCGACCAGCGCGTGGGCCACCGGGTCGTCACCGAACAGCGCGGCCGTGAGGTGCTCCGCGGTCAGACGGCACTCGTCGGGCGCCTTCTCGTACTCGGCGAGCTCGTGGACCAGCTCGACCATGGCGTCGACGTCGGCGGGTGCCGCCTCGCGCACGGTTCCGGTCACGACGGCGGCAGCTGGTTGACGTGGTCGAGGCGCGGCACGCCGCGCTCGTGCCCGAGGACGGTCACGGCGGCCGGGTCCATCTTCAGGTGCACCCCGCCGGTGGCGGGCAACCCGATCCAGCGCACGGCCAGCACCCGTCCGAAGTGGCCGTGTCCGACGAGGACGACGTCGCCGCCGTCGAGCAGGCCGCGGACGTCGTCGAGCACGGAGTCGGCGCGGGCGGCCACGTCGTCCGGCGTCTCGCCGCCCCGCCACGGTCCGTCCCAGATCGTCCAGCCGGGAAGCGTCTCCCGGATCTCCTCCGTGGTGCGGCCCTCCGCCTCGCCGTAGTCCCACTCGCCGAGCCGCTCGTCCACGGCGTCCACCTGCAGGCCGGCGAGCTCTGCCGTGTCCCGTGCCCGCGAGCGCGGGCTGCTCAGCACCCGCACCGGCGGCGGCGCGTCCGGTCCGCGGAGCTCCGCGAGCGCGCGCGCCGACCGGCCGGCGGCGGCGCGTCCGGTGTCGGTCAGCGGGATGTCCGTGCGTCCGGTGTGGCGCCCCGCGGCCGACCACTCGGTCTCACCGTGGCGCAGCAGGAACACCCGCCCGTTCTCCGAGGTCACGGACGCGGACGTTAACGCCCCGTGTGCGGACACGCCCGACGGCGTGGATCGGACGTGACCCGATCGGACCCGAACCTGACGCCGCACCCCGCTCGTTGTGTGTCCGAACAGTGCGCGCCGGGTCCGGTGCGCCGGGCGAGAGAGGGAGATCCATGACGCGTGCACCCCGGACCGTCCGACGTCTCGCCGGGGCGGGGATCGCCGTCGGGCTGGCCGCGACCGCGGCACTGCTCGCCCCGATGACGGCGTCGGCGGCGCCGCAGGCCGCGTTCGCGCCGGCCACCGCGGCGGCCATCGGTCCGGGTGTGGAGCTCGCGACGCCGGTGGGGGACGGCGCGGAGCTGTGCACGGCGAACTTCGTGTTCACCGGCGGCGACACGGTCTACCTCGGCACGGCGGCCCACTGCTTCGGCACCGCGGACGCCGGGTCGTCGGTGGACGGCTGCACGGAGCCCGTGATGGACGACGGCGCCGCCGTGGGCATCCACGGGCGCGACGGGCGTACCTACCGGGGCACGCTGGCCTACGACTCGTGGGGTGCGATGCAGGCCACGGGCGAGACCGACCCGGCGCTGTGCTCGGAGAACGACTTCGCGCTCGTCGCGCTCGCACCGGAGGACGCCGCCCGGACGAGCCCGACGATCCCGGGTGTCGGCGGTCCGACCGCCCTGGACACGGACGGCACGAAGAACGGCGAGCGGGTCTTCAGCTACCAGCCCAACCAGATCGGGGTCGCGCCGAACAAGCAGGGCGTCAGCCTGGGCCAGCCGGACCCGTGGACGCACGTCGTCGCCACGATCCCGCCGGGCGTCCCCGGGGACTCGGGCAGCGGTTACGTCGACGCCGAGGGCCGCGCGTTCGGCTCGCTGTCCAGCCTGATGGCGCCGAGCTCGTCGAACGGGGTGGCGGACATCGCGCAGGCGCTGGCGTACGCGTCGCGGAACGGGTCCGTGGGTGACGTCTCCCTGGTCCCCGGCGACCGGCCGTTCTCGCCGACCGCCCTCCCGCTGACCGAGGCGCCCTCCCTGCCGTCGCTGCCGCTCCCGCTGCCGGACCTGGTGCCCGCACCACTCGGCTGAGCCCGCACCGCACACGACACCGCACACGACACCGCGCCGTCCCGAGGGGCGGCGCGGTGTCGTTCCGGGGTGAGACTGCCGACACCCTCCCGTGTGGATGGCGGGGCCGGCCGGTCCTCCGGTTAGCATGGCGGGCAGTACCCGACAGCCAGATCCCCGTCGCCCGCCGTATCCGGTGCGGGCCGGTGGGGGTGGCCGTCCGGCACCGAGAGTTGGTTGACGACACCCGTGACCTCCGGTGCAACGGCAGTGCCTTCCCGGCACCCCGCATCCGTTCCCCGTGAGGAGCCACGTTCCATCATGTCCTTGACCGACCGGATCCGTCCCGAGAGCGACACCGACCGCGACACCGCCCCGCTGCACGCCGACGAGGTGTTCGGCGCGCACGAGGGCGGCAAGCTCGGCACCGGGCTGACCGCGCCGCTCGCCGACGCCCGTGACCTCGCGATCGCCTACACGCCCGGCGTCGCCGACGTGAGCCGCGCGATCGCCGCCGACCCGGCTCTCGCGGCCCGGTACACGTGGTCGCACCGTCTGGTCGCGGTCGTCAGCGACGGCACGGCGGTGCTCGGCCTCGGCGACATCGGTCCGCGGGCCGCGCTGCCGGTGATGGAGGGCAAGTCGGCGCTGTTCAAGTCGTTCGCCGGGCTGGACTCGATCCCGCTCGTGCTGGACACGACGGACGTCGACGAGATCGTCGAGACGCTGGTGCGGCTGCGGCCGACGTTCGGCGCGGTGAACCTGGAGGACGTCGCGGCGCCACGCTGCTTCGAGCTCGAGCGCCGGTTGATCGACGAGCTGGACTGCCCGGTCATGCACGACGACCAGCACGGCACGGCGATCGTGCTGCTGGCCGCGCTGCGCGGTGCCGCCGCCGTGCAGGGGCGCCCGCTGTCCGGGCTGCGGGTCGTCGTGTCCGGCGCTGGTGCGTCCGGCGTGGCTTGCTCGCGGATCCTGTTGTCCGCCGGGGTGTCCGACGTGGTCGTGCTGGACTCCCGCGGCGTGATCAGCGAGGCGAGGGGCGGCGAGAAGGCCGCGCTCGCGGCCGAGACGAACCCGCGCGGCGTGACCGGCGGGCTCCCCGAGGCGATCGACGGCGCCGACGTGTTCGTCGGGCTCTCCGGTGCGCGCGTCGAGCCGTCCCTGCTGTCCACCATGGCCCCGGACTCCGTCGTGTTCGCTCTGTCCAACCCGGATCCCGAGGTGCACCCGGAGGACGCCGCCCGGTACGCCGGGATCGTCGCCACCGGGCGGAGCGACTTCCCGAACCAGATCAACAACGTGCTCGCGTTCCCCGGAGTGTTCCGGGGCGCGCTGGACGCGGGGGCCCGCCGGATCACCGAGCGGATGAAGCTCGCGGCGGCGGACGCGATCGCCCGGGTCGCCGCCGACGACCTGTCCGCCGACCGGATCGTCCCGGGCCCGTTCGACCCGCGGGTGGCTCCGGCGGTGGCGGCGGCGGTGGCCGACGCGGCGCGCGGGGAGCGCGACACGCCGTCAATCTGATCACCGACGGTGTTTGCGACGAAGCGTAGGGCGATCGTCGGTGAACGGCGGGTGTCCTCCGTCAAGTTCGGCGTGCTCGTTGGGCGACTCTCCGTGACCTCTCGGCGCGCCGGGTCTCGATTACCGGACGCACCTGGCGGTCGGAGTACAAGCCGTTAGGCTGAACAGGCGCGTCACGCCCTGTGCAACCAGCCTCGATCGGGCTACCTGGGCGGATCGACCGCGCTGATGGCTCGTTGTCCCTGGTGCACGATGCCGATCGAAACGGAGGCAGGGGCGTGGGCGAGGTGGAGCCGCATGCGGGTGATCGCCCGACCGGTGGCCGGACGTCGCCCGGTCCCGACACCGCGACTCGATCCGGCTCACGTCCGCGGCCGAGCCCGCGGCGAAGGGACCACGATCGGTCCGGTGGCGGTGGTGACGGCTTCGTGAACGACCTCGCACGGGTGTTCGGTGATACGGGACGCGGTGGAGAGGGGCCGCGCTCCGGAACGGCTCCCGACGTCCTCGACGCCCCCGGCGTGCCGGAGGACGCGGGGTACCTGGACACGCTCGACGCGCCGCCGTCGTCGCAGCCGGTGGCGCCGGACGTCCCGGACGTCGTGCTGCCCCAGGCCGCGACGATGCTGTGCGACCGCTCCGGTGTGGTCCTGCGTGCCAACCCGGCCCTGCGCCGGCTCGCCGGGTCCGCCGACCCGACCGGGATGCGCCTGACCCAGCTGCTCGTCGGGCCGGACTCGGACGCGCGGCTGGTGCGTGCCGACCGTCAGCTGGCGCGCGTGCGGGTCGTGCGCTGGCCGCAGGCGGGGGACCGGGTCGCCGTCGTCCTCGTGCCGTTCCCCGACTCGACGGCCCCCTCCGACGACGCCCCCGCCCTGGACCTGGAACGAGCCACCCGCTCGGGGACGTGGACGTTCGACCTGGCCGCGGGCACGCTGACCCGCAGCGAGGGGCTCGTCGAGCTGTACCGCGCGATCGGCGTCCGCCCGGACGGGCCGGAAGGGCCGGTCGAGGGCGAGCAGGTCGAGCGGGCCTGCCGGATCCTGCGCCGCGGACCGGAGGCGGTCGGCGACGCCGGGCACGCGGCGGAGATCCGCACCGGCGGCCGCGCCGTCCTCAGCTGCCGCACCCGCGTCGAGCGCACGCCGGGCGGCGGGCCGCTGCGGCTGATCGGCACCGTGCAGGACGTCACCGACCGCCGTCGCGCGGAGGAGCGGGCGCAGCGCTCCGGCCGCCGCTTCGCCGATCTCGTCTCCGCGATCACGACGGGCGTGGCGATGGTCGACGGCCGCGGGCGGATCATCGACGCCAACCCGGCCCTGTGCACGCTGCTCGACGCCGACCTGGAGCAGCTGCGCGGCGTCCCGGCCCGCAGCCTGTCCGCCGATCCGCAACGCTCGGACGCCGAGCTGCCGGACTGGCAGTCGGCCCCGGGGCCGGACGCGCCGCCGCTGAGGGTCGACGCCATGCCGCTGGTGCGGGCCGACGGCACGTCGGTGCGCTGCGAGATCGTCGTGCACCCCAGCCCCGCCGACGACGGTCGCCCGTTCTGGCTGCTCGTCGTGACCGATGTCGAGCAGCGGGACCGCGCGGCGACCGTGGTGGCGGACGCCGACCGGGTGGACGCGCTGACCCGGCTGCCGAACCGCGTCGCGGCGCTGGAGCTGGTCGACCGGCTGCTGGCCGGACCGACCGCCGCCCGGGTCGCGCTGGTCTGCGGCGACATCGACGACTTCGCCAGGGTGAACGTCTCGCTGGGGCACGAGGCGGGCGACGCGCTGCTCGTCGAGCTCGCCGGCAGGCTGCAGCGCGAGCTGCCGGTCGGGTGCACGGCGGCCCGCCTGGCGGGTGACGAGTTCGCCGTGGTCTGCGCCGACCACGCCGAGGTCGGCGGACCGGCCGGGCTGGCCGCCCGGGTCACCGACCTGCTGCACGGCACAGTGACCGTGGACGGCAATCCGGTCACGACGACGGCGTCGGCGGGCGTGGCCACGCGGCAGTCCGGTCCCGAGAGCTCTGCCGGGTCGGGGACCGACCTGCTGCGCTGGGCCGAGGTGGCGATGTGCGGTGCGAAGCGGCAGGGCAGGCGCGCGGTGCGGGTGGCCGACCGCGCCGCCGTCGAGGCCGCCGACCGCCAGCTCGTGCTCGAGGCCGAGCTGCGCGCCGCGATCGAGGCCGACGCGCCCGGATCGTCGTCCGGCGAGATCGGGGGGACGCTGCGGTTGGAGTACCAGCCGGTCGTCGGCTCCGACGGCACCGTGCTCTCCGCCGAGGCGCTGCTGCGCTGGTCGCACCCCCGGCTCGGAGAGGTGACGCCGGGTGAGTTCCTGCCGGTCGCCCAGCGCGGCGGTCTGCAGCGCGATCTCGACCGCTGGGTGCTCCGCACGGCGGCGCGCGAGGCGGCGGGCTGGCCGCAGGGCGGGCAGCGGATCTCGGTCGCGGTGAACCTCGCCGGCCTGCTGCCGAGCGACCCGGACTTCCTCGACGAGGTCACGGCCGCGGTGACCGGATCCGGCCTGCCGTGGGACCAGCTCACGCTGGAACTGGTGGAGACGAGCCTGGTCGCGCTGCCGCCCCCGGCGCTGGGCGCGATGAGCGAGCTCGTGCGCCGCGGCGTCCGGTTCGCCGTCGACGACTTCGGGACCGGCTACTCGTCGCTGTCCCGGCTCAAGGAGCTCCCGGCACAGACGGTGAAGGTGGACCGCGCGTTCGTCGTCGGGGTGGGTACCGACCCGGCCGACTTCGCGCTGGCCCGCGCCGTCGTCGAGGTCGCCAGGGCGATGGGCCGGGCGACGGTGGCCGAGGGCGTGGAGACGGCCGAGCAGTTCCACGTGCTGCGCGGGCTCGGTGTCACCGGCTTCCAGGGCTGGCTGTTCGCCCGCTCGCTGCGCCCGGACGAGCTGGTGCGCGTACTGCGCGGGGGAGGGCTGCCGACACCGTCGACGCCGCCGCCCGCCGCCTCCGGCTGGTGACCACCTACCGCACGAACGCGCTGTGCCCGGTGACGGCCTTGCCGACGATCAGCGTGTTCATCTCGCGGGTGCCCTCGAACGAGAACAGCGCCTCGGCGTCGGCGAAGTAGCGAGCGATCCCGTTGGACAGCACGATCCCGTTGCCACCGACGAGCTGGCGGGACAACGACACGGTCTCGCGCATCCGGCTCGCGCAGAACTCCTTGGCCAGGGCCGAGTGGGCGTCCGACCCGTGGCCGTCGTCGATCAGCTGGGCGCAGCGCACCGCCATGCCGAGCGAGGCGGTCACGTTGCCCAGCATCGTCACGAGCAGGTCCTGCATCATCTGGAACCCGGCGATCGGGCGTCCGAACTGCTCGCGCTGCGTCGCGTAGGACAGCGCCAGCTCGTAAGCCGCCATCTGGGTGCCGACCGCGCCCCAGCACGCGTTGGCCCGGGTGCGCTGAAGCACCGCGCCCGCGTCGGCGAACGTGCCGCGCCCGCCGGACAGGCGGTGCGACTCCGGCACCCTGACCTGGTCGAGCACGATGTCGGCGTTCTGCACGATCCGCAGCGCCTGCTTGCCCTCGATCTTCTCGACGGTCATGCCGGGGGTACCGCCTGGCACGACGAACCCGCGCACGGCGCCGTCGGCGTCCGGGTCGGTGTCCTTCGCCCAGATCACGACCAGGTCGGCGAACGTGGCGTTGCCGATCCAGCGCTTCTCGCCGTCGAGGATCCACTCGTCCCCGTTCGCCCGAGATGTCACACGCTGTGCCGTCGTCTCCATCCCGCCCGCGACGTCGGACCCGCCGTGCGGCTCGGTCAGGCCGAACGCGCCGATCTGCTCCATCCGCGCCATCGCCGGCAGCCAGCGCTCCCGCTGCTCCGGCGTGCCGCACGCGTGGATCGAGCCCATCGCCAGCCCGGTGTGCACGCCGTAGAAGCTGTTCACCGACGGGTCGATGCGGGCGATCTCGGCGTGCAGGAAGCCGAGGAACACCCTGCTCGCGGGCGGGTCGGTGTAGGCGGCCCCGGCCAGGTCCAGGCCCGCGAAGCCCTTGACCAGCTGCATCGGGAACTCGGCGGCGTCCCACGCCTGCTCCACGACCGGGGCGACCTCGGTCGCCAGGAACGCCCGCAGGCGGCGCAGGGCCGCGCTCTCGTCGTCGGAGAGCAGGTCGCCGTAGCGGTAGAAGTCCGCGACGTGCGGGGCGTCCGGATCCAGGTCGAGCGTCGGGACGGGCAGCGTGGAGCGAAGCGGCATCACTCCACTGTCGTCCCGCGCGTCGCGGCCCGCACGCCGGGCAGGGCCGGTGCCAGTCTCCGCGCCGCCGCCACGCCGCCGGTCGGACCGAGCGTTCCGACCGACACGTGGTCCGCGCCCGCCGCCCGGTGCGCGGCGACCCGTGCCGCGACGTCGTCCGGTCCACCGTGCACGACGACGGCGTCCACCAGGCGGTCGCTGATCGTCGCGACGTCGTCGTCGGTGAACCCCATGCGCAGGACGTTGTCCCGGTAGCCGCGCACGCCGAGCAGGAACCCGAGCGTCGGGCGGGCGGTCTCCCTGGCCCGCACCGGGTCGTCGTCGAGCACGGTGAACTGCTGCACCGCCAGTACGCGGTCCGGTCCCAGGATCCCGCGCGCGCCCGCCGTGTACTCCGGGGTGACCATCAGCGGCAGTGCCCCGGCGGCGCGGTCCCTGGCCAGCGCCAGCTTGCGCGGACCGATCGCGGCGAGCATCCGCCGCCCGGCGGGGACCCGGGTCCCCACGGAGTCCAGACGGTCCAGATAGGCCCCGAACGCGGCCATCGCCCTCGGCTGCTGGGGAGCGCCGAGCCCGGCCACGAGCCGTCCGGGATGCTCGGCCTCCAGCTCCCGGTACAGCGCGGCGACCTCGTCGGCGGGGTACCGGCCGGTCGGGATGATGGAGGGGACCACCGGGATCCGCCGCGTCGCGCGGACCACCTCTGCGAGCCGGTCAAGGGCGTCGATCTGTCCACCGGCGATCCACAGTGCTCCGTAGCCGAGCTCCTCCAGCTCGGCGGCGTGGTCGAGGTGGCTGCCGTCGTCGCGGACCGTCAGGTCGGTCCCGACGGGCCCGAGGTCCGGAAGCGTGTCGTCCATGGGGACGACGCTAGGAGCTGAAGCCGACTCGAGGTCAACCGCCGCGGCACCGATCCGGGGTTAGGCTCGGCGGATGAACACCGTCGGCGCCGTGGCCGAGCTCTTCCGTTACCCGGTCAAGTCCATGCTCGGTGAGGCCTGCGAACAGGTGGAGATCGACGGTCTCGGAGTGATCGGAGACCGCGCGCAGGCGCTCGTCGACGTCGAGACCGGCAAGATCGCGACGGCGAAGCAGCCACGGTGGTGGCGCGAGCTGCTGCACTGCCGGGCGGCGACGGTCTCCGGCGAGATCCGCGTGACTCTGCCGGACGGGCGCGAGCTCGGGTCGCTCGACGTCGACGACCCGCTGTCGGAGATCCTCGGCCGTCCGGTCCGGATGTCCGAGCAGCGTGCCGACGGCGCCGAGATCGAGCGCCCGGAGCCGGAGGAGGTGCTCGCGCACGGGCTCGACGCCGACCTCGACGCGCCGGTGCTGGAGATCGCGATGGGCACGCCGGGCGGTCGGTTCGTCGACTACGCGCCGGTGCACCTGATCACCACGGCCACGCTGGACGAGGTCGGCGTGGAGACGTTGCGCTACCGGCCGAACATCGTGGTCCGCACGCCGGAGGGCACGCCGCCGTTCATCGAGAACGAGTGGCTCGGACGCCGGCTGCGGATCGGCGGCGTCGAGATGGAGGGGACCCTGCCGACACCGCGCTGCTCGGTCCCGACGCTGGAGCACGGCGACCTCGGGCGTTCCAGGGAGGCCCTGCGCACGCCCGCTCAGCTGAACACGGTGTGGGTCAGCCTGCTGGAGGCGAACCTCCCGTGCGTCGGGATGTACACGCAGGTGGTCGCACCCGGCGTCGTGCGCACCGGCGACGCCCTGGAACTGCTCGACTGAGCTGCCCCACCGCGTCCCGCCCCTCCGCGTCCAGCCCCCGCCCGCCGTGGTCCGCCACGACCCCTTTCCGAACGAACGGCACCTTCGAGCAATGGCATTGCTCGAACGGCCCGTTCGTTCGGGGTGGCGGAGTCAGCGGTAGCCCGTCGTGTCCGCGGGGAGCCCTGCGTCCTGCACCTCCGCGATGTAGCGCCACGCGTCCGGTCGGGAACCGTCCACATCGGTCCGTCCGTAGACGCGGCCCAGCTCGCCGGACGACGTGGACGTGGCGTTCCACCGCCGCCGGTCCGGGTCGGCGGCCAGTGCCGCGATCCCGCGGCCGACGAACCGCGGCGTCTCGGAGATCGCGAAGTGCGGCTCGTTCGCCAGCGCGTCGCGCCATGTCGGCTCCGTGACCCCGAACATCTCCAGCATGATCTCCGAACGCAGCCAGCCCGGCGTCACGGCGACGGCGGTGCCGTCGTAGCGCTCCAGCTCGTGTGCCCAGCTCCGGGCGAGCCGGATCGGGGCGACCTTGGCGACGTCGTAGTAGACGTTGAGGCGGTAGTTCGACGCGTTGTAGTCGGCAGTGCCGTCGGTGATCTCGACGACGAGCCCGCCCGGATTCCGCGTCATCAGCCGCAGGGCGTGGTGGGCGGTGACCAGATGGGTGTCGATCGCCAGCCGGAGCGTGCGCAGGCCGTTCTCCAGCGAGTGCTCCCACACCGGGGTCTCCCACTCGACCATCAGCTCGCCGCCCCAGATGTCGTTGACCAGCACGTCGAGGCGTCCGTGCTCGTCGTCGACGCGCTGGACCAGCGCCCGCACGGCGGCGGGGTCCAGGTGGTCGCACGGCACGGCGACACCGGTCCCGCCGGCGGCCGTGACCAGCTCGGCCGTCTCCTCGATCGTCTCCGGCCTGCCGTACTCCGACGGCTGCTCGCGTGTCGTGCGACCGGTGCAGTACACGGTCGCACCGGCGGCACCGAGCTCGACGGCGATGCCCCGGCCCGCGCCGCGCGTCGCCCCGGCCACGAGTGCGACGGTGCCGGTGAGGTCAACGGGGTGGTCGTCCATGCGCGACAGCATTCCGCCCATCCCGGACAGAACCGGTCAGGAATCGATCACCGGCCATCCCGAACGAAGGGGGCGGGACCGGTTGCCGAACGGGTCCGTGGCGCGTGGCGCAGCGCCAGGTAGGTCAGAACAGTCTGGACTGGACGTCGGTGACCAGCAGCACCAGGAACAGCACCGACGAGAGCCCCAGGATCCCGTTGGACAACCACCGCGACCGGCCCTCCGGAGCGACCAGCTTCGTGTTCAGCAGCAGCATCAGCGTGATCGCCAGGAACGGCATGAAGAACGACCCGAGCACGCCGTAGACCAGCGTCAACGCGAACGGCTTGTCGAACAGCAGGAGCAGCATCGGCGGGAACGTGAGCCACAGCAGGTAGCCGCGGAACGGTCGTGAGCGCTCCGCAACGGCCGCCTCGTACGCACCCGCCCGGCCGGCGCCGTCCGGAGCGCGCTCGCCGGGGACGACGGCGTTCGCCGCGTCGGCCTGCACCCCGATGTCGGCCCGCCTGCCGTGCGGCAGCCGGATCGTCCGGGTCCAGTCCGTGAACAGCAGCGACACGCCGTTCCACACGCCGAGCAGCGACGTCGACGTGACGGCGAGGAAGCCGATCAGGAAGATCAGCCGGGCCGCCCCGCCGTACAGCTCGCCGAGCTTGTCGGCGAGCACGAGCAGGCCGGAGTCCGACTCGGTCAGGTCCATCCCGAGCAGGATCGTGGAGCCGACGATCAGCATGGAGACCACGAAGATGCCGGTCATGACGTACCCGACGGCGTTGTCCAGCCGCATCATCGACAGCCAGCGAGGCCCTTTCCACCCCTTCGCGAACAGCCAGTAGCCGTAGGACGCCATGGTGATCGTGCCGCCGACGCCGCCGATCAGGCCGAGCACGTACACCGTCGACCCGGACGGCAGCCGCGGCACCAGCCCGGACGCGAGCGCACCCAGGTCCGGTCCGACCAGGAACGCGATCGACACGACCGACAGGAACTTGATCAGCACCAGGACGGTCATGAACTTCTCGAAGACCTCGTAGCGCTGCAGCCAGACCAGGATCAGGCCGAGCACGCCGGCGATCATGCCCCAGTAGCGGACGGACAGGCCCCCGAACAGCGCGTTCAGCGGCAGCCCGACGGCCGACATCGCCGTCGCCCCGTAGACGAAGCCCCAGATCACGATGTAGACGCCGAAGAAGACGGTCGCCCAGTAGCCCAGGCGGCGCCAGCCGTCGAGCATCGTGGCACCGGACGCGAGGTGCCAGCGGCCGACGCCCTCGCCGAGCGCGAGCTTCACCGCCGTGCCGACGACGGCCGCCCACAGCAGCACCGTCCCGAAGCTCGCGCCGGCCACCATGGTGGCGACGAGGTCGCCGGCCCCGACGCCGGTGGCCGCGGCCAGCAGCCCCGGCCCGATCGCGCGGATCTTCTCCCCGCCGCGGGGCGGCTCCACCCCGTCGAGCTGCGGACCGGGTGAGGTCATCGTCACACTCCTGGCGCAGGGGAACGGTCGCCCGGTCACCGTATGCGGGGCGAACGGCGCATTCCAGAACGAACGGGTCACGACCGTCCGTTCACGGCACCTGTGATCACGTTCGGCGAGGGTTTGCGCGGGTCGACGGCCCGCCTCACCATGGACGCGACGGCAGCGCCGTAGGTTGCGCGTGGCGACCGGATGGCCGCCGGGTCGCACGTACTCCGACGGAGGGCCGCATGGCGAACATCGACGAGATCCGCGCCGGGATCGCCCGGGCCAACCAGCAGGCCACCGAGAGCCTCGGCGCGCTCCGCCACGCCCGTCAGGCCATCGAGGAGGCCGCGGCGAACTTCGCCCAGAACATCTACGGCACCGCCCAGAACGACGCCGACGACGCCCGCTCCCGGTTCGCCGCCGCCGCCGAGAAGGTCGACGAGGTCGAGCAGGCTCTCCACGTCGCGATGCAGTCCGCCGACGACGTCGCCGGGCGTCTGTAGACGTGCCCGTCGTGACGACGACCGTGTGATGGGCCGACGCAGCGAACGGATCCGCGCCGCGTTCAACCATTTCCACGCCGTCGCGTCGTCCGCGCTCGGCTCCGCCGAGGTACGTCGCGACCGGGCGGCGGACCGGCACGCCGAGGTTCTGGTCGAGATGTGGCTGCGGGAGACCGGACACGATGCGGCGCAGCGCGACCCGGGACTGCGCCGGATACTGGGGAATCCCCGCTTCGCCGGTGTCGTGGCCCGGGTCGCCGACGACCGGGCACACGCGTTCGACCGGTGGCAGGGCGACTCGCCGAGCGAGCTGAGCGACATCGTCTCCGGCGCCGCGCCGGGGGCAGCGGGTGACGATCCGCGTGAGTGGACGTCCGACGCGGGCGACACCGAGGCGATCGGCCCCGTCCCCGAGATGTGGGTGCTGGGCACCGGGTCCGTCGAGGGCGGGTCGCCGTTCCGGGTCGCCGTCCCGTTGCTGGACCACGCGCACCTGCAGGTCGTCTCGACACCACGCACCCGGGAGCGGGCCGAGGCGATGGTCGAGCAGCTCGTGCTGCGGATGCTGCGGCACTTCCGGCCCGGCGTGGTGGGCGTGCACGTCTGGGACGTCGGGCAGCTGGCCGGTGCGCTGCCGGGGCTCTACCCGCTGACCCGCACGGGGCTGCTGACCGTGCACGACCCGACGCGGCTCGAGGCACTGCTCGGACAGCTCGCCGAGCGGATCCGCCGGGTCCAGACGAGGGTGCTGGCCGAGGGCAGCTCGTCGTTGCGCGAGCTCGCCGAACGGACCGGGCGGCGACCCGAGCCGTGGATGGTCGCGGTGCTGGTCGGCAACGGGCGGGAGCTGCCCGAGGCCGAGCTGCGCCAGTTGCAGCGCGTCGCGCGCGGCGGGATCGCGGCCGGGGTGGTGCTGGTCCTGCTGGACGTGCCCGCGGCGCTGCGACGTCCGGTGGAGAGCGTGACGTTCGGCGACCCGCCGGGGGTGGACCCGCAGGACGAGTCCGCGCCGGTGCCGGTCCGGACGTCGCTGACCGGGCCGCACGTGCTCGTCGAACCGGATCCGCCGGTGCGCCCGGACGACGTCACGGCGGTCTGCGACGGGATCGTGCGGGCCCACGAGGAGTGGCGCGGCCGCCTCGGCGCGTACAAGGACCTCCTTCCCTCCGGGAAGGAACGGTGGGGGGAGAGCTCGGAGAACGGCCTGGTCACCGAGATCGGGTTCGCGGACGGCATCCCGGCCGAGCTGCGCCTCGACGACCACTCCCCGCACGCGCTCGTCGGCGGGCCCAGCGGATCCGGCAAGACGAACCTGCTGCTGGGCTGGATCACGGGCCTGGCCGCGCGCTACGGACCCCGTGAGGTCGAGATGTACCTGCTCGACTTCAAGGAGGGCGTCTCGTTCGCCCAGTTCGCGCCGGACCCGGACGGTCGCCGCACCGACCGGTTGCCGCAGGCGCGCCTGATCGGCGTCAACATCAACACCGACCGGGAGTTCGGGCTGGCGCTGCTGCGCCACCTCTCCGAGGTCATGCGCTCGCGTGCGGAGGCGGCGCGGCGCAACGGTGCCACGAAGCTCGCCGAGCTGCGCCAGGCGCTCGCCGACGACGGCATCCAGGACGAGCGCGCCCGGCTTCCGCGGATCGTCGCCGTCATCGACGAGTTCCAGTTCCTGTTCAGCGGGCGGGACGCGGTCACGGCCGAGGCGACCCGGCTGCTGGAGGACGTCGCCCGGCGCGGCCGCTCGCAGGGCGTGCACCTCGTGCTGGCCAGCCAGGACGTCTCCGGCATCGACGCGCTGTGGGGTCGTTCGGCGATCCTCGAGCAGTTCGTGCTGCGGATCGCGCTGCCCCGCGCGCGCCGGATCCTCGCGCTGGAGAACGAGGCGGCACTGTCCTTGCCGCGGTGGCACGCGATCGTCAACCACGAGTCGGGCGTGGAGCACGGCAACCAGGTCGTGAGCCTGCCCGAGGTCGGCGGTCCCCAGGTCCGCGAGGTGCAGCCGGACGCGTTCACCAGGTTCGGCGACGAGCCGGACCCGGTCGTGTTCGACGGGGCACGTGCCCCGGACCACGACGCGCTCGCCGCCCGGCTACCTGCCGACGGCGTGCCCCGTTCGCTGCTCGGACAGTTCGTCGACGTCGAGGGCAGCCCGGCCGCGGCCGAGCTGCGGGACGTGCCGGGGCGCAACCTCGGCGTGATCGGGCCGGACGCGCGGGTCGCCGTACCGCTGCTGTGCGCCGCGGTCGCGTCCTACACCGCCACCCTCGCCGACGAGGGCACCCGCGTGGTCCTGGTGCCGCTGGCCGCGGAGGCCGTCGAGGCGGCCGAGGACCTCGCCTGCCGCCTGCACCTCGCCGTCGACAAGGTGTTCGCCGACGGGTTCGTCGCCCGCGTCACCGAGCTGGCCGCGGTCGTGCGGGAGCGGGCGGCGTCCGGGAGCAGCGGCGGCGCGCACCCGACGGTCGCGGTCGTGCTGTTCGGTGCCGACGTCGCCGAGACGATGCTCGACCGCACCGGGATGGAGGACCTGCGCGCCGTCCTGCGGCACGGCCCCGGCGTCGGCGTGCACGTGCTCGGCTGGTGGCAGGGCGCGCAACGGCTCAAGACGCTGCTGGCCCCGCCCGGCGCGGCCGTCGACGATCTCGGGGTCTGGGTGGCCATCGGTGTGCAGGGCGCGGACCTCGCCCACCTGGTCGGCGGTGATCCCGTCGACTGGTCGCCCACCCCCGGCCGTGGCCTGATGCTCGACCGCGCCCGGCACGGGAGCCCGCAGCTGGTGATCCTGACCGACCAGGGGGGTGGATCCCGGTGAGCTCCGACGAGAACGCCGTCGACCGCTACCGCGACGTGGTCGCGCGGCTCGCCGGTGCCGTCGTCGAGCTGCGGGAACGGGACGCCCTGCGGGTCGAGGAGCTGCGCCGCGAGCTGCGCGCGGCCGACCGTGAGCTGCACGACGCCGCGGAGGCACTCGTCGTCGCGGAGGGCATGTTCGAGCTGCGGTGGGAGTCCGCGCTGCAGATGATGTGGGCGACCAGCGAACCCGGCAAGCCGCGGCCGCGGCCCGACCACCGGGCCGACCCGGCGAGGCACGACGCATTGGAGGTCGACGCCGACGAGGCCCTCCAAGCGCTGCGCGCGGCCGGGGACCGCCGCCTGTTCCGCCTGCGGCGCGACGACGGCTGACCGGCCTCAGTCGTCCAGGTCGTCGGCGTCGTCGGCGTCGTCGCGGGCCAGGAAGCTGGACAGCCGCTCGACGGCCGTCTCGAACTCCGGGTTCAGGTCGACGAACGTGCGCAGGCGCAGGGCCAGCCACTCGACGCTGACCTGCTCGTCGCCACGACGGTCGACGAGCTCCTCGATGCCGCGGTCGGTGAAGTACACGCGGCCAGGTTACGGCCGCTGCGCAGCGGGGACCCCGCGGGCATGAGCGTGGCGGTACGGCAGTTGCAGAACACGGTCCGCGAGCTCCTCGCCGACGGCAAGGGGCTGCTCGCGGCGGACGAGAGCACGGGAACCATCACGAAGCGGTTCGAGGCCGTGGGCGTGGAGTCGACGGAGGACAACCGCCGCGCGTTCCGTGAGCTGATGTTCACCGCGCCGGATGTCGAGCGGTGGCTCGGCGGCGTGATCCTCTACGACGAGACGATCCGACAGTCTACATCGGACGGTACGCCGATGCCGGGGCAGCTGGTGGAGCGCGGGATCGTGCCCGGCATCAAGGTGGACAGGGGCGCCAAGGCGCTCGCGCTGCGCGGCGGCGAGAAGGTCACCGAGGGGCTCGACGGGCTGCGGGAGCGTTTCGAGGAGTACCGGGACCTGGGTGCGCGGTTCGCCAAGTGGCGGGCCGTGATCGAGCTCGGGGACGGGATCCCGACCGAGGCCGCGCTCGTCGCGAACTCCCACGCGATGGCCCGCTACGCCGCGTTGGCCCAGGAGGCCGGGCTGGTGCCGATCGTCGAACCCGAGGCGATCATGGACGGGACGCAGACGATCGACCGGTCGGCCGAGGTCAGCGATGCGATGCTGCGCGAGCTGTTCACGCAGGTCCGCGGCCAGGGCGTCGTACCGGACGGCCTGCTCGTGAAGACGAACATGGTCGTCTCCGGGTACCGGGCCGCGCAGCAGGCGGGCCCGGAGGAGGTCGCCGAGCGCACCGTGGAGGTCCTGCGCCGCACCGTGCCCGCCGCCGTCCCGGGCATCGTGTTCCTGTCCGGCGGGCAGACCGACGACCAGGCGACCGACAACCTGGACGCGATCGCCCGTCGCGGCCCGCACCCGTGGACGGTCAGCTTCTCCTACGCCCGCGCACTGCAGGGCGCGGCGATGCAGGCCTGGGCGGGAAAGCCGGACAACACCTCCGAGGCGCAGGACATCTTCCGCGACCGGGTCCGCCGCACGGCCGCCGCGAACCGGGGCGAGCTCGGCACCGCCTGACCGCCGTCAGAACACGTCCTCGACGGTCAGCGTCGGCCCGTCCGGCAGGATCGTGACGGTGTCCAGGGATCCGGGCCGTGCGGGCGTCTCGAACACGACCTCGACGTCGGACGTGCCGTCCGTGGTGGCGGCGCCCCGCGTCACGATCTTGTCGAGCAGCAGGTCCCGCGGGTTGATGCCGGGCGGTTCGTGGCGCTTCAGCTCGATCGTCGTGCCGTCGGGGACCGTGCAGACACCACGGACGCGCAGTGTCGGCGGGTCGATCGGCTGCCGGTCCAGGAACGCCGTCCAGTCCCTGCAGTCGGCCGAGCCGTCGGACGGGCCCAGGTCGATCCGTTCGGTCCGGGTCGCGCCGATCACGTCGATACCCAGGGTGCCGGTCGTCCTGGCCAGCGGGAGCGTCGCGAGGTACGGCGTGGTTCCGGCGACGCACGGTCCGCGCATCGTGCCGACGACCTCGATACCCCAGTAGTCCGGCCGCTGTACGTAGACCAGTGGGACGAGCTCGACCTGCACGCTCTCGTACGGGACGGTGCCGTCCACCCGCAGCACGAACTGCGGCGGGAACGACCGCAGCGTAATGATCACCGCGCCGTTGAAGTCGACCAACCGGGACGAGGACGCGGGCGGCTGTTGCGCGAACGTCTCGGTCGCGGCGTCGGCGGGCTCGGCGCCGAGGTAGTGCACCGGAGCGGCAGCGGCGTCCACGCGGCGGCGGAGGATCGTCTCGTCGACCTCCAGGACCTCGAACGCGTAGTCCGGGCGACGCCCGTCGAACCGCACGGTCACGCGCCGTGCGCCCCGGCCGTGCCATCGGCCGGACGTACGGACGATCCCGTCCGCCGGACCGATGTCCTCCTGGACGAACGTTCCGTCCGGGAACATCTCGAAGCCGTCCCGGCCGAAGGCGGGAGGCAGGACGGCGTCGTCCGGCCGGAAGACCTCGACGCCGTCGGCGTCCTCCTCGAAGGAATGGCGCCAGTGCTGGAAGACGACGTCGGTGGGGGTCCGGCGCGAAGCGGGAAGAGTGGTCATGAGGACCTCCTCGGCAGGCGGCCGGAACGATCCCCCCGCGGCCGCGGTGCTCTCCGACGGTAGGAGCGTGCGACGTCGGGCGACAAGACCGGTTCGTCACTAGTGGTGATGATCCGGTCGCACCGGGCGAGATTCTGGGGGCCGTCCGAACGCCGAGGTTCCCCGGCCCGCCCTCCAGCTCTATCGTCGTGCGGGGGATGTCCGGTCCACGACCGACGGAGGCCCCATGACCGGGACGATCGCGGACCGCCTGGCCGTCGGAGCCGGGCGCGGGTTCGTCGGGCGTGAGCGGGAGCTGTCCGCGCTGACCGCCGCCGTGACTGCGCCGGAGCCGTCGTTCCTCGTCGCGTTCGTGCACGGACCCGGCGGGATCGGGAAGAGCCGCCTCCTCCGGCAGCTGGTCGCGGCCGTCCCGGCCGGGACCGCGACCGTCGTGCTCGACGGACGCGACGTCGAGCCGACCCCCCGCGGCTTCCGCCAGGCGATGGCCGGGGCGCTCGGACTCGACGCGACCGATCCGGGCACGGCGGACGTCGTCGGCGCCCTACGGGACGGCGGCGCCGACCGGGTCCTGTTGACCGTCGACACCTACGAGACGCTCGGCCTGCTCGACGGCTGGCTGCGCACCCGGTTCCTGCCCGCGCTCCCCGCGTCGGTGACGACCGTGTTCGCCGGGCGCGACCGGCCGGCCGGCGCGTGGCACACGGCAGCCGGGTGGGCCGGGATGGTGGCCGAGTTCCGCCTGGACGCGCTGTCCGAGCCGGAGGCCATGTCGCTGCTGCGCTCCAGGGGTCTCGACGGCGCCGCGGCGCTGCAGCTGAACGCGTTCGCGCACGGTCACCCGCTGGCCCTGGAGCTCGGCGCGGCGGGCGCGCGGGCCGGTGCGCGCGGGACACCCGTGCTGCCGGAGCTGGCGGACGCGTTCCTCGGCGGGCTGCCGTCGACCGTCGTGACGGCCGTCGAGGCGGCCTCGACGGTGCGTCGGGTCACCGAGCCGGTGCTCGGTGCACTGCTCGGCGACGACCACGCCCGTACGGCGTTCGACGCGTTGCGCGCGTTGCCGATCACCGACGTCGTTCCGGACGGCCTGCTGCTGCACGACGTCGTGCGGGACACGGTCGGACTCGAGCTGGCCGTCCGCGACCCGGACGCCCGCCGGGCGTTCCGCCGGCGCGCCGCGCGCTACTACACGAACCGGCCGGACCCGGCCGACGGCGACCTCTGGCGACACACCGCCGACCTGATCTTCCTGATCGAGAACCCGGTCGTGCGCGACGCCTGCTTCCCCAGCGCCCGCCCGGACCACGCCGTGGAGCAGGCCCGCTCGCAGGACGGCCCGGTGATCGCCGAGATCGCCGCCGGCCACGAGCCCCGGCCGTGCGCGGACGCGCTGGCCCGCTGGTGGGACCGGCATCCGGAGTCGTTCGCCGTCGCCCGCGGCCCGGACGGTGAGGTCTCCGCGTTCGTCCAGATCATCGAGCTGGCCGATGCCGACCCCGGCGTGATCGCCGCCGACCCGGTCACCCGCCCGTGGACCGACCACCTGCGCGCGAACCCGCCGTCGCCCGACGACCGCGTGCTGCTGATGCGACGGTGGCTCGGCCGCGAGTCCGGTGAGCTGCGTTCGCCGGGGGTGTCGGCGTGCTGGCTGGACGTCAAGCGCGTCTACATGGAACTGCGGCCGCGGCTGCGGCGGCTGTACTCGACGGTCGTCGACCTGTCGCACCTCGGGCCGATCTTCCTGCCGCTCGGTTTCGCCCCGATCGGTGACCCGGTCGAGGTGGACGGCGTCGCCCACCAGGGCGTGTTCCTGGACTTCGGTCCGCGCAGCGTCGACGGCTGGCTGGGCAGGCTGGTCGAGTCCGAGACCCGGCAGGAGCGGCAGGCCGACGGGCTGTCCCCGCGGGAGACCGAGGTGCTGCGGCTCGTCGCGTCCGGGCTGTCCAACCGCGATGTCGGCGCGACGCTGCACATCAGCGAGCGCACGGCGAGCCGGCACGTCTCCAACCTGCTACTCAAGCTCGGCGTGCGCACCCGGACCGAGGCGGCGCGGATCGCGGCCGAACGGGGGATCCTGGACGGCTGAACGGGCTGTGCCGGTCACGCCACCGAGGTCGGCGTGATCGACCGAGGTGGCGCGGGGGCCGGCGGCCGAGCATGGCCGCCATGCAGACCTTCGTGATCACCTTCCGGCTCCACGACATGACCGACGACGGCTACCGCGCGCTGCGCGACGAGCTCGCCCCCGCGTTCGCCGAGCTCCCCGGCCTGCTGGCCACGGTCTGGCTCGCGGACGCCGCGACCGGGACGTTCGGCGGCGTGCACCTGTTCACCGACACCGGGGCGGCCGACGCGTTCGCCGAGTCCCGGCTGTTCCGGACCGTCGTCCTGTGCCCGCACCTCGCCGACCTGCGGGTGCAGCGCTTCACGGTCGACGAGACGACGACCCGGCGCACGCAGCCCGGCATCCGGATCGTCCCCACCGGTGCCATCACGCTGTGGCCGACGGCGGGGACGAGGTCCGGATGAGCCGGATCAGCGGGCGAACGCCTTGTCGATCAGCTCCTGCTGCTCGACCTCGTGCACCTTCGAGCTGCCGGCCGCGGGCGCGGCCATCCGGCGGCGGCTGACGCGGGTCAGGCGCGGCATGTCCGGGAGCTTCTGTGGCAGCTCCAGGCCGTAGTACGGCCAGGCGCCCTGGTTCGCCGGCTCCTCCTGGACCCACCGGACGTCGTCGACGTTCGGGTAGCGCTCCAGGACGGCCGCGATCTGCCGCTCCGGCATCGGGTAGAGCTGCTCCACCCGGACGACGGCCGTGTTCTCGACGGACCTGTCACCGTTCTCGCGGCGCTTGTCGCGGGCCGCGGCCAGCTCCCAGTAGATCTTGCCGCTGCAGAACAGCACCTTGTCCACCGACGACGACGGGCCGTCCTGCCCGCGGTACTCCGGGTCGTCGATCACCGGACGGAACCGGCCGCCGGTGAAGTCGGACAGCGGGCTCACGACCTGCTTGGCGCGCAGCATCCACTTCGGTGTGAACACCACCAGCGGGCGGCGCACGCCGTCGAGCGTGTGCTGGCGCAGCAGGTGGAAGTAGTTCGCCGGCTCGGACGGCAGCGCGACCGTCATCGAGCCCTCCGCGCACAGCGTGAGGAACCGCTCGATGCGCCCGGAGCTGTGGTCGGGGCCCTGGCCCTCCAGGCCGTGCGGCAGCAGCAGCACGACGTCGGAGCGCTGGCCCCACTTCGCCTCACCGGACGAGATGAACTCGTCGATGATCGGCTGGGCGCCGTTGACGAAGTCGCCGAACTGGCCCTCCCACATCACCAGCGCATCCGGGTTCGCGACCGAGTAGCCGTACTCGAACCCGACGGCGGCGAACTCGGACAGCGCCGAGTCGTAGGGCAGGAACCGGCCCTGGCCCTCGGCCAGGTTGCGCAGCGGGTAGTACTCCTGGCCGTTGTGCCGGTCGATCAGCACCGAGTGCCGCTGCACGAACGTGCCGCGCCGGGAGTCCTGACCGGACAGACGGATCAGCTTGCCGTCCACGGCCAGCGAGCCCATCGCGAGCAACTCGGCGAACGCCCAGTCCACGTCGCCCTCGCGGGACATCTTCTCCCGCTTGGCCACCACCGGCTTGACCCGCTGGTGGATCGTGAAGCCGTCCGGCTGCTGGGAGTGCGCGTCGCCGATCCGGTGGACCATCTCCAGCGGGATCGACGTGTCCAGGTCGGCCGGGACGGTCTGCTCCTCCTCGACCGATGGGGAGACCACCGGTGGCGTCCGCTCCAGCTCGCGGACCTCGTTGAAGACGTGTTCGAGCTGGTTGGAGAAGTCCTTCAGCGCGTGCTCGGCCTCGTCCATGGTGATGTCACCACGGCCGATCAGCGACTCGGTGTAGATCTTCCGGACGCTGCGCTTCGCGTCGATGATGTCGTACATCGACGGCTGGGTCATCGACGGGTCGTCGCCCTCGTTGTGCCCGCGGCGGCGGTAGCAGATCATGTCGATCACGACGTCGTTGTGCCAGCGCTCGCGGTACTCGACGGCCAGCTTGGCCACCCAGACGCAGGCCTCCGGGTCGTCGCCGTTCACGTGGAACACCGGCGCGCCGATCATCTTCGCGACGTCCGTGCAGTACTGCGACGAGCGGGCGTGCTCCGGCGCGGTGGTGAACCCGACCTGGTTGTTCACGACGACGTGCACGGTGCCGCCGGTGCGGTAGCCGCGCAGCAGCGCCAGGTTCAGCGTCTCCGCGACGACGCCCTGTCCGGCGAACGCGGCGTCGCCGTGCATCATCAGCGGCAGCACGGTGAACCCGCCGTCGCCGTAGTCGAGGATGTCCTGCTTGGCCCGGACGATGCCCTCCAGCACCGGGTCCACGGCCTCCAGGTGCGACGGGTTCGCGGTCAGCGACACCTTCGTCTCGCCGTCGCCGAACATCCGGAAGTACTTGCCCTCGGCCCCGAGGTGGTACTTCACGTCGCCGGAGCCGTGCGCCTGGCCCGGGTCCAGGTTGCCCTCGAACTCGCGGAAGATCTGGCTGATCGGCTTGCCGACGATGTTGGCCAGCACGTTCAGCCGGCCGCGGTGCGGCATGCCGATGACGACCTCGTCGAGCTCGTGCTCGGCGGCCTTGTCCAGCACGGCGTCCAGCAGCGGGATGACGGTCTCGCCGCCCTCCAGCGAGAACCGCTTCTGCCCGACGTACTTCGTCTGCAGGAACGTCTCGAACGCCTCGGCCGCGTTCAGCTTGGACAGGATGTACTTCTGCTCGGTCTGGTCCGGCTTCTGGTGCGGGACCTCGATCCGGTCCTCGAGCCAGCGGCGCTGCTCGGGGTCGGCGATGTGCATGTACTCGGTGCCGATCGTGCGGCAGTACGAGTCGCGCAGCAGGCCGAGCACGTCGCGCATCTTCATGTGCCGCTTGCCGCCGAAACCGCCGACGGCGTACTCGCGGTCCAGGTCCCACAGCGTCAGGCCGTGGCTGAGCACGTCCAGGTCGGGGTGGCGGCGCTGGCGGTAGTTCAACGGGTCGGTGTCGGCCATCAGGTGGCCGCGCGTCCGGTAGGACTCGATCATCTCGAGGACCCGGGCGGTCTTGTCGACCTCGCCCTCCGGGATGTCCTGCACCCAGCGGACCGGCTCGTAGGGCACCCGCAGCGAGGTGAAGATCTCGTCGTAGAAGCCGTCCGCGCCGAGCAGCAACCCGTGCACGCGGCGCAGGAAGTCGCCGGACTCGGCGCCCTGGATGATCCGGTGGTCGTACGTCGACGTCAGCGTGATGATCTTGCTGATGCCGATCTCGGCCAGGCGCTCCTCGCTCGCGCCCTGGAACTCGGCCGGGTACTCCATCGCGCCGACACCGACGATCGTGCCCTGCCCGGGCATCAGGCGCGGCACCGAGTGGTTCGTGCCGAGCGTGCCCGGGTTGGTCAGGCTGATCGTCGTGCCCTGGAAGTCCTCCGCGGTCAGCTTGCCGTTGCGCGCCTTGGCGACCATGCCCTCGTAGGCGGCCCAGAACTGCGCGAACGACAGCGTCTCGCAGGCCTTGATCGACACGACGACGAGCGACCGGTTGCCGTCCTTGCCGGGCAGGTCGATCGCGAGACCGAGGTTGACGTGCTCCGGCGTGACGACGGTCGGCTTGCCGTCGGTCTCGGCGAAGTGCCGGTTCATCGTCGGGAAGTCGGCCAGCGCCTTGACCACGGCGTAACCGATCAGGTGCGTGAACGACAGCTTGCCGCCGCGCGAGCGCCGCAGCTGGTTGTTGATCACGATGCGGTTGTCGGCCAGCAGCTTGGCCGGCACCGCGCGCACGCTGGTCGCGGTCGGCAGATCGAGGCTGGCCGTCATGTTCTTGACCACGGCGTTCTGCGCGCCCCGCAGCTGCGTGGTCGTGCTGCCGCCGCCCGCGTCGCCCTGCTTGGCGGCGGCCTGCGACGTGCTGCCCGCCGCAGGCTTGCCGCTCCGGCCCTCTGCGGAGCTCGCGGCCCCATCGGGGCTCTTCGGCATGTCCTCCGCCCGGCGGCGCTCGCCCGGCTCGGCGGGTTCGGTGCGCTTCGTCGGCGCGGGCGGGATGTCGGCCGCAGAGCCGGAGGCCGCACCGGTGCGGGGAGCGTCGGTGGGCACCGCGCGCTGGGCGGGCGCGGAGGTCTTGTCGCCGGAGGCGTCGTCCTCGGTCGCGGTGCCGTGGCTCACGCCGCCGGACGAGGTGGCGGCCACGGCGGCGCCGCGCCCGGTGGCGTCGTCGGTGGAGCCGTTGGAACCCGCGGACCCGGTGGAGCCGGTGGACCCGCCGGCCGCGGCCTCGGCGCCGGGCACCCCGTTACCGCCGGGGGAGTAGTCGGCGAAGAACTCGTGCCACGCCGGGTCGACCGCGTCCGGGTCCTCCTGGAAGCGCTGGTACATCTCCTCGACGAGCCACTCGTTCGGACCGAAGTCGCTCGCCTGATGGGAGGTACTGCTCGATGACACGCTACGTCAACCGCCTTGTTCAGCTGCTCGGAACTTGTTCCTGTGTCCAGGTTAGTCCCCTCGGGCGAGCCCCGGAGCGTGCGTCGGCCCTCACTCGATTCCGTCGACGGACCGGGATCGATTCGGACGCACCGGACACGCGCGCACCCGAGCGGTCAGAAGCCGGGCAGCGCGCCCAGGCCGTCGACGACGGAGCTGGACACGGCCGATTCGGCGATCACGGTCCCGACCGGGGGACCGACGCGGGGCGGGCGGCGCACGGTGTCCCGCTCGCCGGCGTACTGGCCGTCCACCGGGGAGATCAGCAGCTCGCTGCGGACCGGGCCGTCGTCGTGCACGAGGGCGGGATGCAGCTCGCCGTCCAGGTCGGCGACCTCGGCGACGGAGACGGCGGGCAGCAGCCGCAGCGCGGCGTAGATCGTGGCGCGGACGCCGGCCGGGACCCGGCAGGTGCGCAGTGCGTCGACCGCGCTGGGGAACGGCCCGGTGTAGCCGCGGCCGGGCGGGCTGTCCGCGATCAGCCGCTCCAGCAGCGCCTCCGGCTCGCGCGGGAGCGCCGACAGGAACGCGGGCGTGGGGTGGGCCCAGCTGCCGGGCCGGGCGGCCGGCTCGTTGCCGTTCAGCTCGGCGTAGAAGTCGCCGTGCGGGGCGCGGAAGCGGCCGGTGGGCCAGTGGTCGGCGAGATCGAACCCGGCGTCGACGGCGGCCGGTCCGTTCCCGGACAGCCACACCATCCGGCCGGTGAGCTCCCGGTCGAGCAGCCAGTCCTCGGCCGGGTCGGCCGGGGTCCACTGCTGCAGCAGGTGCTCGGAGTAGTGCACGTGGACGTCGTCGCCGGCGAAGAAGGTCCCCATCCACCAGGCGTGTGTCGCGAGGTGGCGGTACTGCCCGGGCGCGATCGGCTCGTCGGAGGTCCGGATGGCCAGCTCGAGCAACGTGCGCTCCTCCTCACCTCGAGGCCCGCGACCGTTCGTGGGCGTACCCGTGGACGACGTCACACATTGTGGAGCTACCCGGATACTTCCTGTGACCCGGCCCCGCCGACACGGCCGGGTGGCGCAACCGTAGTGCACCCGAACCGAGTAGCCCGGAGCACACGCCGTTGCGCTACCCGGCCAGCGCCTCGTCGGCCGGTCGTCCGGCCGGCGTCAGGACGAACCCGCGGTACCCGTCGGTGGCCACCTCGTCGCAGGTGCGCGTGTAGCGCGCGAACCCGCCGGCGTACGGCATGAACACCTTCGGCTTGCCCGGCACGTTCGCGCCCAGATACCAGGAGCTCGACGCCCGTGGCAGCAGCGTCGCGTCGGCCGCCTCCTGGGTGTGCTCGGCCCAGGCGATCTCGGCGGAACGTTCCGCCTCGATCCGGTCCACGCCCTGCGCACGCAGGTGCTCCAGGCAGCGGGCGATCCAGTCGACGTGCTGCTCGATGCTGGTGGGCATGTTCGTCAGCACCGACGGGCTGAACGGGCCGGTGATCGTGAACAGGTTCGGGAAGCCGTGGATCCCGAGGCCGAGGTAGGTGCGCGGGCCGTACGTCCAGAGCTCCCGCAGCGACGTCCCGTCGGACCCCGTCAGGTTCAGCCCGAGCAGCGGGCCGGTCAGCGCGTCGAAGCCGGTGGCGAACACGATGTCGTCGAGCTCGTACACGCCGTCGGAGGTGCGGACGCCCTCCGGCACGATCTCCTCGATCGGCGTCGCCCTCACGTCGACGAGCTCGACGTCGTCGCGGTTGTAGGTCTCGAAGTAGTGCGTGTCGATCGGCGGGCGCTTCGTCGCGAAGCCGTGGTCGGTCGGGACGAGCTTCTCGGCCGTCTCCGGGTCGTCGACGACCTCGCGGATCCGGTCCCGGATGAAGTCCGACGCCGTCTCGTTGGCGTCGGCGTCCGCGAGGACGTCGGAGAACGCGGCACGGAAGCGCAGGCCACCGCGCTCCCACGCGTCGGCGTAGATCCGCTCGCGCTCGGCGGGCTCCGGTTCCAGCGCCGACTGCGTGGAGACGACGAACGGGTGCCCGTTCGTCGAGTTCGCCTGGACCTCGCGGATCTCGGCGTAGTCGCGCTTGTACGCGTCGGACTCGGCGGCGGCCAGGGGGCCGTTGCGGGCCGGGATCGAGTAGTTCGCCGTCCGCTGGAACACGGTGAGGTGCGCGGCCTGTTCGGCGACGACCGGGATCGCCTGGATGCCGGTGGATCCGGTACCGACGATGCCGACCCGCCGCCCGCGCACGTCGACCCCCTCGTGCGGCCAGCGCCCGGTGTGGAACCAGCGGCCGTCGAACGAGTCCAGGCCGGGGATGTCCGGCACGTTCGCCGTGGACAGGCACCCGACGGCGGTGATCAGGAACCGGCACCGGAGCTCACCCGACGTGCTGTCGACCGTCCAGGTCCGCGTGTCCTCGTCGAACCCGGCGCCGGTGACCCGCACGCCGAACCGGATGTCCTCGCGCAGGCCGAACCGGTCGGTGACGTGCTCCAGGTAGGCCCGGATCTCGGGGTGGCTCGGGTAGCGCTCGGTCCACGTCCACTCCTGCTCGAGCTCCTTCGAGAACGAGTAGCAGTAGTAGTAGCTCTCCGAGTCGCACCGCGCGCCCGGGTACCGGTTCCAGTACCAGGTGCCGCCGACGCCGTCGCCCTGCTCAAGGACGACCGCTCGCATCCCCAGCTTCCGCAGGCGATGGAGCATGTACAGGCCGGCGAACCCGGCTCCGATCACGACGGCGTCGAACTCGGGCTCCATGAACCCAATTCACCACGGAGCGGAGGTCGTGAGCAAGGCCAACTTGTCCCCACCCCGCCGCCTCCGCCTGCGTGCCGAGCCCCTACGACATCCACTCCTTCAGCTTCGAGAACAGCGCCGGGGTGTTCGGCGACATCGGGTTCACGTGCAGGTAGGTGATGCCGGACTCGCGCAGGGCCGCGATCCGCTCCCGCACGTGCCCCTCCGGCCCGATCAGCGTGACCTTCTCGATGAAGTCGTCCGGGAGGGCGGCCATCGCCTCCTCCTTCCTGCCGTCCAGGTAGAGGTCCTGGACGAGCTTCGCCTCGGCCTCGTAGCCCTGGCGCTGGAACGCCGTGTTGTAGAAGTTCCGCCCGCGGGCGCCCATGCCGCCGATGTAGAGCGCGTACAGCCCGCGCGCGGCCTGCCGGGCCGGCTCGAACATCTCCTCCTCGATCGCGCAGATCCCGCCGCCGGTGATCTGCAGCGGCCCCAGCTCCGGGTCCCGCTTGGCCAGCCCCGCGTCCAGTGAGGCGCCGAACACCTCGCGGATCTTCTCCGGGAGCACGACGTGCGGCAGCCACCCCTGCGCCAGCTCCGCGGTCATCTCCAGGTTCTTCTCGCCGAGCGCGGCGACCCAGATCGGGATGTCCGCTCGCTTCGGGTAGTTGATGATCTTCAACGGCTTGCCGAGGCCGGTGCCCTGGCCCTCCGGAAGCGGGATCGGGTAGAGACCCTCGTTCGTGACCCGCTCGCGACGCCATGTCCTGCGGCAGATCTCGATGATCTCCCGGGTGCGGGCGACCGGCTTGTCGTATGGCACGCCGTGGAACCCCTCGATGACCTGCGGCCCGGACGCGCCGAGGCCCAGGTTGAACCGGCCGCCGGACAGCGCGTCGAGGCCGGCCGCCGTCATCGCGGTGAGCGTGGGCGTGCGGCTGTAGATCGGCAGGATCGCGGCGCCGATCTCCATCCGCTCGGTGCGCGCGGCCAGGTAGCCGAGCAGGGAGACGGCGTCGAAGCTGTACGCCTCGGCGGCCCAGACGGCGTCCAGGCCCGCCTTCTCCAGCTCGATCACGGCGTCGGCGTTGCGGATCGGGTCGTCGCCGTACGGGAGGACAGTCGAGAGCTTCACAGCGAGGGGATAGCGGACAAGTTACCGGCGAGTCAAGTTGCGCAGCTCACAGCCGGGCCGGAACCCGACGTCGGATAGGGGGGATTACCGCACTGTCGGCGGCTCGGCGATCCGGTTTCGTGGAGTCATGACGATCGAAGCCGCGCCCCCGGCTCCCGCTCCCCCGAAGTCCGGCCCCGCGCCCGTGACCGAGGGCATCCGTCCGACCGGTGCCGCCGTCCTGGTCGGTGTGTTCGTCACCGTCCCGATGCTGGCACTGATCGCCGCGGTCCCGTTCGCCTGGGGATGGGGGCTGACCGGTCTCGACATCGCACTGGCGGTCGTCTTCTACTTGATCAGCGGCCTCGGCGTGACCGTCGGCTTCCACCGGTACTTCACGCACGGATCGTTCAAGGCCAACCGCCCGCTGCGGATCGCGCTGGCCGTCGCGGGCAGCGTCGCGCTGCAGGGTGGCGTCCTGGACTGGACCGGCGACCACCGCCGCCACCACGCGTTCTCCGACAAGGAGGGCGACCCGCACTCGCCGTGGCTCTACGGCACCGGCCCGGCCGCGCTGGCCAAGGGCTTCTGGCACTCGCACATGGGCTGGCTGTTCGACCGCGACCTGACCAACCGGAAGCGGTTCATCCCGGACCTGCTGGCCGACAAGGACATGGTCAAGATCCAGAAGCTGTTTCCGTGGCTGGTCGTCGCGAGCCTGCTGGGCCCGGCCCTGATCGGCGGACTGGTCACGATGTCCTTCTGGGGCGCGTTCACCGCGTTCTTCTGGGCCGGCCTGGTCCGGGTCGCGTTCCTGCACCACGTGACCTGGTCGATCAACTCGATCTGCCACATCTGGGGCGAGCGCCCGTTCGCGGCCCGCGACCGCTCGGCCAACGTCTGGTGGCTGGCCGTGTTCTCGTTCGGCGAGTCGTGGCACAACCTGCACCACGCCGACCCGACCTGCGCCCGGCACGGCGTCAAGAGGGGCCAGATCGACATCTCCGCGATGCTGATCCGCGGGTTCGAGCGCCTGGGGTGGGCGACGAACGTGCGCTGGCCAACGACCCGTCGTCTGGAGAAGCTGAGCAAGGCCGCCTGACGTCGCTCTTCTCGCGGGCCGCGCATCCGACGGATGCGCGGCCCGTGGCGTGTCCGGGTCAGGACCCGATGCGCTCGACGAGATGGCGCTGCGCGACCTGCCGGTACGCGTCCTCCAGGATCTCGGCGACCTCGGCCCAGTCGGGGTGTGCGAGCCGCACGCCGACCCATGCCGACCCGCCGAAGCGTGGCGCGAAGAACCGCTCGGGATCGGCCGCGACGAGCTGGTGGCGGGCTCCCGGGGGCGCGGCGGCCCAGAGCGCGGGACCGGTCTCCTCGTCGACGTGGTGCTCGGCCGGGTCGACGTACTTCGCGAACGACCGGCGGCCGCCCGCGAACCACGTCGGAGCACCGTGCGTCGGAGCCTCGGTCACCGACGGCAGCGCGAGGCACAGCGCCCTGACCCGGGTCAGCGCCGCGGCGGGCATCGTCAGGCGGGGTCGGCCGGCGACCAGGTCAGGTCGACGTCGAGCCGGTTCGGACCGCCCGTCGTCGTACTCGTGGCGCTGCGACGGACCGACGCGCGGCCCTCGCGCAGGGCCCGCGCGGCCTGCTCGAGGTGATGGGCGAGATCGACGGCGCCCTGCTCGCCGGGGTTCTCCGGCCATGTCCAGTCGTCCGGCCACACCCACGGGTCCGTCATGAGCCCAGTGTCGCCGGACGCTGCGCGGATCGCTCGTCGATCGTGGTCGGGCAGCGTGGTCGGGACGGCTGGTGGGGCGGCGCGGCGGCCCGTCCCCACCGGCGGGCCGCGAACGGCGGCCTGGCCGAACGGTGCGCCGCCCGCTGTCGGTGCGCGGACCGTCTAGCAGGCCGTGCCCGGGCGACGCCGCAGCAGGGGCCGGGTACGCATGGCGATGACGGTGCCGCCGTGGGGATCGGACGTCGTGGTGACCTCGTCCATGGCCGCGCGCATCATCGTCTGCCCGTAGTCGACGAGGTGGGAGACGGTTCCGCGGGCGAGCGGCATCGTGCCCTGGTCGACGACCCGGAGGGCGACCCCGAGTGCGCCGTACGTGTCGGCTTCGATCACGGCGCTGACCTGGACGGGCTCACCGCGCCCTTCTCGCCGCTCCGCGTTCGTGACACCGCAGACGGCCTCGGTGACGGCGGTCAGGACGTCGTGGACCTCGTCCTCGACGAGGCCCTGCTCGACGAGCCAGGGGCGCAGGTGCTCACGAGCGGGCCGGTCGGCGCCGGGCATCGGGTCGAGCAGGAACAGGCAGGATTCCTTGCCACTGCACATGCCGTCGGACCTTAACCCGGCGCATCGGCGCCGGATCGGACCACCCCGCTCTGAACCCGGCGCCCGGACGCGGCGCAGCGGGCCTCGTCGGGCCGTTGACGGGCGCCTCGCGGAGCAGCGCGCCCGATCTCGCGACATGCGTTCGCGCCCGCAGACGGTGTCCAGCAGACGGCGTCCTCACCAACGGTGGCACTCGAACGTATGTTCGAGTAAGATTGAGACATGACCGACGCCGCCGAGCACCCGGCCGTCGAGCCGGGGCCCGCTCCGAGTGATCTCGTGGCGTCCGCTCCGCGGTTGATCCGGGCCTCGATCGAGAACCTGGCGGGTATCGCCCCCCACGGGGTGGAGCGGGCCGAGCTGATCGACGGGATCGCCGAGCTCGAGGCCGCGATCGCCACCGCTCAGGCTGCGCAGGCCGAGTGGATCCGGGCGTTCGCGCGTGCCGAGGCCGCGCACCAGATCGAGAAGGGCCTGACCGAGCCGGAGAAGATCGACCGCACCATCGCCGGCCAGATCGGGCTTGCCTGCCGGGTCTCCCCGACCGAGGGTCGTACCCGCGTGCGGGTGGCCCGGGATCTGCACCAGGGCCTCGACCGCGTCCGCGGGCTCGGCCACGCAGGGGAGCTGTCCGCGCAGAAGGTCCGGGCGATCGTCGCCGAGACCTCCCATCTCGATCCCGCCGAACGAGCCGAAGTCGACCGGCTGCTGCGCGCCGACGGTGTCGACGGTCGCGACGGACGCGGGGTCGGGAAGCTGCGTGAGCTCGCCAAGCGACTGGCCGCGCAGGTGGCGCCCGCGAAGTTCCGGGCCCGCTGCATTGCCGCCAGAACAGGGCGACGCGTCACCCTGCGGCCCGCGGCGGACGGGATGACCGACCTGACCGCCCGCCTGCCCGCCGAACAGGGCGCCGCGTGCCTGGCCGCCCTGCAGAAAGCGTTCACCGAGGTGGCCGTCGACCCGGCACCATTGACCCGGTCGCGGGGGCAGGTCATGGCCGACACCCTCGTCGAACGTGTCACCGGACAAGCCGCTGCGAACGATGTGAACGTCGAAGTGCAGATCGTGGTGCCGCTCGAAGCGCTGATCGATCCGCACAGTCCGCTCCCGGCGGAGATCCCCGGATGCGGGCCCGTACCGGCCGACCTGATCACCACCACCGCGGGCGAGAAGGCCTGGCGGCGGCTGCTCACCCGCGCCGGGGTCGTCATCGGCGGCGACTCCCGGCGGCGGAGGTTCTCCGGCTTCCTGGCCGAGCTGATCCGGGCGCGGGACCGATGGCGCTGTGCCGAGTCCTACTGCGACGCACCCGCCCGCGAGATCGACCACGTCGTGCGCGCCGCCGACGGCGGACCCACCACGTTCGACCTCGGGCGCGGCGCCTGCCAGTTCCACAACCTGCTGCGCGAACTCCCCGACTGGGAGGTCGAACGTGTCCCCGACGGTGTCCTCACCACCGCCCCGACCGGTCACACCTACCTCTACCGGATCGCCTCTGTGGCGGCAGATGCATCGACATGAGTCGCTATCATCGCTCCATGGCGATGAATGGTGGTGAACAGGACACGATGCCGGCGGTGGCCCTGTTCCGGTCCCTCGCGGAGCCGGCCCGGCTGGCGATCGTGTCTCGGCTGGCCGCCGGTGAGGCTCGGGTGGTGGACCTGACCAGGCATCTGGGGTTGGCGCAGTCGACGGTCTCCAAGCACCTGTCGTGTCTGCATGACTGCCGGCTCGTGGACTTCCGCGCCGAGGGCCGTCAGTCCTACTACCGGCTGACCCGCCCGGAGCTGATCGAACTCCTGCGCAGCGCGGAGCGGGTCCTGGCCGAGACGGGGAACGCGGTCGCGCTCTGCCCCGTCTACGGCGACCCGGTCCCGGCTGCCGGGGAGGCGTCGTGACGGCCGCGGGCGTCACCGCGGACCGGCGCACGGTGCTGACCCGCCGCATCCGGCTGCTGGTCGCCGCGACAATCACCTACAACGTCGTCGAGGCGGTCGTCGCGATCACGGCCGGGACGGTCGCGTCGTCGATCGCGCTGGTCGGGTTCGGTCTGGACTCGGTGATCGAGGTCAGCTCTGCCGCCGCGGTGGCCTGGCAGTTCTCCGGCCGGGATCCCGAGCGACGGGAGCGCGCCGCGCTACGGATCATCGCGTTCTCGTTCTTCGCCCTGGCCGCCTACGTCGGCGTGGAGTCCGTCCGCTCGCTGCTCGGAGCCGGTGAGGCGGAGCGCTCGACGGTCGGGATCGTGCTCGTGGCGATCAGCGTGGCGATCATGCCGTTCCTGTCGTGGGCGCAACGTCGTGCCGGGCGCGAGCTGGGGTCGGCCAGTGCGGTCGCGGACTCGAAGCAGACGCTGCTGTGCACGTACCTGTCGGCGGCCGTACTGGTCGGCCTGGTCCTCAACGCGGCGCTCGGCTGGTGGTGGGCGGATCCGGTCGCGGCGCTCGTCCTGGCGGTGCTCGCCGTGCGCGAGGGACGGAACGCCTGGCGTGGTGACGTCTGCTGCGCTCCGCCGGTGACCGGAGCGTCCGACGACGGCTGCGCCGACGACCGCTGCTCGTAGGTCGGGCTACACGGTCCGGCGGTCGCGTCCTTCCCAGAACGGCTTGCGGAGGTCCTTCTTCAGGACCCGCTCCAGCGAAATTGATCATGCGCTCTAGCTGGGAAAACCAGTCAGCATCAGTGCGGACTGGTCGATGTGTTCCGCGCCGGTTACGTAACCGTGTGGTGGGTCGGTCTGGGACGTGGGGTTGCCGATGCCATCCAGCACCCGAACCGCATGCGGGATGCGGTCGTTCTTTGTCATGACGGACCGGACCGACGGAGTCGACAGGGGCACATGCCGATCAGCGAGTACTTTCCCCTCGCGGGGGGCTTGGCCGCGCTTCTTGGCGTCGCTGTGACGTTGTACTTCACGGGACGTCGCGACCGGGCGAAGCAGGATCGCGAGCGCATCGATGCCACGCGGACCGAGCTAAGGAAGGAAGCGGCAGAACTCCTCACCGCTCTGTACGAGTTCGGCGTGTCGGTGGGCAACCTCGGAACCCAGATCGATCGCGGCGAGGCGGCCGCCGACGCTATGGAGGCGCATGAGGCCATCACGCTGAGGGTTCGCACCTTCTCGATGCGGGTCCGGCTACTGACTGACGACGATCGCCTGATCAAGCCCATTGAGGAGGTGATCCTCGCGCACGAGGCAGTCAACGACGGCATGGCCGAGCAGGAGACTCGGGAAGTGGCCCGTCAGCGGTTCGAGAAGGCAACGAACGGCATGCTGGACGCCCTTTACACCGTCGCAGTCCCTACGGACGTCATCAAGGCTCGCCGGAAGGCCGTAAGCTGGCGAGACAGGCGCCGCTGGGCCAGCGAGGAGCGAGTTCGTCGCCGGGAGCTGCGGGCGATCTTCGAAAAGAAGGAACGGGATCGCTAGACCGGCTGTCCGCACTCCACCGGTACGCACGAACGAGCCGTTGTGATCGCCACTCCCCACCGTCCCCCTCGTTCTGGCCGCGTTGCTCGCCGTTGAGACGGGGACAAGGGTGGCGAAGCCATCGCGTAGCGACGCCGCAGGCGCCCTTGTCGCTGGCTCTACGGCGTGGACACTCTTCGGCCGAGGGGGCAGCTCATCACTCTCAGAGGTTCGGTCCGGTGGAGCTCGTCGGCTCAGGCGTCGTCCTGACGGCTCGCTGTCTGTCGACCGCCTCGGAGCATCTGGCGCCTCTCCGTGGCTGCGGGCCGGGTAGCCGGACCGACGGCCGTGCCCGGGCCGGAGGTAGAGGGTCGGACGGCGGGCCGGCGTGGCCGGCCCGCGCGCCGCCGGAGGCGGCGCCTTGATCTCATAGAGGCGGATTCGGCAGCAGACGAACTGGCAGACGAACTGGCAGACAACAAACTGGCGCACGACGCAGGCTGGAAGTGCTACTTCAAGGAAAGACCGACCTCGCCGGCGTCCGATACGGCTACAATCAAGCCTGTCGAAAGTGTGGTGCCGCGCATCAATTTAGCCGCCTTCTTGCGGGCCTTACGGTTGACCTGGCGGTCCGGATTCGATCGAGCGCGGTCGATGACGCGAAGTATCGGAGCCCACTCACGATCGGGCACGTGACACACGGCCAAGGCTAGGTCGCCCCAACGCTGCTCGCGGTTGCGAAGCTGCGAATCGGCTGCCTCTAAGACTGGGCGAGGGACTGCCGTAACGGGTGCAGGTGTAGGGTTCTCAACGGCTTGTCCAGACTCGACAATCTCTCGGTCGGCGTAGTAGTCATTAATATGGTCTGGATTCCCTGAGAAAATTCGCCTCCGTCTCGGGGTGACATCAGATGCGCCTCCAAGATGCGATCCGCGTTTCCCATTAATCCACTCTTCGAGCGCCCCGGCTTCCGTTATATGTGTTGGAGCGCCGTGCGAGTGTCGGCTACATCGATCGCTCAGATAACCGAACAGCTCTGTCGGAGAGGGTAGTAGTTCAGTTATCAGGAGCAGGTCGTGCACAGTTAGTGCAAGCGAGGGAACCTCATAGTTCGAATCGTCAGATTCGATAAAAGAGTAGAACGGATCGACTCGTTCCAGGGTCACTATTAGTGAGTAGGCCAATAGTGGGTTGTCGATAGTAATCTTCTGTCGTCCAGACGTGCGCAAGTCTGAGTTATCGTTCCGCAAGTATGCTATTGAGCGCTCGTTCTGCATCTGAGCGTAGTCAATGAGTTCACCAACCTTCTTCTTCACCCGTTCTGGAGCACCCCGTCGGCCGGGCTCGGTCAGTCGGCCGCCCTTGGCCTCTGCGACGAGGGCAGCGTCTGGTAGTGCGACTAACGAATCTATGTCCGGTCGCTGGCCATCGGCAGGATAAGTCGGGCTCTTCAAGACCTGTGCGTGTGATTCAAAACCCGTAGCTAGGCCATCAAAGGTCAACTGCTCACAAGCGGCTTGCCGCGCTTTATCGAAAGCGGTCAGCAGTCGGGTGTTTTCCTTAGAAGCGTGAAACGCCCAGTCGAGTGCGCAGTGGATGAAGTCGGAAGGGCGTGTCCAGAGCATCCGGCCATCCGCGAGTTTCAGGATCGGGCGATAGCGGCACGCGTTGTTGTCGCCTAAAGACACGAATTCAGGCTGGCTTCCAATCGGCGTGGAGAGTGCGTCGAGTACGTTGCCAACTTCCTGTGGGTCGAAGCCGCCGTAGGCGGCGATCATGCCTGACATATCCAGTTCAAGATCCGAGGAGCCAAACCGTGCCAAGCCCATCACGTGGGTAGCAGCCTGTTGAAACAACTGTTCCTCGTCTATTGGTGCCGGGGCGGCATCAAAGACGTGACCGAACAAGTTATGCACTCGGCGGTACTTCGCTGCGGTTATCTCCGAGTAAGCGTCCGCGATCTCTACGGCTGTCGAAAGGCGAAACCCTACCTGCTCTAAAGCCTTGGTGTCGACCTCTTCGAAAGTCTGTGCCAGAACGGCACGAATGTGGGGAGGGTATCCAAGCATTCGATCGAATAGGTTCTCGAAACGCAGCTGATTAACGGCGCTGTCTGTCCGTTCCGGCGCGCCACGTTTCGCAGTCTCGGCGGTCGAGATAGTCAGCTGTGCATTGGCATAATCGCGCAGCAAAGAGTCGGCAGTGAAGGCATTCTGGTCGTCGTAGTCGGATCCAGCAAGGTCTGAGACGATGTGGTCGTCAACGGACGTGACAACTCCCGCTAGGAACTCAAGCGCGGCATCGCTGCCGAATGTCCCTGCGGCTGGAAGTGTGTCCCTCCGAATAGCGTCCATGATTGTCAGCCGCGCCAATATGTCGAGAGGATCCGAGTCTAAGAGGAGTTCGCGAAGCTCGGATTCCAGCTGAGGAGCGCGGCTGCTCGCCTCCTCGGCGGCCGCGCTAAGCGTGGCGATTGCCTGCTGTCGCTCAGCAAGACTCGTCGGACCTACCTCGTTCACTTGACCAACCGTTGTTGCCCAAGGCGGCAGAGGAGGAGGATTTAAATAGCTAAGACTGGGATTGTCTGGCAAGTCTCGAAACTTTCGGGCTAGTATCCGATAGGATGGTCAAGTGGCTTAGAAACTCTGACTATCAAGGCGCAGGAATTATTCTCCCGTGATTATAGCGGATATCTAGAGGAATTCGGACCGCCTAACGGAGATGGCGCCGAGGTAGTCAGAGGCAAATGTTGTTCACCTGGTCTACCGTTAGCGGTTGTCGGATGCGCGAGTGCTTACGAGTGTGTCTACAACGTGTCGGCGTCGGATCAGTCGCACGGCGAGAACCACGACGTAACCAAGTAGTGCGGTCAGCCCGCTTAAGAACCACCAATACACATTGGCCACTTCCGGGGTGATTACTTCCACGCCTCCCCGAAGGACCCAGATTGGGTATATCACACCCACAACGGTGAAGTAAACGAGAACGCCGACGCCCCAAGCAAATGGCTTGTCGGGTCGAACAGTGGCGATGAAAGATCCGTAGAGTTGGAGGTACTTTCGTTCGATGTCCTCGCGCGCGGCGACCGCCGCTTCGTGATCTGCCTCTAAGGCATCGACGCGCTCGGCCGCTCGCTGACTGACCCACGCAGGTGTGAAGGTCGCCAAGGAGATGGGCGCTACGCCGGTGAATCCGAAGGGGCCTGAGGGGCGCTCGTAGGCCTGACGGGTTCTTGTATCTACTATCTTGTTAAAGACGTACTCCCATGCCCAGTCATTCCTAATCGCAGGGAGAGAGGTAGTTTCGCTGTAGTAGACATTCCAGGAGGGAACGTCCGACCACTCGTCTGGATCTAGACTTTGAGACGAAGGGAGTGCTGATCGAAGGAAAGTGGAGGCTGCCTGTACCTCGGAGTGAACCGCCTCGATCTCTTCAGTCAGCTCATCATCGGATAATGATGTTTCGCCAGATAGGCGGCGAACCTGGCCGGGTGACGGTGGAGAAGTCGACTTAATCATTAAGTCGAGGACATCACTGTCATCGAGGGAGTCGCGGATAGCGATCTCTCGTAGTCTACCGGCGAGATCCTCCACGCGTTTATCGGCAGCGTCGAGTAGGTCTTGATACTCGGCGATCTGCGCCTTTAGGCCCTGCTGGGTGCTGTCGATACTCAGGAATCGCGATACGAGGAGACCTCCGACGATCGCAATCATTCCCGCACTAGAGCCGACCATGGCCGCAAGATAATCGTTAGGGCTAGCCATTATCGGTGCCTGTTTCTGCTGCGATCCATTCTAAGTAGTCGGGATTTCCATCAACAATTGGGCGAGCACTGAGTCCCGGGACTTCATAGGGATGAGCGGACCTCGCCCGTTCTACGATCTGAGGAATTAGAGAACGCCGAGTATGCAGAGATGCGCGTCCTTCGGTTCGGTCGTGTAATTCGCCGCGCCAACGATAGGTTGACCTGACTGGGGTGAAGTTGTGGACGCTTGAAGCGAGTCGGTCAGCGACGAGCCCTCGGGTAAAACTGTGCAGCCACTCGGGGTCAGGTGCGGTGATAACCAGTTCGCATAGTTCCGTCATGAGGATTCGGCTCCTTGGTTCTCGATGAGGCCGAACATTGCGTTCGTGGAATCGGCGCTTGTCTTGCCCATCGACGCCCACCCACTCATTATCTGGTCGTCATAACCTAAGCCGACCCACCGTCCTGTCAAGTGGATACCATGTGGGTGCATCACAAGAAACATTGTGCCCTTTGAACGCACCGCGCCGTCGGTTGCTGCGTACCAGCCGGTGAATACTTGGTTATCCCAGAGGCGCAGTTCGCCAGTCCAGAGGTATCCGCCCTCGTCGGCACTGAGGCCTCGCTGCGTGGCGGCAATGTGGACCAGCTCGCCCTCCTGGCGCATGTGCACGGGCTGAGTGGCGATCTTCTCGACGCCGTCCCGGGTGGTCTGCCAGGACGCCCACCAGTCGCCGGTGACGGTGACGCGGTTCGGGGTGCGACCGGCCAGCTCGCTCACGGAGATCCCGAGGGCGTCGGCGATCGACATGGCCACCGACAGCAGCGGCTGCTGCTCTCCAGCCTCATAGCGGCGAATCTGCCGGGTGTCGACCCCGGCCGCGCGCGCGAGGTCGCCTTGCGACATGCCAAGGGCGGCACGGCGCTGGCGGATCACTTCGGACATCTCCACCCCTCACATCGTCGTAGGACTTCTACGTCCTTGACAACCGGACTAGTTCGCCCGACTATAGGGCGAGTTAGTCCGCAACACGGGCGAGTGAGTCCGCTGACCTCGGGCTGACCCGGTCGAGCCCACCGGCCCGGCCGACACACAACCAAGAGGTGAGAGCCACATGGCCATCAAGAACAAGTTCGCAGTCCCGATGGGCGAGGTGTTCCCGCATGGCGCCTACGTCGTCTCCGAGGTGGAGCCGGTCCGCGACTTCGACAAGTCCGCCCCGGGGCGCCCGGTTCAGCAGCTCGACAAGGAGACCGGGCTACCGGTCTGGTCGGTCTCAGTCCTCGACGCCGACCCGGACGCCCGCAGCAAGGACAAGACGGTCGTGATCAAGATCGCGGCCACCCACCAGCCTGTCCCGCCGGACACCGCGGCCGGGCTGCCGTTCCGGCCGGTCGAGTTCGACGGCCTCACGGTCACGCCGTACGTGCAGGAGAACGGCGGCCGCGCCCGGGTCGCCTACAGCCTGCGCGCGACCGCGATGCGCGCTCCGGGTGGCCATGGTCACGGCTCCGGTGGGCGGGGCGGCAAGCCGCAGGGCGGCCAGGACGGTGAGGCCGCTTGATCCGATTCGGCCCCTCATGTGGGTGGAGGGGAGTCCGTTGCAGCGGACCCCCCTCCGGTCTCCCGCAACTCACACAAGCCCTGGCAGGCAGCAGAGATCCGGAAGGACACCGATCCTAGATGTACGTCGCCCGAACCCCCTACGCGCACGGCCCCGGCGAGACACCGACCGGCATAGCCGTGCGGCTGGCCGAACAGTTCATCGGCCGCCTCAACTACCTGATCATGGCCGTCGGCGCACAGCGGCCGACCGAGGACACCGACCGCGCGGCCCGCGCGCTGCGCCTGGAGCAGCTGCACACCCGACAGGCCCGATGGTGGGCCGTACTCCAGCGCCACACCGACCACCGCGCCGTGGCGGTCGTCTACGTCGACGCGGTCATCCGCGCCCGCTCGAAGGCTGAGGACGACGCCCGGTTCTGGCGCGACGCCGCCGCCGACTGGACCGCCCGCGCCCTCGACCTGCCGACCTCGGACTGCGCCGGGGCCATGTCTAACTGGGACGACCTCGGCGTCACCGATCTCGGTCGCCCGCACCTCGCCGAGACCGTCCCGCCGGTCCCGTCTGTCGGGGCACTGCGGTGACCCGGCGTGCGCGTGGTCAGGCGATGCGCCCGCTGCGGACGACCGACCCCGCTCCCGGCCGGCCAACCGCCGCCCGTGTTGTGCCGCCGGTGGTGGTGCCGACTACTCCGCCGCTGGGACCGGTCGTGTCCTCGGTGAGTTCGGGGGAGTGGCACCGGAACGCAGCGTGCGCGACCTCGGACCCGGAGACGTTCTTTCCGCTGTCCTACTGCCACGAGGACCAGGTGCGCCCGGCTCGGCGGATCTGTGGCCGCTGCCCTGTCCGCACGGCGTGCCTGGTCGACGTGATGGCCACCGAGAACCCCGCCCGCCGCTGGGGCATCTACGGCGGCACCACACCGGCCGAACGCGCCGCCCTGCGCCGCGCCGGACTCACCGTCACCCCGGCTCCGACAGCTCCGTCGGTCGGGGGTGATGCCGCGTGAGCGCCACCGAGAACCCGGGCCGCTGCGAGGTGTGCCGGGTCGTGCTCCACGAGCGCCCGGACCCGCGTCGGCGTCGCTGCGCCGATCACCTCGACCAACTCGCCCTGGTCCCGCTCACCCAGGTCCCCGGACGCACCCGCACCCGCAAGCCCCGCAAGGGAGGTGAGACCCGATGAACGCCGCAACGATGATCCTGCTCGGCGGTGGCCTCGCGGTCGGCTGCTGGGTGCTCGCGAAGATCGGCCACGCCGTCACCAAGGTCCTGGAGACGCTCGCCGCGATCGCGGCCGTGTTCGTCGCGCTCTGGCTGGCGGTCAAGGGCGTCTATCTCGGCGCCCGGTGGCTGGTCCGCCGCCCGCGCACCGTCGCCACGACCGCCGTCGTGCTCGTCTGGTCGCACTGGCTCGGCTGGCTCTCGCTCGCCGTCACTGTCGCCGTGCTCGGGGCTGGGCTCGGTGTCTGGCGCTGGCTCGATGTGGCCTCGTTCGACGTGTGGGCCGGGCGCCGCCTGCGGGCGTGGTGGCAGCGCTGGACTGTCTATGCACCGCGCATGCCCGGCTGGCTCCGAGCGTGCCGCCTGACCGTCCCGGACGACCGGCACGCCCTGGTCGTCAACGTCAACCCGCTGCGCCGCTCCGGCGCCGTCCCCCGCCAACGCCCGCGCCGCGACCAGATCCCGCGCATCCTCGGCGTCCGCTCCGGCCCGTCCTGGGACGAGGTGCTGGTGCGGCTGGTGCCGGGGCAGACCCCGGAGGACGTCGACGAGGCCGCCCGCGCACTGGCCGTCTCCCGGAACGTGGCCCGCTGCCAGGTCCGCGAGCTGGAGCCCAACGTCGTCAGCATCGATTTCCAACGCCGCAACCTGCTCGCCGACGTCGTCGCCTGCCCGGACGTGGCCGAGCTGCGCCAGGTCGCCGGGGACGGCCTGGACCTGTCGCGGGTGTGGTCGGGGCGCACCGAGTACGGCACCGACTGGCACCAGCCGTTGGCCGGCGGGCACACGCTGTGCGCCGGAGCCACCGGTGCAGGCAAGAACTCCGTCATGTGGGCGCCCCTGGTGTCGATCGGGCCGGCTATCCGCGACGGCCTGTGCCGGGTGTCGGGGATCGACCCGAAGGGCATGGAACTGGCCTACGGCCGCGACGTGTTCCACCGCTACGCCGTCACCAGCCGCGACGCCCTGGAGCTGCTGGATGAGCTCGTCGACGGGATGGAGGCCCGCAAGCGCGACAACGCGCAGAAGGTCCGCACCGTCCCGATCACCCGGGACAACCCGCTGGAGCTGCTGGAGTTCGACGAGATCGGCGCCCTGACCCGCTACGTCGGCGACCGTAAGACCCGCGAGGCCATCACCGAACGCGTCGCCCTGCTGACCACCCAGGGCCGGGCGCTGGGCTACACGGTGCGCGGCTACGTCCAGGAGCCGACCAAGGACACCGTGCCCGTGCGGGACCTGTTCCCGCGCCGCATCTGCCTCCGGGTGGCCACGAAGTCCCACGTCGGGATGGTGCTCGGCGATCACGCCTACGACCGGGGTGCGTGGGCGAACCGGATCGGTGAGTCCGAACCCGGCGTCGGCTACCTGTTCGGCGAAGGCATCCGCGAACCGCTGCGGGTCCGGGCCGCGTGGGTGCCCGACGACGCGATCAAGGACCTGGAGCGGCTCGTCACCGGCCCGGCGCCGCTGGCGATCCCGGGACCGCGCCCGGTGCTGCCGTTCCCGCAACCCGCCGGAGCACCGGCCGGAGGTGCCGCATGACCACCACCGAACCGACCACCGAGCCCGCCGAGGCCATCGACCAGGACCAGCTCACCCGAGCGCAGAAGGCGCTCCTGGCGCTGTCTAACGACGTCGCCGCACGGCTCGCCGAGGATCACGGCGTTTGCACCCGACCGCTCGCCATGCGTCGGATCGATCAGACCAGCGGCCGGGTCGACGTGGTGCCGGTGCCGTGCGGGTCGACGCGGGAGGACCAGTGCCGCCCGTGCTCGGACAAGGCGCGCCGTCTGCGGATGGTGCAGTGCCGGGAGGGCTGGCACCTCGAGCAGGAGGTGGTCGTCGAGCGCAACGACCCCACCGAGGCGCAGAAGGAGCTGATGGCCACCCGCGCCGACCTGCACACCGCCTACCAGCGCGCTCGCGAGGAGGGTGACGAGCGCGAGTGTGAGGAGATCCGGGACACGGTCGAGGAGATCGACCAGGAGCTACGCGCGCTCGGCGTCCGGGGCCGGCTCGCGCCACTCGACCCGGCACCGCAGACCGTGCGCCGGACCACCCGGCGACGCCAGGACGCGCCGAACCTGCCGAGGCGGCCGGTGGAGGACCGCACCGTCGGCCGCGTGTTCGGCGGCAAGTACCGCCCGTCCACCTTCCTCACTCTCACCCTCGACTCGTACGGGCGGGTGGACAAGAACGGCGCCGCCATCGACCCGGCGAACTACAACTACCGCCGTGCCGCTCGGGACGCGATCCACTTCCCGCGCCTGGTCGATCGGTTCTGGCAGAACACGCGGCGCTGCGTCGGCTGGGACGTCCAGTACTTCGGCACCGTCGAACCGCAGAAGCGCGGGGCGCCGCACTTCCACGCCGCGATCCGCGGCACCATCCCGCGCGCCGAGCTGCGCCAGATCACCGCCGCGACCTACCACCAGGTGTGGTGGCCTCCGCACGACACGATCGTCTACACCGGACAGAAACTGCCGCGCTGGGACAACCACCACAAGGCGTTCGTCGACCCGGACACCCGCGACCCGCTCCCGACGTGGGATCAGGCGACCGCCCCGGAGAAACTGATCAACCCGGCGCACACCGTGCGGTTCGGCGACCAGGTCCACGTCAAGGGCATCCTCGGCGGCACCGAGGAAGCCGTGCGCCACATCGGCTATCTCACCAAGTACCTCACCAAGAGCGTCGGGCAAGCGGCTGGGCTCGACGAGACTGTGACCGAGCGGCAGCGCGAGCACGCCCGACGCCTGGCCGCCGAGCTGGCGATCACGCGATGTTCGCCGCGCTGTCCGATCTGGCTGATCTACGGCGTCGAGCCGAAGGGCGCCCGACCGGGGACGGTGCCGGGGCATTGCAAGGGCAAGGCGCACAAGCCCGAACACCTCGGCATCGCCGGACGCCGCGTCCTCGTGTCCCGCAAGTGGTCCAACAAGAGTCTCAGTGATCACCGGGCCGAGCGGACCGCGTTCGTTCGGCAACTGCTCGACAAGGCCGGAGTGCAGCCTGGCTACGCCGTCGATGACGGGCCGTTCGTGTGGGAGACCACCAAGGCCGGAGACACCGACGTGCCGTCCCGGCCGGTGTTGCTGCTGCACGCGATCCATCAGCGACAGCGATGGCGGGCCGACTATGACGCCGCCGTGATGGCGACCGGTGAACCACCCGACCGTTCGGCAACCGAGGAGGCGGCATGACCACGAAGGTCGATCGGGACGAGTTGCTCACCGTGCGCCAGGTCCTGGAGCTGCTTGGCGGCGTCTCGCGGGACACGTTCTACGAGTGGCGGGAGAAGCGCACCGCCCCGCCGTGCTTCCGGCTCCCGAACGGGCATCTCCGGGTCCGGCGCGGTGACCTGCTGGACTGGCTGGAGGCGCTGCGCGATCAACCCGGGCGGGTGGCGTGACCGAGACGACGTATCGGGTCAGCATCTGGCAGCTCTCCAGCCCGGCGAAACGACGCCGTCACGGGGTCCGTTGGAAGACCGACACCGAGGAACACTCGGAGTGGTACCCGACCAAGCGCCTCGCGGAGTCGTTCCGGGCGGACCTGCTGCGCGCTCAGCGGGCCGGAGAGGCGTTCGAGGTCGGCTCGGGCCTGCCGGTGTCGATGGCCCGCAAGCGGGCGTCCCGGACCCTGCTGGAGGCGGCGACGGCGTACGTGGACTGGCTGTGGTCGAGCGACGCCCCGCCGAACACCCGCAAGGCTGCGGTGACGAACCTGGCGGCGGCGATCCCGCTGTTCGTTCGGCAACTCGACCACGGGCCGGATCCGGCTCTCGCGCAACGGCTTCTCGCGACCCGGGTCCTGCCCGTTCCGCAACGCGACCTCGTCCTGTCGCCGGAGGAGACGGCGGTGGTGAGCTGGCTCCGCCGGGCATCGCGTCCGCTGGGCGACCTGGGCAACGACCTCACGGCGTCCGAGCTGCTGCGTGCGCTCGCCTCGACGGCGACCGGTCATCGGGTGACCTCGTCGACCCTGGACAAGCGCCGCGCGGTGCTGCACCGGACGCTGGAGTTCGCCCGCGCCGCCGGGTGGGTCGAGTCCAACCCGCTCACCGGCCGTCGCCTGACCGGCGAGACCACCGGCGTGCAGGTCGTGGATCCGCGGGTCGTGGTGAACCCGGCGCAGGCCAGGCAGCTCCTGGCGGCGGTGACCTACGTGATCAGCCGTGGACGGAGCCGGGACCCGGACCGTGGTGCGCGGCTGCGGGCGTTCTTCGCGTGCCTGTACTGCGGCGGCCTGCGGCCTGGGGAGGCGCAGAACCTGACCGAGAATGACATGGAGCTGCCGGGGGAGGGGTGGGGCCGGCTGCTGCTGGCCGGTGCTCGCTCGGAGGTCAGCGGGAGCTACTACGCGGGCTCAGGGTCTCGGTATCACGCCCGGCCGTTGAAGCGTCGGCGGCCGGAGGAGGTCCGTCCGGTCCCGATCCCGCCCGCGCTCGTCGCGATCCTGCGCGAGCACCTGGAGATGTTCCCGACGGCCCCGGACGGTCGCCTGTTCTTCGGCGCTGAGTCCGCCCAGAACGTCCCGGGGTCGGTGACACGCGGATCTGGGAGCAGGCCCGGGAGATCGGTCTCAGCCCGGCGCAGGCGGCGTCCCCGCTCGCGCGTCGCCCGTACGACCTACGCCACGCGGCGCTGTCGAGCTGGCTCGCTGCCGGGGTCCCACCGACGGAGGTCGCCGCCCGGGCCGGGAACACGGTCGCGGTCCTGCTGACGGTCTACGCGAAGTGCATCGACGGTCAGGCGGACGCCTACAACGACCGGATCTCCGAACTCCTCGGCAACTAGTCGATCATCCACTGTGGAGGCGAGCCGCCATGATCGTTCCGTACCTGTTCCGTAGATTCGGCCGGACGACGACAGCGGCTCCCGGACGGCCACAGACACCCGGACTGAGCCACGGCGACGTTTCCGCAGCTCACGCGGCCGATTCGTGCAGGCCGGTCTACACGGTCCGGCGGTCGCGTCCCTCCCAGAACGGCTTGCGGAGGTCCTTCTTCAGGATCTTCCCGGTCGGGTTGCGCGGGAGTTCGTCCAGCACGTCGACCGACTTCGGGCACTTGAACGACGCCAGGTGCTCACGGCAGTAGGCCAGCAGCTCGTCCGGGTCCACGGTGGCGCCCGCGGCGGCCACCACGCACGCCTTCGGCACCTCGCCCCACCGGTCGTCGGGGACACCGATCACGGCCACGTCGCCGACCGTCGGGTGCTCGGCCAGTACGCGCTCGACCTCGGCCGGATACACGTTCTCGCCGCCGCTGACGATCATGTCCTTGATCCGGTCGGTGACGTAGATGTAGCCGTCGGCGTCGATGTGCCCGCCGTCGCCGGAACGCAGCCACCCATCCTCGGTGATCGCCGCCTCGGTGGCCTCCGGCTTCTGCCAGTAGCCGCTCATCAGCTGCTCGGTCCGCACCCAGATCTCGCCGGGCTCGTCGACCCCCAGCGTCTCGCCGGTCGCCGGGTCGCGTACCTCGATCGTCACGCCGCTGATCGGCGTGCCGGCCGAGACCAGGCGGTGCGCGACGGCCGGGTCGACGTGGTCCTCCGGCCCGAGCGAGGTGACCACGCCACACGCCTCGGTCATGCCGTACACCTGGTGCAGCTTCGGCCCGAACAGCTCCAGGCTCGCGCGCATCACGGGCAGCGGCATCGGCGACGCCCCGTAGGAGATCGCGCGCATCGACGAGAAGTCCCGTGCCGACGCGTCCGGGACGGCAACCATCGCGGCCATCAGCGCGGGCACCCAGAACGTGTGGGTGATCTTCTCGGCGGCGATCATGTCGAGCAGCGCGGCCGGGTCCGGCATCCGGACCATCACGATCCGGGCGCCCTGCGCGAGCGCGACGAACGCGTAGCTCGTCCCGCCGACGTGGAACAGCGGCATCGCGACCTGGACGACGTCGTCCGGCGTCAGCTCGAAGTCGGCCGCGACGTTCGCGGCGTGCGCGAGCATCCCGGCGTGGGTGAGCATGGCGCCCTTGGGGAAGCCGGTCGTCCCGGACGTGTAGAGCTGCACGAAGCAGTCGTCCGGCTGCGCGTCGTACGGCTCGGTGTCCGGCTCGTGCGCGCCGAGGAACGCCTCGTACTCGTCGGCGTCGCCGCCAACGTGCAGGACCCGGCGGACGGTGTCCATCCTGTCCCGCAGGCCGTCCGCGGCGGCCGCGAACTCCGGGCCGACGAACAGCAGCTGCGCCCGCGCGTCGTTGATCACGTAGAGGATCTCCGGCGGCGCCAGCCGGAAGTTGACGACGGCGTTCGCCGCACCGATCCGCGCGCAGGCCAGCGACAGCTCCACACACGACGGGTGGTTCAGGTCGAGCACGGCGATCCGGTCGCCGGGGCCGATCCCCTCGGCGCGCAGCGCGCTCGCCAGGCGGCGCACCCGCTCGTCGAGCTCGGCCCAGGTGAGCCGCAGGTCGCCGAAGCGCAACGCCTCGCTGTCACCCCGCTCGTCGGCCCAGCGCTGCAACAGGTTCGACACGGTCCTCGACGTCGTCGTCACGAATCCTCCCTCGGCACGGTGACGAAGCTCGTTACCGGAAATCCGGCACGGCGGACGAATCCCGCCATCCTGATGGGCCGTCCGGGGAGAACACCAGCCCCCGCCTGAGGCTCGCCACGACCGACCGGGAGGATGGGTCGGCGACAGCGACGATCGGGGGAACCGACCGTGCAGAGCATGGAGACCGTCCCGGAGGCGACCGGCGAGCGGGCGCCCACCGGACGGATCACGGTGGACGGGCTGGGCAAGAGCTTCGGCCCCGTCGAGGCCGTGCGCGACCTGACGTTCACCGTCGAGCCCGGTTCCGTCACCGGGTTCCTCGGGCCGAACGGGTCCGGCAAGACGACGACGCTGCGGATGATCCTCGGCCTGGTCACGCCCGGGACGGGCACCGCGCTCGTCGAAGGCGTGCCGTTCGCCGAGCTGGAGTCGCCGGGCACGGTCGTCGGAGCCGTGCTCGAGGTCCAGGGCGGACATCCGAAGCGGACCGCGCGGGCGCACCTGCGGGCGCAGGCCGCCGCGATCGGCGTCCCGGACACCCGGGTGGACGAGGTGCTGGCGCTGGTCGGCCTCACCGAGTCGGCGAACCGGCACGTCGGCGGCTTCTCGCTGGGCATGAACCAGCGCCTGGCGCTGGCCGCCGCGCTGCTCGGCGACCCGCGCATCCTCGTGCTCGACGAGCCGGGCAACGGCCTCGACCCGGACGGCATCGCCTGGCTGCGGCAGTTCATGCAGTCGTTCGCGGCGTCCGGACGCAGCGTCCTCGTGTCCTCGCACCAGCTGGCCGAGATCGAGCTGACCGCGCAGCGGCTGGTGGTGATCGACCGCGGGCGGTGCCGGTTCGACGGCGCGATCGACGAGCTGCGGACGTCCCAGGGCGCGCGCGTGCTCGTCCGGTCCGCCGACCCGGTGAAGCTCGCCGAGGCGCTCGTCGCGGACGGGCTGACCGAGGTCGACGCGACCGGCGACGACTGGCTGGCCGTCTCCGGCGCGGACGCGGTCCGGGTCGGCGACGCCGCCCTCAAGGCCGGCGTCGCGGTGTACGGGATGAGCGAGGAGCGGGTCGGCCTGGAGCAGATGTTCCTGAAGCTGCTCGCGGAGGAGAACGGATGACGGCCTCGGAGAACGCCCCCGCCGCCCCGGTGCAGACCGCAGTGGCGCACCCGTCCGGCCGCCGCGCACGGATCGGGCCGCCGCGTCGCTGGCGGGCCGTGCTGCGCGCCGAGATCCGCAAGACCACCTCGGTGAAGCTGTGGTGGGTCCTGGTCGTCCCCGTCGTGCTGCTCTCGCTGCTGACCAGCCAGTTCGGGTCGCTGCTCTCGCTGATCCTGCCGACCGCGACCGAGGAGTCGCCGGTCCGCCTGATGGTCGGAGTGGCGTCTGCGACGAGCGTCGTGTCCGTTCTCGCGGCGATGTTCGGCGCGCTGACGATGACCGGCGAGTTCCGGCACCGCACCGCCACGAACGCCTACCTGACCGGCGCCCGCGTCCAGGTGCTCGGCGCCAAGGTGGTCGTGGCGGCCGTCGTCGGAGCGCTGTACGGGCTGCTCATGGGCGTGCTCGGTCCGCTGCTCGGTGGGGCCGCGCTCGGGCAGCAGACGCTCCCCGGGTTCGGCGACCTGGTGCTGCTCGGGCTGGCCGGGATCCTGGTGTGTGCGCTCTGGGGCGTGATCGGGGTCGCGATCGGCACCGTGGTCCGCAACCAGGTCGGCGCCATCGCGATCGCCGTCGGCTACCTGATCCTCGGCGAGAACGTGATCTCGGTCGTGCTGGGCCTCGGCGATTCGAGCACGTCGGACCCGACGTGGGTGTCGCGGCTGTCGTCGTTCCTGCCCGGCAACGCCGGCGACCTCACGCTCTACCACCCGGCCCTGGCCGGGGCCGGCGACGAGTCGAGCATCCGGCAGGGCCTCGAGCTGCTGGCGGGCGCGACTGCGCCGCCGCCCGGCTGGGTGTCCGCGCTCGTGCTGGTGGCCTGGACGGTCGCCGCCGTCGCGGTGGCGGTCGTCGTCGGTGGGCGCCGCGACGTGACGTGAGGTGAGACCCCGGCGGACTGTCGGTGGTGCGGCCTAGCCTGGGCCGGTGCCCGTTCGATCTCCCTCTGGCGACCCCACCACCCGGGAAGGCTGGATCCGCAGGCTGGTGAAGGCCTGCCTGCGCCATCCCGGCGTGACGATCGGGGCGCTCCTCGCGTCCGTGCTCGGGGTCGGGCTGGAGGCCGTCGGGCCGCTGCTGACCAAGGCCGTCGTGGACGGCGCCGTCGGAGGGTCGACGGCCGTGGTGCTGCCGGTCGTCGTCACGTTCCTGAGCCTCGCCGTGATCCGGTTCGGGGCCGCGTTCCTGCGCCGCTACCTCGGCGGCCGGATGGCGCTGGACGTCCAGCACGATCTTCGACGGCAGGTGTTCCGCGCCGTCCAGCGCATGGACGGCGTCCGGCAGGACCGGCTGCGCACCGGCCAGGTCGCGTCCCGCGCGATCTCGGACCTGACCCTGGTCCAGGGGCTGCTGTCGATCATCCCGCTGTCCGCGGGCACGGTCGTGCTCGGCGTCGTGTCGATCTCCGCGATGCTCTGGCTGTCCCCGCTGCTCACGGTGATCTCGCTGATCATGCTGCCGGTCGCGGCGATCATCACGAACCGCACGCGCAAGACGCTGTTCCCGGCCACCTGGTCGGCGCAGCAGCGGGCCGCGGAGATCGCCCAGCAGGTGGAGGAGACGGTCACCGGCGTCCGCGTCGTGAAGGGTTTCGGCCAGGAGTCCCGCGAGGTCACGACGCTGGAGGGCCGGGCGCGGCGGCTCTACGGGGAGCGGCTGCGCGCGGCGAGGCTCACCGCCCGGCTGAACCCGGTCCTGCTCGCGCTGCCCGGCCTCGGCCAGGTCGCGGTGATCGGCCTCGGCGGGGCGCTGGCCATGAACGGCTCGATCACGCTCGGCACGTTCCTGGCGTTCACCACGTACGTCGCGCAGCTGATCGGGCCCGCCCGGCTGATCGGCGCGCTGATCGTGGCCGCGCAGCTCACCAGGGCGGGCGCCGAGCGGGTGTTCGACATCGTGGACTCCGAGCCGGACGTGACCGACCCGTCGTCGCCCCGACCGCTGCCGGACGGCCCGCTCCCGGTCGAGCTGGACGACGTCGTGTTCACCTACGACGGCGCGCCCGGCCCGACCGTGGACGGCCTGTCGCTGCATGTGGAGCCGGGCGAGACGGTCGCGCTGGTCGGCCCGCCGGGTTCCGGGAAGTCGACCGTCGCGCTGCTGTTGCCGCGGTTCTACGACCCCGACTCCGGAGCGCTCCGGATGGGCGGCGTCGACCTGCGCGAGCTGCGGCTGCACGACCTGCGGGCCGAGCTCGGGGTGGTGTTCGAGGAGGCGTTCCTGTTCTCCGACACCATCCGGAACAACATCGCCTACGGGCACCCGGACGCGTCCGAGGAGGAGGTCCGCGCCGTCGCGGAGGCGGCCCAGGTCGCCGCGTTCGTCGACGACCTGCCGGACGGCTTCGACACGGAGGTCGGCGAGCGGGGGCTCACGCTGTCCGGGGGCCAACGGCAGCGGATCGCGCTCGCCCGCGCCATGCTCGCGCGGCCCCGGGTGCTGGTACTCGACGACGCGACGTCCGCGGTGGACACGGCGACCGAGGCCGCGATCCACGAGGCGCTCCGCGACCTGACCAGCGACCGCACGACGCTGCTCGTCGCGCACCGGCGCTCCACGCTGGCGCTGGCCGACCGGGTCGCGGTGCTGGACCACGGCCGGATCGTCGACATCGGGACCGAGGCCGAGCTGCGCGAGCGCTCGGCGCTGTTCCGGGAGCTGCTGGCGACCGGGGCGTCGGCGTCCCGGGAAATCAGCGTGGTGCCCGCGGAGCCGGGCGTCGTGCTGGAGCCGGTGCCGCACCCGGCCGTGTCGTCGAACGGGAACGGTGCGGGGCCGGGCCCGGACGGCGTCACCGCGGCGCTGTGGCCGGAGCACGACGCCGACGCCGACCCCCGGCTCTCCCCGACGGGGACCGGGACGCCGCCCGCAGGCGGCCCGCCCGGTTCGGCCGGGGTGGCCGGCGGCATGCCGGCCACGCCCGAGCTGCTGGCCGCGGTGGACCGGCTCCCGCCGCCGTCGGAGACCCCGCGGCTGCGTGGCGAGGCCGACCCGACGGCACCCGACCCGCGCTTCCGCCTGAGCTCGCTGCTGCGTCCGGTGCGGAGGCTGCTGCTGGTCGGCATCGCACTGATCGGGCTGGACGCGCTCGCGACGCTGGCGCTCCCGTCGATCGCGCGCTACGCCGTCGACGGCGGGATCACGCCCGGCGTCGGCAGCGTGCTGTGGATCGCGGCGCTCGCCGGGCTCGCCGTCGTCGTGCTGGACGCCGTGTTCGTCGCGTTCCAGACCGTGGTCACCGCGCGGGCCGGCGAGGGGCTGCTCTACCTGCTGCGGGTGCGCAGCTACGCGCACCTGCAGCGGCTCGGCCTGGACTACTTCGAGCGCGAGCTGTCCGGCCGGATCATGACCCGGATGACCACCGACGTGGACGCGCTGTCCACGTTCCTGCAGACCGGGCTCGTGCAGGCCGTGGTCAGCCTGCTGACCGTCGTCGGCGTCGCGGTGGCGCTCGTGGTCACCGACCCGGAGCTGGCGCTCGTCGCGCTCGCCGGGCTGCCGGTCCTGATCGTCGCGACCGTGGTCTTCCGGCGGTACTCCTCGCAGGCCTACGAGGACGCCCGGGAGAAGGTCAGCGTCGTCAACGCGGACATGCAGGAGAACGTCACCGGTGTGCGGGTGGCGCAGGCGTTCGTCCGCGAGGAGCGCAGTGCCCGCCGGTTCGGCGAGCGCAGCGCCGACTACCGCCGGTCCCGGCTGCGCGCACAGCGCTACATCGCGACGTACTTCCCGTTCGTCGCGCTGCTGTCCGACGTGGCGACGGCCGCGGTGCTCGGCGTCGGCGCGTCCCGGATCGTCGGCGGCGACCTCTCGGCGGGCGTGCTGACCGCGTTCCTGCTGTACCTGACGATGTTCTTCGCCCCTGTGCAGCAGCTGTCCCAGGTGTTCGACGGCTACCAGCAGGCCCGGGTCGGACTGAACCGGATCTCCGACCTGCTGCGCACACCGACGTCGGTGCCCGAGGTCGACGACGCCGACCGGGTCGCCGTCCCGGCCCGGCTGCGCGGCGAGGTGGAGCTGCGGGACGTCACGTTCTCCTACACCGGTGCCGCGACGCCTGCGCTGGCCGACGTGTCGCTGCACGTCGCGCCGGGGGAGACGGTCGCGCTCGTCGGGGCCACCGGGGCCGGGAAGTCGACGCTGATCAAGCTCCTGGCCCGGTTCTACGACACCGGCGAGGGCGAGGTGCTGGTCGACGGCACCGACGTGCGGCGCTTCCCGCTGTCCGGGTACCGGCAGCGGCTCGGCGTCGTCCCGCAGGAGGCGCACCTGTTCACCGGGGACGTCGCGTCGAACATCGCCTACGGCCGGCCGGACGCCGATCCGGCCCGGATCGAGGCCGCTGCCCGTGCGGTGGGAGCGATCGACCTGGTCCGGTCCCTGTCCGACGGCTTCCGCACCCCGGTCGGCGAGCGCGGCCAGGGGCTGTCGGCCGGGCAGCGCCAGCTCGTCGCGCTCGCGCGGGCCGAGCTGGTGGACCCGGACGTGCTGATCTTCGACGAGGCCACGGCGGCTCTCGACCCGGCCACCGAGGCGGCCGTTCTGTCGGCGGGCGAGCAGGTGACCGACCGGCGGACCGCGTTCGTCGTGGCCCACCGGCTGGCGACGGCGGCCCGCTCGGATCGGATCGTCGTGCTCTCCGGCGGCCGGATCGTCGAACAGGGCCCGCACACCGAGCTCGTCACATCCGGCGGGCGCTACGCCGAGTTCTGGGAAGCGGGCGAGCTGGAGCCGGAGGAGGATCGACCACTGCCGGTGACACCCCGTCCCTGACGATTCCTGCCCGATCCCGGGCAGAAACCTGGCGTTCGACGCGTGCCGGTCGGCACCGTGGACGTCGTGCCGGCCCACGAGGAGCTGATCGCGCACCTCGTGCGCACGACGTCGCTGAGCCCTGGCGAGGCGACCCGCGTGGTCGCCGACGTGCTCGGCTACTTCGGCGAACCCGTCGAGGCGTTCGTGCGGCGCCGGCACGCCGAGCTGCGGGCGAGGGGCCTGCACAACGACCGGATCTTCGCGCAGATCGCGGACGAGCTGAGGGTGCGGCGGGTCGCCGCACCGGAGCTGACCGTCCGCCAGCTGCGCCGACTCGTCTACGGGTAGGAGGGGTGCCGATGTGCGGCATCGTCGGGTACGTCGGGCCGCGGGACGCCACGGGCCCGCTGCTGGAGGGCCTGCACCGCGTGGAGTACCGCGGGTACGACTCCGCAGGCGTCGCCGTGCTGCACCGGCGACGGGGGCAGGACGCCGAGCTGCGGGTGCACCGGACGGCGGGCCGGGTGGACGACCTGGAGGCGAGCCTGCCCGCCCGGTGGAGGGGCACGCCGGGCATCGGGCACACCCGCTGGGCCACGCACGGGGAGCCGACGGTCGCGAACGCGCACCCGCACACCGACGTGTCCGGCCGGATCGCGGTCGTGCACAACGGTATCGTCGAGAACGCCGACGAGCTGCGCGAGAAGCTCGCCGCCGACGGCGTGGTGACCACATCGGACACCGACACCGAGGTGATCGCGCACCTCGTCGCCGCCGCGTTCGACGACGGCGCCCCTGACCTGGAGCAGGCCGTGCGCCGGGCGCTGTCGAGGGTCGTCGGGACGTACGGTCTTGCCGTCCTGGACGCCGGACACCCGGACCGGGTCGTCGTGGCGCGCAACGGGTCTCCGGTGCTGCTGGGGATCGGGGAGCGGGAGATGTTCGTCGCGTCCGACGTCTCGGCCGTCGCCGCGCACGTGAGCCAGGTCGTGTATCTCGACGACGGCGAGCTCGCGTCGGTGACCGCGGACGGGTACCGCACGTTCACGCTCGACGACCGCGCGACCGAGAAGCGACCGTCCGAGATGGACGTCGCAGAGCTCGAGGACTCCGAGCGCGGCGAGCACGAGCACTTCCTGGCCAAGGAGATCGCCGAGCAGCCGCGCGCGATCTCCCAGGCACTGCGCGGGCGGATCGAGGAGCGGTTCGCGACCGTCCACCTCGGCGGACTGAACATGGACGTCCGCGAGGCGCGTGCGTACCGGAGGGTGACCGTGCTCGGCTGCGGCAGCGCCTGGTTCGCCGGCGAGCTCGGCGCCCAGATGATCGAGGACCTGGCGCGGATGCCGGCGCGCGCGGAGTCCGCGTCGGAGTTCCGGTACCGCAACCCCGTCGTCGAGCCGGACACGCTCTACGTCGCGGTGAGCCAGTCCGGGGAGACGGCGGACACGCTGGCCGCCGTGCAGGAGCTGCAGCGCAAGGGCGGGCGGGTGATCGGCGTGGTGAACGTCGTCGGCTCCACGATCGCCCGCCAGGTCGATGGCGGCATCTACCTGCACGCCGGACCGGAGCGCTCGGTCGCGTCCACGAAGTCGTTCACGTCCACGCTGGTCGCGTTCGCGCTGCTGGCCGTCCACCTCGGACGGATGCGGGACCTCTCCCCGGCCGACGGGCGCCGCGTCCTGGACGCCCTCGCCGCGCTCCCGTCGCAGGTCCAGGACGTGCTGGACACCGAGCGGGAGACCGGAACGGTCGCCGCGGTCGCGGCCGAGCTGGCCACACGCGAGAGCGTGCTCTACATCGGACGCAGGCACGGCTGGGCCGTCGCCCGCGAGGGGGCGCAGAAGCTCAAGGAGGTGTCCTACGTGCACGCCGAGGCCTACGCCGCTGCGGAGCTGAAGCACGGCCCGCTCGCGCTCGTCGGGCCGGAGCTGCCCACGGTCGCCGTCGTGCCGGACGACGACCTGTTCGACAAGAACGCGTCGACGCTGGCCGAGATCCGGGCCCGTCGCGGTCCGATCGTCGCGGTGGGGCACCGGGACGTGCCGAACGCCGGCCGGACGCTCGTCGTACCGCGCAGCGAGCCGGAACTGGATCCGGTCCTGCTGTCGGTGCCGCTGCAGCTGCTGGCCTACCACGCCGCCGTCGCACTCGGCCGGGACGTGGACCGCCCCCGCAACCTCGCCAAGAGCGTGACGGTGGAGTGACTCAGTCGAGCAGGCGCTCCAGCCGGGCGGCCACGGCCGCGCGGCGCGGGTCGTCGGAGGCGAGCAGGTCCAGCAGGTGCTCGTGCACCTCCAGGTCCTCCGCGCCCAGCGGGTGCTCGGAGAACCGGTGCACCAGGTCCGTGTCGTCAGAGGCCAGCAGCGCGTGCCGCAGGCCGGCGGTGAGCTCGTCGCGCAGCTCGCGCACGGCGGGCGCGTCCGAGCGCGGCAGCAGCTCTCCCCGGCACGCGTCCAGCGCCTCGCGGGCGTGCCCGGCGCGCAGTGCGGTGCGCACGCGGAGGAAGTCCGCGTTCGGTGCGGCGGCCAGCCGGTACGGGCGGGTGAGCAGGTGCTCGGTGCCGAGCAGCGCGCGCAGGCGGTGGATCTCGCCGCGCATCGTGGTCGGGTTCCCGTCGTCGCCGTAGAGCATCAGTGTCAGCTGCTCGCCGGTGAGGCCGTCCGGGTGCAGCGCGAGCGCGGTGAGGATCTCGGCGGGCCGCGGCGAGGCGGGGATCTCGCGGTCGCCGAGCGTGATCTGCGGCGTCGGGTTGCCGGTGAACCGCAGCGCGACGGCCGGGGCCTTCTCCGCGGCGCGGGCCCGGCGGCGGGTCGGCAGGTGCAGCAGGTAGCCCTCGCCGAGCTGCTCGACCTGCATCTCGCGACCGTCGCCGAGCTGCACGCGATCCACGCCGTCGGCGATCCGGATCCGCTCCGGGAACCGCCCGTACGGCTCGCTGGCGATCACCCGGCCGCTGGAGGACAGCAGCGCCCCCTCCGCGCCGCGCAGCGCCGTGAGGTGCGGCATGTTGCGGACCCGCAGCCGCTCGTCGGCGATCGCGAGGCGGACCTTGAGCTGGTTCTCGGCCAGCTGCGCCGTCGCGGACACGAGCTGCACCAGCGCGGGGTGCAGCGTGTGCAGCGGCCCGGAGATGTCGATGGCGCCGATCGTCGAGCCGGTGTCCGGGTCGTGCACGGGGGCGGCCACGCAGGTCCAGTCGTGGTAGGTCCGGACGAGGTGCTCCGCGGAGTGGATGCGCACCGGCGCGTCCACGGCCAGCGCGGTGCCCATCGCGTTCGTACCGATGGCCTCCTCCGACCACCGGGTGCCCTCGAACAGGCCGACCTCGTCCGCGGAGTGCAGCAGCCCGTGCGCGCCGTCGCGCCAGAGGATGTGGCCCTCGGCGTCGGTCACCAGCATCACGTGCATCGCCTCGTCGGCGATGCTGACCAGCGTCGTGCGCAGCAGCGGCATGACGTCGTGCAGGGGGTGCCCCTCGCGCAGGTGCGGGAGGTCGTCCGGGCCGTACACGACGGGCGGGGTCCGGCGCTCCGGGTCGACGTGCGCGGCGAGCGAGCGCTGCCACGAGTCCGACACGACGGCCCGCGGCGGGCCGGTGTGCCCGCCGGTGCCCAGATCGTCGTCGTAGATCCGGCGCAGGCGCATCGCGTCCGCCACGAGGTCGGTCGCCGGGGTCTCGTCGTCGAGCACGATCGCGCCTCCCGTTCGTCGCGGTGCCCTGCGCGGGGTCGTTGTCCGTACACCCACCGTAGGCCGCACTCGGTGGGTCTTCACCTCCGCGTCCGATCCGGGGGGACTCGAAGCCGTGGCCAGGCATGTTAGCCGGGTCACACCGATCCGTCCTGTCCGCGCAACGTGTTGGCAACGTGGCGCTCCCTACCGTGCTCGACACACCCGCCACGGCGGCGGGTCGCGTGGCAGGTCTGGAAGGACGTGGCGATGACGCTCGAAGCCGTTCGCGAGGCGACCGACGTGCAGTTCCGTGTCCGGGACGGCGTCGAGGCACCCCGCCGGACGGCCCGCGTACTCGTCGTCGACGCCCAGCCGATCGTGCGCCACGGCGTCCGCGCGCTCATCACCTCCGAGCCGGATCTGGCGCTCGTCGGCGAGGCCGCGTCCCCGCGGGACGCGCTGCTGGCCGCCGAGCGGACCCGTCCCGATGTGATCGTTCTCGACATCGAGTTCGGCCGCGACGAGCGCCCGGGGCTGGATCTGGTCCGCGCGCTGCTGGAGCGGTGCCGCGGCGTCCGGATCCTCGTGCTGACCGGGTGCCGCGACCGCGAGGTCATGATGCGGACCGTGCGCCTGGGCGTGCACGGCTACCTGCGCAAGGGCGCCGACTGCACCGACCTCGTCCGTGCCGTCCGGTCGCTGCTGCGCGGCGAGGGCGTGTTCGACCCCGGCACCACGGCCGCCCCGCTGCAGGTGCTGAACGAGCCGACCGAGACCGAGTTCGCCCGCACCTCGCTGCTCACCGACCGCGAGAACCAGGTCCTCAAGCTGCTCGCGGTGGGCATGTCCAACCGCGAGATCGGCGCCCGCCTGACGATCTCCGAGGCGACCGTCAAGTTCCACGTGCGCAACCTGCGGGACAAGCTCGAGGTCCGGCGCCGTACCGAGATCGTCTACACCGCCGCCCGCCAGGGCATCGTCTAGCCGGGCCGGGGCGGTGAGGGAGATCCCCGCCCCGGCCCGCGCCGCACTACCCGAAGAACACCTCGGCCTCGGCGTACAGGCCCGGATCCACGGTCTTCAACGTGCCGGTGGCCTCGGACAGCGGGCACGTGACGATGTCGGTGCCGCGCAGCGCGACCATCTGGCCCCACTTCTCGTCGTGCACCGACTCGATCGCGTGCAGCCCGAACCGGGTCGCGAGCCAGCGGTCCCGCGCCGTCGGCGTCCCGCCACGCTGGACGTGCCCGAGCACGGTCGTGCGGGCTTCCTTGCCGGTCCGGGACTCGATCTCGCGGGCCAGCCAGTCCCCGATGCCGCCGAGCCGGACGTGCCCGAACGCGTCCGTCGCACCCGAGACCAGCGCCTCGTCGCCGCCCTTCGGCTTCGCACCCTCGGACACGACGATGATCGGCGCGTAGTCGCTGCGGAACCGGCTCTCGACCCACTTGCAGACCTGGTCGATGTCGAACTCGACCTCGGGCAGCAGGATCGCGTTCGCCCCGCCGGCCATGCCGGAGTGCAACGCGATCCAGCCGGCGTGCCGTCCCATGACCTCGACGATCAGAGCGCGGTGGTGCGACTCGGCCGTCGTGTGCAGGCGGTCGATGGCCTCGGTGGCGATCGAGACGGCCGTGTCGAAGCCGAACGTGTAGTCCGTGCCGGACAGGTCGTTGTCGATCGTCTTCGGGACGCCGACGACGTGCACGCCCTCCTCGGCGAGCTTCGCCGCGACGCCGAGCGTGTCCTCGCCGCCGATCGCGACGAGTGCCTCGATGCCGCGGTCGGTGAGCGTCTTGCGGATCCGGTCCACGCCGTCGTCGAGCGCGAACGGGTTCGTCCGCGACGAGCCGAGGATCGTGCCGCCGCGCGGGAGCAGGCCGCGCACGGCCGGGATGTCGAGCGTCATGGTCAGGCCCTCGAGCGGGCCGCGCCACCCGTCGCGGAAGCCGACGAACGAGTAGCCGTACTCCGGGATCCCCTTGCGCACCACGGCTCGGATCACGGCGTTCAGGCCGGGGCAGTCGCCGCCCCCGGTCAGCACTCCGACGCGCATCTCTCCGGTCGTCTCCTCGATCGATCCAGAACGACGCCCGGCGGGGCGTCGCGCACACGCTAGCGGGGTCCCGGGCGATCGTCCCGGGGGGTCGCCGCACCCCTGGGGTCCGGACGTCGAACCCGGAACGGACATTCCGTTCATCCGGTGTCCACTCGATCGATACCCGGCAGGAGTCCGGACTACCTAGCGTCACCGGCGACGCTCCCACCACCGTCAGGAGACCCACGTTGCCGGACGACGACCGGACCCCTCGACCACTGCCGCTGATCGGGCACCGGGGCGGACGGCAGGGCCTGACCTGTCGCTACCGCTGTGGCGACGCGTGCGCCTCGGACGCGCCGAACACGTCGTCGAACCCGTACTTCGGTGACCTGCTGAACCGCGTCCTGGACCGGCGCGGCGTGCTGCGCGCCGGTGCCGTCGTCGGGGTGGCGGGCGGCGTGGCGCTGACGCTCGGGTCGTCGACGGCGGCCGCCGCGGCTCCCGGCGGTGGCGACGCTCCGCGGGGACTGCGCTACGAGACGGTCGCGCCGAACACGGCCGACGCCGTCGTCGTCCCGAAGGGGTACGAGAGCAACGTGGTGATCCGCTGGGGCGACCCGCTGTTCCCGGACGCCCCCGAGTTCGACTTCGACAACCAGTCGGCGGCCGCGCAGGAACGCCAGTTCGGCTACAACAACGACTTCTGCGGCCTGCTCCCGCTGGACGGCCGGCAGCGGTTCGTCATGTTCTCCAACCACGAGTACACCATCGAGCCGCTGATGTTCCGCGGATACGACGACGAGAACCCGACCCCGGAACAGGTCCGGATCGGCCTGGCCGCGCACGGGCACTCGGTGGTCGAGGTGACCCGCGAGCGCGACGGCACGCTCGTCGCGGACCGCGAGGGGCGGCTGAACCGCCGGATCACCGGCACCACCGAGTTCACGGTGGACGGACCGGCCGCCGGATCTCCGCTGCTGCGCACGTCCGCCGATCCGACCGGCACCCGCGTGCTCGGCACGTTCAACAACTGCTCCGGCGGCGTCACGCCGTGGGGCACGTTCCTGTCCGGCGAGGAGAACATCAACCAGTACTTCGCGAACGCGGGACCCGACCCGCGCCTGGCCCGCTACGGCTTCGCGGCCGAGGCGTCCGAGCGGGGCTGGGAGAAGGTCGAGTCGCGGTTCGACCTGGCCAGGGAGCCGAACGAGGCGAACCGGTTCGGCTACGTCGTCGAGGTCGACCCGTTCGACCCGTCCTCGCGCCCGGTCAAGCACACGGCGCTGGGCAGGCTCAAGCACGAGGGTGCGAACGTCCGGCTGTCCCGTGACGGGCGCGCGGTCGCCTACATGGGCGACGACGAGCGGTTCGACTACGTCTACAAGTTCGTGTCGGACAAGCCGATGCGCCGCGGTCAGAGCCGGGCGGCGCGCGAGCACAACGCGACGTTGCTCTCGTCGGGCACGCTCTACGTCGCCCGCTTCACCGGCGACAGCCCTCCCGCCGAGATCGACGGCAGCGGGAAGCTCCCCGCGGACCGCGCGTTCGACGGGTCCGGCCGGTGGATCCCGCTCGCGGCGGGGGAGCGCTCGTTCGTGCCCGGGATGAGCGCGGACGAGGTGTACGTGTTCACGCGCCTGGCCGCGGACCGCGTCGGTGCGACCAAGATGGACCGTCCCGAGGACGTCGAGCCGCACCCGAGCACCGGTCGTGTCTACATGGCGCTGACGAACAACACCGACCGTGGCAAGGCGGGCAAGGCCGGCCCGCACGAGGCGAACCCGCGGCGGGACAACAAGCACGGCCACGTGCTGGAGCTCGTCGAGTCCGGTGAGGACGGTGCGGCTCGTGAGTTCGCCTGGTCGATCCTGCTCGTCTGCGGCGACCCGAAGGACCCGTCGACGTACTTCGGCGGGTTCGACAAGTCACAGGTCAGCCCGATCACCTCACCGGACAACGTCGCGTTCGACGGGCACGGCAACCTGTGGATCGCGACCGACTCCGGCGGCGAGCTGGAGATCAACGACGGGCTGTACGGCGTCTCCCTGGAGGGCCCCACCCGCGGGCGGACCACGCTGTTCGCCAGCGTTCCCCGCGGGGCCGAGTGCTGCGGCCCGGTCGTGCGCGAGGACATGGTGCTGATCTCCGTGCAGCATCCCGGCGACCTGGACGACGCGAGCCCGGATCGTCCCGCCTCCGTGTGGCCGGACGGGCCGGGCAGCCAGCCGCGACCGTCGGTCGTCGCGATCCGGCACGTCGGCGAGGGCGACCACCCGGCCAAGATCGGCGTGTAGACGGTGGTGTGACTCAGGCGCAGCGGCCGAGGTCCGGCGTGCCGGACCCGCCGCTGCCACCGAACGAGATGTGCACGTGGTCCTTGTGGTTCGCGGTGTCGCCGCCGCGGTCCTCCATGGACTCCCAGCCGCCGCCGGTGTTCATCCGCTGGTTCCAGATCACGTAGGTCACGCCGAGCTCGTCGGCGTTGGCCAGCGCGCACTCGGCGATCGCGTCGCCGCGGGCCTCGTCGGTGGTCATCAGGTCGAGCGCCTTGCCGCCGGGGTGGTCGGACGCGTTGCCGCGGCTGCCGACACCGAGCATGTCCGGCTGGCCGAACGCGCAGCCGAGGAACTGCGCCGCGTCGGCGACCCAGCTCTTCACGCCGCCCAGGCCGGAGGTGTCCAGGTCGCACGACCCGGCCTTCGGCGCGTTCCGCTCCGTAGTCGCCGGAGCGGCGGACGGGGCGGACGCCGCGGCCGCGCGGGCGGCGGCGTCCCGGACGAGGCGCTCCTGGCCCTGCCCGGCCGCGGCGGTGGCGGCGAGCAGCCCGGACGAGCGCACGACGTCGTCGGCGCCGGCCAGGACGGGACCACGGTCCTCCGTGGACGCTTCGGCCGCGGACGCCTCGCTGGCCAGCCGGAACGCTCCGGTGGTCTCGGGGGCCGCATCGGAGTCGTCGGTCAGCCCGGCGACCGGGGTGACGACGGCCAGTACGCCGCTCGCCGCTGCGGCGGCGGTGGCCACGTTGCGCAGGCCCGTGCGCGTGTCGAGCGCGGGCCGACGGTGTCGGGACACGGTGCTCCTCCACGACGCCCGGAGGTCCGGGCGGGCAAACGTGGGGAGCGCGGGATCTCGTCGATCCCAGCCCGCTGGGGAGCCGGACCCGGGTGTCGCGTCCTCGACGGTAGCGGGTTCAGCCGGAATGTCCGTTCCGGAGCAGACGTGCGAGACGATCGCGCACACCACTGCGACGAGTGGTCGCTCACCCTTCCGTGTGGGCATGCTTGCGCGGCAAGCTGTCCGCGGCCGACCGAGGGCGTCCGGCCACGGGGGAGGGATCATGACGTCGACGCGCGACGACGACGCGGTGAGCAGGGCCGAGCAGGTGTCGGATCCGCGGCAGGTCCGGCGGGTGGCCGTCGCGAGCGCGATCGGCACGACGATCGAGTGGTACGACTACTTCATCTTCTCCACGGCGGCCGCGCTCGTGTTCAACAGTCAGTTCTTCTCGACGTTGTCCCCGGCGTCCGGCACGCTCGCCGCGTTCGCGACCCTCGGCGTCGGGTTCGTGGCCCGGCCGCTGGGCGGGATCATCTGGGGCCATCTCGGCGACCGGATCGGGCGCAAGGCGATGCTCGTGACCTCGCTGCTGCTGATGGGCGTCGCCACCGTCGGAGTGGGCCTGCTGCCCACGTACGCCCAGGTCGGGGTGCTGGCTCCGGTCCTGCTGCTGGTCATGCGCCTGCTGCAGGGCATCAGTGCGGGCGGCGAGTGGGGCGGCGCGGCGCTGATGGCCGTCGAGCACGCGCCTCCGGCGCAGCGGGGCCGGTACGGCTCGTTCGCCCAGATCGGCGTCCCGGCCGGGCTGATCCTGGCCCAGCTCGTGTTCCTCGTGGTGAACAACCTGGTCAGCCCGGACCAGTTCGCGGCGTGGGGCTGGCGGATCCCGTTCCTGCTGTCGATCGTGCTGGTCGTCGTCGGACTCGTGATCCGGCTGCGGGTCGAGGAGAGCCCGGTGTTCCGCGCGCTGCGCTCGGAGTCGGCGCGCAGCCGCGCACCGATCGTCGACGTGTTCCGCGAGCGGCCGCGCGAGCTGACGCTGGCGTCGCTGTCCTTCATCGCCAACACCGCGATCGGCTACGTGTTCCTGGCCTACCTGCTGTCCTACGGCACGTCGGTGCTGAAGGTGGACCGGAACACGATGCTCGTGGTGATCGTGGCGGGCAGCGTGTGCTGGCTGGTCAGCATCATCGCGGCGGCCGTCTGGTCGGACCGGGTGGGCCGCAAGCGCCCGTACGTCGTCGGGTCCGTGCTGCTGGTCGTCTGGCCGGTGCCGTTCTTCCTGTTGCTGGACACGGCCGCGCCCGCATTGATGATCGTCTCGGTGCTGGTGCTGACGATCGGGCTCGGCCTGTCCTACGGCCCGCAGTCGGCGCTGTTCGCCGAGATGTTCGAGCCCCGGTTCCGCTACAGCGGCGCGTCGTTCTCCTACGCCGTCGGGGCCGTGCTCGGTGGCGGGTTCGCCCCGGTCGTCGCCGCGTACCTGCAGGGCGCGACCGGGACGTCGCTCTCGGTCGCGGCCTACATGGTCGCCGTGGCGGTGATCAGCCTCGTCGCCGTGCTGCTGATCCGGGAGACCCACCGCCCCCGGGCGTGAGCCTCAGAGCAGGTCGGAGCTCGACGAGAGGTCACGTGCGCGACGACGGCCCGCGACGCTGGGCCGTTCGGTCGCCACCGGGGACCGGCCGGAACCCGCCATGTTCTCGGCCTCCTCGGCGAGCTGACGGGTGACGCAGGGCCACGCGGCGCTGACACCGCTCGCGTCCCGGCACTCCCGGCAGTAGCCCTGCGCGTCCGGCGTGTGCTCGTCGAGCGTGCGGCGCAGCAGGTCGGGCATCTCCGAGAGGATGTTCGCGAGTGCCAACTGGACACCTCCAGATCGATTGCCGGGCACAGTAGTAGCCCGGTCGGGGGAGGCGTTCCGAGGGGCCGGTGTCGTCCGGTGGACGGATCTGTCGCCGGTACGGAAGCCGCGACGACAGGTGTGAACGGTGGACTATCCGGCGACCGGTTGGGCGGCGGGCGCTCGGCGCACGCACGCGAGCACGGCGGCCGCACAGGCGAGCGTCAGTACGGCGCAGACGACGACGGCGCCGTCCCATCCGGCGAGCAGCTGCTCCGGTGTCTCGCGGCCGGTCGGCGACGCGAGCACGGACACGACCGTCACGCCGATCGCGGCACCCAGATAGCGGGCCGTGTTGTTGATGCCGCTGCCCATCCCGGCCCGGTTCGCCGGCACCGACGCGACCGCCTCCCGTCCGAGCGTCGCGTTCACGACGCCGGTGCCGAGCCCGGCGACGATCAGCGAGAGCAACGGGAGCGCGATCCCGGAGTCGGTCGTCAGCCAGGCCAGCGGAACGATCCCGGCCGCGATCACGACCAGCCCGGCCGTCAGCCGGACCGGGCCGCTGACCCGTTCACTGATCCGCCGGGTCAGCAGGGCGGTGACGATGCTGGTGCCGGACCAGCCGAGCAGTAGCGCCGCGGCACCGAGCGCGCCGTAACCCTGCCCGCGCTGCAGCAGCGCAGGCAGGTAGGACGAGACCGCGATGATGCCGAGGCCGGTCGCGAGGCTGCCCGCCGAGGCGGCGACCAGGCCCGGGTTGCGGAACAGCGCGAGCGAGACCATCGGGTGCGACGACCGCCGCTGGACGACGACGAACCCGGCCAGCAGCACCACCCCCACGACCAGCAGGACGATCGGCACCGGGCCGATCGGCAGCCGTCGCGCCTCGGTCAGACCGGCGAGCAGAGCGGACAGGCCGGCGGCCAGCAGCACCATCCCGGGCACGTCGACCGGGCGCGGCTCGCCCGACGTGGACTCGTCGAGGACCATCCGGCCGGCCACCGCCACGGCGACCGCGGCCACGGCGACCAGCAGGTAGAACGGCCGCCACGGCACGATCCCGGCCAGGAGCGGCCCGATCGCGATGCCGGCCGCGAGCGCGGCACCCCACAGGCCGCTGGCCGATGCCCGTCGCGGGCCACTCGGGATCGCGTGGCTGATCAGCGCCAGGCTGCAGGCGATCATCGCGCCCGCACCGGCGCCCTGGACGACCCGGCCGAGCACGAACACCAGCGTCCCCGGCGAGGCGGCGCCGGCCACCGAGGCCACGGCCAGCACGACAGATCCGAGCACGAACACGCGCCGCCGCCCGTGCTCGTCGGCGAGCGTGCCCGCGGTCAACAGCGCCGCGGTCAGACCGAGGCTCATCGAGCTGAGGATCCAGGACTGTCCGGACGCGCCGGTCCCGAGATCGCCGGAGATCTGGCGGAGCGTCGCCAGCGGCGCCGTGTACGAGACGAGTGCCAGGAACGTGCCCAGCGCGGAGACGGCGACCGTCCGGTGCGGCATGACCAACTCCTCGGTTCGGTGAACGAACCGACGCTAGCACGAACCGGTTCGATCACCGAACCGATCGCGCTAGGATGTGACGATGCCGCTCGGAACCGACTACGGCTCGCAGGCCTGTGCGATCGCCCGTGCACTCGAGATCGTCGGGGAGCGCTGGACGCTGCTGATCGTGCGCGACTGCTTCTACGGCGTGCAGCGGTTCTCCGATCTGCAGCGCCATCTCACCGTGCCGAAGGCGGTGCTCGCGTCGCGTCTGGAGTCGCTGACCGAGGCCGGCGTGCTGGAGCGCGACGAGCGCGGCCCCGGCCGGGTGGAGTACCGGCTGACCGCGCGCGGCGAACAGCTGTGGCCGGTCCTGCACTCGCTGGCCGCGTGGGGCGAGGCGCACGCCGCCACCGGTCCGCGCAGGCGGCTGTTCCGGCACGTGCCCTGCGGTGTCGAGCTCGACGCCCGCGCCGCATGCCCGGCGTGCGGAACCGTCCCGGATCCCGGGGACGTGGAGATCTGCCCCGGCCCCGGCCTGGCGGGCGAGCCGGAGCCGGAGGAGTTCGTCGGGCGGATGCTGCGCAGCCCGCGGCGGCTGCTGGAGCCGATGCGCTGACTACCGGGTCCGCGTGAGGAATCGCTCGCGCTGCTCGTCGGAGACCGCCGCGGCGGCGGTGGTGCGGGCCATCGCGACGGCCGCGTCCCCGACTGCGCGGTCCGCTGACGGTCCGACGCACGCCGCCGTGAACTCCGGCTGGTGGTTGACGGCGCCACCGGACTCGACGCCGATCGCCGGGTGGATGCTCGGCACGACGAGGCTGACGTTGCCCATGTCGGTGCTGCCGGCCGGCAGCACCCGCTCCTGCTCGGGCGGGAGCAGCGTGCGGCCCAGCTCGAGGATCGCGTCGCGGTACGTCGCGGACAGCCACGGGTCGTGGCGCAGCTCGGCGTAGTCCGGGGCCGCGGTGATCTCGAACGAGCAGCCGGTCGCCACCGCGCCCGCCTCGATGCACCGGCGGACGCGGGCCTGCAGCCGTTCCAGCGATCCGACGTCCGGGGCGCGCATGTCGTAGACGGCGCGGGTGTCGGCCGGGACGACGTTGGGCGCGTCACCGCCGTGCGTGACGATGCCGTGCACGAGCTGTTCCGGCTCGAGATGCTGGCGTCCCACGCCGATCGCCACCTCGGCGACGGTGAGCGCGTCCGCCGCGTTCACGCCCAGGTGCGGCGCCATTGCCGAGTGCGACGGCGTGCCCCGGTACCGGATCTCCCACTCGGCCAGCGCCAGCGGGCGCGGCGCGGCGACGTCGATCGGGGCCGGGTGGGCCATCATCGCGAGGGCGACGTCGTCGAACACGCCGGCGTCCAGCATGACGATCTTCCCGCCGCCCTCCTCCTCGGCCGGGGTGCCGACGACGAGGACGGTCAGGCCGAGCTCGTCGGCGACGTCGCGCAGCGCGAGCCCGGCGCCGACCGAGGACGCGGCGATCAGGTTGTGCCCGCAGGCGTGGCCGATGCCCGGCAGCGCGTCGTACTCCGCGCAGAACGCCACGGTCAGCGGTCCGGACCCGGCGCGGGCGACGAACGCCGTGTCCAGGCCCGCGGTGCCGCGCTCGACGGCGAAGCCCTCCCGTTCGAGCAGGCCGGAGATCTTCTCGGCGCTGCGGTGCTCGGCGAACGCGAGCTCCGGTTCGGCGTGCAGGCTCCCGGCGAGCTCGACGAGCCGGTCCGCGTGGTCATCGACGGCGTCCGCGCAGTGCCGGGCGATCCGCTCCGGGATCGGGGTCCCCATCTCGTCCTCCTCCTGCTCGCCTGCCCCGATTGTTTCACCGTGTGGGTGCCCCTCCGGCCGACGTGCCGCCGAGGGGCCGGGAACGTCGGTCCGGGAGCGGGTGACGGGCCGGTGACCGGGGACCGTCCGTGCGGTCGTGGCCGCGTCCGTCAGGCGACCCGGACCGACACCTCGGTGCCGCCCTTGTACGGGACCCGGACCGATACGAAGCCGTGGGCCGGATCCCGTACCCAGCCCACGTAGTCGGCGTAGTCGCCGCGCATCACGCCGACGTTGTCGGTGATCACCACCGCGCCGGGGCGAAGGCTCGGGGCGACGAGGCGCAGCACGTCGAGCGCCGCGTCCGGAAAGCCGTCGTTGAGCATGAGGTCGACGGGCCCGTCGAGCTCGCGCAGCGTCTCGCACGCGTCACCGGTGCGAATGTCGACCTGGTCGGCGAGGCCCGCCTCCCGAACATGGGCGCGGGCCCGTTCTGCCTTCGCCGGCACCATCTCGGTCCCGATCACCGTGCCGCCCCCGTTGTCCCGCACGGCCGCCGCCAGCCAGATCGTCGAGACGCCGAACGACGTCCCGAACTCGACGATCCGGCGGGCCCGCACCGCGCGGGCCTGGGCGTAGCAGAACGCGGCCTGTTCCCTCCCGAGCGCGAGGAACGCGTCGTCCATGCCCCCGTCCGGTGCGGCCGAGGACCGCCGCGGCCGTCCGAGGGCCAGCGCGGGCAGGTCGCCGGCGAGCCGCAGCAGGATCCGCGGCAGCTGCCGGTCGTTCGCCGAGTGCAGGCGGCGCAGCACCCCTGCGGCACGCGGATCGAGGACCGAGAATGGATCATGGCTGGTCATGGGGCTATTGTGAGCAAACCTTCACCATCTCGAAACTCGCTTTCGCGAGCCGTACGGAGGAGGAGCATGCGCCCGGAGCACCGACGCCCGGAGCCGCGGAAAGAGCCCCGGCAGGTGCGGGCGGAGCTCACGCGTGAGCGGATCCCGACCGCGGCTGCTCACGTTCTGGCCGAGTTCGGGTACGCGGCGGGGGACGTCCTGCCGGACGCCGTCGACCGGGAGCGCCCGCTCGCCGACGTCGTGCGCCTCATGGTGCGTGCCGCCCGTGGAGCGCCTGGAACGCGAGCTCGTCGCGATGCCGACGCGCTACCTCGCCGGGGGCGACGGCGGCGGATGATCAGTCCTCCGGCACCTCCCGGTCGATCTCGTCGAGCCAGGTCCTGGCGGACATGTCCGACGGCGCTCGCCAGTCACCCCTCGGGGAGAGCGCCCCGCCGGCCGAGACCTTCGGCCCGTTCGGCAGCGCCGAGCGCTTGAACTGGCTGAACGAGAAGAACCGCTGCGCGAACACGCGCAGCCACTTCTTGATCTCGGCCGGCGTGAACTCGCCGCGCTCGTCCTCGGGGAAGCCGGGCGGCCAGGCACCCGCGCCGGCGTCCGACCACGCGTGCCGGGCCAGGAACGCGATCCGCGACGGCCGGAAGCCGTGGCGCAGCGTGTACCACAGCGTGAAGTCCTGCAGCGCGTACGGACCGACCGTCGCCTGGCTGGACTGGACCTCCTGCCCGCCGTCGGACGGCACCAGCTCCGGCGTGATCTCGGTGTCCAGCACGGACTGCAGCACGGCCGAGACCCGCTCGTCGAACTGCTCGGAGGAGATCACCCAGCGGATCAGGTGCTGGATCAGCGTCTTCGGCACGCCGCCGTTGACGTTGTAGTGCGACATCTGGTCGCCGACGCCGTAGGTGGACCACCCGAGCGCCAGCTCCGAGAGATCGCCGGTGCCGAGCACGATCCCGCCGCGCTGGTTGGCCAGGCGGAACAGGTAGTCGGTGCGCAGTCCGGCCTGGACGTTCTCGAACGTGACGTCGTACACCGGCTCGCCGCGGGAGAACGGGTGGTCGATCTCGGAGAGCATGGTGCGCGCCGTCGGCGTGATGTCGATCGTCTCGAACGTGACGCCCAGCGCCTCCGAGAGCGCGACGGCGTTGTTGCGCGTGTGCTCGCCGGTCGCGAAGCCGGGCATCGTGAACGCCAGGATGTCGCTGCGCGGCCGCTTCTCCCGGTCCATCGCCCTGGCCGCGACGATCAGCGCGTGCGTCGAGTCCAGACCGCCGGACACGCCGATCACGACCTTCGGGTGCCCGATCGCGCGCAGCCGCTGCTCCAGGCCGGAGACCTGGATCGAGTACGCCTCGTAGCAGTCCTGCTCGAGCCGCTCGGGATCAGCGGGCACGAACGGGAAGCGCTCGACCACCCGTCGAAGACCCAGGTCGCGGTCCGGGGGGTCCAGCGCGAACTCGATCGTCCGGAAGCCGTCGAGCCGGTCCGCGAGGGCGCGCCGGTTGTCGTCGAACGTGCCCTGTCTGCGGCGCTCGGACGCGATCAGGTCCAGGTCGACGTCCGCGACGGCCCGCTGTGCGCCCTTCGGGAACCGGCCGGACTCGGCCAGCCGCTCGCCGTTCTCGTAGATCATCGTCTGGCCGTCCCACGCGACGTCCGTCGTGGACTCGCCCTCCCCGGCGGCGGCGTAGACGTAGGCGGCCAGGCAGCGCGACGACGCGGACCGACACAGCAGCCTGCGCTGGTCCGCCCGCCCGACCGTGATCGGGCTACCGGACAGGTTGACCAGCACCGTCGCCCCGGCCAGCGCCGCCTCCGCGCTCGGCGGCACCGGGACCCAGAAGTCCTCGCACACCTCGGCGTGCAGCACGAAGCCCGGCAGGTCGGTCGCCGTGAACAGCAGGTCCGGCCCGAACGGGTACTCCTGACCGCCGATCCGGATCGTGCCCCGCTGGTCATCCCCGGCCGCGACCTGGCGACGCTCGTAGAACTCGCGGTAGGTCGGCAGGTACGACTTGGGCGCGACGCCGAGGATCCGTCCACGGTGGACGACGACGGCGCCGTTGTAGATCCGGTGCCGGTGCCGCAGCGGCGCACCGACCACGAGCACCGGCAGCAGGTCGGCCGTGGCCCCGGCCAGCGCGACCAGCTCGCGCTCGACGGCGTCGAGCAGCGTGTCCTGCATCAGGACGTCCTCGATCGAGTACCCGGACAGCGTGAGCTCCGGGAACACCACGAGACCGGTGCCGTCCTCGTGGCACTCGCGGGCGGCGTCCAGCACGGCGGCGGCGTTCGCCGCCGGGTCGGCCATCGTCGTGCGGATCGTCTGCGCGGCGACCCGCAGGAAGCGGTGGCGGTAGAGGGAGCGGAAGTCCATCGGAGTCCTGCGCTGCTTTCCTGTCGGGATCTCTCTGGACGCAGTCTGCCGCAGACCCCCGACAGTTCGCGGCCGTGATCCTCGGGTCGGCGCCGGTCACCCGGGGTCCGAGCGAGCGGCGCGGTCTCGGTGCGGTGAGGCGGTGGGGCCCGGGACGCGCGTCGGCCGCACGAGCCGGAGAGGACGTGGCCCGTCGGTACGGGACCGACGGTCACCCTACGGCGGCGTCGACCGCGCGAACGTGACGCTCGATCCACTGTGTCCGTTCGAGTGGCACGTTCCGGCTGTCGCGACCGCCAGAACGTTCCTCTCGATTCGAACACACCGCCGAGTGGCACGGTGTGGCGGTCCGCCCGCGCCCGCGACGGCGGCGTCCCACCGGCTCCTCATCAGCGGAGGCGGCGTCGTCCGTCGGCTCACGTGGTGAGGCGGTTCCCGCGAGCGCCGGTGGCACGTCGGAGCAGCCACGACGCCGGAATCGGTTCTGCAACGGGTGCGTCCACAGATCTCCCGCGGTGATCGGTCGATGGGGGACGATCCGGGAGGGGTCCCGTGGGGGGAGCGGAATGCTCCGAGGGGACATACGGGGGGAGAACGACCGTGGACGAGCAGACCTCGCGCGCGCCGGGAACGTCCGGGAACGGCGGGCCGGAGGCGTCCGCGCCGACGTCCGGTGGCGCGGAGGCACCCGGCGCGGGGCCGGCTGCGTCGGCGCCCGGCGACGCCGAGGACGCCGCGCCCGTCGACCCGACCGCCTCGCCCGTGTCGTCGGTGGACGAGACGTCACCCGACCCTGCGGACGCCACCACCGACTCGGCCGGACCGGCCGGCGACGAGGTCGTAGCGGCGACGGCCGGCGCGGGCGCCGAGCCCGCGTCGCGGGCGAGCGAGCCGGCGGCCGGCAGCGGGTCGACGGTCGGCTCGGCCACCGCCGCATCTGCGTCGGTTTCGAACGAGAGCTCCGCGCGTGCATCGGCGCCGGTGGGGAGCGCGTCGCCGGACGGGGGCCGCACACCGGAGTCCGCGGCGGACGGGAGCGCTGCACGCGCCGGGTCCACCGAGGAGGACGACCGCCCGGCCCTGGTCACGCCCTCCGACGACGCCACGGTCCCGTTCCGGGACGGGGCGACCACCGCGGGACCGTCGGACGACGCGACGGTGACCGTTCCGCCGGCCTCCGCGGGACCGTCGGACGACGCGCCGGTGACCGTTCCGCCGGCCTCCGCGGGACCGTCCGGCGACGCGACGGTGACCGTTCCGCCGGCCTCCGCGGGACCGTCGGACGACGCGACGGTGACCGTTCCGCCGGCCTCCGCGGGACCGTCGGACGACGCGACCGTGACCGTCCCGCCGGCCTCCGCAGGACCGTCCGACGGCACGACCGCGTCCGCCGCGCCACCCGCCGCGCCTCCGACCGCCCCGTACCCGGCACCGTCCGGTCCGGTCGGCTGGGTACCCGGGCAGCCGTTGCCGTACGACCCCGGCACGGGTGGCATGCCGCCAGCCGCCCCCGACCCGTACGGAGGTGCACCGGCCGCCGAGCCCAACGCGTACGGCGCGCCCGGCCCGTACGGCGGGCCGGGTCCGTACGGCCCGCCCGGTGCGTACGGGAGCCCCGGCGCGTACGGCGTACCCGACCCGCCGCGCGGAGCGCCCGGCCCGTACGGCCCGCCGCCCGGGAACGGCGGCGGGACCGCTGTGTGGCCGGGACCGCCACGGCCGGAGCCGATCCGTCGTCGGAACGGGAAGCCGCTGCTGATCGTCGGTGTGGTCGTGCTGTTGCTGGTCGTCGCAGGCGTCGTGTTCTTCGTGATCCCGCCGGCGGCGTCCTCGGCCGTCGCGAACGCCGCGGACGCCGCGCGTGGGTGGACCGGCGCGACCTACCGCGGGCCGCTCCGCGGGCCGAACGGCCGGACCGTCACCGTGGACGTGACCGTCGGCCCGAACGGCGACAAGACCGGGACGTTCACGCGCGACGGAGGAGGGCGCGCGGACTTCGCCGAGACCGGTGGCGTGCAGCTGTTGCGCGGCAACGCGTCGTGGTGGTCCGGGCAGGCGCAGGGTTCGGACAAGGGACGTCGGTTGGGTGGCATCTGGCTGCGCAACCCGGCCCCGGAGACGACGTGGCTCCGCGCGGTCCCGCTCCTCGCCCCCGGCGCGCTCGCCGACGACCTGACCGGCCCGGCCGGTGCACCGCAGGAGTACTCCGACGCGGGGGACCAGGCCGTCGACGGCCAGGACGGTCGCGTCGTGACGGCGGCCGAGCACCGCGTCGTCCTGTCCGACGACCACGAGGCCCGGCTGCTCGCGATCGTGCCGCCCGCGTCCGCAGACCCGGCCGGGCTCCGGGTCTCGGCGGCCGCTCCGGACCAGGTCGCGGCCGTCGGCTCGGCCGGAGCCCCGCTGTCCGAGGCCGAGGACTACTCGTCGGCGCTGTACTACCCGGACGACGTCGAGGTCGACATCCTGCCCGCCCCGCCGTGCTCGACACCGACCTGCACGGTGACCGTGAAGCTCACGAACTCGGCCGGTCTCGAGGCGCGCGGGGTGGTGACGATCACGAAGAACGGCACGGTGCTCAACCGCATCCCGTTCACGCTCGGTCCCCGTGCGGAGGGGACGTACACCGCGACGTCGCCGAACGCGGGCATGGCGGCCGGTCGCGACGTCACGGCCCGCTACGAGGCGACGGTCACGGCGTCCTGAAACCGGGGCTCACCGGCGCAGCGCCCGCAGCAGCGCCGGTGGGCGACCGCCGAACCCCTCCGCCTCGAGCACCGCGAGCATGACCCGCGGCAGCTCGCGCACGGACGGGAACATCACGTAACGCGGTGACCACTCGGGGCGGAACTTCGCGTTGAACCGGTAGAGGCTGTCGATCTGCCACCACCGCGAGGCCAGGCGCAGCAGCCGGGCCCACGACCGGGCCACCGGGCCCGCCCCGATCCGCTCACCTCGCTCCAGGGCCGAGCGGAACACGGCGAAGTTGAGCGACACCCGTCGTACCCCGAGGCGGGGCAGTGCGGCCATCAGCTCCGCGATCAGCAGCTCGTTCACGCCGTTGTCCGCGTCCGCGGCGCGCAGCATCACGTCCAGCGACAGCCCGTCCGGCCCCCACGGGACGAGCTGGAGCAGCCCGCACGGCGTGCCGTCGCGGTCGGCGGTGACCAGCACGGCGTCCGGGTCGTCCGGGTCGGCGACCCGGGACAGCGCCATCGAGAAGCCGCGCTCGGTCTCCCCGTCCCGCCAGCGCAGCGCGCGGGCGGCGACCTCCTCGCGCTCGTCGGTGCCCAGGTCGGACAGGCGCCGTACGGTCGCCGTGTGCCCGGCGCGCTGCATGCGGTTCACGGCCTGGCGCACACCGCGCATCGGCCGGCCGTCGAGCGTGAACGTCGCCGCGTCCAGCACGGCCTCGTCGCCCAGCTCGAGCGCGTCCAGGCCGGCCTTCGCCCACGCCACGGCCCCGCGTTCCGAGCAGCCGAGCACGGCGGGCGACCACCCGTTGCGCACGCAGTTGTCGACGAACGCCTCGATCGCCCCCGGCCACGCGCCGACGTCGCCGACCGGGTCCCCGGACGCCAGCGCGACACCGGCCAGCACCCGGTAGGACACGGCGGACTTGCCGCCGTGCGAGAACACCGCGCCCTTGTCCCTGCGCAGCGCGAAGTAGCCGAGCGAGTCGCCGTCCGCCCGGGCCAGCATGGTCCGCAGGCTCTCCGCGTCCTCGGCGGACAGACCCGGGCGCGGCTCCGGCGAGCGCAGCAGGTGGTACCCGGCGACGACGAGCGCGACGATGCCGAACGTCAGCCCGATGGTGGCCGTCAGGTCGTCCACCCAGCCGACCTTGAACTGGACCGGCCCGGTCACGCCGATCAGCGAGAGCAGGGCGTGCGCAGCCTCCGTCCCCGGACCGGGGCTCCCGTCCAGCCGCCGCTCGTTGATCACGAGCAGGATCCAGACCAGCGCGAACCCGGCCACCGCGAACTCGACGAGCGTCCGCAGCGCACGGCCGAGACCGCCCGGGTCCTGCCGCGCGACGAAGTAGCGCCGGGTCAGCACGAGCGCCACCAGCAGCGCGGCCGACCCGATCAGGGCGACCACCCCGCGGTGCTGGTCGATCACGTGCAGCAGGTTGACGACGACGAGCACGGCCGTCGTCGTGCTCGCGAGCCACCATGCCCTGCGCTTGCGCCGACGCAGACCGGTCGCCAGCAGCAGCACCGCGACGCCGGCGACGAGGGTCACGACGATGCCGGCGACGCCGACCGCGGGCGGCAGCCCCAGCGACGTCCGCAGCGGGCCGCCGAACATCCGGCGCGGCCCCGGGAACAGCGCCGTCACGATCGTCATCAGCGCGACCAGGCGCGTCGCCCAGACCACGGCCCTGACCGTCGCGGCCTCGGAGAGCCGACGGCGCCGGGCCTCCGGGTCGGCCACCGGCATCGAGGCGCGGGGCCGCGACGCCCCGTCGGACTCGGCCCCGGCGGTCTCGGAGCGCACCACGACGTCCTCCTGTTCCCGGATCCGTGGCCCCGTCGCCCGGCGGGGCAGTTCACAACGATGTCATGCCGGGCGGGGGGTCACGCCGGGAGTACAGCAGTGTCCCGGTTCGTTACCGATGAGAAATGATCACGGTTCGGCGGGGTCCGCCGGGGCGGGCAGGAGGGCTGCCCGCAGCGCCACCGCCGCCTCCGCGACCGCCTGCCGGGGACGCGGGCCGATGCCGAGCGCCGTCGCGAACCCGTGCACGAGATCGGGGTGGCGGCGCAGCGTCGCCGGGACCCCTGCGGCGCGCAGCCGGTCGACCAGCGCCTCGGCCTCGTCGCGCAACGGGTCGAACCCGGCCGTCGCGACGTAGACCGGCGGCATGCCGGCGAGATCGGAGTCGGTGAGCGCGAGGCGCGGGTCCGACCGCAGCTCGTCCGGCACGTACCAGCTGGTCAGGACGTCGATCGCTTCGGAGGTGAGGAAGAAGCCGTGGCCGAACAGCGTGCGTGACGGGGCCGTCGGTACCAGGTCGACGACCGGGAAGAACGCCAGCACGAACGCGGGCACCGGCCCGCCGGAGCGGACCGTCTCGTGCGCGACGGTCAGTGCCAGGCTCCCGCCCGCGCTGTCCCCGCCGACGGCGACGGAGCCCGCCACGGCACCGAAGCGGTCCGGGTGCCCGGCCACGTACCCGAACGCGGCGACGCAGTCCTCGACGGGTGCCGGGAAGGGGTGTTCCGGCGCGAGCCGGTACTCGACGGACAGCACGCGGACCTCGGCGTCGGCGCACAGTGCGGCGCACAGCCCGTCGTGGGTGTCGACGCCGCCCGCCACGAACCCGCCGCCGTGGAAGTACACGAGGACCGGAGACGCCCCGGTCAGCGTGTCCGGCGTGTACAGGCGGGCCGTCAGGTCGCCGTCGGCACCGGGGACGGTGGTGTCGGTGCGGAGCACGCCGGGCTCCGGGTCGCCCGCCACGACGCCGCCGAAGAACGACTGGCCGGTGCGAATCGTGCGCGCGTCCCGGGGTGGGGCGGCCCGCCCGCGGTTCGAGCCGGTGACCGTCCGCAGCACCTGGAAGTCCAGATCGAGGTCCTGACCGTCCACGTGCACCGGCCTGCCGGCCAGCGCGCGCTTGAGCGGCAGGGGCATGCCCAGCACCGCGTGCAGCGCGGTGCGCAGTGCCCTGGCCCGCAGACCGGGGCCGGCGTGGCTCACCGAGGTCGACATCACCCGCCTCCTTCCCCACGGCCCCCACGTTCGGGGGTGCGGAGACCGTCACCATCGATCGTGGCACCGGCCGCCCGGACATCGCTGGAAGCGGCGTCGAGTGTCACGACCGGTGCTCGACGCGCAGTACCCGGCCGGACGCCCGCCGTTCACCCCTCGGACAGACCCGCCCTCACCCGGTCAGGCCTGCTTCGACGGCGAGCAGGCCGGCCTGGGTGCGGTTGGTGCACTCGAGCTTCACCAGCATCCGCGACACGTAGCTCTTCACGGTGGCTTCTGAGAGGTGCAGGCGTGTCGCGATCTCCGCGTTCGTCAGGCCCTCGCCGAGGCACCGGAGGACATCGATTTCACGCTCCGTGAGGTCCCGGGTGCGTGCGCGGGCCGCCGTCGTGCGCCGGTGGTCCGCCCCGGACGCCGCGACGAGCCGGGCGGCCGCCTCCGGGGAGAGCACCGTGTGCCCGTCCGCGGCGACCCGGACGAGCCGGACCAGGTCCTGCGGCGGTGTCGACTTGACGAGAAAGCCGGCGGCGCCGAGCTGCAGCGCGCGCAGCACGTAGGTGTCGGCGTCGAACGTCGTCAGTGCGACGACGGCCGGCGGGCTCACCATCGACGCGATCCGCTCGATCGCGGTCAGCCCGTCCACACCGGGCATCCGCAGGTCCATCAGCACGACGTCCGGGTGGTGGTTCAGCACGGCCTCGACGGCCTCTGCCCCGTCGTGCGCGCGGGCGACGACGTCGAGGTCGTCGGCCGCGGACAGGATCGTCGTCAGGTGCTCGCAGACCATCGGCTCGTCGTCGACCACGAGTAGTGTGATCATCCCGTTCCCGGAGTCGTCGGTACGAACGCCGGAAGCCTCGCATCGACCGAGAACCCGCCGTCGGGGGTGGGGCCGTGGCGCAGCGTGCCGCCGACGAGCCCGACCCGCTGCTCCAGCCCGGCCAGCCCGGAGCCGGACCCGGTCGCGGCCAGCGACGGGTCGGGGCCGGAGGGAGCGGCGGCGTTCACGACCCGGATCTCGACGCGGTCCGGGCCGTAGCGCAGGCACACGCCGGTCCGCGCGCCCGGCGCGTGCTTGCGGACGTTCGTCAGCGCCTCCTGCACCACGCGGTACGCGGTGCGCGCGACGGTCGGGGCCAGCGCGTCCGGAGAGCCCTCGACGTCCAGGTCGACCGGCAGCCCGGCCGCCGCGGACTCGCGGGCCGGCTCGGCCGGGTCACCCGCCTCCCGTGCGCCGCCCGCCCGCTCCGGCGCCGGCCCGGTGCCCTCTGACTCGGTGCGCAGCACGCCGACGAGGTCGCGGAGCTCGGTCAGCGCCTGCGTGCCCGCCGAGCGGATGTCCCCTGCGGCGGAGCGCACGTCCGGCGCTGCCGAGGTCTCCAGCGCGCCCGCGTGCAGCACGATCAGGCTGATCCGGTGCGTGACCACGTCGTGCATGTCGGCGGCGAGGCGGCGGCGCTCGTCGGCGCGTGCCTGCTCGGCCAGCAGGTGCTGCTCGCGCTCGGCCCGCTCCGCGCGTTCCCGCAGCGACTGCAGGAGGCGGCGCCGGGCGTCGACGTACGCCGCACCGAGCGCGGGGACCAGCGTGGCGAGCAGGCCGAGGGGCGTCAGGTCCCATGCGGGTGACCACGGCCGCGCGGCCAGCACGGTGAGCACGGCGGTCACGGCGATCCACTCGCGTCGCGGGGCGGCGAACACGAGGAACACCAGCACGGCCGGGACGGCCCGCGGCACGGTCAGCGGGCTGAGCTGCTCGACCGGGACGAAGAGTCCGGGCGCGAACGCGTCGGAGAGCGCCATCAGCACGGCGACGGCGACGACCACGCCGGTCACCACGCCCGGCCATCGGTACAGGACCAGCAGCGACAGCGTGCTGACCACCTGGAGCGCGACACCCGCGTACGGGCCCGCCCATCCGGTCGTCGGAGGACCGGTCAGCCCGAGCGCCAGGTCCAGCGCCGTGATCGCGACGACGAAGACGACGAGCGTCCTGCGTGCCGCGGGCGGTGCCGCAACCGGACCCTTCACGCGATCACCGTAGGGCCGGCCGCGACGTGCCGGGCACCCTCTTTCGTCTATCCCGTCATCCCTTGAGGGGGCGCCACCAGCCCGGGTTGTCCCGGTACCAGGCGACGGTCGCGGCGAGTCCGTCGTCGAAGGACGTCCGGGGGCGGTACCCGAGCTCCTCGGTGATCTTCGTGATGTCCACGGAGTACCGGCGGTCGTGGCCCTTGCGGTCGGGCACCGGCCGGACGAACGACTCGTCGCGCCCGGTGGCCCCGAGCAGCCGCGCGGTGAGCTCGCGGTTCGTCAGCTCGGTGCCGCCGCCGATGTTGTAGACCTCGCCGGGACGCCCGCGTTCGGCGACGAGCGCGATGCCGCGGCAGTGGTCGTCGACGTGCAGCCAGTCGCGGGAGTTGCCGCCGTCGCCGTAGAGCGGGACCGGCAGACCGTCGAGCAGGTTCGTGACGAACAGCGGGACGACCTTCTCCGGGTACTGGTACGGCCCGTAGTTGTTCGAGCAGCGTGTGATCCGCACGTCCATCCCGTGCGTGCGGTGGAACGCGCGCGCCATCAGGTCCGACCCGGCCTTCGACGCGGCGTACGGCGAGTTCGGCAGCAGCGGGTCGGTCTCCGGCCACGAGCCGGTATCGATCGAGCCGTACACCTCGTCCGTCGACACGTGCACGAACCGGCCGACGCCGGCCTCCAGCGCGCCCGCGAGCAACGTCTGGGTCCCGACCACGTTGGTACGGACGAACTCCGACGAGCCCTCGATCGAGCGGTCCACGTGCGACTCGGCGGCGAAGTGGACGACGAGGTCGGTGCCCTCGAGCGTCTGCTTGACGACGGCCGGATCGCCGATATCGCCGACCACCAGCCGCAGCCGGGGATCGTCCGCGACCGGTTCCAGGTTGGCCCGGTTGCCCGCGTAGGTCAGCTTGTCGAGCACGACGAGCTCGTCCGGCTCAGCGCCGTCGAACCCGCCGGTCAACGCCGTCCGCACGTAGTGCGACCCGATGAACCCGGCCCCGCCGGTCACGACCACCCGCACGTCGGTCCCCCTCGTTCGTGGTGTCGGTGCGCGGGTCCCAGCATGGCAGGGACGGGACCGGTGAAAATGCCGGTATGACCGACACGCTCGACCCCGCCCTCCGTCGTGCCCGCATGCTCCCGCGCGCCGCGGTGGGCCCTCGGACGCTCCCGCTCGTCCGCGGCCTGATGGGCCTGGCCCTGCGCCGGACCGGCGCCGACTCCGTCGTGACGCTGGCCGGCGGGGCGCGGGTGCACGTGTACCGGCCCGCGGGTGCTCCCCGGGGCGGTCTCCTGTGGATCCACGGCGGCGGCTTCGTGATCGGCTCCCCGATCCAGGACGACCCCTGGTGCCGGGAGCTGGCCGACCGGTACAGGCTGGTGGTGGCCAGCGTCGACTACCGGCTCGCGCCGGAGCACCCGTTCCCGGCGCCGCTGGAGGACTGCTACGCCGGGCTCGCCTGGCTGGCCGGGCGCGCCGACGTCGACGCGGACCGGATCGTCGTCGGCGGGGCCAGCGCGGGGGGTGGGCTGGCCGCCTCGCTCGCGATCCTCGCCCGGGACCGCGGCGAGATCCGCCCGGTGCTGCAGCTGCTGAGCTACCCGATGGTCGACGACCGCACGACGTTGCGCACCGATCTCGACGACGGCGCGTCGTACCGGATGTGGAACGCGCGCAGCAACCGTTACGGCTGGCGCTGCTACCTGGGCACGGACTCCTCCGGCGACGTCCCGGCGCTCGCGGCGCCGGCCCGCGTCGAGGACCTGTCCGGCGTGGCCCCGGCCTGGATCGGCGTCGGCACCTGCGACCTGTTCCACGACGAGGACCTGGCCTACGCCGCGCGGCTGCGGGAGGCGGGCGTCGACATCTCGCTGCACGTGTCGCCCGGCGCCTACCACGGGTTCGACGGCGTCGAGCCGGACGTGCCGGTCAGCCGCGCGTTCACCGAGGCCCGGCACGCCGCTCTCGCCGACGTCATGGACGCGGCCTGACCGCCCGGAGGCCGATCCGACGGGAGGGCTATCCGGGGCGGACAACATCACGGATCAGTTCTATCCGCACCACCCCTCGGCCGTGGAGGTCACTCCGCGCGAGTGTGACCCACGCAACCCGGCAGTCCTCGCCCGTCCGGGCGGGCGCACGCGCCGCGGCGACGTGGGACCACGAGTTCGAGGAGGAACTTCCATGGGCGACGTGCTCGCCGAGGGCTACAACGTCTTCGACACCAAGAAGTCGCCGAGCGGCACGGTGAAATATCTGGAGTCCCCGCAGGAGGTCATCGGGCTCATCCAGTCCGGGAAGCTCGCCGAGCACATCCTGCTCGTGCGCGGCGGCACCACGACGTTCCTCGCCCCGGCGCTGTCGATGGGCGCGATCGGCGTGATCACGATGTCCGGTGCGCCGGAGTCGCACCTGGGCATCCTGTCGCGCGAGTTCCAGACCCCGTGCGTGATGACCGCGCACCTGACGTCCAGCGAGTCCCGCTACGTCGTCGGCTCCACCGACGAGGCGCACTTCGTCGAGATCGCCAAGGCGCTCGACGGCCGCAAGGTCCGTCTGGACTGTACGGACGACGAGACCGGCCGCGTGGTCGCGGAAGACTGAGGGAGAGAACAGCTGTGTCTACGGTCGAGGGCAAGAAGGCCACGTACAAGGACCGCTACAACGAGGACGACGACGGCCTGCGGTTCCAGGACCTGACCTACACCGGCAACTTCGTCGGCATGGAGCCCGTCACGGACGGGATCAAGGGCGACAAGATGATGAAGTCCCGGGCGAAGTCCGGGGTGCTGGAGAAGGTGTCCAAGGAGGACGTCCTCCGCGACCGGTTCACGATCGACGAGCTCAACGATCTGAACAACTACCTCGCCTGGAACATCTGGGACGTGCTGGTCATGCGCGCCACCGAGGGCGTGAGCGGCATGATCCCCCGCCAGGAGTACGAGATCCTGGCCTTCATGCACGAGTTCTACCGCTGGCCGGAGATCATGGCCATGACCACCGAGGAGGTCGGTGGCGCGCAGGGGATCATGGACATCGGTGCCACCGCGAAGCGGGAGATCGGCACCAAGGTCAACGCGGTGCACGACTGGTGCATCGGTGCGGTCGGGTTCGGCATGGGCCGCTGCGGCCTGCTCGCGCTCGAGGTGATCAAGCCCGACGAGTACGTCGAGGAGTCCAACGAGATCCTCAAGTTCATGCAGCGCGTGCTGTGGGGCAAGCGCCAGGACGGCTACATCCTGAACTCCCAGGACCGCTACCGCTGCCGGATCCACGACCAGGACTTCCTGGACCAGCTCGTGAACCAGGTCGAGGAGCTGGAGCCGGGTTCGCCCAAGCACGGCGCGTTCACCCAGTTCAACGCCGCGGCCGAGCTGCTGTCGTTCCTGGACCACTACGACTGCCGGCTCGGGCTCGGTGACACCGGGCCGTACGAGCTGCCGGACGGCAACCTGCTGATCCTGCGTGACCTGTTCGTGAACGAGGAGGTCTTCCACTGGTCGGACGTCTGCGAGGACGCCGGGCTGCCGCACGTGTACACGCTGGCGCTGATCATCGACCCGAACATCATGGGCCTCAACGAGATCCGCGTGAATGACATCTCCACGACGTTCACCCGTCCGAAGAACTACATCGACGCGATCGTCGGTGGCGCGGTGTTCGCGCGGCAGAAGTGGAACACGCCGATGGGCGAGGTCCAGAACATCCCCATCAGCGAGCTGGGCGACCACATGGGACGCGTGCAGCAGGCGACGCTGAAGCTGTACGCGAAGACGTCGAAGATGTGCCGCCGGGACCTGATCTGGAACGGGCAGTACGTCTACTACATCGACATGATCCTCCCGCACATGCGGCTGGCCGGGACGTACGAGAAGGCCTGCCGCGACTACGACCTGTGGGAGATCGACCAGCGGGTCGCGAACTACTACTACGACATCACCAAGCGTGGGTTCGCGCAGGAGACGGTGCCGTCCAAGATCTTCTCGGGCGCCGGCTACCTGCCCTTCCCGGACGGGGTGAGCCCGCGCCGGTCGAAGTACCGGGTGCTGTAACGAGTCCGCTCCCACTGGCGGCGCGGCGGTTCCCCCGCCGCGCCGCCAGTGACCCGTGCCCCGGCTGGAGGCTGCTGTGCTGGACGACACCGACTACGACGTGCTGAACGTCGTCGCGCTGAAGAAGATGGCCGCGGCCTCCGCCGTCGCCGAGACCACCGGGCTCTCCGAGTCCGATGTGAACGACGCGTTCGAGCGTCTCGTCGGTCAGGGCCACGTGATGGTGGCCGCCGGGTCGGCGCTCCCCACCGACTCGGCGGAACCCGCGCTGGCCGAGACGGCCGCCGAGCGCTACGCCGCGGTACGCACCGACGACGAGATCGCCGGGCTCGTCGAGAGGTTCGAGACCGTCAACACGCAGTTCCTGGGCGCGATGTCGTCCTGGCAGCAGATCGAGGTCGGCGGCAAGAAGGTCACCAACGACCACTCCGACCCGGACTACGACGAGAAGGTCATCGCCAAGCTGGACAAGCTGGTCGCACGCCTGACCCCGCTGCTCGACGCGCTGTCCACACACGACCCGCGCTTCGCCGGTTATCCCCGCCGGTTCGCCGCGACGCAGAAGGCGGTCGACGAGGGCCGGCACGAGCTGGTGTCGTCGCCGACGGCGGACTCGCTGCACAACATCTGGTTCGAGTTCCACGAGGACCTGCTCCGCACCCTGGGCCGGGAACGCACGGAGTGAGCGCAGCATGACCACGAACGGCGTGGGCATATCCCGCGCGCCGTCGCACACCTGGGCGTTCGCCGAGGCGGACGCGGACGACGTCAACCGCCTCGGCGGCAAGGGCGCCGGACTGGCCCGCATGACCCAGCAGGGCCTGCGCGTGCCGCCGGGCTACGTCGTGGACACCGACGCGTGCCGTCAGTACCTCGCCGACGGCCGCATGCCCGACGGGCTGGACGACGAGATCGCGTCCCGGCTGCGCGACCTCGAGGCGGCGACCGGCAAGACGTTCGGCGCCGGGCCGCTGCCGCTGCTGCTCTCCGTGCGCTCCGGGGCCCCGATCTCGATGCCCGGGATGATGGACACCGTCCTCAACCTCGGGCTGGGCCGCGACGCCGCGATCGCGATGGCGTCGGTGACCGGCGACGTCCGGTTCATGGCCGACCTCGTGGCGCGCTTCCACTCGATGTACGCCGAGATCGTGCTCGGCGCGCTCGACCCGTCGTCGGACCCCGGGGAGGTCGGCGCGGACGAGGAGCCCGGGGACGTCTACGACCGCGTCTGGGCGGCCTGCCAGCAGTCCCTGGTGGACGACGGCGACGACCCGGTCCCCGACGACCCGCGCGCGCAGCTCACCGGTGCCGTCGAGGCCGTGTTCCGCTCCTGGAACACGCGTCGTGCCCGCACCTACCGCGACCACCACGGCATCCCGCACGACCTCGGCACCGCCGTCGTCGTGCAGTCGATGGTGTTCGGCAACGTCTCCGACGACTCCGGCTCCGGTGTCGCGTTCACGCGCAACCCGGTCACCGGGGAGCCTGGCCTGTTCGGCGAGTACCTCGCGCACAGCCAGGGCGAGGACGTCGTCGCGGGCACCCGCACGCCGGACAGGATCGTCGACGCGCTGTCGCCGGAGCTCCTGACCGAGCTGCGGACCGTCGCCGACGACATGGAGCGAACCCAGGGCGACGTGCTCGACATCGAGTTCACCGTGGAGCGGTCCACCCTGTACCTGCTGCAGGTGCGCAGCGCGAAGCGCACGCCGGAGGCGGCCGTGCGGATCGCGTCGGATCTCCACGGCGAGGGCGTGCTCGACGACGCCGGCGCGTTGCGGGCGGTGACGTCGGCGCAGGTCCGGCACGTGCAGCGCCCGGGCTTCGACGACGACGAGGTCGCCGCGGCCCGCGCGTCCGGCCGCCTGCTGACGTCCGGGATCGGTGCCTGCCCGGGCCAGGTGTCCGGTGCGCTCGTGCTCGACCCGGACCGGGCGAAGGAGACGGCGGACGCCGGAACGGCCGTCGTGCTCGCCCGCTCGGTGACCAGCCCGGCCGACCTGCACGGCATGATCGCCGCGGCCGGCATCGTGACGGCCACCGGCGGCTCGACGAGCCACGCGGCCGTCGTCGCGCGGGCGCTCGGCACGACGTGCGTCGTCGGCGCCGGGGCGCTGAGCATCGACGAGTCGTCCCGCACGCTGAAGGTCGGCGACCGGACGCTGTCCGAGGGCGACCTCGTCTCGTTGGACGGTTCGTCCGGCGAGCTGTTCGAGGGCACGTTCGCCGTCGCGACCCCGGCCGCCGCGACGGAGGCGCTCGCGTCTCTGCTCACCGTGGCCGGCCGGGTGGCCGGCTGCGAGGTGCTCGGACGGGTCACGCTGCCGTCCGATGTGGACGCCGTGCTGGAGTCGGGCGCGTCCGGTCTGGTCACGGCCGTCGACGACGTGCTGGCCGCGACCGGCGACCTCGACGGGCTGGTGCAGGGCCTGCTGGAGGGCTCGTCCGGAGGGATCGAGGCGCTGGCCGACCAGGTTGCGGCCGGGCTCACGCCGCTGCTCTCCGCGGCCGGGGACCGCGAGGTCGGGGTCCGCGCGATCGACCTGGTCGCCGACGAGTCCCGCGAGCTGTTGCAGCAGACGGCCGTGACCACGCGGCACCCGGAGCTGTCGATGCCGCTCGGCCGTCCGGAGCTGGTCAAGGCGCAGGTCGACGGGCTGGCGCGGGCCGTCCGGGACTCCGGTGGGCGGGCCCACCTCGCTCTGCGGCACGTGTCCGATCCTGCCGAGGCGGCGTCGCTGCACTCGCTGGCCGACGGTGCCGGGATCGGCATCGGGACGTATCTGACGGCGCCGAGGGCCCTGCACGGCATCGAGGCGATCGCCGGTCACGGCGACGTCTGCTGGATCGAGCTGCGCACGCTGCAGGCCGCGATGATCGGCCTGCCACCGCGCCAGCTCTACACGGCCGAGCCGCTGGACGGCTACCTGTCGCGCGGGCTGTTCACCCTGGACCCGCGTCGCACGATCGACCCGACGACGGCGGACCTGCTGGTCCGCGCCGCTGCGACGCAGGACCGGGTACCCGGCTGCCGGATCGGCGTGCGGCTGTCGGCCAGCGCGTCCGACGAGACGGTCGCCGAGCTGTACCGGATGGGCTTCCGCCGCTTCGCCGTCGACGCCGCCGCGAGCCGTCCGTTCCAGCTCGCACTGGGGCAGGCCGCCGCGGGCTGAGCACCGGTCACCAGCGGCGGACGCCGGCCGGGCGCAGCGGATCGACGGCCACGCTGCGGTCGGTCGAGCAGCCGAAACGTACCGGCCGACGGTGCGCGCCGATCGAGTGGCACGTTGTCGCGGTTCGCGCCGCCGAAACGTGCCAATGGATCCGCGGACGGCGTCGAGTGGAACGTTCGGGCGGTCGGGGCGGACGCGTCGGGTCCTGGCGCGCGGGGGCGTCAGAGCCGGGTGCGGCTGAGCCGGTTGGGGCCGAGCTGGGTTGCGGCCGAGCTGGCCTGGGGCCGAGCCGGGTTGCGGCCGAACCGGGTTGCGGCTGAGCCGGCCCGCGTCAGAGCCGGGTTGCGGCCGTGCCGGCCCGCGTCAGAGCTGGGCTGGGGCCGAGCCGGGCTGCGGCTGAGCCGGGGCTGCGTCAGGAGCGGTCGCAGATGAGCCGAACGGCGGCGAGCAGCTCGTCGGGTGGCGCGGGTGGCACCCGACGGCGTCCGGCGGCGGACTCCGGCCCGGCCCGGTGCAGCGATCCAGCCGGGGCGGAGGTGCCCCGACCCCCCGCGGCACTCCGATCGGCCGTGGCACCCTGTTCGGCCGTGGCACCCTGTTCGGCCGTGGCACCCTGTCCGGCCGTGGCGTTCCGGGACGCCGTCGTGGAGGTCGCCGCCCGGTCGCCGCCCTGCCACTGCGACGCGGCGTCGCGTCGCCGCTGCCGTCGCGGGTCGGCGCCTCCCGTCGCGACCACGGCAGCCGCGCCGACGGCCCGGCCGGGGGTGACCCGGTCGGATCCGGCCGGGGCGGAGAGCGGAGCGGGCGCGCCCACGGTCGCCGCCGGCGGGTTCGCGCAGGACCCCGTCGAGCACGAGCCGGACGCCGGGATCGGACGGGCCGCGCCGTCGCCCAGCAGGTGCGACGCGATCTCCTGCGGCCACAGGGCGACGAACTCCGCCCCGGCTTCCAGTAGCTCGTCCGACGAGTGCATCCCCCACGTCACGCCGACGACCCGGATGCCGACCTCGCGCGCGTCGCGGACGTCGCCCGCCGTGTCCGTGACCAGCACGGTGCTGGACGCGTCCGGGACACAGTGGACGTGGCCCTCGTCGTAGTCGGCGGAGCAGCGGCGGCCGAAGCCGCTGCCGGAGTCGGCGAGGAACTGGCGGATCGCGGCGCGCTTGTCCGGCGCCACGTCGCCGCCGAACACGTGCGCGAAACAGTAGGCGATGTCGTTGTCCACCAACACCCGTCGTAGAACGGCCATCGCGTTCGAGGACATCACGGTCAGCGTGCACTCGGCCGCCAGCCGCCGGACGACGTCGCGCATGCCGGGCACGAGCGGTGGCTGGTAGTCGCGCCGCAGCAGCGTCAGGAACTCCTGCTTGACCTCCGCCGCGTGCGCCTCGTCGCGGCACCGAGACGCCAGCGAGGCGAAGATGTTGCCGCGGAACAGCGCGAAGAACTCGTCGGGGGTGTCCACGCCGAGACCGTGGTTCCGGTTGACCTGCTCGAAGATCCTCCAGGACGCGATGCGGGTCTGGACGAGCGTGCCGTCGAGGTCGAAGACGACGGCACAGGGCTGCGCGTGCTGCGCCATCACCGCAACGCGGCGTCCCAGATGGCGCCGAGCTCGCCGAGGCCGATGAAGTCCATGCACTCGCCGTAGCCGGTCGCACCGTTCAGCGTCCACCGGTGCAGGCAGTTGTGCCCGACGACGCCGGGCTGGGACTGCCACGGGAACGTGGTCAGCGCGTTGCCCTCGAGCTCGAACGTCTTGTCCCGCTTGTCGGTCACGCTCACCTGGATCCGCTCCGGGTAGAGGCCCTTGCGGTCGGTGGTGCCGGAGCCCGCCTTCAGGCCGTAGCAGCCGCCGTCCTCCAGGATGTAACCGTGCGTCATCGACAGCGGGGTCGGTGCGTCCGGGCCGTTCTCCGGCTTGTAGTCGAACAGGCCGTGGAACACGGTGCCGTCCGGGAAGTGCGCGTGCATCCAGGACAGCCGCGACGTCTGCCGCTCGGCCCGCACACCCCAGCTGTGGTCCATCGTGGAGATGCAGTCGATCGGCTCGCGTCGTCCGCGGACCTGCACCTCGCCCTCGTAGTGCCCACTCTGGTCGAAGTGGCCCGCGTAGGCGTGGCCCCAGGTCTTGGCCATGTCCTTGCCGGCGGCCATCGGGTCCTCGTCCGGGTCGTTGATGTCGTACGCCCGGTGCAGCGCCGTGTAGCGGAAATGGATCTCGACGCCGGCCGCCGGGTCCGAGTAGTCGACGTCCCAGACCCGGTTCGGATCGCTGCTGTGCACCGTCAGGCCGTTCGCGAGCTTGTAGGACGCCAGGTTCGACGGTTGCGGCACCACCAGGTGCTCCCAGGAGTCCCAGTACTCGGCGGCCCACGGCTCCCGCACGCGCCGGCTGTTGATCGCGACCGTCGAGCCGACCACCCCGAGCGGCTCGCGGAACAGGCCGTACAGGCCGATGTTCAGCGGCGCGGGCCCGTCCTGCCCGGCGTAGAGGCCGAAGTAGTTGGTCTCGGCCCACAGCGGGTCGTCGCTGGTCGGGGTGTGGAACTGGACGTCCTCATTACGGATCACCGGTGACCCTCCTCGCGGCGCACGGGATCGATCGACGGCCACCCTGCCCGCGTACGGCGGGGTGAACCAGCACACATCCGGACAGCGACCGGGCACAGCGTTGTCCCCGCGGGATAGAGCCGGGCCTTGCCGCGCGCTCCTAGCGTGCCCCTCGGGCCCGACGGATACGAGGAGGTGACCGGCCGTGCAGCTGGCAACGGTGCTCGGCCAGGTCGTCTCCACCGTCAAGGAGCCGGGGCTCGGCCGGTTCACGCTGCTCCTGGTGCAGGACACCGCCGACGGTGCCGCACCCGACGACGGGGCGAGCTACGTGGCCGTCGACCTCGTCGGTGCCGGCGTCGGCGAGGTCGTCCTCGTCGCCTCCGGCGGTGCCGCCCGCGTGGCGGCGGGCGCCGACGCGCCGACCGACCGCGCCGTCGTCGCGATCGCCGACACCGTGATCCGTTCCGGCACGGTCACCTACCGCAAGACCTGAACGAGGGAGGACCTCATGCCTGCGACGTCGGGTGCAGCCACACCGGCGGCCCCTGCGGCTCCCGTGCTGCGCGGGGCGCTGGGACTGATCGAGACCAAGGGACTGGTCGGCGCCATCGAGGCGGCCGACGCCATGGTCAAGGCCGCCAACGTGCAGATCCTCGGCCACCGCGAGATCGGCGGCGGCCTGGTCACCGTGATGGTGCGCGGGGACGTCGGCGCCGTGAAGGCGGCCACCGACGCGGGCGCCGTCGCGGCGGGCAACGCGGGCGAGGTCGTCTCCGTGCACGTCATCCCGCGTCCGCACGACGAGACCGAGTCGATCCTCGCGGTGCTCACGCGGCCCAAGAGCTGATGTCCGCCGCGAGAGAAGCGCCGGCGGAACGAGCCTCGGCGCTGCTCGACGCGGACCTCGCATCCCTGGCCGAGGTCCGCCGGAAGGCCCGTGACGCCCGCGCGGCGTTCGAGTCGCTGGAGGGCGTCGACCAGGAGACGCTGGACGGCTGGGTCCGCGCCATGGCCCTGGCCGGGACGAAGGCGGCCGAGGAGCTCGCGCGCATGGCCGTCGACGAGACCGGCTACGGCGTCTACGAGCACAAGATCTACAAGAACCGCTACAACACCGGCTTCGTCGCGCGCTGGATGCTCGAGCGGCGCGCGATCGGTGTGCTGTGGACCGACCAGGTGTCCCGGGTGACGGCCGTCGGCTCGCCGATGGGCGTGATCGCGGGGATCATCCCGGTCACCAACCCGACGTCGACGGCGCTGTTCAAGAGCCTGGCCGCGGTCAAGTCCGGCAACGCCGTCGTGCACGCGCCGCACCCGAGGGCCGCGGCGTGCACGCACCGCACCGCCGAGGTGATGGCCGACGCCGCGACGAAGGCGGGCGCGCCGGAGGGTCTGATCTCCTGCCTGGAGACGCCGACCCTGCCCGCCACCGCCGAGCTGATGAGCCGCGACGAGATCGCGCTCGTGCTGGCCACCGGCGGCCCGGGCATGGTGCGCGCGGCGTACTCGTCCGGGAAGCCGACGATCGCGGTCGGCGCGGGCAACGTCCCGGCGTACGTGGGGCGCAGCGTCCCGGACGCGGCCGAGGCCGCCGAAATGATCATCACCTCGAAGTCGTTCGACAACGGCACGGCATGCGTCGCCGAGCAGTCGGTCGTCGTCGTGGACGCCGTCGCCGGGCCGTTCCTGGACGCGTTCGAGGCGCGTGGCGCCTACTGGTGCAACGCCGCCCAGCAGGAGGCGCTCACCCGCGTGCTGTTCGACGAGCGCGGTGGCCTGCGTCCGAACTCGGTGGGGCAGAGCGCGATCCGGCTCGCCGAGCTGGCCGGGTTCACCGTCCCGTCGACGACGCGGGTGCTCGCGGCCGAGCTCGACGCCGTCGCCCCGGAGATCCACCTGTCCCGGGAGATCCTCGGGCCGGTGCTCTCGGTGTACCGGGTCCGCGACGCCGACGCCGGGTACACGCGGTGCCGCGAGGTGCTCGCGCTCGGCGGCGAGGGACACACGACGGCCGTGCACGCGAGCGACCCGGCGGAGATCGCGCGCTTCGGAACGCTCCCGGCCGGCCGGATCGTGATCAACACACCGGCGCTGTTCGGCGGCATGGGCTACTCCACCGACGTCGACCCGTCGTTCCAGCTCGGGACCGGCACGTGGAGCGGCTCGATCTGCTCGGACAACGTGACGCCGCTGCACCTGATCAACATCAAGCGGATCGCGCACGAGGTCCGCCCGTGGCGCACCGTCTACGACACGGTGGAGCTGTAGGCCGTGAGCACCCGCACCATGATCGCCTCCCCGGCAGCGCGGACGGACAGATCTGTCCGCGGACGCTGCCGAACAGCCGATCACCGGATCCCGGACGCACGGCTCGGCGATCGCCGCGTGCCGAACGGCCCCGACGTCCGGCCGGCACCCATGATCGCCGGTTCGGCACCGGAACCGGACAGATCCGGCCCCGGGGACCGCCGAACCGACGATCACCGTGGAAACGGGCGACCCGGGGCGCTGCTCGATGCGGCGGCCGCCCTCCTCGCCGGCTCCCGGGCGCCGGACGTCCCGGTCCGGACGCCGGTGCGCGTCGGCGTCGACCTGGGCACGGCGAACTGCGTGCTCGTGGTGCTCGACGCGGCCGGAGAGCCGGTATGGGTGGACGCGCACCCGTCCGGAGCGCTCGCCGACGGCGTGGTGGTCGACTTCGCGAAGGCGATCGCCACGGTGCGCGGCCTCAAGCAGCGGGCGGAACGGGCGCTCGGCGTCGAGCTGACGGCGGCCGCCACCGCCTACCCGCCGTGCATCCCGGTCGCCGACGCCCGTGCCTGCGCCTACGTGTGCGAGGCGGCCGGGTTCGACGACGTCGCGCTCGTCGACGAGGTCAGCGCGGCGCAGGCCGTCCTGGGGATCGACGACGGCGTCGTGGTCGACGTCGGCGGCGGGTCCACCGGCGTCGGGGTGTTCGCGGGCGGCGAGCTCGTCGCGCTCGACGACCGCGCGGGCGGCGGGCACCATCTGGACCTGGTGCTGGCCGGCGCGCTCGGGATCGGCATCGCCGAGGCGGAGCCGCGCAAGCGCTCCCACCCCGGCGAGTGCCTGCCGATCCTCACCCCCGGCCTGCACCGGATCGCCGAGTCCGTCCGTGCCATGACGACCGGCCGGCCCGACCTCCCGCTGCACCTGGCCGGCGGTGCGCTGATGCTGCCCGGCGCCGACCGGGTGCTCCAGTCCTATCTGGAGCGACCCGTCGTGACCTACCCGCACGCCCTGTTGATCACGCCGCTCGGGATCGCGGCCGAGGCCCCGGAGGCCGCCGCGTGAGCACGCCGACCCTGCGCACCTACGCGTTCGTCGACCGCATGCAGCCGCAGTGCGCGGCGCACATCGCGGCCACCAGCCCCGGCGACGTGCCGCTGGCCGGGATGGCCGAGCTCTACATCGAGATGGCTCCCGGCAACGAGGTGTTCCGCGCCGCGGACATCGCGCTCAAGGCGGCCGGCGTGCGTCCGGCGCTGCAGATCATCGAGCGCGAGTTCGGCCTGCTGGAGATCCATTCCGAGCAGCAGGCGGAGGTGCTCGCGTCCGGCGACGCGGTGCTCGCCGAGCTGGGGATGTCCGAATCGGACCGTCTCCGGCCGCAGATCGCCTCGACCCAGTTCATCACGAACGTGCACCCCTACCAGGCGCAGCTGCTCAACAAGTGGCGCAAGGGATCCATGCTGATGCCCGGCCAGAGCCTGTTCGTCATGGAGGTCGCGCCGGCCGCCTACATCTCGGTCGCCGCGAACGAGGCGGAGAAGGCCGCGGACATCACGGTCATCGAGCTGCGCGCCGTCGGGCGGTTCGGTCGGATGTTCCTGTCCGGCACGGAGAGCGACGTGCAGGCCGCGCGGGACGCCGCCGTCGTCGCGCTGGAGGCGATCGACGGGCAGGAGCCGGCCCGGTGAGCGTCCGTGGAGCCTCCGATGTGGAGGCCGCCGCCGACGGTTCGCGCGTGCTGCGCGTCGGGCCCGGCGACGTCGTCACGCCACTCGCCCGCGAGCGCGCCCAGGACCTGGGCGTGACGATCGAGGTCGGCGGCGGGGCCGGGAACGCCCCGCCGCCGGCCGTTCCACCGTCGCGCCAGGTCGCGGGGTCCGGCACGACCCAGCGCTCGGGGCCGAGGCCCGGCTCCGGGACCGCCCAGCGCCCCGGCCCGGTGCCGCAGACCGGTTCCGGCCCGGCCGCGGGTCCCGCCGCCCCGGGTGCGCGAACGGGCCGTTCGTCCAACGGGGCAGCGCGAGCGGAGCGCTCGTCCAGCGGGGCAGCGGGCCACGGGGCGGGCCGCCCCACCTCGCCGGCCGCGCGAGCGGAGCGTTCGTCGAACGGTGCGGCGGGTGTCCCCGGCGCGGTGGGTATCCCGGGTGGCGCGCCGCCCCCGCCGGTCCGTCCGCCGTCGGGAGCGCTGTTCCGCCGCGGCGCCCCGCTGCCGCCCGGCCTGGCCTCCGCCCCCGCACGTCCGGCGCGCCACGGGCGGACCGGACGCGTGGTCGTCGTCGGAGCCGGGCACGTCGGGATGATCACCGCGATGCGACTGGCCGAGGCCGACGTGTTCGACGAGGTCGTGCTCGTCGACATCGACGAGGGCCGCGCGAAGGGCATCGCACTGGACCTGACCCACACCGCGCCGCTGGCGGGCTTCGCCACCCGGATCCGGGGCTCCGGCACGGTGGAGGGCGCCGGGTCCTGCGACTACGCGGTGATCACCGCCGGTAGGCCCCGCACACCCGGGATGAGCCGCAGCGACCTGATCGGGACGAACGCGGCGATCGTCGGCGACGTCGCGTCCACACTGGCCGCCACGTCACCGCACGTCGTGCTCGTCGTCATCACGAACCCGCTGGACGAGATGACCCAGCACGCCTGGCAGGCGTCCGGGCTGCCGTCGCACCGCGTCCTCGGGATGGCCGGCGTGCTGGACACGGCCCGGTTCCAGGCTCTCGCGTCGCTGACCGGCGCGGGCCGCGCCGACCGGATCGACGCGCTCGCGCTCGGCAGCCACGGCGAGGAGATGGTCGTGCCGCTGTCCCGGGTGGGCGTGGGTGGGCGGCCGATCGAGGGGGACCTGGACGCCGTCGTCGATCGCACGCGCGGGTCCGGCGCCGAGGTCGTCGGGCTGCTGTCGTCCGGGAGCGCGTTCATGGCGCCCGGCATGTCCGCCGCGCGGATGGTGCTGGCGATGGCCGCCGACTCGGGCGAGGTCATGCCGGCCGCCGTGCTCGCCGACGGCCAGTACGGCATCCGCGACGTCTACGTCGGACTCCCGGCGCGCCTCGGACGCGACGGCGTGCGCGAGATCGTCGAGCTCCCGCTGGCCGCGGACGAGCTGACGGCCCTGCGCACGGCCGCCGACCGGATCCGGGAGCGCCTCGCCGACCTCGCCCCGGCGCGGTGACGACGTGCGCGCGGTCCTCTACTCCGGTGACGGGCGGGTGAGCGTCGAGCCCGTCACGGAGCCGGAGCTCGCCGACCCGGCGGACGCGATCGTGCGCGTCCGGCGCGCCGCCGTCTGCGGGACCGACCTGCACGCCGTCTACCACCCGGACGGCGTGCCGCGCGGCACGATCCTCGGCCACGAGTTCGCCGGGGAGATCGTCGAGACCGGGCCCGCCGTCGTCGGGCACCGGGTCGGGGACGTCGTGGTCGGCGCGGACTACACGGCGTGCGGGCGGTGCTGGTGGTGCCGCCGTGGCGACCACTGGGAGTGCGCAGAGCGCCGGTTCTTCGGCACCGGGACGGCGTACGGACCCGCGCTGGCCGGGGCGCAGGCCGAGTACGTGCGCGTCCCGCACGCGGACACCGTGCTCGTCGGGCTGCCGGAGGGTGTCGACCTGGACGCCGCCGTGTTCCTCGGGGACACGCTGGCCACCGGGTTCGCGGCTGTGCGGCGGGCCGGGTTGCGGCCGGGGGACACGCTGGCCGTGGTCGGCGGCGGGCCGGTCGGTCAGCTCACGAGCCTGGCCGCGCAGGCGCTCGGAGCGGGCGTCGTCGTGCTGGTCGAGCCCGTCGAGTCGCGGCGCGCGCTGGCCGCCGAAGAGGGCGCCGTCGTCGCGGATCCCGACCGGAGCCGCGACGTCGTCGACCGGGTCACCGACGGCCGCGGCGCCGACGCCGTGATCGACGCGATCGGCGGCCCGGCCGGGCTCGACACGGCGTTCGGTCTGGTCCGCAAGCGGGGGTCGGTCGTGGCGGTCGGCGTGCACACGGACGCCGGGTACGCGCTGCCCGTCGCGCGGGCGTTCGCCGAGGAACTGACGCTCCGCTTCGCCGTCGGGAACCTGATGCGCGACGCGCCAGACCTGATCGGGCTGGTCCGATCAGGTGCGATCACCCCGGCTGTCGTGGCATCCGAGCGGATCGATCTCGACGACGCCCCGAGGGCGTATCGCGACATGGCCGAGCGCCATACCCTGAAGTCACTGCTCGTGATCTGAGACGCGCACGAGAGAGGTAGGCGATGGTGCCCTCCGAGCTCGGGACCGCCCTGATGACGGCCGTCGGGACCGGCGGGCTGACGCGCCTGCTGCAGACCCGCCCGGACGAACCGCGCTGCGCCGCAGAGGCGCTGGCCGCGGCCGTCACGCAGGAGATCGGTGCCCCGGTCCGGGTGCTCGACGGGACGCGGTTGCTGGCCGGTGTGTCCTGGCCCGGTGACGGAGGGGGCCGGGTGGAGGCCGCCGGGATCACCGTGCGGTGGGCCGATGCGTCCCACCCGGTGCCGTGGGATCTGCTGCGTCAGGCCTGCGTGTGGCTCTCGCTGCTGCGCGACCACGCGGACGTCGGCTCCGAGCTCGTCTCCACCGCGACGGAGGTCGACTCGATCCGCGACGTCGCCGGGCGGCTGCTGTCCGTGCGCGACGCCGACCAGGTGCTGCTGTCGGTCGCCGACTGGGTGCTGAGGCTGCTCGGCGCGGACATCTGCGGCGTGCTGCTGCGCGAGGGCGACGAGGTCCGGATGCAGTCGTGCGTCGGACACCGCTCCGTCGAGACGTCGCGGTTGCGGATGAAGCGCGGCCAGGGCGTCGCCGGGCTGGTGTTCCTCACCGGGGAGCCCGCCAAGGTCGACTCCTACCTCGAGGACCGCACGATCAGCCAGGACTTCATGTCGCTCGCGGAGCGCGAGGAGACCCGCTCCGCGCTCGCCGTGCCGCTGCGGCTGCAGGGCGAGCTGGTCGGCGTGCTCGAGGTGTGGCGGCGCCGCGAGTCCGTGTTCACCGACCGCGACGTCCGCCGCATGGTCACGCTCGCCGACTTCGCGACGATCGCCATCGACAACGCGCGCCTGCACGACGTGCAGGTGCAGGCCATGCAGAGCGCCGAGGAGGCCCGCGACCAGCTTGCCCGCCAGATGACCGTGCTGGACCGCACGGCACAGCTCCAGCAGACGCTGCTGTCCACAGTGGTGCAGGGCGGCGGTCTCGCCGCGATCGCCCGCACCGTGGCCGTCGAGTTCGACTGCGAGGTCGGCGTCTACGGACCGGACGGCGGCCGGCTCGCTGTCCACTCCGGACCGCGTCTGACCAGCTCGTTGCCGGAATCGCTGGCCGCGAGCGGTGCCCGCGGCGCCGGGCAGGGCCGCTGGATCCGCCCGGTGCACGCCGACGGCGACCGGGTCGGCCAGGTCTGCCTGCTCACCCGCGACCAGCCCGCGGAGGTCATGGACGCCGTCGCGGGCCACGTCGCGATGGCGTGCTCGCTGGCGCTGCTCCGGGAACGGGCGGCCAGCCGCGCCAGGGCCGAGGCGATGGAGCAGGTGCTCTGGGACCTCCTGCAGGGTCCCGTCGAGCACCGGCTCGCCGCCCGCACCAGGGCACAGCAGCTGTCCGTCGCGCTCGGCGGCGCGTTGCGCGTCGTCTACGGCCAGATCGAGAACCTCGACCTGCTGGCGGCCGAGCACGGTTGGGAGACCGCGCAACTCGACCGTGTGCGGCGGGACGTGCTGCGCGCCGTCCGCTGCCCCGACGACGGTAGGGCACCCGCGTTGGCCGGGCTGCGCGGGGACTTCCTCGTCGCGATCGGCACCGACCTGGACCGGGACGGTGCGCGCGATCTCGTCAACTCCGTCGCCGCGGCCGTGCGCGAGCAGTCCGGTGTGCGCCTGAGCTGGGGGATCAGCCGGGAGCACGCCGACGTCGTCGAACTTCCGAGTGCGCTCAACGAGGCGCAGACCGCGCTGTCCGCGGCGCACCGCCTCGGCGGCGAGAACGTGTTCCTCTACGAGGAGCTGGGGATCGTGCGGCTGCTGCTCGGCTCCGGTGACGACCCGGACCTGCAGGCGTTCGTCGACGAGGTGACCGGCCCGCTGCTGGCCTACGACCGGGACAACGACGGGTCGCTCGTCCGCACCCTGCGCGCGTTCTTCGACGCCGACTGCTCCCAGCGCGTCGCCGCCGAGCGGCTGTTCGTGCACCACAAGACGCTGCGCTACCGCCTGGAGCGGATCCGCAGCCTCACCGGGCTCGACCTCTCGCGGCACGAGGACCGGATGCGCGCGGACTTCGCGCTGCGGCTGCTGCAGGTCAACCGGTGCGAGCCGGGGGAGGGGCTCACGCCGGGGGAGTGATCACCCCGGAGACGACGCCCTCGGTCTCGCCGTGCGGGCGCGGGATGACGTGGCTCGTGTAGAGCTCGCCGACGGCGCGGGCCGCGGCCGAGCCGGCGTCCACGGCCGCCTGCACCGCGCCGACGTCACCGCGCACGAGCACGGACACCTGCCCGTTGCGGAGCGTGCGGTAGCCCTCGACGCGGACGTTCGCGGCCTTCACCATCGCGTCGGCCGCCTCGATGGCGCCGACCAGGCCCTTCGTCTCGACCAGACCGAGCGCACCACCGGATGCCGGAGCCGTCATCGCACGTCCTTCCGCCGGGTCGTCCCCGCCGACGGTAGCCGCGCGCGGCCCGTCGTCGCGATGTCCTGCGCGGATAGTGCGCGGACGGACGTGCTGTCCCTCAGCGACGGGCGGCGAGCAGCCGGCGCAGGTGCGCGATCGACGCCGCGTCGCCGGTGACCGACCTCGCAGCGACGCGCTGACCAGGCCCGTCGGGCCGTTTCGGGCGGTCGTCGCGATCGACGGATTCGGTGACCGGTCTCCCGCCGGTTACCGTCGGGTACAGGCAGCGACGCCACGATGTTCCCCCGACTCCGGAGGCTCTCGTGCCTACCCTCTCCGCTCCTCTCACGACCATGCCGCGCTGGGAGAACGGCCCGGCCGGCGCGCCGACCGTCGTGTTCCTGCACGGTGCGACGGCCGACCACCGCTCCTGGGATCCCCAGGTCGAGGCCCTGTCCGACCGGTTCCGGACGGTCACGGTCGATCTACGCGGGCACGGCGCGTCCCCCGAGCTGGGGCTGTTCGACTTCGACGCCGCCGTCGACGACGTGCTTGACCTGCTCGAGGTGCTGGACCGCCGGGTCGCGCTCGTCGGGCTGAGCCTCGGCGGAGCGATCGCCCAGGAGGTCGTCTACCGGGCGCCGGAGCAGGTCGCGGCGCTGGTCGTCGCGGACGCCACGTGCGTCACCGGTCCGCGCTCGGCGCTGGAGAAGCCGCTCGCGTTCGCCGCACTGACCGGCATGGCGCTGATACCGCAGGAGCTGTTCCACCGGCAGGCCGCCCGCGCGCTGGCGAGCGACGCGTCGATGGCCGAGGACCTGCGCGAATGGTCGCCGTCGGCTGCGGTGCAGGTGCTGACGTCGCTCGTCGCGGCCCTGCACCCGGACCCGGACTACCGCCTGCCGGTTCCCGCCCTGCTGATGCACGGCGCCGACGACCGCCTCGGCGACATCGCCCGCTCCACACGCGACTGGGCCGAGCGGGACACGCGGGCGGAGTACGCCGTCGTCCCGGACGCCGGGCACGTCAGCAACCTGGACAACCCGGAGGCGTTCACGGCCGAGCTGCGGTCGTTCCTGGACCGCGAGCTGCCGGGCGATCCGGTCGTCGTCGCGCACCACCCGGTCCGGCCCCGTCGTGAACCGGGATGGGTCCGGCGACTCCTGGCGTCGCTGCGCAGCGGTTGACCGCGCGCCCGCGCGCATCCGCTGGAACGCGTGCCGGTCCGTGGGATGTATGCCGCCCCGCGGGATGCGTGCCGGTCCGGCGGGCGCGCGCTGATCCGGCGGATGCGCGCTGATCCGGCGGATGCGCGCTGATCCGGCGGATGCGCGCTGATCCGGCGGGCGCTCGTGTCCGGGCGCGCGCGAGCACCGTCGACGAGTGCGTTCTGCGGATCACCGAGCGTTCTGCGGATCACTGTGCGTTCTGCCCAGGCTGCGCGTTCTGTCGAGACGTGCGGTCGTCGGATCACCGTGCGCTGGTCCGTGGGGTGCGCCGGTCCGGCGGACGCGCGCTGATCCGGCGGGCGCGCGCTGATCCGGCGGACGCTCGTGTCCGAGCGCGCGCGAGCACCGTCGGCGGGTGCGTACTGCGGATCACCGTGCGTTCTGCGGATCACTGTGCGTTCTGCCCGGGCTGCGCGTTCCGCCGAGACGTGCGGTCGCCGTGCGCTGTCTCGGGACGCTCAGTGCGGGCCGAGCAGGTTCGTCCGGACCTCGAGCAGGTGCGCGCGCATGTGCTCGCGGGCCAGGTCCGGATCACGTTCGGTCAGCGCGTCGACGATCGCGCGGTGGCCCGTCTCGTAGCGCTCGCGACGGGCGGGCGTCGCCGTCCTGCGCTTGATACTGCCCCAGACCGGCAGGTCGCGGGCTGCGTTCATGGTGTCGAACAGGCGGAGCAGCAGCGCGTTGTGCGCGGCCGTGGCGATGCCCCGGTGCAGCGCCGAGTCCCAGCCCTCGAAGTCGGCGTAGTCGATCGCGTGCTCGCTGCGGGACAGGCAGTGGTGCAGGTGGTCGACGTCGGCCTGGGTCGCCTGCGTCGCGGCCAGCGCGGCGATCTCCGGCTCCAGTAGCAGGCGGGTCTGCATGATCTCGGCCGGGCTGGTCTGCGGTGCGTCCTCGCCGGTGGTCGCGGCTGCGAGCGTGTCCGCGACGAACGTGCCGCGTCCGACGTGCCGGACGATCGTCCCCTCGCGCTCCAGCGCGGCGAGCGCACCGCGCACGGCCGTGCGCCCGATACCGAGCTGGTCGACGAGCGATCGCTCGGTCGGCAGCCGCGACCCGGCACTCAGCGTGCCGCTGCGCAGGCCGTCCGCGAGCATCGCCCGCACCCGCTCGTCCGTCGTGGGACCGGTCATCGCACCTCCCGACCAATGCGGAACCAATATAGCTGCTGTCGAAGTGATGACAACTGCCGACGTGCTCGTTAGGGTCCCGACCAAAGGCGACCATTGCAAGATTGGTTGCTGATTGGTCGAGGAGGCGGCGACGATGAAGCTGGTGACGTACGAGGCGGACGGCCGAACCGGCCTGGGCCGCGTCGACGACGACGGCATCACCGTCCGGGCGATGGCCGGCGTCACCGGCGAGCGGGACCTGCTGGCCGTGATCGAGGAGTGGGACGCGCTCTCCGGCGCGATCGCCGCGGCAGGGCTCCCGGTCGTCGAGAACCCCCGGCTGCGCGCGCCGTTCCCGTCGCCGCGCCGGGACCTGTTCGCCGTCGGCAAGAACTACCGCGAGCACGTCGCCGAGTTCGGGCGCTCCGGGTACGACACCCCGCAGCGCTCGGAGGACCTGCCGGACAAGCCGATCGTGTTCTCCAAGGCGACCACGTCGGTGACCGGCCCGTTCGACGACGTCGAGTCGCACCCGTCGGTGACGAGCGAGCTGGACTACGAGGCCGAGCTCGCCGTGATCATCGGACGGGGCGGGCGCGGCATCTCCTACGACGACGCGCCGGACCACGTCTGGGGCTACACGATCGTCGACGACGTCACCGCTCGCGACGTGCAGCGCGACCACAAGCAGTGGCTGCTCGGCAAGTCCCTGGACACGCACGCCCCGATGGGGCCGTGGGCCGTGTCCGCGGACGAGATCGCCGACCTCGGCGCGCTCGAGGTCTCCAGCCACGTCAACGGAGAGCTGCGCCAGAAGGCACCGGTCAAGGACCTGATCTTCGACGTGCCGGAGCTGATCCGGGTGATCTCCGCCGGCATCACGCTGCTGCCCGGCGACGTGATCGCCACGGGCACGCCCGCCGGCGTCGGGATCGGGTTCGACCCGCCGCGGTTCCTCGCGCCCGGCGACGTCGTCGAGTGCGCGATCACCGGCCTCGGCGCCCAGCGCACCACCATCGTCTGATCCCCGGGAGGGTACGAACGTGCAGGTCAACGGCAAGGAACTCGCCGTCGAGATCCAGGGCGACGGGCCGGCGGTACTGCTGGTCCACGGGCTGGGCGGGACGTCGAACTTCTACCAGCCGCAGGTCGAGGCGCTCGCCGAGCGCTTCACCGTGATCCGTCCGGACATGGAGGGTTCCGGCCGCTCCCCGGTCACCGGCGAGCTGTCCATCGACTCGTTCGCCGCCGACCTGGCCGCGCTCCTGGACGAGCTGAGCATCGAGTCGGCGCGCGTCGTCGGACACTCGATGGCGACGCTGACCGTGCGCCGCCTGGCCGCGACGCACCCCGACCGCGTCTCGCACCTGGCGCTGCTCGGTGCCGTCAACCCGCCCGCCGACCCGTCGGGGCCCCGTGGCCGCGCCGCCACCGTGCGGGGGGAGGGGCAGATCGCCGTCGCGGACGCGATCATGAACGCCGCGACGAGCGACGCCACCCGTCGCGACCACCCGGCCGCCGCCGCGCTCGTCCGCGAGCTCGTGCTGCGGCAGGACCCGGAGGGCTACGCGCGCTCCTGCGAGGCGCTGGCCGGCGCCACCGACCCGGGCCCAGTCGAGAAGTCGCTGCCGTTGCTGCTGCTCACCGGCGACGAGGACAAGGTCGGCCCGCCCGACGCCAGCCGCGCGCTGGCCGACGCGCACGGCTCCGCCGTCCTCGAGGTCTTCGACGGCTGCGGGCACTGGACCGCGATCGAGAAGCCGGCCGAGGTCACCGCCCATCTCCTGAAGTTCTTCTGACGCCCACCACCTCGACGGGGAGGTCTTTCATGTCCACGGTGCTGTTCCGCGACGTCCGGATCCTCGACTCGACCGGAGCCGACCCCTACCCGGGTGACGTGCTCGTCGTCGACGACCGGATCGCCGCCGTCGGCCAGGTCGACCCCGGCCGGGCCGAGGGCGCCCAGGTCGTCGAAGGCCGGGGCCGGACGCTCATGTCCGGGCTCTGCGACGCCCACACCCACTTCTCCTGGATCAACTCCGCGGACCTCGACGGGCTGGGCACGATGCCCGTCGAAGAGCACCTGATCGCGGCGATGGAGTCGGCCAAGACCTACATCGACTCCGGCTACACGATGTGCCTCGGCGCGGCGTCCGCGAAGGACCGGCTCGACGTCGTCTGCCGCGACGCGATCAACGCCGGCCGCATCCCCGGGCCGCGCTACCTGGCCAACGGCCCGGAGATCGCCGTGACCGGCGGCGCGCTGGTCGGATCGATCACGAAGTTCGCCGACGGGCCGGAGGGCATGCGCAAGGCCGTCCGCGAGCTGATCGAGCTCGGCGTCGACCAGATCAAGCTCTCGATGACCGGCGAGGAGATCACCGGCACGCAGCGCGCGGAGGACACGTACTTCTCCGACGAGGAGGTGGCCGCCGCCGTCACCGAGGCGCACCGGCGCGGCAAGCGCGTCTGTGCCCACGCGCGCTCCGCGGAGAGCGTGAAGATGTGCGTCCGGCACGGCGTCGACATCGTCTATCACGCCAGCTTCACCGACGCCGAGGGCATGGACATGCTCGAGGCGAACCGGGACTGGGTGTTCGTCGCTCCGGGGATCAACTGGCTGGTCGCGACGCTGTACGAGGCGGAGTCTTTCGGGTTCCCGCAGGAGGCCGCCGAGGCCGTCGGGTACAAGAAGGAGCTGGAGCAGGCGACCGAGGGCCTGCGCGAGATGCACCGGCGCGGGATCAGGCTGCTGCCCGGCGGCGACTACGGCTTCGCGTGGACGCCGCACGGCACCTACGCCCGCGACCTGGAGCACTTCGTCGAGCGTCTCGGCTTCACGCCGATGGAGGCGATCCTGTCCGCGACGAAGCTCGGCGGCGAGATCATGCTCCGGCCCGACGAGCTCGGCCAGGTCCAGCCCGGCTACCTCGCCGACCTGCTCCTCGTCGACGGGGACCCGTTGGAGGACATCACGATCCTCCAGGAACGCGACCGGATCAACGCGATCATGAAAGACGGCCGGTTCCACAAGCCGGACGCGAGCCCGGTGCTGCAGGAGGCCGGGCAGCCCGTCGACCGGGCGACCGCGTCGGCGGCGGCCACGGTCCAGGCCCGGCCCTGACACCCGGCCGGACGCCACCACCCGGTGACTCCCGCCCCGACCCGGAGCCGACATGCCGCTACTGGTCTGCCAGACGTGTCCCCGTTACGACCCGGTGCACACCGGGTCGTTCGGCCGGGGCCTCGACGCCGCGCTCGTCGCGCATCCGGACGTGCGTGTGCGCCGGGTGCAGTGCCTGGGCGGATGTCCGGACGACGGCGTGGTCGCGGTCGACGGGATCGGCAAGGCGCGCGTGCGGTTCACCGGGCTCTCGCCCGACGACGCCGACGCGATCGTCGTCGCCGCCCGCGCCCACTCCGGGTCCGTCAGCGGTGCACCGGACGACTGGGAGATCCCGTCCGCACTCACCGACCGCCTGAGTGCGGTGACGTACAAGCGCCCGCCGGCCTGATCACCTGCCCACGTGGTGTGATCGCCTCACCCACCACCTCGGCGGCATCCACCGTGGGCCCCGGGTGGCCGTCGTCGAAGCACGGGAGGGCGACCAGATCCGGCTGGGGCGCACGATGCCTCCCGCCGCCCGGCCCGCGGTCGTCGCCGACGACGGGCGCGGTGGGAGGTCGCGCGTGAGCGTCGTCAGCCCGGACCGTCCGGGTGGGTGAGGTCGTAGGCGCGGGAGAGCTTCTTCGGGACGACCATGCGCCACGCGTCGACGACGAGCTCGCGTGCCTCCGTCGGCTCGAGCTCCGCGAGCTCGGCGACGACCCAGTTGAAACGCATCTCCGACGTCGACGGCATGTGGAACTTGTGCGGTTCACCGGCGACGAGTGACTCCCGCTCCTCCTTGGGGAACGCGAAGCCCATCACGCTCTCGTCGAGCGAGAACGCCACGTAGACGATCTGCTTGACGCGGAAACGCAGCTTGTCGCGCACGTACGCCTCGTAGGAGCGTTCGAGCCCGGTACCCAGCGGCCGGACGTCCTCGATCACCGCCATGCTCGCCCCCTTCGAATCGTGTGTACACAGGACAGACCGCACCGCCGGGCCGACATCATCGGTCGGGCTCCTGCCGGCGGGTGTCGAGAACGGGGAACCGGCTCCGTCCCCGGGGTACGAGCGGCCACGACGGCCGCACGACCTGGGAGGGAATCATCATGGCGCTCAAGCGCATGGACAACGTCGGCATCGTCGTCGACGACCTCGGGTCCGCGATCGCGTTCTTCGTCGAGCTCGGTATGGAGCTCGAGGGCGAGGCGCTGGTCGAGGGGCCGGACGTGGACCGGCTCGTCGCGCTCGACGGCGTCCGGTGCGACATCGCCATGGTCCGGACCCCGGACGGCCACTCGCGGCTCGAGCTGATGAGCTTCCGGTCGCCGACCGCCACCACGACCGAGCCGGGTGCGCCGACGAACACTCCGGGGATCCGTCGGGTGATGTTCGCCGTCGACGATATCCAGGACACCCTCGCCCGGCTGCGCGCGTACGGAGCCGAACCAGTGGGCGACGTCGTCCGGTTCGGCGGACACCTGCTCTGCAACGTGCGTGGTCCCGAGGGGATCCTCGTCGCGCTGGCCGAGGACGACGGTGCGGAGATGGTGGCCGTCGCGACGTGAGACGGTGGGTTCCGAGCCCTTTCCGGCGGCGTCGCTCCTCCTCGTGTCGAGAACGGCACGTCGGCTCCGTCCCCCGGGCACGAGCGGCCACCACGGCCGCATGATCTGGGAGGGAATCCGATGGCTGTCGCAGCCGACCTCGACCGTGCCACCGACTCTGCGTGGGACTGGGTCGCCGAGCAGGCCCGCACCTACATGGAGTCGGGCGGGACCGAGGGACATGAGAACGACGGGCTGTACACGCTCGTCCTCGCCACGACCGGACGCCGGACCGGCACGCCCCGCCGCACCGTCCTGATCTACGGCAGGTCGGGGGAGGACTACGTCGTCGTCGCGTCCAAGGGCGGTGCCGACGAGGACCCGGCCTGGTTCCTGAACCTCGTCGCCGAGCCGAGCGTCGGGGTGCAGGCAGGGACCCGGCGGTTCACCGGCCGCGCCCGCGTCGCGAGCCCGGCCGAGCGGGAGACGCTCTGGCCGCAGATGGCGAAGATCTTCCCGCTCTACGACGAGTACGCGCAGAAGACCGATCGCATGATCCCGGTCGTCCTTCTCACGCCGCAGGACTGACTACGTCAGGAGCGTCCGGATCCAGATGTCCCGCACCAGCTCGGCGTACTGCTCCGGGCTGTACCCGCGCGATGTGATCAGCAGGTAGTAGTCCGGGCCTCGCGGCACGCGGCGTCGGTGTGGCCGGCCTCGCGCAGCGAGTCCAGCAACGGGACCGTCCGGGGCAGCAGGCGGGCGAGGCCGTCGAACGCCGTGGAGATGGCCCGTCGTTGGCGCCGTAGCAGGAGAGAGCAGGGACGCGGAGCAGGTGACTCCGGACCCGTGCCTTTCAGCCGGCCTGCGCTCCCGGATGCTCCACGGTGGTGGACACGGGCTGCCGTGCGTCAGCCAGGTCCAGGCGACCGTCGGTGGCCTCGACACCCAGGCAGGAGTGGGCGGCCTGTCGAAGCATGGTCGCCGTCTGCGGCTCGGGCAGTCCGGGACTGTGGAAGAGGATCGACTGGATCGCGCCGATCGCGGCGTGCACGAGGAGCCGGCTTTCGCTGTCGGCCAGATCGGTCCTGATCGCGGCGACGGCGGTCGCCCACTCCTCGATGTAGAGGCGTTGCGCGCGTCGTAGCTGGCGGAGGTTGCGGGCGGGGAGGTTGCGGGCCTCGCGGTGGTAGACCTGCATGATGCGGCGGTCGTGGATGACGACGTCGACGTGGTTGCGGACGAGGCGGGTGACGGCCGTCCGGTCGTCGGGGGAGTCGTCGACGATCGATGCGGCCGAGGTGGTGAGGTTGTTCATCACGTCCTCGAGGAGCTCGGCGAGGATCGCGGCCTTGCTCTCGAAGTGCCGGTAGATCCCGGAGCCGACGATGCCGGCCGCGGTTCCGATGTCGGCCATGCCGACCGAGTGGTAGCCGCTGCGGGAGATGAGCTCGGCGGCCGACGTCAGGATGCGGGTTCTCCTGGCCGGGTCTCGACGCGGCTTCTGTTCCTGCGGCACCGACAGCTCCATCGACCTCGAACGTTGAGCGTGCGGGTGCCGGCGACCCGGATAGCTGGTCGCCGGCACCGTCAGCATGGTAGGTCAGCCGACCGGGATTCCCTGCGGGTCACCCAGCGGCCCGACCCCGTCGATCGGGATCGGCGGAGCCAGTCTGGTGGTGTCGGGCAGGACGTCGGAGACACCCGGCTTCTCGGTACGACAGCTCGCCCGGTAGGAGTCCACGTTCTCGCCGGCGGTGCCGGACGCCTGGTCCGCGAAGTAGGCGATCTGGGCGAACGCCTGCTGGGCGTTGCGGTGCAGATTGATGTCGTGCCCGGCGTCCGGTATCGCCGCGGCGCGGAAGCAGGACGCCGAGTTGTGCGCCGGGGCCTCCCAGTCACGCAGCCGGGTCGACGCGGCCTCCAGCTCTTCCGGGGACGCCGTCTGCGACGCGTCGGTGCTGCATTCCTGCTGGTTGGCGCCGCAGACGAGGGTGTCGAACTCACCGTTGACGGTGAACGTCGGGATGGTGATGTTCTTGTGCATCCCGTCGTACTCGGGTTCGGGGAAGGTGGCGAGCTCGGGCGCGGTCACGGTGTTGGCCAGCTCGTTGTCCTTCGCGATGACCGCGGGGTCGGCGTTCTCCTCGTGGTAGAGCGCCGGGATGTTGCGACTGCCTTGCCGGACCTGCAGGTAGCCCGGATCAGCCGCCCACGGTTCGGACGAGGTGACCGGGTCCAGGGCGGCCGGGCCACCGGTCAGGATCAGCGGCAGTGCGTTGATCGCGCCGACCCGGTCGGTGTAGCCGGTCGCGATGACCGCGTCGGTGTCGTTGTACAGAGCCGACTCGAACCAGGCGATCACCGAGCCGTAGGAGTGCCCGACCGTGGTGACGTGGTCGAAGGAGATGCCTCCGATGGCGCCGTCCTTCAGCTTCCCGATCAGCTGGTGAATCGTCTCCGCCTGCGCGGCGGTCGTGGTCAGCGCGCTGAGCGGGTGGTCCGAGCGTCCGTGTCCGACCCGGTCGATGTTCAGGGTCGCGTAACCGTGGTCGTTGAGGGCGTTGACCGCCGAGTAGGTCCCGGGCTGCAGCGGGAAGTCCCAGTAGTAGGTGCCGTAGGTGATGCCGTGCACCAGAACCAGCACCGCAGGTGGCTTGCCCTCCCGCGCGGAGCGCAGTGCCTGCTCGCTCATGCACAGCTCGCCGTAGATCGACGAGTCGACCGAGGGCTCTGGCAGGTTGAAGCCGGCCGTTCCGGGCACCGAGCTCCCCACCGGCGACGCCACGGCGGGCAGTTTCACCGGGATCTGCCCGGTGTACGGGCACGTCTTGTTCTCGGCCGCGGTCGGCGTGCCGTAGTCCCGGGCGGCAGGCTCGGCATCGGCCGCGGGGGCCGCGACCGACACTCCCACCATGCCTGCCAGGGCGAGCACGGCCGCTACGGCGACTGTGACGCAGCGGATCGATCGTCTCATCGTCAACCTTCCTGTCCGGGGCAGGATGTGAATCGTCGTTCTCTCAACTGCCGGAAACTCGACAAGATGCGCGTGTTGTGTAGCTCGATCGGGTGAATTCGGCCGCGTGACGTGAACGATGATCACTAGGCCGCCGCCGTGGGTGGCTCGGGCCCACGGTTCGGTGCCGCGGCGCGCTCGTCGGCCGTGGCCGGCGCCGGAGCTGGGTGTAGGCACGTCGGTCGCCCCGGGGACGGCCACGCCCGGCACCGGACGCGCAGCACGGACGACCCGGTCCGGTACCGCCGGCGCCGCCATCCGGCTGCGGGCCGCGGACGGGTCGCACGTAACCGGACGTACGTCGCGATCGTTACCTCGTGCACCAGAGCAGTGCTGCTCGAGGAGGGACCATGGCTCGTGGCGAGACGGCGGTCGCGGATCGCGACCACCTGGCCGACGCGGCGCGTCGGCTGCGGATGACGGCGAACCTGGACGTGACCTTCCGTGGAAGGTTCGCGACCGACCGCCGCTCGTTCACCCTGGCCAGCCTGTACGGATGCCGGACCGCGGCGCTGCGCGGCCTGTCGATCCAGCCCGGCGCGGGCGTCGGCGGGAAAGCGATGGCCCAGGTCCGACCGGTCACCGTCGACGACTACACACGCGCCGACGACATCAGTCACCAGTACGACCGCGCGGTCGGTGCGGAGGGCATCCGGGCGATGCTCGCCGTGCCGGTGCGCACCGAGCACGGCGTCGTCGGCGTCCTCTACGGGGGGATCCGCACGACACAGACGATCGGTGAGCCGGTCGTCCGGCAGGCGGTGCGGCTCGCCCGCGAGGCCGAGTTCCGCATCGCGGTCGACGAGATCGTCGAGCGGCGGTTGGCCGAGGTCGCACCACTGCGCGCCGGCGGAGACGGCCTCGCCGACCAGAACGGGGTCGACCGGGAGCGACTGCGCGAGGTGCAGGCCGAGCTGCTCGAGATCGCCCACGCGGCGCCGGACTCCTCGACCCGGCAGCGGCTGTCCGCGCTGTCGCGCCGGATCGTCGACCCGATCGAGAACACCCCGACCCCGGGGGATCCGAATCCCGAGCCGGTCGTCCGGCTGTCCGAGCGCGAGGTGGACGTGCTCATCCAGGTCGCGGTGGGCTGCAACAACGCCGAGATCGGGCGCAGGCTCTCGATCCTGCCCACCACGGTGAAGTCCTACCTGCAGAGCGCCATGCGCAAGCTCGACGCCCACAACCGGGTGGAGGCGGTCTGCACCGCACGCCGGCTGGGACTGATCCCCTAGCGGGCCGATCCGTCCCGAGCCGGTCACCTCCGATAGGAGGTGGTGGGTGATGGCGTGCCGCGCGAACCTCGTTGCGTCACAAGACGCTCCCCGCGCAGCCCGCATCCCCGACGCCGTCCCGAAGGCCTGATGCCGGTGACGGCTGCGCTCGAGACATCGGAGTCAAACGTTGAGAGTGTTGAAAGCACTGGCGGCCTCGAGAAGGGCACGGGTCGTCGTCGCGCTGGGCGTGGTCGGTGCCGTCGCGCTGAGCACCGGACCCGCGCTGGCCGAGAGCTCGTCGTCCGCCGGTTCCCCGGCCGCGGAGTCGAGCAGCTCGCGCGACTACGGCACGCCGACCGCCGAGCCGGGCAAGGTCTGCCCGTTCACCGGTGACATCCCGGTGTCCGTCCCTGCGGTGAACTCCCCGGTCGGTGCTCCCGAGGTCGGTGTCGGTGGGCTGTCGTTGCCGGCCCCGGCCGTACCGTCCTACCTCTACGGTGAGCTCTGCATGAGCGAGTCGTCACTGGCCTCGGCCCGCGACGGCAAGCCTCCGGCGGTGCTGGTTCTCGTGCACGGCATCACCTACGGAACGTGGTACTGGGACCTGCCCTACGAGTCGGACACCTACTCGGCCGTCGACTACATCACGAAGCACGGCTACGCGACGCTGAACATCGACCGGCTCGGCGAGGGACGTAGCGACCACCCGGCCAGCGCGCTGGTGACGAACGACACGAACGCCGAGACGGTGCACCAGCTGGTACAGAAGCTGCGCGGCGGTGAGATCGGTGAGATCCCGTTCGGGCACGTCGGTCTGGTGGGGCATTCGTACGGCACGGTGACGACCTGGCTCGAGACGGCGAAGCACAACGATGCCGACATGGTCATCGGGACCGGGTACGGCAACCGGTTCAAAGCCGACGCCGGGGTGCAGCTGTTCTCCGGACTCCAGCCCGCGAGCACCGTCCCGGTGACCGCGGGCGAGCCGTGGGCCCTCGACCCCGGTTACCTGCAGCCGCGGCCCGGTTCCCGGGCGGAACCGCTCTACAACGTCGAGAACACCGATCCCGGTGTCATGGCCACGGACGAGAAGCTCGCGAACACGGTCACCGCCGAGGAACTCGGCCTGTTCGCCGTGCGTGAGTACGACGGCACGGCCAAGAACATCAAGATCCCGACGTTCCTGGTCAACGGCGAGAAGGACACGATCTTCTGCGGGCCGAACGAGATCGCCTGCACCACCTCCGGCACGACCGAGGACGGGCCCGAGGCGCTGGAGGAGAAGGCCGAGGCCCTGCAGCAGTACGAGGCGCCGGGCTTCGGCCCGCAGGCATGCCTGCGGGCGGCGTCGATCCCCGACATGGGGCACGACACGAACCTCCACCTCAACGCGCAGCAGACGTTCGCCCAGATCGTCTACTTCGCCGACCAGGCCATGGGGACGGGCGGCGAGAAGTCGGCCGACTACCGGGCGAACTGCGCCACCGGCAGGCCCTCGCTGTCCGACCGGCTCCCGGAGACCGGACGGGTGGTCCCGCCGACCGACCTGCTCGGTTCCTAGCGCGGACGCTCCGGCACGCGTGTGCGGCTCCGGCTACCTCGGCTCCCGAGGTGCCGGAGCCGACCGGCCCGGCGCGCCGATGGCCGGTGTGGCGATCGGGGCGCGTGCGGCGTCCCGACCTGCTCGTCGGACAGAGGGGCCGGCCACTCACCGGAGCGGCCGGCCCCGCCGTCGCCGACCGGGAGCGGCGTGGCGGCGGGCAGACGGTTCAGAGCTCGCCCCGCACCTGCACGGCCGCCTCCACCAGCGCGCGGAGCTTGCCGTCGACCGATGCCCGGGGCAGGTACTTGAACCCGCAGTCGCTCGCGACGACCAGCTTCGTGGTGTCGACGTGCGGCAGGGCGCGCCGGATCCGCGCGGCCACCGTCTCGACCGACTCCACCTCCGGCGTGGACAGGTCGAGCACGCCGAGGATGATGCCCTTGCCGCGCAGCGGCTCGAGCGCGGCCGGGTCGAGCCCCGACTGGGCGGTCTCGACCGAGACGTGGTCGACGGGCGTGTCGGCGAGCTCGGCGAGGAACGAGTACCCCTCCGGCCGCTCGTGGATGATCGCGGCGTAGCCGAAGCAGATGTGCAGCGCGGTCGGGCCGGGTGCGCCCTCGAGCGCGCGGGAGACGGCCTCGGCCCCGTACGCCCGAGCGGCGTCCGGCCGCGCCTGCAGGTACGGCTCGTCGATCTGGACGACGTCGGCGCCCGCGGCGAACAGGTCCGCGATCTCGGCCCGGACGACGTCGGCGTAGGCGAGCGCGAGCGAGCGGTCGTCCGGGTAGTGGTCGTTCTGCGCCTGCTGGGACATGGTGAACGGCCCCGGGACCGTCATCTTCACCGTGCGGTCGGTCGCGGCGCGCAGGAACGCCGTGTCCCGCACCTGGATCGCCTCGGGCCGGCGGATGTCTCCGGCCACCCGCGGCACCGGGTTGGGATGGCCGGAGCGGTCCAGCGCGGTCCCCGGGTTGTCCAGGTCGACGCCCGCGAGGGCGGCGGCGAAGTGGTTGGAGTACGACTCGCGACGGATCTCGCCGTCGGTGACGACGTCGATTCCCGCGTCCTCCTGCGCGCGGATCGCCAGCAGCGTCGCGTCGTCCTGGGCCTCGGCGAGGTGCTCGGGCGCCACCCGCCACAGCTCCCTCGCCCGCACCCGCGGAGGGAACCGGCCGGCGAGCTTGTCCCGGTCGATGAGCCAGTCGGGCTGGGGCATGCTGCCGACGATCGACGTGGGCAGCAGCGGGCGTTCAGGTGTCATCGGTGACCTCCGCCGATCGTGGTCGTGCGTGCCGCGGGTCCTCAGTGCCGCAGGCCGGCCTGCTTCAACAGCGGCATGACCCGCTCACCGAAGTACTTCAGCTCCTCGTTGTAGTCGATCAGACCGAAGATCATGCCCTCCATGCCGGCCTCGTTGAGCCTGCCGAGCTCCTCGGTGACCTGCTCCGGGGTGCCGACGATCGGGTAGCCGCCCCATCCGGCGATGAACCGCTCCTGCATCTTCTTCACGGCGTGGTCGAAGGACTTGCTCTCGCCGGAGCCCGCGATGCTGATGACGTTGCCGGCGGCGCCCCAGTCGCCCTCGTCGACGACCTGCTGGAACGCGCGCTTCGCCTCCTCTTCGGTGTCCCGGCAGACCACCAGCCCGTAGGTCATCACCTGGATGTCGCGCTGGTAGTCGTCGCGGGCCTTGGCGCGGACCTTGTCGGTGTAGCCCCGGATGTTCTCCAGGGTGTCCAGCGAGGCGAAGTTGATGTCGACGTTGCGGGCCGAGAACTCGATGCCCGCGGGCGAGTTGCCGGCGTTGAGCAGCGCGGGACGCGGTGCCTGGTGCGGCTTCGGGTAGGCCTCCAGCAGCTCGCCGTCGAAGAACTCGGTGTGCATGCTGAACGTGCCCTCCTCGGTCCAGAGGCGGGTCGCGAAGTCGATCCAGTCCTGGCCGAACGCGTAGCGCTGGTCGTGCTCGCGCTGCTCGGAGCCGAACATCTCCATCTCCGGCGGCACCCACCCCATCACCAGGTTGAGCGCGAAGCGCCCGCCGGAGATGTGGTCGATCGTGGTGGCGGCCTTGGCCGCGACGATCGGGTGCACGGTCGGCAGGTGCGACGTCGAGGCGACGCAGATCCGTTCGGTCGCCTCCGCGAGGCCCGCGGCCCACGCGTAGGTCTCGAAGCAGTTGCCGTTGAAGTTCGTCGACCCGCCGAACCCCTTCCAGCGCGCCACCGGGACGAGGACGTCGAACCCGAGATCGTCCGCGCGCGTCGCGATCTCCCGGGTGTGCTCCCAGGTGATCTTGTAGGTGCTCGGCGCGTGGCTCATGATCAGCCCGTAGGAGCAGTTGGTCCCGAACAGGCCGAGCTTCATCTTCTGGTCGCCGAACAGCGGGTTGGTCTGCGTGCGGTCGACCAGTGGCCGGGTCTCCTCCGGGGGGCGCGGGTCGGTGGGGTTGAGGCCGAGGCGCTCGTTGGCGGTCACGGTCATCGGGTCTCCTTGGACGCGGGAACGGTCGGTGCGGGGGAGGGGAGCGGTGGGTCAGCCGAGCTGGAACGGGTCCCGGGTGCCACCGGTCAGCTCGACGAACACCGACTTGTTCTCGGTGTACTCGTTGATCGCGTCGACGCCGTTCTCGCGGCCGATGCCGCTGGCGCCGAAGCCACCGAACGGCATGTTCGGTGCGATGACCCGGTAGGCGTTGATCCAGACCGTGCCCGCGCGCAGCTTCGCGGCGACCCGGTGGGCGCGGTGCACGTCCTTCGTCCAGACGGCGCCGGCCAGGCCGTACGGGGTGTCGTTGGCGAGCTTGAGCGCCTCGTCCTCGTCGGTGAACGTGTAGGCGGCGAGCACCGGGCCGAACACCTCGTCGCGCACGACGGTGTGCTCCGGCGTCACGCCGGTGACGACGGTGGGCTGCACGAACAGTCCCCCGCGCTCGGGGTCGGGGCCGCCGCCGCAGGCGAACGTGGCGCCCTCGTCGGCGGCGCCGCGCAGGAAGCCCATGACCTTCTCGTACTGGGGCCGGTTCGCGACCGGGCCCATCTCGGTGGCCGCCTCGGTGGGGTCGCCCAGCACGATCGCGCGTGCACGCTGGGCCACCTTCTCGACGAGAGCGTCGTGCACGTCGGCGTGCACGAGCAGCCGGGATCCGGCCATGCACGTCTGGCCGGTCGCGGCGAAGACGCCGGCGACCAGGCCGTTGGCGGCGGCGTCCAGGTCCGCGTCGGGGAACACGATCTGCGGGGACTTGCCGCCCAGCTCGAGGGTAACGCGGTTGACGTTCGCGCCCGCGGCCTGGGCGACGCGGGCGCCGGTCGCGGTCGATCCGGTGAACGCGACCTTGTCGACGCCGGTGTGACCGGACAGTGCCTCGCCGGTCGCCCGGTCCCATCCGGTGACGACGTTGAGCACGCCCGCCGGGAGGCCCGCCTCGTGCAGGATCTCGGCGAAGGCCACGGTCGACGCCGGGGAATGCTCGGACGGCTTGGCCACCAGCGTGCACCCGGCCGCTAGTGCGGGGGCGAGCTTGAAGGTCAGCAGCAGCAGCGGCGAGTTCCACGGCGTGATCGCCCCGACGACCCCGACCGGCTCGCGCACGGTGTAGCCGAAGTAGTTCGGGTTGACCGGCGGGACGGTGCGCCCCTCGATCTTGTCGGCCAGCCCGGCGAAGTAGTGGTACCACTGCGGCAGCGCGTGCAGCTGGCCGAGCATCTCGCGCAGCAGCTTGCCCGAGTCGTTGACCTCGAGGCGCGCGAGCCGCTCGGCGTTCGCGGCGATCGCGTCCCCGCAGCGGCGCAGGATCGCGGAGCGCGCGAAGCCGGTCATGGCTCCCCACTCGCCGTCGAACGCGGCCCGCGCCGAGGCCACGGCGTCGTCGACGTCCTCCGGCCCGCCGTCGGCCAGGCGCGCCCACGCGTCGCCGGTGTAGGGGTTCTGCGACTCGAACGTCCGGCCGGAACGCGCACCGACGGACCTGCCGTCGATGAACAGGCCGAACTCTTCCTGTGCTGTCGTCATCGACATCTCCTGCGACCGATGGGAACCACGGCTGCCGTGGCGCCGACGACGCTAGGGACGTCCGGGAACGTGCCCTATCCGCTGACCGCCGCGGGAACAGCCGTTCCGCGCGGGTACCCGTCCGTGGCACGCCGTGGTGGAAGAGATCGGCACTCAGCGGCTGTTCGGCTGCGCCGCGCGGCTGGTAAGGGGATCCCCCGTCGGTCTACGTTGGAGGTTCCGCACGGCACGAGGAGGTGTCGCACGATGGACCCTGGCTCCCCGGACACGGCGGTCGCACCGTTGCCGACGCTCGCGCGCTTCCCGGTCCTGGCGACCGGCAACCTGGACCAGGCCCGCGAGGCGGTCGCCCGTGTCTATCTCGACCACACGCTGACCGCGGCGGGCGACGACCTGAGCATGAGGCTCAACGCGACCTCGGACCGGATGTTCACGTTCGGCTACCTGACCTACATGTCGTCGGCCAAGCTCGTCATGCCGCCGACCGAGGACACGTACCACGTCAACATCACCGTCGCGGGCACCACGGCGGCGACCCGCGGCGACGGGCTGCGCGGCAGCACGCACGGCCGGTCGTCGGGGCTGGTGCTGCTGCCGGACAAGACGAACACGGTGCGCTGGTCGCCGGACGCCGAGCAGTACATCCTCAAGATCCCGCGCACGAGCCTCGAGAGCCACCTGAGCGCCCTGCTCGACCGGACCGTCCACGAGGTCGTCGACTTCGACTTCGGCCTCGACCTCACGACCCCGGCAGGCCGGACGCTGCTCGCGTCCGTCGACTTCCTGGCCCGCGAGCTGGACCGGCCCGGCGGGCTCGCCGACATGCCGATCGCCCGCGAGCAGCTGGAGGCGTTCGTCATGACGCAGCTGCTGCACGCCGGCAGGCACCCTTACAGCGACGAGCTGTCCGAGCCCGGCACCGCGGCGCGCGCGGTCAGGCTGCGGCCGGTGCTGAACCACATGGAACAGCACGTCGACCGGCCTCTGACGCCGCAGGACCTCGCACGGGTCGGGTGCATGAGCGTGCGGACCCTGCACGCGACGTTCCAGCAGGAGCTCGGCTGCTCCCCGATGACCCACCTGCGGCGGCTCCGGCTCGGACACGTCCGCGAGGAGCTCCTGCGCGGGGACCCGGGCACGGTGCGGGTCACCGACGTCGCGCTGCGGTGGGGCTTCTTCCACCAGAGCCGGTTCGCCCAGCAGTACCGGGAGCGGTTCGGTGAACTGCCGCGGGACACGCTGCGCGGCACCGACCCGGCCTGACGGCCCCTGGTGCGCGTGCGCGAACGGCTGCCGTCGGGCCGCGGGGAGCACCGGTGGGCGGCAGCTGGTTGCCGACGTCGTGGCGGGCCCTGTCTCGCGACGGCCGCGCCATAATCCGCATATGCAGCGTGGTGCGTGTGGTGGCTCGGCGGGGTCGAGGTAGGGCCGGTGGGGCGGAGCGTCCTGTCGGTCGGCGCCTCGGAGCGCGCGGAGCTCCGCCGGTTGCTGGACACCGTCGGCGCCCTGCGCCACGTCCGGCGATGCCTGTTGGTCCTCGACGGCGCGGACGGGCCACAGGTGTCCGGCAGCGTGGACGGCGTCCCGGCGTCGGTCGAGTCGGTGCCGGCGTCGCTGCCGCGGGAGCTCGACGGTCCCCGGCGTGTGGAGGTCGGGTGGGCCGCGCCGGTGGTCGTGGCGGGGGACGTGGTCGGAGCTGTCCTCGCCGAGTGTGAGGACGACGCCGACGCCCGGGAGGTCGCGGTCGCGGTGGCGGGCGCGACGGCGGACGTCCTCGCGTCCTCGGTCGCCGGCCTGGACCGGGTCGCGGCGCTCCGGGCCCTGGTCGAGGTCGCCACGCAGTTGCACGCGGTCGAGGCGGACACCGACGCGGTGCTGGAGTTCATCGTCGACCGGGCCCACGAGCTGATCGGCGCCGACGCGACGTGGCTGGCGCTGGCGGACTTCGAGCGCCAGGAGTCCGGCGTGACCGCGATCCGTGGCGCGCGCACCGCCGAGCTGGCCGCGCTGCGGGTCCGGCTGGGCGACGGGATCACCGGCCTGGCCTGGTCGGCGGGTGACGTGGTCACGCTGCACGACGAGGACCACACCGACGACCGGCTCTCGCCGCAGGCCCGTGAGTGCCTGCGCGGCGAGGGCATCGTGTCCATGGTCTGCGCGCCCCTGTTCCATCACGGCGCGTTGATCGGCAACCTGCTGGTCGGGTTCCGGCGACGGACGTCGATGCCGCGCGATGTCGAGTACCTGCTGAGCGCGCTCGCCAGTCAGGCGGTGCTGACGATCGCGAACTCCCGGCTCTACGCGTCGCTGCGCACGCGGAACGACCTGCTGCAGCGGCACTCCGAGCTGAGCAGGCGCCTCAGCGACGCGTCGCTGTCCGGCGGTGGCCGGCACGCCGTCGCGACCGAGCTCGCCCGAGCGATCGGCAGCGACATCGTCGTCGAACGGGACCAGGACCCGAGCGCGTGGTGCTATCCGGCGGACGGCTCGCCGCCCGGTGACGCCGGTCCTGTCACGGCAGGCACGGCCGCCGCGCGGGCGTCGGCGATCATGGCTGGCGGGCAGCATCTCGGTCGGGTGCGGCTGGCCGAGCGGAGGGCGCCGACCGACTTCGAGCGGTCGGCGCTGAGCCTGGGGGCGACCGCGATCGCACTCGAGCTCGTCAAGGAGGCCGCGGCCCTGGAGGCCGAGTGGCGGGTGCGGGGCGAGCTGCTCGAGGAGATGCTGCGGGCCGGCGACACGCGCCCGGAGAGCCTGCGCCGCCGCGCGCGGCAGGCGGGATTCGACGTCACCACCCCCTGTGTCGTCGCGGTGGTGGAGGCGCTGTCGGGCACGGACCGCGATCCGATGCTCGCGATGTTCCGCGCGGCGGGCACGATCGACGGTGTCCTCGTCGGTACGCGCGGTTCTCAGGTCGTCGTCGCGCTGGCGCAGCGGCACGGGCCGCGGCCCTGGATCCAGCAGCAACTGGACCGCGCCCGCGCCAAGGGTCTGGCGCTCGCGGCCGGGATGAGCGAACCGCGCACCGATCTGGCTCACGCGTTGAACGAGGCGGTGGCCGCGCTCAAGATGGCCAGGAACGCCACCACACCGGCGGTCGTCGTCGACGCGGCGGCGCTCGGCCCGCTACGCATCCTCCTGGACGTCGACGACACGTCCAGGATCGTCGACCTGGTCAGCCGCACGCTGGGGCCGGTCGCCGCCCACGACCGCCACCGGAACGGGGAACTCCTGGACACGCTCCGGACCTTCCTCGACGCCGGCGGGAACCACCCGGTGACGGCCGAGCGCTGCAGCGTGCACCTGAACACGGTCAAGTACCGGCTGGCCAAGGCCGGGGACCTCCTGGGCCGCCCACTCTCGGATCCCGCGACGCGTTTCGAGCTCTCCCTCGCGTTCGGAGCGTGGGACGTCCTCGACACGCTCGGGATCTCGCCGTGGACCGACGACGCCGGCGGCCCACCGTTGGCCTGAAGCGCCAACATTTCTCGTCGTGGTTCGTCCTCTCCGACCATGGTTCCTCGCGACCGGGCGGCGCATCGTCGGCGTGCCAGGGATGACGGGTCGCCATCGAGAGGGACGGGACATGAGCGCCGCAACGCAGCCGCAGGGGCCGAACGGCACGATGCCGACGGTCGTCGGAGTCCGCGTTCTCTCGGCGCACGCCGGGTTCATCACCGGTGGAACGGCGCTCGTCGAGGTGGAGGGCACCGGCGCCCGCCTCACGCTCAACGGCGCCGACGTGACCTCCGACCTGATCGCGGGCCGCGGGCTGGTGTCCGGCTTCGCGGACGGGGAGAACGTGCTGCGGGCCGAGGCCGACGGCGAGCAGGCCGTCGCCACGGTGTGCAACAGGCCGGTGGAGGGACCGCTGTTCAGTGGCCCCCACCTGCACCCGTGGCTGGTCACCACCCAGGACAACGGGTTGGGTGCCCCGGTCGACGAGCACGGGAACGCGCCGTCACGGATCGATCACCACTACATGAGCGTCCGGACGGGAACGTTCGAGGCCTACGACCCGCAGGATCCCCCGGATCCGGACGAGGTGGCCGCGACCACGACCGACGACGGGGTGACGGTCCCCTACGTCGTGCGGCGCGAGCTCGGGAGCGCGAACCGGGGGCTCTTCGAGCTGGCGGTGCTCTGCGATCCGGCGCGACCGTGGTCGCCGACGGCGCCCCAGGACGGGTGGAACCACAAACTGTGGATCTACTCCTACGGCGGGTGGAACCAGCACTGGTCGCAGAGCTCCTTCGAGCTGCCCCCGATCCCGCCCGGCGCGAAGGGTCCGCTCGCCGACCCCAGCCGCCCGGCCCCCCGCCAGACGGTGTTGAACGACATGGGGCTGCGGCGCGGGTTCATGGTGGCCCGCACCACGCTGATGCAGTCCCGCACCAACTCCGACACCGTGCGCGCCGCCGAGTCGCTGGTGATGCTCAAGGAACACGTCGTCAAGAACTACGGGACGATCCGCTACACGTTCGGATCGGGAGCCTCCGGCGGCTCGATCATGCAACAGATGATCGCCAACCAGTACCCGGGGATCTTCCAGGGCATCATCCCGATGTCGAGCATCCACTCCTCCTGGTACCTCCCGTCGGTGATCAACGAATGCCGGTTGCTCGCCCGCTACTTCACCGAGACCTCCCCGGAGCTGTGGAGCGAGGAGAGCGAGCGGCTGGCCGTCGACGGTCACCGCAGCGAGGAGGTCCGCGCCTTCTTCAACGAGGTGTTCGGCGCCCCGCTCACGGCCGGCAACGACGCGCGAACCGGCACCGGGCTACCGCCGGAGCAGACCTACCATCCCGAGGACCACCCGTCCGGGGCGCGCGGGACCCTGCAGGACTACCACGTCAACTACCTCGGTCGCCGCCCGCGTTCCGTGTGGACCTCGGCCGAGCGGGCCGCGGGCCGCGGCTTCGCCCACCACCCGTGGGACAACACCGGCGTCCAGTACGGCCTCGCCGCGCTGCTCGACCGGACGATCAGCGTCGAGCAGTTCGTCGACCTCAACGAGAAGGTCGGCGGCGTCGACCTGGACGGCGTGCTCGTCGCCGAGCGCACCGACGCCGACCCGGAGGGCATCGCCCGCCTGCACCGCTGCGGGCTGGTCAACGACTACGCGCACATGGACACCGTCGCGATCCTCGACCTGCGCAACCCCGAGCACGAGGACCCCATCCGCACCCACACGCAGTTCCACACCTGGGTGACCCGTGCCGGCCTGCTCGCCGCCCACGGCCACGCCGACAACCACGTCGCCTGGATCGTGCCCGGGTTCTCGACCGGCAGCGTGCCCACCGAGGCCGCCTTCCTGGCCATGGACCTCTGGCTCGCGGCCGTGGAGCGCGACACCGGGTCGCGCACGCCGGCCGAGAAGGTCGCGGCGAACAGGCCGGACGACGTCACCGACGGGATCCGGACGCTCGAGGGCGACCAGCGCGGCGATCTCGCCGCCTACCGGCGCACCTACCCCTCCTACGGCGACGCCCGCCTCGTCGCCGCATGCGGAGACCTGCGCGCGTACCGGGTGTCGAAGCCGCAGCTCAGGCCGCTGCGGCGGGACGACTACCCGGGCGTCGTCTTCACCGACGACCAGTGGCGTCGCCTCGAGGACGCCTTCCCGCTGGGCGTCGCCGACTGGGCCGCACCGGGCGTCGGCGCGACGCCGTCCGTGCCATGGCTGACCTACCAGGACGGCCCAGGCGGTCAGCCCCTGCTGCCGTGAGGCTCCGCCCGACGTCGCGGATCCGGACACCCACCCGTCAGCCCCACCCGCGCGCCCGCGCGCGGTCGCACGTCCCGAGTCCACAGACAGGAGCAGTCGTGTCCGACATGTACCGCACCCACCTCGACGACTACGCCAAGCAGTTCGAGTCGTTCCTACGCCTCCGCCGGGAGGACGGGATCCTCGAAGCCCGGTTGCACACCGACGACGGCCCGCTGCGGTGGAACCTGGAGGTCCACCGCGGCCTGATCCCGGCCATGGCCGCGATCAACGACGATCCCGAGAACGAGTGCCTGATCCTGACCGGCACCGGCGACGCGTTCCTCGCCGAGTTCGACCGGCCCGGCTGGAAGCGGCACGGTTTCCACGAGCCGTTCACCAGCTACCACGGCTACGACATCTTCTACAAGGACCAGACCCGCGAACCGTTCGCGCTGCTCAACCTGCAGATCCCCGTCATCGCGGCGATCAACGGCCCGTCGATCGTGCACGCCGAGCTCGCGCTCCTCAACGACATCGTGCTCGCCTCCGAGAACACTCACTTCTACGAGGGGCACTGGGACGGTCTCGGCATCGTGCCCGGTGACGGCGTGCACACCCTGTTCCGCGAGCTCCTCGGCCCCAATCGCGGCCGCTACTTCCTGCTGATGGGCCAGCGCATGGGTGCCCACGAAGCCCGCGACCTCGGGCTCGTCGGCGAGGTCCTGCCGAGCGACCAGCTGCTCGACCGCGCCTGGGAGATCGCCCGGACCGTGTTCATGTCCAAGAACCGCATCCAGCGCCGCCTCACCCGCTCGCTGCTCATCCAGCCGTGGCGCGAGCTGTTCACCAGGGAACTGTTCTCCGGCATGGCCCACGAGAGCCTGGCCTGCTACGACTACTGGCCGATGTCCGACGAGCCCGGCTACGACATCGGCGACCTCGTCAAGCGCGACCCCAGCACGACCACGCCGGCACAGTAGGACGCTCCAGCGAGCCGACTCCGGCTGCGAGCCCGGGGTCCGACTGCACCGCCGGACACAGCCGTACACAACAAGATCGACCCGTCACCGTGTTCTCGCCGGCCTCGAAGGGGTCTTCGGCTCCCAGTCTGGGGCGGCCGCGGAGTCGGGCATAGGCCTGTAGCTCACCCACCGGGCGGCGACGCGTCGGTCGTAGGGCAGGACGACGAGTCCGTCGATGAAGGTGCGCATGGTCTCGACGCGTTGCGGTCCCCACCGGCGGACGAGGGTCCACTTGGTGAGCTCGCCGACAGTCACGAACGTCGCCGCGAGCACATTCCCGGCCAGCCGACCGGCGAGTGGCTCCTGGAGCCGGCGCCGTAGCAGCACGGAGGCTACGTCGGTGTCGAGGACGACGACGCTCACCCGAGGTCGGCTCGGCGGGAGGCGTAGAGGTCGGCGAGGAAGTCGTCGTGCTCGGTGTCGGACTCGAACGGGTCCTTGGTCGCGGCGAGGTCGTCCACCGTGGCGATGGGACGGGCGTCATGACGGCGCAAGAGCTCTTCGGTGGATACGAAGTCGTCAGCTGGCCAGTCATCCGGGCGTTGCGGGGTCGTGGTCATCACTGCCACCTCCGTTACGACGATGCTCCCACAGCGCCCAGCCGGTCTCGGGCGAATCGCCGACCCCTAGGGGGCTACACCGGCGGCCAGCCCGTCGAGCACCATCTCCAGACGACGCTCGAACACGGCGTCCGGGTCCGGGTGGTCGTCGGCGTCGACGACCACCCGCCGCAGCGCGGGGAAGCGACCGCTCGCCAACAGCTGCGTGAGGTACGGAACGGTGCTGCGCCGGTAGGCCTCGCGGTCCAGGCCCGTGCGCCGCCGAGCCTCCACCTCACCCAGCTCCTGCGCGACGAAACCCCTGGTGAACTGCAGCGCGGTGGCCAGCACGTCCATCATCGCGTCGATCTCCAGGCCGATCCCGTCCACACAGGCCAGGCCGGTCTCGCGGAACCGCAGGGCATGCGGCCCGAGCGTCGGCCGGTGCCCGAACCGGGTGATCCACGGGTGGAGGTGGTGGAGCCGGCGCATCTCGCCGGCCAGCCGCCGGATGTCGGCCCGCCAATCCCCCGACGGCATCCCGTCCAGACCCAGCTCTCCCAGCACCGCGTCGTACATCAGCTCGGTCAGGTCGTCCTTCCCCCCGACGTGCCGGTAGAGCGACATCGCGCTGTGCCCCATCCGGCTCGCGATCCTGCGCATCGAGACCGCGTCGATGCCTTCCTCGTCGGCGAGCGCGACGGCGGCCGCTGTGATGGCGCCGTGGTCGAGGGTGCGGGCCGGGCCGCGACCCTGACCGGAGAGGCGCGCCCAGATGACGGGCGGTGGTTCGTCGGTCACGGCAGCGCTCCTCGCGTGGGTTGCTAGCACCCTATCGGGACACTTACGGTGTACACGACTAGTCACGTACACCGTATATGACTCGAGGCGGCCCCATGACCTACTCCATCGCCGTCGTCGGCGGCGGCATCAGCGGCCTGGTGCTGGCGCGAATCCTGCAGAAGCACGGCGTCGACAGCACCGTCTACGAGCTCGACGCCTCCGCCACCGCCCGGCGCCAGGGCGGCCTGCTCGACCTGCACGTCGAGTCCGGCCAGCTGGCCCTGCGCGAGGCCGGCCTGCACGAGCGGTTCACCCGGCTGACCCGGCCGCAGGCGGAGGCGATGCGGGTGATGGACAAGGCCGGCACGGTCTTCATCGACGAGTCGCCCGCCGACGGGACGACCGGGCGGCCCGAGATCGACCGGACGGACCTGAGGGCCCTCCTGCTGGACTCGCTCGATCCCGGCCGGGTCGCATGGGGCCACAAGCTCACCGCGGCCCGTCGCCGTGAAGACGGGCGGTTCGAGCTCACCTTCGACGGCGGCGTGCATCGGACCGCCGACCTGCTGGTCGGGGCCGACGGCGCCTGGTCGCGGGTCCGCCCGCTGCTGTCGGCCGCAGTCCCGCAGTACGCCGGGATCAGCTACATAGACCTCTGCGTGACGGACGCGCCGACGAGGCTGCCCGCCTCCGCCGAGCTGGTCGGCACCGGGAGCCTGTTCGCGCTGTCCGACAACAAGAACATCGGTGGCCACGGCGGCCGCGACCTGCACCTGGGCGCCATGCTGCGCACCCCGGAGGACTGGGTCGAGACCCACGGCCTCGACGCCGCCGACGTGACTGCCGCGCGCACCGCGCTGCTGGCGGAGTTCGCCGACTGGCATCCGGCGCTGACCGATCTCATCCGGCACTGCGACGACGAGGTCACCGCCCGCCGGATCCACGCCCTCCCCGCCGGCCACTCGTGGCCACGCACCCCGGGCGTGACGCTGATCGGCGACGCCGCGCACCTGATGTCGCCGTTCGCGGGCGAGGGCGCGAACGCCGCGATGCTGGACGCCTGCGAGCTGGCGCTGGCGCTGGTCGAGCACGGCGACGACGTGGAAGGCGCCCTCCTGCGGTACGAGAGGGCGATGTTCCCGCGCGCGGATGTCGCCGCCCGGATGTCGGCCCGCGGCCTCGACCTGTGCTTCGCCGACGACTCCCCGCGCGGGCTGGTCGAGTTCTTCGGACGGATGGGCACCCCGGTCAACTCGGGATGACGCGCATCCAGATGTTCACTCGGTCGAGGTCCTGCTCAAGGTCTACGCCAAGACGATCGACGGCCAGGACGCCATCGTGCGGCGCCGGGTCATGGACGCGCTCGGGTACCGCGACGGCGGACCGTGAACGTGGGCACGCATTGGACACAGAGACCCGCCGACGCCCGGTCAGGGCCGGACGCAGCCGTACACAACAAGATCGACCCCTCACCGTGTTCTCGCTGGTGAGGGGTCGTTTTCGCTGGTGACGCGGTGGGTGCCCCCGGCAGGATTCGAACCTGCGCTCCCGCCTCCGGAGGCCGGCGGACCGGGTGATCTATCGGGTCCTTGCAGGAACTCTGCGGGCCTGACGTTTGCCGGATCGGTCTCCGTGGCCCCCTGCTGCCCTGTGCTTCGTTCCACGAGTCGTTCCACGCAGCCAGCTCAGGACCATGCTGCTGGCCCGCGCATACCGCTGGAGTGCTCAGCTCCAAGTCATGGGTGGCGGACCATGCCTACGGGCAGAACTCCAGGCGTACCAGCCATTTACCGCCGATGCGGCGAACATCCACCTGACTAAGCCAGGTGCCGCTGCAGTTTTCGACTAGGCATCGAACCACTCAGGGCGCCGGGGACGGGCGGGATCTCGTGGCATATGCAGGACGACCTGATAGCCGCGACGGTCGTCTTGCTCGATATGCCCATGGGCCAGCGCGACCGCCCCGCGCTGATGGATCAGGTCGAGGAGCAAGGAATACCTGTTCGTCATCGCCATCGTCAGCTCGCCGACACGATCGGGGCCGATCCGTACTTCGATCACGCGCTCTCCGCGATACTTGCCCTTTGCGGCGAGACAGAAGTCCAGGACGAACTCGCCGGGTTGCTCGATGTCGGAGCAGTGGTCGGCGCACCGCGCCAAGACGTCCTGGTGTGCCTCCTCCTTCGTGACGGTGCAGAACCAGTCGGCGTTGAGGCGGATCAAGTCTTGGGTGCTGCTTGCAAAGGATGCCTCCGGTCCGGTGACGGCTGCCGCGAACAACCTGCTGGGTGCCGCAACGTGGAGGTAAATGCCATAGTACTTTCCGGACCCGCCGCCGGTTATGCGCGCAGGGCAGCGTGCGACTCGGTTCTGCTGGCGAAGCGGTAGCAGATGTGGTTGATAATGACGCGCCACCTCGCGGGCCAGGTAGCCAACCGTTACGGATCGGCCACCGTGCACGACATCGATCCGCACCGCGCTGTTGTCGAACGGGTTGCTTGGTTCGGGCACCATCAGTGCGATTGCAGGCAGGTGGCTGTCGAGATCGTATCCGGCGACATGTCCGCCTGATGCCAGTTTGAGGCCCTGTTGATAATGGGATTCTCCCACGACTCCGAGCCGGCCGTCGTCTGAGACGTCGACGGGGTCGACGTCGATCGCCGAGAGGCGAGGCGGGTTCGAGTCGTAGTCGTTCTGGCTGTACTCGAACAGCTGCGGCTTTGGAGCGACCACCACTTGCGTCGGGGGCTCCGGCCTCGGTCGCCGGTGAGCGGCGTTTCGACGGGTTTGCTCGCACGTGTCAGTCACATCGGCGAACTGGTTCTGTCGGTTCACCGGAGGGGGCGTGGCCTCCACCGGGCTTGGACGACCAGCGCCCCAGTCAGTCCCGGCCCAGGTGTGGGTCTGTTCCGCTGGGTGTCGAGATCTCGTGGGGGCTAGGCCTCGATCGACGCTCTTTCGGCGCCGGAGTATGTTCCAGGGCATCATGAATCCAATCGACTTCAAGGGGTCGCAAACCGAGGATGGGCGTATCGACAATCAAGTCATAAGTTGCCTCCTCAGATGTATCTGCCTCGCTGTCCACTCTTGGTGTCCGAATCGGTTCTGTTCATCGATATCATTCGGCAGGCGGCATCGGAGCCGGTCGGATGGCCCGATTAGAATTAGAGGAGGCCCGCTGCGGGTGTCCGGGATCAAATGCAGGTAGCTTTGGCGGATCAGTACGGCCGGTAGAGCAGATCCTCAGCTCGACCAACAAGGCCAATCGATCCAGGGCACTCGGAGTTGACCATCATTTTGGCCCGTTCGATCTGCGCGCCAGCGGATCGACCGGGCGATGCAGTACTGATGGCGTCGATCGCGCTCTCGACTTCGTACTGATTCGAGAGCCTAGAGCAGAGATCGTCTGCGTCAGAATAGAATACCGATATTGCGATGGTGAGCTGAAGAATCAGGATGCCGATCGTAGCGGCTCCACCGACTACTCCGATCATGGCCAAGTTGATGTGGCCGGCCAGACCCTTCCGGGCCCGATATAGCCCGGGTCCTCCAAGCGCGAGCGCGAGGGCCGCAAGAAGAAAGCCGAGGACCCCGGGAGCTCCATATACGGCGGGGTCCGCGAAGAGCCAGATCAACGGACCGACGATCGCGGCAATGATGGTCAGGACGAACCCGGTCACGCCGAGCCCGTTCGAGAGCGGTGGGGTGGCCGGAGGCGGGTATGCACCCTGTGGCAGATACCAGCGACCAGATACCGAGTCGTACTGAAGATCCACGCCGAGACCTCTCCTGTCATACTGACGGCGCAGACCGTTGCGGCGCCCGGACACATCGATGTCGACCACACGGATGCGCCTCGTTACTCCGATTCGTCCGGGCTCCCCAGAACTTGGTACGAGCGCGAGGCTGTGAGGTAAGGGGCGGTCGGTCGCCCCCCGCGGGTCAGGCGACCAGTTCGAGGCCCTCGTGATCGCGGTAGTCGGCGAAGTCCTTCACGTTGAGCGTCGCGAGCGGAAGCTCCCGGGCGAGGCAGCACGCGGCGACCCACGAGTCGTTGATCGGGCGCGGCCGTCCTCGCATCTGGGCGTGGGCGTGGATCTCGCCCCACACTGTCGCCACGCGTGGGCTGTACGGCAGGACGATCACCTGCGTAAAGAAGCGTTCTAGGCCCGCACGGCGCTGCGGTCCCCAGCGACGCAGGAACGTCCATTGGGTCAACTCGCCGACGGTCACGAACGTGATAGCCAGCCGGGCGCCCGCGAGCCGGCTCGCGAGGCGGTCGGGCACGCGGTCCTTGAGGATCGCCGACGCGACGTCGGTGTCGAGGACCGTCGCGCTCACGCGAGGCCGGCGCGGCGGGAGGCGTAGAGGTCGGCGAGAAAGTCCTCGTACTCCTCGTCGGACTCCCACAGATCGGGCTGGGCGAGGTCCTCCACCGACTCGATGGGTCCGACGCCCTGTCGGCGAGCGAGCTCCTCGGTCGAGACGTACCCGTCGTCACCTGGCTGGTCGTGGTTCGGGCTCGAGGTCATGGCCTTCACCTCCATCGTCTGAGCAATGGTCTCACCCAGGGCCACGCGGGACCCTCAACTGACATGTCCTCGATCGGCGAGTCGGTCCGGAGCCGGGTCCCGATCGGGAGGCACGCTGCAGCCGCCGGCGCCGGCGCGCCCGGCCACCTCGCCGAGCTGGCCCGAAACGATCCCCCTCTCCGGAGGGGCGGACTGCATCGCTCCACGCGGTGCCGCTGACCTGCGAGAACAGCTCTCGGATCTGAGCCGATCGAGCGCCGTGGGTACGTCCTGGGTACGAGCCCATTCTCCCGGCATCTCCCTCGTCCTGGCCGCCTGCTCGTCGTGGAGACGGGTGCAAGGGTGGCGCAGCCATCGCGGAGCGACGCCGTAGGCGCCCTTGTGGTCGGCTCTGCGGCGTGGACACTTCACGGCCGAGGGGGAAGCTCCCTGCCGCTCTTCGATGCCTGGTGTTCGTCGACGCCGATGAGAGACCGTGACGCCCCTGCCGAGCCCTCGTGCATCTGGCGCCTCTCCACGGCTGCGGGCCGGGTAGCCGGACCGACGGCCGCGACCGGGCCGGAGGTAGAGGGAGCGAAGCCGGCGGGCCGGCGTGGCCGGCCCGCGCGCCGCCGGAGGCGGCGCCTTGATGTTCAAAGAGGCGTACTCGGCAGACGGGTCGGGATCGGATCGGCATGCGTGACCGGAGCGGCAGGATGTAACGCAGCATGGCGAGAGTGCGACGCATAGCTGTGCGCATCCAGTCGGCGACTATCCGCAACTTCCGAGGAATCGACACCCTGAAGGTTGAGTTCGACAACGTCACGACGTTGCTTGGCCCTAACGGAGCTGGAAAGTCGACAATTTTAAGAGCGCTCGACTGGTTCTTTAACGGAGATAAGGGTCGATTCGCAGACGCCGATATCAACCAGCATGCCGGCGAATCAGATCTAGTACAGGTGTCGGTTACGTTTGCCGACCTTACCGTCCGTGACAGAGAGATCCTGACTCGAAAGTATGCTCCGGAGTCCGCCGAGACGTTTACTGCGTGGCGAAGTTGGAACGGGCAAGACGACAAATTCACTGGGAAGGGTGTAGCCTTTGCTTCATTTGAGAATGTTCGTTCTGCAGTAAGTGCTGCCGATAAGAAGGCAGCACTTCAAGAAGTGGGACGTCAGTATCCCGATCTAGATATTCCGAAGTGGACAAATCAAACAAACACGTTTACAGCGATGGATGAGTGGGAGGCGAATCATCCGGAGTTTCTCAGCGACGCAGATGTATCTGACACGCACTTCTTCGGATTCCAGGGCGGCGGACGCTTGTCCGGGGTCTTCGACTACGTCTTCGTGCCTGCTGATCTGCGAGCCGAGGAGGAAGTGTCGGATAGCAGAAGCTCAGTGGTCGGTCGCATCTTGGCTTTGGCTGTCGACAGAGAGGGCGCTTCCGCCGAGATAGATCAGCTGAAGTCGCGGTACTCACGAGACGTCGAGGAAATTATCGAACGAACCCTGCGAGGGCAGCTGTCCGGCTTGGCGACAAGCGCGACTGAAGCGATAACTGCATTCGCGCCAGGGTACGAGTTGAAGCTCTCTGCGGTGACGCCGGATCTAAAAGTCCCAGCACTCTCGGTCGCGGCTGAGTTCGGGGATGGCAAGACATTTACGAGTGTCGACCGACAAGGCCACGGGCTTCAGCGGACGCTGCTTATTGCGGCTTCCAAGCTCCTTGCGGAGCAAGGATCGAAGGCAATCACAGACCACTCGATGGTGCTTGCGATCGAAGAGCCCGAGTTATTCCAACACCCGACACAGGCGCGTGTTTTTGCACGGGTATTGCGTGCGATGGCAAGCGGAACGGACGCGCAAGTTCAAGTAGCTTACGCGACCCACAGTCCCTACTTCATTGAGCCGCGGTACTTCGATCAGATCCGGCTAGTGAGGAGGCGTGGGCCATCTAAGACAATTTCCGTCAGTACGGCCTCTTTGGAGAGCGTTTCGCTTCGCTTGGCTGGACATGTGGCGCAGTCCGCATTGGTCTCGCGGTGGGATCAAGTGTGTCTAAAGAACCTTCCTGACGCATTCTTCGCTGAAACTGTCGTACTTGTCGAGGGTGATCACGACAAAGCGATCATCGAAGGTGCAGCGCATCGTGATAGGCCTCTTGAGTACGACGGTATCGTTGTTTCGTCGGCGCAGGGTAAGGGGAAACTGTCAGTCCCGCACGCTATCTTGGCTGAGCTATCGATACCCACACTATGCGTATTCGATAATGATTCCGGATGCGGTGATCGTATGCGTCAAGACGGGAAGGACGAGGAGAAGATCGAGCAAGCCGAGCGATCGGTTCGGCGAGAGAATCGCGAGCTTTGTCGATACCTAGAAATTCCCGAGGAAGATTACCCGTCTGGAATCGTGAGTGACACAGTGTGCGTTACCCCCGACACGATCGAGTCGGTTGTCAACGTAGAATGGCCAGATTGGGCTGCAACGCGAGACAAGATCATCGATGACGGGCGAGGGACCGGTGGAAAGAACGCCGCAACATACCTGCTCGCAAGCGAGGAGTGCGCAACTGATCCGCCTGGATTCATCCGCGACCTGGTCGTCGCCGCGCGTCAATTATGCGAAGCGGTGACTGAGTCGACATTAGGAAGTAGTCAGCCGGGTACGTCGATGCCAACGCGGAACGCCGCTGATATCGGCGCGCCACGCTGACCGAAAACAGCGGTCAGGGCGGCGTCGGGGGTTAGATCGGTCTCGCTCGCGGCGATATACCCTTCACGGCAGTTTAGAATTTCGCTGCTCATGAATCGCTGTATCGGCCATCCCGACTCTGTGGTCAAGACCCGTGCAGCGCCCGTAGCATCGAGGCCGATTTCAGCCAGACTCGGAGAATAGTTGCGCGGGAAATGAGCAGTCCGTTGCCGTACAGCTTTGGCTGGTAGGACTCGGGCACCGAACGGGGGATTCGCTGCCGACGCGACCCTGCGCGAACTGACGAGTGGCACAACCTGTTCGAACGGGACGGTGTGCGGATGGCCGGAGCTGACGGCTCTGCTGCACGCTCACGTCGGCGAGTTCGGGATCGGTCCGGATGGCCGGCTGTTCGTGGGGGAGCGGTCACCGGAGCTGCCGAAGTTGACCTAAATGCGTGCGTGGCGCTCGGCCCGGCGCCTGGCTCTTTCACGGAAGCCGTCGCGGCCTCGCCGCTGGCCGCCACCCCCTACGCGCTGCGGCACGCCTGCGTGTCCACCTGGCTTAACGGCGGCGTCCCGCCGACCCAGGTCGCCGAGTGGGCCGGGCACTCCGTCGAGGTGCTGCTGAAGGTCTACGCAAAGACGATCGACGGCCAAGACGCAATGGTGCGGCGGCGCGTGATGGACGCCCTCGGGTACCGCGACGGCGGACCGTGAACGTGGGCACGCATTGGGCACAGAGACCCGCCGACGCCCGGTCAGGGCCGGACGCAGCCGTACACACAAAGATCGACCCCTCACCGTGTTCTCGCTGGTGAGGGGTCATTTTCGCTGGTGGTGCGGTGGGTGCCCCCGGCAGGATTCGAACCTGCGCTCCCGCCTCCGGAGGGCGGTGCTCTATCCCCTGAGCTACGGGGGCCGTGCGTAGGAACAAACCCTAGCGCACCCCCGCGTCGTCGACGCAGGGGGTTACCGAACTCTCAGAGCGGCAGCGGCTGCCCACCGCGCTGAGTGAGCAGGCTCTTCATCAGGTCGGTCTCGGCGGTCTGCGAGACGAGCATCTGGCCGGCGAGGTTGCGGACCTCGGAGGTCTCCGCGTGGTCGCGGCCGTAGGTCAGCATGCTCACGCCGCCCTCGTGGTGGCGCAGCATGAGCTGCAGGAACACGACGTCCATCGCGGGCCCGGTCGTCGTCCGCAGGCGTCGGAGGTCGTCGCTGGTCGCCATGCCGGGCATCCGGTCGACCCCGCCGGACATGTCCATGCCGGAGTGACCGGACATCGATGGGTCGTCGGCCATCCACGTCATGTACGTGCCGGTCGGCAGCGCCGGCATCTCCCAGAGCCCCAGCCAGCCCTGCATGCGGCCGATCTGCTGGTTCTGGGTGGACTCGATGTCGTACGCGAGCTGCTTCAGCGCGGGGTCGCGCGTATTGTCCCGCTCCCACGCCGCCATCTCGACGGCCTGGCGGTGGTGAACCGACATGTCCTGCGCGAACCCGACGTCGACCGAGTCCTCGGACGGCGTCGAGGTCGACCCGACGAGCGAGCCGGCCAGGACGGCGATCACCAGGACGGCGACCATCGCGATGCCGAACAGAGCCGCCGGACGCCAGCCGGGCCGGGCGGGCGCGGGTCGGTCGGCCTCGGTCCGCTCGGGCGTCTCGGTGCTCACGGGTCCAGGATGCCCCTCACTGCCCCGGCGCGGGGGCGGGAGCGGCCGGAGCGGACCCACCGGCCGCGGGGTCCTGGGCCACACCCTGGCTGCCCAGGTTCTCCGGGAACACGGTCTGGTTGTCCACGGCGGACTCCGGCGGGATCGCCTTGAACGGCGGCGGGTTGTCCTGGTCGAAGTAGCCCGGCCCGAGCGCGTCGCAGCTGGCGCCGACCTCGGGGTAGGTGAACCGGTTGAGCCGCAGCGAGCGGATGAACTGGTCGATGCGCTCGTCGTCGGCGGACTGCACGGCGAGCTGGTGGCCCCAGGACTGCAGCGAGATCGGCGTCGCCAGCCCGGGCCACGGCGACATCACGGACGCGGGCTGACCGTCGACCTTGGCCTTCAACGTGTCGAGGTCGGCGCCGGTGACCTGGTCCGGGTTGTAGGCGATCCAGACCGCGCCGTGCTCGAGGGAGTGCACGAGGTTCTCGGTGCGTACCGGGTTCGGGTAGACGACGCCGTTGCAGGCCGCCCAGTAGCCGTCGTGCGCGCCGCCGAACGGCGGGGTCTTCGTGTACGCGACCTGCTGGTTCGGCTGGATGTGCTGACCGCCGCCGTACTGCTGGCTGACGATGCCCGAGATGGCAAGCGACGGGTCCTTGTTGTCGTCGCTCGGGATCCACTTGCGCGCCTCGGCGCGCTGCACGAGGGGATAACCGATGAACACGGCGGCGAGCGCGATGACGAGAACGATGGCGCCGATCATCAACCAGGGGATCTGACGCTGGTTGACCGCCTTCACGGCGGGCGCGCGCTTGCTCTTGTTGGACGTCTTGCCGCTGGCCATCTGTGTCCTGACGATCAAGCCGGCGTGCCGGGCCGGCGCGTGGGGGCACGTCGGGCGGGCTCACCACCCGGGCGTGAAGTCTAGGGAAGGCGCCCGCGACGCCGACGGGCGGTCACTGGCTGGCCCACCAGCCGTAGGACCGGTAGTCCGGATACGGCGCGACGAACTCGGCCACCGGGCCGGTCGAGACCGTGATCCTCGACGAGGTCACGAGCTCGCCGGGGATCACGTACGTGGACTGTGCCCAGGTGCCCGCTGGCCGCTCCGGCAGCTCCCACTCGCTGGAGTGGACGCCGTTCACGTCGACCCGCACGCGGGACTTGCCCTCCGCCGTGGGCCCGGCGCCGATCCGGCCGGTCAGCGCGACCGGACGTCCGGGCGTCAGGTGGTCGAGCGTGAACGACTCGCCGCCGGTGACCGAGCGCGCGCTGTCCACGACGGTCCGCCCCGGAGCGACCTGGCCCGCGTCGACCATGCTCACCGGCTGCAGCCCGAGCACCGGCGGGTGCGGGGTCCAGTCGTGCGCCGCCTCGTCGTCGAGATCGCCGACGTTGACGTGGTCGCGGATCGTGCCGGGGACCGGCAGGTCCGGCCGGTCGCCGCTGCCCGCGTTGCGCCAGTCGGCCTTCCAGACGTTCACGCGGTCGCAGGTGCGGTCGATCTGGCAGGTCTGCGGCGCGGTCACCGAGAGCGGCCGGGGCGGTGCGACGAGCTGGAACGAGACCAGTGGTTCCGTCCCGTAGATCGTCGAGCGGCGCAGCTCGCCGACCGGGGCGCCGCCCCACTGGTCGAACACGGCGAAGTAGTCCGGCCGTTTCCCCGGCGGCAGGTGGCGCAGCGCCTCGTACAGCGTCCCGGCGCCGTTGCGCGACGCCCGGTCCATGCCCGGTGTCGTCAAGCCGACGAGATCGACGGTCCGGTGGCCGCCGAACCAGGCCGCGGCGCCGACGTCGTTGACACCGACCGACGACCCGGGCGGCACGTGGTAGGCGATCCAGTCGCCGACCGACACCGGCCCCTCGCGCATCGCCGACGCCTGCTGCCCGAACCGCAGCGCCCACGTCGGCGTCGCGAGCACGGAGAACAGCAGCAGCACGGCGAGCAGCCCGTGCAGCACGGCGGGCCGTCGCGTCCGGCCGGCCACCCGGGCGACCCCGTCCACGCCGAGCACGGCGAGCAGCAGGAACAGGGGGACGAACGGCTGCAGGTAGCGCAGGTTCTGCCACTGCGCCGTGCTCAGCGTGGACAGGCTGAGCAGGACGAGGGCGAGCCCGGCCGCCAGTACGACGGTGAGCGTGCGCCGGCCGCCGGTCCACAGCGCGGCGAGGCCCAGCACCGCGAGCACGAGCGTCAGCGGCGGCAGGAAGTCCTGCCCGGACAGCCCGGCCAGCGACGCGGCGATCTCCCGCAGGTTGCGCACCGTCCCGTCGGCGACCTCGAGCGGCTGCATCAGCAGGCCCTGGTGCAGCAGCGACTTCGCCTGCACACCGGACGCCTGGACGCTGCCGGTGGCCAGCTGGTTGAACAGGAGCTGGCCCGCGGCGGCGACGAGCGGGAGCACGGCCAGTGCGGGCGTCCACCACCGCCGGTGCGCGGACGGGACGACCCGCCGCCAGGTCCAGAGCATGGCCGCGACCAGGCACGCGGCGACGATCAGGCCCTCCGGCCGGGTGAGCGCGAGCAGCGTCGCGAGCACCGGCGTCGCCACGAACCGCCCGCGCAGCTGCTCGCGCACGAACGCGTACGCCGCGCCGACGAGCAGGACGGCGAGGACACCGACCTCCATCCCGCTGACCGATCCCCACAGCAGCGGTCCGGAGACCATCACGAGCACGCCGGTCCACACCCCGACGGCCCGGCCGGCGATGCGCGTGCCCAGCAGGGTGATCAACGCCGTCGTCGCCGCGGCGCACACCGCACCGAGCCCGACGGCGAACGCCAGGAGGTACTGCCCGTCGAACCCGATCGCGTACGCGCCACCCAGCATGAACGCGTACAGCAGGCTGGAGGCGCCGGTGGTGACCGGCTCGCCGGGGAAGTAGCGGAACGGCTCACCGAGCCCGAGCTGGCGGGCGTACTGCAGGTGGATGTAGACGTCGTCGAGCGGCGGGATCAGCCGTCCCTGGTTGTATCCGAGGCTCACCTGCAGGAACACGAACGACAGCGCCAGCGAGCCGAGCGCCAGCAGGGCGGCCGTCCGGTCGACGCGGGCGAGCCCACGCCGGATCCGCGTGGTGCGGGTCGTGCCGGCCGCGGGGGGCGCCTCTGGCGTCGCTTCCTGCGTGTCGCTCATGATCCTCCGGCCGGAGCGCGGCCGCGTCCGGCCGTCGGCGTCTCCGGCACACCGTCCGAGGCCGGTGCGCGCACCGGCCGGGTGGACGACCGTAGCGGCGGGGTGGTCCGGGCGGTGGAAAGGGGTGCGAGGCCGCGTACCGGCACCTCCTAGAATTCGGCAGGTGAACCCCGACGTGCTCGCCGATCTCGTCCGTGACGTCGCACGGGACGTGCTGTCCCGACGCGGCCTGGACGTCGGTGCGCTGCCGGAGGACGTCGGCGTCGAGCGCCCGCGCAACCCGGAGCACGGCGACTACGCCACGAACGTCGCGCTCCGCACGGCGAAGAAGGCCGGTGTCCCGCCGCGTGACCTGGCCGGATGGCTGGCCGAGGAGATCGCGACCCGGCCCGGTGTGGCCGGCGCGGAGATCGCCGGGCCCGGTTTCATCAACCTGCGCCTTGCCGCGGACGCGCAAGGTGCGCTCGTCGGCGAGATCCTGGGCGCCGGAGACACCTACGGAACCGGTGACGAGTACGCCGACCGCACCGTGAACCTGGAGTTCGTCTCGGCGAACCCGACGGGGCCGCTGCACCTGGGCCACACCCGGTGGGCGGCTGTCGGCGACGCGCTCGGGCGCGTGTTGTCCGCGCGCGGGGCGAAGGTCACCCGCGAGTACTACTTCAACGACGCCGGCGGCCAGATCACCCGGTTCGTCGAGTCGCTCGTCGCCGCGGCACGGGGCGAGCCCACGCCGGAGAACGGGTACGGGGGCGCCTACATCGGGGACATCGCGTCGCAGGTCGTCGCGGCCGAGCCGGGCGCGCTGGAGCTACCGGACGCCGAGCGTGACGAGGTGTTCCGCCGGGTCGGTGTCGGGCTGATGTTCGACGAGATCAAGCGCGCACTGCACGCCTTCGGCACCGACTTCGACGTCTGGTTCCACGAGAAGTCGCTGCACGACTCCGGCGCCGTGCAGACCGCGGTGCAGCGGCTCAAGGACAGCGGGAACCTCTACCCGGCCGACGGCGCGTGGTGGCTGCGCTCCACCGACGAGGGCGACGACAAGGACCGTCCCGTCATCAAATCGGACGGCAACCCGGCCTACATCGCCGGCGACCTGGCCTACTACCTGGACAAGCGGGCCCGCGGGTTCGACCTGTGCATCTACATGCTCGGTGCGGACCACCACGGCTACATCGCCCGGCTGCGCGCCGCCGCGGTGGCGTTCGGCGACCCGGCCGACACGGTCGAGGTCCTGATCGGGCAGATGGTCAACCTGTTCCGCGACGGCCACCCCGTGCGGATGAGCAAGCGAGCAGGCACCGCGGTCAGCATGGACGACCTGGTGGAGGCGGTCGGCGTGGACGCCGCCCGCTATACGCTGATCCGGTCCTCGGTGGACTCCACACTGGACATCGATCTCGACCTGATCGGCCGCCGGACGAACGACAACCCGGTGTTCTACGTCCAGTACGCGCACGCCCGTCTGGCATCGCTGATCCGCAACGCGGCCGGTGCCGACGTCACACCGGGCGAGGAGTTCGGGCTGCTGGAGCATCCGCGCGAGGGCGACCTGATCCGGACGCTCGGCGAGTTCCCCGAGGTCGTGCGCGCGGCCGCCGAGCTGCGCGAACCGCACCGGGTGGCCCGGTTCCTGGAGTCGCTCGCGGCGGCGTACCACAAGTTCTACGACGCCTGCCGCGTCCTGCCGATGGGCGACGAGAACGTCACCGACCTGCATCGGGCCCGTCTGTCGCTCTGCATGGCGGCGGCGCGGGTGCTGGCCAACGGGCTGGGTCTGCTCGGCGTGTCCGCTCCGGAGCGGATGTGAGGGCGCACCCGGCAGGGCCCCTGCACGCCGGCATCTCCCTGCCGCCCGAGTCGGCCGGACCTCGTCCGACGTCGGCCGCGGAGCTCGACGAGCTCGCCCCCGCCGTGTGGCCGCGGAACGCCCGGCGCGGTGCCGACGGTGCGCTGCGGGTCGCCGGTGTCGACGTCCGGGACCTGGCACGTGAGCACGGCACACCGCTGTTCGTGCTCGACGAGGACGACTTCCGCGCCCGGTGCGCGGAGTTCGCGGCCGCGTTCGGGGCGCGGTCGGTGCACTACGCGGCGAAGGCGTTCCTGTGCACCGAGGTCGCCCGCTGGGTGGACCAGGAGGGCCTGTCGCTGGACGTGTGCTCCGGCGGCGAGCTGGCCGTGGCCCGCAGGGCCGGGTTCCCGCCCGAGCGGATCACGTTGCACGGCAACAACAAGTCGCTCGACGAGCTGATCGAGGCCGTCGAGTACGGCGTCGAGTGTGTCGTGCTCGACTCGTTCCACGAGATCGCCCGCCTCGACGCCGTCGCCCGGGATCGCGACGTCGTCGCCCCGGTGATGATCCGGGTGACGGTCGGCGTCGAGGCGCACACGCACGAGTTCATCGCGACCGCGCACGAGGACCAGAAGTTCGGCTTCTCGGTAGCGGGCGGCGGCGACACGGCGGACGCGCTCGAAGCGGCCCGGCGGGTCGTCGCGGCACCGAACCTGGAGCTCGTCGGGCTGCACAGCCACATCGGCAGCCAGATCTTCGACACCGACGGCTTCGAGGTCGCGGCACGACGGGTGGTGCGCCTGCTGGCCGCGCTGCACCGCGAGCACGGGGCGGAGAATCTCGGCGCGCTGCGCACGCTCGACCTCGGCGGCGGGGTGGGCATCGCCTACCGGGAGAACGAGCGGCCGCTGCCGATCGTCGGGCTGGCCGAGGAGCTGCGCGGCATCGTGAAGCGCGAGTGCCACGCCGCCGATCTCGACGTGCCGGACATCGCCGTCGAGCCGGGGCGGGCGATCGCCGGGCCGGGCACGGTCACGCTCTACGAGGTCGGGACGATCAAGGACGTGCCGCTCGACCGCGGGTCGCGGCGGTACGTCAGCGTCGACGGCGGGATGAGCGACAACATCCGCACGGCGCTCTACGACGCGGCCTACGACGTCCGCCTGGTGTCCCGGTCGTCCGCCGTGGACAGCCTGCCGGACGGCGACAAGCCGGTGCTGTCCCGCGTGGTCGGGAAGCACTGCGAGTCCGGCGACATCGTCGTGCGTGACTGCTGGCTGCCCGCCGACCTGGCCTCCGGCGACCTGCTGGCGGTGGCCGCGACCGGGGCCTACTGCTACGCGATGGCCAGCGGTTACAACCGGCTGCCGCGCCCCGCCGTCGTCGTGGTGCGGGAGGGCTCCGGACAGGTCCTGCTGCGTCGGGAGACGCTCGAGGACCAGTTCCGCTTCGAGGTACCGGCGGACAGCCAGGCGTACGCGGGTACGTGAGTCGCACCACCCGGCGTGGGTCGTGGTGAGGTGAGCGGGAACGATGACGCCCGGCCGTGCCGGGTAGGACAGTTTGCGAGGAGATCGGGTTGACCAGTGGCGAGCGCACCGAGGTGCGCGTGGCGGTGCTGGGCTGCGGCACGGTCGGCACCGAGGTCGTGCGGCTGCTCACCGAGCAGGCCGACGAGCTGACGGCGCGGGTCGGTGCGCCGGTGCGACTGGTCGGCGTGGCCGTGCGGCGCCCGCACCGGCACCCGTGGCTGACCGAGACGTTCGGCGACCTGGTGACGACGGACGCCGCCGCGCTCGTCGCGCGCGACGACGTGGACGTCGTCGTCGAGGTGATCGGCGGCATCGAGCCGGTCCGCACGCTGCTGCTGGAGGCGCTCAAGTCCGGCAAGTCGGTCGTCACCGCGAACAAGGCGCTGCTGGCCGAGGACGGGCCCGCTCTGGCCGAGGCGGCGGACGCGTCCGGCGCCGACCTCTACTACGAGGCGTCCGTGGCCGGGGCGATCCCGCTGCTGCGCCCGCTGCGCGAGTCGCTGGCAGGCGACCGGATCACCCGGGTGGCCGGGATCGTGAACGGCACGTCGAACTTCATCCTGTCGGCGATGGCCTCCGGCGGGACGTCGTACGCGGACGCGCTGGAGGAGGCCACCCAGCTCGGCTACGCCGAGGCCGACCCGAGCGCCGACGTCGACGGCTACGACGCCGCGTCGAAGGCCGCGATCCTCGCGACGCTCAGCTTCCACACCCGGGTCACCGCCTCCGACGTGCACCGCGAGGGCATGCGCGAGGTGAGCGCCGCGGACATCGCCGCCGCGAAGCTGCTCGGCTGCACGATCAAGCTGCTGGCGATCTGCGAGCGCGTCCACGACGCCGACGGGACCGAGTCCGTCTCGGCGCGGGTCTACCCGGCGATGGTGCCGTCGTCGCACCCGCTGGCGAGCGTCGACGGCGCGTTCAACGCCGTGTTCGTCGAGGCCGAGGCAGCGGGCCAGCTGATGTTCTACGGGCAGGGCGCCGGCGGGGCGCCCACCGCGAGCGCCGTGCTGGGCGACCTGGTCGCCGTGGCGCGCAACCACGTCGCAGCCGGACGCGGGCCGCGCGAGTCGGCGTACGCGAGCCTGCCGGTGCGGGCGATCGGCGCCGTGCCGACGCGCTACCACGTCGACCTCGAGGTGGCCGACCGCGAGGGTGTGTTGGCCGCGATCGCCGGGGAGTTCGCCCGCAACGGCGTGAGCATCGCCGCCGTGCGGCAGACCGGTGGCTCCGCGGGGGCCGCGGACGGTGATCCGACGCAGGCCCGGTTGACCGTCGTGACGCACACGGCGCCGGACTCCGCGCTGGCCGGGACCGTCGCCGCGATCCAGGAACTGGACGTCGTGAACGGCGTGAACAGCGTTCTGCGCGTCGAGGGTCTCGGGCGCGCCGTCAGCGCACTGGGGGTGGCCGGATGACCGGGCAGACCGCGTCGACCGCACGCCAGACCGTCGCGCCACCCCCGTCGGGACACTGGCCGGGGGTGATCGAGGCGTACCGCCCCCGGATGCCGGTGCAGCCGGGCTGGCAGGTGGTCACGCTGGCCGAGGGCGGGACGCCGTTGCTGCCCGCACCGCGGTTGTCCGCGCGTACCGGGTGCGAGGTCTATCTCAAGGTCGACGGCGCGAACCCGACCGGGTCGTTCAAGGACCGCGGCATGACGATGGCCGTGACCGCGGCGCTCGCCGACGGCAAGCAGGGCGTGCTCTGCGCGTCCACCGGCAACACGTCCGCGTCCGCCGCGGCCTACGCCGCGCGGGCCGGCATGACCTGTGCCGTCCTCGTCCCGCGCGGCAAGATCGCGCTGGGCAAGCTCGCCCAGGCCGTCGCGCACGGTGCCCGGATCCTGCAGATCGACGGCAACTTCGACGACTGCCTGGAGCTCGCCCGCAAGACCACTGCCGACTACCCGGCGATCGCGCTGGTCAACTCCGTGAACCCGACCCGGATCGCGGGCCAGGCCAGCGCCGCCTACGAGGTCTGCGACCAGCTCGGGCAGGCCCCGGACGTGCACTGCCTCCCGGTCGGCAACGCCGGCAACATCACGGCGTACTGGCAGGGCTACCGCGGATACCACGCGGACGGCCTGATCTCGGACCTGCCGCGGATGTTCGGCTTCCAGGCCGCCGGTGCCGCACCGCTCGTGCACGGCGGACCGGTCAAGAACCCGGAGACGATCGCGACGGCGATCCGGATCGGGGCGCCCGCGTCGTGGGACGGCGCGGTCGCCGCCCGTGACGAGTCGAACGGCCGGTTCGCCGCCGTCACCGACGACGAGATCCTCGCCGCCTACCGGCTGCTCTCCGCCGAGGAGGCCGTGTTCGTCGAGCCGGCGTCCGCGTCGAGCGTGGCCGGCCTGCTGCAGTCGTCAGCGGACGGGACGCTCCCGCGCGGCTCGCTCGTGGTGTGCACGGTGACCGGGCACGGCCTGAAGGACCCGGACACGGCGCTGCTCTCGGCCGGTGAGCCGGAGGTCGTCCCGATCGATCCGGGGGCCGTGGCCGCCGCCCTCGAGCTCGCCTGATGGGGCGGCCGACCGAGGTCCGGATCCGCGTTCCCGGCTCCACGGCGAACCTCGGGCCGGGATTCGACTGCTTCGGGCTCGCGCTCGGTCTCTACGACGAGCTGGAGGTCAGCGCCAGCGACACGCCCGGTGTGTCCGTCGAGGTCTCCGGTGAGGGGGAGGGGCGCGTGCCGCTGGGTCCGCGCCATCTCGTCGTCCGCGCGATGCACCAGTCGTTCGAGCTGTTCGGTGACGCGCCGGCCGGGATCCGCCTGCGCTGCACCAACACCGTGCCGCACTCGCGCGGTCTGGGCAGCTCCGCGGCGGCCGCCGTGTCCGGCGTCGTCGCGGCCGCGGTGCTGGCCGGACGTGAGATCGACGGCGAACGGGAGGCCCTGCTGCAGCTCTCCGCCGGGATCGAGGGGCACGCGGACAACGCGGCCGCGAGCCTGCTCGGCGGGTTCGTCGTGGCGTGGGAGACGACCGGCGCCGCCCGCCGCTTCCACGCCGTGCGCCTCGACGCGCACCCGGACGTGCACCCGGTCGCGTGCGTGGCCTCCACCGAGTCCGCCACGAAGGCGACGCGCGGCCTGCTCCCGGACCGGGTCCCGCTGGGCGACGCGGCGTTCACCGGCAGCCGGACCGCGCTCGGCGTGCTGGCCATGACCGCCCGCCCGGACCTGCTGCTCGCGGCGACCGAGGACCGCCTGCACCAGCCGTACCGGCGGCCGGCCTATCCGGACTCGCTGGAGCTCGTCGAGTGGCTCCGGTCGCACGGGATCCCGGCCGCGGTCTCCGGCGCCGGCCCGACCGTGGTGGCACTGACGACCGACGGGACGCTGCCGCCGGGGGCCGAGCGGGACGGGTTCCGGGTGCTCCCGTTGCCGATCGACGCCGCCGGGATCCAGGTCGACGCCGCGTGATGCCGTGACCTGCGGCGATCTCGCCGCCCGGTGTGGTGTTCGGCGCGCCGGGGAGGGGGTTGTTGCCGCCGCTGTGCGGTACGTCTACGCTCGGCAGTCACATGGCGATCCACGCGACATCCGCGTAGTCTCGTGTTCGGCCCGCTCGCCGATCTCCCATGGTCCTGTTCTCACGATTCTCCGGGATCGGGACCCCGAACGGGCGGTCCGTTTCCCGTGACGTCGTCATGGGCCCGCAGATGTTGCCGGTGATGGTCGATCACCCGTCCCCCTCCCGGCAGTCCGTCCGGTGACCGTGCCGGGCGAAGCGCGTGAATCCGCTGACCTGGACGCAGACGAGTCAGGTCGGTCAGGAAGGAACTTCGTGAGCGAGACCGATCTCGTCGGCTCCCAGTCCGATAGCGACGCACCAGCGGCTCCCCGTCGTCGTGGTGGTCTCTCCGGCATGGTCCTGGCCGAGCTGCGCCAGCTGGCCACCGAGCTGAACGTCCCCGACATCTCCGGCATGCGGAAGGGGGACCTGATCGCGGCGATCAAGGAGCGGCAGGGCGACAGCGCCCCGGCCAAACGATCCTCGCGCCCGTCGCCCCGCTCCGCGACCGGCGATGCCGCCGCCTCCGGGAACTCCCAGCTCACGCTGGGTGAGTCCGGTTCGGACGGTGCGTCGAGCAACGGCTCGGCCACGGACACCGCCCCGGCCGCGAACGGGACGGCCGACGCCGCATCCGGCTCCGCGGCGAAGGCCTCCACGGACGGTGCGGCCGAGCAGGAGACGCCGACGCGCCGTCGTCGCGCGGCCAGCCGTCCGGCCGGGGCGCCCGCCGCGTCCTCCGCTCCCGAGACCGACTCGTCGACGGCACAGGCTGCTCCGCAGACCGACGGCGTGTCGGGCGACGGCGCGTCGGGCAACGGCGTCGCCGACGGTGCCGCCGCAACGGCCGCCGCGAGCGCCCCGTCCACTCCGGACGTGACCGAGGCCTCGACCCCGTCCACCCAGAACGGCTCGTCCGAGCAGGCCGGCGGCTCCGAGCAGGCCGGCGGCTCGTCGGAGCAGAGCGGCTCGTCGGAGCAGGGTGGTGAGGGCGGTCCGCGCCGCAGGCAGACCCGCCGGCGCGGTGGTGGCGGTGGCGACGACCGGCAGCAGGGCTCGTCGCAGAACCAGCCCCAGAACCAGCCCCAGAACCAGCCCCAGAACCAGTCCCAGAACGACGAGCGGGCCGAGCAGCCCGCCGGCGTCGCGGCGGACGCGGGCGGTAAGGGCGACGGCCAGGACGGCGACCGCTCCGACCGTCGCGGCAACCGGGACAACCAGGGCCGCGGCAACCAGGGCGGCAACCGCGGTGGCGACAACCAGGGCAACCGCAACGGCCGCGACAACCAGGGCAACGGCGGCGGCCGGAACGACAACGGCGGCGGCCGGAACAACAACGACAACGGTGGCGGCCGGAACAACGACCGGAACGACCGCGCCAACGACCGCGCCAACGACCAGGACGACGAGGACGGCGACGGCCGCGGCCGCCGCGGTCGCCGGTTCCGGGACCGTCGTCGCGGCCGGGACCGCGAGCGCACCGGCGGTGGCGGCGGAGGCGTCGACACCGAGATCCGCGACGACGACGTGCTGCTCCCGGTCGCCGGCATCGTCGACATCCTGGACAACTACGCGTTCGTCCGGACCACCGGCTACCTGTCCGGCCCGACCGACGTCTACGTCTCGATGTCGATGGTGCGCAAGAACGGGCTGCGCCGCGGCGACGCGATCACCGGTGCCGTCCGGCAGCCGCGCGACGGCGAGCAGCAGCGCCAGAAGTTCAACCCGCTCGTGCGGGTGGACACGATCAACGGCCGGGACCCGGAGACCGCCCGCCAGCGGCCCGAGTTCACCAAGCTCACCCCGCTCTACCCGAACGAGCGGCTGCGCCTGGAGACCGACCCGTCGATCCTGACCACCCGGGTGATCGACCTGGTGATGCCGGTCGGCAAGGGCCAGCGCGCGCTGATCGTGTCGCCGCCGAAGGCGGGCAAGACCACGATCATGCAGAACATCGCGAACGCGATCACCACGAACAATCCGGAATGCCACCTCATGGTCGTCCTCGTCGACGAGCGGCCGGAGGAGGTCACCGACATGCAGCGGTCGGTGAAGGGCGAGGTCATCGCGTCCACGTTCGACCGGCCGCCGTCGGACCACACGGCCGTCGCGGAGCTGTCGATCGAGCGGGCGAAGCGCCTGGTCGAGATGGGGCACGACGTCGTCGTGCTCCTGGACAACATCACGCGGCTCGGCCGGGCCTACAACCTGGCGGCGCCGGCGTCCGGCCGGATCCTGTCCGGCGGTGTGGACTCCACGGCGCTCTACCCGCCGAAGCGCTTCCTCGGCGCGGCGCGCAACATCGAGGACGGCGGGTCGCTGACGATCTTCGCGACGGCGCTGGTCGAGACCGGGTCGACGATGGACACGGTGATCTTCGAGGAGTTCAAGGGCACCGGCAACGCCGAGCTCAAGCTCGACCGCAAGATCGCCGACAAGCGGGTCTTCCCGGCCATCGACATCGGCGACAGCTCGACCCGCAAGGACGAGCTGCTGATGTCCCCCGACGAGCACGCGGTGATGGTCAAGCTGCGCCGGGTGCTCGCTGCGCTGGACGACCAGCAGGCGATCGACCTGCTGATCACCCAGCTGAAGAAGAACAAGACGAACATCGAGTTCCTGATGCAGGTCTCCAAGAACGCCCCCGGGGCGCTGACCGAGGACTGACGTCGTTCGTCACCAGGGCCCGGCGGGAATCACCGCCGGGCCCTGGTGGTTGAATGGGTCGCAAGCCATACGGCTCCGGTTCACCCTCGCCGCTCTGAGAAGAGCAGGGACCCGGCGCCACGACGAGAGGACACACCCATGCGTTCGGGCATCCACCCCGAGTACGTCGACACGCAGGTCACCTGCGGGTGCGGCAACCAGTTCCAGACGCGCAGCACGAAGTCCACGGGCGCGATCACGGTCGAGGTCTGCTCCGCCTGCCACCCGTTCTACACGGGCAAGCAGAAGATCCTGGACTCCGGCGGCCGCGTGGCCCGCTTCGAGGCGCGCTACGGCAAGCGCCAGCGCACCAGCTAGCTCCCTTTCGCGGCGCCCGTCACCTCGCAGCGAGGTGGCGGGCGCCGTTTCGTATGTCAGCCCCCATGATCGGAAGGACCGCATGAGCACGCGTGAGTCGGTCGACGCGCTCCTCGACGAGCACGCCGAGCTCGAGCAGCGCCTCGCCGACCCCGAGGTGCTCGCGGACCCGGCCGCCGCCCGCAAGCTGGGCCGCCGGTACGCGGAGCTGGGCCCGGTCGTCGCCGTGGCGAACGAGCTGGCCACCACCCGGGCCGATCTCACCGCCGCGCGCGAGCTGGCCCAGGAGGACAGGGCGTTCGCCGCCGAGGCCGACGACCTGGCGTCACGGATCGAGCCGCTCGAGGAGCGTCTGGCCGAGCTGCTCGTGCCGCGCGACCCGCACGACTCGGACGACGTCGTGATGGAGGTCCGCTCCGGTGAGGGGGGCGAGGAGTCCGCGCTGTTCGCCGGTGACCTGGTGCGGATGTACACGCGGTACGCCGAGGGCCGCGGCTGGCGGGTCGAGCAGCTCGGGTCCACGCCGTCGGACCTCGGCGGGTTCAAGGACGTCACGCTGTCCGTGCGGTCGAAGGACCCGTCGTCGGGCGGGGTGTGGGCGTCGCTGAAGTTCGAGGGCGGGGTGCACCGCGTCCAGCGCGTGCCGGTGACCGAGTCGCAGGGCCGGATCCACACGTCCGCGGCCGGGGTGCTGGTGTTCCCGGAGGTCGACGACGCGCCGGACGTCGAGATCGACGAGAAGGACCTGCGGGTCGACGTGTACCGCTCGTCCGGGCACGGGGGGCAGAGCGTGAACACCACCGACTCCGCGGTCCGGCTCACCCACGTGCCCACCGGCATCGTCGTGACCTGCCAGAACGAGCGCTCGCAGCTGCAGAACAAGGCCCGTGCGTTGGAGGTGCTGCGCTCCCGGCTGCAGGCGAAGGCCGAGGCGGAGGCCGCCGAGCAGGCCTCCGCCGACCGCCGCTCCCAGGTCCGGACGGTCGACCGCTCCGAGCGGATCCGGACGTACAACTTCCCGGAGAACCGGATCTCCGACCACCGCGTCGGGTTCAAGGCCCACAACCTGTCCACGGTGCTCGACGGCCGGCTCGACGACGTGATCGCGGCGCTGACCACGGCCGAGCGGGCCGAGGCGATGGCGGCCTCCTCCTCCGACGGGTGATCGCATGACCCGCCGGGATGTCGATCCGGCCGGCGCGGACCGCGAGGGGCAGGCTGGCGCCGTGAGCCGCCATCCGCTGCGCGTCGCGATCGCCGAGTCGGAGCGCAGCCTCGCCGCCGCCGGGGTCGGTTCCCCGCGGGTGGACGCCGAGCTGCTCGCCGCGCACGTCCTCGACAGGCCGCGCTCCCAGCTGCTGATGACCCCGCTGGTCGACGACGACGAGGTGGAGCGCCTGCGGGAGCTGACCGCCCGTCGTGCGAAGCGGGAACCGTTGCAGCACATCCTCGGCACGGCCGTGCTCGGTCCGGTGACCGTGGACGTCGGGCCCGGCGTGTTCGTGCCGCGGCCGGAGACCGAGCTGCTGCTGGAGTGGGGCCTCGCCGCGATCCGCGACGTCCGGTCGCCGGTGGTCGTCGACCTGTGCACCGGGTCGGCGGCGTTGGCGCTGGCGTTCGCCGGGTCCCGGCCGGACGGGACCGTGCACGCGCTGGAGGCCGATCCGGCCGCGGTGCGGTGGGCGCGGCACAACATCGCGGCGCACGGGGACCGCGTCACGCTGCACGTCGCCGACGTCCGGTGGCCGGACCTGCTCGTCGAGCTGGAGGGGCGGGTCGACCTGGTCGTCTGCAATCCGCCCTACGTGCCGGACGGGACACCGGTGGAGCCAGAGGTCGCCGACTGGGACCCCGCGGACGCCGTGTTCGGAGGTCCGGACGGGCTGGAGCTGATCCCGGCCGTGCTGGACGTCGCGGCCGGGCTGTTGCGCCACGGGGGCGCGCTCGCCGTCGAGCACGACGACACGCACGCCGAGTCGGTGCCCGAGCTGCTGCGCCGTCGTCGGACACTGGACGAGGTCGTCGAGCACGCCGACCTCGCGGGCCGTCCGCGTTTCGTGACGGCCCGCCGGGTGCCGGCGCCACGCGGGACCCGGGTGCGCCCGGACTCGCGTGACGGCGCCTGAGGTCCGACGGCCGGAGCGGCGGGCGTAGGCTGCCGGGCCGTGACCGCACCGCAGACCCGGCCGACCTACGACTGCGCGGACCCCGACGAACGCCTGAGCGGACTCGCCGCCGCGGCGCGCGCCGTCCGCACCGGCCAGCTCGTCGTGCTGCCGACCGACACGGTCTACGGCATCGGGTGCGACGCCTTCTCCGGCGAGGCCGTGCGCGGGCTGCTGGCCGCCAAGAACCGCGGCCCGGACATGCCCGTCCCGGTCCTCGTCGGGTCCTGGACGACGATCGACGGCCTGGTCACGCACGTGCCGGCGTCGGCGCGGGCGTTGATCGAGGCGTTCTGGCCGGGCGCGGTGTCGATCGTGCTGCCGCACGCCCCGTCGCTGGCGTGGGACCTGGGCAGCACGCGCGGCACGGTGATGCTGCGCATGCCGCTGCACCCGGTCGCGCTGGAGCTGTTGCGCGAGATCGGACCGATGGCCGTGTCCAGCGCGAACGTGTCCGGGCAGGCTCCGGCCGCGAACGTCGAGGACGCCTCGCGGCAGCTCGGCGACAGCGTCGCCGTCTACCTCGACGGCGGCCCGTCCGGTGAGCCGATCGCCAGCACGATCGTCGACCTCACCGGCTTCCAGATCCGCATCCTGCGCGAGGGCGAGGTCACGGCCGAGCAGATCGCCGAGACGCTCGGCGAGCCGGTCGCCCGCGACAGCTGAGTCGATCAGAGGTCGCGGCTGCGCACGGCGCCGGGACGTTCCACTCGACGGCCTTCGCGGATCGGGCGGCACGTTCCGGTTGCGTCCGGCGCCGTAACGTTCCACTCGATCGCGGAACCGGATCGGCCGGCACGTTGCGGCTGTCCGGCGGCCCGATCGACCGGCGACAGGTGTGACCGGGTCCGCACGGGCGACGATGTGGCGCAGGTGGTCGAGTAACGTGCACGTCCGTGAGTGAGCAGACGTTCTGGGGCCCGGACTTCTCCGCACTGCAGCAGCAGGATCCCGAGATCGCGGGGGTCGTGTTGGACGAGCTGGACCGCCTGCGTTCAGGCCTGCAGCTGATCGCGAGCGAGAACCTGACCAGCCCGGCGGTGCTGGCCGCGCTCGGTTCGACGTTGTCGAACAAGTACGCGGAGGGGTACCCGGGGCGCCGGTACTACGGCGGCTGCTCGGTCGTCGACCAGGCGGAGAACATCGGCAACGCCCGCGCCAAGGAGCTGTTCGGCGCCGAGCACGCGAACCTGCAGCCGCACTCCGGCGCCAGTGCCAACCTCGCCGCCTACGCCGCGTTCGCCAAGCCCGGCGACACCGTGCTGGCCATGGACCTCAAGCAGGGCGGCCACCTCACGCACGGCAGCAAGGTCAACTTCTCCGGCCTGTGGTTCAACGCCGTGTCCTACCTCGTCCGCGAGGACACCGAGCTGATCGACTACGACCAGGTCCGCGATCTGGCGAAGCAGCACCAGCCGAAGATCATCATCGCTGGCGCGACGGCGTACCCGCGCCTGATCGACTTCAAGATCTTCCGCGAGATCGCCGACGAGGTCGGCGCGAAGCTGATGGTGGACGCGGCGCACTTCATCGGGCTGGTCGCCGGCCAGGCGATCCCGTCGCCGGTGCCGTACGCCGACGTCGTCACCGCGACCACGCACAAGGTGCTCCGCGGACCGCGTGGCGGCATGGTGCTGTGCCGCGAGGAGCACGCGAAGGCGATCGACAAGGCCGTGTTCCCGTTCTCCCAGGGCGGCCCGCTGATGCACGCCGTCGCGGCCAAGGCGGTCGCGATGAAGGAGGCCGCGCAGCCCGCGTACCAGGCGTACGCACGCCAGGTCGTCGCGAACTCCCAGGCGCTGGCCAAGGGACTGGAGTCGGAGGGCATGCGCGCCGTGTCCGGTGGCACCGACACCCACCTGTCGCTGATCGACCTGCGGCCGATCGGCGTCACCGGATCGGACGCCGAGACCCGGTGCGACCGGGCGGGCATCACGCTGAACAAGAACGCGATCCCGTACGACCCGGCGCCGCCGATGAAGCCCTCCGGACTGCGCGTCGGCTCGCCGAGCGTCACCACGCAGGGGATGACCGAGGCGGACATGGCCGAGGTCGCGACGCTGCTGGCCCGTGCGGTGCGCGCCGAGCACGACACCCCGGCCGGCGACGACGAGCTGAAGGCGGTCGCCGAGGCGGTCACCACGCTGGTCGGGCGTTCCCCGGCCTACCCGCGCGGCTGAGCACCGACCGGGCCTGACAGCAGTGCCGACCCAGAGCTCGTTCGGCTACGGGCTCCCGATCCGGGAGCTGCTGCTCGTCGCGCTCGCGTCGGCGGTGGTGACGCTGCTGCTGACCGGGCCGGTCCGGATGCTGGCCCTCAAGGTCGGGGCCGTGGCCTGGCCGAGAGGACGGGACGTCCACGTCACACCGACGGCGCGGTGGGGCGGCCTGGCGATGTTCGGTGGCGTGCTCACCGGCATCGGCCTGGCCGCCCAGCTCCCCGCGCTGCGACTGGCGTTCTTCGAGGGCAGCACGGACATGTTGGGCGTCCTGCTCGCGACCGGGCTGCTGGTCGGCGTCGGGATGCTGGACGACCGCTACGACCTGGACGCGATCACGAAGCTGGCCGCGCAGGTGACGGCCGGCGGGCTGCTCGTGCTGTACGGCATCCAGTGGGCTGTCATCTGGATCCCGCTCGGTGGCGGCGGCACCGGCATCTCCGGCTCGCTGCTGATCCTCGGTCAGGGGCAGGGCGTGCTGCTCACCGTGCTGATGACGGTGGCGCTGGTGAACGCGCTGAACTTCGTCGACGGCCTCGACGGGCTCGCCGCGGGCATCGGGATGATCGCCGCGCTGGCCACGGCCGTGTTCTGCATCGGCCTGATCCGGGAGAACGGCAACGACCCCGGGACGTACTCGCCGGCGCTGATGGCCATGGTGCTGTTCGGCGCGTGCCTGGGCTTCCTCCCGCACAACTTCAACCCGGCGCGGATCTTCATGGGCGACACCGGCTCCATGATGATCGGCGTGATGCTCGCCGGGGCGACGACGAGCGCGTCCGGCCGGCTCCCTATCAGCGTCGCGTCCAACGGCACCGACGTCCTCGCGCTGCTGGCGCCGCTGATCGTCGTGGCGGGCGTGCTGCTGATCCCGCTGCTGGACCTGTTGCTCGCCGTCGTGCGGCGGACCAGGGCCCGGAGCGGCTGGATGGTCGCGGACAAGATGCACCTGCACCACCGGCTGCTGGAGATCGGGCACAGCCAGCGGCGGGCCGTCCTGCTGATCTACCTCTGGGTCGGCGTGCTCTCGTTCGGTGCGGTCGCGCTGGCCCTGGTGGACGACCCGGCCGTCGTGCTCGGGGTGGTCGCGGTCGGCGTCGTCGTCGCCGTGATCGCGTCCGCCGTGCCGTACCGGGCACGGAAGCGGGCGACCGGCGGGGGAGCCGGCCCGCGTCGCTGACCTGGGTGATCACCCGCCGGAAACGGACGCGCGCGGATGAGGCCGACGAACCGGCCGGAGCCGGACGAAGCACTGTGTTCTACATGACGTCGAGGATTGTCTCTCCACGTCAAGCACGTCGGTGGCGCTGTGATAGCGTCGCCGCGTCGGCCGTGGTGAGACACACGGCACGGCATCAAGCTTGGACCTGCCGCGGTCGGTTGGCAAGCCACCGGGCGGTCTGCATCTCGACGAGGAGTTGTATGTGACCACCGATGTCCCGAGCGTCCCTTTCCCGGGCTGACCGGGGCTGACGTGCCGGACGGCGACGGGCCGGGCCTGCGAGACCTGCTCAACATGGGCATGACCCTCGGCCTGTACGTTGCGATCGGGCTGGCCGCAGGCCTGTTCGCCGATCACGTCCTGGACACCACGCCCGTGTTCGTGCTCGTCGGGATCGCTCTGGGCATTGTCGGTGCCACCGTCCACGTCTACAGGCTGTTGAGGAGATTCATGTGAGCGAGCGGAGCAGGCCGTGCTGACCGGCATGTCCGGTACGCCCTACACCCCGCCCGTCACCCGCCGGACCGTCGTCCGGTCCGCGATCGCGGCGGGCGTCATCGCCGTCGTGGCTTGTGCGTTGCTGATCCCCGCCGGTTACCCGCTCTGGGCGCTGTTCGGCGTCGTCGGGCTGGCGCTCGGACTGGCCAACGCGATCCTCGCGGTCATCTCGGTCACGAACTTCGCGACCACCCAGCCGACGAAGGCCCGCTTCGTGAGGTCGGTCCTCGGCCGCCTCGCGATCATCACCGCGATCGCCTTCGCCTGCGCCCTGCTGTTCCGCCCGTCCGGGTTCGGCGTCTTCGGTGGGCTGGCCATGTACCAGTTCGTCCTGGTCGTCTGCTCGATGCTGCCGCTGATCAAGGAGATCCGACAGAGATGAGTACCGCCGTGGTCCTCGCCGCCGAAGGGGAGATCAACCCGGGCGAGCACTGGACGGTCGAGGTGGCCGGCATCGCGTTGAACATGGACACCATCCTGGCGACCGTGATCGCGATGGCGATCGTGCTCGGGCTGGGCTTCTACATGGTCAACGGCGTGACCCGGGGCAAGCCGACGAAGCTGCAGCTGGCCTTCGAGGCGCTGACCAGCTGGGTACGCGGCCAGGTGCGGGACGGTCTGGGTCTGCAGGCCCCCACCGGTCTGATCGCCTTCGCGTTCACGACGTTCGCGTTCATCCTGATCTGCAACTGGCTCGCGGCCCTGCCGTCCGAACACGTCCTGCCGCCGCCCACCGCCGACGTGAACCTCGTGTACGCGATGACCATCGTCGTGTTCATCTGGCTCAACGTCTGGGCGATCCGGAAGTCACCGAGACGCTACGTCAAGCACATCGCGGAGCCGTACGCGTTCCTCGCCCCGATCGAGATCATCACGCTGTACTTCTCGCGCCCGTTGTCGCTGGCGCTGCGGCTGTTCGGCAACATCTTCGCCGGCGGGATCATGGTCTCGGTGATCGCGCTGCTGCCCGTCTACATCCTCTGGTTGCCGAACGCGGGCTGGAAGCTGTTCGACATGTTCATCGGCGGGATCCAGGCACTGATCTTCACGCTGCTGACGATCATCTACTTCAGCGACTACGCGCACGACGAGGAGCACGCCCACTGACCCGGGTCGCACGACCCGTCCCGGCGGTGCTCCCCGGCGTCGCCGACCCCAGGAACCACCCGGACCCCGCGCCAGGACGCGGAGCCACGGAACAGAAAGAACGAGGAGAGACATGAGCGCAGTGCAGACGGTCCTCGCCCAGGGTGGCGGAGGAGGCCTGACCGGGAGCGTCACGCTCGGTCTGGCGATGGTCGGCGGTGGTCTCGCCCTCGGCGGCGGCGCCGCCGGTGCGGCCATCGGCGACGGTCTGGCCGGCTCCGCGGTCATCCAGGGTGTGGCTCGCCAGCCCGAGGCCGCCGGTCGCCTGAACACGACGATGTTCCTGATCATCGGTCTGTGTGAGGGCATGTACTTCATCAACCTGGCGTTCATGGCCGTCTTCGTGTTCGTCACCGGCGCACAGTGATCTGAGATCGGACAGAAGACCATGACGACGGAAGCAGTGGCGCAGGGAAACAACTTCCTGCTGCCCAACGCCACGTTCTTCGTCGAGTTGGTGCTGTTCCTCATCCTCTTCTTCGTGATCGCCCGCTACATCGTCCCGCCCCTGACGAAGGCGATGGACGAGCGCGACGAGATGGTCCGCAAGGCGGCCACGGACAGGGAGAAGGCGTCCCGGAAGCTGCGTGACGCGGACGAGCGGTACCAGTCCGAGCTGTCCGACGCCCGCGTCGAGGCGGCCCGGATCCGCGACGAGGCACGTGCCGAGGCGCAGAAGGTCAGGGACGAGAAGAAGGGCACCGCCGAGCAGGAGGTCGCGCGGCGGCGCGAGGAGGGCGAGCGCGAGCTCGCCGGCCAGCGCACCGAGGCGATGCGTCAGCTCCGCGGGAACATCGGCGGTCTGTCGTCGGAACTCGCTGAGCGCGTCGTCGGCCGTCCGCTGCCGGGTGACGCTCAGCGGCAGTCCACGGTGGACAGGTTCCTTGCCGAGCTGGACGAGCGGTCCGGCACGTCCGCCACGTCCACACCGAGCGGAGGGGGTGAGTAGATGGCGACCTTCATCGCCGAGCTCGTCGGCTTCGTCGTGGTCCTGTTCGTCCTCTACCGCTACGTCTGGCCGATCCTGAAGCGGATGATGGACGACCGCCAGGAGCAGATCCGTCGCCAGGTCGTCGAGGCCGACGAGGCGGAGAAGGCGCTGGCCGAGGCGGAGCGCAGGCACGACAACGCGGTCGCCGAGGCGGAGCAGGAGTCCTCGCGCATCCGCGACGACGCCCGCGCCGACGCCTCGCGCATCCGCGAGGAGATGGCCGAGCAGACCGAGCAGGAGATCGCGCGGATCAAGCAGCGCGGCGAGGAACAACTCGTTGCCGAGCGGGACGCCTCCGTGCGGAAGCTGCGGGCCGAGACCGGGACGCTGTCCATGGATCTCGCGAAGCGGATCATCGCCGAGTCGCTGTCCGACGAGGACCAGAAGCGTGCCAGCGTCGACGGCTTCCTCGACGACCTGGACGCGCTCGGCGGTTCCGGCAGCGGAACGAGGCAGCCGGCCCAGACCGGCGGAGGGGTGTCCTGATGGCCGCCGTGTCCCTGCAGTCGACCAGCCGGGACTCGCTGGGTTCGGCCGAGGAGACCCTCGACCGGGTCGCCGGTGGGCTCTCGGCCCAGGACCTGTCGACTCTCGGCGGCGAGCTGTACTCCGTCCTGCGACTCCTGGAGTCGGAACGCACGCTGCTCCGCCACCTCGCCGACTCGACGGTGCCGGAGGAGAGCCGGACCGGGCTCGCGAGGGCCCTGTTCGAGAACAAGATCGGTCCGGCCGCCTACGAGGTGGTCACCGACCTCGTCGGCTCGCGGTGGTCACGGCCGTCCGACGTGCTGTACGTGCTCGAGACGCTGGCGCGTCGTGCGCTGCTGGGGGTCGCTGAGGCCGACGGCGAGCTCGACGACGTCGAGGACGAGCTGTTCCGTTTCGGCCGGGTGCTGGATCGCGAGCCGGAGCTGAACTCGCTGCTCACCGACCCGAGCGGGCCGGTGGACAAGCGGGTCGAGCTGCTCGACACCGTCCTCGCGGACAAGGCTCGCCCCACGACGAGGGCGCTGTTGGAGCAGGCCGTGCGGTCCCCGCGCGGTCGCGCCCTGGATCTCGCCGCCAACGACCTGGCCGTGCTGGCCGCTGCGCGGCGCGACCGCTACGTAGCCCGCGTGCGCACCGCGGTCGGCCTGTCGCAGGAGCAGGAGCAGCGCCTCGCCGAGACGCTCACCCGCATGTACGGGCGGCAGATGTCGTTGCAGGTCGAACTGGACGAGAGCCTGATCGGCGGGCTGGCGGTCGAGGTGGGCGGCGAGCTCATCGACGGCAGCGTGGCGGGTCGGCTGGCCGCGGCGCAGCGCAAGCTCCCCCACTGACGCCGCCCGACGGCGCGAGACGTAACTGACTTACGACCAGAAGGAACACACTCCCATGACAGAGCTGACGATCTCCTCCGAGGAGATCCGGAGTGCGATCTCCAGCTACGTCTCGTCGCTGGAGAGCCAGACCTCCCGCCAGGAGGTGGGCACCGTCGCCGACACCGGCGACGGCATCGCCCACGTCGAGGGCCTGCCCTCGGCCATGACCAACGAGCTGCTCGAGTTCAAGACCGACGAGGGCAGCGTTCGCGGCGTCGCGCTGAACCTGGAGCAGCGCGAGATCGGCGCGGTCGTCCTGGGCGACTACGCGGGGCTCGAGGAGGGCCAGCAGGTCACCCGCACCGGCGAGATCCTGTCGGTCGGCGTCGGCGACGGCTACCTCGGCCGGGTCGTGGACCCGCTGGGCAACCCGATCGACGGCCTCGGGGACATCGAGGCCGAGGAGACCCGCATCCTCGAGCTGCAGGCCGCGTCGGTCATGCAGCGCCAGAGCGTCTCCGAGCCGCTGCAGACCGGCATCAAGGCGATCGACGCGATGACGCCGATCGGCCGGGGCCAGCGCCAGCTGATCATCGGTGACCGCAAGACCGGCAAGACCGCGGTCTGCGTGGACACGATCATCAACCAGAAGGAGAACTGGGACTCCGGCGACGAGAAGAAGCAGGTCCGCTGCATCTACGTCGCGATCGGCCAGAAGGGCTCCACGATCGCCGCTGTCCGGCAGTCGCTGGAGGAGAAGGGCGCGCTGGAGTACACGACGATCGTCGCCGCCCCGGCGTCCGACCCGGCGGGCTTCAAGTGGCTCGCCCCCTACACCGGCTCGGCCATCGGCCAGCACTGGATGTACCAGGGCAAGCACGTCCTGATCGTGTTCGACGACCTGTCCAAGCAGGCCGAGGCCTACCGCGCGATCTCGCTGCTGCTGCGCCGCCCGCCGGGCCGCGAGGCGTACCCCGGCGACGTGTTCTACCTGCACTCGCGGCTGCTGGAGCGCTGCGCGAAGCTCTCCGACGACCTCGGTGCCGGCTCGATGACCGGCCTGCCGATCATCGAAACCAAGGCGAACGACGTGTCGGCCTACATCCCGACCAACGTCATCTCGATCACCGACGGTCAGGTCTTCCTGGAGTCCGACCTGTTCAACCAGGGTGTCCGTCCGGCGATCAACGTCGGTATCTCGGTCTCCCGGGTCGGCGGCGACGCGCAGGTGAAGGCGATGAAGACGGTCGCCGGCTCGCTGCGGCTGGACCTGTCGCAGTACCGCGAGCTGGAGGCGTTCGCCGCGTTCGGCTCCGACCTGGACGCCGCATCGGCCGCCGCACTCGGTCGTGGTGAGCGGCTGGTCGAGCTGCTCAAGCAGGCCCAGTACGCGCCGGTCCCGGTGCAGGAGCAGGTCGTCTCGATCTGGCTGGGCACCAAGGGCAAGCTCGACTCGGTGCCGGTCGAGGACATCCAGCGCTTCGAGTCGGAGTTCCTGGACAACATCCGCCGCAACGAGTCCGGTGCGCTCGACTCCATCGTCGAGACCGGGAAGCTCGACGAGGACAACGAGGAGCGCCTGAACCGCGCCGTCGACGAGTTCAAGAAGAGCTTCACCGCCACCGACGGCTCGTCGGTCGTGCCGAAGGAGCAGGACCAGGGCTCGCTCGACGAGGACGACGTCGACCAGGAGACGGTGAAGGTCAACCGGAAGGCGCCGGAGTCGAAGAACGACGAGTCCGGCGACGACTCCGAGCAGTCCGAGAGCTGACGGGCGGATAACGCATGGCGGCACAGATCCGGGTGCTGCGTCGGCGTATCCGGTCGACGCAGTCCATCAAGAAGATCACTCGGTCCCAGGAGCTGATCGCGACCTCGCGGATCGCGAAGGCCAGGGCCCGGGTGGACGAGGCGCGCCCGTACGCCGAGGAGATGACCCGCACGCTCTCGGAGCTGGCGTCGAACTCCGCGCTCGACCACCCGCTGCTGGTCGAGCGGGAGACGCCGCGCCGGGCGGCCGTGCTCATCGTCACCAGCGACCGCGGGCAGTGCGGCGGGTACAACGCCAACGTCCTCAAGGAGGCGGAGCAGCTGCAGAACCTGCTCCGCGACCAGGGCAAGGAGCCGGTCGTCTACGTGATCGGCCGCAAGGGCGTGAGCTACTACCGCTTCCGCAACCGTCCGGTCGAGGCCTCCTGGACCGGGTTCTCCGAGCAGCCGGCCTACGAGAACGCGGCCGAGGCGGCGCGCACGCTGGTCGCGGCGTTCATGGCCGGGGCCGACGAGAACACCGACCCCGAGGACGAGCGGACCGACGACGTCCAGGGTGTGGACGAGCTCCACCTCGTCTACACGAGCTTCAAGAACATGGTCACCCAGACCCCGCAAGCACGGCGGATGGCGCCGATGGAGGTCGAGTACTCCGGCGGCGTCACCTCCAGCGCCGACGCGGACGTCGACGCCGGGGCCTCCGGGAACGGTTCCGGCGAGGACTCGTCGCGGTCGTCGCAGAGCTCGTCCGCGGGCGGTTCCGGCGAGCAGGACGGCCCCCAGGCGCTGTACGAGTTCGAGCCGGACGCGGACACGCTGTTCGACGCGCTGCTGCCGAAGTACATCGGTGCGCGCCTCTACGCGGCGCTGCTGGAGTCGGCGGCGTCGGAGTCGGCGAACCGACAGCGGGCGATGAAGGCCGCGACCGACAACGCGAACGAACTCATCCGTACCCTGACCCTGGAGGCCAACCAGGCGCGTCAGGCCCAGATCACCCAGGAGATCAGCGAGATCGTCGGTGGCGTCGACGCTCTCGCGAGTGCAGGAAGTGAGAGCTGATGACCGCAACCGCTGAGACCCAGGCCTCGGGGGCCGATGCGGCAGGCGTGGTCGGCCGCGTCGTCCGCGTGACGGGACCCGTCGTCGACATCGAGTTCCCGCGCGGGCAGGTGCCCGATCTCTACAACGCGCTGAACCTGGACGTCGAGCTGACCGGGGACAAGCGCAAGCTGACCCTCGAGATCGCCCAGCACCTGGGTGACAACCTGGTCCGCGCCATCTCCATGCAGCCGACCGACGGCGTCGTGCGCGGCCAGGAGGTCCGCGACCTCGGCCGCCCGATCTCCGTCCCGGTCGGCGACCAGGTCAAGGGGCACGTGTTCAACGCGCTCGGCGAGTGCCTGGACGACCCGTCGCTCGAGGTGACCGGCGACCTGCGCTCCATCCACCAGAAGGCGCCGGGCTTCGACCAGCTCGAGGGCTCCACCGAGATGCTGGAGACCGGCATCAAGGTGCTCGACCTGATGACCCCGTACGTGGTCGGCGGCAAGATCGGCCTGTTCGGCGGCGCGGGCGTGGGCAAGACCGTGCTGATCCAGGAGATGATCCAGCGCGTCGCGCAGAACTTCGGTGGCACCTCGGTGTTCGCCGGCGTCGGCGAGCGCACCCGTGAGGGCAACGACCTCATCACGGAGATGACCGAGTCCGGCGTCATGCAGAACACCGCGCTGGTGTTCGGGCAGATGGACGAGCCGCCGGGCACGCGTCTGCGGGTGGCCCTGTCCGCGCTGACCATGGCGGAGTACTTCCGCGACGAGCAGCAGCAGGACGTGCTGCTGTTCATCGACAACATCTTCCGGTTCACCCAGGCCGGCCAGGAGGTCTCCACGCTGCTCGGCCGGATGCCGTCGGCGGTGGGGTACCAGCCGACGCTGGCCGACGAGATGGGCGAGCTGCAGGAGCGGATCACGTCGACCCGCGGTCGTTCGATCACCTCGATGCAGGCGATCTACGTCCCCGCGGACGACTACACCGACCCGGCCCCGGCGACGACGTTCGCGCACCTCGACGCCACCACGGAGCTGTCCCGGCCGATCTCCCAGAAGGGGATCTACCCGGCGGTGGACCCGCTGACGTCGACCTCGACGATCCTGGACCCGCAGTACGTCGGCGACGAGCACTTCCGCGTCGCGAACGAGGTCAAGCGGATCCTGCAGAAGTACAACGACCTGCAGGACATCATCGCCATCCTCGGTATCGACGAGCTGTCCGAGGAGGACCGTCAGACGGTCGCCCGTGCACGGCGGATCGAGCGCTTCCTGTCGCAGAACCTGCTGGTCGCCGAGCAGTTCACCGGCCAGCCGGGCTCGACGGTCCCGCTGAAGGAGACCATCGAGGCGTTCGACAAGATCGCCAAGGGCGAGTTCGACGACGTCCCGGAGCAGGCGTTCTTCCTCTGCGGCGGTCTCGACGACCTGGACAAGAACCGCAAGAAGCTGGAGAGCTGACACGTGGCCGAGATGACGGTCGACCTCGTGTCGGTCGAGCGGCGGCTGTGGTCGGGCGAGGCGAGCTTCGTGCTCGCCCGCACGACCACCGGTGAGATCGGCGTGCTGCCGGGCCACGAGCAGACGCTGGCCCAGATGGAGGAGGCCGGGGTCATCCGGATCGACAGCACCGACGGGTCGTCGATGACGATCGCCGTGCACGGTGGCTTCCTGTCGATCACCCCGGAGCGGGTCTCGATCCTGGCCGAGTACGCCGAGATGTCCGACGAGATCGACACCGAGCGGGCGCGTCAGGCGCTCGACCGGGCCGACGACTCGGAACCCGTCGGCGCGGCGGCGAAGGCGCGGGCCGAGGCGCGGCTCAAAGCCGCGGAAGCCTCCTCCCGGTAGCGGAACGGGACGCGGCAGTGGAACTGGTGGCGGTCATCGTCGGAGTTCTGCTGCTGTGTCTGGTACTTCCCCTGGTATGGCTCGCCGTGCGGCGGGTCAGGCTGATGCGTGGCGGCGGCGTGGACCTGTGTCTGCGCCGCCGTTTCGCCGTCAACGACTGGCATTTCGGGGTCGGGCGGTTCTCCGGTGACGAGTTCGCCTGGTACCGCCTGACCAGCTTCCGGATCGGTCCGACGGTCGTGCTGGACCGGTCCGATCTGGAGATCGTCGACCGTCGGCCCCCGTTGCGCTCCGAGGACTTCGCCATCCCGTCGGCCGTCGAGGTCGTGCGGGCGCGCAACGGCGTCGACGGGGCCGACGTCGAGCTCGCGATGTCCTCCGACGTGCTCACCGGGTTCATGGCCTGGGTCGAGGCCACCCCGCCCGGGCGCGGCGGCTACCAGCGGGCGTCCTGAGGCCCACAGCTCACCCTGCCCCTGCCCCCGCGCGCCGGACCCTCCCCACTCCGATCCCTCCCCACTCCGTTCGGGATCGGAGGGGACAGAGGGGGATCGGAGGGGTGCGGGGCCGGGCCGGGATCACGCGTCGGGGGCGCCGTGCGGGCCGCCGGGCTGCCACAGCACGTCGCCGTCCGGGTTGGCCAGGCGTCCGAGGATGAACAGCAGGTCGGACAGGCGGTTCAGGTAGGTCGCGGTGAGCGGGTTCGTGCGCTCCGCGTCCACCTCGAGCAGCGCCCAGACCGACCGCTCGGCGCGACGGGTGACCGTGCGCGCGACGTGCAGGTACGCCGCGCCCGGCGTGCCGCCCGGGAGGATGAAGGACGCCAGCTTCGGCAGCTCGGGGTTGAACTCGTCGCACCAGCCCTCGAGGCGCTCCACGTAGCCCGCCGTGACCCGCAGCGGTGGGTACTCCGGATCAGGGACGATCGGTGCGCACAGGTCCGCTCCGACGTCGAACAGGTCGTTCTGGATCTGGCGCAGCGGGTCCGCGATGCGCTCGTCGAGCCCGCCCACGGTGACCGCGACACCGATCGCGGCGTTGCACTCGTCGGTGTCGGCGTAGGCGGCCAGTCGCTTGTCGGTCTTCGGTACCCGGCTGAAGTCACCGAGTGCCGTCGTGCCGTCGTCGCCGGTCTTCGTGTAGATCCGCGTCAGGTGTACCGCCACGCCGACAGCCTAGGGGTTGTCGTCGACGGGGTGCTGTGCTGCGCCGGACGGGGTACCGGCACCCGACGCGCCGGGGTGTGGCGCGGACCACGACATCGGGGTGGCTACCGTCGTCGGTGTGGTGGAGCATTTCGCCGTCCGCGGCGGAGCCCGGCTGACGGGCGCCGTCGACGTCGTCGGGGCCAAGAACAGCGTGCTGAAGCTGATGGCCGCCGCCCTGCTCGCCGAGGGCCGCACGACGCTGACGAACTGCCCGGACATCCTCGACGTCCCGCTGATGGCCGACGTCCTGCGCAGCCTCGGGTGCGAGGTGGAGATCGACGGCGCGGGAGTGCACATCGACGTGCCGGCCTCGCCCGGCGCGGAGGCGGACTACCGGTCGGTGTCGCGCCTGCGCGCGTCGGTGTGCGTGCTCGGGCCGCTGGTCGCGCGGTGCCGTCGCGCCGTCGTACCGCTGCCGGGCGGCGACGCGATCGGCTCCCGCCCGCTGGACATGCACCAGAACGGCCTGCGCAAGCTCGGTGCGACGACCGACATCGAGCACGGCAGCGTCACCGCCCGCGCCGACGACCTGCACGGCGCGCAGATCTGGCTGGACTTCCCCAGTGTCGGCGCCACCGAGAACATCCTGATGGCGGCCGTGCTGGCGGACGGCACGACGATCATCGACAACGCCGCGCGCGAGCCGGAGATCGTCGATCTCTGCGTGATGCTGCAGCAGATGGGCGCGAAGCTGGAGGGGGTCGGCTCGTCGACGCTCACGGTGCACGGCGTCACCGGCCTGCAGCCGACCACGCACCGCGTGATCGGCGACCGGATCGTGGGCGCGACCTGGGCGTTCGCCGCCGTCATCACGTCCGGTGAGGTGACCGTCCGCGGCGTCGACCCGCACCACATCGACCTCGTGCTGGACAAGCTGCGCTCGGCCGGCGCCGAGACGGTGACCGGCGATCAGGAGTTCACGGTCATCATGCACGGGCGACCGCAGGCCGTGGACTACGTGACACTGCCCTACCCGGGGTTCGCCACCGACCTGCAGCCGATGGCGATCGCGCTGTCCGCGGTGGCCGAGGGCACCTCGATGATCACCGAGAACGTGTTCGAGGCCCGCTTCCGGTTCGTCGACGAGATGATCCGGCTCGGGGCCGACGCGCGCACCGACGGGCATCACGCCGTCGTACGCGGACGGTCGGAGCTCTCCAGCGCGCCGGTGTGGGCCAGCGACATCCGGGCCGGAGCCGGTCTCGTACTGGCCGGGCTGCGGGCCAGGGGCACGACGGAGGTCTGGGACGTCGCGCACATCGACCGCGGCTACCCGCGGTTCGTCGAGAACCTGCGTGACCTCGGCGCGGACATCTCCCGGGTGGCCGGCGAGCCCGACCGCTGAGCCTCCGGTGCGGTCGCCGCGCCGTCGCCCGATCGTGGCGCCATACTGGCCGTCCCCGGGGCGATCCGACGTTCCCGCCGCAGCGAGGAGACGTCGATGCCCGATGCCGGGAGCGTGTCCGAGGCGGCCGCGGCCGCCGGCTCGTCCGCACGGGACGTCGCGCGCAGCCGACCGGTCCGCCTCGCTGCCCGTCTCGGGATCGCGTCGAACGGGGTGCTGCACCTGCTGCTCGGCTACCTCGCGGTGCAGGTGGCGCTCGGGTCCGGCGGGCAGGCCGACCAGAACGGCGCGCTGTCCACGATCGCGTCCGAGCCGGTGGGCCGCGTGTTCCTGTGGGTGCTGGTGGTCGGGTTCGTCGCCGTCGTGATGTGGCGGACCGTGTCCGCGATCTTCGGGTTCGGCTACGCGGACCGCACCACCATGATCACGAAGAAGGCGGTCAGCGCGGGCCAGGCCGTCGTGTACGCCGCGCTGGCCGTCGCGGCCGCGACGACGGCCGTTCAGGGCCGCTCGTCCGGCGGGGGCGGAGGGCAGGCCACCGGCGGGCTGCTGGCGCTGCCGGGCGGCCAGATCCTCGTCGGGCTGATCGGGGTCGGCGTCGTCGTGGGCGGCGGCGTGATGGTGTGGGTGGGCTGGACGACCAGGTTCACCGAGGACCAGGACCTCGCGGGCGCCGACCGGCGGGCGCGGCGGCTGAACGAACGGACCGGCCAGGTCGGGTACATCGCCAAGGGGATCGCGGTCGGCGTGCTGGGCGTCCTGATCGGCATCGCGGCGCTGACGTTCGACCCGCAGAGGGCGAACGGCCTCGACTCGGCCCTCAAGACGCTGCGCGAGCAGCCGTTCGGCGTGTTCCTGCTGGTCGCCGTCGGCGTCGGGATCGCGTGTTACGGCGTGTTCTGCTTCTTCGACGCGCGGTACCACCGCGTGGTCTGAGGGCGGGGGTCGTCCGCAATGGCGGGCACGATGTGCCTATGACCGCCCGAACCGTCCAGATCACGATCGACTGCGCCGACCCGGGTGCCCTCTCCGCCTTCTGGGCGGAGGCCCTCGGCTACCACGTGCCCGGCCCGCCCGGCGGGTTCGCGACCTGGGACGAGGCACTCGACGCGTGGGGTGTCCCGCCGGAGCGCCGCAACGACGCGTCCGCCGTCGAGGATCCGGACGGCGCGGGTCCGCGGGTGTTCTTCCAGCGCGTGCCGGAACCGAAGACCGTCAAGAACCGCCTGCACATCGACGTGCGCGCGGCACCCGGACTGCAGGGCGACGACCGGATGGCGGCGCTGGAGGCCGAGGCGGACCGCCTGGTCGGGCTCGGCGCCGAGCGCCTGCAGAGGTTCGAGCCGACGCCGCCGATGGACGCCGGGCACATCGTGCTGGCCGACCCAGAGGGCAACGAGTTCTGCCTGGACTAGGCGTGTTCCTGCTGGTCAGGAGTCCTAGGTCGGGTCGCCTGGGTTCGGTGCCACACCCGCCACCCGATCGTGCCTCATCCGTCGAGCGTGACGTTCGGGCGGTGCGGGGCGCCGAAACCCACCACTCGATGCCGGACCGCCCGTCGAGTGTGACGTTCGGGCGACGCGGCGCTGAGCCCGACGTGCCGTGGCGTCGGACCCCGGTGACGCGCGCTACTCCTGCGAGTGCCGGGACAGCACGACCTTCGCGTCCACCACGTCGTCCGGGAACACGAGCACGCGGTAGCCCTCCGGCTCGGCCTTCCCGACCGTCGCGCGGATCCCCTGCCCGTCCAGCCGTCGTCGCAGCAGGCCCGCCGCCGTCTCCGAGGGCACTCGCGTGACCTCCTCCAGCAGACCGGAGCCCATCGGGTCGTCCGGGTTGTCGGCCGGCACACGGCGCGAGTTCTGCGTCCCGAAGGTCCAGCGCAGCAGCGCCGCCATCAGGACGAGGACGAGTGCGGCGCCGCCGTACTCGATCAGCGACGGCGGGATGTCCATCCGGGAATTGTGCGCCGTTCGGGCGGTCTCCGCCGACCTGACGGGTCGGTCAGCCGGTGAACCGATCCAGTGTGAGGTTTCCCGCGCATTCGCGTACTTTCCCACCCACGTGGGTGTGACGAGCGACGACTCAGCGCGGCCTGCGCGCTACCAGCCAGTAGCATCAGGCGAGTTCGAACGACGCGGAGGTGTCCGGTGCCGTACCCGACCGATCGTGAACGCGACCGTCCGTGGGTGATCCGCACCTACGCCGGTCACTCGTCGGCCGAGAAGACGAACGAGCTGTACCGCAACAACCTGTCCAAGGGGCAGACCGGTCTCTCGGTGGCGTTCGACCTCCCGACGCAGACCGGCTACGACCCGGACGACGAGCTGGCCAAGGGCGAGGTCGGCAAGGTCGGCGTCCCGGTCAGCCACATCGGCGACATGCGGACGCTGTTCGACGGCATCCCGATGGCCGAGGCGAACACGTCGATGACGATCAACGCACCGGCCATGTGGCTGCTGGCGCTCTACGTCGCCGTCGCCGAGGAGCAGGCCGAACAGTCCGGCCTGGACTACTCCGAGGTCCGCGCCAAGCTGGCCGGCACCACGCAGAACGACATCGTCAAGGAGTACCTGTCCCGCGGGACCTACGTGTTCCCGCCCGCGCCCAGCCTGCGGCTGATCACGGACATGGTCGCCTGGTCGGTCACCGAGATCCCGAAGTGGAACCCGATCAACATCTGCAGCTACCACCTGCAGGAGGCCGGGGCCACGCCGACGCAGGAGCTCGCGTACGCGCTGAGCACCGCGATCGCCGTGCTGGACTCGGTGCGCGACTCCGGGCAGGTGCCGGAGGAGAAGTTCGGCGACGTCGTGGGCCGCATCTCGTTCTTCGTGAACGCGGGCCTGCGGTTCGTCGAGGAGATGTGCAAGATGCGCGCCCTCGGCAGGCTGTGGGACGAGATCACCCGCGAGCGCTACGGCGTGGAGAACCCGAAGCAGCGACGTCTGCGCTACGGCGTGCAGGTCAACTCGCTCGGGCTGACCGAGGCGCAGCCGGAGAACAACGTCCAGCGGATCGTGCTGGAGATGCTCGCCGTCACGCTGTCCAAGGACGCGCGCGCCCGCGCCGTGCAGCTGCCGGCCTGGAACGAGGCGCTGGGCCTGCCGCGGCCGTGGGACCAGCAGTGGGCGCTGCGGATGCAGCAGGTGCTGGCCTACGAGACCGACCTGCTGGAGTACGAGGACCTGTTCGAGGGCTCCGTCGTCGTCGAGGCGAAGGTGTCCGAGCTCGTCGAGGGCGCCCGCGCGGAGATCGACCGGGTGCAGGAGATGGGCGGCGCCGTCGCGGCCGTGGAGAGCGGCTACATGAAGGGCGAGCTGGTCAGCTCGCTGGCCGAGTACCGCCGCGAGATGGAGGCCGGTACCCGCGTCGTCGTCGGCGTCAACTCCTACGAGACGACGGAGCCCAGCCCGCTGCAGGCCGAGGGCGCCGGGGCGATCTTCACGGTGGACCCGGAGACCGAGCGCGCGGCGATCGCGTCCATCCAGCAGTGGCGGGCCGATCGGGACGCCGACGCCGTCGAGTCGGCGCTGTCCGCGCTGCGCGACGCCGCCAAGACCGACGGCAACCTGATGCAGGTCTCGATCGACGCCGCGAAGGCGGGCGTGACCACCGGCGAGTGGGCCGGTGCACTGCGCGAGGTGTTCGGCGAGTTCCGTGCGCCCACCGGGGTGTCCGCGGCCGCCGCGACGGGGGAGGCGGCCACGGAGATCGGGACGGTCCGCGATCGGGTCCGCGCCACCGGCGACGAGCTGGGCGAGCGGCTGCGGCTGCTGGTCGGCAAGCCGGGCCTTGACGGGCACTCCAACGGGGCCGAGCAGGTCGCCGTGCGCGCCCGCGACGTCGGGTTCGAGGTGATCTACCAGGGCATCCGGCTCACGCCGACGCAGATCGTGTCCGCCGCCGTGCAGGAGGGCGTGCACGCCGTGGGACTGTCCGTGCTGTCCGGCTCGCACCTCGAGGTGGTGCCTGCCGTCGTGCAGGGACTGAAGGACCAGGGCGCGGGCGACGTGCCGGTCGTCGTCGGGGGGATCATCCCGCCGGAGGACGAGAAGCACCTGCGCGAGAACGGCGTCGCGGCCGTGTTCACGCCGAAGGACTACCAGCTCACGGACATGATGGACGAACTGGTCACCCTGATCCGGACGGCGAACGGCCTGTCCTGACGTCTGCCGGTCAGGTCCGGGCGTTCGCGGCGTTCGCGAGCGCGGCGGCCCGGTCGCAGAGCTCCTCGCGGCCCAGCGGGCCCTCCGTCTTGACCCGCAGCACCTCGGTCCGGGGCTCGCCGTCCACGGCGAGGAACGGCTGCTTCGGGACCTCCGCGTTGCAGACGCCCTGCTGCTCGTCGCGGTCGATGAACGCCGGCGTCCCCGGCGCGGGGTCACCGGTCTGCTGCGGCGGGTCGTAGCGATCGAAGCTGATCATGACGCTCGTCTCGGGGTCCTTGCCGTCGCCCCACTCGCACTGCCATCCGCCGTTGTTGCGGAAGCCGTCGGAACGGTCCTCGGCCGGGAGGAACCGCAGGTCGTCCGCGGTGAGAAGGGTGCACGCGTCCTTCGTCCAGAGCCCGCTGGCCGGCGGGGTCCGGCGCACGATCCCGTCGTCGGCGAACGTGGTGGCGGCCGACGCGGCGGCGGCCTCGGCGACGGTGCAGACGTCGGCGAGCGGACCCTGGGACCCGGACGCGGCAGGCTGGAACTCCGCCGTGATCTCCAGCGGGGTGCCGTCGGCGAGCACGACGTAGCGCTGGCAGCTCGGGCCGTCCGCGGGCCTGCGGACGATCAGCGCGTCGCCGAGCCGCTGCTGGTCGCCCTCCGGCGGGGTGGTCGACGACGGGCGGTACCGGCTCGACACATCGATCGTGTCCGACCCGCGCTGGGCGATCGAGATCTCGCAGCTGGCGAAGTTGCCGTAGTCCGGGACCTCCGTGGTCTTCCCGAACGACTGCAACGCGTCCGGGCGGACCGGCGCGCACGGATCGGCCGTGCGGTCGTCGCCGAGGGAGAGCGCCTGCACCGTGGACGGGAACGCCGGCGCGTCCCCGGACGGACCGCCGGTGGCGACCAGGACACCGCCCGCGACGGCCGCCGCGACGACGACGCCCGCACCGGCGAGCACCACCGGCCGCCGGTACCAGGGACGGCGTCCGGCCTCCGGGCCCGTGGTCGGCTCCGCCCCGATCGCCGCGGCACCGCCTGCCGCGGCGCCGTCGGTCGGCGCGGCGCCGCCGGTCGGTGCGGGCGCGGACGCGACCGGGTGCAGGGGCTCGTAGCGGTCGGCCAGCTGCCAGAGCGACTCGGCGGCGCTCGCCGCGGTCGGCCGGTCGGCCGGGTCCTGCGCGGTGAGCCGGGCGATCACGTCACCGAGCGGCCCACCGACCGTCGGAGCCGGAACCGGGTCCTGCCCGATCCGCCGGATCAGCTCCAGCGGGTTGCCGGTGCCCCACCCGTACGGCGGGGAGCCCTGCGCGACGGCACACAGCGTCGCCCCCAGGGCGTACACGTCGGACGCTGGCGTCGGCCGGTCACCGCGCGCGATCTCCGGGGCGAAGTAGGCGGGCGTACCGATGCCCTCCGACGTGAGCGTCGACGTCTCCGGGACGTGCGAGATGCCGAAGTCGGCGAGCTTGACCGGTCCCAGCGGGTCGCCCGGCCCGGCCAGGACGTTGCCCGGCTTCACGTCGCGGTGCACGATCCCGGCCGCGTGCGCCGCGGCCAGCGCCTCCGCGACCTGGGCACCCGCCCGGGCGGCGGCGCCCGGAGTCAGCACACCTCCGTCGGCGACGAGCTCGCCCATGCTCTGCGACGGCAGGTACTCCAGTACGAGCAGTGGGCCGCCCGCGTCGTCGAGGACGTCGAAGATCGACACGATCCGCGGGTGGTGCACCCTGGCCGCGATCTCGGCCTCGCGCAGCGTGCGGTGGCGGATCTCGGCGGCGCGGTCGTCGTCGACGTCCCGCAGCAGCACCCGTTTGAGTGCGACCTGCCGCTTGAGCCGGGTGTCGGTCGCCCGGAACACGACGCCCATGCCGCCCGCGCCGATCCGCTCGTGCACCCGGTAGCGACCGGCCACGAACAGGTCCTCGGTCAGGTCGCCGGGTGCGTCGCCCATCAGCCCTCGTCGGAGGTGTCGAGGTCGTCGAGCAGTGCGAGGTCGGTCGGCAGGATCGTCGTCGACCGCATCAGCTCCTGGACCAGGCTCTCGTTCAGCGCGTTGCCGACCGGGTCGCCCCACTCCTCGCGCATCAGCCCGGTGACCCCGGCCCGGGACAGCCGGGTGCGGGTGGCGGCGACGAGGTGCTCGACCTTGCGGTGCGTCCACCCGGCGGCCGGCTGCACCACCTGCATCTCCTCGGCCACCTGCCGCCAGGACTGCGGCGCGGGCTGCGGCTCGTGCTGCAGGTAGCGGCGGGCCAGCGCGACCAGGACAAGGTGCTCGGTGGCGTCCATCGGCCACACCCGCGGCGCGTGCGTCCGCTCGTCGGGGCGGATCTTCTGGGCCCGGTCCGGGCCGCTGACCCGGACCTCGAGCGCGTGCTCACGGCCGTTCGAGCCGGTCACGAACAGCAGCGTGTAGCCGGACGTCAGCGGCAGCGGGTCCTCGGACTCGAACAGCATCCGCCGGTCCGGGAAGCGGATCGGGGTGCGGCCGGTGTTGCGAACCCACCACGAGCCGTCGTCGAACCGCAGTGTCCCGTGCTGCCTGCTGACCTGGGGATCGTCCTCACCGACGCAGACGTGCACCTCCGGACGGTTGCGCCCGAACAGCAGCTCGCGGCCCTGCTTCGGGCCGACCGAGATGGCTCCGCTCAGGGCCTGGGCGAACAGCGTGTTCTCCACGCTCGCCGTGTCCGCGTCCATGTGCGACCTCCCCTCGCGTGCGGGCGACCCTGTGTCCCGATGCCGGTGACCGTGCGCTCAGTTCTCGTCCCGCTCGCCGCGGCGGCGCAGCAGGTTGAACCCGGGGATGCCGTTGATCGCCTGCCGGACCTCCTTGAGCACGTTGAGCAGCTCGTGGACGTCCGGTCCGACGCGGTCGAGGGTGGCCAGGATCGGCATGATGTCGGTCTCGAGGCTGTCGGTGAGCGACGGCAGGTGGTCCACCAGGCGGATCGCCGCGTGCACCTCGTCCTCGGAGAGCTCCTCGACGAACCGCTGCGCGAGCGGGGCGCCCTGCTTGGCCAGCGGCGCGTACAGCGTGAGCAGCTCGGTCGCCTGACCGCTGGCACCGGACGCCTGCTCGACGACGTGGGCCGCGTCGCGCGCGACCGTGTTCGCGGCGTCGACGACGCCGCTGGCCTCGGTCGCGACGCCGTCCACCCTGGCCACCAGTCCGGTCGCGTCCTGGGCGACCAGCGACACCCGCTCGACCAGGCCGCTCGCGTCGTCGGCGACCGCGTCCACACGGGCCACCAGCCCGGTCGCGTCGCCCGCGACCACCGAGACACGCTCGACCAGTCCGGTCGCCTCGTCCGCGACCACGGAGACGCGCTTGACCAGTCCGGTCGCCTCGTCGGCGACGACGGACACGCGCTCGACGAGCCCCTCGGCGTTGCCCGCGACGGTGCCGACCCGCTCGACCAGGCCCTCGGCAGTGCCGGCCACCGTGCCGACGCGGTCGACCAGTCCCTCCGCAGTGCCTGCCACGGTCGTGACGCGGTCGACGAGCCCCTCGGCGTTGCCGGCGACGGTGTCGACCCGGGACACCAGTCCCTCGGCGGTCCCTGCCACCGTCCCGACGCGCGCGACCAGGCCCTCCGCGTCGCCCGCGACGCCCGTGACGCGCTCCACCAGGCGGGTCGCGTGGTCGACGACCGGGCCGACGCGGCTCACCAGACCGGCGGCGTCGCCCGCCACGCCCTGCACGTAGGTGACGATGCCGCTGGCCTCGTCCACGACCGTGTCCACGCGCTCGACGAGCGACTCCGCCCGCCCCGCGACGCCGTCGACGCGGTCCAGCAGCGTCTCGACCCGGTCGGCGATGCCGTGCACGCGCTGCAGCAGGCCGCCGAGGTCGTCGAGCATCTCGCCCGCGCGGCTCGGCAGCGACGCCACGACGCCCGCCGCCTCGCCGGTCCACTCCACGACCGTGGACGCCCCGGACAGCAGGTCCGCGGGACCCGGCACGGGGAACCCGGCGATGCGCAACGCCATGGGGCGGATCCTCTCCCATCGGCCACCCGACGTGCACGTCAGGGCACGCGTGTCACGCCCGCGCGGTACGTGCGCAGAGCTGTGCGGTCGTCAGCTCCGGTGGCGGCAGGTTGTCGTCGGTCAGCCCGAACGGCCGCACGGCGTCGAGCCAGTGTCCGGACCGCTGCAGGTCGGTCAGCGCGCGGTCGAACTCCGCGCGGAACTCGTCGTCGCCCTGCCGGAACGCGAACCCGCCTCCGACGATCACCTGCCGGCCGCCGACGGTGGGGTAGAAGCCTGCCGTGACCTCGACGTCCGATCCCGCGTTGCGCCGCTGCTCGTCGAGCAGCGAGATCCGGGTCAGTGCGGAGGCGTCGACCCGCCCGTCGATGACGCCGCGGAACAGCGCGCTCTGACTCGGGAACGTCGTGACGTTCGCGTCCGGCACGCCCGCGTCGCGCGCGAACTCGATCTCCGCGCCGTTGGCCAGCACGCCGAGCCGGGCGCCGCTGCGTGCGACGCCGCCCAGCGTTCCGAGGCCCTTCGGGTTGTCCTTCGGCACGGCGAGTGCGGTCTTCGCGATGTAGTCCGGCCGCGAGAACGCGACCTGCTGACAGCGAAGCGGCGTCATCGTCAGTCCGATCGCGATCATGTCGAACTGACCGTCGCCCAGTCCGGAGATCAGCCGTTCGTAGTCCACCTGGACGGCGGTCAGGCCGGAACCACCGAGGCTTTCGACGACGGCGCGGGCCACCTCGGGGCTCTCGCCGGTCGGTCGTCCGGAGGCGTCCGTGTAGGAGAACGGCTCCAGCTGGGACAGGCCGATCGCGATCTGGCCACCCGCGCGGACGCGGGTCAGCGCGTCGGCGCTCTCCCGTCCGCAGCCGCCGAGTACGGCGGCACTCAGCGCGCCCGCACCGGCGAGGCCGAGAAACCGCCGCCGCGTCAGCTCCGTGCTCATGACATGCGGGAGCCTAAGCGATTCTCAGTCGGTCCAGTGCGGGTGGCGCTTCTCCAGGAACGACGCCATGCCCTCGCGCGCCCCGTCGCTCTGCGACATCGACGCCATCACCTCGGACGCGATCGCGTACGCGTCCGCCTCCGGGCGGTCGAGCTGCGCGTAGAGCGTCTGCTTGCCGACGGCCTTGGAGAACCGGCTGCCGCGCGTGGCCCGGGCCAGCAGCTCGTCGGTGCGGGTGTCCAGCTCGTCGTCCGGGACGGCGTAGTTGACCAGGCCCCACTCGGCGGCCGTGGCGGCGTCGATCGCGTCGCCGGTCAGCGTCATCTCCATCAGCCGCTTGCGGCCGATGTTCCGCGCGACCGGCACGGCCGGCGTGTGGCAGAACCAGCCGCCCTTGCCGCCGGGCAGCGCGAACGTCGCCGACTCCGCCGCCACGGCCAGGTCGCAGGACGCGACGAGCTGGCAGCCGGCCGCCCACGCCGTCGCGTGCACCCGGGCGATCACCACCTGCGGCACCGACTCGACGGTGCGCATCACGTGCGTGCACAGCCGCAGCAGGTCGCGGACGCCCGCCAGGTCGCGGGCGGCGACGTCGCCGAAGTCGTGGCCGGAGGAGAACGCCTTGCCCTCGCCGGCCAGCACGATCCCGGTGGCATCGGAGCGCCCGGCCGTCTCGAACGCGTCCAGCAGCTCGCGCAGGTGCCCCTCGGTCAGCGAGTTGCGCCGCTCCGGCCGGTTCATCGTGATGCGCACGGTGTCGCCGTCGTGCTTGACCAGCAGGTGCTCGTAGTCGGCCATGACGCGAATCTAACTCGACTTGCGGCTCCGGTGGGTCTACCGTGACCGTATGACCAGATCCGCGAATCCGGTCACCGAGTCATCCGGGGACGACGGGCGCATGGACCGAGTCCTGGACGCGGCGGCCGAGCTGCTCGTCCGGTGGGGGTACCGGCGGGTGACGGTCGAGGACGTCGCGCGGCACGCCGGCGTCGGGAAGGGCACGGTCTACCTGCACGTCCGCACGAAGGACGCGCTGTTCCTGACGGTCCTGCTCCGCTCGCAGCGGAGGCTCTTCGGTGACCTCGCGGACCGGATGGCCGCCGATCCGGTCGTCGCCATGCCATGGGGCATGACCCGCTGGACCCATGACCGGCTGCAGGCCGACCCCGTCGCGCGGGTGCTCTATCTCGGCGACGCCGAAGCGCTCGGACGTCTCGCACACGAGGCCGCCGCGACGCTCGGGGAGCTCGGCCGGGTGCGCAACGGCATCGTGCGCGAGCACTTCCGGCTGCTGCGCGAGGCCGGGCTGGTCACCGACGACCTGCCCGTCGACGAGCAGATCCACAGCTGGGGCGCGGTCACGTTCGGCTTCTTCCTGTCCGCCAACACCGCGGGCAGCGAGGTCGACCCGTTCACCCCGACCGACCCGGCCCGGCGCGGCGAGCTGCTCGAACACGCGGTGCGGGCGCTGCTCGCCGGACCGGCCGACCCGTCCGGCGCCGCGGCCGTCGCCGGTCGCGTCGCCGATCTCTACCGACCCCTCGTCGCCCACATCGACGACGAGTGGACCCGTCGCGCCCGGTGACCCCGGACGTCGGAGAAGAAGAAGGGGAGTTCCCATGACCACCACCGAGGGCCCCGTCGACCTGCTCTCGCCGGAGCTGATGTCCGACCCGTACGGCGCGTTCGCGCGGATGCGCGAGCAGGCGCCGGTGCTCACCGGCTCGATGATGGGCGGCCCGCCGATGTGGCTGGTCACCCGCTACGACGACGTCCGGACCGTGCTCACCGATCCGCGGTTCCTGAACAACCCGGCCTCGGTGGCCGGCGGGAAGGACGTCAACAGCGAGATGCGCAAGCAGCTCGGGCTGGACGACGAGATGGTCGCCTACCTGTCCGAGAACATCCTGAACACCGACGGCGCCGACCACACCCGCCTGCGCAAGCTCGTGTCCCGCGCGTTCACCGTGCGGCGGGTGTCCGAGCTGCGCCCGCGCGTCGAGGAGATCACCGCAGGCCTGCTCGACGAGCTCGCGGCGGCGGGCTCCGACGGGTCGCCGGTCGACCTGGTCGAGTCGTTCTGCTATCCGCTGCCGATCGCGGTGATCTGCGAGCTGGTCGGCATCGACGAGGCCGACCGTCCACAGTGGCACGAGTGGGGCCGCGTGCTGTCCTCGATGGACCGCGAACGGATCCCGGAGGTGATGCGCGCGGCCGTCGAGCACGTCCACGAGGTGATCGCGCAGCGGCGCGCCGAGCCCCGCGACGACCTGATCACCGGTCTGGTGCAGGCCCAGGAGGACGACGGCGACCGGCTCACCGACCGCGAGATGGTCACCATGATCTTCGCGATCGTGATCGCAGGGCACGAGACGACGGCGCACCTGGTGGGCAACTCGGTGCTGGCGCTGCTCGCCCACCCGGACCAGCTCGCGACGCTCACGGCCGACCCTGGCCGGTGGCCGCAGGCCGTGAACGAGCTGATGCGCCTGCGCGGCCCGGTCCAGTTCGGACAGATGCGGTATCCGTCCGAGGACGTCGAGCTGGGCGGCGTGACGATCGAGACGGGCTCGCCGGTCACGCCGTTGCTGCTGTCCGCCAACACCGACCCGCGCGAGTTCTCCGACCCGTCCGAACTGGACCTGGCGCGGGAGACCGGTCGCGGCGAGGGGCACGTCGGGTTCGGGCAGGGCCCGCACTACTGCCTGGGTGCTGCGCTGGCCCGCCAGGAGGCCGAGGTGGCGCTGCGTGCGCTGTTCGAGCGGTTCCCGGGGCTCTCGATCGACGGCGAGGCCGGGTGGGCGCCGCGGCCGGGGTTCAGCCGGGTCGCCGAACTCCCGGTGCGCCTGGGCTGACCGGCCCGGGAGCGTGATCGGCGACGGGGGTGGATGCCGGCCGCTGGTGGCCGGATTCCTCTGCTCGGGCCGATCACGCCCGGCCGGGGGCGTGCCAGCCGTCGGTGTCGAGCAGGTGCGCGACGAGCAGTTCGGTGCTGGCCGTCGCGTCCGGGTGCGTGACGACGTGCCACGGACGCTCCAGCGGCGTGCCGGGCACCGGTAGCTCGACGAGGTCGCCGTCGGCGAGCAGCCGTCGCACCGCCTCCCGGGACACGAGCGTGACGCCCAGTCCGGCCCTGGCGGCGGCGACGGTCGCGGCGTGCGAGCCGAGCACCAGCTGCGGCGGCGCGACGGGCAGGGCGTCCAGCACGGTGGCCAGCGTCGTGCGGATGCCGGAGCCGGACTCGCGGAGCAGCCACGTCGCCGTCGCCGGGTCGAACGTCCCGCCGGGCGCTCCGACGACGGTCAGCGAGTTGTCCCGCACGGCCCGCACCCGCAGCTCGGGCGATGCGGACGGCGGGCGGCCGGCGATCACGACGTCCACCTCGTGGTGGGTGAGCATCGGCCAGACCCGGCCGCTCGGCTCGACGTCCACCTCGACGCCGACGCCGGGGTGGATCCTGCGGAACGTGACGAGCAGGTCCGGCAGGAGATGCTCGCCGGCCGTCGTCACGGCCGCGAGCCGGACCCGTCCGTGCTCCGGATCGGCCTCCCCGCGGGCCGCCGCCGCGCCCTCCTCGAGTAGTCCGAGCACGCGCCGGGCGTACGTCGCGTACCGCCGCCCGGCCGGAGTCAGCTTCACGCCCCGCCCGTCGCGTTCGACGAGCGCGACCCCGACCTCCTCGGCCAGCGCCCGCACGGCAGCGGACACGGTCGACTCGGTGACCACCAGCCGGCCCGCCGCCCCGCGCACCGACCCGTCCTCGGCCAGCGCGACGAACGCACGCATCCGGGCCGTGGTAGTCACGCGACCCACCGTAGTCGGCGCGTGCCGCACCCCGGGCCGGCGTGCCGCACCCGTTGCAGCAGGTGCGACACGCCGGGGAAGGGTGCGGCGCGCTGGGGGTGGGTGCGACGCGCCGGGGGTGGGTGGTGCGTGCCCCGGCGCCGCGCCGCACCTCGGCGCCACGTGCCGCACCCCGGGCCGGCGTGCCGCATCCGTTGCAGCAGGTGCGACACGCCGGGGAGGGGTGCGGCGCGCCGGGGGTGCGGTGGTGCGCCCCCCGGTGGGACGACGGCTCAGCGGGGCAGGCCGCCGTCGAAGACCCTGCTGGCACGCAGGTCCGACGCGGTGAGCGTCCGGACGTCGGTCAGGCCGACGGGTTCCCCGGACTGCGCGAGCCGCAGCGCCTGACGCATGCGCGCCCGGTCGAGCGCGTTGCGCACGCTGCGCGCCCCGGCGAACCACGGCTGTTCGACGCGCAGCGTGAGGTACTCGTGCAGCGCCGACGACGCCTCGTCGGACAGGTCCAGTCCGAGTTCGCCGACCATCCGCTCGCCGATCACGGTCAGCTCGTCGACCGAGAAGTCCGGGAAGTCCACGTGGTGCGCGACCCGGCTCTGCATCCCCGGGTTGGCCGTGAAGAACGCGTCCATCCGGTCCGCGTAGCCGGCGAGGATCACCACCAGGTCGTCGCGGTGGGTCTCCATGGTCTGGAGCAGGATCTCGATGGCTTCGCCGCCGTAGTCGCGCTCGTTGCCGGGTTTGTGCAGGTAGTACGCCTCGTCGACGAACAGGACGCCGCCGATCGCCTTCCCGACGGTCTCCTTCGTCTTCGGCGCCGTGTGTCCGACGTACTGGCCGACGAGATCGTCGCGGGTGGCCGTGACCAGGTGCCCCCGGCGAAGGTAGCCGAGCCCGTGCAGCAACGTCCCCATCCGCTGGGCGACCGTCGTCTTGCCGGTGCCCGGGTTGCCGGTGAAGCACATGTGCAGCGTCGGTCGGGCGGTGGCGACGCCGAAGCGCTCCCGCACCCGGTCCACGACGAGCAGCGCCGCCAGTTCGCGCAGCCGCTGTTTGACCGGTGCCAGCCCGACGAGCTCACGGTCCAGGGCGTCCAGCACGTCGTCCACACCGGCCTCGCGGCGCACGGAACCCAGGTCGACGGTGTCCTGCGGGCCCAGCTCCGGACCGACGCCCGGATCGACAGTGCACTGTGGACGGGCCGCGGCGATCGCGTCCGGCGGACCGGGACCTGCGCCGGTGCCGTCCCGGACGGCCGCGTTCCGCGGTCCGGGATCCGACGCGCCACGGTCCTGGCCCGAGACGTCCATACTGGACGAACGGGACGGGGCACCGAACGGGACGCGACCGTCAGCGGGCACGGCCATTCTCCCGGTGGCGGTCGCCGTACCGCGAGCCGGCGGGCTGCTCGGTCGCGTACGGGTGGATCGAGTAGCCGATCTGCCGGTCGGCGCCCTCTGCCCGGTCCAGCCGGAACCCGGGCTCCTCCCGGGGGCGCTGCACGAGGAACGACAGCGCGATGGTCTGGCGGCCCAGCGACGCGTCGTAGGCGAGCACCCGCACGTAGTGGTCCGGGTGCGCGTCCCGGCACGCGGTCACCTCCTCCATCACGGCGGCCGGGTCGGCCAGGTCGAACAGCGGCAGGCCCCACATCTCCCAGTACGTGTTGCGCGGGTGCGGGTCGTCGGTGAACTCCACCGAGCACGGCCAGCCGTGCTCGAGCGCGTAGGCGATCTGTGCGGTGATCTCGGAGTCGGTCAGGTCGGGCAGGAACGAGAACGTGCCCTGGGTGATCCGCATGTCTCCTCCTGCTCAGGCGTAGGTCGGGGTGGCGGCGACGTCCGGCGTGTCCGTCGAGGCGTAGTCGAACGTGATGTCGCCCCATGTCGTCAGCGCCATGTCCAGCGGCTTGTTCCGCTTCGCGGCCTCGCGCAGGATCTCCGGGCCCTGCGCGAGGTAGTCCGCGCCCTCGTTGCGCGCCTTGATCATCGCTTCGACGGCGACGCGGTTCGCCTCGGCGCCCGCGGCGATGCCCATCGGGTGACCGATCGTGCCGCCGCCGAACTGCAGCACGGTGTCCTCGCCGAGGTGGTGCAGCAGCTGGTGCATCTGACCGGCGTGGATGCCGCCGGACGCGACCGGCATGGTGGCCGGCATCGACGCCCACTCCTGGTCGAAGAACAGGCCCTTCACCGGATCCGCCGCGTAGGAGTTCTTGCGCAGCACGTCGTAGAAGCCGTGCACCGCGTTCGGGTCGCCTTCCAGCTTCCCGACGACCGTGCCCGCGTGGATGTGGTCGACGCCCGCCAGGCGCATCCACTTCGCGATCACGCGGAAGCTCACGCCGTGGCTCTTCTGGCGCGTGTACGTGCCGTGCCCTGCCCGGTGCAGGTGCAGGATCACGCCGTTGCGGCGCGCCCACTTCGAGAGCGACTGGATCGCCGTGTAGCCGACCGTCAGGTCCACCATGACGATCACGCTGCCGAGCTCGCGGGCGAAGTCGGCCCGCTCGTACATGTCCTCCATCGTCGCGGCCGTGACGTTGAGGTAGTGGCCCTTGACCTCGCCGGTCTCGGCCTGGGCCTTGTTCACCGCTTCCATGCAGGACAGGAACCGGTCCCGCCAGCGCATGAACGGCTGCGAGTTGATGTTCTCGTCGTCCTTGGTGAAGTCGAGTCCGCCGCGCAGCGCCTCGTAGACGACGCGTCCGTAGTTGCGCGAGGACAGGCCGAGCTTCGGCTTCGTCGTGGCGCCGAGCAGCGGCCGGCCGAACTTGTTCAGGTACTCCCGCTCGGTGACGATCCCGTGCGGCGGGCCGGGGAACGTCTTGACGTAGTGCGCCGGGATCCGCATGTCCTCCAGGCGCAGCGCCTTGAGCGGCTTGAAACCGAACACGTTGCCGATGATCGAGCTGGTCAGGTTCGCGATCGAGCCCTCCTCGAACAGGTCGAGGTCGTAGGCGATGTACGCGATCCACTGCCCCTCGGCGCCGGGGACGGGTTCGATCTTGTAGCACTTGGCCTGGTAGTGCTCGAACGTCGTGAGGCGGTCGGTCCACACGACGGTCCACGTCGCGGTGCTGGACTCGCCCGCCACGGCGGCGCCCGCCTCCTCCGGCGGGACCCCCTCCTGCGGCGTCACGCGGAACGCGCACAGCAGGTCGGTGTCCTTCGGCACGTAGTCGGGCTGCCAGTACCCCATCTCCGCGTAGGGGATGACACCCGCGCTCCATCGGTCGCTCATGCGACTCAGAGTGCGGAGTTATTCTGTGACAGACAATCGAGTGTTCTCGGCCGACTCTTCGTCGTTTGGCGAAGTGAGGGGAGCGGTGATCGTCAGCGTCGTCCCGGATCCGGGCCGGGACTCGACGCGTGCCGTGCCGCGGATCAGGTCGGCTCGCTCGCGCACCGAGGCCAGCCCGTAGCCACCGCTCGACGGGCCGAGCGGTGACACGTCGAAGCCGACGCCGTCGTCGGAGACGCTGAGCCGGACCTGGTCGCCCGCGATCTCCAGCAGGATCGCGACGGCGGCGGCGCGGGCGTGCTTCTGCACGTTCTGCAGGGCCTCCTGGGCGATCCGGTACAGCGCGACCTCGACGTGCTCCGGGACGCGCTCGTCGTCGAGCTCCAGGCGGACGTCCTCGACGGGCAGGTCCCTGGCCAGCGCGGTCAGCGCGCCGCCGAGCCCGAGGTCGTCGAGCACCGGGGGGCGCAGCGCACCGATCGCCGTGCGGGCCTCGCCGAGCGCGGTGCCCGCCAGGTCGCGGGCGGACTCCAGGTCGGCGCGGGCCTGCCGCGGGTCGTCGCGGTCGACGAGCGTCAGCGCGGCGTCCAGGTGGTAGGAGAGGCTGACCAGCCGCTGGGAGATGCCGTCGTGGATCTCCCGCGCCAGCCGCCCGCGCTCGGACTCCTGGGCCGCGACGAGCTGCTCGGAGAACCGCTCGTGCGCCTGCTCGCGGGTGCGCAGCCTGCGGTGCATCCGGGCCTGGTGCACGGCGCCCGCCAGCAGGCCGCCGATCGCGAGCAGGAACCGGACGTCGCCGTCGTCGAACTCCCTGCGGCTGCGCGTGTGCAGGTTCAGCACGCCGGCCAGCCCGGCCGGTTCGCTGGTCATCGGCACCGACACCATCGACGTGAAGTCCTCGCCGCGCAGCTCCGGGATCGGGAGGTAGCGCGGGTCGGAGCGCTTGTCGTCGACGATCACGACGGGCGTACGCATGCTGGCCACCCACCCGGAGACACCCTGGCCGAACGGCAGGTGCACGGTCCCGACCTGCGCGTCGAACGGCGGGGTGGCGCCGGCCAGGGTGAGCGAGCGGTCGGTGTCGTCGAGGACGTGCACGAAGCAGACGTCGGTCGCGGTCGCGTCCGTGATGACCTTCGCGACGGCGGCGGCCAGCGGCTCGACGCCGGGCCCGTTCGCGGTGGCCTCGATGATCGCGAGCAGGACGGCGTTCTCGCGCTGCGGGTCGTCGAGCCCCAGGCCGCGCAACATCCCGTCCCGCCCGGTCACCGGACGACGCCCTCGCGCAGCGCCACCGCGACGGCGGCCGTCCGGTCCGGCACCTCCAGCTTGCGCAGCAGCGACCGGACGTGGCTCTTCACCGTCTCGTCGCCGATCACGAGCTCGGCCGCGATCGCCTTGTTGCTGCGACCGGCCACGAGCAGCGCCAGCACCTCGCTCTCGCGCTGGGTGAGGCCGAGGTGGGCGCCCGGCCAGAACTCGTCGCGGTCCAGACGGGCGGCGGTCGCGGCCGCGCGCCCGGCCATCGTCGGGTCGATCACGGTGGTGCCGCCCGCGGCCAGCTCCAGGTGCCGGACCAGCTCCTCGCCGCCGATCCGTTTGAGCAGGTAACCCGCCGCCCCGGCGCGCAGGGCCTGGAACAGGTACTGCTCGTCGTCGTAGACGGAGAGCAGGACGACCCGCTGGTCCGGGATCCGTTCCAGCAGCCGACGGCACAGGTCCAGACCGCTGTCGCCCTGCATGCGGACGTCGCAGAGCACGATGTCCGGCCGCAGGGACGTGACGGCGTCGAGCGCCTCCGCCGCGCCGTTCGCGGAGCCGACCACCCGGACCCGGCTGCCGAACGGAGCCAGCATCGCCTTCAGCCCGGCGACCACCATCTCGTGGTCGTCGACGACCACCAGCCGCAGCGGACCCGGTGCCATCCCCCCACGCTACGTCGCGTTCTCCCCCTCCGGACCCCCGGCGCGGGGGAGGGCAGCGGGGATCCGGCGATCTAGCGTCGTTCCCGACGAGAGGAGCCTCCGGTGCCCGACAAGACACTGCGCATGCGTCGTGCCGGACGCACGGACGCCAACCGCCCGATCATGCTGGCCATCGCGGGCGACAGCGCGGCCGGCAAGACGACGCTCACCCGCGGGTTGGTGGATGCGCTCGGCCCCGGGCGGTGCGTGTCGCTGTGCGCCGACGACTACCACCGCTACGACCGCTCCGAGCGCCGCGGGCTGCCGTTCACGGCGCTGCATCCGGACTGCAACCACGTCGAGATCATGGAGCAGCACCTCCAGCTGCTGGCCACCGGCGCGCCGATCCTCAAACCGGTCTACGACCACTCGACGGGCGAGCTGACCCGCCCGGAGCTCGTCGAACCGGCCCAGGTGGTGATCGTCGAAGGCCTGCTGCCGCTGCACACGAAGCTGTCCAGGGCGTGCTTCGACGTGACCGTCTACCTCGACCCGCCGGAGGAGATCCGGCGCGGATGGAAGGTCGCGCGGGACACCGGTGCGCGCGGGTACTCCGAGGACCAGGTGCTGGCCGAGCTGGAGCGCCGGGAGCCGGAGTCGGAGGCGTACATCCGCCCGCAGCGGGCGCACGCGGACGTCGTCGTGCGGTTCGCGCCGATCGAGAGCCGCGACGACCCGGCCGACACACCGCTGTCCGCGACCGTCAGCCTGCGCCCGACGATCGCGCATCCCGACCTGTCGGGCGTGCTGCAGCCGGGGCTGTCCCGCGCGATGCACCTCACGCTGGAGCGCGACGCGGACGGGCGCCCGGTGGAGTCGCTGCACGTGCACGGCTACGCGCCGCGGGAGGAGAGCGTCGCCGTCGAGAAGGCGATCTGGACCGCGCTCGGCGAGCCGGACCGCGACACCCCGGAGTGCCTGGGGCGCATCGGTGACCGGCGCTCCGAACCGCTGACGATCGCCCAGCTGCTGCTGCTCTACCACCTGATCGGAGTGGACCGGTGAACGCGCCATCAGCCGTCGTGTTCGATGTGGACGGGACGCTGGCCGACACCGAGCGCGACGGGCACCGCGTCGCGTTCAACCGCGCGTTCGCCGAGCACGGCGTGGACCTGCACTGGGACGAGGACTACTACGGCCGGCTGCTGACGATCACCGGTGGGCGCCAGCGGATCGCGGCCGACCTGCGCCGCCGCGGCGTCGCCGGCGAGGAGGCCGACGACGTCGCCGCGCGGGTGCACGCGACGAAGACGCGTCTGTTCGCGGCGCACGCGCGGTCCGGCACGCTGCCGCCGCGGCCAGGGGTCGCCGCGCTCGTCGAGGACCTGCGGTCCCGCGGGGTCACGATCGCGGTCGCGACGACCGGGCGCCGGGAGTGGGCCGAGCCGCTGATCCGCAACCTGCTCGGCCCGGAGCCGATCGGCACGGCCGTGTACGGCGACGACGTCGACCGCCTCAAGCCGGACCCACAGGCCTACAAGCTCGCTCTCCGACGCCTGGGGCTCCCGCCGTGCATGGCGGTCGCCGTCGAGGACTCCGGGCCCGGGCTGAGGGCCGCCCGCGGGGCCGGGCTGGCGACCCTGGTCGTGACGAACGACTACACCCGCGACCACGATCTGACCGGCGCGGCGATGGTCCGGGAGTCGTTCGACCGCCCGTCACCGCTCACCGCGGCGTGCCTGGGGTCCCTGCTCTGCCCGGTCCGCGGCTGAGCTGCAACAGCGCGAAGGCCGCGAGGCTCTGAGCGTCCGGTAGGCCGCCGTCGCGGACCATCGCCTCGAACTCGTCGGCGGTGAACCAGCTGGTCCGCATGTCCTGCTCGGTGTGCTCGCGGTGCGGCGTGCCCTCGGTGAGGTCGGTGGCCAGGTAGACGTGCCCGCGCTGGCTGGACATGCCGGCCGCGACGTCGATCGTGCCGAGGTGCTCCATCCTCCCGGCGGTCAGCCCGGTCTCCTCGGCCAGCTCGCGGACGGCCAGCTCCGCCGGGTCCTGCTCCGCCCGGTCCGGCGCGGTGCCCATCGGGAACTCCCAGCGCCGGGCACCGAGCGGATACCGGAACTGCTCGACCAGGTGCAACGAGCCGTCGTCGGCCCGCGGGACGACGATCGCCACCGTCGGGCGGTCGATCACGGCGTAGATGCCCTCGCTGCCGTCCGGACGGCGGACGGCGTCCTCGCGCACCGAGATCCACGCGTTCGCGTAGACCTGCCTGCTGTTGAGCGTCTCCACACCGGCCACGATGCCGGTGGCGGACGGGAGGACGATCGCCGGGTGCGCGCGTCCCGTCTGGTCACCCTGCTGTTCGTTCTCCAACGACGGCGCGCGGCGACGGCGGCCGAGCTCGCTGCCGAGCTGGAGGTGTCCGAGCGGACGATCTACCGCGACGTCGCGGCGCTCACCGACGCGGGCGTGCCACTCTGGACGGAGCCGGGCCCGTCCGGCGGGATCCGGCTCGTCGACGGCTGGCGGACCCGCCTCGACGGTCTGACCGCGCCCGAGGCCGCGGCCCTGCTCGGTGTCGCCGCTCCACAGGTGCTGTCCGACCTGGGGATGAGTGCGGCACTCGCCGGTGCGCAGGCGAAGCTGCTCGCGACGATGCCGGAGGGCATGCGTGCGCAGGCGGCACTCGTGGCGGAGCGCGTGTACGTCGACGCACCGGGGTGGTTCCACACGCCGCGCTCGGTCACGTCGCTCGGGACGGTCGCCGAGGCGGTGTGGGCCCAGGCGGTTCTCACCGTGCGCTACCGGCGCGGCTTCGGCGACCGCGCCGAGACGGTGGAGCGCACGCTCGAGCCACTGGGGCTCGTCGTGAAGGCGGGGGTCTGGTACCTCGTCGCCGCCGTCGTGGAGCCCGACGACGGGTCCGGGACCGAGCCCGTGACCGGGCCCGAGGCCGGCCCGGATACGGCATCCCCCGGTGGGCCGTCGGCCGAGCCCGCGGCCGGTGGTGTGTCGGCCGAGGGGGTGCCGCCCGCGTCGCCAGTGCCGTCGGTGCGGCCCGCGTCGCCCGCGTCGCCCGTGCGGCCCGTGCGGCCCGTGCGGCCCGTGCCGCCGGTGCGGTCCGCGTCGCCCGCGGAAACGAACTCCGATCTCGCCGCCACGCCGACCGCGATCCGGACCTACCGGCTGGACCGCGTGACGTCCGCAGCCCCGACCGGCGCGACGTTCACCCGGCCCGACGGCTTCGACCTCGCCGCGCACTGGGCGGCATCGGCCCGGCGCTTCGAGAGCTCGCTGCTCCGCGCGACGGCACGCCTGCGCCTGTCCCCGCGCGGTCTGCGCATGCTGCCGACGGTGACCGACACCGAGGCGGCGCACCGCGCGATCGCCGCGGCCGACGTCGCCGACCAGGACGGCTGGACCCCGGTGACGCTGCAGCACGAGGGCGAGCGGGTGATCGCCGGCCAGCTTCTCGGCCTGGGCCCAGAGGTGGAGGTGCTCGAACCGTCGTCGGTGCGCTCCGCCCTCGCCGACCTGGCCCGCCGCACGGCCGAGCTGAACGGGCCGTGAGCCGGCCGGGCCGACGTTCGTCGGGCCGGCAACCCGTCCGTCGTTGCCGTATCCGCCCCGCCGTCACCCTTGATCGGCGATTCGGCGCGGATGGCGGCCGTCAGTGGCTTCGATCCGCACCCGACTGGCGATCACGGCGGCCCCGGGTGCCGGGTGGTCGACTACAGGCGTCGCCGTGGGGTCGGCCGTGCAGCCCGGGCTATACGTGATCGGCTCGAGCGGAGGAATCCGGCCACCAGCGGCCGGCATCCTCCTGATGCGCCGATCACGCTGGCGAAGCAGCGAGTAGCGGGGTGCGGTCCGCGGTGACGAGCGGCGGGCCTACCCTCGTCCGGGTGCGTCTCGTCATCGCGCGGTGCCAGGTGGACTACGTCGGTCGCCTGACCGCCCATCTCCCGATGGCTCCGCGGTTGTTGCTGGTCAAGGCGGACGGGTCGGTGAGCATCCACGCCGACGACCGGGCCTACAAACCGCTGAACTGGATGACGCCGCCGTGCTGGCTCACCGAGGACGCCGGTGTGTGGACGGTCAAGAACAAGGCCGACGAGTCGTTGGTGATCACCATCGACGAGGTGCTGCACGACTCGTCGCACGACCTCGGCGTCGACCCCGGCCTGGTCAAGGACGGCGTCGAGGCGCATCTGCAGGAGCTGCTGGCCGCGCACCCGGACACGCTCGGCGAGGGCTACACGCTGGTGCGCCGCGAGTACATGACGGCGATCGGCCCGGTCGACCTGCTCTGTCGCGACGCCGACGGAGCCCACGTCGCGATCGAGGTGAAGCGCCGGGGCGAGATCGACGGCGTCGAGCAGCTCACGCGGTACCTGGAGCTCATGAACCGCGACCCGCTGCTCGCGCCGGTGGCCGGCGTCTTCGCGGCGCAGCAGATCAAGCCACAGGCCCGGACGCTGGCCGTGGATCGCGGCATCCGCTGCGCCGTCGTCGACTACGACGCCCTGCGTGGCATGACCAGCGACGACCTCCGCCTGTTCTGACCGATCACCCTGAATTCCGGGGAGCCTTTCCGGGCGGTCGATCGCCTACGCGAACGTCAGGCCTCGGAGTGGGTTCTCAACGCATCCCGCGAGAACTGTCCGTCGAGAACACCCGCAACGAAGGCGTCCCATTCCTCCGGTGTGAATCGGAGTAGGGGGGAGTTGTCGTCCTTGGAGTCGCGCAGGGCGATCTCGTCGCCGGGAAGCGCGGCGACCTCGACACAGCTACCCGCTGCGCAGAACGAGGATCGACGGAAGTGGACGGCCGGCATGGCGCCGTCGTCGAGGGGAGCGGCGGACATGGGCTGGTCGTTGCCTTCCGGTCGGGCGGATCACCTTCCAACTGCAACGACCGTCGTCCTACGGGGTGACGGCTGATCGGAGCAGTGCTCTGCTCTGATCCGGGTCAAGGCAACGACCGCGCAGGCGGCTGAACATATCGGACAGCTGGCGAATGTCGTCGGGGGACTCGTACCAGAACGTGCCTGCAGCATCCTCGACGTAGGCGACCGTCGGGTCAAGATCGGGCTCGCGTGGTGTGAACAGCGTGAACGCGCTCATCGCCCAGTCCGGGGTTCCGGCGGTGAAGGGCAGTACGCGGACGTCCACGTCGTCTCGGCCGGCGGCAGCGAGCTCGTCGAGCAGATCGGCGAGCCACTGCATCTCGTCTCTGTGGATCTGTGGGGACCCGACCTGTCGGCGTACCGCTGCCTCGTCGATGACGGTGACGAGGCGGAGCGGGCTGTCGGCGTCGAGCAGCTCTCGTTGCCGGACCTGTCGAAGTTCTGCGAAGCGTCGGATCTCGTCATCGGAATGATCGGGGTAGAGGTCGCGTACATGCGCGAGGTTGTATGCTGAATTCTGCAACAGGGCCGGCAGTACCGGTGTGCAGTAGATCCGGACGAGTGTCGACTCCGTTTCGACGGCCATCATCCTGGCCACATCGTCTTCGACGACGTCGGCGTCGGATTCCCACCACCCGGCGGCTTTCGTGCCGTCCGCCCACGTGTCGAACTCCTTGCGGCGACGAGCATTCGTCACGCCGTAGAGGTCCAGGAGTGCTCGGACCTCCAGCTTCTTCGCGGGGCCCAGCCCGTTCTCCAGGCGGGAGATCTTTGCCGTCGAACATTCCAGCTCTCGGGCCGCCGCCTCGATGCGGATGTTCGCGTCCTCGCGCAGGTTCCGGAGCGCGTGCCCGAGTCGTCGTCGGACCACGGTCGAGCCCGAACTGCGGGACGGCACGTTGGCGCTCCACGGTCACAATCGCTGATGCAACAAAAAAGATCTTCAGGTACATCGTGGAACGTGCGTTACGATGCTTGCGGAGACACTAGCCGGGCGGTGGCCGATCGGGCACCGAGGGGGCCGGGGTGTCGCTGCAGTTCCTGGGAGGGCGCATGGACCGGGACGTCAGGACGATGCACGGCGGGGCGGTGGGTCTCGTTTCGGCGATCGAGGCGGTGGTCGGCGTGCTGGCCGACATGCGTCCGCTCCGCCGCGAGCGCGACCGCCTGATGGGCCGCTGGACGGCCGGCGTGGCCGACGCCGAGGATCTGCGCGAGTACCAGATGGCCCGGCTGCGGCTGATGATGCTGGACTCGGCCAACCGCGGGGTCCGGCAGCCGCTACGCACGACCGAGGTCCTGGAGGCCCGCGAGCGGCTCGCGTTCCACGCCATGGTGGACCGCACCGACCCGTTCCCGGAGCCGCAGCCGTCCTGACGGGGTCCCGGCCCGGTCGGCGTTTCGGCCTTGCCAAGCGTTGATAGACGCGTATTCTGTTTACAGACTAGGCGGCCCGCAGGGCGGCCGTCTCAGTGGGACACCGCGTCGCCCGTCGTGGTGCCGCCCGCGGCGCACGGTGAGCGACGTGAAGGAAGAGGTTGGACGCATGCCCAAGGACACGTCCCCGGTCTGCTTCCGGCTGACTCCCGAGGACCGTCAGCTCGTCGAGATGGTGGCGGCGTACATGGACCAGTCCGTGTCCACGTTCCTGCGCACCGTCGTCGTCGGCACGGCGTCGCGCATCGTCGCCGAGCACGGGGGCGAGAAGATCGTGCAGGAGCTGCACGAGCGCAACGAGCGGATGGGCGAGGAGCAGCGCCGGGCGTTCGAGGAGACGGCGCGGCGCATCGCGGCGTCCGCGCGCGACTGAGCGAGGCGCGTGACCGAGCGGCGCGCGGGCGGTCTCACTCGCCTGTCGTGTAGATGCGGTCCAGCTCCATCGCGAGCCCCTGCAGGTGGAGCCACGCGTCGCCCAGGCGCCGGAGCTCGTCGGAGTCGGAGCGCTGTCTCCGGGTGATGGCGCGCACCACCATGTCCAGTGTGGAGACCAGGACGATCACGGAGTCCTGGTCGTAGTCGTCGTGCCTGCTCCCCATCGTGTAGAGGCGCTGAGCGCAGAGCTTTCCCTGCAGCGTCAGATGGAGGCCGTCGGTGTCCGGGGTCAGCGCGTCGCAACTGCTGAGGTCGAGAGACTCCGGCGGGCCGGCCGGTCCGAGCTCGTCGAGCGCCCGGAACAGGGCGTCGGCGACCCGGCGGAGTTCGCCGGAGCCGTCTCGAGGCATGCGGACGGGGGCCCTTCAGTTGTCGGCGCTGGACACCCCAGTATGGGCCCCGAAAACGCAAAAGTCTGCCCGGCGGATGTCCGGACAGACGCTGTGAGGCGGTGGTCGTGCGGGCTAGCCGGTGGTTCCCTCCAGCTCGTCGAGCAGTCGCGCGCGCTCCGCGTTGGCGCGGCGGGCGGCGGCGATCCGCCGCCACGCGTCCTCCTGGGCGCGCCGGTCGAGGGCGCGTCCGATGAGTGCTCCGAGGGCCGCCAGGATCCCGAGCCCGCCGATGGCGATTCCGATGGTCATCACGTCCGACCTCCTCGTCTACCTGTATACAGTTTGTATTACAGAGAATACACGGACCCGTCCGGCCCGCAAGAGACTTCGGTGACGAGGCCCGCGCGGGCCTCGATCGGCCCCGCCGGACGGCCACGAACGGCCTAGGCTGACCGCGTGAGCGCCAGCGCAGACACCACGACACGGCCGTCGGACGACGCGGACTCGTTCGCCTCCCTCGACCCGCGCACCGGCGCGGAGGTCGGGCGGTACCCGATCCACGACCGCGCGCACGTCCGCGCCGCGGTGGACGCGGCCGCAGAGGCCGCCACCTGGTGGGAAGGCCTCGGCTTCGCCGGACGCCGCAAGCGGCTGGCGAACTGGCGCAGGACGCTCGTCGCGCAGATCGACGGCCTCGCCCGCACCGTGCGCGAGGAGACCGGCAAGCCGTTCGACGATGCCCGCTTGGAGCTCGTGCTCGCGATCGACCACCTGGACTGGGCGTCGGCGAACGCGGAGAAGGTGCTCAAGAAGCGTTCCGTCTCGCCAGGGCTGCTGATGGCCAACCAGGCCGCGTCGCTCGCGTACCGCCCGTTCGGCGTGATCGGCGTGATCGGGCCGTGGAACTACCCGGTGTTCACGCCGATGGGCTCGATCGCCTACGCGCTGGCGGCGGGCAACGCCGTCGTGTTCAAGCCCAGCGAGCTCACGCCCGGCGTCGGGCACGCGCTGGCCCGGACGTTCGCCGAAGCCGTTCCGGACGCCGCGCAGCACCCGGTGTTCACGGTGGTCACAGGCAAGGGCGAGACCGGCGCGGAGCTCTGCCGTGCCCCGGGCGTCGGGAAGATCGCGTTCACCGGGTCGTCGGCGACCGGGCGGCGCGTGATGGCGACGGCGTCGGAGAACCTCGTGCCCGTCCTCATCGAGTGCGGCGGCAAGGACCCGCTGATCGTCGCGGCGGACGCCGACGTCGAGGCCGCGGCGGACGCCGCCGTGTGGGGCGGGATGTCGAACGCGGGCCAGACCTGCGTCGGTGTCGAGCGGGTGTACGCCGTCGAGTCGGTCGCCGACCGGTTCCTCGCCGCGGTGACCGCCAAGGCCAGGAGCCTGCGGGTCACCGCTACCGACGGTCCGGACGGCGATTTCGGGCCGATGACCATGCCCGCGCAGCTGGAGATCGTCCGCAGGCACGTGACCGACGCGCTGGAACGGGGCGGGCGCGCGGTCGTCGGGGGCGCGGACTCGGTCGGCGAGCGCTCCGTCGCGCCCGTCGTGATCGCCGACGTGCCGGAGGAGTCCTCTGCGGTGACAGAGGAGACGTTCGGACCGCTGCTCGTCGTGAACCGGGTCCCGGACGTCGACGAGGCCGTGCGCCGCGCCAACGCGACCGGCTACGGCCTGGGCGCGACCGTGTTCTCCGAGAAGCGGGGCGACGACATCGCGGCCCGCCTGCGCTGCGGCATGGTGTCGGTGAACGGGGTGATCTCGTTCGCCGGCATCCCGTCGCTGCCGTTCGGCGGCGTGGGCGAGTCCGGGTTCGGGCGGATCCACGGCGAGGACGGGCTGCGCGAGTTCACCCGCCCCCAGGCCGTCGCGCGCCAGCGGTTCGCACTGCCGATCGCGGTCACGAGCTTCAAGCGGACGGCCCGCGGCATGTCCACGCTGATCGGACTGGTGAAGGCCCGTCACGGACGCTGACCCGTCCGTAGGTCGGGTGGCGCAGGTCGCACGAGCACCCGTCGGCCCACGGTCGATGGCAGGATCGCGCGGAACCCTTGCAGCAACCAATGGAGGTCACAGCGTGGCACGCGAGTTCCGGACCGTCGGTGTGGTCGGCCTCGGCACGATGGGCGCGGGAATCGTCGAGGTGTTCGCCCGCGGAGGCCTGCAGGTCGTCGCCGTCGAGGTCGACGAGGAGGCCGGGCAGCGCGGCCGTTCGCACCTGGAGGCGTCCACCGGCCGCGCGGTCAGCCGCGGAAAGATGACCCAGGAGCAGGCCGACGAGCTGCTCGGACGCATCACGATCTCGACGTCGCTCTCCGCGCTGGCGGACGCCGCGCTCGTCGTCGAGGCGATCCCGGAGAGCCTGGAGGCCAAGGCGACGGTGTTCGCCGAGGTGGACGGCATCGTCGGCGAGGACACGATCCTCTGCTCGAACACCTCGTCGCTGTCGGTGACCGAGCTGGCCGTGCGCACGAAGCGCCCCGGCAAGGTCGTCGGGATGCACTTCTTCAACCCCGCTCCGGTGCAGAAGCTGGTCGAGGTCGTCCGCACGGTCGTCACCGAGCCGGACGTGATCGAGGACGTGCAGCGCTTCGCGGACTCGCTGGGCAAGGTCCCGGTCGTGATCGGCGACCGCGCCGGGTTCATCGCCAACGCGCTGCTGTTCGGCTACCTGAACCACGCCGCGAAGATGTACGCCGAGCGCTACGCGACGCGCGAGGACATCGACGCCGGCATGCGCTACGGCTGCGGCTACCCGATGGGCCCGCTCGCGCTGCTCGACCTGATCGGCCTGGACACCGCCTACGAGATCCTCGAGACGATGTACGGCGAGTCGCGCAACCTGCTGCACGCGCCGAACCCGGTGTTCAAGCAGATGATCACCGCGGGGCTGCTCGGCCGGAAGTCCGGTCGCGGCTTCTACACCTACGAGGCGCCGCACAGCTCGACCGTCGTCGCCGACGGCGAGACCCCGGCGTCGTCGGTGCCCGACGACGTCACGCTGCGCGACGTGAGCCGGGTCGGCGTCGTCGGCACCGGCACGATGGCCTGCGGCATCGTCGAGGTGTTCGCGAAGGCCGGGTACGACGTCGTCGTGCGCGGCCGCAGCGACTCCAAGGTCGAGGGCGCGATCGGCGCGATCCGCAAGTCGCTGGACAAGTCGGTCGCCCGCGGGCGCCTCGAGGAGTCCGACCGGGACGCGATCCTGGCCCGTGTCTCCGGCACGACGGCGCTGGAGGACTTCGCGGACGTCGACCTCGTCGTCGAGGCCGTCGCGGAGGAGCTCGACGTGAAGCGCGCGATGTTCGGCGCGCTCGACGACATCTGCAAGCCGGGCGCCATCCTGGCCACGACGACGTCGTCGCTGCCGGTCGTGGAGTGCGCGGCGGCCACGCAGCGTCCCGGCGACGTGATCGGCATGCACTTCTTCAACCCGGCACCGGCCATGAAGCTGGTCGAGGTCGTGTCCACGATCGGGACGTCGCGCGACGTCGCGGCGACCATCCTGCAGGTCTGCCATAAGCTCAAGAAGGTGCCGGTGAGCTGCGGCGACCGCGCCGGGTTCATCGTCAACGCGCTGCTGTTCCCGTACCTGAACGACGCCGTGAAGATGCTGGAGGCGCACTACGCCACGGCCGACGACATCGACTCGGCGATGAAGACCGGCTGTGCTCTGCCGATGGGCCCGTTCGAGCTGCTCGACGTCGTCGGCCTGGACGTGTCGCTGGCCATCGAGCGCTCGCTGCACGGCGAGTTCCGCCAGCCCGGCTTCGCCCCGGCCCCGCTGCTCGAGCACCTGGTCACGGCCGGGCGCCTCGGCCGCAAGACCGGGCACGGGTTCCGGGACTACACCTCCCGGTAGCCCTACAGCACATGGGACGTTCCCGCAGGCCCCGCCCCGCACAGCGTGGGCGGGGCCGTCCCGTGCCGCCTGCGCTCGGCGCGGGCATGCTCAACCGTCACGAGTCCGCCCGCGACGGCGAGTGGAACGTGCGGCACGTGCCCGGCAACGCGTCGGTGAAGGACTACCGCTGTCCTGGGTGCCAGCAACGGATCCCGGCGGGCGTCGGGCACGTCGTGACGTGGCCGGCCGACGAGACCGGGAGCGTCGAGGACCGCAGACACTGGCACCTGTCGTGCTGGAACGCCCGGTCCCGCCGGCGCCCGGGAGGACGCTGGTAAGGCCCTAGACGCGCGCGGTCCGTCGCGAGCGGGACTGGCCCTTCCAGCCGGCCTGCGGCCGCGGGGTGGGCGACGGCGTGCCGTCGGGCTCACCGGAGTCCTGCTCCGGAACGGCGCCCTCGGCCGTTGCGTCGTCCTCCTCCTCCGCGGAGACCGGTGCGGGTACGCCCTCCGGATCCGCGTTGACGGCCTCCAGCTCGCTGTCGATCGTCGCCCGCGCCCGGCGCAGCTGCTCGGAGACCTGGCCGCGCAGCCCGTTCAGGCGCTCGAGCTCGCGGTAGGCGTCCGCGGTGATCTCGACGGCCCCCTGCTCGGCGTCCTCGATCGTCGTGCGGGCGGCGGCGGACGCCTCCGAACGGATGCGCTCGGCCTCCTGCTCGGACTCCCGACGCCGGGCGGCGATCTCGTCGACGAGCGCGGCCCGCTCGGCCACGAGCGCGCTGAGGGCCTCCTGGCGCCGCTGATCCATCGCGACCGCGAAGTCCCGCTCGACCCGTGTCCGCCGTGCGTCCGACTCGGACTGCAGACGGGCGCGCTCCCGCTCGGCCGCCGTTGCCGCCTCGGTGATCTCCCGGCGGGACGTCTCCTGCGCCTCGGACAGCTCGCGCTCGACCCGTCCGCGCTGGTCGGCGAGCTCCTCCTCGGTCGCCCTGCGCTGCTCGGTCAGCTCCTGCTCGGTGCGGTGCCGGTCCGCGGCGAGCTCGCGTGCGGTCCGGTCCTGCAGATCGTGGATCTCCCGCTCCGCAACGGCCTTGCGTTCGGCCAGCTCCGCGCGTTGCGTCTCGGCGGTCTGCTCCAGGCGCTGGACCTCGATCCGCGCGTCCCCGACGATCTGCTGGGCGTGCTCCTCGGCGGCCCGGCGCTGCTCGCCGATCTCGGCGTCCGCGCGGCGGTGCATCTCGGCGACCTCGTCCTCGGCCAGCCGCAGCATCGACCGCAGGCGCTCGCTCATCCCCTGGACGCTCTGCGGCGGCCCGGCGAGGCGGTTCACCTGCTGCTGCATCGCCTCGGTGCGGGAACGGGCCTCGTCGAGCTCGTGGCCGAGCCGCGCGTTCTGGGCGACGGCCGCGTCCCGGTCCGCGACGAGCATCCGGACCTCGGCGTCGAGCCGCCGCAGGTGGGCGTCCACCTGGGTCTGGTCGTAGCCGCGCCGGGCCACGTCGAAGCCGGTCCGGGGCACCTGAGCGTTGGGGTCGCCGACCATGGGCCCACCGTACCGCCGTGACCCGCGATCGCGGTGTGTACACGGCGAGAGGGTGGCGTTCCGCACCGTGATGGCGCGAACGGCCCGTCCGGATGATCTCCGGCGGGCCGTCGCGTGCGGAACGTGCTGATCAGCCGTGATCAGACCCCACGGAAGCGGTTGATCTCGGCGAGGTGCCGCTCGCGCATCTCCGGGTTGGTGACACCCAGACCCTCCTCGGGGGCCAGCGCGAGCACGCCGACCTTGCCCTGGTGCAGGTTCTGGTGCACGTCGTTCGCCGCCTGGCCGGTCTCGGACAGCGGGTACACCCGGGACAGCGTCGGGTGGACCATGCCCTTGGCGATCAGGCGGTTGGCCTCCCACGCCTCGCGGTAGTTGGCGAAGTGCGAGCCGACGATCCGCTTCAGGTTCATCCACAGGTAGCGGTTGTCGTACTCGTGCATGTAGCCCGACGTCGAGGCGCAGGTGACGATCTGGCCGCCCTTGCGCGTCACGTAGACGCTCGCGCCGAACGTCTCGCGGCCCGGGTGCTCGAACACGATGTCCGGGTCGTCGCCGCCGGTCAGCTCACGGATCTTGGCGCCGAAGCGCTTCCACTCCCTGGGGTCCTGGGTCGACGGGTCGGACCAGAACTTGTAGCCCTCCGCGTTGCGGTCGATGACCAGCTCGGCGCCCATGTCGTGGCAGATCTTCGCCTTCTCCGGCGAGGAGACGACGCAGACCGGCGTCGCACCGCCGTTGAGCGCGAACTGGGTGGCGTAGGAGCCGAGGCCACCGGAGGCGCCCCAGATCAGGACGGTGTCGCCCTGCTTCATGTCGGCGCCGTTCTTGCTGACCAGCTGACGGTAGGCGGTCGAGTTGACCAGCCCGGGGCTGGCCGCCTCCTCCCAGCTCAGGTGCTCCGGCTTCGGCATCAGCTGGTTCGACTTCACCAGCGCCAGCTCGGCCAGGCCGCCGAAGTTCGTCTCGAAGCCCCAGATGCGCTGCTCCGGGTCCATCATCGTGTCCGCGTGCCCGTCCGGGCTCTCCAGCTCGACGGACAGGCAGTGCGCGACGACGCGGTCGCCGGGCTTCCACGAGTTCACGCCCGGTCCGGTGCGCACGACCACGCCCGCCAGGTCCGAGCCGACCACGTGGTAGGGCAGGTCGTGTCGCTTGGCCAGCGGGGAGAGCTTGCCGTAGCGGCGCAGGAACGCGAACGTGGACACCGGCTCGAAGATCGAGGTCCAGACGGTGTTGTAGTTGATGGCGCTGGCCATCACCGCCACGATCGCCTCGCCCGGCCCGAGCTCGGGGGTGGCGACCTCCTCGACCCGCAGGCTCTTGCGCGGGTCCTTGTCCCGCGTGTCCAGGCCCTCGAACATCTCGGCGTCCTCGGCGCGGACGGTGACCCCGTTGTAGTGCTCGGGCACGTCCAGCTTGCCGACGGCGTCGAAGTTCTCGGTCAGGATGGCGTCGCGGATCTCCTGCACGGCTGGCCTCCATGGCGTCGTTGCGGGCGGTCGGTCGGCGGACTGCTTGATATACCACAAGTTACCGCGCAGTATGGTAACCGCTCTGGCCGGTCGTCTACCCCGTACGCCCGCCGACGTGACGCAGGCCACTGGAGCGGGCGCCTGACCAGCTGTATAGGTGCGGCCTCGATCAGTGCTGGAGAGCGGCTGGTTCCACCAGCTCGACCAGCACGCCCCCGGCGTCCTTCGGGTGCACGAAGTTCACCCGGGAGTCGGACGTGCCGCGCTTCGGCTCGTCGTAGAGCATGCGGACGCCCTTGGCGCGCAGGGCGTCGCCGGCGGCGGCGACGTCGGTGACCCGGTAGGCCACCTGCTGCAGGCCCGGGCCGTTGCGGTCGATGAACTTGGCGATCGTGGACTGCTCGTTCAGTGGCGCGAGCAACTGGACCATCGCCGCGCCGCTCCGGTCGCCGGGTGCGGCCAGCATCGCCTCGCGCACGCCCTGCTCGGTGTTCGTCTCCTCGTGCGTGGAGACCAGGCCGAGCGTGTCGGCGTACCAGCGGATCGCCTCGTCCAGGTCGGGGACCGCGATCCCGACGTGGTCCACGGCCACGACCAGCCCCTGGAGTGCGTCATCGGTGGGTGCCATGGCCGGAGACGGTAGCGTGCCTACCCGCCGGTAGGCCCGTCCGGAAGCTCTGTGCCACTGCTCACCCCCTACGTCGGGGGAGGCTGCGACACCCGGGTGCCGGTTACGGTGTTCGTCAATCACACGCACCATCGACGCCGCTGGAGGCCGCCGTGTCCGGAACCGTGATCGTCGCCGGGGCCCGTACCCCGATGGGCCGTCTGCTCGGCTCACTGAAGGGCTTCTCCGGAGCCCAGCTGGGCGGGGTCGCCATCAAGGCCGCGCTGGAGCGCGCCGGCGTCTCCGGCGACCAGGTCCAGTACACGATCATGGGCCAGGTCCTGACGGCCGGCGCAGGTCAGATCCCGGCCCGTCAGGCCGCCGTCGCGGGCGGGATCCCGATGGACGTGCCGGCGCTGACGATCAACAAGGTCTGCCTGTCCGGCATCGACGCGATCGCGCTGGCCGACCAGCTGATCCGCGCCGGTGAGTTCGACATCGTCGTGGCGGGCGGCCAGGAGTCGATGACCCAGGCCCCGCACATGCTCGGCAAGTCCCGCGAGGGCATCAAGTTCGGCGACACCACGCTCGTCGACCACATGCAGTACGACGGCCTGTTCTGCGCGTTCGACCAGGTCGCGATGGGCGCGTCCACCGAGAAGCACAACGCGAAGTACGACATCACGCGCCAGGACCAGGACGAGTTCTCCGCCCGCAGCCACCAGCTCGCCGCGAAGGCCGCCGAGAACGGGATCTTCGACGAGGAGATCACCCCGGTCGAGATCCCCCAGCGCAAGGGCGACCCGATCTCGTTCGCCACCGACGAGGGCGTCCGCGGCGACACCACGGCCGAGGGCCTGGGCAAGCTGAAGCCGGCGTTCTCCTCGGACGGCACGATCACCGCGGGCTCCGCCTCGCAGATCTCCGACGGCGCCGCCGCGGTCGTGGTGATGAGCAAGGCCAAGGCCGAGGAGCTGGGCCTGAGCTGGATCGCCGAGATCGGCGCGCACGGCGTCGTCGCCGGCCCGGACGCGAGCCTGCAGGAGCAGCCGGCCAACGCGATCCTCAAGGCCTGCGAGAAGGAGGGCATCTCCGTCGACGACCTCGACCTCGTCGAGATCAACGAGGCGTTCGCCGCCGTCGGTGTCGTGTCCACCCGCAAGCTCGGCATCTCCGAGGACAAGGTCAACGTCGACGGCGGCGCGATCGCGCTCGGCCACCCGATCGGCATGTCCGGCGCCCGGATCGCGCTGCACCTGGCGCTCCGCCTCAGGGCGCAGGGCGGTGGCGTCGGTGCGGCCGCGCTGTGCGGCGGTGGCGGCCAGGGCGACGCCCTGATCGTGCGCGTCCCGAAGTCCTGACGGCGGGGGAGCGGCGGTGGCAGCAGATCCCGGCGAGCTGGTCGCGCGGGCACGCGACGGCGAGCACCGGGCCGTCGCGCGCCTGATCTCGCTGGTGGAGAACGCCAGCCCGCAGTTGCGCGAGGTCACCGCCGCTCTCGCCCCGCACACCGGGCACGCCCAGATCGTCGGGCTGACCGGATCACCCGGCGTCGGCAAGTCCACGACGACGTCGGTGCTGGTCAGCGAGCTGCGTGCGCGTGGCAAGCGGGTCGGGGTGCTGGCCGTCGACCCGTCGTCGCCGTTCAGCGGCGGCGCGCTGCTCGGCGACCGGGTGCGGATGGGTGACCACGCCACCGACGACGGCGTGTTCATCCGCTCGATGGCCACCCGGGGGCATCTGGGTGGCCTGGCCTGGGCGACGCCGCAGGCCCTGCGCGTGCTCGACGCGGCGGGCTGCGACGTCGTGCTGGTCGAGACCGTCGGTGTCGGACAGTCCGAGGTGGACGTCGTCGGACTGGCCGACACGGCCGTCGTGCTGCTGGCACCCGGGATGGGCGACGGCGTGCAGGCCGCCAAGGCCGGGATCCTCGAGATCGGCGACGTGTTCGTCGTGAACAAGGCCGACCGGGACGGCGCCCGCCAGACCGTGCGCGAGCTGAAGAACATGCTGACGCTCCGCGACGGCAGCGACGAGTGGTCCCCGCCCGTCCTGCGCACCGTCGCGGCCAGGGCCGAGGGGCTGGACGGGGTCGCCGACGCCGTCGCCGAGCACTTCGCGTGGAGCGAACGCACCGGTGCTCTGGCCCGGCGCCGGCGGCTGCGTGCCCGCAGCGAGATCGAGGCCATCGGACTGGACCAGGTGCGCACCCGGATGGAGGGCCTGCGCGGCGGCGACGCGCTCGACGGGCTGGCCGACCGCGTGCTCGCCGGCGAGATCGACCCCTACGCGGCCGCCGACGAGCTGCTGTCCCGCGCCTGAGGCGCGCCGTCCCACCACCCCGACGCTGCACCCACCCGAGGTGCCGGCGGCGGCGGGCCCGCTCAGTCGAAGTCGCCGGCGGCCCTGCGGACGTCGGTCAGCAGCGCGAACAGCTGGTCGCGCTGCTCGGTGGACAGGCCGGACAGACCGAAGTCGATCGCCGTCACGGACTCGGTCGCCTCGTCGAGACGCGTGCGGCCGTCGTCGGTCAGTTCGACGAGCGTCGCGCGCCGGTCCGTCGGGTGCGGCACCCGGCGGACGAGCCGGTCGTGCTGGAGGCGGTCGACGATGTTCGTGACGCTCGTCGGGTGCAGCTGCAACCGCTCGCCCATCACCCGCATCGGCAGGCTGCCCCGGCTGGCGAACCGCAGCAGCACCATCGCCTCGTAGCGGGCGAACGTCAGGCCGTGCGGACGGAGCGCGGCGTCGACGGCGGAGAGCAGGATCTGCTGCACCCGCATCACGCTGGTGACGGCGGCCATGCTCCCGGACGGCCCGATCCGCTCGTCCCACAGCTGTGCCGCGCGATGGATCGGGTCGAACGGCAGCGACCCCCTGTTCGCCATGATCCGGGACGCTAGCAGCGACGACGTCTCCCGGGCCGCCGGCAGTGGGTGGCAGGGTGGGCGCATGCTCTTCGCGTTCAGCATCGCCCCGTCCGGCGGCGACTCCGCCGACGGCGTCAGCGCCGCGGTCGCCGAGGCGGTCCGGGTGGTCCGCGAGTCCGGACTGCCCAACGAGACGACCTCGATGTTCACCACGATCGAGTCCGAGACCTGGGACGAGGGGATGGCGGTGGTCAAACGCGCCGTCGAGGTGGTGCAGGCCGTCGCGCCGCGGGTGAGCCTGGTGCTGAAGGCGGACATCCGCCCCGGGTACACCGGCCAGCTGACGTCGAAGGTCGAGCGGGTCGAGCAGGCGCTCCGCAACGCGCCGGAGACGCGATGAGCGACGCTCCGACGCGGTTCGTGCTGGTACACGGTGCGTGGCACCGCGGATCGTGCTGGGCGCCGCTGGTCGCCGACCTGGTCCGCCGCGGGTTCCGGGTGGAGGCGCCCGACATGCCGTCGGACACGTCCGGTCACGGCGCGCAGGACTACGCGGACACGGTGCTGGCCGCGCTCGGTCCCGGCCGGGAGCCGGTGGTGCTCGTCGGGCACTCGCTGGGTGGCCTGACCGTGCCGGTCGCGGCCGAGCGGCTCGGGCCCGGGCGGGTCACCGCGATGGTGCTGCTCGCGGCCATGACGCCGGTGCCGGGGACGTCGTTCATCGGGCGGCTGCGCGACGAGCCGGGTGTGATGGTCGAGGGCTACGACCGTGGCGTGCGCCGCGGCGAGGACGGGACCACGTACTGGCCGGCCGACGCGATCGCCGACGGCCTCTACCGCGGGGTGGCCGACGAGTCGTCGGACGCGGTCGTCGAGGCGGCCGCCGCGGGGCTGCGCCCGCAGGCGTGGACGATCGGGAAGGAGGTCACGCCCCTGCAGGCCTGGCCGGCCGCCCGCACGGTCGGGGTGGTCTGCGCGCAGGACCGCGTCGCCGACCCGGACGCGTTCCGGCGGGCGCTGGCGGACGTCCGCGCGGACGTCGTCGACCTGCCGGGCGGGCACTTCCCGATGCTCACCCGGACCGCCGAGCTCGGCGACGTACTGGAGGGCGTCGCCCACCCGGACGCGTGATCGACGGGGCGTTCCGCGCGTGCGGAGCGACCGTGCCAGGATGTCTGTCGTGTCACGTCCAGATCCTCGTCAGGCGGCTGCCCAGCGGGCGGCGGCGTCCTCGGCCATGGCCGGCGCGGTCGACCTCTCCGCACTGAAGGCCCGTTCTGAGGCCGCGAACCGTCCGCAGCAACCCGGCGGTGGCGCCGGTGGTGGTGGCGGCGGTGCCGGCGCGAGCCAGTACGTGGTCGAGGCGTCCGAGGCGAACTTCCAGGACGTCGTCGAACGCTCGGTCCAGGTCCCGGTCGTCATCGAGCTGTGGGCGAGCCGCTACCCGCGCGAGGAGCAGGTCTCCTCGGAGCTCGAGCGTCTCGCGACGAACGGCGGCGGTGCCTGGGTGCTGGCGCGCGTCGACATCGACCAGGCCCCGCGCATCGCGCAGGCGTTCGGCGTCCAGCAGGTCCCGATGATCGTGATCGTGGCCGGTGGGCAGCCGGTGGACGCGGTGAACGGTGCGATGCCGGACGCCCAGGCCGCACAGTGGGTGAAGTCCCTGCTGGACGCCCTGCGCGACCGGATGCCCGCGATCGCGGAGGGCGAGAAGCGAGCCGCCGCGGGCGGCGACGGCGACGGCGAGCCCGAGGAGGAGCCGGAGGACCCGCGCTTCACCGCGGCCGAGGACGCGCTCGAGGCGGGGGACTACGTCGCGGCCGAGGCCGCCTACCAGGCCATCCTGGACAGCGAGCCGGCCAACGAACAGGCGACCGCCGCGATCGCGCAGGTCCGGTTCCTGGCCCGCGCCGAGCAGGCCGACCCGACCGCGATCGAGCGTGCGGACGCCGCACCCGACGACGTCGACCTCCAGATCGCCGCCGCGGACGCGGAGATGGCGGCGGACCGCGTCGAGGACGCGTTCGGGCGCCTGGTCGCGACCGTCGGACGGACCGGGGGCGACGACCGGGACCGCGCCCGCGAGCACCTCGTCGGGCTGTTCGAGCTGTTCCCGGCGGACGACCCGCGGGTCACCACCGCCCGCCGGGCGCTGGCCCGCGCACTGTTCTGACCATTCCCCGTGACGACCGGGCGGCCCACCGGACGAGGGCGCTCGGCGTCGTCGCGCGCCTGGTCGCGGCGGCGGCCGTCGGGCTGGCCGTGGCGCTGCTGGCCGTCGGCAACACGCCGTTGCTGCTGCTGGTGCCGTCGACCGACATGCCGCGGATGCACGTCGACTTCGAGACGTTCCGCGCGTCGGCCGTGGCGTTGCTGCACGGCGGTGACATCTACGACGCGGGCGCCGTCCTGCACAACCTGAACCCGCCGGTGCTGGCCGCGATGTTCGCGCCGCTGGGGCTGCTGGACCCGGTCGTCGGGTACCGGATCCTGGTCGGGATCACGGTCCTGATCGCGGTCGGCTGCGTGCTGGCCACGACGCGCGAGCTCGGCATCGGGCGGTGGTGGGGCGGCCTCGCGCTGCTGGCGCTGCTGGCGTCGTCGCCGCTGCACGGGACGATCCTGCTCGGCCAGATCTACGGTCTGCTGCTGCTCGGCGTCACCGCGGGGTGGCTGGCCGAGCGTCGCGGGCACCCGTTGCTCGCCGCGGTGCTGTACGGCGTGACTGTCGCGGTGAAGCCGTCGCTGGCGCCGTTGTTGCTGCTCCCGGCGGTGCAGCGGCGCTGGCCGGAGTTCCGGGCCGGCCTGCTCGCCGCGGCGGCCGCGACGCTCGTGGGGCTCCTCGCCGCCGGGCCGTCGTCCGGGTGGCACTGGCTGCGGATGGTCCTCGCCGAACCGGTCGCGACGATCCCGGACAACGCGTCACTGCCCGGTCTCGCGATCCGCTGGGGACTGCCGTCGGTCGTCGGGACCGTGGTCGGCGGCCTGATCGTGGTCGGCACGCTGTGGTGGTTCCGGTCGCGCACCCTGCGCTACGGCCCGGACGCGGCGCACGGCACCGACCCGGCCGGGACGGCGCCGTGGGCGGTGCTGGCTGCCGGGCTGCTGGCCGCGCCGATCAGCTGGCACAACTACCTGATCCTGCTCTGGCCGGGCCTGCTGCTCGTGGTCGCGTCCGGACGGCAGGGGGACGCCCGGCGCGCCGTCGTCGCGGCGCTGTTCGCGCTGGCAACCGTCCCGGTGTCCTACGCCGACCTCTGGCCGGCCGGGAACCCGGTGTCCGCGGTCGCGCTGGCGCTCTACTCGGCGATCCTGGCGGTCACCTGGCTGACGCTGCTGCGCCCGGCCGTCGGACCGTCGGTGCCGGTCACCACGGCGTTGTCCGATTCCTTCCGCTCTGCGGAAGTCGTGCCGCGACCACCGGGCTGACTCGCGCACACTCCCGCACCGACACGTCGGCGTGCGAGGAGGCGGCCATGGCGGACACGACGACCGCGTACCGGGGGTGGGTGGCGCCACTGTGCTGGGCCGCCGTCGCCCTCGAGGGGTTCGACCTGGTGGTGCTCGGCGTCGTGCTGCCGTCGCTGCTGAAGGAGCCGTCCTGGGGGCTGACCGCGTCCGGCGCGTCGGCGATCTCGGCGATCGGCCTGGTCGGCGTCATGGTCGGTGCGCTGGCGGCGGGCCCGCTCGCGGACCGGCTCGGCAGGCGGCGGGCGATGGTGTGGACCGTCGTGGCCTTCTCCGTGGTGACGCTGCTGTGCGCGTTCGCGACCGGCCCGCTGATGTTCGGCGCGCTGCGGTTCCTGGCCGGTCTCGGGCTCGGCGGGGTCCTGCCGGTGGCGCTGGCGATGGTCGCCGAGTCCGGTGGCGCCGGTCGCAGCGGACGTGCGACGACCGTCCTGATGACCGGCTACCACGCGGGCGCGGTGCTGACCGCCCTGCTCGGCCGCCTGCTGATCGAGCCGTACGGGTGGCAGATCCTGTTCGTGCTCGGTGCCCTGCCCGCCGTCGTCCTCGTGCCATTGCTGGCCCTGCGGCTGCCGGACACGGCCCCCGCCGCCCCGGCGCCGGACGCCCGCGAGACACGCAACCCGATGGCCCAGCTGGTCCGCGGCGGGTTCCTGGGATCGTCGATCGCGTTCTGGGTCGCGTCGTTCATGGGCCTGCTGCTGGTCTACGGCCTGAACACGTGGCTCCCGGTGATCATGCTCGCGGCCGGGTACGAGCTGACCAACGCGCTGCTGCAGCTGCTCGTGCTCAACGTCGGTGCCGTGCTCGGCCTGCTGGTGGCCGGCCGCGTCGCCGACCGGATCGGCATGCGCCGCGCCGCGATCGTCTGGTTCACGACGGCCGCGCTGTTCCTCGCGCTGCTCTCGATCCGCCTGCCCGGCGCCGCCGTCTACGTCGGCGTCCTGTTGGCGGGCGTGTTCGTGTTCAGCTCGCAGGTGATCGTCTACGCCTACGTCGGCAGGCACTACCCGGCGCACGCCCGCGCGTCCGCGCTCGGGGCCGCGAGCGGAATCGGACGGCTCGGGGCGATCTCCGGTCCGCTGATCGCCGGCTCGCTCGTCGCGGCCGGGATCGCGTACCCGTGGGGCTTCTACGTGTTCGCCGCCGTCGCGCTGGCCGGTGCGGTCGCGATCGTGGCCGTGCGCAGGCGGGACGCGGCGGACGACCGCGAGATCGAGCCGTCCGCCCCGTCCGCTCCGCCGGCGGGCTGAGCGACCGGGCTCAGCGTCCGGGAGTCAGTCCGACGACGTCCCGCCGGTGTCCGACGTCCCGGTCCCGGACGTCCCGGTGACGAACGAGCCGGTCCGCACGGCCCGGACACCGGGCGCCCCGGTGGCCGTCGGGGTCACGGTCGGCGACGCCGTCGCGGGGCCCTCGGGAGCCGCGTCGTCGGCGTCGTCGGTCCCGGAGCTCCCGGCCGCGTTGATCTCGACGCCGGACGACTCCGTCGCAGATCCCGACGCTCGTGGTTCGACGGCCGCGGTGTCGCCCACGGCCTCGGTGTCGGCCACGGCTTCGGTGTCGGCCACGGCTTCGGTGTCGGCCACGGCTTCGGTGTCGGCCACGGCTTCGGTGTCGGCCACGGCTTCGGTGTCGGCCACGGCTTCGGTGTCGGCCACGGCTTCGGTGTCGGCCACGGCGTCGGGAGCCGTGTCGGGCCCGGTGCCGGCTGCCCCGCCGGGCGGGGTCTCGGGCACGGCGTCGTCCGGAGTGGCAGGCGCCGGGACGTCCGTGTCCTCCGGCGTCGGCGGGATCTGACCGGCGGGCACCGACGGCGGCAGCGCGGACGTCGTGGCCGGGGCCTCCTGGGACAGGACGGCGCCGCCGGAGTCGGCCGGGACCAGCCACAACACACCGGACGGCGGCAGGCGCAGCGACGCGGAGGCGGGCTGCCCGTGCCACATCACCGGCTCCGCGACGACCGACCCCAGGTTCCCGACGCCCGACCCGCCGTAGCTCTCGGCGTCGGTGTTCAGCACCTCGGTCCAGCGGCCGGGGAACGGCAGCCCGACCCGGTAGTTCTCGTTCGGCGCCCCGGAGAAGTTCGCGACGCAGGCCAGCACGGTCGGGCGACCCTCGTCGTCGGTGCCGTGGCGCAGGAAGCTGAGCACGTTGCCCGCCGCGTCGTTGGCGTCGATCCACGCGAAGCCGTCCGGAGTGGTGTCCTTGCGCCACAACGCCGAATGGTCGCGGTACATCCGGTTCAGGTCGCCGACGAGCGTCTTGCACCCGCCGTGCAGCGGGTCGGCCAGCAGGTGCCAGTCCAGCGACCGCTGCTCGGACCACTCCCTCGGCTGCCCGAACTCAGCCCCCATGAACAGCAGCTGCTTACCGGGGTGGGCCCACATGTAGGCGAGCAGCGCGCGCACACCGGCGGCCTTGTTCCACTCGTCGCCCGGCATCCGGGTCCACAGCGAACCCTTGCCGTGCACGACCTCGTCGTGGCTGATCGGCAGGACGTAGTTCTCGCTGAACGCGTACATCAGCGAGAACGTCATCTGGTTGTGGTGGTAGCTGCGATGCACCGGGTCGTGCGCCAGATAGTCCAGCGTGTCGTGCATCCAGCCCATGTTCCACTTGAACCCGAACCCGAGTCCGCCCATGTAGGTCGGGCGGGTCACGCCGGGCCACGCCGTGGACTCCTCGGCGATCGTCACGACGCCGGGGTGCTCCCGGTAGACGGTCGCGTTCATCTCCTGCAGGAACGCGACCGCGTCCAGGTTTTCCCGTCCACCGTGGACGTTCGGGAGCCACTGCCCGTCGGCGCGTGAGTAGTCCAGGTAGAGCATCGACGCGACGGCGTCCACCCGCAGGCCGTCCAGGTGGAACGACTCCAGCCAGTACAGCGCGTTCGCGACCAGGAAGTTCTTCACCTCCGGACGCCCGAAGTCGAACACGAGCGTGCCCCAGTCCGGCTGCTCACCGCGGCGCGGGTCGGCGTGCTCGTAGCAGGGCGTGCCGTCGAAGCGGGCCAGCGCCCACTCGTCGCGCGGGAAGTGCGCCGGCACCCAGTCGACGATCACGCCGTAGCCCGCCCGGTGCAGCGTGTCGACGAAGTACCGGAAGTCGTCCGGGGTGCCGAAGCGCGCCGTCGGGGCGTAGTAGGACGTGACCTGGTAGCCCCAGGATCCGCCGAACGGGTGCTCGGCCACCGGCAGCAGCTCGACGTGCGTGAAGCCGGTCTCGGACAGGTAGGTGACCAGGCGGTCGGCGATCTCCCGGTAGTCCAGCCCCGGCACCCAGGAGCCGAGGTGCAGCTCGTAGACGCTCATCGGCTCGGCGTGCGGCGCCCTGGTCGCGCGGGCGGCCATCCACTCGTCGTCGCCCCACTCGTGGACCGGCGCGGTGACCACGGACGCCTGCCGCGGCGGGATCTCGGTCGCGAACGCCATCGGGTCGGCCTTGTCCCGCCACACGCCGTCCTCGCCGAGGATCCGGAACTTGTAGCGGGACCCGACACCGACGTCCGGCAGGAAGATCTCCCAGACCCCGGAGCCGCCGAGCGAGCGCATCGGCAGCGCCCAGCCGGCCCAGCCGTCGAAGTCACCGGTGACGCGCACGCCCTGCGCGCTCGGGGCCCACACCGCGAAGCTCGTGCCGGTGACCGGGCCGGACGCCGTGTCGTAGCGCTGCAGGTGCGCGCCGAGCACGTCCCAGAGACGTTCGTGGCGGCCCTCGCCGATCAGGTGCAGGTCGACCTCGCCGAGGGTCGGCAGCCAGCGGTACGGGTCGTCGACGACCATCTCGCCGTCCACGCCGTGGTCGACGAGCAGGCGGTAGTCCCCGCCGGAGCCGGGGACGACACCGGAGAACAGGCCCGCGTCGTGCACCTTGACCAGCTCGTGCGCGAGCTCGCGCTCTCCGTTGGGCAGCACGTGCACCGCGTCGGCGTGGGGGCGCAGGACCCGGACGACCGTGCCGTCGGCGTGCGGGTGGGCGCCGAGCACGGCGTGCGGGTCGTGGTGGGCACCACCCAGGAGCCGGTCGGTCGTCGCCTGGTCCGGGGGGCAGGGGTCGATCGCGCGCGTCTCCTCTTGCGTCACCTGCGGAACCGTACTGCGACCGGGTCATGGTCGCCCGTTGCGGGGGCGGCTGTCGGCCCACGGGCGGCGCACGCTCCCGCCCGGCCGATGATCAGTTGTCGGGCAGCGCGGGCGGACAGAGTTGTCCGTCCGTACTGCCGAGGAGTCGATCAGCGGTGGAGGGCGACCAGGCGGCGGATCGAGGCCAGCGGGATCGGGGCCCACGACGGGCGGTTGCGCGTCTCGTAGACCGCCTCGTACACGGCCTTGTCCAGCTCGAACGCCCTCAGGAGCGCGCCGTCGGTGCGCGGGTCGTGCCCGGCGGCCTGCGCGTAGCCGTCGCTGAACGCCTCGCGGGTGCGTGCCGCCCAGTCCGCGGCGGCCTCGACGGCGCCCGCACCGGCCGTCGAGGACAGCACCTCGTGGTACGCCGCGTAGTCGAACGAGCGGAGCATCCCGGCCACGTCGCGCAGCGCCGAGTCCGGACGGGTGCGCTCGGCCAGCGGCGCCGACGGCTCACCCTCGAAGTCGATCACCAGCCAGCGGTCGGCCGTGCGCAGCGTCTGGCCGAGGTGCAGGTCGCCGTGCACGCGCTGGACCGGCACCGCCGTCGCCCGAGACCCGACGGCGTCGAACACGGCCCGGACGCCGGCCTCCAGCGGTGCCAGCTCCGGCACCTGCGACACGGCGGCGGCGAGCCGCTCGCGCCATCCGTCGGCGAGCTCGCGCGGCTCGACGGTCACCGACCCCAGCGCACGCGTCAGTTCCGCGTGGACGACGGCGACGGTCTCGCCGAGCCGCCGCGCCTCGGCCGTGAAGTCGGTGTCGCCGCGGCCTGCGACGGCGGCCCGGACGGTGCGCAGCGCACGCGTCCACCCGTCCTCGGACCCGGCGGCGAAGTCCTGCAGCATGCCGAGCGACGCCGGCTCGCCGTCCACCGTGCCCTCGACGGCTCCCTGCAGCGCGGCGACGCACGTGCTGCCCTCCGCCCGCAGCGCCCGGTGCAGCTCCAGGTCCGGGTTCAGCCCGGGCAGCACGCGCCGGAACAGCTTGAAGATCGTGTGGTCGCCCCAGACGACGGACGTGTTGGACTGCTCGGCGCCGAGCACCCGGCCGGGGACGTCGCGCGGCAGGTCGGCGTGCGGCTCGGGGACGAAGCGCAGGTCGCCGACGGTGCGCCCGTCCCGCACCGCCTCCAGCAGCCAGGACGTGACGCGGGGATCCCACAGGCCGTCGTAGATCGTCATCTCGGGTCCGCTCTCGATGACCGCCTGCGACGGCACGCCCGGCGCCGGGGACGCCGCGACCAGCAGCTGGTAGCGATGCGACGGCCCGTCCTCGAAATGGACGTCGACGAGTGCGTGCTCGAGCGTGGGGCCGTCGTCGGAGAGCGGGGTCCTGGCGGCCACCTCGACGGAGCGGATCGTCCGGCCCTTCGCGGCGAACCAGCGCTGGGTCGGCAGCCATCCGGGGAGCAGACCGGCGAGGGGGTCGGTCGGGCTCACGTGCGTCTCCCCGGGTCGTCGTGCGCGTCCGACCGTCGATCAGACCACACGCCCGCCGACGGTGCCGCGGCACGCCGCCCGGCCGCCGGGTTCCACGACACCCCGCTGTTACAGTCCGCCGCAGTCGCGACTGCGGTGCGTCATCACGCACGCCGCGGCCGTTCCGCCCCGGCACGTTCGCGGCCGGGAACCCATACTGAGCCTCGAACGGTGAACACGTGTCCGGACGTCCCGACGCTGTTGCAGCGCATGCCCACGATGGTCACGGAACGTCCGGCACGCCCGACGACCCGGTTCAGGGGGACGGCATGGCGGACGAGCCCACGCACGAGCCGTCGGCGAGCGACATCACGTTCGCGGAGTACTACCACCCGGCGCGACCGCGCAGCCTGCGTCACCGCCCGCGGGTCCGCTCCGCGATCCGGCGGCATTCCGTCTCCCAGGACGGCCCGGCAGACGGGGCGAACCCCGGTTACGTCTCGTGGCTGGTCAACCAGTCCATGCTCGGCCACGCCGACGAGCTCGCCCGCCAGTTCTCCGGCCAGGGCTCGATGTGGCAGAACTCGTTCGCCAACCCGAGCCCGCGCCAGGCCGTGGAGACCGCGTCGGTCTGGTTCACCGCCTACCCGATCTCGTTGATCACCGCGCCGGGCACGTCGTTCCTCGGTGCGCTCGGCGACGAGGGACTGTGGGAGGCGTTCGAGAAGATCGGCATCGAGGCCGTCCACACCGGACCGGTGAAGCGGGCGGGCGGGATCACCGGCTGGCAGCCGACGCCCAGTGTGGACGGGCACTTCGACCGGATCTCCAACGAGATCGACCCGGCGTTCGGCACCGAGGACGAGTTCCGCCGGATGTGCGCGACGGCCACCTGGTACGGCGGCACCGTCATCGACGACATCGTGCCCGGCCACACGGGCAAGGGCGCCGACTTCCGGCTCGCCGAGCTCGGCCACTCGCACTACCCGGGCATCTATCACATGATCGAGATCGAGGAGCGGGACTGGGCGGACCTGCCGGACGTCCCGCCGGGGCGCGACTCGGTCAACCTGGACGCCGTCACCGAGGAGATCCTGGAGAAGCGCGGCTACATCGTCGGGCGGCTCCAGCGGGTGATCTTCTACCGGGAGGGCGTGAAGGAGACGAACTGGTCGGTGACCGGGCCGGTCACCGGCGTCGACGGCGTCACCCGCCGCTGGGTCTACCTGCACTACTTCAAGGACGGGCAGCCGTCGATCAACTGGCTGGACCCGACGTTCGCCGGCGTGCGGATGGTGATCGGCGACGCGCTGCACTCGCTCGCCGACCTCGGCTCCGGTGCGCTCCGCCTGGACGCCAACGGGTTCCTCGGCGTGGAGAAGAGCGCGGAGGGGGCGCCCGGGTGGTCGGAGGGCCACCCGACGTCGGAGGCGGCCAACCACATCATCGCCAGCATGGTGCGCAAGGTCGGCGGGTTCACGTTCCAGGAGCTGAACCTGACGATCGACGACATCCGCGTCACCTCAGAGGCCGGCGCGGACCTGTCCTACGACTTCGTGAACCGGCCCGCCTACCACCACGCCCTCGCCACCGCGGACACCGAGTTCCTGCGACTGACGCTGCGGACGTCCCTCGAGCTGGGCGTCGACCCGGCGTCGCTCGTGCACGCGTTGCAGAACCACGACGAGCTGACCTACGAGCTCGTGCACTGGACGGCCGGGCACGCCGACGACCTGTTCTCCTTCCGCGGCGAGGAGATCACCGGCGGGGAGCTGGCCGACACGATCCGCCGCGACCTGGTCGACCACGTCGCCGACGTCCCGTACAACCTGATCTTCACGACGAACGGGATCGCCTGCACGACGGCCACGGTGATCGCCGCGACGCTGGGCGTCGCCGACCTGGACTCCCTGTCCGCCGCCGACGTCGACCGGATCCGCCGCGCGCACCTGCTCCTGGTCATGTTCAACGCCTTCCAGCCCGGTGTGTTCGCGCTGTCCGGCTGGGACCTCTGCGGGATGCTGACGCTGCCGCCGTCCGAGGTCTCGGAGCTGCTCTCGTCCGGGGACACCCGGTGGATCTCCCGTGCGGCTCACGACCTGATGGGCGCCGACCCGTCGGCGACGCAGTCCTCGTCCGGCATGCCCCGCGGGCGCAGCCTCTACGGCACCCTGCCAGAGCAGCTGGAGGACGAGACCAGCTTCGTCCGCCAGATGCAGGCGATCCTGGCCGTGCGCAAGCGCTCCGGGGTCGCGACGGCCAGGCAGGTCGACATCCCCGACGGCTCCCACCGCGGGATGCTCGTGCTGGTCCACGAGGCCGACGCCCGCTACCTCGTGACGGTCCTGAACTTCTCCGACGAGGACGTCGACGGCACCGTCCGTTCCGAGCACCTCCCGCCCGGATCGACGGTGACCGACCTGTTCTCCGACGAGACCGTCACGACCGTCGACGAGCTGAACAGCTTCCGCGTGGAACTCTGGCCGTTCCGCGCCACCGCGTTCGTGGTGCAGCCACCTCCGGTGGAGGAATCGGCGGACTCCACCGACGCATGATCGGCAAGTGTGGAGGACGACGGCCGTGAGTGGCCGAGGTGCTCCTCAGTGACTGATCATGGTCAACGGGATGCAGTGGCCACGACGGTGGTCATGACCATCGACGCCGCCTCAGTCGCACGTTGGCAGAGCTGGTCGACGGGGATCGGCGGTGGATTCGTTCGTGTGAGTGCCTGCACCCGGATTGTTTGACCAGGAGCTGCGTCGATTGCTATCTGGCAGATCGGTCCGCCACCCATAGTCTCGGCGGGAGCGTTCTGTACCGCGCCGAAACCATCGACCTGGGTGACTTCGGCGCCCGGAAGCTGTGTAGCAGCGGTGGGATCGGCCGGAATTAGTTGAATGTTGAAATCCACGCCTTTTCGGCTCAGCCAAGTGCACGTCGGAGATGGCAGCCCTTCGACGTTCCGCGTGCTGGGTTTGCCCCCACCAAGTTCGAGGCGGATCTGTTGTTCTTCACTTAGCATCGAGCACGCTGACGTTCGTTGGACGTCGATCTCGGCGGGCCGAGGTGGAAACAATGCGGTCCTCGGTGTCGAGTCGCTTGTAGAGCAGCCTACGAGGCCTATGAGCAGAATGGCAGGAACTAGGTGCAGGCCGAGGCGGACGATCATCGAGCAAGGCTAGTTTCGTCTATTTCCCGCTTGATCTCGTCCTCCGTCCGACCATATGTTCGCGCGGTATCTATCAGGCGAGATGCGACGGCGTCGAGTTCCTCCCAATGTCTCCAGTGTGCCTCGAACAGACTCTGCGCTTTGCCTGCCAATGATTCAGGTTTGAGTACTTCGCGCGATACCGGGTCGAGACCGCAGAGTCCGATACCGATGTCTCCCCTGGCCTCTTGGAGGTAGGTGAGCAATTCGTTCGCGTGATCTCGGAACGCCCGGTGGACGGCGAGGACGTTGTCCGTGTTCACCTGCGTCATCAGCTTGTCCATCGCCTGCTGGAACGCAGGGTCTGCGTCGGGAGCCACATGCGGGAGGGTAGTGCCCGAAGCGTCCTGGGCGGGGCGGTTCCGCACGATCTGTTCACGTCCGACTCATGATCGCGGGGAGTGGCATCACCGCGCCACCGGTGGCGCGTCCCGACCACTTCCGCTGATCACCGGACCGGAAGGAGCCGCCCGTCCTGCCATCGGACGAGCGTCAGGGTGTGGTCGGTCTGAGCGCCGGTGGTCGGATCGATGCCGAAGGCGCCGTAGAGCGTCGTGGTGCGCAGACCGGTCGCGGCGGACCAGAGGGCGTCCGGGTCGGTGGTCCCGGCCAGGTCGGTGCAGTGCACGGCGATCGCGGCGGCCGCTGCGGCCTGCACGGCCGGGTAGTCCGGGTCGGATCCGGTGATGTCCCGGTAGCGCGCCACGAACGCGTCCTCCTCGGGGCCGACGACGACCGGGTCGCCGGCCCCGGCCATCCACTGGGCCACTCCGTACGCGCCCTCCGGATCGGGCACGGCCTCGGCGAACGCGCGCACACCGGCCGCGACGGCGCCGACGACTGCGGGGTACCGCCGGTGCCCGGGTCCGGCGGAGCACCGGCGTCCGGCATCCGGGCCGGCGTCGGCGGTGGCACCGGGTGCGGACCGCTGCAGGCCCGCGATCAACCCCGTGTCGTGCTCGAACGTCCCGGCCGTGAACAGGACGTCGCCGGTATCGGACAGCGGGACGCCGAGCGACGCTGCGGTGCGGCGCATCCCGTCGATCACCTGCGGACCGAACGTTCCCGGTCCGCCGACCAGACGGAGTTCGGAACCCGGACGGTGCTCGGCCACGTGTCGCACGAACGCCTCGCCGTACCGCTCCGTCGGCGTGATCACCGGGACGACCCGTCCGGGCACCTGGAGATCGCCACCCGCGCCGCCGTGGTTCCAGACGAGCCGGTCGTGATCACGCGCCCATCGCGCGGCAGCTCGGGCGGTGGACGTGCCGTACGGGCCGAGCAGCACGTCGCAGCGTCCGGCGAGCGCATCGAGAGCCGACGTGACCGAGGCGGGCGACGACCCGTCGTCGACGATCTCGATCCCGGCTCCACCGTCCAGGTCGCGCCAGGCCTGCAGCCCGGCAGCGGCTTGCGTGCCGAACCGCGCGAACCGGCCGGTCAGGGACAGTGCGGCGCCGATCCGGAGCATGCCCGGCACGATACGAGCGTGCGAGACGTACGGATCTGCGCGACCGCTCGATCCGTCCATCGCCCGTGGCAACCTGGATGCCCTCGTCTCCCGGCCACACGTCCGCTCCCCGGGCGAGGGCGACGCCTTCTGGAAGTCGTTCCAGGACGTCGTCGCCGACGACACGGTGCGCGGCAACCTCGTGCCGGATGCCCACATCGCCGCACTGATGCGAGAGCACGGCGTGACGACGATCTGGACGTCCGATCGCGACTTCCGGCGCTTTCCCGGGATCACCTCCCGCGACCCGGAGTCCTGGACGCCGTAGCGCCTAAACCAGCGGCAGCCGCTTCGGCAGAGCGATCACGTGCGCCACGTTGTCCCACGGCAGGAGCCGGACGAAGTTGCGCTCGCCCCACCGGAACGTCTGGCCGGTGATCTCGTCGTGCACGTCGACGACGTCGGAGTAGCGCAGCCCGAGCGCCGGCATGTCCAGCGTGATCGTGCCCTGGTTCGCCTCGTGGGCGTTCAGGTTGACCACGACGAGCACCTGGTCGCCTGTGGACGGGTGCAGCTTCGAGTAGGCGAGCAGCTGGTCGTTGTCCACCTCGTGGATGTGGATCTCCCGCAGCTGTTGCAGCGCAGGGTGTTCGCGGCGGATCTCGTTGAGCTGCGTGAGGTACGGCTCGAGCGAGCGGCCCTGGTTGACGGCGCTGTGGAAGTCGCGCGGGCGCAGCTCGTACTTCTCCGAGTCGAGGTACTCCTCGGAGCCCTCCTTCACCGGCACGCCCTCGTAGAGCTCGAATCCGGAGTAGACACCCCAGGTCGGCGACATCGTCGCGGCCAGCGTCGCCCGGATCGCGAACATTCCGGGCCCGCCGTGCTGCAGCGACTCGTGGAGGATGTCCGGGGTGTTCGTGAACAGGTTCGGGCGGCACTCGTCGGCGTGCTCGGCGTGCATGAGCGCGAACTCGGCCAGCTCCTCCTTCTCGGTCCGCCACGTGAAGTACGTGTAGGACTGGGTGAAGCCGAGCCGAGCCAGGCCGAACAGGCGGGCCGGGCGGGTGAACGCCTCGGCTAGGAACAGCACGTCCGGGTACTGCTTCTTGATCTCCCAGATCAACCAGTGCCAGAAGTTCGGCGGCTTCGTGTGCGGGTTGTCCACCCGGAAGATCCGGACGCCGTGCTCGACCCACGTCAACGCGACGCGCAGGCACTCGGCGTACAGGCCGGCCGGGTCGCGGTCGAAGTTCAGCGGGTAGATGTCCTGGTAGCGCTTCGGCGGGTTCTCGGCGTAGGCGATGCTCCCGTCGGGGCGGACGGTGAACCACTCCGGGTGCTGCGCGACCCACGGGTGGTCCGGCGCGCACTGCAGCGCGAAGTCCAGCGCGACCTCCATACCGAGCTCGTTCGTGCGCGCCACGAACGCGTCGAAGTCGTCGAAGTCGCCCAGCTCGGGGTCGATCGCGTCGTGCCCGCCCGCCGCGGAGCCGATCGCCCACGGGGAGCCGACGTCGCCCGGCTCGGCGTGCACGGAGTTGTTGCGGCCCTTGCGGTGCACCGTACCGACCGGGTGGATCGGCGGCAGGTAGACGACGTCGAAGCCCATCTTCGCGATGCGGTCGAGCTCCTTGGTCGCGGTGACGAACGTGCCGTGCACCGGACGCCCTGTCTCGTCGCGCCCGCCGGTGGAGCGGGGGAAGATCTCGTACCAGGATCCGAACAGCGCGCGCTCGCGGTCGGCCCACACGTCGCGCTCGGGCCCCTGGGTGATCAGCTCCCGGACCGGCCGCTCGGTCATGATCGCGACGACGGCCGGGAACAGCGCGGGTGCGACACGCGCGCGCAGCGGCAGTGCGGTGTCCCGCAACGCGTTCGCGGCGCCCATCAGCAGGTCGCGCCGGTCCTTCTCGGACGGACGGCGACCGACGCGCTGCAGCAGGCGGGCGCCGGTCTCCAGGTCGTTGGCCAGCTCGTCGGGGGTCTGCCCGGCCTCGATCTTCTTCGTGACGGCGCTGCGCCACGTCGACCACGGGTCGCTCCAGGCGTCCACCCGGAACCGCCAGCGGCCCGTCGTCGTCGGCACGACCGAGGCGACGAACCGGTCCGTCCCGACGCCCTCGGGCTCCATCCGCACGAACTGCGACTCGCCGGGCTCACCGTCGTCGCCGATCGGGGTCCAGACGACGTTGGCCGCGATCGCGTCGTGTCCCTCGCGCCACACCGTGGCGCGGATCGGGACGACTTCGCCGACCACGGCCTTGCTCGGATCCCCGGTCTCCACGAACGGGGTCACGTCGTCGATTCCGAGCCGTCCCGTCATCGGCCACACTCCCGGGGATTTCGCTGCTCAGCCACGTACCCGCCAACCGTACCGACACGCTGCCGGTCCGGCGCCCCGGGCAGGGCACCGCGTGTCGCGACGTCGCAGCTCGGCAACGATACAGTCCCGGCCCGTGAGAGCCCTGCGCCGTTTCACCGTCCGTGCCCAGCTGCCCGGCCCGCTCGCCCCGCTGCAGACGCTGGCCACGAACCTGCGCTGGACGTGGCACCCGGCGACCCGTGACCTGTTCGCCTCGCTGGACCCGGACGAATGGGCGCGGTGTGGCGAGGACCCGGTCCGGCTGCTCGGGGAGATCCCGACGAGCCGGCTCGACGAGCTCGCGGCCGACCCGGCGACCGTCGCGACGGTGCAGGAGCTGGCCGCCGACCTCGACGCCTACCTGACCGGCGAGCGCTGGTACCAGGAGCAGCACGCCGAGGGCCCGGACATGCCGTCCGCCGTCGCGTACTTCTCGATGGAGTTCGGCGTCTCCGAGGTGCTGCCGAACTACTCGGGCGGCCTGGGCGTACTGGCCGGCGACCACCTCAAGTCGGCGTCCGACCTGGGTGTGCCGCTGATCGCCGTCGGGCTCCTGTACCGGTCCGGGTACTTCCGCCAGTCGCTGTCGCTGGACGGCTGGCAGCTCGAGCACTACCCGGCGATCGACCCGCAGGGGCTGCCGCTGCAGCTGCTCACCGGCCAGGACGGCGAGCCCGTCCGGGTCGACGTCGCGATGCCGGACGAGCGCACGCTCACCGCGCGGATCTGGCAGGCGCAGGTCGGTCGGGTGCCGCTGCTGCTGCTCGACACCGACATCGAGGAGAACGACGGCGATCTGCGCGGCATCACCGACCGCCTCTACGGCGGCGACCAGGACCACCGGATCTCCCAGGAGATCCTGATCGGGATCGGCGGGGTGCGTGCGGTCCGGGCGTACTGCGCGGCGACCGGGCACGCGACGCCGGAGGTGTTCCACACCAACGAGGGGCACGCCGGGTTCCTCGGCCTGGAGCGGATCCGCGAGCTGTGCACCGGCGACGCCGGCCTGGACTTCGACCAGGCGCTCGCCGCGGTCCGTGCCGGCACCGTGTTCACCACGCACACGCCGGTGCCGGCCGGCATCGACCGGTTCGGTGTCGGGCTCGTCCGGCGCTACCTCACCGACCGCCTGCTGCCCGGCCTGCCCGCGGACCGGCTGCTCGCGCTCGGCTCCGAGGACGACCCGGAGATGTTCAACATGGCGCACATGGGCCTGCGCCTGGCCCAGCGCGCCAACGGCGTCTCGCGGCTGCACGGCGCCGTGTCCCGCGGGATGTTCGGCGGCCTGTGGAGCGGTTTCGACGCCGACGAGGTCCCGATCGGCTCGGTCACCAACGGCGTCCACGGCCACACCTGGGAGGCCCGCGAGATCACCGACCTGCTCGGCGACCCGACGCCCGGCGGCGGCCGGCACGAGCTACAGGTCTCGCCGTCCGACGTGGACGACGCGACGCTCTGGGCGCTGCGCAACACGCTGCGGTCCCGGCTGGTCGACGAGGTGCGACGGCGGGTGCGCGCGGCATGGCTGGAGCGCGGCGCCTCGACGCCGGAGCTCGGCTGGACCGACCACGTCTTCGACCGTGACGTGCTCACGGTCGGCTTCGCCCGCCGGGTGCCGACCTACAAGCGCCTGACGCTGATGCTGCGCGACACCGAGCGCCTGCGCGGGCTGCTGCTCGACCCGAACCGGCCGGTCCAGCTCGTCGTGGCCGGCAAGTCGCACCCCGCCGACGACGGCGGCAAGGCCCTGATCCAGCAGATCGTGCGGTTCGCCGACGACGCGGGCGTCCGGCACCGGATCGTCTTCCTCCCCGACTACGACATGTCGATGGCCCGCTACCTGTACTGGGGCTGCGACGTCTGGCTGAACAACCCGCTCCGCCCGCTCGAGGCGTGCGGCACGTCCGGCATGAAGTCCGCGCTCAACGGCGGGCTCAACCTGTCCATCCGCGACGGCTGGTGGGACGAGCTCTACGACGGCGCCAACGGCTGGGCGATTCCCACCGCGGACGGCGTCGAGGACCCGGCCCGGCGTGACGACCTGGAGGCGAACGCGCTCTACGAGCTGATCGCCACGCAGGTCGCGCCCGCGTTCTACGACCGGTCGGCCGGCGTCCCGACCCGCTGGGTCGAGCTCGTCCGGCACACGCTGTCCACGCTGCGTCCCCAGGTGCAGGCGAACCGGATGGTGCGCGAGTACGTCGAGGACTGGTACGTGCCGGCCGCGGCCGCCGCGAGCCGGGTGTCCGCCGACGGCTACGCGGCCGCCCGCGACATCGCCGAGTACCGTGCCCGGCTCAACTCGGCGTGGACGAAGCTGCAGGTCACGGGCGTCGATGCGTCGGGTCTGCCGGACACCCCGGTGGTCGGCTCACCGATGACGGTCCGGGCGACCGTCGACCTCGCCGGGCTGGACCCGTCGGACGTGACGGTCGAGGCCGTCGTCGGGCGGGTGGACGACACCGACGAGCTCGCCGAGCCGACCACGATGGCGATGAACCACCGCGGGGGAGAGGCGTGGGAGGCCGTCGTGCCGCTGCCGCACGCCGGGCTGACCGGCTACACGGTGCGGGTGCTCCCGCGGCACGAGCACCTGGCGTCGTCGGCGGAGCTGGGGCGGATCGTCCTGGCCGGGTAGACGGTCGGCGGGGGCGGCTCAGCCCCCGCCGCAGCACCCTCCGCCGCAGCAGCCGCCGCCACCTCCGGCCGGGGCCATCGCGGGCCGGGGCATCCCGCCGCCACCCGAGCGACCGCCGAGCGACACGGTCGACAGCAGCTTCACGGTGTCGGCGTGCCCGAGCGGGCAGGCTGCCGGCTCGCTCGAAGCCTGCATCGGGCGGTCGACCTCGAACGTCGCCGGTTCGCCCATCGTGGCGCAGTCCCGGCAGCGGAACTCGTAGCGCGGCATGGGGGGAGCGTACGCCGACTCCGCGCCCCGCGGACCCGTCGACGTCACCTCCGGGACGACGTCCGGGTTCTCCTCGATCCGGCGGCACCATGCGCGTTCCTACGGTCGGTCGAGGCCCGCGGGACCGGCGGGCCGCGGCCGGAGGAGGAACTGGTGGGGGAAGCGATCCTGACGCTCGCGGCGTCGCCGTGGGTGCTGCCGCTGCTGTTCGTGCTGTGCACCGTGGACGGGTTCTTCCCGCCGGTGCCGAGCGAGTCGGTGGTGATCGCGTTGGCCGCGACGTCCGTGACCGGGCACGGCCCGCCGCTCGCGGCGGTCGTCGCCGTGGCCGCTCTCGGCGCCCACGTCGGTGACCTGATCGCGTACCGGATCGGCACCAGGGTCCCGTTGACCCGGATCCCGTGGCTGCGAGGTGAGCGGGCGGCGCGGGCCACCGAGCGGCTCGCGTCGCTGCTGCGCCGTCGGGGTGCGGCCCTGATCGTCGGCGCCCGCTACGTGCCGGTCGGGAGGGTCGCGGTGTCGATGACCGCGGGCGCGACCGGCTACCCGTGGCGCCGGTTCGTCGCCGTGGCCGTCCTGGCCGCCGCGTCCTGGTCCGGCTACTCGGTCCTGATCGGTCTCGCCGCCGGGACCGCACTCGGGTCGAACCCGCTGCTCGCGGCCGGTGTCGGCGTCGGGGTCGGGCTGTCCCTCGGTGTCGGGGTCGACGCCGTCGTGCGCCGGATCGAGGCCCGGAGGGCCAGGGATCGCGTGCCGGTCTGAACGGGGGTCACGACCGCCTGCGACCGGCCGACGACTCCCGCCGGATCTCGTCGGTCGCCTTCCGGAATGCGGGGGCGGCGCGCGCGAAGAAGTCGAACAGGACGGCCTGCTCGGCCGTCGAGAACTCCGCGAACACCGCGCCGACCGACTCGCGTGCCGGGCCGACCAGGTCGTCCACCTCGTCCCGCGCCGCCGGGGACGCCACCCGTTCGACGAGCACGCGCCGCCGGTCGGCGGGGTCGGGGACCCGGCGCACCCGCCCCGCCCGCTCCAGCCTGTCGATCATCCGGGTGGCCGCGCCCGCCTTACAGGAGGATCCGATGACCGACGAGCAGGACGTCCGGGCCGTGCTGGCCGATCTCGTCGACGCGTGGGGGCGGCACGACGCCGACGCGTACGGCGCGCTGTTCACCGAGGACGCGACGTACACGACGTTCGTCGGCACGCTGTACCGCGGCCGCGAGGCGATCGCGGAGTGCCACCGCGCGCTGTGGTCGTCGTTCCTCAAGGGCACGTCGCTGGCCGACGAGCGGATCGAGGTGCGCTTCCTGAGCTCCGACGTCGCCGTCGTCACCTCGCGTGGCGACGTCGTGAAGGGGCGTCGCCGCAAGCCGCCGGGCAAGGCCCAGACCTACACCGTGGTGCGGACCGACGACGGCTGGCGGGTCGCGGCGTTCCAGAACACGAAGCGCCGCCCGCTGCTGGAGACGATCTCCGCGCGCCTGCAGCCGGCCACCGCGCCGTCGTAGGTCAGGTGCTGCGCAGCAACAGGACCGAGCGCGGCGGGAGGGGCACCGTCGTGCCGGGTTCGACGGGGGACGGGTCGGCCGGGAGCCCGTCGGACGTCGTCGTATCCAGGACCGGCTCGAAGCCGTGGTCGGTCGGCAGCGCGCAGTCCACCGGGCCCGGGCCCGCGTGCATCATCAGCAGCCAGTAGTCGGCCAGCAGGACGACGAGCGTGCGCATGCCGCCGTCGTGCCAGTCACCGTCCTGCATCGGGCGCCCCGACGGGTGCCACCACAGCACCTCGCCCTCGACGTAGAACTGGTCGCGGTGCAGCACCGGTGACTCGCGGCGCAGGGCGGCGACCCGCGCCGTGAACGCCGTCAGCGCCTCCGATTCCGATGTGGACGCCCAGTCCACCCAGGAAGTCTCGTCGTCACGGCAGTAGGCGTTGTTGTTGCCGCCCTGGGTCCGCCAGCGCTCGTCGCCGCCGAGCAGCATCGGCGTGCCGATCGACAGCAGCAGCGTGGCCAGCATCGCCCGTGCCGTGCCGAGCCGGTCGGAGAGCACCACCGGGTCGTCGGTGTCGCCCTCGACGCCGAAGTTCTGCGAGCGGTTGTCGTCGGTGCCGTCGCGGTTGTCCTCGCCGTTGCCCTCGTTGTGCTTGTGCTCGTAGGAGACGAGGTCGCGCAGCGTGAACCCGTCGTGCGCGGTGACGAAGTTGACCGAGGCCCACGGACGCCGTCCGGAGTCCCGGTAGAGGTCGGAGCTGCCGGTCAACCGTGACGCCAGCTCCGCGACACCGCCCTGACCGCGCCAGAAGTCACGCACGGCGTCCCGGTAGCGGCCGTTCCACTCCGACCACGCCACGGGGAAGCCGCCGACCCGGTAACCCTCGCCCGTCGCGTCCCACGGCTCGGCGATCAGCTTGCACCTGGACAGCGTCGGGTCCTGCGCGATGGCCGTGAGCAGCGCCGAGTCCGGCGAGAACGGGCCGGAGCGCGGCCGGCCGAGCACCGAGGCGAGATCGACGCGGAACCCGTCGACGCCGTACGCGAGCACCCAGTGCCGCAGCGCGTCGCAGACCAGCCGGATCACGGTCGGCGAGCCGGCGTCGAGCGTGTTGCCGGTGCCGGTGATGTCCGCGTCGCGACCGTTGCCGCCGAGCGAGTAGTAGGCGGGCGCGTCCAGGCCGCGGAAGGAGAGCGTCGTGCCCCCGACGCCACCCTCGCACGTGTGGTTCGGAACGATGTCGAGGATCACCTCGATCCCGGCCGCGTGCAGCGTGTCCACCATGGACCGGAACTCGGTGCACTCCTGACCGGGCACGCTCGCGTAGCCGGCGTGCGGGGCGAGGAACCCGAGCGTCGAGTAGCCCCAGTAGTTCACGGCGCCGCGCTCGAGCAGCGGCGGCTCGTCGGCGATCGCGGTCACCGGCAGCAGCTCGACGGCCGTCACGCCGATCCTCGCCAGGTGCTCGACGACGGCCGGGTGCGCCAGCCCCCGGTACGTGCCGCGGTCCTGCGGCGGCACCTCGGGGTGGCGCAGCGTGTAGCCGCGCACGTGCAGCTCCTGGATCACCGTGTCGGACCACGGGACGTCCGGGCGGGGCGGCAACCCGCCGTCGTCGAACTCCGTGACGACCGAGAGCGGGACGTGTCCGAGCGAGTCGACCGTGCTGGGCTCGCCGGACATCGGGTCGCCGGACCAGCCGCGCGCCGCGACGAAGTCGGTGACCCGTCCGGTGATCCGCTTCGCGTACGGGTCGACGAGGATCTTGTGCGGGTTCGCGCGCACGCCCTGCCACGGCCGGTAGGGGCCGTGCACCCGGAAGCCGTACCGCTGACCGGGACGGACGCCGCGCAGGTACCCGTGCCAGACGCCGAACGTGTGCTCGCCGAGCTCGACGCGCTTCTCGGTCAGGTCTCCGTCGACCCCGTCGGCTCCGTCGACCAGGCACACCTCGACGATCTCGGCGCTGGTCGTGGCGACGGCGAAGCGGGTGCCGTGCTCGTCGGGGTGGGCACCGAGCGGGAAGACAGGCACGATCGGCCAGGATAGGGGTCGTGACCACACCCGGAACCCCTGCCGAGCCCGGCGTCACACCGATCGACTCCGAGGACCTGGTGATCGGCATGGACGGCGCCACCGTCCGTCGCGGCACCACGACCCTGCTCGACGCCGTCGACTGGCGCGTCGAGCTCGACGAGCGCTGGGTGGTCCTCGGCCCGAACGGCGCGGGCAAGACGACGCTGCTGCGCCTGGCCGGGGCCGAGCTGCACCCGACGTCCGGGGCCGTGCGGATCCTCGGCGAGCGGATGGGCCGGGTGAACGTGTTCGAGCTGCGCCCGCGGATCGGGCTCACCTCGGCCAACCTCGGGATCCGGATCCCCGGCGACGAGATCGTCTCCGACGTCGTCGTCTCGGCCGGGTACGGCGTGCTCGGCCGGTGGCGCGAGGACTACGAGAACGAGGACACCGACCGCGCGAAGCAGCTGCTCGACGCGCTCGGCATGGGGCGGCTCGCCGACCGGGCGTACCACACGCTGTCCGAGGGGGAGCGCAAGCGGACGCTGATCGCCCGCGCCCTGATGACCGATCCCGAGCTGCTGCTGCTCGACGAGCCGGCGGCCGGCCTGGACCTGGGTGGTCGCGAGGATCTGGTGTCCCGGCTGTCGACGCTGGCCAACGACCCGGAGGCGCCCGCGTCGGTGCTGGTCACGCACCACGTCGAGGAGATCCCGCCCGGGTACTCGCACGGCATGCTGCTGCGCGGCGGCACGGTGGTCGCGGCCGGGCTGCTGGACGACGTGCTCACCGACGAGACGCTGTCCGAGACGTTCGGCCTCCCGCTGACCGTCGGGCGTCGCCGGGGTCGCTTCGCCGCCTGGCGCAGCGACTGAGTCACGCCGGAGTACCGGCGAGCTGCACCGCGACCGGGCGCGACGTCCCGTCGGCGCCGACGACGGTCAGCTCGGCACTCGAACCCGGCATCGACGACTGCACGGCCGCCCTCAGGTCGTCCGCCGTCCCGATCACCCGGTTCCCGAAGCGGGTGACCGTGTCGCCCGGCTGCAGGCCCGCCCCGCCGCCGGTGACCCGGGCGCCGGTGTCGCCGTCGGTGACGGTGATCGGCAGCGTGGCGAGCGTCGCGTGGCCGGTGGCCAGCAGCTCGTCGGCGATCCGGCGGGCGTGGTCGATCGGGATGGCGAACCCGAGCGACTCGGCCGCGTCCTTCCCGTCGCCGGTCAGGCTGCCGCTGGTGATCCCGACGACCCGTCCCTGCGGGTCGACCAGCGGCCCTCCCGAGTTGCCGGGGTTGAGCGCGGCGTCGGTCTGGATCATGTCGACGATCTCGTCCTCCCGGCCGGCGGGGACGGGCCTGCCGAGTGCGCTGACCACGCCGCGGGTGACCGAGCCGGACAGCCCGAGCGGCTCGCCGACCGCGATCACGGACTCGCCGCGGCGCAGCGCGCCGGAGCTCCCGAGCTGCGCGGGACGCAGGCCCTGCGCGTCGGTGGCGCGCACGACGGCCAGGTCGGTCCGCGGTGCGGTGCCGACGAGCCGGAGCGGGACGACGGCGCCGTCGGAGACGACGGCCAGCAGCCGGTCCGGTGCCCCCTCGACGACGTGCGCGTTCGTCAGGATCGCGCCGTCCGGGGACAGCACGACGCCGGAACCGCTGCTGCCGTCGGCGCCGACGATCTGCACGGTGCTCGGCGTGACGGCGTCGGCCGCCGCGGCGATCGGGTCGGACTGGGCGGCCGCTGGGGTCGGTGCGCCGGCCGACGCGTGCCCGGCGACCGCTCCGGCCGTGGCCCCGCCGACCAGGCAGGCGAGCGCCAGCACCAGGGCGGGCACCACCCGTCGCGATCCGTGGAAGGTGGCTGGCGACGGGGGCCGGAACGGCGGGTGGGGCCCGTACGGTCCCGGGTCCGACTCCGACGGTGCCGGGAGTCTCGGAGCCGGGAACGACGGCGCCGCCCGGCGCGGGTCGGGCTGCCGTACGGGCGCCTGCGGCATCGGCGGGGCGTGCCGCGTCGCGCCGTCCTGGTACGTCGAGTGCTGTGCGGCGGACCGGTATGCGGCGGACCGCTGCCGGTCGGCGGCCGGGCCGAGAGCGGCAGGCGTCGATGATGTGGTGGCCGGACGCGTCGGCGGTTGCCGGGTAGGCGTGGGCCCGGTCGGTACGGAGACGGGTCGGCCGGAAGGGGCGGGCCGCTGCGCAGTGGCCCGCGGCGCCGGGGGCGCCGACCCGGATGCCGGGCCCGACCGCGACACGGGTCCCGACTCCGCCGGTGCGACCTGCACGGTGGCGTCGGTGTCCGGTGCGACGGTCGCCGCCGGGGCCGATCCGGTCCTCTCCGGTATCGACTCTCCGGCCGTCCGCGAACCGTCCGCGGGGTCGATGTCGAGTCGCGTACGGGTGTCGCTCATGGAGCCGTCCCCTCCGAGGCCGCTCGGTCGCGGCGATCCCCCGCGGCCGGTCGTCGAGGAGGCTAGGTAGGTCGGTCGGGGACCCGTCCCGCGTCGACATCGATGCCGGCCCGCCGGCAGCCGGCCGGTCACGGCATGCCCGACGCCCATCCCGATCCGGTGATCGGCGGAACGGTCCGGATCGTGGCGACGTCCCATCCCGATCCGGACCCGACCTCCGATCTCCGCCCGCAGGCCGGGGAAACGGACCGGTGATCGGCGGGACTGTCCTGATCGAAGCGGGATCCTGCCTCCATCCGGACCGAATCGGTGATCATGGGCGATCGGGCCGGTCGGCGGGTGCTCCCCGTGTCGGCCGGCGACCCGAACCGGGGGTGTGCCGCGGGCCACGACGTGCGGCTCCGTCGGGGCACCGCGTTAGGGTCCGCTCGTGACCGAATTCGTGAGCCTGTCCGTGGACGCCGGTGTCGGGACGATCCGGATCGACCGGCCGCCGATGAACGCCCTGAACCGCCAGATCCAGGGCGAGTTGCTCGCCGTCAGCGAGGAGGCGGCGAGCAGGGCGGACGTGCGCGCCGTCGTCGTCTACGGCGGGGAGAAGACGTTCGCCGCGGGCGCCGACGTCAAGGAGATGGCCTCGATGTCCTACGCCGACATGGCCCCGGTCTCCCGGAAGCTGTCCGCGGGGCTCGGCGCGATCTCCACGATCCCGAAGCCGACCGTCGCCGCGGTGACCGGCTACGCACTGGGCGGAGGGCTCGAGGTCGCGCTCGGCGCGGACCGCCGGATCGCGGGCGACAACGCCAAGATGGGCTTCCCGGAGATCCTGCTCGGGATCTTTCCGGGCGGTGGCGGGACGCAGCGCGCGGCGCGGCTGATCGGCCCGTCGCGCACGAAGGACCTGCTCTACACCGGCCGGATGGTCACCGCGCAGGAGGCGCTGGAGATCGGGCTGGTCGACGAGGTCGTCCCGGCCGACGAGGTCCACTCCCGTTCGGTCGAGTACGCGTCGCAGTTCGCGGCCGGCCCCGCGCTCGCGCTCGCGGCGGCGAAGAAGGCCGTCGACAACGGTCTGGACACCGACCTGCGGACCGGTCTGGACATCGAGTCCGAGCTGTTCGCCGGCGTGTTCGCCAGCGAGGACGCGAAGGCGGGCATGGTCTCCTTCGTCGAGAACGGACCCGGCAAGGCGACGTTCACCGGGCGCTGACCGGCCGGCACGGCGTGCTGTGACGCACGGCACGCCGCCGGGCGTCACAGCGGCGGCCCGGATCCCGTCTCTCGGATATGAACACGACAGCGAAGAGCGGGCGGGTGCTGGTCCTCGGTGCGGGCTACGGCGGGCTGATGGCCGCGCTGCGGGCCGCGGACACGGCGGCGGTGACGCTGGTCGACCCGTCGTCGGACTTCACCGAGCGGGTCCGCGGGCACGAGCTCGCCGCGGGCGGGACGCGGATCACCCACGAGCTCGCGCCGCTGCTGCGGCGCAAGGGCGTCACGCACGTCGCGGCCCGGGCGACGGGCATCGACCTCGACAGCCGCACGGTGCGGACCGACGACGGCGCCGAGCACCCCTACGACCGGCTGGTCTACGCGCTGGGCAGCCGCACCCGTGACCCGGGCGGGCACGACGGGCGGGTCTTCACCCCGGAGACCGCGACCTACCTGCACAAGCGCCTCGCCGACGGTCCGGGGCGGCTGGTCGTCGTCGGCGGCGGGCTGACCGGCATCGAGACGGCGGCGGAGCTGGCCGAGCGGAGCGGCTGGCGGGTGGGGCTGACGACCGCGGGTGAGGTCGGGCCGTCGTTGTCAGGGAAGGGGCGCGCGCACGTCCGCGACGTGCTGGGCCGCTTGGGCGTCGACCTCAGGGAGGGCGCCGAGGTGACGCCCGCCGACGCCGACACCGACGTCGTCGTCTGGACCGCCTCGATGAGCCCGGCCACCGAGCTCGCGTCACGTGCCGGGCTCACGCTCGGTGCGGACGGCCGGATCGTCGTCGACGAGTACCTGCGGTCGGTCTCGCACCCGGACGTCTACGCCGCGGGTGACGCCGCGGCGGCATGGTCGCCGGACGCGGGAGCGCTGCGCATGGCGTGTGCGACGGCGCTCCCGGCCGGTACCCGGGCCGGGCGCAACGCGGCGGCCGAGCTGTCCGGCGGGCGGGCGCGACCGCTCCGGTACCGCTACCAGCTGCAGTGCCTGAGCCTGGGCCGCCACGACGGGCTCGTCCAGCGGGTCCGCGGGGACGACTCGCCGACCGATCTCGTCGTCCGGGGACGGCTCGCCGCGACCGTCAAGGAGCAGATCGTGCTCTCGACGGTCCGGGTCCTGCGCATGGCCGCACGCTGACCTTCCGTAGTTCCCCGGACGGGAGTGTCGGTGCCGACGGTTAACCTGCGCGCATGACCTCCGACCCGGCACCCACCCCGCACGCCAGCGCCGACCAGGTCGAGGCGGCATGGAACGACCCGAAGCTCGCCAACGTGCTCTACCACGACTGGGAGGCCGGGACCTACGACGAGAAGTGGTCGATCAGCTACGACGAGCGCTGCATCGACTACGCGGCGGGCCGCTTCCGGCGCGCCGCACCGTGGGACGGGCGGCCCTACCTGCGGGCGCTGGAGCTGGGCAGCGGGACCGGGTTCTTCCTGCTGAACCTCATGCAGGCCGGCGTGGCCGACCGCGGTGCGGTGACCGACCTGTCGCCCGGGATGGTGCAGGCGGCGCTGCGCAACGCGGGGAACCTCGGGCTAGACGTCGAGGGCCGGGTGGCCGACGCCGAGCGGATCCCGTTCCCGGACGACAGCTTCGACCTCGTCGTCGGACATGCGGTGCTGCACCACATCCCGGACGTCGAGGCGGCGCTGCGCGAGGTGCTGCGCGTGCTCGAGCCGGGCGGGCGGTTCGTGTTCGCCGGCGAGCCGACCCGGGTCGGGGACGCCTACGCCCGCACGCTCGGGCAGTGGACGTGGAAGGCGACCACGACCGTCACGAAGCTGCCGCCGCTGTCCGGGTGGCGGCGCCCGCAGTCCGAGCTCGACGAGTCGTCGCGGGCGGCGGCGCTGGAGTCCGTGGTCGACCTGCACACGTTCGACCCGGCCGGCCTGGAACGCACCGCCCGCAGCGCGGGCGCCGAGGGCGTGCGCGTGAGCACCGAGGAGTTCAGCGCCGCGATGCTCGGCTGGCCGGTGCGCACGTTCGAGGCCGCCGTCCCGCCCGGGAAGCTGGGCTGGAACTGGGCGATGTTCGCCTATCACGGCTGGCAGGGCCTGTCCTGGGTGGACGATCACGTGCTGACCCACGTGGTGCCGCGGGCCTGGTTCTACAACGCGCTCGTCACCGGAACGAAGAGTCGATCGTGAACGGCTCGCCGGAACGCCCACGGTTGTCGGTCGTGCGCGCCACGCTCGACGACGTGGAGCACCCGCTCGAGCCGTTCTGGCGCGGAGTGATCGCGTTCCGGCTGCTCACGCTCGTCACCGTGATCGGGGTGACGCTGTGGCACCTCGACGGCTACGCGCGCCCGTACGGCGCGGCCGTGGTTCTCGTCGTCATGACACTGTGGACGGCCGTCCTGTCCTGGGGATATCTCGGACGGCTGCCCGGCCTGCCGGACCGCCGCGGAGCGCTCGCCGTCGCCGACCTGGCCGTGTGCTGCCTGGTCATGGCGGCCACGCCGCTCGTCGTGTTCGAGGCGCAGCTCGACGCCGGCACGCCGGGCATGGGCTCGATCTGGACGTCCGGGTCCGTGCTGGCCTGCGCCGTCGCGTTCCGGATCCGCGGCGGGCTGATCGCGGCGCTGGTCATCTCCGCCGCGCTGGTGCTGAGCAAGTGGCGGTTCGGCCTGCTCGAGCTCGGCGACATCGAGCTGCTGGTGCTGGCCGGGCTGACGGTCGGGTTCGCGTCCCGGGTGCTGCAACGGGCGGCGGCACGCCTGCGCCGGAGCGCGGCGCAGCAGGCGGCGGACGCGGAGCGGGAACGGCTCACCCGCCAGATCCACGACGGCGTGCTCCAGGTGCTCGCGCACGTGCAGCGCCGCGGGACGGAGATGGGCGGCGGCGCGGCCGAGCTCGGGACGCTGGCCGGCGAGCAGGAGGTCGCGCTGCGGACACTGCTCACCGCCGGAGCCCCGACCACCGACGCGACCGGCCACCGCGATCTCGGTGCCGCGCTACGGACGCTCTCGTCGCCGCGGGTCACGGTGTCCGCTCCCGCCGATCCGCTGGAGCTGCCTGCCTCCGTCACCGACGAGATCGAGGCCGTCGTCCGTGCCGCGCTGGCCAACGTGGACGCGCACGCGGGCCCGGAGGCGCGGGCCTGGGTGCTGGTCGAGGAGCTGGACCGGGATCTGGAGATCAGCGTCCGCGACGACGGCCCCGGCATCCCGGACGGCCGTCTCGCCGAGGCCGAGTCGGAGGGCCGCCTCGGCGTGGCCCGCTCGATCCGCGGCCGCGTCGAGCAGCTCGGTGGCACGCTGTCCCTCGACACCGGGCCGGGCCGGGGGACCGAGTGGGCCGTACGGGTGCCGCGCCCGGTCCGCACACAGGGGGTGGCGTCGTGACCGAGGAGGCCGAGGTGCGGGTGATGGTCGTCGACGACCATCCGATCTGGCGCGAGGGCGTGGCCCGCGACCTGACCGAACGCGGCTGCGACGTCGTCGCGACGGCTCCGGACGCGCCCGCCGCCGTCCGGATCGCGGCGGCCGTGCGACCGGACGTCGTGCTGATGGACCTCAATCTCGGCGAGACGTCCGGCGTCGGAGCGATCGCCGAGATCATGGCGGCCCGCCCGGAGACCCGGATCCTCGTGCTGTCCGCCAGCGGCGAGCACGGCGACGTGCTCGAGGCGGTGAAGGCGGGCGCCACCGGCTACCTGATCAAGTCCGCGGGCGCCGAGGAGCTGCTGGACGCCGTGCGCCGCACCGCTCGCGGTGTCGCCGTGTTCACGCCGGGCCTGGCCGGGCTCGTGCTCGGCGAGTTCCGCAAGATGGCCGACGCGCCCGCCCGCAAGGACGGCGAGCCGGCCGTCCCGGCGCTGACCGACCGGGAGACCGAGGTGCTGCGGCTGGTCGCGAAGGGGCTGACGGCCCGGCAGATCGGCGAGCGCCTCGTCGTCTCGCACCGCACGGTGGAGAGCCACGTCCAGAACACGCTGCGCAAGCTGCAGCTGCACAACCGCTCCCAGCTCGTCCGGTACGCGATCGAGAGCGGACTCGCAGACGAGTGAACGTCGACCCGTTCGTCCGATAGGCCCGTTCCGGGTGATCGCGAGCCCGTCCGGTGGATGGCATGCTGGTCCGTCCGGAGTCGAGGGGATCGTGAGGTGGAGGTCGACCGGTGGAGCACGACGAGTCCATCGGTGCCGTGGTCGTGGGCCTGCCGCCGGTCCCCGCCTCCGTGACGGTCCTGGCCACCGTGACGGCAGCCGAGCTTCCCGCGGCCGTCGCCCGGCTCCGGCCACGGCTCGGCATCGTCGACCTGGACGCCGGCAGGGACGCCGGGATCGTCGCGATCTCCGCACTCGCCGACCAGATCCCGGACGTGCCCGTCCTCGCCTCGTCCGCCGGGATCGCGCATGCCACGGTGCTCGACGCCGTCCGCGCCGGTGCCGCCGGATATGCCGCGGGGGCCGACCCGCACACGATCGCCGAGCTCGTCGACGCCGTGGTGGAGGGCCGTCCCGCGTTCAGCCCGGGGCTGGCCGAGCTGGTGCTGGACGCCGTCGCGGACCCGGCGACGACGGCGGCGCCGCCGCTGAGCCCGCGCGAGTCCGACGTGCTGCTGCTGGTCGTCGAGGGCCTGACCGCCCGACAGATCGCCGGTCGCCTGGTGCTGTCGCCACGCACCGTGGAGAACCACGTGCAGCGACTGCTCCGCAAGTTCGACGTGCCGGGGCGCGGCGCACTCGTCCGGTACGCGATCGAGCACGGCCTGGCCTGAAACGGTTTCTCAGTCCCCGCAGGAACCGGTTCCGGACGGCAGGATCCGCGGCGAGACCCTCCGGCACAACCGCACGCCGACGACGATTCCCGCGATCGTCGCGAGAGCGGGCAGATAACCGCTGCCCAGTTGCACCAACGGAATGGCCGGGCATCCTCCGGAGATCGCCCATCCGATACCGAACAACACGGCTCCCGGCACGACTCCCGCATGGAGCCGGGGCGGCACCCGTCGCACACCGATGACGGCGAACACCACCACGATGATCGCGACGGCGCCGGCGAACGCGAGCAGCATCCGCGGATCGCGGAGCGTGAACATGGTGTGGAGCTGGCCGTAGTCACCGAAGCCGATGTTCGCGACGACGAAACCGAGCGCGAGGCCGGCGACGACGTTGGCGAACAGGGCCGCACCGCGGGTGCGCATCAGAGCGCCAGCAGGGTCGAGACTCCGACCGCGGTTCCGAAGAACACGGCGGTCGCGAGGATGCTCGTCGGGTAGAGGCGCCCGCAGCCGGACAGGCCGTGGCCGGAGCTGCACCCGCCGGCGAGCCGGGTCCCGAAGCCCACGAGCACGCCGCCCACGAACAGCACGGCGACCATGCCCCACGGGTTCCCGGTCACCACCGTGCTGAAGACCTGCCCCATGTCCAGGTGGAGCTGCAGGCGACCGCTGGTGGCGGCCGCGAGCGTCCCGCCCAGCGTGACGGACACCAGCAACGCGATCTGGGAGGCGAGCGGCATGGGTCGCCGGAGCGCGGGTTCGTCCTCGCTGACCTGCGACGACGGCGTCGGGATCGTCGCGGCCGTCGGGGCCGGACCCGTTGCTGCCGGACCGGCAGCCAGCGCTTCGACGAGCGCCCGCTGGTCCAGCCCGGCGTCGACCCGCTCGACCGCCCGCTCGCGACGCCAGTGCACGACGCGGTCCCACGCGTTCGACACCCCGAGCGAGCGGTCGGTGGTCAGCGTGTGGTTGATCGTGACCAGGGCGAGGGCGATCGCGCCCGCCCACCACGGCCAGTAGCTACTCATAGGGGCCCCTCATCCAGTCCGTGAGGCGCGTCCACCAGCGGCGCGCCGGTCGTCGGGGTTCCCGCACGGGGCGGGACGTCTCGCTCGGCTGCCGCGGCCGCGGGACGAACGGCGATGCGACGGGCCGCTCGACGACGACGCGCGGCTCGCCGGTCGGGCCCATCGGCTGGAAGGCGCCCGGGTCGTCCACGGTCTCGGGGAGCACCCGGACGGCCGCCGCACCACCGGCCGCGTCGACGGAGGCCGCGGACACGGCGGGAGCGGCGACCGTGTCCGCGGCGTACAGCTGGATGTGCTGGGCGTGGCGTCCGTTCGGGAGGAGTCCCAGCGGAACGACCTCCCCCTGCATCGACAGGGCGTACCGCGCGCACTTCTGCGATCCCTCGGAACTGTCGCAGTAATAGCGACGCCATTCCCTCAGGCTCTCGTTCATCAGAGGGAAGAGTGGACAGCCGGAAGCGTGGGGGCATGCCATGGGAGTTCCGATCGTCGCGCGGAGAGTGCGGAGTATCCGGCGTTCCGGTTGCGGTTCGTCGAATGAAGGACCGTCCGTGTCGGTACGACGAGTTTAATTTGCGCGGAGTCGGTGGTTGCGCATCCGGAGTCCGATGGTCGGTTCCCGGCGCCCAGCTGCCGGACGTTCCGACGTGCGCAGCAGCCGTGAACGCCGTTCGGACGATGCTCGTTGCTGCGGTCGGCCCTATGTGCGCACCGTGTGTGTCCTGTCGGACACGGAGAGCCGTTCGGCTCGTCGGGACGGCCGCTCAGCCCGTCGGAGCTCCCAGGCGGGTGAGCACGGCGTCGAGCAGGGCCGGGACGTCGGCGTCCAGCGCGACGTCGACCGGCGGCGACACCGGCGCACCCGTCCGGCCGTGGTCCGGGACGGTGGCGCCGCGGGCCGGGCCGAGGTCACAGGCGACCTGCAGCGACAACGACGTCGGCCGCAGCGTGCCGGGGACGATCGCCTCCAGGAGCGCGACGGCGTCGTGCAGCGGCACCCCGTCCATACCGTGCGTCCGCCGGTACCAGCCGCGGTACGGCTCGATCAGCGCGTCGAGCCGGTGGCAGACGGCGTCACCCGCGGCGAGGCGGGCCAGTCGTTCCTCGCCGACCGCGCAGCGCAGCGTCAGGTCCAGCGGCACGAGCGTCACCGGCACCTCGGCCTGGGCGAGCACCCGGTGCGCGGCCTCCGGGTCGGCGTACACGTTGAACTCGGCGGCGCCGGTGACGTTGCCCGCGCCGATCGCGCCGCCCATCACGACGATCCGGCCGATCCGGTCGACGAGCTCGGGATGCGTCGCGAGCAGCAGCGCGGTGTCGGTCAGCGGCCCGATCGACGCGATCGTGACCGGCTCGGTCGCGGCGCGCAGCACGTCGGTCATCACGTCGATGCCCGGACGCGGATCCAGCGGCACCCGGTCCGGGAGCGTGTGCGCGAGCCCGCCGAGCCCGTCGTCGCCGTGCACCTCGGCGGCGCGGACCGGACGGTCGTGCACCACCGGACGGGCGGCGCCCGCCGCGACCGGAACATCCGGGCGCCCGGCGAGCGCGACCAGCCGCCGTGCGTTGTCCAGCGTCCGGTCGAGCCCGACGTTGCCGAACGCCGCGACGACGGCGCGGACGTCGACCTCCGGGCTGCGCAGCGCCAGTACGAGTGCGACCGCGTCGTCGACGCCGGGGTCCGTGTCGATGATCAGCGGGATCGGCACGCCGCGACTCTAGCTAGTGCCGTGTCGCGTACCGCCGCCTGCGAGCACCAGGGCCCCCGAGTCCGTGCCGAACGTCTCGCGATGCGGCACTGCCGGCTACTCGCTGCGTGTGGGTTCGTCCTCGGTCTCCCGGTCCAGTTCGCGCGCGGCCGCCGCGGTCAGGCCCGCGTCGCTCTGCGCTCCGCCCTGACGCAGGTTCCCCTCGTGGTCGACGTCCTCGCGGACGGTGCCCGCGTCGGTGCCGGTGACGTCGTCGTCGGACCCGTCGTCGATGCTCGTGGTCGTCGTGCGGGGTGCGTTGTCCGGCTGGCTCATCCGTGCTGGTACCCGCCAGGGGCGCCGCCCACACGGGCCGGATTAGGGTCGCCGCCATGAGCGCCGGCTCGCGACGCGATCCCGACCAGGCCCGCCTGTTCGGGCTGTCGTCGCTGCGCTGGGTGGTGCGCCACCGCGCATGGACTCCCTGGTACCTGCTGCGCTACTGGCGGCTGCTGATGTTGCGCGTCCGGTACCCGCACGTCGTCGTGCGCGGGATGGTGTTCCTCGGGCGCGGGGTGCGGATCGAGGCGCGGCCGGGGTTCGGGCGCCTGGAGATCGGCCGGTGGGTGCACATCGGCGACGGCACCGCGCTGCGCTGCCACGAGGGGTCGATGCGGATCGGCGACAAGGTCGTGTTCGGCCGGAACAACACCGTGAACTGCTACCTCGACGTCGAGATCGGCGGCGCCACGCTCGTCGCGGACTGGGTGTACGTCACCGACTTCGACCACGTCACCTCCGACGTGCACCGCCCGATCAAGGACCAGGGCATCGTCAAGTCGCCGGTGCGGATCGGTCCGGAGTGCTGGCTCGGGGTGAAGACGTCGGTGCTGCGCGGCACCCGGATCGGGCGCGGAACCGTGCTGGGCGCGCACGCCGTCGCCAGGGGAGACCTTCCGGCGTACGCGATCGCCGTCGGCTCACCGGCGCGCGTGGTGCGCGACCGCCTGGCCGACTACGAGTCCGCCGCCGCCGAACGCGAGGCCGTGCAGGACATGGCCCGCAAGGCCGATCGCGCCCTCAGGGCCCGCCTCGACCGGGCCTGACCTACGACCGGCCGAGCACGTTCCCCGTCGGGATCTTGGGACGCTCCAGGACGCGCGGCCCGTGCGTCTGCGCCGCGGCGTAGACGTCCGCGGTGCCGGCGGCGATCCGGGTCCAGTCGAAGTCCTCGCGCAGACGTGCCCGCGCTGCCCGGGAGCGCCGCCGCGCGGCGGCCGGGTCGGACAGCGCGCGGGACACGGCGTCCGCGATCCCCGGCACGTCGCCCGCGGTGAACGAGATGCCGGTGACGCCGTCCTGCACCACCTCGCCCAGCCCGCCGGCGTCGGACGCGACGAGCGTGGCCCCGACGGCGGCGGCCTCCAGCGCGACGATCCCGAACGGCTCGTAGCGGCTCGGCAGGACGACGGCGTCCGCGGTCCGCAGCAGCGCGGCCAGCTGCGCGTCCGGGAGGTGGCCGAGGAAGTCCACGCTGCGCCGCACACGATGCGCGGCGACGCGTTCGGCCAGGAACTCGCGCTGCGTCCCGCTCCCGGCGAGCAACAACCGGGTCCCCGGGTGCCTGCGACGGATCCGCGGCAGCGCGGCGACCAGGTCCTGCACGCCCTTCTCGAACTCGAGCCGTCCGAAGTAGACGAGCCGCGGTCCGGGTGCGGCGTTCCGCCGGGTCCGCTCCGCGTCGGCCGCGGCGCGCGGAACCCGCCAGCGCTTCGCGTCGATACCGTTGTGCACCACGTGGATCCGCTCGGGCGCGAGGTCGAACAGCGTCGCCGCCTCGTGCCGCATCGCGGTCGAGCAGGTGATCACCTCGTCGGCCCGGTTGGCGAGCCACCACTCGGTGGAGTGCACCTGCCGGTTCATCGGCCCCGGCAGCCAGCCGGAGTGCCTGCCCGCCTCGGTGGCGTGCATCGTCGCGACGAGCGGCACGTCGAGCGCGTCCGCGATCGCGATCGCCGGGTGCGCGACGAGCCAGTCGTGCGCGTGCACCACGTCCGGCCGCCATCCGGGCAGCAGGTCCACGAACGCGTGCCGGACGAGCGCGTGCCCCATGGCCAGCGTCCACGCGACCATGTCGCGCTCGAACTCCAGGTGCGGCGGATCCTCGGCCACCCGCACGACCCGGACCCCGGACACGGTGTCGACGACGGTCGCGTGCGTCCCCGCGTCGGTCCCGGTCGGCTGTCGCGAGAGGACGACGACGTCGTGCCCGGCCGCCGCGAGCTCACGGGACAACGCGTGCACGTGCCGCCCGAGCCCGCCGACGACGACCGGCGGGAACTCCCAGCTGACCATCAGCACCCGCATCCACAGATCCTGACAAACGTTCCCGACGGGGTTACCGCCGGGTAGCCTCGCGGCAGCCCCGGCCGCCGTCGCACCCCTCGGCTCCGTGTCGCACCCCGTCCCGGCGTGGCGCACCGGTTGCAGCGGGTGCGACACGCCGAGAAGGGGTGCGGCGGCTGGCTGCGGGACGACTCCGGCGCCCGCCTCAACGGGTCCGGTCGGTTGTGCAGCGCATCCCGTCCGGGCGAGATCGCACTCATGGCTGCTCGGGGCGGCCCGGAACCGCCACCAGTGCGATCTCGGCGGGTCAGAGCGTCGGGCGGACCAGGTCCCGGGCGTCCACGTGGCCGAACAGGGGTTGCCGCGCGTCGGTCCATGCCTCCGTCCGGCGTCGGGCGGCCCGGTCGCGTCCGGAGCGGAGGAGACCGGACAGTTCGTGCACCCGGTTCGCGTGCAGGGACGCGCGTCCGCGGGCGTAGTCGGCGGCCGAGTCCTTCGTGACCATGAACGCCCAGTCGCTGGACAGGGCGTGCAGGGCCTGGTCGGCCATGAGGTCGCGCAGCGGATCGCGCACCGGGGTTCCCGACGCATCTCCCACCGGGACCGCGTCCAGCGCGGCGAGCAACGAGCGCTGCACGTCGGCGTTCGTGGTGACCAGGTCGGAGACCTGCGGACCGGCCCAGACCCGCCAGTCCTTGCCCGAGCCCCACGAGCACTCCGGCAGCGTCACGGGGTCGCCGACCAGCCCGTCGTCGACGGCGCCCTGCAGTGTCCGCACGGCGACCCCGCGCGTCGGCAGCAGGCGCAGCACGGCCTCCAACCATGCCGGTCCCTCGTGCCACCAGTGCCCGAACAGCTCCGTGTCGAACGCGGCGACGGTCAGGCCCGGCCGGCCCAGCGACAAGCGGACGGATTCCAGACGCGCGACCACCGTGTCGACGAAGTCGAGGGCGTCCCGCCGCACGGCGCCTGCGGCGAGAACGGGGGAGTACGGCCGCTTCCGCTCCGGCGGCACACGCCGGCCCGTCACCCGCGCCGGCTTGAGGCCGGACGCGTGGTCCCAGGTGTGGAAGTCGCGGTACTCGGCAGAGCCGGGGTAGCCCTTCCGCGGCGACCACACCCGGTACGTGACGTCCAGGTCGCGGCCCGCGCAGACGACGGACGAGTCCCCGACCGGCCGCATCAGCCCGGTCCGCCCGCCCAGGGCCGGGCCGTCGACGAGGAAGTGGCGTACGCCCGCGTCGTCGTACTCCCGCTCCATGCCCGGCGCGAAGCCGCACTCCGGCGCCCAGATCCCGGACGGTGCGGAGCCCAGCCGCACGCGATGGTCGGCCAGGCCGGTGAGCAGCGAGAACCGTCGGACGCGGGGATCGAGCAGCGGCGCGAACGGGTGTGCCGCCGGGCCGCCGAGCAGTTCGACCGCTCCGCAGTCGCGCAATCCGCGGAGCACGGGGGACGCGCCGTGGCGCCAGTGCCGCTCGAACTCGTCGGTGGCGGCCGCGGCGGTCCGGTGCTCGTGCGCGGCGAGATCGGGCAGGCGGGTGGCGGCCGAGTGCGCGCGCAGCGTCCAGCCACCGAGCCAGTCGTGGACGCCGCGCAGGCAGTGCGGGTCGTCGAGCTGGGCGGCGAGCACCGGGGTGACACCGAGGGTCAGGAGGTCCCGATGGCCGTCGGAGGCCAGCCGCCGCAGCATCGCCGTCAGCGGCAGGTAGGCGTGCGCCCACGACTGGTAGAGCCACTCCTCGCCCACCGGCCAGCGCCCGTGGTGCGCCAGCAGCGGCAGGTGCGAGTGCAGGACCAGGCAGAAGGTGCCGACCCTGCTCACGGGCGACGGGCCGTGACGAGCAGGTCGAGGCTCTCGCCCAGGCCGGTGGAGAGCAGCACGAAGTCGCTCGCGCGCACGGCGGCGACGTCGGCGAGCAGCTCCGGCGGCCACTGCGACCCGGACAGCACGACGGCCGTCTGGGCTTCCACGATCGATCCTCCGTGCGCCGCGTCGAGCTCCCGCAGCCGGGGGCCGTGAAACAGGCCCTGCACCGTGACGTCGTCGAAGCCTGCGGCCACGACCATCTCGTGCAGCTCGGCCGGGGACAGCTCACGGGTGTGGAACGGGTTCAACGGCGTGTCCCGGCCGGGGGAGAACGTGAGCCGGTTCGGGGTGGAGACGAGCAGGCGCCCGCCGGGACGCAGCACGCGACGGCACTCGGCCAGGAACCGCTCCTGCTCCCACAGGTGCTCGATGACCTGCAGGGACACCAGCGCATCGATCGACCCGTCGGCGACCGGGAGTGCGACCAGGTTCGCCTGCGAGACCGCCACGCGCGGGTAGCGGGAGGCGACGTGGGCGACCGTCGGCACGTCGTAGTCCAGGGCGAGCACCCGACGCGCGGTCCCGGCCAGCAGGTCCGCTCCGTAGCCCTCGCCGCACCCCGCCTCCAGCACGACGCCGCCCGAGCAGTCCGGAGCGATCGCGGCGTAGACGACCTCGTGCCGTCGGAACCAGTAGTTCTCGTGCGCGATCCCGGGCACCGTCCGCTCGCCGGTCAGCGGCAGCGACTCGGTCAGGTCCACCGTGCTCCTCGGGTCTCTGGGGACGACGGACGCGAACCCTACCCGCCGGTAGGCACGCACCGACCGGGCAGACGCTCCCCGCCGACCGCGCCCCCGTCCCGGGGTGACTGCGCAGCTGCCCGTCCCCGTCGGGGCCGCCGAGAGGCTGTCGCGGTGATCACATTTAGGTAAGGCTAACTTTAGTTACGCTGGGCGTCCGACCCGAGGAGAACGATGACTGCACTGCGCGTCGCGGTGGTGGGAGCCGGTCCGGCCGGGATCTACGCCGCCGACACACTCGTCAAGTCCGATGTGGACGTATCTGTCGACCTGATCGAGAAACTGCCCGCCCCGTTCGGGCTGGTGCGCTACGGCGTCGCCCCCGACCACCCGCGGATCAAACAGATCGTGCACGCCCTGCACCGGATCCTCGACCACCCGTCCGTGCGGCTGTTCGGCAACGTGCACTACGGCACCGACCTCTCCCTCGCCGACCTGCGCGAGCACTACGACGCCGTGATCATGGCGACCGGCTGCGAGCGGGACCGTGACCTGGACATCCCGGGGATCGAGCTGCCCGGCAGCCACGGGGCCGCCGAGTTCGTGCGCTGGTACGACGGGCACCCGGACGTCGACCGCGAGTGGGTGCTCGACGCGACGTCGGTCGCCGTCGTCGGCGCCGGCAACGTCGCGCTGGACGTGGCCCGCGTCCTGGCGAAGTCCGTGGAGGACATGCGCAGCACGGAGATCCCCGACTCGGTCGACGTCGGGCTGGCCGACAACCCGGTCACCGACGTGCACGTGTTCGCCCGCCGGGGTCCGGCGCAGGCCAAGTTCAGTCCGATGGAGCTGCGCGAGCTCGACCACGTGCCGGGGCTCGAGGTCGTCGTCGCGCCGGAGGACATCGAGTACGACGACGGCTCGATGGACGGGATCCGTTCCAGCAAGCACGTCCAGATGGTGGTGAAGATCCTTCAGGAGTGGGCGCTGCGGGACCGCCGCCGTGACCCGCGCCGTGTCCACCTGCACTTCTTCGCCCGCCCGGACCGGGTGCTCGGCGCCGACCGTGTCGAGGGGTTGCGGGTGGAGCGGACGGAGTATGTCGGCGACGGGTCCGTGCGGGGGACCGGTGCCTACAGTGAGTACCCGGTCGGGGCGCTGTACCGCGCCGTCGGCTACACCGGTTCGCACCTGGCCGAGCTGCCGTTCGACCACGAGTACGGGGTGATCCCGCACCGCGCCGGCCGGGTGCACGACATCGACGGCCAGGAGCTGCCCGGCCTCTACACGGTGGGGTGGATCAAGCGCGGCCCGGTGGGGCTGATCGGCCACACGAAGGGGTGTGCGTCGGAGACCGTCGGCAACCTGCTCGCCGACGTTCCGAGCCTGCGGCGCGCGCCCCGTCGTGACCCGGACGCCCTGCCCGCGCTGCTCGATCGGCGCGGGACCGAGTTCACGACGTGGGACGGCTGGCTCGCCCTCGACAAGCACGAGCGCGGGCTGGGCGAGGCGCGCGGCCGCGAACGGACGAAGGTCATCCCGCGCGACGAGATGGTGCGGGTCAGCCGGGCCGGTTGACCCACCGGTCGCGGGGAGGTCAGGCGGGTCCGCCGGCCACGCTGACCACACCGCCGACGACGTGGGTCAGCCACGCCAGCACCGTCGTGTCGTCGAGTGTCAGCGGTACCTCGGGGCCCGACCAGGACAGCGGCGTGACCGGCCGGTTCGCCAGCGCGTCCTCGAGCATCAGCGCGAGCCCGTCGGTGGCGCGCACGCTGATCCCGGCGTGGCTCACGACCCGGCTGCCGGCCACCGCCTCGTCGGCGTGCGTCCCGGTGCTCAGGACGTAGCCAGAACCCAGCCGGTCGTCGAACCCGGTGACCTCCACGCGCGGCGCTCCCCTCGTCGACGTCCGGCATCGCCGAGACCGAACGTTAGCGAAGGCGGCACCCCCGGATCGGGCGGGTGTGACCGACGTGGCTCCGGGCTCATGACACAGCGGTGATTCGGGTCACGACCTGCGACGTTGCGGGCAAGCTACTCGTCGGTAACAATCGCTCGTACACGGCCCGGCGTCCCGTTCCCGGCCGTCGACTGGCAGAGTCGTCGCCGGAGATGCGGACGCGCCGCCGCGAACGGACCTGAGTGGCCCGGACGTGGTGGCGAGGACGTCCGGCGCCGACGCGGTCCTCCGGGCCACTCGGCGCCAACAACCCCGGGAGCAAGCCCGGACGGTGGGTCGGCGCGCCGGCCCGTGAACCAGGCGCCTGCGCCAGCAGGTGCGTCGTGGCAGGAGGTCGAAGAGGTCCGATGAAGATCGTCGCTCTGATCAAGCAGGTGCCCGACACCTACTCCGAACGCAAGCTCTCCGACTCGGATCAGACCTTGGACCGTGAGGGCACCGAGGCCGTGATCGATGAGATCAACGAGCGTGCGGTGGAGGCTGCGCTGCAGCTGAAGGAAGCAGACGGCGCCGGTGGTTCTGAGGTGGTGGTCGTCTCGATGGGACCGGACCGGGCCACGGACGCGATCCGCAAGGCGCTGTCGATGGGCGCGGACTCCGCGGTGCATCTGTCCGACGAGGCGTTGCACGGGTCGTGCGCGGTGCAGACCGCGAAGGCGCTGACGAAGGTGATCGGCACCGTCGACGGGTGGAACCTGGTCGTGGCCGGTGAGCAGGCCTCGGACGGTCAGATCGGCGCCGTCCCGGCGATGATCGCCGACCTGCTGGGCGTCCCGTCGCTCACCCACGCCGTCGAGCTGTCCGTCGACGGGACGACCGCCACGGTGAAGCGGGAGACCGACGACGGTGTCACGCACCTGAGCGCCCAGCTTCCGGCGGTGGTGTCGATCGGGGAGAAGGCCAACGAGCCGCGCTACCCCAGCTTCAAGGGGATCATGGCCGCGAAGAAGAAGCCGGTCGAGACCCTCGACCTGTCCGGCGCGGGGATCGACGCCTCCGAGGTCGGCCTGGCGAACGCGCTCACCACGGTGACGTCCGCGGCGCCGAAGCCGCCGAAGCAGGCGGGCGAGAAGGTCACCGACGAGGGCGACGGCGGTTCGAAGATCGCCGAGTACCTGGTCGGCCAGAAGCTCATCTGAACCACCCCCGACACGACCACGAAGGAGACAGAACTCATGGCTGAGGTGCTGGTCCTCGTCGACCACGTCGAGGGCGAGATCAAGAAGACCACCTACGAGCTGCTCACCGCCGCCCGGGCGCTGGGTGAGCCGTCCGCGGTCGTCGTCGGTGCCGCCGGCACCGCCGGCAAGCTGGCCGACGGCCTGTCGGCGCACGGCGCGGAGAAGATCTACGTCGCCGAGCACGACTCCACCGACCACCTCACCCCCGAGGTGACGGTGCTCGAGTCGCTGATCGGGTCCGCGTCGCCGGCGGCGGTGCTGATCTCGGCGTCCGCGGACGGCAAGGAGGTCGCCGGCCGGCTGGCGGTGCGCACGAACTCCGGGCTGCTCGGCGACGTCGTCGGCGTCAGCGCCGATGGTGTGTCGCACTCGGTGTTCGGTGGCGCCTACACCGCCGAGGCCAAGAGCAACACCGAGCACCCGGTGATCACCGTGCGCCCGGGCTCGATCGACATCGAGGAGAACGCCGGCGCCGGGGCGCAGGAGAGCGTCGAGGTCCCGGCCGCGAACTCGCCGCAGGCGACGGTCACCAGCCGGGAGCCGATCACCGGTGGCGACCGTCCGGAGCTGACCGAGGCGACCGTCGTCGTCTCCGGTGGGCGTGGTGTCGGCTCCGCCGACGACTTCTCCGTGGTGGAGGGGCTGGCCGACGCGCTCGGCGCCGCCGTCGGTGCGTCGCGGGCGGCGGTGGACTCCGGCTACTACCCGCCGCAGTTCCAGGTCGGGCAGACCGGCAAGACCGTCTCCCCGCAGCTCTACATCGCGTTGGGGATCTCCGGTGCGATCCAGCACCGGGCCGGGATGCAGACGTCGAAGACGATCATCGCGGTGAACAAGGACGACGAGGCCCCGATCTTCGAGATCGCCGACTACGGCATCGTGGGCGACCTGTTCAAGGTCGCGCCGCAGCTGCAGGAGGAAGTGGCCAAGCGCAAGAGCTGACCGGTCGGCTCGCTTTTCCGAACGAACGGCACCTTCGGGCAGTCACAGTGCTCGACGGTGCCGTTCGTTCGTTTCCGGGGCGGGCGCCACCCTCCGGTCGCGGCCCGTTCACCTGCGAGGATCATGTTCTGTGCCGTTCACCGGCGCGCCATTCCGATGCGTGACGGATCCGTGTGAGGGTTCACGTCGCCCGGTTCCCATATCGGCGTGACGCATTACGGTGTTCTCCCCGCCCCGCCGGCTGTCGACCCCCGTGTGCTCGTCCGAACGCCGGAGGCCGCCGCGACGCGGTACTCCCTGCTGCTCACCACCGACGCCGACGACGTCGCCGCCGCGCAGGCGCTGCGGTACCGCGTGTTCGCCGGCGAGATCGGAGCCCGGCTGGACACCCCGGTCCCGGGACTCGACGTGGACCGGTTCGACGCGTTCTGCGACCACCTCGTGGTCCGCGAGGACGCCACCGGCGAGATCGTCGGCACGTACCGGATGCTGCCGCCGCACCGGGCGCGCGAGGCGGGCGGCCTGTACTCGGAGACCGAGTTCGACCTCGGCCGCCTCGACCCGCTGCGCGACTCGATCGTGGAGGCGGGCCGCTCCTGCGTGCACCCCGACCACCGCGCCGGGTCGGTCGTCGGCCTGGTGTGGGCCGGGATCGCCCGCTACATGCTGCTCACCGGGAACCGCTGGCTCGCCGGGTGCGCCAGCGTCCCGCTCGCCGACGGCGGCGCGCAGGCCGCGGGTGTCTGGGACACGGTCGGCGGGAAGCACTACGCCGACGAGCGGTACCGGGTCGTGCCGCGGAACCGATGGGACGTCGAGTCCGCGCCGCGACACCGCTCGGTCGGGCTCCCGCCGCTGCTGCGTGGCTACCTGCGGCTCGGCGCCTGGGTGTGCGGGGAGCCGGCGCACGACCCGGACTTCGGCGTCGCCGACTTCTTCGTGCTGCTCGGACTCGACCACGCCGACGAGCGCTACCTGCGATTCTTCCTCGGCGGCGACGAGTGACCGAGATCGTCGAGCGCCCCGCGGCGGCCCCTCGGACGCCTCCGCCGGCGCCGGTCGCGTATCGGGCGTCGGTCGCGCCCCCCGCGCCCACCGCGGCGGCGCACCCGACCCACCCGGGTGTGCTGCGCGCCGCGGACCGGCCGAAGGGCCCGTTCGCGCCGTGGTCGCCGTGCGACCCGTCCACCTGCCTGCCGAGCGTGCCGCGCGGCGGGCACCTGCGGATGGCGCGGCGGCTCGTCGCACTGGTCGGAGCAGTGGTGGTCGCGCTGCTGGTGGCGCCCGTGCTGCCGCTGGTCGGCGCGGCGGGCCGGGAACGTCTCGTGCGCCGGATCTTCGCCACGACACTGCACGCGGCCGGGGTGCGGCTCGAGGTGTCCGGAGCGACCGGACTGCGACCCGACGACGGGTCCGGCGCACTCGTCGTCGCGAACCATCTGTCGTGGATCGACGTCCTGGCGCTCGGCGCCGTGACGCCGGTGACGATGCTCGCGAAGCGCGAGGTCGCGGACTGGCCGGTGATCGGGCCGCTGGCCGCGCGCGTCGGCACCGTGTTCCTGGACCGCGAGGGGTTGCGCAGCCTGCCCCGGGTCGTCGACGAGACGGCGGACGCCCTGCGTGGCGGCGCGCTGATCGGCGTCTTCCCGGAGGCGACGACGTGGTGCGGCGCGGCGTCCGGCGAGTTCCGCAGGGCGCCGTTCCAGGCCGCGATCGACGCGGGCGTGCCGGTCCGTCCGGTCTCGTTCGCGCTGCGCACACCGGACGGGCGTCCGACGACCGCGGCGTCGTTCGTCGGCGACCAGACGCTCGGGGACTCGCTGACCCGGGTGCTGCGCATGCCCGGCGTGGTGTGCGCGGTCGTCGTCGGGGACGTGATCGACCCCACCGGTGACCGGCGGGATCTCGCCCGACGTGCGTCGACGGCGGTACGCGCCGCTGCGTGAGCACGCACGCTCGTACGCGGACGCACGACCGGGCGATTACCCTGGAGCCGATGACATATCTCGACCACGCGGCGACGACCCCGATGCTGCCCGCCGCAGCCGCCGCCATGAGCGATGCGCTGCTGCGGACCGGCAACGCGTCCTCGCTGCACTCGGCGGGTCGCCGGGCGCGCAGGGAGGTCGAGGAGGGCCGCGAGCGGATCGCGGGCGCCGTCGGGGCGCGCCCGTCCGAGGTCGTGTTCACGACCGGCGGCACCGAGAGCGACAACCTGGCCGTCAAGGGCCTGTTCTGGGCCAGGCGCGCCGCCGACCCGCGACGCACCCGGGTGCTCGTGTCCTCGGTGGAGCATCACGCCGTGATCGAGGCTGCGGAGTGGCTCGCCGAGCACGAGCGCGCCGACCTGCGCCTGCTCGAGGTCGACTCCGCGGGCCGGGTGCGGCCGGAGACACTGCGCGAGGCGCTGGCCGAGGCGCCGGAGCAGGTCGCGCTCGTGTCCGTGATGTGGGCGAACAACGAGGTCGGCACCGTCAATCCGGTCCGCGAGCTCGCCGCGATCTGCCACGAGCACAACATCCCGTTCCACACCGACGCCGTGCAGGCCGTCGGCATCCTGGACGTCGACTTCGGGGCGTCCGGTGTGGACGCGCTGACGCTGACCGGGCACAAGCTCGGCGGGCCCTACGGCGCGGGCGCGCTGCTGCTCGGCCGCGACGTCGAGTGCACTCCGCTGCTGCACGGCGGCGGCCAGGAGCGCGACGTGCGTTCCGGGACGCTGGACGTCCCGTCGCTGGTCGGGCTCGCCACGGCCGTCGAGCTGTCGGTCTCCGACGCGCCGCGCCGTCGTCCGCAGGTCACCGGGCTGCGCGACGAGCTGGTCCGCGAGATCACCGCCGTCGTCCCGGACGCGAAGCTCAACGGCGACGCGCTCACGTCCACCGTGGACGGCGGGCCAGGGCGGCTGCCGGGAAACGCGCACCTCTCGTTCCCCGGCTGCGAGGGCGACAGCCTGCTCATGCTGCTCGACGCGAACGGCATCGACTGCTCCACCGGATCGGCCTGCACCGCAGGCGTCGCGCAGCCGAGCCACGTGCTGCTGGCGATGGGTGCCGACGAGGCGACCGCGCGGGGGTCGCTGCGGTTCTCGCTCGGGCACACCAGCTCGCTCTCCGACGTCCGCGTGGTCACCGAGGCGATCGGCTCGGTCGTCGACCGCGCCCGGCGGGCCGGAGGGCGTGCTCCGGCCATGACGTCCTGATGCGTGTCCTCGCCGCGATGAGCGGTGGTGTCGACTCCTCGGTGGCCGCCGCGCGGGCCGTGGCGGCCGGGCACGACGTCGTCGGAGTCCATCTGGCGCTGGCCCGGACGCGGGACGCGCTGCGGTCCGGCTCGCGCGGCTGCTGCTCCCGTGAGGACGCCGCGGACGCCGCCCGCACCGCCGACGTCCTGGGCATCCCGTACTACGTGTGGGACCTGTCCGAGCAGTTCGCCCGCGACGTCGTCGACGACTTCGTGGACGCCTACGCGGGCGGCGAGACGCCGAACCCGTGCCTGCGGTGCAACGAGAAGATCAAGTTCGAGGCGGTGCTGGAACGGGCGCGTGCTCTCGGGTTCGACGCCGTGTGCACCGGTCACTACGCGCGTCTCGACCCGTCGGTCCCGGAGCTGCGACGCTCGGCCGATCCGGACAAGGACCAGTCCTACGTGCTGGCCGTGCTGCGCGCCGACCAGCTGCGGAACGCGCTGTTCCCGATCGGGGACACGCCGAAGTCGCAGATCCGGGAGGAGGCGTCCGCGCTCGGACTGCGCGTCGCGGGCAAGCCGGACAGCCACGACATCTGCTTCATCCCGACCGGCGACACCCGCGGGTTCCTGGCCGACCGTCTCGGCTCCCGGCCCGGCTCGCTGGTGGACCACGAGACCGGTGAGGTCCTCGGGACGCACGCCGGCGTGCACGGGTTCACCGTCGGGCAGCGCAAGGGGCTGGGCATCGACCGGCCAGCCGCCGACGGCCGGCCCCGGTACGTGCTGGGCATCGAGCCGGTCAGCGGGACCGTGCGCGTCGGGTCGGAGACGGCGCTCGACGTGTCCACGATCGACGCCCGGAGTCCGGTGTGGACGTCCGGTGCCGCGCCGGACGGGCCGTTCGGGTGTGTGGCGCAGGTCCGCGCACACGGCGGGACGGCGCCCGCCGAGGTCGTACCGGTCGAGGGTGGCGTGCGGGTGGACCTCGGTTCCGCGTTGCGCGGGGTGGCTCCCGGGCAGGCGGTCGCGTTCTACCGACCGGACGACGCGGGCGACGTCGTCCTGGGCTCGGCGACGATCACCACCGCGCACTGAGCCCTGCAGCGCCGACCGGCCGACGGCGTGCGACGTCGAGCGCGCTCGATGTCGGTGAGCCCGTGCGGTGATCGGCCGTCGGGTGAGGATCGGTGCCGCTGGTGGCGCCGATCGGGGCCGGATCGTCGATCACCGGCCTGGGGGCGGGACTCGGCTGTTCCGTGGAGGTAGGGGCAGGCTGCCGGCGCTGCTCCACAGCATGCCTTCATCCGCCGTCGCACCCGTGCGGTGATCGGCGGTCGGGTGTCGATCCGGGCCGCTGGTGGCGCCGATCAGCGCCGGATCGTCGATCACCGGCCTGGGGGCGGGACTCGGCTGTTCCGCGGAGGTAGGGGCAGGCTGCCGGCGCTGCTCCACAGCATGCCTTCATCCGCCGTCGCACCCGTGCGGTGATCGGCGGTCGGGTGTTGATCGGTGCCGCTGGTGGCGTCGATCAGGGCCAGAGCGCCGATCACGGCGGGCGGCGCGCTCCGGCCCTGCGGAAGGGGGTGTGTCGCGAACCGGTTGTCGGGCAGGGTGGATCGGAGATCGACGACAGGGGGTAGACGTGGTCTCGCCGCACCCGCCGACGCAGTCCGACCCACCACGGACGTTCGGTGAGCTGCTCGTCCGTCTCGTCGCGGCCGATGCGGAGGCCGTCGCGCTGATCGACCGCGGACCGGACGGTGCGGCACTGCCGGTCACGCGGGCCGAGTTCGCGGCGCGGGTCGCGGCACTGACCGGTGAGCTGTCCGCCGTCGCGCCCGGTGACACGGTCGCGGTCTGGCTGCCGAGCTGGTCCGACGCGCTCGTCTGGCAGTGGGCGGTCGCCGCGCGCGGGGCGAACGTGATCGGCGTGAACACCCGCTACGGCGTGGCGGAGGCGACGCACGTGCTCCAGCGGGCGCGGCCGTCGCTCGTCGTGCTGCCCGCAGCGTTCCACGATCTCGACCTGCTCGATCGACTCCGTTCCGCCGCGACCTCCGCCGGGCAGACGCCGCCGGTCGCCGTCGTGCCGGGCCCCAGCCGACAGCCGGTCACCGATCCGTCGGAGTTCGACGTCGGCGGGGGCGCGTGGTCTCCGTCGGCTCCGTGGTCTCCGTCCGCCCCGTCGGCTCCGTCCGCCCCGTCGGCCCCGTTCGCTCCCGGGCCCGAGGAGCCCGACGCACTCGTCGTCGCGTTCACGACGTCCGGATCCACCGGCATGCCGAAGCTCGCCGCCCACTCGGCGGGCGCCGTCGTCGGGCACGCGGTCGCCGACGCCGCGGCGATGGGCCTGCGCCCCGGCGACACCGTGCTCGGTGCCCTGCCGTTGTCCGGCGTGTTCGGGTACAACGCGGCGATGGCCGGTCTTGCCGCGGGCGCGACCGTGCTGCTCGAGCCCGTCTTCGACGCCGACACCGTCCTCGACGCGATGGCGCACCACGGCGTCACGCACGTCGGTGCGGGCGACGACATGATGTTGCGGATGAGCCAGGCGGCCTCGCGTGAGCTGCCCGACTGGCGCTGGCTCGGCATCGCCGACTTCCAGGGCCGGTCCCGCGAGATCGCCGAATGGGCCCGCGACGCGCACGGCGTGCGTACGACCGGCGTGTACGGCAGCTCGGAGGCGTTCGCGCTGCTCTCGATGTGGCCGGACGACGATCCGGAGCCGCACCGGTGGACCGGAGGCGGGCGGCTGGTCGGCGCCACGACCGAGGTCCGCGCCGTCGACCAGGACACCCGCGCCGCCCTCGGCCCCGGAGCCGAGGGCGAGCTCGAGTTCCGCGGACCGACCGTCGTCGACGCGTACCTCGGCGAGCCCGATCGCCCGACCGGGGACGCGGACGGCTGGTTCGCCAGCGGCGACCTCGGCGTCGTCACCGAGCCTGGCGTGTTCACCTACACCTGCCGGGCCGGGGACGCCCTGCGCCTGCGCGGGTTCCTCGTCGACCCGGCAGAGATCGAGGTGCGGCTGGCCGCGCATCCGTCGGTGCACACGGCGAAGGTGGTCGGCGTCCCCGGACCGGACGGTGCGACGCGCGCGGTCGCGTTCGTCGTCGGCGAGCCGGGCACCGCGCCGGACCCGGAGGCGCTACGGGTCTGGTGCCACGAGGCGTTGGCGCACTTCAAGGTCCCACACGCCGTGCGGGTGATCGAGGAGATGCCGACGACGTCCGGCACGAACGGCACGAAGATCCGCGCGGCGACACTGCGGGAGTGGGCCACCGCGCTCTGAGCGACGGCCCCGTTCCCGCGTGCGAGTTCGGTTCCCGCGTGCGCGGGGATTCACGAGAGACCACGATAGCGCGCGGCAAGCTCCGATGTGATCGGCGCGTGTGGAGCCGAGCGTTCGCCCCGCGAACGTCCCGCTCCTGGAACGTCGATCACGACGGATGGGCGGTCGACGCGCGTCGCGGCACGAGGACCGTCACCGCTGGGCCGGGACGGGTGCCGTCAAGCCGGGATGGGCGCCGTTGGGTTTGGGCGGGTGCCGTCAAGCCGGGATGGGCGCCGTTGGGTTGGGCGGGTGCCGTCAAGCCGGGGCGGGCGTCGTTGGGTTGGGCGGACGCCGTTGAGTTGGACGGGCGTCGTTGGGTTCGATGGGCGCCGCGGGGGGCCGGAGGGACGCCGCCGGGCGACGGTCGTCGGTTCCGCGGCCGGAGGCGGGGCGGAGCGGCGCAGGACCGACCGGGCCCTGGCGGCCAGCTCACCCGGCGAGAACGGCTTGACCAGATAGTCCGGACGCGGCAGGAGCATGATCGTCGACTGAGGAGCGTGAGCGTCAGCTGGCGGCCGCATTCCTCCACGCTCGCTGATCTCTCGCCGAGCCACCGCGGGCGGTGCCCCGCCGCGTGCCCCGCGCGCCGCTGCTGTGCCGCGCCGGATCCCCGCCCGCCCCGAACGAGGGTGCCGTTCGAGCAACGACATTGCCCGAAGGTGCCGTTCGTTCGGGATGGGGCACGCCCGGCACGCCCGGCGCCCGGCGTCCGGCGTCCGGCGTCGCCGGTGTGGTCGGGGTGGGCCGTGTGGTTGCGGTGGGCCGTGTGGTTGCGGTGGGCCGTGTGGTTGCGGTGGGGGGCGTGGGCGCGGGCGGCGTGATGGGGGAACCGGGGGCCGTGAGTTCCGTTCCGTCGGGCCGGGGGAGACTCGGCACCGTGAGTGTTGACGACGATCCCCTGGCCGCCGCGCTCGCTGCCGCAGGGCTGGGTGACGTCCGGCCCGGTGAGACGCGTCCGCCGGAGCCGACGATCGAGGTCGTCGACCCGGAGCCCGACGAGCCCGTCGCACCACCGGAGTTGTGGCCCGAGGGCGTCGGAACCGGTGTCGGCTCGATGCCGGGCACCGATCCCACCGAGGCGTCGGCCGTCGTCACCGGCGAGACGCCGGACCTGCCCGCGCTGCCCGAGCTGCCCGCCCGAGGGGTCGGTGCGGACATGATCGGTCGCACGGCGGGCCTGCTGGTGGACATCGCGACCGAGGTCGTCCCGACCGGGTGGCGGGTCACGGCGCGGCCGGGCCGGGACAAGCGCAGGGCCGCCGATCTGCTCGCGTTCGACGTGGACGCGTTCGACGAGGCCTGCGACCGCATCGGCTCGGCGTGGGTGAAGGTGCAGGCCGTGGGCCCGTGGACGCTCGCGGCGTCGATCGAGCTGGCGTCCGGGCACCGGGTGCTGACCGATCACGGTGCCGTCGCCGAGTTCGCGGCGAGCCTCACCGAGGGGCTGCGCGCGCACGTCGAGGAGATCGCCGCCCGGACCGGGGCGCGGGTCCTCGTCCAGCTCGACGAGCCGTCGCTGCCCGCCGTGATCGCCGGGATCCTGCCGACCGCGTCCGGGTACGGGACGGTCCGGTCGGTCCGCGGGCCGGACGCCGCGGACCGCCTGCGCGAGGTGATCGCCGGGCTGGGCGCGCCGGTCGTCGTGCACTGCTGCGCCGACCGCCCGCCGATCCGGCTGCTCGCCTCCACCGGCGCCGCGGCCGTCGGGATCGACGCGACCCGCCCCGCGTTCTCCGGCGGTACGGCGATCCCGGCCGCGCTGGACGCCATCGGCGAGACCTGGGACGCGGGCATCCCGATGATGCTGGGAATGCTGCCGTCCACCGCCCCCGCGCCGGAGCCGGAGATCGGCGACCTGGCCCGCACCGGGTTCGAGCTGGCCGACCGTCTCGGGTTCGGACGCGAGCGACTCGCCCGGCTCGCGCTCCCGGCGCCCGCCTGCGGGCTCGCCGGCGCGACGCCCGAGTGGGCGCGCCGCGCACTCGGACTCTCCAGCGAGCTCGGCACGGCGTTCGCCGACCCGGACGAAGTCCCGCCGGAGGCCGGAGACGGCTAGTGCCCCGTCAAGGAACGTCGGTGCCGAAATCGGCGGCTCCAGGCGTTCGCCGGCAAGGCGCCGGCCGGGCCTCGTACCGGGCGTACTCGGCCCGGTCGGCAACGCCGCCGGCGGGCGCCTGGGCCGCCGAGTTCCGTGCCGAACGTTTCTGGACGGGGCACTAGTGCCGTGTCGCGCGACGGTGGCGCCGGACTCGGCGGATATCCAGGCGTTCGCAGGCACGGCGCCGCCCGTAGCTCATACCGACGGGCCGGCACGCCGACGTCGCCGACCCGGTCGCCGCGCTCGTGCTCGGCGCCCCGCCGCCGCCGGGCGGCGGCCGCCCCGGCAGGTGGTCAGTGGTGACGGGCCGCGGGCGTCTTCGTACGGGCGGCAACGCCGCCTGCGAGCGCTGGGCCTCCGAGCCCGGTGCCGGACGTTTCGCGATGCGGCACCGGTGTCGGGCGTCGGGATCGTCACATTTGACGATCTGCTCTAACACGCCGGTGCGCCGTTCGACGTAATGGGCGTGACCACGTCGCAGCAACCCCGGCCCGGCCGCCACGCGCGGCCCGACGACTCCGACGGCAGCCTGCCCTCGGGGCCGTCGTCGCTGCCGCCGGTGCCGCGACCGCGGACCGTGGGGGAGTACGTGACGTCGACGCAGGTCGAGCAGACCGGACCGATCGGACCGGGCTTCGGGGAGTGGCCGTTCGGTCCCCGCAGGCAGGCCGACGGAGGCCGTGAGCCCGTCGGCGACGAGGACGACGAGTTCGCCGGGCAGAACCCGTACCTGCCGTGCGAGGAGGAGGCGGCAGAGGTCCGGCTCGCGCCGGGTGGGCTGCCCGGGACGCTCGCGCTGGTCGCCGGTGTCGTCGGGATCGGGTTGGCGCTGGTGCCGTTCATCGCGATCGCCGTGTGGCCGGTGACGATCCTCGGGCTGGTACTCGGGTTCGTCGGTCTGCGACGGGTGCGTGCCGGCTCGGCCCGCAACTCCGTCGTCGCCGTGGCCGGGATCGTGCTGTCCGCGGTCGGCCTGGCGCTCTGCGTGACATGGTTGTCGTTGTTCGCCGTGGTCGGGGTCGGATCCGCCCAGGACCTCATCGAGCGGACACCGATCCCCGTGCTCGTCCGATAGCGGCTACGGTCGGGGTCGTGCTCGACGATCGACTCCTGCTCGGCCCCGGGCCCTCGAACCCGTACCCCGAGGCGACCGAGGCGCTCACCCGTCCCGTGCTCGGCCATCTCGACCCGGCCTACCTGGCGCTGGTCGGTGAGATCTCCGACCGGCTGCGGGCGGTGTTCCGCACCGCGAACGAGCTGACGCTTCCGGTCTCCGGGACCGGCTCGTCGGGCATGGAGGCGTGCCTGGCGTCGCTGCTCGAGCCGGGCGACACGATCGTCGTCGGCGTCAACGGCTACTTCGGCGAACGGCTCGTGCAGGTCGCGATGCGGCTCGGCGCCGAGATCGTGCGCGTCGAGGCGCCCTGGGGCACGCCGCTGGACCCGGGTGACCTGCTCGCCGCCCAGCGTGCGCACCCGCATGCGGTGCTGCTCGCCGTCGTCGCGGCGGAGACATCGGTCGGCGTGCGCAACGACGTCGCCGCGCTCGGCACCGAGCTGGCCTCCACCGACACGTTGCTGCTGGTGGACGCCGTGACCGCGCTCGGCGGCACCCCGCTGGAGGTCGACGCATGGGGTGTCGACGCGTGCTACTCGGCCTCGCAGAAGTGTCTCGGCGCGCCGCCGGGGCTGGCCCCGGTGACGTTCGGTGAGCGCGCGGTGGCCCGGATGCGGGCACGGAGCACGCCGGTGTCGTCGTTCTACCTGGACATGGGCCTGCTGCAGCAGTACTACCAGGCCTCGCCGCCGGTGTATCACCACACGGCGTCGTCGGTGCTGGCCGCGTCGCTGCACGCCGGACTCGGGCGGCTGCTCGACGAGGGACTCGAGGCGACCTGGGTGCGCCACGAGCGCGTCGGGAAGGCGCTGCAGAACGGGCTCACCGATCTCGGCTTCGGGATGGTCGCCGACGAGAAGGCGCGCCTCCCGCAGCTCACCGCCACCACGCTGCCGTCCGGCAAGGAGGAGGCACCCCTGCGGCGTCGCCTGCTCGACGGGTACGGCATCGAGGTCGGTGGCGGGCTCGGCGAGTTCGCCGGGAAGGCCTGGCGGATCGGGCTGATGGGGCACAACGCGACCGACCGGTCCGTCGCGACCGTCCTCGGTGCGATCCGCGACGTGCTGGGCTGAGCCGGGCGGTCAGCTCGTCGCGGAACGGACACCCTCGAGCGCCTCGAGGATCAGCTGCCGGCCGTGCTCGGCGTGGTCGCGGGCGACGCGCTCGGCACGGTCGCCGTCGCGGTCGACGATGGCGTCCAGGATCGCGGTGTGGTCCTCCCACACCCAGGCCGGCGCGTCACCGCGGTAGAGGACCTCGCTCATCACGCGCTGCACGTTCTGCCAGATCACACCGGAGCTCTCCAGCAGCAGCGGGTTACCGGACTGCTCCATGACGAAACGGTGGAAGTCCACGTCGGCGGTGACCATGTGCGCGAACGCGCGGTCCCGCTCGGCCTGCCGTCCGGCCTCGACCAGCGACTCCCCGCGGATGCGCACCTCGGGCGTCAGTCCCTCGAAGGCGGCCGACCGCGCCGCGTAGCCGTCGAGCACGGCCCGCAGGCCGTAGAGCTGGCGCACGAACTCCGCGTCGACCGGGGCCACCTCGACGCCACGACGGCCGACCTCGCGCAGCAACCCCTGGTTGCGCAGCAGCAACAACGCCTGCTGGACGGGTTGGCGCGACACCTCGAACCGGTCGGCCAGCTCCTCCTGGCGCAGCCGTGTCCCCGGGGCGAGGCGTCCCGTGCAGATGTCGTCGACGATCGCGTCATAGACCTGCTGCACGCGCGACGGTGGCGTCGGAAGCGCGGTCATCCGCAGTCCTCCCCGTACGACACTCGCCCCTCCGACCTCGTTCGTGCACCGGTGTCGGGATCAGGATAGTCGGCCGGGTGGGCCGTCCGGACGGATGTGCCGCTTCGATTTGACTACTGAATTCAGTATGCGGCAGGTTGGTGGTCCACGTCACCCCGGAGCCGGGAGTGCTCCGAGTGTGGACCTGCAACACCGATGTCGCTCAGTGAGTCGCTCAGTGAGGAGCAGTGCATGACCGGGGATCCGTCCAGAACCGTCGCGGAGCTGATCGCGACGTTCCTGCACGAACGAGGGGTCCGGCGGGTGTTCGGCCTGCAGGGCGGGCACATCCAGCCGATATGGGACCAGCTCGCCCGCCTCGGTGTGTCCATCGTCGACGTCCGTGACGAGGCGGCCGCCGTGCACCTCGCGCACGCCCACTCCGAGCTGACCGGCGAGATGGGCGTCGCGCTGGCGACGGCGGGCCCCGGCGTCACGAACACGGTCACCGCCGTCGCGAACGCGTCGGTCTCCCGGATCCCGCTGATCCTGATCGGCGGCTGCCCACCGCGGCCGCAGTCGAACAAGCACCCGCTGCAGGACATCCCGCACACCGAGATCCTGGCGCCGGTCACCCGCCAGTCGCGCACGCTGCGCTGGCACGACGAGGTCCTGCGGGAGTTCGACGAGGGGTGGTCCCGCGCGCTGGGCGACGCGGGCGAGCCGGGCCCGGTCTACCTGGAGATCCCGACCGACGTGCTGCGCGAGACGCCGGCCCCCGCGACCGTGCTGGACGAGCACCTCACGCCCCGCCCGAAGCACCGCTCGCTGCCGCACCCCGACGACGTCGCGGCGATCGCGTCGCTCGTCGGAAAGTCGTCGAAGGTCGCCGTGATCACCGGCCGCGGCGCCCGACCGGCCCGGGACGCGCTGATCCGCTTCCTGGACGCGTCCGGCGCCGCCTACCTGGACACCCAGGAGGGCCGCGGGCTCGTCCCGCCCGACCACCCGGCCGTCGTCGGCGCGCTGCGCTCCCGCGTCATGCGCGACGCCGACCTGGTGATCACCGTCGGGCGCCAGCTCGACTACCAGCTCGGCTTCGGCTCACCGGCTGCGTTCCCGAACGCCACGTTCGTACGGATCTCCGACTCGGCCGGCGAGCTCTACGACAACCGCCGCGGCGCCGTCGAGATCCTCGCCGACGTGCCGTCCACGTTGGACGCACTCGCGGACGCCACGTCCGGCGACCCGGCCTGGCGGGACGAGCTGCGAGCGGCCCACCTGGAGCGCTTCGACGGCTACCGGGACAAGCTCGCGTCGGCTCCGGCGGGCGAGGACGGGCTGATGCACCCGAACCACATCTTCGCCGCGCTGCAGGACGTCGACCTGAACGGCGCCACGGTCGTCGCGGACGGCGGGGACCTGCTGTCCTTCGCCCGGCTCGGCATCCCGTCGACGGCCCGGTACCTCGACGCGGGCGCGTTCGGCTGCCTCGGCGTCGGCGTCCCGTTCGCGATCGCGGCGGCGCTGAACAACCCGGACCGGCCGGCCATCGCGGTCACCGGCGACGGCGCGTTCGGCATCAACGCGATGGAGGTCAACACGGCCGTCCGGCACGGCGCGAAGATCGTCGTGATCGTCTCGAACAACTCCGCCTGGAACATCGAGCGCTACGACCAGGCCGAGAACTACGGGCTCGTCGTCGGCACCGAGCTGGAGCACAACGACTACGCCGCGCTGGCCGAGGCACTCGGCGCGCACGGCGAGCGGGTCACCGAGCCCGGCCAGATGGCAGGAGCCCTGAAGCGGGCGCTGGACAACGCGCCGGCCGTGATCGACGTCGTGACCAGCCGCGACGCGCCGTCGCCGGATGCGGGCAAGGGGCTCGGCTGGGTCCCGGACTACCAGGCGCTCACACCGTGGAACGACGCCGAGGTCGAGCGGAGGAAGGGCTGATCATGGCAGGCGACGCGATGGAGGAGTGGCACTGGCCTGCGGGCTACGACCAGGAGTACCTCCCTGATCCGGACAGCCCGTACTGGTTCCCGAACCGGGAGACCATGGATCCGGAGGAGCGCGACGCGGCGATCCTGGAGCGGCTCCCGCAGGTGATCCAGTACGCCTACGACAACTCGCCGTTCTACAAGCGCAAGTACGACGAGGCGGGGCTGGAGCCCAAGGACATCACGACGTGGGAGGCGTTCTCCCAGGTCCCGGTCGTCGTGAAGGAGGAGCTGCGCCAGGCGCAGATCGACGCGCCGCCGTTCGGTGACTACGGGTGCATCCCGGACAGCGAGGTGCACCACATCCACGGGACCTCGGGCACCACCGGGACCCCGACCGGGTTCGCGATCGGCCGCCGCGACTGGGAGGTGATCGCGGACAACCACGCGCGGATCCTCTGGGGCATGGGCGTGCGCCCCGGTGACACCGTGTTCGTGTCCGCCCTGTTCTCGCTCTACCTCGGTTCCTGGGGTGCCATGTCCGGCGCGGAACGCCTGCGCTGCAAGGTGTTCCCGTACGGAGCGGGCGCCTCCGGCATGACCAGCCGGGCGCTCGGCTGGCTCGCCCGCACGCAGCCGAAGGCGTTCTACGCCACACCGTCCTACGCGCTGCGCCTGGCCGAGGTCGCCGAGGAGGAGAAGGTCGACCCGCGCGAGTTCGGCATCAAGATCATGTTCTTCTCCGGCGAGCCGGGAGCGTCCGTCCCGGCGGTGCGGAACAAGATCGAGAAGGCGTTCGACACGCGCGTCGTGGACTGCGGGACGATGGCCGAGATGACGCCGTTCATGTCGGCGTCGGCCACCGACGGCAGCCCGGACGGGATGCTGCTCTGGCAGGACATCGTCTACCACGAGATCTGCGACCCGGACACCTACAAGGCCGTCCCGTACGGCGACGAGGGCACTCCGGTCTATACGCACCTGGAGCGCACGTCCCAGCCGATGATCCGGCTGCTCTCCAAGGACCTCAGCCGCTGGGAGATGAAGGAGAACGGCTGCGGGCGCACGTACCCGAGCATGCCCGTCGGGGTCTACGGCCGGATCGACGACATGATCCACATCCGGGGCGAGAACGTGTACCCGACGGAGATCGACAACGTGCTGCGCGAGATCTCCGGGTACGGCGGCGAGCACCGGGTGATCGTCACCCGCACCGGCTCGATGGACGAGATCAAGGTCCGGGCCGAGTACGACGGCTCGGACACCTCGGAGTTCGAGAAGGCCGCGTCGTCGGGCCTGCACCGCGTCGTCGGGCTGCGGGTCGGCGTCGAGGTCGTCGAGAAGGACACGTTCGAGCGCAGCGAGCACAAGGCCAACCGCGTGGTCGACGAACGCGAGCACACGAAGAAGCAGTAGCCGCGCACGCTCTCCCCCACGTTCAGATCCGAGCACGAGGAGAAGGTCAATGACGACCACGGAGCAGAAGCTCACCGTGGACCAGGACGCCCGCACCGCGGAGCACGCGTCGATGTTCATCGACGGCGCGTTCGTCCCGGCCGGATCGGGCGGCACGTTCGAGACCGTCGACCCGAACACCGGGAAGACGATCGCCCAGGTCCCCCGCGCCGACGGAACCGACGTCGACAAGGCGGTCGCCGCCGCCAAGCGGGTCGCCGTCGACTGGCAGTTCACGGACGCGCTCGGGCGTGCCGCGCTGCTGCGGGCGCTGGCCGAGAAGGTCACCGAGAACGCCGACGAGCTGGCCCGCCTGGAGGCGCTGGACTCCGGGCACTACCTGGCCAAGGCCCAGGAGCTGGTCGGCGCGATCCCGATCTGGCTGGACTACTGGGCGTCCCTGGCGGACAAGGTCGGCGGCCGCCAGATCGAGGTCCCGGGAAACAAGCTGTCGTTCACGCTGCTCGAGCCGCTCGGCGTGACGGCGCACATCATCCCGTGGAACTACCCGCTGCTGATCCTCGTCCGCTCCTGCGCGCCGGCGCTGGCGCTCGGCAACACGTGCGTCGTGAAGCCGGCCGAGGACACGTCGCTGTCCGCGCTCAAGTTCGCCGAGCTCGTCAAGGAGGCGGGCTTCCCGGACGGCGTGTTCAACGTCGTCACCGGCTACGGCGGCGAGGCGGGCGCGGCGCTCGCGTCGCACCCCGACGTCGCGGGCATCACGTTCACCGGCTCGACGGCCACCGGCAAGGAGGTCGCCAAGCTCGCCGCCGACCACGTCGCGCAGGTGAACCTGGAGCTCGGCGGCAAGAGCCCGACCGTCGTGTTCCCGGACGCCGGGCTGGAGGACGCCGTCGAGGCCGCCGTGCAGGGCTTCTGCTCGCACGCCGGTCAGGTCTGCGTGGCCGGGACGCGGCTGTTCGTGCACCAGGACATCAAGGACGAGTTCCTGACCGCGCTCACCGAGAGGCTGAACCAGGCCACGATCGGCGACGGGTTCGCCGACGGCGTCGAGATGGGCCCGCTGATCTCGAAGACCCAGTACGACAAGGTCCGCGAGTACATCGAGGTCGGCAAGAGCGAGGGCACGCTCTACTACGGCGGCGGCCGTCCGGAGGGCACCGACGAGGGCGGGTTCTTCGTCGAGCCCACCGTGTTCACCGACGTCGCGAACTCGGCGCGGATCGCCCAGGAGGAGATCTTCGGGCCGGTCGCCTCGGTGATCACCTGGTCGTCCGAGGACGAGCTCGTCGAGGCCGTCAACGACAGCCCGTACGGCCTGTTCGCCGTGCTGCTGGGCAGCGACATCAAGCGCCTGCTCTCGACCGCCCGCCGGCTCCAGGTCGGTGGCGTGATGATCAACGACTGGTTCGGCGAGCTGCCGATGACCCCGCACGGCGGGCACAAGCAGAGCGGTACCGGCCGCGAGGAGGGCCTGGAGGCCGTCCACGGCTACACGCAGGTCAAGCACGTGTCCATCAACCTCGACGACTCGCTGCGGGCCGGGACCGAGTGGCCCGGTGCCCCGCTGTAGGCCCTTCGACCAGGACAGGAGACACCACCATGAGTGACGCAGCACTGGGGGAGGCGCCCGCACCGTTCGGGGCGCCGGAGGGGACCGCCCTCCCGGGAGAGGCGGGCGGCTTCTTCGAGGTCGGCCGGCCCCGCATCGGCGGTCTGCTGCACCCGATCTCGTTCAGCGACCTGCAGGCGCAGGTGATCAAGGCCGTCGCGGACACGATGATCCCGCCGGACCCGAAGTGGCCGACGGCGAGCGAGATCGGCATCGTCGAGTTCGTCGGCCGCTACGTGACGCCGAGCGGGTACCGGAACAAGCACTTCCCGTTCGCAGGAGAGGACGAGTTCAAGGCCGGTCTCGACCAGCTCGGGCAGTCCTTCGTGGACGGTGACACGACGTTCCGGACCAACGCGATCGCCTCGCTGGAGAACGCCGAGGACCCGCTGTTCGAGCAGCTGCGGGCGCTCGTCTACTACGGCTACTACTCGCGCCCGCGGGTCACGCTCGCGATCAACGACAACCTGCCTGCCGGCCGCGACTACCACGGCCCGCCGCTGCCCTACGGCTACCTGCAGACCACGGAGCCGTGGGACGAGGAACTGCTCGCGCAGGCCGAGGAGAACGGCTCCTACCTCGAGACCGACGAGGTCGTGCGCGTCGACCTCTCCAAGCTCACCTGGACCAAGTGAGGAACGCATGGCCGCATACGAGGAGACCGACGTCCTGATCATCGGGGCGGGCCCCGGCGGGGCCGGGATCGCGCTCAAGCTGGCCAAGGCCGGCGTGAACGTGGTGTGCCTGGAGCAGGGCCCCTGGGTCCAGCCGAACGAGCACCCGCACTACCACGACGAGTGGGAGCTGGAGAAGCAGCGCGGGTGGGCCTACGACCCGAACGTGCGCCAGCTGCCGGAGGACTACCCGGTCACCGGCACCACGACGCCGTACATGATGAACAACGTCGGCGGGTCCACCGTGCACTACGCGGGGCACTGGCCGCGCTACAAGCCGGTCGACTTCCGCAAGGGGACCGAGCACGGTCTCGAGGGGACGATCGACTGGCCGATCTCCTACGAGGACCTCGCCCCGTTCTACGACGAGAACGACGAGATCTACGGCATCTCCGGCCGGATCGGCGACCCGTCCTACCCGGACCGCAAGCAGGCCGTCCGTGACCCGGAGGTACTGCCCGGCAAGCTCGGCCTGAAGTACGCCAAGGCGTCGCGCGACCTCGCCTGGCACTGGTGGCCGTCCGACAACGCGATCATCACGGTGGACCGGGAGAACCGGAAGGCCGACCAGGCGACCGGCAACGAGCTGTCCGGCAGCCCGACCGGGTCGCTGTCCACGCCGGCCAACGCCCACTGGCCGTTCGCCATCCGGCACGGGGCCGACCTGCGGACGTTCGCCCGGGTCGAGACGATCAACGCCGACGGCGGCAAGGCCACCGGCGCGACCTACATCGACCGCAGGACGGGCGACCGGCACGAGGTCCGGGCCAAGATCGTCGTGCTGGCGGCCAATGGGATCGGCTCGCCGCGCCTGCTGCTGCAGAGCGCGCAGAAGGGTCACCCGGACGGGCTGGCGAACTCGAACGGCATCGTCGGGAAGTACCTGATGCACCACGTGTTCGCGTTCTGCGACTCGTGGTTCGACGAGCCGGTGGAGGGCTTCAAGGGCGCGTTCGGAGCACCGCTCTACTCGCACGAGTTCTACCACACGGACATGGACCGGGGATTCGTCAACGGTTTCGGCATGCAGGTCGCGCGCAGCTTCGGACCGGCCTACGCCGCGATGGGCACGCACACCGGCTACACCGCTCCGTGGGGCGAGAAGCACCGCGAGTTCTTCGACGGACACTTCGCCAACCACCTGATGGTCTTCATGTTCGGCGAGGACCTCCCGGTGGAGACGAACACGGTGACGCTCGACCCGGATGTCAAGGACTCGTCCGGGCTGCCGGCCGCGCACGTCAACTACGAGCTGCACCCGAACGACGTCGCGCTCGCGGAGTACGGCATCGAGAAGATCTTCGAGGCCACCCGTGCGGTGGGTGCGGTGGAGACGAACGACACCGGCGTGCTCTACCCGCCGCCGGCCTGGCACCTGATGGGCACCTGCCGGATGGGCAACAACCCCGGCGACTCGGTGCTCAACAAGTGGTGCCAGACCTGGGACGTGCCGAACCTGTTCGTCGTGGACGGCAGCACGCTCACCACGGGCGGCGCGGTCAACCCGACGAGCACGATCGGTGCCCTGTCCCAGCGGACCGGCGAGTACATCCTGCGCAACTGGGACGCACTCGTCGCACAGACGACGACGCCGTCGAACGCGGACGCGCCGGAGATGTGACCCACCCCTGACCGAACGAACGGCACCTTCGGGCAATCACATTGCTCGAAGGTGCCGTTCGTTCGCGGAGAGGGGGTGCGGAGGGGGGCGCGGAGGGGAGGGGTGCGGAGAGGAGGGGCGCCGGGGCGCGGTCGGGCGCCGGGCGCGGTTGGGCGCCGGGCGCGGAGGGGAGTGGAAAGGGGGCGGCGCGAGGCGGGGCGGGCGGCTCAGTTCAGCTTGCGCGTGTCCGCGGGCAGGCCGCCGCCGGCGTAGACGTCCTCGGCCAGCTTCGCCAGCGCGGTGAGCGCGACGTTCTGGCTCCACGGTCCGTAGGACACCCGGGACACGCCGAGCTCCTGCGCGCGGGTGAGCGGGATCGAGCCAGGGATGCCGATCAGGTTGACCTTGCGCTCGCCGAGTGCCTCGACCAGGCGTCCGACCTGCGTCTCGTCGAGCTTGCCGGGCACGAAGTAGTTGGACGCGCCCGCGTCCAGGTAGGCGCGCCCGCGCTCGACGGCGTCGGCCAGCACGTCGTCGGGGTCGCGGTCGCCCGCCTTGAGGAACACGTCGGTGCGCGCGTTCAGCACGAAGTCGATACCCGACGCCTGCGCAGCCGCCACGGCGGCCTCGACCGCCTTCACGGACTCGTCGAGCGGCCTGGCCTGGTCCTCCAGGTTGCAGCCGACGGCACCCACCTCGATCGCCTTCGTGACGGTCCCGCCCGGGTCGCCGTAGCCGGCCTCCAGGTCGGCGGTGACCGGCAGGTCGCCCGCCGTCCGCACGATCAGCCCGATCTCGGAGATCATCAGGTCGCGCGGGATGTTCTCGCCGTCGGCGTACCCGCGGGAGGCGGCGATGCCGTGGCTCGGGGTGGCCAGCGCCCGCGTCCCGGTCGTCTCGGCGACGACCTTCGCGGTGATCGCGTCCCACACGTTGACGACGAGCAGCAGCTCCGGTGCGGCGTGCAGCTCCTGCAGCCGTGTGGCCTTCTCGGCGGTGGAGGTCATGTGGTCACCGTAGGCCGGGGGCCGGGGGACCGCCCGGCCGAGCCGGCCGAGCGCACCGAGGCGGTCCGGGTCGTCGTTGCCCTGGGGCGGGTCGGCGTCGGCGGGCTCGTCCACATGGGACTCCCGACGCCCTCTCTTCTTCCTGGACGCGTGAGTCACTCGTCCACGACGGCGACGGGCGGGTCCGGCGACGGCCGCCGCTCCCCGTCGTCGCCGGACACCGGCAGTCCTTCCCGGACCCACCACTCGAAGCCGCCGATCATCTCCTTGACCGGCACGCCGAGCCGGGCGACCGCGGGTCGCGCCGTTGCAACCGGGTCCCCAGCAGTGGACGACGGCGGTGGCGCCGACCGGCACGACGTCGCGCCCGTGGTCCGCGACCGCCGCACGCGGGAGGTGCACCGCACCCGGCACGTGCCCGTGGCGAACGCCTCCGCCGAACGCCCTGCCCGGCGAGCAGCGTCCCGGTCGCGCACCGACCAGGTTCCGGCCACGGTGATGATCAGTCGAACCAGGACCGGCCGTCGCCGTCGTCGCGGCGGTCGCCCCCGGAGGTGAAGCCGCTCTCGGTGAGGTCGGGGCCTGACGGTCGTTCCTCGTCGGGGCCGTCCGGACCGAGCTCGATCAGCGTGCGCAGGCGGGCGGCGTCGGCGGTCAGGGTGCGCTGCAGGGAGCGCCGCAGGCCCGGCACGAAACGCAGCAGGCCGGGTGGGCGCACGCGCGTCTCCAGACGGATGCGACACCCGTCGTCGCCGATCGCCGTGACCTCGCGGGAACCCTCGGCGTCCACTCCGGACGTCGTGCGCCACGAGAACCGGCGGCCGTCGTCGACGGAGGTGACCTCGCCGTCGTTGCGCATCGTCCGGCCGGCCGCGCGGAGCCACTCCACGGTCGTCGTGCCGCGCCGGACCGGACCCGACGGCGTCGGCACCATCGACCGGACACCCTTGCGCCACTGGACGTCCCGCGCGTAGTCGGCGACGACCGCCCACGCCTCGGCAGCCGGCGCGTCCACCTCGACGGCGGCCTCCAGGACGATCATGCCGCACCGGCCCCGGCGGGCAGGACGGCCGACCAGAACGCGTCGACGTGCGCCTGGTCGCGGTTGTGGAACCAGAACTCGGCGACGCGGCCGTCCTCGATCCGCATCAGGTGCACCGTGAGGTTGTCCAGGCGGGCGTCGCCCCGGTCGGCGCGCACGCGCACGTAGGCAGCGGCGTGGTGCGAGCCGCCCATCACGTCGAGCACCTCCATGCTCGCGCCGGCCGACGACGAGGCGCCGAGGAACGCCAGGACCGCGTCGCGGCCGCGGTGGGCGCCGCCGTTCGGGTGCGAGCCCGGGTCGTGCAGCACGACGTCCGGGGCGAGCAGGTCGAGCAGCGCGGACGGGTCGGAGGCGGCCGCGGCGTAGAGGCGGCGGGCGATGACGTTTGCTTCCATGCATTGAAAATTAGACATCGAAATATATGGCGTCAAGAGTCGAGCGTTAGGCTGGCCCGGTGAGTGATCAGGATCCGGTGGACCGGCTCGTGGACCAGTGGCGCCGGGAGCGCCCGGATCTCGACGACGAGGGGCTGGACGCGATGGCGACGATCGGGCGCCTCGGGCGTCTGGCGGCCGTCGCCGGCCCGCTCGTGGACCGGGTGTTCGCCCGTCACGGCCTGCGCACCGGGGAGTTCGACGTGCTCGCGGCCCTGCGCCGGTCGGGGGAGCCGTTCGTGCTCACGCCGTCGGAGCTGGCGCGCATGATGATGCTGTCCGCGGCGGCGATGACCAACCGGCTGGACCGGCTGGAGGCCGCCGGTCACGTGGACCGGCGGCTCGACCCGGACAACCGGCGCAGCATCCTCGTCTCACTGACCGCGTCCGGGCGGGCGCTCGTCGACGAGGTGGTGACCGAGCACGTCCGGAACGAGCGCGACCTGCTGTCCACGTTGGACCGGGCGGACCGCAGGGCGCTGGACGACCTGCTACGACGTCTGCTGGCCGGGCTGGAGAAGCCCCCTGGCACGTGACCGGACCGCCCACGCCGGGACGGCCAGGTGCGCGTCCACCCACCGCCGCAGCCGGTCGGTGTGGAACTCGGTGAGGCTCGCGAACCCGTGGCCGACGACGAGCATCGCGACCGAGATGCCGGCGAACGCGGCGATCGACCACGCCGACGGCGCCCACCGGGTGTCGGCGGTGCGGAACAGCGTCGCCGAGAACAGCACGAGCAGCGGCAGGTGCACGAGATAGAGCGAGTACGACGCGTTCGCGTACGCGCCGACCGATCGGGTGACCCGTCCGACCGCACCGTCGCCGACCGTGACCGTGCGCAGGCCGAGCAGGAGTACGCCGGTCGCGAGGCCGAGCGCGAGGTCAGCCGCCACTCCACCGCGGGGCAGCGTGACCTGCACGGCGAGGAATGCCGCCGTCGCGAGCGGTCCGGCTGCGCGCAGCGCCACCGTCCGGCCACGGCGCCCGGCGAACGGGGCGAGCAGCCGAGGTTCCTGCCAGGCGATCGCCGCGCCGAGCAGCCACGCCGGGAACAGCGCCAGCACCGGAAGGCCGACACCGACGGCGATCGCGGCGGCGAGCACCGCGCAGACGACCCGGACGGCCGGGCGCCGACCGGCGACCACGGCGCAGAGCGCGAGCGGCAGCAGGAGGTAGTAGGCGAACTCGTAGGTCAGCGACCACAGCGGGATGTCCCCGCCGAACTCCGGCACGACGATGCCCTGCAGGAAGAACACGTTCCCCAGGCCCGTGCCGGGTCCGATGTGGTCGGCCATGCCGGGGACGGTCACGCCGTCGTAGGCAGGGGTGCCGAGGTAGACCTCGGTGGTGCCGAACCGGGCGAGACCGAGCGTCGCGGCACCCCAGGCCAGCACGAGTGCGGGCACGAGCACGATCCACAGCCGGGTCAGGCGCCGCAGCAGGTAGCTGCGCCACCGGAACCGTCCGTCGCCGATCTGGCGGACGACCGTGCCGCCGACCCAGTAGCCGGACAGCACGAAGAACACGATCACCGCGGCGTGCCCGAGGTGGGTCAGGGCGTAGAAGCCGGCGTTCGCCATGCCGTGCGTCACGTCGTCCCAGTCGCGGAAGAACAGCGCCCGCACGTGGGACACGACGACCAGCACCGCGGCGAGCGTGCGGAGCACGTCGAGCGGAACGTCGACCGTCCGCTCCGCGGCCTTCGCGGGGTCTGCGGGGCGCACCCCGAGGACCTCGTCGTCCCGTGATACCCCGTTACATTACCGCGAACGGAGTATCGCTAGATCACCCGGTCGACGTACCCGCCGGCATCGCGTCGAGTCGCAGGTCCGGGTACTTCCGCATGACGATGTCCATCCGCCACTTGTTGCTGAACAGCGCCAGGTACGCGCCGTCGGTGTCCCGGCGCAGCACCTCGGTCTCGGACTGCGCGGACAGCACCTGGAACGCCTCGGCGTCGGTGAGCCGGGCCTCCTTGTACGGGAGCCGGTCCATCGTCACCGGGGCGCCGAACTCGGTCTCCAGACGGGCCGACACGACGTCGAACTGCAGCGGTCCGACGGCGGCGAGAACCGGCGCCTGGTCTCCGCGCAGGTCCGAGCGCAGCACCTGGATCACGGCCTCGGTGCCGAGCTGCTCGATCCCCTTGCGGAACTGCTTCGTCTTGCCCGCGTCCTTGCACCGGACGACGGCGAAGTGCTCCGGGGCGAACGCCGGGATCGTCGGGAACTCGACCGGGCCGGACGCGTAGAGCGTGTCGCCCGGCTTCAGCGCGGTCGCGTTCACCAGGCCGACGATGTCGCCGGGGAACGCCTCCTCGACGGTCGTGCGCTCGTTGCCGAACACCGACTGCGCGTACTTCGTGGCGAACGGCTTCCCGGTGGCCGCGTGGGTGAGGATCATGCCGCGCTCGAATCGTCCGGAGCACAGGCGCAGGAACGCCATCCGGTCCCGGTGCGCCTTGTCCATGCCGGCCTGGACCTTGAACACCATGCCCGACGTCGGGGCGTCCAGCGGGCGGTCGTGTCCCTCGACGTCGGCGCGCGCGGCGGGCGCGGGCGCGAGGTCGACGAGCGTGTCGAGCAGCCGGGCGACGCCGATGTTGGACAGCGCGGAGCCGAACAGGACGGGCGTCGCGATCCCGGACAGGAAGTCCTTCTCGTCCCAGGTCTGGCCGATCTCGTCGAGCAGCCCGAGCTCGTCCTGCGCCGTCCGCCAGAACTCGGGCTCCTGCGCGGCGATCGTGGTCGCGTCGACGGCCGTGGCGGTCGCCTTCGTGGCGCCGCCCGCGGCACGGGTGAACGCCGTGTACGCGCCGGTCTCGCGCTCGACCAGACCCCTGAACTGCCCCGCGATCCCGACCGGCCAGGTCAGCGGCATCGGGCGCAGGCCGATCGTCTGCTCCACCTCGTCCAGCAGCTCGAGCGCCTCGCGGCCGGGCCGGTCCCACTTGTTCACGAACGTGATCACCGGGACGCCACGGGACCGGCAGACGTCGAACAGCTTCAACGTCTGCGGCTCGAGACCCTTCGCGGCGTCCAGCAGCATCACGGCGGCGTCGACGGCCGTGAGCACGCGGTAGGTGTCCTCGGAGAAGTCGCCGTGACCGGGCGTGTCCAGGAGGTTGATCACCTGGTCCCGGTAGGCGAACTGCAGCACGGCGGAGCTGACCGAGATGCCGCGCGAGCGCTCCATCTCCATCCAGTCACTGGTGACGCCCTTGCGGCCGGACTTGCCGTGCACCGCGCCAGCCGAGTCGATCACCTCGGCGTGCAGCGCGAGGGCCTCGGTCAGCGTCGACTTGCCGGCGTCGGGGTGCGAGATGACGGCGAACGTGCGCCGGCGGGCGGACTCGGCCAGTACCTGTTGCGCATCACTCACCGCTCCAGTCTAGGTGCGGTCGCCGGAGCCCGATGTACAGGCGGAACTGAACAGTCTAGACTGTCTATTCGTGGACACCTCCCCGTCGGCCGTGCAAGCCGCGCACGACCTGCGGGTCGGCGTCGGCCGGCTGCGCCGTCGGTTCCGTGAGGTGACCGACCGGCGGGAGCTGACGCCGTCGCAGGTCTCCGTGCTGTCCCGGCTGGGCAAGGACGGCCCGTCGTCGGCGAGCGCGATCGCGGCCGCCGAGCGGGTCCGTCCGCAGTCCGCGGCGTCGTGGCTGGGCGCGCTGGAGGAGCGGGGTCTCGTCGAGCGCCACCAGGACCCGACGGACGGGCGCAGGCAGGTCGTCTCGCTGTCCGACGGCGGGCGGGAGTTCCTGGAGGACACCCGCCGCAGCGGTGAACAGTGGCTGGCCCGCGCACTGCAGGAACGATTCACCGAGGAGGAGCGACGCACCGTCATCGAAGCGATGTCCCTGCTGGAACGTCTGATCGAGGTGTGACCCGGACGGGGTTCGACCGCGGGCTGATCCCGCCGCTGATCCTGGGATCGCTGCTCAACCCGGTGAACTCGTCGATGCTGGCGGTGGCGCTGGTCCCGATCGGGATCGCGTTCGGCGCGCCGCCCGCCGAGACCGCGTACCTGGTGTCCGCGCTCTACCTGGCGACGGCGATCGCGCAGCCCGTCCTGGGGCGTCTGGTCGACCTCTACGGCGCCCGGCGGCTCTATCTGGCCGGGACCGCGCTGGTCGGGGTCGCCGGGGTGCTGGCCGCGTTCGCGCCGTCGCTGGGCTGGCTGGTCGTGTCCCGGGTGCTGCTCGGGATCGGTACGTGCGCGGCCTACCCGTCGGCGATGCACCTGATCCGCCGCGAGGCCGACCGCAGCGGGCTCACCACGCCGGCCGGCGTGCTGACCATGCTGTCCGTCGCGACCCAGACGGTCGTCGTGATCGGTCCGACGCTGGGCGGCGTGCTGGTCGGCGTCGGCGGGTGGCGGGCGATCTTCACCGTGAACGTGCCGCTGGCGATCGCGTGCCTGGTCCTCGGCTGGATGCGGCTGCCGCGGGAGCGGACCGTCCCCACGGGTCCCGGCCGGACGGACCCGCCCGGGATGGTGCTCTTCGCGGCCACGCTGCTCGGCCTGATGCTGTTCCTGATGCGCCCGCAGCCCGCGCACTGGTACCTGGTGGCGCTGGCCGTCCTCGCCGCCGTCGGGCTGGTCGTGCGGGAGCGGCGGGCCGCCGAGCCGTTCGTCGACCTGCGGGTGCTGGCCGGCAACCGACCGCTGCTGGCCACCTACTCCCGACAGGTCCTGTCCTACGTCGTCTCCTACGCCCTGCTCTACGGCTACACGTTGTGGCTCCAGCAGACCCGCGGGCTGTCCCCGACGGTCGCCGGGCTGATGCTGCTGCCGATGTCCGCCGTCGCGATCGGCGTCTCCGCGGCGACCGGCCGGCGTCCGGAGCTGCGCGGGAAGCTGCTGGCCGGCTCCGTCGCGCTGGTCGCGGTGTGCGCGCTGCTGCTCACACTGGACGCGCGGTCGCCGATCTGGCTGATCGTCGTGATCGCCGCGCTGGCCGGCGTCCCGCAGGGCCTGAACAACCTGGCGAACCAGAACGCGCTCTACGCACAGGCCGACCCGGAACGGATGGGGTCGTCCGCCGGTCTGTTGCGCACCTGCATGTACCTCGGCGCGATCGTCTCCTCGGCGGTCACCGCCGCGGCGTTCCCCGTCTCGGCCGACACGCCGGGCCTGCACGTCCTCGCGCTCGTCATGGGCGGGTGCGCGGTGGCGCTGCTGGCACTCGTCGTCGTCGACCGTTCCCTTCCCGCCCGCGTCTCCCGGAGCACCGCATGAGCCTCACGACCCTCGATCCCCGCACCGCACTCGTCGTCGTCGACCTGCAGCAGGGGATCGTCGCCACGGACACCGCGCCGTACCCCACCGCCGAGGTGGTGGAACGCTCGGTGCGGCTGGCCGACGCGTTCCGCACCCACGACCTGCCGGTGGTGCTGGTGCGCGTCTCGTTCGCGCCCGACGGCTCGGATGCCCCGCCCGGACGGACCGCCCGCGGCGCCTCCGGCCGGACGTTCCCGGAGGGCTGGGACCAGGTACTGCCGGAGCTGGGCGAGGGCATCGTGGTCACCAAGCGCAACTGGGGCGCGTTCCACGGCACCGACCTCGACCTGCATCTTCGACGGCGTGGGGTCACCCAGGTGGTGATCACCGGCATCGCGACGCGGTTCGGAGTGGAGTCCACTGCCCGCTCCGCGCACGAGCACGGCTACCACGTCACGCTCGTCGAGGACGCGATGGGCGACCGCGACGCCGACGGGCACCGCGCCAGCGTCGAGGGCGTCTTCCCGGGCCTCGGCGAGATCGGCGGCACCGACGAGGTGCTGGAGCTGCTGGGACGCACCCGAGGGTGAGAACGCGCATGACTGTCGGGGGGCGCGGCTAATCTGCGGTCCGTGAGCACCCCGTCCGACGCCGACACGGCCCGTGAGCGGCACGCGGAGCTGTCCGCCGTGCTGGCCGACCACCAGTTCCGGTATTACGTGCTGGACGCGCCCATCGTGTCCGACGGGCAGTTCGACGAGCTGTGGCACGAGCTGCTCGCCCTCGAGGAGGAGTACCCGGAGCTCGTCACGCCGGACTCGCCGTCGCAGCGGGTCGGCGGGACGTTCTCCACCGACTTCACGGCGTACGACCATCTCGAGCGCATGCTCTCGCTGGACAACGCGTTCTCCGCGGAGGACCTGCGCACCTGGCAGCAGCGGGTGACCAGGGAGGTCGGGGAGAACCTGCACTACCTCTGCGAGCTCAAGATCGACGGTCTGGCCGTCAACCTGCTCTACGAGGACGGGAGGCTCACCCGCGCGCTCACCCGCGGGGACGGGCGCACCGGCGAGGACATCACGCTGAACATGCGCACGCTCGCCGAGGTGCCCGAACAGCTGACGGGCACCGACCAGTTCCCGGTCCCGAAGCTGGTCGAGGTGCGCGGGGAGGTCTACTTCCGGCTGGAGGACTTCGACCGGCTGAACGCGTCGCTGGTCGAGGCGGGCAAGGAGCCGTTCGCGAACCCGCGGAACACGGCCGCCGGATCGCTGCGCCAGAAGGACCCGCGCATCACCGGGTCGCGGAACCTGCGGCTGATCTGCCACGGGCTGGGCAAGCGGGACGGCTTCACCCCGGACACCCAGTCGCACGCGTACGACGCGCTGGTGGCGTGGGGTCTGCCCATCTCGCCGAGGACCCGCATCGTGCAGGGCATCGACGCGGTGATCGAGTTCTGCGAGTACTGGGGCGAGCACCGGCACGACGTCGAGCACGAGATCGACGGCGTGGTGGTCAAGGTGGACGAGGTCGCGCTGCAGCGGAGGCTGGGGGCGACGTCGCGGTTCCCGCGCTGGGCGATCGCGTTCAAGTACCCGCCGGAGCAGGCCACCACGAAGCTGCTGGACATCCAGGTCAACGTCGGGCGCACCGGGCGGGTCACCCCGTTCGCGATGATGGAGCCGGTCAAGGTCGCCGGGTCCACGGTGTCGCTGGCGACACTGCACAACGCGGACGAGGTGCGCCGCAAGGGCGTGCTGATCGGCGACCGGGTGGTCATCCGCAAGGCGGGCGACGTGATCCCCGAGGTGCTCGGTCCGGTGACCGACGTGCGGGACGGCTCCGAGCGCGAGTTCGAGATGCCGACGCACTGCCCGGAGTGCGGCACGGAGCTGGTGCAGCAGAAGGCGGGCGACGTCGACCGTCGGTGCCCGAACGCGCGGTCCTGTCCGGCGCAGCTGCGCGAACGCCTGTTCCACGTCGCCGGCCGGGGCGCGTTCGACATCGAGGGCCTTGGCTACGAGGCTGCCGTCGCGCTGCTGACCTCCGGTGTCGTCACCGACGAGGGTGACGTGTTCTCGCTGCACGAGGCGGACCTGCTGCAGACCGACCTGTTCCGCAACCAGAAGGGCGAGCTCACGGTCAACGGCCGCCGGCTGCTCGGGAACCTGGAGGAGGCGCGGGACCGGCCGTTGTGGCGGGTGCTCGTCGGGCTGTCCATCCGGCACGTCGGCCCGACGGCGGCGCAGGCCCTGGCCCGTGAGTTCGGCTCGATGCAGGCCATCGAGGACGCCGCGGACCAGGCGCTGGAGGCCACCGAGGCGGCCGGGATGGAGATCACCTCGGACGGGAGTGCCGGCGAGGAGGACGCGGGGGTCGAACCAGCCCCCGCCACCGGCGACGCCGCGGCCGGGTCCGCCGGAGCTGCCGAGAACGCCGCTTCGGGGGACGGGGCGGCTTCGGGGGACGGGGCCGCAGTCGGGGACACCGGGGCCGATGCCGTGGCCGACGGTGCCGTCGCCGAGGGCGTCGAGCCGGACCCGGAGGAGGCCGAGAAGCTCGCGGCCGAGGCCGAGAAGGAGACCGCGCGCCAGGAGCGGGCGGCGAACCGCGCCCGCGCGAAGGCGCTGGCCGACGCGCTGGCCCCGCTCGCCCGCGGTGAGGGTGTGGGCCCGACGATCGCCGCCGCCGTGCGGGACTGGTTCAGCGTCGACTGGCACCGCGAGGTCGTCGCGAAGTGGCGATCGGCCGGCGTGTCGATGGTCGACGAGGCCGACGAGTCGGTCCCGCGCACGCTGGAGGGGCTCTCGATCGTGGTGACCGGGTCGATGGACGCGTTCTCCCGGGACGAGGCGAAGGAGGCGATCCTGGCCCGTGGGGGCCGTGCCGCCGGCTCGGTGTCGAAGAAGACGGCGTTCGTGGTGGCCGGGGAGGCGCCCGGCTCGAAGTACGACAAGGCCGTCGAGCTCGGGGTGCCGGTCCTCGACGAGGACGGCTTCCGCACGCTCCTCGAGCAGGGGCCGGACGCCGCGCGGGAGGCCGCCGTCGCCCAGTGACGCGGGCCTGCCGGTCGCGGCGCCCGGTACGGCCGGGCACGTCGCCGTCGGCCGGTGCGGTACTCAGCTCGCCGAACGTGGCGCCGAATCGGGTGGCATCGCCGCCATCCCGCGGGCGACCGACGCCTCGGCCGCGGCGCGGTCGTCGCCGTAGCCGACGAACAGCCGGACCGACATGTCCTGCGCGTGCAGCATGACCTGTTCCATGGGCATCAGCCCCACCGTGGCCAGGCTGACGAGCCCGTGCCGCATCGTCCACAGCTGCACGGCCCACCCGGCCGTCCCGTCCGTCCCCGGGTCGGTGAACCGACCGGCTTCGACGCACCGGCGCACGGCCGCCACGAGCCTGCCGAAGGCTCCGTGCCCGACCACGCCCGCATCCGGTCCCCGCGGCGGGTCGAGGAACATCGCGCGGTACAGGTCCGGCTCGCCGAGCCCGAAGCGCAGGTAGGTGACGCCCGCCGCGACGAGGTCACGCACCGGGTCGTCGGTCCGTCCGACGGCATCGAGCGACGCGGCCAGCCTGGAGAACCCCTCCTGGCGGACCGCGTCGCGCACCTCGTCCATCCCGCCGAAGCGCGTGTACACGGCCGTCGTCGACGTCCCGGCCTCCGCGGCCAGCCGCCGCGTGGTCAAAGCGCCCGCCCCCTCCTCGGCCAGCACACGGGCGGCCGCGTGGAGAAGCCGGATCCGGGCGTCCGGATCGGCGGGACGGGGGCTCATCGACCGAACTCTAGGACGGCCGTTGCCCAAGTTGTGTAACGATGATATATAACAGCGATACAAAACGGTGGGGGGACGACCATGCAGTTCACGCTGGTCTGCCATCAGGATCGCGCGCGGGTCTCGCGGGCCGAGGTCGAGCAGGCGGTCCGGGTGTTCCGGGCGGTGGTCGCGTCGGTCGACGACCATGGCGTCGGCTTCGAGGCGGCCGCCAAGTGACCGGCCCGGACCGCGAGCGCGGCCGGCGGCGGCTGCCCGCGCCGCCGGGCGGGTGGTCCGGCGCGGCGACGTCCGCCGTCGGGCCGACCGTGTTCGCCCCGGCCGCCCAGCTGTTCGGCCTGCTCGGCGGCGTCGCGTGCGGTCTGCTCGCCGTCGCCGCCACGGCTGCCGTGCTCGCGGCCCGCGGCCGGTCGCTGCGCCCCGTCGTCGGCGGGCTGGTCGGCCTCGGCGTGTCCGGGACGCTCGTGTGGTGGACCGGGTCGACGACCGACGCGTTCCTCGTCGACGTCTGGTACCCGCTCGTGGCGAGCGTCGTCCTGTTCGTCAGCGTGGTCGTCGGACGCCCGCTGGTCGGCGTCGTGTGGGACGCCGCCAGGGACCGGACCGGCCGGTGGCGCACGGACCGCCCGGTCCGGTGCGTGTTCACGCTGGCGACGGTCGCGCTCGCGACGGTCGGCGGTGCCCGCTTCGCGGTACAGCACGAGCTCTACGAGAACGGTCTCGTCCTGTGGCTGACCGTGGCCAAGGTGGCGATGGGGCTGCCGCTGACCGTCGTGGCCCTGTGCACCGTCGGCTGGGCGGTGGCACGCGCCGAGCGCCGATGGCGATGATCGCGTCGCCACCGCGGCTCCGGAGACGCTGCGTGAGGTAACCGGCGTGTCACCGTCCGGCGCGCCGGGCGCTGCGGGCACCGAGTGTGACCAACGGCCCGTAACGGTGAACGGTGGCGACGCGCCCGCGTTCGTTAGTCTCGACGTGCCACGGCACGCTGCCGTGGCGTCGGGCGTGCGAGGAGCGAGCGGGTGCTGCAGGCGGTGCTGAACGGGTCGCGGCCGTCGGACGCGCATCCCGCGCTGCCCGTACTGGCCCGGCACCTGGCGCGCGACGCGCGCGCCGTCGCACGGCTCGGCGTCACGTCGGTGCACGTGCACCCGCGCGACCAGCACGGCCAGGAGACGATCGACCCCGTGTACGTGCGGGACGCCGTCGCGCTCATCCGGCAGGAGGCGCCGTCGATGGAGATCGGCGTGACCACCGGCCGGTGGATCGTGCCGGACCCGAACAAGCGGGTGGAGACGGTCCTGACCTGGGGTCGCCTCGGAGACGGCAAGCCGGACGTCTGCTCGGTCAACGTGCACGAGAAGGGCTGGACGGAGGTCTGCCGGGCCGCGCACTCGGTCGGCATCGACGTCGAGCTCGGCGTCTGGACCAGCGGTGACGCCGTCACACTCCGCCAGAACGGCGTGCCGCCCGGGACGCGCCGGGTGCTGGCCGAGTCCACCGTGACCGACCCGGAGACCGCGGTCGCCGAGGGCATCCGCATCCTGCGCGCGCTCGGCCAGCAGAACGTCCCGATCCTGCTGCACGGCGAGGAGGAGGGCGCCTGGCCCCTGCTCGAGTACGCGACCCGGGTCAAGATCGACGCCCGGATCGGCTTCGAGGACGTCCTGGTCCGCCCGGACGGGTGGCTGGCCACCGGCAACGACGACCTCGTCCGGACGGCGCTGTCCTACCGCCCCTGAGCCCGCGCCCCTCTCGCCGACCCCCCCGATTTCCGAACGAACGGCACCTTCGAGCAATGACATTGCTCGAACGGCACCTTCGTTCGGAGAGGGGAGGGTGACGCACCGACCTTGGAGCGGGACGAGACGTCGGCGCGGCGGGACGCGCAGCGCGGGGCGAGACGTCGGGCGTGGCGGGCGCGCCGGGCGAGACGCGGCGGCGGCCTCAGGCGTTCAGGACCGTCGCGACGATGCCGGCCAGGTGGGCCAGGCGCGCCAGCTCGGACGGGCGGAAGATCGGCCCGCCGGGGCGGCCGACGACCAGCGTCTTCGGCGGTGTGCCGGTGCCGAACGGTGCGGCCGCCAGCTCCGTGTCCAACGCGCGCCACGGCTCCGGCACCCAGTGCCGCTCGTCCAGCGCGACGGCCGAGTCGAGCGGCAGCCACGGCAGGTCCCCGGCACGCGTCTCCGGAGCGGCGGCGCTCTCGGCGATCCGGTAGGAGCGGCCGTGCTCGCTGACCGCGACGAGCGCCCATCCCGCTCGGAACAGTCGCGGCACCTCGTCGGCGAGCAGCGCCAGGCCCTTCGCCGGGTTCCCGGAGATCTCGTCGACCAGCTCCAGCTCGCGATGCGTGTCCAGGTGCCCGGTGTACGGGCGGACGGACTCCACGGCCACACCGGGTACCGACTCGGCCGCCGTGATCAGCACGTCCGGCGGCCGTCCGGCCGGGAGCTCGACGGCGAGGTCGTCGACCGCCTGCCCGTCGCCGCGTTCGACGACGTCGACACTGAGGATGTCCGCGCCGGCGCCGCCCAGCGCCGACGCCACAGCGCCGAGGTTGCCGGGCTTGTCCGGGAGGATGACCCGGAGCAGGAACGACACGTGGGTCCTCTCGGTCTTCGTGTGGTCGCCGGCACGCGGCCGGGGCGGGGGCCGCGGCCCGGCGACGCCCGGGGGGAGATCCTGCCAGCCGGCATCGCCGCCGACATCTCCGGTGACCGGACGGTACCGGGTGTTCCGGTGCCGCCGACCAGGCCCGCACCGCCCGACGGCCCGTCGCCGGTCGGTCCTAGACTGGTCCTCTCACACCGGCGTGGTGCGCCGGTTCTCGCCCGGACCGCCGCCGCACCGCAGCCGGGTCCGCTGACACCCGGGCGCGTCGCGTCCGAAGGGAAACCACCCGAGGAGGGGCATGAGTGCCGATTCCCCCGCCGGTTCCGGTGGGGTCATCTCCCGGGACGAGGTCGCGCACCTCGCCCGTCTGTCGCGCCTGGCCGTCACCGACGACGAGCTCGACGTGTTCGCAGGCCAGCTCGACGTCATCCTGAGCTCGGTCGCGCGCGTGGGCGAGGTGGCCGCCGACGACATCCCACCGATGTCGCACGCCGTGCCGCTGCAGAACGTGTTCCGCCCGGACGAGCGCCGCCCGAGCCTCGACCAGGAGCAGGCGCTCTCCGGCGCGCCCGCCGCCGAGGAGGGCCGCTTCCGCGTGCCGAGGATCCTGGGGGAGGAGCAGTGAGCGACCTCGTCCGGATGACGGCCGCCGAGCTGGCCGGGAAGATCCACGCCAAGGAGGTCTCCGCGACCGAGGTCGCGCGGGCCCACCTGGACCGGATCGCCGCCGTCGACCCCAGGATCCACGCCTTCCTGCACGTCGACGAGCACGCCGCCCTCGCCAGCGCAGGGCTCGTCGACGAGCGGATCGCCGCGGGCGAGACGCCCGGGTCGCCGCTGGCCGGCGTGCCGCTGGCGCTCAAGGACGTGTTCACCACGGCGGACATGCCCACGACGTGCGGCTCGAAGATCCTCGAGGGCTGGCGCCCGCCGTACGACGCGACCGTCACCGCCCGGCTGCGCGCCGCCGGGATCACGATCCTCGGCAAGACCAACATGGACGAGTTCGCCATGGGCAGCTCGACCGAGCACTCGGCCTACGGACCGACGCACAACCCGTGGGACCTCGACCGCGTCCCCGGCGGCTCGGGTGGAGGCTCCGCCGCGTCGCTGGCCGCGTTCGAGGCGCCGCTGGCGATCGGCACCGACACCGGCGGCTCGATCCGCCAGCCGGCCGCGTTCACCGGCACCGTCGGCGTCAAGCCGACCTACGGCGGGGTGTCGCGGTACGGGCTGGTCGCGTGCGCGTCGTCGCTGGACCAGGCCGGTCCGTGCGCGCGCACCGTGCTGGACGCCGCGCTGCTGCACGAGGTGATCGCCGGGCACGACCCGATGGACTCGACGTCGATCGACGAGCCGGTGCCGGACGTCGTCGCGGCCGCCCGCCGCGGTGCGGCCGAGGACCTGACCGGGCTGAAGGTCGGCGTCGTGCGCGAGCTCGGCGGCGAGGGATACGCCCCGGGCGTCCGGACCGCCTACGACGCGGCGCTGCGCCGGCTGGAGAAGCTGGGCGCCGAGCTCGTCGAGGTCAGCTGCCCGCACTTCGAGTACGGCATGGCCGCGTACTACCTGATCCTGCCGAGCGAGGTCTCGTCGAACCTCGCCCGGTTCGACGCGATGCGCTACGGCCTGCGCGCGGACTCCGGCGCGAGCGCCGAGGAGGTCATGGCGAACACCCGCGAGGCCGGCTTCGGCCCCGAGGTCAAGCGCCGGATCATCCTCGGGACGTACGCGCTGTCGTCGGGCTACTACGACGCCTACTACGGCCAGGCACAGAAGGTCCGCACGCTGATCGGGCGGGACTTCGCGAACGCGTTCGCCCAGGCCGACGTGCTGGTCTCCCCGGCAACGCCGACGCTGCCGTTCCCGATCGGGGACAAGGTCGACGACCCGCTGGCGATGTACCTGAACGACCTGGCCACGATCCCGACGAACCTGGCCGGCACGGCGGGCATGTCGGTCCCGGCCGGGCTGTCCGAGGGCCTCCCGGTCGGCCTGCAGATCATGGCGCCCGCGCTCGGCGAGGCCGTGATGTACCGCGTCGGTGCGGCGTTCGAGGCCGCCCGCGACGCCGACGAGGGTGGCCCACTGATCGCGCGTGTCCCGGAGGTGGCCTCGTGAGTGCTCCGACCCTCGTCGACGTCGACGACGTCGTCGCCCGCTACGACCCGGTGCTCGGGCTCGAGGTGCACGTCGAGCTGTCCACGAACACGAAGATGTTCTGCGGCTGCGCGACGGAGTTCGGCGCCGAGCCGAACACCCAGGTCTGCCCGACCTGCCTCGGCCTGCCCGGATCGCTGCCGGTCGTGAACCGGACGGCCGTCGAGTCCGCGATGCGGATCGGGCTGGCGCTGAACTGCTCGATCGCGCCGTGGGGCCGGTTCGCCCGGAAGAACTACTTCTATCCGGACATGCCGAAGAACTTCCAGACCAGCCAGTACGACGAGCCGATCGCCGTCGACGGCTGGATCGACGTCGAGCTCGAGGACGGGACCACGGTCCGGGTCGGCATCGAGCGCGCGCACATGGAGGAGGACACCGGCAAGTCGCTGCACGTCGGTGGCGCGACCGGGCGGATCCACGGCGCCGACTACTCGCTGCTCGACTACAACCGGGCGGGCGTGCCGCTGATCGAGATCGTCACGAAGATGATCCCGGACACCGGCGGTCGCGCGCCCGAGGTGGCCCGCGCGTACGTCACGCAGCTGCGGGACCTGATCAAGTCGCTCGACGTGTCCGACGTCCGGATGGACCAGGGCTCGATGCGCTGCGACGTGAACCTCTCGCTGACCCCCAAGGGCGGCGAGCTGGGTACGCGCACCGAGACGAAGAACGTCAACTCGCTGCGGTCGGTCGAGCGGGCCGTCCGGCACGAGATGAGCCGGCAGGCGGGCGTGCTCGACGCGGGCGGCGAGATCGTCCAGGAGACGCGGCACTTCGAGGAGCAGTCCGGCACCACGCGCGCCGGGCGGCGCAAGGAGACCTCGGAGGACTACCGGTACTTCCCGGAGCCCGACCTGGTGCCGATCGCGCCGTCCGCGGAGTGGGTCTCGGAGTTGCGCGCGACGCTGCCGGAGCAGCCATGGGTACGGCGGAAGCGGCTGCAGACCGAGTGGGGCGTCTCCGACGAGGAGATCCGCGACCTGGTCAACGCCGGCGCGCTGGACCTGGTCGAGGCGACGGTCGCGGCCGGTGCCCCGTCGCAGGAGGCCCGCTCGTGGTGGGTCGCCTACCTGGCGCAGCAGGCGAACACCCGCGAGGTGGAGCTGGCCGACCTCCCGATCGCCCCCGCGGACGTCGCCCGGGTGATCGAGCTGGTCGCGTCCGGCGAGCTGACGAACAAGCTGGCGCGCCAGGTCGTCGACGGCGTGCTCGACGGCGAGGGCACGCCGGACGAGGTCGTCGCCGCGCGCGGGCTGAAGGTCGTCTCCGACGAGGGCGAGCTCGTCGCCGCCGTCGACGCGGCACTGGCCGAGCAGCCGGACGTCGTGGAGAAGATCCGCGGCGGCAAGGTGCAGGCGGCCGGGGCGATCGTCGGTGCGGTGATGAAGGCGACCGGCGGCCAGGCCGACGCGAAGCGCGTGCGCGAGCTGATCCTGGAGCGTTGCGCGGCTGAATGATTCCGTCGTTTCGACGACGAGTGGCCGGTCGCGGTGGCCGTAGGTTCCGCACCCGTGCGGATCCTGGTGACCACCGCGCCCGGCGCGCGCGTCGGGCACGTGATCCTCCCGCAGGGCGCCGACCGGTTCCTCAAGGCCGACTCGCTCGCCGCCCGTGGCTGCGCCGTCCGTGGTCCGGCCGACCCGGAGGGCGTCCGGGCGGCCGTGCGTGACGTCGTCGCAGGGAGGCCCCACGACGACGTGACCGCGCTCGCGGGGGAGATCTTCGCCATACCGCCACCCTCGGCCGTCGCGGCCGAGCTGATCACTCGGCTCGCTCGACGCCCAGGTCAGGGGCGTTCCTCAGGCCCGTCACAGCCGCCGCACAGGTTCGGGGGGCACTGTCGGATATGCGGTCGGTGGGTGCTTCTCGAGCCCCCGCGAAGGATCACTCACCGGCCGCCCCCGCCGATGGGTGCCGTCGGCTCCGGACGGAGGTGGCCTGGAGATGACCGTGATCGACGACGCCGGGACGTCGGGTCGCCACGGGGCGGCACCGTTCCGAGGATCCGTGCTCGGGAATCCGCCGGACGCCGGCGCCGATCCGGACGGTGGAGCCACTCCGACGGGTGCGCCGTCCGCCCACGCCGTTCCAGCCCGTGTGCCGGCCACCGACGCTGCTCGGCCGTGTGCGCCGTCGGCCGACGCGGTGCCGGCTCGCGTGCCGGCTGCCGACGCGGGGACGCGCGTGCCGGGCACCGACGCCTCCCGGACGCGTGTGCCCGCCGTGGACCACTTCCCAGCGGGTGTGCCGGACGGCGGGGTCCCGACGGCCCTGCACCGGGTCGGGACGCCCGGCAACCCGGCCGCCGCCGTCGCCAGCGTGCGGGGCCTGCGGACGGTCGGCGCCGACGCCGCGATGATCGCCGGGCACGGCAGCGGGCTCGCCGCCGCCGTCGCCGACGGGATCGGGGACTCCGCGGCGGCCGCCCGCGCCGCCCGCCGCGCCGCGGACGCCGCCGTCCGGTCCGCGCCGGGTGCGGGTACCCGCGCCGCGCTGCTGGCCGCGCGGGACGCCGTCGACGTCGAACCGAGCGGCGACACCGTGCTGGTCGTCGCCGCGGGCCTGCCCGGCGGCGGGTGGACGGTCTCCTGGGTCGGCGACTGCCGCGCCCTGCTCTGGGACGGCACGGAGCTGCGATCGATCACCCGCGACCACACGATGGCCGAGGAGCTGCGCGCGCTGGGCGTCGCGGCGGGCGGGTCGTGGGAGAACGTCGTCACGACGACCGTCCGTACCGCCGACCCGTCCACCGCCGGTCACGTCTGGGGCCCGCCCGGCGCCGGCACGCTCCTCCTGCTCACCGACGGGGTGCACCGCGTCCTGCCCGCGGAGCGGATCGCGGCCGTCCTGTCCGCCGCCGAGGAGGGCGGGTTCGAGGCGGGCGTGACGGCCCGTGCCCTGGTGGCCGACGCGCTCGACGCGGGTGGACGGGACAACGCCACCGCCGCGATCGTCACGCTGCCCGACGCCTGGACCGGCCGGACGGGCACGGCGACGGTCCGCATCCCGACCCAGCGCACGTCCTGACGCGAACCCGTCCGCGTCGGGCTGCCCGCACGGTCCGGACTTCGCAGGGATTCCCGGAACTCGGCCACCCGGTCGACATCGCAGCCATGGCGGTGGTGCGACGCGGTGCGCAGCCACTGGTGCGATCTCGACCGGCTCGAGGCCGGTCCGCGCCCCGGGTCGTGCGCTCGCCGGCCTCGCAGGCCGGGGAGCAGGGCGGGGCTGGGTCGGGTGGAGCAGGGCGGGGCTGGGTCGGGTGGAGCAGGGCGGGGCCGGATCAGGCCGCGGAGCCCCCACCGCCGGCGGGCGGTTGGATGCGGATGACGCGGTCGTCGGTCGCGCCGGGGCGGCCGCCGTCGCGGTTCGCCGTCCCCAGCCAGAGCAGCCCGTCCGGGGCGGTGGCGGCCGACGACAGCGCGCCGTAGGTGCCGGTCAGGACCGGCTGCGGATCGCCGGTGAACGTGCCGTTGTCGCCGGGGCGCAGGACGAACAGCGCTCCGGCCCGTCGTTCGGTGACGGCCAGGGTGCCCGGCAGCACGGCGCAGCCCGCGACGCCGGGCGCGTCCGGCCACGTCCACGCGGGCGGACCGAGCGTTCCCGGAGTGACGCGGTGCAGGACGTCGCGCGAACCGGCCCGGTCGGTCACCCACACCGTGCGGTCCATCGGGTCGACACACACCCCGCCCGGCGCCGAGACCCCGCGGGACAGCACGGGAGACGCCGGGTCCGGGTTGCCGGGGGCCGGCCTGCCGAGGGTGTCGATCCGCAGCACGGCACCGGCCAGCGGACCCTCGCCCGCACCTGTCGCGACCAGCAGCGACCCGTCGACGTCGACGGCCATCCGGGCGGCCTTCGGCAACCCGGTCAGCACCGGCTTCGGCGGCTCCCCCGGCGCGAGCCGCAGCACCTGGCCGTCGGTCGGTGTCCCGGCCAGCGCGTAGACCAGCCGGTCCTCCGCGTAGCCGGGGGAGAGCACGAGCCCGGTGAGGCCGGTCGCCGGATCCACCGGGACGCGGGTGACCTCACGCGGCGGCGTCCCCTTCTTCACCTGCAGCACGCGACCGGTCGTGCGTTCGCCGACCAGCGCCTCGTCGCCCGTGGGCAGCACGGCGATCGCGCCGACCGGCGCCAGGCACGTCGCGACGACCTGGGGGTCCGGGTCCACGCACGGCTGCGGTGACGAGCTGCCGCCGGACGACGACGGCGGCGGCTGCTGACCGCTCGGCGGCGGGGCGGGCTCGCCGGACGGGGACAGAGCGGGCGGCCCGCCGAGCTCGCCCTGGCCCTCGGCCTTGGGCCGCCAGTCGCGGGGGCCCTCGTCCGGGAACGTCGCGCAGCCGCCGACGACGGCGAGTGCCGCGACGACGGCCGCCGCCACCGCCGCGCGCCGCATCATGCGTCCCAGGCTAGGCGGGCGCGGGTGATCTGCCGGTGAGTACCGTGCGGCCCATGAGCTCGGACCCGATCGTCGTCCTCGTCCCGAACGAAGAAGGGCAGGAGATCGTCGACGCGGTGGACGGACTGCGTGCCGTCGTCTACGACCCGCAGGCCGCGCTGCCGGACGACGCCCGCACCGCGCGGGTGCTGATCGCCCCGTTCCTGTCCACATCGGATACGACGAAGATCGTCGACGGTCTGCCGGACCTGGAGCTGGTGCAGCTGCTGACCGCGGGCGCCGAGGCGTGGATCGGGCGGCTCCCGGACGGCGTCGCGCTGTCCGACGGCCGTGGCGCGCACGGCGGTGCGACGGCCGAGTGGGTCGTGTCGGTGCTGCTGGCCGTCTACCGGCACCTGCCCGGCTTCGTCCGGAGTCAAGATGAGGGCCAGTGGACCTACCACCGCACCGAGGAGCTGGCCGGCAAGCGGATCCTGATCGTCGGAGCCGGGGACGTCGCGGAGAACACGCTGGCCCGACTCGACGGGTTCGGGGTGACGACGACGCTCGTCGGCCGGCGCGCGCGGGACGGCGTGCACGGCTGGGACGAGTTGCCGTCGCTGCTGCCAGAGCACGACGCCGTCGTGCTGATCGTCCCGCTGACCGACGAGACGCGCGGGATGGTGGACGCGGAGTTCCTGGCCGCGATGCCGGACGGCGCGCTGCTCGTCAACGGCGCCCGCGGACCCGTCGCGGACACCGACGCACTGGTGGCCGAACTGACGAGCGGGCGGCTGCGCGCCGCGGTCGACGTGACCGACCCCGAGCCGCTGCCCGAGGGCCATCCACTGTGGTCCGCGCCGAACCTTCTGCTCACGCCGCACGTCGGCGGCAGCGTGCCGCTGGCCATGGACCGCGCGTACACCGTCGCCGCCGAGCAGCTGGCGTATCTCGTGCGCGGCGAGGAACCACCGAACGTCGTGCACGGCGCGTACTGACCCGGATCGACGCCGTCCCGGTAGCCTCGCGCGCATGAGCGGCCCGACCCAGCAGTACGACTGGGGATCCGTCGGCGGCACGGACACGCCGAAGACGCGTCCGGAACGGCTCCCGGTGCCGGCGCACATCTCGTCGGACATCGGGTTGCTGCTGTTGCGGCTCGTGGTCGGCGGCGTGTTCGCCGCGCACGGAGCGCAGAAGGTGTTCGGCGTGCTCGGCGGCCTCGGACCGGCCGGCACCGACGGGGCGTTGGCCGCGGCCGGGTTCGCCACGTTCGCCTCGCCGCTGGCGTGGGTGCTCGGCGTCGTCGAGCTCGTGTTCGGAGCGCTCGTCGTGCTCGGGTTGTTCACGCCGTTCGCCGCGTCCGGGCTGCTGTCGGTGAAGATCGTCGCGGCGACCGTCTACTGGGGAACGGTGCCGCTGTTCGCCGCGGACGGTCCGAACGCGATCGAGCTGCACCTGCTCCTCGGCGGCGGCGCTGCGGCTCTCGTGTTCACCAGTGCGGGCCGGATCGCGCTGGACGCGGGCCGGACCTGGCAGCGCCGACCACTGCCGTTCGCCTGGCTGTCGGTGATCCTCGCCGTCGGCGTCGCGCTGCTCGTGCTGTTCGTGCTGCGCCGCTAGCTCGTGCCGCAGGAGGCGTGGGTCTCCGCGCTCGCCCGCCGGGAACGGCGGACACCGCGGATCGTCGGGCGCGAGCCGCTGGCGGGCGGGTACGTCTCCGGCTCCGTGGAACGCGTCGACCTCGACGACGGCCGGTCCGTCGTCGTCAAGGAGGCCTCGGCGACCGAGGTGGCGGCGATGCGGGCGATCGCCGTCGTCGACGGCGTCGACCGGCCCCGGATGCTCGCCGTCTCCGGCCGGACGATCGTGCTCGCGCACCACGACGGGCCGGTCGCGCCCGCCGACGCCCCGGTCCCGGACGAGGTCTGGCGGACGCTGGCGCTCGTGCACGCGCACTGGCGGCGGAACCGGCCGCGCGGAATCCCCGTCGTCGACGTGCCGTGGTGGCGTTCCCTCTGCGAGCACGTCCTGGTCGCGCTGCGTGCCGCCGCCGGGCGTGACCCGGGCCTCGCCGGTGCGGTCACGGCCGTCGAGCGCTGGGCGGAGGATCCACGGATCGCCCGTGCGTTGTCCGCCCTGCCCCGCACGGTGTGCCACGGCGACGCGCACCGCGGCAACGTGCTGCTCGCGTCCGACGGGCCGGTGCTGATCGACTGGGGGAACGCGCGCGTCGCGCCCGGTGGGCTGGACACGACGGTGCTGACCGCGCCGGACCCGTCGGGACCGGCGGACCTCCCGCCGGACCCGGTGCCGGCGGCCTACACCGGGACGCTCGCCGACCGGCTCGGCAACCCCGACCCGCCGGAGCTCGCCGAGGTCGAGCGTGAGTGGGCGCTGGTCCAGGCGCACGTGCAGTACCTGGGCTTCGCCGCCGACCACCAGAGCTCGGAGCGCGTGAAAGGCATGGTCGACGTCGCGGCGCGCGCCCTGGACCGCCTGGGCCCGGCCCTGGACGCCCTCCGCTGACGCCACCGCCCCACCCGGGAGCCGCGGCGGGGGGAGGGCGGTCAGGGGTCCAGTTCGGACAGACGGCGGTGCAGGAACTCGACGGCGGGGGGCTGGAAGCGCTCCCTCGCCTCGCCCATGGCGCGCAGGAGGCGGGCGAACGGCCAGTCCGGTGGCCGGAGTTCCGGCGGGAGACGCGGGTCGCGCAGGAGGTCGATGAACAGCGCGTTGAACAGGTCGGCGAGGCGGCGCAGGGTCGAGCCGTCCGCAGCCGGGGTCCCGGGCTCGCGCAGCGCCGCCTCCAGGCGTTCGGCGTGGCCGGTGAGCGTGCGCGCGACGTCGTCGAGATCCCAGGCCGGGACGGCGACGCGGGCCGCCTCCTCGACGTCCATCCCGATCGTCGCGGGCGTGACCCTGGCGTCGTCCGGGCACCCGGACAGCACGCCGGCCAGCTCGCCGGACCGGTCCGGGACGCTGATCAGAACGCCGGGTTGCAGCACGCCGTAGCCGACGTACGTCGCGATCCTGCGCAGCCGGTCGCGGTAGGCGCGCCGCGACTCCGGGACCGCGAACAGCAGCGCGTGGTAGTGCCCCTCCCATGCCGGGGGCGGCGTGCCGAGGTCGGTCCCGAGCCGCCGCGCCCGGTCGCCGAACGTCCCACTCATCCGGTAGCGCGTGGTGCGCCCGTCGCGCGTCCCGGACAGCTGGTCGTCCTCGCGCATCCGGGCCAGATGACGGCGCGCCGCCGCCTCGCCGATGCCGAACTCGCCCAGCAACGCGACCAGCACCGGGCCCGGGAGATGCGTCTTTCCGGACATCTGGAACAAGGTGGCCACAAGTCCGGTGGTCGGGTTGCGCCGCGCACGCGAGGCAGGAGACCCTTCCATCGCATTTGCGGTCACGACCGTGAGTCCTTTCGTCACATGTGGGGGCGGCACCATGGTAGAGGCGTCGGAGCGATCGTCCAGGCCCGCGGCGAGCGGCGGTGCCGGGGCCCAGGTCGTGAGCTGGATGCAGATGATCGTGCTCTCGGTCGCCCTCCCGATCGTGATCTACGACGTGATGACCGATGCCGGCTTCACCCCGGTCGTCGCGCTGGTCGTGAGCTCGGTCGGTCCGCTGCTCGACATCGGCATCACGTGGGCCCGCACGCGCAGGCTGGACGAGTTCGCGGTCGTCGTGCTGGCGTTCCTGGTGCTCGGGATCATCGTCTCACTGATCTTCGACGACCCCCGGTTGCTGCTGCTCAAGGAGGCGGCGATCACCGGGGTGATCGGGATCCTCGCGCTGGGGTCGCTGGTCGTGGCGCCGCGACCGCTGATGTTCTACTTCGGACGGCGGTTCGCCACCGGTGGCGATCCGGCGCGTGTCGAGTGGTGGAACGGGCTGTGGCGCTTCCCCGGGTTCCGGCGGACCCAGGTCGTGATCACCACGGTGTGGGGTGTGGTGTTCCTGGCCGAGGCCGTCGTCCGCGGGATCCTGACCTACACGCTGTCGGTGGACACGATGGTCGTGGTGAACAACGTCGCGCCGCTGGTGATCGTCGCGCTGCTGGTCGTGTGGACGGCGTTGTACGCGAAGCGCCAGCAGCGGATCGGCGAGGCGCACGGCGTCGTCGTCGAGCCGCCCGTCGCCCCCGCGTGAGACCTCTCCCCGCCGGGACTCGCTGAGGGTTCAATCACTTCACACGTGAACTTCTCGCTGGTACGTTCGACTTCACACGTGAAGTCATGCCGTACCGACCTGGGGAGACCCGATGAGCCTGTTCCGTCTCGACGCCAGCATCCGTGGCGAGGCGTCCGCATCCGGCGAGATCGCCGACATCGTCGAGAAGCGGTGGCGTGCAGGGAATCCCGGCGGCGATGTCGTCCGTCGCCACGTCGGCGTCGACCCCGTTCCCGCCCAGGCGTGGGCGAACGCGGTGTCTGCCGGCATGGTGGCGCCCGAGGACCGCACGCCCGGCCAGCAGGCGGCCGTCGGCCTGGCCGCCGAACTGGTCGACGAGCTGCTCGGCGCCGACGCCGTGCTGTTGGCGCTACCGCTCTACAACTTCGGCGTGTCCCAGCACGCGAAGAGCTGGATCGACCTGGTGCTCACCGACCAGCGGGCGGCTCCGGGCGGGGCGACACCGCTGCTCGAGGGCAGGCCGGTCGTGCTCGCGACGGCCCGCGGTGGCGCCTACGGGCCGGGCACGCCCCGGCACGGCTGGGACCACGCGACGCCGTACCTCGCCCGGATCCTCGGCGACGTCTGGGGCGCCGACCTGACCGTCGTCGAACGCGAGTTCACGCTGGTGGGTGTGAACCCGGCCCTTGACGACTTCCGCGACGTGGCGGCCGAGATGCACGCGTCGGCGCTGGACGCCGCCCGGGTGGCCGGGGACAAGCTGGCCGGCTGACTCTCAGCAGCCGCGGCCGCGCGGGAGCTCGCCGTTCGGGAGCAGCGGACGCATCCGGTCGACGGCCGCCGTGATCGTGCGCAGCTGCGCCGGGGTCAGCGGGTCGATCACGTGGTGCCGGACGGCCTCGACGTGTCCGGGGGCCGCGTCGACGACCTGCTCGTACCCCTCCCCGCTCAGCGACGCGATCGTGTAGCGAGCGTCCTCAGGGTCCGGACGGCGGGTGATCCAGCCGCGCCGCTCGCACCGGTTGACCACGTTGGACAGACGGGAGAGCGAGCTGTTGGTCAGCCGCGCCAGTTCGCTCATCCGCGCCGTGTGGTCCGGCATCATCGACAGGTAGCTGAGCACCATGTACTCGAACAACGTCAGGCCGGAGTCGCGCTGCAGCTGGGTCTCCAGCGCCCCTGGCAGGCGGAACAGCAGCGTGGCGATGGATTCCCATGCCCGCTGCTCCTCCTCGGAGAGCCAGCGCGTCTCGTCGTCCGGCACCCGGCGGAGGCTACCCGCCGCAGGTCATCGGCCGACGTTGCGCTGCAGGTGCGCCGGGTAGCGGTCGCCCGCGATCGCCTCGGCCGGTGCGGCCGCCTCGATCTCGGCGAGCTCGTCGGCGGACAGCTGCAGCTCGGCCGCCGCGACGTTCTGCTCCAGGTAGGTGCGGCGCTTCGTGCCCGGGATCGGCACGACGTGCTCGCCGCGGCTCTGCACCCAGGCCAGCGCGAGCTGGCCCGCCGTCACGCCACGGCGCTCGGCGATGGCGCGCAGAGCGTCCACGATGGCCAGGTTCGTGTTCAGGTTGTCCTCGCCGAACCGCGGCAGGCCGCGGCGCATGTCGCCCTCGCCGAGCTGCGACGCCGAGGTGATCGCCCCGGTCAGGAACCCACGTCCGAGCGGGGAGAACGGCACCACGCCGACGCCCAGTTCGGTGCACGTCGGCAGCACGTCGTCCTCGATGCCGCGTGTCCACAGCGAGTACTCGCTCTGCACGGCTGTGACCGGGTGCACGGCGTGCGCGCGCCGGATCGTCTGCGCGCCGCACTCGGACAGCCCGTACGTCCGGATCTTGCCCTGTGCGACGAGCCCGGCGAGCGCTCCGACGGTCTCCTCGATCGGAACCCCCGCGTCGACGCGGTGCTGGTAGTACAGGTCGATGTGGTCCACGCCGAGGCGGCGCAGCGACTCGTCGCAGCACTGCCGCACGTAGTCCGGGTCGCCCTTCGCGCCCTGGTTGCCCTCGGCGTCCCGGACGATCCCGAACTTCGTGGCCAGCACGACCTCGTCGCGACGGCCGGCGATCGCCTGCCCGACCAGCTCCTCGTTCGCCCCGTCGCCGTACACGTTCGCCGTGTCCAGCAGCGTGACGCCGAGGTCGAGCGCGCGATGGACCGTCGCGACCGACTCCGCCCGGTCCGACGTGTCCCCGTAGGCCTGGCTCATCCCCATGCAGCCCAGTCCCTGTGCCGAGACCTCGAGCGTGCCCAGCGTCCGCGTTCCGATCGTCATGGTCGTGACGCTATGCCTTCGAGCGCGCTCGAACGCAACTCCGCCGGGTGTGCCGCACCGAGATGCGGTTCAGCGGGCCGCAGAGATCGACGAGCCCCGCTGGACCGCATCTCGGCGATGCTCGGGTCAGGGGACGCGGCGAACCGCCCCGGTGTCGGCGCTCGTCGCCAGGTGGGCGTACGCGCGCAGAGCCTTGGACACGAACCGGTCGCGGTCGCGCGGCTGCCACGGACGCTCCGAGGCCTCCATCTTCGCGCGGCGCTCGGCCAGCACGTCGTCGTCGACGAGCAGTTCGAGCGACCGGGCGCGGACGTCCAGGCGGATCCGGTCGCCCTGCTCCACCAGCCCGATCACGCCGCCGGCGGCGGCCTCCGGCGACACGTGCCCGACCGAGATGCCGCTCGACCCGCCGGAGAACCGGCCGTCGGTGACCAGGGCGCAGGCCTTGCCGAGACCGGCGCCCTTGAGGAACGCCGTCGGGTGCAGCATCTCCTGCATGCCGGGACCGCCGGACGGGCCCTCGTAGCGGATCAGCAGCACGTCGCCCGGCTTGATCTCCTTGTTCAGGATCGCCGAGACGGCGTCCTCCTGGCTCTCCAGGACGACGGCCGGGCCCTCGAACTCCCAGACGTCCTCCGGGATGCCCGCGGTCTTGATCACCGCGCCGTCGACGGAGAGGTTGCCGCGCAGCACGGCCAGCCCGCCGTCGGCGGAGTAGGCGTGCTCGACGTCCCGGATGCAGCCACCGGCAGCGTCGGTGTCCAGTGAGGACCAGCGGTTCTCGGTGGAGAACGCCTGCGTGGTCCGGACGCCGCCGGGTGCGGCGTGGTAGAGCTCGGTCGCGGTGTCCGAAGGGGACGACGCTCGGATGTCCCAGGTGGACAGCCACTCCTCCAGCGACGGGGAGTGGACGGTGTGCACGCCCGTGTTCAGCATCCCGCCGCGCCAGAGCTCGCCGAGGATGGCCGGGATTCCGCCGGCCCGGTGCACGTCCTCCATGTGGTAGTCCGAGTTCGGCGCGACCTTGGCGAGGTTCGGCACCCGGCGCGAGACCGCGTCGATGTCGGCCAGCGTGAAGTCGAGCTCGCCCTCCTGCGCGGCGGCGAGGATGTGCAGGACCGTGTTCGTCGAGCCGCCCATCGCGACGTCGAGCGCCATCGCGTTCTCGAACGCCTCGCGGGTGGCGATGTTGCGCGGCAGCGCCGACGCGTCGTCCTCCGAGTACCAGCGGGTGGCCAGGTCCATCACGGTGCGGCCGGCGTCGAGGAACAGTTCCTTGCGTGCGGCGTGCGTGGCCAGCGTCGATCCGTTGCCGGGCAGCGCGAGGCCCAGCGCCTCGGTCAGGCAGTTCATCGAGTTGGCCGTGAACATGCCGGAGCACGAGCCGCACGTCGGGCACGCGGAGCGCTCGACCTCGGTCAGCCCCGCGTCGTCCACCTGGGACGACGCCGACGCGGAGATCGCGGTGATCAGGTCCGTCGGGGCCTGCGCGACGCCGCCGACGACGACCGCCTTGCCGGCCTCCATCGGCCCGCCGGACACGAACACGGTCGGGATGTTCAGCCGCATCGCGGCGTTCAGCATGCCCGGGGTGATCTTGTCGCAGTTGGAGATGCACACCAGCGCGTCCGCCGCGTGACCGTTCACCATGTATTCGACGGCGTCCGCGATCACCTCGCGCGACGGCAGCGAGTAGAGCATCCCGCCGTGACCCATGGCGATGCCGTCGTCGACGGCGATCGTGTTGAACTCCTTGGCGACCCCACCGGCCTCCTTGACGGCACCGGCGACGAGGTCGCCCATGTCCTTGAGGTGCACGTGGCCGGGCACGAACTGGGTGTACGAGTTCGCGATCGCGACGATCGGCTTGCCGAAGTCGTCGTCGCCCATCCCGGTCGCGCGCCAGAGCGAACGCGCTCCGGCGGCGTTGCGGCCGTGGGTGGTGACGCGGGAACGCAGGGCGGGCATCGTGGTGGTTCTCCTGCCGGGTCGTCTACGGCGCCGGACGGCCGGCGCGGCTGGTCTCGCGGCGGGCGATCGGGCGGTGACCCGTGCGCCCCGACAGCTCCGCGCGGACGCCGGGCGCGGTGTCTCCCGGGCGCAGCGGGCTGATCCGGGCCAACGGTACGCCCCTCGTCGCCCGGTCACGCCGTGCGTCGGTCGTGAGCGAGCCGTGAGCGGTTCGGCGAGCGGGCCGTCGATCCTCGTCCGTAGTGATTCCGTAGGCGGCCGGCTCACGCTGGTCCGACGACACGCCGTGAGGTCGACTCGGAAGATCGTGCACCCGTCCGGCCGATTGGATAGTGATGCGATCCGCGCTTGAATGCCTAACTGTGTTAGGAGAACCGACGACGTCGTGGAAAGCCACACGGCGTGCGGTGACCCGTGCGGCGATCCTGGACGCGGCGTGGGAGGTCGCCCGCGCCGACGGCATCGCCGGACTGACGCTGCGGGCCGTCGCCGACCGCGTCGGGATGCGGGCGCCGTCGCTGTACTCGCACTTCGCGTCCAAGCTGGACATCTACGACGCGATGTTCGGCCAGGCGTGGCAGGCCTACGACGAGGAGCTGGCCGCGCTCGAGCTGCCGGACGAGCCCCGCGAGGTGCTGCGGGCGCTGGCCAGGACGTTCGTCGACTTCGCGCTCGCCGACCTGCCCCGCTACCAGCTGATGGACCAGCGGGTGATCGCCGACTTCACGCCGAGCCCGGAGAACTACGCGCCGGCCGTCCGCGTGCTGGAGCGCTTCCGGTCAGCCTACGCGCGGATCGTCGGCGAGGTCCGCGACGACGACGTCGACCTGTTCATCGTGATGCTGTCCGGCCTGATCGGCACGCAGTGGTCGAACGACCCGGGCGGCACCCGCTACGTCCGCCAGGTCGACCGCCTCGTGGACATGCTGGCCGACGAGTTCGGACTGCCGGTCCCGGCACGGCTCTCCCAGGGGGAACGCTCATGACCGCCGCGGCCACGACCGCGCCGTCGACCCGGCGACCGGCACTCGACCGCGCCGCCGCGATGCGGCTCGCCGCCGACGAGTACCAGCGGTCCCTCGACCTGCTGCGCGACCTGTCCGGGCGGGACTGGACCCGGAAGACCGCGTGCCCCGGCTGGGACGTGCGCGCGATGGCCGGGCACTGCCTGGGGATGGCCGAGTTCGCGTCGTCGGTCCGCGAGGGGGCGCGGCAGTACCTCGCGGCGCTGCGCGCGTTCGAGCGCGACGGCGGCAACCCGACCGACCACCTCAACGCCCTGCAGATCGCCGAGCACCGCCGCCTGTCAGGGGATGAGCTCGTCGAGCGCTACGCCGAGGTCGCGCCGAGGGCCGCGCGGAGCAGGCGACGCAGGCCCGCGCTGCTGCGGGCACGGTCGATGGGGGCCGTGCTGCTGCCCGACGGCACGCGGGAGCGCTGGACGTTCGGGTTCATGCTGGACACGGTGCTCACGCGGGACCAGTGGATGCACCGGATCGACATCGCGACGGCCACCCGGCGCACGCCCGAGCTGACCGCCGAGCACGACGGCGTGCTGGTCGCCGACGTCGTCGCCGAGTGGGCGGGGCGGCACGGCGAGCCCTGCTCGCTGACGCTCGACGGCCCGGCCGGCGGACGCTGGACGTTCGGGTCCGGCGGGCCGGAGCTGTCGTTCGACGCCGTCGAGTTCTGCCGGATCACGTCCGGGCGCGGCGACGGCGAGGGGCTGATGGAGACGCCGGTGGCGTTCTGAGCACCGGCGGCCCCGGCTGTCCCACCGGCCACAGCCGAGCGTGGCCGCCGGCGGCGGACGCGTCCCGACGTGGAGAACGCACGCGCCCGGATGCACGCGTTCTCCGGATCCGACCGCGTTCTGCGGGATCGACCGCGTTCTGCCGATCCGACCGCGTCCGATCGGACGGTCGGTGGCCGGTCTCCGTGTCCGACGCCGGTGGGTCGACGAGGAGCCGCACGGCGGTCCGGGTTCCGCCGGTGCGCGGGTGAACGGCGGTCTCAGCCCTGCGCCGGGTCGGTGATCCGTCCGCCGCTGGCGACGGCGAGCGCGGACAGGTCGCGCAGGCGGACCGCCGGGAGGGACAGTTCCGAGGAGTCGGACAGCACCGCGCTCACCCGGGAGCGCTCGTCGAGCTTCAGCGACGTGATCTCCGCCCACGTCACGTCCCGGGAGCCGCGCAGCGTGCGCGTGGCGACGGTCGCGCCGTCGACGGTCGTGCGGGTCCGCGCCAGCCAGACGCAGTACGCGATCGGCAGCAGCAGGACCAGCCAGAAGAACGGGACCGTCAGCATCAGGGGCAGGGCGCACACGCAGAACAGGAGTGCCGCCATGATGCCGAGCCTGGAGTGCCGGAACACCAGGCGCGGGGGCTCGGCCGTCTCCCCGTCCACGTCGCCGTCCACGGGGTCCATCCTCGCACCGGTCGCGACCGCGTGCCCCGGCCCGGGTGTCGCGGACGTCTCGATCGACGGGACGCCGTTGACCCTGTACACGACCCGCGTGTTACCGTCTGGTCCGTGTTCACGATCCGACTTCTCGTAATTCCCGGGCGCGTCGGCGCCTGAGTTTTTCGTACTCGGACACGACGCGCTCACCCTCGCACCAGCCCCAGTAGTGGGCGGCGGGGGTTTTTTCATGTTCGGCATCAGTAGTTCCCGATCTCCAGCGGAGCAGACGCCATGACCACCGCCCCCTCCCGATCCGGCTCGGCGCCGAAGCCGGCGCCGCCACCGGGACGAACCCCCGCGCCGCGCGGCGAGACCCCCGCCGCGAGCAAGGGGGACCAGCAGCAGCTCGTTCCGGGGAACCGGGTCGAGAAGGAGCCCGCCACCGGGGCGCAGTCGCTCGTGCGCTCGCTGGAGGAGATCGGCTGCGAGGTGGTGTTCGGTCTGCCGGGCGGGACGATCCTTCCCGCCTACGACCCGCTGCTGGACTCGACGCGGGTCCGGCACATCCTCGTCCGGCACGAGCAGGGCGCCGGGCACGCAGCAACCGGGTACGCGCAGGCCACCGGCAAGGTCGGGGTCTGCATGGCGACGTCCGGACCGGGGGCCACGAACCTGGTCACCCCGATCGCGGACGCGCACATGGACTCGGTGCCGCTGGTGGCCATCACGGGTCAGCAGACCCGGCCGCTGATCGGCACCGACGCCTTCCAGGAAGCCGACATCACGGGCATCACCCTGCCGGTGACGAAGCACAACATGCTGGTGACGGACCCGGCGGAGATCCCGCGGGCGATCGCCGAGGCATTCCACCTGGCGTCCACCGGCCGGCCCGGCCCGGTCCTGGTGGACATCCCGAAGGACGTCCTGCAGGAGCAGACGACCTTCAACTGGCCCCCCGAGCTCCAGCTCCCCGGTTACCGGCCGACGACCCGGCCGCACGGGAAGCAGATCCGGGAGGCCGCCCGGCTGATTCAGCAGGCCAGCCGCCCCGTGCTCTACGTCGGCGGTGGCGTGCTGAAGGCCGAGGCGTCCGCGGAGCTCCGGGAGCTCGCCGAGCTCACCGGGGCCCCGGTCGTCACGACCCTGATGGCGCGCGGCGCGTTCCCGGACTCGCACCCGCAGCACCTCGGCATGCCGGGCATGCACGGCACGGTGGCCGCGGTGGCCGCGATGCAGCGCTCCGACCTGCTCGTCGCGCTCGGGTCCCGGTTCGACGACCGGGTCACCGGCAAGCTGGACAGCTTCGCCCCCGCGGCGAAGATCGTGCACGCGGACATCGACCCGGCGGAGATCTCCAAGAACCGCAGGGCGGACGTGCCGATCGTCGGGGACTGCAAGGAGGTTCTCGTCGAGCTGATCGACGCCGTCCGCGCCGAGCACGAGCAGCAGGGCCCGCCCGATCTCGACGTCTGGTGGTCCCAGATGTCGGAGCTGCGGGACCGGTTCCCGCTGGGCTACGACTGGCCGGACGACGGCGCGCTGTCCCCGGAGTACGTGATCGAGCGGATCGGCGCGATCGCCGGACCGGACGCCGTCTACACGGCGGGCGTCGGCCAGCACCAGATGTGGGCCGCGCAGTTCGTCCGCTACGAGAAGCCGCGGACGTGGCTGAACTCCGGCGGCCTCGGCACGATGGGGTACGCGGTGCCGGCGGCGATGGGCGCGAAGGTCGCCGTGCCGGACAAGGTCGTCTGGTGCATCGACGGCGACGGCTGCTTCCAGATGACCAACCAGGAGCTCGCCACCTGCGCCATCGAGGGCATCCCGATCAAGGTCGCCGTGATCAACAACGGCAACCTCGGCATGGTCCGCCAGTGGCAGAACCTGTTCTACGGCGAGCGCTACTCGAACACGGACCTGAACACGCACAAGCTGCGCATCCCCGACTTCCCGATGCTCGCGCAGTCGATGGGCTGCGAGGGCATCCGGGTCGAGTCCAAGGAGGACGTCGACAACGCGATCCACCGGGCGATGGAGATCGACGACCGCCCGGTCGTGATCGAGTTCGTGGTCGGAGCCGACGCGCAGGTCTGGCCGATGGTCGCGGCCGGCACCAGCAACGACGAGATCATGGCCGCCCGCCACATCCGCCCGCTGTTCGAGTCCGAGGAGATCGTGGCCAGCGTGGACGAGATCTCGGACACCGTCTCCGAGGCGCTGAAGCCCGAGGGGGGCGACCGATGACCGAGCGGCACACGCTGTCCGTGCTCGTCGAGGACAAGCCCGGCGTGCTCGCGCGCGTCTCCGGCCTGTTCTCCCGGCGCGGGTTCAACATCACGTCGCTGGCCGTCGGCCCGACCGAGCATCCGGAGGTCTCCCGGATGACGATCGTCGTCGAGGTCGACGAGCTGCCGATGGAGCAGGTCACGAAGCAGCTGAACAAGCTCGTGCACGTGATCAAGATCGTGGAGCTGGAGCCCGAGACGTCCGTCCAGCGCGAGCTCCTGCTGGTCAAGGTCCGTGCCGACGCGACGGTGCGCAGCCAGGTCCTCGAGACCGTGCAGCTGTTCCGGGCGAAGGTCGTCGACGTCTCCCCGGAGGCGGTCACGGTCGAGGCCACCGGGACCACCGACAAGCTGAACGCGCTGCTGCGCATGCTGGAGCCCTACGGGGTCCGTGAGATGGTGCAGTCCGGGATGGTGGCGGTCGGCCGGGGCCCGCGTTCCATCACCGCCGCCGCCGTCCGTTAGTTCAGATTTCCCGAGAGGACTTCCCACCCGTCATGAGTGTCAACATCTACTACGACGCCGATGCCGACCTGTCGATCATCCAGGGCAAGAAGGTCGCCGTGATCGGCTACGGCTCCCAGGGGCACGCGCACTCGCTGTCGCTGCGCGACTCCGGGGTCGAGGTCAGGATCGGGCTGCCGGAGGGCTCGAAGTCCCGGCAGAAGGCCGCTGACGAGGGCCTCGAGGTCGTGACGCCCGCCGAGGCGTCCGCGTGGGCCGACGTCATCATGATCCTGGCGCCGGACACGAAGCAGCGGTTCATCTACGCCGACGACGTCGCGCCGAACCTCGAGTCCGGCAACGCGATCTTCTTCGGCCACGGCTTCAACATCCGCTACGACCTGATCAAGCCGCCGGCCGACGTCGACGTCGCGATGGTGGCGCCGAAGGGCCCGGGGCACCTGGTCCGCCGCCAGTTCGTCGACGGCAAGGGCGTGCCGTGCCTGATCGCCGTCGAGCAGGACGCGTCCGGGAACGGCAAGGCGCTCGCGCTCTCCTACGCGGCCGCGATCGGCGGTGCCCGCGCCGGCGTCATCGAGACCACGTTCAAGGAGGAGACCGAGACCGACCTGTTCGGTGAGCAGTCGGTCCTCTGCGGCGGCGCGGCGGCCCTGGTGCAGACCGGTTTCGAGGTGCTGACCGAGGCAGGCTACGAGCCGGAGATCGCGTACTTCGAGTGCCTGCACGAGCTCAAGCTGATCGTCGACCTGATGTACGAGGGCGGCATCGCCAACGAGCGCTTCTCGATCTCCGACACGGCCGAGTACGGCGACCTCACCCGGGGCCCGCGCGTGATCACCCCGGACGTGAAGAAGAACATGCAGGCCATCCTGAAGGAGATCCAGGACGGGACCTTCGCGCAGGAGTGGGTGGCCGAGGACGAGAACGGCCGCCCGAACTTCACCCGCCTGCAGAAGGAGGGCCAGGAGCACCCGATCGAGCAGGTCGGTGAGAAGCTCCGCGGCCTGATGTCCTGGGTCGGGGAGAAGGCGAAGTAGCCCACCCCCACTCCCCTTTCCGAACGGGGGCACCTTCGAGCAATGTCATTGCTCGAAGGTGCCCCTCGTTCGCCGTGCGGGCCGCTCAGCTCCGCGAACGGCCGCTCAACTCCGCGAACGAAGGTGCCGTTCGTGCAATCACACTGCTCGAAGGTGCCGTTCGTTCGGGGCGGGGGTGGGTGGTCGCGACGGAGGGTCGGCGCCTGGGCCGGACCGGACGGGTGAGTCGGCCTAGAATCCTTCCGACCTTGGCCGAGTACCCACCCGACAACCGGGGAGCACCGCACCATCGTGAGCACCGCCGCCACAGACCAGACCCGCCCCGTCGTCCTGCTCGCCGAGAAGCTCGCGCCGTCCGCGGTCGCGCTGCTCGGGGACGACGTCGAGATCCGTCACGTGGACGGGACGGACCGTCCCGCACTGCTGGAGGCGATCGCCGACGCGGACGCCCTGATGGTCCGCTCCGCGACCATGGTGGACGCCGAGGCGCTGGCAGCGTCGACCCGGCTCACGGTCGTCGCCCGCGCCGGGGTCGGGCTGGACAACGTGGACGTCCCGGCCGCGACCGCGCGCGGTGTCATGGTCGTCAACGCTCCGACGTCGAACATCGTCTCGGCGGCCGAGCACGCCTGCGCGCTGCTGCTGGCGACCGCCCGGCACATCGCCGCGGCGGACGCGAGCCTGCGCCAGGGCCAGTGGAAGCGCAGCAGCTACACCGGCACCGAGCTGAACGGCAAGACGGTCGGCATCGTCGGGCTCGGCAAGATCGGGCAGCTGGTCGCGCAGCGGCTCGCCGCGTTCGGCGTCGAGCTCGTCGCCTACGACCCGTACATCGGCAAGGCCCGCGCCGCCCAGCTCGGCATCGACCTGCTGGACCTCGACGACCTGCTGCGCACCGCGGACGTCATCTCGATCCACCTGCCGAAGACGCCGGAGACGCTCGGCCTGATCGGCAAGGACCAGCTGGCCCTGACGAAGCCGGGCGTGCTGATCGTGAACGCCGCCCGCGGCGGGCTGATCGACGAGGACGCGCTCGCCGAGGCCGTCCGCTCCGGGCACGTCGGCGGCGCGGGCGTCGACGTCTACGTCACCGAGCCGACGACGTCGAGCCCGCTGTTCGAGCTGGAGAACATCGTCGTCACGCCGCACCTCGGCGCGTCGACCGACGAGGCCCAGGACCGGGCGGGCACCGACGTCGCGCGCTCCGTGCAGCTCGCGCTCGCCGGCGAGTTCGTGCCGGACGCGGTGAACGTGCAGGTCGGCGGCGTGGTGAGCGACGAGGTGCGCCCGTGGCTGCCGCTGGTGCAGAAGCTGGGCACCACGCTGCACGCCGTCGCGGGCCGCACCCCGAGCTCGCTGACCGTCGACGTGTCCGGCGAGCTGGCCGGCGAGGACGTGTCGGTGCTGACGCTGGCCGCGTTGCGCGGGCTGTTCACACATGTCGTCGAGGACCAGGTCACGTTCGTCAACGTGCCGCAGCTGGCCGAGGAGCGCGGCGTCTCGGTGGAGCTCGCGACGGCTCCGGAGAGCGAGAACCACCGCAGCGTCGTGCAGCTGCGCGCCGCGATGGCCGACGGCGAGTCGGTCACCGTGTCCGGCACGCTGACCGGCCGCGCCGAGGTGGAGAAGCTCGTCGAGATCAACGGCAGGCACTTCGACCTGCGCGCCGAGGGCGAGGTGATCCTGCTCGAGTACGCCGACCGTCCCGGCGTGATGGGCCGCGTCGGCTCGCTGCTCGGCGAGGCCGCGGTGAACATCGAGGCCGCGCAGATCTCGCAGACGACCGACGGCGCGGACGCGATCATGCTCCTACGCGTGGACCGGCAGGTCGACACGGCCGTCCTGGAGGGCGTCGGCGCGTCCGTCGGGGCGCGGACGATCCGGCTGGTGTCCTTCGACGACTAGGGGCTCGGATCCAGCCCTCCGGCTCCCGATGCGGCGCCGCACGACCCTGGTCGGGCCTCTGTTCGGACCCGTCGTGGCCGGTGGCGGGAGCGTCGGTGCTGGTCCCGGGCGTGCCGATCGCGGACCTCGTGCAGCGCGGCTGGTCCGGCGCCGGGGTCGTCCCGCACGTCGGGGAGTCCCGGCGACGGTCGTCGGGCTCGTGCTGCTGGTGGTCTGGACGGGTGTCGCGGTGCTCGGCTCGGCCGCCCGATGGCGGTGGACACGGCGCGGCTGAGGGGTCCGTTCGGGTAGCACAGATCCGCTTCACCCGCCCGGGAACACTCCGTCGGGTGGCCACGATGATGACTCTCGGTCGGCAAGCGGTAGCGTGCGGCCAGCAGTTCGACGAGAGGACGAGGTATGCGCCTGGCGGTCATCCCCGGCGACGGGATCGGGCCCGAGGTCGTCGACGAGGCGCTGAAGGTGCTCGGCGAGGTCGCTCGCGACGTCGAGACGACGACCTACGACCTCGGCGCGGCCCGGTGGCACTCCACCGGTGAGCTCCTGCCGGAAACCGTGCTGACCGAGCTCAAGCAGCACGACGCGATCCTGCTCGGCGCCGTCGGCGACCCGTCGGTGCCCAGCGGCATCCTCGAGCGCGGCCTGCTGCTGCGCCTGCGCTTCGAGCTCGACCACCACATCAACCTGCGCCCGGCACGTCTGTACCCGGGTGTGCGCGGGCCGCTGGCGGCGCACAGCGAGATCGACCTGGTGGTCGTCCGCGAGGGGACCGAGGGCCCGTACGTCGGGACCGGCGGCCTGCTGCGCAAGGACACGCCGCACGAGATCGCCACCGAGGTCAGCCAGAACACGGCGTTCGGCGTCGAGCGCGTCGTGCGCGACGCGTTCGCGCGCGCCGAGCGCCGCCCGCGCAAGCACGTGACGCTCGTGCACAAGACGAACGTGCTGACGTTCGCCGGGTCGCTGTGGTCCCGGATCGTGGAGGAGGTGTCGCTGGAGCACCCGGACGTGTCGGTCGCCTACCAGCACGTCGACTCGACCACGATCCACATGGTGACCGACCCCGGCCGCTACGACGTGATCGTCACGGACAACCTGTTCGGTGACATCCTCACCGACCTCGCGGCCGCCGTGACCGGCGGGATCGGCCTGGCGGCCAGCGGCAACATCGACGGGAGCGGCGCGAACCCGAGCATGTTCGAGCCGGTGCACGGCAGCGCACCGGACATCGCCGGGCAGGGCATCGCGGACCCGACGGCGGCCGTGCTGTCGGTCGCTCTGCTGCTCGACCACCTGGGGCACCGCGACTCGGCGCGCCGGATCGAGGCGGCCGTCGCGTTCGACCTCGCGACCCGCGACCACAGCGCGACCGGCAACACGTCGTCGATCGGCGACCGGCTGGCCGCCCTGGTCAGCAGCCGGGACGTCGTGCCGCCACAGGCGTCGTCGGTCTAGGCCGCCGACCGACCCCACGCACGAACGAGGGGCACCTTCGGGCAACGGGATTGCTCGAGGGTGCCCCTCGTTCGCGGGGGAACGGGCCGGTCAGACCTCCTTCGACTCCCCGGTCTCCATCGTCATCCCGGCACCGGCGAAGTTCTCCAGGTCGGCGACGGCGGCGGCGCCCTCAGGGCCGCCCAGCCCGGCCGCGAACGCCTCGGCGTCGGCGAACTCCAGGACCGCGATCAGGTGGTACTTCGGCTTGTTGCCCTCGGCGTCCGGCCCGGGGCGCTGGATGGTCATGCGCTGGATACCCGGGATCTTCTTCGCCAGCGGGGCGTGGACACCGTCGTAGTGCTTGTCGAACGCGGCCGGGTCCTCGGGGTGGTTGTAGAGCGCGGTCAGCTGGAACACGGGTCTGCCTCCGGTGTCGCGTCGGGCCGGCGCGTCGGTGCGCCGGACGCCGGTCCTCCCTAGCGCACCCACGGTCTCCGGGACCAGGGTGTCCCACGATGTGGGACAGCCTGTCGTTCCGCACCGCGGCACGTCGCGACGTGGCTATCGTGACCGGAGGGGACGTCGTCCGACTGGGGGATCGATGGGCGAGCGGCGACTGCGTTGGCGTTGCCGGCGGTTGCTCCGCGATCTCGACGTGCAGCCCCCGACCGGGGTGACCGAGCTCTGTCGCAGGCTCGGCGAGCACCGGGGCCGCGAGCTGCGGCTGATGCCCTACCCGCTGGCCGTCCCCGGCCCGTTCGGCGTGTGGTTCGAGACCGACGACTTCGACGTCATCGCCTTCCAGTCCGAGACATCGCGGGCACACCAGGACCACATCGTGCTGCACGAGGTCGGGCACATCGTCGCCGGTCACGGCGGGGACTCGACGCCCGCGGAGGACGAGGAGGTCCTGCCGGACATCCCCACATCGGGAGCGCTGCGGCGGCTGCGCCGCACCTGCTACGACGCGACGAACGAGCGCGAGGCCGAGCTGATCGCGTCGATCCTGGGCGAGGGCATGGGCCTGATCTCCGGATCCGCGACGACGGCGCGGGCCTCGCTCGTGGACAGCTCGCTGGACATCCGTCCCGGCTGGTGGCGATGAACCTCCCGCCGGTCGCGCTCGTCGTCCTCGTCGCGATCACGGCGATGTTGTGGGTCGGCACGGTGCTGCTCTGGGTCCAGGCCTACCGCGCCCCGGAGAACGTCCCGGTCCGGATACTGGCCGTCTGCATCACGCTGCTGGCGGTGACCGCCGTGCTGCGCGGCGGCCCGTTCCTGTCCCCGCTGGTCAACAACGTGCTCGGCGTGATGACGGCGGCGATCCAGATCTGCTTCTTCGTGAGCGTCCACCGTGGACGGGCCGGGACCCGCCGGATCCGTGGCGAGCTGGCCGTCGCGGTGGCCGTGTGCGTGCTGGCGGCCGCGGTCACGCTCGTCGTCCCCGCGTCGCTGCGGCCGCAGCTCACCGACGCGACACCCGCCGCGGGCGGGACGGCCGCGCTGCTGTTCTCGATCCCGATCCTGGTCTACCTGGGCTATGCGGCGGCGGCCATCGTCGTGTGGATCCTGAAGATCCTGCCCGGCGTCGCGCGCCGCGTGCTGCGGATCAGCCTGTGGATCGTCGCGGCCGGGGCCGTCCTGCAGGTGGCCGGGGGCGGGATCCGGGTCGCATCGCTGCTCCTGCGGTACGCCGTCCGGCCCGTGCCGGAGGCGCTGCTCGTCCGGATGGAGCTGCTCGTCGGGCTGCTGGTCTCGCTCGGGTTCCTCACGCTGGCGCTCGGCGCGATCGTCCCGCTGGTCGACGGCGTGATCCGGGAGATCCCCCGGATGCGGGCCCAGCGACGGGCGAACCGCACGCTGGAGCCGCTGTGGCAGGCACTGCACGCGGAGTTCCCCGAGCTGCAGCTCGAACTGCGCTCGCCCGGACCCGGCCGCGCGCTCTACCGGCGGGTGGTGGAGATCCGCGACGGGCTCGTGCTGCTGAGCCCGCACTTCGACCCGGAGGTCGCCGACGCCGCCGACCGGCGCAGCGACGAGATCGGCGAGGACCCGGACGAGCGGCAGGCCGCCGTGCAGGCCGCCGTCGTGCGGGGGGCACTCGACGCGCGGCGCACCGGGCGGCAGGCTCCCGCCGAGCCCGTGCGCCTCGGCGGCGGACAGGCGCAGGACTGGGAGGACGACGCCGCGTCGCTGATGCGGCTGGCCCGCCGGTTCGCCGCGCCCGTCTGAGCGGGTTCAGCGGTCCGGCTCGGGGTCCCGGTCGTCGCGGACGTTCGCGATCGCATCGGCGATGGCGAGCAGCTGCCGTTGCTGGACGGGGTCCATCGAGCCGTAGCGGGCCGCGATCCGTCGCACGCCGCGGTCCCGCATGGCCTCGGCGAAGGCGCGCTCGTCGACGTCGGCCGCCGGTTCGGCCGCGACATCGGCCGTACCGGACCACGGCTCGTCGACCGGTGTCGTCGGGTCGAAGTAGGACAGTGTGATCCGGACGCCGAGCGTGTCCGAGAAGTACGACGCGAGCGCCGTCAGGTGCTGCAGCGTGAGGTTGGCCCGCTTGCCGCGCTTGATCTGCCACAGGTAGGCCCCGGAGATGCCGGTCCCGGTGTGCTCACGGATCCGCTCGGCGAGCCGTTCGGTGCTCGGGTTGCCAGCGGCGTCCATCAGACGGCGCAGCTTGGCCGAGAGGTCGTACTGCTGATCGCCCACGTCACACCCCCGGTACGTCGGGCCGCGTCCCACGGTATTCCGAAGATCGCCCGGGTGCACACCCCAGCGCGGGTCGCGTCACGATCGGCCCCCTCCGCTCGCCGGCGCACCGACGCCGCGGGAGCACGTCCGGCTCCGTCGCGGCGGTGGTGCTCGTCCATCATAAACTGCTATAAAGACAACGGTTGGTTCTGGTCCGGGGGGATCGGTGTCGGCCGGGTGGCGCAGACCGGGGGAGCGCCATCCGTGGCGGCGGGGGAGGCCGGCCGGGGTCGTCGGACGGGGGACCGGCGGCCCCGTGGCCGGCGCTAGGCTGACCGCACCATGACTACCCAGCCCGATCCCGGCGTCCGCGTCCGATTCTGCCCGTCGCCCACCGGGACACCGCACGTCGGCCTCGTCCGTACCGCGCTGTTCAACTGGGCACACGCGCGGCACCACGGCGGCACGCTCGTGTTCCGGATCGAGGACACGGACGCCTCGCGCGACTCCGCGGAGTCCTACGACTCCCTGATCGACGCCCTGACCTGGCTGGGCCTGGACTGGGACGAGGGTCCGGAGGTCGGAGGGCCGTACGCGCCGTACCGGCAGAGCGAGCGCGGCGAGCTCTACGCCGACGCGCTGCGCCGCCTGATCGAGGCGGGCGAGGTCTACGAGTCGTTCTCGAACGCCGAGGAGATCGAGGGCCGCCATCGCGCCGCGGGCCGGGACCCGAAGCTCGGCTACGACAACGCCGACCGTGATCTGACCGACGACCAGCGCGCCGCGTTCCGCGCCGAGGGACGTGCACCGGTCTACCGCCTGCGGATGCCGGACAAGGACCTCACGTTCACCGACCTGGTCCGTGGCGACGTCACGTTCCGCGCCGGGCAGGTGCCGGACTTCGTGCTGGCCCGCGGCGACGGCACGCCCCTCTACCCGCTGACCAACCCGCTCGACGACGCGCTGATGGGCATCACGCACGTGCTGCGCGGGGAGGACCTGCTCTCGTCGACACCCCGTCAGATCGCGCTGCTCGAGGCGCTGCAGCGGGTCGGGATCGGCAACGGTCCGCTGACCTACGCCCACCTCCCGCTGGTGACCGGAGAGGGCAACCGCAAGCTGTCCAAGCGGGACCCGGAGTCGAACCTGTTCCACTACCGGGACCGCGGGTTCGTCCCCGAGGGACTGCTGAACTACCTCGCGCTCCTCGGCTGGTCGATCGCCGAGGACCGCGACGTGTTCTCGCTGTCCGAGATGGCCGAGGCGTTCGACGTGTCCAGCGTCTCGTCGAACGCGGCCCGGTTCGACTCGAAGAAGGCCGAGGCGATCAACGCGGCCCACCTGCGGCTGCTCGAGCCGTCCGACTTCGCCGATCGGCTGGTGCCGTACCTGCGCAGCCTCGGCCTGATCGACGGTGAGCCGTCCCCCGGCCGGCGTGACCTGCTCGCGGCGGCGGCCCCGCTCGTGCAGGAACGCAGCCAGGTGCTCTCCGACGCGGCCCGGATGCTCGCGTTCCTGTTCGTCGACGAGGACGCGTTCGCCCCGGACCCCGACGCCGCGGCGAAGAACCTCGGTGCGGACGCCACGCCGATCCTGACCGCGGCACGCGACGGCCTGGAGGCGCTCGAGGAGTGGTCCGCGGCGTCGATCGAGGCCTCGCTCAAGGAATCCCTCGTGGACGGTCTGGAGCTCAAGCCGCGCAAGGCGTTCGCGCCGATCCGCGTCGCGATCAGCGGGCGGACGGTGTCCCCGCCGCTGTACGAGTCGATGGAGCTTCTCGGGCGCGAGCGGTCGCTGGCCAGACTGGGGGCCGGTGTCCGGGTCTCCGAGGGCGTGGTTTAGAGTACTCTCATCAACGGATCGCGGCCGTCGGGAACGAAGGCCAAGATCCATTGGGGTATGGTGTAATCGGCAGCACGACTGATTCTGGTTCAGTTAGTCTAGGTTCGAGTCCTGGTACCCCAGCGGAAACGCCGAGTTTCCGTCAGCGAAAGTTCCTGGCCCCGTCGTCTAGCGGCCTAGGACGCCGCCCTCTCAAGGCGGTAGCGCGGGTTCAAATCCCGTCGGGGCTACAACACGACCGAACCCCCTTCTCCGGCATGCCCGGGAAGGGGGTTTCGTCGTTCCGGGGGCCGAGGCTCGGCGAGCCCCGGCGGGGCCGCCCCGGTCGCTCCCGCCGCCAGGAGACGCGTCACCGGATCCTCGGCGTGCGTCGGCTCAGCGCGGCTGCGGGCCGGGGGGTGGCGGTACGGCGGAGGTCGTCGTGGTCGGGCCGGGACCCTGGCTCTGCGTCGTGGTCGGCGGGGCGCTCGTCGGGGGTACGGGCGGGATCGTCGGCACCACCGGCGGTGGGACGGGAGCCGACGAGTCGGGCTCCTGCTCGACCGTGCGCTCGCGGGTGCGGCGCTCCGTCTCGGTCGTCGGAGCCGACTCCGTCGTCGGCGGCACGGGCGCCGCGGTCGGCACGGCGGGCAGTTGCGGCGTCGCGTTGCTGACCGACTGCTCGTTCGGCCAGAACACCAGTGCCCCGATCACCGCGATCGCCGCGACGACCCCGCCCGCCCCGATCAGCATCGCGGGCGACCGGCCGCGATCCGGCCCCGGAGCGGGCGACAGGGTCGTGGCGCCGTCGTGCGGGTACCGGTCGTAGCCGTCGACGACGGGCAGGACGTCGGTCTCCGGGTCCCGCGTCCACGCTGCCGTCGCCGGGTTGCCGGGTGAGGTGAGGTACGCGGTCGCCGGCTCCGCCGGGCCGATCAGATTCGTCGGCGGTTCGGCCTGGCGCGGGGTCGCCGTCGTGACCGGATCCCCTGTCTCCCACGGCAACGGGCCGGGTGAGTCCGCCAGTGGCGCGCCGCCCACCGCACCGGCATCTGCCGACTCTCCCGTATCGGCGGGGCCGGGCCAGGCGCCGGTGCCGGCGGGATCCGTGCCTGCTCCGCCCGTACTCGCTCCGGCGGGTCCGTCGCCGGCGGGGCCGACTCCCCCCGCGGTGCCGGGGCCGTGGGTTGCGCCGGCCGGGACGCCGCCACCTGGTCCGCCCGTACCCGCTCCGACGGGCCCGTGGGTTGCGCCGGCCGGGACGCCGCCACCTGGTCCGCCCGTACCCGCTCCGACGGGCCCGTGGGACGCGCCGGCCGGGACGCCGCCGCCTGCTCCGCCCGCACCCGCTCCCACGGAACCGTCACCGGCGGGGCCGACGTCACCCGCCGCGCCGTGTCCGTGGCCCGCACCGGCCGGGACCCCGCCACCCGTTCCGCCAGGTCCACCGTCTGCGCTGCCGGGCCCGCTACCCGCGCCGCCGGCAGCCGCGCCGGGACCGTACCCCGCGCCGGCGAGTCCGGCGGCGCCCGCGACCGCAGCGGCGCCGCCCGGGGCGATCCCGCGGCCCGGGTGCGGCGCGCCCGTGCGCGGGAGCATGGCGAGTGCGGCGCCCTTGGCGATGGCGTTCTTCGGGTCGGCGTCGACGGCGACCGGGCGGTCGAGGCGTTCGGAGACGGTCTGGGCGACCAGCGGGATCCGTGAGGAGCCGCCGACGAGCAGGACCGAGGACAGTTCGGAGGGGTCGAGGCCTGCGGAGTCGACGGCGCGGCGCAGTGCCTCGACGGAGTCCTCGATGCGGGGGCCGATGAGTTCTTCGAACTCGCTGCGGTGCAGGCGGACGACGGTCTGGGCGCCGCCGAGCCAGACCGGGACGGAGACCTCGGTGTCGGAGGAGAGGCCTTCCTTGGCTTCGCGGCATTCGCGGCGCAGGCGGGCGACGGCGGCCCAGACGGCGGGGTCGGACTCGTCGAGGCCGGCGAAGGCGTCGCCTGCTCCGGCGCGGACGTGTTCGAACACGACCTCGTCGAAGTCGACGCCGCCGAGGAACTCGAGTCCTTCGGGGCGCCCGAGCAGGGTGAAGCCGCCGGTGCCGGATCCGGGGGCGTCCTTGCGGACGACGGCGGAGTCGAAGGTGCCGCCGCCGAGGTCGTAGACGGCGATGGTGGAGCCGGGTTCGACGCGTTCGGCCGCGGCGTAGCAGACGGCCGCGGCCTGCGGCTCGGCCAGGAACTCCACCGGCATCGGGAGCACCGCGGCGAGCGCCTCGGTCAGCAGGTCCAGCTTGTGGGTTCCCCACGACGCCGGGTGCGTGACGGTGATCCGCTCCGGCGGGCCGCCCTCGCGCCTGCTGACGACGTCGAGGACGTGGCGGACCAGCACGGCGGCGAGCTCCTGCGCGGCGAACGCGCGTCCACCCATCGTCACCGGCGTGGGGTCACCGATGCGGCGCTTGAACTCCCTGGCGACCCGGTCCGGCTCGGCCATCGCGCGCCGCTCGGCGGCGTCCCCGACCAGCAGCGACCCGTCCGGCAGCAGGAACACGACCGACGGCTGGTCGAGCGAGTGATCGCCGAGCGTCACCATCTCCGGGAGCACGTGGTCCACCGGGGTGTCCGTGCGGTGGACGGCCGCCGCGGTCCTCGTGGTCCCGACGTCGATCCCGAGCAGGTAGCCCATCGTCTCCCCGGTTGCGCAGATTCCGTGACCGCCCACGGTAGTCGGGACGTTGACCCGATCGGTCGGCAGGCACCCCGCGCGGCCCGGCTCACGCGTCCCGGACGAACGCGGCTGCGGGGGAGCGACTCCGTCGCCGACCTCGCAGCGATTCCCCGGACCTCGCAGGGCGTGCACGCTGTGCGAGGTCGGCCGAGTCCCTGCGAGGTGGCCGGATGTTCGGCTGGGGTGGTCGGCCCTCAGAGGCGGTGCTGCAGCGCCTCTGCGGCGGCGAGGAGGTCGGCGGCCCAGCGGACCCCGGGGCGGCGGCCGATGCGCTCGACCGGGCCGGACACGGACACGGCGGCGACGACCTGGCCCGCCGAGTCGCGGACCGGGGCGGACACGCTGGCCACACCCGGCTCGCGTTCGGCGACGCTCTGGGCCCAGCCGCGGCGCCGGACGTCGACGAGCACGCGCTCGGAGAACGTGGCCTCCGGCAGGATCGAGCGCGCGAACGCCGGGTCGCTCCACGCGGCGAGCACCTTCGCCCCGGACCCCGCGGTCATCGGCATGCGTGCGCCCACCGGGACGGTGTCCCGCAGCCCGACCGGGGGCTCCGCGCTCGCGATGCAGACGCGCTGCACGCCGTCGCGGCGGTAGAGCTGGACGCTCTCGCCGGTGATGTCGCGCAGGCGGGGCAGCACGGCGGACGCGGCGTCCAGCAACGGGTCCGGACGGCCGCCGGCCAGCTCGGTCAGCGTCGGTCCCGGCCGCCACCGCCCGTCCGGTGTCCGGACGAGCATGCCGTGCGCCTCCAGCCCGACGGCCAGCCGGTGGGCCGTGGCGCGGGGCAGCCCGGTCCGCTCGCACAGCTCGGTCAGGCCGCAGGGCTCCTCGGCCACCACACGGAGAACACCCACCGCCTTGTCGAGCACGCCGATACCGCTAGACTGTCCCACGCCTCGATACTAGCTTCCCAGATTATGGGAAGTCCACCACTGATCACGAGGCGGCGATCACGGAGGGAGGCAGCGTCGTGACGGAACGTCCACGCACGCTGGCCGAGAAGGTGTGGGACCAGCACCTCGTGCACCGGGGCGAGGGCCAGGAGCCCGATCTTCTCTACATCGACCTGCACCTCGTGCACGAGGTGACCAGCCCGCAGGCGTTCGACGGCCTGCGGCTCGCCGGTCGCCCGGTGCGCCGGACGGACCTCACGCTGGCCACAGAGGACCACAACGTCCCGACGCTCGACGTGCTCGCCCCGATCGCCGACGAGGTCTCGCGCACGCAGGTGGAGACGCTGCGCCGCAACTGCGAGGAGTTCGGCGTCCGGCTGTACCCGATGAACGACCCCGAGCAGGGGATCGTGCACGTGGTCGGCCCCCAGCTCGGCCTCACCCAGCCCGGCACGACGGTCGTCTGCGGTGACTCGCACACGTCGACGCACGGCGCGTTCGGCGCGATGGCGTTCGGCATCGGCACGTCGGAGGTCGAGCACGTGCTGGCCACGCAGACGCTGCCGCTCAAGCGCTTCCGGACGATGGCGATCAACGTCAACTCCTCGGACGGCACGCTGCGGCCCGGCGTCACGTCGAAGGACGTGATCCTCGCGATCATCGCGAAGATCGGCACCGGCGGCGGCCAGGGCTATGTGATCGAGTACCGGGGCAACGTCATCGAGAACCTCTCGATGGAGGCCCGGATGACGATCTGCAACATGTCGATCGAGGCGGGCGCCCGCGCCGGCATGATCGCTCCGGACGAGACGACGTTCGTCTACCTGTCCGGGCGCGACCACGCGCCGACGGGCGCCGACTGGGACGAGGCCGTGGCGGCGTGGCGCGAGCTGCGCACCGACGACGGCGCCGAGTTCGACGAGACCGTCGACATCGACGGGGACGCGCTGACCCCGTTCGTCACGTGGGGCACGAACCCGGGGCAGGGCCTTCCGCTGTCCGAGAACGTCCCGGACCCGGCCACGATCGCCGACGACGGCGCGCGGTACTCGGTGGAGAAGGCGCTGGAGTACATGGGGCTCACCGGCGGCATGCCCCTGCGCGAGGTCGCCGTGGACGCCGTGTTCGTCGGCTCCTGCACGAACGGCCGGATCGAGGATCTCCGTTCGGTCGCCGGCATCCTGGACGGCCGCGAGGTCGCGAAGGGCGTGCGGATGCTCGTCGTCCCCGGCTCGATGCGGGTGCGCCTGCAGGCCGAGCAGGAGGGCCTGGACAAGGTGTTCACCGCCGCGGGCGCCGAGTGGCGCTCGGCGGGCTGCTCGATGTGCCTCGGCATGAACCCGGACCAGCTCGCGCCGGGCGAGCGCTGCGCGTCGACGTCGAACCGGAACTTCGAGGGCCGCCAGGGCAAGGGCGGCCGCACCCACCTGGTCTCCCCGCAGGTCGCCGCCGCGACGGCGGTGCGCGGGACGCTGTCGAGCCCGGAAGACCTGTGACGAAAGGCACCTGAGCTGATGGAACCGTTCACCACGCACACCGGCGTCGGTGTCCCGCTGCGCCGCTCCGATGTGGACACCGACCAGATCATCCCGGCCGTCTACCTGAAGCGGGTGAGCCGCACCGGGTTCGACGACGGGCTGTTCGCCTCCTGGCGGCAGGACCCGTCGTTCATCCTGAACAACGAGCCGTACTCGCAGGGCTCCGTCCTGGTGGCGGGCCGCGACTTCGGCACCGGCTCGTCGCGCGAGCACGCGGTCTGGGCCCTGATGGACTACGGGTTCCGGGTCGTGATCTCGCCGCGCTTCGGCGACATCTTCCGCGGCAACTCCGCCAAGGGCGGGCTCGTCGCGGCCGAGGTGTCCCAGGACGACGTCGAACTGCTCTGGAAGCTGCTCGAGAACGAGCCGGGCACCGAGGTGACCGTCGACCTGGAGCGTAAGTCGGTGCAGGCCAAGGATCTCACCGTCGCGTTCCGGATCGACGACTACACACGGTGGCGGCTGTTGGAGGGATTGGACGACATCGGTCTCACCATGCGTCACTCTGACGCCATTGACTCGTTCGAGCGGACGCGTCCGCGCCGGATGCCGTCGACGCTCGATCACGCCGTGTGATCGGTGAACGTGCAATCAAGATCGTGGTGAGGAGGGGGACGACCACCCGGACGGACCTGTTCGGGTGGTGGGTTCACTCTCCGGAATCCGCTGCAAACCTGGTGCGACACTAGGGGAATCCCTTACCTTTCTCGACCATGAACAAGGCCCAGTTGGTGGAGGCCCTCACCACCCGGATCGGTGACCGTCGAACGGCGGCGGCCGCCGTGGACGGTCTGGTCGACGTGATCGTCGAGACGGTCGGCTCCGGCGGATCGGTGACGCTGACGGGTTTCGGCGTTTTCGAACCCCGTCGCCGGGCGGCTCGCGTGGCGCGCAACCCGCGCACCGGCGAGACGGTCCCGGTGCCGGAGACGATCGTCCCGTCGTTCCGTCCGGGGGCGGCGTTCCGGGACCAGATCGGGAAGAGCACGGAGGCCGCCAGGGGCGCGACGAGTGCCCCGCGCCGGTCCCCGCGCGCCGGCGGGGCGGTGGCCGCGGACGCGGCTCCGGCACCCCGCGCGTCGCGCTCCCGTGCCAAGGCGGCGACGGCCCCGAAGGCCGCCCCGAAGAGCGCCACGAAGGCCGCTCCGAAGGGCGCGACCAAGGCGGCGCCGAAGACGGCGGCCAAGGCGACCGCGACGAAGGCGGCGGCCAAGCCCGCCGCCTCGAAGGCGGCGCCGAAGGCCACCGCTGCCAAGGCGACCCCGAAGACGGCGGCGAAGGCACCCGCGGCGCGCAAGACCGCGGCGTCCGGCACCGGCACGGCGAAGACCGCGGCCAAGACCGCGGCCAAGGCACCGGCGAAGCGGACCACGCGCGGCAAGGCCTGAGCGCGGCCGCGCCTGCCGGAGAAGCCCGGTCGGAGATCAGCCGGGCGGGCGCCGGTAGTAGTCGGCGAACAGCATCTCGCCGTCGCCCGCGAACCCGAGCACCCACGTGCTCGCCTTGTGCGACGGCACGCCGTCGTCCGGCACGGCGACCGTGCCGCGGCTGCCGTGCTGCTCGGCGATCAACAGTGCCTCGACGACGTCCGGGATCACGCCGCCCTGGCTGGACACGACGGTCACCCCGGGCACCGACGCGAGCTCGCGGAAGCGTGCGCGGCCGGAGTCCGGGTCGTCCCAGTAGTCGTGCTCGCCCATCAGCGGTTCGACCGACACCTCCAGCCCGAGCTTCGCCGTCAACGGCTCGACGGTCTGCCCGCAGCGCAGCGGTGGTGCCGTGCTCACGCGGTCCGGGCCGAAGCGCGGCAGGAACTCGGCCAGGCGGTCGGCCTGCGTGTTCCCGGTGCCGGACAACGGACGCAGGTCGTCGTCGCCCTCCCAGTCCTCCCGGTTGCCCGCCTTCGCGTGCCGCACGAACAGCACGGTGGACTCCGGGACGCCGACCGCGTCGAGGCGCTCCACCAGCTCGGCGTCGTGCGCGTAGGAGAGCAGCGCGGCCGCGTCGCGCGCCGGGACCCAGCGGCGCTCGTCGGTCTCGGAGTTGGGCGTGAAGCCGTGGTCCGCGACCACCTCGGCGGCCCAGTAGTGCACGGCCTTCGGCGTACCGTCCGGGGTCCGGTACGACGTGTGCCCGAGCCGTCCGCCGATCCGGACGGTCACCCCGGCCTCCTCCAGCGTCTCCCGCACGGCCGTCGCGGTGAGCGGTTCGTCCGGGTCCTGGTGGCCCTTGGGCAGCGACCAGTCGTCGTAGCGGGGGCGGTGCACCAGAAGGAACTCGATGCCGTCGCCCGCACGGCGCCACGGCACCGTCCCTGCGGCGACGACCTCGTCGGGCGTCTCCGGGTCGTTCATTCGCCCTCCCCGGCCTCCCGGCGGGAGGCCATCAGCTCGACCTGGTGATCGCGGACCGGGGTCGCGGTCCCGGGTGCGGGCGACGGCTCCCACGATCCGGACGGCCCGAGCGTCCAGCACCGGGTGGCCGGGTCCATGCACGAGTCGAACACGGCGCCGAGCTGGTCGGCGAGCGCCGGGTCGGCCACCCGCAGCATCACCTCGACGCGGCGGTCCAGGTTGCGGTGCATCATGTCCGCGCTGCCGATCCAGTACTCGTCGGCGGCGCCGAAGTGCAGCAGCCGGGAGTGCTCGAGGAACTGCCCGAGGATCGAGCGGACCGTGATGTTCTCGGACAGGCCCGGCTCGCCGGGACGCAGCGCGCAGATGCCGCGCACCACGATGTCCACCGGGACGCCTGCCTGCGACGCCCGGTAGCACGCGTCGATGATCGCCTCGTCGACGAGCGAGTTCGCCTTGATCCGGACCCTCGCGCCGGCCTCGCCCGCACGGTGGGCCTCGACCTCGTCGTCGATCCGGCGGACGATCCCGCGTCGCACCCCGTACGGCGCGACGAGCAGGCTCCGGTAGGAGGTCTGACGCGAGTAGCCGGTCAGCGAGTTGAACAGGTCGGTGAGGTCGGCGCCGATCGTCGGGTCCGCGGTCAGCACGCCCATGTCCTCGTAGAGCCGGGCGGTCTTCGGGTTGTAGTTGCCGGTGCCGATGTGGCAGTACCGGCGGATTTCCGAGCCCTCCTGGCGCACCACGAGCGACGTCTTGCAGTGCGTCTTCAGGCCGACCAGCCCGTAGACGACGTGCACGCCCGCCTTCTCCAGCTCGCGCGCCCAGCGGATGTTGGCCTGCTCGTCGAACCGCGCCTTGATCTCCACCAGGGCGACGACCTGCTTGCCGGCCTCCGCGGCGTCGATCAGCGCGTTGACGATCGGCGAGTCACCGGACGTCCGGTAGAGCGTCTGCTTGATCGCCAGCACGTTCTCGTCGGCGGCGGCCTGCTCGATGAAGCGCTGCACGCTCGTCGAGAACGAGTCGTAGGGGTGGTGCACGAGCACGTCGCCCTCGCGCAGCGTCGCGAACACGCTGCGTGGCGTCTCGCGGTCGGCGAACGCCGGGTGGGTGGCCGGGCGGAACGGCTCGTCCTTCAGGTCGGGGCGGTTCGCGCCGTAGACCTGCCAGAGCCCGGTGAGGTCCAGGAACCCCGGCACGGTGACGACGTCGTTCGGGTCCACGTCGAGCTCGCGGAGCAGCAGCTCGAGCACGTGGTCGGACATCGTGTCGACGACCTCGAGACGGACCGGCGGACCGAACCGCCTGCGCGCCAGCTCCCGCTCCAGCGCCTGCAGGAGGTCCTCGTCGCGGTCCTCCTCGACCTCGAGGTCGGCGTTGCGGGTGACCCGGAACGGGTGGACCTCGGCGACCTCCATGCCGTTGAACAGGTCGCCGAGGTGGGCCGAGATCAGGTCCTCGATCGGGAGGAACGTCACCTGCCGGGTGCCGTCGCGGGAGTCGCCGCCGGCGTCGGGGTCGACGGTGACCAGCCGCGGCACGTTGTTCGGCACCTTGACCCTGGCGAACCGCTCGGTGCGGCCCTCCGGGTCGCGCACCGTCACGGCCAGGTTCAGCGACAGGCCGGAGATGTACGGGAACGGGTGCGCCGGGTCGACCGCGAGCGGGGTCAGCACCGGGAACACGTGCTCGGAGAAGTAGTCCGACAGCCGCAGCCGCTCGGCGTCGGTGAGGTCGTCCCAGCGCCGGATGTGCACGCCGGCCGCGTCCAGCTCCGGGCGGACCTCCTCGAGGAACACCCTGGCGTGCGCGCGGGACAGGTCGCGGCTGCGCTCGGTGATCCGGGCCAGCTGCTGGCGCGGGGTCAGCCCGTCGGCGCTGCGCACCGACAGGCCGGTCTCGTCACGGCGCTTCAGGCCGGCCACCCGGACCATGTAGAACTCGTCCAGATTGGACGCGAAGATGGCCAGGAACTTCGCCCGCTCCAGCAGCGGCTGGCTGGCGTCCTCGGCCAGCGCGAGCACGCGGGCGTTGAAGTCCAGCCAGGACAGCTCCCGGTTCAGGTAGCGGTCGTCGGGCAGGACGCCCTGCACGGTGGCGGCCGGGACCGTGGCGCCCGCGGGCGGCGCGATCGGCGCGGCACCCGCCGCGGGGGGCGGGGCGGACGTGCCCGCAGGCGAGCCGGCCTGCGCCGGGATGCGGGCGGCCGGGTCGGCGTCGGGGTCGGTGCCCGCCGCCTGGCCGCGACGGGTGGCAGGCCGGGGTGCGCGACGGCCGGACGCGGGCCGGGCGGGGCGGCGTCCGCTCCCGTTCGAGGACGTGGACCCCCCGGCGGCCGGGTGCTTCCACGACTCCGACGGGGCCGCTCCGGGGCGTCCCCTGCCGGCGGTCGTGTCGTCGTTCACGCAGGCGATTGTTTCTCATCCCGGTGCGCGCGTCCAAGGCGGCTCGCTCGTCCGGAATCCGCGCCGTGACGATCGTCGTCACACGTTCGGGCAGCCGTGTGGTTCCTCGTTCGCGAACGCCTCACGCGCCCGCAGGACGGCGACCGTCCGTGATCCGAGTCCGAGCTCGGCCGCCCGGCCGAGGTCGTCGGAGGTGTCCACGTCGCGGCGCAGACCCGGCCACCCGCCGGTGAGCGGGACCGCCCCGACGCCGGCGTGCGCGCCGGCCGACCCTCGGCCGAAGTGCGGATCGAGTTCGACGCCGGGTGCCGCGACGAGCACGGTCGTCCCGTCTCCCGGCGCGTCGGCGCAGAACACCTGGCGCGCACCGCCTGCGAACGCCTCGGCGGCGGCGGCCAGCGCGTCGTCGAGCTCGGCGCCGCGCAGTGCGGGCAGGTCCGCCTGCAGGGCTCCGACGGCCGATCCGGGCAGCCGTTCCCGCACGACCTGCGCGCCCCGGCGCAGCGCACCGTTCAGACCGCGGGAGGGATCCGGCACCACCTCGGCGCCGAGCGCGCCCATCTCCATCGCGACCGCGGGGTCCGACGAGATCACGACGACCGCGTCCACCAGCCGTGCGGACCGCGCCGCCGTGACCGTGTCCATGGCCAGCGCGAGCACCAGCCGGGTGTGGGCGGTCAGCGCGCCGACACCGCCGTCGGCGGCGCCACGCAGGCGCGTCTTCGCCGCCGGCAGCGGCTTGACCGGCACGACGAGACCGAGCGGGTAGCCCCTGTCCACACGACCATCGTCGCACCTTCCGGGCAGGGGCGGGTGGACCATGGTGCCCGGCGACGGGAAGACTCGTGCCGGCGAACCGACACGAGGAGGACGATTCGGTGGCACGGGAGAAGGGCGGCTTCTGGATCGGGCTCTGCGCCGTGGTGTTCTACCCGCTGGGGTTCCTGACCGGGCGGACGCACTACGAGGGCCGCGACCACATGCCGGAGCCCGGCCACGGAGCCCTGATCGTCGGCAACCACATCTCGTACCTGGATCCGGTGCACACGGCGCTGTGGGTGCACACCTCGCGCCGCGTCCCGCGGTTCCTGGCCAAGGCGAGCCTGTGGGACATCCCGGTGTTCGGCCGGATCCTGAAGGGCTGCGGGCAGATCCCGGTCTACCGCGACTCGGCGGAGGCCCAGCAGAGCCTCGCCGCCGGGACGCGGGCGCTGAACGAGGGCAAGAGCGTGATCATCTACCCGGAGGGGACGATCACCCGCGACCCCGACGGGTGGCCGATGCACTCGCGCACCGGCGTCGCGCGGCTGGCGCTGACCACCGACGTTCCGGTGATCCCGCTCGTGCACTGGGGCACCCGCGAGGTCTACGACCACTACAACAAGCGCTTCCGCCCGTTGCCGCGCACCGACATCACGGTGCGGGCCGGTGACCCGGTCGATCTCAGCGCCTACCGCGGACGCCCGATCGACTCCGCCTTGCTGCGCGAGGTCACAGACCTGATCATGTCGCGCGTGCGGGAACTGCTGGCCGACGTGCGCGGGGAGACCGCGCCGGAGACGTTCTACCGGGCGAGACGCGGTCCGACCGCCGGCGAGGGGGCGCCGTCGTGACCGGCGGCGTCGAGATCAACGAGCCGAGGCACGACGTGCAGCGTGTCGCCGTGCTCGGGGCCGGCTCGTGGGGCACGACGTTCGCGAAGGTCCTCGCCGACGCCGGACGCAAGGTGCAGCTGTGGGCGCGCCGTCCGGACGTCGCCGCGTCGATCACCGAGCGGCACCGCAACCCGGACTACCTGTCGGACGTCGAGCTGCCGCCGACGCTGACCGCCAGCGCGGACCCCGTCGAGGTGCTCGACGGTGCCGACGCCGTCGTGTTCGCCGTGCCGTCGCAGTCGTTGCGCGCCAACCTCGACAAGTGGCGCCCGCTGCTGCCGGACGGGGTGACGCTGGTCAGCCTCGCCAAGGGCGTCGAGCTGGGCTCGCTGAAGCGGATGAGCGAGGTGATCGGCGAGGTCGCGGGCGTCGGGCCGGAGCGGCTCGCCGTGGTGTCCGGGCCGAACCTGGCGGGCGAGATCGCGCACGAGGAGCCGACCGCCACCGTGATCGCCTGCCCGGACCACGAGCGGGCGGTGCAGCTGCAGACGGCGTGCTCCACGGACTACTTCAAGGCCTACACGAACACCGACGTCGTCGGCTCCGAGCTCGGCGGCGCAGGCAAGAACGTGATCGCGCTCGCGGTCGGTGTCGCGGCCGGGATGGGCTTGGGGGACAACAGCCGGGCGTCGCTGATCACGCGTGGGCTGGCGGAGATGTCCCGGCTCGGCGTGGCGCTGGGCGCGAGCCCGCTGACGTTCGCCGGGCTGGCCGGCATGGGTGACCTGGTGGCGACGTGCTCCTCGCCGCTGTCGCGCAACCGCACGTTCGGCGAGCACCTCGGGCGTGGCTCGACGCTCGCCGAGGCCGAGGAGGCGAACCACGGCCAGGTCGCCGAGGGCGTGAAGTCCTGCGTGTCGATCTGCGAGCTGGGTGCGCGCCACGGCGTGGAACTACCGATCACCGACGCCGTCCGCCGCGTCTGCCACGAGGAGATGTCCGCCGCGGCGATGGCGAAGGAACTGATCAGTCGGGCGCCGAAGCCGGAGTAGCCCCGGGAACGCCCCGGCCGCACGGTGATCCGGAGTTCGCGCAGGGGTTCGGTGTGTGCACGCTGCCGGGCGCGGGCGTTCTCCGGTTCCGCGTGCGTTCTCCGGATCGGTACGCGTTCACCAGCTCGGCTCGCGGCAGCCCACCGCTCCTGTCGACGGCCGCGTGATCGCCGGTCGGGGAGGGATCGGTTCGCCTGGCGAACGCTGTGCTCCACGACGGGGGATCACTCCGCGGGTCGCCCCCGTCCGACTTCGACGAAAGCAGTGTCCCCGCCCCGGGGCCGGACGAACGGAGCGCACGTCCGGCGCCGGAGCCGGTCGGCGCGGGGCAGGGCCGGCGCGGGGGGCAGGGCCGGCGCGCGGGGCAGGGCCGGCGCGACCGCGCGATCCGCCGCCCCGATCCGCCTCAGGTTGGCACGGTGATCCGGTGTTCGCGCACCGGTTCGGTGGGTGCACGCTGCCGGGCGCAGGCGTTCTCCGGGTCCGCGTGCGTTCTCCGGATCGGTACGTGTTCACCAGCTCGGCTCGCGGCAGCCCACCGCTCCTGTCGACGGCCGTGTGATCGCCGGTCGAGGAGGGATCGGTTCGCCTGGCGAACGCTGTGCTCCACGACGGGGGATCATCCGTCGGGACGCCCGCCCGTTCGGCGCGGTCGGGTGGGGCCCGACTCCGGCGTAACGATCGCGCGGCACGTTCACGCATCGGCGCGCGGGGGTGGGCGTCGCCTACGGAGCGCGACATAGGGTTGCCCGATGAGCGGTGACGGGACCTGGTGCGTGCGAGGCGGGGCCCCGGCGCCGGGGACGCGGGTGGTCGGTTCCCCGGTGCACGACGGGCCGGTCCTCACCACCGCGTTCCACCTCGGACTGCCGCACGACGAGTCGTCGGGAACCGATTTCTACGCCCGCGCGGACAACCCGACATGGCGCGAGCTCGAGGCTGCGATCGGTGCCCTCGACGGCGGGCCGTGCACCGTGTTCGGGTCCGGGATGGCCGCGATCGCCGCCGTGCTGCGGGCGTGCACCACCGCGGACCGCGGGGTGCTGATGCCCAGCGACGGGTACTACGTCGCCCGCGTCCTGGCCGACGAGGAGCTCGCGCCGCTCGGCATCGACGTCCGGCAGTGCGCGACGGCCGGCGACTGGCACGACGCCGTCGCCGCCGGACCGCCGCCCGGGCTGGTGCTCCTGGAGACGCCGTCGAACCCTGGGCTCGAGGTGTGCGACATCGCGGAGGTCGCCGAGGCCGCGCACGCCGTCGGTGCGCTGCTCGCCGTCGACAACACGACGGCGACCCCGCTCGGGCAGCGGCCGCTGGACCTGGGCGCGGACATCGTCGTCGCGAGCGACACGAAGGCGCTGGCCGGGCACGGCGACGTGCTGCTCGGGCACGTCAGCACGGCCGACCCGGTGCTGGCCGAGAAGCTGCGGGCGGCCCGCACCCGCGGCGGCGCCGTGCCGGGGCCGATGGAGGCGTGGCTCGTGCTGCGCGGGCTGGGCACGCTGGACCTGCGCCTGGCGCGTCAGGCGCAGAACGCGCGGGCGCTCGCCGTCGCGATCCGGGAGCACCCCGCGGCGCGCGACGTGCGCTGGCCTGGGCTGGCCGACGACCCGTCGCACCGGCTGGCGTCCGTCCAGATGCGACGGTGGAACGGGATCCTGCGGTTCACGCTGGGATCCGAGCACGCGGTGGGGGAGTTCCTGGCCGCCACCACGATGGTCGACTCCGCGACGAGCTTCGGGAGCTTGCGCACGTCGGCCGACCGTCGCGCGCGGTGGGGCGACGCGGTCCCGCCGGGCCTGGTCCGCCTGTCCGCGGGCTGCGAGGACACCGACGACCTCGTCGACGACGTCCTGCGCGGCCTGGACGCGGTGGCCCGCTGACGCGCCGACGCGGTGGTCCGGCAGGGCCCGCCGTCGGCGCCGCCCGGACCTGCTCGGTGGTGAGGCCGGGCCGGCACAGTGGCGTGGCCGGGCTGCACGGGGGTGCCCGCCGGGCCCGAGCGGCGTATGGCCGGGCTGCACGGGAGTGCCCGCCGGGCCCGAGCGGCGTATGGCCGGGGCCGCACGGTGGTTGCCGCCCGGACCCGCTCGCTGGGCGCGGCCGGTGCCGCACTGGTGGCGTCGGCCGGGCTGGGCGGTGGCGTGCTCGGGCCGCGCTGGTGGCGTCGGCCGGGCTGGGCGGTGGCGTGCTCGGGCCGCGCTGGTGGCGTCGGCCGGGTCTGGACGGCGGCGTGGCCGGGCCACGTGTGACGTCAGCCCGGCCCGCACGGTGGCGGCGGTCACGGCCCGCCACGGCCGGTGCGGCGTAACGGGACCGGGCGCAGGGGCGAACGGCCAGACGTGATCACCGATCCGACCTGTCCGGCGTGCGGCGACCGCGCGCGGGAGCTCCCGCACGTCGTCGAGGAACGGTACCGGCTGTTGCGCTGCGCCGGGTGCGGCACGGAGTTCCTGCACGACCCCGCGCCTGCCGCCGAGGACGGGACGGACAGCGAGTACTGGGAGGACTACAAGTTCGCCGTCTACGCCTCGCCGGACGTGCGCCGCGGCTACGAGGAGCGCTACGCGTTCGCGTTCGACCGCCTCGCCGCGCGGACCGGGACGGCACCCGGCTCCGTGCTCGACGTCGGCTGCGGGATCGGCAACTTCCTGGCCTGGTCGTCGGCGCGCGGCGCGGCGTCGGTCGGCGTCGACGTGGACGCGACGGCGGTCGCCGGCGCCCGTGAGCGCGGCCTGACCGCGGTGCTCCCGGACGGGCTCGACGGCGCGCTGGACGGCCCGGTGGACGTGCTGACGATGTGGGACGTGATCGAGCACGTCGCGGACCCGACGGCGTTCGTCGCGGACGTCGTGGACCGGCTGCGCCCCGGCGGGCACCTGCTGCTCGAGACCCCGGACGCGGCGTTCCCGGTCCGCCCCGCCGTGCGCGCCGTGAATCGGCTCAGCGGGGGCCGGGTCGACGTCGCCAGGCGGATGTACTACTGGGAGCACAAGATCTACTTCACCGAGGAGGGCCTGCGCAGGGTGTTCGCCCCGTTCGGTGTCGACCTCGTCGAGGTGCACCGGCTGACGTCGCCGCAGGCGAAGATGCAGGCCACGTTCGACCACCTCGCCGAGGAACGCCAGGCGTCCACCGTGGACACGCTGGTGGCACGCGGGTGGCCGGTCGCCGAGCAGCTGTTCCGGCGGATCGGGCGCGGCAACAAGCTGGTCGCACTGGCCCGCAAGCGGGGCTGACCGGCCCGGCGTGCCCGGAGCCCGGCGCGGGCCGGAGCGGCGAGCGGGTCAGCCGGCAAGTGGGGCTGACCGGCCGCGGCGTGCCCGGAGCCCGGCGCGGGCCGGAGCGGCGAGCGGGTCAGCCGGCAAGTGGGGCTGACCGGCCGCGGCGTGCCCGGAGCCCGGCGCGGGCCGGAGCGGCGAGCGGGTCAGCCGGCAAGTGGGGCTGACCGGCCGCGGCGTGCCCGGAGCCCGGCGCGGGCCGGAGCGGCGAGCGGGTCAGCCGGCAAGTGGGGCTGACCGGCCGCGGCGTGCCCGGAGCCCGGCGCGGGCCGGAGCGGCGAGCGGGTCAGCCGGCAAGTGGGGCTGACCGGCCGCGGCGTGCCCGGAGCCCGGCGCGGGCCGGAGCGGCGAGCGGGTCAGCCGGCAAGCGGGGCTGACCGGCCGCGGCGTGCCCGGAACCTGGCCCGGCCCGGAGCGGCGAGCGCGTCAGCCGGCGGCGGACGCGAACCGGCGCACCGACGACACCAGCTCCGCGGTCAGCGTCGGCGCCACGAGCCGCAGCACGGCCAGGAACACGGCTCCGACCAGCAGGATCTCGCCGACGAGCGTGAGCAGGGCGAGCGGGAGCGGCAGCGCGTCGGAGTGCACGACGAGGTGCTCCAGCGCCCCGACGACGGCGACCGCCACCGCGCCGGCGACCAGCGCAGGGACGAGCCCGCCGAGCACCGTGCGCACCGGGGTCCCGGTCACGTGCCCGGCGACGACCACGGCCGTCAGCCCCATCAGCAGGTTCGCCCCGGAGATCGCCAGGCCGACGCCGAGCAGGCCGTAGGGCAGCAGCGCGACCAGCAGCACGACCGTCGAGACCAGGCTCACCGCCGTCGTCCAGTGCAGCAGGTGCGAGCGCCCGCTGCCCTTCACCGCCTCGTCGGAGACGGCGCCGAGGCCCTCGCCGAGGCCGAACCCGGCCATCGCGGCGAACGCCAGCCCAGCCTCCCGCCACGGTTCGCCGAGCAGCGTCACCACCAGCGGCTCCCCGAGCGCGACGAGCACGGCGGCCAGCACGGCGGACACTGTCCAGACCGCGGCCAGCGCGCGCCGGAAGCCGGCCCGGAACCGTTCCGGGTCGCCCGCGATCCGCGCGAACGCGGGCAGCAGCACGTACGCCCCGATCTCGACGACGGCGGTGCCGGGCAGCATCGCCAGCCGCCGCCCGTAGCGGTACTGGCCGACGGCGCCCTCGTCGAGCCGCCGCCCGACGAACGCCGTCTCGATCACCTCGCGCAGCCGCCACGCCGTCCCGTTCACGACGAGCGGGAAGCTGAACCGCGCCAGCTCGCGCCACAGCGCCACCGACGGCGTGCCGCGGCCCGGCCGCCACCGGCCCAGCGACCAGGACGCCACCACCCACACGCCGTAGGAGGCGTAGTTGGCGATCACCAGGCTCCACACGCCGTGGCCGGCGACGGCCAGCCCGATCGCCACGCCCGCGTTCGTGATCGCCACGACCGGGTTCACGATCAGCCGCCTGCGGAAGTCGAAGCGCCGCTGCATCAACGCGTCCGGGACGACGGTCAGCGCGTGCAGCAGCGTGACCCCGGACGTGATCGCGGCGATCGTGCCGACGGCGTCGCTGTCGAACAGGAGACCGATCAGCGGGGCGCACGCCAGCGCCGCAGCGGACAGCAGCACGCCCGCGCCGAGCGACGCCCAGAACACCGTGTCGGCCGCGTCCCGGACGTCGGAGCCCCTGCGCTGGATCAGGGCCACGGCGAGCCCGTCGGCCGATGTGGACACGAGGAACCCGGTCAGCACCGTGCCCGCGGCGAACAGGCCGATCTCGGCCGGGGTGAGCAGCCGGGCCAGCACCACGATCTGGGCGAACGCGACGATCTGCAGCACGGCGAACGTGCCGGCGGAGATGACGGCGCCGTGGCGCAGCGTCCGGCTCAGCGATCCGACCGCACCGGACTCGTCGGGACTCGCGGGCCCGTCCGGGCCGGGAGTCATCGGGCGGCGACGGGGCGGGGCGCGATGCGCCGCTGGTGCATCCGGATCGTCGTGCCGGGTGCCACCGCCACGGCGGCGGCGATCGCCAGCGTGCGCAGGTCGATCTTCTGGCGCAGCGCCTCCCGGGACGCCCGGCGGGCGCCCGCGACGTCGCCGTCGGACAGCGCGACCCGCGCCCCGACGACGCCGCGCCGGTGGCGGCTGCGACGGATCTCGCGCTCGAGGGCGGCCAGGTCCTCTGGTCGCCCGGACTCGTGCGCGAAGTGCGTGACGACCGCCTCGCGCTGCTCCTCGAGCGTGATCACCGACCGCCCACCGCGGCTGATCGACTCGACGGCCTGGCTGTAGCTCGCGAGCTTGTCCGGCAGGACGACGATCGCATGCCCTCCCGCCGCGATGCGCAGGAAGAACTGCAGGTCGCCGACCGCGGCCGTGGTGTCGTCGAACTCGCCGTAGGACTCCCACAGCTCGCGGCGGACCAGGGCGGTGTAGTACGGGCAGAGGCCCTCGATCAGCTCGGCCAGTGTCACCACGTGCGCCGGGTCGGGCCGCGGAGAACCTCCGTTCTCCATGTAGGACAGCGGGAGCCGCTCGCCGGTGCGCGCGGAGAAGAACCACGCGTCGCAGCAGGCGACGCCCAGGTCGGGGCGGGAGTCCAGCAGGTCGCCGAGGCGGGCGCAGAACTCCGGCTCGACGTGATCGTCGCTGTTCAGGACGCTCACGTAACGACCGCGTGCGGCGGCGCCCGCCGTGTTCAGCCCGCCCGCGACGCCGCGGTTCTCCTGGCGGAGGAGGCGCACCCGCGGGTCCACATCGGAGTACCGGGTGACGATGGCCGCCATCTCGTCGGACATCCCGTTGTCGACGACGACGAGCTCCCAGTCCGGATCCGTCTGGGCACGCACCGAGTCGATCATCCCGGAGACCCGGTCCTCGGTGCGGTAGGCCGTGGACAGGAAACTGACCCGCGGTACGTGCATCCGCCGGTTCCCTCCTCCATCAGAAGCCCGCTGCCGTTCTCGTGGACAGCATCGGAACGGACCGGTCCGAGCGTTACGGCGATCACCCGCTCGGGGGCCCGTCGGCCGTAACGGCCGAGCGGGGGTTCACGACGGGTACCGAGACGGCCGAGTTCGACCGAGGAGACCAATCGTGGTGCTGCACAAGCTCCCCGCGCCAGCGCGCCGGGTGGCCAGGACCGCCGTGCGGGGTGCCGCGGTACCGACCCGCACCGCCGTCCACGCCGTCCTCCGCCGCCGTCCCGAGCTGGCCCGGCACGTCGCGGACTGGGGCTGGCTGTGGCAGCCGGGCTGGGGACGGCGCCACCACGAGCGGTTCTACGGCGCCACCGGCGACCCGTACGGGTTCGACACGAAGCCCTTCGAGCAGGCGAAGTACGACGAGCTGCTCTCCGTGCTGCCGGACGGCCGCTACGCGAGGGGGCTGGAGGTCGGCTGCGCCGAGGGAGCGTTCACCGAGCGGCTCGCGACGCGGTGCGACGCGGTCGTCGGCACCGACATCTCCGAGGTCGCGATCGAGCGGGCCCGGCAGCGGTTCGCCGGACGTCCGGAGATCGAGCTGCAGCGCCGCACGCTCCCGCTGGACTTCCCGGACGGGACGTTCGACGCGATCGTCTGCTCGGACGTCGTGTACCTCTGGGAGCGCGGGATCGTCGAGATCGGACTGTCCACGATGATCGAGCGGCTCCGGCCGGGAGGCGCGCTCGTGCTGCTGCACTACCTCGGCACGTTCGGCCAGCCGATCCACGCGAACGACGTGCACGAGCTCGCGCTGAAACTCGGCGCCGCGGCCGGTCTGGACCACCCGACCGGTTACGTGCACGCCGACGTCGGTCCGCACGGCGCGGGGTTCCGCGTCGACGTCCTCGCCAGGGTGGACTGATGCTCGCCCCCGCACACCGCGTCGACGGCCTCGTGGACTGGCCGGCAGAGCCCGAGCGCGTCGGGCGCTGGCCGGTTTACGTCGACTTCGACGACAGCGTCCTCGACCGTGACCACCTCATGTCCTCCGGCGGTGCCAGCAGCATCGACCGCGGGAAGGGCCTGGTCGCGAACGTCCGCCGCGCGGTGCGCCGGATCGTCAACCCGGACACCGTGACCCGCCGCAACGTCGACGTCCTCGTGGACGCGCTGCACCGCGAGAGCGGGACGTCGGTCCTGCCCGTGGTGCTCGTCGTCGGCGGCGGCGAGATCGGCAACGGCGCGGACCGCCTGTACACCGACCCTCGTGTCGAGGTCGTGGCGTTCGACATCTACGCGGGCCCGAACGTGCAGTTCGTGGCGGACGCGCACCGGATCCCGTTCGCCGACGGGTCGGTGGACGCGGTGGTCGTGCAGGCCGTGCTGGAGCACGTGCTGGACCCGGCCCGGGTGGTCGCCGAGATCCACCGCGTGCTGCGCCCGGACGGCATCGTGTACGCCGAGACCCCGTTCCTGCAGCAGGTGCACGAGGCGGCCTACGACTTCACCCGGTTCACCGAGTCCGGGCACCGGTGGCTGTTCCGCGAGTTCTCCCGGATGGACTCCGGCGTGGTCGGCGGCCCCGGCGTCCAGCTGATCTGGACGCTGGGCGCGGTCGTCACCGGGCTCACCCGGTCGCGCACGGCAGGCCGCCTGACCCGGCTCGCGCTGTTCTGGTTGCGTTTCATGGACCACGTGATCCCGGCCTCGTACCAGGTGGACGGCGCCTGCGGTGTCTACTTCATGGGCCGCCGCTCCGAGGCGGCGCTGCCGGCGGCCGAGATGCCCGTCCAGTACCGCGGGGCGCAGTGACCGGTCCGCGGATCGCGTACGTCCTGACCCAGGACCGGGGCGGCCCGGTCGACGTGGCGCGCGCACTGGCCGCCGAGCTGCACCGCACCGGCGGCGCCGACGTGCGCGTGTTCGGGCCGCGGCCCGCGCGCGGAATCGGCCCGGACGTGGCGGACGTGTGGACGGTCTCCGGCGTCGGTACGAAGGGCGACGTCGGCGGGGCGCGTGCCCTGCTCGACCGGGTGCGCGCGTGGGGCCCCGACCTGGTGCACGCCCACGACCGTCGCGCCGGGCTGGTGCTCGCCTCGGCGGCCCTGCGGAGCAGGCGCAGGCGTCCGGTGCTCGTGCAGACCTACCACGGCGTGCCGGAGGACGTGTCCGAACGCTGGTTCCGCGGCGAGCCCGGCGTGGCGTCGCCGTCGCGCCACACCCGGGCCACGCTCGTCGCGGACGCCGTGCTGGCCCGCGTGCTCGACCGCACGGTCGTCCCGGCCGAGCCGATGCGCCGCTTCCTGCACGGGCGCCTGCGGGTGCCCGCCGCCCGGCTGCACCACGTGGACAACGGTCTAGCTCTGGGGGAGTCGCAGCCGCCGGAGGGACCGGTCCGGCATCTCCTCGTGGTCGGGCTCCTGCTGGCGCGCAAGGGGATCAGCGACCTGCTGGAGGCGCTGGCCCGGCCGGGGGTGTTCCCGCCGGACGCGCGGCTGACGATCGCCGGTGACGGTCCGGAGCGCGCCGCGATCGAGGCCCGGATCGCGCGGCCGGACCTGGCGGGCCGGGTCGCGATGCTCGGCTTCCGCCCGGACGTGCCGGAGCTGATGCGGGCCGCCGACGCCGTCGTCGTCCCGTCGCGGATGGAGCAGCAGCCGCTCGTCGTGATCGAGGCGATGGCCGCCGGCAAGCCGGTGCTGGCCACCGACACCGGCGACGCCGCGACGATGCTGGACGCCCCGGGCGCCTCCCGGCACCTCGCCGTCCCGGGCGACGTCGGCTCGCTGGCCACGGCGCTGCGCGGCCTGTTCGACGACCCGGACCCCGCCCTGACCGGCAAGCGCCTTGCCGAACGCGCCGCCGAGCGGTACTCGTCCGCCGCGTGCGCCGAGGGACACCTGCGGCTCTACGCGGCCATGGGGGTCCGGTGAGCCTCCTCCTGGAACGGACGGCGCCGCTGGTCGACCGGGCCCGCACGAGCGGCGTCGAGGCGCGGCTGCTGCAGGTGCTCGTGTTCGTCACCGTCGGGCTCGGGTCCTGCGAGGGCTACCTGTTGGAGTACAGCGACACGCTGACGAAGGTCCCGGCCGCGCTGCTCGTCGTGACCTGGTTCGCCGTGCGGGTGCGACGGCTGCGCACCCCGCAGTTCCACCCGGTGCACGTCGCGCTCGGCCTGCTCGCGATCGCGGTGCTCGCGTCCGCGGCGATCCACAACGGCGACACGTTCACCATGCAGTACACCCAGCGCTGGCTGTCCTACCTGCTCACCGCGCTCGTGCTGCTGGACGTCGCGTCCCGCGAGGTGCCGGCCAGGGTGGTCGTCTGGGCGGCCGTGACCGGCGCGGCGATCGCCGGCGGCGGTGCGCTGTGGAGCTTCCTGGTCGAGGGCGAGCCGCGCGCGTCCGGCCCGATGGAGGACCCGAACGACCTGGCCTACGTGGTCGTCGCGGCCGTCCCGCTGCTGATCGCGCTGTTCGCGCGCCGTCCCCGTCCCGACCGCACGACGAGCCTGCCTCGCCCGGCCGTCGCGCTGATCGGGGTGCTCGTGGTGGTCCTGGTGCTGGGTGCAGCCGTCACCGTGTCCCGCGGCGGGTTCATCGCGCTCGGCGTCGCGCTCGTCTGGCTGGCGCTGCGGCGCGCGATCCCGGGCCGGGTGCTGGCCGCGGCCGGGGCCGCCGTCGTGGTGGCGGCCGTCGTCGTCGTCGCGCTGTTCCCGACGCTCGTCGGGACGGCGCTGAACCAGAAGGACCAGGTCGCCGGGTCCAACGTGGACGACCGCGCGCTGCGCTGGGAGGTCGCGGCCACGATGATCCCGGAGCACCCGCTGCTCGGCGTCGGGCCGGGCGGGTTCCGCAGCAACTACCTCGGCGTCTCGCACAACGCCGAGCTCGCCGAGCAGACGCCCGTCGCGCACAACATGTACGTCGAGACCGCGGCCGAGCTGGGCCTGGTCGGCCTGGCCGGGTTCGCCGCGACGATCGGTGTCGGGCTCTGGGCGTCCGAACGGGCCGTGCGCGCCGCCGGCGACGGCCCGGAACGGCTGCTGCCGCTGGGCGTGCAGGGCTCGCTGATCGCGATCTGCGTCGCCTCGACGTTCCTGTCCGAGCAGTACTACATGCCGCTGTGGTCGATGATCGCGGTCGCGTGCGCGCTGCACCTGCGCAGTCGTCGGAGGGTGGAGCCGTGACCGGCCCGCGCGTGCTCCAGGTGATCAACGAGATGGGCGCAGGCGGTGCCGAGCGGGTGGCCGCCGAGCTGGCCCGCGGGCCGTGGACGTCCTGCGTCGTGAGCTCCGGCGGGGTGCGTGCCGACGAGCTCGCCGCCGACGGCGTCGACGTGCGCCCGATGCGGATGGCCCGCCGGTCCCCGCTCGCGATGGTCCGTTCCGTCCGTGATCTGCGACGGGCGGTGCGGGGGTTCGATCCGGACGTCGTGCTCGCGCACAACGTGCTGGTCGGGATCGTCGCGTGGCTGGCGCTGCACCTGATGCGCCGCAGGCCGCCGCTGGTCACCGTGTTCCACGGCGTCGCCGCCGACGACTACGCGAGCGCGGCGCGGATCCTGTCCCGGACGTCCGACGTCGTCGTCGCCGTGTCCGAGGCGATCGCCCGCAGGCTCACCGCGGCCGGACTGCGCGGCCCGCGGCTGACGGTGATCCGCAACGCGGTGCCCGCGCCGGAGCATCGGGAGCGGGACGCCGCACGCCGCGCGCTCGACCTGCCCGTCGGGACGGACGTGGTGCTGTGCGCCGCCCGGATGGTCGAGCAGAAGCGCCACGACGTGCTGCTGCGGGCCTGGGACCAGATGCCCGCCGACGCGGTGCTGCTGCTGGCGGGCGACGGGCCGCTGCGGGCCGGCCTCGAGGAGTCGGCCGACCACCTCGGGGACCGCGTGCGGTTCCTCGGCACCCGCGACGACGTGCCCGAGCTGCTGTCCGCCGCCGACGCGTGCGTGCTGACCAGCGACTGGGAGGGCCTGCCGATGGTTGTCCTCGAGTCGATGGCGGCCGGGCGCCCGATGGTGGCCACCGACGTCGACGGCGTCCGCGAGGCCCTCGGCGACGGGGCGGGCGTGCTCGTCCCGGCCGGCGACCCCGGTGCGGTGGCCAGGGGCCTGCGCGACGTGCTCGACGACGCCGGGAAGCGCGACCGGGTCGTCCGTGCCGCGCACGATCGGATCGCGGCCGACCACGACCCGGCCGTCGTCCTGGACCGCTACGACGCCGTGCTGCGCGACGCCCGGCTGGCCCCGGCCCGCCCCGGGCGGCTGTGGGTCGGGCTGCGGGCGGCGTCGGCCGGCGTGCTCGTGTTCGCGGCCGTGCTGGCCGGCGTGCTCGCCGCGCCGGCCGGCTACCAGGGCACGGTCGGCATGATCGCCCGCCCGGACGCCGGCGGCAGCTCCGTCGCCAGCGGCGAGGCCCCGTCCACCGGCTACGGCGAGGTCGTGGCGCTCGCGCTGCCCGCGCTGCCGGAGCTGGCGACGAGCCCGTCGATCCTGGACGGCGTCTCGTCGGACGTGCCAGGGGCGCCGTCCGGGACCGCGATCCGTCCGGACGTGTCGGTCGAGCTCCTGCCCGGCTCGGGGGTGGCCCGGGTGAGCGTCCGCAACGACGACCCGGACACGGCCGCCGCCCTGGCCCAGGCCTTGGCCGCCCGGATCGAGGCGTCCCGACCGCTCGCCCCGGCCGGCACGCTCTCGCCGGTGGACGCCAGGGCCGTCGTCACCGAGGTCTCCCCGGGTACGACGATCGGTGCCGCCCTCGCCCTGCTGGCCGGGCTCGTCGCGGCGGCCGTCGTCGCGGCGCTGTTGCTCCCGCGCAGGCGGTCGGTTCCGCACGCGGCCCTGCTGCGCGCCGTCACCGCGACCGGTCGGGCCCCGGTGGCCGTGCTCGACGTCGCCGACCCGGTGCTGCGCGAGCGCCTGAGGCTGCTCGCCGGGGACACGGTCCCGCGCGTCGTCGCGGCGGGTCCCGGGCTGGAGGACCCGGTCCGGGCGCTGGCCGCCGATCTCGAGGCGTCGCGTCCCGAGCCCGGCGGGCGACGTCCGGTCGTCGCCGTCGCGGACCGTCGGCGGACCGGGACCGGCGACCTGACCGGCACCGTCGCGGCGCTCCCCGCCGACGCGGACCTCCTCGCGGTGGTGCTCGTCTAGGCGCCGGCCGAGCGGGGACACCTCCCGTCGGCCCGGCTATCACACTGTCGTAACCCGCCTTCCGTATGGTCGACTACAGGCAGCCGTCCGGTCGCGTGTACCAGCCGGGTGGCAGCGCCGAGTCGCTCCCCCGGAGGTGGTCGCGTGCCGTACCGACAACCGGTCCCCAGCGGTGCCGACCTCGAGGTCGTCGACGATCTCGATACGGGGACGGCACTGCGGCCCGCACCGGACCCGGGTGCGGTGCCCCCGGGGTCGAGGGTCCTGCTGCTGAACGCGAGTTTCGAGCCGCTGGCCGTGGTCACCGCGAAGCGTGCGATCGTGCTGCTGCTCTCCGGCAAGGCCGAGTGCATCCAGGAGGCGCTCGAGGGCGCCGCCTTCCGCTCGGAGAACCTGTCGCTCCCCGCGCCGTCCGTCATGCGGCTGTCCCGCTACGTGCGCGTGCCGTACCGCCGCGCCGTCCCGATGACCCGCGCGGGCGTGCTCCGCAGGGACGCCCGCCGCTGCGCCTACTGCGGCCGCCGTGCCGACACGATCGACCACGTCATCCCGCGCAGCCGCGGAGGCGTGCACAGCTGGGAGAACTGCGTCGCGGCCTGCCGGGCCTGCAACTCGCGCAAGGCCGACCGGCTCGTCGAGGAGCTGGGCTGGACGCTGCGCGTGAAGCCCGCGCCGCCGTCGCGCAGTGCGGGTGGTGTCCTGGTGCTGGCCGTCGAACCGCTCCCGGCGTGGGAGCCGTGGCTGAACGTCGCCGCGTGAGGATCACCAGCTGATCCGCGCCGCCACCGGCAGGTGGTCGCTGCCGGTGGCGGGCAGCGACCACGCCGCGTCCGGCTGCACGCCCCGGACCAGGATCTGGTCGATCCGGGCGACCGGGAACGGCGTCGGCCAGGTGAAGCCGAGTCCGTCCCCGGCCGCGACCTGCACGGACGTCGTCTGCGACGAGAGGTCGTCCAGAGCACGGTCGTCGAGCGTTCCGTTCAGGTCGCCGAGGACCACGACCCGCTCGACGGGCTCCGCGCGGACGGCCGCGGCGAGCGCCTGCGCACCGGCGTCCCGGTCGGCCGTCCAGAAGCCGTTGATCGGGAAGATCCGCACGGACCCGAGGTGCGCGACGTACACGGCGAGCGGCCCGCGCTCGGTGGCGACCGTCGCGCGCAGCGCCCGGGTCGAGTCCATCGCGACGTCGACGGGGCGCACGTCGGAGAGCGGCAGCCTGCTCCACAGCCCGACGGTGCCCTGTGCGACGTGGAACGGGTACGCCGTCGCCAGCTCCCGCTCGTAGACGCCCCTGACCTGCGGGTCGATCTCCTCGAGCGCCAGCACGTCGGCCCCGGAGGCGGCCAGCGCGCGGGCCGTGCCCGCCGGGTCCGGGTTGTCCGCGCTGACGTTGTGGCTCGCGACGGTGAGATCGCCACCGGGATGGGACCGGTCGCCCAGCAGACCACCGAACAACGAGAGCCACACCGTGATCGGCAGCAGCAGCGCGACGAGCGCGGACGCGGACCGGCGCACCAGCGCCCCGACGAGCACGACCGGGATCACCAGCCCGAACCACGGGAGCACGGTCTCGACCAGGCTGCCGACGTTCCCGAGCCGGTCGTGGCACGGCGAGATCGGGGTCCCGGCGTCGCTCGTGCAGGCGTTCGGGATCCGCGCGTGCAGCGCCATGACCAGTCCGGACAGCAGCGCGAGCGCGGCGAGGACCAGGCCCCGCCGCCAGAGGCCCGCCCGCCTCGCGGGGCGGACGTCGGTCGTCGTCATGCACCCAGTCGACCGCGCGCGACGTTGCCGGCGCGTATGCGTATTCCGATACGTCGGCGATAGGTGCCGGAACCTACGATCGCGGGGTGCGGGTGTTGGTTCTGGAGGACGAACCGCTCCTGGCCGAGGCCCTCCGCGACGGCCTGCGCCGGGAGGCGATCGCGGCCGACCTCGCCGGTGACGGGCACGCCGCGCTGGAGCTGCTGGCCGTCAACGACTACGACATCGCCGTCCTGGACCGCGACGTCCCCGGCCCGTCCGGTGACGAGGTCGCGGCCGGCATCGTCGCGTCCGGCAGCGGGATGCCGATCCTGATGCTCACCGCCGCCGACCGGATCGACGACAAGGCCGCCGGGTTCGAGATCGGCGCCGACGACTACCTGACGAAACCGTTCGCGTTCCGGGAGCTCGTGCTCCGGTTGCGCGCGCTGGACCGCAGGCGCGCGCACAGCAGGCCGCCGGTGCGCGAGATCGCCGGTCTGCGTCTCGACCCGTTCCGCCGCGAGGTGCACCGGGACGGCCGCCACGTCGCGCTCACCCGCAAGCAGTTCGCCGTGCTCGACGTCCTCGCCGCGGCCGACGGCGGCGTGGTCAGCGCCGAGGAGCTGCTGGAACGGGCGTGGGACGAGAACGCGGACCCGTTCACGAACGCCGTGCGGATCACCGTCTCCGCGCTGCGCAAGCGGCTCGGCGAACCCTGGATCATCACGACCGTGCCGGGCGTCGGGTACCGGATCGACGGATGACCAGGCCTCCCGGCCTCAGCGTCCGCCTGAAGCTCACCCTCAGCTACGCCGGGTTCCTGATGCTGGCCGGTGTGCTGCTGCTGGCCGCCGTGCGGCTGTTCCTGCTCCGTGACATGCCGCTGGGCCGGTTCCTCCACGAGCCCTCGGACTTCCTGCGGGTGTTCACGCCCGGGAACTTCGGCCCGATCATCTTCGGCCCCGCCGCGATCCTCGTGCTGGCGTTCCTGCTGGTCTTCGGCCTCGTCGGAGGGTGGTTCCTGGCCGGACGGATGCTCGCCCCGCTGGACCGGATCACCGAGGCCACCCGGATCGCGGCGACCGGATCGCTCACCCACCGGATCCACCTGCCGGGCCGCGACGACGAGTTCCGCGAGCTCGCCGACGCGTTCGACGCGATGCTGGCCCGGCTCGACGCGCACGTCGCCGAGCAGCGCCGGTTCGCCGCCAACGCGTCGCACGAGCTGCGCACCCCGCTCGCCGTGTCGCGGACGCTGCTCGACGTGGCCCGCGCCGACCCGGACCGCGACACCGAGCAGCTGATCGAGCGCCTGCAGGCCGTCAACACCCGCGCGATCGATCTGACCGAGGCGCTTCTGCTGCTCGGCCGTGCCGACCAGCGGTCGTTCACGCCGGAACCGGTCGACCTGTCGCTGCTGGCCGAGGAGGCCGCCGAGACGCTGCTGCCGCTGGCCGACTCGCGCGCCGTCACGATCTCCACCGGCGGCGACGTCGCATGCACGTCCGGGTCGCCCGCGCTCCTGCTGCAGTTGACGACGAACCTCCTGCACAACGCGATCGTCCACAACGTCCACTCCGGAACCGTGTGGGTGACGACCTCCGCCGGACCACGGACCGTCGTGCTCGCCGTCGAGAACACGGGGGAGGAGCTGGCCCCGGACGTCGTCCCCACGCTCGTCGAACCGTTCCGCCGTGGTGCCGACCGGGTCCGGACCGCTCACGCCGTCGACCGGGCGCGCGTCGACCGGGCCGCCGATCGCGTCCGCGCCGACCACCGCGCCGATCACACGGGCGTCGGGCTCGGGCTGGCGATCGCCCGATCCGTCGCCGCGGCGCACGACGGGACCCTGGTGCTCGCCCCGCGTGCCGGCGGGGGGCTCCGCGTGACCGTCGAACTGGCCGTCGGACCACCGGTCGGGTAGCCGGAATCCGGCTGACATGGCACACAGGGCTGTTCGATCATGGCCTGAACAGCCGTGAGCGCCATGTCAACCGGGGAGAGGCGCGGCGGTCGTCGAAAAGCCGCGGAGCGTTCGACGGGCGGCGGTACGCTTCCGCGCATGCCTGGTTGACGCAGCTCCTCGCTCCCGGCCCGTCGGCTCGCCGCGATCGCGGTGACGTGGCAGGCCCTGCACTACGCGGTGCCGATCTTCTGGCTCTACGCGTTGCTGTTCGACGAGTCCGGCCTCGGCGTCGGCGAGATCTCGCTGCTGTTCGCGCTGTGGTCGGCGGCAGGCATCGTGCTCGAGATCCCGTCCGGTGCGCTGGCCGACCGGTGGTCGCGGCGTGGGTCGCTGGTCGCCAGCGGGCCGGTGATCGCGGCCGGGTTCGCGGTGTGGACGGTCTGGCCGACGTTCACCGGGTTCGCGGCCGGGTTCCTGCTGTGGGCCGCCGGCGGTGCGCTCGCGTCCGGATCGCTCGAGGCGCTGGTCTACGACGGGCTGCTGGTCGCCGGGGAACCGGACGCGTACGCGCGGGTCAACGGCAGGCTGAACGCCGTCGCCCAGCTCGCGCAGGTGCCGGGCGGTCTGGCCGCGACGGCGTTGTTCGAGCTCGGCGGGTACGCGCTCGTGGGGTGGGTGAGCGTCGGGGTGTGCCTGGCGTCGTCGCTCCCGGCGCTGGCGTTGCGCGACGTCCGCCCGGAGGACGCCGACGCCGACGCCGACACCGACTCCGACACCGACTCCGACACCGACTCCGATGCCGGCGAACCGGGCTGGTTCCGCGAGCTGACCGACGGTGTCCGGTCGGCGGTCCGCACGCCCGGCCTGCGGACGGCGGTGCTGGCGGTCGCGGTCCTCGGCGGTGTCGACGCGTCGGAGGAGTACTTCCCGCTGCTCGCCGCGGACGCCGGGATCCCGGTCGCCGTCGTGCCGCTGGCACTGCTCGTGGTGCCGGTCGTCGGCGCGCTCGGGTCGTGGGCCGGCGGACGGCTGGCGCGACGGCGGTGGTCGCCGTCGGCGCTGCTCCTCCTCGCCGCGATCGGGCTCGCCGTGACCACGGTGGGTGACCGGACCGGCCTCACCGGCATGGCCGTGTTCTGGGGCGCGTACCAGGCCGTGCGGGTGTGCACCGAGACGCGTCTGCAGGACCGGATCCGCGGACGGGCGCGCGCGACCGTCACCTCGGTCGCGTCGTTCGGCACCGAGCTGTCCGGCATCGTCCTGTTCGGAGCGTGGGCGCTGGGTGGGCCCTTGCTCGTCGCGGCGGCGACGGCCGTGTGCCTGCCGTTGTTACTCGCCATTCGGCCGAACCGAGACGACCGCGAGATACGAAACATGGAGGCATCGGTTTACGATGAGCCATCAGGGTGAGGGTCACCGACATGCTCGGTGATCGCGTGGTTGGCGCCGGTCACAGTGCCGAAGGTCGGGATCTGACGAGAGGACGAGGCCATGGGACGCCACCGACGGGGTCGCCTGTCGAGAGCCCGCATGACCGGTCTCGGCGGACTCGTCCTTCTGGTCGCGGCGGGTGCGCTCGCCCTCGCGCCGGTCGCCGGCGCCCAGGAGCCCACCGGCAAGGTCCGTCTCGGTCACCTCTCGCCGAAGACGCCGGGCGTGGACATCACGCTGTCCGGCCCGGAGGGGCCGACCTCGGTGGACCAGCGGGTCGGCAGCGGGGTCGCGTACGGCGCCGTCACCGACTACCTGAACCTCGTCCCCGGCCGTTACTCGATCGCCATGCGCCCCGCGGGCTCCGCCCCGGACGCGGCGGCGCCGCTGTCCGCAGGCCTGCAGATCGCGCCCGGCTCGGCGCAGACGCTCCTGTTCTTCGACAACGGCTCGGGCGGCTCCGTGCGCGGCGAGCTCGTCGACGACGACCTGTCCGCGCCCGGTACGTCCGACGGCAAGGTCCGCCTGGTGCAGGGCGCCGAGGGCATCCCGCCGGTGCAGGCGCTGGCCGTCGACGGTCCCCGCCTGGCCACCGACCTGGCCTACGGCACGGTCACCGACTACTCGACGGTCGCGGCGAAGACCTGGGACGTCCGGCTCAGCGCCGGTGGGGCCACGGAGGCCGCGCAGCTGCCGGTCGGCGGCGGGTCGGTCAACACGGTCGTCCTCACGAAGGACGCGAGCGGCAAGCTCGCCGCGAGGCCGCTGACCGACGTCGCGGGCCTGCCGGTGTCGGGCCCGCAGAGCGGCGCCGCGGCGTCCGGCCCGTCCGGTGCCCCGGCCAACGGCGCCGGGCCCGCCGCGCCGGCCCCCGCCGCTCCGAAGGCGCCCGCGCGCCAGATCCCGGTCGGCGGCGTGCCTGCCGGTGGCGGCGGCACCGCGGAGAACGACAGCGGCCCGGGTCTGCTCCCGATCGTGTTCGCCGTCGCGGCCGCGCCACTGCTGGCCTACTCCGTGTCCTCTGTGGCCGCCGCGGCCCGACGGCGTCGCGGCTGAGTTCCGTGGCCCGCCCCGACCCCGCCGCGTCGACGACGTGGTTCGGTCCCGTCACCGCGCGGAGGTGGTTCGAGCCCGCCGCGCGGAGACAGGGCGGGTCCGCCGGTGGGCCGGGGCGGACCGGCCCGGTCGCGCCGACCGGGTCCGGGCGTGCGGTGCAGGCGGGCGAGTCCTCCGGGTCGGGCTCTCCTCCGCCTGCCGAGTCCCCTGATCAGCCCACGGTCGATCACGCCGCCGGGCCGCCGCCCGCGCCTCCGCCCGCGCCCGCCGCCTGGTTCGATCCCGCGGTGCCGACGACCCGTCCCGGTCCGGGTGCGCCGACGACGCGGCCTGGTCCCGGCTCGCCGATGTCTCAGCCGGGTCCTGGGGTGCCGACGACCCGTTCCGGTCCTGGTGCGCCGATGACTCAGCCCGGTTCGGGTGCGCCGATGATCCGTCCCGGTCCCGGGAGGCCGACGACCCATCCCAGTCCGGGTGCGCCGATCCCGTGGCCCGGTCCGGGTGCAGCGATGTCTCAGCCCGGTAGCGGGGCGCCGATGTCTCAGCCTGGTCCCGGGTCGCCGATGACTCAGCCTGATCCGGGGGCGCCGATGACGCGGCTCGGTCCGGAGGCGCCGGCGGCTCAGCCCGGTCCCGGTGCGCTGACGGCTCAGCCGGGTCCGGGTGCGCCGATGTCTCAGCCCGGTCCCGGCGCGCCGATGACGCGGCCCGGTCCGGAGGCGCTGACGGCTCAGCCCGGTCCGGGTGCGCCGATGACCCATCCCGGTCCGGGTGCGCCGATCCCGTGGCCGGGTCCGGGTGCGGCGATGTCTCAGCCCGGTCCCGGCGCGCCGACGACGTCGCCCAGTCCGGAGGCGCCGATGTCTCAGCCCGGTCCGGGTGCGCCGACGACCCGTCCCGGTTCGGGTGCGCCGCCGGCTCAGCCCGGTCCTGGTGCGCCGATGACGCGGCCCGGTCCGGAGGCGCGGGCGGCTCAGCCTGGTCCTGGTGCGCCGATGACCCGTCCCGGTTCGGGTGCATCGATGACTCAGTCCGGTCCTGGGGCGCCGACGACCCATCCCGGTCCGGGTGCGCCGATCCCGTGGCCTGGTCCGGGTGCGGCGATGTCTCAGCCCGGTAGCGGGGCGCCGACATGGCCCGGTCCGGGGGCGCCGTCGACCACGGTCCCGCCGGAGCCGAGGCCGTCGCCGACGTCCGGGCCTCCGGTCCGGCCGACGCCGGCCCCTCGCCCGATGCCGCCGGTGCCGAGCGCGCCGGTGGGCGCTGGTCGCGGTCCAGGTCCCACGCCGCCCGCACCTGCTCGGCCTGCGCCCGGTCCCGTCCGGACCCCGCCCGCAGCAGCTCGGCCGGTTCCCGGCGGCCGGTCCGCGACACCGGGTGTGCAGGCGGAGCGCGACACCGGGTCGAACCCGGTCGGCCCGACGACGCCACCGCGTCCCGCCGACCCCGTCCTCCCGCCCGTTCCGGCTGCTCGGACTCGCGTCGCCGCCGCACCGGTGCAGCACCTGGGTTCGGTGACGCCCGTGCGGCGCACCGCGCCGGCCGACGCCGGACGGTCCGCTGTCCGCGCGATCGACCCGGTCCAGCACACCGGCCGGGCCGGGCCGTTGCAGACGATCGGCTCGACCCCGGACGTCGGGGAGGCTCCTTCGACCGCGCGCGCGGACGAGCACCCTGCCGCCGAGCCGACCACGTACCTCCCGCGCGTCCGTCCGGACGCCGAGGGGACAGGCTCTCTCCCGCAGGTCGACGAGGTCCCGGCCGTGGAGCGGACCGGACCACGTCCGGAGGTCGAGCCGGTCCCGGACGTCGAGCAGACCGGTCAGCTGCCACGGATCGACCCGGCTCCCGGCGTCGAGCGGACGACGCACGGTGCGGCGGTCGACGTCGCCGTGCCCGCGGCGGTCGACAGCGCCGTGCCCGCGGCGGTCGACAGCGCCGTGCCCGCGGCGGACATCGTGGCGGCCACGCGGTTCAGGCCCAGCCCGTCGCCCCGGAGCGCGGCGGACACTCCGCGGGTCGACGAGGCCTCCGACGTCGAGCGGGCGACACACGTCGCAGCGACGACGGTCGTCGTGTCGCCGACCGAGCGGGGCACGTCGTCGGCGGGACCGGGTCCGTCGGCGGGACCGGGTCCGTCGGCGAGGCCAGGTCCGTCGGCGAGGCCGAGCCCGTCTCCGCGGCCGAAGGTTCCCGAATCGGAGGTCGTTCGGATCTCGGACGACCTTCCCGGGACGCGAGTCGCGCCGGTCGAGGACGTGGCGTCGGTCGGGCCGGGTTCGGAGACCGCCGCCGCGGATGCCGTGCGGACCTCGAACGGCTCGCCGACGGCAGACGCCAGGTCGGCCGAAGGCATCGCGTCCGCCGAGTGGATGGCGCCGCCGTCGGCCGGGCCGGCCCCGACCGTCGAGCCGATCGCGGGTGTCGGGCCGATCGCGGGTGTCGGGCCGATCGCGGGTGTCGGGCCGATCGCGGGTGTCGGGCCGATCGCGGGTGTCGGGCCGATCGCGGGTGTCGGGCCGATCGCGGGTGTCGGGCCGATCGCGGGTGTCGGGCCGATCGCGGGTGTCGGGCCGACCGCGGACGTCGAGCAGACCGCGGACGTCGAGCAGACCGCGGACGTCGAGCCGATCGCGGGTGTCGAGCAGACGCCGCAGGTCGAGCGGACCGTCGTGCCGTCGCCCGTCGTTCCGGGCGGGGACGAGAGCGCACCGGCCGCGGACCTCGCACAGGTCACGGAGGCTGCGGAGCAGACCGTGCACGCACCCCCGCCCGATCCGGTCCCGGACGTGGACCGGACGACGACCGGGGTGGACCGCGAGCCCGGCCCGATCGTCCCGGCGCCGCGCACGGGGTCGAGCGCCGAGGCGCTGGGTGCACCGACGGCGCGCCCCGCACCGGAATCGGGCGACCCGAGCCGGCCGGTGCCGGGCCACCCGGAGCGGCCCGGCCCCGCGACGGCCGAGCCGGCAGCGAACCCCACCCCACCGCCCGGGAAGCGCACCGGCACGACACGGGAGCGGACCCCACCGGGCCGGACCGGGCGGGCCGCGCTGATCGCGGCCGTGCTCGTCGTGCCGCTCGCGTTCGGGGTCGGTGAGCCGGACGACGCCCCGCCGCCCGCGGCGTCCGTGCCGCTGACGATGCCGAACGGGACGATCCCGATCGCGTCGAACGCCACGGTGGTCGTGCCGGGGCGGAAGGGTCCGGCCCGTCCGGTGGCCGCGCCGTCCGGGCTGTCCGTGCCGTCGATCGGGCTGACCGCGGGCACCCCGGAACGGCTCGGCATCGACCCCGACGGTCAGCTGGGCGCGCCCGTCGACTTCGACCGGATCGGCTTCTACGCCCAGGGCCCGAAGCCCGGGGAGGCCGGGCCCGCGGTGATCGTCGGGCACGTGGACTCGTTCCGCGGTCCCGCCGTGTTCTTCCGGCTCGAGGAGATCCAGCCGGGGCAGCAGATCGTCGTGCCGCGCACCGACGGCCGTCGCACCGTGTTCACCGTCGACGCCGTGAAGCGGTACCCCAAGGACGAGTTCCCGTCCGACGAGGTCTACGGCCCGACCGCGAACGCCCAGTTGCGGCTGATCACCTGCGGCGGAACGTTCGACCGGAGTGCCCGGTCCTACGAGGACAACGTCGTCGTGTTCGCCTCGGTGCACTGAGGCACACCACGTAACGCCACACCGCAAGATCCACGACAGTCCTGTCGGGGGGAACGGTCAGGAGGTCGGAGTGCGGGTACTGCACGTGAGCCAGCCGGTGGACGCCGGCGTGGCTGCGGTCGCCCTGATGCTCGCCGCCGACCAGCGCGAGCGGGGCTGGGACGCCCGGATCGCCTGCCCGCGTGGAGAACTCGTCGACCGGGCCGTCGCCGCGTCGGTGCCCGTGCGCGTGTGGGAGGCGACCCGCGGCCCCGGTCGCTCCGTGCCGTCGGAGGTCCGCTCGCTCGCCGCGATCGTCAGGGCGCACGCCCCGGACCTCGTCCACCTGCACAGCTCCAAGGCCGGACTCGCCGGACGGCTGGCCGTGCGCGGTCGTCGTCCCACGATCTTCCAGCCGCACGCCTGGTCCTTCGACGCCGTCGAGGGTGGCACCGCGACGGCCGCCCGCGTCTGGGAGCGGGTCGGCGCCCGCTGGGCCCACCGCCTGCTCTGCGTCAGCGAGGACGAGCTGCGTCTCGGCCGCGCCGCTGGCGTCCGGACACCCGCGCGCGTCGTACCGAACGGCGTCGACACCGACCGCTTCGCGCCGCGCCCCGCCACCGCCGCCCGCCTGGCACTCGGCCTGCCGGACGCGCCGCTCGTGCTCTGCCTCGGGCGGCTCACCGAGCAGAAGGGCCAGGACCTGCTGCTGCGGGCCTGGCCGCAGGTGCGCGAGCGGGTGCCGGACGCGCAGCTCGTCGTCGTCGGCGACGGCCCGCGCTCCGACGAGTGGCGCGCCGCCTGCACCGATCCCTCCGTCCTGTGGCGCGGCGGCACCGGGGATCCGGCGCCCTGGTACGCCGCGGCGGACGTCGTCGCGCTGCCCTCGCGCTGGGAGGGCATGCCGCTCGTCGCGCTCGAGGCGCTCGCGTCCGGACGACCGGTCGCCGGCTTCGACGTGACCGGCGTCCGGGAGGCCGTCGGGGAGGCGGGCGCCGTCGTCGCACCAGGGGACACCGACGCGCTGGCCGAGGCGATCGCCGCCCGCCTGCACCCGGGAGGCCCCGCGCGGGCCGAGGGCGCCGCGGGGCGTGCCCGCGTGATCGACCTGTTCGACCGGAAACGCACGGCGGACGCCGTCGCCGACGTCGTCGAGGACCTGGTCCGAGGAAGCCACCGAGGAGAACGATGACCACCACCGACGGGCGGGCCCGGCAGGATGGGTCCGTGCCCCGCGAGTCCGTGCCGCCGCGCGCCGTCGACGGGCTCGCCGCCCGCACGCACAGGCCGCGCCGACGCTGGCCGCGGATCACCGCCGTCGCCGTGGTCGTCGGCATCCTGGCCGCCGCCGTGGTGATCGGCGTCTCCGCGCTGCTGCCGCCGTCGTACACCGGCCGGGTCGGCCTGCTCGCGCTGCCCACCGAGAACAGCGGGTCGGCGCTGCTCAACCAGTCCGGTGTGTCCACCAGCTACGGCGAGGTGGTCAGCCTGGCGATGCCGTCGATCTCCGACGTGGTCGCGTCGCCGACGCTGCTGGACGCCGTGTCCCGCGCGGTGCCCGGCTCCCCGTCCGCCGACGACCTCGCGTCCGGGGTCAGCGTGGAGCTGCTGTCCGGGTCCGGCGTCGCGCGCGTGTCGGTGGCCGCGGCCGACCCCGCTGTCGCCGGGAAGCTCGCCGAGGCCGTCGGCAACGAGGTGATCAGGGCGAACCTGCTCGCCCCCGCCGGTGAGCTGCGCCTGCTCGACCCGCGCGCGACCGTGCTGCAGACCAGCCCGGACATGGGTCTCGCGACCGGGATCGCGCTGATCGCCGGTCTCGTCGCGGCCGGTGCCGCCGTGCTCGTGATGCGTCCGTTCCGGGCGCGCCCCGGTGCCGGGCACGCCGCGCTGGAGGCGGTGACCCTGGCCGGTCGCGGCCCGGCGACGCTGCTCGACGGGGACGACCCCGCGCTCGTCGAACGCGCCCGTGTGCTGGTGCGGGCCGCGGACCGGCCGGTGCGGGTCGTCGGCGCGTCCCCTGGCGTCGCCGACTCGGTGCTGGCGCTGCAGAGCGACCTCGCCACCGGCCCGCGCACGGAGTCGGACGCGACGCCGTCGGTGCTCGTCGTCGTCGACCGTGCGGACGCCCGCCGCGAGGACGTGGACGACGCGCTGGGGGCGCTGCCGGAGGGAGCCGCGGTTCTCGCGGTCGTCGTTGTCTGAGTCGACGGCCGCGGAGCCCGCCGAGCAGGGCGGCGGGCTGGGCCTCACGGCGACCCGCGGCTCGCTCTGGCTCGGGCTGGTCAACCTGCTGTCCAAGGGCAGCCAGGTCGTGGTCACGGTCGTGCTCGCCGGATTCCTCACCGAGGCCGAGCTCGGCCTGGTGACGGTCGCCGTGTCGCTGGTGGCGGTCGGGCAGGTGGTGCAGTCGATGGGCGTCTTCGACGTCGTGTCCCGCACCCGCCGCGACCCGGAGGTCGTGGCCGGCACGCTGATGACGATCTCGGTGGGCATCGGCGCGCTGCTCGCGCTCGTGGCGGTGCTGGCCCGCGACCCGATCGCCGCCGCGCTCGGCGCGCCCGCGGCCGCCCCGCTCGTCGTGATCGCGGCGATCAGCCTGCCGTTCACGGCCGCAGGTGGCGTGCAGATGGGCCTGATGCACCGTGAGCTGCAGTTCCGGCGACGGATGCTGCCCGACGCCGGCAGCGCACTCGTCGCGACCGTCGTGACGATCGTGCTGGCCGCGCTCGGGGCGGGTGCCGAGTCGCTCGCGATCGGCCTGCTGATCGGCGCCGTGCTGATGCCGGTGCTGGGTGTCGTCGTCGGCGTGCGGGTCCGCCCGGGCTGGAACCGCGGGGCCGCCGTCGAGACCCTCGAGTGGACGCGCGTCGTCGGGCCGGGAGCCGTCGTCGCCGTGCTGCTGGTCAACGTCGACTACGCGACCGTGTCCCGGACGCTCGGGCCCGCCGCGGTCGGCGTGTACTCGCTGGCGTTCCGGATCGCGTGGGCGCCGTACCTGATGATCGCGCTGGTGCTGGGCGCGGTGTCGTTCCCGGTGTACGCCCGGCTGCGCCGCGAGGGCCGCGACCTGCGCGATGCCGCGACCCGCTTCCTGCGCGCCGTGCTCGTGCTGGCCGGCGGGCCGTACCTGATCGCGGCGCTCGTCGCGGACCGGGTGGTCGTGCTCGACGCGCGGTGGGCTCCCGCGTCGGCCGTGCTCGTCGTGCTGTGCGGCTACGGGCTGGGCTTCGCGGTGCAGTTCATGCTGCAGGAGGTCGTCCGCGCGGTGGACCGGCCCGGCGCCTACCTCGTGTTGCAGATCGCGCACCTGGCGCTGCTGCTCGCCGGGCTCGTGGTGCTGACCCGGTACGGCGTCGTCGCCGCGGCGTTCGCGCAGCTGGTCGCCGTCGCCGTGGTCATCCCGCCGACGCTGTGGGTGCTGCACCGGTCGGGCGGGCTGCCGCACATCGTGCCGGTGGCGCGCTCGGTGGCCGGGATCGTGGTGGCGGGCGCCGTCGGTCTCGGCGTCGAGTGGGGATTGTCCCCTGTGGACGCCCTGTCCGACCCGGCGTCGGTCCCCGGCCTGGTCGTGCACGCCCTGCTGCTGCTCGCGCTGTACGGGGCCGTGATGCTGCTGACCAACCGGGACCTGGTGGCCGACCTGCGGTCCCTGCGCTCGCCGGAGGACGCGGGGTGAGCCCGGGCGGCCGGTTCAGCGGACGAGGATCACCGCGTCCGCGCCGGGGACCGTGACGTCGGCGCCGGCCGGGCTACCGCCCGGGGTGCGCATGCCGGTGGGCGGCGTGACCGTCGCGGACGTGGTCGTCGGGTTCAGCGCCACCCAGCCGTTCGCGAACTCCCTGGTCCAGACGCCGTCGTCGTCGCGCCGGGCCGGGCCGGTCGCCGCGCCGAGCGACAGCGACTGGTAGCCCGACCAGCCCGGCTGCGAGTAGTCGCCGGTCGGGGACGCCGTCCAGCACGTCCGGTCCCCGGACAGCAGCGCCGCCCCGGCGAACCCGGCCCGCTCGGCCGCCCCGTCCCGGGACCGGTCGTCGCCGGTCTTCGTGACGAGCAGCGTGAGGTGCTTCCCGTCGGTCGCGCCGCGCAGCATCTCGTCCCACTGGTCGCCCTGCCAGGTGATCAGCGAGCCGTCGTCGCCGTACTGCGCGAAGTTCTCCTCCATCGCGCCGCCGAACCGGGAGTGCTCCGTCCAGCGGCCGGGGAACAGGCGGGCCTCGGACAGGTTCGGCACGAGCAGCTTGCCCCGGGCCTCGAGCTCCGTGCCCGCCGTCGTCACCAGGCGGTCCAGCCCGTCCCGGATCCTCCGGTTCGTCTCGTCCACACCGGACGTCCCGGCCAGCACGGCGTTCGAGTAGAAGCTCAGGTCGGCGATGTCGTTGTCGGCGAACACGCCGTCCCAGCCGTTGCGGACGGTCTCCGCGCTCACGTCGTCGGCCCACGCCCGCTGGTAACCGGTGTCCCACACGGTCATCTGCCAGTGCTGCGGGAACGGCCGCCACTCGATGCGCTGCCCCGAGGTGTCGGTCGCGAACCAGTCCGGGTTCGCGGCCGGGTCCACACCGGACGGCATCAGCCCGTCCCGCGCCGCCGGGTAGCTGCGCGTCGAGGACAGGTCCTTGTAGACGAGCACGGTGACGGCCGGGTTCAGCTGCCGCAGCCGCTTCTGGGCCGCGACCTCCCACGCGTTGAGCACGACCACGGGGTAGCGGCGGGCGGCGTCCACGAGCTGGGCGTCGGTCGGCTCGGCGCCGAGCGCGAGCCACATCCCGCACGTCACGGGCGACGCGGCAGGTGTCCGCGACGCGGGCGGAGCCTCGGCGGGCGCACCGTCCGCGGCCGCGCACCCGACCAGCAACGTCCCGGCCAGAAGGACCGCCGCGATCGTGCGCGCGTGCACGCTCAGTGCCGGCCGGTCCGCACGACCTCGCGGACGGTCAGCAGCAGGATGCGGAGGTCGAGCCACAGCGACCAGTTTGCGATGTAGTAGTTGTCGTGGCGAACCCGGTCGGCGATCGAGGTGTCGCCGCGCAGGCCGTTGACCTGGGCCAGCCCGGTCAGCCCGGTCGGCACCCGGTGGCGCGCGGCGTAGCGGTCGTGGTCCTGCGAGAACTTCGCGACGAACGTCGGCCGCTCCGGACGCGGCCCGACCAGGCTCATGTCGCCGATGGCGATGTTCCACAGCTGCGGCAGCTCGTCGAGCGACGTGCGGCGCAGCATCCGCCCGACCGGTCCGATCCGCGGGTCCGCCGCCACCGACCACACGGTCTGGTGCTCGGTGTCGTTCGCCGGACGCAGGCTGCGCAGCTTGTAGAGCGTGAACGGGTGGCCGTCGAGCCCGATCCGCTGTTGCGAGAAGAAGATCGGACGGCCGCTCTCGATCAGCACCGCGACGCCTGCGACGAGCAGCAGCGGGGCGACGAGCACCAGCCCGATCAGCGCCATCGCCGAGTCCAGCGCGCGCTTGATCCACCACGTCGGCCGCCGTGTCGGGTCGGGGGCCAGGCGGACCAGCGGGTGGCTGCGCAGCCGCTCCACACCGTCCCCGTCGCCGTAGAGCTCGGACATCTGCGGTAGCAGGAGCACCGTGCAGCCCATCCGCCGCGCCAGGATCGCCGCGTCCAGCGAGTCGCCCTCCGCGACGTCCGGGCAGGCGAACACGACGGTGGCCGCCCGCATGTGTGTCACGGCGGGGACGAGCGGTCCCTCGATCTCCAGCACCGGGACCGGCGACTGCGCCGTCGTGTCGCCGACGCGCAGCATGGCCACCGGCCGCAGGCCGAACGCGGGGTGGTCGATCATCGCCTCGGTCAGTTCGACGGCGGCCTGCCCGACCCCGACGACGAGCGTCCGGTCACCGCGGCCGTAGCGGGTCCGCCCGACGCGGGCCGCATGGAACGCGACGGCCCGGCCGGTGGCACCGACGACCGAGGTGACCGTCAGCGCCGCGACGACGTGCAGCAGGTCCGGGGCGATGCCGAGAAGCACGACTCCGAACTGGAACGCGCCCGCCGTGACGGCCAGCGCGACCAGCTCGCGCGGGATGTCGTCGAACCAGGACAGGCGCAGTCGGGAGCGGTACACGCGGGCGGTCGCCCGGCACACCACGAGCAGTCCCAGCGCGGCCCACACCTGGGGGAGTGTCACGGAGCGGGTCACGACCAGCGCGACCGCGATCGCCAGCAGGTCGGCGGACACCAGCAGCACCGTGACGCCACTGACCCGCTCGTCGATCCGGCGGACGAGGCCTGTGGCCGACGCCAGTCCCACGTCGGCGGTGAGCACCGGGGTCATGGACGGTGGTGTGGCCGTCCCGAGCTCGATCCGCCTCGCATTCGCGTGCACGCGCGCCGTTCCTCCATCCGCACGAGCGTCGATTCCTCCGAACACGGGCAGTACGTGAACGGTGGCTCAATCCGGGGGTGTTCCGCCAATCCGGACGTGGAGCGGCGGTTCGGCGACGACAGTAACACTGTGGAGTGAATCTGAGAACGGCGGGGCCGTTCCGTCGATGCTTTTCCCGCCGGTGCAACGCTGCGGTGCGTGACCATCGCGCTGCGTTGCTGGTCCTTCGCGTGTGTAGCGTGAGCAGTACAGACGGTATCCGCCGGAATTCGTACGGATGCGCGTGAGAAATGGGTTTCACGGAGAGTGAGCACCCATGACCGCAACGAGTGGGTGGCCGGCCGGAAAACGCACGTGACGGTTCTGCACGTTCCATGTGAAGCACGAATCAATGCGAGGGTTCGGGGCTGCATCGCCTTCGACACCGCCGCCGGACGGTGCCGATCTCGGTCCGGAGTCGCGGCGTGTGAGGGTCGTGGGAAGGCGATAGTCAATTCTGATGATCACCGGTTCGGTGTCGTGGCCGCAGGGCCCGCGATCCGCAGCCCGTCGACCGTCGTGCCGACCGGGGAACCGGCCACGCGCAGCCCGATCGCGCCGCCGACGGGTCCGGGGTCGGGCACGGTGACCGGTGGCAGCGCCCGCCCGTCGACCGTCACGCGCGCCTCGGTCCCGGCCAGGGTCACGCTCACCGCGTGCGTCGTCGACTCGGTGATCCGGTAGGTCGCGAGGTCGGTGCCCGCCGCGGTGCTGAGCTTCATGCTCCCGGCGCCCACGGACAGGCGCAGCGCACCCGGCGAACCCTCGCGCAGCAGGAGGGCCGAGTAGCCGTCCGGATGTGCGGACCACGTTCCGGACACGGTGTAGTCGGTCCATCGGGCGGCACGGTTGCGGTACAGGTAGGCGGTCGTGCCGGACGCGTCGACGGCGCGCACGGTGATCGTGGTGCCGCGGATCGAGACCGGAGCCGAGGGGGCGTCGGTGGCCCGCGCGCCCCGCGCGTCGGTCCACGAGCCGGGCAGGAGCGGCCGGGCGTCGTCCGGGTCGGGTGCCGGCAGGCCGGCGACGATCTTCTGGAAGAGGGCGTCGGCGGTGACTCCCGCCGTGACCTCGATCCGGGGCACCACCCCGGCGTCGAGGTCCGCCGGGGTCGCCCAGTGCGGGTCACCGTCGTTGGTGAACAGCAGCGCGTAGCGGTCGGCGAGGATCCGGCGGCTCTCCTGGGCCGTCGCGGGATCGTTCGTCGGGGTCAGCGAGGCGCTGAACGGATAGGCGAACAGGTCGGGCCTGCCGAGTCCGTGGTCCTGCAGCGTCGCGACGGCCGTGTCGGCGTCCGCGCTCAGCCGGGCGCGGGCGGCGTCGGCGGTCTCGAGCGTGCCGTCCGGCAGCCGGAGACGGTTGATCAGGAACGGCCAGCTGTGCCCGCCGCCGACGTCGTGACGGTCGTGCCCGGCCGCCGTGTGGCTCTCCACGTCCCAGCGCCCCGAGTCGTGCATGGCCGTCAGCTCGTCCCAGGTCAGGTAGTAGGGGTAGTGCTCGCCCACCCGGCCGGTGATGACGAACGCGATGCCGCGGAAGCCGTACTCGGCCAGCAACGGGTCGGCGTAGCGCCACACCCCGCCGGTGCCGTCGTCGAACGTGATCACGACGGGCCGGGCGGGCAGCACGGTGGGATCCGTGCGCGAGGCGAGCAGCGTCTCGGCCGAGACCGAGGTGAACCCCGCGTCGCGCAGCATGGCGAGCTGCTCGGCGAACGCCTGCGGAGTGATCGTGTACTCGCCGGTGGCCGCCGGCGCGATGTCGTGGTACGTCAGCACGAGGACGGCGCCGTCGATCCGGGCGGTGACCGCCGGGTCGCCGGAGAACCGCTCGTACGCGGCGTCCGCCGCGGCGGGTGCCGCGGTCACGACCTGGTCGCGCACGGACGGCGGGGCGGCGACGGCGGCGCCGAGCCACCGGGTGACCGTCACCGGGACGGCGATCGCCAGTACGGCGACGAGGACGAGCGCGGTCCGCAGCACCGCGCGGCGGAGAACGGCCATCAGAGGATCCCGATCCAGGAGAGGACGTGCCCGCGGGTCAGGAGCACGACGAAGACCAGTGCCAGCGCGACGAGGTACACGGCGTCCGCGAGCCGGACGGAGGGGCGGGGTCCCGGCATCCCGCTCACCCCCGTGCCCAGACGCCGCGGCGCAGCGTGACGAGGCTGTAGGGCAGGAGCCAGGACAGCACCATCGACGAGGTCAGGCTCATCAGCGGGCGGTAGCGCCAGCGCGTGCTGCCGGGGTTCTGCTGCCGGAAGCCGACGGCCCAGACCCCGCCCTTGAACAGCACCCCCAGGAAGTACAGCACCGTCACCATCCATGCCCCCTGCAACGGCAGCCAGACCATGTGCCGGAACGCCATCAGCGGTGCGAGCAGCACCCACAGCACGTGGCCGTAGAACAGGGCCGCCGACAGCGGACCCCGTCGCCAGTAGAAGGCGCCGGTGAAGAACAGGTTCCGCACGAAGCTCTTCTTCCACCGCACCTGCTGGCGCAGGAACGACCGCACGGTGTGCGGCACGACGGTGCTCACGCGGGCGCTGCGCACGTACTCCACGCGCCAGACGCGGGCGACGGCCGGCTCGTGGGTCAGCGGGTCGTCGGAGTACCGGCGGATCAGGTCACGGCCCACCCAGTACTGGCCCAGCACGTAGCCGGTGAGCTGGCGATCGGTCGCGAACCGGAACTCGCTCCCGGCGAACCGGTCACCGGCCCACGCCGGCAGGTAGGGCGCGATCGCGTCCCGGCGGAACGCCGCCAGCGGGCCCGACACGCAGCTGACGCCGCCGAGCACGCTCTCCGCGGCCTTGGCGATGCCGAACTGGCCGTCGTACCAGCTGTCCTGCATGCGGGTGAGCAGGTTGGTCTCGGCGTTGAGCGCGCGTGCGTGTCCGCTGACGCCGCCGATCTCGGGATGGGCGACGATCGCGCGGACGGCCTGCTCGACGGCGTCCGGGGAGACCACGCAGTCCGAGTCGGTGAACACGACGATCTCACCGGTGGCCCGGCGGAAGCCCTCCACGAGGGCACGCTTCTTCCCGACGTTCTCCGGCATCGTCAGCACCGTCACGTCGATCTCGCTGGCCAGCGCGGCGAGCACCTCGGCGGTGCCGTCGGTGCTGGCGTCGTCGACGACCACGATCTCCAGCCGCGGGTAGCGCGACGCGGCCATGCTGCGCACGCAGGCCTCGATGTCGTGCACCTCGTCCTTCACCGCGACCAGGAACGACACCGGAGGCAGGTCGGCGGTCCGCAGGGCGGTCGCCTCGTCGTCGGTGGCCGGGTCGACGTAGAAGCCGAACGCCAGCAGGAACGTGGCGAACAGCGCCGTGGTGACGCCGATGCCGTAGACGTTGAGCAGCGCGTCCCCACCGAACCAGGCGCTCAGCTTCCAGGTCAGCATCATCGTCACCGGGGCCAGCGCGAGCATGACCACGACCGGGCGCCGGTTGATGCCGTGGCGCGGTCGGCGCAGGAAGGGGCGGACCATCACCCGCCGGCGATGCGCCACGGGCACCCGTGGCTCCGCCACCGTCACGGCGCTCACAGCACGTGCCGGTTCGGTGCGTCGGCCAGCGCGTAGGCGGCGTCGAGGACCTGCGGCAGCGGACGGCCGGGAGCCGGGGTCGTGAGCCACGAGTGGTCGACGCCGGGGTGCAGCGTGTGCGTGACGACGAGGTCCCACGGCGTCCCGGCCGGGTCCGGCTCCGTGTCGAGGGGGCCTGCGGAGGTCCACACCCGGTTCACCATGGTGTCGGTGAACGCGACGGTCGCACCCGCGCGGCGCAGGTCGTCCAGGATGGTGAGCGCCGGCGACTCGCGCACGTCGGCCACTCCCGGCTTGTAGGCGACGCCGGCCAGCAGCACACGCGCCCCGGCCAGCGGACGTCCGTTCTCGGCGAGGACCTGCCGGGCACGCTCGACGACGGCGTGCGGGCGCGCGGCGATCGAGTTCATCGCCGCCTCGGTCAGCGGTGCGGCGACGGCGCCACCGCGCAGCTGCCACAGCAGGTAGTGCGGGTCGCAGGGGATGCAGTGCCCGCCGACGCCCGGGCCGGGCCGGAAGGCCATGAACCCGTACGGCTTGGTCGCCGCGGCGTCGACCACCTCGCGGACGTCGACGTCGAACCCCCTTGCGACGTCGGCGAACTCGTTGGCCAGCGCGATGTTGACCGCCCGGAACGTGTTCTCCAGCAGCTTGGTCATCTCGGCGGCCTCCGGGGAGGAGACCACGTGCACGGCCGCCGCGGTCGGGGCCAGCATCCCGGCGGCCCGTCGCGAGCACTCCGGGGTCACGCCGCCGACCACGCGCGGCGTCCGCTCGGGCAGGTGGTCGGCCACGCCGGGGTCGATGCGCTCCGGGCTGAACGCGACGAACACGTCGCGTCCGACGACCAGTCCGCGCGCGGCGAGCGGGGCGACCAGCAGGTCCCGGGTCGAGCCGACGTACGTCGTCGACGTGAGCACGATCGTCTGGCCGGCAGCCGCGTGCGCGGCCACCGAGGCGCACGCCGCGGCGAGGGCGGACAGGTCGGGAACGAGGTGACCGTCGACCGGGGTGGGCACGCAGACCAGCACGGCGTCGGCCCGGCCGAGGTCGGCCGGATCGGCGGTCAGGTCCAGGAGCTCGGAACCGGCGTGGCGGGCGAGCCGCGCGTGGTCGGCGGGCAGCAGGTCCACCTCGCCGGCACGGATGGCGCCGAGCCGAAGGTCACTGACGTCGTGACCGATCACGTGCACGCCGGCGTCGGCGAGCGCGAGGGCGGTCGGCAGACCGACGTAGCCGAGACCGACGATCGCCACGGTCGCCGCGGGGCTCACGGTGGCCGGGGGGAGCGCGTCGGGGCGCGGGACGAGCGTGAGCGCGGGACGCGTCTCGACTGGGCGGGCGGGACGGGCCGCAGCGGGGGTGAGCGTCATGGTCTCCTCCGTGGAGATGAGTACTTGTAGTGACCTCCGTCGGTTGCGCCGACAACTTCCTGCTCGATGATTCGATACGTTTTGTTTCGCATCGAGGGTCGGATGTGACAGGAGCCACCGCTCTGGCTTCGGCGTCTCGGACGGTCGATCGACCCCGCCGGACCTGGATAGATGTTGTCCTGCAGTGCAAACGACCCCCCAGGTTTGATCAACTAGTTGCACTCGGAGTACAGTCAGGTGTCACGTGTTCGTGGCGGACGTGTCGGTGCAAGTGCAACTAGCTACGATACGTATTGTTTCGGAAACAGGCCGTACAACGTGCCGGGAGGGTCGCTGGATGGCTACACAGGGTGGTGAGCGCCGCCGGCCGGGACGGCAGCGCAGCGCCCAGGCTCAGCAGGCGACGCTGGATGCCGCCGGAGCCCTGCTGTGGGAGGGCGGCTACGCCGCGATGACGATGGAGGCCGTCGCGGCGCGGGCCGGTGTCAGCAAGGCCACCGTCTACCGGTGGTGGCCCACCCGGATCGCGCTGGCGCTCGACGCGCTGCACCACGCCGCCCCCGTGCCGACGATCCACGTCACCGGCGACACGTGGGCCGACATCCGGGCACTGACCGAGTTCGACGTGGAGCTGTTCGTCCGCTCCCCGCTCGGCTCGAGCATCGCTGCGATGGCCGCCGACCTGGTGGCGTATCCGGAGGGGCGCGGCCGGTTCGCCGAGCTGCTCGGGTCCCGCCGGGCCGCCGCGTCCTCGGTGGTGCTGGCCGCCGCGGCGCGCGGCGACCTGCCTCACGACGTCGACGCCGACCTGCTCCTCGACGTGATCGCCGGGGTCGTCCTGTTCCGCGGTCTGACCGAGGCCGAGCTGACCGACCGCCATCTGGACCAGCTCACGGACCTCGTCGTCCGCGGTCTGATGCCGCGCCGCTCCGGAGCCGGGTGGCAGCCGCCGCGGAGCCCCTGAGGGCGTCGCGGTCGCGAGCGCGCTGCCGGCCCCGTGGGCGACGTGCGTCCGGCGGTCCGGATCCGATAGACGGCCCGGGAATTCCACGAATCTGTTGACGAATCTGTGGCGACTTCGTGTTCCCGGACAGCGCCGACGCGTCACCAGTGAATTCCACGGTTATGTTGACGAAACCGTGACGGTCTCCCGTGTCGGAGTCTCCTGGCGTGCCGGCGGACGGCTGGAGCTGGCGGACCGTGCCACGTGACTGTGTCGTGACCAGCGATTTTCCACGGTCCTGTTGACCGTTCTTCACGTCTCCGTCGCTGTGCGGTGAATCAGTCGAACATTTTTGGGGTTATCAAAATCGTCACCCCGAGGGGTTGTCGAAATCGCTCCATAGGGTTGTTCGGGCCTCTTTGCCTGGCAGTTCCCCTCCCGCGGTCGCAAGGTCACCGGGTCGGTGGGAAGGCGCTGTGAGGGGCGGGCTGAATGGGAATGTCGCGGCGGATCGCCGTCGTCGGGTTGATCGCCGTCGGCGCCGTGCTCCTCCAGATCCCGGCCGCGTCCGCCACGGTCGTCCGTGGTTTCGCGCAGGACTACGCGGGCGAGGTCTACGGCGACTTCCTCGAGGCGGGCAACGGGAGCATGCGTTGCCCGGACCCGGCCGACCCGCAGGATCCCGGCGGTGCCGCGCCGGCCGGCTGCGCCGATGCCCAGGCCAAGCGCTCGCGGGCGCCGGAGGCCGTGAACGACGCCTACTACATGCGTTTCGCCGACGTCGACACCGACCCCGCCACGTTCAACTCCAGCCGCGCGTCGACCACCGTTCCGCCCGGTGCGCGCGTCGTGCAGGCGCGCCTGAACTGGGCAGGCAACACCGGCCGGATCAAGAACGCGGACGGGACGATCGCGGACGGGGTGGCGTGCAACACCCGCCAGTTCCTGCCAGGGGCCGGCGACGCCGCGCCGCCGGCCGGCTCACCGGACTCGACACCGGTCCAGCTCACGGTGGGTACCGGGCGCACGGCCGTGGCGCCCGCGAACTACACCGCGGACCCGGACTCGGCGTTCACCCAGGACAACCCGCAGTACTACTCCGCGACGGCGGACGTCACCGCGGCGTTCGCCTCCGCGCGGTCGGGCGTCGCGCTGCCCGTGACCGTCGGCAACATCTGGTCCCCGCAGGGCTTCGGCTGCTTCGCGGGGTGGTCGCTGACCGTGGTCTACGGCTACGACGCGCCGAACCCCACCTACGCGCCCGTGAAGAGGGCGATCTTCCTCTACAACGGGCACGTCCGGCAGGCCTCGAGCGACCCGCCCACGGTCACGTCGGTCAGCGGGTTCCGCGTGGCCGACCCGGCCGTCCGGGTGGGGTCGACCGCCTACGAGGGCGACGCCAACATCGCCAGGGACCGCCTGACCGTCAACGGTGAACCGGTCCCCGAGCCCGGCACCAACGAGCTCGACAACTTCTTCGTCTCGAACGCGGCCGGCGCCACGGCGCCGAACGTGCCGAACAACCTGTCGGTGGACGCCAAGCAGCAGACGACCGACCGCATCCCGGTCGGGTCGTCGTCGGCCGACCTGGCCTTCAGCACCGACGGCGACTCCTACCTCGCCACCGGGCTCGCGCTCTCCGCGCCGATCCCGTCGCTGCGCATCGTCAAGGAGACCCAGGGCGGTCCGTTCCGTCCCGGCGAACCCGTCACGTTCTCGATCACGGTGACCAGCGTGGGCGGCGCGCCCACCACCGGCGTCGCCGTCGACGATCCGCTGTTCCAGGACTGCTCCCGGCCCGTCGGCGACCTGGTCGCCGGCGCGTCGAGCACCTACACGTGCACCGGTCCGGCGCCGGACACCGACACGACCAACGTCGCCACGGCGTCCGGGCAGGATCCCTACGGCGAGACGCTCACCGCCACCGACGACGCCCCGGTGACGATCGCGGACAGCCCGAAGATCGACCTGACCAAGCTCACCGTCAACACGAACGCCACGCCGCCGACCTACCCGGCCGGCTCCGAGGTGCCGTTCACGCTGACCACCACGAACACCGGCGACACGCCCCTGACCGACGTCACGGTGGACGACCCGACGACCCCGGCCTGCGACAGCACGATCGGGGATCTCGCGCCCGGCCAGTCCGTCCAGAAGAAGTGCACCGCGACCGCGCCGATCCCGGACGGCAAGAACACCGCGACCGCGACCGGGCGGGACCCGGTCACCGGCACGCCGGTGACCGACACCGCCACGGTCGCGGCGCCGACGCCCGGCGACGTCGGTGGGCGGGTCTACAACGACCGCGACGGCGACGGCGTCCCGGAGCCGCAGAACGGCGAGACCGGGATCGGCGGGACACCGGTGACGCTGTCCGGCAAGGACCCGGAGGGTCAGCCGGTCACGCGGGACACGACGACCGGGCCGGACGGGACCTACACGTTCACGGACGTCTACCCGGGCACCTACACGGTCACCGAGAAGCAGCCGGACGGCTTCGCCGACGGCCCGGAACGCCCGGGCCCCGGATCGACGGTCGCCGGGCCGGACGCGATCACGGTGACGGTGCCGTCCGGCGGTGACGCCCCGGACAACGACTTCACCGAGACGGCGACCTCCGGTGTCGCGGGTGTCGTCTACCAGGACCTCGACCGCGACGGGACGCGCGGTGGCGACGAGCCCCCGATCCCGAACGCCGCCGTGACGCTGTCCGGCACCGACGACGTCGGGAACCCGGTGCGGCTCGGCGCGAAGACCGGCACCGACGGCGCCTACGACTTCCCGGCGCTGCGGCCCGGCTCCTACCGGGTGGACGAGACCCAGCCCACCGCGTTCGACGACGGCGCGGACCGGGTCGGGACGGCAGGCGGCACGCTCGTCCCGCCGGACGGCATCGCCGGGATCGCGCTGCCGCCGGACACCCGGGCGACCGGGTACGACTTCGGCGAGCTGCCCCGGGCCGGGATCTCCGGCCGCGTGGTGGACGACACCGGGCAGGGCCTCCCCGGCACCCCGGTCACCGTGACCGGGACCGACGACGGCGGCGAGCCCGTCCAGCGCCCGACGACCACCGGTCCGGACGGCAGCTGGTCGGTGACCGACCTCCCGCCCGGCACCTACTCCGTGACGGTGCCGACGCGCCCCGGCTACGGCGACGGTCCGGACACGCCCGGTCCGGCGGGCGGGCAGAGCCAGCCTCCCGGCACGATCACGGGCATCCGGGTCGATCCGGGTGAGCAGGCCACCGGGTACGAGTTCACCCAGACCGTCGGCTCGCTGGCCGGCACCGTCTGCGTGGACACGAACCGGGACGGCAAGCGGGGCGACGCCGAGCCGGGGATCGGCGGTGTCGAGATCGGCCTGACCGGGACCGACGCCACCGGCGCCCCGGTGCAGCGGACGACCCGCACCGACCCGTCCGGCGGGTACCGGTTCGACGGGCTGCTCGGCGGGACCTACGACCTCGGCGAGACGCAGCCGGCGGGCTACGCCGACGGCGCGGACACGCCCGGCACGGCCGGTGGCACCGCCACGCCCCCGGACCGGATCACCGGCATCGGGCTGCGGCCGGGTGCCGACGGGACCGGCTACCACTTCTGCGAGCAGGGCGGCGCGGCCCTGTCCGGCGTCGTCGCCGACGACGACGGGCGCGGCATCCCGAACGTCCCGGTGACCGTCACCGGAACCGACGGCGCGGGCCAGCCGGTCCAGCGGGACACGACGACGGCACCGAACGGGTCGTGGTCGGTGCCGAACCTGCCCGGCGGCACCTACACGGTGACGGCGCCGGAGCAGCCCGGGTACGGCGAGGCGCCGGACCGGGCGGGCACCGCGGGCGGCGACACGTCGGAGTCCGGCACGATCTCCGGCATCACGCTCGAGCCGGGGGAGAACGCGGGTGGCTACGCGTTCGTCGCGGCCGCCGGGTCCGTGTCCGGGACGGTGTTCGCCGACGTCGACGACGACGGCGAGCCCGGTCCCGGCGAGGCCCCGATCCCCGGGACGACCGTCACGGTGAGCGGGCAGGACGACGCGGGCGCCCCGGTGGAGCGCACCGCCCGTACCGGCCCGGACGGGACCTACCGGGTCGGCAGCCTGCCCGAGGGCACCTACTCGGTGACCGAGACCCAGCCGCCCGGCTACGCCGACGGCAGGGACACGCCAGGTGACGGCGGCGGTGACCCGATCCCGCCGGACACGATCGGCGGGGTCGAGGTCCCGGCCGGCGAGGACGTCACCGGGTACGACTTCGGCGAGCGCGGCGCGACGCTGTCCGGCACGCTCACCGACGACAACGGGACGGCGTTGACCGGCGTGCCCGTGGCCGTCACCGGGCCGACCGGCCCCGGCTCCACCCGCCACGAGGTGCAGACGGGGGAGGACGGCACCTGGTCGGTGCCGGGCCTGCCGGGCGGCACGTACTCGGTGGCCGTCCCGCAGCCGGTCGGCTACGGCGACGGGCCGGACACGCCGGGCACCGCGGGAGGCACGCCGAAGGCGCCCAACACGATCACCGGGATCGGGCTCGAACCCGGTGAGGACGCGAACGGCTACGCGTTCACGACGACGACGTCCTCGATCGCCGGCGTGGTCTGCGTGGACGCCGACGGCGACGGCCGGCGGGGTCCATCGGACCCGGTACTCGGTGACGTGCCGATCACGCTGACCGGTACCGACGCGGCGGGCACCGCCGTCGACCGGCCGGTCCGCACCGCTCCGGACGGCACGTTCCGGGTCGACGGGCTGCTCGCCGGGACCTACGACCTCGCCGAGACGCAACCCGACGGCTACCAGGACGGTCCCGACCGCGCCGGTACCGCGGGCGGCACGGTGACGGAGCCGGACTCGATCACCGGGATCGCGCTCGGCCCGGGCAACGACGCGACGGGCTACGAGTTCTGCGAACGCCCGACGCAGCCCGCTCCGCAACCGGTCGCCCCGCCCGAGCCGGGCCAGCCCGGTGAGCCGGGCCAGCCCGGGCAGCCGCCCGAGCCTGGCCAGCCGAGCCAGCCGGGTCAGCCCGGTCAGCCGGGCGAGCCGGGCCAGCCGGGTCAGCCGGGCGAGCCGGGCGAGCCGGGCGAGCCGGGTCAGCCTGGACAGCCGGGCGAGCCGGGTCAGCCGGGCGAGCCGGGTCAGCCGGGTCAGCCGGGCGAGCCGGGTCAGCCGGGCGAGCCGGGCCAGCCGGGGCAGCCTGGTCAGCCGGGCGAGCCGGGCCAGCCGGGTCAGCCGGGTCAGCCGGGCGAGCCTGGTCAGCCGAGCCAGCCCGGTCAGCCGGGCCAGCCGGGTCAGCCGGGCGAGCCTGGTCAGCCGAGCCAGCCCGGTCAGCCGAGCCAGCCGGGCGAGCCCGGCCAGCCGAGCCAGCCGGGCGAGCCCGGACAGCCGGGTCAGCCGGGCGAGCCCGGACAGCCGGGTCAGCCGAGCCAGCCGGGTCAGCCGAGCCAGCCGGGTCAGCCCGGTCAGCCGGGTCAGCCGGGTCAGCCGGGCCAGCCGGGTCAGCCGGGTCAGCCTGGTCAGCCAGGTGAGCCGGGGCAGCCGGGGCAGCCGGGTCAGCCTGGTCAGCCGGGTCAGCCGGGCGAACCGGCGGAGCCCGTCGTGCCGCCGCAGCCGGGAGGCACGCCGGTCCCGCCCGGGGACAACCAGCTGCCGGCCCCTGGGGAGATCCCGCCCTCGGACTCGACCCCGCCCGCCGGGACGGTGACCGGAACGGTCTACGTCGACCGGGACGGCGACGGGACCCGGGACGCGGACGAGCCAGGTGTCCCGCAGGTCCAGGTCACGCTGACGAACCGCGACACCGGACAGGCGGTGACCGCGACGACCGGTCCGGACGGGACGTACTCGGCGACGGACCTGCCCGCTGGGCAGTACGTCGTGACCCACGAGCGGCCGAGGAACTACGGGGCGTCCACACCGGACGACGTCGACGTCACCGTCTCGCCGACCGGGGGAGCCCGCGCCGACTTCGGTGACCGTCTCGGGTCGATCGGCGGGACCGTGTTCGCGGACCGGGACGGGGACGGCGTGCGTGACGCGTCCGAGCCGGCACGGTCCGGGGTGACCGCGGTCCTGTTCGTCGACGGGAACCCGCGACCGCGGGCGAGTACGACCTCCGGCGCCGACGGCCGGTTCCGGTTCGACGACGTGCGGGTCGGGCGCTACCGGGTCGCGGTCCAGCCGCCGGACGGCTCGCGCCTGAGCCCCGGCTCCGGGGTCGACCCGACGACCTGGATGTCCCCGCCGATCACGATCACCGTGCAGGGACGGGACATCACCCAGGCCGAGCTCGCTCCGGTCGCGGTCCGGCCGTACAGCCCGCCGCCGCGGCAGCGGCCCGGGACACCGCCGGGAACCCCGCCCTCGGCGAGGCCGACCCCGCCGTCGTCGAAGCCGGCCCCGCCGTCGTCGAAGCCGGGCACTCCTCCGGTGAGCCCGGTGCGGCCCCCGGCGAAGCCCGCGGTCCCGCCGTCGCTCGTCGCTCCGCCGGCGTCCGGCACGCCGTCCGCACCGGGTGGCAACCCGAACATGGGTCCCGGCAGCCCGTCGGCCGTCCCGCGTCCCGGGCCGGCCACGGCGGGGCAGACACCGTCCCGTCCGGCACCGTCGCCGGGCCAGAACGGCTCGGGGCAGACCGCCCCCGGCCAGGGCAAGGGCGGGAGCCTGGCGTGGACCGGCGCGGTCGTCGAGCCACTGCTGTGGATCGCCGGCGCGCTCGCCATCCTCGGGGCGGCGGCGCTCGCCGTGCGGGCGTACCGGAACCGTCGACGGGAACCGCTGGAGTGACCGTGGACGATCCGGTGGAGGAGTACGCCGCGTTCCGGCGGTGGCGGCGGCGCTGGTGCACGCTGCTGGCGGCAGCCGTACTGACCGGGGGGCTCCCGGCCGCGTCGGCGCTCGCCGCGCGGACCGGCCCGCCCGGCCCGCCGGCGTCCCGGGCCGTGGCGAGCTGGCAGTGGCCGGGAGCAGGCGGAGGCCCGAGTGCGTCGCCCGCGCCCGCCGCGTCGCCCACGCCGGCCGTGGCCCCCGCCCCGGTCACGTCGCCGGCCGTCCCGGAGCGTGCGGCCCCGGTGACGGGCGCGGACGTCGCACCGTCAGGGAGATCCTCGACGGTCGCCCGGGTCGCGGTCGCGTTCGCGATGGCCCAGCGCGGGCTGCCGTACGTCTGGGGCGGGAACGGGCCGGCCGACGGGGACGCCGGTTTCGACTGCTCCGGCCTGAGCTCGGCGGCCTACGAGCGCGCGGGCGTGGGCCTCCCGCGCACCGCGCACGCGCAGTTCGCCTCCGGCCCGCGGCTGCCGGGCGGGTCGGAGCCGCTGCTCGGCGACCTCGTGTTCTACGGGACCCCGGACGACGTGCACCACGTCGGCATCGCGCTCGGCAACGGACGGATGATCAACGCTCCGACGTTCGGGCAACCCGTGCGGACCAGCTGGTACCGGTGGCCGGGCGACGACTACATCGGTGCGACACGGCCGTCGGCCCTCCCGGGGACGCTCGCCTTCGTCCCGCTCCCGCCGCGGTGGGCACCCGCGCCCCGGCGGCAGTCGCCCGAGGTGTTCGCCGCGCCCCCGGCGGGCGACGACGCGCCGGCAGGGCTCGCACCCGTCCCGCCCGTCCCCTCCGGTCCGGCACCGGGCGCCGGTCCGATTGCGCCACCGGCGCCACCGGCGACGCCGTCCCGGTCCGCGCCCGATCCACGCCTCACCCCGTCCGGCCTGCCGGGCACAGCGGCAGAGCCCCCGGCGCCACCGGGCGGTCCCGCCGCGGTGACACCGGCCCCGACGACCCCCGGCCCGACTCCCACCCCGACCCCGTCCCGGACCGCCTCGCCGACGCCCCCGGCCCGGCCGGGCACCTCGCCGCCCTCCGGGACCGGTCCGGCGCCGACGACGTTCGCACCCCGGTCGTTCTCGTCCACGGCCCAGCCGGGGCGGCCACCGACCCCGCAGCCGTCCCCGTCACCGCCGCAGCCACCGCGACCGGACCGGCAGGAGTCCCCGCCGTCGTCGAACGCGTCCACCCGGCCGACTCCGTGAGCTCTCCCGCGGCACGGGGGCGGCACCGCCGACCGCCCCCGGCGGGACGGGCGCTGCGGGCGGTGGGCGAGGTGTCGCTGACGTTGTCCGTGCTCGTCCTGCTGTTCGTCGTCCACGAGCTGGTCGTCTCCTCCTGGTTGACCGGGGCGGACCAGCGGGCGGCCGGCGGGGAGCTCGATCGCATCTGGTCGCAGCGGGCACCGAGCGCCGCGGAACCGGCGTCGTCCGGGTTCGTCCCGGGGCGGCCGATCGCCCGCCTGCAGATCCCGGCACTGGGCGCCGACGGGAACTGGACGGTCCTGGAGGGAGTGGACGGCGCGGACCTGGCCCGCGGCCCGGGCCACTATCCCGGGACGGCCGGCCCGGGGGAGCCGGGGAACATCGCGATCGCCGGCCACCGGGTGGGCCGCGGCGCGCCGTTCGACCGGCTCGGCGAGCTGCAGCCGTGCGACGAGATGGTCCTCGAGACCGCCTCGGCCCGGTACTCCTACCGGCTGCTGCCCGGGCCGGCGCCACCGCAGGGGCCGCAGTGCGACCTGGTGCGCCGGGCGATCACGAGCGCCGGACCGGTCGCCGACGTCCCGCCGTTCCAGGTCGTCCCGCCCACGCAACGGGACGTCATCGCCCCGGTTCCCGGCCGGCCGGAGGTGTCGCCGCCGCCGTCGCTGCGCATGCTGACCCTGACCACGTGCCATCCCCGGTTCTCGGCCCGCTTCCGCCTCGTCACCCACGCGGTGCTGGTCGCGGTCACCCCACGATCGAGAGGAGCCTGACCGTGTACGCATGGATCTGGGGCGTGCTCCCCGGCCGTACCTGGCTCAAGGCCGTGCAGGCGGCGGTGCTCCTCGCCGTCGTCCTCGCCCTGCTGTTCCTGGTGGTCTTTCCCTGGGTGGAGCTCCACCTGCCGCTCGACGTCTCCTCCCTCGAATAGCGTCGACGACTCCGTCAACATGATCGCGGAATTCTCCGGAACGTTCTCCCGGCAATCAACGCTCACGTGGAAGAATGCTCACGATGCGTGATTCCGGATGGAGGAGCCCGATTTCGCCGCTCGATCGTGTTGAGTTCCCGGAAAACTCGCCGTGAATTTGACCGGGTGCATCGCGGCGGTGTACCAAGTGCGGACCCGGGAAGTCGGGTCGATCTCCGAAACGGTGGTCGACCGGCTGCGACGGGAGGGTGGCTTCGGGGAAGTTAGCGCCGCTCGTCGCGGGTGGGTCGATTTCTCCTGGTCGACCCACCCGCATCGATCTTCCGGGCTCCGACGGGAAACCTTCTCCGACAGAAAGCGTCGTGCGGATGTCTCGGTTGTGTCGAACCCTTGTCGTTGCCGCAGCGGTCCTGCCGGCCGGTGTCGCGGCACCCGCCGTCGCGCTGGCCGACGACGGCCCGCCAGCGGGTGTCGGGTCGGTCGGGAGCGGGGAGTGCTCCGCGCCCCGGGCCGACGGCGGCGCTCCTGCCGTGGACGGTGGCGGTCTGGCCCAGGAGCTCTGGAGCGGGGTGGAGCAGGGCCAGTCGAACCGCACCGACCAGCGGAACGTCAACGTGGCGCCGGTCGTCCAGGTCGCCCCGACCATCGACGCGGACGGCCTGCTGGGTCGCGACGGCGGCGACGTCCGACCGGACAACCGGATCGACAACCGGACCATCCAGGAGAACCGGAACGAGACCGTGCAGCACCAGTTCGGGTGCACGCGGGGCGGGTGACCGCAGGGGCCACGACGGGTGTCACGGACCGGCCGAACCATTCGCATGGGGCGGCCGGTCCGTCGTCGTGTGCCCAGGGCCCGGACCGTGTGCGAAGAATTGCCGACGATTATCCACGATCTTGTTGACGGTTCTGTCGGGGTAACGATTCGCGGCGGCCCGGGATGCGCATTCTTCCCCGTTCGTGTACTCGAATGACGTCAATTTGACCGGGCCCGTGTAGCAACGGTAGGAATCCGCCAGTCCACGAGAAATGTCTCGCGGGCACGCATCCCATCCGATGATCGATTGGGTTCTCACATGCGCAACATCAAGCGTTCCCTGGCTATCGGGCTGATCGGCCTGCCGCTCGCCGTCGGCGCTCCCGCCATGGCATTCGCCGGTCCCCTCGACTTCCCGGTCGCCAATGCCCCGGTTCTGAGCGGCCCGGTCGAGCAGGACCAGGACTTCGACTTCGACCAGGACCAGGACAACGAGACCGACCAGAGCAACAGCAACTCGCTGCTGCCCGGCTTCCCGGCGTTCCCGACGAGCGCGTCCACCGGTCCCGGCGGGTACGACGAGTGGAGCGGCCACCCGCACGCGCAGGGCGGCGGCGTCGACCAGGACAACCGCAACGCCACGGAGCAGGGCCAGAAGGGCAAGCAGGACGCCCGCGGCGACCAGCGCGTCGACGCCCAGGACAAGTCCCGCGACGCGCTGCCGCCGGTGCCGTTCCTCGACTGAGGACGTCCCGCGGTCGGTCGCGCCGGCCGGCCCGGTCCACCCCCCGGGCGCAACCGGGTGGTCCGGCCGGTCCGGCGCGACGGTGCGCCGGGCCCAGCCATCAGACGTCCTCCGCCCGGGAGGGCGCGTACTCGTGGAGGAAACATGTCGACCGGACTCGGTGCCCCGCCGAAGCGGGCTCCCGACACCGGACGCCGGGTACCGACGACCGGCCCCGGGCCGGCCGTCGTGGGGCTCGGCTACGTCGGTCTCCCGACCGCACTGTCGCTCGCCGCGGCCGGGCACGACGTCCTCGGCGTCGATGTCTCGGCCGGGCGGCTGGAAGCCATCCACACGCTCCGGGTCGATCTCCCGTCCCGTGCGCGTCGCGAGCTCGGCACCGCGCTGGAGGAGGGGCGGCTCGACGTGTCGGTCGACCTCGACCGGCTGGTCGCCGCGGGCGCCGTCGTGATCTGCGTCCCGACCCCGCTGGACGAGAACCGGCTGCCGGATCTCGCTCCGCTGCACCGGGCGTGCGCGGAGGTCGTCTCCCGGGCCGTACCGGGCCAGACGATCGTGCTCACGTCCACGTCCTACGTGGGCTGCACCCGCGATCTGCTCGTCGGGCCGCTGGCCGAGCGGGGTCTCGTCGCCGGCGAGGACGTCCACGTCGCGTTCAGTCCGGAGCGGATCGACCCGGGCGTACCCGGCCACGAGCCGCGCTCCACCCCGCGGGTGGTCGGGGGCGTGACGCCGGAGTGCACGCGTCGCGCCACCGAGCTGCTCGGGCCGACCGCCGCCTCGGTGCACCCGGTCGGGTCCCCCGAGGTGGCGGAGCTGTCGAAGCTGCTGGAGAACACGTTCCGGGCGGTCAACATCGCCCTCGCCAACGAGTTCGCGGACGTCGCCAGGGAGCTCGGGGTCGACGCGGCCGAGGTCGTGCGGGCGGCGGCGACGAAGCCGTACGGGTTCATGGCCTTCCGGCCCGGGCCGGGAGTGGGCGGTCACTGCATCCCGTGCGACCCGCACTACCTGCTGTGGCAGCTGCGCCGCCGCAGCCTGGCCCCGGCCGTCACGACCGCGGCCATGACCACGCTGGCCGATCGTCCGCGTGCCGTCTGTCGGCGGATCCGGGAGGTACTCGCCGACAGCGGCCGGACGGTCGCGCGGTCGCGGATCCTGGTGCTCGGGGTGACCTACAAGCCGGGGGTCGCCGACGTCCGCGAGTCCCCCGCCCTGGCGATCATCGAGGAGCTGCGGTCGGACGGTGCGCGGGTGGCGTTCTCCGACCCGCTCGTGGAACGGATCGGCGTGGGCGGCGGGGGACAGCTCACGCGCGTCGCGGATCCCGGGGCCGTGCCGTGGGACCTGGTCGTCGTGCACACGCTCGACGACGATGCGGACCTGAGGTGGTTGGCCCGCTGCCGGGCCGTGCTGGACACGACGTACCGGCTGTCGCATCTCCCGCACGGCCGGACGCTGTAGAGGTGACCGGATCCGTCACGGCGCACCGCGCCGAGCGGGCCGCGGACACGACGCGGCTCGCCCTGCCCGAGGTCCGGTCCGGGCGGGCCAGGGCCGTGCTCGCCTGCTACGCCCGCCGGCCGCTCGACCGGGCGGGCCCGCGGCCCGCGCTCGCGGTGCTCGCGATCGCACCGCTCACCATGATCCTCGCCTGGAAGGTCGCCAACCTGTCCGGCGACGCCTGGCTCGGCGTCTACGGGATCGCGGTGCTGTCCGCGCTCGTGCTGACCCTCGTCGTCGCGTTCGGCTACTACACCGATCCGTCCCAGGACCGCGCCGCGCGGGCACTCACCGTCGACGAGCTGCCGCCGGTGTCGTTCCTGGTCGCGGTGAAGGACGAGGTGCACGACATCGAGGCCTGCGTGCGCAGCATGGCCGCGTCGCGCTACCCGCGGCTGGAGATCGTGGTCGTCGACGACGCCAGCACCGACGGCACGGCCGAGGTGCTGGACCGGCTCGCGGCCCAGCTGCCCGTCCGGGTGCTGCACCTGCCGGTCAACGTGGGCAAGAAGCGGGCGCTCACGCGGGCGTTCGACGAGACCTCGGGACCGGTCGTGGTGTTCACCGACTCGGACTGCGTGGTCTCCCCGGACGCCGTCGAGCACGCCGTGCGCGCGATCGTGGCCCACCCGGACATCGGGGCGGTCAGCGGGCACGGGCGTGCGCTCAACGCCGGGACCAACCTGCTGACCCGCACCCAGGACGTCTGGTACGACGGCCAGTTCGGGGTGGCGAAGGCCGCCGAGAGCGTGTTCGGGTCGGTGAGCTGCGTGTCCGGCCCGCTGGCGGCGTTCCGCCGCGAGGCCGTCGCGGCCTACATGCCGGCCTGGGCGGCCGACCGCTTCTGCGGCGCCGAGTTCCGGTTCGCCACCGACCGCCAGCTGACCGGGTACGTGCTCGGGCAGTACTGGGTGGGGGGACGGCTGCGCCGCCGCTACCCGGCACCGGAGGGGAGCCCCGCGCCGGCGCCCGACCGGGCGTGGCGGGTCGAGTACGTGCGCAGCGCGCGGGTGCGGACGATCGTGCCGTCGTCGGTGCGCTCGTTCCTGCGCCAGCAGGTCAGGTGGAAGAAGAGCTTCCTGCGGAACCTGTTCTTCACCGGCGCCTTCCAGTGGCGGCGGGGCCCGGTTCCGGCGGCCGTGTTCTACGGCCACGTGTTCTGGGTGCTGCTCGCTCCGGTGATGGCGTTCCGCCACCTGGTGTGGCTGCCGTGGCACGGGATGTGGCTGCTCGGCGCCCTCTACCTGGTGGGGGTGCTGTTCAAGGGCGGGGTGTGGACGGTGGCCTACCGCAGGCAGAACCCCGGGTGCCCGGCGTGGAGGTACCGGCCGCTGATGAGCGTCGTCTCGTCGCTGTTCCTGTCCTGGATCCTGCCGTACAGCGCGCTCACGCTCCGCCGCGGTGTCTGGTGCCGTCGGTGAGGCGGGCCGTCGCTTCCCGGGTCGCCGACGTCGTGTTCGTGCTGGCCATGCTCGCGGCGTTCGCGCTGCTGCTGACCCGCGGTCAGGTCCTCGCCTGGTGGGGGGTGCTCTGACCCGTGTCCCCACGCATGGCGGTCCGCGGTCGCCCGGCCCTGATGGCCGGACTGATGGGGGCGGCCGTCGTCGGGCCCGCGCTGGCGTCGGTCGGACTGTCCGCGGTCGGCGACCGGATCGAGATCCTGCGCCCGCAGGCCGACGGCGTCGCGGCGTTCCTGGTCCGCACCCCGCACGACCCGACGTTCGCGCTCGACGCCGCGGACGCCGAGCGGGCGCACGCCTCGACGCTCGTGCTCGACTACCCGGACGTGCGGCCCGCCGAACGTCCCGGCGGAAGCGACGCGATCACGACGGCGGCGTTCGAGCGGCAGCTCGCCATGCTCGCGCAGGCCGGTTTCGGTCCGGGCGGCGCCCCGCTGGAGATCCGCTTCCCGCGGGCGACCACGGGGGTCTGGCGCTACGCCGAGCCGGTCCTGAGCCGGTACGGGCTCACGGCCACGACGACGTCGGCGCGCGAGCCCGGCGCCCCCTCCGGCTACCTGCTCAACGGCCGCGAGCTCGCCGCCCTGCACCTCGGTTCCGGCTGGGCGGTGTCCGACACGCCGCTGCCGCGCCCGTCCGGGCCTGCGGTGAACCGGGTCGCGGTCGGCCCTGGCGACGACGAGCGCTCCCTGTTCGGGCGGATCGTGGCCGGCCTGCCCGCTCCCGCCCCCGCGGAGTCCGGCCCGATGCTGCCCGGGAGCTGGACCCCGACGGCCGGGAACGCGCTCCGCACGTCCGACGAGGGACTGCGGCTGCGCACGGCCACGCCGGGCGGCAGCACGTCGCGGCTGTGGGCCGGGCGGGCCGGGGCGTGGTCGGACTACGCGGTGAGCCTGACCTGGTCGCTGTCGCGGACGGCCACCGGGGCGGTGGTCCTGCGGGACGGCTCGACCGAGCCGCTGCGGGTCGTCCTCGGCCAGGGCGCGGTCCGCGTGGTCGACGTCCGCGAGCGCACCCTGGCCGTGCTGGGCATCGACGGCAGGGGACGGCACGCGCTGGACGCGCGGCTCGCCGGTGACCGGCTGGAGATCACCGTCGACGGCGCGCACGCGGTCGTGCCGGTGGCCCGTCCGGACTCCGGCGGCGCGCTCGCCCTGCGGGTCGACGGGGCGCCGGGCACCGAGCTGCTGGTGCGGCGCCTGCAGGTCACCTGACCGGTGGGGCGGGGCGCACGTCGACGTCGTCGACGTGGAGCTCGGCGTTGTCCCCCCGCAGCCCGACCGCCCCCCGGCCGGCGAGGGGCTCGCATCCGACACCACCGTCCACCGCGCGCACGACGGTGCCGTCCCGCTCCGCGGTGATCTCCACCGACCCGTCGGCCGTGTCCCGCACGGTCACCCGCACCTGCTGCCAGCGACCGGGGACGACCGGGGCGGGAACCGGGTCGTCGAGGTCGTGGTAGGTACCCCCGTTGCTCGGGCCGCCAGGGCACTTCTTCTTGACCACCATGGTCCCGTCGCGCCGGTCGACGCTGACGGCGTACAGCTCCTCCGGCGATCGGTAGCGGATCCAGACGTGCGCCCCGTCGATGTCCTGCGCGGGTGTCCGCGCGGTGGTCGACCAGCGGTCGAGCCGCAGCCGCATCCCGACCACGACGTCGCCGACCGCCTCGCGGCGGGACACCATCCGGAACACCGCGGAGCCGTTCGATCCGGGCGCGGCCCCGTCGTCCGGCGGGCCGGTCCAGCCGGTCCCGTCGGCGCGGAACAGGGTTCCGCTGGTCAGGCGCCACGGCGTCGTGCCGCCGCGCTCGTCGTCGTGCGGGCGGGCGACGACCCCCGCCGGACCGTCGAACGCGTCGACGAGCGGGAGTGTCAACGGCGGCGGTGCGGCACAGGACGACGGCGCCCACGCCAGGGCCGCCCCGCACAGCGCCCCGACGAGCCGCGGTGCCCTCCGGGTCGGGAGCCGTCTCACCGCGGAGGCGTGGCGTCCGGGTCGAGATCGCTGGCGATCCCGACGAGGAGTATCGAGCTGAACGTGTCGCCGAGACGTTCGGGGTCCGGGGCGGTCTCCCCTGGCTCGTACCACCGGGCGGTCGAGGCGACCATGCCGAGCAGGGCACGGGTCATCAACCACGGGGGACCGACCTCGCGGATCGAACCGTCGTCGACCCCTTCCTGGACGATCGATTCCACGTACTCGAAATGCACGTTCTCCAGGGCGCGGATCTCGTCCAGCCACTGCGCGTCGTCCTCCGCGATGTGTTCGAGGTTCTCCTGCAGATACACGACCTGGAACGGATAGAATTCGACGTAGGAACGGAAAAGGTCTCGGAGGAGGGTGCGGACCTTTTCCGGAGGGCTGGCCGAACTCTCCTGGACCGCGGTCGCGGCGCGGACGTTCTCTGTCAGCGCATCAAGTACGACGTCACTAAACAGCTCGTCCTTGCCGCCGACGTAGTAGTAGAGCGACGCGCGGTCCATCCCCAGTTCGGCCGCGACCTCGGAGAAGTTGGTTCGGCTGAAGCCCTTGTCCCGGAAGACCGACGCGGCGGCCCGGAGGATCTCGTCACGTCTACGGTTATAGGAACTGCGACCCTGATTCTTCGCCCGGCGGCGTCTCCGATCGATTTCGCTATCCATCTCGACCCCCGGTCGGCTGCGGCCCGGAGCGGACTGATGCCGGCGCCTCCTGTGCTGAAGCAGCTGCGCTCCGTGGTCGTACTGTAACGGTGCGTTTGTTATACCCCGAGTCCTGACGTCGGGTTTCACCGGGTCGGATCACGCGTTTTTCAACATTGGTGTGGAAAATTGTCGTCATCGCATTCTCGTATATCCGGTCGTGTGGAGCTCGGCGAACGGGTCAGCCCCGGGCAGGCGAATGCCGTACCCGTGAGGCGACGGGTCGTCGGGCGGGGGAGGATCCGGGCAGACGGCTCGACCCGGACGACCGGCGTGTCGGACGAGCCTCGTCGCGTGTGACCACCGTCGGATGGCGATCATCGATTTCGATGAGACGGGGCCGGGCCGCCCTGCGGACGGGCGTCGTTCCCGAATCCTGATGAAATCGGCCCTCAGCGACCGCCTCACAAACGCCCCGACCTGCGACGACGCGCGACGGGTGTCGATCGTGCCGGGATCCGGGTAACGCATCCGGGTGCGCCGGAGAAACACTGCGTGATGCGACCGTGGCCGCGGAGCAGTCGGGATCCGGAGGAGTCGACCGTGAGCTATCAGGAGCCGCAGCACCGTGGCGGCGGGCAGGGCACGCGCGAGGACGACCTGCTGCCCGGCATGGGGCGCGAGCGCGAGCCACGGACGAAGCGGCGCAACCCGCTGCTGATCTTCCTGGCCGCGGTGCTCGTCCTGCTCCTGGTGATCGCCGGTGCGGCCGTCGCGCTCACCGTCAGCCTCGGCAACGACATCCCGCGCATCCCGGACGCGTTCAAGAACCTCGACGCCGGCAACCGCCCGGCCGGGACGGGCGCCACCACGTTCCTGCTCGTCGGCACGGACTCCCGCTCGACCGATCCGACCACCGGGACCGAGGCGACGCCCGGCGTGAACGCCGGCTCCCAGCGGTCCGACGTGATCATGCTGGCCACGGTGCAGCCGGACGGCACCACCGGCTCCGTCGTCTCCATCCCGCGTGACAGCTGGGTGGACATCCCCGGCCGCGGCATGAACAAGATCAACGCGGCGTACGCGTTCGGCGGGCCGAGCCTGCTGATCGAGACCGTGGAGAAGCTGACCGGCGTGCGCGTCGACCACTTCGGGGTCATCGACTTCGCTGGGTTCCAGACGCTCGTGGACTCCGTCGGCGGCATCGACGTCAACATCGCGCAGGCCACCAGCAACATGGGCGTGAACTTCCAGGCGGGCGAGAACCACCTCGACGGTGCCCAGGCGCTCGCCTACGTCCGGCAGCGCTACGACCTGCCGAACGGCGACCTCGACCGCGCGAAGCGCCAGCAGAACGCGCTGCGGGTGCTGCTGACGAAGGTGCAGCAGGACGCGACGTCGAACCCGACCGCGCTGTACTCGTTCGCCCAGAACATCGGCACCACGGTCAGCGTGGACGACACGCTGTCCAACACCGGCCTGGTCGGGCTCGCCGTGGACTACCGCAACCTGCGCTCGTCCGGCGTGGACTTCCTGTCCGTCCCGGTCTCCGGGCTCGGCATGGAGGGCCCGCAGTCGGTCGTCTACCTGGACGACGCGCGGGGCCCGCAGCTGTGGGACTCGATCCGCAACGGGAGCGTCGGGCAGTACGCGGCCAACAACCCGTCGCAGACCCTGAGTGACTCGCCCTCGTAGCGCGCCGCGTGTTCGGTGACGCAACAACCCGGCCGTTCGGCAGGGACTTTGAGCGACACCCCGTCCTGACCGGGGCCGAACAGCCGGCCAACCGGCGCTGAACATCCCGTCGTCGCGGCGCTCGGCGCGGTCCGGCCGTGATACCGACACCGGTGTGAAGGTCTCCGTCATCGGATGCGGCTACCTCGGCGCGGTCCACGCCGCGTCGATGGCCGAGCTGGGTCATCAGGTCGTCGGTGTCGAGATCGACGAGGAGCGGGTGCGGCTGCTCTCGTCGGGCAAGGCGCCGTTCTACGAGCCCGGCTTCGACGAGCTGCTGGCCGCGAGCCTCGCGTCCGGCCGCCTGTCGTTCACGTCCGACGTCGGTGAGGCGGCCGGTGCCCGGGTGCACTTCCTGTGCGTCGGCACCCCGCAGAAGCGCGACGAGTACGGCGCCGACCTGCGGCACGTCGACGCGGCCGTCGGGGCGCTGGTCGACGTGCTGGAGCCGGGAGAGCTGGTGGCGGGCAAGTCGACCGTGCCGGTCGGGACGGCCGCGCGCCTGGCCGAGACGGTCGGGGAGACCGGCGCGATGCTGGCGTGGAACCCGGAGTTCCTGCGCGAGGGGTTCGCGGTGCAGGACACGCTGCACCCGGACCGTCTGGTGTACGGCGTCCCGGACGGCGCCGACGGGCAGCGCGCGCGGGACCTGCTCGACGAGGTCTACGCGACGATCGTCGCCGCCGGGACGCCGCAGGTGGTGACGGACCACGCGACCGCGGAGATGGTGAAGACGGCCGCGAACTCGTTCCTGGCCACGAAGATCTCGTTCATCAACGCGATGGCCGAGCTGTGCGAGGCGACCGGTGCGGACGTGAAGCAGCTGGCGGACGCGATCGGCTACGACGAGCGGATCGGCCGGAAGTTCCTCAACGCCGGTCTCGGGTTCGGTGGCGGGTGCCTGCCGAAGGACATCCGGGCGTTCATGGCCCGGGCCGGGGAGCTGGGCGCCGACCAGGCGCTGACGTTCCTGCGCGAGGTCGACAACATCAACATGCGACGTCGGATCCGGATGGTGGAGCTGGCCCGCGCGGTGTGCGACGGGAGCCTGCTCGGCAAGCGGGTCGCCGTCCTGGGCGCGGCGTTCAAGCCGGACTCCGACGACATCCGCGACTCGCCGGCGCTGAACGTCGCGGCCCAGCTGCAGCTGCAGGGCGCGACGGTCCGGGTGACGGACCCGGCGGCCGTCGAGAACGCGCGCCGGCAGTGGCCGCAGCTGGACTACGCGGTCACGGCCCATGAGGCGGCCGAGCGGGCGGACCTCGTCCTGCTGCTGACCGAGTGGCGCGAGTACCGGCAGCTGGACCCGGCCGCGTTCGGCGCGGTCGTGGCCCGCCGCAGCGTGCTGGACGGGCGCAACGCGCTGGACCGGGAGGCCTGGGAGGCGGCCGGCTGGAGCTACCGTGCCCTCGGCCGTCGGAGCACCTGAGGCGACACCCGTCACGCCCGCGATCCGTAACGCACGTCCTCGGGCGATCGAATTTCCGGGACGAACCACCCGTAGAGGGAGTTGCGGATGGCCGTGCGTGTCCGGTTCCGCGCGCCGGATACCGTGACCCGGCCGATCGGCCCAGCCTCGGCTCCGCGTCACTGGAGGAACCGCTTGTCTACCGCTCCGCCCGACCCCCGGACCGACGTCGCCGCGGCGAACCCGGCGACCCGCGTCACCGAGTGCCGCTCCTGCGGGTCGGCTGACCTGCGCGAGTTCCTCTCGCTCGGGTCGACGCCGATCGCGAACGCGCTGCCGGATCCGGCCGAGACGGGGACGCCGGACGCGTCGTACCCGCTGGCCGTCGGGTTCTGCGCCGGGTGCGCGCTGGTGCAGCTGACCCACGAGCTGCCCGCCGAGATCATCTTCGGGGCGGACTACCCGTACTTCTCGTCGTTCTCCGACGCGCTGGTCAAGCACTCCGGCGAGCACGTCGACGACCTGGTGGCGCAGCGGGGGCTGGACGGGAACTCGCTCGTCGTCGAGCTGGCCAGCAACGACGGCTACCTGCTCACGCAGTTCGCCCGCCACGGCGTCCCGACGCTCGGCGTGGAGCCGACGCCCGGCCCGGCGGCGGCGGCCCGGGAGGCCGGCGTCGACACGCTGGAGGAGTTCTTCACCGCGTCGCTCGGCGAGACGCTCCGCGCCGAGCGCGGTCCGGCGGACGCGATCCTGGCCAACAACGTGATGGCCCACGTCCCGGACCTGAACGGCTTCGTGGCCGGCATGGCCGCACTCGTCGCCGACGACGGCGTGGTGCAGGTGGAGAACCCGTGCGTCGGGGACCTGCTGGAGCACAACGAGTTCGACACCGTCTACCACGAGCACTTCTGCTACTTCTCGACGCTCGCGGTGCAGCGGCTGTTCGCCCGGCACGGGCTGACGCTGATCGACGTCGAGCACTTCCCGAACATGCACGGCGGCACGCTGCGCTGGACCGCGAGCAAGCAGGGATCGCCCTCCGAGCGCGCCGAGGCGCAGCTGGAGAAGGAGCGGGCGGCGGGGCTCGACGACTACGCCGCCTACCGCGACTTCGGCGAGACCGTGCGCCGGAACCAGGCCGAGCTCGTCGAACTCCTGCGGTCGCTGCGCGCCGAGGGCGCGTCGGTCGCCGCCTACGGTGCCGCGGCCAAGGGCGCGACGCTGCTGAACTCGTCGGGCATCGGGGCCAACACGATCGACTTCGTGGTTGACCGCAACACCCATAAACAGGGCAAGCTCATCCCCGGCGCGCGGATCCCGATCCTGGACCCGCAGGCGCTCCTCGACCGGCGGCCGGACTACGTCCTGCTGCTCGCCTGGAACTTCGCCGAGGAGATCGTGCGCCAGCAGCAGGCCTACGCGGACGGGGGAGGGCGGTTCGTCGTCCCCGTGCCGCGGCCGAAGATCGTCTGAGGAGAGGACATCGATGGAGGTGTGCGAGACCGAGCTGCCCGGAGTGCTGGAGTTCCGGCCGTCCCCGCACCGGGACGACCGCGGGTTCTTCAGCCGCACCTACGACGACGCGGTCGCCGCGCGGTGGGGCATCGTCCGGTCGGACTTCGTGCAGGACAGCCAGTCCCGCTCCGAGCACGCCGTGCTGCGCGGGCTGCACGGCCGCGGTGGCGCCGGTGAGGCCAAGATCGTGCGGTGCGCGCACGGGGCCGCGTTCGTCGCGATCGTGGACGCCCGCCCGGAGTCGCCGACGCTCGGCAGGCACGTCACCGTCCGGCTCGACGACGTCGACATGGTCTCGGTGTACGTGCCGCGGCGGATGCTCGTCGGGTTCCAGGTGGTCGGCGACGTCGCGGACATGTGCTACTCGATCGACCGGGAGCACGACGGCAGCGAGGCCGTCCAGGTCCGCTACGACGACCCCCAGCTCGGCATCGAGTGGCCGCTGCCGGTCGAGCAGCTGAGCGCGCGCGACGAGAATGCCTCGAGCTGGGCGGACTTCGTGCACGCGCTCGGGATCGACACCGCACACCGCTGAACCGACACCGCCCCGTACGAGGAGGAGAACCGATGGAGACCACCGAGATCCGCTGCCGGTTCTGCCGCTCGTCGGAGGGCGAGCTGGTCCTCGACGCGGGCCGCCAGCCCGCCGCGAAGGTGTTCCCGGACGTCGACGACACGACGCCGGAGGACCTCTACCCGCTGCGGATGTGGATGTGCGGCCAGTGCCACCTGGCCCAGCTCGTGGAGGACCCCGGCACGCCGGAGGAGCCGGTCGGGCTCGAGCCCGCCGCACTCGTCGAACAGGGGCGCGACGCCGTGTCCAAGCTGGTCGAGGCCGGCATCCTCGGCGACGGCACCGTCTACCACGAGTACCCGAGCCCGCATGGCGGCAATTGGGGAGCGCTGCTGGAGGCGGTCGGCGCCCGTCCTGCCGAGGACGGCGAGCTGGCCGACGTGTGCATCGACAACCTCGGCCTGATCCACGACGCCGACCAGGCCTCCGCGCTGGCCGAGCGCGCGACCCGGATCCGGGAGGACGGGATCCTGCTGTTCCAGTGGCCGTCGTTGCAGGGGATCCTGGACACGGGGTCGTGGAACGCGTTGCGGCACGGGCACTTCGCGTACCAGTCGGTGCCGGTGATGGTCGCCGAGCTGGCGGAGATCGGGTTCGGTGCGACGACGGCGTGGTGGTTCCCGCTCTACGGCGGCAGCGTGCTGCTGGCGGCGCAGCGGGGTGGGCAGCCGGACCAGGAGCTGCTGGACCTGATCGCTCGCGAGGAGTCGATCGGGGTGCTGAAGTCCGACGTCGTGCGGGACCTGCAGCGCTCCGCGGACGCCACGTCGTCGGGTCTGCGCGAGTTCATCGTCGCCGAGCGCGAGGCGGGCCGGAACGTCTGGGGCTACGGCGCCGCGTCCCGGTGCGTGGCGCTGCTCAACCGCGCGGAGATCGGGCCGGACCTGCTCCCGACGATCGCCGACGGCGGTGGTGCGAAGCAGGGCAAGCGCACGCCGGGCAGCGGCATCCCGATCGTCGCGCCGTCGGACATGATCGCGGCGAAGCCGGACACGGTGCTGCTGTTCCTCGGCGACATGCTGAACGAGATGCGCGGCGCGATGCCGGAGATCGAGCGCAACGGCGGTCGCTGGGTGATCGCCGACGACCTGGGCTGATCCGGCTCGGCTCCGGCTCAGCTCCGGTCGTCGACGGGCCGCTGCTCGGCGGGCGCGTTCCGTGCGGCCTGCTCCTCCTCGCGACGGCGTCGACCGAGCACGCGTCCGACGACGACGGCGACCGGGACCGCGACGGCGACCCAGAGGGCCGCGACGATTCCGAATGGTGACACTGCTCCGACCTCCTGTGACGAACTGCCGGCGGGACGGCACGGGAGCGTCGACCATCGGCGTGCGGAGCGGGAAGCGGTGTCACTCCGCCGTCGTGGAGCGGACCCGATCGGAGCGGCGCGTCGCTGTCCGGAGCCGGACCGACGCGGCGGTCGTCCCCCGGCCGGAGTGTCCGCAGCCCGTTCGTGCAGGTCCGGGCCGGCAGGCTCGCCGTCTCGGGGCGGGCGCCCGCCGGCGCCCGCCCGCGGGCACTCCCCGTGACGTGGTCCGCGTCGACCGCCCGGACCGGTGACACCCGCCCGCTGAACGCGCATCCGCCCGCGAGACGACACGCCCCACAAGATTCCACGATCGTGTTGATCGAACGGCGGTGGCCGGGACCGGCGCGTTCGACGTGCGGAAACGCCGGCCGTGTCCGGGTCGGTCGCCGGCCGGCCGGGCCCGGCGACCCCCGCGGCCGACCGCGGTCCCGGGGCCGGACACGCTTCGTGTGGCCGGATCCGGTACCCGACCCGTTCGCACGGAGCTCGTCGCACGATGGTTGCTCGGACCACATTTTGCCTGGTCAGACGGGTACCAATACGGCATGTCCTCAACAGATGAACGGGAGTTCGACGTCGACCGGTCCCGGCGCCGCAAGCGCCTGGCCGTGCTCGTCGGCGGCGCGGTCGTCCTCGTCGGTGCCGGGATCGCGCTGGCGGCGTACCTGTCGACCGGTACCGGTACCGGCGAGGCGACCGCGGCGACCGCGGCGAGCTCGACGATCACGCCCGGGACCAGCGGGAGCGGCCTGTACCCGGGCGGCAGCAGCAGCTACACCGTCGAGATCAACAACCCGAACCCCTACCCGGTGCGCGTGACCGAGATCAGCGCCGGATCGTCGGCGACGAACGGGAGCTGCGCGGCCGGCTCGGTGACCAGCGACGCCGTGCCATCGCCTCCGCCCGACGTGATCGAGCCGGGGGAGAGCGGCACCTACACGCTGACGTCGCGGATGATCGCCGACCCGGACAACGGCTGCCAGGGCAGGGCCCTCACGCTCGCGCTGAACGCCACGCTCGCCTCCGCCGCCGAGGACTGAGCCCGCGACGGACCGGATCACAGGAAGTGCGTGGTACTCAGATGAGCTCCTCCGACACGGTGCGCCTGACCGCGGAGAGCCGGACGGCCGGCGGACGGTCGGCGGGAGGCGGTGGCGGGACGCGAGACCGCGGACGCCACCGTCACCGCCACCGTCACCGCCGCCGGCGCCGCCGGCTGCCGTTCTGGGCGGAGCTGCCGCTGCTGCTGCTCGTCGCCGCGGCCGTGACGGTCCTCGTCCAGGGTTTCGTCGTCCGGATCTTCGTCGTCCCCTCGGGTTCGATGGAGCGCACGCTGCACGGGTGCCCGGGGTGCGACAACGACCGCGTCGCCGTCGACAAGCTCGGTTACCGGTTCACCGATCCGGCGCCCGGCGACGTCGTGGTGTTCCGCGGACCGGCGGCGTGGGTGAGCAACGGCGAGGTCTCCACGTCCCGGCCGAAGGATCCGGTGGTGCGCACGCTGCTCGAGATCTACGCCTACGCGAGCCTCTCGGAGCCCTACGAGAAGGACTTCGTCAAGCGGGTCGTCGCGGTCGGTGGCCAGACCGTCTCCTGCTGCGACCCGGAGAACCGCGTCGTCGTGGACGGGAAGCCGGTCGCGGAGCCCTACGTGTACCTCCAGCCGGGAGGTCCGCCACGGCAGGCCCCGTTCGACCCGGTCACGCTCGGCCCTGGCCAGATCTGGGCGATGGGCGACAACCGCAACAACTCCGCCGACTCGCGCGAGCACGGACCGATCACGACCGCCGACGTGATCGGGAAGGTGCGGTTCGTCGTGCTGCCCGTGGACCGGTGGCGCAGCGTCGATGGCTGAGACCGTGACGCACACCCGGCCCGACGTCCCGCCGGTGGGGAGCCGGCGGGCGGCGTTCGCCAGGGTCGCGTTCGGTGCCGCCGTCGCGGCCTCCCTCGGCGTCGGTGGTGGGGTGGCGTCGGCCTCGTGGGCCGGCGGCGGGTCGGGTGACGGGTCGGCGACGGCCGCGTCGCTCGACCCACCGACGACGGCGGCGGTCCCCGGGTCGGCGGTGACGACGGGGGAGCTCTATCCCGGCGCCACCGGGGACGCCGTGGTCACCGTCGTGAACCCCAACCCGGTCCCGATGACGGTGACCTCGGTGGCCGGCTCCGGGCAGCCGACCGCGAGCGGCGGTACCGGTACCTGCGACGTCACCGGCGTCACCCTCACCCCGTCGGACCCCGGACTGCCGGTGGCGGCCGGCGGGTCGGCGACGCTCACCCTGCCCGGAGCGGCCGTGATGTCGACGGAGTCGGAGACCGGATGCCAGAACGCCGTGTTCACGATCCCGGTCACGCTGACCGTCAGCAGCTGATGACCGACGACGTGCCGTCCGGAGGTGGCCGCGATGCCGCGCGTTGAGCGGCGCGTGACGGTCGTCGCCCTGCTGGCCACGCTGGTGATGCTGGTGGGCGGCGGCGTGGCCTGGGCGGCGTGGACGGTCGACGGCTCCGGCTCGGCCACCGGCCGCGCCGGGGCGCTGGCCGCGCCGACCACCGGCTCGGTCGGCACGGCGTCCTGCACGTCGGCGACGACGGCCACCCTGCCGGTGAGCTTCGCGCCGGCCGACCGCGCCACCGGCTACCGGGTGCAGTGGTCGGACTCGCCGGCGTTCACCAGCCCGACCACGACGACGACCACCGGGACGTCGACCACGCTGACGATCACCGGCGCCGGCACGGCGAAGACCGTCCACGTCCGGGTGCTGAGCACGCTGGGAGCGTGGGTGAGCGGATCGAGCCCGGTCGCCTCCGCACCGGTCGGGCCGTGCGGGCCGACCTGCACCGCGGGCAGCACGACCGTCACCGCCAGCGGCGACGCGTGGATCGACGAGGCGGACCCGACGGCCAACCACGGGTCGGACCCGACGCTGTCCGTCTCGTCGTCGAACAGCGGCGACCAGCGGGCCCTCGTGCAGTTCGACCTCCCGGCCCTGCCCGACGGGTGCACGCTCACCGGCGCGACCCTGCAGATGTACCACGCGTCCGGCACGGCGGGACGGACGATCCTCGCCGGCCGCAACACGTCGAGCTGGACGGCGAGCACCGTGACCAACGACAACCGCCCGACCAGCTCGATCACCGACGCGGGCAGCAGCGTCAGCCCGTCCGAGCCCGGCACCACGCAGCAGTGGGCGGTGACCCCCGTCGTCGCGGCCCAGTACCGGGGACCGAACCACGGGTTCGTGGTGCGGGACCAGACCGAGAACAGCTCGCCGGCAGCGACGCAGAGCTACTCCTCGACGGAGGGGGGTCGTCCTCCGCAGCTGGTCCTCACCTACGGGTGATCTCTACCGGACCGGTGGGACGAAAGGGAACGGCGGCCGGACCCCCGCACGGGGCCGGCCGCCGTTCCTTGTTGCGGGAGGGTGGCTTCAGTAGGCGCCGCCGCCGCGGAGCACGGCGCCGACGGTGCGGACGAGGATCGTGAGGTCGAGGGCCGGGGACCAGGTGTCGACGTAGCGGGCGTCGAGGCGGATGGACTCGTCCCAGGACAGGTTGCTGCGGCCGGAGACCTGCCAGAGGCCGGTGAGGCCGGGCTTGGCGTCGAGGCGGCGGGCGGCGAGCGGGCAGTAGTGGGCGACCTCGCGCGGGAGGGCGGGGCGGGGACCGACGAGGGCCATGGTGCCGCCGACGACGTTGAACAGCTGCGGGAGCTCGTCGAGCGAGTACGTGCGGAGGAACTGGCCGACGCGGGTGATGCGCGGGTCGCGGGCCATCTTGAACAGGGGACCGGCGGCCTCGTTGCGCTCGATCAGCGCGGCGAGCCTGGCCTCGGCGTCGACGACCATCGAGCGGAACTTGATCATCCGGAACTCGCGGCCGTCGTGACCGACGCGAGTCTGGCGGAAGAGGACCGGGCCGCCGTCGAGCTTGACGGCGATGGCGACCGCCAGCAGGACCGGCGCGACGATCAGGAGGATCAGCGAGGCGACGACGGCGTTGAGGACCGCGTAGAAGCGGCCGGCGCGCCGCGGCGCGGTGACATCCGTCGACCGGCGAACGGCCACGTGCTCGAGGACGGTGTCGGCGGTGAGTGCCGGTGCGGCGGCAGTCATCTCGGTGTTCCCCCAAGATCCGGTGCGCCGGCCTTGCGGCCGGGTGTCACCTGATCTTTCGGGGCGGTGGTCCGGCCCATTAGCCGATCGCGAGCGGGATCCACAAAGCTGATGAACGCTCACGGACGTGATCGGGAGCAGTCTCCTGCGCGAGGGCGGGGTCGCCCGTCACAATGGACGGGTGGGAGGGACCTCGGCGGACGTGTTCCGCGTGCTGTTCGTGTGCACCGGCAACATCTGCCGGTCACCCAGCGCCGAGATCCTGACCCGGCACCTGCTGCGCGGCCGGCTCGGTGGTCGGGAGGCGGCGCGGTTCGACGTCCGCAGCGCCGGTGTGCAGGCGGTCGTCGGCTCCGGGATCCATCCGATGGCGCGTGCCCAGCTGGCGCCGTGGGGTCTCGACGACGCGCACTCCGCGGGCTTTGTCGCCCGCCAGCTGCGCGGTGACGTCCTGGCCGGGGTCGATCTCGTCCTCGGTGCCACGCCCCGGCACCGCTCCGCGATCCTCGAGGAGTTCCCACATCTGCTGGACCGCACGTTCAGCCTGCGCGAGTTCGCCCGCCTGGCGGCCGAGCTCCCCCGGGAGACGCTCCCGCCGGACGCCGTCGCACGCGGGCACTCCGTCGTGGCCGGGGCGCGCGGGATGCGGGGGCGGGTCCCCGCGCCGGACGACGACGACATCCCGGACCCGATGGGCGGCCCGCCCGAGGCCCACCGGCTGTCCACCACACTCATCTTCGACGCACTGCGGACGGTCCTCGACGTCCTCGCGCCGCGGAATCCCCCGGCGCCGCCGTCGGGTCCGCCGCGCAGGCCACTGCCGCCGCCGCAGGTCCGACACCCGGCGCAGCAGTTCCGGGGAGCCTGAACGGAAAGCAGACGGCGGCCGGACCCCCGCACGGGGCCGGCCGCCGTCTGTGTCGCCGGGGAGCGGTTCAGTAGGCGCCACCGCCGCGGAGCACGGCGCCGACGGTGCGGACCAGGATCTTCAGGTCGAGGACCGGGGACCAGGTGTTCACGTAGGTGGCGTCGAGGCGGATCGACTCGTCCCAGGAGAGGTTGCTGCGCCCGGAGACCTGCCACAGGCCGGTCAGGCCCGGCTTGGCGGCGAGGCGGCGCAGGGCCAGCGGGCAGTACAGCGCGACCTCGCGGGGCAGGGCGGGGCGGGGGCCGACGAGGGCCATGGTGCCGCCGACGACGTTGAACAGCTGCGGCAGCTCGTCGAGCGAGAACTTGCGGAGGAACTGGCCGACGCGGGTGATCCGCGGGTCGCGCTGCATCTTGAACAGCGGGCCTGCGCCCTCGTTCTGGGCGATCAGAGCGACGAGCTTGGACTCGGCGTCCACGACCATCGAGCGGAACTTGATCATCGAGAACTCCCGGCCGTCCTCGCCGACTCGCGTCTGGCGGAAGAAGACGGGGCCGCCGTCGAGCTTCACGGCCAGGGCGACGACCAGCAGCACCGGTGCGGCGGCCAGCAGGATCAGGGTCGCGACGACGGCGTTGAGGACCGCGTAGACGGCGCCGGCGCGGCGGGCCGGTGAAGCGGAGTCGAGCGTGTCGATCTCGTCGACGGGCCCGCGCTGGGCGGGGATGGTGATCAGCTCGGAGGTGAGGGCCGGTGCGGCGGCGGTCATCTCGTGTCCCTTGTTCGGTGGTGGCCGGTCTGACGCACGGAATGTCGACCGGTCCGAACGGCCTATTAGCGATAGAGCCGTCGGATCCACAAAGCTGATGATCGAGCAGGCCGGTGACCTGGACCACATGGCCTGCGAACTGCGGAAACGACCGATGCGACGACTTGGCGAGAACCAGCCACCTACAGCTGACCTGCGTCGACGGCCCGGTTGACAGGTAACCGGCATCTCGGATGGACTCTCCGGGTTCCGAGGTCGAGGCCAGAGGGGGCGGGACGTGCGGGGGTTCCGATTGAGCGGCGGTGCGGTGGCACTGACGCTGCTCAGCATCGCGACCGTCGTCATGCTCGTGCTCGCGATCCAGAAGCAAGCGTCCCTGTCGTCCGGGGGAGCGTCGGCCGCGGCCGCCACCCCACCTCCGCCGCCACCGCAGCCGTCCGTCGCGTTCGTCGCCGACGGGTACACCTCCGGCTCACCCAGCGGGGGAGAGGGACCTGCCAGCTACACGGCGCTCCTGGCAGCCCGTGAGGGGTGGCGCGTCACGAACCCGGCCGTCTACGGCTCCGGCTACGTCGCCGGCGCACCACTGAGCGACCAGGTGCAGAAGGTGGTCGACGCCCGACCACAACTCGTCGTCGTGTCTGGCGGTCGCGCCGACTCCGGGAGCGATCCGGACGCCGTCCGCGACGCCGCGGGACGCCTCTTCCAGGACCTGAAGACGCGCCTACCCCAGGCCAAGGTGGTCGTGATCGGGCCGATGTGGATCGGTGGGGACGCGCCGCGGCGGATGGCTGAGGTGCGCGACGCGATCCGGGACACCGCGGCGGAGGCCAGGCTCCCGTTCGTCGACCCGATCGAGGAGCGCTGGTTCAACGACCGCGACCAGGACGGCCTGACGCCGGACGGGGAGAACCTGAACGACCGCGGCCACCAGCGGCTGTCCGAGCTCGTCGACGACGCGCTGCGGAAGGTGAACGTGCTGCCGCAGTGAGCCACGGTGGTCGAGCGCTCCGCCATCGCGCAGTGCGACGCGAGGTCGGTCCGGCGCATCCGGCCCGGCGGCCACGACGAGCGCCCCGCGTTCCGCACCCCGTCCTGGGTGGCGATGATGTTCAGCGCCCGCATGGGCATCGGGCTGATGTTCTACGGCGTTGCGGAGCCGCTGGCGTTCTACACCGAATCGCCTCCCGGCCCGGTCCCGCCGGGGGACCGGGTCGGTGCGGTGCGCAACGCCGTGGCGACCTCGCTGTTCCGCTGGACGCTGCACCCGTGGCGATCTACGCCGTGGTCGGGCTCGCCATCGCCTACTCGTCGTTCCGCAGCGGTCGGCGACACCTCATCAGCTCGGTGTCCGTACCGCTGATCGGCGCGAGTGCGGCGAGCGAGTGGCTCGGCAAGGTCAACGACATCGTCGCCATCTTCGGCTCCGCCACGTCGCTCGGCCTCGGCGCGCTGCAGATCGCCGGCGGGCTGGAGGCGACCGGCGTGGCGTCCTCGGTGGGCAACGGCGTGCTCGTCCCGACCTCGGGTGATCTTCGCCAGGAACACCCTACGAACGGGGGCCCAGGCCGGACCCGTAAACGGAGGTGGCGGACGTTCAATCGAGGCCCCTGGTGGGTGGTCTGAGACACGCGCTCACATCCTGACCACGATCCCAGGGATTAGTGAGCGCGCCGCGCAGGTGTCGGCCGTGGCGCGCGGCCGCCGGTCACTTCCGAGCTACTCACCATGGCGGAGCGCCATCGCTCTACCGGCAGTCACGTCGCGGACACGGAACATCCGCCCGTTCAGCTGGGCGGATGTGCCATCGCAAGTCACAATGGGTTAATGGACCGAGCCAGAGAGACGAAGCCCGTGGGTACGGACGGACGATGCCGCCCGGTCTTGATCTGAATCGGCAACGTCCACGGCCTATCTACCGCGGCAACCCAGGCGCACCGTCTGCTCATGAGCCGCTCCGGATGCATGCGGGCCGCCTCGCATCGACGTCGCGAGAGCCGGTTCTCAGGCCGTAATCGGCTCTGGCATGCAACCAACATCTCCGGGGCAACTCGCGCCGTGGAGCCTCGACGGCAAACTCTCCGGTTGCTGTGCCACGCCCTGGATTCTGAAGGACGTGGTCAGCGGTGCGAATCTCTGGTCGTCGGCCTCTCTCCGCGGCCCCAATCCACGACAATCGAGGAGATTACCGTACTCGCGTGCTGGCGCCATTGCGGCTGCGACTACCCCATCGGGTCCGAATAGGCGGGCCTGCCGTTCCACTCATGAGAGTTCGATATCTACGCAGGTGCAAATCCAGGCGTAGCGAATAACGGGATCTCGGACGGACCTGACCCGGACAGCCTTTTAGTGATTCCTCATCGTGGCTATTTCGACAAGATCAATTCGATCTTGGATACCAGCGTACCGTAGTGGCATCCGTATTAAACCGGTTCTCCGTCTACGACCCTCTCGCGCCAAAGAGTAGAAGTCTTCGCCGGGCCGGAAGGGAAGGAGCCTGCTTCGCGCCTGATAGCGGCGAGATGTCTGACGCCTCGGCTCATCCACAACCCGTCGAGAACTCAACCTACTGCTCCGCCGGTGGGCGATCTGTCTGTCCCTGATAGACGCAGTGATCCTCCGAGTATCGCGAGGTCATCGGGACCGACTGCGGCGCGTCCAGGAGTCCGCAACGGCCCGGCCGCCACTGCCAGCACGCGGACGGATGGGCCAGTCACGTCCGATGCGGGCGGCGCGATAGAGTTCGCACCACCGGGTCACGACAACGACCAGACACGATCCGAGCGGGAGTGAACGCTAGAAGCAGTCGTTTACCGTTCCTGACGGAAGCCACAATATGCGGAGGGTGAGCGAGGCTATTGACTAGTGTTCGAGGACGGAGTCGCAGGGTGAGCACCGAAGGATATTCACAGACTGTCCGCAAATCTCGGGTCATCACAGCTCCACTCGTGCCCATAGGAATAGAGAGGGCCGTACCTAGCCTCACCATTCGGCTGGTCAAGCGCACGTCACAAGCCACCGTATGTATGTGGCCCGCGTCCGGGGCACTGGCTGTAAGCGGACATGATGCGTCCTCGATCCGACAGGAAGGGTATCGGTGAGTAGCCAGACCAGCCAAGCCGAGGCTTCCGTACGGCCAGGCTCTGTAATGGTTGTTGTATCGGACTACCGTGGTCATCGACTTCTATACATTCGATCAATCATTGAGGAGTCGCACCGCCGAAACAGGCCAATCATACTCCTGGGGTGTTCGGGATTCTTGAAATCCGATGAGTACGCTCTTCATATTTCGGGTCTGCGAACTGACTTGGTGGCCGAGGTGTCCCAGGTCGACTTCTCGACCGTACGTAAGATTGCGAAGAGGTACGGGGCTTCAACTGTAATTATTCCCGACGGCGACCAATTTCTGCCTTCAGCTACATTTCGTCGCTGGAAACAAGGCGAGCTGAGGCTGCTGGTCATGCGGGCCCCCTCCTTTCCGCCGAGCCGGCCAGTCAACCTCGTCAAGCTGCTATGTATATGGATCGCTTCCTTTCGGAAGAATATTTCCGTCTTTGTTCTGACATCCGCACTCCGGCGCACCGTGAAGCGCTTCGAGGTACGGGATCCGATCTACATTGAGCAATCGAACGCGATGGTCGGCCGGGCGATCGCAGACGAGATCTTCGGGAGCCGAGTGGAGCGGCCTTACTGTTTCGGCGTCGTGGGGTCTGTTACTTGGCGCAAGAATATCGATCTCGTCCTTGACGCGTGTGTAGCACTAGATTTCGATTGGATGCTTATATTTGCAGGGAAAATTGAGCCGCGAGTCCGACGTGTCATCACTAGTTCCGTAGCTAGCAATCCTGATTTCGCACAACGGATTGTTATAATTGACAGGCTTCTTACTGATGCAGAGTTGGACCACGTAATCAGAACAATCGATTGCATTATTCTCGCCCACTCTAACGACGGTCCAAGCGGTGTTATGGGCCGGGCGTCGGCGATAGGGACGCGGGTAGTAGCGGCCGGAGCTCCAACACTTGAGAAAGACTGCTTAGACTGGCCCGAGGGAGCCGAGTTTACTCGATTGGGGGCGTCGAGTATCGGAGATGCGATGAACCGAGCCATGCGGCTTTCAAAGCCGCAGCCTAATATCGGTACATTGAACTCACAACCCGACTTTCTTCGAAAGATGATCGGATGACCTCGGACCGGTCAGCCGCAAAAGCCTCGCTTGGTGGTCAAGCGGTTTCGATCGCGATCGGACTCGGTGCTTCGCAACTACTGACGGCGGTGATATTCGTCGCCGCGGCGCGCGCAAGTTCACCTCAGAACTTTGGTGTAGTGGCGGCCGCTGTGTCTCTTGGCCTAGTAGTTGCGGGCGTAGTTGACTTCGGGACGAGCAACATGTGGGTTCGTGACCTCGCGAACGGGAACTCTCATATAGGCGAGGTCAGCGCTCGCGCAACGGGGAAGATCTGCATTTGCGTCTTAATCTTTGGTGTCTCGGGCCTCGTAACGATAGCAGGTGGGGTCGACTGGCGCTATCTAGCAGCATGCCCCATAGGTATATCGTTCCTTCTCAAGCAGACAGCAGATGTGGGGCTTCGGGCCGGGTCGCGGGGACATCACTACGCGATATCTGGCCTAATTGACAAGGCAACCGCTTTTGCCCTCTTTCTCACACTGCTGGCATTGGAAGCGCCAGCTGACCTGGCAATGTGTATCGCTCTTAGCGCAGGCCCAATCTTCGGTGGAGCTTTTAGTTGGATCGTGACATCCCCTAGCCTTCGGGTTACGCCCCGTTCGAGCTTCTTGAAATTCTGGCCGTGGAGACGAGCGCTTGGATACGGATCCTACTCGTCGGCGATTAGTCTTCAGAATCTTGACGTGTCCTTGCTGGCGTTATTCGGCGGTCCGCAGTCGGCTGGCTTATACGGAGCTGTAACCAGATGGACACAGCCGATGGGAATGGTGTCGACGGCCGTCTCGAGCGCATCGATCCCATACATCGCGAAGGCTCCAAGCAACGCAGCGGCTATCGCCCAGGTAAGGCGAACGTATTGGATCCTGGGTCTTGCCATTCTCGCATGCGTCTGCGTGGCCAGCTTCGCACCAGTGTTGGTTCCTCTATTGGTCGGCGACGCGTACTCGGGATCGGTGGGGATTCTCCAGATACTTGCGTTGGGGACGATCCCAGCGGTTCTCAATCAACCCATGGCTGTGTTCCTACAAGCTCGTCATTTTGACCGATTCGTTTCGGTTGTCATAGGAATTGGGGTTGGGGTTCAGCTTACCAGCTTGATTGGCCTGATTCCGTTAATGGGGGCACTCAGCGCGGCTGTGGCATTCCTCCTCGCTCAGATAGTGATCTTTTCCGGTTTCTCAGCAAAGTTCGCTCGCCTCAGAAGGCAGATGATGTAGATGGTGCGAATCGCTCACCTGGTACCGTCGGCGCAGATCGGTGGTGCGGAAGCACTAGTCGAGAGTCTCGTTGAAGAAAGCCGCGAGCACGGCATAAGTCCGATGACTCTTGTTCACCTGCATAGGTCAGATTCCGATCTTCGCCGGAGCAGGTTTTCGATTATTGCCGACCTCCGATCAAGGTTAGCGAGAGAGGAGTTCGACGTTCTCTTTGCACACAGCATCTTTCCGGCAATGTATGCGAGATTCTCAACCCCTCGTCCCGTATGTATTGTCTTGCACAGCGCGGGGGACGACTATACGCACTGGAAGTTCCGGATCATTGAACGGTTGCTTGCCACTCGCACGTCTGGAGTCGTTGGTGTGTCCGCGGCTCAACTCGCGCGGTTCATGCGAAGATTTCCAAGACACCCACGCCCCACGGTCATTCCGAACGGTGTGTCGAACTCGCTCCCGACGAAGCAGGAATATCGTGACGCCCCGCAGGACATATTTACTGTTGGTCGTTTCGCAACCCAGAAGAATCCAGAGTTGTGGTCCAAGATTTGTGCTGGACTGAAGGGTAGGTTTTGCTTTAGCTGGATTGGTCCGCTACCAGAGGAAGGGTCTCTTCAAGTAGTGGCTACACGCAGTATGGAAGATGGCGCTAAGCTCCTGGGACCGTCTAATGATGTCGGCTATGATCTTATGGCCGCAGATCTACTTCTCCACACTTCGCATCGTGAGGCCCACTCGGTCGTTCTGCTAGAGGCTGCGGCGGTTGGGGTTCCAATCGTATGTCCAAGCAATATTGCACCGGAGATTGCAGGGGTCTGTCTGGCTGCCGCAACCTTTGAGGCGGACTCTTCATCGTCTGCGATTCACGCAATACAATCTGTTGGAGAAAGCTACGGAGAAGCGGTCGCGCACGCCCGGGTCGTGCAGAATCTAGTACGTGAGACTCATAGCCTGTCGGTCACGTTCCGTTCGTATTGCACACTAGCGGCCGATATCGTCGGTAGCGAGATCGAAGGGTCTGGGGTTGATGAGTAGAACGAATAGAGTAGTACTCCTCCATACTATTCTTCCGGCCTATCGCCAGGATTTTCTCGAGGAGGTAGCCTACCGGCTCGGTAACCGGTTCTCCGCAGTTGCCGGATTGAGATCGGCTCCGCCAGTTGTAACTACGGAGGTTTCTTTTCCGATTCTCTCTGTTAGAAATCGGTACTTCCTTGGCGGGCGCGTCTACGTTCAAACGGGCGCAGCGATGCTCCAGGCGTTAGATGCGGCCGTCCTTATCGTCGATATGAACCCCAGATGCTTGACCACGTGGTTACTCGTACTGTTACGTCGGATCCTAGGGCGTAGAACGTTAGGTTGGGGTCACGCGTTCCCGAGGAGTGGCCCGGATTCCGGCTCCGACCGAGTTAGGTCTGTATTAAGATCTCTTTGCGGAGAAGTATGTGTCTATACGTTTGGACAACGGCGACAGCTTCTCGAGCATCAACCGAAGATTGGCTCGGTTTACGTAGTTCCGAATGCGACGCAGCGGCGTGTCAATCCGGTTTCAAGGGGCCGTAGGATTAATCTGCTGTATTGCGGTCGGCTGTCTGTACTGAAGCGTCCCGATCTTTTGGTTGAGGCATACGCCTGTGCAAGAGCGTCGATTCCTTCAGGTGCAAGACTCGTCATAATTGGAAGTGGCCCGATGGAGGAGAGGCTTCGCGCGCTTGTCCGCGATTTAGGCGTCGAGGCTTCGGTCGATTTCGAGGGTGCCGTCTCTGATTCGCAACGACTGAAAGGTTTCTATCAAGACGCCTTGGTCTCGGTTTCACCTGGATATGTCGGCCTGGCCTTAACTCAGTCGCTCGCTTTCGGCGTTCCGATGATTATCGCAGATGATGAACCGCATGCTCCGGAGGTCGAGCTAGCAAACTCTGCTAACTCTCGATTCTTCAATGCGCGATCCAAGGAGGCACTTAGCGAGGAGATTGTCGACGTCTTTCGGTCCCGGGACGATTGGATCGAGAGTTCGGTGACGATTTCCAACGAATGTCAGCAATACTATACAGCTGAGGCGATGGCTAAGTCATTTGTGGCTGCAGCAACTCGGCGAGACGAGGGCCACGATTCGATGGAGGTATTTCGGTGACAAGGGTTCCAATTACCGCAATCATTCTTACTAAGAATGAAGCTCGTGTCATCGAGCGCACAATTCATTCTCTTCTATGTCTCGATCAAGTTGTTGTTGTTGACTCGGCCAGCGAGGACGGAACGCCGGCGATTGCCAGGGGTGCCGGCGCGGACGTTGTCGACTTCTTGTGGGACGGTCAGTATCCTAAGAAGAAGCAATGGGCGCTAGAGCATAGCGACATCAGGAATCGATGGGTCTTGTTCGTGGATGCCGATGAGATATTTACCCGTTCTCTGCTGGACGAGATGGGTCAGCAGATTCTCTGTCGGTCGTCGTCAGCCGACTCGCCCGGTGCATATTCCGTCGAGTATGCTTATCGTTTCGACGGTCGGATCTTGCATCATGGGCATCGGGTACGTAAGGTAGTACTTCTTGATAAAGACAGGTGCCATTTCCCGGTTGTAGATGATCTAAATGTAGCAAATATGTGGGAAGTCGAAGGACATTATCAGCCGGTGATTGATGGTGAAGTGGGGGCATTGAGTGGAGAGGTCGTGCACGACGATGTCGACCCCCTGTACTCCTACTTTGCCCGTCATAATCGGTATTCTGACTGGGAAGCGCATCTGAGGGTCAACAAGTCTGCTCAACGGCAGGTTAGAGCGTCCAAGACTCTGCAAGGGCGAATCTTTGATCGATTGCCTTTGAAGCCGCTTCTGTTCTTCGTCTACTCGTATGTACTGCGGGCAGGGTTCAGGGATGGAATCCCGGGCTTAAACTACGCGTTGAGCTTGGCGTTCTACTACTGGCAGATCAACGTGAAGACGCGCGAGGCTAGGCGTGCCGGATAGCGTAAACCGCGCTCGACGGGGAGCTCTTCACGGAATGCGGAGAGTTGTTGAACCTGCCCAAAGCGGGTAACGGGACGCGCCCGTTCGCAACCAGGTCGGGGCGGTGAGGGTCGATGCCGAGATAGGCACGTACGGCCCGGGCGTCTGGGGGTTCGGCAGGCAGCCCGTGACGTTGAGGTACGCGAACGCGTCGATAGTCCTAGATACTGGTCTGCCCAGGAACGAATCGCCCGGTGCCGTCTGGACACGGTGTCGCACGACTAGCTGGCCAGAGGGGTCCGATGCCGTCCAGCGTCGACCTGTCAGGGTGGCTGTTCTGGTGCAATAGGGCCTATTGCGCCGGGTGCATGTATCGCACGCTCCACTCGACCCGTCGTGCGGTGATATCAAGAAGGGGTGTAGGAAACGAGTTGGAGTCCCGGATCCAACAGAGGCGAGGTCGGATCGTGGTGGGATCGTGGCACCCGGCGGTATGGCGAACACCCCACGTGCCCGGCCGGAGCGCGTTCTGGTGGTGGGCAGTCGTCTGCTTGTGTGCGTTTGCCGCTGGAGGGCTTGCGGCAAACGCGCCAATCGTGATGGCGGTGGCGGTAGCGGCGCTCTTACTTATCCCGCCGCTGGTCAAGAGCGGGAAGGCTCGAGTGCTATACACGCTCCTCGGAGGCCTACTGGTCCTCGGCCCGCCCGGAGTCGGCGTCACCAAGCTCGCCTACCTGGCTGGGCTGCTGGTCGCCGCCGCGGTATCGATACCGCACATCAACCGACGTATGGCTGAGCCATGGTTTCGGTCGTATCGGTGGGTCGTCCCGACGATAATACTGATGGGTGGCGCGCTGGCCACGTCGTTCTTGGTCGCGCAGATCAACGGCATCTCGCCAGAGTCCTGGCTGCGGGACGCCCTGCCTTACATCCTGCTGATCGGTTCGCCAATCATCGCCCTCGGGGCAGTCCACGATCTGTCCCGCGACTGGTGCTTCCGGATGATTGCCGTGGTCGGCGTCATCTCGGCGGTCGCGTTCGCGGTCGACTGGCTTAGCAGGCGGGGTGTCAGTACGTTGCCTGTGAGCCGGTTCGCGTTCGGTTCCGCGGCGATGATCGCGTTCGCGTTCGGGTTCCTGCTGGTGCGGGCACTGCTGCGGAGGCGACACCGGATATGGTGGGGCGCGGCCGCACTGCTGATGCCGCTATCGATCCTGATCACTGGAAGCCGGACGGCGCTGATCCTGTTCGCGGCGGTCGGAGCGGCGATTGGCCCGCTGGCACGGGAGAGGATCCCCCCGATCCGAGCGGTGATGTGTGTGGGCGCCGCCGCGCTGATCGTGTGGACAGCACTTCCAGTCCTGGGGAGCGCGCTGATCTCGAATCCAGAATTCCTCGGTTCGAGAATCGAGGCCGCGGAACGAGTCCTGACTGGTAGCGCCGACGCCGATCAGTCGTACGAGGGTCGCGCCAGTCAGACCACGCAGGCGGCGGGGGCTATCGCCAATGCCCCGGTGTTCGGGGTCGGGCTGGGGCACCAGTTCGAGGTCCCGGGGCGGGACGAGCCGAACAGATCCAACATCGACTCGCCGCTCGGCCCGGTTGCGAAGCTTGGACTGTTCGGTACCGGAGCGCTGGTCTGTTTCTTGGCGGCTCTGGTCCGCCCGATTGTGATCGGTTCTCGGGAACGACCAGATTTCGTGTACACGGCGTGTTGGTCGTTCGTAGTGCTGTTCCTGGTGCAGATCCCATTCGGCTCGTTCGTCGAGGATAAGGGCCTCAGCTTCGCCGTCCTGCTATTCGTTGCTGTCACCGCGGCGACCGCTTACGGTCGACGCTCCAAAGCGCCCGTGCTAAACGGAAAATCCGTGTCGGCTCCGCCGGGTGCGGTCAGGTCGAGCACGCTGAAGTAGCCGTTGGAGACTTCCGACGATGCTGTGAGCGTGTACACGACATCCGAGATCCCTCGGAGAGATATGGATGGTGATACGCGTGAACGTGCCGATCAGGCTAAAGCCCGCTCCCGATCTCGCGTCTGGGCAGAGGACCGATCGTGGACGCCGATAAAGTCGTTGGCGCTCTTGCGGATCGCGAACACGGTGTGGCGGGTGCGGGCGGCTTGCCCTGTCCGAAGCGCAGCGGTGCTTCGCTACTTCACCCTCGACGGCAGCGACTGCTCTTCCCGAACCGCGCAGGAATCCGTGATCGCAAGTTTTATCTGGTGGGTCGACCGCCAAGTCTCCCCGGATAGCGACACTTCGCCGCGAACTCTACCTGGCCCGCTGCTGGACCGAGGATCCCGACCGGGTCGACGAGGCCGGTGTGCCGGCGGGAATCGAGTTCGCGACCAAGCCGCAGCTGGCGACCGGGATGTTCGCTCGGGCGCTACACGCCGGGGTCAGCGCCCGATGGGGCACCGCCGACGAGGTCTACGGCGCTGATCCTGGGTTGCGCGCCGGGTGCGAACAGATTCAGCCCGACCACGTCGCGGACCTTGTCGATGAACACGGATCGGCCGACAGCTTCCAGGTATCCACCAGATGCGGCTTGAGACCGGACGCGCGCCGGATCCGCGAGATCGCCGTCTGCGACATTCCTGTCGCGGCCGCCATCGAGCGCGTGGACCTGAGACTGTCCCGGTTGGCCGGCCGCTCCTCCAAAGCCTTGGTGATCACCAGCTCGACCTGGGAGTCGCCGATTGTGCGGGGTGCACCCGGACTGGGCTCGTCGGACAGGCCATCCAGCCGGTCGACCACGAACCGATTGCCACTTACCGACCTTCGGCAGTGAGACCCTCAGCACGCGGGACACCTCGCTGGTGGATAGGCCCTGCGCGCACGTCAACACGATCCGTGCTCGAGTCGCCGACGCCTGCGCGATCTTACCGCGCCGCGTCCAGCCCTGCGGCGCGTCTTCTCGACCTGCGTCGGCTCCAACAACGCCAGCTCTACTTCGCCCATCACTCATACCGAACCGTAACAATCGTCGACCACCACACTAGGTCATTGCTCCGAGTTCGTGGTCGACCATAATGCGGGCGAGCTGGTCCGGCATTGTTTGGGCCTTCCAGCCGAGGATATCGTGGGCTTTCGCGGGGTCGCCGATCAGTGCGTCGACCTCGGTGGGGCGTAGGTAGGACTCGTCGAACTTGACGTGGTCCTCCCATTTGAGGTTGACGTGAGCGAAGCAGTGTTGGACGAAGTCGCGGACGGTGTAGGCGGTGCCGGTCGCTAGGACGTAGTCGGTGGGCTCGTCAGCCTGAAGCATGCGCCACATGCCTTCGACATACTCCGGCGCGTACCCCCAGTCGCGGATTGCGTCAAGGTTGCCGAGGTAGACGAACTTCTCTTCGCCCCGAGCAATGCGGGCGGCCGCACGGGCGATCTTGCGGGTGACGAAGGTTTCGCCACGGCGCGGCGACTCGTGGTTGAACAGGATCCCGTTGACGGCGAACAGGTTGTGGCCCTCACGGTAGTTTCTGGCGATCCAATAGCCGTAGACCTTTGCCGCGCCGTAGGGGGAGCGGGGGTAGAAGGGAGTGTCTTCGTTCTGCGGAGGCGGTGTGGCGCCGAACATTTCGGAGGAGCTCGCCTGGTAAAAGCGGCAGTCGACGCCGACCATCCGGATCGCTTCGAGTAGCCTGGTGGTCCCGACGCCGGTGGTGTTACCGGTGAATTCGGGTTCGTCGAACGAGACGCGGACGTGCGATTGTGCGGCGAGGTGGTAAACCTCGTCAGGGTGGATCTTCTCGATCAGGGTAACCAGACGTGATGCGTCGGTGAGGTCGCCGTAGTGCAGGAACAGTCGCGCCTCGGGGTCATGCGGATCCTGGTAGAGGTGGTCGATCCGGCCTGTGTTGAACGTCGACGATCGCCGGATCAGGCCGTGGACCTGGTAGCCCTTCGACAGCAGCAGCTCGGCCAGGTAGGAGCCGTCCTGCCCGGTGATACCAGTGATGAGTGCTCGGCGCGGGGTGTCGCTCATCGAGGTACTCCTGGGTCGATCGGTGGAGTGGGTCGCGGCACGATAGCGTGTCACTTTGTGCGTCGTGTGATGGCACTGCGCGAGACTCTCCTCGACCGCCGAGTAGCCGGCCGAGGGTAGGGCGGAAAGGTGTGACCCGTTGCTGCGCGTCGTCGTCCTGGGTCTGAACTACCAGCCGGAAGAGGCGGGGATCGCCCCCTACACGAGCGGGATGGCGAGATTTCTCGCCGATGCGGGACACGACGTACACGTCATCACCAGTCACCCGCACTATCCGGCGTGGAAGGTGGCCGATGGCTATGGCGGCCGGCGGATGGAGGAGACCGACGGCCGGATCCGCGTCACCAGGCTGTGGCACCCGGTGCCGAGCAATCCCGGCGGACGTAGCCGAGTCGTCGCCGAGGCCGTATTCTCGGCCCACGCATCTCTGGTGCGGAGCCCGAAGCCAGACGTCGTCGTCGCGGTGAGCCCGGCGCTGCTGACGGTAGGGGCAGCCCTCCTTCGCCGGTACTGCGCCCGTGCGCGCCTCGGTGTGGTGGTCCAGGACTTCTACGGTCGTGCGATCGCCGAGACCGGCGTTCTCGGCGGGCGCGGTGCACGGCTAGTGTCCGGACTCGAACGCTCCCTGCTCACGAGGGCCGACGGTCTGGTCGCCATCCATGACACGTTCGAGCGCTCCCTGGTCGAGTTGGGCGCCGATCGAAACCGGATCTCAGTCATCCGCAACTGGACGCACACCCAGCCGGCCTCGGGCGATCCGGGCGAGCTGCGACGGCGGCTGGGATGGGGTCCGGACGACATTGTCGCCCTGCACGCCGGGAACATGGGCGCGAAGCAAGGACTCGAGAACGTCGTCGACGCCGCACGGCTGGCGGACGAACGGGGGTCCCACCTGCGGTTCGTGCTGCTCGGCGACGGGAACCAGCGCAAGGACCTGGAGCGTCACGCGGCCGGCCTCGAGCGGGTGAGCTTCGTCGATCCTCTGCCGGGGAGGGACTTCGAGACCGCCCTAGAAGCGGCGGACGTCCTGGTGCTCAACGAGCGGCCCGAAGTCGTCGAGATGTGCGTGCCGAGCAAGCTGACGTCCTACTTCGCTGCTGGCCGCCCCGTGATCGCGGCCACGAGTCCGCGGAGCGCATCTGCCACCGAGATCACGGCGTCCGGCGGCGGGCGCTGCGTCGCGGCCGGCGACCCCGCGGCGTTGCTGGAGGGATCCGAGACGCTCGCCGGCGACGAGAGTGGCGCCCGCGCCATGGGTGAGCGTGGGCGCCGCTACGCACAGCAGGTCCTGACGGAGGACGCGGCGCGCTCGGCCTACGTGCAATGGGTCGAGGAACTCGCGGCGGGCTCTGTCGACCGTCGAGGGAAGGCGGCGTAGCGATCGTCAGGTCGGACGAGGTGCCCGGTCCGGTGAGCTCGACAGAACCGGGGCCGTCGTCGGCTTGGCTGTCTGCGTGACCGTCGCCGACGGGGCGATGGTGCCGTGCACGACCGCACCCGCACCGACGATGGCGTGGTCGCCGACGACCGTTCCGGCCAGGACTACCGCCCGCGCGCATACCCACGCGCCCCGTTCGAGCGTGATCGGGGCGTTCGCGTGCTCGAACGCCGGATCGTGGCGATCGTGTGAGCCGGTGCACAGCAACGCTTCCTGGCTCAGGCAGACGTCGCGGGCGATCGTGACCTGCTCCAGGTTGAGGATCCAGGCGCCGTGTCCGATCCATGCCGGGCCGTTGATATGGAGTCGCCAGGGCCAGTGGATGCGCACGTCCTCGCGGATGCGCACCGAGTCATCGACCTCGGCGCCGAACACCCGCAGCAGGGCAGGTCGGAGCCGGCTGGGGAACCACCACTTCTTGAACACCAGATTGCTGGTTGCGTGCCACAGGATCTGCCAGGCGACCGGACGCCCCTTGCTGTAGTTGCGTCCGGAATGGCTGCCCAGATCGAGCCAGGGAGTGGTCACAGCGCTGCCTCGCACGATCCGATGATGATGTTACTGCCCGTCGCGCCGGATACCGTGTCCCTAACGCGTGTCGGTGTCAAGTTAGGCTCCGCCGAACGCGGAACTGTCACGGCCCCGATCTCGGCCGCACCATGCGTGTCGAAGGATGGTAGGGACGTCAGCCATGAGGCTCTCGGTCATCGGATGTGGGTATCTCGGCGCTGTGCATGCGGCGTCCATGGCCGAGCTCGGCCACGACGTCATTGGCGTCGAGGTCGACGAGGCGAAGGCTGCTCGTCTCGCGAAGGGCGAGGTGCCGTTCTACGAGCCGGGGTTCGAGGAACTGCTGAAGAGGAGCCTCGGCTCGGGACGCCTGGCGTTCACCACGGACTTCGAGCAGGCGGCCGGTGCGCAGGTGCACTTTCTCTGTGTCGGGACGCCCCAGAAACGCAGCGAGTACGGCGCGGACCTGCGGTTCGTCGAGTCTGCCGTCGAGTCTCTGATCGGGGTGCTCAGTCCGGGTGAGTTGGTGGCGGGCAAGTCCACCGTGCCCGTCGGAACTGCGGCGCTGCTGGCCGACATGATCGAGGACAAGGTGCCGGACGCCATGCTTGCATGGAACCCCGAGTTCCTGCGCGAGGGCCTCGCGGTCAAGGACACGCTGGAGCCGGACCGGCTCGTGTACGGTCTGCCCGACGGCGAGGCTGGCCCGGTGGCCCGTGCGCTGTTGGACGAGGTGTACTCGTCGATCGTGTCGCGGGGGACGCCGCAGGTGGTCACCGACTACCAGACGGCAGAGATGGTGAAGACCGCCGCGAACTCGTTCCTCGCGACGAAGATCTCGTTCATCAACGCGATGGCCGAGCTGTGCGAGGCCACCGGCGCCGACGTGAAGCAGCTGGCCGACGCCATCGGTTACGACGACCGGATCGGGCGCAAGTTCCTCAACGCCGGGCTCGGGTTCGGCGGCGGCTGCCTGCCGAAGGACATCCGGGCGTTCATGGCCCGGGCGGGGGAGCTGGGCGCCGACCAGGCGCTGACGTTCCTGCGCGAGGTCGACAACATCAACATGCGGCGCCGCATCCGGATGGTCGAGCTCGCCCGGCAGGTGTGCGACGACAGCCTGCTCGGCAAGCGGGTCGCGGTCCTCGGTGCCGCGTTCAAGCCGAACAGCGACGACATCCGGGACTCGCCGGCGTTGAACGTCGCCGCGCAGCTGCAGCTGCAGGGTGCGGTCGTGCGGGTCGCGGACCCGGCCGCAGTCGAGAACTGCCGGAAGACGTGGCCGCAGCTCGACTACGCGGACTCGCCGGAGGAGGCCGCCGAGCGCGCCGATCTGGTGTTGCTGCTGACCGAGTGGCAACAGTACCGCGACCTCGACCCGGTGGCGTTCGGCAAAGTCGTCAAGCGCAAGAGCGTGCTAGACGGCCGTAACGCGCTCAACCGCGAGTCCTGGGAAGCCGCCGGGTGGAGCTACCGCGCGCTCGGTCGTCGCGCCACCTGAGGGTCGACCGATCGGGCGATGCGTGCCCAGCGGGGGGACTCGATGCGACCGGGTATCCGATTGACCCGTACGCTTCCTGACTCAACGGTGTCGACCACGGCGACGGACGATCGGGGACCGAGGTGACAGTTCAGGACTACCTGCGGGTCATCCGCGAGCGTTGGCTAGTGATCGCGCTCGCGGTCGTGGTCGGTGTGATCGGGGCGGTGGCCGTCTATCTGGTCCGCCCGGCGGAATACACGGCGCAGGTCTCGCTGTACGTCTCCGCGCAGGTCGGTGAGAATCCACAACAGGCCTACCAGGGTGCGCAGCTGTCCGAGCAGCGGGTGAAGTCCTACAACGAGCTGGTCACCGGTGACCGGGTGATGGGGGAGACGATCCAGCGTGCCGGGCTCTCCGAGACGGCCGGCCAGCTCGCGACGCATGTGGCCGCGACCAGCGCGCTCGACTCGGTGATCATCAATGTCGCGGTCACCGACGAGTCGCCGCAGCGGGCCGCGCAGATCGCGAACACGATCGGCACGGTCGTGAGCGAGGTCGTCGACGAGCTGGAGCGTCCAGCCGCGCCGAACGCGGTCCCGCCGGTCGCCGTGCGCGTCGTGCAACCCGCGCCGGTGCCGACCACCCCGTCCTCGACCGGCCTGCCGGTGGTCCTCGCGCTCGGGCTGCTGGCCGGGCTGGCGGTCGGGGTCGGCGCCGCGTTCCTGCGTAACGCCCTGGACACGTCGGTGAAGTCGGTGGAGTCGTTGACCGAGGCCGTGGACGCGCCGAACCTCGGAGCGATCGCCTACGACGGTGAGGTGCCGCAGAAGCCGCTCACCGTGCAGGACGATCCGCAGAGCCCGCGGGCGGAGGCGTTCCGGCAGCTGCGCACGAACCTGCAGTTCGTCGACGTCGACCGGCCCCGCAAGGTCGTCCTGGTGACCAGCTCGCTGCCCGGCGAGGGCAAGACGACGACGGTCGCCAACCTCGCGATCGCGCTCGCCGCGACCGGCAGCCGGGTGCTCGTCGTCGAGGCCGACCTGCGCCGGCCGAAGATCAGCGAGCTGCTCGGCCTAGACCGCTCAGTCGGCCTGACTCGCGTTCTGTCCGGGCGGCTGAGCCTCTCCCAGGCGATCCAGCCGTGGAGCGGAGGTCGGTTCGAGGTGCTGCCCAGCGGCCCGACGCCGCCGAACCCGAGCGAGCTGCTCGGCAGCAACCAGATGCGGACGCTCCTCGACGAGGCCCGGGCCGAGTACGACATCGTGCTCGTCGACACCCCGCCGCTGCTGCCGGTCACCGACGCAGCGGCGATCGCGCCCGCCACCGACGGCGCGATGCTCGTGTGCCGATTCCAGCAGACGACCCGCCAGCAGGTCGAGGCCGCGGCGCAGGCGCTCCGGGGCGTCTCGGCCGAGCTGCTCGGCACGGTGTTCACCATGGTGCCGAGCTCGGGACCGCTGGCGTACGCGAAGTACAACACGTACTACAGCAGCGAGGTGGCCAAGACCGCCGCGTGGACGGATACCGAACGGACGCAAGCGATGGCAGCGCGAGCCTCCACTCCGGCCCGGTCACAGCCGACGGGACGGCCTCGTCCCTCCCCCTCAGAGCCGCGACCGCCCGACCGCTCCGGCCACGAGGGGTAGGCGGCGCGCCGCCGGCGCTTACGGTTGCCTAGCTCCCGGAGCGGGTCGGGCGGCTCCGGACTCCGACTCGCCCGGCGGAAAGTGTTCTCCGTGGACTAACACCACGTCATCGTCGGCGATGCCATGACCCGGTTCGCCCACCATCTACGCAAGGTCGGGACATCGAAGCGCTGCCTGACGAGCAGCGTCGTCCTCTGTAGAGGAAGACCCACGTCGGTCGGCCAGGACAGTCGCCGCTTGTAGCCTAGGCGACGACGCCGAACGTCTTCCAGAGAGTCGTTAGGTCGACACGGAGCTGGACGTCACAGCCGTGCTTCGGTGCGGTGGTCGATGAACCACCGGTACGTGGACGCGATGCCCTCGGCAAGGCCGATCCGGGGTTCCCACCCAAGTGCGGTGATGCGGCTGGTGTCGAGCAGCTTGCGCGGTGTGCCATCCGGACGGCTGGTGTCCTGGACGATCGCGCCGGTGTAGCCGACAACGGCGGCGACGGTCTCGGCAAGCTCACGGATGGTGACATCGGTGCCGGTGCCGACGTTGATCGTCTGCGGGTCGTCGTAGTGGTCGAGGAGGTGCACGATCGCCAGCCCGAGGTCGTCGACGTGGAGGAACTCTCGCCGCGGCGTACCGGTGCCCCACAGCACGACGTCGTCGCGACCGTCCCGGACAGCCTCGTGGAAGCGGCGGATCAAAGCCGGCAGGACGTGACTGTTCTCCGGGTCGAAGTTGTCGCCGGGGCCGTAGAGGTTGGTGGGCATGGCCGAGATCCAGCGGTGGCCGTACTGACGCCGAGTGGCTTGGACGGCCATGATCCCGGCGATCTTGGCAATCGCGTACGCGTCGTTGGTCGGCTCCAACGGGCCCGTGAGCAGGCTGTCCTCGGTGATCGGCTGCGGGGCATGCTTCGGATAAATGCAGGACGAGCCGAGAAACAAGAGGCTGCCGACCCCGACCGCATGCGCTGCATCGAAGACGTTCGTCTGAATCTGCAGGTTCTCGGAGAGGAACTCCGCCGGGTAGGTATTGTTCGCGACGATCCCGCCGACACGCGCCGCCGCGAGGACGATGGCGCCGGGGCGCTGATCGGCCAGCCAGTCGAAGACAGCGGGCCGATCGCGCAGGTCAAGCTCGGCGGAGGTGGCTCCGATGATGTCCGTGAAACCGGCTGCCTGAGCAGCGCGCCAGATCGCTGAACCCGCTAACCCGCGGTGACCGGCGATGTAGAGACGGGTCCCGCGGTTCAGCATCGGTACTCCTGTGGTTGCCATCGAATAGGTGACACAAAGTCTAGGAGATCGGACTGCCGGGCCGCCCGGCCGCACGTGGACGGGCTGACTTACGTCTCGATCGTCGCAGGTTGGCACCGACGGCACGGGGTCTAGCGCTAGAACTACGTCTGCCCCGGACGACCTTCTCGGTACTCGGTCCGGCCAGTTGCGAGCGAGCGGCGGGAGAGCTCGACCCGGTGTCGGATGGTGGAGCGCAGCTGCACGTCCAGTTCGTCCGGATCGACGAACCGCCATGCGGCGATCTCGTCGTCTCCGATCGTTATGCCGCTGATCTGCTCGTCGGTCAGCGTCCCGCCGTCGAAGACGAAGACGATCTGATCGTCCCAAGGGCCGTGCGCCTCGACCCACTCGATGACCAGCGGTGCGCCGGGCGTGAGGTCCAGTCGCAGTTCTTCGGCGAGCTCCCGGCGGGCTCCGTCGTGGGGTGACTCGTTGTCCTCGACCATCCCGCCGGGAAGATCCCATCCCTCCTTGTATGTGGGGTCGACGAGCAGGACTCGTCCGCGGAGGTCGCGGATCAGGACGTCGGCGGCGACCCGCTTGCGCGCCTGGCGCGCGTTGCCTTCGGCGAGGTGGGCGAAGTGCGCGTCCATGATGCTGCTGTCTACACCGGCCAGCGGTCGGCCGCCTGCGAGGTGTCCGGCCGGCCGAGGGCTGCGACCTCCGCGAGGAACGCGGTCGCTGCGGGAGCAGGTGCTCTCGTGCTGATCGTCAGGGCCAGTTCGCCGAGTTGGGCCCGTACCCGCGCTGAGTGCAGCGTGGGAGCCATGCGGGCGACGCTTCGCCCGAGATCGGCCGCCTCGTCGTGGTTGCCCACGGAGTGGAGGATGTTGGCCAGCGTCAGCCGACCGAGTGCCTGGGCCCGGATCCGGTCGCCGTCGCGCAGCGCGAGTACCCGGCGCGCGTAGCTTTCGGCGGTGTCGAAGTCGGCGAGCTGGTGCAGCGCTCTGGCCGCCTCCCCGGCGAACGATCCTTCGTCGAAGTGCGCAGCCCACGCGGCGTGCTCATGGTCGTTGGACCCGCCCAGAGAGCGCTCGGCGGCGGCGAGCTCTGCCCGGCACTCGCGGTGCTCGGCGCGATGGCCGAGAGCGGCGGCTCGCATGGCGTGTAGCCGCCCGGTGATCCGGGCGACCCCGCCGACCGAGGCCGCCCGCTCGAGGCCTTCGTCGGCGATTCGCAGGGCGTCTTCGTGCTGTCCGAGTTGGGTGGCCAGGTGGGACATGGACGCACACATGTTCGCGGCGAGTGCGGGGGAGCCCGCGGCGAGTGAGAGCCGGTAGGCGCCGTCGAAGTGAGCGCGGGCGTCGACGTCGCGGCCGCTGTCGTGCGCCATCCACCCGGCGATCTCGGTCAGGGACGCTGCCGCGGCATAGACGGTGGCACCGGACATGGGCGTGAACAGTGCCCGCGCGACGTCGTTCCGTAGGTAGTCCAGGACCGACTTGTAGAGGCGGCCACCGCCGAGCTGCCGGTCCGCGACGTGGATCGAGGTGGCCATGGCTCGGATCGCGTCGACCGTCGGAGGCTCGCCCTCCGCGGCCGGCACGGGAAGCCGGACGGGCTGGTCGGGCGGGTCGCCGAAGCCGAGATCGGCGTCGGTGTCGACGGCGAGGACGGCCCGGAGGGCGGCGCGGTAGTGCGCGCTGGGCCGTGCGACGGCGCCACGCTCCCACCGGCCGATCGCCCTCTCGTCGAGAGCGAAGGCCTTCCCGGTCTCAGCCAGCAACCACGCATTGACACGGCCGGCCAACTCGTCGCGTGAGAGGGAGCATCCGGGGAGCCGTCCGGACGGCAGGCGCTCGCGGGCCGCGCGCAATGCCTGGTTGGGGCGGTGCATGCGTGTGCCGTCCTGTTGGCGACTGTTGGCACCGGGCGAGCCCGGGACGGGGTCACACAATACCGACGCGTCGCCACGACCAGTGGCGATCGGGGCACTCGGAGTGCCCATCGATGCCCATCAGTGCCCCGTGGTGTCGCCAACCCCGGGGCGGGCCTAATGGATCACGACAGCCACTGAGGTGTCGATTCACGCCCACGTGCGGCCGCCGGTCCGGCCTGCCGCGTCCCAGCCACAACCACACCGGAGGACCTTCGTGACCACCCAGGAGACCCTGCGCCACGATCCGATGTTCGACGCCGATACCGCCGTGCCGCTGAGCTCGCCGTTCCTCGACGATGCCTCGCCGGACCTGACGCCTCTCCGCGCCGGACGTCCCTTCGGCATGCGGTTCGCCGTCCCGCCCCCGCACCCCGTCGTCGTGGACCTGTCCAGAGTGCGCTTCGATCCCGATCGGCAGGTATGTGTCGACGGGGACGGCACGCCGATCTTCGGCAGGCACACCGACGGCACCACCAACACCCAGACCTCGGACGGCCACAAGAACATGGACTCCGACACCGATCACCGAGAGGACTGACCGTCGTCATGTCCTCGGCCCGGCCCGTGCTCGTCCTCACCGATCCCTACGACGTGACCGCCGACTACGTCGTCGAGGAACTCAATCGCCGGGACCATCCCGTCTTCCGGTGCGACACCGGTGACTTTCCTGAGCGACTCGCGCTCCACGCAGAACTCGGTGCGAGGTGGACCGGGAGGATCCAACTGAACGACCGAGCGGTGTCGATCGAGGACATCGGCTGCGCCTACTACCGGCGGCCCAGCGACTTCGAGCTTCCCGACCACCTTGGCGACGAGGAGCGCCGGTGGGCCAGGCGGGAGGCACGCCGGGGACTCGGCGGGCTGCTTTCGGCCCTGCCCCATTGGCTGAACCACCCCTCGGCCATCGCGGCCGCGGAGTACAAGCCCGTCCAGCTCCAGGTCGCGGTGAACGCCGGGTTGCTCGTGCCACCCACGATCGTGACCAACGATCCGGACCAGGCGCGCCGCTTCGTCACCCGAGTGCAGGCGGCCATCTACAAGCCGATGGCGGGCGGGTTGATCAGCGAGCACGGCCAGCACAAGTTGACGTTCGCGAACCGGGTCGGGGCCGAGGAGATCGACGACTCCGTCCGCGGCACGGCGCACCTACTCCAGGCATGGGTGCCCAAGTCCCACGAGGTCCGCGTCACCGTCGTCGACAAGCAGTTCTTCGCGGTGCGGATCGACGCGGAATCCGCAGCCGCTCACCTTGACTGGCGCAGCGACTACCCCAACCTGCGTTACCGGACGATCGACGTTCCCGAGGATGTCCGGGCATCCGTCGTCACGGTGCTCGACAGTCTCGGACTACGCTTCGGCGCCCTCGACTTCGTCGTCGACCACCAGGACAGGTGGGTGTTTCTCGAGATCAACCCGAACGGCCAGTGGGCATGGTTGCAGGACGCCACCGGCGTGCCGATCGCCGCCGCCATCGCCGACGCCCTCACCGCGGAGCATCCATGACCAGGCCTGACCCGATCACCGCAGCCCGCCACGCGATGGTCGAACAGCTGACGCGAGACGGCTGGCTGCGCAGTCCCGAGTGGATCGAAGCGTTCCGCGCCGTTCCGCGGCACCTCGTCGCCCCCGAGGTGTTCCAAGCCACCCCGGACGGCAGGGCCTTCCAGGCGATCGACGAGCAGAGTCCGGACTGGCTCCAGCTCGTCTACGACAACTCGGTCCTCACGACCCAGCTCGACTGTGACCGGACGAGATGGACCGGTGCACGCGAGAACGGACCCACGCAGGGGACGGCGACATCGTCGAGCACGCAGCCGAGCCTGATGGCCAGCATGCTCGAAGCGCTCGACGTCGGAGACGGGGACCGGGTCCTCGAGCTGGGCACCGGAACCGGCTACAACACAGCCCTGCTGTGCCACCGCCTCGGAGACGATTCGGTGATCAGCGTCGAGTACGACCCGGACGTCGCCGCCTGGGCTCGGCGGGCGCTCGCAGAACAGGGCTACCACCCGACTCTGGTCGTCGGAGACGGTGCCACCGGATACCCGGACGGAGGACCGTACGACCGGCTCCTCGCTACCTACTCGGTGCCGTCCATCCCGTACGAGTGGATCACGCAGACCCGTCCAGGCGGGGTCATCGTGTGCAGCATCTTCCACGACCTCGACGTGGGCCTGATGCTCGCGCTGACCGTCGACGAGCATGGCAGCGCGCATGGGCACCTGCTGTCCGACGAGGCCTACTTCATGCCGAGTCGACTGCACGATCGGTTGCCGCTCGACGACCTGCTCGCCGCCGCAGCCGTTGCGCCCGACGGGACCAAGCGCAGATCGCGCCTACCTGGGCTCATCCCGGATCCGGCCCCGGGTTGGGCTGCACTCACCGCGCTGCTCACGCCCGGCCTCGCCAGGCTCACGCTCACCCGAACCGACGGACCGGTCCAATGGCTCCTGCACCCCGACGGGTCCTGGGCCTTTCACGACCCGCAGACCGGTCAGGTCGAGCAAGGCGGGCCTCGACACCTCTGGACACGCGTGGAGGAGGCCCACGAGCTCTGGAACCGACTCGGCCGGCCGAGCCGGACCCGAATCGGAATCACCGTCTCGGCGAGCGTGCTCACCGTGTGGATCGACGAGCCGGACCGGTCGATCCACAGTCGACCGCTACGAACCGGTGGTACCCGCTCCGAGTAGCCCGCTGATGGGGCTCGCAGCGCACACCGACGCGGGCCATGTCGACGGGCGCGTCGGATACGAGACCAACACCTACGAGGCTGGATCTCGCGTGCTCGATGACAAGTGAGCCAGGACCTCGCTGTCGGGACTGTCTCGACCGGTGAGGTGTCGTGAGCAGCTCGGCCCTGATACGGAGTGATCGAGCTCCCCGTCGTGCCGCGAACGCTTCCCGGTGGGTAGCGGTCACGGCGCCGGAGCACCCAGGTCACGGACCCGCGGTGCCACCTGGACGTCCTGGCGCAGGACGCCGAACGACCGCAGGTTGTCCGCGACGCCCTGGAGGTCGCCGACCGCGGTCGCGTCCAGCGGCACGGCACGTCGCTGGGCGCGCTGTGCGATGGTCTTCGCCACCTCCGGCGGGCGCTGGGTGAGCTTCGCGTAGATCGCGGTCAGCTCGTCGGGGTGGCTCTGCGCCCACTCCAGGGCCCTGGCGTACCGGGCCACGAAGTCGGTCATCGCGGCGCGCTTGTCCGGGTCGTCGAGCGAGTCGTTGTTCGCGTCGAGGAAGCTCAGGCCGGGGGAGAGCCCGCGGTTGTCGCGTACCACCCGCGCGCCGTTGTCCTGCTGGGCGACCGCGGTGTAGGGATCCCAGGTCGACCACGCGTCGATCGCCCCGGTCCGGAACGCGGCCGCGGCGTCCACCGGCTGCAGGAAGCTGATCTGCACCTCGTTCGCCGGGATCCCGGCCTCGCGCAGGGCCTGCAGGAGCAGGTAGTGCCCGATGCTGCCCTGGGTGGTCGGGGAGACGCGCTTGCCGCGCAGGTCGGCGACGCTGCGGATCGGCGATCCTGGCGGCACGAGGACGGCGAGCCCGCCCGCCGACGGGGTGCGGGTGGCCGAGACGATCGAGATGTCGTCGCTGGCACCGAGAGCGTTCAACGTCGGGGAGTCGCCGGCGACCCCGATGTCGACCGCCTCCCCACGCAGGGCCTCCAGTAGCGGCGCCGCCGCCGGGAACTGCGAGAACTCGACCTGGTACGGCGTGCCGGCGAGCACGCCGGACGCCTCCAGCAGCGCCTGCTGCTGGCCGGCCTGGTCCCCGAAGCGCAGGGTCTGGCCGGCCGCGTCCCCCGGCGCGTCCGGCGACGACCCCGCCGAGCAACCCGCGAGCGCCAGCGCGACGACGGCGGCCAGGGCGGGCAGGAGACGGAGCGGTCTCACGGGTCCTCCAGGGGGTCGGGAGCGTGGTCGAGCACCCGGTGCTCGAGGAAGTCGGTGACGGCGCGACCGAGGTCGTGCCAGACCTCGGTGCCGGGGCCGTCGGGGACGGCGGCCACCTCGCTCTCGACGGCGCGCACGACGTCGGCGACGGTGATCTCGGCGGCCGGCCGGGCGAGCCAGTAGCCGCCCTCGCAGCCGCGCCGGCTGCGCACCAGCCCGGCCCGGCGCAGGTCCACCATGATGTTGACCAGCGAGTTCAGCGGGATGCCCCGCGTGCGGGCGACGCTCTCGCAGCGCACCGGCTCCGCGCGGGCGTCCGCGGGCAGCGCGGCGACCGTCCGCAGCGCGTAGTCCAGCCGCGCCGAGACGTGCAGCGGGGCCGCCCGGCGGCTGCGCCCGCGCGCAGGCTGTGCCTGCGGTACCGCGGCCGCGGGGTCCGCGGCCCCGTTGGGGTCGTCGACGATCCGGGCCCCCTTGCCGATCTCCTCCACGAACAGCACGAGGCGGGCGGCCACGCTGCGGTGGAACCGGTCGTTGAGCACGTCGTGCACGCCGCCCTCGACGACGGCGAGCGCCGCCTGTGGCGCCGCGCGGGCGAGCTCGCGGACCGGGGCCAGGGGCGCGACGCGGTCGGCGGCGCCGTGCAGCAGCAGGGTCGGGACGTCGGGCAGCGCGGCCGGTCGGGCGGGAAGCGCCTGGTCGAGCGCCCCCCAGCCGAACGCCGGGTCGTCGGCGAGCAGCGCCCGGTGCACGGGGCACTGGGTGCGCAGGTCCAGCTCGCCCTCCCGGTCACCCGGGTCGCCCTGCCCGGCCGCGAGCGGCAGCCCGGCCAGGACCAGCGCGTCGACCCCGTCCGGCCGCGCCGCGGCGTGCGCCCACGCGCGGACCGCGCCGCGGTCGGCGCCGAGCAGCACGCGGGCGCCGTCGGGGTGCGCGGTGAACGCGGCCCGGATCCCGTCCGGCTCCCTGTCCGGCTCCATCGTGCCCGGGACGACGACGGTGTAGCCGTCGACGGCGAGCCGTCGCCCGAGCCGGTCGTACACGCGCGCGTGCTCGCCACGGCCCGCCAGCACCACGACGGTGCCGCGCGAGGCGGCCGGTGGGGTGTGGACCGTGGCGGCCGGGCCGGTCGTCGGGGCGGGGACCGCCGTCACGCGGACACCCCCACCGGGGCCCGCCGGGCCAGCTCGGCGCGGACGAGCGGGAGCAATTCCCGGCCGTAGTCGACGGCATCGTCGAACGGGTCGTAGCCGCGGATGAGCAGCGTCGTGACGCCGATGTCGACGTAGTCCAGCAGGGCGGCCGCCACCGTCTCCGGGGTGCCGACCAGCGCGGTGGAGTTGCCGGCCGCGGAGGTGGCCGCCGCCGTCGGCGTCCACAGTGCACGGTCGTGGAGCTCGCCGCGCGCGGCCGCGGCGAGCAGGCGCTGCGAGCCGACGTTGGCCGGCGGCTCGTTCCCGCGTCGGCGGCTCATCCTCCCGGTGAAGGAGCCGGACCCGCCGTCCGCCGCGACGATGCGGTCGAGGATCCGGTGCGCGCGCTCCCACGCCAGCTCCTCGGTGGCGCCGAGGATGGGGCGGAACGAGACGCTGATGCCCGGGAGCGTCTGCCGGCCGGCGGCGCGCGCGGCGGCGTGCACCGACGCGATCTGCTCCGCGGTCTCGGCGAGCGGCTCGCCCCAGAGCGCGAAGACGTCGGCGTGCTTGCCCCCGACCCGGTAGGCCGCAGCGGACGAGCCGCCGAAGTACACCGGGATCCTCGGCTGCTGCAGCGGCCGGACCGCGGCGTCGACGTCCTCGACCCGGTAGTGCTCGCCGTGGTGGTCGAACGGCTCCGGTGCGGTCCAGGTGCGGGTGACGACGTCGAGGTACTCGTCGGTCCGCCGGTAACGGGCCTCCTTGTCCAGGTGGTCGCCGTCGCGGCGCTGGTCGGCGTCGCTGCCCCCGGAGATGACGTGCATGGCGACCCGGCCGCCGGAGAAGCGGTCCAGGGTGGCGTAGGCGCGCGCGGCCAGCGTCGGCGCCATGAAACCGGGGCGGTGCGCGACGAGGAAGCCCAGACGCTCCGAGTGCGCGGCGCCGAACGCGGCCACCTGCAGCCCGTCGGGGGTCGAGGCGCTGTGCCCGACCAACACCCTGTCGAACCCCGCCTCCTCGTGGGCGGTGACGAAACGGCGCACGAAGTCCGGGTCGACCGGCGGTCCGGACGGCGGGTGGATCTCGGACACGTGCTGGGTGCCGATCATGCCGATGAACTCGACGGTCATGCGTGTTCTCCCTCGGGTGTCCGGTGGTGCTGCTCGGTGACGCCGAGGCGGGCGAGCAGGTCGGCGCGCTGGGCGAGGAGCCGGGGCTCGGTGAGGTCGCGCGGGCGGGGCGCGTCGACGGGGGCGTCGTGCGCGATCCGCCCGCCGTCCATCACCAGGACGCGGTCGGCGAGCACGAGCGCCTCCTCGACGTCGTGGGTCACGAGCAGCACCGCGCAGCGGTGGCGTTCCCAGAGCTCCTCGACCAGGCCGCGGGCGGTCAGCCGGGTCAGCGCGTCGAGGGAGGAGAACGGCTCGTCGAGCAGCAGCAGGTCGGGCTCGCGCACCAGCGAGCGCGCCAGCGCCGCGCGCTGCGCCTCCCCGCCGGAGAGCACCTTGGGCCAGACGTCGACGCGGTGCGAGAGGCCGACCTCGGCGAGCGCGGCCTCGGCGCGCAGCCGGTCGGGACGCCCCGGCAGCCCGAGCACGACGTTGCGCCACACCTTTTTCCACGGCAGGAGCCGCGGGGCCTGGAAGCCGACGGCACGGCGCGTCGCCACCCGGACCTCGCCGTCGATGTCGCGGTCGAGATCGGCGAGCACGCGCAGCAGCGTGGACTTGCCGCAGCCGCTCGCGCCGAGCAGCGCGACGAACTCGCCGGGCTCGACGGTCAGATCCAGGCCGTCGATCACGGCACGGTCGCCGAAGCGGCGGGTCAGCCCCCGCACCTGGACCGGCCGGCCGGACCGGGTGGGCACCTCGCCGCTCACTGGCCGCTGAACGCCGGTCGCCACGACAGCAGCCCCCTCTCCAGCCCGCGGACCAGCAGGTCGACCGCGAGGCCGAGCAGGGCGTAGAGCACCAGGCAGACGACGATGACGTCGGTCTGGAAGTACTCCCGGGCGGTGTTCATCTCGTAGCCGATCCCGGAGGTCGCGTTGATCGTCTCCCCGAACACCAGCGCCAGCCACGCCGAGCCGAACGAGTAACGCAGCCCGACCAGGGCCTGGGGCAGCGCCGCCGGGAGGATCACGTGCCGCACCTGGGCGAGCCGGCCGAGCCCGAGCGTGCGGGCAGCCTCGACGAGCGCGGCGTCGACGTTGCGGATGCCGCCGAACAGGTTCATGTAGAGCGGGAACGTCACGGCCAGTCCGATCAGGACGACCTTCGGCTCCTCGCCGATGCCGAACCACACGATCAGCAGCGGGATCAGGCTGATCACCGGGATCGTCCGCAGCATCTGCATCGGTGCGTCCAGGAGGTCCTCACCCCGCCGGAGCAGGCCGGTGACCGTCGCCAGCACGGTCGCGGTGACGATGCCGAGCACGAGACCGACGGCGACCCGGCCCAGCGAGGTCAACACGGCGGACTGCAGGCGGCCCTCGGACACCATCTGCCCCGCGGTGGACAGGACGTCCAGCGGCGGGGCGAGCACGTCGCGCTCGAGCACCCCGGTGGTGCCGAGGACCTGCCACACGACCACGAGCGCGATCGGCGAGGCGGCCTTGACCACCCAGCGCGGCACGCGCGAGCGCCCGCTCTCCGGCGTCGGCTCGACCGTCTCGACCTCGACGGTCCGTGGCGGTGTCGGTGGTGATCCCGGTGGTCCTGGTGGTCGGTGGGCGGCGGAGGACTCGGACACGAGAGACATCACGGCTCCTGGGCGGACGCGTCGGTCGGACGCACGGGCACCCGGCGGGCAGGGGTCCGTGGACGCGGGACGGGCGGAGGAGGCGGGCGCACCGGGAACTCGACCCCGGGCGGCCCGGCATGACACCGTCGGCGACGACGCGCGACGGCGACCGGCTCAGCGACAGCTCAACGACAGAGCGCGGAGGCGACCCGGAGCAGGTCGATGTGCTCGCGCACGGTGAGCTCCTGGCCGGGCATGGCTCGGACGGTAGGGGACCGCTCCCCGAATCACAACCGTTCGGGTTGGGTTTGTGATGAGACTGGTCTTCGAACTGATGTTCGAGTATGCTGAGGCCATGCGCGAGTGGTGGCGAGCCGAGGACGAGGAGCTTCTCGTCGCGCTCGGTGACGCCCAGCGCGTCCTGAACGAGACGTTCGCCGCGATGCTGCCGGTCCTCGCCGATCTGGTGCACGACGTGCAGAACGTCTCCCGCGGGGCGGCGAGGGCCCGCGTGCGGGCGGCCGAGGACCTCGAGCCCGTCCGGACACCGACCGGGGAGCTGTGCGAGGCCGCGCTCCCGGTGCTTGCCGCCGCGGTCCAGGAGGCCGCCGTCTCGGCCGAGCACGTCCGGGTGATCCAGGCCGTGCTCGCGTCGGTGCCACCGCACCTGGAGGACCACCGGCCCGCGCTGGAGGCGGACCTCGCGCTGCACGCCCGCACGCTGGACCCGGACGCCGTCGCGAAGCTGGGTCGCAAGGCGATCGCGCTGCTCGACCCGGACGGGCCCCGCCCGCGCGACCCGCGACCGGCCCGCAACCGCCTGACGCTGCGGCCGCTCGGCGACGGGTTCGAGGCGAAGGGCTGGTTCGACACCGAGTCCGCGGCCGTGCTGCGCACGGCGCTGTCCCCGCTGACGGCGCCGGGCGGCGTGACCGGTCCGCACGGCCGGGGGTGCACCTGCACCGAGCCCGCTGCCGACCCGGATGCGGGCGCCGACCTCGCTCACGAGAGCGGTGCCTCCGGTCCCGCGGACCCGGTGGTTTGCCCGACCGTCCTCGACCGCGACCCTCGCTCCCGCGCCGAACGCGACGGGGACGGCCTCGTCGAACTCGCCCCTCGTGTGATCGCCGCAGGCGACCTCGGAGCCGATGGCGGTCAGGCCGTGCAGGTCGTCGTGACGGTGCCGCTGGAGACGCTCGAGAGCCGTGCCGGTGGCGCGCTGATCGGCTTCGGCGACGGGACGCTCGCCGAGGCGATCTCCGCCGAGACGGCGCGCAGGCTCGCATGCGACGCCCGCGTCGTCCCCATCGTGCTCGGCGCCGCCGGTGAGCCGGTCGACGTGGGCCGGGAGGCGCGGCTGGCCACCCGGGCCCAGCGCCGGGCGCTGGCCCAGCGGGACGGCGGGTGCGCGTTCCCTGGCTGCGACTGTCCTCCGCAGTGGTGCTCGGCGCACCACGTCGTGCACTGGGTCGACGACGGGCCGACGGACCTGTCCAACCTGGTCCTGCTGTGCTCACGGCACCACACGGTGATCCACCATGCGGGATGGACGATCACGATGGAGGACGGGTTCCCGCTGTTCCGTCCGCCGCCCTGGATACCGGGCGGGCCCCGTCGAAACCCGGTTCACCGGCCGGACCTGGTCGGGCGCATCCCTGAGGCGCGCCCACCGGCGCGGATCGTCGACCTGACGTGTCTCGCCTCGGCCGGTCAGTAGGCGCCGCGCCCGCGCACGACGGCGCCGAAGGTCTTCCACATGATCGTGAGGTCCAGGGCGAGGGACCAGTTCTCGACGTAGCGGAGGTCGAGTCGCACGGACTCCTCCCAGGACAGGGAGCTGCGTCCGCTGACCTGCCAGAGGCCGGTCATGCCGGGACGGACGAGCAGGCGTCGGCGGGCGTCGTCGGCGTAGGTCTTGACCTCGCGCGCGAGCGGGGGGCGGGGGCCGACGAGGCTCATGGATCCGCCGAGGACGTTGAACAGCTGGGGGAGTTCGTCGAGCGAGTATTTGCGCAGGAAGTGCCCGACTCGTGTGACGCGGGGGTCGACCTTGAGCTTGAACAGTGGGCCGGCGCCTTCGTTGGTGGCGGCGAGTGCGGCGAGGCGGTCCTCGGCGTCGACGCACATCGAGCGGAACTTGACCAGCCTGAAGGTTCGGCCGTTCGCGCCGACGCGTTCCTGGTGGAAGAAGATCGGGCCGCGGTCGCCCAGCCACACGGCGAGGGCGAGGCTGATCAGGATCGGAGCCAGGAGCAGGAGGATGAGGCTGGCGAGCGCGCGGTCGGTGACGGTCTTGGTGACGCGGGCCAGGCCGGTGAACTTCGGGCGGGACAGGCGCAGCAGCGGGAACCCGTCGACCGGGGCGATGTGCATCCGCGGGCCGGCGATCTCCATCAGGCCCGGGTCGACGGCGAGCTCGGTGTCGGTGTCCTCGAGCTGCCAGGCGAGCCGGTGCAGGCGGGCGGCACCCCAGCCGGGGGCCTGGCAGACCGCGACGACGTGGTAGCCGACGTCGTGCACCCGGGAGGACACCGCGTCCAGGTCCCCGACGACCGGGACCTCGGCGATGTGGTCACCGCCGCCGTCGGCCGTGCCGGTCGGGGTGCAGGCGCCGGTGATCTGCCAGCCGAAGAACGGGTCGCGCCGGGTGCGGCGGATCAGGTCGGCGACGGCCTGCACGCTGCCGACCGCGAGGACCGGGAGCACGTGTTCCCCGGTGCTGCGGCGCTGGTGCAGCCACTTGCGCAGCAGGAACCGGGATCCGAGGCAGAGCAGCCCGATCAGCGGGACGATCAGGAACACCCAGAGGCGCACCGAGTTGACCATCAGCGACAGCCCGCCCATCGCGAGCACCACGTCGGCCCCGACGATCGCGCGCCCGAGGCGGAGGAACTCCGTCGACCCCTGGCCGAGCACGCGGGAGTCCCACGTGCGGGCGGCCCACAGTCCCGCGACCACGAGTGCAGCCGACAGGAGGCCGCACACGACGAGCGCGCGGTCCGCGGCGAACGCTCCGGTGAGGCCGACGAGGATCGTCACGGCGACGGTCAGGGTGACCACGAGCAGGTCGGCGGCGATGACCATCCGGGCGAACCGGCGTTGGGCGGCGCGCGGCGCGTCGAGGACGGCGGTCGCGGAGCGTCGGCGAGGGAAGCGCGACGGGCGCGGGGCCGGGATCAGGTCGCGCTTCGTCGTGTCGGCGACGTCGTGGAACGTGGTCACGAGGAGTGGGTCTCCTTCGAGTCGTGCAGGTGGTGCCGACTGCGGTGTCGACGCGGGGGCTCCGGGGACGAACCCGCCTGCGGATCACATACCGTGTCGATCGGTCGGGGGGCCCTGTTACGGATCGTGAGAGAATCTCGCCAAATTAGGCCGCTCGGACCCTCAATCCTGATGATCTGGCGCACGGGTGCGTCACACGAAGCACTCGCAAACCGACACTCCGGTCGTGCAGAGAGACGACGAGACCTTCCGGCTGCTCTACGTGTGCACCGGGAACGTGTGCCGGTCTCCCGGGGCGGAGATCCTGACCCGGCACCTGCTGCGCGGTCGCCTCGGCGGGCGCGAGGCGGCCCGGATCGAGGTGGCCAGCGCCGGCGTGCGTGCCGTCGTCGGTGCGCCGATGCACCCGGAGTCCCGCGCCGCGCTGGAGCCGTGGGCGCTGGACACCGACCACTGGTCCGGTGACTTCCGCGCCCGCCAGCTCAGCGCCGGGATCGTACGGGACGCCGACCTGGTGCTCACCGCGTCCCGGAAGCACCGCAGCACGGTGCTGACCGAGTTCCCGGAGATGCTCGGCGTGACGTTCTCGCTGGTCGAGTTCGCCCGGCTGGTCTCAGCCGTCGACGCGACGATGCTGCCGCCGGACCTCGTGAAGCGGGCCAGGGCCGCCGTCGACGCGGCGCGCGCGCAGCGCGGACTGGTCCCCGCCGACGGCGACGACCGGATCCCGGACCCGATCGGCGGCGAGCCGCAGGACTACCGCAACGCCACCGCGATGACGTTCCGCGCGGTCGTCGACGTGCTGGACGTCATCGCCCCACGCAGCTGAGCCGTCCGGCGAGCCGCTGCTCCGAACTGCTGCCGCCGAACCTCGGATGAACGGCACCGCGTCGTCGAGGATTCGGCGCGGACCGGGCGCTGACGCCGGAGATGCGCACCGTTCTCGGCGACCGGGGCGCGCTGTCCTGGACCTGGCTCGCGCCCAACCATGGATCGACGTCCCCGCCTGAACCCTGGCTCCGGGAAAGCAGGCTGTCGGTGTGTGGCTCCGACAGACGTGTGGACCAGGGGCAGGGTTGCCACTCGATCGGGTGATGCTCGGTGATTCACCGTCGCTTGTGATGACTTCCAGCGTTTGAACGAGGGTGGTCGATACCCCGTTCGGCCGCAGACCTGAGGCGCCGTCGACGACGGCATGCTGAGAGGAACGCTCCCCATGAACATGAAGAAGGCTGGCCTCGTCGCGGCAGGAGTCCTCGCTGCCGCGCTGGCGACGTCGCCGCTGGCATTCGCCACCGACGAGCCGGCTCCGGCCGACAAGGCGTGCTCGTTCGTCGGCGGCTCCGCTGGTGCGGCGTCGAGCATCACCGGCGAGAGCGCTGGCAATGCCGTCACCCAGGCCCCGATCGCCGGTAACAACGCCGGCAATCTGGCCAACTGCAGTGACTTCCTGAACGGCAACGGCAACGGCAACGGCAGCAACAACGAGATCGTTGTTCCCGGCCCCGCCCTTCCGGAGCTGCCCGCGGTCCCGGAGCTGCCGACCGACCCGACCGGGGCGCTGCCGGAGACGCCGGCTGTTCCGGAGGTTCCCGGAGCCCCCGAGACCCCGGCTGTTCCGGAGGTTCCCGGAGCCCCCGAGACCCCGGCCGTTCCCGAGGTGCCGAACCCGGCCGACGCGCTCCCGGCTGCCCCCGAGATCCCGGGTGCCCCGGCGTTGCCTGAGGTTCCGCCGGCCGGCTGACGGCTGCAGATCCTGACGGCCGTCGTCGAACAATCATGTTCGGCGACGGCCGTTGTCGTTGTCAGGTCCGGACGCGATCGCCGCGGGCACCGTCGTCGAACCGCCGGGCGGCACGCACAACCGGATCCAGACGCCGGGGCTGCTCGAGGCCATCGAAGATCACGGGTTCACCGTCGTGCTCGGCGGCGCCCGCCGCGACGAGGACAAGGTCAGGGCCAAGGAGCGGGTGTTCTCGTTCCGCGACGAGTTCGGGCAGTGGAGCTGCCGTCGATCTACTACGCGCACGAGCGCGACGTGTCCGAGCGTGACGGCATGGTGCTCGCGGTGCATTCGAAACTGCCCGCCGCATGGTGCCCCGACGGCGATCGAGACGGTGCGCGACCGCACGGGCAAGAAGAACCCCACACCATTAACGGCACGAAGCTGCCAATGGGTCGTGGGGCGCGATCGCGGGCGCCTCGACGGAGTCGTCGTCGAGGAGGTCGGAGATGCGTGTCCGGCCCGATATCGGCTGCGGCGCAGGCGCTCCGCCGAGGTTCATCGCGTCTCGCGTTGACGGCCTCGACTTCGGTCTCGTCTACGGCCTCGGTTCTCGCCTCGCCTCGGACGGGCCGGGTCACGACGGCCGGTCGGCGGCACGGCCTGATCGTTCGTTGGCGGTCAGGCCGGCGCGGCGTCGGAGATCTCGGTCCTCGTTCCTGCCGCCCAAGTAGGGCTCCGGTGCGGACACGAACGGGGCGGAGGGGTCCCGTTCGTGTCGGCCTGTAATGCATTTCCCTCTCCCGTTCATCACCGGGTGGAAGCGGTCCGGGGGCGTTGCCCACTCCTTCGGCGGTCGTTGGCGACAGCTCATCTCCTTTCGCGTCGCGGCCTCGTTGGGTCGGTCGTACGGACGAGATACCGCGTCGGCCGGCGCCGGCACGGAGGAGAGGACTCAGATGAACGCGAAGAAGAAGGCCGGCATCGTCGGTGCCGGTGTGCTGACCGTGCTCGTTGCCGCGTCCCCGCTCGCCTGGGCGACGGATCACGGCGAGGACGGCCACGACGGCAAGAAGTGCGCCTTCGTCGGTGGCGACGCCGGCGCGGAGTCCGCCATCACGGGCGGGTCGCTGGGCAACATCGTCACGCAGGCCCCGGTCGGTGGGAACAACGCCGGGAACGCCGCCAACTGCAGCGACTTCCTGAACAACAACCTCAACGACAACCTCAGCGGGAACTCCGTCAGCGTGCTGTCCCCGCTGCCGGCCCTGCCGCTCCCGGTCGGACCCTGACCGACGCCCGTGCCGTCGGTGTGCCCGGCGGCTGGGACTGACGACGGCGGCCGGCCCGTACCTCTCCGGGGGTGGGGCCGGTCGTCGTCGTGTCCGAGGTCAGGGCCGCTCGAGCGCGGCCAGCACCCGCTCCACCGCCTCCGCGACGTCGACGCGGCTCGCGTCGATCGTCAGTTCCGCGTCCGTCGGCGTCTCGTACGGGTCGGAGATGCCGGTGAACTCGGCGATCTCACCCCGGCGGGCCTTGGCGTACAGGCCCTTGCGGTCACGGGCCTCGCACACCTCGAGCGGCGTGCTGACGTGCACCAGCACGAACCGGCCGTGCGCTTCGACCATCGCCCGCACCTCGGCCCGCACGCTCGCGTAGGGCGCGATCGGGGCGCACAGCGCGACGCCGCCGTGCCGCGTGACCTCGGCGGCGACGAAGCCGATCCGTCGCACGTTGAGCTCCCGGTGCTCGCGGGAGAACCCGAGCTCCGAGGACAGCATCGTGCGCACCACGTCGCCGTCGAGCAGCGTCACCGACCGCGGCGTGCGCTCGGTCAGCGCGGCGTGCACGGCGTTCGCGATCGTCGACTTCCCGGAGCCGGACAACCCGGTGAACAGCACCGTCACGCCGGCGCGGACCGGGGCGGTCGCGGCCGCCCTGCCGCGCAGCTCGCGCTCGGTCGCCAGCGGGGTCAGCAGGCGGGGGACGGGCTCGTCGCGGGCGATCAGGTCCGCGACGAGCGCGGGGACGTCGGCCGCGGCCGGCTCGTCGCGGCGCTCGGCCGGCACCCGGGCGGTCGGTGTCCACACCTTCGTGGCGCGGTCGAGCGCCATCTCCGGCAGCGCGACGGACTTGGTGCCGGCGGCGCCGGCGCCCCAGCCGTCGGGCAGGTGGGTGACGCCGAGCGCGGCGGCGACCCGCCCGGCCAGCGCGTTGTCGCGCCCGTCGGCGGCGTCGTGGCGGGCGAGCGGCAGCGCCACGACGGACGCGCCGATCTCCGCGGCCGCACCCGTCGCCGCGCGCACCAGACCGGCGCCGTCGAGCCCGTCCGGTGATCCGTCGCCGACCAGCGGGAGCAGCACGACGCGGGCGTCCGTCGCCTCGGCCGCCGCGGCGATCGCGGCGACGTCCGGCGCGTGCGGAGGGGTGGTCATCGGGACGCCGAACACCGGCCCGTCGCCCAACGGGTCGGGCAGCCGCACGCCGTCCGCCCGCTCCCGCGGGTGCAGGCCGCGCACCGGACCGGCCAGTGTGGACCGTCCGTCGCCCGCAGGGTCCGCCCGTTCGACGGCCAGCTCGGCGACCGGCGTGCGCTGCTCGTCGGAGAGCGTGAGCGTGCCGGCGCGCACGGCCTCGTCGGCGGTCGCGTCCGGCACGGTGAGCGTGATCGGGACCGGCCAGGGCGTGCCGTCCGGCAGCGTCCCGGACTCGACGACGGCGGCCGCGGCGTCCGCGTCGAGGAAGCCGGTGAGCGGGCGGTAGGCGCCGTGCAGCAGCAGATCGAGGTCGTCGAGCTCGACCGGACTCGGGATCCAGGACGTCACCGGGGGCACGGTACGTGCCGCGTGGTAGAAGGTCGGCCGTGGATGGCTCCGTGGAAGACGACGCCGCGTTCGCCCGCCGGATCGCCGACGAGGCCGGAGCGCTGCTGCTCCGGGTGCGCCGGACCGACGACCCGGAGCCGGTCGGGGACCGTGGCGACCGTGCTGCGCAGGACCTGATCGCGGCGGCGCTGGCCGAGTTCCGTCCGGACGACGCCGTGCTGTCCGAGGAGGCCCTCGACGACCCCGCGCGCCTCGACGCCCGCCGCGTGTGGATCATCGACCCGCTGGACGGGACCCGCGAGTTCGCCGAGGCCGGGCGGCACGACTGGGCCGTGCACGTCGCGCTCTGGGAGGACGGGGAGCTGTCCGCGGGCGCGGTCGCGCTGCCCGCCGTCGGGACCACCCTGGACAGTGCGACGATCGCGCCACCGCTCCCGATGCCCGACCCGGCGCGCGTCCGGGTCGCGGTGAGCCGGACCCGGCCACCGTCCGTCGTGGACAGGCTGGCCGAGCGGATGACGATCGAGCGGGTCGCGCTCGGGTCGGCCGGGTACAAGGTCGCCGCCGTGATGCTCGGCGAGGCCGACGCGTACGTGCACGCGGGCGGGCAGCACGAGTGGGACTCGGCGGCGCCGGTCGTGGTCGCGCGTGCGGCCGGGCTGCACACCTGCCGCCTGGACGGCTCCCCGTTGCTCTACAACCGGCGGGACCCGAGCCTGCCGGACCTCGTCGTCTGCCGCCCCGAGCTCGCCGACGACATCCTGGGCGCGCTGAACGCCTGAGCTGTCCGGACACCGATCCGGCATGTGGGCGGCGCCTTGTCCGGCGTGGTCGGCTCGCCGAGCATCATGGGCACCATGACGTCGCGACCGCTGCCCCTGCCCCGTTTCACCGACGCCGATGTGGCCGTCGCGCCGCCCGGTTCCGGTGCCGGGCACTGGGCCGGGGCGCCCAGCGCGGTCTTCGACGACGGCGTGTTCCACCTGGCCTACCGCGTCCGGGCTCCGGTCGGGGCCGGGCGCGGGCTGGCCGTCGTGCTGGCGAGCTCGACCGACGGCGTGCACTTCGACGACGTCGCCGAGGTGACCAAGGACCGCTTCGGCGCCGAGTCGCTGGAGCGGCCCGCACTCGTCCGTACCCCGGATGGTCGGTGGCGCCTGTACGTGAGCTGCGCGACGCCCGGCTCGAAGCACTGGTGGGTCGACACGCTGGAGGCGGACTCGATCAGCGGACTGGCCGACGCGCCCGCCGTCACCGTGCTCCCCGGCGACGCGCGGCACGCCGTGAAGGACCCGGTGATCGTTCTCGACGACGGCGTGTGGCACCTCTGGGCGTCGGTGCACCCGTTGGACGTGCCGCTGCACGAGGACCGGATGACGACCGTCCACTACACGAGCTCCGACGGTCTGGTGTGGACGGACCACGGCACCGTCCTCTCCGGACGCGCGGACGGGTGGGACGCCCGCGGGGTGCGGATCAGCGCCGTGTTCCGGGTCGACGACGGGTGGGCCGCCACCTACGACGGCCGCGCCACCGCCGAGGAGAACTGGGAGGAGCGCACCGGGCTGGCGTTCGGCACGGACTCCGGGTTCACGGCCGAGGGCGACGGGCCGGTGGCCGAGTCGCCGTTCGGGGCGCACGGCCTGCGCTACCTGTCCGTGGTCGAGCTGCCGGACGGCGGCTACCGGCTGTACTACGAGGCGACCCGTCCGGACGGCGCCCACGAGCTGCGCACCGAGCCGGTGCGCGTGCCGGTCGCCGCGGGGGGCTGAGCATGGGGTCGCGACTGCCGGACTTCCTGCTGCTCGGCGCCCCGAAGTGCGGCACGTCCGCGCTGCACGCGGCACTCGCGACCCATCCCGACCTGCACCTGTCCGACCCGAAGGAGCCGAAGTTCTTCCTCACCGACGGGGCGCCCCCGGACACCGGCGGCGGGCCGGGCGACGTCCCGACGTGGGGCGAGCACGTCTGGCGCCGTGACGAGTACGAGGCGCTGTTCGCCGACGCGGACCCGGACCAGCTGTGCGGCGAGTCCACCGTGTTCTACCTCTACGACCGCGCCGCCCAGCGCCGGATCCAGGCGATGATCCCGGACGCGAAGCTGATCGCCGTGCTGCGCGACCCGGTCGAGCGCGCGCACTCCAACTGGGCCCACCTCCGCGGCGCGGGCCTGGAGCCGGAGGCGGACTTCCTGCGCGCCCTGGAACGCGAGCCAGAGCGGGTCGACGCCGGCTGGGCGCACTTCTGGCACTACACCGCGCAGGGCCGCTACGGCGAGCAGCTCGACCACCTGTTCACGCTGTTCGACCGCGACCGGGTACTGCTCCTGCGCTACGCCGAGCTGCGCGACACACCGATCTGGGCCGCGGACCGCGTCTGCGAGTTCCTCGGCGTCCCGACCGGGAAGATCGGCGGTGTGGGCAGGCGCAACGTCCGCGACGACGTCGCCGGCCGCTCCGCGTGGCCCGCCCCGGAGGAGCGCGCCGCCGCCGTGCACCGCTTCGCCGACGACATCCCGCGCATCGAACACTGGACCGGCTGGGACCTCTCCGCCTGGACCGCCGCCCGCCCCGCCGGGAGCTGAGCCGCCGCCATGAACGCCACGGTTCCGCGACGGGCCCTGGGTGATCGGCGCGACCCGCCTGGACTGTTCGGCGAGAACGGGCCGGGACCTCGGTCGGCAGTGGCCCCGGCATCTGATGGTCCCCGCATACCGCAACAACGTGCCACTCGACGTCGCATCCGGATCCAGTGGAACGTTCCGGTCGTGCGAGCCGCCGCAACGTTCCACTGGATCCGTAGAGGGCGGTCGAGTGGAACGTTCGGGAGAGTCAGCTCCCGTTGCCCGTGGTCGTGATCACCGTCGTCGTGGCGACCATCGTGACCGCGGCGATGACGGCCGCGTCGTGGCGGGCCTGGAAGACCGGGTCCTCCTTCGCCGCGGTCGAGAGCTCCTTCGCCCGGCGCTTGGCCGCCTTGCGGGCGTCCTTGTCGTCGCCGGAGAACACGTGGTCGATGCCGTAGCCGGACGCGAGTAGCGTGATCAGCGCCGTGTCGTGGTCGTCCGGCTCGGCGTTCTCGACGAGGATCGAGTGCAGGCGGGCGCGCAGGGCCCGCTCCGGGCCGGGGTCGGACTCCGGGAAGCGGGTGCTGCGGAACAGGCCCAGGACCTTGCTCTCCTCCTGGACCAGCACGCCGTCGGCGACGAGGCGCTCGGCGGCGCGCTTCTGCAGGTCCTTCAGCGTGTACGGCAGCATCGTGTGCCAGTGCGAGATCGACCGGACCTTCTTGTCGTCGGCGATCACGTCCTGCGCCGCGGCCATCAGCGGGTGCCGGGGGAAGTGCTCCGTGACGTAGACCTTGTCCTCGTCGAACCGGACGCACCCGGTCGTCACGAGGTCGAGCATCAGTGCCGCGTTGAGCATCGACGCGTCGAACGTCCAGCTCGGCTTGCCGGACTCGTCGTCAAGGCCGAGCAGCAGCAGTTCCTCACACAGCAGCAGGTCCCCCATACCCGGGGAGACTAGCGCGAACCGGACGAACCGGCCCCGAACGAGCGGGCCACCTCGGCCACGTACTCGCCGTAGCCGGACCCGGACTGGGCGAGCCCGAGCGCGAGGCACGCCTCGGCGTCGATGAACCCCATCCGGAGCGCGACCTCCTCGACGCACGCGATCCGCACGCCCTGCCGGTTCTCCAGCGTGCGGACGTACTGCCCGGCCTCCATCAGGGACTCGTGCGTGCCGGTGTCCAGCCACGCGAAGCCGCGCCCGAGGTCGACGAGCCGGGCGCGGCCCTGCTCCATGTAGGCCCGGTTCACGTCGGTGATCTCCAGCTCACCCCGGGCCGACGGCGTGAGCGCTCGGGCGATGTCCACGACACCGGAGTCGTAGACGTAGAGGCCGGTGATCGCCCGGTCCGAGCGGGGCCGCTGCGGCTTCTCCTCGATCGAGATCAGGTTGCCGTCGGCGTCGGACTCGCCGACGCCGTAGCGCTGCGGGTCGCGCACCGGGTACCCGAACAGGACGCACCCGGTGCGGCCGGAGGTGACGTCGTCGACGGCGGCGCGCAGCCGGCTGCCGAACGACGGCCCGTGGAAGATGTTGTCGCCCAGCACGAGGATCGACGGACCGCCCGCGACGTGGTCGGCGCCGATCCGGAACGCCTCGGCCAGACCGTTCGGGTGCGGCTGCTCGGCGTAGGTGATCGCGAGGCCGAGCTCGGAACCGTCGCCGAGCAGCCGTCGGAAACCGGGCAGGTCGGTCGGGGTGGAGATCAGCAGGATCTCCCGCACGCCGGCCAGCATCAGCGTGGTCAGCGGGTGGTAGATCATCGGCTTGTCGTAGACCGGCAGCAGCTGCTTGGAGACGGTCCGGGTCAGCGGGTGCAGACGGCTGCCGGTGCCGCCGGCGAGGATGATCCCGCGGGTCACGGCTGGGTCTCCAGATAGGACTCCAGCCCGACCCGCCAGTCCGGCATCGTGATCCCGGTCGCGCCGAGGCGCTCCAGGGACAGCACGCCGTTCGACGGCCGCGGGGCCATGGTGCGGCCGGCCGCATAGTCCGATGTGGACACCGGACGGACGTCGGCCGGGTCCCGTCCGGCGTGCGCGAACACGACCCGCGCGACCTCGGCCCAGCTGACCGGCTCCCCGTCGCCGGTGGCGTGGTAGGCGCCCGGTTCGGCGCCGGCCAGGGCCGCCACGGCCCTCGCCAGGTCGGACGCGATCGTCGGGCGGCCGATCTGGTCGTCGACGACGTCGGGGCACACGCCGCGGGCGGCCAGCCCGAGCATCGTGCGGGCGAAGTTCGCGCCGTCGCCGATGAGCCAGCTCGTCCGGACCACGACGTGCCGGGGCACCGCCCGCACGGCCAGCTCGCCCGCGGCCTTGGACGCGCCGTAGACGTTGACCGGACACAGTGGAGCGGACTCGGGCACCGGGCCGCAGGCGGTGCCGTCGAACACGTACTCGGTGGAGACCTGGACGAGCGTCAGGTCGTGCCGGACGGCCGCGGCGGCCAGCGAGGCGGGACCGGCCGCGTTGACCCGCCAGGCGCCCGCCGGGTCCGTCTCGGCGCGGTCCACGGCCGTGTAGGCGGCCGCGTTGACCACCGTGTCGAACGGCGCCCAGTCGAACCCCTCGACCGAGCACGGGTCGCCGACGTCGAGCTCGTCGCGGCCGGGGAACGCGGCGTCCGGCAGCTCCGCCCGCAGGGCACGGCCCAGCTGCCCGCTCCCGCCGAGCACGACCGCTCGCATCCGTCCTCCCTGGCCGCCGGTGTGTCCGCGCGACTTTGGCACGCTGGTCGGATGCACGACGAAGCGGGGAGACCGGTGTGAAGCACACCGAGAGGAGCGCACGCGGAACGAGCATGGGCAGGGAGCTGAGCATCGCCGGGGCATGGCTGTTCGAGCCGCCGGTGTTCCCGGACGCCCGCGGTGCGTTCTGCGCGCCGTTCCAGGCGGGCCCGTTCCGTGAGGCGCTCGGCTTCGACCTGCCGGTCGCCCAGGTCAACTCCAGCGTCTCGGCCCGCGGCGTGCTGCGCGGGCTGCACTACGCGGACACGCCGCCCGGCCAGGCGAAGTACCTGTACTGCTCCCGGGGCTCCGTGCTGGACGTCGTCGTCGACCTGCGTGTGGGGTCGCCGACGTTCGGGGCGTGGGAGACCGCCGAGCTGGACGGCGAGTCGCTGCGGGCGGTCTACCTGGCCGAGGGGCTCGGGCACGCGTTCATGGCGCTGGCCGACGACAGCGTCGTGACCTACCTCTGCTCCACGCCGTACACGCCGTCCGCCGAGCACGGCATCGACCCGCTCGACGCCGACCTGGCACTGCCGTGGCCGTCCGGGATCGACCCGGTCCTGTCCGGCAAGGACGCCGCCGCGCCCGGGTTCGCGCAGGCCCGCGACGACGGGCTGCTCCCGGACTGGGAGGCCTGCCGGGCCTGGTACGCGACCCGTTTCGCGGGTAGGACTGACCGATGACCGCGCACCCGGTGCTGCCCGGCGACCATGGCGAGGAGTTCGCGTCGCTGTCCCGGCCCGGGACGCCGCGCGCCGAGCGGTACGAGATCGGCCGGTCGATGCGCGAGCGGGCGCCGCGGCGCTCGCTCGCGCGCTGGTCGGCCGCGCTGCGGCGGCAGGACCCGATGGACATCGTCGCGGCGTCGAACGCGGGCCGCGAGCCGGACCTGATCGACGAGCGGCTGGACCGGATGGGCCGGTCGCCCTACGCGTTCCTGCGCGGCGTCGCGGCCGTGCACGCCGCGGACTTCTCGGTCCTGTCGAGCACCGGCATCCACCCGGTGATCTGCGGGGACGCCCACCTGGGGAACTTCGGCTTCTACGCCTCCCCGGAACGCGACCTGGTGTTCGACCTCAACGACTTCGACGAGGCCCATCCCGGCGCGTGGGAATGGGATCTGCGACGGCTGGTGGCCAGCGTCTGGGTGGCCGGGCGGGAGAACGACGCCACCGAGGACCAGTGCGCGCACGCCGTCGCGCGCTGCGTCACGGCGTACCGGACGAACATCGCGCGGCTGGCCGAGGCGCCGCTGCTGGCCCGCAGCTACGAGCACCTCGAGGCCGACGACATGGAGGACCGCTCGAAGGGCCGGTCGCGGCGGGCCGTCGCCGCGGCCGCGAAGCGGGCACGCAAGCGCACGAGCGACCGTGCCCTTCCCCGCTTCGTGACCGACGACGGCGGGGAGCGCCGGATCGTCGTCGAACCCCCGGAGATCACCAGACCGGACGCGCCGACGCGGGCCGCGATCCTCGCCGCCCTCGACGGGTACCTGCGGACGCTGCCGCCGCACTGGGCGCGGATCCTCGGCGGGTATCACGCGGTCGACGTGGCCCACAAGGTCGTCGGCGTCGGCTCGGTCGGGCTGCGCGCCTACCTCGTGCTGTGCGAGGGCTCCAGCCCCGACGATGTGTTGTTCCTGCAGCTCAAGCAGGCGCGACGGTCGGTCGTCGCCCCGTACGTGCACGGCAAGGAGGCGCTGCACTCGCATCAGGGCCAGCGCGTCGTCGAGTACCAGCAGGCCTTGCAGACCGTCTCCGACCCGCTGCTGGGGTGGACCACGGTCCAGGACAGGCAGTACTACGTGCGCCAGTTCCGGGACATGAAGGGCGCGATCGTGCTCGACGACCTGGACGCCGGAGCGCTGGCCGACTACGCCGCCGTCTGCGGCATGCTGCTGGCCAAGGGCCACGCCCGCACGAGCGGCGCGTCGATGATCGCCGGCTACCTCGGTGGGGGCGGGAAGGTGCGGGACGCGTTGTGCCGCTTCGCCCGCGAGTACGCCGACCAGACCGAAGCCGATCATGCACGGTTCCTGCGCGCGGTGCGGTCCGGGCAGCTGAGGGGTACGCCACCTGCGCAGGTGTGACGCGGGCGGATCCGATAGGTTTGCCCGCGTGACCGTCGTGGAGACCCTGCTGACCTTCGTGGTCGCGCCGGCCGCGCTGTACGGGTTGCTGGCGCTGTGGAACCTGGCGCGGCGCCCGGGCCGTCGCCCGCGCTACCGCGTCGGTGACCCGTGGCCGTACGAGCCGCTGTTCTGGATCGCGAACCCGGAGGGCGCGCACCTCCCGGCCGGCACCGCCGGCACCGACACCCGCGGAGGTACCGGTGGCACCTGGTGAGCACGGGCACGGTGGCGAGCTCGCCACCGTCCACCCCGAGGACCTGCCGGAAGGCGCGGTCGTCACGATCTCCGGCCGGATCTCGGCCGCCGAGAACTACCAGGAGCCGGACGGCCGGGAGCACCCGTTCACGCCGGTCCAGCTGTCCCGCCTGGACGAGGCGCTGACCGTCACGAGCCGGGAGACCGGCCTGCGGTTCGCGATCTACCTGGGCGACCTGGGGGAGAACTCGCGGACGACCGCCGAGAACCTGCACTCCGAGATCGAGGGCTACGACGAGGCCGTGCTGGTCGCCGTCAGCCCCGAGCAGCGGCGGCTCGAGATCGTGACCGGGGCGGAGGCCAAGGTCCGGCTGCCGGACCGTGGTGCGAAGCTCGCGCTGATGAGCATGGTCTCCGCGTTCAAGGAGGGCGACCTGTTCGGCGGCCTGCTGAGCGGCCTGCGGATGCTCGCCGACCAGGCGGGCAACCGCCGCTGATCGTCGACGTCACCATTCGGTGACACCTGGTCCGGTGGGGCGGTGGGCCGTACCACGCCGGGTGATCTCGTGACTAAGGTGTGACCCCATGGCGCGCACGGGCGGGGGCGAAGCTGGTGGGGGGTCGGGTGACACGCCCATCCTGATCGTGGACGACCACGAGCTCGTGGGTTCCTCGCTGGCGCAGAGCCTGCGCCACGAGGGGGAGGACGCCCGGTTCCAGCCGGTCCGCTCGGCGGCCGGGGTCCTGGAGACGGCCGGGCGCACCGAGCGCGGGCTGATCGTCCTCGACCTGGACCTCGGCCGGGACCCGGAGGGCAACCGGATCGACGGCGTCCGGCTCGTCGAACCCCTTGTCCGTGCCGGGTGGCGCGTGGTGGTGCTGTCCGGCAGCTCCGACGCCGGCCGGATCGGGTCCGCGCTCGCCGCGGGCGGGTTCGTCTGGGTGCCGAAGAACGCGCCGTTCCCGACGCTGCTCGCGGCGATCCGCGAGGCGCGGCAGGGCCGCTCGGTGATGCCCGCCGGCCGCCGCGAGGAACTGATCGAGATGCACCGCCGTCGCGAGGGCGAGCGGCGGGACCTGGTCACCAAGCTGGACAAGCTGACCCAGCGCGAGAAGGAGGTCCTCGCGCTGCTCGCCGCGGGCAAGCGGGCCCAGGCCGTCGCGGACCACTTCGTCGTGTCGCTGGCGACCGTACGGACCCAGATCCGGGCGGTGCTGACGAAGCTGGAGGTGGGGTCGCAGCTGGAGGCGGTCGCGCTGTACCGGAAGGCCCACGGAGGCTGACTACTCCTGCCGGGCGACCTGCGTCCGTGTGGTCATCCGGCCGTTCTAGACTCCCGTCTCATCAATCCTGGTGAACGAGGGGGCCTGCGGTGGCGGTCGGCGTGACCAGTGTGCTGGGGCGTCTACGCATCGCGCGGTTCTTCGCCAGCCAGCTGCGCGACGTCGTCGTGGTCGCCGCGATCTGCGTGATCGTGGTCGCGCTGTCCCGGTCCGACTTCGTCGGCAACCAGATCGACCCGGTCAACGGGACCTACGGCCTCATCCTCGTCACCGCGGGCCTCGGCGCCGGTGCCTCGCTGTGCGCGCTGGTGACCTACCGGCTCACCGGCGACCCGCGGCCCGCCTGGATCGCGGCCGCGCTCGCCCTCTACGGCGTCTTCGTGCTGCCGCTGAGCTCGATCACGCTGACGGATCCGCGGAACGCGAGCGGGCGCGTCGCCACGCTGACCATGTTCGTCATCGCGCTGGCGATCATGTTGGTGGGCGTGCGCAAGACGGAGTCGCTGCGCGCCAGGGGGGCCCTGTTCGGTCTCGTGATCGGCGGTGCGGCCGGCCTGGGGGTCGCGGCGCTGCCGGACACGCCGGCGATGCTGGCGTTCGCGCAGGGGCGTACGACGACGATCATCGCGCTGATCGGGTGGACCGTCGTGTCGCTCGTCTTCCTGATCGACGGGTACCGCATCACGAACCCCCGCCGGGCCCGTCTGGGGCTCGGGCTGCTCGTGGTGGCCGCGTCCCTGCTCTACCGCGAGGCGGTCGGGACCGCCATGCCGACCGAGCTCGTCTGGCCGGCGCTGCGCGTCGTCGGCATGGCCGTCGTGCTCCTCGCCCTGCTGCAGGTGGTGCAGCGCTCGGTGTCCACGCTGCAGTCCGACTACGACCAGGTCCAGGCGCGGCTCGCGCACGCCGCAGAGATCCTCGAGTCGACGACCGACCTGTCCGCGGAGCGCGACCACGAGCTGAAGAACGGCCTCGTCGCGCTCGCCGGCGTGGTGCACGTGCTGAGCAGCAGCGACGGCGACGAGGAGGGGGAGCGGTTCCGGCAGCTGCTGCTCAACGAGCTCTCCCGGCTGCGCAAGATGCTGGAGACCCCGGTCGCCGAGCAGCTCGATCCGGTTCCCCCCGACGACGAGATCGAGGGCCATCTCGTGCGCCCGGTGCTGGAGAACGTCGTCGGCATGCGGGTCCACCAGGACATCGACCTGCAGACCGAGGGCGACCTGTTCGCGGCCACCGAGTCGTCGGTGACCGAGCAGATCGTGACGAACCTGCTGGTCAACTGCGACCGGCACGCGCCCGGCACGCCGGTGGTGGTGCGCGGGCGACCGGGCAACGACGGCACCGTGGTGATCGAGGTGCGCGACCGCGGTCCCGGACTGCCGGTCGGTGGTGAGGACGCCGTGTTCGAGCGCGGCGTGCACGACGAGTCGGCCGGCGGCAGCGGACTCGGGCTGCACATCAGCCGGAGGATGGCTGAGGAGAACGGCGGCTCGCTCCAGCTCCAGACGGTCCAGGATCCCATCGGCTGTCTGGCGGTACTGACGCTACCGTCCGTGCCTGTCTGACCCCCTGTGGTGCGACTCGAACGTGTGATTCACATCCGGTGACTCTCCTCGCATACTGTCGCTACGTACGGACGTCGACGTCCGTCAGCACTGAGGAGGTCACCATGGGGGAGACGCACCAGGAGGGGCCCGGCAGCACCGGACGCCGTCCGGCACGCCCCGCCCCGACCCCGTCGGCACCCGGATCCGCGGTCCTGACGCCGCCCACCGGCCTGCCGGCCGTGGGCACGCCGTCGGTCCCACAGCAGCGCACGGCACCGGAGTCGACCACGCCGGAGCCCGTCCGCGAGGCGCCGCCCGCACCACCGGCGGTCGCGGTGCGGATGTGCACCTGCGGGCACCCGGAGGAGATGCACGAGCACTACCGCTCCGGGGACGACTGTGGCGCCTGCGGCCCGCGCACGTGCGCGTCGTTCACCGACCGGGCGGACGACGTGGGCCCGCTGCGTCGCGCCGTCCGCCGCCTGCGCGGCTGAGCAGACCCACCGCGGCCCCTCTCCCCGATCCGGGGAGAGGGGCCGCGGTGCGTCCGGGGCCGTCGTTCAGGGGGTCGTCGCGACCTGGTCGGCCGGGACGTTCTCCTGGCCGTCGAACGACCGCGCCGCCAGCGCCCGCACGATGCCGGCCCTTCCCTCGGAGACGAGCCGGCGCAGCGCGGCCGGGCGGGACTCGTCGGCCAGCCAGGCGTCCGCCGCCTCGACCGTGGACTCGCGCACGACCCAGGACGGGAACAGGCCGAGCACCACGTTCTGGGCCAGCTCGGACGTCCGGCGGGCCCACACGTCGTCGATCTCGGCGAAGTAGCGCTCCACGTACGGCTCGAGCAGGTGGCGCTGGGCCGGGTGCCCGAAACCCGCGATGATCGACTCGTTGATCGCGTTCGGCAGCTCGTCGTCGTGCACGGCCCGCTGCCAGGCCCGCTCCTTGGCCTCCGCCGTCGGGACCAGCGCGCGGGCCCGCTCGGCCTGCCGCGCACCGGTGGACGTCGGGTCGCGGCGCTGCTCCTCGTCGATCTCGGTCTCGCCGGCCTTCCCGTGCGCGACGAGCGCGTGCAGCAGCCGCCACCGCAGGTCGGTGTCGACCGTGAGCCCGGCCGGCACGTCGACGTCGTAGAGCCAGCCCCTGACCTTGTCCAGCACGTTGTCCGGCAGCACCGACGTGGTCAGCGAGTTGACGACGGCCAGCTGCACGTCCGAACCGGGGGGTGCGGTGTCCAGGCGGAACCGCAGCGCGTCGACCAGCACCGGCCAGCCCCTGGCCTCGGCCCACGCCGGGTCGGCGTAGGACATCACGGCCGTCTGGGCCTGCAGCAGCAGCCGCTGCACGACGCCGATCTCGGACTCGGCGCCGAACCCGCCCGCCACGAGGTTCACGAAGTCACGGGCCTTCAGCTCGGCCTCGCGGGTCATCTCCCACGCCGACGACCAGCACAGCGTCCGCGGCAGCGGCTCGGCGATGTCGCCGATGCGCTCGATCAGCGTGGCCAGCGAGCCCGGATCCAGGCGCAGGGCGCAGTACGTGAGGTCGTCGTCGTTGACCAGCACGAGCTTGCCGCGACCGACGCCGACCAGGTCCGCGACCTCGGTGCGCTCACCGGACACGTCGGTCTCGACGCGGTGGGTGCGGACGAGCTTGCCGGTGGCCGGGTCGACGTCGTAGACGCCGATCGCGAGCCGGTGCGTGCGGGTCTCCCCGGCGCCGGGCCGGGCGCCGCCCTGGACGACCTCGAACGACGTGAAGCGGCCCTCGTCGTCGAGCGTGAACGACGGGCGCAGCAGGTTCAGGCCGGTCGTGCGCAGCCACTGCGCGCCCCAGTCGGACAGGTCGCGGCCGGAGGCCTTCTCCAGCGCGCCCAGCAGGTCGTCGAACGTGGCGTTGCCCCAGGCGTGCGCGGCGAAGTAGTCCCGCAGGCCGGCCAGGAACGGCTCCAGGCCGACGTAGGCGACGAGCTGCTTGAGCACCGACGCGCCCTTGGCGTACGTGATCCCGTCGAAGTTGACCTCGACGGCCTGCAGGTCCGGGATGTCCGCGGCGATCGGGTGCGTCGACGGCAGCTGGTCCTGGCGGTAGGCCCAGGACTTCTCCAGGTTCGCGAACGTCGTCCACGCGTTCTCGTACTCGGTGGCCTCGGCCTGGCAGAGCACGCTCGCCCACGTCGCGAACGACTCGTTCAGCCACAGGTCGTCCCACCAGCGCATGGTCACGAGGTCGCCGAACCACATGTGCGCCATCTCGTGCAGGATCGTCTCGGCGCGGCGCTCGTAGTTCGTCCGCGTCACGCGCGAGCGGAACACGTAGTCCTCGAGGAACGTGACCGCGCCCGCGTTCTCCATCGCGCCCGCGTTGAACTCCGGGACGAACAGCTGGTCGTACTTGCCGAACGGGTACGGCACACCGAAGTTGCGGTGGTAGAAGTCGAAGCCCTGGCGGGTCTCGGTGAAGATCCGCTCGTGGTCCATGTGCGGGGCCAGCGACGCCCGGCAGTAGATGCCCAGCGGGATCTCGGCCTGCGCGTCGCGGTAGGTGTCGTGCCAGCTCGCGTACGGACCGGCGATCAGGGCGACCAGGTAGGTGGAGAGGATCTCGCTCGTCGCGAACCGGTGCACGACGGCGGGGCCCGCCCTCTCGTACTCGGCCAGCGTGTTCGAGACGACCTTCCAGTCCGGCGCCGCCGTCACGGTCAGCGTGTAGCGCGCCTTGAGGTCCGGCTGGTCGAAGCACGGGAACAGCCGCTTGCAGTCGGCCGTCTCGAACTGGGAGTAGAGGTAGACGGCGTCGTCGACCGGGTCGACGAAGCGGTGCAGACCCTCACCGGTGTTCGTGTACCGGCCGGTGGCGACGATCCGCAGCTCGTTGTCCGCGGCCAGGGCGGGCAGCGCGAGCCCGTCGTCCTCCCGGTAGGCGGACACGTCGAGAGCCGTGCCGTTCAGCTCGGCCGAGGCGATGCCGTCGCCGACCCAGTCGATCCAGCTGTCCGCCCCCGGCTCGGAACAGCGGAAACGGACCGTGGTCGTGACCGGATAGGTCCGCTCGCCCGGTGCGCCTGCACCATCGGTCAGGTCGATGTCGACCGTGTACTCCGACACGTCGAGCAGCGCGGCGCGCTTCTCGGCGTCGGTGCGGGTGAGGTTGGGCGGGGTCATGGGGTCCTCTCCATCGGGTCGCCGGGAATCCAATCACGTCCCGCTCTCCGTCACCCGACCATTCCCCGCCCGGCGGGAACAGGCACGGGCACCCGGTGTGTTGCCACGGTCATGACGACTGCTGCTGACCGTGCCCGCGTCGACGTCTGGTTCGACCCGCTGTGTCCGTGGGCGTGGCTGACGTCCCGCTGGGTGCTCGAGGTCGAGAAGGTGCGCGACGTGGACGTGGCGTTCCACGTGATGAGCCTCGCCGTGCTCAACGAGGGCCGGGACCTGCCCGAGAACTACCGCGAGATGATGACGAAGGCCTGGGGCCCGGTGCGCGTGTGCATCGCCGCCGCCGAGCAGCACGGCCAGGAGATCCTCCGCCCGCTCTACACGGCGTTCGGCGAGGAGATCCACAACCGGCAGAACAAGGACTTCGACGACGTCATCGGGAAGGTCCTCAAGGAGCTCGACCTCCCGGCGTCGCTGGCCGACGCCGCGTACTCCACCGAGTACGACGAGAAGCTGCGCACGAGCCACCACGCCGGGATGGATCCGGTCGGTCTGGACGTCGGCACGCCGACGATCCACGTCAACGGCGTCGCGTTCTTCGGCCCGGTGATCTCGAAGGTCCCGCACGGCGAGAAGGCCGGACGGCTCTTCGACGGCGCCGTGCTGATGGCCGAGGACCCGCACTTCTTCGAGCTCAAGCGGACCCGTACCGAGGACCCCGACTTCGACTACTGAGGTGAGGGCGCCCTCACTCGTGTGAGGATGGGGTCATGACCTCGTTGCAGCACTTCATCGACGGCGCCGACGTCTCGGGTGGGTCCGAGCGCATCGACGTCGTGAACCCGGCGACCGGCGCGGTCGTCGGCAGCGTCCCGGCCGGGACCGCCGCCGACGTCGACCGCGCCGTCGCCGCGGCCCGCGCCGCGTTCCCCGGCTGGTCGCAGACGCCGGTCGACGAGCGCGCGGAGGTCGTCCGGAAGATCTCGGACGGGATCAAGGAGCGGGCCGAGGAGATCGCGTCGACGATCACCGCCGAGATGGGCTCGCCGATCACGTTCTCGCGCAAGGTCCAGGTGTCGATGCCGATCGGCTCGTCGAAGTCGATCTCGAAGCTGGCCGCCGACTTCCCGTGGACCGAGGAGATCGGCAACTCGCTCGTCGTGCGCGAGCCGATCGGTGTGGTCGGCGCGATCACGCCGTGGAACTACCCGCTGCACCAGATCGTCGCCAAGGTCGCGCCCGCGCTGCTGGCGGGCAACACGGTCGTGCTGAAGCCGACCGAGGTGGCGCCGCTCACCTCGGCGATCCTGGCCTCGATCGCCACGGAGGCCGGGCTCCCCGCAGGCGCGTTCAACATCGTGCACGGCACCGGCCCCGTCGCCGGTGAGGCGATCGCGGCCCACCCGGACGTCGACATGGTCTCGTTCACCGGCTCCACCCGGGCCGGGAAGCGCGTGTCCGCCGTTGCGTCGGACACGGTCAAGCGCGTCGCGCTCGAGCTGGGCGGCAAGTCGGCCAACGTGATCCTCGACGACGCCGAGCTCGGCGAGGCGGTCAAGGTCGGCCTCGGCAACGCGTGGATCAACGGCGGGCAGACCTGCACCGCGTGGACCCGCATGCTCGTCCCGGCCGCGCGCCAGGACGAGATCCTCGAGCAGCTCGTCGGAGCCGCCGAGAAGTACAGCGTCGGCGACCCGACCGACGAGTCCACCCGGATCGGCCCGATGTCGTCGACCGCGCAGCAGGAGCGGGTGGCGTCGTACGTGGAGCGGGGGATCTCCGACGGTGCCCGCGTCGTCTTCGGCGGCTCCGGTGCCGTCGAGGGGCTCGAGGGCGGGGCGTACGTCCGTCCGACGATCTTCGCCGACGTCGACCCGGACGCCGTGATCGCCCAGGAGGAGATCTTCGGCCCGGTGCTGTCGGTGATCCCGTACTCCGACGAGGACGAGGCCGTCGCGATCGCCAACCGCTCGATCTACGGCCTGGCCGGCGCCGTGTTCGGCGAGCAGGACCACGCGATGTCCGTGGCCCGTCGCCTGCGTACCGGGCAGGTCGACGTGAACGGCGGGGCGTTCAACATCCTCGCCCCGTTCGGGGGCTACAAGCAGTCCGGCAACGGCCGGGAACTGGGCCGCTGGGGCCTGGAGGAGTTCCTGGAGACGAAGTCGATCCAGCAGTGAGCGCCTGACCGGCTGGCCCCGGCTCCGGTCCCGCCCGATCTCCGAACGAACGGCACCTTCGTGCAGTGTGATTGCTCGAAGGTGCCGTCCGTTCGGCTGGGGCGGGGGCCGGCTGGGCGGGCCGTGTCCGGCGCGACGGCCGAGTCGGGGCGTCGTGAGCGCCGGAACGTGCCGCTCGACCGGCCGTCGAAATCGACTGGAACGTTGTGGCTGTCACGACCGCCGTAACGTTCCACTCGAATCGTGGCGCGCACCGGCCGGCACGTTGTGGCTGTTGCTCGCCCCTCGTGCCGCGAGCGTGTGTCGATAGTGAACGGTTCCGGCCGTTCCGCCTCGGGCGGGCGCGGCGGCCGGGCAGTGTGCCGGCGTGCTGGAGAATCGAGGGCCGGTCTGGCGGCATGCGCCCGCCGCGTTGGGGACGACGTTGCTGGTTGCCGCCGCCGTCGTCGGTACGCAGGTGGCACTGGCCGGGGCGCACCATGCGCGCACGCCGCTCAGCCCGTACGGCGACGGCGCGTTCACGGTCGGGGTGGCGTCCGTCGACCGGAGGGTGTCCATCACCTCGGCCGACGACGGGTCGTACGTCCTCGGCTACACGCCGGCGGGCGGTGACGTCGTGCTGGACCTGGACCTGCTGTCCGGCGACACGGTGCAGCCCTGGTGGTACGACCCGAAGACCGGCCGCACGCTGAAGATGCGCACGCTCACCAGCGAGGGGGTCGCGCGCTTCCCGGTGCCGAAGCAGAACGGCGGACCGGCGTGGGTGCTGGTCGTCGACGATGTCGCGGCCGGCTACGGCCCTCCCGATCCGGACGTGGTCGCACAGGCGACCGGCGAGGGCGGATCGTCGTCCGGTGCGATGGGCACACCGGCGTCGACGACCGGGTCCGGCAGCGGTGGGTCGGGGGCGGGGTCCGGCGCGAACGGATCCGGGACGGGGCAGTCGAGCAGCGGGTCCGCGTCCGGCGGGAACGGGTCGGGAACCGGTGACGGAGTGGCCGACGGCGGCTCGGGCACAGGGGGCTCGGCCAACGGCTCCGGGACGGGTTCCGGCACCGGGGCAGGCGCGGGCACCGGGACCGGCACGGGTAGCGGATCCGGCTCGGGCGGCAATGGCTCGGGCACGGGCTCGGGCGGCAGTGGCTCGGGCTCGGGCAGCGGTGGTTCGGGCAGCGGGTCGGGCACCGGGTCCGGGTCGGGGACGGGTGACCGGAGCGTCGCCGACGCCGTCCTGGGCGGTGGATCGGCATCGGCCGGCAACCCGGGTACCGGGTCCGGCACCAATCCCGACGGTGGTAGCGCCGGCAGCGCGGGCAACGGCTCGGCCGGCGGGCCCGGCACCGGCGGCAACGGTTCGGGGAGCGGTTCAGGCACGAACTCGGGCGGCACCAACTCGGGCGGCACGAGCACCGGAGGCAGTGGCACCGGCGACGGTTCGGGTACCACGGGATCGGCCGGGAACGGGTCCGGCGGCAGCGGGTCCGGCGGCAGCGCGTCTGGCACAGGGTCCGGCGGGAACGGGGCTGGCGGCAGCGGATCAGCCGGGAACGGGCCCGACGGCACCGGGTCCGGCACGGGGTCCGGCGGGAACGGGTCCGGTGGTGGAGCCGGCTCCGGGAACGGCGGCTCCGGGAGCGGCGCGAACGGGCCGGACGGGGAGAAGGGCTCGAACGGCGCCGACAAGGACCAGGCAGACCAGGCCGACAAGGACCAGGCCGACAAGGCCGACAAGGACGGGTCGGGGGACAAGAACTCGGCCGACGGACAGTCCGGTGACGAGGACAAGAGCGACCAGGGCGGCGACAAGAGCGACCAGAGCAACCAGGGCGACGGCGCCGAGCCCGGTGCCGCCCCGGCGTCCGGCACCTCCCCGGAGGACGGGAAGTTCGGAGCCGGAGGCGACAAGCAGCAGGGCGGCGACAAGCAGGGCGGCGACAAGGACCAGAACGACCAACCCGCTCCGGAGCCGATCAAGGTCGAGAAGAAGACCGCCGCCGCTCCGGCCCCGCAGAAGGCGGCGGCCGATCCGTCGTGGGACAAGTTGGCGAAATGCGAGTCGTCCGGCGACTGGGGGATCAACACCGGCAACGGCTACTACGGCGGTCTGCAGTTCGACTCGGCCACGTGGAACGACTTCGGCGGGACCAGGTACGCACCCCGCGCCGACAAGGCGTCGAAGGAGCAACAGATCGAGATCGCGTCGAAGGTCCGCGATGCGCGTGGGGGGTACAGTTCGTGGCCCGCATGCTCGTCCAAGCTGGGACTTCCGAAATGAACCGTACCGATCGGTAGCTCGAAAGCAGTCGTGATCCGCACTTCGGATGTCACCCGAATGGCCGAACATCACGGGTGCCCTGCTGGCAGGGGCAGACCGGCTGACGCCTACCCTAGGACCTCATGAGCTCGCCCACCCCCGAGACGCACCGGATCGGGAACCGCTACCGGCTCGACGAGCGGATCGGTGCCGGTGCGATGGGTGCGGTCTGGCGCGGGACCGACGAGCTCCTCAACCGCACGGTGGCCGTCAAGGAGCTTCTGGCCGCTGCCGTGCCGTCGCCCGACCAGCTCGAGGAGTCGCGGCAGCGGATCCTGCGGGAAGGCCGGATCGGGGCCCGCCTGCAGCACGCGCACGTGATCAGCATGTTCGACGTCGTGGTGCACGACGAGCGCCCGTGGCTCGTCATGGAGTACCTCCCGTCGCGATCGCTGGCCGCCGTGCTGGCCGAGAAGGGTCCGATGACGCCGGCCGAGACGGCCGCCGTCGGACGGCAGGTCGCCGACGGCATGGCCGCGGCGCACGCGGCGGGTGTCGTGCACCGGGACATCAAGCCGGGCAACGTCCTGATCGCCGAGGACGGCCGGACCAAGATCACCGACTTCGGCGTCTCCCGTGCCGTGGACGACGTCCAGCTCACCCGGACGGGCGTGATCGCGGGCACGCCTGCGTTCCTCGCGCCGGAGGTGGCCCGCGGCCAGGAACCGACGGCCGCCTCCGACGTGTTCGCGCTCGGCGCGACGCTCTACGCGGCCGTCGAGGGTGAACCGCCGTTCGGTCTCGACGACAACGCGTACGCGTTGCTGCATAAGGTCGCGACCGGGGCGCCGCGACCGCCGGAGCAGGCGGGCCCGCTCACCGCGCTGCTCATGCGGCTGCTCTCGAACGACCCGGCGGAGCGCCCGAGCGCGTCCCAGGCGCGGGACTCGCTGGCGCGGATCGCGGCCGGCCAGTCCGTGGCCGGGCTCGCGACGCCGACGCAGACGCTCGTCGCCCCCGTCGACGACGTCGCGGACGGCCAGAAGGAATCCGCGGACACCGGTGCCGAGCACGCGTCGTCGAACCCGGGCACGCTGACCGACGCACCGGCACCCGCCCCGGTCGTGATCCCCGGCGGCGGCAACGGCTCGAACGCGAAGAGCGGCCGGAACCGCAACCGGATCCCGGTGATCATCGCCGCGGTCGTCGCGCTGCTCGTGATCGGTGGCGGGGTCGCGATCGGGCTGGCCCGTTCCAGCTCGCAGACCCCGGACCCGGGACCGATCGCGGCGCCCACCACGACCGCGCCCGCCCCGACGACCACCCCGGCGCCGACGACGTCCGCCAGCCCGTCGCCGTCGCCGTCGCAGACCTCGACGTCCCCGACGTCCTCGGCGCCGACCTCGGCCGCCCCGGCCACGGACGCCGTCGGGTTCGTGCAGAACTACTACGGCCAGCTGCCCGGCAACATCAACGGCGCGTTCGCGATGCTCAGCCCGTCCGCGCAGGCCGCGTCCGGCGGGATCGGCGAGTTCCGCAACTTCTACAGCGGGATGCGCACGGTGTACGCGCAGAACATCCGCCGAGCCGGCCCGAACACGGTGACGGCGACGGTCGTGTTCGTCCGCCAGGACGGCTCGCAGAGCCAGGAGAACTACCGCTTCGTCGTGGCCACCGACGCCAGCGGCCAGCAGATCATGCAGTCGTTCACCAGGGCGTGACGCCGAGCGTGGTCGCCAGCCAGCGGGCGGTGTCGCGCACGAACCGCTCCCTCGACCGGCGGTCGAGGATCTCGTGGCCCTCGTCGTCGAAGATCACGAGCTCTGCCGGGACCTCCGCGCCGTCCAGCGCCGCGACGATCCGGTGCGCCTCGCCGAGCGGGACGTTCGTGTCGTGCGCCCCGTGTACGACGAGCAACGGCACGGTGATCCGGTCGGCCGCGTGGATCGGGGACAGCGAGCGGAGCAGGGCGGTCTGGGTGGCCGGGTCGCCGTACTCCGGGGCTGCCGCAGCACCGACCCATGGCTCCGAGCTCGCGTAGAACGTCTCCAGGTCGGCCATGCCGCAGATGTCGACCCCGGCCCGGAACAGACCGGGGAAGCGGGTCAGCGCAGCGAGCGTGAGGTAGCCGCCGTAGGAGCGGCCGCCGACGGCGATCCGGTCCGGGTCGGCGATCCCGGCGCCGACCAGGTGGCGGGCCGCGGCGCGCACGTCGGTGATGGAGTGCTCACGACGGTCGCCGTCGTCGGCCTGCGTGAACGTCCGCCCGCGCCCGGACGAGCCGCGCACGTTCGGCGCGAACACGGTGATCCCGGCGGCGGCGAGCGCCTGGAGCAGCGGTGCGAATCCCGGTCGTTCCTCGGACTCCGGTCCGCCGTGCAGCCAGACGAACGCCGGTCCGGGCCCGTCGGCGCCCGGCGGGCGCAGCACCCAGCCGTGCAGGTCCAGACCGTCCTCGCCGGTGAACACCTCCGGCCGCGGTGGCACGGCGCCACCGGTGGCCCCGGCCAGCAGCGGTGTCGTGTGGGCGGGGACGCCGGGGGACGGCAGGGCGACCCGGCTGACGCGTGGTGCCGTGTCCGGTCCGTTCCCGGCCACGAGAAGCGCAGAGCCGTCGCGGGTGAACACCACGCCGGTGAGGATCGGGTCCGGGGCGGGGAGCCGGGCGGGCTGCCTGCCGCGGAGGTCCGTGATCTCCAATCGGGAGCGTCCGCCGACGTTCCAGACCAGCGCCGCCCGTGCGCCCGCCGGGTCGAGCGCCACCAGGTCCAGGTCCGAGTCCTCCCGGCCGGCGACGATCCGGGTCAGCGACACGTCGCCGTCCTCGGCCAGCGACGCCGCGAGCAGCGCCGGGTGCTCGCGACCGGCGTCGGTGTGCAGCAGGAGCGTGCCGCCGGTGACGCCGAACCGGGCGGCCGCGATCGTCGCGCCGGACGCCAGCTCGGTACGACGGCCGGTGCGCAGGTCGATCAGCTCGAGGCGCCGCCTGCCGCGCGGGCCGGTCCGCACGACGGCGCGCCGCCCGTCGCCACCGATCGCGCACACGACGGCCGCCACGCCGGTGACCAGCACCGTCGAGGACTCGGTACGTACGTCGACCAGGCATGCGGCGCCGTCGCCGCGCCGTTCCTGCTGGATCGTCACGCCGAGCATGCGCCCGGTCGGCGACCACGCCCCGAGCGTGACGGCGGCCGCGGTCGGCGCGATCTCCCGACGGGCGCCGGTGCGTGGGTCGGCCAGCACGACGCGGCTGCGCTCGCCGCCCGCAGGGGCGATCTGGCAGGCCAGCCACCGGCCGTCCGGTGACCAGGCCAGTGCCGTGACGTCGGGGGACAGCTCCGCGGCCGGTCCGCGCTCCACCCGCACGTCCAGGGCCTGCTCCGGTTCGGAGACCGGGGACCCGTCGCCGGGCAGCGGGGCGACGAACGCCCGCGGACGCCCGTCGCGGTCCGAGATCCACGCGAGCAGGTCGCCGTCCGGGCTCGGTGCCGGGTGGGTCCGGCTGACGGCCGCGAGCAGCTCGTGCTCCTCGACGGTGCCGGCCACCGTGTCGGGGGCTCCGTCCACTAGTGCCCCGTCCAGGAACACCCGGCACGGAGCGCGGCGGCCCTGGCGCCCGCCGGCGGCGTTGCCGACCGACCCGAGTACGCCCGGCCGGCGCCGTGCCGGCGAACGCCTGGATCCGCCGATCTCGGCACCGGCGTTCTGTGACGGGGCACTACCGGATCCCCCGTTCCTGCAGCCACATCTCCAGCACCGCCACCTGCCACAACGCGTTCGAGCCGAGCGTGGTCCGCCCGGAGTTCGGGTCGGCCAGCATGCGCTCGACCCAGTCTCGCCGGACGAGGCCCCGTTCGCGCGCGGCGGGGTCGGTGACCGCGTCCCGGACCCGGTCCAGCAGCCCGCCGCTGAGGTGCCGGACGGCGGGCACCGGGAAGTATCCCTTCCGGCGGTCGATCACGGCGTCCGGCACCACCCCGCGCGCCGCGCTCTTGAGCACGCCCTTCCCGCCGTGCGCGAGCTTGTGCTCCGGCGGGCACGCGGCCATCGCCTCGACGAGCTCGTGGTCCAGGAACGGCACCCTGGCCTCGACGCCCCAGGCCATCGTCATGTTGTCCACCCGCTTCACCGGGTCGTCGACGAGCATCACGGTCGAGTCCAGCCGCAGCGCGGCGTCCAGCGCGGTCGTCGCGCCCGGTTCGGCGAAGTGGTCGCCGATCAGCCGCCTGCTCGGGTCCGACGACGGGACCCGGCCGGGTTCCAGGATGTCGCGCAGCGCGGCGTGCGGGCGGTCGGTGAACACGGCGGCGTAGGCGTGCGCGGCCTCCTCGCGGGGCACCGAGGCCAGTGGCGGGTACCAGCCGTAGCCGGCCAGCACCTCGTCGGCGCCCTGGCCGGACTGCACGACGTGCACCGACGACGACACGTCCTCGGAGAGCAGGTGGAACGCGACGCAGTCGTGGCTGACCATCGGCTCGGACATGGCGGCCACGCACGCGTCGACGGCCGGGAGCATCCGCTCCGGCGAGACCATGATCCGTTCGTGGTCGGTGCCGAACTCGGCGGCGACCAGGTCGGAGAACTCGAACTCGTCGCCGCGCTCGCCGCCCGCGGACGGGAAGCCGACGGAGAACGTGCGCAGCCCCCGTTGTCCCTGCTCGGCCAGCAGTGCGACGACCAGTGACGAGTCAAGCCCGCCGGACAACAGCACCCCGACCGGCACGTCACCGGTCATCCGGCGGCGGACCGCCGTCCGCAGGCGCTCGCCGAGCAGCTCGGCCCAGCCGCCCGCGTCGAGGCTGCGGTACTCGTCGCGGCGGACGTGCTCGGGGCGCCAGTAGACGTGGTCGCGCTCCGTGCCGTCCGGGGCGATCGTGCGGACGGTCGCGGGCGGGAGCTTGCGTACGCCGTTCAGGATCGTGTGCGGAGCGGGGACGACGGCGTGGAACGTCAGGTAGTGGTGCAGCGCGACGTCGTCGATGGTGGTGTCCACGCCGCCGCCGGAGAGAAGGGCGGGCAGCGTCGAGGCGAACCGCAGCCGCCCGGCGTCGCGCGCGAGGTAGAGCGGCTTGATCCCGAGACGGTCCCTGGCCAGCGTCACGGTCCCGGTGTCGCGCTCGTGGACCGCGAACGCGAACATCCCGACGAAACGTTCCACACAGGACGGTCCCCAGCGGTGAAACGCCTTGAGCACCACCTCGGAGTCCGACGTCGAGAAGAACCGGTAGCCGGCCGCCTCCAGCTCGGCGCGCAGGTCGTGGTGGTTGTAGACGCAGCCGTTGAACACGAGCGTGAGCCCCAACCCGGGGTCGACCATCGGCTGGGCGCCGCGCTCGGACAGGTCGATGATCTTCAGGCGGCGGTGGCCGAACGCGACCGGCCCGGACGCGTGCAGCCCGGACCCGTCCGGCCCGCGCCGGTGCTGCGCGGCGGTGATGCGGGCGACGGCCGCGACGTCGGCCGCCCGCCCGTCGAACCGGATCTCCCCGGCGATGCCGCACATGTTCTCGATCCTCCCGGACGTCGTGGGGTGGGAAAACGTCGCGCACACCACGGCCGCGGGGCTACGCGGAGGCGGACCCGGTCGAGGTCGTCGCGCGCCGCGCGCCGATCGAGGTCCCGGCGTCCTGGACCGGAACCGAGCCCAGCGCGAAGCGGCGCAGCGTGGCCGGGCCGAGGAAGCGGGTGATGCAGGCGATCCGGTCGCCGGACATCGTGAGCAGCAGGACGCCCGCCTCGTCGCCGTCGAGACGGCACTCGAACGCCGGTCGCCCGTTGGCCCGGGTGGACAGCAGTTCCATCTGCCGCCCGTCCCACCAACCGAACGACGTGCGCAGGAACTCCGCGACCGCCGCGTGCCCGACGTACTCGTGCGGCGCCGGGGGCATGGCCAGCCACGCGTCGTCGGTGAGCAGGGAGATCACGCCGTCCACGTCGCCGTCGGCGAACGCCGTGGCGAACCGCTGTGCCAGATCGCGTTCGGCCGCCTCGGCCGGGTCGTGGGACGTCCCGCGGTCGCGGGCCAGCGTCGACCGGGCGCGCTGGAGCAGGCCCTTCACGGCCGTCGGAGGGTCGCCGAGCATCCCGGCCGTCTCGGCGGTCGAGAACCCGAGCACGTCGACGAGCACGACGGCCGCCGTCTGGCGTGGCGGCAGCCGCTGCAGTGCGGCGACGAACGCCAGCTCCACGCCAGCCCGTGACTCGTGCACGACGTCCGGGCCGGGAGCGGGGTCCGGGTAGGGCTCCAGCCAGGTCACGTCGCCGCGGCGGGTCGGCTCCGGCGGCGGCGTCGGCGGCACCGGTTCGACGGGCGGGCGGCGCCTCTCGTCGCGGATCGCGTTCAGGCAGCGGTTCGTCGCGATCCGGTACAGCCACGCCCGCAGCGAGGACCGGCCGGCGAACCCGCCCAATCCACGCCAGGCCGCGACGAGCGTCTCCTGCAGCAGGTCGTCCGCGTCGGTCAGCGATCCCAGCATCCGGTAGCAGTGCACGTGCAGCTCGTGCAGGTACGGCCCGGTGAGCTCGCGGAACGCGCGGCCGTCGCCAGCCAGCGCCCGTTCCATCACGTCGCCCATCGGAGAGATCGTGGCAGAACCGTTCCGATCGCGGGGGGATCGGTGTCTCGACGGGTGCAGCATCCGTCGACACCGGAGGAACGACATGAGTGACGCTCTCGCCATCTCGCGCGCCTACTACGAGGCCTGGGCGGCGAAGGACTTCGACCGGGCGATGACCTACCTGGCTCCCGACGTGGTCGGCCTGACCCCATCCGGCAGGCTGGACGGAGCAGAGGCGTTCCGCGGGTTCATGGAGCCGTTCACGCGGATCGTCACCGCGACCGGCCTGGTCGCCGCGTTCGGCGACGACCGGACGTCGGTCCTGCTCTACGACACCGCGACGGTCCCGGTGCCGGACGCGCCCGGCGCGGAGTGCCACACCGTCGTCGACGGGCGGATCACCGAGATCCGGATCGTGTTCGATCGGCTGCCGTTCGCGGAAGCACGGGAGGCGCGCGCCGCCGCCGGCTGAGGTCCCGGTCAGCGGAGCACCCAGGTGTCCTTGGCCCCGCCGCCACGGGAGGAGTTCACGACCATGCTCCCCGGCGGGGCCACCCGGGACAGCGCCGACGGCAGCACGTCCACGCCGGACCGTCCCTGTACGGCGAAGACCCGCAGGTCGACGGCCTGCGGTTGCAGCTCGCCGTCGGTGAACGTGGGGTGCGTGGACAGCTGCACGGTGTCCTGGGCGATCCACCGCTCCGGGGTCGCGCGCACGGTCCGTCCGAGCGTGTCGAGCTCCTCGGGCGTGGCGTGCGGGCCGATCACGATCCCGGCGCCGCCGTAGCCGTCGACCGGTTTGAGGACGAGCTCGTCGAGCCGGTCGAGGACGTGCTCGCGCTGCTCGGGGTCGATGCACGCGTAGGTCGGGACGTTCTGCAGCACCGGCTGCTCGCCGAGGTAGTAGCGGATCATCTCGGGCACGTAGACGTAGACGAGCTTGTCGTCCGCGACGCCGTTGCCGAGCGCGTTCAGCAGCGCCACCCGGCCGCTCGCGGCGGCCGCCAGCAGCGCCCTCCCGATCGGGCGGCTGTCGGCCCCGCGGGCGCGGGCCAGGTCGGCCTCGTCGATGCGCCGGTAGAGCGCCGACAGCCGCCGTCGGCGCGCCGACCCGACGAGGTACACCGACCCGCCGGTGACCTGCAGCTGCGACGGCGTGACGATCGGGATGTCCAGCGCCTCGGCCAGCAGCGTGTGCTCGAAGTACGCGGAGTCGGCCCGGCCGAGCGTGAGCAGCGCGGCCTCCCCGGTCGCGTCGTCGGCCGCGCCGAGCAGCGCGTCGTGCATCCGGACCGGCACGTCGTCCAGCGCGACGACGCCCGCGGGGGGCTCCAGGTCGGGCATCACGCTGCGCAGCAGGCGGCGGCTCATCATCGAGTAGCCGATCCCGGACGGCACCCGCAGGTTGTCCTCCAGCACGACCCAGTGGTCGGCCCGGTCCCGGACCAGGTCGATCCCGCCGACCGCGATCCGCACCGCGTCCGCGGGCACCAGCGACCCGGCCCGGTTCCGGCCAGGCGCCCGGTCGATCACCGAGGCCGGGACGACGCCGTCGCGGACGATCTCGCGTCGTCCGTACGCGTCGTGTACGAACCGCTCCAGCGCCCGGATCCGCTGCGCCAGACCGGACGACAGGTGGAGCCAGTCCTCACGGGACACGATCCGCGGTATCAGGTCGAGCGGGAACAGCCGGTCCTCCGACTCGTCGCCGACGCGGAACGTCACGCCGCGTGCCCGCTGCTCGGTGTGCAGCGCGTTCTCGGCCGCGGCCAGGCCACGCGGGCCCATCCGCTCCAGCGCGCGGAACATCCATCCGTACGCGGGCTGGACCGTGCCGCGCCCGACCACCGCCTCGTCGTAGGCCGGGGGCCGGTAGGTCGCGAGCAGCTCCGGCGCCGGCGGGACGATCTCCGGCGGCTCGTGCGCGAGCGTCTCGCCCTGGGTACGCGCCACCAGGTCGTCGACGACGTCCGCGAGCGCGCCGCGCAACCCGAACGCCCTGCGTTGCGACGCGGCACCGCTGCCGCGGGCCAGCACGGCCTCGGCCAGCGCGGTGACCTGCTCCCAGTCGTCGCTCTGCTCGAGCCACGGCCGCAGGTCCGCGACGAGCCCGCCGAGCTGCAGCGCGGGTGCGACGAGCGACGGGCCACCCGTCCCGCCGATCTCGACGAGGTCGCCCTCCAGCCCGGAGCGTGCGGCCCGCCAGTTCGCGGAGCGCAGCAGTTCGTGGCGCACGCCCGGTAGCGGCTCGCCGGCCTCCGTCTGTGCGATGGCCCGCCCGACCAGCGCGCGGAACAGCCCCGCGACGAGCACGACGTCGTCGACCTCGGGACACGCGTCGCACACCCGCAGCTCGACGGTCGGCAGGTGTGCGCTCGGCCGGACGTCGAAGTAGAGCATCCCGGCGTCGGAGATCGTGCCGGACGCGATCAGGTCGTCGATCATCGCGTCGTACTCGGCGGCCGTCTCGACGGTGCCGGGTGGGCCCGCGGTGGGCCAGCGCTGCCAGATCATGCTGCGGTAGCTGGCGTAGCCGGAGTCGTGACCGCGCCAGTACGGGGAGCTCGCCGTGGTGGCCAGCAGCGCGGGCAGGTACGGCGCGACCCGGCGGGTCACCTGCACCGCGGTGTCCCGGTCCGGAACGTCCACATGGAACTGGACGCCACAGATGTGCTGCTCGCGCACCAGCATCTGGTACTCGTGCTGCATGCGTTCGTAGCGCGCGCCGGCCGAGATGTCGTCGCCGGAGAGGTCGACGAGCGGCACCGTCCCGGCCGCGACGACGCCCAGCCCGAGCGGTTCGGCCGCTGTGCGCAGCGTCCGGCGCAGCCGCCGCACGTGGTCGCGCAGCTCGTCCAGCGACGCCGTCGCGGGGGTGTTCGTCTCCACGAGCGAGCGCTGCAGCTCCGGGAAGAACTCCTCCCCGCCGAGCCGCTCGAGCAACCGGTCCACCTCGGGGGCGGCACGCCGGCTCACCAGGTCGACGACGTGGAACTCCTCCTCCACACCCAGCAGCGGACGATCACCCACGCGGGCGACGCTAGGTGGCGGTTGTTGCACCGGTGTGACACTCGCGCGTCCTGCCCGTTGCCCGGATCCATGACTGATCTGTACGGGGCAGTTCCCATCTGCTGAACGGCCTAGCGTGTGTCGTTCCACGCGTCATCGCGACGAGGAGGCCGGGTGAACGCTGTCGTGGCGCGGTCCACGATCGCGCTGGTCCAGGTGCTGGGGCTCGCGGTCTGGTTCTCCGCGACCGCCGTCGGACCGGCCCTGCGGGCCGAATGGCACATCGGTTCGACGACGGCGGTGTGGCTGACCTGCTCCGTCCAGCTCGGGTTCGTGCTCGGGGCCGTCGGCGCGGCCGTGCTGACGCTGGCCGACCGGGTCCGGCCGCACCGGCTGCTCGCGATCGCGACGACCGGAGCGTCGGTCTGCACGCTGCTGTGCACGGTGGCCGACGGCGCCGCGGCTGCGATCCCGCTCCGCCTGCTGACCGGCATGTTCCTGGCCGGCGTGTACCCGGTCGGGATGAAGCTGATGACGTCGTGGTCCGGTCCGCGTCGCCGGGCCCGCGACCTCGGCACGCTGGTCGCGGCGCTGACGCTCGGCTCTGCGCTCCCGCACCTGGTGCTGGCCGGTCCGCCGTTGCCGTGGCGGGTCGTGCTCGCCGTGGCCGCCGGATGCGGGCTCCTGGCCGCCGCCGTGACGCTGCTCGTGGTGCGTCCGGGCCCGGCCGCCGCTCCCGCGCCGCCGCCGGATCCCCGGTACGCGGCGCGGATGCTGCGTGAACCGGGCCCGCGGCTCGTGGTGCTCGGCTATCTCGGTCACATGTGGGAGCTCTACGCACTGTGGACGTGGCTGGGGGCCTACCTCGGCGCCGGCGGGCTCGGCGGCCGGTCCGAGGTGCTGGTGTTCCTGACCATGGGGCTCGGCGGCGCTCTGGGGTGCATGGCCGGCGGGCGGGCGGCGGACCGCTGGGGCCGGGCGCCGACGATCGCCGCGGCCCTGGTCGTGAGTGGACTGTGCTGCGTGCTGTCGCCGTTCGCCGTGTCGGTGCCGCCGGTCGTCACCGGACTGTTCTGTCTGGTGTGGACGACGGCGGCGGTGGCCGACTCGCCGGTGCTCACCACGGCGACGATCGAGGTCGCGGACCCGCGCTACACCGGCACGGCGTTGACCGTGCAGACGGCGCTGGGCTTCCTGCTCACCGTGGCCAGCATCCAGCTGGTGCCGGTCGTGGCCGGCGTGACCGGGTGGGCGTCGGCGCTCGCGGTGCTCGCCGTCGGACCGATCGTCGGGACGCTGGCGGTCGTGCGGTTGGGGCGGGCCGTCGACCGGCTCGGCCCGCCCGCCGAGCCGGTCGAGGCGGTGGACGACGCGGTGGGCGGCGCCGGAGGCGTCGGTTCCGGGGCCACATCGGCCCGGCATGCGGCGGGGCGCGCGGGGCCCGCTCCGGCCGTCGTCGACGAACCGGTCGTGTCGACGGCCGGCGTCGTGACCGGTGTCGACCCGGACGGGACCGGTGAACCTCGCCGGCCGGCCGGGGGCGCGGATTCCCGGCGTCCGACCCGTGACGGCGACGTACTCGACGCGGTGACCGCCCCGCGAGGCCTCGTCGTCGCCCCCGTGGGTGCCGCACCACCCCGTTCGCCCGAGGAGCTCGACACCGTCGAGCTGTACCGGCTCCGTCGCGGCGGAGCTCCGGCCGACAGCGGGTTCGCGGGTGACACCGCCCGTGCGCTGCAGGGCCGCGGCCGGTCGGGCGGGGAGGTCGGTGCCGGCCGCCGACGCCCCGAGGGCGGGTGAACCGGACGGCCCTCCGGCGTCTGCGCGCATGCCCGGCGTCCGCGCGCATGGCGGGAGTTCGCGCGCGTCCCGGCGCGTGCGTCCGCCGGACGACCGCGCGTTCCGCGGATCACCGCGCGTCCGGTGCCCGGGATTCGCCGCCGCGGACGGCGCCCACCGGCGTCCCCGCAGAGCCTGGTGTGACCCGGCAGGTCATGCCGGACCTGCACGGTCGGGACACCGCCGGCGACGTCCGCGACGTGTGGTGGAGGCGGTCCGATCGTGTCGGAGGCGGGCTCGTACAGGCGATCAGTGGGGCCATCCGACACCGGGGTGCGGGCTCAGGCGATCGGCCGCGTCGCGATCCAGCTCGCCGTCCGCGACGCCGTGGAACAGACGAGCGACCTCGGCCAACTCGTCGTGCTGCGCGGCCGCCTGCTCCGACGACATCGGTTCACCGTGGCCGGGGACGAGCGTCTCCACGTGCTCGTCCAGAAACGCACCGACGGCGTTCGCCCACTCACCGGGGAACGAGTCCGGCCCGTACGACGGGGGCGCGCCGTTCTCCAGCAGATCCCCCGCGAACAGCACGCCCGCGTCCGGAACGTGCACGGCCAGGTCGTGGCCGGTGTGGCCGGGCCCGGGATGAACCACCACGGCCGTGCGCGCGCCGAGGTCGAGCTCGTACCGGTCGCCGGGACGAGGACAGACCGGGTGGTCCGGCAACGGCGGGTCCGTTGCGGCGAGCGCCCGCGCCGTCACGTCGTCGCCGCGCTCCCGGTAGTACGCCGTCCACTCCGCGCGCTGGGCCGCGGCGGTCGCGGCGATCTCCGCGGCGCAGCCTGCCTGCGCCACCACCGGCGACCCGGCGAACGCGGAGGTCCCGAAGCAGTGGTCGAAGTGGGCGTGCGTGATCACGACGACCAGCGGGAGCGCCGTGACCTCTCGGACCGCCGCGAACCACTCCCTGCCCTGCCGCTCGTCCCCGCGGGTGTCGATCACCAGTGCGCGGTCGTCGCCGATCACCAACCCGGTCGTGAGGTCCAGCTCGTCGTGGCGCCGCGCGAGAACGCGATCGCCGACCTCGACCCACCGCCCGTCCACACCGCGATCCTGCCCGGCCACCCGAACGAGCGGGCCCTTCGGGCAGTGACATTGCTCGAAGGTGCCGTTCGTTCGCTGTGGCTCGGGACGCGCCCGGCCGTGATCGGCGCGAGTGGTCGGAACGCGCCACTGGTGGCGCGCCGGCGCCGGTTCCGCTGATCATGGACCGTCAGAGGGGGATTCCCGTGGCGCGCCCGGGAGCAGTGAGCGGGACGTCAGACCACGATCTGGAGCCGGCGGCCCCTCGCGTCGCGGCCCGGGCCCAGTTCCTCGGCCTCGTCGCGACCCCAACGGGCGGCGGACCAGGCGGTGGCCAGGGCGTCCAGGGCGTCGTCGAGGCGGGTGCCCCTGGCGGGGAGGTCGGTGAGCAGAGCGGCCGGGTCGAGCCAGCGGGCCAGGGCGGCGATGCGCTGGCCCGCGCCGCGGGCGGTCTTCTTGCCGGCGAACGCGAGGTCCGGGGCGAGCGTCCGGAACGACATCTCCGGATGGGCCTCGACGACGTGTTCCGGCAGCGACACGGCCTGCCAGTCCCGGATCTTGGGTCCGATGTGGAACGTCTGGAGACTGATCGCCTTCCCGGTCAGCTCCCGGGCGACGGAGCAGGCGTCGGCGTAGGTCGGAGCGGCCAGGACCTCGGCGGGCGGCGTCGGGAACAGCGACGACCGGGCGGAGCCGAGCCGGGCAGCGGCCAGGATCTCGGCCTCGCGACGCTCCGCGCCGACCGGGAGCGCCAGAGGGATGTCGACCCCGACCGCGTCGCACCCGGATGTCACGTCGAGCACCGCCTGCGCGTCCGGCACCACCGACCACGCGACGGTGGAGCCGGGGGAGACCACGCAGACGACCCACCCCGAAGGGACCCCGTCCACACCGGCGACGTTCATGCGGGAGGATCCTGCCGTGCGCGTCTACGTCGGAAGCGACCACGCCGGGTTCGAGCTCAAGGCGAAGATCCTCGACCACCTGAACGACCAGGGCATCGAGGCGATCGACGTCGGGGCTCCGACGTACGACCCGGAGGACGACTACCCGGCCTGGTGCATCGAGACCGGGCGCCAGGTCGTCGCGGACCCGGAGTCGTTGGGCATCGTCATCGGCGGTTCCGGCAACGGCGAGCAGATCGCCGCGAACAAGGTTCCCGGCATCCGGGCCGCCCTGGCGTGGAACGAGAACACCGCGCGGCTGGCCCGCCAGCACAACGACGCGCAGATCGTCGGCATCGGTGCCCGTCAGCACATGTTCGAGGAGGTGCTGGCGATCGTCGAGGCGTTCCTGACGACCGAGTTCTCCGGCGAGGAGCGGCACGTCCGGCGCATCGAGCAGCTCGCCGAGTACGAGCGCACGGGCGCGATCGACCTGCCGGAGTAGCGGGTGCCGGAAGGTCACACGCTCCACCGGCTCGCGCGCCTGCACCAGAAGCTGTTCGCCCGCAGGCCGGTCGGGGTGTCCAGCCCACAGGGCCGGTTCGCCGAGTCCGCCGCGCTGATCGACGGCCGCCCGATGACCCGGGCCGAGGCGCACGGCAAGCACCTGTTCCACCGCTACGGGCCGGATCTCGTCGTGCACGTCCACCTCGGGCTGTACGGCACGTTCGTCGAGGGCGAGGCGCCGGCGCCTGCGCCGGTCGGGCAGCTGCGGATGCGGCTGGTCGGCGAGACCCACTACGCCGACCTCCGCGGTCCGACGGCGTGTGAGCTGATCACGAGCGCGGACGTCCGGGAGATCCGGAAGCGCCTGGGTGAGGACCCGCTGCGCCGCGACGCCGACGCGGAACGCGTCTGGGCACGGATCACGAAGAGCCGGAGTCCACTGGCGACGCTGCTGATGGACCAGGCGGTCGTCGCGGGCGTCGGGAACGTGTACCGCGCGGAGCTGCTCTTCCGGCACGGGCTGGACCCGCAGCTGCCCGGCAACCGGCTCGAACGCGCGACGTGGGACGCGATGTGGCCGGACCTCGTCGCCCTCATGCGCGACGGCGTGCGGCGCGGCCGGATCGACACGGTCCGCAGGGAGCACGACCCGCGCCGTCGAGGCGAGCCGGGGCGCAAGGACCGGCACGGCGGCGAGGTCTACGTCTACCGCCGCGCCGGGATGCCGTGCCTGGTGTGCGGCACCGAGGTCGCGCACGCGGAGCACGCGAACCGGAACCTGTTCTGGTGCCCGGTCTGCCAGCCCGCCGCCTGATGCGGGGTTAGGGTCGCGGCCGTGGCGGAGCAGAAGCCGATCGCGGCGTGGATGACCGACATGGACGGTGTGCTCGTCCACGAGGGTCGCATGATCCCGGGCGCGGACACGTTGCTGCACAGGCTGTCCGAGCGCGGTGTGCCGTTCCTGGTGCTGACGAACAACTCCATCCACACGCCGCGTGACCTGCGGTTCCGGCTCCGGTCGTCGGGACTGGAGGTCCCCGAGGAGTCGATCTGGACGTCGGCCATGGCGACGGCGGCGTTCCTGGACGACCAGCGTCCCGGCGGGTCCGCGTACGTGATCGGAGAGGCCGGGCTGACCACCGCGCTGCACGAGATCGGTTACGTGCTCACCGACACTCGTCCGGACTACGTCGTGCTCGGCGAGACCCGGACCTACAGCTTCGAGGCCGTCACCACAGCGATCCGGCTGATCGACGCGGGCGCCCGGTTCGTCGCGACGAACCCGGACGCGACCGGCCCGTCCACGGAGGGCCTGCTGCCGGCCACCGGCTCGGTCGCCGCGATGATCTCGAAGGCCACCGGCACCGACCCGTACTTCGTCGGCAAGCCGAACCCGCTGATGATGCGCGCGGCGCTGAACCGCCTGCAGGCGCACTCCGAGTCGACGCTGATGATCGGCGACCGGATGGACACCGACATCCTGGCCGGTCTGGAGGCCGGGATGCGCACCGTGCTCGTGCTCAGCGGCATCACCCGGGCCGACGAGGTCGAGCGGTTCCCGTTCCGCCCGACCCGCGTCGTGACGTCGATCGCCGATCTCGTCGACGACGTCTGAGCGGGCGTCGGCCACCGGGGCGCAGCCGGCGCGACGCGCTCAGCCGCCGTTGCGGTCGCCGTGCGGGTCGCGCTCGTCGTCCGGAGCGGTCCGCTGCGGACGCCAGAGCGCCAGGCCGGGGAGATCCGGTTCGGCCGCCGCGAGCCGCCGCAGCGTGACCGAGACCGTCGCCCGTGCGGGTGGGGAGGGCGGGACGTCCACGGTGTCCGGGCCCCGTCCGTCGCGGACGGCCTCGGTGACCGCGCGGTCGAGCTCGACGAGCGCTGGGTCGCCGAACGCGTCGAGCAGCGACGTGAACGCGGCGTCGCGCTCCGGGGAGTACGGCCGGGACCGCCCGTCGTGCTCCTTGCCGGGGTGCGCCGGATACAGGTGTGCGACGGGCACCGTGCCGTCCGGCACCGGAACGGTCGCGGGGTGCGTGCGGCCCAGCAGGTGGGGGAGCAGGTGCGTGTGAGGGCCGTCCGGGCTGCGGCCGTCCGGTGGTGGGATCGCGGCGAACACCTCGACACGTCCGGCCGGGCCGCGGAACACCCGGTGCGGCGACTGTTCGATCAGCAGCGCGGCGGCACCGGAGGAGAACAGCGGCTGCCCGGCGAACGGACGCAGCACGTCGGGATCCGGGACGCGCACGCACGCCTCGACGGCGGGCGAGCCGAGCCCGAGGTCGAACAGGACACCGTCCCGGTCGTCGGATCGGACGGCGTCCGCGTCCGGTCCGAGCTCGGTGAGCACGGTCCTCCTCGGCGCGGTGGCCGAGGCGGGCACGCAGAACGCGACGGCGTGGTTCCACCCCAGATCCGGACCGGCCGGCGTCCGGTACGCGACCGCGACGGCACCCTCCGGCGGTTCGATCCGGATCGCGCCGCGCGGTGTCGCCCCTGCGTCGTAGGGTTCGCCACGGTTGCGTACGAACTCCGCGATCCCGCCGGGCGCGCCGACGCTCCAGCCCGCGTCGGGATCGTCCAGGTGGCGACGGACCAGGTCGTCGATCGGGCCGATGCTCACCGACCGAGCGTCGCAATCCGCCGGGACACGAGCAACCTGCCCTTGCGAATCACAACAGTGTGATTACCCTCGAACACATGTACGCCGAGAGCGAGACCGCCTGGTGTGGGTGCGCGGGGTGCGGGTCGGTGGCGGAGCTGCCGGCCGAGGAGACCGCGGGCGTCGACGTCCCGTGCCCGGACTGCACGAAGCCGATGAACGAGATGTGGTCCTGGGACACGGCCGCCTGAGTCACGTCACCGCACGGGCTCGACCAGGACCGAGGTCCACAGCCCGAGCCGGATGACCGTGCCGGGCGGCACCGGGACGGGCCGATGCGCCGGGACGGCGTCGTAGGTGCCGACCGCCGTCCCGTTGCTGGACCCGAGGTCGACGACGCTCCAACCGCCGTCGTCGTCGCAGGCCAGGACGGCGTGCCGGGCCGAGACGCCCGCGTCGCCCGTGAGGTCGACGTCCGGCACCGACCGCGCGGTGCGCCTGCCCACCACGATCCGGCGGTGCTCGAGCCGGGCCCGCCACGGCAGCGTCCGCGGCGGTTCCCGCCACCCCACCCGGTCGCCCGCCCGGCGCAGGACGTGGGCGAACCACGCCGGATCGGGCGCGATCCGCGCGGTCGGGGCGGGGAGTGCGTCGTCGGCGCCGCACTCGTCGCAGAACCGGCAGGCCAGCGGCGTCGCGCAGACCCGGCAGGTGGCGGGGACCGGATCGTGGCCGGTCAGCGGGCGCCCGCACACGTCGCACCACCCCGTCTCCGACGACCGGTGGCCGGCCGGGCAGGAGAGCTCAGTCGTCATCGGGCGACCGGGACCTCCGTCCCCGCGCGTCGAGCGTCATCTCCTCCACCGGGCCCGCGTCGCCGTGGAGCACGTCGTCGAGCAGCGACAACGTGTCGTGGTGCCCGGTCCGCTCGGCCAGATCGCGGGCGTGCCCGAGCAGCAGCGTGGCCGTCGCGTCGTCGCCGCCGTGCCGGGCGCTCAGCCCGTCGCGCACGGCACCGGCGAGCGCGACCTGCCCCCGGTAGTGCTCCAGCCGCGGCGGTTCGACGGCGAGCAGCGCCGGGTCGTCCGTCCGGGTCACGACGACCGGGTGCCCGGCGCCCGGGTCGTCCTGCGGCCCCGCCGCGACCCGGACGGCGAGCATGCGATCCCCGACCGGACGGGGCGGCACGTCGATCCGCAGGTGGTACTCGCGGGTCTGGGCACCCCAGTCGCCGAGCGGTACGTCGATCCCGCAGGGGCCGGTCGCGCGCTCCGAGCCGGTCAGCTCCCGCACCTCCGGCGCGACCTGCGTGACGCCCCGCACGACCACCTGCTCCGGAGACCACAGCCGCAGCACGACGCCGGGGACCGACCGCCGCACCGCGGCCCGGAACACCCGCGCCAGGTCGTCGGGCAGGTCGGCGGCGTCGGCGACGATGTCCACGTCGCCGAGCAGGGCGGTGGCGATCGTGCGCAGCTCCGCGACCTCCCAGTCGGTGCCGATGCCGCGACAGTCGCAGGTGAATTTCCCCCGGCAGCGCTGCACGGCCGCGTGCAGCTCGGAACGGCTCTCCGCGTTGCGCCCGTCGGTGACCAGCAGGGCGTGCCGCACGGCGCCCGGATGCTGCTCGGCGACGTCGCGGACGGCGTCGAGCCAGGCCCCGAGCCGGGTCCCGCCGCCCGCCCGTAGCGCCCCGACGGCGGCCACCGCCTCCGCCCTGGTCCGTCCGTCGGCCCGCGCCGCACCCTCGGCCGGGTACACCGGCCGGGCCTGCGACGTCCCGGCGACGACGGCGAACAGCGTCCCGTCCGGCAGCGCGGCCAGCGCCGTCGTCGTGGCCGCCCTGGCCCGTTCGATCTTGTCGCCGAGCATCGAACCGGAACAGTCGACCACGACGACCTGCAGCACGTCGGCGACCGTCTCCGGCTGCCCGGCCGGCCCGGTGACCGTGACCAGCACGTCCACCCGGGTGGCGTCCGGGGCGAGCCAGGGGTTGCGGTCGATCTCGACCGTGAACCCGGTCATCGCGTGCTCAGCAGCGCCAGCCTGCGCCGGTAGGCGGCCAGGTCGCGGGTCGCCCGCGCGATCTCCGACGGGACCGCCCACAGCCGGGTCCCGATCCGTTCGGCCAGCTCGGCGAGCTCCGGGTCGTCGGTCCACCCCAGCCGCCGCGTCCGGGCCCGGTAGGCGCCGAAGCGGCCGCGCAGGTCGTCGCGCCGGTCGAGCAGCTGCGCGACGAGCGCCGCCGTCGCGTCCAGCTCGCGCCGCGTCCCGGCGAGCCCCGCCCGCAGCGCCCCGACGGCGTCGTGCCGCTTCCGCCAGCCGTTCGCCTCCGGAACGGCGGCTCGCAGCGCGCGCAGCTCCGGACCCCGGTCCGGGGGCCGGGCCGGGACGGTGTCGCGCAGCTCGGCGCCCGCGCGGGCCCTCATGCGGGACACCCTCGTCCGGTGTGCCGCGATTGCGTCCAGCTCCCGGTCCAGCTCACCGGCCACGGTGGACCACCCGGCGCGCAGAGCCATCAGCGCGTCCAGCCGCAGGCACAGCGCGCCGACGGCGTCGTCGAGCGGGACGACGACGCCCGCGGAGAGCGCCAGCGGGTCGGCACCTGCCGCCCGCTCGAGTTCGGCGGCCCGCGCGCTGAGCGCCCTGGTCGCGATCGCGTCCGGGTCGTCGTCGTGCAGCTCGAGCCGGGCGACGGCGTGCCGCGCGCGGCCGAGCCGTTCCGCGACCGGGGCCAGCGCGGCGAGCACCGACGAGCGGGCCTGCTCGCAGGACGTCGCGAACACCGCGAGCTCGCCCACTCCGGTACCGAGATCGGCCAGCACGGCGTCGGCACGGTCGAGCGACCGGCGCAGCGCGCCCACGTCGGCGACGGCCCGGACGCGGCGGCGGTCGCGGACCCGCTCGGCCGCGGCGAGCTCCCCGGTGTAGCGGGCGTAGTCGCGCCAGAGCCGGTCGCGGGTCGTGCGGGCCGTGGCGTACGGGCCGCCCAACCCGGCGTCGAGCAGGCGGTACCCGGGGCGGCGTTCCAGCTCCAGCAGGGCCACCGCGGTGCGCGCCTCCCGCCGGCGGTGCCCTGCCAGCCGGCGGCCGAGGTGGGCCGCCTCCCGCCGACGCTCGTTCATCGGTCGTCCTCCCGTGCGTGGCCCGTCGTGCGGGGCCGACGCTAGGACGACGAGCTCGGGGAGGGTCCCGAACCGCAGGTCAGACGAGGAAGCCCAGCGAGCTGTCCCGGCCCGCGGCCAGCGCGGCGACGTGCTCGTCGACGGTCGTCAGGCCGTGCAGCTCGCGCCCGGCCGCCATCGCGTCCAGCAGCGCCCGCTCGGCCCGCTCGATCTCCTCGGCGCCGGGCAGGGCGGCCTCGAGACGCCCGGCGGGAGCGATGATCACCCCGTCGTCGTCGCCCGCGACGAGATCACCGGGGCTGACCGGCACGCCGCCGACGACGACGTCGGTGCCGACCGTGCCCGGGTCGCGCGTCGTCCCGGACGCCGGGCAGGTGCCGCGGGCGAACACCGGCAGGCCGATCGTGCGCAGCCCCCGCATGTCCCGCACGTACCCGTCGACGACGATCCCGGCGAGGCCGCGCCGCCTGGCCTCGGTCGCGAACAGCTCGCCGGAGACCGCGCGCCGGTGCCCGTCGCACGCCACCACCAGCACCGACCCCGGCTCGGCCGCACGCAGGGCCGCGAACATCGGCAGGTGGTCGTCGTGGCAGACGACCGTCACGGCGGGGCCCACCATCGGCAGGCCGGGCAGCATCGCGCGCACCTCGGACACGACGACGGGCATCGCCTTGTCCGCGTCGCACAGCGAGGACACCTGGACCGCGCGGAGGCGTTCGATGAGATCGGTCATGGCCCCATCATCGGGGGACCCGCTCGTCGCGCAGCGCGGAGCGACGGACCTTGCCGGCGTCGTCGCGCAGCGGACTGTCGACGAACTCGTACGTGCGCGGCGTCTTGTAGGGCGTGAGGCGCGCGGCCACGTGCTCGCGCAGCGCGTCCTCGATGGACGGTGAGGCGTGCACGATCGCGTGCACGACCTGCCCGTAGTCGTTGTCCGGCAATCCGATCACGGCGCTGCCCCGGACGTCCGGGTGCGCGTCCAGGACGCCCTCGATCTCGGCCGGGTACACGTTCGCGCCGCCCACGAGGATCATGTCGGTCCGGCGGTCGGCGAGGTGGAGGTAGCCGTCGGCGTCGAAGTGGCCCATGTCGCCGAGCGTCTCCCACCCGTCGCGCTCCTCGGGCGTCGCGCCCAGGTAGTGATAGGTCGCGACCCCGTCCGACGTGCGCATCCAGATCTCGCCCGTCTCACCGGCCGGGAGCTCCGCGAAGTCCTCGTCGCGCACGCTCATCTCGCCGCGGGTCACGCGCCCCACCGAGCCCGGGTGCGCGAGCCACTCGCGGCCGTCGATGAACGTCCCGGCCTGGGACTCGGTGCCGGAGTACAGCTCGACGACGACGTCGGGTCCCGCGAGGTCGAGCCAGCCCCGCTTCACGTCCGGCGGGCAGGGCGCCCCCACGTGCAGCACCGTGCGCAGCGACGACAGGTCCGACGCGCCGGGGTCGGGCAGGCGCAGGATGCGGCTCATCATCGTCGGCACCACGTAGAGCCACGTGACCCGGTGACGTTCCACGAGATCGAGCGTGCGCTGCGCGTCGAACCGCTTCTCGATCACGACGTGGTGTCCCTGCAGCAGCGCCATCAGCGAGAACATGTACGGCGCGTTGTGGTGCAGCGGCGCGGTGCAGAGCATCACGCCGTCCCGGTCGATCCGCAGCCCGTCGGCGCGGGCCAGCACCTCCTCGGTGCACGCCCGCTGCCCGGCGACGATCACCTTCGGGCGCCCGGTGCTGCCGCCGGACGTGGGCGCCTTCCAGGACGGTCCGACGAGCTCGGGCAGCGGGTCGCTCGGGTACCCGTCGGTGTCGAGGTCGCCTGGCACCCACGGCCGGTCCGCGGGCTTCCGGGGTCGGTCGCCGGCGGAGCCTGCGGGGTGGGGAGGCCGCAGTCCGTAGACGAGCGACGGATCGGCGACCTCGAGCACGGCGGCCAGCTCGTCCGGCGGTAGGCGGTGCGAGACCGGCTGGGGCACCGCGCCGAGCTTCCAGACGGCCACCGACGTCTCCAGGTGCCGGACGCCGTTCGGCAGCCCGATCGAGACGAGATCACCCTGCCGGACACCGCGTTCGGCGAACGCGCGGGCGAGCCGGTTCGTGGACGCGTCGATCTCGGCTCTGGTCCGGACGGTGTCACCGTCGGAGACGGCGGGGGCGTCCGGCCGGTCGGCGGCGAGCTCACGGATGCGGGTGGAGAGCGGGGTCGCGTCGGGCACGTTCGTCAGCATCGCTCACGATCCGGGCCGACGTCACCGTGTGGTCGCTCGCTCCGACGGGTGATTCGCCGCCCGGCCCGGGAGGGCGGCCGTCGTGACGCACCGCGACGGCCGCGGTGCCGGTGTCGACGCAGGGTGTCGGCTTCCTGGGCGAACACGGTCCGGGTGGTCCCTGGGTTGCGTGCTCGCCACCGCGTGACCGGATCACCCGAGCGGGCGGTGGGCATCGACCCGGGCGTGATCACGTCCTTACCGTCCGCATGCCGCGACACACAGGTCCCGGCAGCTCATTCCAGCACCATCCGTCACACGGGGAGATGACATGGTCAAGAAGCTCGCGATCGTCGGGGCGGGGATCGTCGCGGCCCTGCTCGCGGTGAGCCCGTTCGCGATGGCGACGGACGAGCCGCACGGCGACGACAACAAGGGCGACCGGGCGGTGATCGGCGACGTGAACAGCCCGAGCAGTCAGACCGGGCTCGTGAACGTCGGCGACGTGAACCTGCTCAACGGGACCAACGTCTGCCCCGACGTCGGGGCGAACGTCGGTGGTCTTCTCGACGGTGTACTGCCCAGCTCGCACGCGTCCGCGATCTCCTGCGACTCGTTGTCGAACAACAACAACAACTGAGCGCGGGACGCCGGACCCGGCGCCGCGCCCGCTGGGGAGCGGGGCGCGGCGCCTGCCCGTCACCGGTGGAACACGTACTCGTCGGCGTCCACGGTCTTCGTGCGGTCGAGGTACTCGCGCATGTAGCCCGGCCAGTTCGTGACGATCCGGCCGCCCTCGTCGCGGTACCAGGAGTCGCATGCCGTCCACGCCGTGCCGGGGAAGCGGGCCTGCACCTGGGCGTCGGACGCGGCCTCGACGTCGCGCCGGACCTCGATCGCCTCCGCCCCGCGGCTCGTCATGCGCTGCAGCGCCTCCCGCAGGTACCGGGTCTGGGCCTCCAGGTACAGGATGATCGAGCCGCCGGACGTGTTCGTGTTCGGTCCGTAGAGGACGAACAGCGACGGGAAGCCGGGCACCGTCATCCCGAGGTGCGCGTGCGGACCGCCGGCCCACTCGTCGGAGAGCTTCCGATCGCCGGGCCCGACGATCTCCATCGGGAACATGAAGTCCCGGGCCGCGAAGCCGGTGCCCCAGATGATCGTGTCGACCTTGTGGGTCGTGCCGTCGGCCGTGCGGACGCCCTCCGGGACGATCTCGGTGACCTTCTCCGTGGACAGCGAGACGTTCGGCCGCGACAGCGCGGGCAGGTAGTGCGAGCTGAACAGGATCCGCTTGCAGCCGAACGTGTAGTCCGGCCAGATCCTGCGGCGCAGCTCGGGGTCGCGGACCTGCATCCGCATGAACAGCGTGGACCACAGCCGACCGATCCGACCCAGCGTCGACGGATGGCGGATCATCAGCGTCAGCGACTCGGTGTACTCCGTGATGAACCGGCGCCGCCACCGCTGCAGGCCGGGCACGTACCTGATCGCGGCCTTCCACCAGCCGGGGAACGGCCGGTTGCGGCGCGGCAGGAACCAGTTGCCGGTGCGCTGGAACACCGCGAGGTGCGCGACCTCCTGCGCGATCTCCGGCACGAACTGCACCGCGCTCGCCCCGGTCCCGACGACGGCGACGCGCCGCCCGCGCAGGTCCCGCTCGTGGTCCCAGCGCGCGGAGTGGAACTGGACGCCGTCGAACGATCCCTGGCCGGGGACGTCCGGTGTGACGGGCGTGTTCAGCTGACCGGTCGCGACGATCAGCACGTCCGCGGTGAACGTGCGCCCGTCGTCGGTCGTGGCCGTCCAGGGCCCGGTCGTGTCGTCGCGGCGCGCCTCGACGATGCGGGTGTCCGGTACGACGAGACCGTCCACGTCGTACTCGCGGGCGACGCCCTTCAGGTACTCGAGGATCTCCGGCTGCGGCGAGCACAGACGGGACCAGTTGCGCCGCTGCGCGAACGAGAACGAGTACAGGTGGCTGGGCACGTCGCAGGCCGCGCCGGGGTACGTGTTGTACGCCCAGGTCCCGCCGATCCCGGGTCCCGCTTCGACGATCGTCACGTCGGTGATGCCGTGCGTGCGCAACTCGATCGCCGCGGCGATGCCGCCGAACCCGGCACCGACCACCAGAACCCGCATCCGGACCTCCTCGTCTCGACGGGTAGGACCGTAGCGATCCGGAGCCGGGCCGGGCGTGCCCGGTCGGACCCGTGCGGGCCAGCCTTGACCTCGAGCCGACTTCAGGATCGACGATGTGCGCATGGTCTTCACCGACGCGGAGCTCGCCTATCTCGACAGCCAGCCGATCGGCCGCCTGGCCACGCAGCAGCCGGACGGCACGCTGCAGGTCAACCCGGTCGGTTTCGCCTGGAACCCGGAGACCGGCACGATCGACATCGGCGGCTTCCGGATGTCCCGTAGCCGCAAGTACCGCAACGTCGCCGACAACGGGCGTGCCGCACTCGTCGTCGACGATCTGCGGTCGACCGACCCGTGGCGCGTGCGCTGCCTGGACATCCGCGGAACGGCGGAGTTCGTCCCCGGCACGGGTCCCGCGAACGGTACCGATCCGGCGATCATCCGCCTCCGTCCGACCCGGGTGATCGGCCTGGCGATCGAGGACCCGGACGTCCCACCGCACGAGATCCGCGCGAACGCGCGGAACGTCTGAGGCGCTTACACCGGTTCGCCGCTGAGCATCGGCTCCCAGCGGCGGTAGAGGCCGATGCCGCGGAAATGGCGGCAGTAGAGGTCGGCCGTACCCGAGTAGTCGTCGGTCAGTGCCGGCGCGAGGTCGACGACCTGCCGGAACCGCAGCGTCACCACGTCGCCGCTCGCGGCCTCGTAGGTGGACTCCTGATCGCGCGCGTGACGCTCGGCCGCCTCGCGGGCCTCGTCCTCGGTCGTCGCGTGCACGAGCGTGACGTCCTCGCGGTACAACGGCGGCCTCCCGGGCGGCGTCGGGGCGGTCGACTCGAACAGCAGCACGGCGACGTACACGCGGAGCTCGGAGGACATGTCCCGACAGTAGGAACGCCGGCAGTCTCCTGGCGTCCGGGACCGACCCCCACTGATCTCGGGGCCGTGTAGGGGGTGGTTGTCCGACGGCGAGGTCTCCCCGACGACCGATCTCTGCCAGCCGCTGCTCCCCGGCCATTCGACGTACACGGCGCCGGACGGGTCCGGGGTCCGGCCGCTGTGTGCCCGCCCGGGCGCCGGGACCGCCGACTTCCGGTTGCCGGCCGGGCGCATGTCGGCGGCCGTCGTCCACCGGACGGTCGACGAGATCTGGTTCGCCCTCTCCGGCACTGGCGAGGTGTGGCGTCACGACGGCACCGAGCACATCTGCGACCTCGAACCGGACCTGAGTCCGACGATCCGCCGCGGTGTCCGGTTCGAGTTCCGCGCGACGGGTGACTCGCCGCTCGACATCCTCGGTGTCACAACGCCTCCGTGGCCGGGTCCCGACGAGGCGCAGGCGACCCGGCGGTCCGTGGTGAGAATGGTCAGGCGACATCGACGAGCGCGGGTTGTCGGCGTGGTCGTTGTTGCGGGTCGATCCATCGTGGAGGGACGAACTCGGGTAGTCCGTCGCGGATGCGGACCAGCCAGTCGGTGTGGTGGATCTGTCGGTGATGGATCTTGCACAGCATCACCAGGTTCCCGAGCGTGGTCTGGCCGCCGTGTTCCCAGGGGGTGACGTGGTGGATCTCGCACCAGCTCGGCGGCCGGTCACAGCCCGGATGCGCGCAGCCCCGGTCCCGTGCGGTCACCGCCCGCCGGAGCCCGTCCGGAATCGTGCGCCGGATCCGCCCGACATCCAGAGGCTGACCGACGCCGTTCATCACGACCGGCACGATCCCCGCATCACAGGCCAGCATCCGCAGCGACTCCGGGGTGACGGTGCCGCCGAAGTCCAGCACGGCAGCCCGGGCCCGGTCCTGCAGATCCTTCAGGGTGATCAGCACGCTGATCACCGGGCGCCGCCCACCGGTCTCCGACAACGGGGCGTGCTGCAGTGCGTGGGCGCACACGTCGGCCAGTGCTTCGGCCTGCCGCTCGGCGGGACTGCGCTGGTCGAGGCCGTCCCGTGGTGCGGCGAGGGCGTCGACGGCGGTGGTGATCGCTTCGAACAGTGCGGCGTCGTCGAACCGGCCGGAGAGCCGACCACCCGAACCGGTGCGGTTGGCGGTGATCGTGAGCTCGTTGATCTGAGGTGTCGGGTGGTCGTCGGGTTCCGGGCCGTCCTGGTCGAGCGCCTCGACCAGGCGGGTGGCCCAGGTGCGCAGCTCGTTCGGGGTGTACAGGCACGCGTGCTCGGCGATCGTGCGCTCCGCCCCGGCCAGCCTCGCCGGATCGACCCGCCGCGCGGCTCCCGAGTTCAGCACCGCCGCGATCGTGTGCACGTGCTCGAGCCCGATCGCGCCCGCAGCGAACCGCTGCGCGGTCGCCGGCAACGCTTCCGGGAGCTCGGCCCCGTCCAGGCCGGTTCGTGGGTGGACATGTTCTGCGGCGCAGGTGATGCGGCGGGCATCGCCACGGTCACAACCCAGCAGGTCCATCACCGCCGCAGTCGGGTTGCGGTACCCGCGCTCGGCGAAGGTGCCCCGCCGGTCCAATCTGGACGCCGCCGCCACACTGATCCGGTCCAGGCGCCGTTGCACGCCACGGCACAGCGGCAGCACGGCCAGCAGATCAGCATCCACCGCGCCCGCACCGGCAGCAGCCTCCAGCGCGTCGACCGCCTCGACGAGCAGGCGGTACGCGTCAGCGACCGGACCGGTGGACATGCATTTATTCTACAGGAACATACGTTCGAATCAAGCCCGTCGTCGCAGTTTGGAGCCCGTTCGGCGCCGAACTTGCGTGCGTACGCCGTTCGTGCGCGCGGTAATGTGCCTGCTGGACGCGAGGTGCGCGTGTCGCCACGAACCGGACGACGAGGCGACCGTCCACATCCGGCAGACCGTCCAGCGGGTCGGGGGTCAGCTCGTCGTCGACGCGACGAAGACCCGCGCCTCGTCGGCGATCATCCCGCTACCGAAGATCACTCGTACCGCGGTCCTGGGCGGACGAGCGGAAGGCCGCGGGGGAGTGCTGGCAGGACTTCGACCTCGTGTTCGGCACGCAGATCGAGACACCGCTCGAACCCCGGGCGCTGAACCGGGACTTCCGACAAGCTCCGCGTTCGGGCCGGACTGCCCGGTGTCCGGTTACACGATCTGCGGCACACCGTCGTCAGCCTGCCGCTCGCACTCGGGACGCCTCCGCACGTCGTGCAGGCGATCTCCCGGCACGCAGACATCGACGTCACGATGACGATCTATGCCCACACCAACCTCGACGCCATGCGCCAGGCCCTGGACGCGATCGACTGGGAGAACGAGGCGGGATGACGGCAGCGGTTGCTACATGCGTTGCTACATTTCGGCCGCTGGACCGTGTAGCAACGCGACGTTGTCGCAGGTCAACCGTGGTCGGGGTGGCGGGATTTGAACCCACGGCCCCTCGCTCCCAAAGCGAGTGCGCTACCAAACTGCGCCACACCCCGTCGGGCTCAGTGTAGCCGGACGCCCGCGGCGCCCCGGGCGCTCCCGGACAGATCGCCCGATGGTGATCGAGAGGGGCGGACGTGCCGGAGGCCCTGCGCGTCGGATACCCTGGGCTGCGCACGGCGGACGACGCCGGGCACGCGGGCGTAGCTCAATGGTAGAGCCCCAGTCTTCCAAACTGGCTACGCGGGTTCGATTCCCGTCGCCCGCTCCAGCAGCGATAACGGCGCCCGGCTCCCGATCACGGAGCGGGCGTCGTGTCGCGAGCGGACCCTCCCGTCGATGACACCCGAGTCTCTCGGCCCTGTCGTGCGCGGGTCGCTCGCGCTACCGTTCTTCCAGCGGCGATGGTGCCCGCCCTAACCGCCCGCTCCGGGCTGATGGCTCCTACCAACTGTGGCTTGCCCACGCGCGGTAGGAGGGCCCCGATGAAGCACCGTGAACGCAGGGCGTTCGACGACCTCGCCCGACGACTCGCCGCTGACGACCCGCGGCTCGTCGAACTCCTGAGTGAGAAGCCGGACCCCGTCTACCGACGGGCGTGTCGCCTCTCGAACGCCATGGGCATCCTCGGCGTCGTCCTCGTCCTCGCGGGTGCGGTCCTGGCGGTCGACAGCGTGCTCGGCATCGGGATCGTCGTCCTGATGTCGTTCTGGCTCCCCCGTCATCTGGCTCACCCGGCCACCCGCGGTGGGCAGGCCGGCGAGGCGAAGCCCTGGTAGGTGCGGTCCCGCGCGGCCCGTCCGGGGAGAGCCCGTTGACGCATTCCCATATCGGCATATGATGCTCGCATGGCACGCGTGGCGACGACCTCGGACGCGTTCAACGCGATCGCCGAGCCCCAACGTCGGGAGATCCTGACGCTGTTGCGCGAGGGCGAGCGGCCGGTCACCGGCCTGGCGCGGGATCTGGGCATGACCCAGCCCCAGACGTCGAAGCACCTGCGGGTGCTCCGCGAGGTCGGGCTCGTGCACGCCCGTGGCGACGGCAAGCAGCGGCTGTACGGCCTCGACGCCCGTGGCCTGCGGCCCGTCCACGAGTGGTTGGGCGGATTCGAGCGGTTCTGGAGCGAGAGCCTCGACCGGCTCGACGAGTACGTGCAGGAACTGACGCAGACACACCAGGAGAGGCACGACGATGACCACTAGCGATCGGGAGATCGTGATCTCCCGGGCCATCGGCGCCCCGCGGGAGACCGTGTTCGAGGCGTTCACGCAGGTCCGGCATCTGTCGCGGTGGTGGGGACCGGACGGGTTCACGACGACGACGCGGTCGTTCGAGTTCCGCGCGGGCGGTGCGTGGGACTTCACGATGCACGGGCCGGACGGGACCGACTACCAGGAGTGGATCACCTGGACGGAGATCGTCCCGCCGGAGCGCATCGCGCTCGTGCACGGCGAGTCCCGCGACGATCCGAACGCGTTCGAGTCGGTGTGGACGTTCGAGGTGGACGGCGACGAGAAGACCCGGATCGTGATGCGCACGGTGTTCCCGACGAAGGAGCTCCGCGACGAGGCGGTCGAGAAGTACCACGCCGTCGAGGGCGGCGAGCAGACCCTGCGCAACCTGGCCGACTACGTCCTCGCGGGTGTGCAGAGCTGACGGTCGGCAGGGTGTTCTTCAGCGTGACGATGTCGCTCGACGGCTTCATGGCGCCGGAGGAGGTGCCCGTCGAGGACGCCTTCTCGCCGGAGGGCAGGACGACCCGAGGGTCCGGTGCTTGATGACGAAGCGGTCGGCGCTGCAGGGCTGGGCCACCTGATCCGCACCGTCGGGCAGCGCCGACTACCCCAGGCTGAGCTGCCAGGACACGCCGAAGCGGTCGTTCGTCCAACCGAACGGCCCGAAGCCGTAGTCGCCGAGCGGCATGAGCGGGGCGCCGCCGTCGGACAGCGCCGACCAGAGCTTCTGCTGCTCCTCGGCGGACTCGCAGACCACGAACAACGACATCGACGGGGTGAAGTCGAAGTCGTGGGCCTGCGGGCTGTCGAACAGTCGGACCTGCTGCTCCCCGAGCCGGATCACCCCCTGCTTGACGGTGCCCTCCGCGCCGGGCTCACCGGCGCCGAAGCGTTCCAGGACGAGGACCTCGCCGTCCGCGAACAGTCCGGTGTAGAACGTCATCGCCGCTTCGGCGTCGCCCTTCTGGAACATCAGGAACGGGGTGAGCTTCTGCAGGTCAGCCATCGTGGTGTGTCTCCTGGGTCGTCGTGGTGAGCCACTCTGCCCACGCCGTGGAGAGAGTGGCCGGGTCGGTGCCGGGGGAGTAGGCGTGGTGGCCGACGGCCACCGGCAGGCCGATCGGGGACCGTTCGTGGAAGCGGACCAGGGCGTCGTCCGTGCGGACGCCGAGGTAGTGCACGGAGCGGAGGTCGACGACGCCGGCGAGCCCGGTGGCATCGACGGTGTCGCCCTCCGCAGGGTCGCCGAGGGCGGCGAGGATCCGGTCCCACGCACCGGGGACGGCGGGTGCCTCGGCCTCGGCGTACACGGCGGAGCGGTCCGGGAAGTGCCGCAGGTACTGGCCGAGCGTGAACAGGTACATGTCCCACCCGGCGGCGGTCATGCCCTCGAACTCGTCGCCCCAGTCGTCGGAGAGCATCCCGCTGTGCACGAACCGCAGGACCGTCGTCCCGTCGTCGCGACCGTCCACGATGTACTCCATCGCGGTGGTGCCGCCGTCGGTGATCGCCAGCCGGTGCGGGGGCTCCGACTCGACCTGCGCGTCCGGCGGCGGTTCCGATGGCATGAACCACGCGGCCTGGCCCTCCGGCGTGGCGATCGCCCGCCAGACCTGCTCCGGTGTGGCCGGCAGGGCGACCTCGCGGCGGATCTCGAACCGGCGGCTCACGACGGCTCGTCCGGGGTCATGGCCGGGTGTACGGCGACGACGAGGCGGTGCCGACGGCCGCCGGGCGCGGCGGCGTCGTGGTAGCGGGCCACGAGGTCCCGCACCGAGTCGCCGAGCTCGCGGGTGAACGCGGCCCGGTCGGCGGCACTGGCGAAGCGGATCTCGCCGTCGACCGCGAACGTGGCGACCCGGCGGCGGCCCGCCGCGGTGACGAGCGCGCCGACCTCGCGGAGCAGGCGCGCGGCGACAGCGAGCAGCCACTGCGCCGAGAGGCGGTCCGGGCTGGCGTCCGGATCGGGTGCGAGCAGCGCCCATGCCTGGGGTGACACGACGAACGCGGACGCGGTCGCCCGCATCACCCGCTCGGTCATGTTGCCCTTGCGCCGCTCCTCGACGAGCTCGACGAGCCCGTGCGTCTCGAGCGCCCGGAGGTGGTAGTTCACCTTCTGCCGGGACAGGCCCAGCTCCGCGGCCAGCGTGGTGGCGGAGCCGGGGGTGCGCAGCGCGCCGAGCAGCTGGGCGCGGACCGGGTCGAGCGCGACGGCGGCCGCGGCTCCGTCCGAGATCACCGCCGTGTCCGTCACGGCGACCACCGTCGCACCGACAACTTTTCCTGTCAAGAAGACTCAAGTTGTCGGAGGCCGTGCCGGCAGCGCGTCGCATGCTCGAATGGTGAATTCGGACTATGGCGTCGGCGGCATGCGTGAGTCATGATCAATCGGGTGGATCTCGCAACGGTCTTCGCCGCGCTCGACCTCGATCCGGACGACCCGGACGCCGCCGACGACGTCGCGGTCGTGCACGCGCTCGTCGCACGGCGGGACTCGTCGTGCCCGCGACGGGGAGCGGGCGGGTCCGTCCGGGCCGTGACGGGACCGCAGATCACGCACGTGGACGACCGGTGCCGGGCGAACGGGCCGGAGGTCCGCTGGAGCCAGTGAACTCCGGCCGGGTGGGTGGCCGGATCTCCCCGGTCGCGTCGACAGCGGCTGCGAGGGCTGCTCGCGGGCCACGAGAGGAGTTCGCGGATGCCGGACGGCGGGGCCACCCGCGTGTGGCTGTCCGAGATCCGAGCTCTCGGGCGAGGCTCGGGCTCGTCGCCGTGGTCGGCACGGACGTCCTGTCGCTCTCGACGGTGGACGCCTCGGTGCTCGTGCCGCTCGCCTACCCCACGGCTGAGGGTGGCGCCCGTCACACGGGCTTGAGTGTGCCGCAGCGGCACGCCTTCTCCTGATCCCCGTACCGGACACCACGACGGAGGGGACGAGATGACGATGACGGACGCAGACCGGGACGACGACACGGCGACCGGCCCGCTGCCGGTCGCCGGGCCGACGTCGGAGAACGCACAGGAGAAGACCGCGAGCGTGCTCGACCAGATGGGCGGCCCGATGGGGTTCGTCTACTCGACGGTGCCGGTGGTCGTGTTCGCGACGGCCAACGCGTTCCTGTCGCTTCCGGTGACGATCGCCGTGTCGGTCGGTGTCGCCGTGCTGCTGACCGCGTTCCGGCTGGTCCGGGGCGAGAGGTTCGCGTCCGCGATCGGCGGGCTGGTCGGCGTCGGGGTCGCGGCGGGCATCGTCGCGTGGACCGGGTCGGCCAAGGACTTCTTCGCGATCGGGATCTGGGTCGCGCTGGCCGGCTTCGTGGTGACCGCCGCATCGGTGCTGGCACGCAGGCCGTTGACCGGGGTGATCTGGAACGCCCTGCACGGCAACAAGCACGCCTGGCGCGCGGACCGTCCGAGCCTGCGCGCGCACGACATCGCGACGCTCGCGGCCGCGGCCGTGTTCGGCGCCCGGTTCGCCGTCCAGCAGTGGCTCTACGTGATCGACACGACCGGTGGGCTGGCCGTCGCCCGGGTCGCCATGGGCACCCCGCTGACGATCCTCGCCGCGCTCGTCGTCGTCTGGGCGTTCCGCCGCACCAGCAAGCGGCTGCTGACCCGGTCCTGAGCGTTCAGCGGGTGGCGGTCAGCCGCAGCAGCGACGACGTCGGACCCCACGAGGGCGGGACGGAGAACCGCTCCTCGTGGTCCGGGTCGAAGCCGGCGGACCGGATCTCGGCCGCGGTGTCCCTGTCCAGGTGGCACCCGGCCATCACCCGTGTCCAGACCGGGTCGAGCCGGGCCTGCCACCGGGCGTGCCCGCCGTGCCCGCGCACGTGCTCGAGCGCCACGAGCCGCCCGCCCGGCCGCAGCACCCGGCGGGCCTCGGCCAGCGCGCGGCCCGGATCCGGGATCGTGCACAGCACGAGCGTGAACACCACCGCGTCGAACGAGGCGTCCGGGAACGGGAGCGCCTCCGCGCCCGCGTCGGACACCTCCACCGGCACCCGCGCCCCGTCCAGACGGTCCGTCAGCCTGCGCCGCATGGCCGGGTCCGGCTCGGCCGCCACGACCCGCGACGCCGCCCGGAAATGGGTCAGGTTCGCCCCGGTGCCCGCGCCGACGTCGAGCACGGAACCGGTGAGCCCGCCGACCAGCTCGGAGCGGATCGGGCCGATCACGGTCCGTTCCATCGGGCCGACCATCCGGTCGTAGACCGCGGCGAACACGCGGTGACCGCGAACCTCCCGAGTGGCCATGCCCTCACTCTGACAGCTGCCGGGGCGGGATCACCCGTCGATGCGGTCGCGCAGCGTCGCCACTCCGGGTCCGGTGAGCTCGTCGACGGCGGCGCGACGCCCGGCGACGGCCATCAGCAGCGCCTCGCCGGGACCTTCGACCGACGGCCCGTCGCCCGCCGTCCACCCCAGGTCGGTCGCGACGAGGCGCAGGCCGGCGACCCGCGGCTTCGCCCTGATGGGAGGCGCGGTGCGGGCGAAGTCGAGCGCGACCGTGAGCCGGTCGGCGGGAACGTCACGGTGCAGCCCGAGCGGGCGTCGGACGTCCTGCTGGTGGATCATGCAGTCGGTCAGCGCGATCCGCCCGCCGAACAGCGTCGTGAACCCGCGGGGCCGCACGCAGCTCCTGGCTTTGGCGAGGAGCTCCGGAGGCGACACCCCGGCCTGCTCGGCGACGACGGCCGCGTTGGCGCGGTCGCCGTTCAGTCCCGAGCGGAGCAGCCGGGCGGCGAAGCCGGAGAAGCCGGCGTCCTCGTAGCCGTACATGTGCGCGACCACGTCACGCGTGGACCAGCCCTCGCAGAGCGTCGGTGCGTCCCACTGCTCCGGTGTCAGCCCGGCCAGGAACTCGGCCATGTCGGCGCGTTCCGCGACGGCCATGCCCATCGTGTCGGCCACGGTGTCTCCGCTCGTGGGGCCGGATCAGGCCGACACGGTCTGGCGCGACGGGCAGCCCAGCGACCGGTGCATGGTCACGGTCGTCCCGGCCGACGTCCGCTCGATGCCCATGTGGTCCACCGACGCCTCGGCCATCATCAGGCCGCGCCCCCGGAACCCGGGGTCCGACGGCGGTTCACGCCAGCAGCCGTGGTCGATGATCTCCACGGACACCTCGAGGCGGCCGCACCCCCTGGTGCCGGAGCCCGCGTCGACCACCGTGCGGACACGGGCGCGCAGGCGCACCGTGCCGGGGCCGCCCCCGTAGGCGTGCTCGACGCTGTTGCTGATCGCCTCGTTCACGGCGAGGACGAGGTCCTGCCCGACGTCGCACAGCGCGGTGAGGCCACACAGGGAGGCGAGCCACGAGCTCAACGCACGTCGCGATCGCGCAGCCGACGCGGGCTCTGCGGCGAGTTCGACGTCCAGAACGGGGCTCACGGCCGGTGCATACCCGGTCGGGGCGTTCCTGATACGTCCTCGACGCATCCGGGTGAGAAACCCGTCGCCCGCCGTCCCGATCCGGTCTCCGGCGCCGGTGCCGGAGCACGTCCGGGGGACCACGGTCCGGGCCGGTACACCTGCGCCGTCCACGGCGCGACCGGCCCGGACCGGAGTCGCTAGTCGGCCTTCTCGACCTCGACGATCGGCGCGCCGTCCGCCGCCTTGAGGACCGACTCGCAGCCCTTCTTCGCGGACGCCTTCGACGCGTAGCCCTGGCCGCTGGCCACGACCTCGCCGTTGGACGCCTTCAGACGGAACCGGAACTTGCCCGCCGCGTCCTCGTACACCTCGAACTTGCCGGCCATGGGAGACCCTCCAGACGGTTGCCGTGCTCTCGACAGCGCGGAAGGTACTGGATCACGCCGGCGCCCGCGGACGGGAGCGTCCCCCGTTCGTGTCCATGACGGACGGGGCGGGTCAGCTGCGGACCGACGAGTCCCAGCGCCAGCTCGCGTCCCGGGTGGACATTCCGGGCAGTTCGCCGCGACCGGTGGCCCACAGCAGCGCGGCCATCGGGTCCGACGCGTCGGCGGGCGCCTCCGGGAACAGCCGCTCGAGCACCGCCCTGCACGTGTCCTCCGGCGGAGTCCACGCGAGACCGAGGCCGGTCGCGATGTCGTGGGTGTGCACGACGATCTCGAGCACGCCCATCGCGGCGAACCCGCCGGGGTCGGACACCCCGTTCGGGTGCCAGCCGCGCGCGCCGGGGTGCGCGGTGCGCAGCACGCTGGCCAGCAGTGCCGATCCGGTCTCGACGACCCGCAGCACGTCGTTCGGCCCGGTGTCCGGCGCGACGCTGATCTCGTACGGGACGTGGTCGTAGGCCGTCTCGGTGGCCAGCTGCGAGGCGTAGGTGAACAGGTCGTCGGCGACGTGCAGCGCGGTGTCGCGGCAGGACCACTCCAGCGGGCCGGCCGGCCCGTCCCACGGCAGGTCCGCCCTGCCGCCCAAGGCGCTGATCATCTCGGAGGTGACGGCCTCGACGTCGTGGGCGCGCATCCGCCCATTCTCGCGTGCCCGCCCGCGGCCGCCCCACCGGCGTCGTTACGCTCGTCGTCCGACCCGTCCGCACGACGTGAGGAAGTGCCGCGAGTGGCCGTCGAGGATGAGCGGATCGCCCTGCTGCTGGACTACGAGAACCTCGCGATCGGTGCGCGCGACGGGCTCGGGGTCAGCCCGTTCGACTTCGGGCCGCTCGCCGACGCGCTCGCCGAGCGCGGACGCGTCGTGGTGCGGCGGGCGTACGGGGACTGGTCGGCGTTCGACGAGGACCGGCGCCTGATGGCCCGCGCGCAGGTCGAGCTGATCGAGATCCCGCAGCGGATCGGCGGCTCGCGCAAGAACGCGGCCGACATCAAGCTCGCCGTCGACGCGATCGAGCTCGCCTACGAGCGCGGGTTCGTCACCACGTTCGCGATCGGGACCGGCGACTCGGACTTCACTCCGCTGATGCACAAGCTCCGCGAGCTGGACAAGCGCGTGATCGGCATCGGGGTGCAGTCCTCGACGTCGGCGCTGCTGCCGCCTGCCTGCGACGAGTTCCTGTTCTACGACCGCCTGCCCGGCGTGGAGCCCGCCGTGCGCACGCCGTCGTCGGGCCGCCGTCGAGGTGGCCGCGCCGCACCGGAACCCGCCGCCCCACCGCCCGCACCGGAGCCCGCGGAGGAACCGGTCACCGAGACCGTCGCCGACACGACGGGGGACCGGGACCTGGACGCGCTCGTCGGGAGCACGCTGACCGGGCTGCTCCGGCACGCCGACGGGCCGGTGCTGGCGTCCCGTCTCAAGCGCGCGATCCTGCGCAAGGACCCGACGTTCGACGAGTCCGACCACGGCTTCCGCGGCTTCGGGGAGCTGCTGCGCAACCTGGAGAACCAGGGCGTCCTCGCGCTGTCGGCGGGGTCGGCGCAGGGGGACCCCGAGGTCGCGTTCCCGGAGACGTCGACGGCGGAGGACGAGGCGTTCACGCTGCTCGTCGACGTCGTGCGGGACCTGACGCGGTCCGGCGGCGGCCCACCGCAGCTGAGCGGGCTGAAGAACCAGCTGCGCAAGCGGGTCCCGGAGTTCAGCGAGAAGCGCTACGGCTTCGGCAGCTTCCTGGCGTTCGCGACGGCCGCCAGGACACGCGGCCTCGTCGACATGGAGTGGGACGACGACCGCGGGGACTACCTGCTGCGCCTGCCGTCCTGATCTGCCGGCGCACGAACAGGCCCACACGGCGGACCGTGCGGGCCTGTCCCGGACAGCGGGGCGGAGTCAGCCGCGACCGGCCGCCCTGCGGGTGGTGCGCTGTGCCGTCCTGCCGGTGCGGGAGACGACGGCGCCGGTCAGGCCGAACGCGGTCGACACGGTGCCCGCGGCGACGCGCCCGGCCACCCGGATCGGGTTGAACGGCCGCGCGGCCTTCGTGAGCCGCTCGACGGCGTCGTCGACCTGCTCCGCGGCGCGCTCGCTGGACGACTGGACGATCTTCGCCCACCGGGTGCCGACGGAGTCGATCTCGTCCTCGGCCGTCCCCGCGACCTGGGCGGCGCGGTCCGCGGCGGAGACCGCCTGGTCGGCGCCCTCGCGTGTGGCCGAGGTGGCCCGGGACGCGGACCGCTCGGACACGGCGCGGAGCTCACCGCCGACCTGACGTCCGGTGCGCGACGCCTGACCGGCCAGCTGCTCGCCGGTCTGCCGTGCCGCATCCGCCGCGGCCTTGCCCGCGTTGCCCGCCGCCTTGCCGTTCGTGGCGACCTTGTCGGCCTCCGCGGCGACCTGGTTCGCACCGGAACGGGCGGTGCCCGCTGCCTTCGACGCCGCGGTCCTCGTCTCGCCCGCCACCCGGCGGCCGGTGGTGGCGGCGTCCGAGCCGACGGCGTCGGCCGTGCGGCCCGCCTTGTCGGCTGCCTCCTTCGCCGTCTCCTGGGCGCCGGTGGCGGTCGCCGACGCCGTCGCCCTGGCGGCGGTGGACGCGGTCTCGTCGCTGTTCGCCTCGACGGCACGGGTCTCGTGGACCGAACCGTCGGTCCCGTGCACGATCAGGTTACCGCCGCCGTCGTTGGCGATGATCTCGACGGCGCGCGTGACGGCCTCGGCCTGCGTGGCGGCCTTGGCGCTCGCCCGCTGCGCCTTGTCCTTCTCGACGTGCCAGCCGTCGTCGACCGGGACGACGTGACGGTCGGCCATGATCGGATCCTCCCTGGTTGCTCTGCGTACCTGTGGGGCGTCCCCGTGGGAGGCTCGAGGTCTCCCGGGCGCCCTCGTCCGGTGTGGGGCTACCCGGTGCGGGGGTGTCGAAACGCAGGGTGGCCGCGCTCACCGCGCCGGTGGACCGCTCACCGAGCGGAGCGGTGACCGGGGGTGTACCCCCCTCCGGCGAGGCCGTTCGCTCTGCGACGCTGGGTCCGCCCGTCGCCCGACCCGCTCTCCCCGAGGAGCCGTGTGGATCTGCTCGCCACGCTCCAGGCGGTCCAGCCGTTGATGGACGCCGTGTTGCACAGCGCGTGGCTGCTGCCGGCGCTCGTCGCGCTGATCGCGATCGACGGCCCGGTGCCGATGCTCCCGAGCGAGACGCTCCTGATGTCGGCGGCGGCGGCCGCGTTCGGTTCGCACGACGGTCTCGGCGTGGCCGGCCTGTTCGTGGCCGCGCTGGCCGGGTCCGTGCTGGGCGATCTCGCCGTGTTCGGCATGGGACGGACGTCGACGAGGATCCTGCCCCGTGCCGCGGACGCGGAGAACGGGTTGGCCGCGTGGGTACGGGCGAACCTGTTCCGGCGGCCCGTCGTCGCGCTCGTCGGGGCCCGGTTCGTGCCGGGCGGTCGGCTCGTCAGCACGGCGGCGGCCGGACGGCTCGGCCTCCCGCTGCGACGCCTGCTCCTCGGCTCCGCCGTCAGCTCGGTCCTGTGGTCGGTCTACATGCTGGTGATCGGGTTCGCGGTCGGGCCGATGACCGGAGGGAACCCGCTGATGTGCGTCGCCGCCGGTGCGGTGATGGCGGTCGTCACCGCGGGCGCCTACGCCGTCGGTGCGCGGATCCGGGCGGCGGTCCTGCGGCGGCGCTCGCCGGTGGCCGCGGCGACGGCGCGTCCCGCGTTCGCCGCCAGGTAGACCGGGTCGCATCGAGACTCGGAACCGCGGCCGGCAAGGCCGCGGCCCCGACGTCCCGATGGCCCGGCATCTGCAGGGGCTCCCGGTTCCACAGATGCCGGTAAGCATTAAACGCGTGAATCGGGTTCGAGTTGTGGCACGACGCGCACGGACAGTGAATGGCACGTCACCGTCGGCGGGAGGCTGTGCGCCCCGCGAGGTGTGCGAACGGTGCGCCGGTCGGCATGACCAACTCGTCGAACGGGAGCAACCCGGGCGTGTCCGATGCGTCCTGTGTGCGGGCCGTTCGGAGGACGAGGTTCCACCGGCCGCGTGAGCCCGGCCATACTGCGCGCATGCGCAACGACGTGTGGCGGGTCGAGGTCGGCGACGAGAACGCGGAGTGGTTGGCCACCGAGTGCCGCACCGCGCGCCTGGCCCGCGAGTACCGGCCGATGGACGTCGGGGGCGGGGTCGTCGAGTTCAGCACCCGTGCGCTCGGAGCGATCCGCGAGCTGGGCGAGGAGGAGGACGGCTACATCACCGACGACGCCGAGGGTCTCCGGATCTGGATCGGCGACGACGCGTTCGAGCTCGAGCTCCGGGAGTCCTGACCACATTCGAGAGCACTGCTCTTGACGTGGAGCATGGGACGGGTGTCTACTTCTCGCATCACAGGGAGAGCAGTGCTCTCGCAGACCGAGGAGCAGCCATGATCGCCGACAACAGCACCCGCTACCTGCGTCCGGGCCGCGCGGACCGCGTCGTGATGGCCGCGATGAGCGGCCTCACCCGTCTCGGCGTCTCGGTCGCCGGGAGCCGGGTCCTCGCGGTGCGCGGGCGGAGCAGCGGGGAGTGGCGGACCGTCCCGGTCAACCTGCTCACGCTCGGCGGCGAGCGCTACCTCGTCGCGCCGCGCGGACACGCGCAGTGGGTGCGCAACCTGCGTGCGGCGGGCGGGGGAGAGCTACGCCTCGGACGTCGGGTCGAGGAGTTCACGGCCGTCGAGGTCGACGACGCCGTGAAGACCCCGATCCTGCGCGAGTACCTGCGCCGCTGGGGCTGGGAGGTCGGCCGCTTCTTCGACGGCGTCACGGCCGACGCGACGGACGCGCAACTGGCGTCCATCGCCCCCGGCTTCCCGGTCTTCCGCCTGAGCTGACCCGCGCCGCTGACCCGCGCCGCTGACCCGCGCCGCCCGACCGCGCCGCCCGACCGCGCCGCCCGACCGCGCCGCCCGACCGCGCCGCCCGCGCCCTTCCCGATGGGTGACGAGCGTTCGGTGGTCGCGTTCACCGGCGACGCGCGCCGGGCTCGGTGAGGGACGCTGCCGTCATGTCCGACGTCTCGCGCATCCGCGCCGCCCGCACCCGTTCGATCAGCCCGGAGAACCCGACCGGCGAACCCGGCCGCGGCGGTCGGGCCACCACCGGCACCGGAGCGGCGGCGGCCCGGGAGCTGGGCACGGGCTGGAAGGTGTCGCCGAGCATCGAGATCCCGGCGAAGTCCACGGTGGACCTGGCCACGATCGCCGGCCCCGGCCGCGTCACGCACCTCTGGCTCACCACGCATCCGGATCACTGGCGCTCGCTGCTGCTGCGCGCCCACTGGGACGGCGACCCGGAACCCGCCGTCGAGGTGCCGGTCGGGGACTTCTTCGGGCAGGGCTGGTGCCGGTTCGCGCAGTTGTCGTCGTCGATGGTCGCGGTCAACCCGCACGGCGGGTTCAACTCCTACTGGCCGATGCCGTTCCGCACCGGCGCTCGGATCACGCTGGAGAACCTGGCGTCCGCACCGGCCGTTGTCTACCACCAGCTGACGTACGAGACCGGCGACGTCGGCGACTCCGACGGCTACCTGCACGCGCAGTGGCGGCGGTCGAACCCGGTGTCCGGGGCGGTGCACACGCTGGTCGACGACGTGCGCGGCGCCGGGCAGTACGTCGGGACCTATCTCGCGTGGGGCGTCCAGGCCCGCGGCTGGTGGGGCGAGGGCGAGGTCAAGTTCTACCTCGACGACGACGGCGACTTCCCGACCATCTGCGGCACCGGAACCGAGGACTACGTCGGGGGCGCCTGGAACTTCGACGTGCCGGGCCGCGGGTACACCGAGTACACGACCCCGTATCTGGGCCTGCACCAGGTGATCCGCCCGGACGGCCTGTACGACAGCCAGCAGCGCTTCGGCCTGTACCGCTGGCACGTGCCGGACCCGATCCGGTTCGCCACCGCACTGCGCGTCGACGTGCAGGCGCTGGGCTGGCGCGGCGACGGCCGGTACCTGCCGCGCACCGACGACGTCGCGTCCACGGCGCTGTTCTACCTCGACGCCACGAGCTGCCACCGCCCGCCGACCCCGGACCGGGACGCCCTGGACCCGCTCTGACCCGCCCCACCCACGAACGAACGGCACCTTCGAGCAATCACAGTGCTCGAAGGTGCCGTTCGTTGCGACGGGGGGCGGGCCGGCAGGCGACGACGGGCTCAGGCGATCGGACGGTCCGTCGGTTCGATCGGCCTCGGGAGGACGTCGCGTCCGGTGAGGTAGCGGTCCACCCCGGCCGCGGCGGCGCGGCCCTCGGCGATCGCCCAGACGATCAGGCTCTGCCCGCGGCCCATGTCGCCCGCGACGAACACGCCGTCCACGCTGGACATGTACTGCTCGTCGCGCGCGACGTTGCCGCGCTCGTCGAGGTCCACGGCCAGGTCGTTCAGCAGGGCGCCCTTCTCCGGGCCGACGAAGCCCATCGCCAGCAGCACGAGCTGGGCCGGGAGGTCCCGCTCGGTGCCGTCGACCGGCTCGAAGCCGTTGTCGCCGCGCTTCACCTCGACGATCTTCATGCCGGCGAGCTTGCCGTCGGCGTCCTTCACGAACTCGGTCGTGTTGACCGAGAAGATCCGGTCGCCGCCCTCCTCGTGCGCCGAGCTGACCCGGTAGACCATCGGGTACGTCGGCCAGGGCATGTTCTCGGTGCGGTGCTCCGGCGGCGTCGGCATGATCTCGAGCTGGGTGATCGACCGCGCGCCCTGCCGGTGCGACGTGCCGAGGCAGTCGGCGCCGGTGTCACCGCCACCGATGATCACGACGTCCTTGCCCTCGGCCGTGATCTCCGGCGCGTCGATGTCGCCCTGCTGCACGTGGTTGGCCCACGGCAGGAACTCCATCGCCTGGTACACGCCCTCGGCGTCGCGGCCGTCGGCCGGGATGTCCCGCCACGCGGTCGCCCCACCGGAGAGCACGACGGCGTCGAAGTCCGCGCACAGCTGCTCGGCCGTGACGTCCGTGCCGACGTCGACCGACGCCCGGAAGTGCGTCCCCTCGGCGACCATCTGCTCCAGACGGCGGTCGAGGCGCTTCTTCTCCATCTTGAACTCGGGGATGCCGTAGCGCAGCAGCCCGCCGATGCGGTCGGCCCGCTCGAACACGACGACGTCGTGCCCGACCCGGGTCAGCTGCTGCGCGGCGGCCAGCCCGGCCGGTCCGGAGCCGACGACGGCGACCTTCTTGCCGGTCTTCGTCCGCGGCGGCTGCGGGGCCACCCAGCCCTCGTCCCAGGCCCGGTCGATGATCTCGATCTCGACCTGCTTGATCGTCACCGCGTCGTCGTTGATCGCCAGAACGCACGCCGCCTCGCACGGAGCCGGGCACAGCGTGCCGGTGAACTCCGGGAAGTTGTTCGTGGCGTGCAGGCGCTCGATGGCCTCGCGCCAGTCGTGGCGCCAGACGAGGTCGTTCCACTCCGGGATGAGGTTGCCCAGCGGACAGCCCTGGTGACAGAACGGGATGCCGCAGTTCATGCAGCGCCCGGCCTGCTTCTCCAGCGTGGCGCGCGGGAAGTCCTCGTAGACCTCGTTCCAGTCCATCAGGCGCAGGTCGACCGGGCGCCGGACGGGGGTCTCCCGGGGCGTGGTCATGAAGCCCTTCGGGTCAGCCATGAGCGGCACCTCCGTGACACAGCGCTGCATTGACGTCGTGGCCCTTGCGGCAGTGCTCAGCCATGAGCGGCCTCCATGATCGCCGCGTTGACGTCGCGGCCCTCGCGCTCGGCGGCCTCCTGGGCCTGCAGGACGCGCTTGTAGTCCTTGGGCATGACCTTGCCGAAGCGCTCGACGGCGACGTCCCAGTCGGCCAGCAGGGCGTGCGCGACGGCGGACCCGGTCTCGCGGTGGTGCTTCTCCACCGCCGCCCGGATGATCTCCCGGTCGTCGTCCTCCAACGGGTCGAGGTCGACCATCTCCGGGTTGACCCGCTTCGTGTCCATGTCGAGCAGGTAGGCGACGCCGCCGGACATGCCGGCCGCGAAGTTCCGCCCGGTCCGCCCGAGCACGACCACCTGGCCGCCGGTCATGTACTCGCAGCCGTGGTCGCCCACGCCCTCGACGACCGCCTGCACGCCCGAGTTCCGGACGCAGAAGCGCTCGCCGACGATGCCGCGCACGAACATCTCGCCGGACGTGGCGCCGTAGGCGATCACGTTGCCCGCGATGATGTTCTCCTCGGCCACGAACGGCGCGTCCGGGTGCGGGCGCAGCGTGAGCCGCCCGCCGGACAGGCCCTTGCCGAAGTAGTCGTTGGTGTCGCCGACCAGCCGCAGCGTGATGCCCTTGGGCACGAACGCGCCGAAGCTCTGCCCGGCCGAGCCGGTGAGCGTGATGTCGATCGTGTCGTCGGGCAGGCCCTTGCCGCCGTGCGCCCTGGTCAGCTCGGAGCCGAGCATGGTGCCGACGGTGCGGTTCACGTTGCGCACCGGCAGGTCCAGGGTGACCTGGTCTCCGTTGCGCAGCGCGCCCTCCGCGAGCTGGATCATCGTGTTGTCCAGAGCCTTGTCCAGGCCGTGGTCCTGGTTGCGGGTCTGGTGGCGCGGCACGTCGTCGGCGTAGTCGCCGACCTGGAAGATCGGCGAGAGGTCGAGCCCCTTCGTCTTCCAGTGCTGCGCCGCCTCGCCGGTCTCCAGCACGTCCGCGTGCCCGATCGCCTCGGCGATGCTGCGGAAGCCCAGCGCAGCCAGGTACTCGCGCACCTCCTCGGCGACGAACCGCATGAAGTTCACGACGTACTCGGCCTTGCCGTCGAACTTCTTGCGCAGCTCCGGGTTCTGCGTCGCGACGCCGACCGGGCAGGTGTCCAGGTGGCAGACGCGCATCATGATGCAGCCGGACACGACCAGCGGCGCCGTCGCGAACCCGAACTCCTCGGCACCCAGCAGCGCCGCGATGACGACGTCGCGGCCGGTCTTGAGCTGGCCGTCGGCCTGCACGACGATCCGGTCGCGCAGGTTGTTGGCCAGCAACGTCTGCTGGGTCTCGGCCAGGCCGAGCTCCCACGGGCCGCCCGCGTGCTTGATCGAGCTCAGCGGGGAGGCGCCGGTGCCGCCGTCGTGCCCGGAGATGAGCACGACGTCGGAGTGCGCCTTCGCGACACCCGCCGCGACCGTCCCGACACCGACCTGGCTGACCAGCTTCACGTGGATGCGGGCACGCGGGTTGGCGTTCTTCAGGTCGTGGATGAGCTGCTTGATGTCCTCGATCGAGTAGATGTCGTGGTGCGGCGGCGGCGAGATCAGGCCGACGCCCGGCGTGGAGTACCGGGTCGTCGCGATCCACGGGTAGACCTTGCCGCCGGGCAGCTGACCGCCCTCACCCGGCTTGGCCCCCTGCGCGATCTTGATCTGGATGTCGTCGGCGTTGACCAGGTACTCGCTGGTCACGCCGAACCGCCCGGACGCGGCCTGCTTGACCGCGCTACGCCGGGAGTCGCCGTTCGGGTCGACCGTGAACCGGTCCGGATCCTCGCCGCCCTCGCCGGTGTTCGACCGTCCGCCGAGCCGGTTCATCGCGATCGCCAGCGTCTCGTGCATCTCCTGGGAGATGGAGCCGTAGGAGATCGCGCCGGTCGCGAACCGGGTGACGATCGACTCGACGGGCTCGACCTCGTCGATCGGCACCGGCTCGCGCACGCCCTCCTTGAACGAGAACAGCCCGCGCAGCGTCATCAGGCGCTTCGCCTGGTCGTCGACGGCCTGCGTGTACTGCTTGAAGACGTCGTAGCGCCCGGCCCGCGTCGAGTGCTGCAGCTTGAACACGGTCTGCGGGTTGAACAGGTGCAGCTCGCCCTCGCGGCGCCACTGGTACTCGCCGCCGACGGCCAGCGCCCGGTGCGACGCGCGGACGTCGTCGGACGGGAACGCGCGGCGGTGGTGCGCGAGCACCTCCTCGGCGAGCTCCTCGAAGTTCACGCCGCCGATCCGCGACGTCGTGCCGGTGAAGCAGGCGTCGACGACCTCCGGCCCGAGCCCGACCGCCTCGAAGATCTGCGCCCCGGTGTACGACGCCACGGTGGAGACGCCCATCTTGGACATCGTCTTGCGCACGCCCTTGCCGAGCGCCTTGACCAGGTTCTTCGCCGCCGTCGACGAGTCGGTGCCGGGGACGTCCCCGCGCTCGGCGAGATCCTCGACGGTGGCCATGGCCAGGTACGGGTTCACCGCGGACGCGCCGTAGCCGAGCAGCAGCGCGATGTGGTGCACCTCGCGGGCGTCCGCGGACTCCATGATCAGCCCGACGCGGGTGCGCGAGCGCTCCCGGACCAGGTGGTGGTGCACGGCGCCGGTGAGCAGCAGCGACGGGATCGGCGCGTGCTCGGCGTCCACCCCGCGCTGGGACAGCACGATCAGCCGCGCGCCGTCCTCGATCGCCCGGGAGACCTCGACCTCGATCTCGCGCAGCCTGGCGCGCAGGCCACGACCACCCTCCGACGCGCGGAACGCGCCGGTGACGACGTGCGAGGCGAAGCCGGGGAACTCCCCGTCGTCGTTGATGTGCACGACCTTGGCGAGGTCGTCGTTCGTCAGCACCGGGAACGGGACGACGATCGTGCGGCAGTGCGCGGGCGTCGCGTCCAGCAGGTTCTGTTCCGGGCCGAGCTGGCTCTGCAGCGAGGTCACCAGCTCCTCCCGGATCGCGTCCAGCGGAGGGTTCGTGACCTGCGCGAACAGCTGGATGAAGTAGTCGTAGAGCTGGCGCGGACGCTGCGAGATGGCGGCCAGCGGCGCGTCGTTGCCCATCGACCCGATCGGCTCCGCGCCGGTGACGGCCATCGGGCGGAGCAGGACGTTCAGCTCCTCCTCGGTGTAGCCGAACGCCTGCTGGCGCAGCGTCAGTGCCTCCGGGCTGGGCGTCTCCCGGTTGCGCGCCGGCAGGTTCTCCAGGCGGATCAGCCCGGCGTGCAGCCAGTCCTCGTAGGGGTGCAGCGACGCGAGCTCGCCCTTGATCTCGTCGTCGTCGACGAGCTTGCCGCGCTCGGTGTCGATCAGGAACATGCGGCCCGGCTCCAGCCGGCCCTTGCGCACGATCTTGTCCGGCTCGACGTCGAGCACGCCGACCTCGGAGGCGAGCACGACCAGGCCGTCCTCGGTGACCCAGTAGCGGGCCGGGCGCAGGCCGTTGCGGTCGAGCACGGCACCGATCTGCGTGCCGTCGGTGAACGCGACGAGCGCCGGTCCGTCCCAGGGCTCCATCAGCGTGGCGTGGTACTCGTAGAAGGCCCGGCGGGCCGGGTCCATCTCGTCGTGGTTCTCCCACGCCTCCGGGATCATCATCAGCACCGCGTGCGGCAGGCTGCGCCCGCCGAGGTGCAGCAGCTCCAGCACCTCGTCGAACGTCGCGGAGTCCGACGCGTCCGGCGTGACCACCGGCGTCAGCCGCTGCAGGTCGCCGGGCAGCAGCGCGGACTCGAGCAGCGCCTCGCGGGCGGCCATCCAGTTCCGGTTGCCGCGCAACGTGTTGATCTCACCGTTGTGCGCCACGTAGCGGTACGGGTGGGCCAGCGGCCATGCCGGGAACGTGTTCGTGGAGAACCGGGAGTGCACGATCGCCAGCGCGGACGTGACGCGCTCGTCGACCAGGTCCGGGTAGAACACCGGCACCTGCTCCTCGGCGAGCATGCCCTTGTAGACGATCGTGCGCGGGGACAGCGACGCGAAGTACGTGTCGGTGGCGTGCTCGGCGCGCTTGCGCAGGCAGAACGTCATGCGCTCGAGCTCGATGCCCTCCACGCCGTCCTCGACGGCCGCGACGAACAGCTGCCGGAACACCGGCATCGCGGCCAGCGCGGACGGGCCGAGGTCGGCAGAGCTCGCGTCGGTCGGGATCTCCCGCCACGTCAGGACGCGCAGGTTCTCCTCCGCGGCCAGCGCGTCGATCGCGGCCATGGCGGCCGCCGCCTCGTCGGCGTCCTGCGGCAGCATCGCGATGCCGGTCGCGTACGCGCCCGGCGCGGGCAGCTCGACGTCGACGACGGCGCGGTAGAACTCGTCCGGGACCTGGATCAGGATCCCGGCGCCGTCGCCCGTGTTGTGCTCGGAGCCGCGGGCCCCGCGGTGCTCCAGGCGCAGCAGGGCCGTGACGGCCTTCTGCACGATGGCGTGATCGCGCCGTCCGGTGAGGTCGGCCAGCATGGCCACACCGCAGGCGTCGTGCTCGTGATCGGCGGCGTACAGACCACCGGGCGAGGGGCGACGCGTCTGGTCACTGATCGCGGCCAACTGCTCCTCCTGTCGTCTCGGTGCACCCCGACTCCAGCATCGGGACGACGTGGACCTGGTTGGTCCCAAACAGAGTGTGCAGATTACAGAGCTGCTCCGTTTGTGCCGTCCGACATGGGCCGTTCGGGTGCACCGTGCCGTGGGTGAAAGGGTCGGGAACCGGAAGCGACTTCCGGGCACGACTAGCGGCCGGGCACTGTTTCTACCCGGCCTTTCTCCCGCGGCACGGCTCGATCGCGCACCCCGGCGGACGCGATCTGGAAGGCACAGAGTCGCATGCGCTCCGCCGCTTGCGCCACCGATGACCGGCCGGGGAGATGTGATGTGGAGCGCCCAGGTTGATCGAACCACGGAAACGTTGCCGAACCGTGTCCCGGCGATGAGCGAACAGTGACCCGGAGCGCGAGACTGCACCCCGTGCCGACCGATACGAGCCGCGCGGGTGTCGGTTCCGTGCTCGCCGACGTCGCCCTGCTCGGTCCGTTCTTCGAGCTGGCCACGCCCGGAACGGACGATCGTGACGACTGGGTCCCGTTCGCCCGCCTGCACACCGATCCCGGCCCGCTCGGGGAACGGATCGCCCGGGTGGCGGCCGCGCTCGGCGCCGGGGAACGGGTGGCGGCGTCCATCGCGTTCCAGGGCCTGGTCGCCCGGCTCGTCGCGGCGCCGCTGGCCGCCGTGGTGCTGCACGGCGTGCTGCCCGCGACGGACGACCTGTCCCGCAGGCCGGGTGCCGACGACCCGTGGGCGCCCGGGCTGCCCGAGGTGACCGGGGTGCGGACGCCCGACCCGGTGCGCGACCCGGACGGGGCGGCCGCGCTCCTGTCCGACGGGCTGGTCGACGGTCTGGTGGCTCCGCTCGTCGACGCCGTCCGGTCGCTGGTGCCGGTGTCCGCGCACGTGCTGTGGGGCAACGTCGCGTCGTCGCTGTCCGGAGCGGGACGGGTGCTCGACCCGGCGCGGCCGGGCGCGCGGCCCGCGCTGCTCGGCGTGCTCGCCGGCCTCATGGACCGGGCGCCGCTGGCCGGGACCGGACGGCTGCTGCGGCTGGAGGAGGACCGCCCGGACACCGAGTGGGGCTTCCGGCGGCGGTCCTGCTGCCTCTACTACCGGGTCCCCGGCGGGGGGCTCTGCGGCGACTGCGTCCTGCAGGGACGCCGGTAGCCCGCCCGGCCTCTAGTCCAGCTCGATGTCGGCGACGGTCACCCGCACGGTCGCGGGCAGGCCGGTCGTCGCGAGCACCTCGTCGGCGACGGCGGCACGCACGGCCGCCGCCAGGTCGCGGGCACGGAAGCCGAGCCGGGTCACGACCGTCACCCCCACCTCGGCCGCGCCGCCGTGCACCGCCGCGACGACGCCGTCGGTGGTCAGCTCGGGCGGCACCGGCGCGGTCGACGTCCAGCTGCCCGCGATGCCGAGCAGCGTCTGCTGCAGGTCGGCGCGCAGCGCGACGACGCCGGGCACCCGGCGTGCCGCCCGCGCGGCGATCCGGGCCACCGCCTGGTCACCGACGTGGAACCGGACGCGGCCGGTCATCGCTCGTCCCACACGTCGACCACCTGGATGTCCACCCGTGCCACGGCGACGCCGAACGCGCGGTCGCCCGTCGAGATCATGACCTGCCGCACCCGGGCGGTGACCGACGCCAGGTCCACGCCGAAGCGGGCGGTCACACCGACCGTCACGTGCAGCGCCCCCGGCTCGCCAGGAGCGGGGGCCGCGGCCTGGGTGATCCGGCAGCTGCGGGCGCGCAGCCCGTCCATCGAGTCCACGACGTGGCGCAGCGTCGCGGCGGCGGCCGGACGGGAGAGCAACGACCCGTCGCCGAGGTCGAGCAGGTCGTGCGGCCGCAGGTCGGCGACGACGGCGGCCACCACCTGCTCGACCAGGTTCGGCGGCGGCCGCAGCTCCTGCGCGGCCATCCGCCCGACGATGCCGGCGAGCCGCTCCCGGTCGGCGACGGTCGAGCGGCAGTGCGGGCAGTCGCGCTCGTGCTCGTCGAGCGTGCCCGCCTCCGCGTGCTCCCAGACCCGGGCGGCGTCCCGGCCGCAGGCCAGCAGGTCCGCGCTGTCGATCCGCCCACCCTCGCTGTCTACCGCCATGCCCGCATCATCTCCGCCAGCGCCGTGCGGGCCCGGTGGATCCGGCCGCGCACGGCCGTCTCGCCCGCACCGGTGATCTCGGCGATCTCGGCGTAGCCGAGGCCCTCCATCTCGCGCAGCACCCAGGACGTCCGCTGCTCCTCTGGCAGGCCGGCGACGGCACGCCCGAGCGCCTCCATCTCCGCGTCGACCTCGGCGGCGCGCTCCGGCGACCCGTCGCCGGCGCGCTGGTCGCCGACGTCGGCGACCGGGACGGTGTCCCGGTTCGTGCGGAGCTGACGCGTGCAGCGGTGGGTGACGATGCGGTACATCCAGGTGGAGAACGCGGCCTCGGCGCGGAACGTCCCGATCCGGCGCCAGCCGTCGATCAGGGCCTCCTGCAACGCGTCCTCCGCGTCGGAGCGGTCCCCGGTGATCCGGACGGCGACGCGGAACAGGGCGTCCTGGTGGCGCCGCGCCAGCTCCTCGAACGCGTGGACGTCGCCCTCCTGCGCGCGCACGACGAGCGTGGGCTCGTCGAGCTCGGCACGCACCTCCCGCGCGTCGCGCAGCGGGGCGGTGGAGGCCGGCGGGGCGTGCGGCGCCCGGCGCGGGCCGCGGCCCCTCGAGCTCGCGCGTCCGGCGTCCATCGTGGCCTGCACCCGGCTCCGTTCGTCGATGAAGAGGCCGACCCGAGTGTGGCTCGGGTCACATTCGGGTGGAAAGGGTTCCGGGCGGGTACTCCCCGGTGCTCGGCGACGGTAGCGGCCCGCTCCCAGCGGTGCGCGCCGATCGCCACCGGGTCACCCGACCCGGGGTCACGACGGAAGGTGGTCTGCCATGAGCGACGAGAAGAAGAGCGACACCGAGAAGAAGATCGAGCACAAGACCGAGGAGTTCGGGGGCAAGGCCAAGGAGGCCATCGGCAAGGCCACCGACGACGAGGGCCTCGAGCTCCAGGGCAAGAACGACCAGACCAAGAGCAACATCAAGCAGGCCGGTCAGAAGATCAAGGACGCGTTCAAGCCCTGATCGCCCCCGCGGCACGGCGACGGCACCCCCGGCGGCATCCCGTCGGGGGTGCCCCCGTGTACGCGGGTCCCTACGATCGGCGCCCGTGACCCCCGATCCCGCCGCCGTTGCCGACGCCGTGCTCGCGCACCCGTCGGTGCTGCGGCTCGACGGCGGGCCGTTCGGTGTCGTCGCGTCGCACCTGCCCGGCCGTCGCCTGCCCGGCGTGCGGATCGGTGCGGGCGACGAGCCGACCGAGGTCGCCGTCGTCGTCGCGCTGGGTAGGCCGTTCCCCGCGCTGGCCGACGAGATCGCCGGACGGGTGCGCTCGGTGCTGGGTCCGGTGCCGGTCGACGTGACGTTCTCCGACGTCGGCGCCGCGCCCGTCGAACCGCAGGTACCGCCCGCCCCGACGGGCCCGTCGGCTCTCGCCTAGACTCGCGCGAGCCCCTGACGTCGCGCGACGCGACGTGGGCCGGCCGCACTGCGAGCGGCCGTGGGTCCGGGGGTCCGCACAGCCGGCATCGTCAAGGAGTACCACCGTGAAGAGCACCGTCGAGCACCTCAGCCCGACGCGCGTCAGGATCAACGTCGAGGTGCCGTTCGACGAGCTCAAGTCCGACTTCGACCGCGCGTACAAGAACATCGCCCAGCAGGTGAAGATCCCGGGCTTCCGTCCCGGCAAGGCCCCGGCCAAGATCCTCGAGGCGCGGATCGGCCGCGGTCCGGTGCTGGACGAGGTCGTGAACAACGCGATCCCGTCGAAGTACTCGGAGGCCGTCAGCGAGGCCGAGGGCGTCACGCCGATCGGCCGCCCGGACATCGAGGTCACCGAGATCGCCGACCACGAGCGCCTGGCGTTCACGGCCGAGGTCGACGTCCGCCCGGAGATCCAGCTCCCCGACCTGGACGCGCTGACCGTCGAGGTGGACGACGTCGAGGTCGACGACGACGCGGTGACCGAGCAGCTCGACCAGCTGCGGGCCCGGTTCGGCACGCTGAGCGGTGTCGAGCGTGCGGCCACGACGGGCGACTACGTCCAGATCGACCTGTCCGCCTCCGTCGACGGCAACGAGATCGAGGAGGCGGCGACCACCGGCTTCTCCTACGAGATCGGCCAGGGCGGCCTCATCGACGGCATCGACGAGGCGCTCGAAGGCATGTCGGCCGGCGAGGAGAAGACGTTCCAGTCGACGCTGGTCGCCGGTGAGTACGCCGACCGCGAGGCCGACATCACGGTGAAGGTGACCGCCGTCAAGGAGCGGAACCTGCCGGACGCCGACGACGAGTTCGCCCAGCTCGCCAGCGAGTACGACACGCTCGACGAGCTGACCGAGAACCTGCGCGAGCGGATCGGCCAGTCCAAGCGGATGGAGCAGGCCACGCAGGCCCGCGACAAGCTGCTCGACCAGATCGTCGAGAACACCGAGGTCCCGCTGCCGGAGAGCGTCGTCGCCTCCGAGGTCGAGTCGCGCACGCACGACGCCGTGCACGCGTTCGACCACGACGAGGAGCGCTTCGCGGAGTTCCTGACCCAGCAGGGCCAGACGCGCGAGGAGTTCGACGCCGAGGCGAAGTCCGAGGCCGAGAAGGCCGTCCGCTACCGCCTGGTGCTGGACGCGATCGCGGACGCCGAGGAGGTCTCGGTCGGCGACCAGGAGCTCACCGAGCGGATCGTCTTCCAGGCCCAGCAGTACGGCATGCAGCCGGAGCAGTTCGTCCAGCAGATCCAGCAGGCCGGCCAGCTCGGTGCGATCTACCAGGACGTCCGCCGGAGCAAGGCGCTGATGACCGTCGTGCGGGCGGCGACGGTGACGCTGGAGAACGGCGAGGCCGTCGACCTGTCCGACCTGTTCGGCTCCGAGGACGACGACGCTGACGGGGCCGATGACGCCGCGGCCACCGGCACCGTCGAGGGCGAGGTCGTCGAGGTCTCCGACGAGTCTTCCGAGGCCTCCGAGCAGTCCGGCGATGGCTCGTCGGACAAGGCCGACGCCAAGGCCTGAGCAGCACCTTCACCCCTGTTCGTGCGCTCTCGGCGAACATCGGCGGCGCGTCGCCGCGGACGCCGTCCGGCCCGCGTAGGGTCGGCCCGGACGGCGTCCCGAGGGGACGCTCAGCGGGTTCACATACCCGAGGCGGGACAGCGAGTTGAAGGCCCCCGAACTTCGAGAAGGCAGGGTGAAGTGAGCCAGCAGGACACCGGCCCGCGGTACGCGGGCCGCAGCGCACCGGCGCCGATCCAGATGCGGTCCGCCGCCACGGCGGGCATGAGCCTCTCCGACTCGGTCTACGAGCGCCTGCTCCAGCAGCGGATCATCGTGCTGGGCCAGCAGGTGGACTCGGAGATCTCGAACCGGATCGCCGCGCAGATGCTGCTGCTCGCGGCCGAGGACCCCGAGAAGGACATCGAGCTCTACATCAACTCACCGGGCGGTTCGGTGAACGACGGCATGGCCGTCTTCGACACCATGAACCTCATCCCGTGCGACGTCGCGACGACGGCGATGGGCCTGGCCGCATCAATGGGCCAGTTCCTGCTGTCGGCGGGCACCCCCGGCAAGCGCTACGCGCTGCCGCACGCGCGGATCATGATGCACCAGCCGTCCGGCGGCATCGGCGGCACCGAGGCCGACATCACGATCCTGGCCGACCAGCTCCGTCGCACCAAGAAGGAGATGGCCGAGCTGATCGCCCAGCACACCGGGCAGTCGATCGAGACCATCGAGCGGGACTCGGACCGCGACCGCTGGTTCTCGGCCGACGAGGCCAAGGAGTACGGCTTCGTCGACCACGTCGTGACCACCGCGGTCCGCGGCCTCGGTTCGCAGAACGGGAGCGCCTGATGAGCACGTTCGACCCGCGCCACCCCGCGTCGATGGGCGACCTCCGCCCCGGCGGCACGGCGCCCGACCTCGCGCGTGCGCGCTACGTCCTCCCGTCCTACGTGGAGCGGACGAGCTACGGGGTCAAGGAGTCCAACCCGTACAACAAGCTCTTCGAGGAGCGCATCATCTTCCTCGGTGAGCAGATCAACGACACGTCCGCGAACGACACGATGGCCCAGCTGCTGGTCCTCGAGTCGCTCGACCCGGATCGCAAGATCTCGCTGTACATCAACTCCCCCGGCGGGTCGTTCACGTCGCTGATGGCGATCTACGACACGATGCAGTTCATCCGCCCGGACATCGAGACGGTCTGCCTCGGCCAGGCGGCGTCCGCGGCGGCGGTGCTGCTCGCGGCCGGCACTCCCGGCATGCGGATGGCCGTCGAGAACGCCCGGATCCTGATCCACCAGCCGGCCACAGAGGGTGTGTACGGCCAGGCGTCGGACCTCGAGATCCAGGCGACCGAGATCTCCCGGATCCGCCGCCTGATGGAGCAGACGCTGGCCAAGCACAGCAACCGCTCCGTCGAGCAGGTCCACGAGGACATCGACCGGGACAAGATCCTGACCTCCGAGGAGGCCAAGGACTACGGCCTGATCGACGAGATCGTGCAGAGCCGGAAGCTCTCGGCCGTCGGCTGAGCGACGCTCGCGGAGCGAGCGTCGGCTCTGCGAGCGGAGCTCGTGGAGCGACCATCGGCTCCGGACGTGCCGCCCGGCCCGTCACCGAAATCGGACAGTGTGAAGTCCCCCGGTGACGGGCTCGGGCAGGTACCGTCTGACGGACGATCGCAGCTCCGCCCGCACGGACCGGAGCGCACGACGGCACTGCACCGCGTTGCAGGGCGCCCCCTGACACGAACACGCCGGACCAGGACTGGGGAAGACACAGATGGCACGCATCGGTGACGGCGGGGACCTGCTGAAGTGCTCGTTCTGCGGGAAGAGTCAGAAGCAGGTCAAGAAGCTCATCGCCGGTCCCGGCGTCTACATCTGCGACGAGTGCATCGATCTCTGCAACGAGATCATCGAGGAGGAGCTCGCCGAGGCCGGTGAGGTCGACCTCAACGAGCTCCCGACCCCGGCCAAGATCCACGAGTACCTGAACCAGTACGTGGTCGGCCAGGACCGCACGAAGGAGATGCTCTCCGTCGCGGTCTACAACCACTACAAGCGCCTGCGGGCCGGTGAGAACGGCCGCGGCGACGCCGAGAACGTCGAGCTCGCGAAGTCGAACATCCTGATGCTCGGCCCGACCGGCTCCGGCAAGACCTACCTGGCGCAGACGCTCGCCCGGCAGCTGAACGTCCCGTTCGCGATCGCGGACGCCACGGCGCTGACCGAGGCAGGCTACGTCGGGGAGGACGTCGAGAACATCCTGCTCAAGCTCATCCAGGCCGCCGACTACGACGTGAAGCGGGCCGAGCGCGGGATCATCTACATCGACGAGGTCGACAAGATCGCCCGCAAGTCGGAGAACCCGTCGATCACCCGCGACGTGTCCGGCGAGGGCGTCCAGCAGGCGTTGCTGAAGATCCTGGAGGGGACGACGGCGAGCGTGCCCCCGCAGGGTGGGCGCAAGCACCCGCACCAGGAGTTCATCCAGATCGACACGACGAACGTGCTGTTCATCGTGGCCGGCGCGTTCGCGGGCCTCGAGCAGATCGTCGACGAGCGGGTCGGACGCCGGGGGATCGGCTTCGGTGCGCAGGTCGTCGGTGCCGAGGAGCGCGAGGTGCGCTCCATGAACGACATCATGCCGCAGGACCTCGTGAAGTACGGGCTGATCCCGGAGTTCATCGGGCGTCTGCCGGTCACGGCCGTCGTCTCGAAGCTCGACGAGGAAGCGCTCATCAAGATCCTCACCGAGCCGCGCAACGCTCTGATCAAGCAGTACAAGAAGCTGTTCGAGATGGACGGCGTGGAGCTCGAGTTCTCGGACGAGGCGTTGTCGGCCGTCGCGGAGCAGGCGCTGCTGCGCAAGACCGGCGCCCGCGGCCTTCGCGCGATCCTGGAGGAGGTCCTCCTCCCGGTCATGTACGACATCCCGAGCCGGGACGACGTGGCCAAGGTCGTGGTGACCGACCAGACCGTGCGGGACAACGTGAACCCGACGATCGTGCCCCGTCAGCCCGCCCGCAGGGAGCGTCGCGACCGCTCGGCCTGACCCGCGTTTGCCCCGTAGTTGTCCGGTGCATAGGTTCTCACGGACTCTGCCGGACGAACCTGGGGGCACGACGTGGCGGGATTCCTGACCCGGGAGCGGATTATCGCTCCACCCGGATGGAGCCGGTGGCTGATCCCGCCGGCGGCACTGGCCGTCCACCTGGCGATCGGCCAGGCCTACGCCTGGACGGCGTACAAGACCGCGCTGACCGGAACGGTGCTGGCCGGTGACCCGAACTCGGGTGTGCTGTCCGCGCTGCCGTTCCAGCTGGCGATCGTCATGCTCGGCATCTCGGCGGCCGTGTTCGGCACCGCCGTCGACGCCCGCGGCCCCCGGTGGGCGATGGTCGTCGCCACCTCGGCGTTCGTGCTCGGCTTCCTGGTCTCCGCGCTCGGCGTCGCGACGGGGCAGTACTGGCTGGTCGTCCTCGGCTACGGCGGCATCGGCGGTATCGGCCTGGGCATCGGCTACATCTCGCCGGTGTCTACATTGATCAAGTGGTTCCCGGACCGCCCCGGTCTGTCCACCGGGATCGCGATCATGGGCTTCGGCGGCGGCGCGCTGATCGCCACGCCGCTGACGAACCAGCTGCTGTCCGCGTTCGGCGGTACCGCGAAGGGCGAGGCCGGCGCGCCGGGCGTCGCGGCCACGTTCCTCACGATGGGCCTGATCTACCTGGTCTTCATGTCGCTGGGCTGGGTGCTGATCCGGGTGCCCGCCGCCGACTGGCGCCCGGCCGGCTGGACGCCGCCCGCACCCGGCGCCGCCGTCGTCGGAAGCGCGAACGTGTCGGCCCGCAACGCGATCCGCACGCCGCAGTTCTGGCTGCTGTGGGTGGTGCTGTGCTTCAACGTCACCGCCGGGATCGGCATCCTGGAACGCGCCCAGGACATCTGGAAGGACTTCTTCCCCGGCGGGCTCACCGCGGCGGCGCTGACGGCCGCGGCCGGCGGGTTCGCCGCGATGCTCTCGCTGACGAACTCGCTGGGCCGGATCGGCTGGTCGTCGCTGTCGGACCCGTTGGGCCGCAAGAACATGTACCGGATCTACCTGGGCGTCGGCGCCCTGCTGTACCTGCTGGTGCTGCTCGCCGGGAACAGCAGCAAGGTGCTGTTCCTGATCGCGGCGATGCTGATCCTGTCGTTCTACGGCGCGGGCTTCGCGACCGTCCCGGCCTACCTGCGTGACCTGTTCGGCACGTACGAGGTCGGCGCCATCCACGGCCGCCTGCTGACCGCGTGGTCGGTGGCGGGCGTGCTCGGACCGCTGATCGTGAACGCGATCGCCGACGCGCGGGCGGGGATCGACGGACCGCCGCGCTACACGCCGGCGTTCATCGTCATGGTCGTCCTGCTGATCGTCGGGTTCGTCGCCAACGAGCTCATCCGCCCGGTGGCGTCGAAGTTCCACGAACCGAAGCAGAGCACCACCGAGACCGCGGAGGCGCAGGCATGAGCGAGCAGCAGGCCACCACCGCCGGCTGGACCCCCGGCATGTGGGCGATCGCGATCGTGGCGTGGCTCTGGGTGGGAGTCCCGTTCGCCTGGGGCCTGTACGAACTGATCATCAAGATCCCGGCGCTCTTCGGCTGAGCGCCCTCTCCCGGCTCTCCTGCCGGGCGTCGCCGCTCCCGGCCACATCGGCCATGATCGGTGGATCGGCGCGGATCCATGCCATGAGCGGCACCGATCCGCGCCGAACCGGCGATCACCGTGACTCGGCGCCGCTGGCCAGTCCCACGCGGCCATGATCGGCAGCTTGGTCCGGATCGGGGCGGGATCTCGCCCTCATCCGGACCGGGGCGCTGATCATGCTGGTGGTGGCGTGGGCCGTCGCCGCCCCCGCTCCGCCCCGGCCCGGGCCTGCCCGCCCCGGGCCGGCCGGCCATGATCGGCGGACTGGCATGGATCCGCGCCACGAGCGGCGCCGATCCGCGCCGGACCGGCGATCACGAGGTGGGTTCAGGCCGTCATGTCCAGGGACGCGTTGACCTTCGTCGGGCGGATGCGCACGACGATCTCGCCGGGCACGCCGTTGCGCTCGCCGAACTCCTCGGCGCGCGCCGCACCCATGTAGCGGCCACCGAGCTCCGTGGCGACCCTGCGCACCTCGTCGAGGTCCTCGACGATCTCGGCGACGCCCTGGACCTGCACGAACGCGTACGGCGGCTCGGACAGGTCTGCGGTCAGCACGACCCGCGGATCCCGGGCGACCGCCTTCGCCTTGGCCGTTCCGCCGCCGGTGTTGAACACGATGGTGCCGTCCTCGGCGAGGAACCACACCGGCGCCACCAGCGGGCGGCCGTCGCTCGCGGTCCATCCGAGCATCCCGGTGCGCGTGCCGTGGTTGAGGAACTCGACGACCTCGGGGGTCAGCGTCGCTGTGTCGGTCACGCGGCGAGGGTAGGCGCGCGGCCGGGACGTCGTCGCGCGGCCTCGTACGTCGCGGACACGGCAGGTCCGTCCGCACGGTCCGGGCGCCGACCCGCGACGCCGGCGTTCCGCTCGACCGGCCGGGTGGACCGAGTGGCACGTTCGCGCGATTGTGACGACCACAACGTTCCCCTCGATCCGCCGGACCGATCGGGTGGCACGTTCGGGCGGTCGCGACGACCGCGACGTCGCTGCCGATCTGCCGGCGGGATCGGGTGGCACGATCGCGCCGGTCAACCGGTGTGGGGTGATCGCCCGGACCGTCGGCGCGGCCATGTGCGGCGACGGCGTCGTGCGGAGATCGTCGAGCGCCGCGGTCGTCAGGGCCGGGCGGCGCGACGACGCGCAACGGAGCAGACGCCGGACAGGCGTCGGGCGACCGTCGCTCGGGGCAGGCGCCGGTGCGGTCAGGCGACGGTCGGCTCGGGGCAGGCAGCGCCGTCCTCGCGCTCGGCTTCGGAGGCGGTGGTCGAGGTGTCCGGGTCCGACGGGCCGTCGGACGGCGCGGCGAGGTAGGCCGCGGACAGCCTGCGGTACGGCCTGCTGGCCAGCGCGCCCAGCGTCATCGCCAGCCCGATCACACCGGCCACCACGAAGACCAGCGCGATCGCACGGTCGGTGCCGGTGCCGAACCACGGGCCGATCGTGCGGGCCCCGAACCCGTCGCCGCTCATGTACGGCACCACGACCAGCTCGGTGAACGGGGCCAGCAGGAACGCCGTCAGCGGCGACGCCGCCTGCTCGACGCTCTGCGCGAACCCGAACACCCTGCCCTGCCGCTCGTACGGGACGACCCGTTGCAGCACGGTCTGCTCGGCCGCCTCGGCGAACGGCATGAGCAGCATGAACGCCGCCATCCCGAGCGTCAGCAGCACGATCGAGGCCTGCAGCGGGAACAGCATCGTCGAGGTCCACAGCACGGCGTTGACCAGCAGCAGCGTCCGGATCGGCCGCGAGCCGAGCCCGGTGCGGGCCACCAGCAGCCCGCCGACGATCACGAGCGCGGACAGGGCACCCCACAGCAGGCCCCACGTCTGGACCGACACCAGGGACAGGCCGTACGGGTCCATCAGCGCCATGAACACGCCGCCGACCAGGTTGTTCACGCAGGTGAACAGGATCAGCGCGGGCAGGCCGGGCACCGACCGGACCACGCGCAGCGTCCCGCGCAGGTCGACGCCGGACCGCTGCGGCTCCGCGTCGGATCCCGGGGCGGCCCGCGCGACGGCCCCGCGCCCGTCGGGAACCTCGATCCGGGACAGGTGCAGCAGCGACAACCCCAGCACGGCGATACCGAGCAGCAGGACCGAGCGCATGCCGTCGAACGCAACGAGCAGGCCCGAGATCACGGACGTGACCAGGAAGGACAGTCCCGTCGCCGTCCCGACCAGCCCGTTCGCCCTGTCCCGCACGTCGGCCGGGACGAGCAGCGTGACCATCGTCGGCAGCGTGATCGTCCGCAGGTTGCCGGTGATCACGCCGAGCATCAGCGCGACCACGAACGCCCAGAGCACCGGGCTCGACGCGTCGCGGAACGTCTCGTCCGGCGTCGACAGGTACACGACCAGGCAGCCCGCGTAGAACAGCAGGGACACCGCGGCGGAGCCCTGCATCACCGACCGCTTGCGATGCCCGTCGACGATGCTGCCGAACCAGATCCCGGTCAGGCTCGTCGCGGCCAGGAAGATCCCCGCGATCAGGCCGGTCGCCATCACCGAGCGCGTCTCGATGTACACCCAGAACGTCACGGCGAACCACACCGTGAAGTTCACGACCGAGACGGTCAGCGTGCTCGCCAGCAGGTGCGCGAACACCCGCTGCGTGCCGTGCCGCAGGTCCAGAGTCGCCGTCGCCATGTCCTCACCCGTCCCCTTCGGATGCTGTGACCGGAGCTTTCCGACGAACTCATCGGTCGCGGCGAAACGTACGAACTGGACTCGGGTTCAGGTCAAGCCCGGCGTTGGGGCGCGCAGAATTCCTGTCGTGGGTGGCTCGTAGACTTGACAGCGTGACCGAGACCCTTCCCACACGCGCCGCCGACCTGCCCGCCAAGTGGACGCCTGGCGAGGTAGAGGGCGACATGTACCGCGGGTGGGTCGAGCGTGGGCTGTTCGAGGCGGACCCGGCGTCGGAGCGCCCGCCGTTCTGCATCGTCATCCCGCCGCCGAACGTCACCGGCAGCCTGCACCTCGGGCACGCGATGGACCACACGCTGATCGACGCGCTGACGCGCCGTCGTCGCATGCAGGGGTACGACGCGTTGTGGTTGCCCGGCATGGACCACGCCGGTATCGCGACGCAGTCGGTCGTCGAGCGGCGGATGTCCGCCGCGGGCGAGCCGGACCGGCACGAGATCGGCCGCGAGGCGTTCGTCGCGAAGGTCTGGGAGTGGAAGGCCGAGTCCGGCGGCTCGATCCTCGGGCAGATGCAGCGCCTCGGTGACGGCGTCGACTGGTCGCGCGAGCGGTTCACGCTGGACGACGGGCTGTCCCGCGCCGTCGGCGCCGTGTTCAAGCGGATGTACGACGACGGGTTGATCTACCGCGCGGAGCGCCTGGTCAACTGGTCCCCGGCGCTGCGCAGTGCGATCTCGGACATCGAGGTCGACCACTACGACGTCGACGGCGAGCTCGTCTCCATGCGCTACGGCGACGGCGACGCCTCGGTCGTCGTCGCGACCACGCGGGTCGAGACGATGCTGGGCGACACGGCCGTCGCGGTCCACCCGGACGACGAGCGCTACTCCGCGCTGGTCGGTCGCGAGATCGAGATGCCGATCACCGGCCGTCGGATCCCGGTCGTGGCCGACGACTACGTCGACCCGGCGTTCGGCTCCGGCGCGGTCAAGATCACCCCGGCGCACGACCCGAACGACTTCGAGGTCGGCCGCAGGCACGACCTCCCGATGCCGACGATCATGGACGAGTCCGGTGTCATCGCGGGTTCCGGCACGCGTTTCGACGGGATGGACCGGTTCTCCGCGCGCGAGGCGATCCGCGAGGAGCTGCGCGCGCAGGGCCGGATCGTCGCCGAGAAGCGGCCGTACGTGCACTCGGTCGGCCACGACTCGCGCACCGGCGTCCCGATCGAGCCGCGGCTGAGCCTGCAGTGGTTCGTCAGGGTCGAGCCGCTGGCGACGGCGGCGGGCGACGCGGTCCGGTCCGGCGCGACCACGCTGCACCCGAAGGAGCAGGAGAAGCGCTTCTTCGACTGGGTCGACAACATGCACGACTGGACGATCAGCCGTCAGCTCTGGTGGGGGCACCGGATCCCGGTCTGGTACGGCCCCGATGGCGAGGTCGTGTGCGTCGGGCCCGACGAGGAGCCGCCGACCGGTGAGGGCTGGCGGCAGGACTCCGATGTCCTGGACACGTGGTTCTCGTCGGGCCTGTGGCCGTTCTCCACGCTCGGGTGGCCGGACGACACGCCGGACCTGGCGAAGTACTACCCGAACTCGGTGCTGGTCACCGGCTACGACATCCTGTTCTTCTGGGTCGTCCGGATGATGATGTTCGGGACGTACGCCATGGGCGAGACGCCGTTCCGGGACGTCTACCTGCACGGGCTCATCCGTGACGAGCACGGCAAGAAGATGTCGAAGTCCAAGGGCAACGTCATCGACCCGCTCGACCTGATGGACGCCTACGGGGCGGACGCGCTGCGGTTCACGATCGCCCGTGGCTCGAACCCTGGCACCGACATGTCGCTGTCCGAGGAGTGGGTCGCCGGATCCCGCAACTTCACGACGAAGCTGTGGAACATCAGCCGGTTCGCGCTGTCCAAGGGTGCCGACAGTGCGCTGCCGCTGCCCGCGGAGGCGGACCGCACCGACGCCGACCGCTGGATCCTGGGCCGGCTCGCCGAGGTCCGCGAGCAGACCGACGAGCTGCTCGAGGCCTACCAGTTCGCGAAGGCCACCGAGGGGCTCTACCACTTCGCGTGGGACGAGCTGGCCGACTGGTACGTCGAGCTCTGCAAGACCCAGCTCGACGACCCGGCGACGGCCGACGGCACCCGTGCCGTGCTCGGGCACGTGCTGGACGCGCTGCTGCGACTGCTGCACCCGATCACGCCGTTCGTCACCGAGGCGCTGTGGCGGGCGTTGACCGGCCGGGAGACCGTCGTGACCGCGGCGTGGCCGACGGCCGAGGACACCGGCGCGCCGGTCGACCGGGCGGCCACCGCGCGGGTCACCGACGCGCAGAAGGTGATCACCGAGGTCCGCCGGTTCCGCACCGAGCAGGGCCTGCCGGACCGCAAGTCCGTCGCCGCGCGCCTGACCGGGCTCACCGGCGCCGGGCTGTCCGCGCACGAGCGGTCGCTGCGGTTCCTGAACCGGCTCGACGAGCCGTCCGACGACTTCGCGGCCACGGCCACGTTCGAGGTCTCGACGTCCGGTGGTCCGGTCACGGTCGAGCTGGACACGTCCGGGGCGATCGACGTCGCCGCCGAGCGGGCCCGGCTCGGGCGTGACCTCGCCGCCGCCGAGAAGGAACGCGACCAGGCGGACAAGAAACTGGGCAACCCGAAGTTCACGGAGAAGGCCCCCGCCGACGTCGTGGACGGCATTCGTGCCCGCCGGGAGACCGCGCTGGCGGACATCGAGCGGATCGGGGCGCGGCTGGCCGCCCTGCCGGAGGCGTGAGGCGTGACGGGACCGAGCGACCCGGACCGGTACGACCAGTTCGACGAGGAGGACTCACCCCAGTACGGCGGTGACCGTTGGGCCGAGGGCGGGTTCGGCGACGAGGACGCCGAACCGCGCGACGAGTCGACCGACGACCCGAAGACCGGGGACGAGCCCGACCGCGCGGACGAAGCGGCGTCCGCGGACGACGGGTCCGAGGAGAGGACCGCCCAGGAGGCGGTGATCGCGCGCGTCCTGGACGAGATCCGCGGTGGTGAGGCCCCGGACGTCGTGCCCGCGCAGTCGTCGGTGGCCGGGTACGCGGAGTTCCTGGCCGTCGAGGCCGCGCTGGACCGGCGCTGGCCGGAGACGGTCATGGAGCCGTCGCTGGACCGGATCTCCGCGCTGTGCGACGCGCTCGGCGATCCGCAGCGCGGCTACCCGATCGCGCACCTGACCGGCACGAACGGGAAGACCTCCACCGCCAGGATGCTGGACGCGCTGCTCACCGAGATCGGGCTGCGCACCGGCCGCTACACGAGCCCGCACCTGCAGCGGGCCACCGAGCGGATCAACCTGGACAACCGGCCGATCACGGCGGAGCAGTACGTGGCGGTCTACCGCGAGGTGGAGCCGTTCGTCGAGCTGGTCGACAGCAAGGCCGCCACGACCGGAGACGGAGCCGGCCCGGCGATGAGCAAGTTCGAGGTGCTCACCGGCATGGCGTTCGCCGCGTTCGCCGACGCGCCGGTGGAGGCCGCCGTCGTCGAGGTCGGTCTCGGTGGGCGCTGGGACGCGACGAACGTGGCCGACGCGCACGTCGCCGTGATCCTGCCGATCGGTCTGGACCACGCCGAGTACCTCGGCGACGACGTCCTGGGCATCGCCCGGGAGAAGGCCGGGATCATCAAGGAGGGCTCGGTCGCGGTCCTCGCGGCACAGGACAAGGCCGTCGCCGAGGTGCTGATCGAGCGGTGCGCCGAGGTCGGGGCCCAGGTCGCGCGCGAGGGCGCCGAGTTCGGCGTCCGGGACCGGGAGATCGCCGTCGGCGGGCAGCGCCTGGACCTGCAGGGCCTGTCCGGCCGCTACGACGACGTGTTCCTCCCGCTGCACGGCGAGCACCAGGCGTCGAACGCGGCGATCGCGCTGACTGCGGCCGAGGCGCTCGTCGGGGCCGGTGAGGCACAGCCGCTGGACATCGAGGCCGTGCGCCAGGCGTTCGCGTCGGTCGCCTCGCCGGGGCGCCTGGAGCCGGTGCGCGGCGGGCAGGGCGTGCCGACCGTGCTCGTCGACGCCGCGCACAACCCGGCCGGTGCGACGGCGCTCGCGACGGCCCTGCGCTCGGAGTTCCGGTTCGAGCGGCTCGTCGGCGTCGTCGCCGTGCTGGAGGGCAAGGACGCGCGCGGGATCCTGGCCGCGCTGGAGCCGGTGCTGAACGAGGTCGTCGTGACGACGAACGGGTCGCCGCGCGCGATGGACCCGGACGAGCTCGGCGCGCTGGCCACCGAGGTGTTCGGCCCGGACCGGGTGAGCGTGGAGCCGGTGCTGCAGCAGGCGATCGAGGAAGCGGGCGGCCTGGCCGAGGAGGCGGGCGACTCCGGCGTCGGCGTCGTCGTCACCGGGTCCGTGGTCACCGCGGGCGAGGCCCGCACGCTGTTCGGCAAGGAACCGGCGTGACCTCCGCCGAGCAGGGTGGCGTCCGCCCGCCGCCGACCGACCCGATGAAGGGCATCCGCGGGATCTTCGCCGCGACGCTGATCCTCGAGTCGATCGTCGTCCTCCTGGCGCTGCTCGTCCTGCCGAAGTTCGGCGAGGGCGCGACGGCGGCCGGCGTCACGACGATGGTGGTGATCGCACTGGCGATGATCGTCGCGAGCGGTCTGCAACGGCGTCCCCGGGGTCTCCAGATCGCGCTGGCGCTGCAGGTGGTGACGATCGTCGCCGGGTTCTGGCTGGTCACCGCGCTCGGGATCATGGGGCTGGTGTTCGCCCTGGTCTGGGCGATCCTGCTCTGGATGCGGTACGACGTCGGCAAGCGCATGGCCGAGGGCCGCCTCCCGTCGCAGCAGGACAGCGGCTGACCTGATCACCGGTTGTGGAGCCGTCCGTCGCGTGGCGAACGCGCCGCTCCGCAACCGTCGATCATCCGTCGCCGGCGGCCGACCGGCCGACAACCCGTCACCGGGGCGTCGCTACGCTCTGCGCGTGACTGAACGCACTCTCGTCCTGGTCAAGCCCGACGGCGTCGAGCGCAAGCTCGTCGGCGAGGTGATCTCGCGGATCGAGCGCAAGGGCCTCGACATCGTCGCGATGGATCTGCGCACCGTGGAACGCGACCTGGCCGCCCAGCACTACGCCGAGCACGACGGCAAGCCGTTCTTCTCCTCGCTGCTCGAGTTCATCACGTCCGGGCCGGTGCTGGCGGCCGTCGTCGAGGGACCGCGGGCGATCGCGGCCTGGCGGCAGGTGGCCGGCGGGACCGACCCGGTGGAGAAGGCGACCCCGGGCAGCATCCGCGGTGACCTCGCGCTGGAGACCGGCTCCAACCTGGTGCACGGCTCCGACTCGCCGGAGTCGGCCGACCGGGAGATCAAGCTCTGGTTCCCGTCCCTGTGACGTCGCGCCCCACGGCGGGCGTGGTCACGGATCCGCCGCCGGGGGCAGCGCACGCGCTCGGCACGCTGTGGATCGCCGTCACCGAGGCGGGCGGCGCGGTGGACTTCGTGCCCGGCTGGCCGGAACACGAGATCCGGGCGCAGGCCGAGGAGCTGATCGCGGCCGTCCGCGCCGGCCGGTCCCGGATGATCGTGGTCGGTGACCCGTCGGACCCGGACGGCACGGTGTTCGTCACGCCCGGTACCGGGATCACGGCGCACCGCGGCGAGGTCGGGCGGTTGATGGTGCGCCCCGACCTGCAGGGACACGGCCTCGGAACGGTCCTGCTGGACGCCGCCGTCGCCGAGGGCACCGCGATGGGACTCGAGCAGCTCACGCTCGGTGCCCGCGGTGGGACGTCGTTGCCGGAGTTCTACCGCAGCCGCGGGTGGGAGCTCACCGGCGTGCTGCCGAACGGCGTGCGGCTGTCCGCGGGCGACGCCCGGGACGTCCACCTGTTCCATCGTGCGCTGGTCCGTCCCGGACCGTGACGGAAACGACCGCGGCCACCCGAGTGATCCGCCCGGCCGTCGGATGGCCGATCCGTGCGCGGGGGTCCACCATGACGCCATGACGGTCATCACCTCACGTCCGACGGCGCTGGATCTCGTGCGCAGCATCGTCGTCGCCCTGCTGGCCGTCGCACAGATCGTCGTGTCGGCGTTCGCCGGCTCCGGGATCGGAGCGGTCGCGAACGCCAACCCGTCGCCGGTCCTCGCGGCCGGTTGGACGTTCTCGATCTGGGCACTGATCTATCTCGGCTTCCTGGCCTACGGCGCGTTCCAGCTCCTCCCGGGGCAGCGCGGACGCCGGGTGCACCGCCGCAGCGGCTGGTGGCTCGCCGTGTCGGCGCTGGCGAACATGGCGTGGATCGCGCTGTTCGGTGCCGACGGTTTGCTGCTGGCCGAGCTGGTGCTGATCGTCCTGGCCGTCGTGCTGACCGTCGTGTTCGTGCGGCTGTCCGCCGACCCGGCGGAGAGCGGTCTGGAGCAGGTCGTGTTCCGGGTCCCGGTCTCGCTCTACACCGGCTGGGTCGCCGCGGCGCTCGTCCAGGGCACGCTGGCGACCGGGGTGTGGATCGGGCTGCCGTCGGACGGCGCGCTGACGATCGTCGCCTCGATCGTGCTGCTCGTCGGCCTGACCCTGACCGTCGTCGCCGTGACGAACTCGGCGACCGGCATCGCGGGCCTGGCCGCCGCCGTCGTGTGGGCGCTGGCCGGCGTCGTCGCGAACGACCGGCCACTGGCCGTCGAGCTCGTCGCCGTCCTCGCCATGGCGTTCGTGGCGGTGACCGCGATCCGCCGGATCTCGCGCTCCGTACAGCCGAGGCGGGTCGCGCTCGGTTGAGCACGGAGCCTGCGGAGCTGCGCATCGGCGCTGAACCGTCGTAAACCGTTCCCGTGGCTTGCTACCGTCGCGACACGGTCGACACGGAAGGCGGACCACCATGATCACCGGAAGCATCACCGCGCTCGTCACCCCGATGACGCCGAAGGGCGACATCGACCACGACGCGCTCGGCAGCCTGGTGGAACGCCAGATCGCGGCCGGGACCGCGGCGATCGTCTCGGTCGGCACGACCGGCGAGTCGGCGACGCTGTCGGTGCTGGAGCACACGGAGGTGGTGCACGGCACGATCGAGGCGGCCGCCGGACGGGTGCCGGTGATCGCCGGCACTGGCGCGAACTCGACCAGCGAGGCGATCCACCTGACGCGCGCGGCGAAGGCGTCCGGCGCGGACGCGTGCCTGCTCGTCACGCCGTACTACAACCGGCCCCCGCAGGAGGGCCTGTACCAGCACTTCAAGGCCGTCGCCGAGGCCGTCTCGATCCCGCAGTACCTCTACAACGTGCCGGGTCGCACCGCCGTCGACATGCTCCCGTCCACGGTCGCCCGGCTGGCCGAGATCCCGAACATCGTCGGGCTCAAGGAGGCCAAGCCGGACCTGGAGCGGGTGCGCGAGCTCGTCGCGCTGGAGCTGCCGGACTTCGCGCTCTACTCCGGCGAGGACTCGACGGCGCGGGCCAGCATGCTCGCCGGGTTCCACGGCGTCATCTCGGTGACCGCGAACGTCGCCCCGGAGACGAACGCGCGGATGTGCAAGGCGGCCGTCGCGGGGGACTCGGAGAACGCGTCCGCGCTCGACAACGAACTGTCCGGGCTGCACTCCGCGCTGTTCACCGACCCGAACCCGATCCCGGTGAAGTGGGCACTGGCCGAGCTGGGCCTGATCCAGCACGGCATCCGTCTCCCGCTCGTCACGCTCGACGCGTGGCACCACGAGGACGTCCGGGCCGCGCTGCGCCAGGCCGGGCTGCTCAGCTGATCACTCCGTCTCGGGAGCGGCCTCGGCGGCCGGGGCGCTCGACGTCTTGACGTTGCGCACGATGTCACGGCCGAACGTGACGTCGAGGCGCTCGGAGACGGCCAGCTCCAGCACGGCGAGCATCGCCTCTCCGGAGATCCGCCGCAGCTGCTCGATCGTCTCGTAGACCCGCGGCCACTGGTCCGAGGGCCGCCCGGACGCGTCGAACGGCTGCCAGACCTCCCCGAGGAACAGCTCGACGTAGATCTTCGCGATGCCGTCGGCGTGCTTGCGGAGCTGTTCGACGACGTCGAGCGAGCGCCCCACCGGGATGCCCAGGCCGGTGAGGTCCGCGGCCGCGTTCATCAACCGCGGGCTGACCTCCTCGTAGGTGTCGTCGCCGAGCTCGCGCAGCAGCCCCATCTTCTGCCCGCGCTTGAGGAGCTCGACGTCGTCGGTCGCGAACCGCTCGGCCAGCTCCGCGGTCTGCACGACCTGGCGCTCCTCGGCCGCGAAGAGTCCGCGCACGGTCCGGATGAAGTGCACGACCTGCTCCGTGGACCCGCCCGTGGTGTCCAGCAGCTTCTTGATCGTGTCGAGCTTGACGCCCTCGTCCTGCAGGTCCTGGATCAGCTCCAGACGTGCCTCGTGACCGGGCCCGTAGTAGCCGGTCCGGGCTTTGACCTGCGGCGGGGGGAGCAGCCCGCGTGCCTGGTATGCGCGGATGTTCCGGACCGTGACGCCGCTGACACGGGCCAGCTCGTCGATCGTCCGCCATCCGTCATGCTCGTCGTCCTCGGGCATGGGACACAGCTTAGCAGGAGTCGATGTGACACAGAATTCTCTTCGATTGACTTGCTATGTAACATCAACTCATGCACTCTCGATGTCATGTTCAGAGTCGCCCCGCCCCGACAGCGCCGAGGCGCCGCTCCGCAGGCTCCGCGCGCGGGCCACCGGCTGCTGGCCGCCGCGTCCGCGCTGACCACCCCCTTGCTCCCCGAGGACTTCCTCGGGCTCGTCGATCCACTGTGGTCGACCACCCAGCTGCGCGGACGCGTCGTCGCCCGCCGCCGGGAGACCGGCCGTGCCGTCTCCGTCACGATCGAGCCCGGCCGGGCGTGGACCGGTCACCGGGCCGGCCAGTACGTCCGGATCGGGATCGACGTCGACGGCGTCCGCCACTGGCGCTCGTACTCGCTCTCCGGCGCGGAGGGCGACGAGCACCTGACGATCACCGTCCAGGAGGTCGACGACGGCGTCGTCTCCCGCAAGCTCGTGCGTGACCTGCCGATCGGCACGATCGTCCAGCTCGAGCAGGCGGCCGGGGACTTCCTGCTCGCAGAGCCCGCGTCGTCGCTGCTGTTCGTGACCGCCGGCAGCGGCATCACGCCGGTGATGGGCATGCTGCGCACCCTGGACCGGGCCGGTGCCCGGCCGGACGTGAGGCTCGTGCACAGCGCCCCGACCGTCGACGACGTGATCTTCGCCCGCGAGCTCGACGCGCTCGCCGAGCGCTGGCCGGGCCTGCGGGTCCACCTGCGGCACACGCGTTCCGACGGACGTCTCACCCCCGCCGACGTCGACGCGCTCGTCCCCGACCGGGCCGATCGCCTCACCTACGCCTGCGGCCCGGCCGAGATGCTCGACGCGTTCACCGAGCAGTGGCCCGGCCTGCGCGTCGAGCGCTTCACCGCACCCGCGCGCAGCACCGGAGGGACCGGCGGCTCGGTCGTCTACGGGGAGAGGCCCGTCGACGTCGAGCCCGGCGCCAGCCTGCTCGAGGCGGGCGAGGCGGCGGGCGTGCTGATGCCGTCCGGCTGCCGGATGGGCATCTGCTTCGGCTGCGTGCTCCCGCTGCGCGACGGCCAGGTCCGCGACCTGCGCACCGGCGAGGTGCACGGCGAGCCCGGTGACCTCGTCCAGACCTGCATCTCCGGGGCGAGCGGCGACGCCGTCCTGGACACCGACCCGAAGGAGCGCCGCTGATGACTGCGACACTCGAGACCCCCGTCAACGACCTGCGCCCCGACCAGCAGCCGCTGCGCCCGACGCTGCAGCTCGTCCCGTCGAGCCGCCGGGAGGACGTCGCCGCGACCACGTCGCTGACCGCCGACCAGATCGAGGAGCTCGGCCGACGGCTCGACGCGATCCGCGACCGCGTCCTGTCCGAGCGCGGCGAGAGCGACGCCGCCTACATCCGCAAGGTCGTCGACGGGCAGCGCTACCTGGAGATCGGCGGCCGCGCGCTGCTGTTCGCCGGCGTGCTGCCACCCGCCTGGATCGCCGGCACCGCCATGCTCTCGATCGCCAAGATCCTGGAGAACATGGAGATCGGGCACAACGTCATGCACGGCCAGTGGGACTGGATGCGTGACCCGAAGATCCACTCGTCGACCTGGGAGTGGGACAACGTGTCCTCATCGGCCGAGTGGAAGATCTCGCACAACTACATGCACCACACGTACACCAACGTCGTCGGCAAGGACCGCGACGTCGGCTACGGGATCCTCCGTCTCTCCGAGGAGCAGCGCTGGACCCCGTACTACCTCGGCAACCCGGTCTACAACCTGCTCCTGTCGCTGTTCTTCGAGTACGGCGTCGCGCTGCACGACCTGGAGGTCGAGAAGGTCGTCTCCGGCGAGAAGCCGGTGGCCCGGGTCTGGCAGCAGATCAAGGGCATCGGACGCAAGATGGGCAAGCAGTTCCTCAAGGACTACGTCGCGTTCCCGGCGCTGGCCGGCCCGTTCTTCGCGCCGGTGCTGTTCGGCAACCTGACCGCGAACCTCGTGCGCAACGTCTGGTCGCACGCCGTGATCTTCTGCGGCCACTTCCCGACGGGCGCGGTGCAGTTCGAGGAGGAACAGCTCGAGGGCGAGACGCGTGGCGAGTGGTACGTGCGGCAGCTGCTCGGCTCGGCGAACCTCGACGGCGGTCGGTTCTTCCACCTGATGACCGGCCAGCTCAGCTTCCAGATCGAGCACCACCTGTTCCCTGACCTTCCGTCGAACCGGTACGCCGAGGTCGCGCCCGAGGTGCGGGAGCTGTGCCGCGAGTACGGGCTGGAGTACACGTCCGGTCCGCTGTGGAAGCAGTACGCGCAGGTGCTCGGGACGATCAACCGCCTGGCGCTGCCGTCCGGCCGTCGATGAGGATCGTCCGGTCCGCCGGGGGCGCAGATCACCCTCGCCGAGATGAACACCACGGTCGTCCAGCGCGGCTGTGACGACCATGACGTTCACGTCGAGGCGGATCGTCCGCAGCGCACCGACGGGGCCGCCGGTGATCAGCTCCGTCACGGGGCGCCCGGCGCCCAACCCGCGAGCACGGTGATCGCCGTCCGGGTGCAGGATCGGCCGCGGGTGGCCGCTCCCGCACCCGTCCGTGGTCACGCCGCGGGGACGGCGTCCAGGAAGCCGTGCACGGCCGCGATCCGCCCGTCGTCGCCGGCCACGACGACGTCGAACCCGATCACCGGAGCGTCGCCCGGTCCGTCGAGCACCTCGGTGGGGCCCGCCTCCCAGCGGAACCGGGCCTGGTCGTGGTGCGCGTCCACCGGCCCGAGCAGACGGAACTCGAACCCGGCCAGCTGGGTACGGGCGGCGCCGACGAAGCCGGCGATGCCGTCGTGACCCGCGACGGCGGCCATCGGGTCGGTGTAGGTGGCCTCCGGCGTGAACAGGCCCGCGATCCGGTCGTGCCGGGTGGCGTCGTCGGACTCGTTGAACGCGGCGATGTAGCGCTGGGCCAGATCGGTGAAGTCGGTCATGGTGTCCTCCTCGTTCGGTTCGTTGACGGCTCCGAGCCTGCGGTCGACGAGGGAACGTTCGCGATGACCCGTTGGGTAACGGGTCCGATTACCCCGCAGGTCATGGTGGGGCCCGGATCCGCCACCTAGCGTGCGACCCGTGAGCGGGCAGAGCGCGAGGCCGGAACGACCGGGCGGACCGGGAGAGATGCTGCGGTTCTGGCGTGCCCGGCGCCGGGTGAGCCAGATGGATCTCGCGCACGCCGCCGGCGTGTCCACCCGGCATCTGAGCTTCGTCGAGACCGGCCGGTCCGGAGCCAGCCGCGAGCTGCTCGGTGCGCTGGCCGAGGAGCTGGACATCCCGCTGCGTGAGCGCAACGCGCTGCTGCTCGCCGCCGGCTACGCGCCCGCCTACACGGAGCGTCCCCTGGACTCGCTGGGGCCGGTCCGCGACGCGCTCGACCAGCTCGTCGCGGCGCACGACCCGTACCCCGCACTCGTCGTGGACCGGTGGGGCGACGTGCAGCTGGCCGGCCCCGCGGTCGCACCCCTGCTGGACGGCCTGGACCCGGAGGTGCTCGGCCCGCCGGTCAACGTCTACCGGGTCAGCCTGCACCCGGGCGGGCTCGCGCCGCGGATCCGCAACCTCGCGCAGTGGCGGGAGCACCTGCTGCACCGGCTGGAGCGCCAGGTACGGGTGACGGCCGACGTCCGGCTCGGCGAGCTCCTGGCCGAGTGCCGTTCGTACCCGGCCCCGGACACGCCCGCGCTGCCCTCACCGGCCGGAGACGTGCTCCTGCCGCTGCACCTGGCCACGGACGCGGGCGACCTCGCGTTCCACTCCACGATGACGACGTTCGGCGCGCCCCACGACGTCACGCTCGCCGAGCTGGCGCTGGAGGCGTTCCTCCCCGCCGATGCACCCACCCGCGCCGCCCTCGAGGCCCTCGCCGCCGCCCGCGCGTCCGCCTGATCCCGGCGAGAGCTGCTCCCGCCCGGCCGGCGGGAGCTGGCGTGTCCACGTCCGGCGCGGCGGCGAGTGTGGCGTCCGTGTCGTCGAAGCGGACGGGCGCGACATCCGTGCGGTGGGACCGGGCGCGTGAGCAGGCCTACGTGGAGGCGCGGGCGGCGGTGCGGGTGATCGCGTCGATCAGTCGCAGCCAGACCCGGTGGGGCAGGTCGTGCCCCATCCCCGGTACCTCGACGAGCTCGGCGCCCGGGATCGCGGCCGCCGTCGACCGCCCGCCGGAGGGCCGGATGATCCGGTCGTCGAGCCCGTGGACCACGCACGCCGGGCAGGTCAGGCGCGCCAGGTCGGCCGTGCGGTCCCGCTCCGCGACGATCGCGGCGAGCTGACGGCCGGACCCGGTGCCGTCGCCGGTCTCCCGGTCACGGGATCGACGCATCGTGACGCGCACGTCCTCGTCGTCGGCGGGCGTCCGTTCCCGGGACCCGATCCGGCGGAACGACGCGACCATCCCCTCCACCGGGTCCGACGACGGCGGGCGCAGGAACTCCGGCACCATCCGCCAGGACACCGTCCCGGTCCCGTCACCCGGCCGCCCCATCACCGACGTCAGCGACAGCGTCCGCGACGGGTGCCGGATCGCGACCTCCTGCGCGACCGTCGACCCCAGCGACGCCCCGACCACGTGTGCACCGCGCCGGTCGAGCGCCTCGATCAGGCCCGCGGCGTCGTCGGCCATGTCACCGAGCGTGTACACCGGCCGCGCCCGGCGGGTGAGGAAGCCCCACGCGCTGATCCCCGGCCCGCGCACGTGCGTGGAGCGGCCGACGTCACGGTTGTCGAACCGCACGACGTGGAACCCGCGCGCGGCGAGTGACCGGCAGAAGTCGTCGCGCCACCAGTCCATGGACAGCCCGAGCCCCATGATCAGCAGGACCGCCGGATCGGTGGGGGAGCCGAACGACTGGTGGCAGAGCCGGATGCCGCCGGGCACGGTCGTGAACTGCTCGTCGGTCGCGGAGATCACGGACGGCATTCGGGTGGTCCGCCCCCGCGGTTCGGAACACCGGACCGCGTCTACGCTGGTACAGCGTGGCACCCACGTCCGTCTTCCCCGCCCTGGAGCCGATCCTGCCCGCGGTCTCGAAACCCGTGCAGTACGTCGGTGGTGAGGGGAACTCCCAGGTCAAGAACTGGGACGAGGCTGCCGTCCGGTGGGCGCTCCTGTACCCGGACGCCTACGAGGTCGGCCTTCCCAACCAGGGCGTGCAGATCCTCTACGAACTCCTGAACGAGCGTCCCGACGCGCTGGCCGAGCGCTGCTACGCGGTCTGGCCGGATCTCGAGGCGCTGATGCGCGAGCACGCCGTGCCCGCGTTCACCGTCGACGCGCACCGCCCGGTCGGTGCGTTCGACGTGCTCGGTGTGTCGTTCTCCACCGAGCTCGGCTACACGAACCTGCTGACCACGCTGGACCTGGCCGGTATCCCGCTGCACTCCGGTGACCGTTCCGAGGAGCACCCGGTGGTGCTGGCCGGTGGGCACGCGGCGTTCAACCCGGAGCCGGTCGCGGACTTCGTCGACGTCGCCGCACTGGGCGACGGCGAGGAGGTCGTCGGCGACATCACCGACGTGATCGCCGCCTGGAAGTCCGATGGCAGCCCCGGCGGGCGCCGGGAGCTGCTGCTGCGCCTCGCCGGGACGCCGGGCTGCTACGTGCCCGGCCTCTACGACGTGACCTACGGCGAGGACGGCGCGATCGCCGCCGTCGAACCCGTGGACGAGCGCGTCCCGCGCACCGTGCAGAAGCGCACCACGATCGAGCTCGACGACTGGCCGTACCCGAAGGCCCCGCTCGTCCCGCTCGCGGAGACCGTGCACGAGCGGGCCAGCGTCGAGATCTTCCGCGGCTGCACGCGCGGCTGCCGGTTCTGCCAGGCCGGGATGATCACCCGTCCGGTCCGGGAGCGGTCGCTGCAGGGCGTCGGCGAGATGGTCGACAGCGCGGTGCGCGCCTCCGGGTTCGACGAGGTCGGCCTGCTCTCGCTGTCGTCAGCGGACCACACGGAGATCGCCGACATCACGAAGGGCCTGGCCGACCGCTACGAGGGCACGAACACGTCGCTCTCCCTGCCGTCCACCCGCGTCGACGCGTTCAACATCGACCTCGCCAACGAGATCAGCCGCAACGGCCGCCGCTCCGGCCTGACGTTCGCCCCGGAGGGCGGGTCCGAGCGGATCCGCCGGGTGATCAACAAGATGGTCTCGGAGGACGACCTGATCCGGACCTGCTCGGAGGCGTTCGCCCAGGGCTGGCGGCAGGTGAAGCTCTACTTCATGTGCGGCCTTCCGACCGAGGAGGACGAGGACGTCCTGGAGATCGCCGGGATGGCGCACCGCGTGATCAAGGCGGGCCGCGAGGCGTCCGGGCGCAACGACGTGCGGTGCACGATCTCGATCGGCGGGTTCGTGCCGAAGCCGCACACGCCGTTCCAGTGGGCCGCCCAGTGCCACCCCGAGACCGTCGACGCCCGGCTGCGCAAGCTGCGCGAGGCCGTCAACTCCGACCGCAAGATCGGCCGCAACATCGGCATGCGCTACCACGACGGCGAGCCGAGCCTGATCGAAGGCCTGCTCGCCCGGGGCGACCGTCGCGTCGGTGCGGTGATCGAACGGGTGTGGCGCGAGGGCGGACGTTTCGACGGGTGGTCGGAGCACTTCTCGTACGCGCGCTGGTGTGACGCGGCGGCCGCCGAGCTGGAGCCGCGCGGCGTCGACCTGGCCTGGTTCACCACCCGCGAGCGGGGCCGCGACGAGATCCTGCCGTGGGACCACCTGGACTCCGGGCTCGAACGCGACTGGCTCTGGGACGACTGGCAGGAGGCGCTCGAGGGCCGCGAGCAGGACGACTGCCGCTGGACCCCGTGCTTCGACTGCGGCGTCTGCCCGTCCACCGGCACCGACATCGAGGTCGGCCCGAGCGGCACCACGCTGCTGCCGCTGACCGTCCTGAACCCGACGGCGTCCGGTGACCGATAACCGCTCCTCGATCCCGGACCCGTCCTCGGTGGTGGACGCGACCAGCTGGGAGTCCGGGGGACGACGGCTGCGCGTCCGGATCGCCGACGAGCGCGACGTGTCCGCGCTCGCCCGGCTGCGGCGCCAGTGGCTGGAGGAGCGCGCCGGACGCCCGGTGCCCGACCCCGGGTTCGAGGAGTCGTTCGCGCAGTGGTGGCGGGTCGAGCAGCCGCGGCGTTGGCACTGGGTCGCCGAGGCGGGCTCGGACCGGGCCGGGTACACGCCGGTCGGGTCGATCAACGTCGTCGAGACGGTCCACATGCCACGCCCCGGCGGGCGCACGGCACGGGCCGGGCAGGTCGGCAACGCGTTCGTGCTCGCCTCGTTCACCGAGGCAGGCGTGCCGCGGGCACTGCTCGCGGCGGTGATCACGCACGCCAGGGAGCGCTCCTACCGTCGCCTGATCCTGGCCCCGACGTCCGGCAGTGCCGCGTTCTACCGGCGCGCCGGCTTCTCCCCGGCCGACGAGACCCTGCTCGTGCTCGACCCGCACGCGAGCGGCTGAGCTCCCCGTTCCTGTCGGTGGGCACCGGCACACTCCCTCGCGAGATCGAGGAGGGGCGCCGATGGCCGCACCGCCGCGGAGATCGACCTCGACGCCCTGCCGTGATCAGCGGGAGCGAAGTCTGGTCGTTACACGAGAGTTCCCGTTACGTCGCGCCGTTGCGGTGCGGAACGGTTAACGTCCCGCTGATCTCCGGCGCGAGCGGCGCGCCGGGCCGGGGGAGCCGGGGGACCGCATGACCCAGTCCGAACAGGAGTCCGGTACCGAGCACCGGCAGTCCTTCCATCACGAGGAGGAGGGCTACCAGAAGAGTCTCGGCAAGCGTCAGCTGCAGATGATCGCCATCGGCGGTGCGATCGGGACCGGGTTGTTCCTCGGGGCCGGTGGCCGTCTCGCGTCGGCCGGGCCCGCGTTGGCGATCGTGTACGCGATCTGCGGCTTCTTCGTGTTCCTGATCCTGCGGGCGCTCGGCGAGCTGGTGCTGCACCGGCCGTCGTCGGGCTCGTTCGTCTCCTACGCACGTGAGTTCTACGGCGAGAAGGCCGCCTACGTCGCGGGCTGGCTGTACTGGCTGAACTGGGCGTTCACCTCGGTCGTCGACACCACCGCGATCGCGCTGTACATGAAGTACTGGGGCGCGTTCGAGGCGATCCCGCAGTGGGTGATCGCACTGGTGGCGCTCGTCGTCGTGCTCGGCGCGAACCTCGTCTCGGTGAAGCTGTTCGGCGAGATGGAGTTCTGGTTCGCGATGATCAAGGTCATCGCGCTGGTGGCGTTCCTCGTGGTCGGCGTCGTGTTCCTGGCCGGCCGCTTCCCGGTGAACGGCCAGGAGACCGGGTTCTCGGTGATCTCGGACAACGGCGGGCTGATCCCGACCGGGCTGCTGCCGGTCGTCGTGATCACCTCGGGTGTCGTGTTCGCCTACGCCGCGACGGAGCTCGTCGGCACGGCGGCGGGGGAGACGGAGAACCCGGAGAAGATCATGCCGCGGGCGGTGAACTCGGTGATCGCCCGGATCGCGCTGTTCTACGTCGGCTCGCTGGTCCTGCTCGCGCTGCTGCTCCCGTACACCGCGTACAAGGAGGGCACCAGCCCGTTCGTCACGTTCTTCGCCAGCATCGGCGTCCCCGGCGCCGGCACGATCATGAACCTGGTCGTGCTCACGGCGGCGCTGTCCAGCCTGAACGCCGGCCTGTACTCCACCGGCCGGATCCTGCGCTCGATGGCGAAGAACGGCTCCGCGCCGAAGTTCACCGAGCGGATGAACCGGCAGGGCGTGCCCTACGGCGGGATCGGGTTGACCGCGGTGGTCACGCTCCTGGGCGTCGGCCTGAACTTCGTCGTCCCGGACGAGGCGTTCGAGATCGTGCTGAACATCGCGTCGCTGGGCATCCTGGCCAGCTGGGGGACGATCGTGCTCTGCCAGATGCGGTTCGTGCGGATGGCGCAGGCCGGAGTGCTGCGGCGACCGTCGTTCCGGCTCCCGGGGTCGCCGTACAGCGGTGGGCTGGTGCTGCTGTTCCTGCTGGCCGTGCTCGTCCTGATGGCCGTCGACTACCCGGTCGGCACGTACACGGTCGCGGCGATCCCGGTGATCGCGATCCTGCTCGTCATCGGCTGGCTGTTGGTGCGCCGGCGGGTGATGGTCGCGGCGAACGAGCGCATGGGCTACACCGGCGAGTTCCCGGTGCGTGCCGACCGGCCCTACCCCGGTGACCATCGCGACGAGTGACAGACTGGCGCCATGGCACGGGTCCGGCAGGGAGCGGCGGCGAACCCGGCACCCCCGACGGTGCAGCGGGTCCGCCTCCGTTTCGCGAAGCGCGGACGGCTGCGGTTCCTGTCCCACCGTGACGTCGCGCGCAGTTTCGAGCGGGCGGTGCGACGGGCCGGGATCCCGGTGTCGCACTCGCACGGGTTCAGTCCGCACCCACGGTTGTCCTGGGTCGGTGCGGCGCCGACCGGGGCGGCCAGCGAGGCCGAGTACGTCGAGATCGGCCTGACCAGGGAGGTCGACCCGGAGCAGGTCCGCGCGGCGCTCGACGCGGCGCTGCCGGACGGCCTCGACGTGCTGGACGCGACGACCGCCGAGGCGCCCGCGCTGGCCGACCGGATCGACGCCGGACGGTGGCGGCTGCAGGTCACCGGCGTGCCGGTCGCCGAGGCCGAGGCGGCCGTGACGGCGCTTCTCGACACCGACTCGCTGATTGTGACACGAGTCACACCATCGGGTCGTCGCGAGATCGACGTGCGTGCGGCGCTGGTCGCACTGACCGTCGACGCCCCGGAGCCCGGCGGCGACACCGGACCCGAGCCGGGACGGGGCGGCGGCGGACCGGACTGTGCGATACTGACGGCGGTCGTACGGCAGACGACACCAACCGTTCGACCCGATGACGTGTTGGGTGCGCTCGGCGTTGTCGCAGGCTTGACGCCTCCGGTCCCGGTGACGGCGACCCGGCTGGCGCAGGGACTGCTCGACGACTCGGGACATCTCGCGGATCCGCTCGGTCCGGTCCCGGCGACCCGGGTCTGACCGGCGCCGCCGGCCCACCGGCCGACGGGGAGGACCTCGCCACGCCGTCGCGGCAGCACCTGCAAGCCGGTGTCGGCGACACACCAGATGTGCCGCACCGCGCACCCGAGCGCGGCGCGGAGAAGAACGCAAGGTCCCTGCGCGGCCGCCTTCGAGAAAGGCGCCCGGGGACGAAGGAGCTCAATGTCGATCGATGATTCGCCCGCCGGGGAGACCGGTGGGCAGTCCGGGGTGTCCGGCCCCACCACACCGGACCTCCCCGAGAAGCTGCGGGTGCACGCACTGGCCCGCCTCGTCGGCAGGACCAGCAAGCAGGTGCTGTCCGCGCTCTCCGAGCTCGGGCAGGAGGTGCGCAGCGCCCAGTCCAGCGTGACGCGCGCCACCGCCGAGCAGGTGATCGCCGCACTCGGCGGCGTGGCGGAGGCCGTTCCGGGGCTCGGTGAGCAGGAGGCCGCCCCCGCCGCGGCGGCCGCGCCGGAGGAGCCGGCCGCGCCGGACCCGTCGCCCGAGGCCTCGCAGCTCGGCACCCCCGCGACCGACGCGCAGACCGACGACACGCCGGACCTTGCCGCACTCGCCGCCGCCGTGGCGCCGCCCGCCGACGCGCCCGCGAAGCGCGCGGCCGGTCTCGCGCCGGTCTTCAACGCGGCGCCGATGTTCCAGGCCCCGGGATCCGGCTCCGCGGCCACGGCGCCGGCCGCGGACGGGGAGACCGCCGAGGTGGAGTCCGCGGACCGGGCCAAGCCGTCCGGCAAGTCCGGCCGCGGCAAGCGCGGACGGAAGAAGGACGCCGAGCCGGCCGTCGAGGAGGCCGAGGAGACGGCTGCGCAGGCCGAGGAGACAGCCGCGCAGGCCGAGGACGAGGACGCGTCGGAGGCCTCCGGCGACGGGTCCGAGGACGACTCCGACGACGACGGCGGCGCCCGCAGGCGTCGTCGCAGGGGACGTCGTGGTCGCGGACGTGGCCGCGGCGCCGACGGCGAGGAGACCGACGGCGAGGACGGCGACGACACGTCCGACTCGTCGTCCGACTCCGACGACGAGTCCGGGAGTACCGAGGACTCCGACTCCACCGACTCCGAGACCGACGACTCATCGGACGGCGGCGGATCCAAGCGCAGGCGGCGCCGTCGTCGTCGTGGCGGATCGGACAACGGCGACGATCGCGGCGACGACGACCCGCCGAACACCGTCACGAAGGTCCGCCAGCCGCGGACCCAGGACAAGGACTCCGACTCCTCCGACGACGGTGTGCAGGGCGTGCGCGGCTCCACCCGCCTGGAGGCCAAGCGCCAGCGCCGCCGGGACGGACGGGACGCCGGACGGCGCCGTCCGCCGATCCTGTCCGAGTCGGAGTTCCTGGCCCGGCGCGAGTCCGTCGACCGCTCGATGGTGATCCGTCAGCTGTCCGATCGCACCGAGATCGGCGTGCTGGAGGACGACGTCCTCGTCGAGCACTTCATCACCGGCGGCCGCTCCGGCGACGGCAGCATGGTCGGCAACATCTACCTCGGTCGCGTGCAGAACGTGCTGCCCAGCATGGAGGCGGCGTTCGTCGACATCGGGCGCGGCCGCAACGCCGTGCTCTACGCCGGTGAGGTGAACTGGGACGCGGCCGGCCTGAACGGCAAGGCCCGCAAGATCGAGCAGGCGCTGTCGTCCGGCGACCAGGTCCTCGTGCAGGTCACGAAGGACCCGGTCGGGCACAAGGGCGCGCGGCTGACCACCCAGATCAGCCTGGCCGGCCGGTTCCTCGTGTACGTGCCGGTCGGGAGCGCCGCCGGGATCAGCCGCAAGCTGCCCGACACCGAGCGCAAGCGGCTCAAGGACATGCTCAAGGAGATCGTCCCCTCGGACGCGGGTGTGATCATCCGGACCGCGTCGGAGGGTGTGAGCCACGAGGCGCTGGAGCGCGACGTCCGACGGCTGCAGGCGCAGTGGGAGGTCGTCAAGGAGAAGTCCGAGAAGACCGGAAAGGGCGCGCCCAAGGCCCCGACACTCCTCTACGAGGAGCCGGACATGCTGGTCAAGGTCGTGCGCGACCAGTTCAACGAGGACTTCTCCCGGCTGATCATCTCCGGTGACGACGCGTGGGACACGGTCGCGGGCTACGTGCAGCACGTCGCGCCCGAGCTGAGCGACCGGATGCACCGGCACACCGGCACGTCCGACGTGTTCACCGAGCACCGGATCGACGAGCAGCTGCTCAAGGCGCTCGACCGCAAGGTCTGGCTGCCCTCCGGCGGCACGCTGGTGATCGACCGGACCGAGGCGATGACCGTCGTCGACGTGAACACCGGCAAGTTCACCGGCTCCGGCGGAAACCTCGAGGAGACGGTCACCCGGAACAACCTCGAGGCCGCCGAGGAGGTCGTGCGCCAGCTCCGGCTGCGCGACATCGGCGGGATCATCGTCGTCGACTTCATCGACATGGTGCTCGAGGCGAACCGGGACCTGGTCCTGCGCCGGCTCACCGAGTGCCTGGCCAGGGACCGCACGCGTCACCAGGTCGCCGAGGTCACGTCGCTCGGGCTCGTGCAGATGACCCGCAAGCGGGTCGGCGGCGGACTGCTCGAGCACTTCTCGACGCCGTGCGAGCACTGCCGCGGCCGCGGCGTGATCGTCTCCACGGACGGCACGCTGTCCGGCGGGCACGACCACGGTCACAGCGGGAACGGCAACGGCCACAACGGCAACGGGCAGAACGGCCAGAACGGCAGTGGCAACGGCAACGGCCAGAACGGGTCCGGCGACGGCAACGGGCGCCGGTCGCGCTCCCGGGGCCGCCGCGGTGGCGGGGACCGCCAGCCCGTCGAGGTGGACACCAGCTCGGCCGTGGCCGGTGTGGCGCTGGTCGAGGCGGCGAGCCGGGTGAACCGGTCGGCCGCCGAGACGGACGGGTCCGTGGCCGTGGAGACGGCCGCCGCGGGGACGGCCGACGCCGTCGCAGCGACGGCGTCGACGACCGGCCCGGACGCCGAGGTCGCCGCCGTGACGCCGTCCGTGACGGTGCCGGAGGAGCCCTCTCCGGCCGCCCCCGCCGGGTCGGCGCCTGCCGCGGAGACGGCGCCCGCCGCGGAGCAAGGGGCCGCCACGGCGGCCGAGCCGGTGCCGGCCTCCGAGCCGATGCCGGAGCCGGTCACGGCGCCCGCCGCGGCGGAGTCGACGGTCGAGGACGCCGGTCACCGCAACGGCGACGGCGCGGCCGACGAGCCGGCCCAGCGCCGTCGTCGGGGACGGGTGGTGCGCTCCGCCGGATCGCCCGCTGCGACGGCCGAGCCGGTCGTGATCACCACGTCCGCGTCGGAGCCGGAGCCGCCCGCGGCCCCGCCGCCGCCGGTGGCACCCCAGCCGGAGCCGCCGACCGTCGCGACGCGGACGCGCCGTCCGCGCCGGGCGGCCTCCCGTCCGGCCGGGCCGCCGCCCGCGGAGGCCGAGCCGGGTGACAGCCCGCAGACCGGGGGAAACGGCGAGTCCGACCCGGTTTGACCCTAGGAAATCAGCATCCGTATCCTGGGACGTCGGAAGCCCCACTTGAGCCAGACATCGGGTGGTGGCGTGCGCGCCGGAACGGGCGTGCGAGAAGCCCGGAAGCGCGCAAGCGTCCCCCGATCATCAGGAGTCGTGCGTCAACGATGTACGCGATCGTCAAGACCGGCGGCAAGCAGTACAAGGTGGCCGTGGACGACGTCGTCACCGTCGAGAAGATCGACGGTGAGCCCGGCGCCGAGATCACGCTGCCCGCGGTGCTGCTCGTCGACGGCGACCAGGTGACCACCGACGTCAGCGGCCTGACCTCCGCGGTCACGGCCACCGTCGTCGAGCACACCAAGGGTCCGAAGATCCGGATCCACAAGTTCAAGAACAAGACCGGGTACCACAAGCGTCAGGGCCACCGTCAGCCGCTGACGAAGGTCCAGGTCACCGGCATCGGCAAGTAGAGGAGACGCAGCCATGGCTCACAAGAAGGGTGCGTCCAGCTCGCGCAACGGTCGCGACTCGAACGCCCAGTTCCTCGGCGTGAAGCGCTTCGGCGGCCAGACCGTCAAGGCCGGCGAGATCCTGATCCGCCAGCGCGGCACCGCCACCCACCCGGGTGTCGGCGTCGGCCGCGGCAAGGACGACACGCTGTTCGCGCTGATCGCAGGATCGGTGCAGTTCGGTCACCGTCGCGGCCGCAAGGTCGTCGACATCGTGCCGGCCGAGGTCTGAGACCCGCGCCGCACACCAGCACGCGCCGACGGCGGGTCAGCCCCCAGCGATGGGGGATGGCCCGCCGTTCGTCTGTTTCGATCGGTGAAGGCAGGAGCAAGCGATGTCCCGGTTCGTGGACCGCGTCGTGGTGCACGCAACCGCGGGCGCCGGCGGCAACGGGTGTGCCTCGGTGCACCGTGAGAAGTTCAAGCCGCTCGGCGGTCCGGACGGCGGCAACGGCGGCCGGGGCGGATCGATCGTGCTGGTCGTCGACACGGGAGTGCACACGCTCCTGGACTTCCACCACCACCCGCACCAGCGGGCCCGTGGCGGTACGCAGGGCCAGGGAGCGTTCAAGACCGGAGCGAACGCGCAGGACATGGAGCTGCGCGTACCGGACGGCACCGTCGTGTTCGACGACGACGGCGAGATCCTCGCCGACCTCGTCGGAGACGGCACGCGGTTCGTCGCCGCGCAGGGTGGTCGCGGCGGGCTCGGCAACGCGGCGCTGGCCTCCCCGGCGCGCAAGGCCCCCGGCTTCGCGCTGCTCGGCGAGCCCGGCGAGGAGCGCACGCTCACGCTCGAGCTGCGGTCGCTCGCCGACGTCGGCCTGCTCGGTTTCCCGTCGGCCGGCAAGTCGTCGCTGGTCTCGGTGCTGTCCGCGGCCCGTCCGAAGATCGCCGACTACCCGTTCACGACGCTCGTGCCGCAGCTCGGTGTCGTCAGCGCAGGCGACGAGACGTTCACCGTCGCGGACGTGCCCGGGCTGATCCCCGGGGCGTCCGACGGTCGCGGCCTCGGCCTGGAGTTCCTGCGCCACATCGAGCGGTGCTCGGTCCTCGTGCACGTCGTGGACTGCGCGACGTTCGAGACCGAGCGCGACCCGGTCGCCGACATCGAGGCGCTCGAGGCCGAGCTGGCCCGCTACACCCCAGCGCTCGGCGGGTCGCTCGACGACCGTCCGCGTCTGATCGCGCTGAACAAGATCGACGTTCCGGACGCCGCCGAGCTCGTCGAGATCGTGCGCGCCGACCTCGACGAGCGGTTCGGCTGGCCGATCTTCCCGATCTCCACGGCGAGCCGGGCCGGGCTGCGCGAGCTGTCGTTCGCGATGGGTGCGGCCGTCGCCGCGCACCGGGCGTCCGAAACCCCGCGCGAGGCGTCCCGCGTCGTGATCACGCCGAAGGCCGTCGGGGACAGCGGGTTCACGGTCGAGGTCGATCCGGAGGTCGACGGCGGGTTCGTCGTGCGCGGCGACCGTCCGGAGCGCTGGATCCGGCAGACGGCGTTCGACAACGACGAGGCCGTCGGGTACCTCGCCGACCGGCTCGCCCGCCTCGGTGTCGAGGAGGCGCTGGCGAAGGCCGGTGCCGTGCCCGGCTGCCCGGTGACGATCGGCGACATGACGTTCGACTGGGAGCCGAGCACCCCGGCCGGTGTCGCGATGACGATGTCCGGCCGCGGCACCGACACGCGGCTGGACGCCACCGACCGCATCGGCGCCGACCAGCGCAAGCGCGACCGGGCGTCCCGGCGGTCGCACCTGTCCGACGCCGAGCTCGCCGCGGGGGCGCGGTACGCGTCGGACCACGAGCTCGACGACCCCGAGCGATGAGCACCTCCTCCGACACCGGGTCGCCCCGGCAACGGATCGGGGCGGCCCGGCGGATCGTGGTCAAGGTCGGGTCGTCGTCGTTGACGAGCCTGTCCGGCGGTCTCGACCCGGCGCGCCTCGACGCACTCGTGGACGCGCTGATGGGCCGTCGCAAGAACGGCACGCAGATCGTGCTGGTGTCCTCCGGAGCGATCGCTGCCGGTCTCGCCCCGCTCGCACTGCGCCGCCGTCCGCGCGACCTGGCCACCCAGCAGGCCGCGGCCGCCGTCGGGCAGCTGCTGCTCGCACACGCCTACTCGGCGTCCTTCGCCCGCTACGACCAGGGCATCGGCCAGGTCCTGCTGACCGCCGACGACATGATCCGCCGCTCGCACTACCGCAACGCTCAGCGCACGCTGGAGCGCCTGCTCGGGCTCGGGTCGCTGCCGGTGGTGAACGAGAACGACACGGTCGCCACCGACGAGATCCGGGTCGGCGACAACGACCGGCTGGGAGCACTCGTCGCCCACATCGTCGGGGCGGACGCGCTCGTGCTGCTGTCCGACGTGGATGGTCTCTACGACGACGACCCGCGCCGCCCCGGCGCCCGCCTGCTGTCCGAGGTGGACGATCCGGCGGAGACGCTCGCCGAGGTGAGCGTGACCCGGGCCGGTTCCGGGCTGGGGACCGGCGGGATGGCGACGAAGGTGACGGCCGCAGCGATGGCGTCCGCGGCCGGGATCCCGGTGCTGCTGGCATCGTCGGAACACGCCGTCGAGGCGCTGTCCGACGAGCCCGGCGTGGGCACCGCGTTCCGCTCGTCGGGGCGCCGCATGTCGGCACGGCGGTTCTGGCTGCGGCACGCCGCGGACGTGCGGGGCGCGCTCGATCTCGACGACGGCGCCGTCGAGGCCGTCCGGAAGCGTCGGCGGTCCCTGCTGGCGGCCGGCGTCCACGGGATCTCCGGGGAGTTCCACGCCGGCGACGTCGTCGAGCTGCTCGGGCCGAACGGCCGGGTCGTCGGGCGCGGTGTGGTCAGCTACGACGCCGACGAGCTCCCGTCGATCATCGGCAGGCGCTCCCGGGACCTGCCGCCCGAGCAGCGGCGGGAGATCGTGCACGCCGACGACCTGGTTCTCCTGTAGGCGCCGCCCCGCTTGTCGCGGGACGGTCGTCCTCGGCAGGATGCGCCCCATGCCGGACGCCGTCGCCCGCGCCCGTGCCCACCTGGTCACGGAGCTGATGCGCGAGGGTCGGGTGCGCAGCGACCCGGTCGCCGAGGCACTGTCGACCGTGCCCCGACATCTGTTCCTGCCCGACCTCGAACCCGAGGACGCCTACGCGGACGAGGCCGTCCCGATCAAGATCGCCGACGGCGTCACGCTCAGCTCGGTGTCCCAGCCGTCGATGGTGGGGATCATGCTCGAGCAGCTGGGTGTCGAGCCGGGGGACCGGATCCTCGAGATCGGTGCCGGGGCGGGCTGGAACGCCGCGCTGCTGGCCCGCATCACCGGCCCCACCGGCACGGTGACGACCGTGGACATCGACGACGACCTCGTCGCCCGCACCCGGGAGAACCTCGCCGCCGCCGGTGTGTCCGGTGTGGACGCCCTGGTCGCCGACGGCGCGGTGGGTCACCCGCCGGGCGCCCCGTACGACCGGATCGAGCTGACCGTCGGGGCGACCGACATCCGTCCGGAGTGGGTCGACCAGCTGACCTCGGACGGTCGCCTCCTGCTACCGCTCGCGGTCCGCGGCAGCCAGCTGTCGATCGCGTTCGCGCGCACCGGCCCCCGGCGGCTGGAGTCGGTGTCGGTGCGCGGCTGCGCGTTCGTCCGCCTCCGTGGGGTGGGTGCCGGCGACTCCGGGACGGTCGCGCTCGGGACTCCCGGCTGGTCGGTCCAGCTGTCCGAGGCAAACTCGTGCGTGGACGATGCGCTCACCGGACCCGTCACGGCCGAGATCCCGTCCGGGTGCCCCGCGTCGGCCGCCGACGTGTGGGACGGGCTGGGACTCTGGTGCGCGATCGCCGACCCGGCCGTGTTCCGGCTCCTGGCCGAGGGGCCGGCAGCGGAGTCGACACTCGGCCGCTCGCTGCTCGGCTCGAGCGCCGGGCGGTTCGCCGTCGGGCTCGCGTGCGACGACGGCGTGGCCCTCCTCGTCAGCGACCCGGAGCGGACGATCCACGGCTTCGGCGACGGCGGTGCACGGGCCGCGACCCGCCTCGCCGCACTCGTCGACGGCTGGATCGCCGCGGGGCACCCGCAAGCTGCCGACCTGCGGATCGAGGCGGACGTCGGTCCGGGCTCCACAGGCGACACCCTTTCCGAGGCCACGACCGGGCCCGGCCTGGACACCGTCGTACACACGCAGTCGGCACGCCTGCGCATCCGCACACCGTGACAATCGCCGATCCCACCCCCACCTGTCCGGCTGCGCTTGTCCACCAGCCACCTGTCCGGCTGCGCTTGTCCGCCACCACTTATCCGGCTGCGTCTGCCCGGCTGCGTCTGCCCGGCATCACGGCCCGGGCGAGCTCGGCGCTACGTGCCGGGCTGGGTGAGTTCGGTGCTAGGTGTCGGGCTGGGTGAGTTCGGCGCCATCTGCCGGGCTGGGTGAGCTCGGCGCCACCTGCCCGGCCGCGCCTGCCCGGCCGCGCCTGCCCGGCCGAGAGGTGGCCCGCCTCTCCATGATCGGCGGGAGTGGCATGGACGCGCCACAGGCGGCGTGATCTGACCGGTTCTGCCGATCATGCTGGTCGCCGCGCGCCCGGGCCCGTCGCTGCATGCGGTGCGCCCGTCGAGGCTGGGTCATGATCGGCGGGAGTGGCACCAGGGCGCCACTGGTGGCGCGTTCCGACCAGTCCCGCTGATCATGCGGGGTCTGCCCCAGTCATGATCGGCGGGAGTGGCACTGAGGCGCCACGGATGGCGCGTTCCGACCAGTTCCGCTGATCATGACGGCGCCAACCTGTCGGGGCCGGCGCAGGGGGCGGCGCGGAGAGCGGCGCGGTCTCAGGCGGTCGCGCGCGGTTCCAACAGCACCAGGGGGATCTCCCGCTCGGTGCGGCGTTGGTAGCCGGCGTAGTTGCGGTAGCGCCCGGCGATCTGCGGCCACAGGCGTGCACGGGTCTCCGGGTCGGCGATGCGGGCGTGCATCGGTTCGCGGGCACCGCCCTTGACCGCCACCTCGACGTCCGGGCGGTCGCGCAGGTTGAGGAACCACGCCGGGTGCTGGTCGTCGCCGCCGCGCGACGCGACCACCACGTAGGCGTCGCCCTCGGTCAGCGGAGCCGTGAGCAGGACCGTGCGCGGCTCACCCGAGCGGCGGCCGGTCGTCGTCAGTTCCAGGACCGGCATCCCCATCGCGTCGTGACCGACCCGGCCACCGGTGACGGCGATGAGCACGCGGTGGGCGGCGTTCATTCCCTTGAGCACGAGGTCGTGGGGCATGACCCGACTCTAGTGCGGCCGAACGGCTCAGCCGTCGACGGCGAGCGTGAGCGGCAGCACCTCCGGAGCACCCGCCCGCCGCACCGCACGGGCCGCGACGGTCATCGTCCAGCCGGTGTCCAGGACGTCGTCGACGAGCAGCACCGGGCCGTCCACACCGGACAAATCCGGTAGCGCCGCCGTGTCCAGACCGCCCCACACCGCGGCCAGGCGTTGCGCCGAGTTCTCCCGCGCGCCCGGCTTCTCCCCGACGGGCGGCAGCGTGCCGAGCAGCGGAAGCCGGCCGATCTCGGCGATCCGCCGGGCCAGATGCTCGAGCTGGTGCGGCCGGGTGCGCGAGCCGATCCCGATCACGCCGACCGGGCGCCGCTCCCAGCCCCACCCGGCGAGCACCCGGACGACGGCGTCGAGCACGTCGGACGGGACCGGCACGTCGTCGGCCGGCCGGTCCTCGGAACCGAGCAGCTCACGCAGCCGTGTGCCCCAGCCGATGTCGGAGAGGCGGCCGATCGCGCGGCCGACGCCGGCGAGTTCGCCTGCCGCGATCTTCCCGGACACGTCGACCCCCAGCTCGGCCATCCCGCTGGGCCACATCTTGCGCGGCGGGACCTCGACGCCCGGGCGGGACAGTCGCTCGTCGGCGGCCGCCTCGCCGTCGGCGGACACGTCGTCGGACCAGACCGTGCCGGTGCACGTGTCGCAGCGGCCGCACGGCGTGGGATCCGGGTCGTCGAGCTGGCGGCGCAGGAACACCAGCCGGCACTCGTCGGTGGCGATGTAGTCCAGCATCGCCTGCTGCTCGGTCCTGCGGGCCTCGGCGACCCGGCGGTGGCGCTCGGCGTCGTAGTGCCAGTCGACGCCGGTGGCGATCCAGCCGCCCTTCACCCGCTTCGCCGCGCCGTCCGCGTCGAGCACCTTGAGCAGCATCTCCAGCCGGGTGCGCGACAGGTCGACGCGCGTCTCGATCGATGCGGTGGACAGCGGCTGGTCGGACAGCACGCCGAGCGTCTGGCGGACGAGCGGCTCCGGCGGGAACGCGAGCGAGGCGAAGTAGGCCCAGATGTCGCGGTCCTCGCGGCCCGGCAGCAGCACGACCTCGGCGCGTTCCAGCGCGCGACCGGCGCGGCCGATCTGCTGGTAGTAGGCGACCGGCGACGCCGGCGCCCCGAGATGGACCACGAACCCGAGGTCCGGCTTGTCGAAGCCCATGCCGAGCGCGCTCGTCGCGACCAGGGCCTTCACGCGGTTCCCCAGCAGGTCCGCCTCGGCGTCCAGACGTTCGTCCGGGGCGGTCTTCCCGGAGTACGACCGGACGGCGAACCCGCGCTCGGTGAGGAACTCCGCGACGTCCTCGGCCGCCTGCACGGTCAGCGTGTAGACGATCCCGGCGCCGGGCATCTCGTCGAGCTTGGACGCGAGCCACGCCAGCCTGCGCGCGGGCGTCGGCAACGGCACGACGGCGAGCCGCAGACTCTCCCGGTCCAGGGACCCGCGCAGCACCAGGGTCTGCTCGCCGGTGCCGAGATCCAGCTGCTCGGACACGTCGGTGACCACACGGTCGTTCGCCGTCGCCGTCGTCGCCAGCACCGGGATCCCGGACGGCAGCTCGACGATCAGCGTGCGCAGGCGCCGGTAGTCCGGCCGGAAGTCGTGCCCCCAGTCGGAGACGCAGTGCGCCTCGTCCACGACGAGCATGCCCGCGCTCGCCGCGAGCTTCGGCAGCACGCGGTCCCGGAAGTCCGGGTTGTTCAGCCTCTCCGGGCTGACGAGCAGGACGTCCACGTCACCGTTCTCGATGTCGGCGTAGACCGCGTCCCACTCGTCGTTGTTCGCCGAGTTCACCGTGACCGCGACGATCCCGGCACGGATCGCGGCGTCGATCTGGTTGCGCATCAGGGCCAGCAGCGGCGACACGATCACCGTCGGTCCGGCGCCCTGCTCCCGCAGCAACGCCGTGGCCACGAAGTACACGGCCGACTTGCCCCACCCGGTGCGCTGCACGACGAGCGCGCGCCGGTGCTGCGCGACCAGCGCCTCGATCGCCGTCCACTGGTCCTCACGGAGCCGGGCGTCCTCACCCGCGAGGGTGGACAGCACCTCTTCGGCACGGGCACGGAGGTCCTGCTCGGTGGTCGTCACGGATCCCATGGTGGACCCGACCCCCGACAGTTCCCCGGCCGGAGCCCGGTGATCGGCGGAATCGGTCCCGATCGCGCCACGGATGGCGCGGATCGGCCGATCCCACCGATCATCGGCCCGAGAGGGCCTGTGACTCGGGTCACCGGCAGCGGCCGGCGGTGCGGCACACCGGGGGTCGACCGTGCAGGATGATCCGCGTGAGTGCCCCGCAGAAGCCGCAGTTCGGCTCCGTCGACGACGTCGCGGAGCGGCTCGCCCAGGTCGGCTACCTCGCCTCGACCGGCGTCGCGACCACCGTCTACCTGGCCGACAAGCTCGGCAAGCCGCTGCTGGTCGAGGGACCGGCCGGCGTCGGCAAGACGGAGCTGGCGAAGGCCGTCGCCGAGGCCACCGGCTCCGGGCTGGTGCGCCTGCAGTGCTACGAGGGCATCGATGAGGCCCGCGCGCTGTACGAGTGGAACCACGCCAAGCAGCTCCTGCGGATCACGGCCGGTCAGGGCCAGGAGAACTGGGACGCCACCCGCGACGACGTGTTCTCCGAGGAGTTCCTGCTCCCGCGCCCGCTGCTGACCGCGATCCGGCGCGAGGACCCGACCGTGCTGCTCGTCGACGAGATCGACAAGGCGGACGTGGAGGTCGAGGGACTCCTGCTGGAGGTGCTGTCCGACTACCAGGTCTCGATCCCGGAGATGGGCACGGTGACGGCGACGCGCACGCCGTTCGTGCTGCTCACGTCGAACTCCACGCGCGAGCTCTCCGAGGCGCTCAAGCGGCGCTGCCTGTTCCTGCACCTGGACTTCCCGGACGCCGACCTGGAACGCCGGATCGTGCTCACCCGCGTCCCGGAGCTCACCGAGGCGCTCACCGATGCGCTCGTCCGGACCGTCCGCGTGCTGCGCGCCATGGAGCTGCGCAAGGTGCCGAGTGTCGCCGAGACGATCGACTGGGGCCGGACGCTGCTAGCGCTCGGGCTGGACACGCTCGACGACGACACCGTGCGCGCCACCCTGGGCGTCGTGCTCAAGCACCAGTCCGACGCCGAGAAGGCGGCCGCGGAGCTGCGGCTGAACTAGGTTTCCCGACGGACGTGATGCCCGCGGCGTTCCCGGGGCACGGCAACCCGACGAACGCCATGTCCGACGACCGCCGCACGGCGGCGTGGCGGGCGTTCGGCGAGTCCGTGCCGCGACTACGGGCGATCCTTGTCATGTCCGCGCACTGGTACGTCGGCGCCACGGCGCTGACCACGATGCCGCGACCGCGCGCGATCCACGACTTCTTCGGGTCCCGCAGGAGCTGCTCGACGACGAGTACCCGGCTCGGTGAGGTGCCGCACCCCTCCGCGAGGTGCCGCACCCTCCGCCGGCGTGCCGCACCGGTTGCAGCGGGTGCGGCACGCCGACACGGGGTGCGTGAGGGGCGGCGGCGAGAACGACCGTTCCGACGCGGGGTGATCCGCACGTGTGGAGCTGGGCGTTCGGTCGGCGGACGTCCAGCTCCCCAACCGTCGACCATCGCACCGGGGCGATGCGACGGGGTGATCACCGGTCCGGCGCGGATCGGTGCCGTGGTGGCGCGGATCCGCGCCGGCACGTCGATCCCCGGGTCCGCGCCGGCACGCGAACGCCCGGGTCAGTGCCGGCACGCGAACGCCTGGATCCGTGCCGGCACGCGAACGCCTGGATCCGCGCCGGCACGCGAACGCCTGGATCCGCGCCGGCACGTCGATCCCCGGATCCGCGCCGGCACGTGAACCCCCGGATCCGCGCCGGAACGTCGGTCATGGCGGGACGGGACGCGAACGGGAGCCCGGCCCGCCGGTGATCGGCAGTCGGGCGCGGATGTGCGCCGTGGGCGGCGCGCATGCGCACCGGATCACCGATCATGCAGCGGCGTCGGCCGGCCGAACATGCACGAGGGCCGCTGGTCGGCGTGGCGAGGTTCGACGTCGGCCCCGCGGTCACCGACGCCCGATGATCCGCACCCGTGGAGCCGGGCGTTCGATCGTCGAACGTCGTGCTCCACGACTGAGGATCATCGCTGCTCAGGGCCGGCGGTCACGGCACCCGGGATCAGTCCTCGCCGGTGAGGAGGGCCGGACCCCGGTAGAGCCCGTCCGGGCACCTCGGCCGCGAGCCACCCAGCAGGTCGGCGGCCGAGGCGCGGGACAGGTTCGCCGCCCGCCACCCGTCCGCGGCCGCCCGGTCCAGCGACGGCGGCAGACCGGTCAACGCGCAGGACCGGATCGGCTCCGGCAGTGTCGCGAGCACCGGTGCGGCGTCCGCGGACAGCTCGCCGAGGGTGGAGACGTCGATCTTCCCGGTCTCCCTCCACCGCTCGACGTTCTGTGACGCGACGAGACGGTCCGGGTTGAGCACCGCCAGCACCAGCAGCGTCAGCATCCCGGCCGCGACCACACCGCGGGTCGGCCGGTCCGGACGCAGCCGCAGCACCGACACCAGCATGATCACGAACCCGGCGGCGAGCCACACCTCCGTCGCGGCCACCACGAGCCGCAGCGAGGTCAGTCCGTAGGCCTGCTGGTAGAGCCACATCCGGTAGAGCGCCGAGCCGACCACGACCAGCGTCAGCGCGACCAGCCCGCCGAGCAGCAGCCGGACCCGGAGCCGATCGCCCGGCGTGCGCAGCGGCGTCCAGCGCAGCCCGGCCACGACGACGGCCATGGTCAACGCGGACACGGCCAGCAGCTGCCAGAACCCGCCGCGGGCGTACTCGGCGTAGGTGAGCCCGGTCGTCGTCCGGATGTGCTCGTCGGAACCGAACAGCGTGGACAGCGTCGTCACCACGTACGCGGCGAACAGCGCGACGAGCAGCCCGATCGGCAGCGCCCACTCCACGCCGCGCAGCGGGGAGGGCCGGGCCGGGCCGAGCGGCGGCACAGTCCGCGCCGCGACCAGGACGGCCGCGGCGAGCACGACGGCGGCCCCGAGCGCGAAGTACACGATCCGTGCGACGGCGTACGACCCGTCGAAGCGGGGGACGAGCGCGTCCAGCAGGGCACCGAACGCCGGGTCCGCACCGGCCAGCAGCGGCGCGAACACGACCAGCAGCGCGACCCCCGCCAGCAACGACATACCGAGCCGCGGCAGGCCCGCGACGCCGCGCAGCCCACCCAGACCGCGGGCCGCCCACGCCGCGCCGCGCACCATCGCGAACGGGACGGCGAGCATCCCGCCGACGACCGAGCGCGACGACCGCCCCACGACACCGAGCGATCCCGCCGCGACCGCCGCCGCCAGGCACAGCAGGGCCAGCCACGGCGCGTCGCGCACCGACGGCACGACGGCCAGCGCGACGGCCACGGGGATCCAGCCGGACTCGGCGACGGCCACCCGGCGCGGCAGCAGCGCCCCGACGGCCCGCTGCGGGCGCCACCCGACGACTGGCATCGCGACGGCGACGGCCAGCGCCGCGAGCGTCCAGCCCACCCCGGAGACCGTGCCGCTCAGCGTGAGGGCCAGCACGGCGCCGACCACGGCCGCGGTGACGAGCACCCGGACGGGAACCGGTCCGGCCGGCAGCCACGGCCTGCCGGCGGGAGTCAACCCGGCCGTCGGGCCGCCCGGAAGAGCGAGGAGTCCGGCTCCGTTCCCCGCAGAGCGGAAGCTCGGACCGGCCGCGCCACCTGCACCGGCTCCGATGCCCGCACCGGCTCCGACGCCTGCGCCGGCCGCGCCGTCTGCACCGGCCGCGCCGCCTGGACCGGTCGCGCCGCATGCACCGACCGCACCGGTCGCGCCGTCTGGATCAGCCGGGCCGTCTGGACCGGCCGGGCCGCCTGGAACGGCTGCGCTACCTATACCGGCCGGGCCGTCTGCGCCGGCCGGGCCGTCTGCGGCGGTCGCGCTACCTGTACCGGCCGGGCCGTCTGCGCCGGCCGGGCCGTCTGCGGCGGTCGCGCTACCTGTACCGGCCGTGCCGTCTGCGCCGGCCGTGCCGTCTGCGCCGGCCGTGCCGTCTGCGGCGGTCGCGCCATCTGTACCGGCCGTGCCGTCTGCGCCGGCCGTGCCGTCTGCGGCGGTCGCGCCATCTGTACCGGCCGTGCCGTCTGCGCCGGCCGTGCCGTCTGCGCCGGCCGTGCCGCCTGCGGCGGTCGCGCCGCCTGGACCGGCCGTGCCGCCTGCACCGGTCGCGCCGCCTGGACCGGCCGCGCCGCCTGCACCGGCCGTGCCGCCTGCACCGGTCGCGCCGCCTGCACCGGCCGTGCCGCCTGGACCGGCCGTGCCGCCTGAACCGGCCGTGCCGCCTGGACCGGTCGCGCCGTCTGGATCGGCCGGGCCGTCTGTACTGGTCGCGCTGTCTGTACCGACCGTGCCGGTCGCGCCGCCTGCACCGGCGGCGGTCGATCGTCGGCGGATCCCGACCGCCGCCTCGATGCAGGCGGGCCGTGCGACGGAGCCGATCCGCGCGGGTTCGGCACCGGCCCGCACACCGGGCGTACCCGCGGTTCCGGTGTCCGGCCCGGGGGTCACCGCGACCGACCCGCTGCCGGTATCCGGTCCGGGGGCCACCACACCGAGCCCGGCGCCGGTGTGCGCGCCGGCGGATCCGGCGGCGCCGTCGGTGTCCCGGGACGTGGTCGCCGCGGGGCCCTCGGTGTCCCGGGAGCCGTTCCCGGCCGGGTCGGTACGCGACGTGCCGGCACTCACGACGCCTCCGGGAGCGTCACGCGGATCCGGCACCCCGGGCCGTCGCCGGACGAGCCGGAGCCGGACGCGGACGGCGGGTCCACCACCCGGATCCGCCCGCCGTGCAGCTCGACCGCCCACCGGGCGATGGACAGCCCGAGACCGGTCCCGCCGCCCGCCGCCCGCTCCCCGCGGGTGAACCGGTGGAACACGGTGTCCCGGTCCGCCTCGTCGATCCCCGGACCATCGTCCGTCACGTCGATCACGAGCTCCCCCTGTGCCCGTCGCGCGTGCAGCACGACCTCGGTCCCGCCCGGCGCGTGCCGGGCGGCGTTGTCCAGCAGGTTCACCAGCACCTGGTGCAGGCGGGCGCGGTCGGCGCGCGCCGTCGCGTCCGGCGGGTCGACCTCGACCCGGAACGCGATCCGCCGCCCGGCCACCCGGGCACCGACCGCGACCTCGGCGACCGCGGCCCCGGCGAGCTCGTGCACCGGCACGTCGTCGACGTCCAGCGCCTGCGCCCCGGCGTCCACACGGGACAGATCGAGCAGCTCGGCGACCAGGCGACCGAGCCGCTCGGTCTGGGCCAGTGCGGTGCGCAGCGTCTCCGGATCCGGTTCGACGACGCCGTCGACGACGTTCTCGAGCTCGGCCTGCAGCACGGCGATGGGTGTCCGCAGCTCGTGCGACACGTTCGCGACGAGCTCGCGGCGCGCCCGGTCCGCGGTGTCCAGGTCGGCGGCCATCCGGTTGAACGCCTCGGCGAGCCTGCCGACCTCGTCGCGCGAGGTGGCCCGCACCCGTCGCGAGTAGTCGCCGCGGGCCATCAGGTCGGCGGCCTCGGTCATCTCCCGCAGCGGCCGGGTCATCCCGTTCGCCAGCACCAGCGCCGACCCGAGCACGATCGCGACCGTCACCAGCACGACCGACGCGGGCGGCAGCCAGCGGTAGGTGTTCCACAGGTAGGCGATCCCGAGCACGCCGGAGCCCAGCAGCAGCAGGCACAGCTTGACCTTGATCGACGAGATCGGGTCGAGCGGCCGGGGCAGCGTCCTCTGCAGCGCAGCGATCACCGGGGCACCTCCAGCGCGTAGCCGACGCCGTGCACGGTCCGGATCAGGTCGGCGCCGAGCTTGCGCCGCAACGCCTTCACGTGGCTGTCCACGGTCCTGGTGGTCGGCGCGCCCGGTCCGGTGGTCCAGCCCCACACCCGTTGCAGCAGGACCTCGCGGGCGTGCACCTCGCGCGGGCGCCCGGCCAGGGCCGTCAGCAGGTCGAACTCCAGCGGTGTGAGGTGGGCGGGCTCCCCGGCCATGGACACCCGTCGCGCGGCGTGGTCGATCTCCAGCTCCCCGAGCAGGACCGGCGCGGAGGGGTCCGGTGTGGACGGAGCCGACCGCTCCACCCTGCGCAGCAGGGCGTGTACCCGCGCGGCGAGCTCACGTGGCGAGAACGGCTTGGTCATGTAGTCGTCGGCGCCGACGCCGAGGCCGACCAGCATGTCCGTCTCGTCGTCGCGCGCGGTGAGCATCAGGACCGGCACCGGGCGGACGGCCTGGATCCGGCGGCAGACCTCGAGCCCGTCGAACCCGGGGAGCATCACGTCGAGCACGACCAGGTCGGGCGGCTCGTCGGCGGCGTGCGACACGGCCGCCGGTCCGTCGTGCGCGACGTCCACGACGAAGCCCTCCGCTCGTAACCGGGCGGCGACCGAGGCGGCGATCGACGGCTCGTCGTCGACGACCAGCACCCGTCGTGCCGGTGTGTCCGGGGTCATGGCGGCAGCGTAGGAGCCGGATGTGTGCCGCGGGCGGAGTCGCTGTGAAGGTTCTGTGCAGACCGTCCCCGTCCCGCGGGACGGCCGTGTGATCGGGCGCGGTGTCACCGGCTCCCGCCGAGTGCGGTCGCGCGGTACGTCGGCGTGAAGGTCGTCCGGAGCGTCCGATTCGCCGACTCGCCGCAACCATGCTGCCGCTCTGCGTGACCGCCTCGGAGGTTGCCCACTCGAACGGGTGAACATCGACGCTGTGCGCGGGGGATCTGCAATCGGCCCTCTGCGGACAGTAACCGTGCCGCGGGCGGCCGCGTTGGCCTCGTGACAGACCTGTCGTCGAATAAGGAGTGACACGATGCGACGTGACCTCGCGAGCCGCGCGGTTCTGATTGCCGCCGGCGTGGGGACCGCGCTCGGTGCCGGTGCCGGACTGGCCAACGCTGCGCCGCTGGAGCAGGACCTCCAGCAGGGCCCGGACGGTCAGAACGCGTTCGACCAGTCCCTGCCCACCGACGCCCTGACCGGCGCGGTGCCGCAGGCCCCGAACCTGTCCGTGACCGACGGCCTGGCCAACACCCAGGCGCTGCCGACGGCCGGCCTCCCGGTCTCCGCCGACGCGCTCACCGGGCTGGCCGGCAACGGCCTGCTGTCCGACCTGGGCTCCAACGGCGGCAACGTCGACCAGGGCGCCACCGACCAGGCCACGCCGGCCACCGACCAGGCGCAGCGGACCGCCGACACCGGATCGGACTCCGGCTCGGACAGCTGATCTCCCGAGCCCGGTGTGGTCGGCCCCGGCGGATTCGACAGCGTCGTCGAACCGCCGCGTGGCCGATCGCTCCCCGCCGGGCGACGGACCAGGTCGGCCCCGACCGGCCGTCCCCTCCGGAGCGCCGGACCGATCACGGTCCGGCGCTCCGGTGTGTCCGGCCACGATCGGTACTCGAACGCCCGCTGTGGCGCGCGACGCACCTGACGGCGCACGAGTCCCGCGCCCGGCCACGGGTTGGCCCACGGGTGAACCGCGACGCATGATGAGGACATGACCGCACCGACCGGCTCGCCCCGGGCCTCCGAGCACGGCCTGCCCGGCCACCTCGTCGGGTTCGTCGCCGCGTTGCGGACCGCGGGCGTCGCGGTCGGGCCGGGCGAGACCGTCGACGCCGCCGAGGTGCTCGGCGCGGTGGACCTGCTGCGGCGCGACCATCTCCGGGAGGGCCTCGCGGCCGCGCTGCTGCGGCGCTCCGGCCAGCGCGACACGTTCGACGCGCTGTTCGACCTGTGGTTCCCACCCGTGATCGGTGCCGGGGCGTCCGAGGTGGACGTTCCGAGGATCGACGACGGCGAGAACGGCGACGGGAACGGTCCGGTCGACGTCGACGCGCTGCGCGAGATCCTCGCCGATCTGCTGCGCGACGGCGACGAGGAGACGCTGCGCGACCTCGCCCGCGCCGCCGTCGACGCCATGGGCACGTCCGGTGCGGCCGGGCAGGGCGTGCGCGGTCAGGCCGCCCGTCCGAACTGGTCGGCCTACCAGGCGCTGAACGCGCTGTCCCCGGACACGCTGCTGGCCAAGATCCTCGACGGGCTCAAGCAGGAGGGCGAGTCGGACTTCGTCTCCGAGGTGCGCCGCCGCGAGATCCGGGACCGGATCGCCCGCTTCCGCCAGATGATCCGCGACGAGGTGCGCCGCCGCACCGCCGAGCAGCGCGGTCGCGACCAGGTCGCCCGCTCGTCGGTGCCGAAGCAGACCGAGCAGATCGAGTTCCTCACCGCCTACGCCGACCAGCTGTCCCAGCTGCGGCGCACCGTGCACCCGCTGGCCCGCCGGCTCGCCTCCCGCCTGGCGGTGCGGCGCAAGCGGTCCAAGCGCGGGCAGCTGGACATGCGGCGCACGCTGCGCCGGTCGATGTCCACCGGCGGCGTGCCGATGAACCCGGCCTACCGCACGCGCCGTCCGGGCCGCCCGGAGCTGGTGATCCTCTGCGACGTGTCGGGCTCGGTCGCCGGCTTCAGCCACTTCACGCTGCTGCTCGTCCAGGCGCTGCGCGAGCAGTTCTCCAAGGTGCGGGTGTTCGCGTTCGTCGAGTGCACCGACGAGGTGACGCACCTGTTCGCGCCAGGGGCGGAGCTCTCCGGCGTCATGCAGCGGGTGCTGCGCGAGGCGAAGCTGACCGCGTTCGACGGGCACTCCGACTACGGCAACGCGCTCGGCGGGTTCGCCGAGCACTGGGGCTCCACGGTCACGTCGAAGACGTCTCTGTTGATCCTCGGCGACGGGCGCACGAACTACCGCGACCCGAACCTGCGCGTCCTCAAACGGCTCGCCGGGCAGGCGCGGCACGCGCACTGGCTGAACCCGGAGCCGCGACGGCAGTGGGGCAGCGGTGACTCGGCCGCGCTGCGCTACGCCGACGTGCTGCCGATGCACGAGTGCCGCACGGTCGGCCAGCTCACCGACGTGGTGGAGGGCCTGCTCCCCGTGTGATCGAGGCGATCACCACCTACCCTGTCCGCGTGGACGGGAGCGGACCTGACGTGCGCGTCCGCGTCCTCGGTCCGCTGCGGGTCGACGTCGGCGGCAGGACGGTCGACGCGGGAGGTGGGCGCCAGCGGGAGCTGCTGGCCCGGCTCGCCGTCGCCGGTGGCGACGTGGTGTCCACCGACGCGCTGATCGACGACCTGTGGCACGGCGAGCCGCCGTCGAAGGCACTCGGTGCGCTGCAGGTGCACGTCTCCCGGCTGCGACGGGTGCTGGAACCGGACCGCCCGCCGCGGGCGCCGGCGTCGGTGCTGGTCAGCGACCCGCCCGGGTACGCGCTCGCGCTGGCGCCGGACGCGCTGGACAGCCGCCGGTTCGCCGCGCTCGTCGAGTCCGCGGCGGAACTGCCGCCCGCGGAGGCGGAGTCGGTGCTCGGCGAGGCGCTCGCCTGCTGGTCGGGTGCGGCGTTCGCCGGGTTCTCCGACGCGTCGTGGGCGGCCCCGGAGGCCGGGCGCCTGGAGGAACTGCGGCTCGTCGCGACGGAACGACGCGCGCGGGCCCGACTCGAGCTCGCCCGCCCGGACGCGGCCGTGCCGGACCTGGAACGGCTCGTGCACGACCACCCGCTGCGCGAGGGCGCCGTGGCGCTGCTCGTGCTCGCGCTGTACCGCGCCGGGCGGCAGGCCGACGCGCTGACCGTGCTGCACCGCACCCGCCGGCTGCTGGCCGACGAGCTCGGCGTCGACCCGGGACCGGAGCTGCGTGAGCTGGAACGGGCGGTGCTCGCGCACGACGTCACCTCGCCGCCCGCCGCGTCCGGGACCGGTCCGGCTACGGGCGTCGAAGCGCCCACCGGTCCGACGGCCGGCATCGATGCGGTCACCCGCCCCACCGGGCGCGGACAGCGTGAGCAGCCGGAGCTCGTCGGACGGGCGACCGAGCTGGACCGGTTGCGACGCAGGGCCGACCGCGTCGACGACGGGACGCAGCTCGTGCTCGTCACAGCCGACGCGGGCGCGGGCAAGTCCGCACTGGCCGCCGCGTTCGCCGCGGAACGGGCCGCCGACGGGTGGACCGTCGTCACCGGTCGCTGCCCGGAGGCCGCCGGCGCGCCGCCCGGCTGGGCATGGCGCGAGATCGTCGACGCGGTGCTCGCCACGCATCCGGCCGACCCGGCGACGGCCGAGCGGCTGGCCGCCCTCGAGGACGCGGGCGGCGCGGGGGAGCGGACGTTCTGGGCCGGGCGCGCCGTCGTCGACCTGCTCGCGGCGGCGAGCGCGGACGGACCACTGCTCGTGGTTCTCGACGACCTGCACCGCGCCGAGGGCGAGACGCTGCAGATCCTGCGCGCCGCCGTCACCGGCCTGGCGGGAGCGCCGGTGCTCGTGCTGGCGACGCTGCGCGGGGCCGAGATCGGCCAGGACCTGGAAGCGGCGCTGGCCGCCCTGGCCGACCCGATCGCCGACCGCATCGGGCTCGCCCCGCTCGGCACCGGCGACGTCGTCATGTTGCTGGAACGCCACGGCGTCGCGCACCCGTCGCCCGCGACGGCGCGGCTGGTCGCCGAGCGCACCGCCGGCAACCCGCTGTTCGTGCGCGAGCTGGCCCGGCTGATCGCCTCCGAGGGCGTGGCCGCGGCCGAGCACACCGTGCCCGCGGGCGTCCGGGACGTGCTGCGACGGCGGCTGGCCCGGCTCCCGGGATCGGCGCGCTCCGCGCTGTCAAGGATCGCGGTTCTCGGTCGGGACGCCGACGTCGACGTCGCGCTGGAGCTCGCCGGCGACCCGGACACGGGTCTGGACGCGCTCGAGATCGGCGTCCTGAGTGGACTGCTACTGGAGCCGGGGCCGGGCCGGATCCGGTTCTCGCATGCGCTCGTCTGCGACACGCTCTACGAGGACGTCCCGCGGCTGCGCCGGGCCCGGCTGCACGCGGCCGCGCTGGACGCGCTCGTGCGGGTCCACCCCGACGACGCCGTCCCGCTCGGCCACCACGCGCTCGCCGCGGGCACCGCCGTCGCACCGGACCTCGCACTGGACCTCGTCGAGGCGGCCGGGCACAGCGCGGCGGCATTCGGAGGCCACCGCGAGGCGGCCCGGTTCCTCGGCGCCGCAGTGGGTCTCGCCGGACCGGCCGGTGCGTCGCTCGACCGCGAGCTCTCACTGCGGTGCGCGCTTGTGACGGCGCTGGCGCAGACCGGGGACGGGTTCGCCGCGATCGCCGCCCGGCGTGACGCGATGGCCCGCGCCCGTGGCACCGACCGCATCTCCGACGTGCTCGTGAGCTACGACGCGCCGGTGTCCTGGACGATCCGGCCCGACCAGCGTGTCGACCGCGATCTCGTCGCGCTGCTGGAGTCCGAACTGGACCGCACGACCGACGTCGCGCTCCGCACGCGCCTGCTGTCCGCGCTCGTGTTCGAGCTGGAGGGCGACGACGACGAGCGCGTCCGCTCGGCGAGCGCCGAGGCCGTCGCGCTGACCGAGGACCACGACGACCCGGTGCTGCGCTGCGTCGCGCTGAACGGGCGGTTCTTCGCCGCGCTCGGGCCGGACCTGTGGCACGAGATGCAGTCGGTCGGCACCGAGCTGCTCGAACGCGCGGCCGAGGCGGGCCACGCCGGCTACACCACGCAGGGCCACCACGTGCTGTGCATGGTCGAGGCCGCGCGGCACGACCTGGACGGCGCCCAGCGGCACGTCGACGCCGCGATCGCCGCCGCACCGGCCGGACAGCTCGGCATGACGCTCGGCTGGGCGGAGGTCTACTCCGCGATGCGCGCGCTGATCGCCGGGGACCTGGAGCGCGCCGAGGCGATCTACGACGCGGTCACCGAGCGGCTGGTGGCGACGGGTTCGGTGAACGGATACGCGATGGGTGTCGTCGGGCGGTTCGTCGTCCGGCACGCCCAGGGGCGCCTCGGCGAGGTGACCGACGCCCTGGAGGCGCTCGCCGACCGGCTCCCGCCCACGTTCGGCGACTTCCGGGCCGGCGCGTTCCTCGCGGCCGGGCGGCCGGACCGGGCGCGCGAGGTGTGGCGGCCGGATTCGTTCCTGTCGCGCAGCTACTACTGGCTGCTGTGGACGTCGGTGCGGGCCGAGGTCGCCGTCGGGCTGGGTGACGTCGAGGTCGGGCGCCGCTGCTACGACGAGCTCGCCGGCTGGGCGGGCATGCTCGCCGGCGTCTCCAGCGGGACGGTCACGCTCGGCCCCGTCGACCTGGTGCTGGCCGACCTGGCGGCGCTCGTCGGCCGCCCGTACACCGAGCGCGTCGCGCATCTGCGCAACGCCGTCGCCGTCGCCGACGCGGCAGGCGCTCCCCTCTGGCGCGCCAGGGCGGAGAAGGCCCTCGCCGCCCTCGCCGCGGAGGACCCGACCGTCACCCCCTGACCGAACGAACGGCACCTTCGAGCAGTGTCATTGCGCGAACGGCACCTTCGTTCGGGATGGGGGAGGGCCGCGGCGCGGGCCGGGAGCGGCGGGTCAGCCGAAGACCAGGCGCTCGCGGCGCCGGTGGCCGGGGCGCAGCAGCCAGGCGAGTGCGACGAGCACCGGCCCGCCCTCCTTGCTCAGCACGGCGTGCTCCTCGTCGGTGACGACGGCGAGCACCCGCGGCAGCATGAAGCGCAGCCCTGGCCCGCCCTTCTGCACGCCGGCGATCACCGTGTCCCACTCCTCGGCCGGGACGTAGCGCTCGATGATCGGGAACAGGTCGGTCTCCTCGGCGTCGAGGTGCTCGTCGATCTCGTCGCGCAGGGCGGCCAGGCGTCGGGCCAGCGAGAGGGCGACGTCCGCGCGTCCGAGGTCGGTGGCGCCGCGCAGAGCCTTCGCCGTCGTGCGCAGGCCGTCCAGGAGCGGGTCGAGGGCGGCGTGGTCGTCGGACAGCTCGGACAGGTCGACGGCCTGGCCGGCGTGGCGGGCGATCACCGGCCACGCGATGTCGTCTTCGGCCGTGTGGTGGTGGTGGATCTCCTCGCACAGCTTCTCCACCCACGTCGCCAGCGCGGCGGCACGCTTGCGGTCGCACGCCTCGCCGTCGGCGATCCGCTCGGCGGTCGGGACGAGGCGGTGCAGGTCGGTGCGCATCATGCGGTGCGCGATCGCGATGCCGGTCAGGTCGGCGGTGCGGGTGGCGTCGGCGGTGGTCATGTCGAGCTCCTCTCGTCGGGAGCCCTACCGTGCGCCGGTGCGCTGTCCGGGGACTTGCAGGCGGCTTGCAGCCGCTGTCCGCCCAGGTCAGGGCGTGAAGAGGACCGTGCCGTCCTCCTCGTCGTCCTCGATCGTCGGGAGTGCGTCGGCACGCTGGGCGGCGCGGTGCAAGCGGCGCGCCGCCCGCACCTGCAGGGCCAGCACGACGAGGACGACGAGCACCAGCGCCGCGACGACCGGACCGAGCCACGGCAGCGGGTGGGCCGTGTTCGGCGTACCGATGGCGACCGGCCCGAGGATCGCGAACGCGCCCGCCACCACGAGCGGCAGGCGGGCGTTCCCGGCCACCTCCAGGGCGACCAGCCTGCGCCCGTCCGCGTCGAGCTCCTCGTAGGCCAGGAGCGACTTCCGCGCGGCGGCCCGTGCCGACGGCGTACCGAACCCGGGCTTGCCGGGGCGGGGGAGCAGGCGCGACGGGGAGCGCGGCGGCAGGAACCACAGCCCGACGACGCCGGCCAGGTGCACCAGCGCGCCGACCACGATCGCGATCCACAGCCAGGCCGACGAGCCGAGGTCACGCAGGGCGAGCAGGACGACGTACAGGCCGTAGACCAGCGCGACGACAGCGATCCCCCGGCAGGCGCGGACGAAACGCGTGCTCGACCGGCGCATCACGGGCCACGGCGCATCGTCGGTGCCGGTCCGGTCGGGGGCGGAGTCGGGAGCGGACACGTGGCCCGACGCTACCGGGCGGGTGATCGGCGACACTCGCGGGACGGTATTGACCGGCCGGCCAACCAAGAGTAGACCTGAGATCAGCCCACAGAGGACTCCCCCAGGTGGGGCTCACGAAGAAGGTGTATCGCGATGGTCGAGAGGTCATGGCAGCGTTGGCAGGACTGGGCCGCGCTCGTGATCGGTGTGCTGACGGCACTGTCTCCCCTCGTGACGACGACTGATGCCGCCGCCGCGTGGACGCTGGTCGTGCTGGGTGTACTGATCGCGGCGACCGGGCTCTGGTCGCTGGGGTCGCCGGGTTCGGTGGCCAGTGAGTACGTGCACGGGGTGCTCGGCGTGCTGCTGTTCATCGCCCCCTGGGTGATGGGCTACAGCGACCTGAGCGGTGCGTCCTGGACGTCCTGGGTCGCCGGTGTCCTCACGGTGATCGTGGCCGCGGCGGCCCTGCCGGCCGCGAACGCCGCGCACCGCGGAGCGATCGCCGCCCACTGATCCCCATCGAACCGACGCGGGCCGCGACCGGAGACGGTCGCGGCCCGCGTCGTGCGCGCGGGAGGATGTCCGTGCGAGAGGAGGCCGCGATGACCGACCCGGGGACCGGCGACGAGCCGGCTCGCGAGCGGATCCTGGCCGCGAGCGAGGAGCTGTTCGCCGAGCACGGCTTCGACGCGACGCCCACATCGCGGATCGCCGAGCGCGCGGGCGTGCCGAAGGGGCTCGTGCACTACTACTTCCGTCGCAAGGCCGACCTGCTCGAGGCGCTGGTCGAGCGGCTGCCCGCGGACGTCGTCCGGTGCTCCGACGTGATCGTGGTCGACGACCTCCCGGCCAGCCTGGAGCGCCTGGTCACCACACTGGACCGCTCGCTGGACGCCTCCTACGTGCTGTCCCACCTGCTGTGGCGCGAGGCGGACACCCATCCGGCCGTGCGGGACGCGTTGAACCGCCGGTTCGACGAGCTGGTCGCCGCCGTGCAGGAGGTCATCCGGACCGCGACCGGGTACGGGGACTCGGAGCGGGTCCGCGGCGCGGCCCGGCTGCTCGCCGCCGCGATCGGTCACCGGCACGCGACGGCCCGGCACACCCCGGACGCCCCGTCGGACCGGATGGACGCCGAGCTGGCCGTCGTGGTCGCCGCGCTGGGCGCGTGATCAGGGCCGGTCGCGCAGCACCGTGTCGCCCTTGACGAACCAGGCGGCGCCGAACGCCAGCACGGCGAGCGACTCCAGCCAGAACAGCGCGTCGATGCCGAGCAGTCCGGTCACGACGGCGAGCACCAGGCTCGCGAGGATCACCACGCCGCAGGTGCGGTAGACGGTGTTGCGCAGGGCTTTCCGCGACGTCGGCGCGCCGTCGTCGCGGGTGAACAGCACCAGGCAGAACCACGCCAGCAGCGCGAAGAACGCGGCCGCGAACGTGAGGTGCAGCCACCCGATCACGACCTGCGCGGTGCTCACCGGCCCCTCCGGCCGGGTCGGGAACAGCGCCACCCCGATCGCGGCGATGCCGGTGAGGTTGGCCAGCAGGTCGTCGGAGCGCTCGTAGCGGTAGCAGAACAGGAACACGCCGACGGCGCACAGGCTGCCGACGAACACGTCCCGCATGCCGGTGTAGTAGTAGCTGCTCAGCGAGCCGCGCAGGCCCTCCCCGGCGAGCAGCAGGTCGCCGATCGCGAGCACGAACGGCAGCGCGATGCCGATCACGCCCACCGCCCGTCGCAGACCGACGTAGGACAGGACCGCGTTCCGGGCCTCGGTGCCGGACGTCGAGGGCATGACCAAGATCGTCGCAGGAAGGGACTCGAACTGACGTTCGATTTCGGGTACCGTTGGCCGGGTGACGATGGACCTGAGCTGGCAGCCCTCGCTGCTGGACGGGGGAGAGCCGGAGGAGTCCGGCACCGCGCCCGGCTTCGAGGGCCTGTGCCGGCACGAGCTGGCGCACGGGGCCTGGGTGGACGTCGTGCCGGGGTGGGTGCGTGGCCCTGGCGCGCTGTTCGACCGGGTGCTCGGCGGCACTCCGTGGGCGGCGCACGAGCTGCGGATGTACGACAAGGTGGTCGCGGAGCCCCGGCTGACGCACCGGTGGCGGATGGACGCCGACGAGCCGCCAGCCGAGCTGGTGGCGATGGCCGGCGCGCTGAGCGCCCGGTACGGCGTCCGGTTCAGCCAGGTCGGAGCGAACCTCTACCGCGACGGGTCGGACAGCGTCGCCTGGCACGGCGACCGGGTGGCGCGCGAGCTGCCGAGCGCGGTCGTCGCGCTGGTGGCGCTCGGGGCGACCCGTCCGTTGCGGTTGCGCCCCACCGGCGGTGGCGCGTCGGTGGCGTTCCCGCTCGCGTCCGGCGACCTGCTGGTGATGGGCGGGTCCTGCCAGCGGACCTGGCAGCACAGCGTGCCGAAGGTGAGCGGGCCGTGCGGGCCGCGGATCAGCGTGCAGTTCCGGCACGCCTATCCGGACGGCGACGGCGCACGACGACGGGAGGTGCGTCCGATGGCGTGACGGGCCCCCGGCGTCCATGATCGTGCGCCGGGGAGGTCGGACATGGGTCTGCAGGTGGTCGGCGCCGGTCTGTGCCGGACGGGGACGCACTCGTTGAAGCTCGCGCTGGAGCGGCTGCTCGGCGGGTCGTGCAGCCACATGTGGGAGGTGATCCACGAGCCCGCCGCGATCGCCGGTCTGCAGGACTACGCCGACGGCGGGACGCCGGACTGGGACGCGGTCTTCGACGGGCACGTCGCGGCCACCGACATCGTGGCGGCGATGCCGTGGCGGGAGCTGCATGCGCACTGGCCGGACTCGGTCGTGCTGCTGTCCTCGCACGTCACCCCCGAGCGGTGGTGGACCAGCATGACACCGACGATCGTCGCCGGACTGCGCGACGCCGGGACGGCCGAGCCGCGCGGCGAGCACGCCGGGCGGATGGCGTTCGACCTGCTCCACCGCCACTTCCACCACGACCTCGACGACCGCGACGGCATGATCGACGCCTACGTCCGGCACAACGCGGCCGTGCGCTCCGGTACCCCGGCCGGTCGCCTGATCGACTGGACGGTCGGCGACGGGTGGGGCCCGCTCTGCGACGTGCTCGGCGTGCCGGTGCCGGACGAGCCGTTCCCGCACGTCAACTCCACGGAGGACTTCCTGCGCGCGACGGGGCAGCGCTGACGCACAGCGAGTTCATCACCCCGGCACAGCTTCCGGCGGGTGTCGGGCGGGACCCTGGGGACGTGGAACCCCACGACGACGCCACGACCCGCTCCCGGTGGCGGCTGTCCCTGCCGACCGCCCGGGCCCGGACCGCGATCCTGCAGGTCTGCGCCCCGCCCGGCCCTGCCGCGATCGGCACGCTCCGCGCGTTCGCGCGGTCGGAGGTGTTCGCCGGGCACCGGACGCACGGGCGGCCGGAGAACGTCGAGGGGGAACGGCCTGTCCTCGCGGTCCGGTAACGCGGTCGGGTGGCTGCTCGCGCTGCTCCTGCTCGCCGGCGCCTGCGCCTCGCCGCCCGACCCCGGCCATCGCACGAGCGCGGTCGCGCGCCCGCCGATGGGCTGGAACAGCTGGAACACGTTCGGCTGCGCGATCGACGAGAACCGGATCCTCGCCGCGGCGGGCGCGCTCGTGACGTCCGGCATGCGCGACGCCGGCTACCGCTACGTCGTCGTCGACGACTGCTGGCAGGCGCCGGCGCGCGCCGCCGACGGTGCGCTGCAGGCCGACCCGGTGCGCTTCCCGCACGGGATGGCGTGGCTCGGCGACCGCATCCACGCGATGGGACTGCGGTTCGGCATCTACCAGTCACCCGAGGAGCAGACGTGCGCCGAGTACGGCGGCACGCTGCTCGGCGCCACCGGCGCGCTCGGTCACGAGGACCAGGACGCCCGCACGTTCGCGGACTGGGGCGTCGACTACCTGAAGTACGACTGGTGCTCCCCACACGGCACGATCGACGACCAGGTCACCGCGTTCGCCACCATGGACCGCGCGCTGCGGGCCACCGGCCGGGACATCGTCTACTCGATCAACCCGAACAGCGCCCACTTCAACAGCGGCCCCTACTACGACTGGGGCCGGGTCGCCGACCTGTGGCGGACCACCGAGGACGTCGCCGACGCCTGGTCGACCGGCTGCGTGTCGGACTGCGCGATGGGCGTGACCGAGATCCTCGACGCCCAGGCCCCGCTCGCGGGCCGCGCGGGACCGGGCCGGTGGAACGACCCGGACATGCTCGAGGTCGGCGTGCGCGGCACGTTCACCCCGGACGAGAACCGCGCGCACATGACGATGTGGGCGATGATGGCCGCGCCGCTGATGGCGGGCAACGACGTCACCGCGATGCCCGCCGACGTGCGCGACGTCCTCACCGCACCGGGCGCCGTCGCCGTCGACCAGGACCCGCTGGGCAGGCAGGCGACCCGGCTGCGCACCGACGGGCGCGCGGAGGTCTGGGCCCGCCCGCTCGCCGACGGGTCCGTCGCCGTGGCGCTGCTCAACCGCGGCGACGCGCCGACGTCGATCGCGACGAGCGCGTCGGAGGCGGGGCTGCCAGCGAGCGCCGCGTACCGGGTGTCCGACGTGTGGGCCGGGACGTCCGCGACGACCGCGTCCCCCGATCTCGCGGCGACCGTGCCCGCCCACGGCGTCGCGTTCTACCGCGTCACACCGACGGGCTGACCGCGAGGGTTTCGGCTCGTAACGCCACCGTCACGCAGGTGGTACCCGGGCGTCCGACGCTGGACCGGTGACCGAGACCGCCCCAGCCATCCCGGCGAGCGCACCGGTGCCACTGGTCGACATCGCGCCGTGGGCCGGCGGCGATCCCGCGGGACGGGAGTCGGTGGCCACCGCCGTCGACGCGGCGCTGCGCACGTCCGGGTTCCTGCTGGTGACCGGCCACGGTGTCCCCGACGACGACCGCGCCGCCGTCCGTGACCTCGCGCGCCGGTTCTTCGCCCTGCCCGACGACGTGAAGGCCCGCTACGCGGTGACCGTCGGCGGGCGCGGATGGCTCCCGCCCGGTGTCGAGGCGAACGCCGCGGCGGAGGGCGTCACCTCGCCGCCGGACCTGAAGGAGACCTACGCGGTCGGCGCCGACACCCCGACCGGTGACCCGGACCTCGACGGGTTCTGGTTCCCGCCGAACGTGTGGCCGGACGAGGTCCCTGACCTGCGGGCCGCCGTCGTCCGGCACGTCGGAGCGATGCGGGCGCTGGCCGACGACCTGCTGCGGATCGGAGCCGTCGCGCTCGGCCGCGACGAGGACTTCTTCACCCGGCACACCGGCAACCCCAGCTACACGCTCAACATCAACCACTATCCGCCGCTGACCGAGGTCGGGCGGCCCACCCACGGGCAGTTCCGGATCGGCGCGCACACCGACTTCGGGACGTTCACCGTCCTCGACCGCGAGCCGGGCGCCGGCCGCCTGCAGGTCGACGTGCCCGGCCACGGGTGGGTCGACGCGCCGTACCGCCCGGACGCGTTCACGATCAACGTCGGCGACCTGCTGTCGCTCTGGACCGGTGGGCGGTGGCGGTCGACGCGCCACCGCGTCCTGCCGCCGCAGGCGGCGGCGCCGGACGAGGACCTGGTGTCTCTCGTCTTCTTCTACGAGCTCGATCCGGACACCTGGGTCGAGCCGGCCGGGCACGCCGCTCCGCCGGTCCGGGCGGCGGAATACCTGGCCGGGAAGCTCGCCCAGATCACGGTGCCCAGTGCCGCGCCGCAGAACGTTCAGCACCGATCTCGGAGGCCCGGGCGCCCGCAGGCGGCGTTGCCGCCCTTGCGAAGACGCCCGGTATGAGCTGCGGGCGCGCCTTGCCTGCGAACGCCTGGATCCGCCGATCCCGGCACCAACGTTCCGCGACACGGCACTAGGGAGGACCATGTCGATCACCGAGGAACCCGCCGACGTCGTTCTGCGCGACGGCGTCTACGGCGACCGCGTCGTCGCCGTCGAACCCGGCGGGGCCGAGTTCATCCCGCTCGCCGAACGGCACGGACGGGCGCGGCAGCTGTTCTGGACGTGGGCGTCGCCCAACCTCGAGTTCGCGACGATCTTCGTCGGCGTTCTCGCGGTGAGCGCGTTCAGCCTGGGCTTCTGGGGCGCGGTGGCCGGGATCGTCGTCGGGACGGCGCTCGGGTCGCTGACCCACGGGCTGCTCTCGGCACGCGGCCCGCGGGCCGGGGTGCCGATGATGGTGCTGTCCCGGCTCGGTTTCGGCTTCCGCGGCAACGTGCTGCCCGCAGGGCTGAACGCGATCGTCGGCGGCATCGGCTGGTTCGCGGTGAACAGCGTGTCCGGGGCGCTCGCGCTGTCGACGCTGACCGGGGTGCCCGCGTGGCTCGGGCTGCTGATCGTCGCGGTCGTGCAGATCGGGGTGGCGCTGCTGGGGCACAACCTGATCCACAACTTCGAGAAGATCGTGCTGCCGGTGCTGGCCGTGGTCTTCGCGATCACGTCGGTGGTGATCCTGACCCAGGTCGACCCGTCCTACGTGCCCACCGACGGGCAGCCGAACGGATCGCTCGCCGGATTCCTGCTCACCGTCGGCGCGACGTTCGGCTACGCCGCGGGCTGGAACCCGTACGCCACGGACTACACGCGCTACCTCCCGCCGTCGACGAGCCCGCGCTCGGTCGGGCTTGCCGCGGGCCTCGGGGTGTTCGTGCCCTGCGTGGTCCTGGAGACGGTCGGTGCCGCCTCGGCGACGCTGGTGTCCGATCCGGATGCGTCGCCGACGGCGGCGTTCACCGCGCACCTGCCGAGCTGGCTGGCCGCACTGACGCTGCTCTGCATCGCCGTCGGCGCCGTCGCCGCCAACGCGATCAACATCTACTCCGGCGCGCTGTCGTTCGTGGCGCTGGGCATCCGGCTGCCGCTGACGCTGCGACGGGCACTGGCCGTCGGGGTGTTCGGCGTGCTCGGCTTCCTGGTGGCCCTCGCAGGGCTGAGCGACGCGGGCCACGCCTACGAGAGTTTCCTGCTGATCATCGCCTACTGGATCGGGCCATGGCTGGCTGTCGTGTTCGCCGACATGTGGCTGCGCCGCGGGCAGCCCACCGAGCACCTGCTGTTCGACACCGGGAACCGCAACGCGGCCGGCCCGGTGGCGATGCTGGCCGGCATCGTCGTGTCGATCCTGCTGTTCTCCAACCAGGTGTCGTTCACCGGTCTCGTCCCGGCCGCGGTGCCGCAGGTCGGCGACATCGCGTTCGAGGTCGGGTTCCTGGTCAGCGGCGCGGTGTACCTCGCGATGCGGGGACGGACGCGGCGGGCCTGACGGCCTCGGCGACCACCCAGTCGAACAGCGCCTGCTCGGCCGGGACGGTCTCGGCGCGGTCCTCGGGGTGCCACTGGATCGCGACGACGCGGGCCCCCGGCATCTCCAGCCCCTCCACCAGGCCGTCGGGTGCGACGGCGGTGACCGTCAGCCCGTCGCCGACCCGGTCGATGCCCTGGTGGTGGTAGGAGGACACGGAGATCCGGTCGGCGCCGACGATGCCGCGCAGGCGGCTGCCGTCGGTGACCTCGACGTCGTGCAGGCCGTCGCGGTGGACACCGGACTCGTCGAGGTGCTGGTGCAGCGTGCCGCCGGACAGCACGTCGAGCAGCTGGAAACCGCGGCAGATCGCCAGCAGGGGGACGTCCTGCTCGATCGCCGCCCGGATGATCCCGGCCTCGAACTCGTCCTGGCCGTCGTGGTCCGCGGGTGTCGTGCGCGGGTGCGGTGCGGCGCCGTAGGTGGACGGCGACAGGTCCGCACCACCGGGCACGACGACGGCGTCGAACCGGCGCACCCGCTCGGCCGGGTCGAGCGGGCTCTCGGCGAACAGCGCGTGCGGCTCGCCGCCCGCCCGCACGATGCTGCGCAGTACCTGCACGGCGACCGCGTTGCCGTCGAACCGCAGGCCGTGGACGCGGTTCGACCACATCCCGGTGACGCCGACCAGCGGCACGGTCACCGGGCGGGCACCAGCGGGAACGGCAGCGACGGCATCCACCGCGTCCACGCCTCGGCCAGGGATCCGTCGGCGATCGTGGCGTCCAGCGCGCCGTCGATCGCGAGCCGGAGCTCGTCGTCCCCCGGGCGGACACCGGCCGCCCACGGGTTGCGGGTGCCGCCGTCGAACGCCTGGATCAGGTCCGGGTCGTCCTCGACGAGCGGGACGTTGACGACGTCGTCGTCGACGAAGCCGTCGATCGTCCCGTCGCGGGTGGCCGCGATCATGTCGCCGAACACGTCGTCGCTGCTCCCGAACCCGACCAGCTCGATGCCCGGGAACGTGCGCGCCAGCTTCTCGTTGATCGAGCCCTCGATCGCGCCGATCCGGTAGCCGGCGAGATCCTCCGGGGCACGGGCCGGGTCGCCCGACCGCACGACGAGCGTCTCGCCGAAGACCGCGTACGGCCGGGTGAAGTCCACCTGCGCGGCGCGTTCCGGGGTCACTCCCTGTCCACACCAGACGGCGTCGGCCCGCCCGTCGGTCACGGCGACGAGCAGCTGGTCCCACGGCAGGAACACCCACTCGACGTCGCGCCCCAGACGGCCGGCCACCAGCGACGCGGCGTCCGGTTCGTAGCCGGTGCGGGTGCGGCCGTCCGGGGTGCGGTGGAACAGCGGAGGCGCCTCGGAGTCGATGCACGCCAGCCGCAGCGGCCGCAGCCCGATCGCCGGGGTCACGGGAGCATCTCCCAGTACTGGTCGAACTCCCACTGCGTGATCGTCCCGCAGAACCGGGCCCACTCGTCGGACTTCAGTTCGAGGTAGACGGACGTCAGCTCGGCGGGTACGGCGTCCATCAGGTAGGCGTCGGCGCGGAACGCCTCGATCGCCTCACCCAGCGTGCGCGGCAGGCGGATGCCCGCGACGTCCCCGCCCGCGACGTCCGGCTCCCCGGCGTCCAGCTCACGCGCCAGACCGTCCTCGATGGACGCCAGCAGGTAGACCATCGACAGGTACGGGTTCACCGCGGCGTCCGGCAGCCGGTGCTCCATGCGGCCGTTCGACGAGATCCGCACGGCCGCGCCGCGGTTGTCCAGTCCCCAGGTCGGCTCGTCCGGAGCGAACTGGCCGACGTCCCAGTACCGCTTGTAGGAGTTCACCGTCGAGCCCATGACCAGCGCGGCGCCGGGGGAGTGCACCAGCATCCCGGCGATCGCCTGCCGGGCCTGCTCGGTCACGTGCAGCTCGACACGGCCGTCCTCGACGACGTTCTGCCCACCGCGCCACAGGCTCAGGTTGTGGTGACAGCCGTTGCCCATCTTCCCGTTCGTCGGCTTCGGCATGAAGCTCGCCTGCAGCCCGAGCTCGCGGGCCACCTGCTTGCAGATCTGCCGGTAGGTGATCAGGCGGTCGGCCGTCGTGTCGGCGCGGTCGAAGTCCCAGTTCAGCTCGAGCTGGCCGTCGTCCTCGTAGTCGCCCTGGATCATGTCCAGCCCGAGCGCGCGGGCGTAGCGGATGACGCGCTGGAAGACCGGACGCATCCGCTCCAGGTTCTCCACCTGGTAGGCCGGGCTCTGGCCGTCCTTCGTCTGTACCTCCATCCCCGGTCCGGCCCACGTCATCTCCGGCTCCAGCCCGCTGCGCAGCTCCAGCCCGGTCCGCGCGATGAACCCCTCGTGCGCCACCTGGGCCAGGGCCCGGGTGTCCAGCGCCATGATCCGGCCGCCGACACCGGTCAGGTGCGGGGGCTCGTAGGCGCGGCAGAACACCCGCGCGACGGTCGGGTCCCACGGCAGCACCTGGAGCGTCTCCGGCTGCGGCAGGCCCCAGAACTCGCGGGCCTCGATGCCACCGCCGACCAGGTCACCGTCGCGTGTGGACTGCAGGTCGGTCAGCGCGGTCCGGTGGAAGCAGATCCCCTTGGCGAGCATCCGTTCCAGGTGCCCGGCCGGCACGACCTTCGCGACCGTCCGCCCGCCGATCGTCGGGACCATGTAGTAGACGAACTCCACGGCGGACCCGAGGACGTCCTGGCACCGGGCGACGGTGGCGGGGTCGGTGTTGGACGACCGGTGCCGGTCGAACGCGTCCCGGTCGGCGAGCGCCGCGCGCAGGTCCTCACCGAACCGGCCCGCGGTGACATCCTCGGCGATCGTCATGGGGGGCTCCTCGGGAATCGGTGCGGATCAGCGCGCGTCGAACGTGATCGGGTAGCGGATCGGGCCGGTGTTGCCGGAGTCGGGCAGCCACTCGTCGCCACCCGCCGCGCGGACGTTCGTGAGCCGCCGGGTCAGGGTCGCCAGCGCGACGCTCATGTCGGCGCGCGCGATCTGGTGGCCGATGCAGTGGTGGATGCCGCCGCCGAACGTGTTGTGCGGGCTGCGCTCCGCGGTCACCTCGACCGTGTCACCGTCCGGGTAGACCTCCGGGTCGGTGCCGGAGGCGTAGGCGAACAGGTGGACCGTCGTCCCCTTCTCGATCTCCAGGCCCTGGAACTCGAACGACTCGGCGGCCTCGCGGGTGACCCACGTCGTCGTCGGTGCGACGCGCAGCGCCTCCTCCATCGCCGGCCGGGCCAGCTCGGGGCGTTCGGCGATCAGCTCCCACTGGGCCGGGTCGTGCAGATAGGTCCGCAGGATCAGACCCAGCTGGTTGCGGGTGGTGTCCATGCCGCCGAACACCATCAGCACCAGCGCGTTGCGCAGCTCGGCCTGCGAGAGCTTGTCGCCGTCCTCGGAGTGGTGGACCAGCCGCGTCACGATGTCGTCGGACGGGTGGGCGAGCCGGTCCGCGATCAGCTTCTCGGCGTACTCGTAGAGCGCCGACACGGCCTCGTCGATGCGGTCGATGTCGTCGCGGATGCTCACCGCGAGGGCGAGCCCGATCGTGTTCGCGTGCTCGGCGATGAACGTCCAGTCCTCGTGCGGCAGGCCCATCATCGTGCACAGCGCGCGGGCCGCGTAGGGCTCGGAGAACTCGCTCACGAACTCGGCGTGGCCGCGTCCGGCGAACCCGGCGACGAGCTCCTCGGCGACCTCGGCGAACGCGGGCTCCAGGCGCCGTGCGCTCGCCACGGTGAACGCCGGCGTCAGCAGCCGCCGGATCCGGTGGTGCTCGTCGCCCTCCAGCACGAGCAGGTTCCTGACCCACCACTCGTGGAACGTGCCGCCGTGCACGCCGTGGTGGTCCGGCCAGCGCGCGCTGCCCTGGGACAGCGACGGGTTCTTCAGCAGCTGCCTGACCTCGGCGTAGCGCAGTACGGCGAGCCCGTAGTTGGTGCGGGCGAACCAGGACCGCTCCCTGGCTTCGCGCACCGCCTCGGAGTGCATCGAGAATGCCGGGTCGGAGATGTCGAGGTACGGAACGTCCGAGACGTGGTCCATGCTGTGCTTTCCCTCTCCATCCGGAGACGACGCGAGAATAAACTACAAGTGAAGGTATTAGCCCGCAAGAACGACCATCCGGTCACGAAGGGGACGGCGGTGTCCGATCGGGAGACGCTCCTGCCCGTCATGGTCGAGGACGCCGGCGCGACGGCGAGCGGGCCGGGCATCGCGGACCGGCTCGCGTCGTCGATGTCGCTCGGTCTGTACTCGCCGGGCGAGCGGCTGCCGACCGAGATCGACCTGGCCCGGCAGTTCGGGGTCGCGGTCGCGACCCTGCGCAAGGCGCTGGCGGTGCTGCGCGAGCGCGGGCTGGTGGAGACGCGGCGCGGGCGCAGCGGGGGCACGTTCGTCGTGGCGGCGCCGTTCCCGACCGACGACGAGGTGGTCACGGCCCTGGTCGGGACGAGCGTCGTCGACCTGCGTGACCTGCACGACGAGTCCGTCGCGATCGGGTCGGCGGTGGCCAAGCTGGCCGCCTCGCGGATCCCCGCTGCGGCCGTCGGTGGGCTGCTCGAGCTCGCGGACCGGCTCCCCAGGGCACGCTCCGCGCAGGAGCGGGCCGTCGCGGACAGCCGTTTCCACATCGAGCTGGCCGTGCTCGCCCAGTCACCGCGCCTGCTGCGTTCCGAGCTGCGGCTGCAGAGCGAGATCAGCGCGCTGTACTGGTCCGACGTCGTGGCCGACGCGGACGCGCCCGGTCTCGTGCACGCCGAGCACGTGCGCGTCGTCGAGGCCGTGCGGGACGGCGACGCCCGCGCCGCCGAGCGGCTGATGGGCGAGCACGTCCACCGCTGCGCCTACCTCCTGATCGACGCCAAGATCGCGCTCGGCCAGGATGGCGGGCCCGACGTCCCGTCGACGACGAGAGGCCGACGACCGTGACACCCGATCTCGACGATCCCGTCGGCGACCTCGCCCGCTGGTTCGCGGACACGTTCGCCGACATCGGGACGATGAACCGCGACTTCAGCGCGGAGATCGAACGGCACACGAGCCCCGGCGACGACGTCGCGCGGCTGGCCGACGCGGCCCGGGACCCGCTGGGGGAACGCGCCCGTCGCTTCCTCGCCGACCACCCGAGCGCGGACGGCGCCGGGCTGGTGTTCGCCCGCCCGGACGACGCGGGCTCGCCGAGCGCCATCGAGTGGTGGGAGCGCGGACCGGACGGGGAGGTCGGCCGATGCCAGTTCGGCGTCGACCCGGCAGGGGCCCGGTTCTACGAGTACGACCGGCTCGAGTGGTTCACCCGCGCCTACCACGACGGCCGCCCGTGGATCGCCGGTCCGTACATCGACTACCTCGGCGTCGAGCAGTACATCGTGACGCTGACGGTGCAGGCCGTCGCGCACGGACGCGCGGTCGGTGCCGCCGGCATCGACATCCGGGTCCGGGACCTCGAGCGCGTGCTGCTGCCGATCCTGCGGCGGATCCCCGGCGAGGCGGCCGTGCTCAACCCGCACAACGGGGTCCTGGTCGGCAACTCCAGCCGCCTGCTGGCGGGCGATCGCCTGCCGGAGATCCCGGACGGGTTCCGGCTGACCGACCTGGGCGACACCGGGTCGTTGCTGCGCCTGCTGCACCGCTGAGCGGAGCGCGACGGGCCGCGGGCGGAGTTACGTCAGGGCTACGACGGCGAGACGAACTCCCGTCTGCCCTTTTCGCGGCGTTTTAGATCTGCTTCTATATGTTTTGTCGGCGTGACCCGCACCACAGACGTGGGCTCGGTCCGCAGCGGTCACGCCCCGGGCCTGCCACCGACACGCGCAAGGAGTGCCCCGTGAAGTTCAGCTACGTCATGCTCCCCGACTACCCGCTGACCGAGTCGCTGGCGTCGATCCAGCTCGCCGACCAGCTCGGCTTCCACGCCGTCTACGCCGCGGACGAGACGTGGCACAAGGACCTCTGGCTGCTGTTCGCCGCGGCCGCGGACAAGACCACGAACATCCGGATGGGTCCGAGCGTGTCCGGTGTGGTGCTGCGCGAGCCGTCTCTGGTCGCGCAAGCCACCGCGACGCTCGACGAGCTCACGAACGGCCGTGCCGAGGTCGTGCTCGGCTCGGGCAACTTCGGCCTGCTCGCGCAGTACGGCATGGACTGGACCACCCAGAAGCCGCTGTCTCGGGTGAAGGAGGGCGCACACGTCGTCCGTACCCTGCTCGACGAGGGCGCGATCACGCTCGACGGCGAGTTCTTCACCTACAACGGGCTGTTCACGTTCGCCCGGCCGGCGGGGCGGGTGCCGGTGAAGATCGGCTCGATGGCCGGGCCGCGGTCGTTCCAGGTGGCCGGCGAGGTCTCCGACGGCTGTCACCACGCGCTGGGCTACACCCGCGAGGCGTACCAGTACATGTACGACAACGTGAAGATCGGCGCGGAGAAGGCCGGGAAGAACGTCGACGACCTGGATCTCGCCGCCTGGTGCGTGTTCGCCGTCGGCGAGGACTCGGCCGTCGCCAAGGAGGCGGCCAAGTCGATGGTCGGTCTGTACGCCTCGGCGATGCCGGAGTCGCTGCTGGAGCGCAACGGCGTCTCGCCCGGCGAGATGAAGCCGGTCATGGACAAGTTCCTCGGGGGCGACCTGGCCGGCTCGATCGACGCGACGTCCGACGAGCTCGCCGACAAGCTCTCGATCGCCGGCACGCCGGAGGAGTGCGTCGCGAAGATCCAGGAGATCAAGGCGGGCGGCGCGAACCACATGATCTGCGCGATCACCGACGCGACCCTGGTGAAGACGTTCATGGGTCGTGACATCCCGGGCATCGCCTCGGTCGACGACCAGCTGCGGCTGATCGCCGAGAGGATCATGCCGCAGTTCGCCTGACCGGCGGGTCCTGCAGGCTCGCCGACCGATCGGGGCAGCGCATAGTCTGCGCCGATGCAGCGCAAGATCGGCGTGATGGGCGGGACGTTCGATCCCGTCCATCACGGACACCTCGTCGCGGCCAGCGAGGTCGCGGACCGGTTCGCCCTGGACGAGGTGATCTTCGTTCCGACCGGTCAGCCGTGGCAGAAGTCCAGCCGCGAGGTGTCGCCCGCCGAGGACCGCTACCTGATGACGGTCGTCGCGACGGCGTCGAACCCGCGGTTCTCGGTGAGCCGGGTCGACATCGACCGTGCGGGCCCGACCTACACCGCGGACACGCTCGCCGACCTGCACGCCGCGATGCCAGACGACCAGCTGTTCTTCATCACCGGAGCGGATGCGCTGCAGGCGATCCTGTCGTGGAAGCGGCTCGACGAGATGTTCCGGCACGCGCACTTCGTCGGCGTCACGCGCCCCGGTTACGAGCTGGAGGACGACCACCTGCCCGACGGCGCCGTGTCGCTCGTCGAGGTGCCGGCGATGGCGATCTCGTCGAGCGACTGCCGCGAGCGCGTCGCCGCCGGGCACCCGGTCTGGTATCTGGTCCCGGACGGCGTCGTGCAGTACATCTCCAAGCGGAATCTCTACCGGGAAACAGGGCCCTGACCTGCGGCTCTCGACCGCCCATGATCGCTGGGTACAAGCAAGGTACATACCAGACCGGACCCCGGTCGTCGGAACACATGCGTCTTCCGGACGTCGGCGACGGCCCGCCGATCGGCCACGTTGGCCCGTCGACCAGGCGGGCCGTATCCCTTCTTACGCCACTAATAGATGGTTTGTACCGGGACGGAGAGGTGCTCGGCGTAGGCGGTTGCCGCGTTGTGAGCAGCCGGTCCGCCGCCGATGACGAGTAGGCCGACCGTTGCGTTCCCGGGAGGAGCCATGGCCGGAGCTACCCGCTCAGCGCCTCGACACCTGGGCGAGTCCATCGACATCGGTGCCGGCCTGGCCGCATGACGGTGTCGTATGCGGGTAGCCGTCCGAGAACCCGAACCCCTGGAGGAGATCCGACGTGAAGGTCGTCGCCGTCCTCTACCCGGACGACAACCCCGACCGCCATCCCGACGTCGCGGCCAGCACCGCACGCGGGCTGGACCTGGCCGAGCGGCTCGAGGCCGACGGCCACGAGATGGCCAGCACGAGCGACACCGGCGATGGGCTGGACGAGCACCTGGCCGACGCCGAGGTCGTCGTGACCACGCCGTTCTGGCCGCTCTACCTGGGCCGCGAGCGCATCGAGAATGCGAAGAACCTGAAGCTCGTGATCACCGCGGGCATCGGGTCCGACCACATCGACACCTCCGCGGCCACCGAGCACGGCATCACGGTCGCCGAGGTCACCGACTCGAACGTGGTGAGTGTGGCGGAGCACAACGTGCTGCAGATCCTGGCGTTGGTGCGCAACTTCGTTCCCGCCCACCAGCAGGTCCTCGACGGCCGGTGGGACGTCGCGGACGCCGCTCAGGAGGCGCACGACCTGGAGGGCAAGACCGTCGGGCTCGTGGGCCTCGGCGCGATCGGCGCCCGCACGGCGCTGCGTCTCAAGCCGTTCGACGTGACGACGCTGTACTACGCGAACCACCGCCGCAGCCCGGCCGACGAGGCGACGCTCGGCGTCAGGTACGCGCGCCTCGACGACCTGGTCGCCGAGTCCGACGTGATCTGCGCGGCGCTGCCGTTGAATCCCGGCTCCGGCGCGCTGTTCGACGCCGAGCGGCTGGAAGCGATGAAGCCCGGGTCGTGGCTGGTGAACACTGCGCGCGGCGCGATCGCCGACGCGGACGCGGTCCGGAAGGCGTGCGAGTCCGGGCACCTGGCCGGCTACGCGGGCGATACGTGGTACCCGCAGCCCGCTCCGGCCGACCACCCGTGGCGGGACATGCCGCGGCACGCGATGACGATCCACTACTCCGGTATGACCGTCGAGGCGCAGCGCCGGATCGTCGCGGGCGTGCACGAGATCGTCGGTGCCCACCTGGCCGGCGAACCGATCCCCGAGGACTACGTCGTCGCGGCGCCGTCCCCGGAGGGGGAGAGCTGATGGAGCACGAGGACAACCACATCGACACCCCGCGGGCACGGGAGTTCGTCGCCGCGCTGCGCAGCTTCGAGCAGGACGGGAACCCGTCCGGGCTGGTCGCCCAGTTCGCCGACGGGGCGACCGTGTGGCGGCTCGACGGCCGCGCGGAGCGCACCGACGTCGAGGCGTTCTGGCGCGAGTACCGCGACCAGTTCGAGCGGGTCTCGACCACGTTCCGCAACGCCGTCGAGAACGACCGAGAGGTGGCTCTCGAGTGGGACAGCGACATCGTCCCCGCCGGTGGCCACCCGACGACCTACCGCGGTGTGACCGTGCTGGAGATCGACCCGTCCGCCGACGCCGTCACCGCTCTGCGCGTCTACTACGACACCGTCGCGGTCACCGGCGGGACGTTCGTCCGCAGCTAGGTCGATCGCCCACAGAACCCGGTCCCTGGAGGTTCCCCACCCATGCCCACTGTCGCCTCGCTGCTCGTCTCGGCCCTGGCCGACCACGGCGTGTCCACCGTCTGGGGCGTCGTCGGTGACGCCCTGAACCCGGTCACCGACTCGATCCGCCGCGAGGACCGCATCGAGTGGATCGGTGTCCGTCACGAGGAGGCCGGCGCGTTCGCCGCCGGTGCCCAGTCCCAGGTCACCGACCGGATCGGCGTGTGCGCCGGCACCGTCGGCCCCGGCTCGGTGCACCTGCTCAACGGCCTCTACGACGCGAAGAAGTCGCACACACCGGTGCTGGCGATCTGCGGGCAGGTCCCGCGCGCGGAGATCGGTTCGGACTACTTCCAGGAGGTCGACAACGATCGTCTGTTCAGCGACGTCGCCGTGTTCGCCCAGACCGTGATGACCCCGGAGCAGCTGCCATCTCTGCTGGAGCTGGCCGTGAACACGGCCTACGCCCGGCGTGGTGTGGCCGTGCTGACCATCCCGGGCGACGTCGGTGGCGCGGAGGTCCCCGGCGACGCGGCCGACCTGCGGTTCGTCGAGCAGTACCCGCCGGGTACCCCGGCGCCGTCGCTGGTTCAACGCGCCGCCGATGCGCTGAACGGGCGGAAGGTGACGATGCTGGCTGGTATCGGTGCGCGGGAGGCCCGCGACGAGCTGCTGGCCGCCGCCGAGGAGCTGGCCGCGCCGGTGGTGCTGTCGCTCAAGGCGAAAGAGGGCCTGGAGCGGGACAACCCGTACCAGGTCGGCCAGTCCGGGTTGATCGGGAACCCGGCGGCGCAGTACGCGCTGGAGCACTGCGACACGCTGCTCATGGTCGGTACCGACTTCCCCTATCCGGAGTGGCTGCCGTCGGGCAAGACGGTGATCCAGATCGACGCCGACGGCGCGCACATCGGGCGGCGCACGCACGTCGATCTCGGGCTCGTCGGCGACGCCGCCGCCACGCTGGCCGCGCTGCAGCCGCTGCTCGCCGGGCCCACCGACCGGGCGCATCTGGAGTCGTCGCGTGAGCGGTACACGAGCTGGGCCGGGCGGCAGGAGGCCTTGGCCGACCCGGACCACGACCGCAAGGCCACGGGGCGGCTGCGGCGTCTGTTCGACAACCCGGACCACGCGATCCGCCCCGAGCAGCTGGCCGACGCCCTGGACCGGCACGCCGCCGACGACGCGGTGTTCACCACCGACACCGGGATGCCGACGGTCTGGCTGTCCCGGTTCGTCACGTTCCGCGGGACCCGCCGGCTGCTCGGCTCCTACAACCTCGGCTCGATGGCGAACGCGTTGCCCCAGGCTCTCGGAGTGTCCGCGACCGACCGCACGCGCCAGGTCGTCGCTTGCGCGGGCGACGGCGGCCTGACGATGCTGCTCGGCGAGCTGATCACCGCGGTCGCCCACCGGCTGCCGGTGACGGTCGTGGTGTTCGACAACTCCCGGCTCGGCATGGTGAAGCTGGAACAGGAGCAGGGCGGGCTGCCCGAGCACGGCACCGAGCTCGCGAACCCGGACCTGGCCGCGGTGGCCCGTGCGTGCGGTCTGCACGCGCTGCGAGTGGAGAAGCCCGGCGACGTCGACGACGCGGTCGTCGAGGCGCTGGCCCACGATGGGCCGTCGCTGCTCGACGTCGTCGTGAACGCCGACGAGATCTCCTTGCCGCCGAGAACCTCCGTGTCCCAGGCCTGGGGCTTCGCGGTCGCGAAGATGGACGAGACTCTCACGTCACGCGGCGGCTCCTGACCGGAATCACGTCGGGAACGGTGCAACGCGGCGGGTGCACCTCGGCGTGAGTCGCGGCTACCCATCACGTGGGCTTGTCGTGGGCCGGCGGGCTACCCTGGGTGACGATAAGCCTCATATCGCCGCGTTCCCGAGATGATTCTCAGAAACGGCAACCACGTGCCTGAGCGGGCTGGACCCGGCAGCTGCCGCCCCGACCTCGACAACCGAGCAACGCGACGGTGGCGCCGGCCGGCCCGCACACGTGTAGTCACACGTCGGTTATCGGGTCTGTGCGGGGGGAAGTCCTCTGCCGTGACCGACGATATGCAAGCAGCCGATGAGCCGGACCCGCTCCACCTTCGCCCGGACGGTGTCTCCGACGACGCTGTCGCGACGGTGGGCAAGATGAACGAGGCTGTGGAGTTGATCGAGCGTGCCCGCGGGCACCTGTACGCGTTCCACCAGCTGACCGGCTACGCCGACGAGATCCTCGACGGCATCGTCGACGGGCTCACCCGGGCTGGACGGCCCGACGTGGCCGCCCGGATCTCGGAAGAGCTGATCGGGCTGAACGTGATCGCCGGCCGATGGTCGTTCCAGGTCGTCGAGGAGTACGACGACGGCTACTACCAAGCGTTTCGCGACATGGACCGCGCGGTGCGAGACGCGCTGGTCGGCGGACGCCGCCACGTGATGGAAGCCGAGACCAAGGAGCGTCGCCGGACCCGCGGGAGCACCGGACATGCGGCTCGGCCGCACGAGGTCTCCGGCTCATCCTGACCGATTGTGGTCGACGGCGGCCGCGGGGCGGTGGATCCGCGCGTATCCCACCTCGGGTGGGCTGGTTCGTGAGAGTGCTGTCTTGTTTGGTGAGGGGGCCGGCGGGAAAACGTGACCGTGAACATGAGGACCTGGATCGAGTCGTGGCCGGTCTATCGACAGTTGACCGGTGGCGACCCGCTCGGGCGCGGGACGGCGTCCCGTTCGTCGGAAACCGAGCGGTGGCGGGCCCGCACCCGTAACGCCGATGGCGTCACGAAGTCGGTCTGCCCGTTCTGCGCGGTCGGGTGTGGCCAGAATGTGTACACGGAGGGCGGGAGAGTCACCCAGATCGAGGGAGACCCGGACTCCCCGATCAGCCGGGGGCGGTTGTGCCCGAAAGGGTCCTCGTCGCTGTCACTGGTGACGTCGCCGTCCCGGGTCACGACGGTCCGGTACCGCAGGCCCCATGGCACCGAGTGGGAGGACCTGGACCTGGACACCGCCGTCGACATGATCGTCGACCGGGTCCTGGAAACCCGACGCAAGACCTGGCAGGACACCGACCCGGATGGACGGCACCTGCGACGCACCATGGGCATCGCGAGCCTCGGAGGGGCGACCCTCGACAACGAGGAGAACTACCTCATGAAGAAGCTCTACACCGCCCTCGGCGCGATCCAGGTGGAGAACCAGGCCCGCATTTGACACTCCTCTACCGTCCCCGGTCTGGGGACCTCGTTCGGCCGTGGCGGCGCCACCAACTACCAGCAGGACCTGGTCAACTCCGACTGCATCGTCATCCAGGGCTCGAACATGGCCGAGGCCCATCCCGTCGGGTTCCAGTGGGTGATGGAGGCCAAGCGCCGTGGCGCCACCGTGATCCACGTCGATCCGCGGTACACGCGCACGTCGGCCGTCGCGGACCTGCACGTCCCGATCCGGGCGGGCACCGACATCGCCCTGCTCGGCGGGCTGATCCACCACGTTCTGGAGAACGGCGCGTACTTCGAGGAGTACGTGCGGGCCTACACGAACGCGCCGATGATCCTGCGTGAGGACTTCGCCGATACCGAGGAACTCGACGGCCTGTTCTCCGGCTTCGACCCGGAGATCGGCGCCTACGACACGACAAGCTGGCAGTACGAGAACTCTGACGTCGAGGCGGCCGCAGGCGCACGCGACGAGCCACCACACCACGAACGCGGCGAGATCGCCGGGGCCGGTGGCGCCCCGACGGATCCCGTCCCGCACCGCGACGACACGCTGACCGACCCTCGCTGCGTGTTCCAGCAGCTCCGGCGCCACTACGCCCGCTACACGCCGGAGGTGGTGGCCGATGTGTGTGGCATCCCTGAGGCGACGTTCGTTCAGATGGCCGCCGCGCTGACGTCGAACTCGGGGCGGGAGCGCACGTCCGCGTTCTGCTACGCGGTCGGTTGGACCCACCACACGGTCGGCGTGCAGTACATCCGGGCGGCGTCGATCCTGCAGGCGTTGCTGGGCAACATCGGGCGCCCGGGCGGCGGGATCCTGGCGCTGCGCGGGCACGCGAGCATCCAGGGCTCCACCGACATCCCGACGCTGTTCGACCTGCTGCCCGGCTACATCCCGATGCCGCACGCGCACCGTGATCAGGACCTGGAGTCGTTCGTGGACTCCAACGCCGGTGAGAAGGGCTACTGGGGGCACATGGACGCCTACCTGGTCAGCCTGCTCAAGGCCTGGTTCGGCGATGCGGCGACGGTGGACAACGACTTCTGTTTCGACCATCTGCCGCGTCTCGACGGCGACCACTCGAGTTTCCACACGGTCGCCGGGCAGGCGCGTGGGAACGTGCCGGGCTACTTCGTGATCGGTGAGAATCCGGCCGTCGGCACGGCCAACTCCCGGATGCAGCGGGCAGGCCTGGCGAACCTGGAATGGCTGGTCGTGCGTGACTTCAGCATGATCGAGACGGCGACGTTCTGGAAGGACGGGCCGGAGATCGAGACCGGCGAGATGGTGACCGAGGACATCGGCACCGAGGTGTTCTTCCTGCCGGCCGCGAACCACACCGAGAAGGACGGCACGTTCACGAACACCCAGCGGCTGCTGCAGTGGCACCACAAGGCCGTCGAGCCGCCCGGTGACGCCACGTCGGACCTGTGGTTCTACTACGAGCTCGGCCGGCGGCTGAAGCAGCGTCTGGCAGGCTCGGCCGATCCTCGCGATCGCCCGATGCAGGACCTGACCTGGGACTACCCGGTCGACGGTCACGGCGACCCGAGCGCCGACGCCGTGCTGCGGGAGATCAACGGTGTCGACGCGGACGGAAACGCCCTACCCGGCTACACGGCCCTGCGAAACGACGGCTCGACGTCGTCGGGCTGCTGGATCTACTGCGGCGTCTATGCCGACGAGGTCAACCAGTCGGCCCGCCGCAGGCCGGGCGCGGAGCAGGATCTGATCGCCGCGGAGTGGGGCTGGGCATGGCCAATGAACCGGCGGATCCTCTACAACCGGGCCTCTGCCGATCCGGACGGCAACCCGTGGAGCGACCGCAAGCGCCTCCTGTGGTGGGACGGCGAACGCTGGGCCGGAGACGATGTTGCGGACTTCCCGGCCTCGACTGCACCGGGATACCGTCCGCCGGCGGGCGCCAGGGCCGAGGAGGCGCTCGGAGGCGACGAGCCGTTCATCATGCAGGCCGACGGGCGAGCGTGGCTGTTCGCGCCGGCCGGTCTGGCGGACGGTCCGATGCCGACGCACTACGAACCGCAGGAGTCCCCTGTGGACAACCTGCTGTACCCGTCGCACCGTGCGAACCCCGCGCGCCAGGAGATCGATGCGACGGGCAACCGCTACAACCCCGGCCCGGGCTCCCCGGGTGCGGACGTGTTCCCGTACGTGTTCACCACGTTCCGGGTCACCGAGCACCACACTGCGGGCGGGATGAGCCGCTGGACGCCGCACCTCAACGAGCTGCAGCCGGAGATGTTCCTCGAGGTCTCGCCCGAGCTGGCGAGCGAGCGTGGCCTGCAGAACGGGCAGTGGGGGCATGTCGTGTCCGCGCGCTCGGCCGTCGAGGGACGGGTGCTGGTCACCGAGCGCGCGAAGCCGCTGCGCGCCGGGGGGCGGACGATCCACCAGATCGGCGTTCCGTGGCACTGGGGCCCGAACGGTCTGTCCACAGGGGACGCTGCGAACGAGCTCTTGTCGGTGGCGTTGGACCCGAACGTGCACATCATGGAGACCAAGGCCGCGACGTGCGACATCCGCCCCGGGCGACGCCCGCACGGGCCGTCGCTCGTGGACTACCTGGCCGACTACCGGCGTCGCGCCGGTCTGGAGGACTGAATGCCCAACTCGTGGTCCGGCCCGCTCGCCGACCCGAGCGCGGACGCCGGCTACGCCGCTGATCATCCACCGCGGGTCGGGTTCTTCACCGACACGAGCGTCTGCATCGGATGCAAGGCGTGCGAGGTGGCCTGCAAGGAGTGGAACGCGCTACCCGCCGACGGTGCGGGCACAGAGCGTCCCGGCGATGACGTGCTGAGCCTGACCGGCATGAGCTACGACAACACCGGTGGGCTGGGCGGGTCCACGTACCGGCACGTCGCGTTCGTCGAGCAGCGGGTGCCCGCCCGGCAGTCGCCGCAGGTCGACCTCGGCATGCCGGCGATGGATCTGCCCGGCGCCGTCGAGTCCGGTGTGGACCGTGCCGACGCGACCGAGGTGCGCTGGCTGATGTCCAGCGACGTCTGCAAGCACTGCACGCACGCCGCCTGCCTGGACGTCTGCCCGACCGGCGCCCTGATCCGCACCGAGCACGGCACCGTCCTGGTGCAGCAGGACATCTGCAACGGCTGCGGCTACTGCATCCCGGCCTGCCCGTACGGCGTGATCGACCAGCGCCAGGGTGACGGGCGCGCGTTCAAGTGCACGATGTGCCACGACCGCCTCGGCGAAGGTCTCATGCCGGCCTGCGCGACCGCGTGTCCCACCGAGTCCATCCAGTTCGGGCCTCTCGACGAGCTGCGCGAACGCGCGAACGCCCGCCTGGATGAGCTGCACGGCAGTGGCGTCGGGGAAGCCCGGCTCTACGGTCACGACGACAACGACGGCGTCGGCGGGGACGGAGCGTTTTTCCTGCTGCTCGACGAGCCGGAGGTCTACGGCCTGCCACCCGATCCGGTCGTCACGACGCGGGACCTGCCGTCGATGTGGCGACACGCGGCCGCCGCGGCGCTCACCGCCGGCGCAGCGGTCGCGGTCGCGTTCCTGGGAGCGCGGCGGTGAGCGCGCGGGAGAAGCGCCGTCGCGGCGGCCGCGGCGAGCGGCTGATGGTGCCCGAGGCCGAGTTTCGGTCCTACTACGACCGGCCGATCATCAAACCGCCGGTGTGGAAGGTGCCCGACGTACCCGGCTACCTCTACCTCGGTGGAATGGCCGGTGTGACGGCGATGCTGGGCGAGCTGGGCTCGGTGTCGGGGCGTCCCGCGCTGCGCCGGGTCGGTCGGCTTGCATCCGCGGGCGGCGCCGTGGCCAGCGTCGTGTTCCTGATCCACGACCTCGGCCGTTCGGAACGCTTCCTGAACATGATGCGGGTGATCAAACCGACCTCACCGCTGTCGGTGGGCTCGTGGATCCTGGCACCGTTCGGTGCGCTGGCCGGAGCGACGGCCGCGTCCGAGGTGACCGGGCTGCTTCCCGGTGTCGCCCGGTTCACCGGCGCAGGAGCCGGGCTTCTGGGGCCTGCCCTGACGACCTACACCGCAGTTCTGCTCTCCGACACGGCGGTCCCCGCCTGGCACGACGCGCACCGCGAGCTGCCGTACCTGTTCGCCGCCAGCGCCCTCGCCTCCGGCGGCGGAGTCGGGCTCCTGGCCGGGCTGCCCGACCGCGAGGTCCGTCCGGCCCGTCGAGTGGCGGTCGCCGGTGCGGTTGCCGAGCTGGCCGTGTCCGAGATGTTGGAACGCCGGATCGGCTACTCCGCCCGCGCGTACCGGACCGGCCGGGCCGGGACGGTCCTGCGGGCCGCACGTGCCGGCACGGCGCTCGGCGGTCTCGCGGCCACGGCGTCCGGCCTGCTTCGAGGGCGCCGCGGCCGAATCGCCGGCGCGCTCGGGGGGCTGCTGCTCAACGCGTCCGCCGCAGCCACCCGCTACGGTGTGTTCGAGGCCGGGATGGCCTCGGCCCGCGACCCCGCCTACACCGTGGTGCCCCAGCGCACCCGGCTCGCTGAGAGTGGCGGTACGTCGGTGTCCGGCTGCCGAGCGTGAATCGTGGGCCGCGGCTCAGCCCAGCAGCTCGTCGATCGTCGGCACCTCGGTCTCATACCGTCGTTTCCGGTTACAGGTGTGGATCGCGCTGCGCACATCGCTGACCTCGGCCGGGTCGCCAAAGGCGCTCGGATGCCGCGATGGTGCCGAGGGAGTTCTGCCGGATCCGGGTGGTGACGAGCTCGTCCTTCGTCGGGTGCGCACACGGCAGCGGCGGTACCGGTCGAGATGCCGGTGTCGAGGCCGTTGTAGACGGTCGGGGTCCCGATGCGGAAGCCGCAGGCCAGGTCGGCGTAGGTCTCGCCCTTACGCAGGTAGGCGACCACGAGCAGGGCCTGGCGGCCGGCAGGCAGCTTGTCCACATGCCCTTGACCTGCCCGTCCACCAGGTTGGCAAAGGCTCACAGTCGCGGTCGTGGACGAGTTCGCCGTCTCGGCGCGGGGCGAGTTCACGTGTGCCCGTGCCTGGCGTGTGGTGGATAGGGGATCGGTGTCGTTCGGCGCCGCCTACGTGTGCTGCTCGGGCTTGGTCGTGGGCGTCGCCGGTGAGCATGATGGTCCGCGACCAGCGCCTACCAGCGGTGCTTCACGGTGCTCCCACAGCTCTCGGAACGGCAGGTGCGCTATTTCACCGCGGTCGATCACCGCGACCACGAGGCGCTCGGGGCGGTCACCGTGGGATCCGGGGACGGGGTGGTCATCGCCCGCTACATCCGCGACACTGCCGGCCCGGGCTGCGCCGAGCTGGTAATCGTCGTGCTCGACGCCTGGCAGCGCCGCGGGGTCGGCCGGGAGCTGATGCGGGTGTTGTGTCGGCGCGCCCGCGAGGAGGGAATCACGGCCCCGCGGGCCGAGTACCTGAGCGAGAACCCCGCCGTGCCCGCGCTGCTGCGCCGGTTCGGGCACGTGCAGACCGAGGCTGCCGGGTCGACCTCCACCGCGGTGCTGGATCTGACCGCGACCCCGACCGGCGACGCCGCGAGCATCACTGACCCGAGCATGTCAGCGGCCTCGTGTAGCTGGCGAATCAGACGGGTAGGCCAGACTGTGTCCTGCTTCAGTCGCCGTTCTCGCCATGCCGCCCTCGCGCTCTTGCTGGCCTCGGTGATCGGTGTAGCCGGTTGCGCGGGTGGGAGCGGTCGCGGCGGTACCGACCAGCCCGGAGTGCCCGGCCCCGCGAGTGTGGCGCCGGGCCCGGCCGGCGCCACGCAACGCACCTCGCTGGCCATGGCGTCGGTCAAGGACGTCCAAGCCGCGCTGCGCACCAACGACGTCGACGACCCGGAGTACTGGGCCCAGGTCCTCATCGAGGCGCGTCCCTATCCCGCCGGGCAGGCCGGCGAGCAGAAGCTGCGCGAGGTTCTGGCCCGTTTCCGCGCCGACCCCGACACAACTGGCCGGATCACCAACACGCTGACGCCGTGACCCGCTCAGATCGGACAGCGCTATCGGCCTGGGCCATCATGCAGTTCGTGGCGGATGGTGTGGGCCGGTGGCTGGCGACTAGGTTGTTGCGGCGATGAGTGGCCGAGACGAGCGTGTGAGCAGCCAGGCCGGGCAGACCAGCGATCAGCGGGTCGGGGCGCAGCTGGCGCGGGTTCTCGACGCCGCCGCCCGGGATCTGCTGTCGCGCCGGGACAGCGGTGACGACGTTGTCGAGGACATCCTGCAGTTGATCGTGGCGGGGGCGGTCGCGTCGATCCCGCACGTGGACCGGGCGGGAATCTCGTTGATCGAGCCGGACGGCACGGTCTCCTCTCGGGCCCCCACTGACGGGATTGTCGCCGAGCTGGACGAGTTGCAGAACGAGCTCGGGGAAGGCCCGTGTCGGGACTCGATCCGCCATGAGCACCGGGTCCTGATCGAGGACATGGCGGCCGCCGGCGCCGACCAGTGGCCGCGGTTCGCGCCGACCGCGATCGCGCGTGGGGTGGCCACGATGTGCTCATTTCAGCTGTTCACCCGCGACGACGGCACGGCGGGTGCGTTGAACCTCTACGCGGGGCGCGCGGGCGCGTTCGACGAGTCCTCGCTGGACACGGGGGCGCTGTTCGCCTCGCACGCGGCGCTCGCGCTGCACGGCGCTCAGCGGGCGGCCGGGTTGAGCGAGGCGTTGCGGACCCGGGACGTGATCGGTCAGGCGAAGGGCATCCTGATCGAGCGGTTCACTCTGTCCGAGGAGCAGGCCTTCGCGATGCTGGTGCGCAGCTCGCAGGAGACGAACCTGAAGCTCCGTGATGTGGCCGCCTGGCTGCTCGACGAGGCCCCCCGGGGCCGGGCCGGCCCACCTACTCGGTGAGCGCCCGGCGACCGGCGTGGGAGCGGGCCGGGATCGGTGTGGGGCGGCCCCGCGCGCTGCGCTGGTGAACACCCGGGGCCTACGCGGGCCGCTCGCCCGGGCGACCGGCCCCCGTACGCCCGGGGTACCCGCCGTACGACCGGCCACCCACTGTCCGCTCGGTCGTTGCGCCGGCTAGCGCTGCTTGTGCGGAAAGTGCGGTTGGTGGCCGTTGCGGTCGGCCATCTGAGTGCGGGCGAGAATCTGACGGTGGTCGGTCCACCACCCCAACCCTGCGCGGGCGTCGGCGAGGTGGCCGGGGTCGTGGCCGCCGAGGTGGTCTTCGTAGCGGCGGCGCCGGCTCTCGACTGGGCCGGGGTCGGTGTAGCTCCAGCGCAGGAACCGCTCGGCGGCGTCGCGGTGGCGCCGCCGCTCGGGTTCGTCGAGGCCCTGGGTCGCCAGCCACGCCACAAACGGCGCGAGCAGCTCGCCCAGATGCCGCTCCCACCCGCCCAGCTCCTGCTCGACCCGGTCGTGCTCAGGTTGGTCGGGGTCGGGGTCGGGGTGTTCGCTCGCCGGGCTGGGCGATAGACCGACTCGCAGGCTCTCGAGTCGCAGCCCGGCGTCCCACCATGGTTCGTCGCCGGTGGCGGGCCCACTATTCGAGGTCGCGGTCATGGCCGGTCACCGTCCTCGTCGTGCCTCGCGGCGCCGTCGGGCTGGTCGGTGGGATCTGCGTGCGTGTCGGGTTCTGCGGGTGTCTGGGGTGCACGGTCGAGCAGGTGCTGTTCGCAGCGGTCAGCGGCGGGCGCGAGGCGTAGCCGCCGGTCGGAGATCTGTACTCCGCAGATGTCGCAGCGGGCGAAGGTGCCCTCGGCGAGCCGGCCGAGGGCCGCGATCACGTCGTCGCGGTGGCGGGTGAACTCGCGCGGGTCGTCCGCGTCTCCGGATGCGGCGGTCATTCCGGCTCCGGGCCGGTGAGCGCGGTGAGCGCGGTGGTCAGTGTCGGGTAGGTGGCCGGCGCGTTGGCGGGGTGCAGGAACCGCAGGGTCCGGGACGCGGGCGCGGCCTGGTCGACGACGAGGACCACCGTTCCGCCGTGGTGGCGGGCATGGTCACGGGAGGCGAGGATGACGGCGAGCCCGTGTGCGGACAGGACGCTCACGTGGTTGAGGTCGAGCACGATCCATCCACCCGCGCCGGCGATGACGGTGTCGGCGAGCGCGGTGGCGGCGACGTCGGCGGTGGCGATGTCCAGGTCCCCGGCGAGGGTGACAACCGTGACGTCCGGCCGCGTGCGAGTGATCCGGACGCGCACACCGCTCCCCGGCGGCGCGTCATCGTCGTCCGGCTTGCCCGCGGCGCGTGCCGCGTCCGGAGCCGGCGCGACGACGGTAAAAGGCCGATCCGGTGGCGTGCGCATCGCGTCGTGCGGCGGCGTGGTCATCACGTCGGGTCCTTCGGATCCGGACGCACGGGTGTCGCCATGCGTCGACGGGAAGCCGGGACTCGTGGGTGAACCTCTGGCTGCTGACCGGCGCGTCGATGTCCGCCTTGCACCGTCCGGCTGCATGAGCAGCCATCACACCGCGCCGACAGTGACCGTACCCGGCTGATATCACGGGCGTCGAGCCCAGCCCGGCGGATCTGTGCCGGCGGATCACAACGCCTGGGCCGGCACTGCAGCGTCAACGGCCGACGAAGTGCCAACGGGAGGCGGGTGGAGTGGCCTGGTCCAGGTCGCGGACGAGCTCACCGTCGATTTCGAGTGCGCCATCCATCGGATGGCTCCGACCTGCGAGCACTGTGGTTGCCGAATGATCGGGCACGGCGTGCACGCCGCCGGTCGCTTCTTCTGCTGCCGGCACTGCGCCGACACCGCCGTGGCGGGGCGCCGCCCAAGCAGGGCGCCTGAGTAGCCCGCTACTCGTGCCCCGGTCCGCGCCCTGGACGTCGGTTGTGCTCACCGCTCGGCCCCGGAAGCCGGGAGTGATCATCTGAGGCCCGTGCCCGAACCACGACCCGACAGCCGGCGTCGGAGGTGCGAAACCCGAGCGTAGCGCACTCACACTGCGCGCTGCTGGCCGGCTTCGGCCTCGTGGTGTGCGTGGTCGGGGTGGTGGTCGCGGTACGACCGGCTTTGGCGTGGTTCCCCTGGGCGCTGGCCGTGGTCACCGTGATCGCACTGGTTGATCTCGAGTGCCTGCGTTCCCGGAGCGCCTTCTTGGCTGGCAGGCCGGGCCGGGAAATCCCGGCCCGGCCCCGAGACGTCAGTCCGCGCTGAGTGCTTCGACCAGCTCACCGACCTGCGGGTTCGACAGCGAGCGTGCGACGTCGGACAGTGCCACCATGCCGACGAGTCGCCCGTTGTCGATGACGGGCAGCCGACGGATCCGATGATCGGTCATCGTGGCCAGTACGTCCTCGGCTGAATCGTCCGCGCCGATCGTGACGGCTTCGGCCTGATTGAGGTCACCGGCCGGGAACGACGAGTCCCGGCCCTGCCCGAATACCTTGCGGACCAGGTCGCGGTCGGTGACCACACCCTTGATCTTGTCGTCAGGGCCGCAGATCGGCAGGGCGCCGACCCCCAGTTCGGTCATCCGCCGGGCGGCCTGACCGGCGGTGTCGGTTGTGCGGACGCATTCGGCGGTCGGCTGCATGATCTTGCGTGCTGTTGTCAACGATGCTCCTCTCCGGCGGCCGCGTTACCCGCGGCCGTCGAGCGGTGCGTGTGACGGAGGCCCTTGCTTGACACCGTCTTGAGCACGTCTGGGCTACCCGACAGCTGCGCCGGAAAACGCTACCGGGCGGGGTTCGCTGTTGCTGCGCGCCTCCACCCGCACAGCAGCGTCGCGCTCATCGATCAACCGCACTGCCAGATATCCACGGACATCATTGCTGTTGCCCCACATCCCGATCTACTTCTCCATGTGTGGAACGACGGGAGAACGACAGTGCCGTGCCGTCGCGCCACGATGGGGGTGGTCGTGGTTTACAGGTAGTGGGCTTCGGTGTCGTGGCTGGCTGTGGGTGGGTGTGGGAACGGGTGGAATTGGAAGCGGATCCGGCTGGTCGTGGCTACGGCGGTCGCGTCTCGATCGCGGTGGGGGTCTCCGGGTGGGGAGTCGCTGGCCCTGGCAGGCGGGCTGGCGATCGCGGCGGTGATGACGCCGGCGGCGTGGACGGGGTCGAGCTGGGCGAGGAGTCGGGCGAGCGCGGTTGGGGCGTCGCCGGGGTCGTCCGGGGTTTGGATCATGGTGCGATGTGTCGGGCCGAGCGCCCAGGCGGGGCCCTCGCCAGCGGTGGCGGTGCCGCTGCCGGTCACGGCGGGCAGGACGATATCGAGCAGCCAGCGTGAGGGTTTGCCGGCCAGGGCCGGTGTCCGGTGGGCCTCGATCCCGCTGACCTGGTCAGCGCGCACGAGGCCGTCGGCCCGGGTCTGGATCCAGATGTTGGTCAGGCTCATCGCGAAACCTCCCTGGTGAGGGCGAGCCCGGCCGCGCCCTCTTCCTGATCGGGCTGTTGCCCGGTGTGGCCGGCTGTTCGGGCGTCGGCCACGGCGGCTCGAGCCGGGCAACGGAGTTCAGGTGTCGGCTCGTCGCCCGGATTCGGCTCCCCGATGGGTGTGGGGAGCGGGCTCGCGGGCGGGGTCGGGATCGGGACGGGTATCGGGGTTGTGGTCGGGGTCGGTGGTGGGGTGCTCGAGTTCGGTGATGCGGGCGTGGGCGTCGTCGAGCTGGTCTTGGAGGTTCAGGATCCGGGTGGCGGCATCGAGGGACAGTCCCTGGTCGAACAGTTCCCGCATCCGGGTGGCGATCTCGAGCTGACGACGGCTGTAGCGGCGGTGTCCGCCGGTGGAGCGGTGCGGGGCGAGCACGCCGGCTGTGTCGAGACTGCGCAGGAACGCCGGCTGCACACCGAGCAGTTCCGCGGCTTGGCCCATCGTGAGCGCCGGGTAGTCCTCGTCATCGAGGCGGGACACACCCATCACTTGCCTCCTGCGCGCCGCTCTCGGTGATCGGCTCGGTGGTGTCGCGGCCTCAGCGTCTTCCGCGCCGTGTTCGGACGGGCGGGCGGGTCGTGATATGCGAAGCGGGGCCCGGCAACTGTCGGCCGGGCCCCGCTGGCGCATCAACGTGCTGGTGGATGATCACTGTTGTCGATGGTTCGCAGGCGATCACCTCCCGCAGTGGGTCGATCGGGGCGCCGTCCCGGTGGCGCTTGTCGACATCTTCCGAGTGCGCTCGAAATTGAAGCGCGCGCTGCAGATGTTGTCAACCCGTCCCTGAAGCTCCTGGGGTGCGGCCCCGGCCACGAAAGAGCCGGCCGGGGCCGCGGACAGAGATGAGAGAAGCCCGGATCGGTTCGTGTCGGTATTCGATCACCTCCCCGCGGGACCTCGCGGATCCCGATCATCGTCGTGTGTCGTAGTGGGGTCACCCGGGTCGAGACTCGTCGACCCGGTGACGCCGGCGGGTGTGGCGGTTCGGAGGGCTGCGTTGCCGGGCGCGGCCGTCTGCCGGGGCGGGGTCGCGGCCGTGCCGGGTTCGAGGGCCGGGCCGCGGCGCCTGTGGCCCGCCGAGCCGATTGCGGGTCGGCCGCGGCCGGTGGGTGGCCACGCTCGGGCCGCCGGGCGGGCCGGTGCGGGCCGGGGCGGCCGCCGATGGCGGGTAGTTGGCCGCGATCAGCTCGGCGAACTCGCGGTGCAGCCACTGCGGGTCCGCGCAGACCAGCTCGGCCAGTCCGATCGTGGTGTGCCGCCGCTCCCGATCGGGGACCGCCGTGCGTGCGGTCCCGCCGGCTGCGGCGTCGGTGGGTGCGGCGTCGGTGGGTGCGATGTGGTATCCGATTGCCGACATGGCTGCTCACCTCCCGAGACGCGGACGGTCGCCGGACGCGTGTGCCGGTTGGGCGGCCGTTCTAGACGTTGATCGCCTTGTGGTCGGCGGCCGGGCTGGACTGGATCGAGATCGTGCGCGGTTTGGCCTTCTCCGCGACCGGGATCCGCACGGTCAGCACCCCGGCGTCGTAGGAGGCGCCGATGTTGTCGGTGTCCAGCGAGTCGCCGAGGAACAGCTGCCGCGAGTACACCCCGAGCGGACGCTCGGACGCGATGGTCTCGGTGCCGTCCTCGTGGTGGGTGGGCCGGCGCTCGGCCCGCACGGTCAGCGTGTTGCGCTCCACCGAGAGCTCCACCGCCGACGGATCCACCCCCGGCAGGTCGAACTCGACCACGAACTCGTCGCCGTGGCGCCACGCGTCCATCGGCATCGCCGCCGGCCGCGACCACGTCCCCGCCGAGGAGAAGGCCTGCTGGGCCAGCCGATCGAACTCCCGCAGCGGATCAGTCCGCATCAACATCACAGGTCACTCCCTTCCCCAGCTCACCCCGGGACGGTGTCGCGGGCAGTCCACCCAGGGTGAGCACGCCTGTCGTTGTTCCGGCACCCGACCGGGCGCCGCCATCGAGTTGTTCAACTACCGATGTGTGCGAGGGCCGAGCCACCGCGCGGTGTGGGTGACCTGCCCCACAGGCACCTCGGAATATCTATAGTGTGCGACGTAGTTTTTCTGATGTCAACAGGCAAACGGTGATCCGCCTCGGTGGCGCCGCTGCGGGTCGCCGGCGGGAACGACCAGGGCCCTCTTGGCGGGCCGCGGTGAGCTCTTCGACCATGTCATCGCTCATGAACGTCGGCATCTCGTAGCCGAGGCCTTGCTCGAACGCGCCCCCGATCGCGTCCTTGATGACCTTGTTGACGGTCATCTTGGTGCCACGGATCGCAAGGGGGCGGTCCCTCGGCGAGACGATCGGCGAAGGCGGTCGCCTCGGACAGGAGGGTGTCGTCGGTGCACACGTGGGTCACGATCCCGATCCGAGCGGCCTCGTACGCGGTGATCGGGTCGCCGGCGGGCAGGTAGCGTTTGGCGAGCGCAGGTCCCATCGCCAGCGGTCAGATGGCCGCCGCACCGTCGCCTGCGACAACTCCGATCTGCACGTGGGGGTCGCGGAGGGTCGCAGTGTCTGCCATGAACACCGCGTCGCAGGACAGCGCGATGGTGGCCCCCGAAGTGGCTGCCTCGCTCCTCAGTGCGGCGACGACGGGGATCTCGACATCGAGCAGGTCCCAGACCAGCCTGCGTGCTACTTGGCGGCCAGCGTCGATCACCCCCAGGCCGGCGTCGCGCTGCCACATCAGCGAGCCGGCCGGATCTCTCGGCCCGGTGAAGAAATCCTTCCCTGACCCGGTAAGCACCTGGGGGGAGCTACGCGAGCGGGCTACAACAAGGCCACGATGAGTGGCATTGCAGCGCGGGCCGGCGCCAGTAAGCCCGTCGTGTATCGCCGCTGGCGCAGTCAACCCGAGCTGGTTCTCGTCGCCCTCAAGCGCTTCTCTGTCACCGTCGAGGCGCCCGACACCGGATCCGTGCGCACGGACCTGATGATCTTTCTGGGGCGGATCCTCGACATCCTGGAGCTGCTGCCCGACGGAGCTGTGCGGGGGCTCATCGCCGACACCTACGACGACCCCGACCTCTTCGACGACGTGCGCACGCACCTGGCGGGCTCACGGGTGCACGAGATCACCAGGACGATCCTGCGGCGGGGCCTGGAGCGGGGCGAGGTTCCGCCACGGGAGTGGCCCGCCCGGGTCGTCCGGCTGCCGATCGATCTCCTGAGGAGCGAATACCTCCTCAGTAGGGAGCCGATGTCGGCCGAGGCCGTCGCCGGAATCGTCGACGACGTATTCCTTCCGCTGGTCCGGGCAACGTGAGCGCGCTACGCCCTTGCCGTCATCTGTGGTGCCCACTATTCAGTCACTCGACCGTCGCCCCACAGTGGCGACGTGCTCGACGGAGACCCGATCAGCATCAGTCTCCACGATGATGGGGGCGCGGTTCAGAGAGAGCCGATGGCCGATCTCGCAGCAGATCCGTGCGCGCATCTCCAGGAGCTCGCACCCGGTCCCGGTGTCAACGGCGGTTGAATCCGGCCTCTTCGTCCACCGCCATGACGGCGAACCCGTCCAGGTGCCGGGCGAGGCTGTACTCGAACAGTTCGTCGAGGTCCGGCGTGATTTCCTGGTGCACCTTCGCCAACAGGGGGAAGCGCCCGCTGGCGAACAGTTCCTCGGTCCGCTCCCGCTGCGCCTGCAACCACCGGGCCAGCGTCACTCCGGTCTCCTGCTCGGCCTCGACCTCGTCGGCCGTGGACAGCGCGACGTTGAGCACGAGTGAGTGCAGCGCCATCGCTTCCTGCATCCGCGTCCGCAGCGACAGGCCGAGACCGTCGAGCGCCCGCAGAGTCCACTCGGTGTGCTCCATCATGTTCGGGGCGAGCGAGGGCCGCGTGAACGAGACCGCCTTGGCCAGCCACAGGTGCCGCCAGAACAGCGCCCACTGCCGTCGCGCGACCAGTTCGAGCTTGGCCCGCCAGCCGGCGGGTCCCGGACAGGGTAGTTCCGCGTCCCCGAAGACGAGGTCGGCCATCTGCATGACCAGGTCGTCCTTGTTCGCGATGTGGCGATAGAGCGACATCGGGCCTACCCCGAGTTCGGCGGCGACCCGTCGCATCGACACCGCCCCGGCGCCCTCGACGTCGGCGACCGCGATCGCGGTCCGCAGCAGGTGGTCGCGGCTGAGCGCCCGCTTGGCGCCCCTGACCGGACGCGTCGGCAGCCGGGAGGCGGGCGCGTTCGCTCGACTGGACGGTCGTGGAGTTCCGGGGGCAGCGCTGACCACCGTCCCCGACCCGACCTGTGCTTCGGCCAGTCCGTCGTCGCGCAGTGTGCCGAGCACCCTGGTCGCGGTCGCGATCGCGATCTCCCAGCGGTCGGCGATCTGGCGGATGGACGGCAGCCGGTCCCCTGGCTGCAGCTCGCCGGACCGGATCCTGGCCGCGAGTTCCTCGGCGATCCGCCGGTACAGCGGCTCCGGCCGGGCATCTGACGACATGCACACCTCCTGATCCATTCGCGGAGCCGACGTCAGTGAACTAGTTCAATCGGGCCGGACTAGTGCACTTCTTACAGCCGCCTTAGCTGCTCGTATTGACGTGTTCGTCGGCTCGGAGACAGTGTACGCGTAGTTCGATACGACGTACTCAACGAGTAAGGCGATCATGCATTCCAGCGCACCTCCATCGCCGCGAACCGCCGGCGACTTCGCGCAGCTGTCCCGCCGCATCCGCGGCCTGGGCCTGCGAACTGGCGGGCCGGCTGGCCGGAAACCTCGCGATCGGCATCAGCTACGGCTGGTGGACGAACAAGCACACCCGCCACCACGCGAATCGGAACCACACGCAACTCGATCCCGACGTCGCCCCGGACATCCTGGTCTGGTCGAAGGATCAGGCCATGGCCAGCCGCTGGCTGCCTCGCTTGATCGGGAAGTGGCAGGCATTCCTGTTCTTCCCGTTGCTCACGCTCGAGGGCTGGAACCTGCACGCACCAGGGCCTGTGGGGGATCTACCTGGGGTCGATCTTCGCGCCCAACCACAAGGGAATGCCCGTGCTCAGCGGTGACCAGCGGCCGGACTTCCTGCGCAGGCAGGTGCTGACCTCCCGGAACGTGCGCGGCGGCCGGCTCGTGGACACCGTGCTCGGTGGGCTGAACCACCAGATCGAGCACCACCTCTTCCCGAGCATGCCCTCGCCGAACCTGCGCCGGGCGGCGCCGGTGGTGCGGCAGTACTGCGCCGAGATCGGCGTCTCCTACCACGAAACGAGCCTGGTGGATTCCTACCGGCAGGCCCTGCGCCACCTCCACGACGCCGGCGCCCCGTTGCGCGCCGGCGAATGACTCGGGAGAGGAGAACACGGTGCCCGCACTCACCGTTGCCGAAGAAGTCGTCCTGATCGCCCTCGACGAGGACACCGGCGGAGGCAGAACCCGCCTGGGCCTCGACTGGGCAGTGGCCGGCGCGGCCATCGCCGAACTGGCCCTCACCCAGAGGATCACCGTCGGCGCCGGCGACGTCATCACCGTGGCGGACGCGACTCCGACCGGGTCCGGACACCTGGACGCCGTGCTCGCCGAGGTGGGAGGCGGGGTGAAGGTCTCGACACTGTTGCGCCGCACACGCACCGGGGCACCCGGCCGCGCCATCGGCGCCCTCGTCGAACGCGGTGTGCTCCACCGGAAACGAACCCGCCTGCTCGGCATCATCCCGGCACACCGCTACCCGGCACGGGACACCTCTACCAGGGCCGAGATCCGCACCAGGCTCGCCGAGACCGTCCTCGATGGACACGAACCGAGTGAGCGCACCGCGGCGCTGGTCGGCGTGCTGCACGCCGCGACGTTGTGGCGTCGGGCGCTCCCCACGGGCGAACGCAGGCACGTCCGAAAGCGTATGGACGAGATCGCGGCAGGCCAGTCCGTCAGTCCCGCGGTGCGCAAGGCCGTCGCCCGGACGCGCGGCGCCATCGCCGCGATGGCCGCCTCGGGCTGAACCGACCGAACAGACAGACAGGAGCGACACGATGGTGACCGAGATCGACACCGACTACCTCGTGATCGGCGCGGGCGCGACCGCGATGGCGTTCGTCGACACGCTGCTGACCGAGTCGCGGGCGACCGTGACCATGGTCGACCGCTACCACCAGCCCGGCGGGCACTGGACCGTCGCCTACCCCTTCGTACGGCTGCACCAGCCGTCGGCCATGTACGGCGTGAACTCCCGCCCGCTCGGCGACGACCGGGTCGACCGGACGGGCTGGAACGCCGGGATGTACGAACTGGCGGGCGCCGCCGAGATCTGCAGCTACTTCGACCAGGTGATGCGGCAGACGTTCCTGCCGACCGGGCGGGTCTCCTACTTCCCGATGGCCGAGTACCGGGGTGGCGGACGGTTCCACCTGACGACCTCGGGCACGCAGTACCGGGTGACCGTGCGGCGCAGGATCGTGGACACCACCTACCAGGGCGTGACGGTGCCCGCGATGCAGCCGCCGGAGTTCCCGGTCGCCGACGGGATCCCCGTCGTGCCGCCGAACGAGCTGCCCGACGTTCGCGAGCCCTACGACCGCTACGTCGTCGTCGGCGCGGGCAAGACCGGGATCGACGCCTGTCTCTGGCTGCTGGAGCAGGGCGTCGACCCTGCGGACCTGACCTGGATCATGCCCCGCGCACCGTGGCTCATCGACCGGGCGACGGTGCAGCCGATGCCGCTGCGCCGCGCCGAGGACATCGCGTCGGAGTACGCCGCGAAGCACGACGCGATCATGGGCGCCGAGTCGGTACGCGACCTCTTCGACCGGCTCGACGTCGCCGGTGCGCTGCTGAGGATCTCCCCGGACGAGCGGCCGACGGCGTTCCGCTGCGCCACCGTCTCGCGGGCCGAGCTGGAACAGCTGCGCAGGATCACCGACGTCGTCCGCCTCGGCCGGGTCAAGCGGGTCGACGCGACGGCCGTCGAGCTCGACGGCGGCACGCTCCCGACCGGCCCCCGCGTCCTGCACGTGGACTGCACCGCCGACGCCGTGAAGCAGCTGCCCGTCGTGCCGATCTTCCAGGACGGGCTGATCACCCTGCAGCCGGTCCGCGCGTGCCAGCCGGTGTTCAGCGCCGCGCTCGTCGCGCACGTGGAGGCGACCCGTCCCGACGACACCGTGCGCAACGAGCTCTGCCCGGTCACACCCAACCCGAGCACCGACGTCGACTGGCTCCGGTTCACCCTCTCGGCGAACGCGGAACAGCTGCGCTGGGCGGCGAACCCGGACATCGACACCTGGCTGCGCGCCTCACGCCTGCACCCGGACGTCGCCCCGCCGATGCCGGACGACCCGGCCGAACGGGCGGTCGTCGAGCAGCAGACCACGGCCATGGCCCGCGCCCAGAACGCGAAGCTCGAGGAGCTCCTGCACGCACACGACGGTCGCTGACCCCACCGCGGTCCGCACCACCCGAACACAGAGAGGAGACACCCGATGAACTGGATCAGGAACCGGCGGTGGAACAGGGCGCCCTGGACGCTCGCACTGCTGACCACGGCGTGCGCGGAGCTCACCTTCACCGCGATCGCGGTGCCGTTCACATGGCTGCTCGTACCGCTGCTGATGGTGATGTACGGCGCCGGGGTCCTCGTGCTCCGCGAGGCGACCGTGCGGGTCGGCGGTGGCTGGCTGAGCCTCGCGCTACTGGGCGTGGCCTACCAGCTCGCGGAGGACGGCCTGGGCCTGCAAGCCCTGACCAGCCCCCGGATGTACGGCGCCGCCGACTGGGGATTCCGGGCGCTCGGCCTGAACTGGACCTACTGGGAGTCGCAGATCGGCGTGCACGTCGTGCTCAGCGTCCTGGTACCGATCACCATCACCAACCTCCTGTTCCCGGCACAGCGGGCCCGGCCCTACCTGAGCAACCGGGGCCTGGCCGGCGCGGGCGCCCTCGCGGTCCTGGGGGTGTTCGGGCTCCACTACCTGATCTCCGCGACCCAGGACCCCGGCTACCAGACCCCCTGGGGCTTCACGATGCTGTTCCTCGCGCTCATCGCCGGGCTCGGCGTGGTCGCACTGGTGGTCGTCCCGCGCCGCGACGTCACCGGACGCGTTCGAGGGGCCCGGCGCGCACCCGGCCCGGCCGTGGTCGGAGTCGTGGCCGGGTACCTGACCATGGCATTCCTCACCACACTGCTCCCGCTCGGCCTCGGCTCCACGATGCTGCTCGGCGACCTGATGTCCCCCGTCCAACGCCTGATCATCGCGGTGATGACCGCCGTTCCGTTCGGCTGGCTGGTGCTGCGCTGGCAGGCGGCACCCAACTGGACCGACCCGCACCGGATCTGGCTCCTAGGCGGGATCCTTGTGTCCCACACCGCATTCATGCTGCCCGCGTCGCTGACCGCCGCGCTCGTCGGTTCGGCGGCGATCGTCGCGCAGGTGTACCTGCTGACCCGTCTCGCAAAGCACCTCCGACAGGTCGATCTGCAAGATTCGCGCACCCGGTAGGGCAAGCAGTACCGGAACCAGCGTCGAACCCGCTGGCGCACGCTGCCGGTCGGCCGCGGTCACATGCAGCTGACCGCAGCTGCGGCACCGGGGCGAGTCAGAGCGTCGCGTCCTCGTCGCCCGCTCGGTCCGGATCCCGAGCAGGACGCTGTTCGCGATCAGCGGGTAGAGCGTCGTGCTCGATTGCCGATGCAGTGTGTCGTAGCTGGGATACGTACTGCCCGAGCAGCTCCGGGCGGTAACGAAACTCGGGGACGCCGAGAGAGACGGCGAACCGGGCGTGGTCGCCATCGCCGCTCGTGGCCACCCCGAGCGCGACGAAGCCGGACGCGGTCTCGGCGACGTTGGTGCCGAAGCCCCTGCTGCGCACCTCTTCCAGTGTCCTGCGCAGGCTGCGGGGGTCCGCGACGAGGCGTGACCCGCTGTAGAGATCGACCACGTCTTCGTCGCTCATCGTCGCGAGCATGGCCCGGCCGCCGGACACCATGTGGGCGGGAAGGACCAGACCGGTCCGATCCCCGACGCGGACTGCCTGCCCGGACTCGACGGTGGCGAGGAAGTGCACGTCCCGGCCGCGCAGGACCTGAAGGAACGCCGTCTCGTCGGTGTCGTCGACCAGCGTCCTCAACGCCGGAAGGGCGAGCAGTCGAAACTGCTCCAGCGGGTCGTGGGCGGTGTTGTGTACCGCCAAGCGGTGACCCGCCCGGTAGGCGCGGGTCACCCCCTGCTCCGCGAAGTCGCGGTACACCAGCGCGCTGAGGAGCCGGTGGGCGCTGGAGCGGCCGATGCCCAGAAGTCCGGCGACCTCGCCGACCCGCAGCGTGGCTCCGGTCTGCAGCGTCGTCAACACCTGCAGCGCGTGATCGACCGACTTCAGCGGATAGCTCGGTGCCCGGCCCATTCCCGCTCCTCCTCACCGCACCCGTCGTCGCAGATCAGAGCGTAGTCGTTCTGCCATCCGGAACAGCTCACCGCGGCGGACCCCGGCAGAAGACCGTAGTCGGAGTTCATGACCGAGCTCGGTGACGGAGGAGACATGCATCTGCCGCACGCGATGGGCGCAGGCCAGGAGACGGTCGTGCTGCCGGCCGAGTCCGTCCCGGTCTCCCGCACGGTGGACGTCGCCGTCGCGGGCGGCGGCCCGGCCGGATTCTGCGCGGCAGTGGCCGCGGCACGGGCCGGTGCCCGGACGGTGCTCGTCGAGAAGGCCCCCTTCCTCGGCGGAACCGCGACCGGCGCGATGGTGGCCAGCTTCATGGGCTTCTACTGGCGGGACCGACTCGTCGGCGGGGGCATCGGACACGAGATCACCGAACGGCTGGTCGCCGCGGGCGGGGCGACCGGGTTCACCCCCTACGTTCTCGCCGAGGCGAGCGAGAACCCGGTCGCGGTGCGGACGTTCCCGTTCGATCCGGAGGTGCTCAAGTTCGTCCTGGACGAGATGGCCTCCGAGAGCGGGGTCGAGGTAGCGCTGCACACCCAGGCGGTCGACCCCCTCGTCCACGGCACGACGGTCCTGGGGCTGGTCACCCAGGACCTCTACTCGCGCACGGCAGTCCGGGCGCGCGTGGTCGTCGACGCCACCGCCGACGCGGTGCTCTGCCGCCGGGCCGGCTGCGCCACCGAGAACCAGGTCGAACGGAGGCGGGACCGGCAGCCGATGACGATGATGGCCCGCCTCTCGAACGTCGACGTGCCGGGTTTCCGGGCCCTCCCGCGTGTCGAGAAGCGCCGGTTGGCCCTCGAGGGCATGCAGTCCGGTGCGCTGAACCAGCAGCTGCTGTCACTCGTGGGTTCCCCTGCCGGGACGGACGCCTTCATCCTCATGACGCGAGTCAGTGGGCTGGACGGCTCCGACAGCCGGGACCTGACCGCCGCCGAGCGTCGCGGACGCGAGCAGGTGCGCGGGGTTGTCGAGTTCCTGCGTCAGTCGGTCCCGGGGTTCGAGGGCTGCCACCTCGCGGCCGTCGCGCCGTGGATCGGAGTGCGGGAGACCTGGCGCATCCGGGGCGAGTTCCTCCTGAGCGAGGACGACGTCCTTCAGGGCCGCCAGTTCGACGACGCCGTCGCCCAGGGCGGCGGCCCGCTGGACGTCCACGACACGACCGGCAGTGGGCTACTCCTCGTCGAGCCGCCCGCACCGTTTTCCATCCCGTACCGGTGCCTGGTACCGCGCGGGTTCGACGGGGTGCTCGTGGCCGGGCGGTGCCTGTCCGCGACCGGACGGGCGATGGGCGCCACCCGGCACATGGGCACCGCGATGGCGACCGGGCAGGCGGCGGGCACCGCGGCGGCGATCGCCGTCGCCGAGTCCGTCGAGCCCCGGGACGTCCCGACCGACCGCCTCCGCACGGCGCTGCGCGAGGCGGGCGCCGTCGTCGACTCCCCGCTGCTCGGCAGCACGGCCTGACCACCGCGGCGTCCCAGCCGGAACGGTTCATCCTCCTGTAGCCCAGCTCATCGAAGGCGGTCACCGGTGACCACACCCGCATCCACCCAACTCCCCACGGCGAGCTCCCGTTCGCGACGGCGGGCCGTCGCCGCGAACCTCATCGGCACCGTTCTCGAGTGGTACGACTTCTACGTCTTCGGGACGGCGACCGCACTGGCGTTCGCTCCGCTGTTCTTCCCCTCCGAGAGCCCCCTCGCCGGCACACTGGCGGCCTTCGCCACCTACGCGATCGGTTTCGTGTTCCGTCCGGTGGCGGGCATGGTGATCGCCCGCTGGGGCGACACGGTCGGGCGCAAGCAGCTGCTGGTGTTCTGCCTCGTCCTCATGGGCGTCGCGACCGCCGCCATCGGGCTGCTCCCGACCTACGCCGAGATCGGCGTGATCGCCCCGATCCTGCTGGTGTTCCTGCGCCTGTTGCAGAGCCTCGGTGCCGGGGCGGAGTACGGCACGGCGGTCACCATGACCTCCGAGTTCTCCGCCCCCGGTCGGCGCGGGCTGTTCGCGACCGTGCCCGCGCTCGGGGTCTCCCTGGGAGTGATGCTCGGCACCGGTGTGTTCGGCCTGCTGTCGCTGCTGCCGCGCGCCGACTTCCTCATCTGGGGCTGGCGCCTGCCCTTCCTGTTCGGCTTCTGTCTCGTGTTCGTCGGCCTCTACCTGCGGCTGCGGGTCGACGAGTCACCGGAGTTCGCGGAGCTGAAGCGGACCGGCACGGTGACGAGGAACCCGATCCGCGAGCTGCTCCGCGGCAGCCGGAAGAACCTGGCGCTGGCGTCACTGGCCCGGTCGACGGAGGCGGTGTGCGCCCAACTGTTCAACGTCTTCGCGATCTCGTACTGCACGCAGCAGCTGGACATGGATGCCGGGCCGGCGCTGACCGGCGTCCTGCTCGGGAACGCCGTCGGTCTCGCCGTCATCCCCCTCACCGGGCAGCTGGCCGACCGCGTCGGCAGGCGACCGGTGTTCCTGTTCGGCCTGCTGTTCACGGCCGCGTTCGTGTTCCCGTTCTTCTGGCTGCTCGAGACCCGTGAGCCGCTGCTCGTCGTCGTCGCGCTGACGCTCGCCTACGGCCTCGGGCTCAAGATCGTCCTCGCGGTCGCCGGTGCCTACCTCGCCGAGATGTTCGAGCCTCGGATCCGCAACACGGGCGTCAACGTCGCTCGTTCGATCTCCGATCCGTTGGGTGGCTTCACACCGCTGATCGCCACCGCGCTGGTCGCCGCATCCGGCTCGTTCTGGCCGGTGGCGGCTCTCGTACTGCTGCTCGCGCTGGCTTCGACCGGAGCAGTGCTGGCCAGCCCCGAGACACGAGAGCCTGCCGACCGGTCGGGAGGGGGATCGTGAGCGCCGGTCGGACTCCCGAACCGGCCGTCGACGGCTACGGGATCGGCGGTCACCGGATCCTGGTCGTCGGTTCCGGTCACGGCATCGGTGCAGGTGTCACCGAGCTGCTGCTCGCGTCGGGGGCGTTGGTGGTCGGCAGCGACCTCCCCGGCGTCCCCGCGAGCCGGCCCGGAACGGCGGCATGGCTCGACGTGGACCTCGCCGACCCCGCGAGCGTGCCCGCGATGGTCACGGCTGCGGTGCAGGTACTCGGAGGCATCGACGCGGTCGTGAACTGCGTCGGTGTCCTGGGCGACCCCTCGCCGGCGGCCGACGAAACGGTCGACCACTTCGAGCGGCTCGTGCGCGTCAACCTCATCGGGGCGTTCGTCCTGTCGCAGGCCGTTCTGTCGGTCATGGTGGACGGAGGTTACGGACGGCTCGTCCACGTCGCCTCCCAGGCGGGCAAGGACGGCAACCCCGCCATGACGGGGTACTCCGCCTCCAAGGCAGGGCTCATCGGAATGGTCAAGGCCCTCGGGAAAGAGTTCGCGCTCAGTGGGGTGACCGTCAACGCGGTGGCTCCGACCATGATCAGAACAGCACTGGTCGACGGCATCCCCGACGACCAGTTCGCCGCCCTGCGGACTCTCATCCCGATGGGTCGGCTCGGAACGGTCGAGGAGGTCGCCGCCCTTGTGCGGTGGGTCGTCTCCCCGGCGGCGTCGTTCACCACCGGATTCACCTACGACCTGTCGGGCGGTCGTGCGAACTACTGAGCCGGACACGCGGGACGTGCCGATCGACGAAGGAGGCGTGGGTATGACGGGATGGGACGACGAGGTCGACCTCCTCGTCCTCGGGGCAGGTGGCGCGGGGCTCACCGCAGCGCTGGTCGCCGCGTCGGAGGGGCTGTCGGCGCTCGTCCTGGAGAAGTCCCCGTGGGTGGGCGGAACCACGGCCCGCTCGGCCGGCACGGTGTGGGTTCCCGGACACCGGCACACCGAGGACGGCACGGCCGACGTCGCTGCGGCGCGTCGCTACCTGGACGAGCTGGTCGGCGACCACGGCCGGTCGGACCTGCGCGAGTCCTACCTGACCCACGCTCCCGCAGCGGTGGAACACCTGGAGCGGCTGGGTGTTCGGTTCCGGCATGCCGTAAGTGCGGTCGACTACCACCCGAACGTCCCCGGTGCCGGTGTCGGGCGGGCGCTGGAGCCGTGCCCGTTCGACGGGCGGCGGCTCGGTCGAGCCGCGTTCGGCCGGGTGCGCGCTCCGCTACCCGAGTTCGCGCTGCTCGGCGGCTCCCTCATGCTCCGCCGGGCCGAGGCCGAACGGCTACTGACTCCGTTCCCTGCCGGAGCGCTCGGTGCGATGCGGACCGCGGCGCGGCTCGGTGCCCGATGGGTGGCCGACCGGGGGCGGGGCTATCCCCGTGGCACCCGGCTGACGCTGGGCAACGCCCTGGTCGCCGCCCTGTACGAACGGCTGCTCGCGGCGTCGGTGCCGGTGTGGTTCACCGCCCGTGCCGACGAGCTGGTGGTCGACGCCGGGGGACGGGTCTCCGGTGTACGGGCCGTCCGGCGCGGGCGCGCGGTCCGGATCCGCGCTCGGCGAGGTGTCGTCCTGGCGTGCGGCGGTTTCGCTGCGAGCCAGCGGCTCCGAGCCGAACTCTGCCCCGACCCGACCCCTCAGTTCAGTCCCGCGGTGCCCGAGACGACGGGCGAGTCGCTGGCTCTCGCCCGGTCCGCCGGTGGCTCCCTCGGGGACCACGACACCGATAACGCGATGTGGTTTCCCAGCTCCGTCGGTCGGCGGCGCGACGGGAGCACGGCGGTCCACCCGCACATCTGGGATCGAGCCCGTCCCGGACTGGTGGCCGTGGCCCGGGACGGGCGACGCTTCGTCGACGAGTCCGTCTCCTACCACCGCTTCGTGCGGGCCATGTACTCCGCGTCGCGGGCGCAGGCTCCAGCCATCCCCGCTTGGCTGGTCACCGACGCCCCAGGTCTACGCCGGTACGGACTCGGCCTGGTCCGTCCGTACCTGCCCGTGATCGGCCTCCGCCGCCACTTGGACGAGGGGTATCTCGTCGTCGGGTCGACGGCGCGCGCGCTCGCGACGCGAATAGGTGTTGATCCGGACGGGCTGGACGACACCCTCGCGACGGTCGGCCGGGCCGGGGGCGGTGGCCAGACGGGTGTCACGCACGGTGCGATCCGTACGCCGCCGTTCTACGCGGTCGCCGTCGTGCCCACCCCGCTGTCGACGACCTACGGGGTCCGGACGGACCACGCGGGTCGTGTAATCACCGAGTCGGGTAGGCCGGTGCCCGGCCTCTACGCCTGCGGGGACGACGCCCGCTCGTTCACGGCGTCGGAGTACCCGGGCCCGGGCTGCCGGATCGGGGCCGCGGTGACGTTCGCGTACCTCGTCGCCCGCGACGCCGCTCGCAACGAGCATGGGGCCGACGAGACGGACGGCCCTCCAGGGACCGAGGCAGGCGGACGGGACAGGTCGTGGGGATAGGGAAGGTCGGACGACGGACGGTCCTGGGGAGCGCGCTGGCGAGCGCCGGTGCGCTGGCGGCAGGTCGGCTCGTGCCCGGGGCACGCGAGACGGTGTTCGTGCTCGTGCACGGAGCCTGGAACAGTGGCGCCGCCTGGACGGAGGTGGTGACCGAGCTCGAGTCGGGCGGATGCCGTGCGCTGGCCGTCGATCTGCCGGGCGCGGGCCCGCACGCGCGGTTCCCGACCTCGTACCTGCGGGAGGGGCAGGCGGGGCTCGACACCGAGGTCTCCCCGCTGCGGGACCTGACCGTTGAGGAGACCGCCGACGCCGTCCTGGCAGTGCTGCGCAGGATCCGAAGTCACGGATGCCGACGGATCGTCGTGGTGGCACACAGTCTCGGCGGGATCACCGCGACCCGGGCCGCCGAGAAGGCCCCCCACCTGATCGACGAGCTCGTCTACGTCGCCGCGCTCGTCCCGACGAGGCTGGGATCGGCCGCCGCATACCTGCGGCTGCCCGAGGCGGGCCCGCGCTACCCGGATCTCTACATCGGCGATCCAACGGCCATCGGGGCGACCCGGCTCAACCCGCGCAGCACCGACGAGCGGTACCGCGCGAGACTGCACGAGGTGTTCTACGGCGACGTCGACGAGCACCGCTTCCTCGCATACGCCACGTCTCTGGTCCCCGACAACCCCACCGGTATGGCCACGGCCGTGGTCGCGGCCACCGCGCAGCGGTGGGGCGCGATTCCCCGCACCTACGTACAGACGGAACGGGACCGGGTCGTCAGCCCGGCGCTGCAACGCATGATGATCGACGACGCCGACCGGCTCACCCCGGGCAATTCCTTTCGGGTTGCGCGGATCGACACGAGCCACTCTCCCTTCGCCTCGCGTCCCCGAGAGCTCGCAGGGCTGATAGCGCGATAGCCATCGACGTCCGGCGTCGCGCCGCGCCCGCACGGATCGGCGAGGTCGATCAGCACGTCGGCGAGCATCCGTCCGGTCGACTCCGCTCGCTGACCACGGCCCGCACAGATTCTCATCGTGAGATCCCTTCCCCCCGGCGTCCGTCCATGCGTTCGGATGGTCCAGGACCCCGACGAAGGAGGTACCGCGTGAAGGCCGTGCGGGTGCACGCGTATCAGGAAGACCCGAAGCTCGACGACATCCCCGAACCGACGATCCAGGGGCCGCTCGACGTCATCGTCAAGATCGGCGGCGCCGGTGTGTGCCGCACCGACCTGCACATCGTCAACGGTGACTGGAAGGACATCCAGAACCCGGACCTGCCGTACGTGATCGGTCACGAGAACGCGGGCTGGGTGCACGAGGTCGGCGAGGGGGTCACCAACGTCAAGGTCGGCGACACCGTGATCCTGCACCCGCAGCCGTCCTGCGGCCTGTGCACGATGTGCCGCTACGGCCGGGACATGCAGTGCACCGGCGACGCGTTCTTCCCCGGCCTGTCGAACAACGACGGCGGCATGGCGGAGTACCTGCGGACCACGGCGCGGGCCTGCGTGAAGCTGAACCCGGGCACGAACCCGGCCGATGTGGCCGCGCTGGCCGACGCCGGCATCACCGCGTACCACGCGGTGCGCAAGTCGGTGCCGTTCCTCTACCCGGGCACGACGGCCGTCGTGCAGGGCGCGGGCGGGCTGGGCCACATCGGCATCCAGTCGCTCGCCGCGCTGACCGCCACCAAGATCATCGTGGTGGACAAGAACCCGGACGCGCTCGAGCTGGCCAAGCAGATCGGCGCGGACGAGACCGTCGTGGCCGACGGGAACCACGTCGCCGCGGTGCAGGATCTCACCGGTGGCGGCGCGACCGTCGTGTTCGACTTCGTCGCCGAGCAGGGCGCCGAGCTCGACGCGTGGCAGATGACCGGCCCGGCCGGCTACCAGTTCATGCTCGGCTACGGCGGCGAGTTCACGGCCCCCACGCTGGATTTCGTGGCGGGCGAGAAGAACGTGATCGGCAACATCGTCGGCACCTACAACGACCTCGCCGAGCTGATGGTCCTGGCCCAGGCGGGGAAGGTCACGCTGCACACCAAGCAGTACCCGCTCGACTCGGCGCTGGACGCCCTGCACGACCTGGACGCGGGCAAGGTCCGCGGCCGGGCGATCCTCGTTCCCTGACGCTTCGGCGGGTGTCGTCGCACCCGCCGCACGAGAGCTCCTACCCACCACCAGGCGGCACGGCCGTCGCAGCAGGAGGATTCGCATGTCGTACGAGAAGGATGGCGAGAAGTACTTCGTCGTGGACTCCCACGTCCATTTCTGGGACGCGTCCCGGGAGAACTGGGTCGAGGGCGCCGAGCAGTACGCCAAGGGCTGGATCGACTGCTTCTACGGCTACCACCAGCTCGGGCCGCCGGAGACCCACTGGGACTGGGAGCACTACCTGAAGGTCTCGCCCGAGGACTTCGAGCGCGACATGTTCACCGAGGGCCACGTCGACCACGCCATCTTCCAGTCGACCTACTTGAAGGCCTGGTACAAGAACGGTTTCAACACGGCCGACCAGAACGCCGCGCTGCTGGAGCGCTTCGGCGACCGGCTGATCGTCAACGGCCGTTTCGACCCCCGTGAGGGCGACGCCGGACTCAGGCAGCTCGAGGCCGACATGGCCAAGTACCACCACAAGGGTGTGAAGCTCTACACCGCGGAGTGGAACGGCGACTCCCGCGGTTACAAGCTGACCGACCCGGAGGCGTACCGCTTCCTGCAGGCGGCCCAGGACCTGGGCGTCAAGAACGTGCACGTGCACAAGGGCCCGACGATCTGGCCGCTGGACAAGGACGCGTTCGACGTCGCCGACGTCGACCACGCGGCCACCGACTTCCAGGGCCTGAACTTCATCGTCGAGCACGTCGGCCTGCCGCGTATCGAGGACTTCTGCTTCATGGCGGTGCAGGAGCCCAACGTCTACGCCGGCCTGTCGGTCGTCGTCGGCGGCCTGATGCACGCCCGCCCGAAGTTCTTCGCCAAGGTCATGGGCGAGCTGTTGTTCTGGGTCGGTGAGGACAAGATGCTCTTCGGCGGCGACTACAACATCTGGACACCGAAGTGGCAGGTCGAGGGCCTGGTCGACTGGCAGATGCCCGACGACGACCAGTTCGCCGACTACCCGCGCCTGACCACCGCGTCGAAGAAGAAGATCCTCGGCCTGAACGCCGCCCGCCTCTACGACATCCCGGTCCCGGCCGAGATGCAGCTCTCCGACGAGGCGGTGGCTCAGGCATGACGGCCGGGCCTGCGCTCGACGCCGACCGCGGCACAGTCGACCGGCAGGCCGTGTGGTCCGCACTGGGGACGGTGCTCGATCCCGAACTGGACGAGCCGATCACCGACCTCGACTTCGTCGAGACGTGCACCGTCACCCCCGAGCCCGACCCTGACAGTGACACCGGCGGTGATGCCGGTGGTGTTGCCGGTGGTGTCGCCGTCACGGTCGGGCTCCGGCTGCCGACGTTCTTCTGCGCCCCGAACTTCTCGTTCCTGATGGTCGCCGACGCCTACGACGCGGTGATGGCGATCCCGGGAGTGAACAGGGCGTCCGTGACGTTGGCCGACCACTCCGCCTCCGAGGAGATCAACGGGGGCGTCGCCGCACACGCCGGGTTCGTCAAGTCCTTCGAGGGCTCGGTCAACGGCGAGGCCGCGGCCGAGCTCGACGAGCTACGGCGCACGTTCCTGTCCAAGGCCGCGATGGCCGGCCAGGACCGGGTGGCCCAACCCCTGGTCGACGCCGGCGCCGGACCGGACGAGCTGGCCGCGATGACCCTCGGCGAGCTGGCCGGCACCGACGCCGACACCGCGGAACTGGGCCGGATGCGCACACGCCGCGAGGCCATCGGTCTCCCGGCCGGCGACGACGCCCCACTGCTGTTGCACCCCGACGGGAGCCGGGTCACCACCGAACAGGTGCCGCTGCACCTGCGCCGGGCCCGGCTGCAGCGCGTCGGGATCGAGACCAACGGCGAGTACTGCAAGTCCCTGCTGAAGATCCGCTACGCACCCGAGGCGGCGAACCACTAGCCGCACTCCCGAACGAACGGCACCTTCGAGCAACGTGACTGCTCGAAGGTGCCGTTCGTTCGCAGAGGGGGGTGGGCACTCCACCGACGTGGACGCCTGTCGGCTCACGCGATGCTGAGGCCGTACTCGCGGATCTTCCGGTAGATCGTCGCGCGGGACATCCCCAGCTGGCGGGCCGCAGACACCTTGTCGCCACTGGCGTCGTTGAGCGCCGTGGCGATCGCGTCGCACTCGATGGCTTCCAGCGGCGTCAGCACCCGCCGCGTGGTGAGGCGGCATTCGATCGGAAGGTCATCGACGTCGACGACGCCCGATCTGCGCCGGGAGAGCAGCTTGAGCACGACCTGACGCAACTGACGCACGTTCTCCGGCCAGTGGTTGCGCTTGAGGTTCCGGACCGCAGCCGGGGTGAACGAGAGGTTCGTGCCGTGTCCGAGCATGCCGAGCAGGTGGGGGATGAGCTCGTCCAGGTCCTCGATGTGGTGCCGCAACGGAGGCACGGCGACGCTCACCGTCAGTAGTTCCATCACCACGCCGAGATCGACGTCGTGCCCGTCCGAGGGCGTGAATGTCGCGATCACGGTCGGCCGACCTGGATCGTGCGACTCACGGTGTGGCTCCAGCAGATCAACGAGCGCGCTCACACCGGCCGAGTCGAGCGACTCGAGATGGCGGAGGACGACCGTGGTGTGGTCGCCGTTCATTCCCTCGTCGACCCTGTCGTGCCAGTCCACCTCCTCTGCCAGGTCCACCACGACGAGCGGCGAGGTGGGCCTGCGCAGTCGATGCGCGGCGACGGCGAGCGCCGTCTTCCCGGCTCCGGACTCACCCTCCAGCATCATCCAGCTGTCCTCGCCGATGTGCCGGTCGATCGCGGCGGTGCACCGCCCCCACAGGGGTGCGGAGCCGACGACCCCGAATCGCGCATAGGGCGCCACGACCCCCGACGACGGCGGTCTGGTCGTGCCGTCGGTGATCATTCGTGCCTTCAGGATCCCGCGGGCGCCACCGCCCGCGGCCGGCAGGCAGTGGACGCGAGCGGTCGCGCCGCTCGGGAGGTCCACCATGACGCGTCGCTGGGTCCCCGCCTCGAGAACCGGCTGGGCACCGGCGAGAAGGGCGGCGTGGTCGCCGGCCGAGAACTGCGTGCGCGCCTGCTCGTTCATCATCAGCAGGTTGTCGTCGACGGCGAACACGGCGCCCTGTGCCTCGTCGCAGACCGTCAGGTACCTGCGCGCCAGGCTGAGCTGCCGTGAGTTCGTCTCCTCCCACAGAACGCCGGTGACCCGGCGAGCCATGTTGGTGACTGCGTGCGTCATGAACCGGTTCGCGTCGGCCCCCCAGCACGTCAGATCCACGACACCGAGCACAGCGCCGCTCTGGGGATGTTTGATCGGATAGCCGGCGCAGGCCAGCCGCACCAGGCCCTCCGCGTAGTGCTCGTGCCCGAAGACCCGGATCGGTTCCCCGTCCTCGAGAGCGGTTCCGATGCCGTTGGTCCCGACGAACTGCTCCGCGTAGCTGAAACCGGGGACGAGGCCGACCGTGTCGAGATACCGGGTCAACGACGAGTCGCCGGAACGGCGTTCGAGGATGACCCCCTGGGCGTCACAGAGGATGACGCTCGTCGGTTCGTTGGCGAGTTGCTCGGCCATGTCCTCGATGATCGGCCGGGCCGCGCGAGCGAGTATCGAGTCCGGATCGACATCGGCGACCGTGCCCTGCTCGACCCGGTCGACATCGATGTGCCGCTCCCGGGCGCGCTGCCACGACGCCGCGATCGGCGCCCGCACGCGACTCTGATCGATGACGTTCCGACCGAAGAACGCCGACCGCGCCCGGGCCGCGTCACGGGTACCCGCGTCGTCGATGCGCACGGCGGGCGCCTGCACCGTCCGGTCCGAGCCGTTGTCGGCCGTGTCCCACTCCTGCACAGATCACCGAGTCCTTTCGTCTCGCCCGGCCGGCCACACCCGGTGTACGGAGGGGGTCGTGGCGGCCTCGGCCAAGTTAAGCCCGGGACCGTCGACGCGTTCTTCTCAGGATGAGACGTGACCCCCGACACGGCGGACCGTGAGTTGGGATCGATATCGCGAGCCGGGCGCAACGCGGTTCCCGCGCCAGCCGTGGCCCGGCTCGTGACGGCCGTGAGGTACGCCTCGGCCCGATTCCACCACTGTGAGGAGACGTTGTGAGTCGTCAGAGCTTGGCGAAGGCTCACCAGAAGATCCAGGAGCTTTCCTGGGAGCCGCAGTACCACGAGCCGTACATGAAGTACGGAACCGACTACACCTTCCGTAAGGCGGCGAAGAAGGACCCCCTGAAGCAGGTGCTCAGGTCCTACTTCCCGATGGAGGAGGAGAAGGACCACCGCGTCTACGGCGCCCAGGACGGCGCGATCCGCGGGAACATGTTCCGGCAGGTCCAGGAGCGCTGGCTGGAGTGGCAGAAGCTGTTCCTGTCCATCATCCCGCTCCCGGAGATCTCGGCCGCGCGGGCGATGCCGATGCTGTTCCAGGCCGTGCCGAACCCGGAGCTGCACAACGGCCAGGCGATTCAGATGATCGACGAGGTGCGTCACTCGACGATCCAGCAGAACCTGAAGCGCCTGTACATGAACAACTACATCGACCCGGCGGGCTTCAACAACTCGCTGCGCAGTTTCCACTCGGACTACTGCGGCACGATCGGCCGTCAGTTCGCCGAGGGCTTCATCACCGGTGACGCGATCACGGCCGCGTCGATCTATCTGACCGTGCTGGCCGAGACGGCGTTCACGAACACGCTGTTCGTGGCCATGCCGGCCGAGGCCGCGGCCAACGGTGACTACCTGCTGCCGACGGTGTTCCACTCGGTGCAGTCCGACGAGTCGCGGCACATCTCGAACGGCTACGCCACGCTTCTGATGGCGCTGTCGGACGAGGACAACCGGCCGCTGCTCGAGCGTGACCTGCGCTACGCGTGGTGGAACAACCACCGCGTGGTGGACGCCGCCATCGGTACGTTCATCGAGTACGGCACGAAGGACCGTCGTAAGGACCGCGAGTCCTACGCGGAGATGTGGCGTCGCTGGATCTACGACGACTACTACCGTGCCTACCTGGTGCCGCTCGAGAAGTACGGCCTGGTCATCCCCCACGACCTCGTCGAGGAGTCGTGGAAGCAGATCTGGGAGAAGGGCTACGTCCACGAGGTCGCGCAGTTCTTCGCCACCGGTTGGCTCGCCAACTACTGGCGCATCGACGGCATGACCGACGAGGACTTCGAGTGGTTCGAGTACAAGTACCCGGGCTGGTACGACAAGTACGGCAAGTGGTGGGAGAACTACAACCGTCTGGCGAAGCCGAACGGGCACAACCCGATCGTCGCCGAGGACGTGGACTACGTCTACCCGGCGCGTTGCTGGACGTGCATGGTCCCGTGTCTGGTGCGTGAGGACATGGTCGTGGACTACGTCGACGGCCAGCACCGCACGTACTGCCACGAGATGTGCCGCTGGACCGACGCCGAGGCGTTCCGGCCCACGTACCAGGGTCGCGAGACCCCGAACATGGGCAAGCTGGTCGGTAAGCGTGAGTGGGAGACGCTGTACCACGGCTGGAACTGGGCCGACGTGGTCCAGGACATGGGCTTCGTCCGCGACGACGGCAAGACCATGACCGCTCAGCCGCACCTCGATCTCGACCCGAAGAAGATGTGGACGCTGGACCACATGCGGCGGCTCGCTCCGCTGCAGAGCCCTAACGTCCTCTTTAACGAGATGGACGACGCCGGTCGCGCCGCCTTCGTCGCGGACTACAACAAGCAGGGGCCGGCCGGACGTCCGGCGCCGGCGAACTGAACGCCTGAGCGCGGGTCAGGCGAGGGGGAGGTGCCGGCGGACCACACTTCCGGCGGCACCTTCCCTGCCGATCCGCCGGTTGTCCTCAGCCCTGTCTGACGACACCCAGCAGCGTCTGCGCCGAACACCCGGGTCGTCCCCGAGCCGGTCCGGCGACGGCGCGCATCAGCACCCGGGCACCGGACGAGATCAGCCATCGTCTCGCCGGTGCCCGGGAACCCGGACGACGCCACGAGGAGAAGACGATGGGCGAGAAGCACACCGTTCGGTTCGAGCCGGTCGGGATCGAGATCGAGGTCGACGAGGACCAGAACATCCTCCGCGCTGCAGCCGAGCAGGGTGTGCAGCTCATGCACGGGTGCAAGGAAGGCCAGTGCGCGGCGTGCAAGTCCTTCGTGCTGGAGGGCGAGGACATCGAGTACGACTCCTACTCGACGTTCGCGCTGCCGGACTACGAGAGGGAGGAGGGTTCGACCCTCCTCTGCAGGGCGCACGCCTACGAGGACCTGACGATCGAGCTCCTCAACTTCGACGAGGAGGTCATCCGGTCGGGCCTGCCCCTGACGAAGGGCACGGTCGAGGTCGTCTCGAACGAGCCGGTCACGCACGACATGCGCCATCTCGTGGTGAAGATGGTCGACCCGGTCGAGATCAAGTTCTTCCCGGGTCAGTACATGGACTTCACGGTTCCGGGTACCGACGAGAGCCGTTCGTTCTCGATGGCCAACACGCCGAACCGTGAGGGGCTCCTGGAGTTCGTCATCCGGATCTATCCCGACGGTCTGTTCTCCCAGTTCCTCGCCGAACGTCTCTCCGTGGGGGATCGGCTCGAGGTGGAGGCACCGTTCGGGACCTGCACGTTGCGCGAGAACCGCACCAGCGACCTGATCTTCGTCGGCGGCGGGGCTGGCCTGTCCCCGATCCTGTCCCTGCTCCGCTCGCTCGCCGAACGGGGCGTGGAGCGGAAGTCGACGTTCTACTACGGAGCCCGTACCGCGGATGACCTCTGTTTCGAGAAGGAGATCACCGAGCTCGGCGAGAGGCTGCCGAGCGATTTCAGCTATGTCCCAGCTCTGTCCGAACCCGGCGATGCCACATGGACAGGGCGGACCGGACTGATCACCGAGGTCGTCCGGGCCGAGGAGACAGATCTGAAGGGAGCAGATGCCTATGTCTGCGGTCCGCCGCCGATGGTCGACGCGGCGATCGCGACGCTGACGCAACTTGGAGTGAAGGAAGACAACATCTTCTTCGACAAGTTCACCACCACCGCCGAGCAAGCAGAGGACGGTCAGTGACCACAACGCAGTCGGACACGTCGGACAGCAAGACCCAGCGGAGCGTCCCCAAGCCCCAGTTCACCGATGCGGAGGCCGGGGCACGGGACTTCCCCGATTCCGGCCCCGCAGCCCGCCGATACAACTACTACCGGCCGGCCAAGCGTAAGCAGACGCATTACGAGGACGTCACCGTAGAGGTCCAGCCGGATCCGCGGCACTACCTCGCTCAGGGCTGGATCTACGGCTTCGGGGACGGATCCGCCGGTTACCCGCTCGACTGGACGAAGCTCAAGGCGTGGGGCGTCGACGACCCGGCACCCGAGCGGGGTATCGGCACCGGCGGTCTGCCGAAGAACTTCGAGTGGCCGGCGCACGGCTGGCACGAGTTCCGCGACCCGAACGAAGAATGGGAGATGACCTTCTACCGGTACAACGCGAACGTTGTCCGGCAGGTCCAGCAGAACATCGAGAACGCCCGCAACGCGAAGGCGTTCGACAACTGGACGTCGAACTGGAAGCAGTTCGTCGAACGTAACGTCGGCGCCTGGATGCACGTCGAGCACGGTCTCGGCCTCTACGTTTTCGCAGCGGTCCAGCGGTCCGGTCCGACGAACATGCACAACACGGCGTTCGCGGTGAACAGCATGCACAAGATCCGGTTCGCGCAGGACCTCGCGCTGTACAACCTGACGCTGACCGAGGAGATCGACGGCTTCGACGGCACCGCTCACCTGCCGGCGTGGAACGAGGACGCCGAGTGGCAGGGCGTGCGCAAGGTCGCCGAGGCGCTGACCGCGGTCGACGACGACTGGGGCGAGTCGGTGTTCGCCACGAACGTCGTGTTCGAGCCGCTGATCGGTGAGCTGTTCCGGTCCAACCTGGTCATGCAGGCCGCGGCCGGCAACGGTGACTTCGTCACCCCGACCGTGATGGGTGCCGCCGAGTACGACTACGCCCAGCGCGACCTGCGCTGGACGCAGGCCTGTTTCGGCCCGCTCACGCAGGATCGGGAGTTCGCCGACCACAACAAGCAGCTGATGCAGGGCTGGCTCTCGCACTGGGTCCCGCAGTGCCTCGAGGCGGCCCGGACGCTGCAGCCCATCTGGTCGCTGCCGGACGCGAAGCCCCCGCGCTTCGAGGACAGCCTCGACCGGGCCAAGAGCCGGTTCGCCGGAATCATCAACGACCTCGGACTCGAGACCCCGAAGGAGCTTTCCCAGTGACCCAGCAGTTCACGACCGCCGAGAGCCCGTTCAAGGCCGACAACAGCGCCTCGGGCAAGGCCGGCGTCACGCTGATGAACAACCAGGTCGGCGCCGTTGTCGCCGAGGTCATGAGCCGGCAGGAGAACGTGGAGGTATCCCACCTGCCGTCGATGATCCGGGTGGACTGTGTCGGCCGGATGGACTTCGTGTACTCGGAGATCTGCGAGGCGTTGGGCGAGGACGACGACTTCTACGACGCGGCCGAGTTCGAGGAGAACATGTCGACGCACTACGGGAAGATGGTCCACATGGATGACCGGACGATCATGTTCGGTGATCTGGAGGAGGCCGCCGAGTTCATCGGCGACATGCTGCCTCCCAAGGTGTCCTGACGAACCGTCACCCGACCTGTCGGGTCGCCGACCGTGACAGCGCACCGGTCGGCGACCCGATGTGATTCCGAACGACCGCCTCTTGCCTCGGCGGTGATGTACACCCGCGCAGCATCCCAGGAGGGCCATCGTGGCCAAGGAACTCAAGTTCGGGCAGGAAGCCCGGGACCGGCTGACCGCCGGTGTCGATCAACTGGCCGAGGCGGTGAAGTCCACCCTGGGTCCGAAGGGTCGCAACGTCGTTCTGGAGAAGATCACCGGGACCCCGGAGGTCACCAATGACGGTGTGACGATCGCGCGGGAGATCTTCCTGCGTGACCAGTTCGAGAACATGGGCGCGCAGATCCTCAAGGAAGCCGCTGTCAAGACGAACGATGTGGTCGGTGACGGTACGACCACGGCGACGGTGCTCGCTCAGGCGATCGTGCACCAGGGTATGCGGGCGATCACCTCGGGCGGGAACCCGGTGTTGGTCAAGCGCGGCATCGACGTCGCGGTTGCCCGGGTCGTGGAGCATCTGGCGACCGTCGCGCACCCGGTGGATGATGTGGAGTCGTTGTCGCGGGTCGCTGCGATCTCGGCCAACGACGACGAGTCGATCGGGCGGGTGGTGGCGCAGACGCTGCACACCGTGGGCGACGACGGTGTGATCACCGTCGATGATGCGCCGGTGCTCGGGTTGTCGGTCAACTTCGTCGAGGACTTCGAGTTCGACAACGGCTACGTGTCGCCGTACCTGGTCACCGACCCGGGCTCGATGATGGCGGTCCTCGACGACCCGTACCTGTTGTTCTCCGCCGAGAAGATCAACGATGTCCGGTTGTTGATGCCGGTGCTCGAGAAGATCATGCGTGACCCGAAGCCCCTCGTGATCGTGGCCGAGAAGGTCGAGGGCACGGCCCTGCAGATGCTGGTGCACAACCACGTGAACGGGCACCTCAAGGTCACCGCGATCCAGGCGCCTGGCTTCGGGGAGAAGCGCGTCCACATGCTCGAGGACATGGCGGCCCTGTGTGGGGGCAAGGTCCATTCCAAGGCGTCGTCGTTCTCGCTGGACCAGATGACCGTCGAGCATCTCGGGCGGGCCACCCAGGTCCGCGCCACGAACGAGCACACCGCGATCATCGGCGGGCTCGGCGACACGGCCGCCCGCGACCAGCGGGTGCAGCAGCTGCGCGCGGAGATGGAGCGCGCGAGCATCGGCACCGACGAGGACTGGCTCAACGACCGGATCGCCCGCCTGTCCGGCAAGGCGGCGATCCTGCAGGTCGGGGCGCCGACGAACGCCGAGCTCAAGGAGATCCGGCACCGGGTCGACGACTCGTTGCAGGCGACCCGCGCGGCGATGGCGGAGGGCATCGTCGCCGGCGGTGGTGCGGCGCTGCTGCACGCGGAGGGCGCGCTCGACTCGCTGGACGTCACGGGCGACTACCGGACGGGCGTGGAGATCGTGCGGGCCGCGCTGGGCGAGCCGGCCAGCCTGATCGCGTCGAACGCGGGCTATGACGGCTCGGACGCCGTCAAGCAGGTCCGTGACATGGGCGTCGACGAAGGGTTCGACGCGCTCGAGGGCCGCTTCGGGAACATGGTCGAGATGGGGATCATCGACCCGCTGCGCGTGGTGCGCCAGGCGCTGCAGAACGGCGCGTCGGTGGCCGGTCTGATCCTGACCACGAACTCGCTCGTGGCCGAGGAACAGACACCGTGGAACAAGGCACTGATGACCGAGTACGGCGAACTCGACGAAGGAATCCCCCAACCCAGCCCCGACTCCAGCACGCCGCAGTCGCTCGGACTCGGCCCATCGATGGGCTGATCGACATGGTCCAGGCGCCTCCACGGTGGCGATGCGAGCGCTCGGACTTCCCGAAGGGGCCCTGGGCGGGCAGCGCGACATGCGCGCTCGGGGCCCCTTACGTTGCGTGCCCGGCGCGGCCGGCGCTACACGGTCGGTCAGCGAAGGAAGCGGTCCTCCGCGCCGACGGGGATCGCGGTGCGGCTCTCCATCTCCAGCGCCGCGGCCGCGTAGGCGCGGACGTGCCTGCTCATCCGGCGTACGGCGGCGTCCGGATCGTTGTCGCGGATCGCGCGGGTCACCGAGCGGTGCGCGCGCACCGTGATCGCGCGGACCTCGTCGTCGACGAAGCCTTCGTTGTTCGTCGCCGTGTAGATCGCGCGGGACAGCGCGAGCATCACGCCGGTGAGGATCTCGTTGTGGCTGGCGGTGGCGACCCCGACGTGCCAGTCCACGTTGGCCTGCAGGAACTCGTCCAGTCCATCCGCCTCGGCGATCCGGGAGTTCGCTGCCTCGAGTCGGTCGAGGTCCTCCGAGGTGCGGTGTTCGGCGGCGAGCCGGGCGCAGGACGGCTCGATCGCTTCGCGGGTCTCGTGCACCGAGGCCAGTCGGATCTGGCGGCCCCGGATCAGCAGCTCCAGGGAGTTGGCCACGGACTCCTCGCCAGGCGTGCGGACGAACGCCCCGCCGGCGCGTCCGGCCTTGATCCTGATGAGACCCTGCACCTCCAGGATGCGGAGTGCCTCGCGCACGGTGGTGCGGCTCATCCCGGTCTGGACGACGAGCTCGCGCTCCGGTGGGAGCGGTGTGCCTTCGACGTACTCGCCGGACAGGATGCGCTCGCGCAGCTCGGTGGCGAGCACGTCGGACGCCTTCGGCACCTCCATGTGGGAGAGCCGGATCTCCGATCGAGCCGGGTCGGCGGCCATGGTGCGCTCCTGTCCGGTCTGAAGGTCGGACCCAAAAGATACCGGGCGTGGCGACGACCGCCCCGCGGCGGCGTCAGAGGGCTGTCAGAGGGCCTGGACGAGGACGGCGCGTATCGCGCGGTTCTCGTCGCACTCGGCCGCGACCAGGTCCCGTCGTTCGTCGGTGACGGCGGACTCCATCGCGTCAGGCTTCCCGGACCGTGTCACGCAGGACGAACTTCTGGACCTTGCCGGTGGCGGTCATCGGCATCTCGTCGACGACGACCACCTTCTCCGGGAGCTTCTGCAGCGCGATGTCGCGGCCCCGCAGGAACGTCGTGATGCCCTCGAGCGTCGGGGTCTCGCCCGGCTTCGGTACGACGACGGCGCAGACCTTCTCGCCGAGCCTCTCGTCCGGGTAGGCGACGACGGCGACCTGCGCGACCGCCGGGTGCGCCGCGACGTACCCCTCGACCTCCGCCGCGCTGATGTTCGTGCCGCCGCGGATGATGATGTCCTTGAGGCGGCCGGACACGCGCAGGTAGCCGTGCTCGTCGGAGCGGCCGAGGTCGCCCGTGTGGTGCCAGCCGTCGCTGTCGATCGTGGCCGCGGTCCGCTCGGGGTCCCGCCAGTACCCGAGGACCCCGCCGGGGCCCCAGTAGCAGATCTCGCCCTCGTCGCCGGTCGGGACCTCGTGCCCGTCGGGGCCGACCAGCTTGATCCGGATACCGTCGAGAGCGGTGGAACCGTCGGAGCCCGCGCGTCGTTCGAGCGGATCGCCCGGATGGCAGCAGGTGCCGGCCATGATCTCGGTGCACCCGTAGAGCGGCATGAGCACACCGCCGTCGAACGCGTCGTGGAACTCGGAGGCCAGCGCGGTGGGGATGGGGGCACCCGCGCAGAGCCAGAACCGCATCGAGGACAGGTCCCGTTCGGCGTCGCGCTGGGCGTCGAGCGCCATCCGCACGAAGGGTGTGGCGGTCGCACTGGCGGTGCAGCGGTACTGCTCGATGCGGCGCAGGCCCTCGCCCGGCTCCCAGACGTCGAGCAGGTGGGTCTCGGAGCCGACGGCCAGTGGCCCGAGCACCCCGACGACGAGCCCGGTGGCGTGCGCGACGGGGGACGGCATGAACATGACGTCGTCGGGGCGGGTCTGGAACACCTCGTGGGCGAGGCCACGTGCGGAGAAGTCCAGCGTGTTCCACGTGTGCACGCAGCCCTTTGCGGTGGACTCGGTGCCGGAGGTGTACACGATGACGTGCGCGTCGTCGGGGCCCGGGAACGCGCCCAGCTCGGCGTCGTCGGTCTCGGTGGTGCAGGCGGCGTCGAAGCTCAGCTCACCGTCTCCGGCCTCGGCGCGGGCGATCACCAGGGTCCCGAGCGCCGGACAGCCGTCCTTCAGCTCGCGGAACATCGCAGCGTGGTCGAACCCGCGGAACTCGCCGGTGGTGATGGCTGCGACGGCACCGGAGTTGCGCAGGACGTGCCCGACCTCGGTCTTGCGGTAGACCGTCATGATCGGGACGAGAACGGCGCCGATCCGGGCGACAGCCAGGTAACCGACGACGAACTCGGCCCAGTTCGGGAGCTGCATCGCCACCCGGTCACCCGGCCGCACTCCGGCTCGCAGCAGCGCGGCGCCGAGACCGCGGGCCCGTTCACGTACGGACGCGTAGTCCAGCTCGACCACCCCGTCGGAGACGAAACGCCGGGTCGGCGTCTCGTCGGCCCAGCGATCCAACAGGGCGGCGGCCGAGCCGCCCTTCCACCAACCTCGTCGACGGAACTCCTCGATCGACGCGTCGTCGTAGCGGTCGTGCACGGACAGGGCGGGGGACTCCGCAGTGACCATCAGCAGCTCCATCGCAGACCTGTGACCGAGGCCACGAGCGTAGCCAGATCAGGTCGAATGCATCAATGGTCAGACCGAAAATTGTCCGGCTCGGCCCGCTCCCGATCGCCCCGTCGCGACCGTGACGAGTCCGACGGTCGCGCAGGCCTGTTCCGAGGGCGCCGCGCCCTCGATCCGCGACGCGGGCGGCACCGCCGTCACCGTCGAGGGCGCGCCCCGGTCGATCGACCACCCGGTCGTGACCGTCGGCTCGGACGCCGGACGGGTCGGATCCTCCCTCGAAGAGGTGTACTCGGGCGCCGAGGGGCATCATCGCGTTCACCAGGACGGCCCGCGAGGTCGCGACGAAGGGGGTCACCGCGAACACCGTGTGCCCCGGCCCGACCGACACCCCCGCGCTCCGGACGTCCGCCGACGACTCCGGCCAGGACGCCGACACGGTGCTCGGCGGGACGACCCGCGCCGTGCCGATGACGCGACTCGCCCACCCCGACGAGGTGGCCGACGCCGTCGCGGTCGTCGCGTCCGACGGCGGCGGCTCCATCACCGGCCAGACCCTGTCGGTCAGCGGCGGGCCGACCGTGTCCCGAGGAGGAGTTCATGACCGATGTGGTGCGGACCGAGGACGCCGGGAGCGGCGTCCTCGTCGCGACGATGGACCGGGCGCCCGCCAACGCGCTGGGCCCGCCGATCATCGAGGGGCTGGAGTCCGCCGTCGACGAGGCCGGCCGCGGCTTCCGCGCGCTCGTGCTGACCTCGGCGATCCCGCGGTTCTTCGTGGCCGGCGCGGACATCAGGTACATGACCGGCATCGACGCGGCCGGGTTCGCGGCCTACGGCGAGCGGCTACGGACGCTGCTGGACCGGATCGCGGGACCCGACCTGGTCACGATCGCCGCCGTCGAGGGCGTCGCGCTCGGCGGCGGGCTGGAGCTGGCGATGGCCGCGACGATGCGGGTGTCCGGTGCGGACGCTGCGTTCGGCCTGCCCGAGGCGAGGCTCGGCCTGATCCCGGGAGCCGGTGGCACGCAACGGCTCCCACGGCTCGTCGGCCGCGGGCGGGCGATCGACATCATGGCGACGGCCCGGCAGGTCCCGGCGGCCGAGGCGCACGCGATCGGGCTCGTCGACCGGCTCGTCGACGCAGGCGGTGCCCGGGATGCCGCCGTCGAGCTGGCTACGCAGCTGGCCGCGGGGTCGCGTCCGGCGCTGGCCGCCGTCGTGCGGACCGTGGACGCCGCGTTCGACCGTCCGCCGGCCGAGGGGATGCGCTACGAGGCCCAGCAGGTCGACGCCCTGTTCTCCGGCGCCGACGCGGCCGAGGGGCTGTCCGCGTTCGTGGAGAAGCGCCCACCGACGTTCGGCTGAACGACCGCGGGGCTCGCCTCCCCGTGTGATCGGCGGGCGCGGAGCGATCCGGCCACTGGTGGCCGTCATCCTCCCGACCCGCCGATCACGCCCGCTGTTGCGCCTCAGTGCGAACGGTACGTCGAGAAGTCGGGCCGGCGCTTCTCGTTGAACGCGGTGATGCCCTCGCGCGCCTCGTCGCTCTCGCCGAAGAGCTTCAGCGTCGTGAAGGCCATGTTCCCGATGCTGACCATGTGCTCGGTGTCGGTGTTGAACGACTGCTTGAGCACCTTCAGCGCGGTGGGGGAGTAGGCCAGCATCGTGTCCGCCCACGTGCGGACCTCGTCGCGCAGCTCCGCGGCGGGGACCACGCGGTTGACGAGTCCCCAGTCCAGGGCCTCCTCGGCGGAGAGACGGCGCAGCATGAACCAGATCTCCCGGGCGCGCTTCTCGCCGACCACGCGGGCGAGGTAGCCGGACCCGAGCCCGGCGTCGAAGGAGCCGACCCGCGGCCCGTTCTGCCCGAACGTCGCCGTGTCGGCCGCGATCGACAGGTCGGCGAGCACGTGCAGCACGTGGCCACCGCCGATGGCGACACCGTTCACGGCGGCGACCACCGGCTTGGGCACGTCGCGGATCACCCGGTGCAGGGCCTCGACCTCGAACAGCCCGGTCTGCGACGGTCCGTAGTCGCCGGTCTCCATCCGCTGCTTCTGGTCGCCGCCGGAGCAGAACGCCTTCTCCCCGGCGCCGGTGAGCGCGATGACACCGACCCCGTCGTCCGCCCACGCGAGCTTGAACGCGAGCACCAGCTCGTCGACCGTCTGCGCGCGGAACGCGTTGTAGCGCTCCGGCCGGTTGATCGTGATCCAGGCCAGGCCGTTGTCGACCTCGTAGACGACGTCGGTGAACTCCTCGGGATCCATGCTGCCCCTTCCTCGACAGTGAGTGCGACCGGATCGGAGGTTCGCAGACGCGAACGGCCGCTGCCCGGGTGCAACCGGAACCGCTATCTGGGTGCGGCCGACTCCGGACAACGGCTGATGTGGTGTTCGCATCGTGACATATTCGGCCCAACCTTTATGCCGTCAGTCCGAACCGGTCTGGAACGGTCGGGCGGAGAGCGATGGACGGTCTACGACGACCCGGAGACCGCTCCCTCGACCACGCGCTTGATCGCCGCGAGCGTGGCCGGGATGCCGGAGCGGGCGTCGGCGACGCGCACCGCGATCTCGTGCTCGGCGTCGTCGCCGTACTTCTCGTGGAAGAACGTCCGCCCCCGCTCGCGGAACTCCCACGTCTCGGTCAGCCTGGTGCCGTCGCCCTCGGGTTCCATCTCGTAGCCCCAGCGCACCAGCCCGCCGTTGACCTCCCACGCGAACGCGCGACCGGGGTCGGCGACGACGACCTCGCCGGTGGTGCTCCACTCCCGGTCCGGCTTGCGGTTGTGGCCCGTGAACCGGGCGCCCACCCGCGGGCCGTCGCCGTCCTCCCAGTCGCAGCCGACGCAGATCGGGCTCCACTCGCCGGTGCGCGTCACGTCGGAGACGGTGGTGTACACCAGCTGCGGCGGTGCGTCGACGAGGACGGAGTCGGCGAACGAGAACTCGGCCATGCCCTCGACCCTAGTGCTGCGGCGGCTCGAAGTCGGCGCCGATGAGGGCGGCAGCGGGAACTCCGGCCGGGCGGCTCGGCGATCAGCTCCGCCTTGCCGCCGACGTGGCCCAGGACGGGCACGGCTCGGCACGACGCCCCCGAACGTGAGGCGGCCGGGGAGCGCCGCCGGTCAGAGAGCCAGCAGCTCCGTGCTCTGCAGGCCGAGCCGGTCCAGGTCGGCGCGCACCTCGCCGCGGTAGATCGGGTTCATCAGCACGACCGACCGGGGAGGCGTTCGGGTGAGGTCCGCGGGCGCGACGATCGGCAGGCCGGGGCCCGCGATGTAGCGTCCCTGCAGGCCGGGGTTGATGTCGACGACGGCCCGCACCGGCGCGGCGTCGGCGCCGAGCATGGCCAGGAACGTGAGCCCCTTGGCCCCTCCGCCCCAGACGGCGACCGGATCGCCCGCCGCGGAGCGCTCGCCCATCCACGCGCCCCAGGACCGCACACCGTCGCGCACCGTGTCGGCGAACGCCCGGCACGCACCGTCCAGATCGGACAGCGTCCCGGCGGGAACCGCGGCGGACCCGTCCGGACCGGCGTCCGGGGCCGTCGCCTCGGCGACCACGTACTGGTCGTCGTAGGTCGTGCGGGCGGCGACCTCGCCGAAGCCGATGCCGCGCAGGTAGCCGGTCACCGTCTCCGGGGTGAAGTACGAGCAGTGCTCGTACTGCAGGTCCCAGAACGCGCCCTCGGCCAGGATCCGGCCGAGGTCCGGGACCTCGGCCAGGAACGCGGGCACCGCTGCCTTGCGCATACCGGTGACGATCTCGTCGCCGAACGACCGAAGCGCCGGGATGTGCTCGAGCGTGTGCCGGCAGACGACGGCGGACGTGCCCGGCTCGATCTGCCGCGCGTCGAACTCGGAGGGCAGCGCCGTCAGGCGACCGGTCAGATCGGCGGGCACCCGGTCGGCCGCGAAGTGCGGGTCGATCCCGGTGACGCCGCCCACCCCGGCGCGGAGCATCTCGACGGCGAAGTCACCCGCCCCGCACCCGATCTCGACGACGTGGGTGCCGGTCAGCCGGTACCGGGCGGTCCAGTCCGCCGACAGTTCCGCCGCGTACGCCGCGAAGCGCGGTGAGTTGTGCTGGGACTCCTCGTGCGAGCCGGTGTAGTCCAGCAGCGCCGGGTCGAACGCGCGGTTGAACACCACACCGCACGCCGGGCAGAGGCACAGCTCCTGGTCCCCGACGGTGACCCGGCGCGCCGCCTCCGGCGTGTCGAACACGGCCGTACCGTGCACCGGGAGCCCGGTCAGCGCGATGAACGGCTCGTTCGCCGGCGTCGCGCAGGCCGGGCAGGCGGTGGAGATCGGCGCGGCGTGCGGGTCGGTCACCGGGTCGCGGACGCGACCATCAGGTCGTCGACGTTCAGCGGGGCGAGGTCGGACACGCGCAGGAAGTCGCCGAGCGTCGTGCCGGTCGCTCCACTGTCGACGTTGCGCGGCCCGCGGTTCTCCCGGACGTCGTCGATGTTGATCGTGCGCAGGTCGTAGGAGAACCGCGTGACGCCGGACGTGTTGGGGGCCGACGCGTGCAGGTGGTTCGACGAGAACATGAAGATGTCGCCCGACCCGCCCGCGATGCGGATCTCGCTGCGGCTGTCGAAGTCCTCCAGCGGCACCGGGTGCGGCCGGTCGTCCTTGGACAGCTTCTCGGCCGCCGCGTGCCGGTGCTTGGCGACCCACTCCTCGTAGTCGTAGGCGTTGGACGCGTTGCGCACCGGCTTGTCGAAGAAGTCGGTGTACATGCTCATCACGTTGCCGCCGACGACCGGGAACACCGGAGTCCAGTAGTTCAGGAGCTGCTGCGGGTGGCCGTACCACATGTCGCGGTGGGCCTTGTAGTTGTAGCTGACGCCCGCGGTGAGGAACTGGTCGGCCGGGATCACGCGCAGGCGGGGGATGTCGAAGTAGGTGGTCTCCGGGTCCATGCCCAGGTCCACCGCGAACTGCTGGCACAGCTCCTTCGTGCGCTGCCCGTTGGTGAACTCGGACTTCAGCGGGCCGACCCGGCGGACGAACTCCTCGACGTCCATCTCGTACTGCGCGCGTTCCGGGTCGAGACCGGTGAACGCCTCGGAGATCAGGTTCTTCGCATGGTCCACGAAGGCCAGCGCGCCAGGGCGGCCGCTGTAGAGGTGGAAGTCCCCGGAGAACAACGACTGACGACGCTCGTCGTCCGAGATGTCCCGGTTGAGATAGATCGTGATCACCGACGGTTCCCCTGCCTCGATGCGCAATGGGCGTTGCCGAGCGAGAGTAGCACCGGCCGTTGCGGGGGTGCCGCGATGTCCGGTTCGGCAGCGTTGTCGCAGCTCAGAGACGGTTCTCCGGGGGCGGGGTGACGGCCCGATCACCGGACGTATCGCCCGGATCGCACCCCGTGTTCCGCGGCACTGCCGGAGGAGCGGATCACCCGTCGGAGTGTGCCCATGGGGTGGTCCGCTCGCGCTCCGTCCGTGCCGTTCCGTCGACCGTGAAAGGGGGAGATCGGGGCTTGGGTGCTCGTGCAGGCCGTCGTACCGCGCGAGGATGTCCCCGGACCCGCTCGCGACGCCGACCGGCGCGCTCGGGACACCCGCACCGACCACATGAGGAGACGCCCGTGCCCGCCACAACGTCCGCTACCCGACCGGCGGCTCCCACCGGGATGCGACGGCACGGCTGGATCCTCGTGCTCGTCGTCGGCGTGGCGCTGTTCCTGGTCGTCGAGCGCACGCTGGTCGCCACGCAGAACCCGAACTTCGTTCCGTCGGCGATCCTGCTCGGCGCGACGATCGTGCCCGCCGCGTTCCTGACGTTCGTCTACGGCCGCCGCCTGCCCTACGACGTCCCGGCGTCCGTCGTCGCGGGCACCGTCCTGCTGGGCGGCGTGATCGGCACGGTGGTCGCGGGCACGCTCGAGTTCGACGCGCAGCGTGACCTAGGCGTGCTTCCGACGGTCGGCATCGGGCTGATCGAGGAGGCCAGCAAGCTGGTCCTCCCGCTGGCCGTGCTGCTGTTCGTCCCGCGCCTGCGGACCAGGGCCGACGGCCTGCTGCTCGGCGTCGCGTCCGGCGCGGGGTTCGCGGCGCTGGAGACGATGGGCTACGCGTTCACCACGCTGATCCAGTCGCGGGGCAGCATCACCGACACCGTCGACGTGCTGCTGCTGCGCGGCGTGATGAGCCCGGCCGGGCACATGACGTGGACCGGCATCTCGGCGGCCGCGCTGTTCACCGCGGCCGCGGGCGGGTGGACGGGCCGGAAGTTCTGGGCGTTCGTCGGGGCGTTCGTGGTCGCCGTCGCGCTGCACACGGCGTGGGACGCGGCGCCGTCGCTGATCGTGACCGGGGTGGTCGCCGTCGTGAGCCTCGCCGTTCTGCTGTGGACGGTGCACCGCACCATCCACCCTCGACGCTGACTCCGCCGGCGGCGAACGCCCTGCGCAGGTTCCGCTCCTCCGGCCCGGCGATCGCGGCCTCCCTGGACCTGACCGACGGCGGACTCGCAGTCGATCGGGCGGGCGTCACCGAAAAATGATCGGGCCGCGGAATGCATCACGGAAATCGGATGGCTCCATCCCCGATTCCGTATTGGTGGGAGGTGAACACGAATTCATAGGGTGGGTCGCCCGATGTGACGAGGAGGTCCCACCATGCCCGCGACGCTCGATCTGACCGATTCCGGCTTCCTGACCGGAGACCGGCACGACGAGTACCGCGCACTGCGCGACGGAGGCGCCGTGCTCGTTGTCGGGGAGCCGGACGCACCGACCCGGCTGATCACCCGGTACGACGACGTCCAGGCCGTCCTGCGGGACACGTCCGGCCGCATGCAGGAGGCCGGCCAGGACGCTCCACCGTGGATGGAGCACGGACCGGCGCTGCGCCGACTGCGCGCCAACATGGTCCAGACGGATCGTCCGGTCCACACGCGACTGCGCGGCGTCGTCGCACCGCTGTTCACGGGACGCAGGGTCGAGACACTCCGCGAGGCCGCGGCGACCGAGGTGACGGCGGAGCTGGACGCCCTCACCTCGTCCGGAGGGTCGTTCGACGCCGTCACGCAGCTCGCCGCCCGGGTGCCGCGCGGCGTCCTGCGCCTTCTGATCGGAATGCCGGACGACGACTGGGAACCGATCCTCGCGGCTCAGACCGACTTTCTGATGATCTTCTCCCCGTTCCCGCTCGACGACGCGCGGCGCGACCGTCTGGACGAGGTGGCGCAGTTCTACTTCGACTATTTCGATGGTCTCCTCGGACGCGCCGCCGAGCCGACCGAGCTCGTGCGGCGGCTGCTGGACGCCGAGCAGGCCGGTGAGCTGTCCCGCGACGAGGTGCTCTCACTCCTGCACACGGTGCTCGACGCCGGGTTCGAGACGACCCGGACGTCGATCTCCAACGCGGTCGAGCTGTTCGCGACGGTGCCGGGCCTGCACGACCGCGTTCGCGCGGACCCGTCGCTGGTCGAGGGGACGGCGGAGGAGACGCTGCGGCTGCGGGCTCCGGTGCAGCTGATCCCGCGGATCCTGACCGAGGACCGGGTCGTCTCGGACGGCACGACGGTGCCCGCCGGTGCGCACACGCTCTGCGTGCTCGGCTCGGCGAACCTCGACGAGCGCACGTTCGACGACCCGGGCAGCGCCGACCCGAGGCGGGCGAACGCGTCGAAGCACCTGTCGTTCGGCGGCGGGCTGCACCACTGCCTCGGCGCCCCGCTGGCCCGGATCCAGCTGCAGGAGACCGTGGCCGGCCTGGCGCGACGGTTCTGCCGGATCGAGCCGGACGGGCCGTCGGAGCGGTACCCGTCGCTGATGTTCCCGGCGCTGTCCACGCTGCCGGTCCGGGCTCAGGCCTGACCGGCGAGTTTCCGTTCGGCGACGGCGCGCAGCGCGTCCACGGCGGCGCGCTGCAACGGGGAGAAGTACTGCGCCTCGCGGTGGAACAGGCCGATGCTCTCGACGAGCGTGGCGTCGGTGAACCGGACGGCCCGCAGGCGCCCGAGCGCGGCGTCCTCGGCGACGCAGTACTCCGGCGCCAGGCAGACCCAGCCGTTGGCGATCACCGCCCGCTTCAGCGACTCGGCGTGCCCGAGCCGGATCACGTAGGACAGGGGTCCGACGCCGTGGGCGGCCAGCTGGTCGGCGAGCGTCCGCTCGATCGCGACCCCGGCGGGAACTCCGACGACCGGCAGCCCGGCGACATCGGCGAGCGGGATCTCGTCCGCGTCCGGCGGGCCGTCGACGGCCGCGCACAGCACCAGCGGCTCGTCCCAGAGCTTCTCCGGGTGCAGCGGGCCGGGGTCGACGTCGTCGAACCAGGTGGTGACGGCGAAGTCGACCTCGCCGATCTCGGTGCTGCGCAACGCCCGCGCCGGCTCGTTGATGTGCACGGTGATGTCCGCGCCCGGCCGGTCCCGGCGCAGGTCGGTCATCAGCGGCGGCAGCAGGTAGGTGCCGATCGCCATGCTCGACGCGACGGACAGCGAGCCGGCCGCGCCGCTGGTCAGGTCGTCGATGTCGCGCTGGACCCGCGCGCTGCCGGCCAGCACCTCCCTGGCCCACGCGTGGAACCGCCTGCCCGCCTCGGTGAGGGCGATCCGGCGCCCGTCGCGGACGAACAGCGGCGCGTTCACGGCCTTCTCCACGATCCGCAGCTGCGCCGACACCCACGGCTGCGCGACCTGCAGCCGCTCGGCGGCCCGGGTCACGCCGCCCTCGTCGACGACCGTGCAGAACAACTCCAGGCGGCGCAGCTGCATCTGCAGGTCCATACGGCAGAGCTTATCGATAGAGCCGGACATTCGTCGTAGTGCTATGGGTCGTGTCGCCCTAGCGTCGTCGGAGCCCACCACGGACGAGGAGGTCCCGAGATGAACCCGCTGCTCGGCGGCAACGCACTGAAGCTCGGTTTGTTCTGCACGAACGGGTCCGGTGCGTCGCAGACGCTCGTGCCGGAGGCGCCGGAGATGTCCTGGGACATGTCGCTGCGCACGGCCCGTGCGGCCGACCGCGCCGGTCTGGAGGCCGTGGTCCCGTTCGCGCGCTGGAAGGGCTACGCCGAGAACCGGCCGGAGCACCGGGCCGGACGCGTGATGGACCCGTTCACGTGGGCCGCCGGCATCGCCGCGGCCACCGATGACATCGGCGTGTTCGCGACGTCGCACGCCCCGACCCTGCACCCGATCGTCGCCGCCAAGCAGGCGGCGACCGTCGACCACATCTCCGGCGGGCGGTTCGCCCTGAACGTCGTCGGCGGCTGGAACCGGCCGGAGCTGGAGATGTTCGGCGCGGCGCTGCGTGAGCACGACGAGCGCTACGACCACCTCGCCGAGTGGCTGCACGTCCTGCGGACACTGTGGGCGGAGACCGACGAGTTCGACTTCCACGGCGCGTTCTTCGACGTCGTCGGCGGCGTCTCGCAGCCGAAGCCGCTCCAGTCCCGGGTCCCGATCATGAATGCCGGCGGGTCGCCGCGGGGCATGCGCTTCGCCGCCGAGCACGCCGACCTGTGCTTCGTGATCGTCCACTCCGAACAGGAGGCGGCGATCCGCGAGCAGGTCGAGGGCTACAAGCAGATGGCCCGCGACGAGTTCGGCCGCGAGGTCCAGGTGTGGACGCACACGGTCGTCGTGCAGCGCGACACCGACGCCGAGGCGCAGGCGTACCTGCGCCGGTTCTCCGTCGAGTACGAGGACGTCGAGAGCATCGAGGCCTGGATGCGTCTGCAGGGTGCGAACACCCAGGTCATGCCGCCCGACGTGCTGGCGGCGATGCGCCAGCGCTTCGCCGCGGGAGCGGGTGGGTTCCCGCTGGTCGGGACGTCGGAGACGATCGCGGAGAAGCTGGAGACGCTGAGCGCGTCCGGGATCGACGGGGCGCTGCTGACCTGGGTCGACTACGACGAGGGGCTCGCCGCGTTCACCGCCGACGTGCTGCCGCGGCTGGAGAAGGCGGGCCTGCGGGCCCCGGTGGCGCAGCCGGTGGGCGTCGCATGAGGCTGGCGCGCTTCCGCACCGGCTCCGGTTCCCGCGGTTTCGGGGTGGTCGGGGACGGGGCCGTCGCCCGGCTGGACCACCGGGTCCCGTCCTTCGCGGACCTTCTCGCCGCGCCGGAACCCGCCCGGCCCGACGACCCCCGTGTGTCGATCGACGACCTCGCCTGGGAGCCGCCGCTCGGCGACCATCCGAAGATCGTCTGTGTCGGGTTCAACTACGCCGCGCACGCCGGGGAGTCCGACCGGGCGGTCGAGGCGCCGGAGCACCCGACGCTGTTCACGCGCTTCGGGGACTCGTTCGTCGGTGCCGGGACGCCCGTCGTCCGCCCGGCGTGCGAGGACTCGCTGGACTGGGAGGGAGAGGCCGCGCTCGTGATCGGCAGGCCGGGGCGACGGATCCCGCCGGAGAAGGCGGCCGACCACGTCGCCGGTGTCACGTGCGTGGCGGAGAACAGCGTCCGCGGCTGGCAGCTGCACTCGAACCAGGCGACGGCGGGCAAGAACTGGCACCACAGCGGCGCCGTCGGCCCGTGGGTCACGACGTCCGACGAGATCGGCACGGCGCCGCTGCGGGTCACCACGCGCCTGAACGGCGAGACCGTCCAGGACGACGCGACCGACCGGCTGACGTTCGGGTTCGCCGAGCTCGTCGCGTACGTCAGCACGTTCACGCCGCTGCGGCCCGGCGACCTGATCGCGACCGGCACACCGAAGGGGATCGGGTTCCGGCGCGACCCGCCGCGGTTCCTGCGGCCGGGGGACGAGCTGGAGGTCGAGGTGTCCGGGGTCGGGGTGCTGCGCCACGGCGTCGTGGACGAGGAGGGGACATGAGGTTCTGGACCGAGGACGACGTCCGGGCGCAGGTCACGATGGCGCAGGCCATCGGCTCCGTGGAGCGGATCCTGACGCACGAGGCCACGGGCGCCGCGTGGAACCTGGACAAGACGATGGCCACCTGGCCGGTCGGCGACGCCAGGGGGAGCGCGCACGCGCTCGGCGCCGTGGACCGTGACGCCGACCTGGCCGTGTTCAAGACGTGGGTGAACACCCCGTCCGGTGCGAGCGCGCTGATGACGCTGTTCGCGGCGTCCGACGGCGCGACGCTCGGTGTGGCGGAGGCGGGCACGGCAGGTGCGCTGCGGACGGCGGCCGTGTCCGGTGTCGCGACGCGACGTCTGTCCGATCCGGACGCCGACGAGCTCGCCGTGCTCGGTGCGGGACGGCAGGCGCTGCGGCAGGTCGAGGCCGTCGCGGCGGTGCGCCCGTTGCGGCTGGTGCGGGTGTGGAACCGGACCCGTGACCGCGCGGAGTCGCTCGCCGGTCAGGTTCGCGACGAGCTGGGACTCGAGGCACGGGTCGCGGCGACGGTGGAGGACGCGACCCGGGACGCGCCGGTCGTCACGCTCGTGACGCGTGCCGCCGAGCCGTTCCTGCGCGGCGAGCACCTGGCCGTCGGTGCGCACCTGAACGCCGTCGGCGCGATCCTGCCGTCGCACGCCGAGTTCGAGCCCGCGCTGCTCGATGACGCCGCACCCGTCGTCGTGGACAGCGAGGAGAACGCCCGGCGGGCGTCGCGGGAGCTGCGCGAGCACGACAGGTGGGACGCCGTGCACACGCTCGCCGAGCTCGTCACCGACAAGGTGACGCGCCCGGCCGAGCCGCGCTGCACCGTGTTCAAGCCGATGGGGATGGGCCTGTCCGACCTGGCCGTCGCCGCCCTGCTCGTCGGGGGTGCCGCGTGAAGTTCCGCAGCGACCCCGCGCGCATCCGCGGCTCGATCGCCCCGGTCGTCACCCCGTTCTCCGACGACGGCGCACCCGACCTCGCGTCGCTCCGCACGCTCGTCCGGTGGCAGCTCGACGCCGGCTCGCACGGCATCTCGATCGGCGGATCGACCGGGGAGCCGTCCGCGCAGACCGTCGCCGAACGGATCGACGCGATCCGCGCCGTCGCCGCCGAGGTCGACGACGCCGTCCCGGTCCTGCCCGGCACCGGTTCGGCGAAGCTGGACGAGACGCTGGAGATCACGGCCGCCGCCCGCGACGCCGGTGCCGACGCGGCCCTGGTGATCACGCCGTACTACGCCCGTCCGACGCAGGAAGCGTTGTACCGCTGGTACTCCGCGGTCGCCGTCGAGTTCCCGGACCTGCCGATCGTGATCTACAACGTGCCGTCGCGGACCGCCGTCGACGTCGCACCCGAGACCGTGGAGCGGCTGTTCCGCGACCACGAGAACGTCGTCGGGATCAAGGAGACGACGAAGGACTTCGAGCACTTCTCGCGCGTCCTGCAGCGCTGCGGGCGCGAGCTGCTCGTCTGGTCCGGCATCGAGCTGCTCGGCCTGCCGCTGCTCGCGCTCGGCGGCGCCGGGTTCGTCTCCGCGGTCGCCAACCTCGCTCCGCGGGCCGTCGCCCGGATGTACGACGCGTGGGAGTCCGGCGACCACGAGACCGCCCGCGATCTGCACTACGCGCTGCACCCGCTGGTGGACCTGCTGTTCGTCGAGACGAATCCGGCTCCGGCGAAGTGGGTGCTCCACCAGCAGGGCCGATTGGCCTCGCCGCACGTGCGGCCGCCGCTGGTCCCGCTCGGCTCCGACCGCGTCCCCGACGTCCGAGCGCTGCTCGACGAGGGCGCCCACCTGCTCGAACCCGGAAAGGAACTCCCGTGAGCATCACCGACACCCGTACCGCGGCCCGCATGGTCGACCTGTCCGGCGACCCGGCGTCCAGACCGCAGCCGTGGGCGCCGATCAAGGTCACCCGCGCCGAGATCGAGGCCGAGATCGACCGCCTCGCGTCCGCGCCCCGGCCGGCGAACGGGCGCCGCGTCGGCCGGATCGTGCACCCGTCGGCCACCGCGCCGGGGCTCGGGTTCGCGCCCGGGATCTCGGTCGCGATCGAGGTGCTGAACCCCTGCGAGCAGGCGGACCCGTTGCGCGAGAACGCCCACCGCGTCGAGATCGGCATCGCCGGGTCCGGGCGGATCGACACCGGCGACGGGGAGATCGCGCTCGCCCACCTCGACGTCGCGAACCTGCCGTCGATGAAGCCGTTCCGGTTCCGCAACGACGGCCCCGACGTGTGGGCGCGCCTGTCCTACTCGAACGCGGCGCTGCTGGAGCAGCTCGGCGTGCACTACGCCGAGGACGTGGACCGGGTGTGGTCCTCCACGCCGGTGTCCGAACAGGACGACCAGTACACCCGGGTCACCGCGCCGGACATCGCGATCGGTGACTCCGGCGCCCGGCTGCGCGGCTACGAGCACCTCGTCGACATCGAGGTCGTCGACTCCCGCGCGCTGCACTGGCCGTGGGCCGAGGTGTCGCCGCACCTGTCGCAGACGCTCGGCGACGGCAGGCGGACGATCATGGCGCTGTACAACCCGGCGTCGCAGCGCAGGCAGGGCGCCACGCACAACTTCTTCGTGACGGCCACGTCGATGCCGCCCGGACGCCCGCCGCGCCCGCGCGGACCCGGGCACCGGCACTCGTCGGCGGCGATCAACTACCACGTGCGGGGCACCGGGTTCAGCACCGTCGACGGGCAGGACATCAGCTGGGAGGCAGGCGATCTGCTGCTCTCCGCGCCCGGCTGGCTGGAGCACGCGCACTACGAGGGCCCGGACGGCATCGCCGTCTACACCGTCCAGGACCACCCGCTGCACATCGGCATGGAGTCGCTCGTGTGGCAGGAGAAGATGGACGGCCCGGTGCTGGCGCTCGGGTCGGAGGCCGGGCAGACCGGCTACGTCGGGCCGCGCGAGGCCGGGGCCTGACTCACCAGGGAGCGACGACGGTCCCGCCCCACTCGGCGGGATCCACGTCGCGCACGGTCCGGGTCAGCTCCCAGCGGTGCCCGCCCGGGTCTTCGACGACGCACGCCCGCTCGCCGTACGGGTGCGTCACCGGTTCCTGGTGCACGACGGCGCCCGCCTCCAGCGCACGGGCGAACGCGACGTCGACGTCGTCGACCCGGAGCTTGATCTCGTGCGAGTACCCGTCCGGTGACGGTGCCCTGCGGTCGCCGCCGTCGTCCGCGACGACGACGGCGCCGTCGGCCCCGACCCGCATCTGGGAGCGGTGCGCGTCGCCGATCCGCACGCGTTCGGAGAACCCGAACGCCGCCTCCAGGAACGCGACGGCGGCACGCACGTCGGGATAGACCAGCACGGGCGTGACCGTCGGCGGCGGTGCGGAACGGTTCGTCGTCACGCGCCGGGAGCGTACTCAGCCCCGCACGGCCCGCAGCGCCACCGCGGTCGTCTCGTCGGCGACCGCCGGGCGGGTGTGCAGCCGCCCGACGCGCGCCACGTCGTGCGCGATCGCGCGGGCGGCGTGCGCGAGCAGCTCCCGCTCCGTGTCGTCGAGTTCGGGCCTGGCCGAGCGCAGCGTCGAGACCCATCGGCGGGTCTGCTCGCCCAGCGACGTCTCGTGCTCGCGGCGGGCGTCCGGGGGCAGGTGGAGCTCCTCGGTCGCGTAGACGCCGAACAGCTCCCGCTCGGCCATCACGACGTCGACGTAGGACCGCACGAGCGAGTCGAGGTCGTGCCCGGCCGGGTCCGGCCGGAGCGCCGCGGCCTGCCGGAACGCCCGAACCAGCATGTCCATCTTGGATCCGAAGTGGTGGTAGACGCTCGGTCCGGCGATCCCGGCGGCGGCGCCGATGTCGTCGATCCGGACGGCGGCGTAGCCGTAGCGCTGGAACAGCCCGACGGCAGCGTCGAGGAGGCGGTCGTCCGGGCGGGCCGCCGGAGCGGGCCCTGGCACGGCGGTGCCTGTGGGGATCTCGGCCGCGCAGACCGCCCGTGCGATCCCCGCCAGCGCCCGGCGGTACCGCTCGTGGCCGAGTGGCACCGGGCGGACCGACGGCGTCGCGAGCACGGCGAACGCGGCGGTGGTGAGCAGGCCGGACCGACCCTCGTCGAGGTCGGGGCGTGCCCGCCGGACGTGGTCGGCGAACGCCGCGGCCAGCGTGCGGAAGCGCGCCGTGGCGGCGGAGCGGGCGTCGTCGTCGAGGTGGCGCATCTCGCGCTGCAGCAGCACCCAGACGTCCGGCCGTGCGAGCGCCGCTCCGGCCAGCCGGTCCACCGCCTCGTCCAGCGACCCGGCACCGGCCAGCCCGGCGTCGACGTGGTCGAGCCCGGTCGAGATCGCGCCGGAGAGCAGCGCGTTCTTGTTCCGGAAGTGCCGGTAGACCGCGGGGGCGGTGATCCCGACGTCGGCGGCGACGGCGGCCAGCGAGACGCCGTGGAAGCCGTAGCGGTGGAAGTGGCCGGCGGCGACCTCGGCGAGCTCGCGGCGGCGCTGGTCCGCCGGTTTGCGGCTGCGCGTGCCCGAGGTCGTCATCGGGAGCAGCGTACCCATTGCCTAGTGAATATTCACTAGATACCGTGCGCGGCACGTCTCGAGTCCCAGGGAGTTGGTCGATGACGACGAACCTCGCCGCCGCGTACCGGTCGGCCGGATACCGCGCGACGGGTCTGTGGACGGACGCGACGCTCGGCTCGCTCGTGCCGGACGCCGCCGCCCGCCATCCCGACCGGGAGATGTTCGCGTTCGAGGGCCGGAGGGTGACCTACGGCGAGTTCGAGCGCTGGACGCGCGCGGCGGCATCGGAGCTGGTCCGCGCCGGGGTGCGCCCCGGCGACCGCGTGCTGGTGCAGCTGGCGAACTGCCTGGAGGCGCTCGTCGTGCAGATCGCGGCGTTCCGGGCGGGCGCCGTGGACGTGCCGGTCGTGCCGATCTACCGGCAGCACGAGATGCGCCAGATCCTGGCCGACTGCCGCCCGGCCGCGGTCTGCACGGCGGCCGCGCTCGGCGACCGGGCGCCCGTCGACGAGCTCGACGCGCTGCTCGACGAGCTCGGCCTGCGGCCACCGGTGAAGTGGCTGGTCGGCGGCGCGAAGGACGGCTGGGATTCCGTCCCCGGGCCGGACGGAGCGACCGTCGAGCTACCCGATCCGGCGCCGCCGGAGGCCCCGGCGCTGCTGCTCTACACGTCCGGGACCACCGCGGCGCCGAAGGGTGCGCTGTTGTCCAGCCGCGCCGTCGTCGCGCACATGGTCAACTTCCGGGACGTGCTCGGCGCGGGCGAGCACACCGTCACGCTCGCCGCCACGCCGCTGTCGCACCTCGGCGGGTTCGTCGCGGCCGTCGTGTTCCCGGCGTTCCTCGGTGGCCGATCGGTGATCATGACCGGCTGGCGCCCCGACGAGGCGATGCAGGTGCTCGCCGACGAGCGCGTCACGCTGATGATGGGCGCGACGGTGTTCCTGGCGGACATGGTCTCCCGCTACGAGCAGGGCCCGCCCGGTGAGCACCGGCTCGGCGTCTACGCCGCGGCAGGGGCGGCGGTGGCACCGGAGCTCGTGGACCGCGCCGCCGCCGTCGGCGTGAACGTGGTGCGGGCGTACGGCATGACCGAGACCGCGGGCGTGCTGTCCGCCGCGTCGTCGGCGGATCCGCTGTGGCGGCGCCGCGCGTGGGACGGCCGGCTGTTGCGCGGCATGGAGATGCAGGTCGTCGACGACGACGGTGCGCTGGTCGCGCCCGGAGAGCTCGGCCGGTTCCGGATCCGCGGGCCGCAGCTGCTCACCGCGTACACGGACCCGGTCGTGAGCGCCGCCCAGATCGACGACGACGGCTGGTTCTACCCCGGCGACGTCGGCCGGGTGGACGACGAGGGCTGGGTCCAGATGGCCGGCCGCACGAAGGACATCGTCAACCGCGGCGGCGAGAAGTTCTCCACGATGGACATCGAGATGGCCGTCGCCTCGTACCCCGGGGTCGCCCGGGTCGCCGTCACCGCGGTGCCGGACGAGCGTCTCGGCGAGGCCGTCGGGGCCTGGGTCGTGCTCGACGACGCGACCCGCCGGGACGGGGTCACCGCGCTCGTCGCCCATCTCGACGAGCGCGGGCTGGCGCGGCAGAAGATCCCCGTCGAGTGGCACGTCGTCGACGACATCCCGGCGACGGCCAGCGGCAAGGTCCAGAAGCACCGCCTGCCCGAGCTGACCGATCTCGACACCTGGCACTCCGCTCCCGCCCCCACCCGCTGACAGACGAGGACCCGCATGACTTCCGGTACCGACGTCACCACCACCATCGCCGACGGGGTCGGCACGATCACGTTCGCCCGCCCGGAGCGGCGCAACGCGCTGAGCGTCGCGATGCTCACCGCGCTCTCCGACGCGCTGGACGCGTTCGCCGCCGACGACGACGTGGCCGCGATCGTGGTCACCGGCGGACCCGAGATGTTCTGTGCCGGGCTCGACCTGGACCTGCAGTCGGGTTTCACGGAGGAGACCAGGGCCGTCTACTCCGAGGCGTGCCTGCGCGCCTACGGGACGCTGCTCGACCACCCGAAGCCGACGATCGCCGCGATCGCGGGTCCGGCGCTCGGCGGCGGTTGCGACATCGCCGTGTTCTGCGACATCCGGATCGCCGACCCCGGGTCGGTGTTCGGCTTCCCGCAGATCAAGATGGGGCTGACGCCGTACTTCTCTCCACTGTGGAAGATCGTCGGGCTCAGCCAGGCGAAGCTGCTCACGTTCTCCGGTGACCGGGTCGACGCGGCCGAGGCGCTGCGGATCGGCCTGGTCGACCGGCACGCGCCGGCCGGGGGCGTCGTCGAGGCGGCGACCGCCCTGGCCCGGTCGATCGCCGAGACCGGGACCCGCTCGGCGGTCAACAACAAGGAGATCGCCCGGCGCTCGCCGGCGATGGACCCGATCAGCGCCCTGACCTACGAGACGCTGGCCTACCGCGAGGTGATCTGGCACCCGGACGTCGTGGACCGGATCGGGGCGGCGTACCGGCGGATCAAGGGGGACGGGGCGTGACCGAGGAGTTCCTGCACCGCTTCGCCGTGGACTGGTTGCGCGCCTGGAACTCCCACGACACGGAGCAGGTGTTCGCGCTGCTCGACGAGGACGTCGTCTGGGACGACCGGGTGTTCTGGCCGGACGTGATCCACGGCAAGGACGAGCTCCGGTCCTACATGGACAAGATCTGGCAGGCGATGCCGGACGTGGCGTGGACCGAGATCGAGCGGTTCGTCAACCCGGACCGCTCCCGCGGCCTCGTGCTGTTCGAGCAGACCGGCGGAGCCCCCGCCGCGTTCGGGACCGACCGGCGGTTCCGCAGCCACGGCTGCGACATCTTCCTGTCGTTCTCCGGCGACCGGCTGGCGCACTACCTCGGCGCCTACGACATCGTCGGCATGCTCGAGCAGCTCGGCGCGATCCCGCCGCGCGGGACGCGGACCGGCAGCGGGTACGTGATGTCGCTGCTGCGGTCGGGGTCGTGACGCCCTCCTTCGCGGATCGCGTCGTGGTCGTCACCGGCGCCGGGCGCGGGCTGGGGCGCCGCTACGCGCTGGACCTGGGTGCGACCGGCGCCCGGGTCGTCGTGCACGCCAGGCGGACCGGGGCGGCGGACGCGGTGGTGGAGGAGATCCGCGGCGCGGGCGGGCAGGCCGTCCCCGCCGTCGCCGAGGTCCGCGACGGCGACGCGATCGCGGGCGCCGCCCTGGACGCGTGGGGCCGGATCGACGCGCTCGTCGTCAACGCCGGCGGAGTCCGGGACCGGACGTTCGCGAGGATGACCCGCGAGGAGTTCGACGACGTCGTCGACGTGCACCTCGGCGGGGCGTACGCGGCGTGCTCCGCCGTGTGGCCGCATCTCGACGACGGCTCCGCGATCGTGCTCACCACGTCCGGCGCCGGGATGCACGGCAACTTCGGGCAGGCCAACTACGCCGCCGCCAAGGCGGGCGTGATCGGGCTGGCGAAGTCGCTCGCGATCGAGGGGCGCCGTCGCGGGATCCGGGTCAACGCGGTGGCCCCGATGGCGCTGACCGACATGACCCGCGACGTGTTCGGCTCGTCGCCCGCCGCCGCACTGACCCCCGAGGCGGTGTCGCCGGTCGTGCTCGGGCTCGCGCACCCGTCCTGCCCGCTGACCGGGGAGGTCGTCGAGACCGGCGGGGGATGGGCGTCGGTCCTGCGGTGGGAACGCTCCGCCGGATCGACGCGGATCGACTGGGACGCCGTATCGCGCTTCGGCGCGGACGCCGACCACCCGGCCACGACGGCGGACTGCCTCTCGGCCGCCGTCGCCGCGAAGGAGGAGGAGACCTGATGTACCTGCGCACGACCGTCGAGGACGGTGTCGGCATCCTGGCGCTCGACCACCCGGAGAAGCGCAACGCGCTCGGCTGGGAGCTGCACGAGGAGATCATCGCCGCGTTCGAGGCATGGGCCTACGACGACGACGTCGCGGCCGTCCTGATGATCGGCAACGAGGAGTACTTCTGTGCCGGGTGGGCGCTGGACGTCCTGAACGGCGCGGACGACGCGACGCTGACCCGCTTCACCGACCTCGCGCACCGGCTGATGGTGACGATCTACGACTTCCGCAAGCCGACGGTCGCGGCCGTCGCCGGCGTCGCCCCCGGCTACGGCATGGACCTGGCGAACATGTGCGACGTCACGATCGCGTCGGAGAACGCGGCGTTCGGGTCCACCCAGGTCAAGTACGCGATGAACGGCTTCTACCACGGCCTGCTGCGCAGGACGAACACCCAGCGGGCCCGCCGGATGTTCTTCACCGGCGACCCGATCGACGCGCACGAGGCGCACCGCGTGGGACTCGTCGACGAGGTCGTGCCGGTCGGGACGCTGCACGAGTCCGCGTTGCGGCTGGCCGGGCAGATCGCCGAGCACGGCGCCGAGCTCACCACCGTCCTCAAGGAGGTCGCGCTGCGGGCGTCCAACATGGATCACGTCGGGGCGACCGCCTACGAGCTGCGCGTCACCCGTGACCTGCTCGGTCGGGAGCTGTTCACCCGCCGGATCGGGGAGGGGTACGGCAGGCTCAAGGCCGGCGCGAGCCGGGCGACCGAGCGGCTCGGTTCAACGGCGACGTGAGGCCGGCACGTCGAACCGGTCGAGGACCGCGGGATCGGCGAACGTGACGCACCGCCGGACGAGACCGCCGGCCACGTCGAACACCTGGAGCGAGTGCGCCCGCACCCCACCGGTGGCCGGGTCCGGCGCGTACGCGGCCAGCGCCGTGCTGCCGTTGGCCCGCACCGGGAGCAGCCGCCAGCCGGTGCCGCGCATCGCGAACACCCGGTCGATGAACTCGCGGTAGTGCGCCCGGCCCCGCAGCCACAGCGGCACGGGGGGCATCTCCAGCACGACGTCGTCGGCCAGGAGGCGGGTCAGGCCGGCGACGTCGGCCGCCTCGAACGCCGCCAGGTACTTCTCGACGACGGCGCGCTCGCCCGGATCGGACGGTTCCTGCAGGTCGTCGACGGTGAGCCCGGCGTCTCGCAGGGTGGCACGCGCCCGTTGCAGGCCGCTGTTCACGGACGCGACCGTGCCGTCCAGGATCTGCGCGACCTCGGCGGCGGGCAGCTGCAGCACCTCGCGCAGGACCAGCACCGCGCGCTGACGCGGCGGCAGCAGCTGCAGCGCCGCGACCAGCGCGAGGCGCACGCCGGATCGCGCCGCGACCGTGTCGGCGGGGTCGCCGAGCCGGGCGTCCGGGAACGGCTGCAGCCACGGGACGTCGAGGCGGGGGACGAGCGGCACCTGCGGGTCGTCTCCCGCCGGGCCCAGCCCGCTCGGCAGCGGGCGGCGGGCGCGTCCCTCCAGCGCGGTGAGGCACGCGTTCGTGGCGATCCGGTGCAGCCACGTGCGCAGCGACGCGCGCTGCGGGTCGTACCGGTCGGACGCGCGCCACGCCCGGACCAGCGTCTCCTGCACCAGGTCCTCGGCCTCGTCGAACGAGCCGAGCATCCGGTAGCAGTGCGCGAGCAGGTCGGCGCGATACGCCTCGTGCCGCTCGTCGACCGGGGCCACCGTCACGGAGGAAGAGGGTACGACCGCGATGAGTCCGCCGCCTCCCACCGGTATGTGGTCTCGACGGGCGGCCGGACGGCGGCCGCCCCATCGCCAGGGAGCCCGCCATGTCCGACGTCATCGTCATCGCGTTCGCCACGCTCGACGGCGTGGTCTCCGACCCGGACGGCCGGTCCGGCACCGGGTACGGCGGCTGGGCGTTCCGGTTCGGGACGGGACCGGTCGCTGACGACAAGTTCCGCCTGGGGGAGCGGATGCAGCACGGCGTCCAGCTCTACGGCAGGCGCACCTGGGAGAGCTTCGCCCAGGTCTGGCCGGGCCGCGACACCGACTACGCGCGCCTGATGAACGAGGTGCCGAAGCGCGTCGCGACCCGGTCCGGAGTGGACACCTCGGCCTGGTCGAACTCGGAGGCGATCGAGGGCGACGTGCTGGAGTGGGTCGCCGACGAGCGTTCCCGTCGCAACGTCGTCGTGATCGGGAGCTTCTCGCTGGTCCGTGCCCTGGCCGCCGCCGACCTCGTCGACGAGTACCGCGTGATCACGTTCCCGGTCGCCGTCGGCGAGGGGGACCGGCTGTTCGACCGGGACGCGCCGTCGGAGTTCCGGTTCCGCGAGTCCGCCGTCGCCGACCCGGACGGGGTGACGACGCTGACCGTGCTGCGCCGCGAGCGGGCGGCGTGAGGCCTACCCGGCGTTCCGCGGTCGCGGCGGGCGATGCACGGCGGCCGGATGGTCGTCCGGGACGCGCGGACCGGCTCCGCCGACGACCTCGCGCAGCGAACCGGACGGCGGTTCGGCTGGCATGCGCCCCCGTCGTCGAAGCTCCGGGACGACGAGCTCGGCGACGTCGACGAACGAGCCGGGAGTCGTCGCGTAGGCGAGGTTGAACCCGTCGGCGCCGGTCTCGTCGACCCAGTGCTCCAGCTCGTCGGCGACGTCGGCAGGCGACCCGACGGAGACCGGCCCCCGGCCGCCGACGGCGAGGTGGTCGGCGATCTCGGCGACCGTCCACTCGCGATCGGGGTCGTCGGTGGTGAACGACGCGAGCGCCGTCCGTCCGGCGTCGGTCTCCACCCAGCGCAGCGGACGGTCCGGCGGGATCTCGGACAGGTCGACGCCGGTCCAGCCGGCGAACAGTGCCAGCGCACCCTCGCGCGAGCTCGCCGCGCGGTAGGCGTCGTAGCGTTCGTGCGCCTCGGCCCGCGTCGGCGCGACGACCGGTGCGAGCTGCACGTACACCGTCAGCGAGTCCGGGTCGCGCCCGGCCGATGCGGCCGCGTCGCGGAGGCCGGCGACCTGATTCGCGACGATCGCCGTGCTCGGCCCGGACACGAACACGGCCTCCGCATGGCGCCCGGCGAACGCCGTCCCGCTCCGCGACGCGCCCGCCTGGAAGATCACCGGCGTGCGCTGCGGCGACGGTTCGCAGAGGAACGGCCCCGGAACGTCGAACCAGGTACCGTGGTGGTCGATGTCGTGCACCTTCGCCGGGTCGGTGTAGACGCCGTTCGCCGCGTCCCGGACGACGGCGTCCTCCTCCCACGAGGACTCCCAGAGCTTGTAGCAGACCTCGAGGTACTCGTCGGCGATCGCGTAGCGCTCGTCGTGCGGGCGGTGCGGGAGCCCGAGGTTCGCCGCGGCGCTGGGCAGGTAGCCGGTGACGACGTTCCAGCCGACCCGGCCCTTCGTCAGGTGGTCCAGCGTGGTGAACCGGCGGGCCAGCGCGTACGGGTGCTCGTAGCTGGTCGAGACCGTGACGCCGAACCCGAGCCGGGAGGTCACCGCGGCCATCGCCGGGACCAGCAGCAACGGGTCGCCGAGCGGGATCTGCGTCCCGGCGCGGACGGCGGCGTCGCGGCTGCCGCCGTACACGTCGTAGACACCGAGCACGTCGGCCAGGAACAGCGCGTCGAAGCCGGCCCGGTCGAGGGTCCGGGCCAGCTCCGTCCAGTGCTCGAGGTCGGTGTAGCGGTGTCCCTGGTCGTCGGGGTGGCGCCAGAGCCCGGCCGACTGGTGGCCGGCGCAGTTCATGGCGAAGGCGTTCAGATGGATGCTGCGGCGCACCCGTCGAGATCTACACCGTCGCCTATCCGGCGACGCCACCGCCCGCGGGTCCGACCGGCGCGGGCTTCGGCCCGACACCGCCGCCCCCGCCGCCACCGGAGCCGTCCGGCCCGTCGCCGGGGTCGGTCGCCGACCGTGCGGCACCGCCCTCGATCCAGATGCGGACGGTGCCGCCGCGCTCCAGCATCTCGCCCGCGGCGGGGTCCTGGTCGGCGACGGGGCCGCGTCCCGCACCGGTGTGCGTGGCGTTGCGCGGGACAGCGAGCAACGCGGCGTCGAGAGCCCGGTCGTGCGCCTCGGCGGCGGGGAGTCCGACGAGTTCGGGGACGGTCGTGGTGGTCTGGGTGTTCTCCGGCGAGCCGGTCATGACCGTCGCGTACCCGTACCGGCGGAGGTCGACACCCGGTCCGTGGCGTTGGTCACGCGCCGCCGCCGGCGTCGGCCGCGGCCGCGTCGGTGTCCCGATCGCCGACGGCGCGGCTCAGGCTGGTCAGCCAGGCGAGATGGCCGGTCAACGCCACGCGGCCGCGCGGGGACAGGCGGAACCAGGTCCGGGGACGGCGTCCGATCGACCCCTTTCGCACGTCGAGGTAGCCGGCGTCCTCGAGGGTGCGGCTGTGCTTCGAGATCGCCGAGTCGCTGACGTCGAGCATGTCGCGCGCGGTGGCGAAGTCGACCCACTCGGCGCCCTGCAGCAGGGCGCACAGGGCGAGGCGCGGTCCGGTCTCCAGCAGCGGGTCCCGGCCCGGCGCCCCGTCACCGGTGTCCGCGGTGTCGCCGTCGGTCATCCGAGCACCCGGCCCGCCTCGATGTCGGCGCGCATGGCCGACCGGGTCGCCACCTGCGTGACGAACACGACGACCGCGATCGGCACCAGCAGCGCGAGCCCGATGCCCCGGTGACCGCTCCCGACCAGCTGGTGCAGGGCGACGTAGCCGCCGATCGCGACGACGATCCCGGCCAGCCAGTACTTCCGGGCCGACGGGTACGCGCCGATCCCGCGCGCGAGCTGCACCCCGGACCTGCGCCGGCGGGTCACCGAGTACGCGGCGGACGCGAGCGCCACCGCCGCGAGCGCCCACGAGAGGTAGGTCCACGATCCCGGCAGGTAGGACATCCACAGCGGCATGCCCGTGATCAGCACGAGTACGGGCACGTAGAGCACCCAGTAGACGCGCGGGAACTGGGCGTGCGCCGCGATCCGCCGCCGTGCCTCGGCGACCTGGTCCAGCTCGGAGGGGTTCGACATGGCTCTCTCCCGTCTGCATCTACTTTCTATATGGAAAGCGTGCGCTACGGGGAAAGCTGTGTCAAGCCGGCAAGGTTCGTCTCACCAGGCGCCCGCCACCTGGTGGGTGGTGGCGTTCAGCCGGTTCCACAGGTTGACCTGCGCGATCGAGAGGATCAGGGCGCCGAGCTGCCGCTCGTCGAACTGCGACGCGACCTCGGAGAACACGGCGTCCGGAACCGGGTCGCCGCGGTCGGCCAACCGGGTCATGCACTCGGCCAGCTCGAGTGCGGCGCGCTCGTCGTCGGAGAAGAACGGCGCGTCCCGCCACCCGGCCACCGTGTCGATCTTCTCCTCCGCGGTGCCGGACTTGCGCAGCGCGGCCGCGTGCATGTGCAGGCAGACGCCGCAGCCGTTGATCTGGCTGGCCCTCAGGTGCACCAGCTCGAGGACGTGTTCGGAGATGCCGGTGGCGCGTTCGGCCTTGCCCAGCGCCATCAGCGCGTCCATCGCGCCGGGAACGACGAGGACGGGGTTCTGCATGCGTGCGGTCACGGTTGCTCCTCGGGTCGTCACACCGGTCGGATCCGGCGTGTCCGGAAGGAGGACACGTCGGACGAGGAGGATGTGACGGCGATGGATCTGGAGAGCGGGTTCGAGGAGCATCGGGGACACCTGAGCCGGGTGGCTCTGCGCGTGCTGGGCTCGCACGCCGAGGCCGAGGACGCCGTGCAGGAGGCGTGGCTGCGCGTGCGGGCCGCGCAGGACACCGGCACGATCGAGAACCCTCGCGCCTGGTTGACGACGGTCGTGTCGCGCGTCGCGCTGAACCAGTTGCGGTCGCGGACGGCACGCCGCGAGGAGTTCCCGGAACGGCTGCCGGATCCGGTGGTCGTCCGGGACGGGCCGGACGACCCGCAGTCCAGCGCCGAGACGGCCGACGCCGTCGGGCTGGCGCTGCTCGTCGTGCTGGACGCGCTCGCCCCGGAGGAGCGGCTGGCGTTCGTGCTGCACGACATGTTCGGATGGGCGTTCGACGAGATCGCCCCGCTCGTCGAACGCACCCCGACCGCGGCGCGTCAACTCGCCAGCCGGGCCCGGCGACGTGTCCGTGGTGCGACGCCGGACCCGCGGGGCCGGGCCGAGCGTCGGGAGGTCGCCGACGCGTTCCTGGCCGCCGCGCACCGCGGGGACATCGCCGGCCTGGTCGCGGTGCTGTCCCCGGACGTCGTGCTGCGCGTCGACGCCGGCGGCGGGGTCCGCGAGGTGCACGGTGCGGAGCGGGTGGCCGGGCAGGCGGCCGCCTACCGCACCGGCGACCAGGTCCGTCACTCCGTGCTGGTCGACGGCCGCCCCGGCGCGCTCGGGGTGCTCGACGGGCGGCCGCAGGCGTTGCTGGCGTTCACCGTCTCCGACGGTCTGATCACCGGGATCGACATCCTCGCCGACCCGGCGCGTCTGTCCGCCATCGATCTCGGGTGACGGGTCAGGCGCCGGTCGTCGAGCCCGGACGGACGATCATCAGCACGGTCACGACGGCCCACGGTCGACGCGCTGGAGCGGCGCGGCGCCGTCACGCGCGACGGCGACGGCGACGGCGGGCGCGGCCGGACCGCGGAACTGCGCGTCACGGCAGAGGGCGACCGGCCGCGCAGGATCGGACGGGACGCCATCGCCGAGGCCGACGACGACGTTCGGGGCCGGCTCGGTGCGGAACTGTACGACACGGTTCTTCGGGCGTTGGCGGAACTGCACCATCCCGGCGACCAGCTGGCGTTTGACCTGCGATATCAGTCGCCTCGACCTCTTTACTGCCTCCTTCTGGCATCTGATTCGTCGACGCAATGGAATTGTCGCTCTACGCTGATCGCGAGACGATTCCGGAGGTATTCCGTGCTGTTCGCCAACGGGCGGTTCCGTCGGTTGTTCACCGCGCAGGTCGTCGCGCTGGTGGGAACCGGGCTGACGACGGTCGCGCTCGGCCTGCTCGCCTACGATCTCGCCGGCTCGCGCGCTGCACTGGTGCTCGGCACGGCCCTGGCCGTCAAGATGGTCGCCTACGTCGTGGTGTCGCCGCTGGTCGGCGCGATCGCCGACCGGGTGCCGCGACGGCGGATCATGATCGCCGCCGACCTGACGCGGGCCGGTGTGGTGCTGGTCCTGCCGTGGGTGACCCAGGTGTGGCAGGTGTACGCGCTGATCGCCGTGCTGCAGGCGGCGTCCGCGTCGTTCACGCCGGTGTTCCAGTCCGTACTGCCCGACGTGCTGCCGGACGAGGAGGGCTACACGCGGGCGCTGTCCGCCTCGCAGGTCGCGGTCAGCCTGGAGAACGTGCTCAGCCCGCTGCTCGCCGCGGCCGCGCTGGCGGTGACCACGTACTCGACGTTGTTCGTCGGCACCGCGGTGGGATTCCTCGGCTCGGCCGCCCTCGTGCTGGCCACGGCCGTCCCGGCCGCGCAGCGCGCTCAGGGCCGGTTCGCCGACCGGCTGTCCCTCGGGCTGCGCCTGTTCCGGTCCACGCCGCAGCTGCGCGGTCTGCTGGCGCTGAACATGGTGGTGGCCGCGACCGGCGCGATCTCCCTGGTCACGACCGTCAACGTGGTGCGCGACCTGCTCGGCGCCGGCGAGTCGGCGGTCGGGCTGCTGCTCGCCGCGGCCGGGGCGGGCACCGCTCTCGCGGCCGTGTCCGCGCCTGCGGTGAGCAGGCGTCTGCCGGACCGGAGCGTGATGCTCGGCGGTGCCGTGCTCGCTCTGGGGGCGACCACGGCTGCCCTCCTGCTGGCCGCCCTGCCGTCCTGGCCGCTGGCCGTCGTGGCCTGGGCGTTGATCGGGTTCGGGCCCGGGTGGATCACCGTCACGACCGGGCGTCTGTTGCGCGGGTCGTCCGGCCCGGCTCAGCGGCCCGCCCTGTTCAGCGCGCAGTTCTCGCTGTCGCACGCGTGCTGGCTGATCACCTATCCGCTGACCGGCTGGCTGGCCGCCTCGGCCGGGTTCGGCGTGGCGTGGGGTGTGCTCGCCGTGCTGGCCCTCGCCGGCGCGGGCATCGCCGTTGCGCTCTGGCCGGTCCGCGGCGGCGACCTCGTCCGCCACCGCCACGACGACGTGTCGGAGCACGTCCGTCTCGCCACCACCCACCGCAGCGGGCGGGGATGGACGCACGCGCACCGCGTCGTCGTCGACGGGGACCATCCGCACGGCCCGGTCCCGGCGTAGGACGAAGCGTCCGACGCCGACCCGTGCCGGCGGGGAACACCGCGCGCCGGATGTGAGCAGCTCTCGCGCCTCGGGGCTGAGCGAACGGAGCTGTCGTTCGACTCGGGGGTGGTGGGTCGGCGCGAGATGTCCGGACAGGGGCGGGCGTTCCCGGCTGGTGGAAGTTCGGTTGCTCGCGGGCGAGGGCGTTCCTACCCTGGAGTACGCACCATCCAGAGCGGCCGAGAGACCCGGCTCGACGACGCCGCAGCAACCCCCCGCCGATGCGGGCGAAGGTGCTCACGCCGGGAACGATGGAGGACGTGGGATGAGCAGGACGGAGCGGCGCCCCGGGTACTGCGGGCGCTACCGACGCCATGTCGACCTGCTCCGGGTGACCAGCGCCGCCTGTCAGGGCGGATCGCCCCGGACCTGACCCCACCCCCGCGGCCGACCGTGCCGCAGGAAGCGATCCCGAATGTCCACATCGGATACCGGCGCGCCCGTGCGCGCGCCGCTGCACCTCGCCGTCGCGCTCGACGGGGTCGGATGGCATCCCGCCGCCCGGCACGACCCGGACGCCCGCGTCACCGACCCGGCCTCCGCACGGCACTGGGTGGACCTGGCCACGACGGCCGAGCGCGGCCTGCTCGACCTCGTCACCGTCGAGGACGGCCCGGACTCCCGCAACCACGCGCTGCGGGTGGCCGCACTCGTCGCGCCGTCCACGACCCGGATCGGGCTGGTCCCGACGGTCACCGCCACCGGGACGGCGCCCCTGGCCGCGGCGCTGGCCGCGCTGGACCACGACTCGGTCGGCCGCGCGGGCTGGCGGCTGACCACACCCGCCGACGAGACCCGCCTTCCCGGCGACCGCGCGCTCGGCACACCCGCCGCACGGGCACGGCACGCCGAGCAGCTCGACGACCTGGCCTCCGCCGTCGCCGCCGTACGTCTGCGCTGGTCCGCGGGTGGCGGCGCGGCCGACCGGCCCCCGCAGGGTCATCCGCCGGTGGTCGCCCTCGGTCACGGGTGGGAGACGTTCCGTCTCGCCGCCCGCGCCGCGGACGTCGTGCTCACGACGCCGGTGGACGCATTCGGCGCGGCCGCGGTCGTCGAGCAGGTCAGGGAGGCCGAGCACCACGTCGGCCGCACCGGACCGCCGCTGCGGATCCTCGGCGACATGGTCGTCCTGCTCGAGGACACCGACCTCGCGGCCCGGGACCGCCTCGACCTCCTCGACGCGCACGAGATGCTGTACTCCGACGCCGCCGTCGTCGCCACCACGCCGTCCGGACTGGCGGACATGCTGACGGCCTGGCAGCGGTCCGGACTGGACGGTTACCGGCTGCGCCCGGCCCGCCTCCCGTCCGATCTGGACCGGATCACCGACGAGCTGGTGCCCGAGCTGCAACGGCGGGGCGCGTTCCGCACGGCCTACGACGGGTCGACGCTGCGCGACCACCTGGGTCTCGCGTCGTGGTCGCGGGGAGCCCGGGTCGAGGCGACGGTCGCGTCGTGACCGGCAGCTCGCTCTCCCGCCGCAGGCACGTCGACCAGGGGCGGACGCACGCGGCGCTGTGTCGTCGCCGACCGGAACCGGCGACCCCGCGACGACCTCGACTGGAGACATCATGACCACCGCGACGACCCCCGACACCGCCCGCACGCTGCTCGACGGCCTGGAGGCACTGGTGCAACGCCACCGTGCGCTCGCCCACGACGACGCCGCCCCGCTGCACGCGGAGCTGATCACGGCCGAGGTGGCGATGCAGCTCGCCGTGGCCCGGCGGGCGCTGCGCCGCGGGCCCGCGTAGAGGACGGGCGACGGCGTGCGTGCCCCCGGATCCGTGGCCGGGGCCCACGCACGCCGTCGCCGACGGGTGCGCGGCCTACGCGTTCGACGTGTTGATCCCGCGCGCCAGCTCGGCCAGCAGGCGCGGGGCGTCGCGGCGGGGAAGGTGGACCTCGATCAGGAACGCGGCGTCCGGCGATCCCGCGGCCTTCGCCAGCGCGTCCCGCAGCTCGTCCGGCGTGGTCGCGGCCATGCAGGTCACGCCGGGAGCACCGAGCGCGGACGGCACCTGTGTCCAGTTCCACCCGACGATGTCCTGGTAGACCGCGTCCGGGCTCTGGATCTCCCGCTCGACCGTGTAGCCGCTGTTGTTCAGCACGAACACGACCGGTGTGAGACCGCGGGCGAACACGGTGCCCAGCTCCTGGATCGTCAGCTGCGCGGAGCCGTCGCCGATGAACAGCACCGGCCTGCGGCCGGGCGCGGCCAGCCCGGCGCCGAGCGTGGCCGGCAGCGTGTAGCCGATCGAGGACCACACCGGCTGGCCGAGCAGGTCCGAGTCCGGGGCCAGACTCAGGTCCAGCGCGCCGTAGAACGCGGTGCCGGCCTCCGCGATCACGGTCGTCGACGGCTGCAGCCACTGCTGCACCTCGCCCCAGAACCGCTCCTGGTCCAGCGTGTCGCCCTCGACGGTGTCCGGGGCGGTCGCCGGGAGGTCGACGGGCGCGAGCTGCGGCAGGCGACTCGCCGTGACGACGTCGCGCAGCGCGGCCAGCGCGTCGGCCATCCGCACGCCCGGGTAGACGGCGCGCCCGATCCGCGCCCGGTCGACGGCCAGCTCGACGGCGGCGCCCGGGTCGTAGCCGTGGGTGAAGAAGCCGGTCGTGAAGTCGCTGTGCACGGTGCCGACCATGACCAGCGGTGACGCCGTGTCGACGGCCTCGCGCGCCGCGTCCGAGCGGGTCGTCGCGCCGAGGTAGGTCCCGAGGCTGGCCGGGTGCGTCTCGTCGAGGATCGCCTTCGAGCCGGACTGCGTCGCGACCTGCACGCCCGGTAGCGCGGCGATCGAGGAGATCGCGTCCTCCTGGGCGCACCGGTGGACCTTCGGCCCGACGAGCAGGCAGGCGCGGTCGACGTCGTCGAACCGGCGGCGCAGCGCGTCGGTGAACTCCGCGACGGCCTGCGTGTCGCTCTGCGGGGCACGCAGCGGTGTCGCGATCGGACCGGACGGCACCGCCGCCGTCGCGACGTCCAGCGGGACTCCGATGTAGACCGGCTTGCCCGACTCCAGCGCGCCGCGCAGCACGCGGTCGATCTCGGCGACGAGATCGTCCGGGTCGTCGGTGTCCAGCACCGTCCGGTGCGCCGTGATCTCCGCGGACATCCGCTCGAAGCGGCGGAAGTCGCCGTCGAGGAACGTGTGGTGCAGCGGTGCGCCGGTGTCCATCGAGGACCGCGACGGCATCCCGACGACGTGCACGACGGGCACGTCCTCGGCGTAGCTGCCCGCCACCCCGTTCAGCGCGGACAGCTCCCCGACGCCGTACGTCGTGAGGAACGCGCCGACCCGGCGCCCGACACGGGCGAACCCGTCGGCCGCGTAGGAGGCGTTCAGCTCGTTCGTCGACCCGACCCAGTCCAGGCCGTCGACGGTGAGCATCTCGTCGAGCAGGGACAGGTTGAAGTCGCCGGGCAGGCCGAACAGGTGGTCGGCTCCGAGCTGGACCAGGCGGGTGGCCAGGTACGCGCCGACCGTGGTCCGGGGGTGGTCGCTCATGGTCTCGCTTCCGTCGGCGGGTCTACGCCCATCGGGCCGGAGCCGCCGCCGTCGCGCAACTCGGGACTACGACGCGTCGACGTCGGCCGGGGCGACGGTCGTCGGGCTCGGCTTGAGGCCGAGGTGCTCGCGCAGCGTCGTGCCCTCGTACTCGGTGCGGAAGGACCCGCGTTCCTGCAGCAGCGGGACGACGGTGTCCGCGAACGCGTCCAGCCCGCCGGGCGTGACGTGCGGGACCAGCACGAAGCCGTCGCTGGCGTCGGTCTGCACGAACTCGTCGATCGTCGCGGCGACCGTGGCCGCCGAGCCGACGAACGTCTGTCGCCCGGTCATGTGGATCACCAGCTCGCGCAGCGAGAGGTTCTTGGCCTCGGCGACCTGTCGCCACTCGTTCGCCGTGGCGATCGGGTCCCGGTACTGGCGCACGCTCGCCCGCCCCTTGGACAGCAGCTCGTCGCCGACGGCCGGGTCGAACGACGGAAGCGGGCCGTCCGGGTCCAGTTCGGACAGGTCGCGGTTCCACAGCTGCTCCGCGAACGCGATCGCGGTGGCGCCGCTGACCTGCTGGTGACGGACGACGTCGGCCTTCTCGGCGGCCTCGGCGTCGGTGTCGCCGAGCACGAACGTGGCCGCCGGGAGGATCTTCAGGTCCTCCGGGTCGCGGCCGTACGCGCCGAGGCGGCCCTTCAGATCGGCGTAGAACGCGCGGCCTGCCTCCAGCTCGGCGTGCCTGGAGAAGATCGCGTCCGCGCTGGACGCGGCGAACTCGCGGCCCTCCTCGGAGTCGCCTGCCTGCAGGATCACCGGGCGGCCCTGCGGGCTGCGCGGCACGCCGAAGCGGCCCGCGATGTCGAACTGGTCGGAGCGGACCCGGAACCGCCCGGCGTCCGGGTCGGACAGGAACTCGCCGGAGGACTTGTCCGCCAGCACCTCGTCGCCGCGCCAGGAGTCCCACAGCACGCCGGTGGCGGACAGGAACTCCTTGGCCCGCGAGTAGCGCTTCTCCTTCGGCAGGAACCCGCCGCGGCGGAAGTTCTCGCCGGTGAACTCGTCCCAGGACGTGACCACGTTCCAGGCGGCGCGGCCGTCGGAGAGGTGGTCGAGCGAGGCGAACTGGCGGGCCACCTCGTACGGCTCGTTGAACGTAGAGTTGATTGTCCCGGCCAGTCCGAGCCGGTCGGTCACGGCGGCGACGGCGGCCAGGATCGCGAACGTGTCCGGGCGGCCGACCACGTCCAGGTCGTAGATCTTGCCGCCCTGCTCGCGCAGGCGGAGGCCCTCGGCGAGGAACAGGAAGTCGAACTTCGCCCGCTCGGCCGTGCGCGCGAAGTGCGCGAACGACGAGAACTCGATGTGGCTGCCGGCCTCCGGGTCGCTCCAGACGGTCGTGTTGTTCACGCCGGGGAAGTGCGCGGCGAGGTGGATCTGCTTGCGGGGCATGGGTTCCTCCTATGCCGCGTAGCGGTTCGACGGTCGGTCGAGTCCGAAGTGGCCGCGCAGCGTGTCCGACGTGTACCCGGTGCGGAACGCGTTCCTGCGCTGCAGCTCCGGGACGAGCTCGCGGGTGATGCGGTGCAGGTCGTCGGGCAGCACGCCGGGGCGCAGCCGGACGCCGGACAGGCCGGCCTGCCGCCAGTCGAGGATCAGGTCGGCCAGCTCGGACGGTGTGCCGACGAACACGTACGCGTCGCTGACGAGCGCGCGGCCGAGGAGGGCGTCCAGGCGGTCCTTGCGGTCGTGCGCGGCGCGCGTCTCCGGCTCCAGGAACACGACCAGCTCGCCGAGCACGTGCACCGGCTCGCCGCCGCGCCCGGCCCGCTCCTGCTCGTCGCGCACCTGCTCCAGGATCCCGACGGCGTCCGTGTCGTCGTGCGGGGTGACGAACACGAGGTCGGCGGAGCGGGCCGCGAGCCGGTAGGCGACCGTGCGGTGCGCGAGCGCGGCGACGAGCGGCTGCCCCTGCGGCGGGCGCTGCGTGATCGACGGCCCGCGCACCGAGAAGTACGCGCCCTCGAAGTCGATGTGGTGCAGCTTGTCGACGTCGACGAACCGGCCGGTCGCGACGTCGCGGATCTCGGCCTCGTCCTCCCAGCTGTCCCACAGCCTGCGCATGACCTCGACGTAGTCCGCGGCCTCGTCGAAGATCTCGGCCATCGGGCCCTCGTCGTCGGCGCCGGGGGCGTCCCGGTCGAACGCCGGGATCGTGCGCCGGCCGAACAGCTCCGCGACGTCCGGGCGCGACGACGTGCGGACCTGCACACCGGCGCGCCCCTCGCTGACCCAGTCCAGGGTCGCGATCGCCTTCGACGCGTGGAACGGCTCGGTGTGCGTGACGACCTGGCTGGGCACGATGCCGATCCGCCCGGTCAGCGGCGCGACCCGGTTCGCGACCAGCACGGCGTCCGGGCGGCCGCGGACCTGGTCGGTGCGGTCGTCCGGGCGGAACGGCGAGCTCGACTGCAGCCCGAGGCCGTCCTCGATCGTGACCAGGTCGGCCAGGCCGCGCTCGGCCTCGGTGACGAGCTCGGTCCAGTAGCGGCCGCCGAGCACGGCGTCCGGGCGGGCGGACGGCTCGCGCCACGCGGCCGGGTGCCAGCCGCAGTCGGCCAGCGCGACGGCGAGATGCAGGTCCGGGTCGGACATGGAGGGACTGCCTTCCGGGCGAACGGCGACGGGTCGGGTTCCGTGCTCAGCGACAGCCCTGGGACGTGACCCGGCGCAGGTCCACGTGACGACGGCGCGTCAGCAGCTGGATGCGCGTCACGTCATCGAGACAACGCCGCCCCGGCGCCGCTGTCAACCAGAGCCCGTGGCGGTGTGGCGCCCGGCACGCGGGACGGGGCGCGGAGATCTCGGCCGGGCAGCCCGCCGACGCGCCTCGCAGGGAGGACCGGATCTCGCAGGCGTCGCAGGTCCTGCGAACTCGCGGGATGCCATGCGACGACGGGTTGCGCGCCCGCCCGGGGTGCGGTCAGGCCGGCCGGGGCGCCAGCAGACCGCGGCGGCCCAGCTCCGGGAGCAGGTCCTCGCCGACCCGGTACGCCTCCTCCAGGTGCGGGTAGCCGGAGAGGACGAACTCCTCGATGCCCAGCTCGTGGTACTCGGCGACCCGGTCCGCGACCTCGGCGTGGCTGCCGACCAGCGCCGTCCCGGCGCCCCCGCGGACGAGCCCCATCCCGGCCCACAGGTTCGGGCTGATCTCCAGCTGGTCGGTGCGACCGCCGTGCAGCGCAAGCATCCGCTGCTGGCCGACCGACTCGCTGGTCCGCAGCACGGCCTGCGCCTGTTCGACCTCGGCCGGGTCCAGCGCCGCGAGCAGGTCGGACGCCCGCGCCCACGCCTCGCCTGCCGTGTCCCGGGTGATCACGTGCAGCCGGATGCCGAACCGTGGCTCGCGCCCGTGCTCGGCGGCGAGCTTGCGCACCCGCCCGATCTTCTCGGCGACGGCGTCCGGCGGCTCGCCCCAGGTCAGGTACACGTCGGCGTGCCGGGCGGCGACGTCCAGCGCCGGGTCCGACGACCCTCCGAAGTAGACCGGAGGCAGCGGGTCCGGCGGTGCAAGGGTCGTCGCGCCGGCCACCGTGTAGTGGTCGCCGGTGAAGTCGGAGGGTTCCTCGCCCCACGCCGCGCGCAGCACGGACAGGAACTCGCCGGTGCGGGCGTAGCGCTCGCCGTGGTCGGCCCAGTCCCCGAACCGCTGCTGTTCGACGGCGTCGCCGCCGGTCACGATGTTGAGCATCAGCCTGCCGTCGGACAGGCGCTGGTAGGTGCTCGCCATCTGCGCGGCCAGCGTCGGCGACAGCACTCCCGGGCGGAACGCGACGAGGTAGCGCAGCGTGCGCGTCTCGCGCAGCAGCGCGGCCGTCGTCAGCCAGGCGTCCTCGCAGTACGTGCCGGTCGGGGTGAGCACGCCGTGGAAGCCGAGCGACTCCGCGGCGCGGGCGATCTGGGACAGGTAGCCCAGGTCGGCGGGGCGTTCGGTGGTGCCGGCCTGCCCGCGGTCGGCGTGCCGGCGCGCGACGATCGTGCGCGCGTCGCCGGAGGTGGGCAGGAACCAGTGCGGGACGATGCTCACGGTGCTCCAGTCGTCGTCGGTGCACGGGCGGCGAGCGTGGTGGCCTCGAAACGGCGGTCCACGAAGTCGGCGAAGCGTACGCGGCCGGGGATGACGCCCGCGTCGGAGAACGCGTCGGCCAGCTCCTGTTCGGACGTGACCATCGCGTCGTCCATCGGGATCGGCAGGTCCGGCCCGCGGTTCGCGGCGGCCATCGTGACCGGCAGCGGGAGCTTCGTCTCCCTGCTCCAGACCTGGGCCCGCTGCGCGCGGTGGGTGTCGGAGTAGCGCTGCGCGGCCGCGACGCGGGCCAGCAGGTCCCCGACGGCGGCCTGCTTCACCGGATCGGCCAGCGCGGCGTTGGACGCGACCTGGAAGCCGTACCCGTTCGCCGTGCCCTCGCCGGTGGCGATCGTGCGGGCCCCGTCGTTCTGGGCCTGCGCGGTGTACGGGTCCCACGTGGCCCACGCGTCGACGTCGCCCTGCTGGAACGCCGCGTAGGCGTCGGCCGGGGCGAGGAACGTGAGGTCGACGTCGTCGAGCGTCATCCCGGCCGCGCGCAGCGAGTAGAGCAACTGTCCGTGAGCCGAGCTGCCCTTGGCGACGGCGACCCGCTTGCCGCGCAGGTCCGCGACCGACCGCAGCGGCGAGTCGTGCCGGACCAGCACGGCGTCGCTCACCACGTTGCCCCGGTTCGCGGCGACGAACTGGACCCGCGCCCGCGCGGCCGCCGCGAAGATCACCGGGGTGTTCCCGGTGGCGCCGACGTCGATCGCCCCGGCCCGGGCCGCCTCGATCAGTGGCGGGCCGGACGTGAACGTCGACCACTGGATCGTGTAGGGGGTGTCCAGCAGGCCGGCCGCGGCGAGCAGCGACTGTGACCCGCCCTTCTGGTCGCCGACCCGCAGCGTGACGCCGGTCAGCGCGGCCGGGTCGACGGGCGGCTGCACCGGAGGGCGTTCCCGCGGCACCGACGAGCACGCGGTCAGCACCGCGAGCGCCAGCAGCAGCCCCGCCGCACCGACGAGCCGGCGCGATCCGGTCGGGTGCGCGGCGGCCGTCCCCGGTCCGTGCCGCACCCCGTTCCGGCGTGTCGCATCCGTTGCAGCCGGTGCGGCACGCCGGGGAGGGGTGCGCGAGGAGCCGACGGGGTGCGCCGGGTCAGGCCGCATCGTCGTCGACCCCCAGTTCCGTGAGGACCCGACGGCGGAGCTCGACGAGGTCCTCTGGCCGTCGCGGGCGCGGGCCGGGGCGGTGCTCCTGGCCGATCACGCCACCGTCGAGCACGAGGACGCGGTCGGCGAGCAGCAGTGCCTCGTCGACGTCGTGCGTGACGAGCAGGACGCCGGGCCGGTGCGTGGTCCACAGATCCAGGACGAGCCGGTGCATGGCGATCCGGGTCAGCGCGTCGAGAGCTCCGAACGGCTCGTCGAGCAGCAGCAGCTCCGGCTCGCGGACGAGTGCCCGCGCGAGCGACGCGCGTTGCGCCTCGCCTCCCGACAGCGTCAGCGGCCACGCATCGGCGCGTTCGGCGAGACCGACCTCGGCGAGCGTGCGGTCCGTGATGCCGGCCGCGTCGTCGCGGTGCAGGCCGAGGGAGACGTTGTCGCGCACGGACCTCCACGGCAGCAGCCGCGGCTCCTGGAACGCCATCGCGACCGAGCCCGGCACGTCGACGGTGCCGGACACGCCGTCGTCGCCGACGGTGTCCAGTCCGGCGAGGATCCGGAGCAACGTGGACTTCCCGGAGCCGCTGCGACCCAGCAGCGCGACGAACTCGCCGTCGCCGACGGTCAGGTCGAGGCCGTCGAGGATCCGCCGTCCACCGGGAGCAGGCTTGCCGGAACGAGAACCGGCAGCGAACTCGCGGACGAGGCCGGTCACCCGGGCGGTCACGAGGGCCGCCACCGCAGGGCGCGACGCTCCAGACGGCGCACGAGCGCGTCGGTGCCGAGACCCAGCAGCGCGTAGACCACCAGGCCGACCACGATCACGTCGGTGCGCAGGAACTCCCGTGCGTTCATGATCATGTAGCCGAGGCCGGAGTCCGCGGACACGGTCTCCGCGACCACGATGGACAGCCACGCGATGCCCAGCGCCAGCCGCAGCCCGGTCAGCGTGCTCGGCATCGCACCGGGCAACACGACGTGACGCAGCCGCTCGGAGCGGGTGAACCCGGAGACCTGGGCGGCCTCGAGCAGCTTCGGGTCGACGCCCCGCACGCCGGCGTGGACGTTGAGGTACATCGGGAACAGCACGCCGAGCGCGACGAGCAGCACCTTCGGCGTCTCGTCGACGCCGAACCAGAGGATGAACAGCGGCACGAGCGCGAGATGCGGCAGCGTGCGCAGCATCTGCACGGGCGGGTCGACGAGCAGGCCGCCCCAGTTCGACAGGCCGGACAGCAGCCCGAAACCGACGCCGGCGACGAGGCCGATCGCGACGCCCGCGACGACGCGCAGCAGGGAGACGCCGAGGCCTTCCGGCAGCTCGCCGCTGACCGTGACGTCGACGGCGGCCGTGACGACCCGCCACGGCGAGGCGAGCTCGTCCTCGGCGAGCAGGCCGGTGGACGACGCCAGCTGCCAGATCACGAGGATCGCGATCGGGGAGATCCAGCGCCGGAGGTCGATCCGGCGCACGGCCGGTCCGACGCGCGGCGTGGCGCCGCGGGGGACCTGCGCCCCGGACGCGGCCGAGGGCAGGGGATGGGTGGTGGACACACGGGCTCCCGGGGGGACGGAGCGGTCGGGGGGCGGCGTGTGTCAGCGACAGGTGTAGCCGGCCGTGCGCATGAGGTCGACGTGCAGGCGCCACGTCAGGTCCCAGCGGTCGGTCACCCGAACGAGGGTCCGGACCGGACAGCAACGTCGCAAGCGCTGGGGGACAACGGACACACCGTGCTCCCAGATCGCGGGAGGACGGCCCGCCGGACCGGACAGGTCGACCGGTCCGGCGGGCCGGATCCCGCTCTGTGGACGTGCGATCAGGCGGCCGGGGCCAGGCCGCGCGCCCGCAGGACGCGGCGTTCGATCGGCCGGAACACGAGCAGTTCGATCCCGATGCCGACGATGAGGATCAGCAGCACGGCGGCGAAGACGACGGAGATGTCGTTGAAGTCGCTGCCGTTCTTGAGATAGGCGCCGAGGCCGACGCCGAGCAGCGGGCCGGCGGCGATGATCTCGGCGGCCATCAACGAGCGCCAGGAGAACGCCCAGCCCTGCTTGCAGCCCGCCAGGTAGCCGGGCAGCGCGGCCGGCAGCAGGATGTGCCGGGCCGACGCGAACCCGCGGGCACCGAGCACCTGACCCGCCCGGGGCAGGATCGGCGGGATCTGGTCGATGCCGGCGACGAGCCCGTTCGCGATCGACGGGATCGAGCCGGCCAGCACGACGAAGTAGATCGTGGCGTCGGTCAGCCCGAACCAGAGGACCGCGGCGGGGACCCAGGCCACCGACGGCAGCGACTGCAGCCCGGACAGCAGCGGCCCGATCGCCCGCCGCACGACGCTGACCTTGGCCACGAGCAGCCCGAGCGGGGTGGCGATGACGAGGGCGAGCAGGAACCCGAGCACGCCGCGGCTGATCGAGGTCCACAGGATCGACCAGATGCTGCCGTCGGCGACGATCTCGCCGAACTTCCCGGCGACGTCGCCGGGGGAGGGCAGCTGGTAGACGGGCAGGATCGCGGAGGCCCAGACCAGTTGCCAGACCACGACGACGATGACGAGCGCGCCCAGCGGCGGCAGCCCGGCCGAGAGCGCGCGCCGCCACCAGGGCCTCTGCTGAACGGTCGGCGTGTCCAGCGCGTCCAGACCGGCGACCGCGGCCGCCGAGTCGTTCTCGCGTTCGACGACCGTGATCCCCGTGCCGTTGGCTCCGCCGTCGCGGTCCTCAGGCGGCATGGCTGGTGATCACCTGCCGGAGCCGGCCGGTGATCTCGTCGGTGAGGCCGTCGCGGTGCGAGCGGGCGTCCCACTCCTTGACCACGGTGCCGGGCCGCGACGACAGCAGCACGACGCGCTGGGCGAGGCGGACGGCCTCGCGGACGTCGTGCGTGACGAACACGATCGTCGTGCCGGTGGCCTCCCACACGCGCAGCAGCTCGCCCTGCAGCACGTCGCGGGTGATCGCGTCCAGGGCCGCGAACGGCTCGTCCATCAGCAGCAGCCCGGGACCCTCGTCGGAGTCCGACGACGTGGCGGCGGCCAGCGCACGCGCCAGCGACACCCGCTGGCGCATGCCGCCGGACAGCTCGTGCGGCCGCTTGGCCCCGACGCCGTCCAGGCGGACGAGCCCGAGCAGCTCGGCCGCCCGGTCCCGGCGGGCGTGCCGTGACCAGCCGGCGAGCTGCAGCGGCAGCTCCACGTTGCGTGCCGCGGTCAGCCACGGCATCAGCGCGGCCTCCTGGAACATGAACGACGGCCGCGACGCGGACACGGCGACCGTGCCGCCGGTCGCTCCGTCCAGCCCGGCGAGCAGGTTGAGCAGCGTCGACTTGCCGCAGCCGGATGCGCCGAGCAGGCAGACGAACTCGCCGTGCGCAACCCGCAGGTCGATCCCGCGCAGCGCGGTCACCGCGTCCGGTCCGGTGCCGAACGTCTTGCCGACGCCGGCCAGCTCGACCGCGGTGTGCCGGGTCCGCTCGCGGCGAGCCTGTTCGATCTCGACCGTCATGATCTCGTCCCGTTCCTCGTGGGTGTGGGTACTCGGTCCTGCAGCTGCACCGTTACCGCTACTGCGCGGCTTCCAGCCCGGCCGTGTCGACCGCCGGCTTGCCCGCCGCCTGGCGGACCGTGTTCAGCGCCGTCACGTTCAGGAAGCCCTTCAGGTCGGTCTCGCTCGGGGTGGCCCCCGCCGTGACGCTGTCCTTGGACAGCTGCGGGAACGTCGCGGCCAGCGGGTCGGAGTCGAAGGACAGCTCGTTGAACGCGCGGTCGAGCACCTTCGGGCTCAGCGACGAGCCGGTGACCTGCTTGATCGAGTCGTTCGTGACGGTCCTGGCCTGGGCCGCGTTCGACGTCGCGAAGTCGATCGCCTTCTGCTCGCCGCGCAGCAACGCCTCGATCGTCTGCGGGTGCTGGTTCACGAAGTCGGTGCGCGCGATGATCACCGTGGTCGGGAACTTGCCGTCCGGCCACAGGGACTTCTCGTCGACGAGCACCTTGGCGCCCGCGTCCACCAGCCGGGAGCTCCACGGCTCCGGCAGCCAGCCGCCCGCCACCTGCTTCTGCTTGAACAGGTCGAGCGTGCGCGGGTTGTCGATGTTCTGGACGGTCACCGCGTTCGGACCGGTGCCGATCGGCAGGTTGTTCTCCTTGAGCCACTTCTTGAGCGCGACGTCCTGGGTGTTGCCGGCCTGGGGCGTCGCAATCGTCTTGCCCAGCAACTGCTGCGGCGACGTGATGTCCGGTGTGGTCACCAGCTGCGCGCCACCGGTCGTCGAACCGCCGATCAGCCGGATGGCCTCGCCCTTGGACTTGGCGAACGCGTTGATCGCCGGGCTGGAGCCGATGAACGCGACGTCGAGCGAGCCGCCGAGCAGCGCATTGACCTCGTCCGGTCCGGCGTTGAACGTCTGCGTGGTCAGCTTCGTCTGGCCCAGCTCCTGGGCGAAGAAGTTCTGCGAGACACCGATCAGCGCCGGGGCGTGGGTGATGTTCGGGAAGTAGCCGAGCTTGACCTCCTGCGCGGGGGAGGTCTGCCCGCCCGCGGCGGAGGAGCTGCTGTCGTCGGCACGGGAGCACGCCGACAGCAGGCCGACGACGGCCAGCAGGGCGAGCAGGACGACCAGGGAGCGCGAGCGGGTGGTGGTGCGCGGGGACATGGGTCGTGCGGTCCTTTCGGGTAGGCGCGCGGAGGCGCCTCGGGGAGGGACGCGCGGGTCGGGACACGGCGTCGCCGGAGGCCGGGCAGGAGGGGTCTCAGTGACACCGTTCGCTGAACAGCGGAGCGCGGCGCGAAGGCCAGAACGGCTCCAGGTCCCATGGCGGCACGACATGGTCGTCCCGGTGGATGCCGGGACGCGATGGCCGTCCCGGGCACGTCGTCACCCGATCAGGGTGCGCGCCGCTCCGACCGCGGACAAGTATTCGTCCATCTGTCAGGAAACGGACGGCGTGCTGTCCGTACAGGTTCCGGGCTCGGCTCGGCGTCGCACTCAGCAGGTGGTCGTGCCCCTCGGAGTTGTCCGAACAACTACTCGTCGCCCCGCCGGCGCAGACCGTCCGGGTCGACGACCAGGATCCGACCCCGACGCAGCTCCACCAGGCCTTCGGCCTCCGCGCCGCGCAGCACCCGGTTCACGGTCGCGCGGCTCGCGCCGGCCAGCGACGCGAGCTCGTCCTGGGTCAGCGGGACGGCCGTCGGCCCCACGACGCCGCGGCGGTAGCGGGGCTCGAGGTCGGCCAGCCGTCGCAGCACCCGCGTCTCCACCGGCAGGTACAGCGCGTCCAGCAGCAGCCCGGACAGCCGCCGGACGTCGGCCGCGAGCGTTCGCAGGACGAACGCATCGGCCCCCGCGTTCGTGCGGCGCAGGCGGTGGAACGTCGCGGCGGTGAACGACCGGACCTCGGTCGCCTCCAGCGCGACGACGGTGGCGCTGCGCCGCCCGCCGTCAGAGATCAGGGCGAGCTCGCCGACCACCTCGCCCGGCCCGAACACGCCGAACGTCACCGTGTCGCCTGCGGGGGACACCGCGCGCACGGCCAGCCGTCCGGCCTCGATCAGCAGGAACGTGTCCGCCGGGTCGCCCTCGTGGAACACGACCTCGCGCGCGGCGAACCGGCGGACCCGTCCGCTGTCCAGCACCTCGCGGCGGTCCTCCTCGGACATGTCGGAGAGCAGGCCCACGGCGGCTACGGCTCGTCGACGCGGGGGAGGACGTCGGCGACGAGACGCTCCATCTGTTCACGGTCGCCGCCCAGGCTGCCGCCGAGCGGGTTGAGCAGGATCGTCTCGGCGCCGGCGTCGACGACCTCGCGCAGGCCGCGGGCCACGTCGTCGGGCGTGCCGCTGACCGGGACGTCCTCGATACCGCGCATCGGCCCGTAGATGCCGCGCAGCCCGTCCACGACGCGCTCCCGGGCTCGCTCCGGGTCGTCGTCGACGACGAGGTAGACGCGCTTGCCGATCGGGAACTCCCGCTTCCCGTGGCGCTCCATCTCGGCGCGCAGGACCGGGACCTGCTCCCGGAACGACGCCGTCGTGGCCGACCCGGCGCCGAGGAACGCGTCGCCGTGCCGCACGGCGCGCGCCAGCGCCGTCGGGGCGTTGGCGCCGAACCAGATCGGCGGGTGCGGGCGCTGCACCGGCTTCGGCTGGATCGGCAGGTCGTCGAGCTGGCGGAACCGGCCGTGGAACGTGACCCTCGGCTCGTCGGACCACGCGGCCTTCATCAGGTCCAGGCCTTCGACGAACCGGGACACGAACGTCTCCCGGTCGACCCCGAACGCGGCGAACTGCCGGAACCCGCCACCCGGCGCGACGCCGAGATCGAGCCTGCCGTGCGACAGTCGGTCCACAGTGGTCGCCGCCGCGGCGAGCTGCAACGGGTCGTGCAGGGACGTGACCATCACCGCGACGCCGAGCCGGATCCTGCTGGTGCACGCCGCCGCGTAGGACAGCAGCTCCAGCGGGGCGAGCATCGGGGTCGGGCCGATGGCCTGCTCCATCACCCACCCGGCCTCGAAGCCCAGCTCCTCGGCACGGGCGAGGTACTCCGTGAGCCCGACGTCGTCGACGCCGTCGGGGTCCTGCTGCGGGATCGAGATGGACCAGCGCACGGACCGGACGCTAGTGCTTGTGTAGCGGGTGCGACACGGCCGGACCCTGTCCGGTCGGCATCGCACGTGTGGCGGTCCGGAGGCGGCGGCTACCGCGATGGCTGTGATGTCGGCCGGGCGTCGCCCGGCATGGCGGGTCCGGCGCGAACCACACAGGACCCGCCCGTGACCCTGCGGCGCGGCGGGACGAGCCGGCCTGAGGTGCCCACGGCACCGTCGCGACTCGTCCGGGGAGGCGCACGACCAGGTCGTGGCGTCAGCCTGCCGCCGGCTGCGTCAGGGCGGCGCCGACCTCCCGGACGATCCGTCCGGGGTCACGCCGGATGTCCCGGGCGGTGTAGCGCAGGACGCGCCATCCCGCGGCGGCGAGACGGGTGTGGCGTTCGATGTCCTTCACGACCTGCTTCGGATCGAGATGGTCGCCGCCGTCGTACTCGATACCGAGCCGGTGCCGGGGGTAGGCGAGATCGAGCCACACGGCGCGGCGACGGTCGTCGTCGAGGACGGGGTGCTGCACGGCCGGACGCGGGAGCCCGGCCCCGGTGAGCACGAGCCGCAGCCGGGTCTCCGGCGGCGAACTGGACCGGGCGTCGGCCGCGGACAGCACGTCCGTCAGGCGGCTCACACCTCGCCGGCGCGGGTACCGGACGGCGACGCCGAGCAGCAGATCGGGCGGGAACCGGTGCACCCGGGCGAGCGCGTCCACCGCGACGACGGCCTCGACGAACTCGAGCCGCCTGCCCAGGTCGAACGCTGTCCGCAGCGGTGTCGTGACGAGCAGGCCGTCGACCATCGTCACCTCGTCCGGGTGCAGCTCGCCTCGGCGCACGGTCACACCGGCCCGGCTGCGCAGGACGTGCTCGGCGACCGTGATCTCGGCGGGTGCCCCGAGCGGCCCGCACGACGCCTCCTGCACCTCGGCCGCGGAGTAGCCGGAGAGCACCCCGCGCCCGCGTGACCACCGGGACGCCGCGACCGATCGCAGGAGCAGGCCGGACTCGTGTCCGGCCGCGGCGTACGTGTCCGGCAGCAGGCGCTCGAACCCGGGTCCGAGCAACCGGGCCCACGTCACCAGGCCGGCCGCGACGGCGTCCGAACCCCGGAACACGGTCGGCCACCCCGGCACGGTCATGGGCCCAGGGTCGTCGGCCGACCCGTCTGCCGGGTCGGTTCCGCCAGGTCGTTCGCAGGTGCGACGTCCACGCCGCCCGTGTGGTGAGCCGACCCCGCCTCGACGCACCCGCCGTCCGCGAGGCCGATCCGTCTCGGTCGCTCGCGTCCCGGGTCGGCCGCGTCCCGGGTCGGCGGGGTCCGGGTCAGCCGCATCGGGGTCGGCCGCATCGGGGTCGGCCGCATCCCGGTCGACATCGCACCCATCGCGGTCGGACCACGATCCTCACCGCGATGAGTGCGATGTCGGAGGACAGGACGTCACACGTATGCCGGTTCGAGGGCGGTCCGCACCGCGATCGGTGCGACGTCGATGGTCGGGGACCGATCCGGGCGGTCACTTGCCCCGTTGTGTCGCCGATGCGACACAACGAGCGCGTCGGCGGGCACAGACCGCGACCGGAGTCCGGAGCACTCTCTGCGTCGTCCAGGGAGAACGAGCCGAGGAGCCCCCGATGACCACCACCGAGCCGACCGCCGCCACCGTCACCGTCCTGCCGGAGACCGCCCCGGAGCGACGCGTGTTCCGCCCGGTCGGTCGGGCCGCCGCCGTGGTCCTGCCGCTGGGTGCGGTGCTCGCCGCGGTGAGCACGATCTTCGACCCGCCGTCGACCGAGCCGGAGCCGCGCGGCATGTACGTCGCGTACGGAGCCGACCCGGCGGGCGCGGACGTCGCGGCGACGATCCTCCACTACGGATTCCTCGCGATCGGCGTCGGACTGCTGCTGGCCGGCCTGGCCGTGGCGACCCGACGCGGCCGGATCTGGGCGTGGGCCGGTGGCGCGCTCGGCGGGCTCGGGTTCCTGAACCTGTCGGGCAGCGTCGTGATCGACTGGTTCGCCGCCAGGGAGGCCGCGATGTTCGGGCCGGACACGGCCATGGAGATCGGCGCCGAGGTCGAGGCGATGCCGGCGCTCACCGCGGGCTGGATGCTCCCGATGGTCGTCGGCTTCACGCTCGGCCCGATCGTGCTGGCGGTCGGCCTGGCCCGGGCCGGCGTGGTCCGGTGGTGGACCGTCGCGCTGCCGGTCGCCGTGGCCGTCGTGATGGCGGGTGCGAAGGGGTTCGGTCCGCTCGGCTTCCTCGTCGGACTGGCGCTCCTGCTGGTCTACGGCGTGATCGTCGGTCACCGGCTCTGGACGGCCCCGGCCGTCCACTGACCACCCCGCGCGTCGCCCGCCGCCACTGCATCGCCTGCTGGCCCCGCTCGTCCCACCCGCCCCGCTGGTCCCGCCCGCGCCAATGGGGGAGCAGGCGGAGGTGGCACTACGCGCGGGTGGCGCGCTCCACGAGTTCCAGGACGTGCACGTAGGTCTCACCGGTCGCTCGGCTCATGCCCAGCTCGCAGGTGCGGTTGCAGGACGCGTGCGCGTCGGCGTCGATCGTCGCGATCTCGGCGGCCTGGGGCGCGGTGGCCGACGCGGTCAGCTCCGGGTGCAGCAGCCCGCGGTCGCCGGCGAATCCGCAGCAGCCCCACGCGTCCGGGACGGTGACGTCGTCGGCGACGGCCCCGGCGAGCGTGCGCAGCGCAGGCGTCAGTCCCATCTGCTGCGCCGAGCACGTCGGGTGCAGGACGATCCGGTCCAGGCGCCCGCGCACGTCCAGTGCGGACAACAGGTGCGTCGCGGTGAACTCCACGGCGTCGAGCACCTCGAGACCTCGGAACGGGCTCGCGGCGACCATCACCCGCAACCCCTCGGTGCACGACGACGCGTCGCACACGACCGGCAGCCGTCCCTGACCCGTGGCCTCCCACAGCGCGGGCAGCACCCGGTCGGCCATCGCGGTGGCGCCGTCGCGTAGTCCCTTCGACTTCCACGGCGTCCCGCAGCACAACGACGGCAGGTCGTCCGGCACGGTCAGCGTCAGGCCAGCGCGGTCGCAGAGACGGGCGAACGCCTCCGTCGCCCCCGTTCCCGACCCCGAGCCGAACATCGTCCCGGTGCACGAGCTGAACAGCACCGCCGCCGCCGTGCCGACGCCGAGCGCGGGCACCCGCGGCGCGCTCCCCGACGACGGCAGGTCCGGCGACCACATCGGCACCTGCTCCGGGTCGGCGACCTTGCGCAGCGCGGTCGTCACCTTTCCCGCCGCCCCGCCCGGCAACGCGCCGGCCACCGAGAGCGCCGTGCCCGCCAGACGAGTCGTCGCCCCCCAGTGCTTCGCCGCGAACGCCCACCCGCGAGCCGCCGTCTTCTGTGGACGCTCGGCGCGCAGCCGTCGCACCAGGTCACCGGTGTTGATCAGGACCGGGCACGCGGTGGCGCACATGCCGTCCACGGCGCAGGTGTCCACGCCGTCGTAGCGGTAGGCCTCGTCCAGTTCCGCGACGAGCGCGTGGTCGCCCGCCTGCAGCGCGCGCTCCCGCTCGCGGCGCAGCACGATCCGCTGCCGCGGCGTGAGCGTCACGTCCCGGCTCGGGCAGACCGGCTCGCAGAATCCACACTCGACACACCGGTCCACCTCGGACTCGACGGTCGGCGCGGACTTGAGGTTGTCGAGGTGCGCGGTCGGGTCGTCGTCGAGCACGACGCCGGGGTTCAGCACGCCGCGCGGGTCGCACAGCCGCTTGATCTCCAGCATCACGTCGTACAGGTCGTCGCCGTACTGGCGGCGCACGAACGGCGTCATCATCCGGCCGGTGCCGTGCTCGGCCTTGAGCGTGCCGCCGTGGCCGAGCACGAGGTCGACCATGTCGTCGGTGAAGCGTCCGAACCGGTCGCGCCCGCCGCCGTCGCCGAGACGCTCGGTGAGCATGAAGTGGACGTTGCCGTCCTTCGCGTGCCCGAAGATCACCGCGTGCTCGTAGCCGTGCCTGCCGAACAGCTCGACGAGCCCCTCGCACGTCGGCAGCAGCTCCGGCACCGGCACCGCGACGTCCTCCAGCAGCGCCGCCGTGCCGGACGGGCGGGCTGCCGCCACCGCGGCGTAGAGCCCCTTGCGCAGGTGCCACAGCCGCGCCTTGGCCGCCGGGTCGCCGGAGAGCTCGGCCGCGCCGTCGAGCGGCAGCGTCGACAGCAGGGACGCGGCCGGTCCGGCCAGCGCGTCGACCTCCTCCGATGTGGACCCGCGGTACTCGACGAGCAGCGCCGCGTGGTCGCGCACGGTGAGCGCGCGCAGGCGCGGGTCGGCGTCCGCGTCGCCCTGCCCGACCCGCAGCGACGTCGCGTCCAGCAGCTCGATCGTCGCCGGCCCGGAGTCGACGAGCGATGGCAGCGCCCGGTTCGCCGACGGCAGGTCCGGGAAGATCAGCAGGCCGGTGCGGGTGTGGGACAGGACCGGCACGGTGCGCATCGTGATCGACGCGATGAACGCGAGCGTCCCCTCGCTGCCCACGACGAGGTGCGTGAGGATCGCCGCGGGCGACGAGTGATCGAGGAACGAGTTCAGGCCGTAGCCCATCGTGTTCTTCAACGAGAACTGCTGGGCGATCGCCTTGCGCGCCGTCTCGTCACCGCGCAGCCGGTCGCGCAGCCGGGACAGTCCGGAGTGGAGGTCCGGCTCGAGCGCGCGGAGCCGGTCGTCGGCATCCGGCGCGCCGGTGTCCAGCACGGTCCCGGACGGCAGCACGAGCTCCAGCGAGTCCAGCAGCGCGTAACTGTTCGCGACCGTCCCGCACGCCATCCCGGACGAGTTGTTCGCGACGACACCGCCGAGCGTGCACGCCGACTCGCTGGCCGGGTCCGGTCCGAGCATCCGCCCGAACCGGGCCAGTCGCGTGTTGACCGCGCGGATCGTGGCGCCCGGCCCCACCCGGACGCGCGCGCCGTCATCGAGGATCTCGATGCCCCTGAAGTGCTTGCGCGTGTCGACGAGGATCCCGTCGGTGACACCCTGGCCGGACAGGCTCGTCCCGCCGGAGCGGAACGTCAGCGGCACACCCGTCGTCGACGCCGCGCGGAACAGACGTCCGACGTCGTCCGCGGACGCGGCCGTGACGACGGCCCGCGGCGTGCGCGCGAAGTGCGACGCGTCGTGGGCGTAGGCGAGCCGGTCGATCGCCCGCGTGTGCACGGTGCCGTGCGGGAGCAGCTGCCCGAGCACGGTCGACAGGTCGACGTCCGAGGTCACGAGCCGACGCTACCCGGACCGACGCCCGTCGAACGTCTCAGGACGAGGCGGCCGCCGCGGCGCTCTGCTCCCAGTGGGTCACCACGACGGCGACGACGAAGATCTGCAGCGCCGGGTCGAGTCCCGGCAGGTCGGCCACCGCGTCGTTGCGCCACATGCTGCGCTTGCGGATCGACCCGACCTCCCGGTCGCCGTCCATCAGCGCCTGCTCAGCGGTCCACATCGACGTGCGGCGGAAACGCAGCGTCCGGCCCTCGGCGTCGACGCTCCAGTTCTTCCGCCCGACCTTCTCGGCACGGGCGACGACGGTCCCGTCGGCCATGGCCATGCCGAACTTCGCGCCCCAGGCGTTGCTCTTCACCGTGTACTCGTGGCCCTCGACGGTGAACGTCCCGCCGTTGCCCCACCAGCTCGACCGGAAGGACGTGACGACCTGCCCGTCGAGGTCGATCTCGTACTCCCGGCTCCACATGCCCTTGCTGCGCGCGGTCAACACGGTCATATCCCACCACGGCCAGGCAAATCAGGAGATCCAGGCGGGAACGACGGGGTCGCGGTCGGGACCGGACGCGACCGACCCGCCACGTCCGGTGACGACGGCGGTCATCCCGGCGTCCGGGTCGGCGTGGATGCGGCGCAGGACGCCGGCGGGCAGCACGAGCGTGTCCCCGGCGCTCAGCTCCTCGGTCGCGTCGCCGACATCCACGTGGGCGGCGCCGTCGAGCACGGTCCAGACCTGCTCGCCGTCCATGGCGTGCAGCGGCCCGACCGCGCCGGGAGTCATCTCGACGCGCCAGAGCGCCTGGTCGGTGCCGCCCTGAGTGGGTGAGGCGAGGGTCGTCATCGTCGCATTCGGCGTGCTGGTGCACCGGGCGTCGGCGTGGCGGATCACGGTCACGGTGGTCTCCCGTATAATCGACAACATGGTTGTCGAAAAGGTAAACCATGTTGTCGGATAACGCCAGCTCCGGTTCGCCCGGCGCGGACCTCGCGCTCGGCCTGCTCGGAGCGTTCCGTGCGCTCGTCGACGACGTGCACGCCGATCTCGCCCGCGCGGGGCACCCGCACGCGCGGCCCGTCCACGGGTTCGCGCTGCAGGCCATCGGTCCCGCGGGCGCGACGGCCGCGGAGCTCGGCGACCGCCTCGGCGTCAGCAAGCAGGCGGCCGGCAAGACGATCGACCGGCTCGCCGAGCGCGGCTACGTCGAGCGCGCGGCGGACCCGCAGGACGCCCGCCGCAAGATCGTCACGATCACGGCGGACGGCCGGGGGCTTCTGCGGGAGTCCGCCGCGGCGTTCGACCGGGCGCTCGCGGCACGGACCGGGACCCTCGGCGCCCAGCGCATGGACGCGCTGCTCACGGCGCTGCGGGACCTCGAACCGGCCGGGAGCGCCCGGCTGGACCTCGCCGGATGGCTGGGCTCCTGACGCCCGTCATTCTCGGCGGAACGCCGGGTACCCGGCCGCGGCCTCCTCGTCGCACTTCTGCCGGTAGGTCCCGACGCCGCCGATGTAGGACAGCACCCGTCGGGGCTTGCCGGGCACGTTCGAGCCCAGGTACCACGACGTCGTGTTCGCGACGAGCGTCGCGTTCGCGACCTCGTCGTGGTGGGAGACCCAGGCGTCCTCGCCCTCGGCCGTCGGTTCCATCGTCGTCTTGCCGTCGGCCTTGAGGTCCCTGATCGCGTCGGAGATCCACTCGGTCTGCTGCTGCAGGCAGGTGGTCATGTTGCACAGCGCCGCCGACGGGGCGAGCGGGACGGCCGTGGTCAGCAGATTGGGGTATCCGTGCTTCGCCAGGCCCATCGTCGTGCGGATGTCGCGGCCCCAGTCGTCGGTCAGCGACCGGCCGTTGCGCCCCCGGATGTCGATGCGGGTGAGCGCGCCGGTACCCGCGTCGAACCCGGTGGCCAGGATGATCACGTCGAACTCGTGCAGCGTGCCGTCGGCGAGCTCGATGCCCGCCTCGCGGATCTGCGCGATCGGGTTGTCCCGCACGTTGACCAGATCGACGTTGTCGCGCAGGTAGACCTCCAGGTAGTTCGTCTCCAGCGGCACCCGGTGCGTGCCGAACCCGTAGTCCGTCGGCACCAGCGTCTCGACCAGGTGCGGGTCGTGGTTCAGGCGCTCGCGCATCTTGTTCCGCACGAACTCCGAGACGTACTCGCTGATCTCCTCGACGAAGAACATCTCGCCGAAGCTCGCCAGCCACAGCTTGAGCGAGCCGTCCTGGTAGATCTCCTCGAGGATCTCGTCGCGCCGCTCGGGGCTGGTGCCCTCCCAGGTGTGCTCCCACTCGAACTCCATCCCGCTGAACGTGTGCGGGAGGGTCGCCTTCACCTCGTCGAAGCGGGCCTTGTAGGCCTCCTGCTCCTGCGGGCCGTAGGACGGGTTCTTCATCGGCAGCACGTACTGCGGTCCGCGCGCGAACACGGTCAGGTGCCCGACATCGGGCGCGATCGTCTGGATGATCTGGATGCCGGTGGCCCCGACCCCGACGACGGCGACCCGCTTGCCGGCCAGGTCGAGCCCCTCCGCCGGGTAGGACGAGCTGAACACGAGCTCGCCGGAGAAGTCGTCGGTGCCCTCGATGTTCTTCAGCGGCGCGGACAGCATGCCGGCGCACGACACGAAGAACTGGGTGTCGACGACGTCGCCCCGGTCGGTGTGGACGGTCCAGCGACCGCGGTCCTCGTCGTAGTGCGCGGCCGTGATCCGGGTGTCGAACCGGATGTCCTTGCGCAGGTCGAGCCGGTCGGTGACGTAGTGCATCCACCGCTCGATCTCCGGCTGGCCGGGGAAACGCTCGCTCCAGGACCAGTCCTTGTAGAGGCTCTCGTCGAACAGGTACTGGTAGACGTAGCTCTCGGAGTCGAAGCGGGCACCGGGGTAGCGGTTCCACCACCACGTCCCGCCGACGTCGCTCGCGGCGTCGAACCCCCGCACGGTCAGGCCCTGCTCGCGCAGCTGGTGCAGCTGGTACAGCCCGGCGACCCCGGCACCCAGCACCACCGCGTCCACGGTCTCCGTGGCCGTCGCGTTCGTCATCGTGTCCACCTCGTCTCCCTCGCGGTCCGGCCATCGTGCGACCGGGTGCGGGCGACGGCGTGTCCCAACTCGGGACACGGACCTAGCAGTCGATGCCGTACTGCCGGATCTTGCGATAGAGCGTGGACCGGGCCAGCCCGAGCGCGGCGGCGGCCGCCTTGCGGTTCCCGCCCGCCTCCCGGATGGCCGCGACGATGGCGTCGCGTTCCACCTCGTCCACCGGGCGCAGCGTGCTGCGCGGCGTGCTCTGGCACGACGCCGGCAGGTCGGCCGCCTCGATCACGCCGACCGGGCGGCGGCGCAGCGCGTCCGCGAGCGCGTCCCGCAGCTGGGCCACGTTGCCCGGCCAGCGGTGCCGGGTCAGCAGGCGTTCGGCGTCCCGGCTCAGCCGGACGTCGCGGTGGGCGGTCAGGTCCCCGAGCAGCGACGCCGCCAACGCGGCCACGTCGCCGCCGCGGTGACGCAGCGCGGGGACGGCGGCGGACACACGGAACAGGCCGAGCAGCGGTTCGGGAACGGTGCCCGAGCAGGTCGCCGCCACGACCGGTCTCCCCGGCTCCTGTAGCTCCCGGTGCAGCGCGGCGACGGTCTCCGGCGACAGGCGGTCGAGGTCGCACAGCACCGGCAGCACGGCGCAGCCGGTGGCGTCGCCGCTGTCACCGCGCAGGCGCGTCACGGCCTCGGCCGGACCGGCCTCGATGCGGTCCGCCGGTACCGGGACGGCGCGGCCGCCGACCTGGGAGAACAGCTCGCACAGCAGACGCCTGCGTCCGCTGCCGGGCTCTCCGAGCACGACGACCGGGCTTCCGTCGCGCAGCGCGCCCTCCACCGTCTGCGCGGCCGCCAGCCAGGCGGGTGAGCTGCTCGGGGCCAGACCCGTACGGGGCGCCCTGACCTGCGGTGCGGCCGGGCGGGCGTCGATCTCGTCGAGCACCGAGACGACACAGACGAGCCCGGCAACATCGCCGCCGACCCGCACCGTCGACCCCCGCATCCGCACCCGCGCACCGGACGGGAGGTCGATCCGGTCGTCGACGGCGGCCCGGCCGTGCATGAGGAAGCGGGCGTGTTCACGCAGCACCTCCTGGTCGGGGCCGTCGAGCAGGGTCTGCATCGCCGTGTTCGCGGTGACCATTCGCGGGCCGACGGCCAGCACCGCACCGCGGGTGCGGGCGTCGACGCGGCTGTAGGCGTCGAACAGCGCCTGCGGCACCCGGTCGCGGTCGAGCAGCAGGTTGCGCTCGATCCGGGACGCCGCGGTACGGACGAGCGTGTGCAGCATCGGGTGCGAGTGCTGCGCCTGGCAGCTGATGTCGAGCACACCCTCGATCCGCCCGGTGAACGGGTCGCGGACCGGTGCGCCCGCGCAGGCGAACGGGTGCAGCAACTCGACGAAGTGCTCCGCGCCGACGATGTGTACCGACTCGCCGAACTCCAGCACCGTCCCGACGCCGTTCGTGCCGACGGTGTTCTCGGCGTAGCCGAAGCCCTGGGCGAAGTAGACGTGATCGAGGACGCGGCCGAACCCGGGGCCGGTGTCCGAGCGTCCGAGGATCCGGGCCCTGTCGTCGGTGAGGGCCACGCAGGCCGGGATCGCGCTGATCTGCTCGGCCAGGTGCTCGATCTCCGGGCGGGCGCAGCGCACGAGCCGGGAGTCGACGTCGAGCTCGGAGTAGTAGTCGTTCTCCACGACGTCGGGCTGCACGCCCCGCGACACGCTGCGCCGCCAGGACGCGGCGACGTGGTTGGGGACTCCCCGTTGCTCCGGCAGTGCGCCCTCGGTCAGGAACTCGGCCAGAGCGGTGGTGAGCAGCTCCCGCTGGTCGCCGTCCGTGCCCATCTCGCACCTCCGTGTGCTCCTCGTCACATGGTGACGGCAACGTCAAGGGCGCGGCGTGTCCGGGATTGGGACACGTCCGGGTCGTCGCGCGGGAACAGAGTCGACGCCGACCCGCGCGAGGAGGCCCTGCAGTGATCGAGAACGCGTACTACACACCCGAGTTCCACGGGGACTACGAGCTGATCGGCATCGGCCGGCTCGACCTGGAGGAGGGCGGGTCCATCCCGGACTGCCACCTCGCCGTCGCCACCTTCGGAACGCTCAACGAGGCACGCGACAACGCCATCCTGGTCACCACCTGGTACTCCGGGACGCACCAGATCTTCCGCGACGTCTACATCGGTCCCGACCACGCGCTGAACCCCGACCGGTACTTCATCGTGGTGATCAACCAGATCGGCAACGGGCTGTCCACGTCCCCGCACAACGCGTCGGGTGCGAACGCGTCGATCGGGATGTCGAAGTTCCCGCACGTGCGCATCGGCGACGACGTCGTGGCGCAGGAGCGTCTGCTGCGCGAGCACTTCGGGATCGAGCAGCTGCAGCTCGTCGTCGGCGGGTCGATGGGCGCCCAGCAGACCTACGAGTGGATGGTGCGCTTCCCCGAGAAGGTGCGGCGCGCGGCGCCGATCGCGGGCACCGCGCAGAACACTCCGCACGACTTCCTCTACACGAAGGCATTGATGGAGGCCATCACCTCGGATCCGGGATTCAAGGACGGCGAGTACTCGTCCAACGCCGACGTCGAGGCCGGGCTCAAACGCCATGCCGGGATCTGGGCCGTGATGGGCTTCTCGACGGAGTTCTGGAAGCAGGAGGTCTGGCGGGCGCTGGAGTTCGAGTCCAAGGAGGCCTTCATGGAGGGCTTCCTGGAGCCGTACTTCACCGCGATGGACCCGAACGACCTGCTGTGCATGGCCTGGAAGTGGCAGCGCGGCGACGTCGCCCGGCACACCGGTGGCGACCTCGCCGCCGCGCTCGGACGCAACCGGGCCACCGCCCGGGTGATGCCCATCAACGAGGACATGTTCTTCCCGGTCCGCGACCACGAGTCCGAACTGGAGCTGACGCCGAACGCCCAGCTCCGGATCATCGACGACGTCCTCGGCCACCTCGGGCTGTTCGGCGTCGCCCCGACCTACATCGGCCAGGTGGACCAGCACCTGAACGAACTGCTCGACTCATAGGGAGACGCACCGTGCCGGACACCATGAAGTGCCTCGCGTTCGTCGACGCGGGGACGGTTCAGCTGATCGACCGGGAGATCCCGAAAGCCGGCCCCGGCGAGGCCGTCGTGCGTTCGACGGCGTCGCTGATCTGCACGTCCGACGTGCACACGGTGGCCGGCGTGCTGCCGGTGCCCTACGGGCGGCTGCTCGGACACGAGAGCGTCGGCGTCGTGCACGAGGTCGGCGAGGGCGTCACGCGGGCGAAGGTCGGCGACCGGGTCGCGGTGAACGCCGTGACACCGGACGGGACGTGCGACAACTGCCAGCGCGGGCTGTCGTCGCAGTGCGGCGGGCCGCTCGGCGGCTACCGCTTCACCGTGCAGAAGGACGGCAACCTCGCCGAGTACTTCCACGTCAACGACGCCGACTACAACCTCGCCCCGATCCCGGAGGGCCTGGCCGACGAGGTCGCCGTCTACGCCTGCGACATGCTCTCGACCGGGTTCGCGGGCGCGCAGAACGCGCACATCCCGCTGGGCGGCACCGTCGCCGTGTTCGCGCAGGGCGCCGTCGGGCTGTCCGCGACGATCGGCGCGAAGCTCCTCGGCGCCGGGCTGATCATCACGGTGGAGGGCATCCCGAACCGTGCGGCGCTGTCCAAGCAGTTCGGCGCCGACATCGTGATCGATCCGGCGGACGGCAACGTCGCCGAGCAGATCGTCGACATCACCCACGGCGGCGTGGACTCGGCCGTCGAGGCGCTCGGTTCGCAGGCCACGTGGGAGGGCTGCCTGTACGCGACGAAGGAGGGCGGCACGATCTCCAACGTCGGCTACCACGGCGAGGGTGGGCCGACGCTCACCATCCCGTTGGACGCGTTCGGGCTGGGCATGGCCGGCAAGCGGATCACCACGGACCTGTGTCCCGGCGGCAGGGACCGGATGGAACGGATCATGCGGCTGCTCGCGACCGGCAAGGTCGACCCGACGCCGATGACCACGCACCGTGTCGGCATCGGCGACGCGGAGGCCGCGTTCGAGATGATGCGGACCAAGTCCGACAACGTGGTCAAGCCACTGATCACGTTCTGACGACTACCGCCGGGGCCCCTTGCGGGCGGTCACCAGCCAGCACGCGGACCGGAACAGTACGCCGTCCGGTGTCTCGTGCTCGGCCATCACCGTCCGGAGGGCGTCCCGGGCCGTCGCGCGTTCGCCGGGGCCCAGCGCCTCGAGCGCCCAGGAGAAGTGTCCCTCGACGAAGGCGGTCGCGTCGCCGACGTCGTCGCCGTACCACATCGGACGGTCCAGTCCGGACACGTCGACGTCGACGAAGCCGGTGCTGTCCAGCAGCCGGCGCACGTTCTCCGGATCGCCGAACGACACCGGGCTCGGCCCGTCCGGTCCGGGCGGGGTCGCCCGCAGTGCGCCCATGAACGCGACCAGCCACTCCTGGCGTTCGAGCGGCTGCCAGACGAGCAGCGCCAGGCGGCCGTCCGGTCGCAGTGCCCGGGCGAGGTTCGTGAACGCGGCGGCCGGGTCGTCGAAGAACATGACGCCGTGGCGGCTCACGACGACGTCGAACGAGCCGGGCTCGAACGGATGGGTCTGCGCGTCGGCGCACAGCAGCTCCACGCCGGGGAGGCCTGCGACAGCGGCGCGCTCGCGGGCCACGGCGAGCATGGACCGCGAGACGTCGATGCCGAGGACGCCCGCCCCGCGGCCGGCCAGCCCGATGGCGGTGGTCCCGTTCCCGGAGCCGACGTCGAGCACCCGGTCGCCGGGGCCCGCGCCGGTCGCGTCCTCGAGATCGGACTGGTAGGCGGCCACGCCGCGGTCGAAGTGCCCGGCGTGCGCGGCCCAGAACCCGCCGCCCGGACCGTCCCAGCTCTGGATCTGCTTCTCGTTGGCACGGCTCACGGCCCGGAGTCTGCACCGTGCCGTCGGGCCCGGCACCCGCGCCGGCCCGAGCGTCCTGAGCAGCGCGCGGCGCGACACCCGGCGCCCGGGTGCCGCCTCGGACGGCGGGCGGTGGTGCTGCGCCGGACAGCGCTCCTCCCGCCGGACGAGTGGTGGTACGCCGGATGTACGGACGGTCGGTGACCGTCGCGTCCTCCGATCGAAGTACCGTGTGGTGGTGCCGCAGCTACCGACGCCCGTGTACGCGGGCCTGTTGCTGCGGTCCGTACCGGCGCCGGTCCGCCGCGACGCGCACGTCGCGCTCGGGATGCTGGCACCGTGGGGGCACGTCACCCCGCAGCTGGTCCAGGACACCGGTGGTGGAGTCGCCGACCACGACCTGCACGTCGACGGCCGCCTGGTCCAGCTGCCCTACCGGCTCTCGCACCCGTGGCCGTCGTCCGCACGCACGGCGCGGCAGAACCGGCGCGCCCAGACCGTCCTCGCGGCGTGGATGACCCGCAGCGACCGGGCGGGCACCCGGCAGCGCGCCGTGCGCGAGCTGTTCGCGTCCGACGAGCCGTGGACGGCGCCGTTCGTCGTCGCGCTGTGCGGGGAGTACGTCTACGAGATCGGGGCCGACGTCCTCGGGTTCGTCTGCGGCGACCTGGTCCGCCGCGACGACCTGCGTGCGGCCTACGCGCGGTTCCTGCGGGACAACCCGAGCTTCCTGGCCGTCCTGCGCCGCAGGGCGGTCTCGTTCCGCGATCTCGACCACCGCTGGCCGCACCGCGACGAGCCCGGCCGGATCTACCCGCAGCTGGCCGCGCTGGACGCGCTCGGCATGCTCGCCTACGGCGGGCCGGTGCCCGTGCCGGAGATCGAGGGGCCCGCGCCCCGGCACGCGCTGATGTCGACGAACGGTGCCGGGCCCGGCTGAGCCTCAGCGTCCGGACAGGTCCAGACGCCCGCGGTCGAGCACGACGTGCTCCCCGCTCGTCGTGCGGAAGAACGCCGTCGGACCCTCGTCCCAGATCCGGACGGTCAGCTCGTCGCCCGGCAGCACCGGGCGGGTGAAGCGCGCGTCCATCGCGGAGAACCGGGTCGTGTCGCCGCCGCAGACGGTCTCCAGCAGCGCGCGGGCGGTGAAGCCGTACGTGCACATGCCGTGCAGGATCGGCCGGTCGAAGCCGCCGCGGGCGGCGAACGCCGGGTCCGAGTGCAGCGGGTTCCGGTCACCGGTCAGCCGGTAGAGCAGCGCCTGCTCGGGCCGGGTCCGGTAGGTGATCTCGTGGTCGGGTGCCCGGTCCGGCACCGGTGACGCCGACGACTCGCCGCGCGAGCCGCCGAACCCGCCCTCACCGCGGATGAACACGGTCTGCGCGGTGGTCGCGAGCTTGGCGCCGGTCTCGGCGTCGACGGCCTCCGACTCGGTCCGCACGAGCGCGCCGGACCCCTTGTCGAGCACGTCGGTGACCTGCGCGGTCACCCGTGCCCGGCCGGACAGCGGCAGCGGGCGGTGCACCCGGAACCACTGCTCGGCGTGCACGAGCATCGCCGGGTCGAAGTCGCCGAGCGGGACGCGCGCGCCGCGCGTGATGATGTTCGCGTAGGTCGGCAGCACCTGCGTCTTCACGTCGGCCGTGTTCTCCGTCGTGAGCGCCAGCTCCGCCGTCGGGTCGGCGCCGCCCGCGCCGACCGCGATCGCGTAGAGCAGGACATCGTCGCGCTCCCACACGAAGCTCACCGGCTCGCTCCGGGTTCCCGTCAGGTCCGGGGCCAGGGCCATCTCGCATCTCCTCATCGCCGCGCCGCAGCGGCGAACCTATCCCGCGAGAAGGCGCTCGCGCAGCATCGCGTTCTCGGCTTCGAGCTCGGTGACCCGGTCGGTGAGCCGGCCCCAGACCTCGTCGAGCTCGTCGGCCGACCAGCGCGGCGTGATGTGCTGACGGCAGTTCCAGGCCACGCCCTCGACCCGGACGACGATCAGGCGCTCCACGCGCCCGTCGGTCCGCGGTGCGGTGAGGCGCTCGGTCAGCGGGTCACCCTCGATCGCCGGCACGACCTGGGCGCGGCCGAGGAGCTTCACCCGGGTCCGTGTCGGGTGGTCCATGAAGAACGCCGCGACCCGGTCGTCGGTGCGCAGGTTGCCGGTGGTGACGTACTGGCGGTTGCCGCGCACGTCGGCGAACGCGAACCGGTGCTCGTCGAGGACGTGCACGAACCCGGGCGGCCCTCCGCGGAACTGGATGTACGGCCATCCGGTCTCGCCGACGCTGGCCAGGTGGAACCCGTCGCGGGTGCTCAGGAACCGGCGCTCCGGCTCGCCGAGCAGGTCGTCGGGCTCGGGTTCGGTGCCGATGCGGTTGGCCCGGTCGCTGCCGTTCTCGTGCTGCAGGGCCCGGACGGTGTCGGTGTATGCGAGCTGGGCGAAGCGGCTCATCGTCTCTCCTCGGGATCCAGCAGTGCCTCGGCGATCCGGCGGGCGTCGCCCGCCGCCCCCGGCCTGCGCAGTGCAGTGACCATCGCGCCGTCGACCAGCAGCATCAGCTGGTCGGCCAGCCGGGCGTGGCCGGCGTACCCGGCGGCGCTGAGCAGGCCGTCCAGGTAGTCGGTGACCGATCGTTTGTGGTCGGCGGCGGCGAGGTGCGCGGAACTGGTCGGTTCCGCCGCCTCGACCATCGCGTTGATCGCCGCGCACCCGCGGAAGCCGGGGGACGCGAACCGGTCGTCCAGCGCGTCGAACACGGCGAGCGGGTGCCCGCCACGGGCTGCGACTTCGTCGGCGAGCCAGGCGCGGAACGCCGCCCCCGTCGCCTTGATGGTGGCCGTCACCAGGTCGTCCTTGCTCGGGAAGTGACGGTAGAACGACGCCCGCCCGACGCCGGAGCGCGCCAGCAGCGCGTCGACGCCGACGGCGCGGACGCCCTCGGCGTAGAACATCTCCTCCGCGGTGGCGAGCAGCCGGGCGCGGGCATCGGTGGGCACGATCGGTACCGTACACCGATACGGAACTGATCGGTACCGTTCTGTGGTCCGGAGCTCGTCCGGTTGGTGCGGGCTGGGACACTGGACGGCGCGGGCGCCGACCGTCCGCGGTCAACGAGCGGCGGGAGACGTGAGGCGAGTGACGGCGACACCGGAGTCGATCGAGATGGCGAAGGTCGCGGGCGCGGCCGCGGCGGACAAGCTGGCCGCCGACATCGTGGCGCTCGACGTGTCCGACCAGCTCGTCATCACGGACTGCTTCGTGCTCGCGTCCGCGCCGAACGAGCGCCAGGTGGACGCCATCGTCGAGGCCGTCGAGGAGAAGCTCCGCGAGCGCGGGCACAAGCCGACCCGCCGCGAGGGCACACCCGACGGCGGCTGGGTGCTGCTCGACTTCACCGACATCGTCGTGCACGTGATGCACACCGAGCAGCGCGGCTTCTACGGGCTGGACCGGCTGTGGAAGGACTGCCCGCGGATCGAGCTCCCGGACGACGTGCCGGCCGGGAACGACGCCGGATGACGCTGCGGCGGATCGTGCTCATGCGGCACGGCCAGACCGAGTACAACCTGGACGGCCGGATGCAGGGACATCTGGACACGAAGCTCACCGAGCAGGGTCAGGCACAGGCCGCGGCGGCCGCTCCGGTGCTGGCCGAGATCCCGCTGGACCGAATCGTCAGCTCCGACCTGTCCCGCGCCCACGAGACGGCACTGGCCGTCGCCGCGAGCGTCGGGCTGCCGGTGACCACGGACGTCCGGCTGCGCGAGACGCACCTGGGCGACTGGCAGGGCAGCACCACCCGGGAGATCGAGGAGGACTCGCCGGGCGCGATCGGCGCCTGGCGGGCCGACCCGCGGTGGACCCCGCCGGGCGGCGAGTCCCGTGTGGACGTCGTCGCGCGGTCGATGCCGCTGGTCGACGAGCTCGACGCCGAGTTCGCGGCCGACCCGGACGCCCGAGCGGTGCTGCTGGTGGCGCACGGCGGGATGATCGCCGGACTGACCTGCGGCCTGCTGGACCTGCCCGAGTCCAGCTGGCCGGTGATCGGCGGGATGGGCAACGCGAAGTGGGCGGTCGTGGCCCGGCGCGACGACCATCCGCGCTGGCGATTGTCCGGGTACAACATCGGTGCCTGACCCACTCGTCGTCGTACTCGGGGACTCGCTGGCCTTCCACGGGCCCGACCGCCCGGAGCCCGCCGACGACCCGCGGCTGTGGCCGCACGTCGCGGCCGCCGCGCTCGGCGGGCGCGCGGAGATCGTCGCCCGCTCGGGGTGGACGGCGCGGCACGTCTGGCAGGCCGTGGCCGAGGACCCCCGGGTGTGGGTGCTGCTGCGGCACGCCGACGTCCTCGTGCTCGGCGCGTCCGGGATGGACGCGCTGCCGTCGCCGTTGCCGACGGCGGTGCGCGAGCTGATCCCGTCGCTGCGGCCCGCGCCGCTACGCCGCGTCGTCCGCGACGGGTACCTGCGGGCGCAGCCCCGGCTGTCCCGCGCGTTCGCGACACTGCCCGGGGGAGGGCCCGCCGGCCTGCCCGCGCGGCTGACCGTCGACTACCTGGAGCGCTGCCGGGTGGCGGTGGGCGCCGTCCGGCCGGGGTTGCCGCTGCTCACGCTGCTGCCGTCGGTGCACAGGGCCGGGGTCTACGGCGGTGCGCACCCGCACCGCCCGCCGACCCTTCGTGCCGTCCGGTCGTGGGCGCGTGCGCACGGGGTGGCGGAGCTGGACGTCGCGCCGCTGGTCGCGGAGCACGTCCTCGCCGGGTACGGCAACCCGGACGGGATGCACTGGGGGTGGGCGGGGCACCGGGCCGTTGGCGAGGCGCTCGCCGTCGAGCTGTCCGGGATCCTGACGTGACGTTCCTCGGCATCGACCTCGGCACGACGTCGGTCAAGGCCGCCGTGTTCCGTCCCGACGGCACGCGGGTCGCCGGAGCGTCCCGGCCGCACCCGACGCACCGGCCGGAACCCGGCTTCGCCGAGCAGCACGCGTCGGACTGGTGGGACGGGCTCTCGTCGGTGATCTCCTCGCTGTCGGATGCTCTCGACGGGCTGACCGCCGTCGGTGTCTGTAGTCAGGTCAACACGCACGTGCTGTGTGGTTCCTCCGGGGAGGCCCTGCACCCGGCCATCACGTGGCAGGACCGGCGGTGCGCGTCCGTTCTGTCCTCCCTGGAGTCGCGCCTCTCGCCGTCCGCCCGGGCGGACGTTCGCGGTGGGCTGGGAACGATCGACGTGACGCATCCCGCCGCGCGGCTGGAGTGGCTCACCGCGAACCGGCCGTCCGCACGCGACTCCGCGCGGTGGCTCCTGTCGCCGAAGGACCTGCTCGTCCTGTGGCTCACCGGGACCGCGGCGGCCGACCCGATCTCGTCGATCGGTCTGGTCGACGCGTCCGGTACGTATCCATCCTGGTTGGACTCGCTGGTGCCCGGACTGACGGCGCTGTTGCCGCCGCTCGGCGACCCGGCAGCGGTCGCCGGGACGACGACGGGTGCGGGCGGCCTCCCGCCCGGACTGCCTGTCGCGCACGGAACGATGGACGCCTGGGCTGGCCTGCTCGGCGGCGGCGTGGCCGGGCCGGGCGACGCGATCGACATCGCCGGCACGTCCGAGGTCGTCGCGATGGCGTCCGGTCCGGGCGGCGGCGCCCCGGGGATCGTGACGTTCCCTCCGTGGCGCGACCTGCACGTCCACGCCGGGCCGACACAGGCCGGTGGCGACGCGCTCGACTGGGTCGCGCGCCTTCTCGATCGGTCGCTCACCGACGCACTCGCCCTCGCCGCATCCACCGGCCCCGGGGCGGGCGGCGTCGTGTTCCTGCCGCAACTGGCCGGGGAGCGCGCGCCGTTGTGGGACCCGCATCTGCGTGCCCACTGGATCGGAGCAACGTCCGAGACCGGACCCGCAGAGCTGGCGCGCGCCGGACTGGAGGGCGTCGCGCACGCGGCTCGGCACGTCCTGGAGGCGGTCGAGTCGGCGGGCGGTTCGACGGCGTCGTCGCTCGCCGTCTGCGGGGGTGGCGCGGCCAGCGACCTGTGGTGCCAGGTCAAGGCCGACGTGCTCGACCGTCCTCTGCGCCGGACCGCCGAACGCGACGCGGGCGTACTCGGGGCCGCGATGCTCGGGGCCCTCGCTGCAGGTGAGGCGGCGACGATCCCGGAACTCGCTGCGCGGATGGTCCGTACGGAGTGCGAGTTCGTGCCCGACCCCGCAGTGCGTGACCTCTACGACGACGCCCACGCCCGCTATCGCGAGGCCCAACGCCGTCTGTCGGACCTGTACGTGCCCTGAGGTCCCTGTCCCGCCCGCCCCGCTCCAGCCCGCCCCGCTCCAGCCCGCCCCGCTCCAGCCCGCCCCGCTCCAGCCCGGCCCGCTCCAGCCCGGCCCGGCCGGCTTCTGCCCGGCCCGGCCGGCTTCTGCCCGCCCGCCTGCTGCGCGGCCCGCCCGCCTGCTGCGCGGCCCGCCCGGCCCGCTTCGTGCCGGCCCGCTCCGTGGCGCCCCGCTCCTGCCCGGCCCGCCCCGCTCGCCCGGCTGCTGCCCGGTTCGGCCGGCTGCTGCGCGGCTCGGCCGGTTCTGGCCCGGCCCGCTCCGTGCTAGCCGGCTTCGTGTCGCCTCGCTCCTGCCCGGTTGTCCCGCTCGCCCGGCTGCTGCCCGGTTCGGCCGGCTGCTGCGCGGCTCGCCCGGCTCTGGCCCGGCCCGCCTCGTGCCGCCTCGCTCCTGCCCGGCTGCCCCGCTCGCCCGGCTGCTGCGCGGTTCGGCCGGCTGCTGCTCGGCTCGCCCGGCTTCTGCCCGTTCCGCCCCGCTCCGGCCCGCCCGCCCGCTCCGGCCCGGCCCGCCCGCCCCGCTCCTTTCCGCCCGGTCCTGCCCGGATGCAGCCCTGACGTCCCAGGCCATCGCGGGGTGCGTCGCGGATGTGCTGCGCGGCCAGCGGAGCGGCCCGTGATCGGCGGGACTGGCTGGAGCGCGCCACTGGTGGCGGGTGTGCGCCGGTTCCGCTGATCACGGGGATGCGTGCGTCGCCGACCCATCGCATGACCGGCGGGAGTGGCCGGAGCGCGCCACTGGTGGCGCGTTGGTGCCGGTTCCGCTGATCATGGCGCTCGCGGGTGTGCTGCGCGGCCGGCTGCGTGGCTCGTGATCGGCGGGAGTGGCTGGAGCGCGCCAGTGGTGGCGCGTTGGTGCCGGTTCCGCTGATCATGGCGCTCGCGGGTGTGTTGTGCGGCAGCGGCGTGGCTCGTGATCGGCGGGAGTGGCCGGGGCGCGCCACTGGGGGCGCGTTGGTGCCGGTTCCGCTGATCATGGTCCGGTCCATCCAGCGGTGCCGGGTCGAGGGTGCACAGCGGGGCCGCTCCACCGGCATCGCTCCCGGCGCAACACCTCCAGGTCGGCGAGCCCGTCTCCGTGGCCCACCCACCGTCGTCACAGGGCATCGCCGCACATCGCAGGTCCCACAAGGTCTGCGAGGTCGACGGGCGGCCTGCGAGGTCCGGCCCGGTTCCTGCTCCACACCGCCGGGTACGGCCGGCGGCCCACCCTCGCACACCGCCCCGACGACATCGGTGTGTGATCGACCATCCGCCCGGCGGTTGTCCCCAACCCGGTCGACGCGTCCACAGACAGCACATCCGCCCTGGCGAGGGGCGTGCGTGGACCTAGCGTCGACGGCGTGTCCAGGACAGACGGCGGGCGGGACCCGGCGAGCCGATTGGCCGCTCTGCGTGCGGCGCCGGCATCCGCGGCACCGGGTCCGGCGGCACTCGGGACTGCCGGGGCGCCGCCACGCGCGACCGCTCCGGGGAACGCCCCGGACACCGTGCCGGTCCGTCCGGCCGCACTGTCCCGACCGGGTGAGGAAGCCCGTGAGCCCACGTCGTTCGGAGCCGGGCCGGAGGACCCGCGTCAGGGCGCTCGATGGCGAGCCGGGCCGTATCGGCATCGAGTCGGGTCGGCATGGATCACGGCGGGACGGCCCGGCTCGGCGTGGGCGGATCGGTCGGATGGATCGGTTCATCCGCAGCCCGACCGACAGGACCGCGGGCGGGGCGGCCGACGCCCGGACCCCCACGAACCCGGCGAGCCGGGCCGCGCCACGCGAGCCGGGCCGGCGGACGACCCGACGCGGGATCGCCCGGAGCCCGGCCGATCACGTCGCGACGGGGTCGGAGCGACGGACCTCGGTGAGGTCGACGCCGCGCACGAAGCGGCGCGTCGTGACGGGCGCAGATCGGCCCCGGTGCCTCCGGACGGCGCACGGAGACCTGGGCCGGCGCAGGCCCGATCCGACCGGAGCGGGCCTCGGTGGGAGAGGCCCGCACCGGTCTCGGCGCAGTGGCGACGCGAGGACGGACCCGACCCACAGGGCCAGGGCGGATCATCTCGGCCCGCCCGATCGGGAGGGTTCCCCTCGCGCTCGGACGGAGGAGGTGGCGATCGCGGCGTCGCGGAGCCGGCTGACCGGAGCGGGACGGAGTGGGACGACGCCGTCGAGCCCGACCACCTCGGCTGGGCGGACCCGGAGTGGGACGGACCAGTGCGCCGGTCGGGTCGATCCGGTCCGACGTGGGACGAGCGCGACGGCCGTCGGGACGAGCGCGCCGGCTATCGGGCCGACCGGGATCGGAGCGGAACCGACCGCAGCCCGTCCCGCCGCGGCCGGGCGCGCCGGAACACGCCCGAGCCACGCCGCCGTGTCGACCGCCTGGTGGTCCGGTGGCTCCCGGCCCCGATCGCGGCGCGGCTCGACCCCGGGCGCGCGGGAGCGGTCGCGCTCGTGCTGGTGGTCGTCGTCGCGGCGGTCGTCGCTGCCGTCGGGGTATGGGCGGCACGTCCGGAGGTGCAGCCGATCGGCGGCCTGCCAGCGGTGTCCGGTGGGGCCGCGGCCGCGGCCGGACCGCCCGAGGCGACTCCGGGCGGCGCCGCCCCACCGGCCGCGCCCGGGAGCCCGGTCGTGGTGAGCGTCGTCGGGAAGGTCGCCCGGCCCGGTCTGGTCCGGGTCACCGACGGCGCCCGGGTCGCGGACGCGGTCGACGCCGCCGGCGGGGCCCTGCCCGGGGTGGACATGTCGGTGCTCAACCTGGCCCGGCGGGTCGGCGACGGCGAGCAGATCGCGGTGGGCGTACCACCCGCGTCGGATGCCGCGCCGGGAGCCGGCCCGGCGTCCGGACGGGAGCCCGGTGCGGCACCCGGAGAGCCGCTTCCGGCGAGCGGATCGGCGTCCGGCGCGGCCCCGGGAGGGGCATCGAGCGGAGGAGGAGGTACCGCTCCCGGCGGGAAGGTCGACCTGAACACGGCGACCGCCGCCGACCTGGACGCCCTGCCCGGCGTCGGCCCGGCCACCGCGACGAAGATCCTGGACTGGCGAGCGAAGAACGGCCGGTTCACGCGCATCGAACAGCTGCGCGAGGTCGACGGCATCGGCGAGCGCAAGTATGCGCAGCTCAGCGGACTGGTGACGGTGTGAACTGCGGGCCGGTGGGGGGCCGGCGCAGCGGTGACCGCGACGGCGGTGACCTCGACGGCGGTGACCGCGACGGCGGTGACCTCGACGGCGGTGACCGCGACGGCGGTGACCTCGACGGCGGTGACCTCGACGGCGGTGACCTCGACGGCGGTGACCTCGACGGCGGTGACCTCGACGAGCCGGTCGTCCCGGACGATCTCGCCGAGCCGGTCGCCCCGGACGACCTCGACGAGCCGGATCACCTCGACGAGCCAGCGACTCGCGCGGACCTGCGCCTCGTCCCCGCCGCGCTCTGGACGTGGGGTTCCGTGCTGTGCGGGCTGCTCGGCGGGGCCGCGGGTGGAATCGCGGCCGCGCTCGTCTCGGCGACGGTGCTGATCACCGGGCTGATGCTGGCCCGGACCGCCCCGCGGGCCGCGCGGTACCGGTCCGGCCTCCTGGCCGCGGGCGGTTGTGCCGTGGCGGCCGCCGTCCTGATCACGGTGCACGCGTCGGCACTGGAACAGAACCCGCTGCGCGCCGCCGCGGAGCGCGGTTCAGCGGCCGAGGTGCGGGTGCGTCTCACCGACGACCCGCGGCCCCTGCAGCAGGCGGGCTTCGGTGGGCAGGCCGGCGGCGCCACGCGGATGCTCGTGCCGGTCACGCTCGTCGAGGCGGTCGCGGGCGACGGCCGGTGGTCGCTCGGCGGTCGGATGGTCCTGCTGACGCCGGCCGAGGGGTGGCAGGGACTGCTCCCCGGGCAGGAGGTCTCGGCGCAGGGGCTGCTCGCGCCGGCGCAGCGGTCGGACCTCACGGTGGCCGCACTGCGGGTCCGTGGGCCGCCCACCGAGGTCACGGCGCCCTCGTGGTGGCAGACGGCGGCCGGTGGTCTGCGGGACGGGCTCCGCGATGCGTCGGCCCGTGCTCTCGACCCGGCTCCGGCGGGGCTGCTGCCCGGACTGGCCGTCGGCGACACCCGCAACCAGGCGCCGGAGGTCGAGCAGGACTTCCGGACGGCCGGTCTCACGCACCTGACGGCCGTCAGCGGCGCCAACCTCACGTTGATCGCCGGGACAGTGCTGCTCCTGCTGCGGTTCGCGAGGGCTGATCCGAGGGCCGCCGCCGTACTGGCAGGTGTGGCGCTCGTCGGGTTCGTGATCCTCGCGCGCCCGTCTCCGTCGGTGCTGCGGGCCGCCGTGATGGGTGGGGTGGTGCTGCTCGCGCTGGCACTCGGCCGGGCGCGCTCGGCGGTGCCCGCACTGGCCGCCGCCGTCCTCGCGTTGCTGCTGATCGACCCGGCACTGGCCGTGGACGCCGGCTTCGCGCTGTCCGTCGCGGCCAGCGGTGCGCTCGTGCTGCTCGGCCCCCCGTGGGTGGCCGCTCTGCGGGCGCGGGGAACACCGGCCGGGGTGGCGGAGGCGCTCGTCGTGCCCGTCGCGGCCGCGCTCGCGACGGCGCCGCTGATCGCCGGTCTCGGCGGGCAGGTCAGCCTCGTCTCGGTCGTCGCGAACCTGCTCGCCGCGCCCGCCGTGGCGCCGGCGACGGTGCTGGGTGTCCTCGCCGCCGTCCTCTCGCCGCTGAGCCCGGACGCCGCGCAGGCATGCGCCTGGCTCGCCGGTCCGGCCGTGCGGTGGCTCGTCGAGATCGCGGACCGGGCGGCGGCGGTACCCGGGGGGACGGTGCCGTGGCCGGAGGGGCTGACCGGGTCGCTGCTCCTGGCCGGGGTGCTGCTGGTGCTGGTGCTGCTCGCCCGGCACCGCCGGATCCGGGCGTTGCTGGTCGCCGTGCTGCTCGGCCTGATGCTGGTCCTGGTCCCGACGCGGGTGGTCCCGCCGGGATGGCCGCCGAGTGGGTGGGCGATGGTGGCGTGCGACGTCGGACAGGGCGATGCGCTCGTCCTCGCGACCGGCGTGCCGGGACGGGTCGTGGTCGTCGACGCCGGACCCGAGGACGGTCCGATCGACGCCTGCCTCGACCGGCTCGGCGTGCGGGGCATCTCGCTGCTCCTGGTCAGCCATCTGCACGCCGATCACATGGGAGGGATCGCCGGAGCGATGCGCGACCGGCCGACGTCCGGTGTCGCGGTCGGGCCGGTGCACGACGCGGGGTGGACAATGCGCACGATCGCCGCCGCGGCGGCCGCGGCCGGGGCACCCGTCGTCGAGCTGGTCGCCGGACGGACGCTGGCCTGGCCCGCTCTGCGGATCGACGTGCTCGGCCCGGTGCACCCGCCGCGGTCGGTGGACGCCGACGACGGCACCGCGGTGAACGACACCTCGCTCGTCCTGCGGGCGTCGACGCCGGCCGGGACGGTTCTGCTCACCGGCGACGTCGAGCTGGCCGCGCAGGCCGACCTGCTGGCTTCCGGTGTGGACCTGCGGGCCGACGTGCTGAAGGTCCCGCACCACGGTTCCCGCTACACGTCCGTCGCGTTCCTGCGAGCCGTCCGGCCGCGGGCGGCGCTGGTCAGCGTCGGGGCCGGGAACACCTACCGGCATCCGAACCCGGCGCTGATGGAGATCCTCGCCGGGTCGGGCGTGCAGGTCAGGCGCACCGATCAGGCGGGGGACACGGCCGTCGTCGCCGCACCGGACGCCGACCGGGACGGTCGTCCCGATCTCGCCCTGGTGACGCGCGGTGACCCGATGCCGTCGCCCCGCCGGTCCGGAGGCTCGCGATGAGCGGAGCCGACCGATGAGCTCGACGGGGGACGGCAGCCGGTGGTGCGTGCGGTGCCGGCCGGGGCAGGGACGATCAGCCGAGGTGCGAGAGCGCCTCGCGGACGGCCTTGCTGCTGGACGGTACGGTCGCCGTCGGGCCGACCTGGCCGGACACCGCGTCGAGCGTCTTCAGACCGTCCCCGGTGATCAGCAGGACGGTCTCGGCGTCCGGGTCGAGCTTGCCCTCGGCGAGGAGCTTCTTCGCGGTCGCGACGGTCACGCCACCCGCGGTCTCGGCGAACACTCCCTCGGTCCGGGCGAGGAGCCGGATGCCGTCGACGACCTCCTCGTCGCTGACGTGGCCGACCGATCCGCCGGTGCGGCGCACCGAGTCCAGCACGTACGGCCCGTCGGCCGGATTCCCGATGGCCAGCGATCGGGCGATCGTGTCCGGTCGGACCGGCTGGATCACGTCGTGCCCGGCCTCGAACGCGGAGGCGACCGGCGAGCACCCCGTGGCCTGCGCACCGAACACGGTGTAGGGGGTCGGCTCGACGAGCCCCAGCGTGCCGAACTCGGTGAACCCCTTGTCCACCTTGGTGAGCTGCGACCCGGAGGCGACCGGGACGACGATCTGCTCCGGCAGCCGCCAGCCCAGCTGCTCGGCGACCTCGTAGCCGAGCGTCTTCGAGCCCTCCGCGTAGTAGGGGCGGACGTTGACGTTCACGAACGCCCAGTCCTCGTGCTCCGCGGCGAGCTCGGTGGCGAGGCGGTTGACGTCGTCGTAGTTGCCGTCGACGGCGAGCAGCGTCCCGCCGTACACGGCGGTGGTGACGATCTTGGGCTGCTCCAGGGAGGACGGGATCAGGACGACCGAGTCCCAGCCGGCGCGGGCCGCGGCCGCGGCGACGGCATTCGCCAGGTTCCCGGTCGACGGGCAGCACAGCACGGTGAAGCCGAGCTCGCGGGCGGCCGCCAGTGCGACGGCGACGACGCGGTCCTTGAACGAGTGCGTCGGATTGCCGGTGTCGTCCTTGACCCACAGCTTGCGCACGCCGAGCGCGGCGGCGAGGTTGTCGGCCTCGATCAGGCGGGTCAGGCCGGGCTCGGTGTTCGGGTGCGTGTCCACGGTCGACGGGACGGGCAGCAGATCGCGGTAGCGCCAGATCGACTTCGGGCCGGCCTCGATCTGCTGTCGGGTGACCGCCGGGAAGTCGTAGGCCACCTCGAGCGGGCCGAAGCACTGCGGACAGGCGAACTCCGCGGCGAGCGGAACCTGGTGGCCGCATTCACGACACGAGAGGGCGCGCGCCGGGCCGAGGTCGTACGACGTCCGGTCGTCAGCAGACAGAGCCTGGGCAGCAGTGAGAGTCACGAGATCTCCTCATCTGTCCCGCGAGGCGCGGGTCGGAATTGGCACCGTGTTCGTCGACGTCCGGCCACGCCGTCAGGCGTGACGGGGCGGATCGTCGTGCGACGCCGGTTGCCGGGGCTTCAACGGGCCGTTCCCTCTGCCCCTCTGGATGAGCCATCTTCAGTTGTCCGCTTGCGGCATCGGACCGGGCGGTTGATCGGACGGTACGGCACGGCCCTGTCGGATTTCCACCCGACGCCCACCATCCGAGAGCCGGGTCACCGCTTCGACGGGAGGTGGGACACCATGGCGGGGTGAGCCCAGCGTCCCGTGACGGCGGCCCTCCCGCGCCGCTCCAGCTCGTCGTCGGCGAGGAGGAACTGCTGGGCGAGCGAGCCGTGGAGGACATCGTCCGGCGTGTCCGGTCCGACGACCCGGAGGCCGAGCTCCGGCGGTTGCGGACCTCGGAGGTCGCGCCCGGCGAGCTCGCCGGCCACCTGAGCCCGTCGCTGTTCGCGGAGGGTCGGGTGATCGTCCTCACCGCCGCGCAGGACGCGACCAAGGACATGGTCGCCGCGATCGCCGAGTACGCCGCGGACCCGGCGCCGGGCATCGTGCTGGTCGCCCAGCACGCGGGTGGCGCGAAGGGCAAGGCCGTCGTCGACACGTTGCGCAAGGCCGGCGCCGAGACCACGACCTGCAACAGGATCTCCCGTCCGGACGAGCGGGCCGACTTCGTGCGCGCCGAGGTCCGCAGGCACGGCGGCAGCATCACGGCCGACGCCGTTCCGGTGCTGATCGAGGCCGTCGGGTCCGACCTGCGCGAGCTCGCGTCGGCCGCGAGCCAGCTGGTGGCCGACACCGGTGGGCGGATCGACGAGCAGGAGGTGCGTCGCTACCACCGCGGACGGGCCGAGTCGACCGGCTTCGCGGTCGCCGACGCGACGATTGCGGGTGACCGGGTCAAGGCGCTCGAGGCCCTGCGCTGGGCGCTCGTGCTGGGCACCCCGCACGTCCTGATCGCCGACGCGCTGGCGGACGCGGTGCGCACGCTGGCCAAGGTCGGCTCGGCGGGACGCGGCGACCCGAACCGGCTGGCCGGGGAGCTCGGCATGCCGCCGTGGAAGATCCGCAAGGCCCAGGGTCAGGTGCGGTCGTGGCGCCCGGAGTCGCTCGCCGTCGCCGTCGCCGCGACGGCCCAGGTGAACGCGGACGTCAAGGGTGTCGCGGCCGACCCCGAGTACGCCCTGGAGCGGGCCGTGGTTGCCGTGCTGGACGCCCGCGAGATGCGCTGACCGCCTGACCGCCCGACCGGCGCCCGCACGCCCGACCCATGATCGGCGGTTTGGCACGGGTCGAGGCCGTGTGCGGCACCGATCCGGACCGGACCGTCGATCATCCCGGGCCGTGGGCAGACACGAGAACGGCGCCGCCCCACGAGGTGGGACGGCGCCGTCGGAGACCGGGCGCTCAGGCGCCGATCTTGTTCAGCCGCTGGGCCATGGCCGACTTGCGGTTCGCGGCCTGGTTGCGGTGGATGACGCCCTTGCCGGCGGCCTTGTCCAGGGCCTTGGCGGCCTTGCGCTGCGCCTCGGCGGCGGTGTCCACGTCACCGGTCGCTGCGGCCTCCCGGAAGTGGCGGACCGCCGTCTTGACCGAGGACTTGACCGCCTTGTTGCGCTGGCGGCGCTTCTCGTTCGTCTTGACCCGCTTGATCTGGGACTTGATGTTGGCCACGCGTCTGCCTCTGGTCTTCCTGCCTGATGGGATCGGCCTGCTGCTCGAGTCTGTCCGGCTCCGGCGGCGCCGGACGGCTTTGGACGAAACCAGCCGTTCCGGGCGAGCACACCGAGCGCTCGACGGTCAATGTTAGCAGCGGCCGCGCACGTTCCTGTCGGGGGTCGGACCTAGTCTCCCCCCATGACGGTGGTGCTGGTGCACGGTAACCCGGAGACGGCCGACGTGTGGGGGCCGCTGGTGGACCGCCTCGACGGGCGGGAGGTCGTGTGCCTGTCCCCGCCCGGCTTCGGCGCCCCGGTCCCGGACGGGTTCGACGCGACGATGGACGGCTACCGGGACTGGCTGGTCGCCGAGCTGGAGACGCTCGGCGCGGACGTCGGCCCGGTGGACCTCGTCGGGCACGACTGGGGTGGCGGGCACGCGGTGAACGCCGTGCTGCTCCGCCCCGATCTCGTCCGTACCTGGGCGAGCGACATCGTCGGGGTGTTCGACGAGGACTACGTCTGGCACGACCTCGCGCAGGCCTGGCAGACGCCGGAGGTCGGGGAGAAGGCCGTGGCCGCGCTCGTCGACGCGCCCGCCGACCTGCAGGCGCAGCGCCTCGCCGAGCGCGGGATGGAGGCGTCGGTCGCGCGCAAGGTGGCCGCAGGTGTCGACGGGGCGATGGGCCGCTGCATCCTCACGCTCTACCGGTCCGCCGCGCAGCCGGCCGTCGCACGGCGCGGGGCCGAGCTGGAGCGGGCGGGCGTCCGGCCGGGGCTGTCCCTGCTCGCGACGGAGGACCACATGGTCGGTACCGAACCGCAACGTCGCCGCGCCGCCGGGCGGGCCGGAGCGCGCACCGAGGTGCTGGACGGGCTGGGTCACTGGTGGATGACCCAGGACCCGGACCGCGGGGTGGAGGTGCTCACCCGGTTCTGGGACTCGGTCTGACGATCACCACACGCGGTAGGGCAGGAACTTCCCGTTGAGGGTGATCACGGCGCGATCGCCCTTCGGGTCCTCGACGCGCCGGAAGTCGAGCTCGAAGTCGATCGCCGACACGATCCCGTCGCCGAACTCCTCGCGGGCCAGCTCGGAGATCGTCGCGCCGTAGACCTGCACCATCTCCTTGAGCCGGTAGACGAGCGGGTCCGTCATGTCCACGGCGGACTCGCCACGCACCGGCGGGAGCGTCAGGGCGTCGACGACGTCGTCGTCGAGGTCCAGCAGCGAGCCGACGGCCTCGGCCTGCTCGCGGGACAGGGGCTGTTGGCCGAGCAGAGCGGAGGTGGACCACTCCAGGGACCGGCCGACGGTCTCGGCGATCTTGTCCCAGTGCAGTCCGAGCCGCTTCTTGGCGGCGAGCACGGCACGGGCCGCGTCGAGGCGGTCGAGGGGAGGGAGAGGGGCGACGGGCACGGGTGCCTCCGGTGTGGGACGGACGGGAGGGGCGGCGACGATGCCTCGGCGGTGACCGTGCAGACGATCGTGGCGAATCGTGGCCGCCCCGGCAACGGGGAGCCGCCGGTCGCCGCGGCGGCCGGCCACGTGAGGTGCCGGTCGCGCCGGTGGGCCGGCCATCACGAAGCCCGCGGCCGGGTGGGTGGCGCGACGGGCCGGCCCGTCTGCGATCGGTAGGCAGGCGGCCGGTCGCGGACGGCCCGCCGGGCCGGGCGGAACCCGCTGCGGACGGCCCGACCGCCGGCGCACGTGCGGGGTCCGTGGACATGGGACGATGGTCGTGAGACCCGACGCGAATGGATCATGAGTGACGACGTACGCCGACCGCACGTTCACCCCGCCGGAGCGGATCCGGAACTTCTGCATCATCGCCCACATCGACCACGGCAAGTCGACCCTGGCCGACCGGATGTTGCAGGTGACGGGCGTACTCGAGGCTCGTGACTACCGCGCCCAGTACCTGGACCGGATGGACATCGAGCGCGAGCGCGGGATCACGATCAAGGCGCAGAACGTCCGCCTGCCCTGGACGGTCAAGGACGACGACGGCCGTGAGCAGGAGACCGTCCTGCACCTGATCGACACCCCTGGCCACGTCGACTTCACCTACGAGGTGTCGCGAGCGCTGGAAGCCTGCGAGGGCGCGATCCTGCTGGTCGACGCCGCGCAGGGGATCGAGGCCCAGACCCTGGCCAACCTGTACCTGGCCATGGAGAAGGACCTGACGCTGATCCCGGTCCTGAACAAGATCGACCTTCCGGCCGCGGACCCGGACAAGTACGCCGCCGAGATCGCGCACATCACCGGGTGCGAGCCCGAGGACGTGCTGCGGGTCAGCGCCAAGACCGGCGACGGCGTCGAGGCGCTTCTCGACGAGGTCGTGAAGCAGATCCCGCCGCCGGTCGGCGATCCGGACGCCCCGGCCCGCGCGATGATCTTCGACTCGGTCTACGACACGTACCGCGGTGTCGTCACCTACGTGCGGGTCGTGGACGGGAAGCTGACGCCGCGCGAGCGGATCAGGATGATGTCCACCGGCGCCGTGCACGAGCTGCTGGAGATCGGCATCGTGTCCCCGGAGCAGAAGCCGTCCGACGGCCTCGGCGTCGGCGAGGTCGGCTACCTGATCACCGGTGTGAAGGACGTCCGCCAGTCCAAGGTGGGCGACACGGTGACCACCCAGAAGCAGGGTGCCGACAGGGCGCTGACCGGTTTCCGCGAACCGCAGCCGATGGTCTACTCCGGACTGTATCCGGTGGACGGTTCACAGTATCCGGACCTGCGCGACGCGCTGGACAAGCTGCTGCTCAACGACGCAGCGCTGTCCTACGAGCCGGAGACGTCGGCCGCGCTCGGGTTCGGCTTCCGCTGCGGGTTCCTCGGCCTGCTGCACATGGAGATCACCCGGGACCGTCTGGAGCGCGAGTACGACCTGGACCTGATCTCCACCGCGCCGAACGTCGTCTACCGGGTGGTCACCGACGACGGCGAGGATCTGACCGTGACCAACCCGTCGGACTGGCCGACGGGCAAGATCGGCGAGGTCTACGAGCCGATCGTCAAGATCACGATCCTGGCGCCGTCGGAGTTCGTCGGCGCGATCATGGAGCTGTGCCAGAGCAGGCGCGGCCAGCTCGGCGGCATGGACTACCTGTCCGAGTCCCGTGTGGAGCTCCGCTACACGATGCCGCTCGGCGAGATCATCTTCGACTTCTTCGACGCGCTGAAGTCGCGCACCCGCGGCTACGCCAGCCTCGACTACGAGGAGGCCGGTGACCAGCAGGCGGATCTGGTGAAGGTGGACATCCTGCTGCAGGGCGAGCCGGTGGACGCGTTCTCCGCGATCGTCCACAAGGACTTCGCCTACAACTACGGCACGACGATGGCCTCCAAGCTGCGCGAGCTCATCCCGCGGCAGAACTTCGAGGTGCCGATCCAGGCGGCCGTCGGGTCCCGGATCATCGCCCGGGAGACGATCCGCGCCATCCGCAAGGACGTGCTCGCCAAGTGCTACGGCGGCGACATCAGCCGTAAGCGCAAGCTGCTGGAGAAGCAGAAGGAGGGCAAGAAGCGGATGAAGACGATCGGCCGGGTCGACGTCCCGCAGGAGGCCTTCGTCGCGGCTCTGTCCACCGGCGGCGGGCAGGCGACGGAGAAGCCGAAGAAGTAGTGAACCCCGCCCGGATACCGGGCGGGGTCGGGGGGAGTGGGGGAGCGGCGCGCTACAGCGCGCCGGTACGAGGGCCGGGGATGGCGCCGTCGTTCATCGACGACGGCCTGCTGTGCACGGTCGCGCGGCGTGGCGTGAGCATCCGCTGCACGCCGTGGCACACCGACTCGACGACCGACCGGCCGTCCGCACCCAGGTGCACGAGCACCCGGCGGCGGTCCAGCGGGTCGGCGGACCGGTACGCCAGCCGCTGGCTCACCAGCCGGTCGACGATCCGCGTCGCGGTCGGGGCGGGAAGCGCCGTGTGGCTGGCGATCTCGCCCATGCTGCGGCCGGTGCCGCGGGCGAGCATCAGCAGGACGCGCCAGCCGTCTCGGCTGACGTCGGCCGCGTCGGGTGTCGTGGACAGGGCGGTGGCGACGGCGTGGTCGACCCGGTCCAGGAACTCGACGACACCCGTGGCAGGCGCCGGGGGCGCGGCCGCAGTGGCCGTCCCCGGCGCCCGTCGACTATAAGGCTCGGACACGATGACGGACTGTACTTGTCATCTGCCCGAAATCCGACCGTGTCCTGCGGAAATCGGGGTGTAGCGGTGGACGGTCGTCACACTGCGGTGATTGCCGTTGCCGCTACCAGGGTGGATGTGCATCGCGTAGTTGATTTTAGGTAGATCACACTCTGATCTCGGTAACGCTCAGCGGGTGAGCACGATCTTCCCGGCGGTCTTCCCGTCGAGCATCGCGCCGAACGCGTCGGCCGCCGAGTCCATCGGGACCTCGGTCCCGATCTCCGGCTTGATGCCGGTCGTCGCGACGAACGACATCAGGTTGGCCAGCTCGTCGCGGGTGCCCATCGTGGACCCGACGACGCGCAGCTGGAGGAAGAACAGACGCTGCAGGTCGGCCGGTGGATTGGGCCCGCTGGTGGAGCCGCAGATGACGATGATCCCGCCCGGCTTGAGCGCGCGCATCGAGTGCGACCAGGTCGCCTCGCCCACGCTCTCGAACACGCCGTCCACCTTCTCCGGCAGCTTCGCGCCGGACTCGAACGTGGCGTGCGCGCCGAGCTTCTCGGCCAGACCGCGCTTCTCCTCGTCGCGCCCGGTCACCCAGACCCGCAGACCGGCCGCGCGGCCGAGCTGGATCAGCGCCGTCGACACGCCGCCGGACGCGCCCTGGACGAGCATCGTCTGGCCGGGCTGCAGACCGGACTTGGTGAACAGCATCCGGTACGCGGTGAGCCACGCGGTGCCGAGCACGGCCCCCTCCGCCGCGCTCAGCCCGTCGGGCCGCGGGATCGCGTTGCGCTTCGGGACGATCACCTGGTCGGCCATCGTGCCCTGGTGGCGCTCGGTCAGCAGCGTCCGCTTCGGGTCGAGCGTCTCGTCGCCCTTCCAGTCCGGGTCGCCGATGATCGAGTGCAGGACGACGTCGGTGCCGTCGGTGGTCGTCCCCGCCCCGTCGCAGCCGAGGATCATCGGGAACTGCTCCGGCTTGATCCCGACGCCGCGCAGGGTCCAGAGGTCGTGCATGTTCAGGCTCGCGGCCTGCACGTTCACGGCGACCCAGCCGTCGGGGACCTCGGGCTCGGGGCGCTCGCCCACGACGAGGGAGTCGAGCGGGGAGTCGGCGTTGGGCTCACTTGCGTAGACGGCGAACATGGCCCCGAACCTAGCCCGCCCGGCCCTGGACTACCGTGTGGGACGTGCGTGAGCTGGCGGACTGGTGGGACGCGGTCGAGCTGTGGGTGACCCAGCTCGCGTTCGGCTTCCAGGTCGTGCTGGTGATCCTGGTGGTGATCCCGGTGTGCGCGCTGATCGCCGCGGGCCTGGACAGGCTGACGTCGCGCTTCGACAGCCCGGCGGACCGTCGGTAGTCCCCGGGCCCACACGCCATCCCGAACGAACGGCACCGTCGAGCAGTCACAGTGCTCGAACGGCCCCCTCGTTCGGGGGTGAGGTGGGGTAGGCGGACCGCTCGGCGGCCAGCTCGGCCAGGAACTCGCTGCAGCCCGTGTCGACGCGAACCGTCGCGAGGTCGTCGCCGCGCGTCGACCCACGGTTCACGATGACGACCGGCACATCGCGCTTGGCCGCGTGCTTGACGAACCGCAGCCCGGACATCACCGCCAGAGACGAGCCCACGACGAGCAGCGCGCCGGTGTCCGGCTCGAGCTCCTCCACCATGGCGTAGCAGTGCGCGACTCGGTCGCGCGGCACGTTCTCCCCGAAGAACACCACGTGCGGCTTGAGCACCCCGCCGCACGCGCGGCAGGCAGCGATCCGGAACCCGTCGGTGGCCTCCAGCGCGGCGTCGCCGTCCGGCGCCGACTCGATCTCGGCGCTGACCGACTCGGTGAAACCCGGATTCAGCTCGGTCAGCCTGCGCTGCAGGTCGTCCCGGCCGCCGACCCGGCGGCAGCCAAGGCAGATCACCTCGTCGATCCGCCCGTGCAGGTCGACGACGTCCCGGTGTCCGGCCTCGCCGTGCAACCCGTCCACGTTCTGGGTGATCAGCGGGCACTGCAGCGCGGCGAGCGCGCGGTGCCCGGCGTTCGGCTCCGCGCGCCGCATCCGGGCCCACCCGACGTGGCTGCGCGCCCAGTAGCGACGCTGCGCGGGCTCGCCGGACACGAACTCGGCGTAGGTCATCGGGCGCCGCGGCGGCGAGTCCGGCCCGCGGTAGTCCGGGATGCCGGAGTCGGTGGACAACCCGGCGCCGGTCAGGACGACGAGCCGCCGGCCGTCGAGCAGCGCGCGGGCATCGGTCACGCGTTCCAGGGTAGGCGCGCGGCCGCGGTGTCGCGTTTCTGCAATCCGTGGGCCCGCCGGCCGCGCCATCCTTCACGCATGGATCACGAGCAGCACCTGCGTACCGCCGTCGACCTCGCCGTCTCCGTCATCCGGGACACGCCGGTCGACCGCTACGACGACCCGACCCCGTGCACCGACTTCACCGTCGCGGACCTGGTCAACCACCTCGCGTTCGGCTTCGTGCTGGCGCGGTGCAGCGGGAACCGGGAGCCGTGGGACCCGTCGTGGACGGCCGACTCGCCCGCCCCCGTGCTCGACGGGCTGCCGCGCGAGCAGTGGGCCGACGCGTGCGTCGAGGCGGGGAAGACGGTCGTCGCGGCGTGGGAGTCGCCATCGGCGTGGGAGGGGGAGTCGCACATGGGCGGCGCGGCGATGCCGGCCGCGATGATCGGTTCGATGATGAGCGGCGAGTTCGCCGTGCACGCCTGGGACCTGGCGACCGCGACCGGCCGCACCATCGAGGTCGGGCCGGGACTCGCGGACGTCGCGCTCGAGTCGATGACCGCCATGGCCGGGATGGGCCGCGACGCCGGGTGGATCGGGCCCGAGGTCACCGTCGCCGACGACGCGCCGGCGTTCGACCGCGCGCTGGCCGTCGCCGGCCGGAACCCTCAGCCCTGAGGCACCCAGGATGGCGTGCGCTTCTCCCCGAACGCGCGGATGCCCTCCTGTCCCTCCTCGCCCGCGAAGTAGCAGGCGGACAGCGTGTTCATCTCCGCGAAGTCCTCGGCCATCGTCGCCGGACGTGCGCGCCGCAGCATCTCCTTCGCGCCGGCCAGCGCGCCGGGGGCGCCGAGCCGGAGCATGTGCGCGTAGCGGGCGACCTCGTCGTCGAGCCCGTCGGCTGGCACCGCGCGGTTGATCAGCCCGACGGCGGCGGCGCGGGCCGCGTCGAACGTCTCGCCGGTCAGGAACAGCTCGTGCGCGGCGCGCGCGGACAGCCGGGGCAGCACCGTCACCGAGATCACCGCCGGGATCACGCCGATCCGCACCTCGGAGAACGCGAACGTCGCGTCCTCGGCGGCGATCGCGACGTCGCAGGCCGCGACGATCCCGACGCCACCCGCACGCGCCGGGCCGGAGAGCCGCGCGATCACCGGGGTGGGGGAGTCCCAGAGCGTCTGCAGGATCCGCGGGACCTCGGTCACGCCCTGCTGCTGCGCGTCGGCGCCCCGGGACTCCTTGAGGTCCATGCCCGCGCAGAACACCGTTCCGGTGTGGGTCAGGACGATCACGCGGACGGCGTCGTCGGCGATCGCGGCGTCCAGGTGGGCCAGCAGCTCGCGACGCAGCCGGGCGGAGAGCGCGTTGCGGTTGTGCGGGGAGTCCAGCGTGATCGTGGCGACGCCCGAGGCGACGTCGAGATGGACGAGCTCGGTGCCGGACGTGTCGGATTCACTCACGCCCGGCACCGTAGCCGTCAGGCTTTCTTCCCGTTGCTGGTGATCGACACACCGGCCTGCGCGAACAGCTGGCTGACCGGGCAGCGGCGCTCGGTCTCCTCCGCCGGCTTCGCGACCTGCTCGTCGGTGCCGTCTGACCTGGTTGCACGACGAGAGCGACGCCAGCGTGTAGGCGAGCGGGCTCGGGTGCCTGTCCTGGCCGCCGAACGCCTCGTAGGGGGTCAGGCGCTCTGCCGGGGGAACGTCCGCATCATGGCGATCTGCTGGGTCAGCTCGGCCGCGATGAGCTCGGTGTGCAGCGCGTCGTCCTCGCCGTCGTGGGCCGCGAGGGCGCGGTGGCGGCGGACCAGGTCGTCGATCGCGTCGAGCATCCGGTGCACCGACGACCGGTCGGCGGGAGGCGACTCGGGCCGGGCGAGCTCTGGAGTCATCGACGTTCTCCATTGAACGCGTAGGGGCGGTCAGGATGTGCGGCGGTCGGTCACCACCTGTTCCCTGTTGTACTCCTCATCCACGATTCCCAACCCGGTGAAATGCCGGTCTGCGACACAGCACACTGTGGCCGGACGGAGTCGGGCGCTGACCGGTCGTGAGTGGCGTTACCCCCGTGTGAACCCGGCGCCGAGCGGTCGAACGGTCGAGGACTCCCTGGTCGTGGGTGGGATCGGCAGGGCCAGGCTGAGAACGGGCGCCCGCGTGTCGACAGGCATAGCGTCGCCCCGGAACCACCTTCCACGCGAGAGGAAGAGCACGTGAAGATCGGACTGCACATCGCGGACTTCACCTATCCGAACGGTCCGACCGGGCTGGCGGACGATCTGACGCGGATCGCGGTGACCGCGGAGGAACAGGGATTCTCCCGGGTCAGCGTGATGGACCACGTCTGGCAGATCCGGCCGGTCGGCCCGATCGAGAACGACATGCTGGAGGCGTACACCGCGCTGGGCTACCTGGCCGCGCGCACGGAGAAGGTCGACCTGCTGACCTGGGTCACCGGCGTCACCTACCGGTCGCCCGGCCTGCTGGCCAAGTGCGTGACGACGCTGGACGTGCTGTCCAAGGGCCGCGCGTGGCTGGGCATCGGCGCCGCCTGGAACGACGAGGAGTCGGCCGGCCTGGGCCTGCACTTCCCGCCGACGGCGGAGCGCTTCGAGCGCCTCGAGGAGGCGCTGCAGATCTGCCTGCAGATGTGGAGCGACGACGACGGCCCGTTCGACGGGAAGCACTACCAGCTGACCCGCACGATGAACGTGCCGCAGCCGCTGTCCCGCCCGCACCCGCCGATCCTGATCGGCGGTGGTGGCGAGAAGAAGACGTTGCGCCTGGTCGCGCAGTACGCCGATGCCTGCAACCTGTTCGGCGGCCCGGACCTGTCGCGCAAGCTCGACGTGCTCAAGCAGCGCTGCGACGAGGTCGGGCGCGACTACGACACGATCGAGAAGACCGTGATGGCCCGCCTCGACCCGGACGACCCGCAGGCGACCGTCGAGGAGCTGAAGGGCTATGCGGCGCTCGGCGTGCAGCACGTGCACTCGATGATCCCGCGCGTCTCCGAGCTCGAGCCGCTGCGGGTGATGGGCAAGGAGGTCATCCCGGCCGCCGCCGAGATGTGAGGCGAGGCCGACGCATCCCGTGTCGGCGTGTCGCATCCGTCGCAACGGGTGCGACACGCCGAACGGGGGTGCGTGAGCCCACGGCGGGGTGCGGCGGCACTCCGCCGGACGCCGTCAGGCCGCGACCGCGTCCCGCCGCGCGACCTCCTGGCGGACGAGCGGGATCACCTCGCGTCCGAACTCCCTCGCGTCCTCGATGAGGTCGTAGCCGCGGGCGGACAGGATCCGCACGCCGAGGTCGTAGTAGTCCATCAGCGCCGCCGCGACCGTCTCCGGCGTCCCGACCAGCGCCGTCGAGTTGCCCGCGCCGCCGGTGGCCTGCGCCGTCACCGTCCACAGTGCCCGGTCATGGCGCTCGCCGCGCTCGGCGACCGACAGCAGCCGCTGGGAGCCGGTGTTCTCCGGGTCGGTCAGCTTGTGCCGACGGGTGAGCTGCTCGCCGCCCGCGGTGCGCTCCCTGATCCGGGCGACCGTGTCGTAGGCCTTCTCCCACGCCGCGTCCTCGGTGCGGCCGAGGATCGGGCGGAACGCGACCTGGAACGTCGGCGCCGGGCGTCCGGCCGCCTTCGCGATGGCCGTGATCGTGTCCATCTGCTGCTTCGTCCCGGCGAGCGGCTCGCCCCACAGAGCGAAGATGTCCGCCTCCTCGGCGCCGACCTTGTAGGCCGCCTCGGAGGACCCGCCGAACGAGATCCGCGGTCGTGGTTGCTGGACCGGGCGGGCGTCGAGGACGAAGTCGTCGAACGAGTAGTGCTCGCCGTGGAAGTCGAACGGCTCGGTCTCGGTCCAGGCCCGCTTGTAGATCTGGATGGCCTCGCGCGTGCGGTCGTAGCGCTGGTCCTTGGGCAGCGTGTCGCCCTCGCGGCGCTGCTCGTGGTCGTTCCCGCCGGTGATCACGTGGATCGTGAGCCTGCCGCCGCTGACCGCGTCGAGTGTCGCGACGGTCTTCGCCGCGAACGTCGGGTAGCTGACGTTGGGCCGGTGGGCCAGCAGCAGCTGCAACGACGACGTGTGCGCGGCGATGTGCGCCGCCGCCTGCGCGGGGTCGGCGCTGCCGGAGCCGTAGGCGGTGAGCACGCGGTCCCACCCGGTCTCCTCGTGCGCGCGGGCCAGCGCGAGCGTGTAGTCCGGGTCGAACGCGGGTCCGCTGCGAGGGGTGGTCTCGGTGCCGTCGTTGGTGGCGCCGATACCGAGGAACTCGACGGGCATGACAGGTGTCCTTCCGCTGGTGGGGGCTAGGGTCGACGCGGCCGACTCGCCGCGGACCACACCCGTCCCAGATCCAGCCAGGCACGCCGCACGAGCGGCACCCGGATCGTCGGCATGACCCGCGCAACACCGGGACCGGCTAGGGGATTCCCGGACGTGGGACGGATCGCGAGCGCTGGCCGTCGGACACACCGTCCGCTTACAGTCGAGGCATGGGCCTGCGGCTGGTGCGACGTCGACACGTCGACCTCGCGCGCACGCAGGCGGCGCTGCGAGCGGAGTGACACCCGCCCGTCACCCGCCCGAGAGGAACCCATGAGGTCACCCGCCAGCACGTCCGTCGTGATCGTCGGCGCAGGTCCCCGGGGCGCGGGCGTCCTGGAACGGATGGTCGCGAGCGCGCCGGAGATGCTCGGCGCCGCGCTGTCCGGCGACGGCGTCGACGTGCACCTCGTCGACCCGCACCCGGCGGGCGCCGGCCGGATCTGGCGTCACGAGCAGTCGCCGCTGCTGGCGATGAACTCGATGGCCGCGGACGTCACGATGTACACCGACGACACGGTGGTCTGCGACGGGCCGATCGCGCCGGGCCCGTCGTTCTGGGACTGGGCGAAGGACGTCCGCGAGAACGGCGGGGAGGGCGGGCGACTCGAGGCGGTGATGGGCGACGAGCTCGCCGCCGAGCTGCGGGCGGTCACCGCGGCCACGTTCCCGACCCGGCGCCTGCAGAGCTTCTACCTGCAGTTCGTGCTCGACGACGTGATCTCCCGCGCCCCGGACGGGCTGCGCGTCCACGTGCACCGGACGGTCGCGACCGACCTGCGCGACGACGGCCCGGACCAGGTCGTGACGCTCCAGGACGGCACGGTGCTGCGCGCCGACGTCGTCGTGCTCGCCTCCGGCCATCTGGACGCGACGCCGACCGCGGACGAGTGCGCGCTGCACGACGCGGCGCGCGAGCGCGGCCTGCGCTACCTCGTGCCGGAGCAGACCACCGACACCGACCTGTCCGTGATCCGCCCCGGCGAGACCGTGCTGGCACGCGGGCTGGGGCTGGCGTTCGTCGACCTCGTCGTGCTGCTGTTCGAGGGTCGCGGCGGGCGGTTCGAGCCGGACGGCGACGGCCTGCGGTACGTGCCGTCCGGGAATGAGCCGGTGCTGGTCGGCGGCTCGCCGCGGGGGGCGACGTACCACTCCAAGACGCACTACCAGCTCAAGGCCGGTCGCCCGCCGCTGCCGCGGTTCCTGACGCCGGAGACGACCGACGCGCTGATCGCGACCGGCCGCGTCGACGTCGCGACCCAGGTGTGGCCGCTGATGGCCAAGGAGATCGGCTGGGGCTGGTACCACGAGCTGTTCGCCGGCCATCCGGAGCAGGTGCGGGCGACCTGGGACGAGTTCTCCACGCGCTACGCCGAGCTGGACTGGGACTCCGACGCGATGGCCGCCCTGATCGACGAGACGGTGCCGGACCCGCTGGACCGGCTCGACCTCGTCGCGCTCGACCGTCCACTGGAGAATGTGCGCGCGTCCGATCTGGACGCATTGCAACCCCTTGTCCGCGAACGGATCGCCGAGGATCTGCGCCAGCACGTCGACGAGCGGCACACGCCGCACCTGGGCGCGTTCGTCGCGATGCTGTCCGTCTACACGGAGACCACCCGGCTCGCCGGCTCCGGCGCGCTCACCGCCCGATCGCGCGCGGTGGACATGCCGTGGTGGCAGAGCTTCTTCAACTCAGTGGCCAGCGGCCCGCCCGGCTTCCGCGTGCGGGAGATGCTGGCGCTGTGCCGGGCCGGGTTCCTGAAGTTCCTCGGTGCCGGGATGCAGGTGGAGATCGCCGACGACGCCTTCCGCGCGACGAGCTCGACCCTGGAGGGTGCCCCGCCCGTCGAGTCGACGATCCTCGTCGACGCCCGCCTGCCGGACCCGAGCCTGTCGCGGACGGTCGACCCGCTGCTCGGCGGGCTGTTCGCGCGCGGGGAGGCGGCCGAGGACGCGCTCGTCGACGACGACGGCACGGTCCTGCGCAACACCGGCCTGCTGGACGTCCGCCCCGCGGACGGCGCCGTGCTCGACGCGCAGGGACGCCCGCACCCGCGCCGCTTCGCCGTCGGTCCACACACGACGGTGAAGGTCGCCGGCGCGTTCACCCGGCCCGGGATGAACGCACAGAGCCTGCGCTACAACGACGCCGTCGCCCGCGCCGTCCTCGCCGCCCTGCCGGAAGCGTCCGCGGAGTCCCCGGCCGCCTGACGCGGACGCGCGCCGACGTCGACGCTCTGTCGGTCGACGCTCTGTCGTTCGACGCTCCGGCCGGCGACGCCCTATCCGTCTCGCCCGCCCCTCTCAGCCTCGCGCCCGCCCCTCTCCGCGAACGAACGGAGCGCCGCGAGGTGGGTGATCGACCGTCGTGGCGCACATCGTTCGCCGCTCGAACGCCGCGCTCCACAACTGTTGATCACGCCTGCCTCGGTCGCCGATGTCGGCGTAACCAGACTCGGCCCGGACCTGGGTCGCTCGCCGGTCGAGATCAGTCGTCGACGCCGGCGGGGACCGGTTCCTCCTGGACGGCTTCGGTGCGGCGGGTCTGGCGCAGCTTCGCCACGGCGACGGCGACCGCGGCCACCCACAGCGCGACGATCACGGCGTAGACCGCGGTCAGGGCCGCGCCGGTGACGTCGAACGCCGTCAGGATCGTGCGCGCATTCGTCAGCACGATGATCCCGCCGACGGCCGTGCCGAGCACCGGCGCCGGCACCTTCGTGACCAGCCACGCGGCCAGTGGCGCGGCGAGCACACCACCGAGCAGCAGACCGCCGATGGTGAACGGGTCGAGCACCTCGGTGCCCAGACCGACCAGGAAGCCGATGCTCGCGGCGAGCGCCACCAGGAACTCCGACGTGTCCACCGACCCGACCACCGTGCGCGGCGCGGTCTTGCCCGCGGTCAGCAGCGCGGGCGTCGCGACCGGTCCCCAACCCCCGCCACCGGACGCGTCCACGAACCCGGCGACCAGGCCCAGCGGGGACAGGAACCGGGCACGGTGCGGCGACCGGCGGGCGGAGGCGACCTTCGGCGGACGCACCGAGAAACGCAGCAGGATGTACACGCCGAGCGCCAGCAGGATGCCGGACATCCACGGTGCGGCGTCCTCGGTGGACAGTGCGGACAGCACGGTCGCACCGAGGAACGCGCCGACCGCGCCGGGAACGCCGAGGCGCAGCACGAGCTTCCAGTCGACGTTGCCGAAGCGCCAGTGCGACGCACCCGACACGAGCGTCGTGCCGACCTCGGCCAGGTGCACGGACGCGCTGGCGGTCGCCGGGCTGATGCCGGCGAGCAGCAGCAACGACGTCGAGGTGACGCCGTAGGCCATGCCGAGGGCGCCGTCGACGAGCTGGGCGCCGAAGCCCACGAGAGCGAAAATGATCAGAGTGCGCACGGGAGGAATCCTCTGTGAGTCGTCAGGTGCGGCCTGCGGGCTCGGGTGCCCGGTCGTCGACCGGCGGGAGTACGTGGCGTGGCGTGCGGGACAGCCCGGCGGTCAGGACGAGCGCGCCGACGGTGCCGACGACGATCCAGCCCGGAGCGACGTCGAGCAGGGCCAGCGCGGAAGCCAGCAGGACGGCCGTGACGACCGGGCGGATCACCGCGACCGGGCCCTGTGCGGACAGCCGCGCCCCGAGGTAGACGCCGGGCAGCGCGCCCAGCAGTAGCGACGCGGTGAGCGCGAACTGCACGTCACCGAAGATCAGGTGCCCGACCGTCGCGGCCGCGACCAGCGGGATCGCCTGCATGATGTCCGTCCCGACCAGGTGCGACGGGCGCAGCCCCGGGTACGCGACGAGCAGCATCGCGATGATCAGCGAACCGGCGCCGACCGAGGTCAGGCCGACGGCGAACCCGCCGACCACGCCGATCAGGACGGTCACCACGGGCCGCACCGGCGGCGCTCCGTCGACCGGCTCCGCACGCCGGGCCGCCCTGCGGTCCATGACCTGGCGGAACACCGTGGTGGCGACGGCCGCGCAGAGCGCGATCCCGATGATCAGCTTCAACGGGTCGGTGACGCCTGCGCCGTGGCCGATCATCCCGATGACGACCGCGCCGGCGAACCCGGCCGGGACGGCTCCCGCGGACAGCCAGCCGACCAGCGTCCAGTTCACGGTGCCGCGCCGCGCGTGCACGGCGGCCCCGACCGGTTTCATCACCAGCGACGTCAGCAGGTCCGAAGAGATCGCGGCCAGCGGGCTGACCCGGAACACCAGGACGAGCAGCGGTGTCAGGAGCGCGCCGCCGCCCATCCCGGTCAGCCCGACCAGGATCCCGACGACGAGACCCGCGACGGTCACGGGGAGGTCGATGTGCACTGCTGGGGCCTGCTTCCTGCGCGGGACTCGGCCGGGCGCGCGGGCACGCGGAGGTGCCCGGTCACGCCGGCCAGGAGGTCGGGGTCGTCAGCGCAGGGGACAGAGGCCGTCGAACTCGTCGACGCGCCGGGAGGGCCAGAAGCACTCGAGATGCACGTCCAGATGCCACGACGACGAGGGGTTCGCCGCCGCACCGGGAACCCGGTCGGGGGCGCACTCGATCGTGGTCACGGCATCCATCGTCCGTCCCGGACAGCGACAGGACAACCGGACGTCCGAGGTGCGGGATAGGCCATAACCTGTCCGGACAACTCGGCGGGAACCACGCCTGAGCTGCGGGTTCCCGACCAGTGGCTCAGCCCACTCTGCGGGCGGCCGACCCGTGTTCGACGGCGGCGGCCCACTGCCGCAGCACGGCGGCGGCGAGGTCGGGGTGGGGTCCGACGGGATCGGCGACGAGCGCGCCGCCGTCGGCCGCGGCCTCGACGATCCGGTCCGGCAGACGACCGGGCGCGAGCACCCACGGCACGACCACGACCCGGCGCGCCCCGGCCGCGCGAACGGCCTCGATCGCCTGCGCCGGGGTGGGCTCCGCGGCCGTCACGTACGCGGCGCTCGCGGCGGCCCATCCGAACCGCTCGCGCCACCCGTCGACCCGGTCCGCGACGACCCGGTTCGCGTCCGCCCGGGACGACCCCACGGACGCCAGCACCACCCCGAGCCCCGGGTCGCACAACGGGTCCTCGCCGGGCATATCCGGACCGCGCAGGCCGTGCAGCACCTGCGAGGTCGGCGAACCGTCTGCGACGTGCGAGCCGCCGCGCGGCCGAGCCCCGTCCTCGCAGGGGAACCCCGTTCCGCGCAGGACGTGCCGGGCCTGCGACGTCACCGGATGCCCTGCGAGGTGCGGGCCCGCGGCGAGAGCGTCGCGGAGCCGGGACAGGGCCGCCGCGTCGGTGCCCGGGTCGGGGCCGAGGACGTCGGACGTGTCGATGTGCAGGAGCGGGTTCCGCGAGGCGGCGGACGCGACCAGGCCCGGCACGTCCGAGCGGGCGTGGAACGCGTTGCCCAACAGCAGCGGTACGACCACCGCGTGCCGGTGCCCGTCCGCCGCGACGCCGTCGAGCACGTCGCCGAGACGCGGGGCGGACAGGTCCAGAAAGGACACCCGCACGTCGAGGTCCGGTGCCTGCCCGCGCACCTCGGCGGCGAGCGCGGTGATCGTCGCGGCCGAGCGCGGGTCGCGGCTGCCGTGCGCGACCGCGACCAGCGCGGGAACGGACATCCTCAGGACACCCCGGACCGTCAGGACGCGGCCGGGACGAGCGCGAGCGGGTCCCCGACCAGGCCGGCGGCCAGCGTGTTCCCGGACTGCGGGTCGATCAGCAGGAACCCGCCGGTGGTCCGGACCCGGGCGTAGTCGTCGGCGGGCACCGGGTCGGCGGTCCGCAGCGAGACGCGCGCGATGTCGTTGATCGTCAGCTGGTCCGTGCCGTCCACGTAGGACACCGTCTCGGTGTCGAGACGGGACCCGAGCGCGCCGACGATCACCTGCGTCGTGCGGGTGCCGTGCTTGAGCAGCAGGCGCGCGCCCGGAACGAGCGGCTTCTCGGCCAGCCAGCACAGCGTCGCGTCCAGCTCGTCGGTCACGGTCGGTGCGTCGTCGGCCGCGGCGATCAGCGCGCCGCGGGAGAGGTCGATGTCGTCGTCGAGCAGGATCGTCACCGAGAGGCCGGCGGTCGCCGAGTCCAGCGGCCCGTCCGCGGTACGCACCTCGGTCACCGTCGTCCGGTGGCCCTCCGGCAGCACGACGACCTCGTCGCCCGGCCGGACGGTGCCGGAGGCGACCTGGCCCGCGTAACCGCGGAAGTCGATTCCCGGACGGATCACGTACTGCACCGGCATCCGGAAGGGCGCGCCGACGTCGGGACCGTCGACCGGCACCGACTCCAGGTGCTCGAGCAGTGTCGGGCCGTCGTGCCACGGCGTGCTGTCGCTGCGGCTCGCCACGTTGTCGCCGACCAGTGCGGATACCGGGATGATCTGCACCGACTCGTCGGGGAACCCGAGCGAGCGGGTCAGCTCGGCGAACTCCTTGGCGATCGCGTTGATCGTCGTCTCGTCGTAGTCCACGAGGTCGATCTTGTTGATGGCCAGCACGAGTCGCGGCACGCGCAGCAGCGCGAGCACGGCGGCGTGCCGGCGGGTCTGCTCGACGACGCCGTTGCGCGCGTCGACCAGCAGGACCGCGAGCTCCGCCGTGGACGCGCCGGTCACCGTGTTGCGCGTGTACTGGACGTGTCCCGGCGTGTCGGCCAGGACGAACTCGCGGGTCGGCGTCCCGAAGTACCGGTACGCGACGTCGATCGTGATGCCCTGCTCACGCTCGGCGCGCAGGCCGTCTACGAGCAGCGAGAGGTCCGGTGTGGACATTCCCTTGTCGACGGACGCGCGCTCGACGGCCTCGATCTGGTCGGCCAGCACCGACTTCGTGTCGTAGAGCAGGCGTCCGACCAGAGTGGACTTGCCGTCGTCGACGGAGCCCGCCGTCGCGAAGCGCAGCAGGTCGCGTGGCTGTGCCGAGTCCACCATCAGAAGTAGCCCTCCCGCTTGCGGTCCTCCATGGCGGCCTCGGACATCCGGTCGTCGGCCCGGGTGGCGCCGCGCTCGGTCAGCCGGGAGGCGGTCACCTCGTCGATCACCTCGTCCAGCGAGGCTGCCGTCGACTCGACGGCGCCGGTGCACGACCCGTCCCCGACGGTCCGGTAGCGCACCGAGAGCGTCTCCAGCGACTCGCCGTCGCGGGGCCCGCCCCACGGGCCCTCGGCCAGCCACATGCCGTCGCGCCGGAACACCTCGCGCTCGTGCGCGAAGTAGATCGACGGCAGCTCGATGCCCTCGCGGCGGATGTAGCGCCAGACGTCGAGCTCGGTCCAGTTCGAGATCGGGAACACGCGCACGTGCTCGCCGGGTGCGTGGCGCCCGTTGTAGAGGTTCCACAGCTCCGGGCGCTGCTTGCGCGGGTCCCAGCGGCCGAACGCGTCGCGCAGGCTCATCACCCGCTCCTTGGCCCGTGCCCGCTCCTCGTCGCGGCGCCCGCCGCCGAACACGGCGTCGAAACGGTGCTCGGCGATCGCGTCCAGCAGCGGCTGGGTCTGCAACGGGTTGCGGGTCCCGTCCGCGCGCTCGGTCAGCCTGCCGTCGGCGAGGTAGTCCTCGACGTGCGCGACCTCGAGCCGCAGGTTCAGGCGCTCCGCGATCTCGTCGCGGAACTCGATCACCTCGGGGTAGTTGTGCCCGGTGTCCACGTGCAGCAGCGGGAACGGCACCGGTGCGGGCGCGAACGCCTTGGCCGCCAGGTGCACCAGCAGCGTCGAGTCCTTGCCGCCGGAGAACAGGATCACCGGCCGGTCGAACTCGCCGGCCACCTCGCGGAAGACGTGGATCGCCTCGGACTCCAGCGCGTCGAGCGCGTCCAACGAGGTCGTCACGAGTGCAGCCCGCACTCGGTCTTGGCCTGGCCGGCCCAGCGGCCGGAGCGCAGGTCGGCGCCGACCTCCACCTTCGCCGTGCAGGGCGCACACCCGATGCTCGGGTATCCGGCCCCCACCAGCGGGTTCACCAGAACGCCGTGTTCGCGCACGTACTCCTCGGCCTCCTCCTCGGTCCACGCCGCGACCGGGTTGATCTTCACCAGACCGAACTTCTCGTCGAACGTGACGAGTGGGGTGTCGGCGCGGCTCGGCCCGTCGGCGCGCTTCACACCGGTGACCCACGCGTCGTAGCCGGCGAGCGAGCGCTGCAGCGGGACCACCTTGCGCAGGTGGCAGCAGCGGTCCGGACGGCTGGCGAACAGGTCCTTGCCCTCGGTCGCGTCCTGCTCGGCGACGGTCTGGTCCGGCTGCGCGTTGACGATCCGGATCCGGTCGTAGACCAGCTTGACGGCGTCGCGCGTGCCGATCGTCTCGGCGAAGTGGTAGCCGGTGTCCAGGAACAGCACGTCGACGTCCGGCTTCACGGACGTGACCAGGTCGATCATCATCGCGTCCTGCATGGCCGACGCGACGACCAGCCCGTCACCGAACGTCTCGGTGGCCCAGACCAGCACGTCCTTCGCCGACGCGTCCGGGCCGAGTTCGGCGGCGCCGCGCTCGGCGGTCGCGCGCAGCTCGCCGGCCGTGGTGACGCTCATGACTGTGCTCCCGTCGTCTGGGTGGGCGAGTCGGGGACGCCGATGCCGACGAACGTCACGACGAACGTCCGCAGGCAGCTCGCGCACCACCACGCCGCGCCGGGCACCTTCTCGGTGCGCTCGGCGGGACGCAGGTCCTCCTCGCCGCAGTACGGGCAGTGGAACGGGACGGCGCGCTCGCTCATGCCAGAACACCGCCGATCGTCGCGAAGATCACTTGAGGTCGGCCTCCTCGGCCCTCAGGACCCACTGCGCGAAGCGCTCCTCGCCGTCGCGCTGGGCGGCGAAGTTCCGCACGACCCGCTCGACGTAGTCGGGCAGCTCGGCGCTGGTGATCTTCAGGCCGCGCAGCTTGCGTCCGAAGCCCGCGTCCAGCCCGAGCCCGCCACCCAGGTGCACCTGGAAGCCCTCGACCTGGTTGCCGTCGGAGTCGGTGACGATCTGGCCCTTGAGCCCGATGTCGGCGACCTGCGTGCGGGCGCAGGCGTTCGGACAACCGTTGAGGTGCAACGAGATCGGCACGTCGGGCACGACGTCGGCGAGGCGCTTCTCCAGGTCCTCGACGACCCGGATCGCCCGCTCCTTCGTCTCCACGATCGCCAGCTTGCAGAACTCGATGCCGGTGCACGCCATCGTCGAACGACGCCAGGTCGACGGCTGGGCGGGCAGGCCCAGCGTGTTCAGCTCGGCCAGCAGGTCGTCGAGCTTCTCGTCGGCGACGTCCAGCACGACGATCTTCTGGTACGGCGTGAACCGGATCCGGTCCGAGCCGGCGCGCTCGGCGGCGTCCGCGACGGCCGTCAGCGTCGTTCCCGACACGCGGCCGGACGGCGGGGCGACGCCGACGTAGTTGCGGCCGTCCTTCTGCCTGTACACGCCGACATGGTCGATCGGCCGATCGGGCGTCGTGGGCGCGGGGCCGTCGATCAGCTTGCGCCCCAGGTACTCGTCCTCCAGGACCCGGCGGAACTCCTCGGCGCCCCAGTCGGCGATCAGGAACTTGATCCGGGCACGGTGACGCAGGCGCCGGTAGCCGTAGTCGCGGAACACCTGCACGACGCCGTGCCACACGTCGGGCACCTCGTCGAGCGGCACCCAGGCCCCGAGGCGCTGCGCGATCTTCGGGTTCGTGGACAGGCCGCCGCCGACCCACAGGTCGAAACCGGGCCCGTGCTCCGGGTGCTCGACGCCGACGAACGAGATGTCGTTGACCTCGTGCGCGACGTCCTGCTGCCAGGAGATCGCGGTCTTGAACTTGCGCGGCAGGTTCGAGAGCTCGCGGTCGCCGATGAAGCGACGGACGATCTCGTCGACGGCGGGGGTCGCGTCGACCTTCTCGGCGTCGGCGACACCGGCCACCGGCGATCCGAGCACGACGCGCGGGCAGTCGCCGCAGGCCTCGGTCGTCTGCATGCCGAGCGGCTCGATCAGGTTCCAGATCGCCGGGACGTCCTCGACGCGGATCCAGTGGTACTGGATGTTCTCCCGGTCGGTGACGTCGGCGGTGTCGCGGCCGTACCGCGTCGAGACCTCACCGAGCGCGCGCAGCTGCGCGACGGTGACCCCGCCGCCGTCGAGACGTACGCGCATCATGAAGTACTCGTCGTCGAGCTCCTCGGGCTCGAGCGCAGCCGTGCGGCCGCCGTCGATCCCGGGGCGGCGCTGCGTGTAGAGGCCCATCCAGCGGAAGCGGCCCCGCAGGTCGGCCGGGTCGATCGAGTCGAAGCCCCGCTTGGCGTAGACGTTCTCGATCCGCGCCCGGACGTTGAGCGGGTTGTCGTCCTTCTTGCTCCGCTCGTTCGGGTTCAACGGCTCGCGGTGGCCGAGCTTCCACTGCCCCTGGCCCTTGGCGCGGGCAGGCTTCGTGTCAGCGGAGGTGGGCGCCATGTGGTGGGTGCTCCCAAGTCGGGTTCCGGCGCAGCGCAGAGCGCGACGTCATGCGGCGCCGGGAAAGATCGTGCAGGGGGCCGTCAGCAGGAACGCAGACAGAGCGCGCTGTTCGTCCTGCGGAGGTCGACGTGGCGACGGGCCACGAGACGCAGACGAAGAGCGGTCACCCTGTCAGAGTGCCATGCTGTCCGGACATCAGCCAACGCATGTCCAGCTGGTGGGAGAGGTCTCACAACGACGTGCCGCCCGACGGTCGAACCCTCGTCCGGGCGTGCCTGCACACCTCGATGGTGACATCGCGGATCGACGGTGGCCAGCGGCCGTTTCGGTGGGGGGCGTGATCGTGGTCCGGGATCCGTACGACGAGCTCGGTGTCGGCTACGCGTCGGCGCGTCGGCCCGACGCGCGGCTCGTGGAGCGGATCGAGGCCGCACTCGGCGCGGGGACGGTCGTCGACGTCGGAGCGGGGACCGGCTCGTCGTCGCAGGATCGTCGTGACCGCGCCGGCCCGACGGATCCGACCGGCGGGACGCACCAGGCGTCCGCGGCCGCCGAGATGCGGTTCAACGGGCTGCGGTGATCGTCAGCTCCCGCTGAGCCGCATCTCGGCGGGATCGCCGCGGGCGGACGCCCGGGAGGCGGGCGCGTCTACCGTGGAGGCGTGACCCCGTTCGGTGTCTACGTCCACGTGCCGTTCTGCGCGAGCCGGTGCGGGTACTGCGACTTCAACACCTACACCGCGTCCGAGCTCGACGGTTCCGGCGCGTCCCCCGACGGATGGCTGGAGGCCGCCCGGCGGGAGATCGCCATGGCCGCACGCAGGCTGGGGCCTCGGCCGGTGGAGACGGTGTTCGTCGGCGGGGGCACGCCGTCGCTGATCGGGGCGTCGCGACTCGGCGCGGTGGTGGAGGAGATCCGTTCGGAATTCGGTCTCGTGCCGCACGCGGAGGTGACGACGGAGTCCAACCCGGAGTCGACGTCGCCGGAGTTCTTCGCGGACCTGCGATCCGCGGGGTTCACGCGCGTCTCGCTGGGCATGCAGTCCGCCGCGCCGCACGTGCTCGCGCTGCTGGAGCGGCGGCACACGCCGGGCCGCGCCGTGGAGGCCGCGCGGGAGGCGCGGGCGGCCGGGTTCGAGCACGTCAACCTGGACCTGATCTACGCCACGCCCGGCGAGACCGACGACGACCTGCGCCGGTCCGCCGACGCGGTGCTGGACGCCGGTGTGGACCACGTGTCCGCGTACGCGCTGATCGTCGAGGACGGGACGGCACTGGCCCGACGGGTGCGTCGCGGCGAGGTGCCGCGCCCGGACGACGACGTCGCGGCCGCCCGCTACGAGCTGCTCGACGACCGTCTGCACGCGGCCGGCTTCGGTTGGTACGAGGTGTCGAACTGGTCGTTGCCGGGCGCCGAGTGCCGGCACAACATGGGCTACTGGCGCGACGGCGACTGGTGGGGTGTCGGGCCCGGCGCGCACTCGCACGTCGACGGCGTGCGCTGGTGGAACGTGAAGCACCCGGCCCGGTACGCGTCCCTGCTGGCCGACGGAGCGTCCCCGTCGGACGGGAGCGAGGAGCTGACCGACGACGAGCGCTACACCGAGCGGGTCATGCTCCGCCTGCGGCTGGCCGAGGGGCTCGATCTCGGCCTCCTGGACGCACCGGGCCGCGCGGCCGCCGACCGAGCACGCGGCGAGGGCCTGCTGCGCCCCTTCACCGGTGGCCGCGCCGTCCTGACCCGCCGCGGCCGCCTCCTGGCCGACCGCGTCGTGACCGACCTGCTCACAGCCGCGCCGGTGCGTTCGTGACCGCCCTCGCACAGGTTCCGGTGGCCTCGCACACGCTGGGGCGTGTGCGAGAGCGCCACATCGTGTGCGAGGGCTCGCCGTGAGTCCGCGACGACGGCTGGTGCTCCTGCTGGCGGGCGGCCTGGTGGTGGTCGTGCTGGTCGTCGTGCTGGTGTCCGTCGGCGGCCGGGGACCCGCGTCCGGTGGGCCGGTGGCGCAGGACCGACCCGGTCCGGTCCTGCTGGTGCCCGGCTACGGCGGGAACCGGACATCGCTCGAGGCGCTGGCCGGGCGACTGCAGGCCTCCGGGCGGCAGGCGGACGTGCTCACGCTGGAGGGCGACGGCACCGGGGACCTGAACCGCCAGGTCGATCTGCTGGACCGTGCCGTCGACGACGCGCTCGCCGCCGGCGCGCCGTCCGTCGACGTCGTCGGATACTCGGCGGGCGGGGTGGTGACCGGGCTCTGGGCGGCCCGCGACGACGGCGCGTCGAAGGCCCGGCGGATCGTCACGCTCGGCTCGCCGCTGCACGGGGCACGGATCGCCGCGCTCGGTTCCACGTTCGTGCCCGACGCCTGCCCGGACGCGTGCCGTCAGCTCGCGCCGGGATCGTCGTTGCTGGGGGAGCTGGACGCGGCGCCGGTGAGCGTGCCGTGGCTCTCGGTCTGGACCACCGGCGACGAGACCGTCACCCCGCCGGACAGCGCCCGCCTGGAGGGCGCGACGAACGTCGAACTCCAGCGGTTCTGCCCGGGCGCCGCGGTCACCCACTCCGGCCTGCCCAGCGACCCGGCGGTGACCGGCCTGGTCCGGCGGGCCCTGTCCACCGACCCGATCGGCGCCGCCCCCGCCGACTGCGGCACCCTCCGCGCCGCCGCCTGACGCCGCTTCCCCGTTCGGGGCGGGCGTACCCGGTCGGCGCGAGCGGAGCTCTCGTCCGGCCCGGTCGGGCGGATGGGTCAGCTCGTGACGTCCTTCGTGGCCAGGTTCGCCCACGCCGCACCGAACGCGACGGCCACATAGGACAGTTGGACGAGCGCGCCGGTGCTCACGGAGTCGTAGAGCACCGGGTCGCGGAACAGGTCGACCCAGGCCAGCCAGTGCGTCGTCGGCAGGAACTGCTCGATTGCGCCCGCGGCGTCCAGCGGTTGCAGCGACGCGCTCGTCACGACGACCGCCAGCACGCCGAGCGCGGCGGCCAGGGGCGAGTCGGTGAGCGTCGAGAAGAAGATCCCGATCGCGCCGAGGGCGAGCATGCACAGCGCGAGGTAACCGACGGTCAGCATGGTCCGGGTCACGAGGTCGACGGGCTCGATCACCGGCCCGGACAGCGACGGCACCGCGCCGAACCCGACGACGGTGGGCGTCGCCCCGCCCGTCGAACCACCGAATCCGAACGCGGCGATCCCCACGATGTACGACGTCACCGTCACCAGTGCGACCGACAGCAGCGTGAACACCGCGACCGACACGAGCTTCGCCGCGAGCAGCCGCAACCGGCTGACCGGGCGGACCAGCAGGTAGCGCAGCATCCCGGTGGACGCCTCACCGGCCACGGCGTCCCCGGACACGACGGCCACCGTGATCGGCAGGAACACCGGCAGCACGAGCGCGAGCGCCGCCGCCGGGTAGATCTGCCCGTTCGACACGACCGCGGACAGGAACGCCTGACCGCGCCCGGGCGGGGGCGCGAGCCCCGTCACCGCCAGCAGCACGGCGACCAGCGCCGGAAGCGCGCAGAGCAGCGCCCAGCAGAGCCACACCCGTCGGCGCCGCAGCATCAGCGCCAGCTCGACCCCGATCACCGGCGGACCCGTCCGCTCGGGTCGTCAGGCCGGTGGGGCGGGCCGGTGCGGCGGGGATCGGGGGGCGGGGGAGCAGCGTCGTCCGGATCCCGGGCGCCGCGGTCGGGCGGCGGCGGTCCGGCGCGCAGCGGCCGGGTCATCGTGTCCAGCACGCCCGGCCCGGTCGACCCGAACCGGTCGGCGCCGGCTCCGGTGCGTTCCAGCACCACCTGCTCCAACGTCCGCCGCTCGGCGACCAGCTCGGTGACCACCACGCCCGCGCCGACGAGGTGCGCGTTCAGCGCCGCCGGGTCGTCCGCCCGCACCAGAAGCGCGTCGCCGTCCCGCTCGTCGACGGCCCGCCCGAGCAGCCGCGACACGCCGTCCGGGTCGGGCGTGCCGACCCGGACCCGGCCGGTCGGTGCGCGCAGCGCGGCCATCTCGTCGGTGAGCACCAGCCGTCCGGTGTCCATCAGACCGACGCGGGTGCAGAGCGCCTCGACCTCGGCGAGCATGTGGCTGGACAGCACGACGGTCGTCCCGCCGGTGTTCAGCCCGTTCAGCAGCTCGCGGATCTCGCCGATGCCGCGCGGGTCGAGGCCGTTCGTCGGCTCGTCGAGCAGCAGCAGGGGCGGACGGCGCAGCAACGCGGCCGCGATGCCGAGGCGCTGACGCATCCCGAGCGAGTAGGCCCGCACCGGGCGCCGGTCCACCCCGCCCAGGCCGACCTGCTCGAGCGCCTCCTCGACCCGCCGCCGTCGGGCCGCGGGACTCGAGAACAGGCGTCCTGCGGCGTCGAGCATCCGCAGGTTCGACCGTCCGGACAGTGCGGGCCACGCGGCCGGCGACTCGACCAGTGCCCCCACCTGCGGCAGGACGGTCGAGGCCGAGCGCGGCATCGGCGACCCCAGCATCTCGATCTCACCGGACGTCGCGTGCACGAGCCCGAGCAGCATCCGGACCAGCGTCGTCTTGCCCGACCCGTTCGGCCCGAGCAGCCCGAACCGGGACCCGGCCGGGACGCCGAGGTCGACGCCGTCCACGGCCACCACGCGTCCGAAGCGCTTCGTCAGGCCGTGGGTCTCGATCACGTTCACGGGCGGACCTCGTTCAGCAGCCGGGTCGCACCGAGCTCGAGCACGTGCGGGGCGACGGTGCCGGCGAGCAGATAGCCGCCCCGCCGCCGTCGCATCACGACGACCGACAGCGCGGGCGTCGCGACCCGGACCGCCCGGTCCGGCGGGAATCCCAGGATCGGCCCGCCCCCGGCCGACCCGGCGCTCGCGATGATCTGGCGCGCGACGTCGCGTCCGGCCGGGACCAGCACGAACCGTCCGATTCCGTTGCCGTACACGGCGACGCCGGGCAGGACGCCGAAGCTCTCGTCGACCGGGAGGTCCACCCGCGGCCTGCCGGCGAGCGTGTCCGGCGGCGGGGGAGCGTCCAGCCCGCGCAGCACGGCGGCCAGGTCGCCGGGCTGCGCCACGACCCGTTCCGCCCCGGGCGGGGCCGTCGGGCGGATCGCGGAGTCCGGAGGGGCGCCGAGGTCGACGGTCTCGAACTCGGTGTCGACGACGGGTGCCGCGGAGTCCGGGACGCCGCGCGCGCCCACCCGTAGGGCCAGCGGCAGGGCACCGCCCGCGACCGGCAGCGCCCACACGTCGATCCGGGAGATCGTCGTGTCCGGGTCCGACGGGGAAACGCGCAGGCCGGGCGCGTCGTACCCGGCGATCCGCCGCGGCGGCAGCGCGACGACGGGATCGGCCACGGTGATGCCGAGCAGGCGGCGAGCCAGGTCGGCGGGCGCTAGGTCGGACGCGCGCGGCAGCCGGACCGGCGGGATCGGGCGCACGGTCGTCAGGCGCGTGAAGCCGTAGTCCCAGACGTACTCGGTGTCGCCGGCCCGGTAGGCGTCGATCTCCCCGACGGGGGTGAGCTGGTCGATCCGCCACCGGTCGGCGGCCGCGACCTGCACGCGGATCCGGGTCGTGGTGGACAGCAGCGCCGCCGTCGTCTCCAGGTTCGGGATGTCCGGCAGGCCGAGTCCGCCCGCGCTGCTCGCCACCCCGGTGTGCGGGACCACACCGGAAAGCACGGCGTCACGCAGCCGCGCGGGGTCGGAGCCGGGCCCGGAGGCCTCGCTCACCGGCAGCCAGCGGTCCGCCGACCCGGCCGCGAGCAGCGCGGTGGCGCCGGCACCGACCAGCAGCCACCTGCGCCCGAAGCGGCGGGGAGGAGACACACGTTCCACCGTGCCACAACCCGGCACGACGCCCCCGTCGCCGATTACGGCGCCTAGAATGAACCGACGAGCAGGGGAAGGGGGTCCGGGCGCCGATGAACGCCGACGAGCGTCGCTTCGCGGTCCTGCAGGCGATCGTCGCGGACTACGTCTCCACGCACGAGCCCGTCGGGTCGAAGGCGATCGTGGACCGGCACAACCTCGGTGTGTCCAGCGCCACCGTCCGCAACGACATGGCCGTGCTGGAGGAGGACGGGCTCATCGCCCAGCCGCACACGAGCGCGGGCCGGATCCCGACCGACAAGGGCTACCGCCAGTTCGTCGACCGGATCTCGCAGGTCAAGCCGCTGTCGCCGGCCGAACGTAGAGCGGTCCAGACGTTCCTCGAGGGTGCGGTCGACCTGGACGACGTGCTGCGCCGCAGCGTCCGGCTGCTGGCCCAGCTGACCCGGCAGGTCGCCGTCGTCCAGTACCCGACGCTGACCCGCTCGACGGTGCGCCACCTCGAGGTGGTCGCGCTGACGCCGGCCCGCCTGATGCTCGTGCTGATCACCGATTCCGGCCGGGTGGACCAGCGCGTCGTCGACCTCGGTGACGTGCTCGACGACGCCGACGTGGCCCGGATCCGCGACATCCTCAACGGCGCGCTGGCCGGCCAGCGCCTCGGCGAGGCGTCGGCCAAGGTGGCCGAGCTCCCGGAGACCGGGCCGGCCGACCTCCGGATGCCGCTCACCGTGATCGCGACGGTGCTGATCGAGACGCTCGTCGAGCACCCCGAGGAGCGGCTCGTGCTCGGCGGCACGGCCAACCTCACCCGCCACGCGGACTTCCCGGGCACGCTGCGGCAGGTGCTGGAGGCGCTGGAGGAGCAGGTCGTGGTGCTCCGACTGCTGGCCGCCTCGAAGGACTCCGGCCTGGTCACGGTGCGGATCGGCGAGGAGAACGAGGCCGAGGACCTGCGCGGTGCGTCGGTCGTCACGATCGGCTACGGCGCAGGCACCCCGCTCGGTGGGATGGGTGTGGTCGGGCCCACCCGGATGGACTATCCCGGCACGATCTCGGCGGTGCATGCCGTCGCCCGGTACGTGGGTGAGATCCTGACCGGGCGTTAGTGAGGGCCTCCAGCCCGCCGACGACACGAAGGACTTGAGGACACAAACCAGGTGGCACGCGACTACTACGGGATCCTGGGCGTCGAACAGGGCGCGGGACCCGACGAGATCAAACGCGCCTACCGGCGTCTGGCCAGGGAACTCCACCCCGACGTCAATCCGGCCCCGGAGTCGCAGGAGCGCTTCCGCGAGGTCAGCACGGCGTACGAGGTACTGAGCGACCCGGAGAAGAAGCGGATCGTCGACCTCGGCGGCGACCCGCTCGACAGCCGCGGCGGAGGCGGCGGGGGCGGTGACCCGTTCGCCGGGTTCGGCGGCTTCGGCGACATCATGGACGCGTTCTTCGGCAGTGCCGGAGGAGGCCGCGGCCGCGGACCGCGCAGCCGGGTCCAGCCGGGCGCGGACGCGCTCATCCGCATGCAGCTCACGCTGCAGGAATGTTCGACGGGCGTGCAGCGCGACCTGACGGTGGACACGGCGGTGCTGTGCTCCGAGTGCTCCGGCTCCGGATGCGCGCCGGGCACCCACCCCACCGCCTGCGACACCTGCGGCGGCCAGGGCGAGATCCAGAGCGTGCAGCGCTCGTTCCTCGGACAGGTCGTCACGGCACGTCCGTGCCCGACGTGCCGTGGTTTCGGGGAGGTCATCCCGGACCCGTGCCGCCAGTGCGCGGGCGACGGACGCGTGCGCTCCCGCCGGTCGGTCGGCGTGCGGATCCCGGCCGGTGTCGCCGAGGGGATGCGCGTGCGCCTGGCCGGGCAGGGCGAGGTCGGTGCGGGCGGCGGCCCGGCCGGTGACCTGTACGTCGAGGTCGAGGAGAGCCCGCACGAGATCTTCTCGCGCGACGGTGCCGACCTGCACTGCACGCTGCCGCTGCCGATGACGGCCGCGGCACTGGGCGCGACGCTGCCGCTGACACTGCTCGACGGCACCGTCGAGGAGCTGGACATCGAGGCCGGGACGCAGCACGGCACGGTCCGGACGCTGCGCGGCAAGGGCATGCCCCGGCTGCGCTCCACCGGCCGGGTGGACGGTCAGGGCGACCTGATGGTGCACGTCGAGGTCGCGACGCCGACGAAGCTCGACCGGGAGCAGACCGAGCTGCTGCGCCAGCTGGCCCAGCTCCGCGGTGAGGAGCAGCCGGACCTCGTGGGCGGCTCGCGCAACGGGCACGGTCTGTTCTCCCGGCTGCGGGACTGGGGCCACCGCTGACGAACCCGCCGCTCTTCGTCGTCGACGACCTTCCGGCCCCCGGCAGCAGCACCGCGCTGACCGGACCGGAGGGACGGCACGCGGCGACCGTGCGCCGGATCCGCCCCGGCGAGGTCGTCGTGCTCACCGACGGACGCGGCGGGCTCGCACACGCCGAGGCCGGTGCGTCCGGCAAGGACTCCCTGGAGCTGACGGTCACCGGCGTGGAGCGCGTGGAGCCACCCCTGGTCCGGGTCGCCGTGGCGCAGGCACTGGTCAAGGGCGACCGCGGCGAGCTGGCCGTGGAGACGGCGACCGAGGCCGGCGTGGACGAGGTGATCCCCTGGCGGGCGGCCCGGTCCGTCGTGCGCTGGGAGTCCGGTCCGCGCGGGGACAAGGCGCTGGCCCGCTGGCGCGCGACCGTGCGGGAGGCCGCGAAGCAGTCGCGCCGCCCGTGGACGCCCGAGGTCGCCGAGCCGGTGACGACGGCGCAACTGGCCCGCCGGGTGCCGGAGGTGGACCTGGCGCTGGTGCTGCACGAGTCGGCGGACGAGTCGCTGGCGTCGGTGCCGATCCCGTCCGCCGGGACCGTGCTGCTCGTCGTCGGGCCCGAGGGCGGTGTCGACGACGGCGAGCTCGCGGCGCTCACCGACGCCGGTGCCCGTGTCGTGCGGATGGGGCCGGAGGTGCTGCGGGCGTCGACGGCGGCGTGTGTCGCGCTCGGCGCGCTCGGAGTGCTGGCCGGCCGATGGCGCCCTCACTCGATCGGACCCGCGTAGTTTCCGTCCGTGCAGGTCGGGGCGTGCCACGATCCCGACATGCAGGACAGAGGCGGCCCGTGCCGTACCCCGATCAGCCGACGACGGTTCGGGGCGCTCGCTCTCGCCGCGCTCCCGGCGATCGCCGCGTGCGGTGTGCGCGCGCCGGAACGTCCCGCCGTGGCGGAGCCGACCGGGCCGCAGAAGGTCCCCTACGGCGGCGACCCCAGCCAGTTCGGGGAGTACACCGCGCCGACCGGGACGGGCGTCGCGAAGGGCCTGGTCGTGATCGTCCACGGCGGGTACTGGCGGTCCCAGTTCGGGCTGGACCTGGGCCGGCCGCTGGCGGCCGCGCTCGTGTCGGCCGGCTGGGCGGCGTGGAACGTCGAGTACCGCCGGGTCGGTGACGGCGGAGGCTGGACCTCGACGTTCGACGACGTGGCGCTCGCCATGGACCACGTCAGCCAGTTCGCCAGCGCCCGCATCCCGGCGGACAAGATCTTCGCGCTCGGGCACTCCGCGGGCGGTCACCTCGCGGCCTGGCTGGCGGCCCGGCCGGGCCTTCCGCCGGGCTCACCCGGCGCGAACCCGCAGGTGACGCTGAACGGTGTGGTGTCCCAGGCCGGTGTCCTCGACCTCGCATCGGCCGTGCGGCTCGGTGACGGCGCCGTCGTCGACCTCCTGGGCGGGACGCCGCAGTCGGCCCCGGACCGCTACACGATCGCGTCGCCGATCCAGCGGGTGCCGCTGCAGGTCCCGACGATCTGCGTGCACGGCACCGCGGACGAGGTCGTGCCGATCTCGCAGAGCGAGTCGTTCGTGCAGCGCGCGAAGGCGGCGGGCGACCGCTCCGAGCTGGTCCGCGTCGACGGCGCGGACCACGGCGCGCTGATCGACGTCCGTTCTCCGGGCTGGACGGCGTCGCTGGCGGCGTTGGACCGGCTCGCGGCATAGGATCCGGCCGTGCTCGTGCCCGCCGCCGGATCCGTGCTGCTGCTCGTCGACCTGCAGCAACGGCTGATGCCCGCGATCTCCGGCGGGGACGAGGTCGTCGCGAACTCCGACCGGCTGGCGCGGGCCGCCGGGATGATGGACGTGCCGATCGTGGCGACCGAGCAGAACCCGGCCGGACTCGGTCCGACCGTCCAGGCGCTCGCCGGATACCCGCGGACGGTGCTGCCGAAGACGTCGTTCGCGGCGACGTCCGAGCCGACGTTCGACACGCTGCTGCCACCGGACACCGAGCACGTGGTCGTGGCCGGCTGCGAGGCGCACGTCTGCGTGCTGCAGACCGTGGTCGGACTGCGCGGACGCGGGTACCGCGTGCTGCTGGTCGGCGACGCGGTCGGCTCCCGGACGACGGCGAACCGGGACGCCGCGCTGGCGCGGGCGCGCGAGCACGGGGCCGAGGTGCTGACGACCGAGATGGTGCTGTTCGAATGGCTGGAGCACTCCGGCCACCCGCGTTTCCGCGACGTTCAGCGCCTGATCACCTAGGGCGCGGCACCGGATATCGACGGGTGCGATGTCGGTGGGGGTGGGTACCATCGGCCGCGACACGAGGGCTGACTTCAGGAAGCAGGCGATCGCACCCTTGACCGGTACCGAACCCGGCCCCGACGACCCCCGGACCGACGCGCGGAACGGGGAGGCGCGGTCCCGGATGGTGGTCCCGGACACGGCGCTGCTGGCCCTCCTCGGATCGCGGGACGAGAGCCTGCGCGCCGCCGAGGACGCGCTGACCGCGGACGTGCACGTGCGGGGCAACGAGCTGACGCTGACCGGTGAGCCGGCCGACGTGGCGTTCGCCGAGCGCGTGTTCACCGAGCTGATCACGCTGGCCGAGCGCGGGCAGATGGTCGGCGCGGACACCGTGCGCCGGACCGTCGACATGCTCGCCGGGCCGGCCGAGACGATCGGCGAGTCCCCGGCCGAGGTGCTGAGCCTGGACATCCTGTCCCGGCGCGGGAAGACGATCCGTCCGAAGACGCTGAACCAGAAGCGCTACGTCGACGCCATCGACTCGAACACGATCGTGTTCGGCATCGGGCCCGCCGGTACCGGCAAGACGTACCTGGCGATGGCCAAGGCCGTGCAGGCACTGCAGGCCAAGGCCGTCAACCGGATCATCCTGACCCGGCCCGCCGTCGAGGCCGGTGAGCGGCTCGGCTACCTGCCGGGAACGCTGTACGAGAAGATCGACCCGTACCTGCGCCCGCTGTACGACGCGTTGCACGACATGCTGGATCCGGAGTCCATTCCGAAACTGATGGCCGCCGGAACAATTGAAGTAGCGCCGTTGGCGTACATGCGGGGCCGGACCTTGAATGATGCGTTCATTATTCTGGATGAGGCCCAGAACACCACTCCGGAACAGATGAAGATGTTCCTGACGCGATTGGGATTCGGGTCGCGGATCGTGGTGACCGGCGATGTCACGCAGATCGACCTGCCAGGGGCATCGCGGTCCGGTCTCCAGGTGGTGCAGGAGATCCTGGACGGCATCGACGACGTGCACTTCGCGCAGCTCGACAGCGCGGACGTCGTGCGGCACCGCCTGGTCGGCGACATCGTGGACGCCTACGCGCGCTTCGACGCCGCGGGCCAGCGCCGGGCCGCGATGGCGTCGGCGCCGCGCAACGGCCCGGTCCAGAACCGCCGGGAGCGCCGCCGTCCCCAGGGGTAGGCCGCCGGGACCGTCGGTGCCCCGGACTACCCTGGGGGCGTCCGGGGGAGCAGGAATCGACAGGGGTCGTCCGCAGCAGTGAGCATCGAGGTCGTCAACGAGTCCGGCGTCACCGTCGACGAGGCGTCACTGGTGTCCGTCGCGCGGTTCACGCTGGAGACCATGCAGGTGAACCCGGCCGTCGAGCTGGCGATCACCGCCGTCGGGCTGGACGCGATGACCGAGCTGCACGAGCGGTGGATGGACGAGCCCGGCCCCACCGACGTGATGGCGTTCCCGATGGACTCGCTGGCCGAGGACAGCCGCCGTCCGGACGCACCCGACCTCGGGCCCGCCCTGCTGGGTGACGTGGTGCTCTGCCCGGCGTTCGCGAAGGACCAGGCCAAGACGGCCGGGCACACGCTGGCCGACGAGCTGCACCTGCTCACCGTGCACGGCGTGCTGCACCTGCTGGGGTACGACCATCTGGAGCCCGCCGAGGAGCGGGAGATGTTCGGCCTGCAGGACCGGCTGCTCGGGCAGTGGCGCCACGGCCGGGAACGGGCGCGGGAACAGGACCGCCGGAAACGCAGCGACGACCGTCTGCTCGGCGCCGCGGGCTTCGAGGACGAGCCGACCCGATGACGGTGTGGCTGATCGTCGCCGCGGTCGTGCTGATCCTGCTGGCCGGGATCTTCGCCGCGGCGGACGCCGCCCTGATGTCGATCTCCCGGGCGCGGGTGGACGCCGTCGTGCGGACCCGGCGGGCCGGGGCGAGGGCGCTGGCCGCCGTCGTCGCCGATCGTCCGCGGCACGTGAACCTGCTGCTCCTGCTGCGCCTGACCGCGGAGACGGCGGCGACCGTGCTGATCGTCGTCGCGCTCGCTCCCGTCTTCTCGAGTCCGTGGATCGGCGTCCTGCTCGCCGGCGTGATCATGGTCGTGGTCAGCTACGTGCTGATCGGCGTCGGCCCGCGCACGCTGGGCCGCCAGCATCCCTACCGGGTCGGCCTGCTCGTCGCCGCCCCGGTGCGCGCGCTCGGTACGCTGCTCTCGCCGCTGTCCAAGCTGCTGATCCTCGTCGGCAACGCGATCACGCCGGGCCCTGGCTTCCGGGAGGGACCGTTCTCCACGGAGGTCGAGCTCCGCGAGCTGGTGGACATGGCCAGCACCCGCGGCGTCGTCGACGAGGGCGAGCGGAAGATGATCCACTCCGTCTTCGAGCTGGGGGAGACGCCGGTCCGGGAGATCATGGTGCCGCGCCCGGACGTGGTCTGGGCGGAGCGGGACACCCCGGTCGACAAGGTGCTCCGCCTGGCACTGAAGAGCGGGTACTCCCGGATCCCGGTGCTCGGCGAGGGCATCGACGACGTCATCGGCATCGCCTACCTGAAGGACCTGGTCCGGGCCCGGGACGAGGCCGAGCGCGAGGAGCGGGCCCGCCAGTCGCTCGTCGAGATCATCCGGCCGGCCGTGTTCGTGCCGGATTCCAAGCGCAGCGACGAGCTGCTGCGCGAGATGCAGCGCCACCGCAACCACATGGCCGTCGTCGTCGACGAGTACGGCGGCACCGCGGGCGTCGTGACGATCGAGGACATCCTGGAGGAGATCGTCGGCGAGATCGCCGACGAGTACGACCAGGAGGAGATCCCGGACGTCTCCGAGGTCGAGGGCCGGACGCTGCGGGTTGCCGCCCGCCTGCCCGTCGAGGACCTCGAGGAGCTGTTCGCCGCCCAGTTCACCGGCACGGCACGGGAGACCGAGCTGCGCGAGGCGCTCGAGGCCGCGGACGTGGACACCGTCGGGGGGCTGCTCGCGCAGCGTCTCGGCAAGGTGCCGCTCCCGGGTGCCGAGGCCGAGGTCGCCGGGCTGCACCTGCGCGGCGAGGGCGGCAAGGACGCCCGCGGCCGGACCCGGATCACGTCCGTGCTGGTCACGCCGCTGGACCCGGTCGAGGCCGGTCCCGAGGAGGCCGAGCCCGGCGACTCCGACGACGCCGGCCACGCACTCGAACGACCCGACGCCGACGAGCTCGGCGCGACCGGGGCGCTCGTCGCCCCGCAGGAGGGAACCGATGCCCGACAGTGAGTCCGGCGACCTCGCCCCGGAGGACGCCAAGATCGTGACGCTGGCCCGGTCGGCCCGCGGCCGGATCGGCGCCGTCGAGGGCGCCGCGGTGCGGGACACCGACGGCCGCACCTACGCCGCGGCCACGGTGGAGCTTCCGTCGCTGCGGCTGACCGCCCTGCAGGCGGCCGTCGCGGCCGCCGTCGCCGCGGGCGCCGAGGGCCTGGAGGCCGCCGCCGTCGTGAACGACTCCGGCGACGCGGACCGCGAGTCGGTCGCCGCGGTGCGTGACCTGACCCCGACGGCCCCGGTGCTGGTCGCCGACGGCCGGGGCGCGCTCGTCGCGACCGTCGCGGGGGTGGGCGCATGAGCACGCCGACGTTCGACCTGGTCGTCGTCGGTGGCGGGATCGTCGGCCTGGCCACCGCGCATGCCGCGGTGCGGACCGGGCGCTCGGTCGCCGTCGTCGAGCGCGAGCCGCGCCTGGCGAACCACCAGACCGGCAACAACTCGAACGTGATCCACTCCGGGCTCTACTACGCGCCCGGCGGCTACAAGGCGCGGCTGGCCGTCGCGGGCTGCGCCGAGACCGTCGCGTTCTGCCGCGAGCACGACCTGCCGCACCGGGTGTCCGGCAAGCTCGTCGTTGCGACCGAGCCGGAGGAGCTGCCGCGGATGGAGGAGCTGCAGCGCAGGGGGAACGCCAACGGCGTGGAGAACCACCGCGTCGACGAGGCGGGCATGCGCGAGCACGAGCCGGACGTGCGCGGGCTCGCGGCCCTGTGGGTGCCGTCGACCGGCATCTGCGACTACCGGACGATCGCCGAGAAGCTCGGCGAGCTGATCGAGAAGGACGGCGGCGAGATCCACCTCGGCCGCGCTGTCACCGGCATCGTCCGGCGGCCGGACGACGTCATCGTCCGGACCGAGAGGAGCGCAGGCGCCACGAGCATCGGCACCGACCAGGGGGACCTGCTGGGCACGCAGGTCGTCGTCTGCGGTGGCCTGCGCTGCGACGAGCTGGCCCGGCTGGCCGGCGCCGACCCCGGCGTGCGGATCGTGCCGTTCCGCGGCGAGTACACCGGCTTCTCGGACCGCGCAGCGTCGCTGGTCCGCGGGCTGATCTACCCGGTGCCGGACCCGGCGTTCCCGTTCCTCGGGGTGCACGCCACCCGGGGCGTCGACGGGCACGTGCACGCCGGCCCGAACGCCGTGCTGGCGCTGGCCCGCGAAGGCTACGACTGGCGCACGATCAAGCCCAAGGAGCTGCTGGGCACGCTCACCTACCCCGGGATGATCAAGGTCGCGCAGAAGCACTGGCGCTACGGCATCGGCGAGGTTCAGCGGTCGCTGTCCAGGCGGGCCATGGTCCGCCAGATCCAGCGGATGCTCCCCGACGTCCGTGCCGAGGACCTGCACCCGGCAGGAGCGGGCGTACGCGCGCAGGCCGTCAAGGCCGACGGCACGCTCGTCGACGACTTCCTGTTCCTCGACCAGGGGACCGGCACGGGATCGGTGCTGCACGTGCTGAACGCGCCGTCGCCCGCGGCCACCGCGGCGCTGCCGATCGGGCGGGAGATCCTGGAGCGGCTGACCGGCGACAACCCCGGACCGCTGAGCGCGTGACCGGCTTCGTCACCCCGCCGGACGGGTTCCGCTCCGGGTTCGCGTGCTTCGTCGGCCGCCCGAACGCCGGCAAGTCGACGCTGACGAACGCGCTCGTCGGGCAGAAGGTCGCGATCACGTCCAGCCGCCCGCAGACGACCCGGCACGCGATCCGGGGGATCGTGCACCGCCCGGACGCGCAGATCGTGCTCGTGGACACGCCGGGGCTGCACAAGCCCCGTACGCTGCTCGGGTCCCGGCTCGGCGACATCGTGCGCGAGACCTGGGCGGAGGTCGACGTCGTCGGGTTCTGCGTGCCGGCGAACGAGAAGGTCGGTCCTGGGGACCGGTTCATCGTCGACGAGCTGCGCAGGATCGCCTCGCACACGCCGGTACTGGCCGTCGTGACGAAGACCGACCTGGTCGCGCCGCCGGTCGTCGCGGAGCGTCTGGCCGAGGTCGCGCAGCTGATGGACTTCGTGGAGATCGTGCCGACGTCGGCGCAGGACGGGTTCCAGGTGGCGCTGCTCGCCGACCTGCTCGTCGCGCAGCTGCCGGTGGGCCCGCCGCTCTACCCGGAGGGCGACCTGACCGACCAGCCCGAGGAGACGCTCGTCGCGGAGCTGATCCGGGAGGCCGCGCTGGAGGGCGTGCGCGACGAGCTGCCGCACTCGATCGCCGTGACGATCGACGAGATGGTCCCGCACGACGGGCGCGACGACATGCTCGACGTGCACGCCGTGCTGCACGTCGAGCGCTCCAGCCAGAAGGGCATCGTGATCGGCAAGGGCGGGTCGCGGCTGCGGCAGGTCGGGTCGGACGCCCGGCGCCAGATCGAGGCCCTGCTCGGCACGAAGATCTACCTCGACCTGCACGTGAAGGTCGCCGAGGACTGGCAGCGGGACCCGAAGCAGCTGCGCCGCCTCGGTTTCTGATCTCGGGAGGCCTCCCGGGAGTCGTCCCTACGGTTCGGTCCATGGCTGAGAACACGAACAAGCGCAGTGTCCGCAGGCGCGTGAGCGCCGCGACGGCGGCCACCGCCGTCGCGCTGGGGATCGGGCTGGCGACGGCCGGCGCGGCCTACGCCAACGACGAGATCCCGCCGCCGATGACCCAGCCGGGCCAGGAGAACCCGTCGACCAGCATCCAGCCGGCCGGCTCGCCGTCGAACCCGGCGACGCCCGACATGGATGCGATCCACCAGGACATCATGCCCTGAGACACGACCTCACCCGGCCCGCGTCACGGACACCGTGGCGCGGGCCGGCCCGTATCCTGGCCCCGTGGCCCTCTACCGGGACGCGGGCATCGTCCTGCGTGTGCAGAAGCTCGGGGAGGCCGACCGCATCGTCACGATGCTCACCCGCCGTCACGGCAAGATCCGCGCCGTCGCGAAGGGCGTTCGCCGCACCCGTTCCCGCTGGGGTGCACGGCTGGAGCCGTTCAACCACGTGGACGTGCAGTGCTACACCGGCCGCAGCCTCGACGTGATCACCCAGGCGCAGACGCTGGACGCGTTCGCGCCGGCCGTCGTCGCCGACTACGGGGCGTACTCGTGCGGCTGCGCGATCCTGGAGACGGCCGACCGGCTGGTCGCCGAGGAGGGCGAGCCCGCGCTGCGGGTGTACCTGCTGCTGCTGGGCGCGGCGCGGGCGTTGGCCGACGGGGTGCGCGAGCCGTCGCTCGTGCTGGACGCGTTCCTGTTGCGCGGCATGAGCCACGCCGGGTGGTCGCCGTCGATCTCGGAGTGCGCCCGCTGCGCGGAGCCGGGCCCGCACCGCGCGTTCAGCGTCGCTGGTGGCGGCGCCGTGTGCGGGCGGTGCCGGCCGCCGGGCTCGGTCACCCCGGCCGCGGAGACGTTCGGGATGCTCGACGCGTTGCTGCACGGCGACTGGGACGTCGCCGACGCCGCCACGGCCGCCGTCCGCCGGGAGACGAGCGGGCTCGTCGCGGCGCACCTGCAGTGGCACATGGAACGGCAGCTCCGGTCACTCCCGCTGGTGGAACGCCAGATGAGGGAGCGACCCAGGGTGACGGGCGAACCGCCCGATCGGGAGGGTGCCGGACTGTAACCGGCCGACGGCGATGGTCGATACTCGGAGTGAGGACGACGTCCACCCCACCGGAAGAGGCAGTCGTGAACGCAGCCCGACCCGGGGACCGGCGCCCCCGCCCGACCGGACCACCGACCGAGGCCGAACCGACGACGCGGATCCCCGCCGCGCGCACCGAGAAGCTCCCGGCCGCCGACGCCGGCGCGACGCAGCAGCTCCCCGCCTCGCACACCGAGAAGATCCCGGAGACCGACCCCGGACGGCCCACCCGGGCGATCCGCCAGGTCCGCCATAAGGCCGACGACGGCGCGTGGCCCGCCATCCCGATGCTGCCGGTGATCAAGCCGGACGCCGAGCCGCTGTCCGAGGTCGACCGCGTGCGCGAGCAGCGCGGTGTCCGCGAGCTGCGCGAGCACATGGAGACCTGGCAGGATCGCGACCACGACGCCCCCGCGTGGCCGGAGCGCGAGGACCCGCCAGGGACGCTCTACCCGCCCCAGAGCTGAGCCCGCGTCAGGCCGGGAACTCGAACAGGCGGTTCCGGGGGTCGCGCAGGTCCGGCGTGGGCACGATGTGGTCGGCCGTGCGGACCCGCATCACGACGCCGAACGTGTCCGCGCGCGCCGCGAGCCCGCGCAGGTAGTGCGCGTTCTCCTCGCCCAGGCCCGCGTCGGTCAGGCAGCGCACCGCCGCGTAGACGCCACGGGTGTACAGACCGCTGCAGACGGTCAGCGTGCGCGTGCTGTACCAGGGGTTGCGGGTGCGGGCGAACATGCCGACGTCCTCGACCAGCCGGCCGTCGGAGAAGCGTGGCCGCAGCTCCCCGCCGTCGTGGACGGGCTCGAACACGTCGCCCACCGCGTCGTCGACGGTCCGTCGGCGCACCGGGATGCTCTCCTCGACGACGAGCCCGCCGCCACCGCCCCTGCGGGCCGGGTTGCCCAGCAGCACGACGTGGGCCTGCAGGTCCTCGGCGTCGTACCGGTCCGCGCGCACGACCCGCACGTCCGACGACGGGTTGCGCATCCGCAGGTGCCCGGACAGCTCGAACAGTGCGTCCAGGTCCGCGTACGCGCCGAGCTCGACGTAGTGCGGGCTGGCCGCGTCCGCCGACGGCCCGCGCTCGGCCTCGTCGAGCACCCCGCAGACGACGCGGATCGGGCCCCCGTCGGCGAACGTCCAGAAGTCGTCGATGTCGTCGGGCTGCGCGTCGAGCCCGGTGGCGAGCCCGTGCTGCGCCATCAGTTCCCGGTAGAGCGCATCACGCAGCGTCGACTCGTCGTCGGTGAGTGTCGAGTCCGCCAGCAGCGACGGCGAGGCTCCGAGGACCGAGCGACGCGTCGCGAAGAACCGCGCGTACATGTCCAGGCGGTGCTCCGGCGGCAGCGTCGGCGCGTCGGTCTTCTCCCACGACGAGATCGACGACGGGCTCACGTCGAACGCCGCCGCCAGCTCGGCCTGGCGCACCGGCCGGTCCGGCCAGTGTGACCGCCGCAGCGCCCGCAACCGCGCCGCCAGCTGCGCGGACGCGAGCGCGCCCGTGTCCCTCGTGGTGGCCCACCCCGTCACGCTCATGCCCCACGCTCCGCCCCGACACCCGGTCACCAACGACGCTACGCCGCCCCGCACACGAGTGGGATGTACTTCGCTGAAATTGACTAGAGTCGGCTGAAGTCCGGTGGCCCCGCCTCACCCCGAGTGTATACAGCCCGACTTCAGCGTGGGGACAGTATTCCTGTAACTGTTCCCGAATCGGACTGTATTCAGTGAACAAAAGAATCCTTGACGGTCCGTTCCGCGCGCATTCCAATTGTCCCCACACAATTCTTGTGGGGGAGAGCTCACCGGACGCGCGGGACCCGCGGCGACCGGAGCCGAGGAGGACCCGTCATGAACGCCAGCATCGCCGCACCGGCCACCGACGCCGTGGGCCCCTCGTCGGGCACCGCGCTCCTGGCCGTCGTGGCGGTCGGCGCCCTGCTGCTGGCCGCCGTCGTCGTCCTGCGCTCGCTCGCCGCGCTGGCGGCCGTGGCCGCCGTCGTCGCGACCGCGTTCATCGGCGGCCTGCAGGCATTGCTCCTGGTCGGTGCCGCGATCGCCACCGTCGTGACGATCGCGTTCGGCGGCACCGACGCCCAGGCCGCCCAGCCCACCGGCACGCCGTCGGTCGCCACCGTGCACGAGGCACCCGGCCCGCGCTGAGCCCGGCCTCGGAGGAGGCGTCGGCGCCCGCACGTAAGGTGCGGTCCGTGCCCTTCCAGCCGCCCCCGCCGCACCCGACCGGTGCGCGGCCCCCGGCGATCCCCCCGGAGCTGGTCCCGAACCACGTCGCGCTCGTGATGGACGGCAACGGCCGATGGGCCAACGCCCGTGGCCTGCCACGCACCGAGGGGCACAAGCGCGGCGAGGCGTCCTTGATGGACGTCGCGCGCGGGTGCATCGACATCGGCGTGAAATGGCTGTCGGCGTACGCGTTCTCCACCGAGAACTGGCGCCGCAGTCCCGACGAGGTCCGCTTCCTGATGGGCTTCAACCGGGACGTGATCCGTCGCCGGGTGGACGAGATGCACGCCATGGGTGTGCGGGTGCGCTGGGCGGGCCGGCGTCCGCGGCTGTGGCGGTCGGTGATCCGCGAGCTCGAGGTCGCCGAGGAGAAGACCCGGCACAACGACGTCCTGACGCTCACCATGTGCGTGAACTACGGCGGCCGCGCGGAGATCGTCGACTCGGTGCGCGAGATCGCCCGCCAGGCCGCGGCCGGCAGGATCAAGCCGGACAAGATCGACGAGCGGACGATCCGGCGGTACCTGGACGAGCCGGAGATGCCCGACGTGGACCTGTTCGTGCGCTCGTCGGGTGAGCAGCGGACGTCGAACTTCCTGTTGTGGCAGAGCGCCTACGCCGAGATGGTCTTCCTGGACACGCTGTTCCCGGACTTCGACCGCAGGCACATCTGGGAGGCGATCGAGATCTACGCCCGCCGTGACCGTCGCTTCGGCGGGGCTTCCGAGTGGAGCGCAGGCGGAACGAGCATCGACACGGACGCCAGTGAGGGAGCCTCGTGAGTGACCCGGTGATCACGGACATGCTGCGGGTCGCGAAGGCGGCGCTGGAGCGCTTCCACGACGTCGAGATCGGCGACGACGGCGCGATCACGTTCGCGCACGGCGGCGTCCTGTGCGTCGTCCAGGGCACGGAGCTGGAACCGGGGCTGCCGGTCCTGAACCTGACCTGCGTCGTCGCCTGGGACCTGCCGGCCTCGTCGGACGTGCCGCAGCGGGTCGCGCTCGGCGTGGGGGAGGGCCTGTTCGGCACGCCACGGGTGATCCGCGGCGAGCGCGGCTGGGACGTGACGCTGCGCTACGCCTTCCCGGCCGTCGGCCTCGGCGAGCACCCGATGGGCACGTTGCTGATGCTCGTCGTGTCGAGCGCGTCGAGCATGCGGGCCGAGCTGGTCGACGGCTGACGACCGGCCCGGGACGCTCACTTCTTGCGGTTGGTGCCCAGCTCCTCGGCGATCGGGTTCACCGGCTGCACGTCCTTCTCGGACTCGGACAGCCCCGGGTGCGTGTGCTGCGTGCGGCGTTGCGCGCGCAGCTGCTCCTCGGTCTCCCGATCCTCGTCGGTGATCTGCACGGCCGCGACGACGTCGCGCACGCTCTCGTAGCTCGTCGGCCGCACGGAACGGATCGCGCCGACGGTGTCCGGGTCGGCGTTGTTGCGCTCGGCGCCGCTGACCAGCGCGTCCCTGTCGGCCGGGAAGTCGACGTCGGTCAGGGCGGTGGTCACGGCCTCCGCGGTCGTGCGGGGTGCCATAGGGGAGCCTCCTGGGGTCCGGTTCTCGGTGACCCCGGAGGCTTCCCGCTGCGACCCGTTCCATGCATCGCGATCACTCCGACGGCGGGCCGGGCGCCTCCGGCTCCGCGTCGTCGGACAGGTTCACGATCGGCAGGTCCGCGAGCTGGGCGGGCGTCATGCCCTGGGCGACGCCCAGCACGTCGTTCTGCGCCTTCTTCATCCGGGCGTCGACCAGGCCGGACAGCGCGTAGGCGACGCGGCCGAGGAGGCGGACCGTCGTGTCGTCCACCAGCGGGCGCGGGGTGGAGACCACGGCGACGCCCTGCGGCGTGCCGTCGTTGGACTGGGCCACACCGATCTCGAACGACTCGCGGGGGTTCGAGTGCCGCGACGCGTAGTGGTCGCGCAGCTTGAGCACCAGGTCGTGGAAGCCGGACACGTCGCCGTCGAGCTCGAGCGTGGCGAGGTCGTCGGTGGTCAGCGTCTTCGTGCGGCCGGTGAAGCACCGGACGTAGCCGATCAGCGCGCCGGTCCACAGCGCCTCGACCAGCGCGGGGTCGTTGTCCACCCGCACCGGGCCGGAGTCCGGCGACCCGAGCGCGGTGACCAGGTGCTCGCAGCAGCGCAGCACGTACTGCAGGTCCTCGAACACCGAGGCGAGCTGCGCGAGCTCCCCGGACTCCGGGGTGTCGATCCGCCGCACGGACGACGGCGCCGGTGCGCCCGCCGTCTCCTCGGTCTCGGTCATCGCCGACCAACTCCTTCACGTTCCGACACCGCCGATTCCGGCGGGCCGCGCCGCAGGTTAACGGCGGCCGGACGTGACGGGGATCTCGTTATGAGACGGGCGTCGCGGAGCAGGTCCGGCACAGCCCGAAGATCTCCAGCGTGTGCCCGACCTCGGTGAAGCCGTGCTCCGCGGCGACCTTCTCGGTCCACGACTCGACGGTCGGTCCCTCGATCTCGACGGCGGCCCCGCAGCGGCGGCACACGAGGTGATGGTGGTGCTCGGCCGTCTCGCAGCGGCGGTAGACGGCTTCGCCGGCCGCGGTGCGGAGCACGTCCACCTCACCGCCGTCGGCCAGCGTCTGCAACGTCCGGTAGACCGTCGTCAGGCCGATGCCCTCCCCGGTGCGGCGCAGCTCCTCGTGCAACTCCTGGGCGGACCGGAAGTCGTCGATCCGGTCCAGCAACGCGGACACCGCGGCCCGTTGCCGGGTGGCCCGCTGGCCGCGCGGGCCGGCCGTGGACCGCTCGGGGGCGCTCACGCATCCTCCTCGACGTGGGCGACGGCGTCGACGACGATGTGCGCCAGGTGGTCGTCGACCAGCGAGTACAGCACCTCGCGACCCCGGCGCTCCCCCTCCACCACACCGGCCGCCTTCAGCACCCGCAGGTGCTGGCTGATCAGGGGCTGGGTGACGCCGAGCGCGTCGACCAGGTCGTGCACGCAGCGCGCGTCCTCGAGCAGCTGCAGCACGATGGCGATCCGTACCGGCGCGGCGAGTGCGCGCAGCAGGTCGCCCGCGGCGGCCAGGGTGCGCGGGGTGTGCGTCGGCCCCGGCGTCGCGGAGGCGCGTTCCTCGGCGCACTCGGCGTCGCCAGCAGGCGTGCTGACTCGGGCTGCGATCGACATCGGATGTCCGTTCCCCGGTTCACGGCCGCGTCCCGGCCGCGCCTGCATGATATGCGTATCGTTATCGTTTGCGCGTGCTCCTGGTGTGCCGTTTCACCGTCGACCCGCCCTCGTCGGACCGCTTCGTCGCCCGCGCGCACCGGGCGTTGGACCTGCTCGGTGACGCCGACGGCTTCCTGGGCGGCGAGATCGGACGTGCGGTCGACGACCCGTCGTACTGGGTCCTGACCCTCCGCTTCCGCTCGGTGGACGCCTACCGCCGCGCCCTGACCCCGTTCCCGGTCCGCGAGCACGTCCACCCTCTCCTCGCCGAGGCCGACACCACGACGCCGAGCGCGTACGAGACCCTGCTCTCCCGAGCCCCGAACGCCCCGACGGAGTCGCACGAGTCCCTGCGCACCGACTGAGCTCATCCCGCGCGACAGTTCGGCTCCCGCGACGGTCATGGAGCGCGCGGGACCACGACGCAGCGCGCGGGACCGGATCTGTCCCCAACCCGACCCGGGCGTCCACAGATCGTCTGATCGAGCCTTCGGTGGTGCCACCGTCGCGGACGCTCGGGGAATGGACATCAGAGCAGGCGAGCCGGCACTCCGTCGGGATCTCCTCCGCGCCGGGGTCACCGACGACGAGATGCGTCGCGCGGTGCGGAACGGCCTGTGGCACCCGGTGCGTCCCGGCGCCTACCTGCGCGCCGACGACCCGGTACTCGCGGACCCGGATCAGCGCCACGTCCAGCTCGTCCTCGCCACCGTGCTCCGTCTCGACGGGACTCCGATCGTGAGTCACCTGTCCGCCGCCGCCATGTACGAGCTCCCCCTGTGGGGCGTACCGCTCCGGACCGTGCACGTGACACGCGAGGCGTCGTCCGGCGGCCGTCGTACCCGCCATCTGCACGTCCACCCGGCGCCGATCGCTCCGGACGAGGTGCTGACGATCGGAGGTCTGCAGGTGACGTCGCCGGCCCGGACCGTCGTGGACATCGCGCGGACCGTGCGCTTCGAGTCGGCGGTCGTGATCGCGGACGCCGCGCTGAAGGCGGAGCTGTGCACGCGCGACGAACTCGACGCCGCGGTGGTGCGAGCCGGTCGGCGCAGCGGGGGACCGGCGTCCCGGCGGGTCGTCGCGTTCGCGGACGGGCTCTCGGACGGCCCCGGCGAGTCCCGGAGCCGCGTCCGAATGCAGCTCGCCTGCCTGCCCCGGCCGGTCCTGCAACACGTCGTCCGCGACCGGAACGGCCGACGGGTGGGCCAGGTCGACTTCTGGTGGCCGCACGCCGGGGTGATCGGGGAGTACGACGGCGAGATCAAGTACGGCCGCCTCCTGCGTCCCGGCCAGGACGCCTCGACCGTCGTGTACCGGGAGAAGCTGCGAGAGGACGCGCTGCGCGCCCAGCCCGGCGTCCGGACCGTCGTGCGTTGGACGTGGCGTGACGTCGAGGAGTTCGACGAGCTGGCGTCCCGTCTGCGGGAGTTGCTCGGCCGGGCTTGACGTCCCCGCGCGCGAGTTCCGGTTCCCGCGCGCGACACGGAACGAGCGGGAGCACATGTCGCGCGCGGGACCGGGGAAGTCCTCGAGGTGGCGTGGAACCGAGGTTCGGAGGCCCGGGTGCGGGCGGTAATCTGGGACGTCCGCTCGGTAGCCCCGGCGGGACGCATCGCACGATCCATCCAGGAGCATCGCCAGTGGCCAAGCCGACCTCGTCCACGATCGAGACCATCGTCGCGCTCACCAAGCGCCGCGGATTCGTCTTCGCCTCGGGCGAGATCTACGGCGGTACGCGCTCGGCGTGGGACTACGGGCCGCTCGGCGTGGAGCTCAAGGACAACATCAAGCGGCAGTGGTGGCGCTCCATGGTCACCGGCCGCGAGGACGTCGTGGGCCTGGACTCTTCGGTGATCCTGCCGCGCGAGGTGTGGGTCGCGTCCGGTCACGTCGGCACGTTCACCGACCCGCTGGTCGAGTGCACGTCCTGCCACAAGCGCTTCCGCGCCGACCAGCTGGCCGAGGAGTTCGCCTCCCGCAAGGGCCGCGACCCGGAGCAGGCCGACCCGAACGACCTGGCCGAGATCCCCTGCCCGAACTGCGGCACGCGCGGCCAGTACACGGCACCGCGCGAGTTCAACATGATGCTGCGGACGCACCTCGGCGCCGTCGAGTCCGAGGAGGGCCTGCACTACCTGCGCCCGGAGACGGCACAGGGCATCTTCGTGAACTTCCTGAACGTGCAGACCACGTCGCGCAAGAAGCCGCCGTTCGGCATCGGCCAGATCGGCAAGAGCTTCCGCAACGAGATCACGCCGGGCAACTTCATCTTCCGCACGCGCGAGTTCGAGCAGATGGAGATGGAGTACTTCGTCGAGCCGGGCAGCGACGAGGAGCTGCACCAGTACTGGATCGACGAGCGGACGAACTGGTACACGGACCTCGGCATCGCCGCGGACAACCTGCGCCACTACGAGCACCCGAAGGAGAAGCTCTCCCACTACTCGAAGCGCACCGTCGACATCGAGTACCGCTTCGGCTTCACCGGCCAGGAGTGGGGCGAGCTGGAGGGCATCGCCAACCGCACCGACTTCGACCTGACGGCGCACTCGAACCACTCGGGCGTCGACCTGTCGTTCTACGACCAGGCCACCGACACCCGCTACACGCCGTACGTGATCGAGCCGGCGGCCGGCGTGGGCCGCTCGATGATGGCGTTCCTGATCGAGGCCTACACCGAGGACGAGGCGCCGAACGCGAAGGGCGGCGTGGACAAGCGCGTCGTGCTGAAGCTGGACCGCCGGCTCGCGCCGGTGAAGGCGGCCGTGCTCCCGTTGTCGCGCAACGCCGATCTGTCGCCGAAGGCGCGCGACCTTGCGACCGCGCTGCGGAGGAACTGGAACGTCGAGTTCGACGACGCGGGCGCCATCGGCCGTCGTTACCGCCGCCAGGACGAGATCGGCACGCCGTTCTGCCTCACCGTCGACTTCGACTCGCTCACCGACCAGGCGGTGACGATCCGGGAGCGCGACACGATGACGCAGGAAAGGGTCGCGCTCGACCAGGTCGAGTCGTACCTCGCGGCACGGCTGATCGGCTGCTAGGACGCGGCGGGCGACGCGGGCGCCCCCGCTGGCAGTAGCCGGTCCACCAGGTCCGCGAGCGTGACCAGGCCGATCTGCTTCCCCTCGGACTCGACCAGCACGATGTGGCTGCGCCGCTCGCGCATCGTGCTCACCGCGGCGTACGACGGCGTGTCCGCGGCCAGCGTGAGCACCGGCCGCATGAGGTCGCGCGCGGTCGTCCCCTCCGGACGGGTCAGCGTGTCCCGAACGTGCACGAAGCCGACCGGGCGGCCGCCGTCGCGGACGATCAGCCGCAGGTGCCCGGTCTCGCGGGCGACCTCGCGGATGCGTTCGACGTCGTCGTCCGCCCCGACGCCCACCGGGTCGTGCACGAGCGACCGCAGCGGCGTGCGCTCCAGCTCCAGGGCCGTGACGAGCTGGCTGCGGCGCTCCTCGTCGAGCGCGCCGGTGCGTGCCGAGTGGTCGACGAGCTCGCGCAGGTCGTCCGGGTTCCGACCGGACGCCATCTCGTCCACCGGCTCCACGCCCACCAGGCGCAGGCACCGGTTGGCCATCCCGTTCAGCGCCACCAGCAGCGGGCGGGTGACGACCATGAACGCCCGCATCGGCAGGGCCAGCAGGATCGCCGACCGCTCCGGGTGCGAGATCGCCCAGGACTTCGGCGCCATCTCGCCGACGACGAGATGCAGGAACGTCACCACGATCAGCGACAGCACGAACGACACGACGCCCGCCACCGCCGTCGGGATCCCCCAGCCCTCGAACAGCGGCTGCAGCGCGTGGTCCACGGCGGGCTTGGTGACCGCACCGAGGCCGAGCACGCACAGCGTGATGCCGAGCTGCGAGCCGGCCAGCAGCAGCGACAGGTCCTTGGAGCTGCGCAGCGCGGCCCGCCCGGACGCGCTCGTCCTGGCGGCCTCCTCGAGCCGGTAGCTGCGCGCCGCGACCAGCGCGAACTCCACGGCCACGAAGAACGCACTGGCCGCGATCAGCGCGACCGAGACCACGATCTCGACGACGCTCATGCCCGTGCCTCCTCGTCCTGCTGCTCGGTGCCGGCCGCTCCCGGCTCGGTCCACACCAGATGCACGCTGGACGGCACCCGACGGTCCACCTCCCGGACGGTGATCCGCAGGCCGCGGGCCGGTTCGTCCGGGTCGTCCCCGATGATCGTGAGCGTGGCGACGTCGCCGGGCTCCGGCAGTCGCTGCAGCTCGGCCGTCACCAGCCCGCCGACGGTCTGGTAGTCGCCCTCCGGCAGGTCGGCGTCGATCAACCGCCCGACCTCGTCGACGTGCCGGTTGCCGGGCACGACCCACCCGCCGTCGACCTTGTGGGCCTGGTCGGAACCGGCCGCGTCGTGCTCGTCGGTGATCTCGCCGACGAGCTCCTCCGCGACGTCCTCGACCGTGATCACGCCGGCCAGGCCGCCGTACTCGTCGAGCACGCAGGCCATCTCCTCGTCGGCCTCCTCGAGCTGCTCCAGCACCGTCGGGAGCGGCAGCGACGACGGCACCAGCACCGGCGTGCGCATCAACTCGGACACCGGCACGGTGGCCGGGTGGCGGTCGCCCATGGCCAGCACGTCGCGCAGGCAGACGACACCGACGAGCTCGTAGGAGTCCTCGGCGTCCGATCCGGCACCCAGCACCGGGTACCGGGAGTGTCCGGCCGCCATCCGCTCGACGAGCGTGTCGACGGTGTCGTCGGCGCGCACCCAGGACACCCGCGGCCGCGGGATCATCGCCGCGCGGGCCGTGCGGTCCGAGAACTCCACGACGCGGTCCAGCAGCGTGGCCAGCTCGGGGCGCAGGTCGCCGGAGTCGCGCGAGTCGTCGATGATCGCCTCGAGGTCGCGCGGGGTGGCCGAGTGCTCGACGTCGTGCACCGGCTCGATCCGGAGCGCCTTGAGCAGCAGGTTCGACGCGGCGTCGAACAGCGTGATCACCGGGCCGAACACGGCCAGGTAGACGCGGGTGGACAGCGCGAGGCTGCGGGCGACCGGCTCCGGACGGGCGATCGCGAGGTTCTTCGGGAACAGCTCGCCGAACACCATCTGCACGCCGGTGGACAGCAGCAGGGCCAGCACGGTGCCGATCGCGATGCCGACGCCGGTGGGCACGCCGGCCACGCCGAGCAGCTCGCCGACGCCGTTGCCGACCAGCGGTTCCGCCACGTAACCGACCAGCAGACCGGTGACCGTGATCCCGAGCTGCGCGCCGGAGAGCATGAACGACGTGCGTCGCGTGATGTCGAGGGCCCGGCGAGCACCCGCGTCGCCGTCCGCGGCCCTGGCCTTGAGCCGGGACCGGTCGACGGCCATGTAGCCGAACTCCTGCGCGACGAAGTACCCCGTCGCGGCCGTGATGGCCAGGACGACGAGTATGCCGAGCAGGATCGAGAGAATCGTTCCGATCATCGTCCGCTCACCCGCTCGTCGGAGTCATGGGTGAGCGGGCTGGGTCTGTCGCTGGGGGTGTCCATGGCTCCTGGCTCGTGGGCGGCTGACCGGTCAACGGCTGTCCGGATCGTACGGTTCCCGACCGACAGGAATCCCGGCGCTGCCCGATGAGTCGCGGACGGAATCACGGTCTGACGTCCATGACCACCTCCATCACGCCGATCCTCGTCACGAAGGACGCGGAACGCCTCGGTGCCTTCTACCGCGACCTGCTCGGCACGACCGAGACCGACCGCGTGCCACCCGACGGCCCGGTGTTCTACCTCGGCATCGCGATCGGCTCCGGTTCCCTCGGCCTCGTCTCCGACGACGGTGCCCCGGACGGTCCGCAGCGGTTCCTCGTGAGCATCGAGGTCGAGGACGTCGACGCGTTCCTGCCGAGGGTCGAGCAGTTGGGCGGGACGGTCGAGGGCCCGCCGAACGACATGCCGTGGGGCCAGCGCGTGGCCCACGTGAAGGATCCGGACGGCAACGCGGTCAACCTGACCACCACGACCGCGCGGAACTGAGCCCGGTGCCCCGCGGGGGCACCGGGTTGTCGGTGACGGTCGCTACCCTGAGCGACGTGAGCACCACGACGGCCGCCCCGCGCGACGCGCATCCCGACCCCCGCCGTGAGCTGGGCGCCGCCCTGCTGCGCTGGGCCGGGAGCGGCGACGCCGCCGTCGGGGTGGTCCGGGTGCTGGACCGGCACGGCTTCGGCTCGGTCGAGTCCGGTCAGCTTCTGGCCGGAACGGCCGGGGGCGAGGTCGGCGGGCTGCTCTACCGCGGCGCGCTGGACGAGACGGCGCGGTCGCTGGCCGTGGACGCCGTGACCGGCCCCGGCACCCGGGAGGCGCACGTCGCCGAGTCGCCCGCGGTGGCCGCCGGGCTCGCCTGCGCCGGCGGAGCGACGTTGCTCGGGCACCCGCTGCCCGCCGGCCCGGCCGCCGCGCTCGGCGCCGAGCTCGAAGCCGCCCGCCCGGCCGCACTGCTGTCCACGGTGGACGGGAACGGCGCGCTCGTGCTGACCGGCGCTGCGCTGGAGACGGCGCACGGGACGTTGGGCGCGGAGGCCGTCGACGCCGAGGCGGCCGAGGCCGCCCGTGGCCTGCTCAAGCGCGGGGCGACGGCCACGGAGCGTGTCGCCGCCGCGGGCTCCGACGTGCTGGTCGACGTGTGGGTGCCCGTCCCGGAGATGGTCGTCGTCGGCGAGGGCGCGCTCGGCGCGGCCCTGCACGGTCAGGCGGCGCTCCTTGGCTGGACGGCGCGCACCGTCACGGACCTGGACGAGGCGCGGGCCGCGGTGTCCGCGTTCGGGGACGCGGACGTCGTCGTGCTGCTGGACCACGACCCGGCTTTCGACGCCATGCTGATCGACGGCATCCGGCACGGGCGGGGCTTCCTCGGCGCGCTCGGGTCACGCCGCACGCAGGCGAAACGCCGGGAACGGCTGCTCGCGGCCGGCATCACGGAGGACGAGCTGGCCACGATCCACGGGCCGGTCGGCCTGGACCTCGGCGCCCGGACGCCCGCCGAGACGGCCGTGTCGATCGTCGCCGAGGTGATCGCGCGGCGGGCCGGGCGTACGGCGGGCGTGCTGGCCGGGACGTCGGGGCGGATCGGCACATGAGCGTTCCCACCCGGCGCCGGCGCGGAGCCGACCCGCCGAGCGAGCCGGTCCGCGGGCGCGGCACCCCGGACGCGGCCCGCATGCGCCGCCTGGGCTGGCCGACCCGGATCCTGATCGGCGGCCTGCTGATGGTCGTCGCGGTCGTCGGGACGACGGCGCTGCGCGTATGGCAGGTCGCCCGGATCGACGACCAGCAGCCCGCGGACGCCGTCGTCGTACTCGGGGCGGCGCAGTACAACGGCGAACCGAGCGCGATCCTCGCCTCTCGGCTGCGGCACGCTGCCGACCTGTACTCCGAGGGTCTCGCCCCGCGGATCGTGACCGTCGGCGGCAGCCAGAACGGCGACCGGTACACCGAGGCCGAGGCGAGCCGGGACTACCTGATCCGCCGCGGGGTCCCGGCGAACGCCGTGGAGATGGTCCCCGAGGGCACCGACACGCTGCGCAGCCTGGAGGCGGTCGCGGTGCTGGCCGAGCAGCAGGGCTGGGAGACGGCGGTGCTGGTCTCGGACCCGTGGCACAGCCTGCGGGCGCGGACGATGGCGCGCGACGCCGGTCTGGACGCCTGGACGTCGCCGACCCGCAGCGGGCCGATCGTGCAGACGCGCGAGACCCAGCTGCGCTACATCTACCGGGAGACCGGTGCCCTGCTGTTCTACGAGCTCACGCACGCGCCGGTGGACACCGCCACCAGCGAGGTGGGCTGAGGCGACCGTGTCCGCCACGCCGCAGGAGATCGTCCCCGGTGCGGTCGGCTACCGCCCGGCCGACGTCGAGCGGATGCTGCCCGAGCTCCCGAAGGGCGCCGGGCTCGGGGAACGGACGCGACCGGACCGGCGCAGCCCGTTCTCCCGGGACCGTGCGCGGGTGCTGCACTCGGCGGCGCTGCGCAGGCTGGCGGGCAAGACCCAGGTGGTCGGGCCGGGGGAGGGCGCCGAGGTCACCGGCATCCCGCGGACCCGGCTGACCCACTCGCTGGAGGTCGGGCAGATCGGTCGCGGCATCGCCGAGGACCTGGGATGCGATCCGGACCTCGTCGAGACGGCCGGGCTGGCACACGACATCGGGCATCCGCCGTTCGGGCACAACGGCGAGCGCGCCCTCGACGAGTTCGCGCATGTCTGCGGCGGTTTCGAGGGCAACGCCCAGACGCTGCGGATCCTGACCCGTCTGGAGCCGAAGGCCGCGTTCGAGGCCGGCGGGCCGGGCGGTCTGAACCTGACGCGCGCGAGCCTGGACGCGTCCACGAAGTACCCGTGGACCCGGCGTGGCACGGAACGCAAGTTCGGCGCCTACGCCGACGACGCGGACGTTCTGGCGTGGGTGCGCGAGGGCGCACGTCCTGGGGTGCGGTGCATCGAGGCGCAGGTCATGGACTGGGCCGACGACGTCGCGTACTCGGTGCACGACGTCGAGGACGCCGTGCTGTCCGGCCGGATGGATCTGGCCGTGCTGTCGTCGGCCGACGAGCGGTCCGCGCTCGCCGGCGCCGCCGCCGTCGCGTTCGGTGCCGACCCGGCGGCCGCCGAGGAGGCCGCCCGCCGCCTCGACGCGCTGCCGGTCGTCCGCGCGGTGCACGGGTTCGACGTCGCACGGGCGGGCAGCGCCGCACATGCCGCCGTCAAACGGCTGACCAGCGAGCTCGTCGGTCGCTTCGTCCGTGCGGCGACGGACGCGACGCTGGACGTCGAGGGCGACCGACCGCTGCACCGCCACGAGGCGGACCTGCGGGTCCCGGACGCCGTCGCGGCCGAGGTGATGCTGCTGAAGGTGCTGGCCACGCGGTACGTGATGAGCGACCGCGCGCGCCTGGAGGTGCAGGCGCGCCAGCGCGAGATGCTCACCGAGCTGGCGACGGTGCTGCTCGACCGCGCCCCGGACGTCCTGGACCCGGTACGTGCCGAGGACTGGACGGCCGCGCCGGACGACCGGGCACGCCTACGGGTCGTGGTGGACCAGGTGGCCGTGCTGACCGACCAGCAGTCGGTCACCTGGCACCGCAGGTTGTGCCGGGATCAGGGCGCCAGCTCGCCCCCGTAGGTGTCGATCTTCGTCTCGATCGTGCGCAGCGCGAACGTGAGCTCGGTGATCTGGGCACGCACGTGGTCGCGGTGGTCCTGCAGCAGCGCGAGCCGCTCCGGCACGGTGTGCTCGCCCTCTGCCGCCAGCGCCACGTAGCGCTGCATGTCCCGCACCGGCATGCCGGTCATCCGCAGGCGGGTCAGGAACACGACCCGGCCGTAGTCCGCCGCCGAGTAGCTGCGGTGCCCGGACGCGTCGCGCTCGATCGAGAGCAACCCGATCCGCTCGTAGTAGCGCAGGGTGTGCGCCGTGACGCCGGTCCGCTCGGCCACCGACGCGATGTCCAGGCGCTCGCCGTCCGCGAGCGCGGCGGAGTTCTGACGTTCGAGGCGGGCGAGGGCCGCGGTCACGGCGGGCGTCGTGGGCTGGTCGGTGCGCAGATCGGCCGTCGTCGTCACGACAGGAGACGCTACGGCTTCGAGCACACTCGAAGGCAAGGTGAGCGTGACCGTCGCCACACCACGTCACGCGGGGCGCGGCGATCCCGTCCCCATGACGACCCGACAAGAGGGAGGACGAGATGGCACGCATTCCCGCCGTGACCGAGGAGCAGGCCGGGCCCGTGGGCAAGCTGGTGTACCGGTTCGCGAAGCGCCGGTTCGGTTCGATGCCGGAACCGTTCGCGGTCGCGCTGCACCACACCGGCGTGTTCTGGACCAGCATGATCGCCGAGCTGGGGTGGGAGCGGGCGGCCACCCGTCTGCCCGCCTCGGTGCGCGAGCTGGCCGTCTACCGGACGGCGACGGTCGTCGGCTGCTCGTGGTGCGTCGACTTCGGCACGATGCTGCAGCGCCTGGAGGGCCTCGACGTGGAGCGCCTCGCGCACATCGACGAGTACGCGACGAGCCCGCTCTACTCCGACGACGAGCGCCGCGCGATCGCCTACGCCGATGCCATGACCGCCACGCCGATGACCGTCACCGACGCCCAGGTCGCCGACCTCGAGCGGGCCTTCGGAAAGGCCGGCGTCGTCGAGCTGACCACCATGATCGCGGTGGAGAACCACCGGGCGCGGGCCAACCACGCGCTGGGGATCACCGACCAGGGCTTCGACGCGGCGTGCAGGATCCGGCTCGACACGCCGTCCGGCGCGGGACGGACCCCGCCGACCGAGTGACACGCACCGTTCGGCCGAGTACTCGCGGGATCGGGGTTCGGCCGGACGTGGAGTGGACAGTCTGCTCGCAGAACGAAACTCGACGGCCCCGCTGTACTGGGGAGATGGCGGGGTCGTTTCGTGACAGCCCGGGGCCGTGCTCGGCCTTCGGGGGCTCCGCCGCCCCGGGCTGTCGTCATTCTCCGGCCGGTAGCCGGGTCAGCTTCTCCGGATCCAGGACACTGTGGATGGACCGGATCAGACCGTCCTGCAGGGTGAGGACGGTGACCGACGTGGAGACGTCGCCGTCCCCGGGCACCAGGAACCCCGGCTCCCCGTTGACCAGGACCGGGCGGCCGTCCATGAGGCCGGGCCCGTACTGGCCCAGCAGTCCGAACAGCAACCGGGACACCTTGTCCGGGCCCGCGATCGGCCTGCGCGCCGCCGAGACCCGGCCACCGCCGTCGTTGACCATGACGACGTCCGGGTGCAGCACCGCGGTGAGCGCGCTCGCGTCGCCGCCGGCCAGCGCCTCGGCGAACCGCTGCAGCGCGGCCGCGGCGACGATGTCCGGTGCCCGCGGCGGCGCGGGCTCGTCGGCGATCGCGCGACGGGCGCGGGCCGCGTGCTGGCGGGCGGCGTCGGCGGAGCAGCCGAGGACCGCGCCGATCTCGTCGTAGGGCAGGTCCAGCGCCTCGTGCAGCACGAACGCGACCCGCTGGGCCGGGCCGAGCCGCTCCAGCACGACCATCGCGGCCATCCGGACGTCCTCGGCGCGCACGAGCTCGGCCAGCGGCCCGGTGTCGTCCGGCGTGGTGACCAGCGGCTCCGGCAGCCACGGTCCGACGTGCCGCTCCCGGCGTGCCGCCGCCGACCGCAGCCGGTCCAGGCACAGGCGCGCGACCGTCGTCGTCGACCAGGCGCGCAGGTCCCGCACGGACTCCGGGTCGTCCGAACGGGCCAGGCGCAGCCATGCCTCCTGCACGGCGTCCTCGGCGTCGGCGAGGCTGCCGGTGATCCGGTACCCGACGCCGAGCAGGTGCGCCCTGGACTCCTCGAACCGCGCGGCGAGCTGGTCGGTCCCGGTGGTCACACCGCCGGACGGTACGCCCGGTCACTCCCGGTTGCGCCGGTACTTAGCACTGCGTTGAAGTGAGCGGATGAGCCGTACGGCCGATCGATGGACGATCCCCGTCCTCAGCGTGACGTTCCTGCTGCTGTGGTCGTCCGGCTTCATCGCCGCCAAGATCTCGACCCGGACCACCGACGTCCCGACCGTGCTGCTGTGGCGGTTCGTGATCGCGACGGTGGTCACCGGTGTCGCGGCGCTCGTGCTGAAGCCGGGGATCCCGCGGCCCCGGAACCTGGTGCACCTCGTCGTGACCGCGCTGCTGCTGCAGGTCGGTGTGTTCTCGTCGGTGTTCACCGGGCTCTCCCGCGGTGTGCCGGCCGGCCTGACCAGCCTGATCGTCGGGCTGGCGCCGTTGTTCGTCGGACTGCTGACACCGCTCGTGCTGCGGACCCGGATCGGCGCCGCACCGGTGATCGGACTGCTGATCGGCGCCGTCGGCGTGTACGTCGTCGTGTCCGGCAACCTCACCGCGGGCGGGGTGGACGCGACGATCGTGCTGCCGGTGATGGGCATGCTGTTCCTGACCGCGGGCACGCTCTACCAGAAGCGCTTCAACGACGACACGCCGGTGAGCGCCGCCGTCGTCGTCCAGATGGTGACCTCCTGCGTCGCGATCCTGGTCGCGATGCCGTTCCTCGGCGCCGAGTGGGCGCCGTCCGGGACCAGCGGGTGGCTGTCGGTGCTGTGGTTGGGCGTCGCCAACTCGGCGGGGACGTTCGCCGTGATGTTCGTGCTGCTCAGGCGCCGCTCGACGGTGCACGTGAGCGCCCTGCTGAACCTCTCGCCGGCCACGACGGCGCTGCTGGCCGTCCCGCTGCTCGGCGAGTCGCTGACCGTGCGGGCGGTGATCGGCCTCGCGATCGCGCTGGTGGGCATGTACGTCGGCCTCGGGATGGTGCGACGCCGCGGGGCGGCCCGCGACGCCGAGCCGGTCCGCGCCGGGGCCGGCGGAGACCCGCCCGGCTGACGCGGCGCACCGGCGGCCGGGCGGTGTCGGCCGCGCGCCTACAATCGAGTCGTGGCAGGCCGGATCCGGGACAGCGACATCGCCGAGGTCCGTGACCGCACCCGGATCGAGGAAGTGATCGGCGAGTACGTCGCGCTGCGACGGGCCGGGGCGGGGTCGCTCAAGGGCCTGTGCCCGTTCCACGAGGAGAAGACGCCCTCGTTCAACGTGCGCCCGAGCCACGGCACGTTCCACTGCTTCGGCTGCAGCGAGGGCGGGTCGGTGATCGACTTCGTGATGAAGATGGAGGTCATCGGCTTCCCGGAGGCGGTCGAGCGGCTCGCCGAGCGGGTGGGTGTCCGCCTGACGTACGAGGGCGGCGGCAGCTCCGTGCAGAAGGACCGGGGCACCCGCTCCCGGCTACTCGAGATCAACAAGAAGGCCGCCGAGTTCTACGCCGAGAAGCTGCGCACGCCGGAGGGCGCGCCGGCGATGCGGTTCCTCAGCGAGCGCGGGTTCGACGCGTCGTCGGCCGACCTGTTCGGCTGCGGCTACGCCCCGTCCGGTTGGGACACGCTGACCAAACACCTGCTCGCGCAGGGCTACCAGCTCGACGAGCTGATCAAGGCCGCGGTCAGCCGGGAGGGCCAGCGCGGCCCGATCGACCGGTTCCACCGCCGCCTGCTCTGGCCGATCCGGGACCTCGGGGGAGACGTCGTCGGCTTCGGCGCGCGACGCCTGTTCGACGACGACCGCATCGATGCCAAGTACCTCAACACGTCCGAGACGCCGGTCTACCGCAAGACGCACGTCCTGTTCGGACTCGACCTGGCGAAGCGGGAGATCGCGAAGAGCCGCCAGGTCGTCGTCGTCGAGGGCTACACGGACGTGATGGCGATGCACCTGGCCGGCGTGAAGACGGCCGTCGCGACGTGCGGCACCGCGTTCGGTTCCGAGCACGTGTCGGTGATCCGGCGGCTGATCGGCGACGACTCGTTCGACCGCGGCGAGGTCATCTACACGTTCGACGGCGACGCGGCCGGTCAGGCCGCCGCGAAGAAGGCGTTCGACGGCGAGCAGAGCTTCGCCGCGCAGACGTTCGTCGCGGTCGCCCCGGACGGGCAGGATCCCTGCGACCTGCGCAACAACCACGGTGACACGGCCGTCCGGGACCTCGTCGCCCGCCGCGAGCCGCTGTTCGAGTTCGCCATCCGGGCCGAGCTGCGCGAGCACGACCTGAACACCGCGGAGGGCCGGGTCGCCGCGTTGCAGCGCACGGTGCCGCTGGTCGCGCAGATCAAGCGCGAGGAGCTGCGCGACGAGTACGCCCGCCGCCTGGCCGGCTGGACCGGCTGGGAGGACATCGCGACGGTCGTGCGCCGGGTCCGCGAGACGGCGGGAGCCCCCGTCGACGGTTCGGGCCGGCGTCGGCCCGCGCCCCCCGCCGCTCCCCGCCGGGACGACCCGCACCTGCACATCCAGCGCCAGGCGCTCAAGGCCGCCCTGCAGATCCCGGCGATCGCGGGCCCCGGGTTCGACGAGCTGCCGGAGGCCGCGTTCGGTCACCCCGCGTTCGCCGCGGTGCACCGCGCGATCGCCGCCGCGGGCGGCGTGTGCGCGGGCATCGAGGGCGCCGCGTGGCCCGCCGCCGTCGCCGCCGAGACGACGACCGACGAGATCCGCGGCCTGGTGTCCGAGCTCGCCGTGGAGGACCTGGAGTTGCCGCGCCGCAACACCGACGAGGCCCGCTACGTCGGCGGCCTGCTCGCCGGCGTGCGGATGGCGCTGGTCGACAGGCAGATCACCGAGATCAAGTCGCGCCTGCAGCGGACGAACTTCGAGACCGACCCGGAGATCTACAACGACCTGTTCGGCGACCTCGTGCCGCTCGAGCAGTACCGGATCGCGCTGCGCGAGCAGGCGGCGGGAGCGGCCCAGTGACGTTCCTGGACAGGCTGCTGCGACGCGAGCCGGTCCCGGCCGAGGTCGCGTCCCGCCTGGAGGGCGACGAGCGGGTGGTCGCGATGGCCACGGTCGCTCCGGCCGGCCGGCTCGTCGTGACGACGTGGGGCATCTGGACCCCCGGCGACGTGCCGGAACGGATCGGCTGGCACGAGATCGCGAAGGCGACCTGGGAGCACGGCGCGCTCGTCGTGATCCCGACGACCGCGCGCGAGGTCGGTGCCGGCACCGTCCTGCTCACCGACCGTCCGGCCCGGCGGTTCCGCCTCGACGACCCGGGCAGGGTCCCGCAGACCGTGCACGAACGGGTCACCGGCTCGATCCGTTCGCGCAGCCACCGCGACCTGCCCCGCGGCGGCGCGTGGGTGCTGCAGCGCAAGGTGCCAGGACGCGACGGCATGCTCATGCAGGTCTGGCCGGATCCGGAGACCGACCCCGACGCCGTCGAACAGCTGGCGCTCGGTGTCGCGCAACGGATCGGGGAGGCCCGGTGACGAGAGCGTCCTGGGACCCGGCGCTGTACCGCAGCTTCGACGACCACCGCTCCCGCCCGTTCCACGACCTCCTGGCCCGTGTGGGCGCCACGGCCCCGCGCCGCGTGGTCGACGCGGGCTGCGGGCCGGGCCACCTGACGTCGGTGCTGGCCGGGCGCTGGCCGGACGCGGCCGTCGAGGCGTTCGACGCGTCGGCGGACATGGTGCTCGCCGCCCGCGACAACGGTGTCGACGCGGTCGTGCGGGACGTCGTCGACTGGACGCCGGGACCGGACACCGACGTCGTCGTCGCGAACGCGGTGCTGCAGTGGGAGCCGACGCACCTGGCCCTGATGCGGCGCTGGGCCGAGGCGATGCCGTCCGGCGGCTGGCTCGCCGTCCAGGTCCCCGGGAACTTCGACGCGCCGTCGCACGCGCTCACCCGCGACGTCGCCGCCGGCCCGCGGTGGCGGGACCGGGTCGCGCTGCGCGGGGCCGAGACCGTGTACGACCCGCCCGGCTACGCGGACGCGCTCGCGCCCGTCGCGCAGGTCGACGCGTGGGAGACGACGTACCTGCAGCGCCTGACCGGCGACGACCCGGTGCTGCGCTGGATCAGCGGCACCGCCCTGCGCCCGGTGCGCGACGCCCTCGACGACGCCGCGTACGCGAGGTTCGCCGACGAGCTCGCTCCACGGCTGCGCGCCGCCTACCCGCCGTCGGCGGACGGGTCGACGTGGTTCCCGTTCCGCCGCATCTTCGTGGTCGCGCACGTCCGCTGACCGCACGACCGGGTGGGGCCGCGTCGGGTGCGCGGTCACCGGGAGTGCAGGATCACCTGACGCGGATGCGACGGGAGGTGTGCGGACCGTGTCGGACAACGAGTCCGGAACCTCCCGTGCGGACGGCCGGAACACCAGGTGGGCGGCGCACCGGGCCGAACGCCGCGAGAAGATCGTCGACGCCGCGCTGGAGCTGCTGGCGGAGACCGGACCCGAGTTCGGGCTCGAGCAGGTGGCCGCGCGGGCCGGTCTGAGCAAGCCGGTGATCTACCGGTTCTTCGGCGACCGCGCCACGTTGATCGAGGCCATGGGGGAGCGGGCCACCAACCAGCTCGCCGAGCGCATGATGCCGGCCCTCTACTCCGAGGTCGCGAACCTCGCCCGGATCCGCGCGGTGATCGGGGCGTTCATCGGGTTCCTCGACGAGTCGCCGAACGTGTACTGGCTCTTCGCCCGGGCGGCGGCCGGAACCGGGCGCGACGTGGTCCGCGCCCACAAGGAGTTCGTCGCGTCCGCGCTCGCGGGGGTGCTGTCGGAGTACATCCGGTCCGCCGGGATCGCGGTGCATCCCGAGACCGGGAAGGTGTGGGCCCACGGGCTGGTCGGCTTCGTGCAGAACACGGCGGAGTGGTGGCTCGAGACCAGGACGATCGACTGCGACGAGGTCACCGAGCAGCTGACCACGTTCGTCTGGGTCCAGATCGAGGGCGCCGCGCGGCTCTACGGCGTCCACCTGGACCCGGACTCGCCATTCGGCACGCACTGAGCGCAACCTCTGCCCGGTTACCCGTTACGGCTCGTATAAGATACCGTCCGGCGGCGCGCTGAAGTGCGTCGACGGCCGCAGTCGGCGGCGGCACCGGACGGAGGAACGCATGACTGACGGTGCGGACGACCGCGGCCCGGAGCCGAGCTTCGACCCGGCCAGCGACATGGCGCCGGGCGGGCCCCGGGCGAAGAGCCGCGGCTGCCGCTGCTCGGTGCTCGCCAACGCCGCCTTCCGGTCCGGGCAGTCGGACGAGCCGGCCGTCGACCCCCGGTGCGAGATGCACGCACGCCACTGACCCCATCCGACCCGCGGTGACGCAGCTCGGCCTGCTGCCTCCACCGCCGCCCGGCCGGGACGGGGCTCCCTCGGGGGCGGGCCCCGTCCCGGTCACCACCTCAGCGGGAGGCGAGATGCTGGACCCCGTCACGACGACCGCGATGCTCGTCGACGAGCTCGCCCGTGCCGACGCCGGACGTCCGCCCGCCCGGCACGTGGAGATCGCGACCATGCTCCGGATCGCCGGCGACGTGTCCACCGCGGGCGGCCGGACGACGATCCGAGCCGAGTTCGGTGTGCCGGAGGTCGCGACGCGTCTGCGCGACGGGATCGCCTCGATGTACGGACGAGGAGGCATCGTCGAGACGATCGCGGGTCCGGAGGGGACGTTGCGCTGCGGTGTCCGGGTCGTGGCGCCCGGCACCGATCTCGCCCGCGCGACCGGGCTGGTCGACCGCAACGGCCTTCCGGTCGCCGGATTCCCGGTCGTGTCGTCGGCCGACGCGACGACCGCGGCGGCGGTATGGCGCGGTGCTCTGCTCGCCGGCGGCGGCGTCGGGTGGTGGCGCGGGCGCGCGCAGGTCCAGGTCGTCTGCCCGGGTCAGGACGTCGCGCTTGCCCTGGTCGGCGCCGCGCGCGTGCTCGGCGTCGCGGTCCGCGACCGCGAGACCGCGGACCGGCACCAGGTGCTCGTCCGCGACCCGGACAGCCTCACCATGCTCCTCCGGGCGACCGGCGCTCCGGTCACCGCGGACGCCGTGCGCGGGCCCGACGGGCCGGTCGCGCCGATCGGGGTCGACGAGCTCGACGCCCGCAACGCCGAACGCGCGGCATCCGCCGGCGCGGCAGCCGCCGAGCGGGCACGTCGCGCCCTGGACGTGCTCGGCGACGCGGCGCCCGAGTCGCTGCGGGAAGCGGGCCGCCTCCGCGCCGCACGCGCCGACCTGTCGCTCGCGCAGCTCGGCCGCCTCGCCGACCCGCCACTGAGCCGGGACGCGCTCGCGGCCCGTCTCCAACGACTGTTCGCGGCAGCCGAGCAGACCGCCCGCATCCCCGAGCAGACGCGGCCCGACCGTTAGCGGTCCTCCGGCCCCTTGCGGACGTTCTGCACCGCACCCTCCACCGTCGCGCGGGCGATACCGGCCGCGCCCTGCACCGCGGGGTGATCGGCCGTGCGCTGGTACGCGCGCACCAGCTGCTCGTACCGCTCGTGCCCGGCGCGTGTACCCAGCACGTAGCCCAGAGCCACCCCGAGAATGAACCTGACCATGCCCCTCACCTCCACCTGACGCGACCGTACCGGGGGCATCCTCGGGCCCTGCGCGGCACGGCCCCCGGATCGGATCGCGTGGGGGTGGTGATGTACCGTCTACGACGTCGCGGGGCATTCTCTCGTGGCTCACGGTCCTCCGTAGCTCAATGGCAGAGCACCCGACTGTTAATCGGGCGGTTACTGGTTCGAGTCCAGTCGGAGGAGCTTCCTCCCCAGGTCAGGCCCGTCTTCCGGGGCGAACCAAGATCCGCCCCAGAGATCGTCACCGACGGCATGTGGAACGCCGCGCGAAGGGTTGACCGAAGCCGGGAACCGATCGCGCCTCGAGTCCACGACGAGGTGGGGCATGTCTAGATCATGTCGCCGTCGATCAGGGCGCGGGCGGCACGACGGGCGCGGGTGGCGGTCGGCTCGTCCGTGACACGGTCCGCGGTCAGGAAACCGTCGGCGTCGAGCGTGCCGTAGCCGTGCGCCAGGGCGACGACCCTCTCGGTCAGGGCGAGCCCGCGCTCGCCGGCGAGCTCGCGGGCCGGGTCGAGGAACAGGTCCATCACCGCACGGCCTGCCTGGGCGAGGTCGACGTCCTGTACGGAGCGCAGGGCGGGGGAGAAGATCGTGTCGAGGCCGACGCGGCGCTCGGACACGAACGCCGCGTACGCGCCGGCCGCGGCAGCCAGCCGGTCGCCGGGATCGGCGCCCGCGGCGGTCGTCGCCTCGGCCAGCGACGCGGCCAGCAGGTTCGCCGCCCGGGCCGCGACGGCGGCGAGGAACCCGTCCCGGTTCGTGAAGTGCCGGTAGGGCGACGCCGTGCTGACGCCGACCCTCCGCGCCACCTCGGCCACCGAGAACCCGGACGGTCCTGCCGCGGCCAGGTGGACCAGGCCGGCGTCGAGCAGCGCGGACGGCAGGTCACCGTGGTGGTAGCGGCCCCGGCTCCGCGGACCTCCCGGCACGACAGCGCCTCCTCCCGACGATGTGATAGGTCTATCGTATAGAGCGATAGCCCTATCACTCAGGAGGCGTTCCGATGGACGACCCGGTAGTCGTGATCACCGGTGCCAGCGGCGGGATCGGCGAGACGACCGCGTACGAGCTCGCGGGGAGAGGGGCGCGGCTGGTGCTCGGAGCGCGCCGCGCCGACCGTCTGGACACCGTCGCGGCCGCGACCGGTGCCGTGACCCGCGTGACGGACGTGCGCCGGCGCGAGGACGTGCAGGCACTGGTCGACCTTGCCGTCGAGACCCACGGCCGGCTCGACGTGCTGGTCAACAACGCCGGCGTCGCCCATGTCCGCCCGCTCGACGACCTCGACGTCGTCGGCTGGGACGAGATGGTCGACGTCAACCTGCGCGGGGTGCTCCACGGCCTGGCCGCGGCGCTGCCGGTGTTCCGTGCGCAGTCCTCCGGGCACGTCGTCAACGTGGTCTCCACCGCCGGGCTGCGGATCGTCCCGGACCAGGTCGTCTACGCCGCGACCAAGAACGCCGTCCGCACGCTGTCCGAGGGGCTGCGCCAGGAGGCGGGCCCGAACCTGCGGGTCACCGCGGTCTCGCCGGGCGTCACGTCGACCGAGTTCGTCACGAAGTCCGCCGCCCCGCAACACCTGCTCGACATGGCGATGCCACCGGCCGCCGTCGCCCGCGCCATCGCGTTCGCGATCGAGCAACCGTCCGACGTGGACGTCGGGGAGATCGTCGTGCGTCCGACCGCGCAGGGCTGACGTCATCGTCCGCGACGTGCGGTGTACCGGTGGCCGGTCGGCGTCGTCGTGCGCACGCCGTCCGGGACGCGTTCGACCGTCCACTCCGGATCCTCGCGGAGCAGGTTGTGGAGCACGCAGGTGCCGCGGCCGTCGTCGAACGTGGTCGGGCCGCCGTCGGCGCGTCGACGGATGTGGTCGATCTGGCGGACGGGTGCGTCGCAGTACGGCTCGGAACATCGCCATCGGTCGCGGGCCCGGACCAGCTCGGCGAGGAAACCGGTGAACCTCTGCTGCTTCGAGTCGCCACCGATGACGACGCCGTCACGCGTGACGAACCGTCGCCATGTCTTGCGGCCCGCCGCGGTCGCGATCAGATCGACCGGGACGGGTCCGTGGCCGGGGATCTCGGCCGGGAGCGGACTGGCCGGGTCGACCAGAGCCTCGACCGGCACGACGACCTGCACCTGGAGCCCGACGGCTTCGGCGGTGGTCTGTCCGGTGACACGTTCGACGAGCGTGTCGGCCATGACCTGCCCGCGGCCGCGGGTCATCGGAGCGGGCTTCACCTGCTCCTCCGTGAACGCCCTCTGCAGGGCGGCGTAGCACGCGGCGCCCTGCTCGGCGGGGAGGTGGGCGATCAGGTCGGTCATGCCGTCCGCAGCCGGGCGCAGCGTGACGCGCCGGCCGGAACGTGCTGCCGCGCAGCGGGTCCGGAACTTGTCGGGCGCGACCTGCGCCGCGAACTTCCGGGCCAGATCACGCAGCCGCCCGACTCCGAGACGCGTGATGTCCCAGTCGGAGAGCAACCGGTCGACCTCGGCTCGTTCGCGGGCGTCGAGATGCGACGTGGCGCCGACGACCGTCGACACCCGGTACCCGCCCACCTCGCCCGCGCCGAACAGGCCGCGCAGGTGGTCGAGCCCGTCGTTCAGGTCCCGCGCCGTGCGGACGCGCCTGCGGCCCTCCGTCGGTGACACGCGGCAGGCGAGTCCGACCTGTGCCCCGATGCTGCGCTCGATCTTCTCGGGCTCGACCTGGCCGTTCCGGGTCTGGTGCGCCGCCTCGGCCGTGGCGAATCCCAGCGTCCACTCCGCCTGCAGCGCCTCGACCGCGTTCCTCACGGTCTCCAGCCCGGCGATCCCGTCGATCTGCTCGGCGCGCTCGAAGCGCGCAGGGGACCAGCTCGCGGCATGGGCGATCGCCGCGCGCAGGGGACCGAGGACGGCCTCCAGCGGTCCGGACGGCGGGGCGTCCGGGACGTCGCGACTCTCGGGAACTGTCACGCTTCCAGGGTACTCGAACTGACGTTCGAAGTCGAGGTCAGATCTGTATCTGAGATGCAAGCTGGTCGACCGGGCAAGCCGACCCGGTCCGGCAACTCCGACGTAACCTCCGCTGATCTCGACCGCCCGGAGGTACTCGTGAGCGAGGAAACGACCAGGATCCCCGGCCTGCAGACCGTCTGGCAGCTCGCGACGCAGGTCGGCCGCATCGCGTCGACGACGGCGGGTCTGGCCGGCGAGACCGGGCGGGTCGTCGCCGGAACGTCCGAGGTGGAGCCCGAGAAGGGCGACAAGCGCTTCCGGGACCCGACTTGGGACGACCACCCGCTCTACCGCAGGCTCAAGCAGGAGTACCTCGCCTGCCAGCAGGCGATCGACGGGTTCGTGAAGGGCGCCGACCTGAACTGGCGCGACAAGGAGCGCGTCCAGTTCGTCGCCGACGTCCTGACCTCGGCGTTGTCCCCGACGAACTCGCTGTTCGGCAACCCGGCCGCGCTCAAGCGCGCGTTCGAGACCGGCGGCGGCAGCGTGCTGGCCGGCCTGCGCAACTGGGCGGGGGACCTGCGCACCAACAAGGGCATGCCGTCGCACATCTTCGAGGACGCGCTCGTCGTCGGCCGGGATCTCGCACTCTCCCCGGGCGCCGTCGTGGACCGCGACGAGGTCGCCGAGGTCATCCAGTACACGCCGACGACGGCGACGGTCCACGAGCGACCGCTCGTGATCGTCGTGCCGCAGATCAACAAGTACGTGAGGTCACCGGCTCGCCCGACGTGAACCTGATGGGCCTGTGCGCGGGCGGGATCACCGCGGCGGCGGCGCTGAACCACCTGGCCGCGACCGGCGACGAGCGCAGCAGGCGCCGAAGAAGCCGGGCAACACGACGCACCCGGCGATCACCGAGGCGCCAGGGACCTACGTGTTCGAGGAGGTCTGACCGGCCAGGACGGTCGCCGCCAGCGCGATCCGGTGATCCTTCGTCCACGGTGGACCGAGCGTCGCCCTCGGCCCGGACAGGACGGTCTCGCCCACGATGCGCGTCGCCCGATCGAGCACCGAGCCCGCGTCGAACACGTGCACGTCCCAGCCCCGCGCGCGGGCGACGTCGTCGAGGACCTGCCGGTACATGACGGAGTCCGCCCGCGCCTCGTACGGGACGCGGCGGACGACGGCGATGTCGGTCGGGAAGTCGAGCGGCCATGCGCGCAGCGAGAGCGAGACGATCGGGTCCCCGACGTCGGCGGCGAGCGCGTCGAGGGACGCGGACGTCGCACGCACGGCGGACGCCCGGACGTCGGACACGAGGGCGGCCAGCGCGTCGTCGGAGAGATCGACGCCGTCGTGGTGCACCGGCGCCGGCGGCGTGCCGGGCTCGACCAGTTCGATCCGCCGCCGGTCGACGACCCGGAAATCGGGAGCGGCCGTGACCGCGACAGCCCAGCCGAAGTGGTGCGCGATGCCGACCCGCATGGCTCAGTGTCGCAGGGTGGTGCCCATGGACCGCATCCACTCGGTGGCCGTCGTCGGTGTCGTCGTGCGGGACGACGGGCGCGTGCTGGCCGCCCGTCGCCGTGACAACGGCCGGTGGGAGCCACCCGGCGGGGTGCTCGAGTCCGGCGAGACGTTCGAGGCCGGCGTCGCGCGCGAGGTCCTCGAGGAGACCGGTGTGACGGTCGCCGTCGAACGCCTGACGGGCGTCTACAAGAACGTCGTGCGCGACGTCGTCGTGCTCGCCTACCGCTGTCGTCCGGTTGCGGGCGATGCGGGACCGCGGGAGGAGACGTCCGCCGTCGCGTGGCTGACAGCGGACGAGGCCCGTGCCGCCATGCCGCAGGCCTTCGCCGCTCGCGTGCTCGACGCACTGGCCGGCGGCGGCGGGCCTCCGGCGTCGCGCGCCCACGACGGCAGCCGCGTGATCGGCGGGGCCGGGCCGCCGGACCCGCCGTCCGGCGAGGCGTGACCGCGAAAACCGCGGGTGATCGTCGGTAGCGGCGAGCGGCCGAGAACGCAACGATGCACCTGCACCGTGTGGCGCGCGTCATGCGACCAGTCAGCGCTCTTCAGCGCAGAGGAGGACCGATGGGCATCTCAGTCGACGGCAGCGGCATCGACCGCGTACTGCAGGCGGCCGTGGACAACGGCGCCGTCCCGCACGTCGCCGCGATCGCGGCGGACCGGGACGGCGTTCTCTACGAGTTCGGGGCGGGCCCGCGGGCCGCGGGGGAGAGCGACCAGGTCTCCACGTCCACCCACTTCCGGATCATGTCGATGACCAAGATGGTCGCGACGACGGCGGCGCTGCAGCAGCGCGAGCGCGGCGAGCTGGACTTCGACGCGCCGGTCGAGAACTACGTCCCGGAGTTCGCGAACCTCCAGGTCCTCGAGGGCTTCGACGGCGACCGGCCGAAGCTCCGTGCCCCGAAGACCAAGGCCACGGTCAAGCACCTGGTGACGCACACATCGGGGCTCGGGTACTGGTTCTGGAACGAGGACATCAAGCGCTGGGAGGAGCTGACCGGCACGCCGAACGTCGTGCCAGGCGACATGTCCGCGTTCACCGCCCCGCTGGTGCACGACCCTGGTGAGCGCTACACGTACGGCATCAACACCGACTGGCTCGGCCGCGTCGTCGAGGCCGTCGCAGGCACGACGCTCGACGTGGTGGTCAAGGAGGGCATCACCGGCCCGCTCGGCATGAACGACACCGAGTTCGCCCTCAGCGACTCCCAGCAGGGCAACAAGACCCCGGTGCACATGAAGGGCGAGGACGGGGCGTGGTTCTCGGCCGGCAACGTCCTGCCGGACGACCCGCAGTGGTGGGCCGGTGGGCACGGCCTGCACTCCACGCCGCGCGACTACATCCGGTTCGAGCGGGCGCTGTTACGCAACGGCGAGCTCGACGGCGAGCGGATACTGAAGTCCGAGACCGTCGACGAGGCGTTCACGAACCAGATCGGCGACCTGGACTTCCCGCACGCGATCGCGTCCGCCGACGACCCGATCACCGGTCCGTTCAACCTCGGCCCCGGCTGGAAGTGGGGCTGGGGCCTGCTGCTCAACACCGAGGACCAGCCCGGCGGACGGCGGGCAGGCACCGGCGCGTGGGCGGGCCTGTTCAACACGCACTTCTTCGTGGACCGCACGACCGGCATCTGCGCGTCGATCTACTCGAACTCGCTGCCGTTCATCACGCCGGAGGCGCTCGGCCTGTACGGCGAGTTCGAGCAGGCGCTGTACGCCGGCATCCGCCAGTAGGACGCACCCACGTGCGGGCCAGACCGCTCCCGGCCGTCGCAGCAGTTGACAGCACATGTCCGCTGAGCGAACCGGCCCGGCATGGGTAGGGTCGTGCCCGTAGGACGCCGGCAAGGTGAGGAGACCCGGATGCCACAGGGCACCGTCAAGTGGTTCAACGCGGAGAAGGGGTACGGCTTCATCACCCCCGAGGGGGGAGGAGCGGACCTGTTCGTGCACTTCAGCGCGATCCAGGCCTCCGGGTACCGGTCCCTGGAAGAGGGCCAGTCCGTGACCTTCGAGGTCACGCAGGGACAGAAGGGCCCCCAGGCGTCCGACGTCGTTCCGGGTTGATCCGGTTCGCGGCCCCGCCGACCGGCGGGGCCGCGATCGGACCGGCTCAGTCCTTCGCCGGATCCTCCAGCTCGTACCACGGCACCAGCCCCAGCGCCCCGTTCAGGCCGGGCATCGGTGGGCCCTGGGCCGTGAGCCCGCGCTCCTCGTCGCGCGCCACGATCATCCAGCGGCCCGCGGTGTCGACGCTCATCTCGATCTCGACCGTCTGGTCCTCGCCGTCCGAGGTGCGCGCGCGGTAGGCCCTGCACCGGGCCGCGATCTCCCAGATCTGCGCGTCCGCCAGCTGCGGGACGTTCTCCAGCGCTTCCAGGACGTCGACGTCACGGGTTGCCATGGATCCGGACGGTAGCGGAGATCACCCCGCGAGACGCAGCTCCAGTCCCGCGATCAGCAGGTCGATCTTGCTGGTGGTCCACTTGACCGGCGGGTCGTCCAGTGTCTCGCCGATGGCGTCGCGGATCCGCTCGTCGAGCGCGACCGGCGTGTCGGTCGTCTGCTGGCGACGGCGGACCAGACCGGCCCCGCGGTCGGTTGCCGTGACCCACGGCATGACGACGGTCTCGAGCGCGGCGTTCGCGCCGATCGCGGCGTCCGCCGGGGAGAAGCCGGCCTCGAGCATCAGGTCGGTCATCTGCTGGTAGGCCTCGATCCCGCGGCGCGGCAGCTCCGGCAGACGGACGATCGCCGCCGCCAGCCCGGGGTGCCGGGAGAACAGCTCGAAGATGACCGAGCACGTCCCCCGGACGTGGTCCTGCCACGGTCCGGTCGGCTCGGGGAACTTGGCCTCCTCCAGCACGTCCTCCACCAGGGCGGCCAGCAGGGCCTCCAGGCTCGGGAAGTGGCGGTAGAAGGTCGAGTACTTCACCCCGACCTTCGCGGTGACGGCACCGACGGTCAGTCCGGGAAACCCGATCTCCCGGGCGGCTCCCAACAGCGCGGTCCGATCCGTCAGCGGCGGCCGCCCCGTCCGCCGTGCAGTCTTCACCTCGGTCACGCCCCGAATGATACGCACACTCAAACGGATAGTCGTCGAGGTACCGACGACTACGATGAACGGCGGAGATCTGTTGCGTCACATCATCTCGTACCCGTCAAAGCCACGATCGCTCCGCGCAGTCGCCCGAACGCGCGTGGTGATCCGGAGCCCCTGTCGTCAACGCTGGACGTCCCGCCTCCCGACGGAGATCCGTCCGATCGCCTCCAGGGACGGGGATCCCGGGTCCCAGTACTGCCCGTGGGCCGCTGTGGGTGACGTCTCGTCGTCGTCGGTGTCGGGATCGTCGGCCGCCGGCCCGAGCGTGCCGGGCGCCGACGCGAACACCTCCGCGCCGAACGCGGGATCCGTCGGGTCGGTGCCGTAGGCCAGCTGCCGCGCCTGCGGGAACGGGTCCGACGTGCCTGCCGCGGGCGCGCCCGGGATGTGGTTGATCGGGTCGTTGCCCGCGACCGTGGCCCACACCTGGGCCGGGTCCATCCGGAGGTCGGTGACGTCGCCACGGGTGCCGGTCCCCGGGCTCCCGACGAGCACGAGGTCGTCGGCGGCCAGCCGGCCGGTCGCCGCCGCACGTCCGGCCACGAGCGAGCCGTAGCTGTGCCCGAGCACGGTCAGCCGGGCGCGGTCGTCCGGCCCGGTCGCGCGCAGGCCGTCCTGGAAGCGGACGAGCGCCGCACCGCCGTCGTGCGCCGCCCGGTCGCCCGCGGCGGCGGGAAGTGACGACGGGGCGCGGTAGCCGATCCACGTGACCGCGGCCGTGTCGGCACCCGGGTCCGCGGCCCTGGCCGCACCCGCGACGGCGTCCGAGCGCGACAGGTCGATGCCGACGGCCCCGAGCCCGGCCCCGACGCCCGGGACGTAGGTGACGACGTTGTCGCTGCGGTCCGGGTCGCCCGCCGCGACGACGGCGCGTCCGTCGCCGTCGGTGTCGAAGCCCAGCAGCAACGTGCCCGGGAGCGCGAGCCTGCGCTCCAGGACGTCGATGCCGTCCAGCGCGTCGTCGATCCGGTCCCGCTCGACACCGTCGCCGATGCCGTCCAGCCGCATCCGCCGTCGTCGCAGCCGGATGCGCTCGCCGTCCAGCCGCATGCGGTTCGCGCGATCCCGGTCGACGGTGGGGATGCCGTCCGTCTCGCCGATGCGATCGGGGTGCTCACTCACGAGCCGGTCGCGCTCGGTGGCAGGCAGCCGTCGCCACCAGTCGGTGACGGCTGCGGGCGCGGTCCCGTCGGGCGGGATGCCGTCCGGAGGAAGCGATCCACCGGGCGGCGGCCGGTCCGGATCCGCGGGCGCGAGCCGATGCAGCGCCTCGACGGTCTCGGCGTCCGACCGGGCCGCGTCGTCCAGCGCGTCGGCGATCACGCCGGAGACCCGGCGGGCCTCGCGCAGGTACGCGTCCAGCAGTCCCACCGCCCCGGGGCCGGACAGCGCGGATCCCAGCACCGGCAGCACCGTGCCGTCGTCGGTCACCCGTGCGACGACGGGGTTCACGCCGGCGACGGCCTCGCGGACCCGCTGTTGGGCGGCCATCACGGTGCCGGCGTGTCGGCCCAGCACGGCGGCGACGGCGGCCGCACGATCGGCCGCGGCGTCGAGCTCGCCGACGAGCTCGTCGCGACGTCGCGTGGCCGCGCGGGCGTCGGCGCCGCCCCACGTCTCCGCGAGCCGGGCGCCCGTGGCGCGCAACCGGTCCGCGCGGTCGGCCAGGTCGTGGGCGAGACCGTCCCATGCCCGTGCCTGGTGCAGCCACGCCGTCGGGTCGACGTCGACGAGGTCGGTGTAGGTCGGCACGGCCCGGTCAGCCCGCCCGCAGGCGGTCCGCGACGGCGCCGTCGGCCGTCCGCCACGCGTCGGCCGCCGCGCGCATCGCGTTCCCCTGGCCGACGACCTCGTCGGCGTGCCGCACGATGTCCGACCGCCAGAGCTCGGCCAGCCGGGCCGTGGCGCCGACCGACGAGAACCCCGCGGAGAACGCGGGATCCGTGCGGAGCGCGTCCGGGGAGCGCATCGCGTCGGCCAGTGCCGTACCGAGCTCGACCAGCTCGGAGCCGGCCGCGTCGAGATCGACCGGGTTCACCCGCACGTCGGGCTCGACCATCGCGACCTCCCTCACGTCGTACGTCACCGCGGAGAACCGAGCCTGGCATCCGGACACCCGCCCCCGTGGGCGTACGACGGAAACGGGGTTGCACCCGTTATCGCCCCGACCGCGAGTCGATCATGGCGGGGCGGTCGTGCGATCATCTGGCCGGACGGACCCGCGCACGCCATGATGGTCGGCGGTTCCCGGCGGACCGGAAGGGAGTGAGCGCGGGTGGTCAGCGTGGAGCGCGTCATGTCGGTGTCGACGCCGGCCGAGACCGTGCTCGGCTACCTCGCCGACTTCGGGCACGCCGAGGTCTGGGACCCGGGCACCCGCTCCTGCACCCGCGCCGACGACGGCGGCCCCGTGGACGTCGGAAGCACGTGGCGCAACATCTCGGTGTTCAACGGGCGCGAGACCGAGCTGACCTACCGCCTGGTCACCCGGACGTCGAACCGCCTGACGTTCGTCGGGGAGAACAGCACCGTCACGGCGACCGACGAGATCCACGTCGAGAAGTCCGACGACGGCGGCAGCACCGTCACCTACCACACGGACCTCAGGTTCAAGGGCCTGGTCAAGCTGGCCGCGCCGTTCCTGAGGCGCGAGATCGAGCGCCTGGGTGACGAGCTGGAACGGACGCTCCCCCCGGTGCTCGAGCGGCTCTAACGCAACCAATGCCCCATGCGCCGGCTGATCTCCTCACCGGCCGCGACGGTGTCCGCCGTGATCTCCTCGATCCGGTCCGGCGGGAGGCGGTAGGCCGGACCGGACACCGAGAGCGCGGCCACCACCGTGCCCGAGTGGTCCCGGATCGGCGCCGCGACGGCGTTCAGCCCGACCTCCCACTCCTCGAGCGCCCACGCGTAGCCGAGCGACGTCACGTCGTCGAGGTCGGCGGCCAGCTTGGCCGGCGTGACGAGCGTGCGCGGCGTCGTGCGCACCAGGTCCTTCAGCAGCTCGGCGCGGTCGGCGGGGTCGACGGCGGCGAGCAGCACCTTGCCGCTGGCCGTGCTGTGCAGCGGGGTGATCCGGCCCAGCCAGTTGTAGGTGGTCACGGTCGACGGGCCCCGGGCCTGGTCGACGTTCACCGCGACGCCCTGGTCGAGGATCGCGATGTTGACCGTCTCGGCGAGCCGGGCCGCCAGCTCCTCGCACACCGACCGGCCCTGCTGCGTCACCTCGAGCCGCTCGGACACGCGCCCGGCCAGCGGGATCAGCCCGAACCCGAGCCGGTACTTGCCGCGGTCGCCGATCTGCTCGGCCAGCCCGCGCTCCTCCAACGCCCCGAGCAGGCGGAACGCGGTGGACTTGTGCACGTCGAGCTCGCCCGCGATCTCGCTGACGCCCGCCTCTCCACGCCGCGCGAGGATCTCCAGCACGGTGATCGCCCGGTCCACGGACTGGACACCCGTCTCGCGCCCCCGCGTCGGGTTGCTCATGGCGCAACCCTACTCACGTCCGTCGCGGAGCGGGTGACCGCACGTGCGCGGGGCGTCCGTTCGTACCCCGGTGTCCGATCCGGACGGGTCTTGCGCTGCACAACTCTCCGGTACAGAGTCGTCCGGTGCCGAACCTCTACATCGACGGACACTGGACGAGCGGTTCGGCCGGCACGGCGCCGGTCGTCAATCCCTACGACGCGAGCGTGGTCACCGAGGTCGACCAGGCCGGTACGGACGACGTGGACCGCGCGGTCGCGGCCGCCCGCGCCGCGTTCGACTCCGGTCCGTGGCGCGCGACGACCGCGGGCGAGCGCGGCGCGATCCTCGGCCGGATCGCGGAGATGCTGCAGCGGGACAAGGAGAAGATCGCCCGCACGGAGACGCTGGACACCGGCAAGACGCTCGCCGAGAGCCGGATCGACGTCGATGACGTCACGGCCGTGTTCCGCTACTACTCGGGCCTGGCCGACAAGGACGCCGGCCGGGTGGTGGACACCGGCAACGCGGACGTCGTCGCCCGCGTCGTGCACGAGCCGGTCGGCGTGTGCGCGCTCATCACGCCATGGAACTACCCGCTGCTGCAGCTGTCCTGGAAGGTCGCCCCGGCGATCGCGGCGGGTAACACGATGGTGATCAAGCCCAGCGAGGTCACGCCGCTGACGTCGATCACGCTCGTCGAGCTGTGCGAGGAGGCCGGGATCCCGCCGGGCGTCGTGAACATCCTGCTCGGCGACGGGCCGAGCGTCGGTGCGCCACTGACGTCGCACCCGGATGTGGACATGGTCAGCTTCACCGGCGGCCTGAGCACCGGGCAGGCGATCATCCGGGCGTCCGCGGAGACGGTGAAGCGCACGGCCGTCGAGCTGGGCGGCAAGAACCCGAACATCGTGTTCGCGGACACCGATCTCGAGCTCGCCGTCGACTACGTGATGCTCGCCGTGTTCCTCCACTCCGGACAGGTGTGCTCGGCGGGCGCCCGGCTGATCGTCGAGGAGTCGATCGCCGACGCGGTCGTCGACGAGGTCGTGCGGCGTGCGTCGTACATCAGGCAGGGCAACGGGCTCGACGACGGCGTCGAGGTCGGCCCGCTCGTCTCGGCGGCACATCTGGCCAAGATCGAGGACTTCGTGGCGTCCGCCCGTGCCGAGGGTGCGACGATCCGCTGTGGAGGCACCCGGCCGGACGACCCGTCGTTGAAGAACGGGTTCTTCTTCCTGCCCACCGTGATCACCGACGTCACGCGTGACATGCGGGTGATCCGCGAGGAGACGTTCGGTCCACTGTTGACCGTGGAGCGCTTCACCACCGAGGCCGAGGCGATCGAGCTCGGCAACGACACGCACTACGGCCTGGCAGGCGCCGTGTTCACGCAGGACATGGGACGTGCACACCGGGTGTCGTCCGCGCTGCGGCACGGCACCGTCTGGATCAACGACTTCCACCCCTACTTCCCCGGGGCGGAGTGGGGCGGCATGGGCCGCTCCGGCAACGGCCGCGAGCTCGGACCGACCGGTCTCGCGGAGTACCAGGAGATCAAGCACGTCTGGAACAACACGGCACCCGAACCCCAGCGCTGGTTCTCCGGAACTCCAGCTAGCGGAGTGACCCAGCGGCACAGTCACGAGGGAGACCCAGCGTGAGCAGCGCGGAGAAGAGCAGTACCGACGACGGGATGGCCGAGTTCGGCTACAGCCAGACGCTCGACCGGTCCATCGGCAAGTTCGCCAGCTTCGCGGCCGGGATCAGCTACATCTCGATCCTGACCGGCACGTTCCAGCTGTTCTACTTCGGATTCGGCACCGGCGGCGCGCCGTACTGGTGGTCCTGGCCGATGGTCTTCGTCGGGCAGTTCACGATCGCGCTGTCGTTCGCCGAGCTCGCCGGGCGCTACCCGGTCGCCGGTTCGGTCTACAACTGGTCCAAGCGTCTCGGCGGACCCGCGACGTCCTGGATGGCCGGCTGGATGATGCTCACCGCGTCCGTCGTGACGATCTCCGCGGTCGTGCTGGCCTGGCAGCTGGTGCTTCCCCAGCTGTGGTCCGGCTTCCAGATCATCGGTGACGCGGCGGACGCCGACGACGCGGCGCTCAACGGCGTGCTGCTCGGCGCGATCCTCATCGTGTTCACCACGATCGTGAACGCGATCGGGGTCAAGCTGATGGCCCGCATCAACTCCGCGGGCGTGTTCATCGAGCTGGTCGCCGCCGTCGCCATCGTGATCGGCCTGTTCGTCAACGTCGTGAACCCGCCGTCGGTGTTGTTCGACACGCAGGGCCTCGGCGAGGGCTCCTCGTCCGGCTATCTCGGCGTGTTCCTCGTCGCGGCGCTCGCCTCCGCGTACGTCATGTACGGCTTCGACACGGCCAGCTCGCTCGGCGAGGAGACGGTCGACCCGCGCCGCACGGCGCCGAGCGCGATCCTGCGCGCCGTCGTCGCGTCGTTCGTGATCGGCGGCCTGATCCTGCTCGGGATCATCCTGGCGGCGCCGGACCTCGGCGACCCGAACCTGGGCGAGAAGTCCGGTGGCGGGCAGCAGGTGCTGCTGCAGGTGTTCGGTGGCATCGTCGGGCCGATCTTCCTGGTGGCCATCGTGATCGCCGTGCTCGTCTGCGCGCTGGCCGTGCACACGGCGGCGATCCGGCTGATGTTCGCCATGGCGCGCGACAACGCGCTGCCCGCCGGCTCCGTGCTGGCCCGCATCGACCCGGTGCGCAAGACGCCGGTGATCCCGTCGGTGCTGATCGGCGTCATCGCGATCGCGATCCTGTTCGCCAACGCCGGCGTGCCCGAGGTGTTCACGGCCGTCACCAGCGTCGCGATCATCATGATCTATCTGGCCTACCTGCTGGTGACGATCCCGTTGCTGCTCAAGCGGTTCCGCGGTGAGTGGCCGGACGAGGGGCAGAAGGGCTACTTCACGCTCGGCAAGCTCGGGCTGCCGGTCAACATCGTCGCCGTGGTCTGGGGCGCCGCGATGGCACTGAACCTGGCCTGGCCGCGCGAGGACGTCTACGGAGCGGGCTGGCTGCGGTTCATCGCGTTCATCTTCATCGGCATCGTGGCGCTGGGCGGGCTCGCCTGGTTCCTGCTCAAGGGACGCAACCAGCTGGGATGCCTGCCGGAGCACCGCGCCGCCGAGATCGAACAGGGGATGGGATGAGCACGACCGCCGACTACGTGATCGTCGGGGGCGGCTCGGCCGGGTGTGCGCTGGCCGCGCGGCTCTCCGAGGACCCGTCCGTCTCCGTCGTGCTGCTGGAGGCGGGACCGTCCGATGTGGGCGATCCGGCGATCCTGCAGCTCGCGGACTGGATGAACCTGCTGGACAGCGGTTACGACTGGGACTACCCGATCGAGCCGCAGGAGCGCGGCAACTCGCACATGCGCCACGCCAGGGCGAAGGTGCTCGGCGGGTGCTCGTCGCACAACTCGTGCATCGCGTTCTGGACGCCACGCGAGGACCTCGACGAGTGGGCCGCCTCCGGCCTCACCGGCTGGTCGGCCGACGACTGCTGGCCGCTGATCCGTCGTCTGGAGACCAACGACGGGCAGTGGCACGGTCCCGCCCACCACGGCCACGGCCGCTCCGGCCCGGTCAACCTGATGCAGATCCCGCCCCACGACCCGTGTGGTGTGTCCCTGTTGGAGGCCTGTGCCGCCGTCGGGCTGCCGACGGTGCGGTTCAACGAGGGCGTCACGGTCACAGAGGGCGCCGGGTTCTTCCAGGTCAACCGGTTCCCGGACGGGACGCGCGCGTCGTCGTCGCACTCGTACCTGCACCCGATCATGGACTCCCGGCCGAACCTGGAGATCCGGACCGACTGCTGGGCGTCGCAGGTGCTGTTCGACGGCACCCTGGCCACCGGCATCGAGTACCAGCGCGGCATCGGGCCGGGCCGGGAGACGATCACCGCGACCCGTGAGGTGATCCTCTCGGCGGGTGCGATCGACACGCCGAAGCTGCTGATGCTGTCCGGCATCGGGCCGGCTTCACACCTGCGCGACTTCGGGATCGACGTCCGCGTCGACGCTCCGGGTGTCGGGGCCAACCTCGACGACCACGTCGAAGGCCTGGTGATGTGGGACGCGGCGCGCCCGATGGTCACCGAGTCCACGCAGTGGTGGGAGATCGGTCTGTTCCACCGCACCGAGGACGGGCTGGACCGGCCGGACCTGATGATGCACTACGGCTCGGTGCCGTTCGACCTGAACACCGTCCGGCACGGCTACCCGACGACCGACAACGGGTTCTGCCTCACCCCGAACGTGACGCGCGGCCGGTCCCGCGGCACGGTCCGGCTGCGCACCAGGGACTTCCGCGACCGGGCCCGGGTCGACCCGAAGTACTTCACCGACCCGGAGGGCCACGACATGCGCGTCATGATCGAGGGCGTCCGCCTGGCCCGCCGGATCGCCGAGCAGCCCGCGCTGAAGGAGTGGGTGGCCTCGGAGCTCGCGCCCGGCCCGGACGCCGTCACCGACGACGACCTCGCCGACTACCTGATGAAGACCCACAACACCGTCTACCACCCGGCGTGCACGGCCAGGATGGGGCCGGACGGTGACCCGGACGCGGTCCTGGACCCGCAACTCCGCGTCCGCGGCGTGTCGAACCTTCGCGTCGCCGACGGGTCGGCCATGCCGTTCCTTCCGGCGGTCAACCCGAACATCACCACGATGATGATCGGCGAGAAGTGCTCGGACCTCCTGAAGGAGGCGCACGGCGGGGCGGGATCCTACCCGCGGTGATCGGTGGAACCGGTTGGATCGCGCCACTGGTGGCGCGTTGGTGCCAGTTCCGCCGATCATGGGCGGCCGGCGGGCCTCAGCCGAGCAGGCGGGACAGGAGGCCGGGGCCGCGGAAGCGGGCGCAGTCGCAGGTCGCGCAGTCGGTGCCGCGGCGGAAGTGCTCGTGCACGTCACGGTCGTGGCCGCAGCGGCACGGGTTCGTCACCGGCGCCGGGGCGGGCGGGGCGTCCGAGGGCGGCGGCCCCGCCGGGATCGGCGCCATCGGTCCGGTGTCGACCAGCGTGTCGACGGCCGGGGCGGCGACGACGGGGATCGGTCCGGTGTCGACGGTCGTGTCGACGGGCGCGGTGCCGACCGGCGTGATGTCCGGCCCCGCCGACTCGGTCGCGGGTGCGCTCCGCGGGCTGGGAACGGACGTGGTCGGGGCCGCGACGGTCGTCGCGGTGGTGCGGGTGCGCTGCTCGTAGCCGCTGTCCATCGTGTCCTCCGTGGCTCGGTTCCGTTGTCCGACACCAGGTGCATCGCCGCAGGACTCGTGAGCGAACCATCTTCGGGACCTATTCAACCGAACGTGACCCGGCGCACCCCCCGAACGGCGGAGGGTGTCGCGCAAAGTCACCGCCCGCGGAACTCCGTACGCCCCGGACCGGACTCGCGGAACGTCCGCAGTGCGGCCGGGAGGTCCTCGGTGTCGAACAGCGCCCCCGCGATCGCAGGCACGTCCGCGTCGGCGCCCTCCACACCACCGTCGCGATAGGACGCCAGCACCGCCTTCGTCGCGGCGTGCGCGACCGTCGGCCCGGACGCGAGACGGCGGGACAGCGCGCGGGTGGCGTCGTCGAAGCCCTCGACGGGCAGGACCTGGTTGACCACGCCCCAGGAGTGCAGCGTCGCGGCGTCGTAGAGGTCGCCGGTCAGCACGAACTCGGTGGCCCGGCCGATGCCGGCCCGCTCGGCGAGGCGCTGTGTCCCGCCCATCGCGGGCGTCAGTCCGACGGTCGCCTCGATCAGCCCGAACCGCGCGGCGTCGGCGGCGACGATCAGGTCGCACGCGAGCGCCAGCTCGACGCCCCAGGTCAGGCACCGCTCGTGCGCGGCGAACACGGTCGGCGCGGGCAGGGCCGCCGTCCGCCGCGTGATCGAGATCAGCGACGCGAACACCTCCGCCGCCGTCTCCCGGTCGAGCCGCTCGAACATCGCGATGTCGACGCCGCCGGTCACGATCCGGCCCTCGAAGCGGAACAGCACCGCCCGCGGCCGGGAACTCTCCAGCTCGTCGAGGGCACCGAGGAGGGCCAGGTGCATCGCGTCGTCGAACAGGTTCAACGGCGGCGCGTCCACCGTGACGACCGCGAGACCGTCCTGCTCGTCGATACGGACCGGCGTCTGCTCCATGGTGCTCACCCTGTCAGGATCCGGGCGGTCAGCGGCGTGTCGGTGACGGAGAACCCGGCGTGCACGGTGAACTCGCCCGGCTCGACGGCCCATCCGGACCCGTCGTGGTGGCGGAACGCGCGGGCGTCGATCGGCACCCGGACCGTCGTCCCGCCCGGCCCGGCGTCGACGACGGCCCATCCGGCCAGCCACCGCGCGGGTCGCTCCACGGAGGAGTCGTCGCGCGACAGGTAGACCTGCACGACCTGACGCCCCGCACGGGTACCGGTGTTCGTGAGCGCCACGGTCACGTCCGGGCCGTCGACGGTGAGCGCGTCCAGCGTCCACGACGTGTACCCGAGCCCGTGCCCGAACGGGTACGCCGGCACCTCCCCGCTGCGCAGCCAGCCCGCGTACCCGGCGTGCAGGCCCTCTTCGTAGCGCAGGACCCCGTCGTCGGGCACGCCGGTGAGCACGGCGGACTCGCTGCCGGTGGCCGGCCAGGTCGTCGGCAGCCGTCCGCCGGGTTCGCGTTCGCCGAGCAGGACGTCCGCGACGGCCTCGCCGAACCGCTCCCCGCCGAACCACCCGAGCAGGACGGCGGCGACCTCGTCGCGCCACGGCAGCAGGACCGGCGCCCCGGTGTTGACCAGCACCACCGTGTGCGGGTTCGCCCGCGCGACGGCACGGACCAGCGCGTCCTGGTGGCCGGGCAGGGCGAGCGACGTGCGGTCGGTGCCCTCGCTCTCGACGTCCGTACCGACCACGACGAGTGCGACGTCGCTCCCCGCGGCGAGCTCCGCGGCCGCGGCGATCTCGGCTTCCGGGTCGTCGACGACGATCTCCTCTCCCAGCGTCACGGCCACCGCGGGCAGGGACGACGAGACCCGCGGCCGCAGCCGGAGCGCGAGATCGACCGGATCTCCTGCCGTGTCCAGCGGGGCGGTCGCTCCGGGCGGCTCGAAGATCTCCGCGCCCGGCCCGGCACCGTCCGGGAGCGTGGTCGTCGTGTCCAGCAGCGTGATCCCGTCCGCGGTCAGCGTCATCGCGCCGACCCCGGCGCCGCCGACCCGGTGCGTCCCCGCCGGTGCGGCCCACCGGGCCCGCAGCTCGACGTGGTCGGTGCCGGCCGGCACCTCGGGCCCGAGCCAGACGAGGGTCGACGCGAGCCGGTCCTGCGCCAGCAGCTCGGTGCCGTCCGCGTCGCGGAACACGGCCCGCACACCCTGCCCGCCGGTCACCGGGTTCGTGATCGTGGCCTGCGCGAACGGCTGCACGCCCTCGGCGACCCGCGCACCCATCCGGTACCGGACGACGTCGTCGCCGAGCGCGGCCCGCAGTCCGTCCAGAGGGGACACCACTGCGGACGGGCGGACCGTCGCGCTGCCGCCGCCCTGGGTCCTGGCGAGCGACGCGCCGTGTCCCAGCACCGCGACCGACCGGATCGTCCCGGCGTCCCACGGGAGCTCCGAGGTGTTGCGCACCAGCACGGTCCCGGCCGCGGCGACCTCGCGGGCGAACGCCCGCCCGTCCTCGGCGGTCGGGTCCGCGGAAGGCGGGGGGCCCAGCGCGCCCACCCGTGAGGCGAGCCGCAGCAGCCGCCGCACCTTGTCGTCCACGACGGACTCCGGCACCCGCCCGGCGCGCACCGCCGCCACCAGGCGGTCGCCCCACACGGGCGACGGGCCGGGCATGATCAGGTGCTGGGCCGCGAGCGCGGACGCCTCGGTCGTGCGCACCGCGCCCCAGTCGGACATGACGAGGCCGTCGAACGCCCACGTGCCGGTGAGCGGCTCGTCGAGCAGCGGGTTCTCGCTCATCGTGGCGCCGTTCACGGCGTTGTAGGCGGACATCACGGCCCAGGCGCGCGCGACGACCGGCTCGAACGCGGCCAGGTACCGCTCGTGCAGCGCGCGCGTGCCGATCCGGTTGTCGACGGTGAACCGGTCGGTCTCCGCGTCGTTCGCCACGTAGTGCTTCGGCGTGGCCGCCACGCCGTGCGACTGGAGCCCGTCCACGTAGGACGCCGCGAGCGCGCCCGTCAGTGTCGGGTCCTCGGAGAGCGCCTCGAAGTGCCTGCCGCCGAACGGCGTGCGGTGCAGGTTGATCGTCGGCCCGAGGACGACGTGCACGCCCTGCCTCCGGGCCTCCGCGCCGAGTGCGGCGCCGTAGCGACGGGCCAGGTCGGTGTCCCACGTGGCGCCGAGCGCGGTCGGGGAGGGCAGTGACAGCGACGGGTCGCGCTCGTCGAACGACTCGCCGCGCACGCCGGCCGGTCCGTCGGAGAGCACCATGCGCCGCAACCCGATCGCCGGCTCCGCGACGGTGGACCAGAAGTCCGCCCCGGTGAGCAGGCGGACCTTGGCCGGCAGGTCCAGACGCCCGAGCAGCGCGTCGACGTCGGTCACGGCAGCAGCGCCGACGGCAGCACCCGCGCCGCCTCCACGAGGCTCGGTCCGTACCAGGTCAGCAACCGGCCGCTGACCAGCGCCGACGGCGCGTCGAACGCCTCCGGCCCGTCCTCGGCGGTGAACGTGTACGGCTCGTCCGGCAGGACGACGAGGTCGTGCGCCGGCAGGTCGGCCGGGTCGAACTTCGGGTAGCGCTCCGGGGAGTCGTCGAGCACGTTGTCCACGCCGAGGCGGTCCAGCACGGCGCCGGTGAACGTGTCCGACCCGACCGCCATCCACGGCCTGCGCCAGATCGGGACGACGGCGCGACGTCGTGGGGACGCGGGCGTGATCGCCGCCCAGAGCGACCGTGCCTCGCTCAGCCACCCCGGCTCGTCGAGCCGGCACGCGGCGAGCATGCGGCCCAGTGACCCGATGCCGCCGTCGACGTCGCGGATGTCGGTGACGTACACGGCGATCCCGCGCTCGCGCAGCGCGTCCAGATCGCCCGGCTTGTTCTCCTCCTGGTTCGCGAGCACCAGGTCCGGCTCCAGCGCGGCGACGGCGGCGACGTCCGGGTTCTTCGTCCCGCGGATCCGGGGTACGTCCAGGTCGGCGGGGTGCGTGCACCAGTCGGTGGCGCCGACGAGCAGTCCCGGTGCCGTCTCGGCGACGGCCTCGGTCAGCGACGGCACCAGGGAGACCACCCGCCGGACGTCGGCGGGAACCGGAACGGCGCGTCCCTCGTCGTCGATGACGTCGATCGAGTCGGCCATGACCCGACCCTAGCGCCGCGACGCGCCGCTACGCGTGCGCGAGAACGGCCGGAGCGCGGGCGGCGACGAACGCGCGCAGCGCGCGGACCGGGGGTGTCGGGCTGTCCCCGCCGCGGTGCACCATGCCGAGCGTGCGTACCGGGCGCGGGTCGCGCACCGGCAGCTGGACGACGCCCGGCACGTCCGGCGCGAGCGGCAGCAGCGTCACGCCCAGCCCCGCGCCGACCAGCCCGCGCAACGTCGCGGCGTCCCCGCCCTCGAACGCGATCCGCGGCCCGAACCCGGCCGCGCGGCACCACCCCAGCACGGGGGTGCGCAGCCCGTACCCGGGTGCGAACGCCAGGAACGGCTCCCCGGCCACCTCGGCCAGCGGCACCGGCCGGGCGTCGCCACGGTCGAGCCGGTGCCCGGACGGGACGGCGAGGCGCACCTCCTCCTCGGCCAGCGCCGTCGCGACCAGCCCCGGCTCGTCCGGCAGCGGGGACGTCAGCACGAGGTCCGCGACGCCGTCGCGCAGCCGGTCCAGCAGCACGGCGTGCCTGCCCTGCAGGAGCTCGATCCGGATGCCGGGATGCGCGTCCCGGAACGCGCGCAACAGCCGCGGCACCGCATCGGTGCCCAATGTGGACAGGAAGCCGAGTGTCACCCTGCCGTGCGCGGGGTCCGTGTCGCCGGTCAGCTCGTCGGTGGCGGCGGCCAGTTCGGCCAGCGCGGTCTCGGCACCGGCGAGCAGCGTGCGACCGGCCGCGGTCAGGCGGATCGCCCGCCCGCTGCGCGCGAACAGTGCGACGCCGAGATCCGCCTCGAGCCGCGTCATCGCCCGGCTCAGCGTCGGCTGCGGCACACCGATCCGCACTGCCGCACGCGTCATGTGCTCGGCACGGGCGACGGCCACGAACTGGTGAAGCCGCGGAGCCAGCATTTCATGCATCGCTGCATCGTAATCGTCTCTGACATGCATTGGACGCATCGAACGTCGGAGATCTACGGTCGTGCGCAATGACAACGACCGAGTTCCGCACCACCGCGCCCCACGAGCGGGGCACCCCCGGCTACCGGCGGCTCGGCGCGGCGCTGTGGTGCTCGGGACTCGCGACGTTCGTCCTCGTCTACAGCGTGCAGGGCCTGCTCCCGACGCTGGCGGACCGGTTCGGGCTCTCGTCGTCGACGGCGAGCCTCGCCCTGTCCGCGACGACCGGGACGCTCGCGCTGGCCGTGCTGCCGCTGTCCGCCGTCGTCGAGTCGTGGGGCCGGGTCCGTGTGATGACCTGGGCGCTCGGCGCGTCCGCCGTGCTGGCCGTGCTGGCGCCGCTCTCGCCGACGTTCGAGGTGCTGCTCGTCGTCCGCGCGCTGCAGGGCATCACGCTGGCCGCCCTGCCCGCGCTGTCCATGGCGCACCTGACGCACGAGGTCAGCCCCCGCCACCTCGGCGGCGCGATGGGGCTGATGATCGCCGGGAACACGCTCGGCGGGCTGACCGGACGGCTGGTGGCCGGCACCGTCGCCGACGTCGCGGGCTGGCGCGCCGGGCTCGCCGCGGTCGGCGTCGTGTCGGTCGGAGCGGCCGTCGCGTTCCGGATGCTGCTGCCGCCCGCTACCGCACCAGCGCCGAGCCACACCCGGCTGCGCGACCTCGGCGGACCGCTGCGGCGCCACCTGCGCGACCCAGGCCTGCTCTGCCTGTTCGGCATCGCGTTCCTGCTCATGGGGTCGTTCGTCTCCGTCTACAACTACCTCGGCTTCCGCCTGCTCGGGCCGCCGTTCCTGTTGCCGGGCACGGTCGTCGGGCTGATCTTCCTCGGGTATCTGGCCGGCAGCGGCGCGTCGACGACGGCCGGTCGCCTCGGCGACCGGTTCGGCCGCAGGCGGGTGCTGTGGGTGTCGGTGCTGACCGCGATCGCCGGTGTCTGGATCACCGCGCCGGACTCGCTGGTTACGATCGTGGTCGGCCTGCTGCTCGTCACGGTCGGCTTCTTCGGCGCACACTCGGTCGCGTCGAGCTGGGTGGGGCGGCGCTCCGCGCTGCTCGACGGCGGGGTGCCGGCCCAGGCGTCGTCGCTCTACCTGCTCGGCTACTACGCCGGGTCCAGCGCCGGTGGCGCCGCGGGCGGTCTCGCGTTCGACGGGTTCGGCTGGCTGGGTCTCGTCGTCTACGTCTCCGCGCTGCTCGCCGCCGCGCTCGTGCTGGCCCTCGTGCTCCGACGCGTCCGCGCCGCCGTGTGATCGTCCGCCGTGTGTGATCGTCCGCCGTGTGATCGCCGCCTCGGTCGGGGAGGGAACGGGAACCGGCGACGGTCGTCGTACGTCGTTCGGGTGAGGTGGGGAGGCGGCATGGCGCGCAGCACGGTCGAGACGTGGTCCGGTCTCGCACGCTCGGAGGTGGCGCGCGGCGGCGGCGCGGTGGAGCGCCCGGCCGGTCCGGACGCCCGCCTCCTGGTGCGCTGGGTCCGTACCGCGCCGCGCGCCGACCTCCCGCCGGTGCTGGCGATCCCCGGTGGACCGGGACTGGCGTCCGTGCTGCCGTACCGGGCGTTGCGGCGCAGGGCCACCCGGCGCGGCCTGGATCTGATCATGGTCGAGCACCGCGGCATCGGTCTGTCCCGGCGTGACCTCGACGGCACCGACCTCGCGGTCGAGCACGTCACGGTCACCGACGCCGTCGACGACCTGGCCGCCGTTCTGGACGCGGCGGGCGTCGCCCGCGCCGTCGTGTACGGATCGTCCTACGGCACCTACCTGGCGCAGGCGTTCGGCGTGCGCCACCCGGACCGCGTCGCGGGCATGGTGCTCGACTCGCCGATGCTCTCCGTCGTCGACGACCTCGCGACCGTCCGTGCCCACCTGCGCCGCCTGCTGTGGGACGGGCTGGACCCGGACACCGCGCGCAGTGCCGCGTTGTTGCGCCGCATGGTCTCCGACGGCGTCGTGGCCGCGGACGAGATCGGCCTGCCGGTCCAGATCGCCTACGAGTTCGGCGGCCCGGCGCTGCTCGCGCGGCTGCTCGGGACGCGATCCCGCCGTGGTGCCGGACTGACCTGGCGGGAGATCGTCCGGATCGGGACGAGCGAGGTCGACGGCCCGGGGCGACCGCTGGTCTACGAACCGGATCTGGTGCGCGGCATCGCGTTCGGCGAGCTCGGCTTCGGCCTGCCGCCGGACGGGCACCCGCTGGACCCGCAGCGGGCGTTCGCCGGCGCCGCGCGGGACGCGCCGGAGTTCGCGGGGGAGCCGTTCGACCTGCCCGACGCGCTCGGGTCGTTCGCGTGGCCGCTCGCCGTCGTGTCCGGAGACCGTGACCTCCGGACGCCCCGCCCGATCGCGGAACGGATCGTCGGGCTCGCCCAGGACGCCGTGCTCGTGCCGCTGTCCGCGACCGGTCACAGCGCGCTGGACACCCACCACCTCGCCGCGCTGGAGATCGCGGGCCGTGTGGCGGCCGGTGAGCACCGCACGCTGCCCGGCGACGCCGCCACGATCGCCGCGTCACCACGGCGGGGCGCGTCCGGACTGCTCGGTCCCCTGGTCTCGACGGGCCTTGCGGTCGATCGGCTGCGTCCGGCGCGCTGAGTGCGTGGTATCACTCGACCGTCGCCACGCCCCGTCGGAGCACGGGGTGCTGTCGGCCGACCGGGGTATGCCATCGGCCGACACGCCGGCAACTGATCGGCCGTTGGTGCCTCATCTCGCCGATCCGGAACCGCCGCCTGTCCGATTCGTCCCCCGATCGGCCCAGCGACCCGCGTGCGGGTCCATGTATCGATCTGGCAACGTGGAGATCGCCCCCAGCAGCAAGACATCAGGAGGAACTCCCGGTGAAGAACTTCGGACGTGCGCTGTCCAAGGCCGCCGAGTCGGTCGTCGAGGCCGTCGGCATTCTCGGTGGTTGGAACCGCGGCCGGCGCAAGCCGGTCCGCCGCTGATCGCACACACGACGTCGGCCCGTGTCGGGGCGGGTGGACGTTCCAGATCTACCGGCGGCGACCGAGGTGTAGCCCGGTCAGCCCGCCGCGGTCGTCGAACCTGGCGCTGATCACGCCCCGGTGGTCGTCGCGTCGCGCGGCCCAGACGACGTCGTCGCCCACCCGCTGGATCCGTGCCGTGTCCAGTGTCGCGGCCGCCAGCACGTCGTCGACGACGTCGTGGACGCGCGCCCGCGTGCCTCGCCCGTGCGGCGGGAACGGCGTGTCGGACACCAGGGTCGCCTCGTCCGCGGCCAGCTTGCGGACGGCAGCGGCGTCGCCGCCGGTCCACGCCCGCTCGAACTCCAGCGCGGCGAGGAACCGATCCGCCTGGCCCCGCCCCGCGTCGCGCAGCCGGTGCAGGAACGCCGGGCTCCGGTCCAGTTTGGACGCGGCGCCGAGCGTCCTGGGCAGGACGCTGCGCGGCAGTTCGATCACCCGCACGACGGTCCGGCCGATCTCCCCGCCGGGGGACAGGCGCCCGTCGTCGATCAGCGCGTTGAGCGTCTCGACGAACGCGAGCTCCTGGTAGAGCGACAGGTTCCCGGACAGCTCGCCGCGGCGGTCCGCGATCTCGGTGAGCGTGCGCGGCACCTCGTCCACGGTGGACGGCGTGATCTGGACGACCCACAGCTCGTCGGGCAGCGCGGCGAGCAGGTCGCGCACCGGAGGGTTCTGCGAGAACAGGCCGTCCCAGTAGGTGCCGCCCGCCGTGGTCACGGCGCGGAACAGGTTCGGGATCGCCGCGGAGGCCGCGACGCTGTCCACCGTGATCCGCTCGCGACGGCTGGAGAACGCGCGGAAGTCGCCGGTCAGCACGTCGACGGCGCCCATCACGAGCAGCGGGAACGCCGCGTCCGGGTCGGCCGCGATGCGCGTGAAGTCGACGTGGCGCTCGAGCAGCTCCCGGAACGCGGCGGCGGCGAACTCCGGTACGGCGTACGGGCTGACACCGGGCAGCGCGTCGAGGTTCTGCAGTACGCCAGCGGCGACCGTGCCGGCGTTGAGCACGCCCGCCGCGATCCCGTCGGCGGCGTTGTCCTCCCAGAACGCGTCCAGCCGCGCGGCGGCCGCTGACGGGTCGCCGTCACGCAGCGCGGTCCAGGCGAGCAGTGCGCAGATCGCCCCGCCGGACGTGCCGGAGATCCCGGTGACCCGGTGCCCGGCGAGTTCCGGGGCGCCGAGCAGGCGGCCGAGCACCCCGGCACCGAACGCGGAGTGGCTGCCGCCACCCTGACAGGCGATCACGACGTTCCGACCGGGCTGCGTCACGCCGTCCAGTATCGGCGATAGCGTGGCCCGGGGGTGAGCAGCCGTGTTGCAGGTCCGTGGTGTGACCAAGGCGTACGGGCCGGTCCCGCTGTTCCGCGACGTCTCGTTCGACGTGCCCGCCGGGACCGCCACCGCGCTCGTCGGCCCGAACGGGACCGGCAAGTCGACGCTGCTGCGGTGCGTGCTCGGCACCGAACGGTTCGACGACGGCGTGGCGTCCCTGGACGGCGAGCCGCTCGACGAGCGTGACCCGGCCGTCCGCGCCTCGGTCGCCGCGTCGATCGAGGAGCTGAGCGCGTTCGCCGAGCTCTCCGTGCTGGAGCACCTGGACCTGCTGGCCTGCGCGCACGACGTCGAGCGCCCCTCCGCCGCGGTGGACGCCGTCCTCGACGAGACCGGACTGGCCGCCGTCGCGCACCAGTTGCCGGTCACGCTGTCCAGCGGGCAGCGGCAGCGGCTCGCGCTCGCGTCGTGCCTCGTCCGCCCACGTCGCGTGCTGATGCTCGACGAGCCGGAGCAGAGCCTGGACACCGACGGCCGCGCCTGGCTGGCCGAGCGTCTCCGCCGGGAGACCCGCGACGGCGTCGCCGTGCTGTTCGCCTGCCACGACGGCGCGCTGATCGAGCACGTCGCCGACGACGTCGTCCGGCTCGGCACATGACGGCCGCTGTCGCGTGGACCCCGGTCCGGCGACACCTGCGCGCGGTGCGGCGCAGCCACGGCACCCGCTCGCCGCGCGCGATCCTGGGCCTGGTCTACGAGTACCTGCTGTACGCGTTCATCGCCGGCGGAGTGCTGGTCACGGCCCTGAGCCATGCGATCGGCACGTTCGCGACGCCGTCCGGCGGGACCGCGGGGTGGCTGGCTGGTGCGCTGGCGGTCGGCGGGACCGCCTGTCTGGCAACGGGTCTCGTCGGTCTCGGGCCGATCGTCGCGGGGCCGGCGACGGCATCCTGGCTGCTGCCGTCCCCGCTCCGGCGCCGGGACCTGCTGGGCGCGCGGTCCGCCGCGGTCGTCGCCGGGACGGCGGTCCTCGCGGCGGGTGTGGCCGCGCTGGTCGCCGCGAGCGTGTCCGGCCAGGAGCCTCTCCCGGTCGCGGGAGTCGGTGCCGCGGTGGGCGCCCTGATCGCGACGACGGCCGTGCTGGTCCAGACCGCGGGCGCCGCTGTCTCGCGGTGGGCTGCCGGGATCGCCAGGGCCGGGCTGGGCCTGTCGCTCCTGGCCGTCCTCGTGCTCGTGCTGGTGACCCGGGCCGGCGGCACGCCCCCGCCCGTCGATGGCGCGGTGCCGGTGGTCGCGATCGTCGCGCCCGCGCCGGCGGCGGTGATCGTCGGGGTCGTCGCGTTCCGGCGGCTCGACCGTGTGGGGACACCGTCGCTCACCCGAGGCGCCCCGCTCGTCGCGGCACTGTGGTCGTCGTCGGTCGCGCTCGATGCGGGCGTCGCCACGTCGGTGGTCGAGGAACGTCGTCTGCGACGACGGCCGGTCGTCCGTTCCCGACGGAACCGGCGGCCGGGCCGTCGGCGGGCGCTCATCCGGTCGTCGGCTGTCGCGGCCCTGCGACACCGCTCGGCGTGGGCGTGGTCGGCGGGACTGGTCGTCGTGCCCTACGCCGCGGCGCTGATGGCCCCGGCGTTCGTCGTCCCGGTGGTGCAGCTCGCCTGCGCCACGGTCGTCTGCTCCCGGTTCGCGACGGCCCTGCGCGCCGTCGCCGGGTCCGCCGCGCTCCGTCGCATCGTCGGCGGTGGTGACCGTGAACTGCTCGTGCTGCAGGGTGTCGTGCCGCTGCTCGCGGTCACGGTGTGGACGGTGCCGGTCTGCGCATCTGCCGGGACCACCGCGTCGCTCCTGCTGCTCCCTCTCAGCGCACTCGCGGTCGTCGCACGCCACGCGACGCGACCGCCACGGGCCGCGACGATGACGCTCTACGAGACGCCGATGGGCATCTCGATCCCGGTCGAGCTGGTACAGGACCTGTCACGCGGACCGACCCTGTTCGCCGTGCTCGCCGGGATCCAGATGCTTCTCGGCTAGATCACATGTTGCGCCGGTACTGACCGCCGACCTCGAAGAACGCGTTCGTCAACTGCCCGAGCGAGCAGACCCGCGCGGCGCGCATCAGCTCGTCGAACACGTTGCCCTCACCGGTCGCGACGTCCTGCAGACGCCGCAGGGCCTGCTCCGCCTCGGTCCGGTTGCGGGTCTGGAAGTCCTCCAGCCGCTCCAGCTGGGACTTCTTCTCCTCCTCGGTCGCGCGGGCGAGCTCGAGCTCCTGCGGCTCCTCGCCGTCGGCGCTCTCCGGCTTGAGGAACGTGTTCACGCCGATGATCGGCAGGCTGCCCTCGTGCTTGCGGTGCTCGTAGAGCATCGACTCGTCCTGGATCTTGCCCCGCTGGTAGCCGGTCTCCATGGCGCCCAGCACGCCGCCGCGCTCGGCGATCGAGTCGAACTCGGAGAGCACGGCCTCCTCGACGAGGTCGGTCAGCTCGTCGATGACGAACGAACCCTGGAGCGGGTTCTCGTTCATCGAGAGGCCCCACTCCTTGTTGATGATCATCTGGATGGCCAGCGCGCGGCGCACCGACTCCTGCGACGGCGTCGTGACCGCCTCGTCGTAGGCGTTGGTGTGCAACGAGTTCGCGTTGTCGTACAGCGCACAGAGCGCCTGCAGCGTGGTGCGGATGTCGTTGAAGTTCATCTCCTGCGCGTGCAGCGAACGACCGGAGGTCTGCACGTGGTACTTCAGCTTCTGGCTGCGCTCGTTCGCCCCGTAGCGGTCGCGCATCGCCACCGCCCAGATCCGCCGTGCCACGCGGCCGATCACCGAGTACTCGGCGTCCATCCCGTTGGAGAAGAAGAACGACAGGTTCGGCGCGAAGTCGTCGACGTCCATCCCGCGCGCCAGGTAGCTCTCGACGAACGTGAAGCCGTTCGCGAGCGTGAACGCCAGCTGGCTGATCGGGTTCGCCCCGGCCTCGGCGATGTGGTACCCGGAGATCGAGACCGAGTAGAAGTTCCGCACCTCGTGGGCGATGAACCACTCCTGGATGTCGGCCATCATCCGCAGCGAGAACTCGGTGGAGAAGATGCAGGTGTTCTGGCCCTGGTCCTCCTTGAGGATGTCGGCCTGCACCGTGCCGCGGACGGACCGCAGCGCGCGCGCCGTCAGCTCCTCGTGCTCGGCCTCGTCGGGCTCGCGGTCGTGCTCGGAGCGGAACGCGTCCACCTGCTGGTCGATCGCGGTGTTCAGGAAGTAGGCCAGGATCGTCGGCGCCGGGCCGTTGATCGTCATCGAGACCGAGGTCGTCGGCGAGCACAGGTCGAACCCGTCGTAGAGCGCCTTCAGGTCGTCCAGCGTGGCGATCGAGACGCCGGACGTGCCGACCTTGCCGTACACGTCGGGACGGGTCTCCGGGTCGTGCCCGTAGAGCGTCACCGAGTCGAACGCCGTGGACAGCCGCTTGGCGTCGGAGTCCTGGGAGAGGTACTTGAAACGGCGGTTCGTGCGGAACGGGTCGCCCTCGCCGGCGAACATGCGCGCCGGGTCCTCGCCCTCGCGCTTGAACGGGAAGACGCCCGCCGTGAACGGGAAGTACCCGGGCAGGTTCTCCTTGCGCAGGAAACGCAGCAGCTCCGCGTCGTCGGTGTACTTCGGCAGCGAGACCCGGCGGACCTTGTTGCCGGAGAGCGTCTCCTTCGTCAGCTGGACGCGGATCTCCTTGTCCCGCACGGTGTACGCCCACTCGTCGCCGGAGTAGTCCTCGACCACAGACGGCCAGTTCTCCAGCAGCTCGCCGGACTCCGCCGGGAGCTTCTTCTCGGCCTTGCGCAGCGCCTCGTCCACCGAGTCGCCGACGAGCTCCCTGGCCGTGCGCAGGTGCTGACGGGTGCGCGCGGCGTCGACGTGGGCGTCGGTGTCCTCGTGGTACCCACGGACGGTCTGCGAGATCTCCGCGAGGTAGCGGACCTTCTCCGGAGGGATCACGGCGGCGTACTCGGTGGAGGTCTTGCCCTCCACCCTCGGGAGCCTGCCCTCGCCGAGGGTCAGCCCGTCCTCGGCCAGGATCCCGACGAGGTGCTGGTAGAGCGCGGTGACGCCGTCGTCGTTGAACGTGGCGGCGGACGTGCCGAAGACCGGCATGTCCTCCCAGCTCGCGCCGAAGTCCTCGCGGTTGCGCACGAGCTGGCGCCCGACGTCACGTCGCGCGTCCTCGGCGCCGCGGCGCTCGAACTTGTTGATCGCGACGACGTCGGCGAAGTCCAGCATGTCGATCTTCTCGAGCTGCGACGCGGCGCCGAACTCCGGCGTCATCACGTACAGCGAGTGGTCGACGAACGGCACGATGCCGGCGTCGCCCTGCCCGATGCCGGGCGTCTCGACGACCACCATGTCGAACCCGGCGGCCTTCAGCACCGAGATCGCGTCGCCCAGGTTCTCCGGCAGCCCGCTGTCGGTGCCGCGCGCGGCCATCGACCGGAAGAACACCCGGTCGCCGGAGAGCGCGTTCATCCGGATCCGGTCGCCGAGCAGCGCGCCGCCACCCTTGCGACGGGTCGGGTCGACGGCCAGCACGGCGATCCGGAGCTTGTCCTCCTGGTCGAGGCGGATGCGACGGACGAGCTCGTCGGTCAGCGACGACTTTCCGGACCCGCCGGTTCCGGTGATGCCCAGGACCGGGACGGAGCGCTCGGACTCGCTGATCCGCTGTTTCACGTCGTCGGGGAGCGTGCCGGCCTCGGCCAGCGTGAGGGCGCGGGCGAGGGTCGCCGCCTCGCCGGAGAACACGCCGTCGTACGACGACGGCGGCTCGGCACTCAGGTCGACGTCGCACTCCTCGATCATGATGTTGATCATTCCGGGGAGGCCGAGATGCTGGCCGTCCTCCGGGGAGAAGATGCGGGCGACGCCACGCGAGTGCAGCAGCTCGATCTCCTTGGGGACGATCACGCCCCCGCCGCCGCCGTAGACCTTGATGTGCCCGGCGCCGCGCTCGGAGAGAAGTTCGACCAGGTAGGAGAAGTACTCGACGTGCCCACCCTGGTACGAGCTGATGGCGATGCCCTGCGCGTCCTCCTGGATCGCGGCGGTCACCACCTCGTCCACCGAACGGTTGTGTCCGAGGTGGACGACCTCGGCTCCCTGCTTCTGCAGGATCCGGCGCATGATGTTGATCGCGGCGTCGTGCCCGTCGAACAGGCTGGCGGCGGTCACGAAACGGACCGGATTCGTGGGTACGTGCAGCTCCGAGTCGGCCATCGACCCGCTCCTCCCGCCGGGCAGGTCGGAGCGCCCGGCGGGATTTAGTTTGACATCCTAGTATCGGACGTACAAGTGTCCGGCCGGTCACACCCGAGTGGGGCTATGCGGCACGCCAGCGCAGGTCAGAGGGATGGTCGTCCTCCGTGTCGTCGTCGGATCCGGCGGTCGTCCGCGCGTGTTGCCGCGCCTCGCGCGGCGCGGGAACAGCCTCCCGGATCCTGCGCGGAGCGAACGGGGCGATGGTCTGCCGAGCCTCGTGCGCGCGCCGGTCCCGGCGGTACTGACGGACCGCTCCTCCGACGACGCCCACGACGATCAGGAACACGCCCGTCACGATCATGCCCGGCACGGCGAGGGCCGGGAAGGCGGCCACCGCGACGAACGCCAGGAACGGCCACCACAACAGGGCACGCCCCACCCCGTGTCGCGTCCAGTCACGGTGAACGGGCATGGAAGATCTCTACCCCATTCCGGAGATCAACATGCGGATTGGGGCGGAACTCGCCCGAGACGTTACGTTGTGGCCATGTCCGAGTCCCCGGCGGGCCCGTACGCCGCCACTCTCACCACGGAGAACGACCGGCTGGCGGCACTGCTCGCCGAGGCCGACCCGTCGGCGCCCGTCCCGACGTGTCCCGGCTGGGATCTCTCGCAGCTCCTCAAGCACGTCGGGCGGGGGCATCGCTGGGCGGCGCAGATGGTCGCCTCCCGGGCCACCGATGTGCTCGACCCGCGCGAGGTCGTCGGCGGGAAGCCGCCGGCCGGCGGGCCCGAGGGAGCTGCGGAGTGGTTGCGCGACAGCGTCACCGAGCTCCTCGACGCGGTCGAGTCCGTCGGCGTCGACGCTCCTGTGTGGACGTTCACCGGACCGAAGCCCTCCGCGTGGTGGGTGCGCCGCCGCCTGCACGAGGCGACCGTGCACCGCGGTGACGCCGTGATCGCGCTCGGCCGGGCGTTCGACATCGCGCCCGACGTCGCGGCGGACGGCGTGTCCGAGTGGCTCGACCTGCTCGCCGCCCGGCCCGTCGGGGACGAACCTCCGCTCGCGGACGGAGCGACCCTGCACCTGCACGCCACCGACGACGCCCTCGGCGCCGCCGGGGAGTGGTTGATCCGCTCCGACGGCGGCGCGGTGGTCTGGGAGCACGGGCACGGCAAGGGCGACGCGGCCGTCCGCGGCCCGGCGGCGGACCTGCTCCTCGGCACGCTGCGCCGCATCCCTGCCGACTCGGACCGCCTGGAGGTGTTGGGGGACAAGCAGACCTGGACCACCTGGCTGGCCCGCACCGGCTTCTGACCCGGCCACGACGATCGGGCGAGAGCTCCGCCCGTCCGACCCGGCTGGACGAGAGTGGTTCGCGCGCAAGGGGTTCGCACCCGCACCCGGGCGTCTCGGATCACCACCAGCGTGTCGGGTAGTGGCGTCGATGGTCGGTGCTCACGTTGTTGAGCAGCAGCCCGACCACCAGTAGTGCCACGGAGCCGCTGAGCACCGGCGTGACGACGTAGCCGTAACCGAGTGGATGGACCGACTCCGTGGTCGCCCCGATGAGTGCCGTCGCTCCGGCCGGTGGGTGGACCGCCCGCGCCAGCAGCATCACCGCCACCGCCACGGCTACGGCGATGGCCCCGACCAGCCCCGCGTCGACGTGCAGCAGTCGGTAGCAGGACACGCCGACGACAGCGGAGAGCACGTGCCCGCCGACGAGGTTGCGGGGTTGCGACAGGGGTGACTGCGGCACTCCGTAGACGAGGACGGCCGAGGCGCCCATCGATCCGACCAGGAAGAGCGGGCCGGCCGAAGGGAGCGACGCGAGCCTCGCCGGCACCTCGACGGCCAGCAGTCCCAGAAGTGCGCCGAGCGCCGCGTAGGCCACGTGATGGTGGGGCACCTGGTCGACCGGAGGGTTCCTGCCGACCATGCGGCGGAAGTACGACGGTACGTCCGGTCCGGATCCAGCGCCCTGCAGGTCGTCCGCCACGCCACGTAACATATGACGTTAACGTCAGGGTAACAAGTGTGCTGCGAGCGGCGACCGTTCGGCGGGCGATGCTTCCCAAGCGGCGGTAAGCGGGACGCCCCCATCGTGATCGTTCTCGGAGGAGTCGGGTTGCCCTTCTTGCCGACCGTGGTTCAAGATATCTCACGCTTAGGTACGATATTGTGAGGCCATGGAGGGCGAAGATGCCTGATCGACCCGATGCTGCTGCGTCGGAGTCCCGAGTTCGGGACCTGATCGACCGGCACCGCGACGCGCGTGGTCCGTTGCTGCCGATCCTGCACGAGGTGCAGCGGGAGTTCGGTCGCGTCGACGACACCGCGCTCGACGTGGTCGCCCGCGAGCTGAACCTGTCCCGGGCCGAGGTGCACGGGGTCGTGTCGTTCTACACCGACTTCCGTCGCGAACCGGCCGGGTCGACGGTGCTGCGGGTGTGCCGGGGCGAGGCGTGCCAGGCCGTGGGCGCCGAGGAGCTCTACGGCGCGGCCAGGGGCTGGGAGGACAGGTCCTCCGGCGACGCGGGCATCGCCCTCACCGTCGAGGAGGTGTTCTGCTTCGGCAACTGCGCGCTCGGGCCGACCGTCGAGATGGACGGGGTCCTGCACGGGCGCACCGACGTCGCGCGGCTCGACGACCTGCTCGCGGGCGCGGTGAGCACGAGGACGGGTGCGGCATGAGCGACACCGTCACGGTCTACGTGCCCCAGGACAGTGCGGCCCGCTCGGTCGGTGCCGACTCCGTCGCCGCCGGGCTGCTGGCAGCCGCGCGCCGCGGCGGGCGGGCGATCGACCTGGTCAGGACCGGGTCGCGAGGCATGCTCTGGCTCGAGCCGCTGGTCGAGGTGGCCACCCCGCACGGACGGGTCGGCTACGGCCCGGTCGCTCCGGGAGACGTCCCCGCGCTCGTCGACGCGGGGCTGTTCGACGGTGAGGGCGCATCCCTGGGACCGGTCGAGCGACTGCCCTGGATGCGCCGCCAGAACCGGTTGACCTTCGCCCGGGTGGGCGTTGTCGACCCGCTGGACCCGGCCGACTACACCGACCACGGCGGACTTCGCGGACTGCGACGCGCGCTCTCCCTCGCGCCGGAGGACGTCGTCGAGGAGATGGTCACCTCCGGCCTGCGGGGCCGGGGCGGCGCCGGATTCCCGGCCGGGATCAAGTGGCGGACCGTCGGCCAGGAGCAGGCGGCGGTCAAGTTCGTGTGCTGCAACGCCGACGAGGGCGACTCCGGGACGTTCGCGGACCGGATGGTGATGGAGGGGGACCCCTTCCAGCTGCTCGAGGGCATGACGATCGCCGCGTACGCCGTGGGGGCGTCCGAGGGCTTCGTCTACGTGCGCTCGGAGTACCCGGACGCCGTGGAGACGCTGCGGTCGGCGATCGGGATCGCTCGCGGGCAGGGCTGGCTCGGCCCGGACGTGCTGGGCAGCGGGTTCGCCTTCGACATCGAGGTGCGCGTCGGCGCGGGGGCCTACATCTGCGGCGAGGAGACCGCGATGCTGGAGAGCCTCGAGGGTCTGCGCGGGATGGTCAGGGCGAAGCCGCCGATCCCGGCCCTGAGCGGGCTGTTCGGCAAGCCGACCGTGGTGAACAACGTGCTGACGCTCTGCGCGGCCACCACGGTGCTCGGCGACGGAGCCGAGGCCTACGCGTCGTACGGCATGGGCCGCTCGCGCGGCACGCAGGTCTTCCAGCTCGGCGGGAACATCGCCCGCGGGGGCATCGTCGAGACCGCCTTCGGGATCACGCTCGGCGAGCTGGTCCAGGACTTCGGGGGCGGCACGCTGACCGGTCGTCCGGTGCGGTCGGTGCAGGTCGGCGGTCCGCTCGGCGCGTACCTGCCGGTCGACCGGTTCGACCTGCCGATGGACTACGAGGCGTTCGCCGAGGCGGGGGCCATGGTCGGGCACGGCGGCATCGTCGTGTTCGACGAGACCGTCGACATGGCACGTCAGGCCCGCTTCGCGATGGAGTTCTGCGCGGCGGAGTCCTGCGGGAAGTGCACCCCGTGCCGGCTCGGTTCCGTCCGCGGGGTCGAGACCATCGACAAGATCATCGAAGGGTCCGACGTCGACGACAACCTCGCGCTGCTCGACGACCTGTGCGAGCTGATGACCGACGGCTCGCTGTGCGCGATGGGCGGGATGACCCCGTTCCCGGTCCGCAGCGCCGTCCAGCACTTCGGGGAGGACTTCCTCGACCGGAGACGACCGGCCGACGAGTCGCCGACCAGGGAGGAGCACACGGCATGAGCCTGCTCAAGGAGACCGACTACGGAACCCCGGCCCGCTCCGGGGACGCGACGACCACCGTCGTGATCGACGGCGTGCCGGTGAGCGTGCCGCAGGGCACGTCGGTGATGCGCGCGGCGGTCGAGGCCGGCGTACCGGTCCCGAAGCTCTGCGCCAGTGACAATCTCGAGGCCTACGGGTCGTGCCGGCTGTGCGTGGTCGAGATCGACGGCAGGCGCGGCACGCCCGCGTCGTGCACCACGCCGGTGGAGGAGGGCATGCGGGTCACGACGCAGTCCGCCCGGCTGGCGAAGCTGCGCACCGGCGTGATGGAGCTCTACATCTCCGACCACCCGCTGGACTGCCTGACGTGTTCGGCGAACGGCGACTGCGAGCTGCAGGACATGGCCGGGACCGTCGGCCTGCGCCAGGTCCGCTACGACGAGCACGGCGCCAACCACGCCGACGCGCCGAAGGACACGTCGAACCCGTACTTCGACTTCGACGGGTCGAAGTGCATCTCGTGCGCACGGTGTGTGCGGGCCTGTGACGAGGTCCAGGGCACGCTGGCACTGACCCTCGACGGCCGCGGTTTCGACACGAAGATCACCGCGGGCGCGGGGGAGTCGTTCCTGGAGTCCGACTGCGTCTCCTGCGGTGCCTGCGTACAGGCCTGCCCGACGGCCACGCTTCAGGAGCGCAGCGTGGTCGACCTCGGCATGCCGAACCGCACGGTGCTGACCACGTGCGCCTACTGCGGTGTCGGCTGCTCGTTCAAGGCCGAGATGCGCGGCAACGAGGTCGTCCGGATGGTCCCGGCCAAGGACGGCGGCGCCAACGAGGGCCACTCCTGTGTGAAGGGACGGTTCGCGTTCGGCTACGCCAGCCACCCGGACCGCGTGCTGAACCCGCTGGTCCGCGAGCGGATCACCGACGAGTGGCGGGAGGTCTCCTGGGAGGAGGCGCTGGACTTCACCGCGCGGCGCCTGCGCGAGATCCAGGACGAGCACGGGGTCGGGTCGATCGGCGCCATCACGTCCTCGCGCTGCACCAACGAGGAGGTCTACGTCGTCCAGAAGATGGTGCGCTCGGTCTTCGGGAACAACAACGTCGACACCTGCGCGCGGGTCTGCCACTCGCCGACCGGGTACGGCCTCAAGCAGACGTTCGGCACCAGCGCTGGCACGCAGGACTTCCGGTCGGTCGCCGCGGCCGACGTGATCCTGCTGATCGGGGCGAACCCGACCGACGGTCACCCGGTGTTCGCGTCCCGGATGAAGCGCAGGCTGCGCGAGGGCGCGAAGCTGATCGTCCTCGACCCGCGCCGGATCGACCTCGTCCGGTCCCCGCACGTCGAGGCCGCCCACCACCTGCCGCTTGCCCCCGGCACGAACGTCGCGATGATCAACGCGTTCGCGCACGTCGTCGTGACCGAGGGGCTGGCCGACGAGGCGTTCGTGGCCGAGCGCTGCGAGGGCTGGTCGGAGTGGGCCGAGTTCATCGCGCGGCCGGAGAACGCGCCGGAGGCCGTCGAGGAGATCACCGGCGTGCCGGCCGACCAGGTACGTGAGGCCGCGCGGCTGTACGCCACCGCACCGAACGGGGCGATCTACTACGGGCTCGGCGTCACCGAGCACAGCCAGGGCTCGACCATGGTGATGGGGATGGCCAACCTGGCCATGGCCACCGGCAACATCGGTCGCGACGGCGTCGGGGTCAATCCGCTGCGCGGGCAGAACAACGTCCAGGGCTCGTGCGACATGGGCTCCTTCCCGCACGAGCTGCCCGGCTACCGGCACGTCTCCGACGACGCGGTCCGCTCGGTCTTCGAGTCGGTGTGGGGCGCCACGATCTCCCCGGAGCCGGGACTGCGGATCCCGAACATGTTCGACTCGGCGATCGACGGCTCGTTCCGCGCGCTGTTCGTGCAGGGCGAGGACATCGCCCAGTCCGACCCGAACACGGCCCACGTGCACGCCGCGCTGAGCGCGATGGACCTCGTGGTCGTCCAGGACCTGTTCCGCAACGAGACGGCGTCGTTCGCCCACGTGTTGCTGCCGGGGACGTCGTTCCTGGAGAAGGACGGGACGTTCACCAACGCCGAACGGCGGATCAACCGGGTCCGGCCGGTGATGCCGCCGCGGACCGGGATGCACGAGTGGGAGATCGTCGCCGCGATCGCGGAGCGGATGGGCCGTCCGATGTCCTACACCCACCCGCGCGAGATCATGGCGGAGATCGCGTCCACCACGCCGACGTTCGCCGGCGTCTCGTTCGAGAAGCTCGACGAGGTCGGCAGCGTGCAGTGGCCGTGCACGGACGCCGCACCGACCGGCACGCCGATCATGCACGAGGACGGGTTCGTGCGTGGCAAGGGCAGGTTCGTGCCCACCACCTACGTGCCGACCTCGGAACGCAGCACCCGCCGGTTCCCGCTGGTGCTCACCACCGGCCGCATCCTGTCCCAGTACAACGTGGGGGCCCAGACGCGCCGCACCGGCAACGTCGCATGGCACCCGGAGGACCTCCTCGAGATCCACCCGCACGACGCCGAGGAGCGGGGGATCGGCGAGGGCGACGAGGTGCGCCTGAGCAGCCGGGTCGGGGACACCACGCTGCGCGCGACGATCTCCGACCGGATGCCGGTCGGCGTGGTCTACACGACGTTCCACCACCCGACCACCGGGGCGAACGTGGTCACCACGGAGAACTCGGACTGGGCGACGAACTGCCCCGAGTACAAGGTCACCGCGGTCCAGGTCCAGCTGCGCACCGGCGGGGACGGAGTGCCCGCCCAGGAGCACCGGGCCGCCGAGCCGGTCCCGGTGGCCGGGACATGAGCGGTGGCCCCGCCCCCAGCGCCCGCCTCGCCAACGAGATCGCGGCGCAGTTCGCGGACCGGAACCCGGACACGGCGGCCCGGGAGATCGCCGATCACATGCGGACGTTCTGGGAGCCGCGGATGATCGAGGCGCTGCTGGCGGTCGCCGCGGACGGCCGGGCGGAGCTCGATCCGCTGGCGGTCCGGGCCGCCGGTCTGCTGCGGTGAACGCTCGCTGGGCGGGGCGCCGCGCCGGGGCCCGCCTGCATCTCGTCCGACACGGCCAGAGCACCTGGAACGCCGAGGGCCTGTTGCAGGGGCAGACCCTGCACGTGCCGCTGAGCCCGGACGGGGTGAAGCAGGCCCTCACGGTCGCCGAGGCACTGGAACGCGAACCGGTGGGCGAGGTCTGGACGAGCGATCAGTTGAGGTGTGTGCAGACCGCCGAGCTCGTCGCGGCCCGGCACCACCTGCGGGTCCGCCGCTCGGTGCTCCTGCGCGAGCAGTGCCACGGGATATGGGAGGGCACCCCGGTGGCCGGACGCGCCGCGGTGCTCGCCGCCGCCGATCCGGACTGGGCGCCGGCCGGTGGGGAGACCCCGCGGGAACTGCTCGGCAGGGCCGGGCGGTTCCTGGGCGCGTTGAACGCCGGCGCCCCGCACCGGGTCGCCGCGACCGGGCCGGACGTCGTCGTGGTCAGCCACGGCGAGACGATCCGCGCGTTGTTCGCCGCAGCGCTCGGGCTCGGCGTCGAACGGATGCCGACCCACATCCCGGTCAACGGCACCGTGCACACGATCTCTCCCGGACCCGTCCCGGCCGAGCCCGCGCCCCTCGACCACCGGACGGCGTCGCGGCCGGAAGCGGAGCGGATCACGTGACGGCGGTTCTCGGAACCGGCTCGGAGGCGAGCTCGCCAGGGGACGGGCGGTGGACGCGCCTGGTGGTCGAACCGTTGCCGGTCGCGCCGACGACCGGGGTGGCGGACCTCGTGCGGCGGCTGGCCCACCGCACGAGGGTCACCGCATGGTCAGGGCGGTGGTCACGGGGGTCCGTGGTCACGTGTGACCCGACCGAGGTCGTGCGCGGGCCGGCCGCGCACGTCGCGGGTGCGCTGGCCAGAGTCCCGGACGTGCGGCCCGACCCCGCACGTCCCGACGCCGTCGGTGGCGGCTGGTTCGGGTACCTGGCCTACCCCGGCGTCGACCCGGACATCGCCACGACCGCGTCGTCGTTCGGCTGGTACCCGGACGTGCTCCGGCACGACGGCCACCGCTGGTGGTACGAGGCACTGGTCGACGACCCGGGCGGCGCCGGCAGCGGACTCGACCGGGCCGGGGCCGCGCGGCGCCTCGCCGGGCTCGTCGCCGACCTCGCCGGGCCGGGCCGCACCGAGACCCCGCACGTGCGGCTGCGCTCTCTGCCCGACCGCGCCGCCTACCTGGGCGCGGTCGAGAAGTGCCAGCAAGCGATCCGGCGCGGTGAGGTGTACCAGGCCAACATCGCGGTCGGCATCGAGCTCGAGCTCTCCGGCTCACCGCACGCGGCGTGGGCGCGGCTGGTGGAGTCGCTCGCCCCGGCCAGGGCCGGACTGGTCGCGGACACCGTGGCGGCCGCCGTGTCCGCCAGCCCGGAGCTGTTCCTCCACCGCGACGGCCGCCGGGTACGCACCGAGCCGATCAAGGGAACGCGTCCGCGGACCGGGGCCGACACCGACCGGACGGAACGGTCGCGGCTGGCGGCGTCGCCGAAGGAGGCGGCGGAGAACGTGATGATCGTGGATCTGATGCGCAACGACCTGTCCCGGGCGTGCGCCACCGGCTCGGTGCGGGTCCCGCAGCTGCTCGAGGTGCAGCCGCACCCCGGCGTGTGGCATCTGGTGTCCACCGTGACCGGGGAGCTGTGCCCGGACGTCGACGACCCCGGGCTGCTCGCCGCGACGTTCCCGCCCGGCTCGGTCACCGGAGCGCCGAAGACCAGTGCGACCCGGCTGATCGACGCCCTGGAGGAGGACCCACGCGGGCTGTTCACCGGCGCGCTCGGTTACGCCGGCCCGCTGGCCGGGCTGGAACTGGCGGTCGCGATCCGCACCCTGCAGGTACGTCCGGACGGCAGCGCCCGGCTCGGGGTGGGCGCCGGTATCACCGCCGACTCCCGCCCGGCGGCCGAGTGGGCGGAGTGCCTGCACAAGGCGGCGCCGCTGCTGCGGTGCCTGGACGGCGAGCTGGACGTGGACGACCGGTCCGAGCCGGACGGGAGGAAGCGCGGCGGCCTGCTCGAGACGGTCGCCGTCGAGGACGGGAGCGCCCCGGCGCTGAGCGAGCACGTGTCCCGCCTGCGCCGCTCGTACGGCGACTGCTACGGCACCGAGCTGACGGCCGACATCGTGTCCGCGCTGCGCCGGGCGCTCGGCGGGCGTCCCGGGCCGCTCCTCGCCCGGGTGCACGCGGTGCCCGACGACCCGGCCCACGTGCGGATCACCGTGGCTCCGCGGGACCACGCCGTTCCCGGCGACGCCGTACTGCACGTCCGACGCGTGGACGACGCCCGCCGGGCGGGGTACGCCTACGCCGACCGGTCGGTGGAGGCCGAGATCGAGATCGGGCTGCCGCCCGCCGCCGACGCGCTCCTGGTGGACGCCGACGACCGGATCCTGGAGACGACCCGCGCCGGCGTCGTCGGCATTCTCGGTGCGACCCCGGTCCTGCCCCCGCTCGACGGCCGGGTGCGTCCGTGGATCGGCCGGCAGCGGCTCCTCGACGCGCTCGACGCGGCCGGCGTCGGCTACCGGATCGGGGAACTGGTCCTCGACGACCTCGTGGAGTGCGCGGCGCTGCTGCTCGTCGATGACGTCGGCGGGATCCGGAGGGTCGCCCGGGTGTGCGGCCTTCCGTACCGGCCCCGGCAGACCCGGACGGTGACCCGGGTGCTGCGTGCGTTCCGGGAGCTCGACGGCGGGCCGGCGAGGCCCGCGACGACACGACGATGAGAAGGGACGATCCGGATGGGCGCCGAGCCACTGGCCGGTACCGAACTCGCCCGCACGATCCGTGAGGAGGTCGCGGCCACCTGCGCGGCTCTCGCCGAGACGGGCGGCAGACCGCGGCTCGCCGTCGTCGTCGCGACCGACGACGACGCCAGCGCGTGGTACGTGCGGTCGATCAGCCGGGCGGCCGCCTCGGTCGGCATCGACTGCGAGATCCGCGACCTCGGAGCGGCGGCCTCGGCCGACCGCATCCACGAGGAGCTCCGCGCGCTCTCGGCGGCTCCCGACGTGCACGCGGTGATCCTGCAGACGCCCCTGCCCGACGGCGTGGACGTCGCGCGGGCGAGCGAGGCGATCGACCCCGCCAAGGACGTGGACGGCGCCAACCCCGTCAGCCTCGGCCGGTTGACCGTCGGGCTGCCGGCCTTCGCCCCGGCCACCGCGGAGGCGGTGGTCACGCTGCTCGACGCGTTCGGGATCGGCCTGGCCGGCCGTCACGTCGTCGTGGTGGGGCGGTCCCCGGTGGTCGGCAGGCCACTCGCGCAGCTGCTGCTGGCGCGGGACGCCACCGTGACCGTCTGCCACTCCCGCACCACCGAGCTGGCCGGACACACCCGTGCGGCCGACGTCGTGGTGGCTGCCGTCGGACGGGCGGGGCTGCTGACGTCGGAGCACGTCGTGCCCGGCACGGTCGTGGTCGACGTGGGCACGAACCCCACCGACGACGGCGGCCTGGTCGGCGACGTGGAGGCGAGCACGGTCGGGCCCGTCGTCACCGCACTCTCCCCGGTGCCCGGCGGGGTCGGACCGGTGACGACGGCGTTGCTGCTCCGCAACGTCGGCCGGGCGGCGGGGGAGCGGGAGTGAGCCAGGCGGCCCAGATCGGCGGAGGGATCGCCGCACCGGCCGGTTCGCCCCGCCCGGCGATCACCACGGCGGCCGACGTGGACCGGCTGTTCGCCGGGCTGGCGGTCCCCGCCGCGGCGGGCCGGCGGGCCGGCGGGCGTCGGGCCAGGGCCCTGTTCCGGCGGCTCGGCGATCCGCAGGAACAGTTCCGGTCCGTGCACGTGGCCGGCACCGCGGGCAAGGGGTCGGTCGTCGCGCTGCTGGCCGCCGTCCTGCGCGCGCACGGGCACCTCGTCGGGGCGCACCTGTCGCCCCACGTGTTCAGCGTCCTGGAACGCTTCCAGATCGACGGTGGCCCGGTGCGGCCGGAGCAGCTCGACGGCGTCGTCGACCCGGTGGCGGAGGCGGCCGTCCACCCTGACCAGCAGCGGATCGGCGGCGCGGGCTACGCGGAGCTGACGATGGCGACCGCGTTCGAGCTGTTCGCGCAGCGGGCCGTCGACTACGGGCTGGTGGAGGCCGGAATCGGCGGCAGGCACGACGCCACCAACGCGATCGCACGCCCGGACAAGCTGGCCGTGCTCACGTCCGTCGGGCTCGACCACACCGACGTGCTCGGAACGAGCCTGGCGGAGATCGCCGCGGACAAGGCGGACATCGTCGCGCCGGACGGTATCGCGGTCGCGAGCGGCGGCCGGGCCCCCGAGGTCGACGACGTCGTGGCCGCGACGGCGGCCCGCCGCCGCTGCCGCCTCGTGTGGAGCACCCCCGACCGGTCGGTCGAGCTGGCGCACCGCACCGCCGACGGCTGCTGGCGCGGGCTGTACAGGGGGGCGGCGGGACGCACGTGGCTGGCACCCCCCGTGCCCGGCCGCCACCAGCTGGACAACGCCCTGCTGGCCGTGCAGGTCGCCGAGCAGCTCGCGGCTCGCGACGGGTGGCGGCTGGACGCGGAGACAACGTCCGCCGCGATCGCGGAGGTCCGGCTGCCCGGGCGGTTCGACCGGCGGAGCTGGCACGGCTGCGAGGTCGTGCTGGACGGCGCGCACAACCCGGACAAGCTGTCCGCGCTGGCCGAGGCGGTGCGCGGACGGTACGGGAGTCGGCACGGCGGCGTCTGGGTGCTGGCGATGGCCGCGGACAAGGACGTCGACGCCGGCGTCGCCGCGCTCGCCGGTCAGGCGGCCGCGCTGGTCGCCACCGAGACCGTGCCTGCGGCCCACGGACCGTCCGGGGCGCGGGCGGTGCCCGCCTCGGCGATCGCCGGGGCGGCCATGGCCCACGGGGTGCCGCTGGTCGAGACGGTGCCCGACCCGCGACAGGCGCTGACCCGGGCGTGTGCGCTGGCCACCCCCGGCTGCCCGGTGGTCGTGACCGGCTCGTTCCGGCTGCTCGGCCAGGTCGCGCCCGAACCGGGCGACGCCGGTACCCGGCCGTCGCCGAGGCCGGTGGCCGCCGCCGCCGCGACACGGCGATGATCGCGCGCACGGCCCGCGCCCCGCTGGCGGGCGGGCGCGCGGTGGCGGTCCGGGCGCTGCCGGTGCTGTACGCCGTCGCGATGGTCGCGACCGCCGGCCTGCTGGGCGAGCCGTCCCTGCTGTTCCCCGAGGGCATCGCACTGGCACTCGGGGTCTGGGTCACGGCCCGCCCAGACTGGCTCGCGTCGCGCTGGCGGATCGCGGTGCTGCCCACCGCGTGCGCCGGACTCGGCGTGCTCGTGGGGCTGCTTCCGGGGCCGCGCTCACTGCTGGCGATCGTCGCGCTCGCGGCGGCGCTGGTGCTCCTGCTCCTGCTGCGCAGCCGTTTGTCGCCGGCACTGTCGGCTGCGGTCCTCCCCGTGTGGTTCGGCACCGGGGAGCTCGCCTACGTCGTCCTGGTCGCGGCGATGTGCACGCTGCTCGCGGTGACCGCTCCGCGTGCACCGGTTCCGGTGCGGCCCGTCAGGTGGCCGGCCCGCGTGCTCGCCGTGTTCGGCGTGTGCGCCTGCGGATGGTTGGCGCTGGTCCCCGTACTGGGGCTCCTCCCGCTCGCGGCCGCTCCGCCGCTGCTGGTCGCCTGCCTCGAGTTCGTGCAGGCCGGAGCGGCTCCCGGGCCGGGCGTGCGGCGATGGGCGCTGCTCAGCGTCGCGGGAGCCGCCGGTGTCGCCGCGGCCGTGCTGGTGCAGCCCGGTTGGGTGGCCGCCGCGGTGGCGCTGACCGTCGTGTCGGCGCTGATGTGGGCGTTCCGGGCACCGGTCCCGCCGGCGTTGGCGACCGTCCTCGTCCCGTTCGTCGCCGGCGTGTCCGACCCGCTCGCCGCCGCGCTGACGATCTCGCTCGGTGCCGCCGTACTGCTCGCGGCCGCCGCCGGCCTGCGGTGGGCCGTGGACCGGTACGGCCAGGGCGGCAGGCGGGCGGCAGCCCGGTCGAGCGACGAGAAATCTGACGTCAAGGATGGATCCTCGCCGTAGAGTGCGCCCCCCTCCGGCGGCTATGCTGGGTCGACGCACCGGAGGATGGGAGACGACGCGGCCTCGAGGTCGGGACCGGGGATCCGGACCGACCCGGGGTCCGGCCGATGACGATGGACGCGCGACGGGCACGGGAGTGCGGCTACATCGCGCCGGGCGAGGTCGCGGGGCTGCTCGGCGTGAGCCCGCGGACGGTGCACTTCTACGAGGAGATGGGCCTGGTCAGCCCGCGCCGCAGCAGTCGGGGAACCCGCTTCTACACCGAGGCCGACCTGCGCCGGCTCGAGGTGTGCGTCCGGCTCGCCTGCCTCGGCGTCCCGCTGCGGACCGTACGGGACCTGATCGAGGCGCGGGTCGGGGCGACCACCGGTGCGGAGTACGGCCGCGCGCTCTCCGACACGCTCGCCGAGATGCGGGCACGCTTCCGGGAGGACGTCCGCGCGCTCCGTGACCTGCTCGCCGCCCTGGAGGAGGTCGAGGGCCTGGTCCGGCGAGGGGCGGCGGGCCCGGGGGCCGCCGCCCGTCCCGGCGGGGTCCAGCTCTCGACCCGGATCTCGCTCGCCCTGATGGAACTGGTCTCGTCGACGCCCGCGGACGACCCGGACGCGGACGACCCGGCCGGGGGCGAGCCGTGCGCGGACGGGGCGCGCGGGACCGCGACGCGGGACGGGCACGTGGCTCGGACGGCCCCGGAAACCCCGCAGGCCGCCGATGCCGCCGATGTCGCCGATGCCGCCGAGGTCGAGGTCGAGGTCGCGGAGCCGTCACGGTCGGGCCGCTCGCTCCTCTGACCGCTCCGCGGCGTCCCCTCCGCTCCACGGCGTGCACGACCGGCTCGCGGTCGGTCCGCCGTCCGCCGTCCGCCGCCGGCCCGCCACGCCGTCCGCCCGGACCTGCGTCGGCCCGACGCCGGGGCTCGTCCACCACGGTGCCTGCATCAGGTGGGCATCGACAGGGCCCAAGGGTTGTGCGAATCTCACGTACACGTAAGGTGTATATGTGAGTGCGGTCACCGGAGTCCTCGCGTCGCCGGTGGCATCGATGACGGGACACCCCCGACGGCAGGAGGTCCGATGTCCGGAACGCTGATCGACGGCGCCGGAGCCATCACGTGAGCGCCCGGGAGCGGTTCCGCAGGCTGCTCGCCGGGAAGCCGGACGGAGAGATGCTCGTCGACATCGGCACCTCGACGGTGACCGGTGTGCGGGCGACCGGAGCGCCGGTGCTGGCCGGCCAGGTCGGTGTGGTGGGCCACCGGGTGCTCCAGACGGTCGCCCTCGCGGCCGACGACACGCGTGCCGCGGGCTCCGACTTCGCGAGGGTGGGGCCGTTGTTCCCGCCCCCGACCATCGTCGACGAGCAGTTCGTGGACCAGTTCGGCGTGACCTGGCTGTGGGCCGACGGCGAGCCAGCGCCACTGCACCACCCGCTCGAGACCGCCGACATCTTCGGGATCGCGGGTCACCCCCGGCCGGAGTGGCCCGCGGAGGTACAGCTGGCGACGGACGCGTCGGACCAGGTCGTCGTCGCCGACGCGCCGTGCTCCGGCCTGCTGGAGACGAGCTTCTCGCTGCGCAACAGCTGGCAGCTGCTCACCGACCTCACGGAGAACTGGCGGGAGGCGTCCGCGCTGCTGGACTGGGCGGCCGAGACGGTGGCCGCCGGGTACGAGCACTACCTCGCGGCCCTGCCCGAGCAGCCGGACATGATCGTCTACGGGGACGACTTCGGTTACCAGGCCAGCATGTTCCTCTCCGACGAGGACTTCCGGACGTTCGTCCGCCCTCGGCTGCGCACGCTGCTCTCCCGGATCCGACGGGCCACCTCGGCCGCGGTCTGCTTCCACAGCTGCGGCGCGATCCGCCCGATCCTGCCGGACCTGGCCGAGCTCGGCGTCGAGCTGCTCAACCTGCAGTACGACGCGCGCGGCATGGTGATCGACGAGGTCCGCCGTGAGATCGGCGACCGGGTGGTGTTGCACGGCTTCACCGACCTCGTCGCGCTCGGAAGGGCCGTGCAGGACGGCGACGCCCGCTCGATCGCGGTGCTGACCACCGAGCTCGCCGCGTCGGGGCCGGTCGTGGCGGCGCCGGTGGACAGCATGGCCGGTCTGGACGAGCTGCTGCTGGCGTCCCGCGCGTCGGCGTTCCTGCGCGCGATCGACGCCACGGACTGGGAGACGCTGCGCGCGGTCGGTCCGGTCGCGTCGGTGCTGCGGAACGCGCGCGAGCACGCCATGGCCGCCCCGCTGCCGGAGCTTGCCGGTACCCGGCCCGTGGTGACCCCCGTACCCGCCCACACGGTGCGTGCCGGTACCTGAGCCGCACGCACGGCAGGAGCACGGACGTACCCGCCCGCCGCCGAACCTGCCAGAGGAGATGTCCCCCGACCCCGGGATCCGCCCGGGGACCACACAAGGAGATGCCAGTGCCTGACACGATGTCCAGCCGGGAGCGGATGGTCGCGGCCATCACCATGAAGGAGCTCCCCGACCAGGTGCCCTGCGTGCCGCTGCTGATGACCCGTGGCCTGCGCGAGGGTGGCGTGACCTGTGACGTCGCGCAGCGTGACCCGGAGGCCGCCGCCCAGGCGAAGATCAAGGCCCTGAAGAAGTTCGGCGGCGACGTGCTCATCCCGGGCACCGACCTGTTCACCCCGGTGGAGAACCTGGGGGCCGAGCTGGACTACCTGCCCTACGCGCAGCCGTCGCTGGTCAAGCACCCGACGCCGACGAAGGAGGACTTCTACCGGCTGCGCGACGAGTACCACTCGAAGGGCTTCAACCCGGACGCCGGGCGGCTGCGCACGATCGCCGCCGAGGCCCAGGTGTACGTGCGCGAGGGGTACAAGAACACGCACGTCCTCGTCACGCCGGTCGGTGGTCCGATCACGACCGCGCAGCTGATGACCGGGTCCAGCGAGTTCCTGACCTACCTGGACACCGACCCGGAGTACGCCCACGAGGTCATCGAGCTGGCCCTGGACTGCGTGAAGAACGTGGTGCGGATGATGTTCGAGGCCGGCCTGGACGCCTGCAACATCCTCGACCCGTTCAACTCCAGCGACATCCTGCCGCCGGAGGTCTACCGCGAGTTCGGCCTGCCCTACCAGAAGCGGCTGTTCTCCTACATCAACGAGATCGGCGGGCTCGGGCTCACCCACACCTGCACGTTCACCCAGCCGATCTGGCGCGACATCGCCGACAACGGGTGCGTGAACTTCAACGGCGACATGTACCCGGGCATGGACCACACGAAGCGGGTCATCGGCGGTGAGATCTCGCTGATGGGGACGCTGAGCCCGTTCTCGACGCTGGTGCACGGCTCCACCGAGGACGTCGCCAACGAGGTGAAGAAGCTGGCCGCCGAGGTCGGCTACAACGGCGGGTTCGTCTGCATGCCGGGCTGTGACATCGACTGGAACGTGCCAGAGGAGAACATGCACGCGATGATCGACACGTGCGCGTCGATCAAGTACCCGATGGACGTCGCCGCACTGGGCGACCTGTCCAACGTGTACCTCGCCGGTCACCCGAAGCACCCCGGTACCCGGGACAACTCCACCGCGGCCGACGAGTCGGTGGCGGGCGGCAAGGCCGCGCACAAGGCCGAGGAGGGCTCGCAGGAGGAGGTGAACGAGAAGCTCGTCGAGGCGATCATGGACTACGACGGCGAGAAGGCCAAGGAGTGGACGCAGATCGGCCTCGACCGGGGCATGAGCGCCCAGGCCATCGTGTTCGACGGCCTCTCGCTCGGCATGAAGATCGTCGGTGACATGTACGAGCGCAACGAGCGCTTCGTCACCGACATGCTCAAGGCCGCGAAGACCATGGACAAGGCCATGCCGATCCTGATCCCGCTGCTGGAGGCCTCTGGCTCCGGTGACGGCCCGACCGGCACCGTCGTCGTCGGCCTGGTCCGCGGCAACACCCAGGACATCGGCAAGAACCTGGTCTGCCTGATGCTCAAGGCGAACGGGTTCAAGGTCATCGACCTCGGCAAGAACGTCAAGCCCGAGCAGTTCGTGCAGACGGCCGAGGAGAACGACGCGGTCGCCATCGGCATGTCGGTGATGACCAACTCCTCGACGGTCTACGTCCAGAAGACCAAGGACCTGCTCGAGGAGAAGGGCCTGGGCGGCAAGTACCTGCTGATGTGCGGTGGCGCGGCGGCGAACCGGCCGATCGCGCGTGAGATGGGGATCGAGTACGGCTCGGACGCCAACGCGGCCGTGTCGTTGGTCAAGGACAGGGTCGAGGCTTCGGCCTGACCCGGTAGGAGAGGAGGACGGATGCCGACGTACGACTTCCGATGCGACGCCTGCGGCGCCACCCGTGAGGTCCGTGCCCGCTACGAGACCGTGGCCGGGCTGGAGCTCGTCTGCGTGCTCTGCGGTGGGCGCATGACGAAGACGTTCACCGCCACGGTCGGTCTGATGACCCGCTCGGCGGCGGCGCCGTCCCCCGCTCCGCCCCGGCGCAAGGGGCGCCGGGGCGGGGACTCCTGCGACGCGGCGCTGAAGCTGACCAAGCCGAACCCGTTCGCCGCAGAGCTGCGCCGGGTGGCCGACGCGAACCAGGGGGCAGAAGAGCGCTGATCGCCACACGACGCCCCCGGGCGGGATCGGTGCGATGTATCGGACCTGCACGTAGACTGGAGATCTGTGCGTGAGGCGTCGCCGGGACCCGGTGGCCCTCGCCCAGGGGCGGAGCCGTTCCGGCGGCGCGTCCGAGGTCGGGCGAGAGGAGCGGTGGCGCGGTGGATGTCCGCGAGGCGAGACGGCGAGGCTACCAGTCCGCCGGCGAGGTGGCGGAACTGCTCGGGGTGACCCCGCGAACCGTCCACTACTACGAGGAGCAGGGCCTGGTCTCGCCCAGGCGGACCGACAAGGGCACCCGCTTCTACTCCGATTTCGACGTCCGCAGGCTCGAGGTGTGCGTCCGGTTGGCCGGGCTCGGTGTCCCGATCAAGACGATCGCCCGGCTGGCCCAGACCCGGCCGTCGTCGGGAACCGGCGAGGAGTCGAGCCACGCCCTCGTCGACGTCTTCGGCGAGATCCGCACCACGTTCCGGCAGAGCCTGGCCGGCCTGCGCTACATGCTGGCCGACCTGGAGAAGACCGAACGGCTCGTCCGGACGTGCTGGAACTGCCCGAACAAGCCGAACCGGCTGGACTGCCCGGAGTGCCCCTGCGAGCGGGAGCTGGACTCGGCGTTCATCCTCAGCCTCACCTGGGACCCGGACCGACCGGAGCCGGCCGCGGGAGCGCCGGACACCCGGGACGGTGCGGGCTGAGCAGGCACGACGGTCCGCGAGACGGGCGTCGGGCCGCCCGTCGCGTGGATCGGTGACATCCGTGTCACGGTAAGGTGGATGAACGTGGAAGCAGACGGCGACGCCGCGGGTGTGGCGAAACGGCCGAGCGGCAGCGAACGGATCAGCCGTGCCGCCTACGAGCTGTTCACCCGGCACGGCGTCCGCGACGTCGGGGTGGACGCCGTCGTCGACCGCGCCGGTACGGCCAAGATGACGCTGTACCGCAACTTCCCGTCGAAGGACGACCTGATCCTCGACTACCTCGCGCGCCGCGAGAAGCTGTGGACCGAGCAGTGGCTGATGCACGAGAGCAGTCAGCGCGGAGCGCGCCCGCAGGACCAGCTGCTGGCGGTGTTCGACCTGTTCGGCGAATGGTTCGCCCGCTCGGACTTCGAGGGCTGCGTCTTCCTCACCACGATGGTCGAGATCAACGACCCGGACACACCCGTCTTCCGCGCCGCGGTGAAACATCTGGGGCGGATCCGCGCCTACCTGCGGGAGCTGGCCACGGCGGCCGGTGTCGCCGACCCGGCGTTGCTGGCCCGCCAGTGGCACATCCTGATGAAGGGTTCGATCATGGCCGCGCAGGAGGGCGACCGGGACGCCGCCTCGGCCGCACGGGCGGTCGGCGTGCTGCTCCTGCAGACCGAGGGGATCGACGTCGAGCCAGCCGTCGGAGGCTGACCGGGCCGTCCGACCGGCTCCGGTCAGGCGATGCCGAGCTTCTCCGCGGCGAGCCGGGTGCCCTCGACCCTGCTCTTGATCTTCCGGAACGCGATGCCGCGGGCGATGTCGGGTGAGCCGTGCCGGGGCTTCTCGTCGTTCGAGAACGGGGAGAACCCGCAGTCGTCGGTCGAGCCGAGCTGCTCGGCCGGGATGAAGTCGGCCGCGCGGGTGAGCGTGTCGGCGATCTCCCAGGGGCTCTCCACCCGGGGGCTGCGCGGGTCGACGACCCCGAGGTAGGCCATCTGCGTGACGCCGTGGGCGTCGGTGCGGAGGTGCTCGCCGATCGCCGCGCAGACCGTGTCCCTGTCGGGTTCGGCGGCCAGCTGGATCAGGAAGTAGCCGGCGTCGATCCGGAAGAGCTCGGCGAGCACACCGGGGTAGGGGACGTCCGCGGAGTGCGCCGTGTCGCGGTCGGCCCCCGCGCAGGTGTGCACGCCGATGTGCGCCCGCTCGCGCGCGTCGAACCGGGCCATCACGGCGTTGATCAGCTCGATGAAGTGCGGTAGCAGCCCGGCTCCGGTCCACGGGTTCCGGGGATCGTCGCGGGTGGCCAACCGTCCCTCGGTGAAGTCCACGGACACCCGCGCCGCGCCGACCTCGAACGCCGACCGGATGTCCCGCTCGCACTCGTCGACCAGCCGGGTCTCGAACTCGTCGCGGCTGTAGCCGGGCACGCGCTCCCGGAGCGGGTAGAGCAGCGCCAGGGTCGACGGTGAGATCACCGCCTGCTTCATCGGTCTGGTCGTGTAGCCGATCGACGTCGCGAGCTGGTCGGCCGCGTAGTTCGCGTACGCGAACGGCCCGCGGGCGAGGCGGGGGAGCCGCCGGCCGTGCCCGTCCTCGAAGATCGCCAGGATCTGGCCGTCCGGATCCAGCGTCGGCGCGAGCCCCGTCGTGCCCGGCGTCTGGGTGACCGGGTAGGTGGCGAACGACACCCGCCGCTGCTCGCCGTCGCTGATGATCGGCGCCCCGGTCGCCTCGTAGCTCCTGATCGTCTGCCGGACGGCCGACTCCTGGGCCGCCTCGAGCGTCGCCCGGTCGATCCGGCCGGCGTCGTGGTCGAGGTAGGCCTGTTGCAGCGCGGCCGGCCGCGGCAGCGACCCCACCGGTTCGGTGGGGATCCCGGTCAGCGCCCGGGGGTCGTAGCGCACGCCGCCCCCTCGCCACCGGCACGCAGCGACGCGGCACGGACGCAGTTGCGCATCAGCCACACGTCGGTGACCGGTCCGACACCGCCGGGAACCGGGGTCGCGGCGCGCGCATGGTGCAGTACGGCGGGTAGGTCGATGTCGCCGACCATACGGGTCCGGCCGCTCTCCGGGTCGGTGACCGGGTTGATCCCGACGTCCAGGAGCACCGCACCGTCGGCGACGTGCTCCGGCCCGATCAGGTTCGGCACGCCGGCCGCCACGATCAGCACGTCGGCCCGGAGCGTGACCTCCGCGAGGTTGCCGGTGCGCGACGCCCACTCGTCGCAGGACACCACGATCGCGCCGCGCGCGTGCCCCAGTGCCAGCGCCGGCTTGCCGACGTTGTTCGACCGGCCGACCACGACGATCGTCGCACCCCGGTAGAACCGGGCACGGTCCTGACCGGTCGCGTCGAGCCAGGTGTCGAGCATGTGGAACGCGGCCGCCGGGGTCGACGGTTCGAACCGCGGCGTACCCATGGCGAGCAGGCCGGCGTTCTCCGGGTGCACCGCCTCGATGTCCTTGGCCGGGTCGAGCCGGGCGAACACGTCCGTTTCGGACACGCCGGACGGGAACGGGCGCAGCAGCAGGATGCCGTGCACGCTCGGGTCGGAGTTCAGCTGGTCGACCACCCGGGCCACGTCCCGGGTCGGGCAGCCGTCGGCCAGCCAGAGATGGCGGTACCCGATGCCGAGCCGGCCCGCGAGGGCGCGCAGCCGTCGCTCGTAGACCGCCGCGGCCTCGTTCACACCCACCATCACGGTGGCCAGCCCGCAGGTCGCGGCCTCGTCCGGGAGCCGCGCGATCTCGCGCCGGACCTCGGCCCGCAGGCGCCGGGCGACGCTCCGCCCGTCGATCAGCTCGGCTCGCGGGGGTGGTTCCAGACCCTCGGTCAGGAGATCGAGCTCGACGTCGCCGAACACACTCACCGTCGGTTCCTTCCGGTGTCGCGCCGCCGGGTGGACGGCGGTCGGTGCACCCGGGGGTCGGCGGGGCGTCCCGCCGACCCCCGGGGCGGTCGGTGCCGGTGGTGCTACCTCAGTAGCGGTAGTGCTCCGGCTTGTACGGGCCTTCGACGTCCACGCCGATGTATTCGGCCTGGTCCTTCGAGAGCGTGGTGAGCTCCCCGCCGAGCGCCGTCACGTGGATGCGGGCGACCTTCTCGTCGAGGTGCTTGGGCAGCCGGTAGACGTCCTTGTTGTACTCCTCGTGCTTGGTGAACAGCTCGATCTGCGCGATCACCTGGTTGGAGAAGCTGTTGGACATCACGAACGACGGGTGCCCGGTCGCGTTGCCCAGGTTCATCAGCCGGCCCTCGGAGAGCACGATGATCGAGTGCCCGTCCGGGAAGATCCACTCGTCGACCTGCGGCTTGATCGTGATCCGCTGGATGCCCTCGACCCGGCCCAGCCCGGCCATGTCGATCTCGTTGTCGAAGTGACCGACGTTCGCCACGATCGCCTGGTGCTTCATCCGCTTCATCAACTCGACGGTGACGATGTCCTTGTTCCCCGTCGCGGTGACCAGGATGTCGGCCTTGTCGATGACGTTCTCGAGCGTGTTGACCTCGTGGCCCTCGAGCAACGCCTGCAGCGCACAGATCGGATCCACCTCGGCGACGATGACCCGGGCACCCTGCCCGGCCAGCGCCTCCACCGACCCCTTGCCGGTGTCGCCGTAGGCGGCGACCACCGCGACCTTACCGCCGAGCAACACGTCGGTCGCCCGGTTCAGTCCGTCGATCAGCGAGTGCCGGATGCCGTACTTGTTGTCGAACTTCGACTTGGTGACCGAGTCGTTGACGTTGATCGCCGGGAACAGCAGCTCACCACGCTCGGCCAACTGGTAGAGCCGGTTGACGCCGGTCGTGGTCTCCTCGGTGACACCACGGATGTCGGAGTTGATCGTGGTCCAGCGCTGCGGGTCCTCGGCCAGGCTGCGGCGCAACGTCGCCAGCACCACGCGCTCCTCGTCGGCGACGGTCAGGTCGTCGTCGGCGACGGTCGGCACGACACCGGTCTTCTCGAACTCGACACCCTTGTGCACCAGCAGGGTGGCGTCACCACCGTCGTCGAGGATCATGTTCGGGCCGACCACGTTGCCGTTCTCGTCGCGGAACTTGAACAGCTGCTCGGTGCACCACCAGTAGTCCTCGAGCGACTCGCCCTTCCAGGCGAACACCGGCACACCCTGCGGGTTCTCCGGGGTGCCGTGCGGGCCGACCACGGCCGCGGCGGCCGCGTAGTCCTGGGTGGAGAAGATGTTGCACGACACCCAGCGCACGTCCGCGCCCAGCGCGACCAGCGTCTCGATCAGCACGGCGGTCTGGGTGGTCATGTGCAGCGAACCGGCGATCCGGGCACCGTGCAGCGGCTTCGCCTCGGCGTACTCGCGCCGCAGGTCGACCAGACCCGGCATCTCGTTCTCGGCGAGCCGGATGTCCTTACGGCCGTACTCCGCCTCGGTGATGTCGGCGATGGCGAAATCGAGCCCGCCAGCGTGCTGCAGCTTCGGGTGGCTCGTCTCGGATGCGGTCATCGGTGACGTCTCCTCTCTCGTCGGCTCGTCAGAGCCCGGCCGCCGAGCGCAGGTCGGCGGCCTTGTCGGTGCGCTCCCACGGGAAGTCGCCGTCCTCGCGCCCGAAGTGCCCGTAGGCCGACGTGGGCGAGTAGATCGGACGCTGCAGGTCGAGGTAGCGGCGGAAGGCGGCCGGGCGCAGGTCGAAGTGCTCCGACACCAGCTTCTCGATCACCGTGCGGTCCAGCCGCTCGGTGCCGAACGTGTCCACCAGCACCGACACCGGCCGGGCCACGCCGATCGCGTAGGCCACCTGGACCTCCGCCCTGGCCGCCAGCCCGGCCGCGACGACGTTCTTCGCGACGTAGCGCGCCGCATAGGCCGCCGAGCGGTCCACCTTGGACGGGTCCTTGCCGGAGAACGCCCCTCCGCCGTGCCGGGCGTACCCGCCGTACGTGTCGACGATGATCTTGCGGCCGGTGAGGCCCGCGTCGCCGACCGGGCCGCCGATGACGAACCGGCCGGTGGGGTTGATCAGCAGGTCCTCCTGGAGCTTGTCGGCGTCGTAGAAGTCCTGCGGGAGCTCGGTCGCGACGACGTGCTTCCAGAGGTCGTCGCGGATCTGCTCGTTGGTCGCCTCCTCGGCGTGCTGGGTGGAGACCAGCACCCGCTCGACGGCGACCGGGACGTTGTCCCGGTACCGCACCGAGACCTGGGTCTTGCCGTCCGGACGCAGGTAGGGCAGCGTGCCGTCCTTGCGGACCGCGGCCAGCCGCCGGGACAGCCGGTGCGCCAGCGCGATCGGCATCGGCATCAGCTCGGTGGTCTCGTCGGTGGCGTAGCCGAACATCATGCCCTGGTCGCCGGCACCCGCCGAGTCCAGCTCGTCCTCGGACAGCGCCCGTGCCTCGGCGGCCTGGTCCACGCCCTGCGCGATGTCAGGGGACTGCTTGTCCAGCGCTGTCAGGACGGCGCAGCTGTGCCCGTCGAAGCCGTAGCGGCCGTCGTCGTAGCCGATCCGGTTCACGGTGTCCCGCACGGTCTGCGTGTAGTCGATCTGCGAGCTGGTGGTGATCTCGCCGGCGAGCACGACCATGCCGGTGGTGATCAGCGTCTCGCAGGCCACGCGGGAACCGGGGTCACCGGCCAGCGCGGCGTCCAGGACGGCGTCCGAGATCGCGTCCGCGATCTTGTCCGGATGCCCTTCGGTCACCGACTCCGACGTGAACAGGTACTCGGACGAAACTGACTGGGTCATTCCTACGCTCCTCGTGTGGTCGAGAGATCGGTACTCGGGGCGGCGGCGCCGGCCTCCGCCGGTTCGCCGGGATCCGCCGGTGTCCCGGCGCCGTCGTCGTGGCCGGGGACGCCGTTCGACAGGTGTTCCGGGGCGGGCTCCGGCTCCGGGGGCGCCGGATCCGGCAGCTCGGCTCGGACGAGGGCCGTGCCCTCGACCATGGCCCGCAGCTTGGCGGTGGCCACGTGCTGCGGGAGGTTGCGTAACCCGCAGTCCGGGTTGACGACGAGCCGGTCGGCGGGGACCAGCTCGAGCGCCCGCCGGATCCGGGTGGCGATCAGCTCGGGCGGCTCGATCTCGCGGGACTTCACGTCCACCACGCCCAGCCCGATGGTGCGGTCCCAACCGGACCGCTTGATCACCGGAAGGTCCTCGTACCCCTTGCGCGCGAACTCCAGCACGAGCTGGTCGACATGGGCGTCGAGGACCGTGGGGAACAGGAAGTCGTAGTGTCCCTGCCAGAGCGGGCGCGCATAGCGGTTGCCGTAGCAGACGTGCAGCGCCCACGTGACGTCCACGTCCCGGACGACGGTGTTGATCGCCTCCACGGCCAGCCCGACCTGGTCGGGGTAGCCGGCCAGGAACGGCTCGTCGATCTGCAGCAGGGTCGCGCCCGACTCGGCCAGCGCGTGCGCGGCGTCCGAGAGCACCCGTGCGAGGGCGCGGACGAGCTCGGCGGGGTCGTCGTAGGCGTGGTCGGTGACGCGGCGGGACAGCGAGAACGGTCCGGTGAACGAGAACTTGACCGGCCGGTCGGTCTGCGAGCGGGTGAACGCGAAGTCCCGGTCCAGACCCAGCCCCACGGCGTCCGAGGGAACTGCCAGCTTTCCTGCCCGGACGTCGTAGTAGTCGTAGTAGAACTCCTTGCTGGGCACCGGGATCTCGATGCCGGGGATCCGGGCGAGCAGGTAGTCGACGTCGTTGTCCCGGCGCAGCTCTCCGTCGGAGACGACGTCGATGCCGGCCAGCTCCTGGTCCTTGATCGCCGCCTTGACGGCGGTGTCGTGGACCTCCTCGAGCTGGGAGCGGCTCATCCGGCCGCGGAAGTAGTCGGTCTTGAGCCGCTCCAGCCATTCCGGCACCGGCCAGGAGCCCACGACCGAGGTGGGCAGCAGGGTGCGGGTGTCCATGTCAGTCCCTCACCTGCGCCGTCATCGTGATGATGTTGGTTCCGGTCCGGTGCGCGAAGGGGGCGTAGGTGACGTCGAAGCCGCGGCGCCGGCCGACGTGCGCGAGAAGCTGCCCGTTCACCCAGTTCACGACGGAGCCGTCGTACTTGCCGGGTCCCTTGAAGCCGGTGCGGTACGCGCCGGCGTCGGTCACGAAGATGTCATGGCAGATCAGCCGTCCGAACGGGTGCAGCAGCGGCAGGGTCTCCACGAAGCTGGCGACGGCGCCGTTGTTGACGTGCATCCGGATGTCCGCACCGGACTCGACGAGGGGGCGCAGGGCCTCTCCGCTCACCGTCGGCGCGAGCTCGTAGAGATCGAGCCCGGGCAGCGCGACGTAGCGCTCCTCGAGCCGCACCGCGGACCAGGCCCTGCGCCAGAACTCGACGGCGGCGTCCGGGCCGCCGAGGTGCTCCGGCCGGGCCTCGGCGAGGAGGGCGGGGCCCAGCCGGAGCAGTTTCTGGACGAGCTCGCCGATCTGGTCCGGGCGTGCGTGGACCAGCTCGGCGAGCTCGGTCACCTCGTCCCGGGGCAGGTAGGCCCGGGACTCGACGAGGTAGGTGCGCCCACCGAGCTGCGCGACCTCGTCGGTGGGGAGGTTGTCGTAGACGTTCGAGATGTAGACCAGGAAGACCTTGAACTGCAGGAACCCGAGAGTGGACTGCGGGCGGGTCGCGTCCAGCACGAACGAGCTGACGTGCTCGGCGTGGTCGGCGACCGTCTCCCGGGCCAGGTCCAGCACGTGCGGCGAGTAGTCGCACATCAGGTACTGCAGGCGGCGGTAGTAGCCCCGGCCGTGTTCGCCGTCGCGCTCGCGGAACTCGTCGAGGAAGACCTTGGCCTGGTTGCCGTTGCCCACGCCCAGCTCGACCACGTACAGCTCGGGCGGGAGGGCGTCGCCGTCGGCGAGCCCGTCCCACACCGCGAACAGCTCGTCGATCAGCGAGCGGGCGGCGTCCCGGTTGCGCGCGTCGCTCTCGCCGCCGGGCAGCGCCTGCTCGTAGGCCTGGCCGGTCGCCTTCTCCCACAGGTCGAGGGCGGACCAGTACAGGGCGTTGAAGTCCCAGATGCAGCTGTCCCTGGTGGGCCGCCAGTCCTCGAGCGGGACGTGGCCGGAGTCCCGGCCGCCGTCGGCGTGGGCGGAGAGCGCGGCGTGGGTCAGGTCCCGCAACGAGTGGTCCGCGCTGCGCCGCACGTCGATCGCGATCTCCAGGTCGTCGTCGCGGACGCCTTCCGGGACCGGCTGCGGCTCCACGGAGCCGGACCCGGCGGAGACGATCGGGCGCAGCTCGACGGCGTCCCGGAAGTTCTGCCGGTACTGCACCCAGTCGCAGACCACGCGTACCCGGGACAGGTCGGTCGAGCTCTCGCTGAGGGCGTCCACCACGGGGCCGAGCGAGTCGCTGATCGTGATCGGTGTCTTCTGGCTCCGCAGGCGTGTGTGCGGACGGAAGTCCACGAGCATGTACTGCCTCCTGTCGGCGTTGAGCGGAGGCGACGGCCGCCGGTCGTCCGTCGCAGCGCCGGTCCTCGTGCACCGGCCGGCCCGCAGATCCGGGCCTTGCGGACCGGAGCGTCTCCGGTCGGCGTCGTGACGGAGAGCGTGCTCTGAGACCCAGGTCACCGTCATCGGCGGCGATCCCAAAGAACAGCAGTCGATCATTGTGTCGGGGCGACAACCGACCGGTGTCGTGGCGGGTGTGCGGTGGAAGCCGGTTCTCGGCGGCTCGACCTCCGAGTACGCTCCGCGGCGCCGGGGGCGCTGCCCGCGCCGCCGGAGCGCAGACGGGCGATGGGGCCGGGGTCACAGCCGGATGCAGCCCGACTTTGTGATCGGAGACCAACGGTGGGGCAGTGCTCGAACCGGGACGTCCGGAGGTGCCGGTGAGCCTGCCGGGAAGCGAGCCGGTCACGGCCGTCGTGCCCGCGGAGCTCGGCGAGTCCGCGGCGCTGCGCAAGATCGTGTCCGCGTACGGGCGGATGTCGTCTCTGGCGACCGAACGGACCGACCTGGCCGCGGTCACCCGGTTGCTCGCACGGGTCGTCGGCTCCGCGGTCGCCGTGCTGAGCCCGACGCTCACCGTGCTGGCCTCGGCCGGTGGGGAGGACAGCGACGCCGGGCCGGTCGACCGGCTGCGGGCACACGCGGCCCAGCGCGGTCTGGGGCCGGTGCTGACCACCGTCGCCCGCGCCCGCCGCGCGCTGACGCTGCCCGGCTCCGCGGACCCCGCCTCGTCGGCCGTGGTCGCACCGATCAGCACCGGCGAGGACATCGTCGCCTACCTGGTCACGTTCAGCACCGGGGACGAGGGCTTCGGCGACGACGTCCAGGTGCTGCTGACCGAGCACGCCGCGCTGATCTGCGGCGTCGTCCTCGGTCGCGAGCGGGTGGTGGCCGCGGCCGCGGGCCGGGCGCGCCGGGAGCTGATCGAGGGCGTGCTGCACGGCCGCACCAGGGAGGAGGGCGAGATCGCCAGATGGGCGGGCCATCTCGGGTTCGCCGAGGGGCGGGACCACCACGTGCTGGCGACGTGTGCGCGCGCCCGGCCACCCGGACATGACGGGCGTTCCGACGTGGCTGAGCCGCTGACCGCCGCACACGCCACGATCGAGAACTTCCTCGCCCAGCACGCGCCGGACGCGATCGTCGCCGCCCGCGAGGACGAGGTGGTCGGGATCGTGCCCGCCCCGGCCGGCCGGCCGGGCCTGCCGCACGTGAAGGAGCTCGCCGTGCGATGCCGCGCGGAGGCGGAACGCCGGCACCCCGGCATCGTCACGGCCACCGGCATCGGCGGGCGGTGCCTGCGCCCGCACGAGATCGCCCAGTCCTACAGCCAGGCCCGTCGATCGCTCGAGACCATCCGCCGCCGGACGAGTGGGGGAGCGGTGGTGGCGTTCGCCGAGCTCGGCGTGCAGCGCCTGCTGCTGCAGGTTCCCGACGTGGCCGACCTGCGCGCGTTCGCCTACGAGGTCCTGGGTGCGGTGCTGGAGCAGGACGCGGGCGGCGGGTCGGAGCACCTGCGCACGCTCTCGGCCTACTTCCGGGAGAACTGCAGTCCGCGGCGCGCGGCCACGAGCCTGCACGTGCACCCGAACACGGTCAGCTACCGGATCCGGCGGATCGAGGAGCTCACCGGCCTGTCCCTGAACTCCTACCAGGATCGGCTGCTGGCGCAGGTCGCGGTGGAGATCCTCGTCCCGTCGGGGGAGCAATGATCGAGTCACTTCTGGCCGGCAGCGCCGGCGTCCTGGTCTGCGACGGCGCGATGGGGACGATGCTGCACGCCGCCGGGCGCCCGCTGGACCAGCAGCTGCCGCATCTCAACGTGTCCGACCCGGAGCTCGTGCGGGCGGTGCACGACAGTTACCTGCACTCCGGTGTGGACATCATCCAGACGAACACGTTCGGCGCCACCCGCCTGCGGCTGGACGAGGCCGGTTTGGCCGCGCGCACCGAGCAGATCAACCGCGCGGGTACCCAGATCGCCCGCCAGGCCGCCGTCGCGGTCGGCAGGCCGGTACTCGTCGCCGGGTCGGTCTCCCCGGCGATCACGGTGCACCAGCGGGGCCGGGTCTCGGCCGCCGCGCGCGCCGAGGCGCTGGCCGAGCAGATGGACGTGCTGGTCAGCGCCGGTGTCGACGCCCTGGTGCTGGAGACGTTCGGGCACCTGGACGAGCTCGTGGAAGCAGTGGGGATCGCCGAGGGGCGGGGCGTCCCGGTGATCGCCGAGGCGACGTTCGCCGAGGACGAGCGGATGCTGAGCGGGCACACGGTGGCCGATCTGGCGCGGGCGGTGCCCCCGCACCGGGTCGCCGCGCTGGGCGCGAACTGCACGCTGGGACCGCAGGGCTGCCTCTCGGTGGTGCGGGAGCTGGGCAGGCACACCACCGCACCGCTGATCGCGCAGCCCAACGCCGGCCTGCCCCGCCGGGTCGGCCCCTCGCGGTTCGAGTACGTGATCGACTCCGACTACCTGGTCCGCTACGTGCGGCAGCTGGTGGAGGCGGGCGCGGCCGTCGTCGGTGGCTGTTGCGGGACGACCCCGGCGCAGATCGGTGCCGTGGTCGAGATCGTGCGCGAGTACCGGCGGGCGCCGGCCGCGACGCCCGCCGCGGTCGGCGGCGTGCGGGAGGTGGTGTCCGGAGCGGGCACCACGGCCGTTGCCGGTCGCACCCCGTTCCTGGTCGCCGCCGAGTTCGTCCCGCCGGCGCCGGGGGAGACCGACCGCATGGTCTCCACGGCGCGGACGCTGCGCGAGGTCGGGGTGGACACGGTGGTGGTCGCCGCCTCGCGAGCCCCGCGCGCCCGGGTCAGCACCGTCAACCTGGCCGTGCACCTCGGCGACCGGGCCGGGGTCGACCCCGTCGTCAGCGTCCCGACCTGGGATCGGACGATCATGGCGTTGCAGGCGGACCTGCTCGGCGCGCACGCGCTGGGCGTGCGACGCATCGTGTGCGAGACCGGCTCCCCACCGCTGCTGGGCGACTACCCGAGCGTCGACGGGGTGTGGGAGGTGGACTCGGTCGGACTGATCGAGCTGCTCGTCGCCCTGAACGCAGGCCGTGACCACAACGGCGTGGGCCTCACCGCCACGACGACGTTCGAGATCGGCGCACGGGTCAACCTCGGGCGCGACGATCTGGACGCGGCGCTGCGCCAGGCGCACACCGAGGTCGACGCCGGTGCCGGGTTCCTGCTGACCGAGCCGGTCTACGAGCTCGACGGGCTCGACCGCCTGCTCGCCGAGTTCGACCCGCGACGCACGCCGGTGATCGTGTCGTTGCGACCGCTCACGACGTTCGACGAGGTGGAGTACCTGCGTCACGAGATCCCGGACGTCCGGATCCCGGACTCCACGGTGCGCGAGTTCGAACGCGCCGGGGCGCAGGGCCGTGAGGTCGGGCGCCGGATCGCCGCCGAGCTCGCGACCGGCATCGCCGAGCGAGCCCAGGGGCTGGTCGTGTGCGGCACGGAGGCCGCTGACGTGGGGTACGTCGAGCGCCTCGTCACGGCGTGCCGGGCGGCAGCGTCGTCCCAGCCGTTGCGGAGCTGAACCGGTACCGATCGCCGCGCGATCTTGACGTGAGTCATGTCACGTCCTACTGTCCCGGTCTTGAGAGAGACCGGTCTGTCTCATTCATATGATCCGATGCGTCGCCGCGACGGCGACGCACACGTTCGCGCCACACCACTGAGCCAACGACGGACACTGGAGGTACGCACCCGTGAGCGGATACGACCCTAGGCAGGCGACGGGCATCCCGACCGAGCAGGTCGGCTCGTTGCCCAGGCCGCAGAAGCTGCAGGACGCCTTCGGCGCCTACGACCGGGGGGAGATCGGCAAGGAACAACTGGAGGCCGTGCAGGACGAGGCGGTCAAGAACTCGATCGCGGGTCAGGAGGCCGCCGGGTCGCCGATCGTCTCGGACGGCGAGCAGCGCTGGTCCAGCTTCGCCACGTACCCGATCACGGACACCCTGAGCGGGACCGGGCTGGCCGACAACCTCTCCGGGGAGGGCGGTCAGTTCTTCGCGATCTTCGCCGACGGGCACGGGCGCCAGCTGCCGCGGCTGACCGGAGGACCGTTCCGGTACAAGACCTACGCCGCCGACACCTTCTCGAAGTCGATCGGCTACGCGACGAGGCCGATGAAGCAGGCGGTGATCGCGCCGTCGATGCTCTACCTGCTCTACCCGCTCGAGGATGAGGTGCCGGGCTACCCGAAGGAGCAGTTCGAGCGCGACCTCGCCGACGAGACCGAGCGGGACATCCGCAAGGCGTTCGAGGCCGGCGCCGCCCGGGTGTCGATCGACTTCACCGAGGGCAGGCTGGCGACCCGCAACGACCCGCGCAACCCGTGGACCGGGGCCGGCCTGCTGGACCGCTTCATCGAGATCAACAACTGGGTGCTCGACCGGTTCACCCCCGAGGAGCGCAAGAACATCGGCGTGCACACCTGTCCGGGTGGTGACCGCGACTCGGTGCACTCGGCGGACGTGCCGTACAGCAACCTGCTGCCGAAGATGTTCCAGATGAACGCCGGGTACTTCCTGATCCAGCTGGCCAGCGAGCGGGACAAGGACCCGGTCTACGAGTCGATCGGCAAGCACGTCCGGTCCGACGCGAACGGCGTGGCGCAGACCGCGTTCGTCGGGGTCATCAACCCGCTGAACCCGCGGGTGGAAAGCGTGGAGGAGGTGCGCGACGCGATCGTGCGGGCCGCCAACTTCATTCCGCGCGAACAGCTCGGAGCGACCGACGACTGCGGTTTCTCCCCGTTCTCGATCGACGAGAAGCCGAGTCACGGATCCCCGGACTTCGCGCGGGACATCGCGTTCCAGAAGATTCACAACCGGGTCGAGGGCGTCCGCGCGGCGGCCGAGAAGCTGGGCGTCTGAGACTACTGTCGCTGCGGTCCGACGCCGGGCACCGGGCCCGGGTGGGTGATCCTCATCCGGGCCCGTTTGCGTTGCGGGCCAGGCGATCCGGCCACCGGAGATGCGGTACCCGGCTGTGACGCCGCACAACCGGCGCTCCCGTGCGTTGTCCGTCGGCACGAAGAAAGCGGCGGGCGGTGACGAGACAATGATCCGTCCAACGCCGAGCCCGCAGGAGTTCTCGTGAGCGTCACCGCTGCCGTTACCGGATCCATCGCCACCGACCATCTCATGCATTTTCCGGGTCGGTTCTCGGAACAGTTGGTCGCCGACCGTCTCGACCGCATATCGGTGAGCTTCCTGGTCGACGATCTCGAGGTGCGGCGGGGCGGGGTCGCCGCGAACATCGCGTTCGGAATGGGCGTGCTCGGGCAGGCTCCGGTGCTGGTGGGCGCCGTGGGAACCGACTTCGCCGAGTACCGCGACTGGCTCGGGAAGCACGGGGTCGACTGTGCCGGGGTGCACATCTCGCAGTCGGCGCAGACCCCGCGCTTCACCTGCACGACCGACGACGACCAGTGCCAGATCGCGTCGTTCTACGCCGGCGCGATGAGCGAGGCCCGATCCATCCGGCTGGAGCCGCTGGTGCGCTCGCACGGGGTCGACCTGGTGCTGGTCGGCGCGAACGACCCGGACGCGATGCTGGCGCACACCGAGGAGTGCCGGGCGCTCGGCGTCGCGTTCGCCGCCGACCCGTCCCAGCAGCTGCCGCGCCTGGACGGCGAGCAGTGCCGGACGCTCGTCGACGGGGCGACCTACCTGTTCACCAACGAGTACGAGTGGGAGCTGCTGACCCGCAGGACCGGATGGGACGCCGGGGAGATCGCCGCGCGGGTCGGCCTGCGCGTCACGACGCTGTCCGACCGGGGCGTGGACCTGGTGGAGTCCGACGGGACGACCCGCCACGTGGATGTCGTCCCGGCCCGCCGGGTGGTCGACCCCACCGGTGTCGGCGACGCGTTCCGGGCCGGTTTCCTCGCCGGGATCGCGGCCGACCTGCCGCTGGAGCGTTCGGCGCAGCTCGGCTCCCTGGTGGCCACCCACGTGCTGGAGACCACCGGCACGCAGGAGTGGGTGATCGACCCCGCGGACGCCGCGAACCGGCTGCGGGAGGCCTACGGGGCCACGGCCGCCGACGAGATCGGACCGGTCCTCGACGCGGCGCTGGACGGGTCGGCCCGGTCCCGGCCGGACGCGGCCGCCGGGGCCTGACCCGCGGCGCGGGACCTCCGAGCAGCAGGCCGGAGAAGAAGTTCCGAAGAAGTTCGTCGTGTCTCTGGATATCTGACGTTTACGTAAGATACTGTCCGGGCGTCGCTGGATCGGCGCGCCGGACGGCGCCGCCGACGACGGGAGGTTCGATGGTGAACGATGAGCTCGGTGCCGACGAGGTGCGCGCCGCCGCACGGCGCCTCGCGGGAGGGTTCAGCCTTGAGGTGACTCCGCGCGAGGCCGGCAAGCTGCCGGAGGTCGCCGATGTGCTGGCCCCTGGTGCGCCCGTGTACATCACGTACCTGGGCAACGTGCCGTTCGAGCGGGTGCTGGGTGCCGCAGAGGGCACCCGCCGGGTCGGCCTGCGGCCCGTGGTCCACATCGCGGTCCGGGGCGTCCGCGACCTCGACGAGATGGATCGGATGCTCGGCGAGCTGGTCGATCGCGGGGTGACCGACATCCTGCTGATCGCGGGCTCGATCTCCTCTCCGGCCGGATCGATCGACAACACGATGCAGGTTCTCGAGTCGAACTGCTTGCAGCGCAGGGAGTTCGCCAGCATCGGGGTCGCCGGGCACCCGGAGGGGAACCCGGGCGTCGACCCGGGGACGGTGGACGACGCGATCGCCAGGAAGAACAAGATCGCCGACGAGTTCGGTCTCCCCCTGCACATCGTGACGCAGTTCTGCTTCGCCGCGGAGCCGATCATCGAGTGGGAACGACGGATGCGGGAGAACGGCAACAAGCTTCCCGTGCACGTGGGTTTTCCCGGGCTGACGTCGCCGGCCAAGCTGCTCAAGTTCGGCCTGTCCTGCGGGATCGGCCCCTCGCTGGCCGTCCTGCGCAAGCAGAGCGGGGGCGTGTTCAAGCTCGCCACCCAGGTCTACCGCCCGGCCGACACGTTCGCCGGCGTCGCGCGGGCCGTGGCCCGCGACGAGGAGAGCCTCATCTCGGCCGTCCACTTCTTCCCGTTCGGAGCCGTGGTGCCGACGGCGACGTGGGCCACGGCGCTCAGCGACGGACGGTTCGACGTCGGGAACGACGGCCGAATCGTGACCGAAGTGGACTGATCGGACGACCTGCGCCGCGGGCCGTACGACGACAACCGGGAGAGGCTGGATGGAACTGCACGAGATCACGTTGGGCGACGTCACGATCGGCGGGCCGCTCGGGTCGAGCACCGGCCTGATGGTCGGATCGATCTTCTACGACAACCACTCCGTCGTGACCGACGCCTTCGCAGGCGAGTTCGACCGGGACCGGGCGAACACGCTGATCGAGCGCGCCGACAAGGCGGCCGCGGCGCACGGCGTGCAGATGGCCTACGACGTGATCGCCGCGTCACCGGAGGCGATCCAGGCGTTCCTCCCGTTCGTCGCCGAGCGCAGCCGCGCCCCGATGCTGATCAACGCGTCGGAGGCGGAGGTGCGGATCGCCGGCCTGGAGACCGCCGCCGACCTCGGGGTACTGGAGCGGTGCGTGTTCGCCTCGCTGAACATGGACACCGAGGACGAGGAGCTCGACGCGCTGCGCAAGCACCGTCCGGGGGCCGTGATGATCATGGCCAACGACGGCGCCGACCCGTCACCGGACGGCTGCTGCACGTTCATCGAGGAGTTCTACAAGCCGATGCTCGACGACATCGGGGTGACCGCTCCGATCGCCGACCTCGGGACGATGGACGCGCCGTCGGTCGGGTCGTGCATGCGGGGGATCGCCGCGGTCCGGGAGCGCTTCGGCTACCCGGCGGGCTGCGCGTTCTCCAACTGCATCTCGCAGTGGACCGGCCTGCGCGAGCTGGGACGCGAGTACATCAACTACTCGCTGGGAGCGGCCCTGGTCGCCTGCCGGGCGTACGGCGGTGACTTCCTGCACTACGGGGTGATCGAGAAGTCGCGGGCGATCGCGCACATCGCCGGCAGCGCCGAGGTGTTCTTCGGGTTCGCGGCCCAGGAGCTCGACGGGCACAAGCTCCCGGAGAACCACGCCCTCCTGAAGATGTTCAAGCTCGCGAACGAGTACCCGAGCTAACCCCGACGACGCGGTTCCGGGAGACGCCGGGACGGAGGAGACGAGCAATGGCGACGTACACACTCCGCGTGGACAAGCGGGTCCAGGAGACCGACGACACGGTCAGCCTGTACTTCCGGGTCCCCGGCGACCTCGCCACGACGTTCGGGTACCGGCCGGGCCAGTTCGTCGCGGTCGAGGACGATCCGGCGGGCGAGGACATCTCGCGTCAGTACTCGCTGAGTTCGGTGCCGGGGACGGACCCGTGGCTGCGGATCACCGTCAAGCGGATCGACGGCGGGGCGATGTCGACGTATCTCGTCGACCGGGTGAGTGAGGGCGACCTGCTGGAGATCGCCCCACCGCGTGGGCGGCTCTACGTCCCCACCGACGAGCCGCGCCACTACCTGATCCTGGCCGCCGGCAGCGGCGTCGCGCCGCTGGTCGCGATCGCCCGGCACGTGCTGGACGGCGGCGGGGACGACCGGATCACGTTCCTCTACGGCAACCGGACCGAGGACGGCATCATCCTCCGCGAGGAGGTGGACGCGCTGGCCACGCACCCGCGGGTGCAGGTGCGCCACGTGCTGTCCCGCCCGGGCGAGGACTGGATCGGCGACCGGGGCCGTGTCGATCCCGCCTATCTGAAGGGGCTGTGGGAGTCGCTCGCGGACCCCCGTCCGCTGTCGGTGTTCCTCTGCGGACCGGAGGAGTTCATGACCGCGGCCGAGGAGTTCCTCGTCGAACGCGGCGTGGACATCAACGACATCCGCAAGGAGAGCTTCGACCTCGTCCTCAACGACTCGGACGACGACGGCGCCGACGACCTGCTCGTTCCGGACGACGCCGCCGACGGGACCGAGGAGCCGGTAGCCGCGCGGGTGATCGCGGTCGTCGGCGGGGAGGAGTACGAGGCCGAGACGGAGGCCGACGAGCCGTTGCTGTCCGCGCTGCTGCGCTCCGGCGCGGACGTGCCGTTCTCCTGCCAGGAGGGCACCTGCGCGTCCTGCATCGTCAAGCTCGCCGAGGGCAAGGTCCGGATCAGGCCCGGGGTGCTGCAGACACTGCGCCCGGACGACCTGCAGGAAGGCGTCGTACTCGCCTGCCTGTCCCGCGCGCGGACCGACCGCGTGCGGATCGACTTCGACGACATCTTCTGACCGGGTCCCCCCGAGCCGACGATCGGCCCGGCACCTGCCGAAAGGACGAAACGCTATGGCATTCCCGTCGGATCTCGAGATCGCACGGTCGGCGACGCTCAAGCCGCTCGACGCGGTGGCGGGCTCGATCGACATCCCGAGTCACCTGCTCGAGCCGTACGGCGACGACGTGGCGAAGATCAAGCTGAGCGCGGTCGACGAGCTCGCCGACCGGCCGAAGGCGAAGTACGTCGTCGTGTCCGCGGTGACGCCGACACCGCTGGGCGAGGGCAAGACGACCACCACGGTCGGCCTCGGTCAGGCGTTCTCGCACATCGGCAAGAAGGCCACCGTGGCCATCCGCCAGCCGTCCATGGGGCCGACGTTCGGGATCAAGGGCGGCGCCGCGGGCGGCGGCTACTCGCAGGTCGTTCCGATGGACATCCTGAACATGCACCTCACCGGCGACTTCCACGCGGTGACCGCGGCGCACAACATGCTCTCCGCCGTGCTGGACAACCACCTGTTCCAGGGCAACGCGTCCGGCCTGAGCCAGCACGAGATCACCTGGCGACGGGTGATCGACGCGAACGACCGGGCGCTGCGCAACATCATCGTCGGGCTGGGCGGCAAGCTGGACGGGATCCCGCGCCAGACCGGGTTCGACATCACGGCGGCGTCGGAGGTCATGGCCATCCTGGCACTGTCCCGGTCGCTTCCGGAGATGCGCGAGCGGCTGGGCAAGATCGTCGTCGGGTACCGCCCGGACGGCGGGGCGGTGACGGCCGAGGACCTCAAGGGCGCCGGCTCGATGGCCGCGATCATGATCAACGCTCTGAAGCCGAACCTGATGCAGACGCTGGAGAACACGCCGGTACTGGTGCATGCCGGCCCGTTCGGCAACATCGCCCACGGCAACTCCTCGGTGGTCGCGGACCTGATCGGCATCCGCGGCGGCGACTACCTGATCACCGAGGCCGGGTTCGGCGCCGACATGGGCGCCGAGCGCTTCTTCAACATCAAGTGCCGTGCCTCCGGCCTGGTCCCGGACGCCGCGGTCGTCGTGACCACGGTGCGCGCGCTCAAGGCGCACTCCGGCAACCACCGGATCGTCGCGGGACAGAAGCTGCCGGAGGCGCTGCTGGCGGAGAACCCGGACGAGGTCCACCAGGGCGGGTCGAACCTGCGCAAGCAGATCGAGAACATCCGGCTGCACGGTGTGTCGCCGGTCGTCGCGATCAACGCGTTCCCCGGCGACCACCCGTCGGAGCACGCCGCGATCGCCGAGATCGCGGAGTCGATGGGCGCGCGGTCCGCGGTGTGCACGAACTTCGCGGAGGGCGGCAAGGGAGCGACCGACCTGGCCCAGGCGGTGGCCGAGGCCGCCGACGAGCCGTCGGACTTCCAGTTCCTCTACCCGTCCGAGGCGTCGCTGCGCGAGAAGATCGAGATCGTCGCCAGGAAGGTGTACGGGGCCGACGGGGTCGACATCGCCCCGGCCGCGGCGAAGCAGCTGGACCGCTACGAGTCGAACGGCTTCGGCAACCTGCCGGTCTGCATCGCGAAGACCCATCTGTCGATCTCGTCGGACGCGTCGCTCAAGGGCGCTCCCACCGGGTGGCGGATGCCGGTGCGCGAGGTCCGCGCGTCGGTCGGTGCCGGGTTCATCTACCCGCTGTGCGGCGAGATGCGCACGCTGCCCGGCCTTGGCGCGAACCCGGCCGCGCACGAGATCGACATCGACGCCGACGGCAACATCGTCAACCTGTCCTGATGTCGGACATGGGTAGCGTCCGCTGGGCCGGCGCCGACCGGTGCACGGTCATGGGGATCCTCAACGTGACCCCGGACTCGTTCTCCGACGGCGGCCGCCACCAGGACCACGAGGACGCGGTCACGCACGGACTCGAGATGTGGGCCGACGGCGCGGACGTGATCGACGTCGGCGGCGAGTCGACCCGGCCGGGCGCCTCACGGGTGCCGGTCGAGCAGGAGCTCCTGCGCGTGGTCCCGGTCGTGGCCGAGCTCGCCTCGACCGGCGTCCCGGTCAGCGTGGACACGACAAGGCGTGTCGTGGCCGAGGCGGCCGTGGCGGCGGGCGCCGTGATGGTCAACGACGTGAGCGGCGGCCGTGCCGACCCATCGATGATCGACTACGTCGCCTCGGCCGGTGTGCGGCTGGTGCTCGCGCACTCCCGCGGGCCGAGCCTCGACATGGTCGAGCGGGCGGTCTACCGGGACGTCGTCGCCGAGGTCGTCGAGGAGCTCGCCGGATGCGTGGAGGCCGCCCGGGAGGCGGGGGTCGACGCCGACCGGATCGTGGTCGACCCGGGACTCGGCTTCGCCAAGCGCGCGGAGCACAACTGGGCGTTGCTCGGGTCGCTGGAGCGCCTCGGCGCGCTCGGATACCCGGTGCTCGTCGGGGCCTCCCGCAAGGCGTTCCTCGGCGAGCTCGGGGCCGGCCCCGGCGCGCCCCGCCCGACGGCCGACCGCGACGAGCTGACCGCGTCCGTGACCGCGGTGGTCGCGGGCGCCGGGGCATGGGGGGTGCGGGTCCACGACGTGGCCCGCTCGGTCCGCGCCGCGGAGGTGGCCGCGGCGATGCGGGCCGGTGGCGGCCCCGTGTGCCCGGTCGGCGACACCGGGTCGGTGGACGCCGTCGTCGGTGGCGGTACGGATCAGTCGACACGAGTGAGGCAGCGATGAGCGAGACGACCACGGCGGTCCGGCCGAACGGGCCGGACAGCGGAGCCGAACCCGAGCCGGGTCGGCTGCTGCACACCTACCTGGCCGCCCTCGGCGGAGCGGAGCCCGACGTCGGGGCCGTCTCGTTCCTCGCGTCGGTGGACGCCACGGCCGCCGTCGACCCGGACGTCGCGCGCTCGATCCTGCGTGAGCTCTCCGACCAGCGCTCGAACGTCAAGCTGATCGCCAGCGAGAACTTCTGCTCGCCCGCCGTGCAGGCGGCGCACGCGAACCTGCTCACGGACAAGTACGCGGAGGGTTACCCGGGGCACCGGTTCTACGCCGGGTGCGACAACGTCGACGACATCGAGTCGCGCGCGGCCGCGGCGGCCCGGGAGCTGTTCGGCGCCGAGCACGCCTACGTCCAGCCGCACTCGGGGGCGGACGCGAACCTCGTCGCCTACCTGGCCGTGCTCGCGTCCCGGGTGGAAGCCCCCGCCCTCGCCGAGCTCGGCGAGAAGAACCCGGCGAACCTGTCCGCCGAGGACTGGGAGAACCTCCGCCGTGCCACCACCGGCCAGCGCCTGCTCGGGATGGACCTCTACTCCGGCGGGCACCTGACCCACGGCTACCGGCACAACATCTCCAGCCGGCTGTTCGAGGCGCACAGCTACTCGGTGGACCCGCGGACGGGCCTGCTCGACCTGGACCACGTGCGGGCCCGCGCCCGCGAGGTGCGCCCGGCCGTGCTGCTGGCCGGGTACAGCGCCTATCCCCGCGCGATCGACTTCGCGGCGTTCCGGGAGATCGCGGACGAGGTCGGGGCGACGTTCATGGTGGACATGGCGCACTTCGCCGGGCTGGTCGCCGGCAAGGCCCTGGTCGGTGACCACGACCCGGTGGCGCACGCCGACATCGTCACCTCGACCACGCACAAGACCCTCCGCGGACCGCGCGGTGGCCTCGTGCTCACCGGCGGCGAGCTCGCCGACGCGGTGGACAAGGGGTGCCCGATGGTCCTGGGCGGGCCGCTGTCGCACGCGATGGCCGCGAAGGCCGTGGCGTTCCGGGAGGCGCTGCGCCCGGAGTTCCGCAGCTACGCCGCCGCCGTGGTGGACAACGCCCGCACGCTGGCCGACCAGCTGGCCCGGCGCGGCGGCGTGATCGTCACCGGAGGGACCGACAACCACCTGGTCCTGCTGGACGTGTGGGCGTCGTTCGGGCTCACCGGCCGGCAGGCGGAGTCGGTCCTGCGCGAGTGCGGGCTGACCGTCAACCGCAACGCGCTGCCGGGCGACCCGCACGGTCCGTGGTACACGTCCGGGCTGCGGCTGGGCACGCCGGCCGTGACCACGCTGGGCATGGGCCACGACGAGATCGGCGAGATCGCCGAGCTGGTGTGCGTCGCGCTGGCCGCCGCGCAGCCCCGGACCACGTCCACCTCGGTGAGCAAGGCGAACTACGACCTGCGCGACGAGGTGCGGGCCGCGGTGCGGTCGCGGGTCCGTGACCTGCTCGCGCGCCACCCGCTCTACCCCGCGATCGACCTCGCGGGCCTGTCCGGGCGGGCGACATGAGCAGCGCCGTCCATCCCGAGGTGGACACCGCCCTGCTCGCGCGCGAGTCGGTCGCCACCCACGCCGGCGTCGTCTCGCGCGACGAGCACGACGCGCTCCGGGCGGCGATCCGGCGGCTGGCCACGATGCTGGGCCAGACGCTGGTCGCGCACGTCGGGCCGACGATGCTGGAGCTGGTCGAGCACGTCCGGGTGCTCGCCGCCGGGGCGACCGGCGAGCAGCCCGGGACGCAGGTCGAGGAGGGCGAGGACCGCGGGGAGATCGCGGCACTGCTCGCCGACCTGGATGCCGGCACCGCCGTCGAGCTCGCCCGCGCGTTCTCCTGCTACTTCCGGCTGGCCAACGTGGCCGAGCAGGTCCACCGGGTGCGTGAGTTGCAGCGCAGGCGCGACAGCGGGGACCTGCGCCGTCCGGGTCTGGTCGAGCTGCTGCGGCGTGTGGACGACGAGGCCGACCGCGCCGCCGTGGAGGAGGTGCTGAGCCGGCTGGAGCTGCGCCCGGTGTTCACCGCGCACCCGACCGAGTCGTCGCGGCTGTCCGTGCGCGGGATCCTCCGCCAGGTCGCGGAGGGACTCACCGACGGCGCGTCGGACGAGGACCTGGCCGGGGCCGTCGACGCGCTCTGGCAGACCGACGAGATCAGACCGCACCGCCCGACCGTGGTCGACGAGGCGGCCGCGATCAGCCGCTACCTGGAGGAGATCGGCGCCCGGACCGCCCCGCGCGTGCTGCAGAAGCTGCAGACGGCGCTGGACGCGGTGGGGATGGAGCTGCCGGAGGGGGCCCGGCCGCTGCGGCTGGGGTGCTGGGTCGGCGGCGACCGCGACGGCAACCCGAACGTGACGCCGCAGACGACCCTCGACTGTCTCGCGCTCTACGCGCGGCGTGCCCTCGACGTCCACCTGCGCCTGGTGGAGAGCCTCGGTGCCCAGCTGAGCATGTCCACGCGCATCGCCGGCGTGACCGACGAGCTGCGGCGCAGCCTGGCCGGGGACCGGCGGTACCTCCCCGAGGTGCACAACCACTACGTGCGGGGGAACGCGGGGGAACCGTACCGGCTCAAGTGCGGCATGATCTTCGCTCGCCTGGAGAACACGCGGGACCGGATCGCCGCCGGACGGCACCACCAGGAGGGCTGCGACTACCTCGGGGTCGAGGAGTACCTGCGGGACCTGGGAGTCATGGACCGGTCCCTGCGCGCCCACCTCGGCGGCCGGATCGCCGACGGCCTGCTGACCGGTGCGGTCCGGGCGGCGCAGGTGCTCGGGCTGACCCTGGCCGAGCTCGACGTCCGGCAGCACAGCGACGTCCACCACGACGGCCTCGCCGGCCTGTACGCGCGTCTCGGTGCCGAGGCCGGGCGCTACCCGGAGCTGGACCGTGCGGAGAAGGTCGCGCTGCTGTCCGGCGAGCTGGCCGCGGACCGCCCGCTCGCGCCGCGCCGCGCCGCGCTGCCGGAGGTCGTCGACTTCGCACTGTCCACGTTCGACGCGATGGCCAGTGCACAGGAGCTGCACGGCGCGGAGTCCGTGCGCACCTACGTGATCTCGATGTGCCGCGGGGTGGACGACGTGCTGGCCGCGGTCCTGCTGGCCCGCGAGGCCGGCCTGGTGGACAGCGGCTCGGGCGGCGAGACCCGCTCCACTGTGGACTTCGTCCCGTTGCTGGAGACCGCGACCGAGCTGTCCCGCGCGGGCGAGCTGCTCGACGGCCTGCTGCGCGAGGAGCCCTACCGGCGCATCGTGCGGGCCCGCGGCGACGTGCAGGAGGTCATGCTCGGGTACTCGGACTCGAACAAGGGCGTCGGGATCACCACGTCGCAGTGGGAGATCCACCGTGCCCAGCGCAACCTGCGGGACGTCGCGTCCTCGCACGGGGTCCGGCTGCGCCTGTTCCACGGCCGCGGCGGATCGGTCGGCCGCGGCGGCGGCCCGGCGGCCGAGGCGGTCGCGGCCAGCCCGTTCGGCGTCGTCGACGGCTCGATGAAGGTGACGGAGCAGGGCGAGGTCGTCTCCGACAAGTACGGGTCCCCCGCCCTGGCCGCCGAGAACCTCGAGCTGATGCTGGCGGCAGTCCTCGACGCGTCATTGCTGCACCGCGAGTCCCGGGTGCGCGAGGACGTGCTGAGCCGGTGGGACGCCGCGATGGACGTGGTCAGCGACGCGGCGTCGCGGGCCTACCGGGACCTCGTCGAGTCCCCGGGGATCTGGCAGTTCTTCACCGACGCCACACCGGTCGCCGAGCTGTCGCTGCTCAACGTCGGGTCCCGCCCGTCGCGCCGGGGAACCGCCGGCACCGGGTCGCTCGACGACCTGAGGGCGATCCCGTGGGTCTTCGGATGGACGCAGACCCGGATGGTGATCCCCGGCTGGTTCGGCCTCGGCAGCGGCCTGCGGGCGGCGCGGGAGGCCGGGCTCGACGACGTGCTCGACGAGATGCGGCAGTGGCCGTTCCTGGTCAACCTGCTCGGCAACGTCGAGATGACGCTGGCCAAGACCGACCTGCGGATCGCGGGCTACTACGTGCACAGGCTCGTCGACCCGGGGCTGCACGTGATCTTCGACCGGATCCGCGAGGAACACGAACGCACGCTCGACGAGGTGCTGCGGCTGACCGGTGACGCCTGCCTGCTGGCGGCGCACCCCGTCCTGCGGCAGACCCTCGAGGTCCGTGAGGCCTACCTCGAACCTCTGCACCACCTACAGGTGGAGCTGCTCAGCAGGCGCCGTGCGACCGACGCTCCCGACCCGGAGCTTCAGCGCGCACTGCTCGTGACCGTCAACGGCATCGCCGCCGGTCTGCGCAACACCGGCTGAGCTGTCCCCGGGCCCCAGTGCCCGACGATCGTTACCGAAAGGAAGGCGCCATGTCAGGAGCCGGTCAGACCCACCTGTTCGTCCCCGGTCCGACGAACGTGCCGGAGGCCGTCCGGCAGGCGATGAACGTGCCCATGGGCGACCACAGGGCCCCGGACTTCCCGGAGCTCACGCTCCCGCTCTTCGCCGACGTCAAGAAGGTCTTCGGCAACGAGACCGGCCGGGTGTTCCTGTTCCCCTCGTCGGGGACCGGGGCATGGGAATCCGCGATCCAGAACACGCTCGCCCCCGGCGACCGCGTGCTGATGTCGCGGTTCGGGCAGTTCTCCCACCTCTGGGTCGACATGGCGGAGCGCCTCGGCCTGGACGTCGTCTGCTGCGACGTCGAGTGGGGCGCGGGCGTCCCGCTCGACCGGTTCGCGACCGTCCTCGCCGACGACCCGTCGATCAAGGCGGTGTTCGCCACGCACAACGAGACGGCGACCGGCGTGACGTCGGACGTCGCAGGGGTGCGCCGGGTGCTGGACGCGGCCGGCTCGGACGCCCTCCTGTTCGTCGACGGCGTGTCGTCGATCGGGTCCCTGCCGTTCGAGCAGGAGGCCTGGGGCGTTGACCTGGCCGTCGCGGGCTCGCAGAAGGGGTTCATGCTCCCCGCCGGCCTGGCCATGCTCGGCGTGAGCCGCAAGGCGCTGGACGTGGCCGCGTCGCAGAAGGGCAGCGCACGCTGCTACTTCGACTTCACCGACATGATCAAGACCAACGACCAGGGGTACTTCCCCTACACGCCGCCGCTCCCGCTGCTCTACGGCCTGCGGGCGTCGCTGCGGATGCTGCTGGTCGACGAGGGCCTCGACCAGGTCTTCGCCCGGCACCACCGGCTGGCGGAGGGGGTCCGCCGTGGCGTCGCGGCGCTGGACCTGTCGTTGTGCGCCGTCGCGCCGGAGTGGCACTCGGACACGGTCACCGCGATCCGCACGCCGGACGGCGTGGACGGCGCGGACGTGTGCCGGATCGGCTATCAGCAGTACCGGACGTCGTTCGGGGGCGGGCTCGGCCAGGTCGCGGGGAAGGTGTTCCGGATCGGTCACCTGGGTGACCTGAACGAGGTGTCCTGCCTGGCGGCGCTGGCCGCGGCCGAGATGTCGCTGGCCGACGCCGGGGCGAAGGTCGAGCTCGGTGCGGGCGTGGCCGCCGCGCAGTCCTGGTACCGGTCGTCCGCCGCGGGTCTCGCGTCCGCGGCCTGACGGCGCCCGGACCGGTCCCACACCATCGAAGCGAGGAGACAACGATGAGCTACACCCTGTACACGCCACGCGTGTCCCGCCTGCACCGCAGCGAGCTGGCCGTCCCCGGGTCCAACATGGGATTCATCGACCGTGCCGCCGACAGCGCGGCGGACGTCGTGTTCCTGGACCTCGAGGACGCGGTCGCGCCGCCGGAGAAGGACCAGGCGCGCAAGAACGTCATCGCTGCGCTGAACGACATCGACTGGGCCGCGAAGGGCAAGACCGTCTCGGTCCGGATCAACGGGCTGGACACCGAGTACTGCTACCGCGACGTCGTCGACGTGCTGGAGCAGGCCGGGGACCGGGTGCACACCCTCCTCGTGCCGAAGGTCGGCGTCGCCGCCGACCTGTACCTGGTGGAGGCACTCGCCTCGCAGATCGAGAAGGCGCGCGGCTTCAGCACGCAGGTCGGGATCGAGGCGCTGATCGAGACCGCGCTGGGGATGGCGAACGTCGAGTCGATCGCCTCCCGCGGTGGTCGTCTCGAGGCGCTGCACTTCGGCGTCGCGGACTACGCGGCCAGCAACCGGGCCCGCACGGTCAGCATCGGTGGGCTGAACCCGGACTACCCCGGCGACCAGTGGCACGGCGCGCTGACGCGGATGATCGTGGCCTGCCGCGCGTTCGGCCTGCGGGCGATCGACGGGCCGTTCGGCGACTATTCGGACCCGGACGGCTACCGGGCGGGTGCCCGGCGGGCCGCGGCCCTCGGCGCCGAGGGCAAGTGGGCGATCCACCCGAGCCAGATCGAGCTGGCGAACGAGGTGTTCAGCCCGCCGGCCGAGGAGGTCGACAAGGCCCGCCGGATCATCGCCGCGCTGCGCGAGGCGGAGGCCGAGGGCAAGGGTGCGGCGTCGGTGGACGGGAAGATGATCGACGCGGCGTCCGAGCGGATGGCGGAGACGATCATCGCGACCGACGACGCGATCCGCGCGGCGGGCAGGGGCTGATCGCCGGTGGACATCCACGAGTACCAGGCCAAGGAGATCCTGGCGCGCTACGGCGTCCCGGTCCCGAAGGGCGGGCTGGCCTACAGCCCGGAGCAGGCGTCGTACCGCTCCACCGAGATCGGCGGCTCGGGATGGGTCGTCAAGGCCCAGGTGCACAGCGGCGGTCGGGGTGAGGCAGGGGGAGTGAAGCTCTGCCACTCCGACGGCGAGGTCCTCGCCGCCGCCGACGAGCTGTTCGGCAAGCGCCTCGTCACCAGGCAGGCGCCCGCGGGCAAGCTCGTCTACCGGGTCTACGTCGAGGAGGCCACCGACATCTCCCGGGAGCTCTACCTCGGGTTCGTGCTGGACCGCGCCTCCGAGACGATCCTGATCATCGCCTCGGGCGAGGGCGGGATGGACATCGAGGAGCTCGCGGTCCGCGCGCCGGAGGCCATCGTCCGTACGGTCGTCGAGCCGGCCGTCGGGATCACCGAGTTCCAGGCCCGTGAGATCGCCTTCGGGATCGGCCTCGAGCCGGGCCAGATCTCGGACGCCTCTCGGGTGATCCGCCGCGCCTACCAGGTGTTCACCGACCTGGACGCGACGATGCTGGAGATCAACCCGTTGGTCGCAACGGGCGAGGGCTCCCTGCTCGCCCTCGACGCCAAGCTCTCCTTCGACGACAACGCCCTGTTCCGCCACCCGGAGGTCGCCGAGCTGCGCGACCGCAGCCAGGAGGACTCGCGCGAGGCCCACGCCGAGGACCGCGGGCTCGCCTACGTCGGACTGGACGGCGACATCGGCTGCATGATCAACGGGGCCGGCCTGGCCATGGCCACGATGGACATGATCAAGCTCGCGGGCGGTGAGCCCGCGAACTTCCTCGACATCGGGGGCGGCGCGTCGCCGGACCGCGTGCTGAAGGCGTTCCGCGCGGTCCTGAACGACACCAACGTCGCCGCGATGCTGGTCAACATCTTCGCCGGCATCAACCGGTGCGACTGGGTCGCGGAGGGTGTCGTGGCCGCCTACACGAGCCTGTCCGTGACGATCCCGGTGGTCGTCCGGCTGGCCGGGACGAACGTCGAGGAGGGACAGCGCATCATCGCCGAGTCCGGGCTCCCGATCCTGACCGCCGACTCCCTCGCCGAAGCGGCCCGCCTGGTCGTCGAGGCCAAGCAGAACGCCGCCGTCCCGGCCTGACCCCGACATCCGAGGAGACCAGTCATGGCGATTCTGCTCACCGAGTCCTCACGGGTCCTGATCCAGGGCCTGACCGGGCGCATCGGCCAGTTCCACGCACAGGAGATGATCGACTACGGGACGAACGTCGTCGGCGGTGTGACACCCGGCCGTGCGGGCACGCGGGTGCTCGACCGCCCCGTGTTCAACACCGTCAAGGACGCCGTCGTGGCGACCCACGCCGACACGTCGATCGTGTTCGTCCCCCCGCCGTTCGCCGCCGACGCGATCATGGAAGCCGCGGACGCGGGGATCCGGTACTGCGTGTGCATCACCGACGGCATCCCGACGCAGGACATGATGCGGGTGAAGCGGTACATGCGCCGCTACAAGTCGGCCAACCGGATGGTGCTGACCGGGCCGAACTGCGCCGGCACGATCTCACCGGGCCGGGCGATGCTGGGAATCATGCCCGGGCACATCTACACCCCGGGACGGGTCGGCATCATCGGGCGGTCCGGGACGCTCGGCTACGAGGCGGCCTCCCAGCTCAGCGCTCTGGGGATCGGTGTGTCCACCTCGGTCGGCATCGGCGGGGACCCGATCAACGGCTCGTCGTTCCGCGACCACCTGGCGCGCTTCGAGGACGACGCGGAGACCGACGCGGTGATCATGATCGGCGAGATCGGCGGGCCGCAGGAGGCCGAGGGCGCGACGTTCGTCCGCCAGCAGATGACCAAGCCGGTGGTGGCCTACGTGGCGGGCCTGTCCGCGCCGCCCGGACGCAAGATGGGCCACGCCGGAGCGATCGTCTCCGCGGCGGGCGAGTCGGCCCAGGAGAAGGTCGAGCTGCTCGCCGACGCCGGCGTGACCACCGTGCCGGACCCGTCGAGCATGGGCACGACGGTCGCCGCCGTGCTCCGGGAGCGGGGCCTGCTGGCGGTGCCGGCGTGAGTGACGGCGACCCGACCGTCGTCGTCACCCGGCGGTGGCCGGAGCCGGTGGAGCGGCAGCTCCGGGAGCGCTTCTCGTCCGTGCAGCTCAACACGGACGACACACCGTTCGGTGCGGACCGGCTGCGGGAGGCCCTGCAGCAGGCGGACGTCGTCCTGCCCACGGTCTCCGACCGGCTCCCCGCCGAGATGTTCGCCGGCGGTGTGCGCACCCGGTTCCTCGGCAACTTCGGCGTCGGCTTCAACCACATCGACGTCGACGCGGCCGCGGCAGCCGGGGTGGTCGTGACCAACACGCCGGGCGTGCTCACCGACGCCACCGCGGACACGGCCATGACGCTCGTCCTGATGACCGCGCGCCGCGCCGGCGAGGGCGAGCGCGAGGTACGGGACGGCCGGTGGACCGGCTGGCGGCCCACGCACCTGCTCGGCAGCGACGTCACCGGGCGGACGATCGGGATCCTCGGCATGGGCCGGATCGGATCCGCGGTCGCCCGCAGGGCCCGGTTCGGGTTCGACATGCCGGTCGTCTACTACGACCCGAACGTGACCGACCCGGCCTCGGCCGGCGTGCCCGACGCGCGGGGTGTCGGCACCGTCGAGGAGGTGCTCGAGCAGGCGGACGTGGTGAGCCTGCACATGCCGGGTGGTGCCGGCAACTCGCGGCTGATCGACGCGGAGCGGCTCGCCCGGATGAAGGCGACCGCGTTCCTGATCAACACGGCGAGGGGCGACATCGTCGACACCGGCGCTCTGGTGAAGGCGCTGTCGAACGGCACGATCGCCGGGGCGGGTCTCGACGTCTACGACACCGAGCCGGAGGTCCCGGAGGCCCTGCGGGCGCTGCCGAACGCGGTGCTGCTGCCGCACCTGGGCAGCGCGACGTGGCAGACCAGGGTGGCGATGGGCGAGATGGTCCTGGACAACCTCACCGCGTTCCTCGAGGGACGGCCGCCACCGTGTCGAGTGGCGTGACCGCGGTCCGTGCGACCGGGGTCGGCGCACCGGAGGCACTGCTGCGCAGCATGTTCGACGCGGCCGTGACCGCCGCCGACCCCGCCGTCCGGATCCCGGAGGTGCTCGGGCCGTCCGACTGGGCGGGCGAGCGCACGATCGTGATCGGCGCCGGGAAGGCGGCGGCGACGATGGCCCGCGCGGTGGAGGCGGCGTGGTCGGCGGCGCCCGCCCCGCGGAGCTCGCTCGTGGGCGCGGTGGTCACCCGCTACGGCCACCGGGTCGACTGCGAGCGGATCGAGGTCCACGAGGCCGGCCATCCGGTGCCCGACGGCGCGGGGGAGCGGGCGACCCGCCGGATACTGGAGCTGGCCCGGTCGGCGGGTCCCGCGGACCGCGTGCTGGCGCTCGTGTCCGGTGGCGGCTCGGCGTTGCTGGTGGCACCCCTTCCGGGTCTCACGCTGGCGCACGAGCAGGAGATCGGTGCCGCGCTGCTGCGCAGCGGCGCGCCGATCGACGAGATCAACCTCGTCCGTCGGCACCTGTCGCTGGTCAAGGACGGCGGGCTGGCCATGGCGTGCGCCCCGGCGCCGGTCCGCGCGCTCGTCGTCTCCGACGTCCCCGGCGACGACCCGGCCGTGATCGCCTCGGGCCCCCTGCTGGCCGACGGCTCGACCCGGGCCGACGCCGCGGCGGTGCTCGACCGTCGCGGCATCCCGGTGCCGGACGAGGTGCGTCGCGTCCTGGCCGGGGCCGCGCCGGACGGGCCGCCGCCGCACGTCCCGCACGAGATCATCGCCGCTCCGCAGCAGTCCCTCGAGGCCGCCGCGTCCGTGGCCAGGGCGGCGGGCGTGACCCCGGTCCTGCTCGGCGACGCCATCGAGGGCGAGTCCCGTGAGGTCGGTCGGGTGCTGGCCGGGATCGCGGCACAGGTCCGGCGGCACGGCCAGCCGGCAGGCGCGCCGTGCGTCCTGCTCTCCGGCGGGGAGACCACGGTCACCGTGCGTGGCGAGGGGTCCGGTGGCCCGAACGTGGAGCTCCTGCTCGCGCTCGCCACGGCCGCCCGCGGGAACCCGGTGCACGCCATCGCGTGCGACACCGACGGTGTGGACGGTGCCGCGGAGGTCGCCGGGGCGGTCGTCACGCCGGACACGCTGGACCGGGCCGAGCGGCTCGGCCTCGACCCGGAGGCCGCACTCGCGGCCAACGACGGACACGCGTTCTTCGCGGCGCTGGGGGACCAGGTCGTCACCGGACCGACGCTGACCAACGTCAACGACTTCCGCGCGGTGCTGGTCACATGAACGCGTTCGCCCGGTGTAGCGTGCCGCGGACCGAAATTTCGTACGTTCACGTAAGGAGATCATCGTGCCAGAGTCGGCCGTGATCACAGACGCCGCCGTGGCCGTGTCGGGCGAGGAGGTCCACCGTGACCACGCCGTCGTCGTCGACGGCGGAACCATCGCCTGGCGGGGTCCCCAGGACGAGATCCCCGACCAGTGGTCGGGCCTCGGGCGGTGGTCCGCGGAGGGACGGCTGGTCACGCCCGGGCTGGTCGACTGCCACACCCACCTGCTGTTCGGTGGCGACCGCCGGGCCGAGTTCGCCGAGCGGGCGGCCGGATCCGGCACCTACCGCGACCAGCTCGCCGGGGCGGCCTCCGGCGTCCGGGCGACGGTGTCGGCGACCGGCGCGACCGGGGACGACGAGCTCCTGGCCGCGGCCCGGCGGCGCGCCGGCTGGCTGATCCGCAGCGGGGTCACCACGCTCGAGGTCAAGACGGGATACGGGCTCGAGCCGGACGCCGAGCTGAGGCTGCTGCGGCTGTGCCACCGGCTGCGCGAGGAGCTGCCCGTGCGGGTCCGGATCACGCTGCTGGCCGGGCACGTGTACCCGGACGGCGTGGACCGCGACGACGAGGAGCAGACCGCCGAGTGGATCACGACGCTCTGCAAGGACCTGCTGCCCGCCGCCCGGGAGATCGGGGTCGACGCCGTCGAGGTGTACCTCGACGAGGACGGCGGCTTCACGCTCGACGACGCGAGCACCGTGCTCGAGACCGCGTACAAGACCAAGACGCCGACCCGGCTGCAGACCGACCACCTCAGCGACAGCGCGGGAGCCTCGCTGGCGCCCGCGTTCTACGCCAAGGCCGCCGCCCACCTGAACTTCCCGGACGAGGCGGCGCTGAGCTCGATGGCCAAGTCCGGGACGACGGCGGTGGCGCTGCCGGGCTCGGTGCTCGAGCTGGGTGAGTCCGATCGGCCGGACATCGGCGCGCTGCGGGCCGCGGGTGTCCCGGTCGCGATCGCGACCGGGCTCAACCCCGGTACGTCCCCGCTGGGCAGTCTGCCGTTGGCCGCGCACCTCGGGGTCGTGCTGCTGGGGATGACGCCCGCCGAGGCCTACGCCGGCGTGACGGTGCACGCGGCCCGCGCGCTGGGCCTGGCGGACGGCACCGGCACCGTGGACGTCGGCGCTCCCGCCGACCTGGCGTTCTGGGATGCCGACGATCCCAGCGAAGTCATCTATTGGGCCGGCGCCCCACTCCTGCACTCCGTGTGGGCGGGTGGCCGGGAGGTGGAGGTGTCCCGTGAGTTCGTTCAGTGACATGACGGTCGACCAGTTCCTCTGGTCGGTGGCCTCCGACGCGCCCTCGCCCGGAGGGGGTGCGGTCGCGGCGATCGTGGTCGCCCAGGCGGCCGGCCTGGCGGCGATGGCCGGGCGGTACAGCCTGGGACGCAAGGCCGAGGACAGCGACGACACCGTCGCGATCTCCGAGATGGTCCGGGCCGCCGACCGGTTGCGCGACGAGGCCGCACCGCTGGCGGACGCGGACGGGGAGGCCTACGAGGGCTACCTGCGGGCCGTCCGGCTCCCGCGCGAGCCGGATCCCGCCGCACGGTCGGAAGCGATCATCAAGGCGACCTCGGCCGCCGCCGACGTACCGCTGGCCACGGCGGAGGCGGCCGCGGAGGTCGCGCGGATCGCCGCCGAACTGGTCGAGCGCGGTAACAAGAACCTCCGCGGGGACGCCGCGGCCGCGGCCCTGATGGCGGCCTCGGCGGCCACGACGGCCGCCATCATGGTGGTCGACAACCTGTCGAGGGTCCCGGACGACCCCCGCCGCGATCGTGCCGTGCAGGCGGCCGCCGAAGCACGGGGGTCGGCCGACCAGGCCACGGCACGGTTTCCCGGCGTGGCGGCGAGGCTCCTCCCGTGACCCCTGGGATCGGACTGCCACCCCGTTCCGAGCTGCTCGACGGGCGTCTGGTCGCCAAGGAGCTCAAGGAGGAGGTCCGCCACGAGCTGGACGAGCTGCGGGCGTCCGGCCACGAGTGCGGGTTGGCGACCGTGATGGTCGGAGACGACTACTCGGCCGCGGCCTACGAGCGGAGACTCCGGCGCCTGGCGGACGCGCTCGAGATCCGTTACCGCCACTACTGGCTCGCCGCCGAGACGTCGCACGACGAGGTGGCACGCGTCGTGCACCAGCTCAACGCCGACCCGAGCGTGCACGGCATCCTGCTGCTGCGTCCGCTGCCGGTGCACGTCCCGGAGCCGCAGCTGTTCTCGCAGCTGGACCCGTGCAAGGACATCGAGGCCCTGCACCCGGAGAACGCGGGCCTGCTCGCGCTGGGCACGCCGCGGTTCCTGCCGTCGACTCCGGCGTCGGTCTTCCACATCCTCGACCGATGGCTCGACGAGAGCGGGCAGGATCGCGACCGCTTCTACAAGGGCGCGACGATCGTGGTGGTCGGACGGTCGAACAACGTCGGGAAGCCCACGTTGGCTCTCGGCCACGCGCGGGGTGCCGTGGTGATCTCCTGCGACGAGTGGGCGAGCCGCTCCGGACACCTGGCCGAGTTCACGTTGCGTGCCGACGTCCTCGTCGTCGCGGCGGGCGTGCCGGACCTGATCAGCGCCGAGCACGTCTCGGACGGCGCGGTCCTGATCGACGTCGGGATCAATCCCGTGACCGACTCGAACACGGGGCGTGTGCGGCTGGTGGGCGACATCGACCTGCCCGCCGTGCTGCACCTGGCCCGGGCGGCCACACCGGTGCCGGGTGGTGTCGGACCGGTGACGGACGTGTGGCTGATGAAGAACTGCGTCGCCGCTGCACGGCAGGCGAACTGAGGCCACCATGCGAGAGAGCACCCACCGTGGTGACGGACCCGGCCCGGGGTCGGCGACGGCACCCGCCGCGCTGTTCGCCGACGCCAGGGGGATCCTGCTGCTCGACCAGGAGAGGGAGCTCTCCCGTCGTCTGCGGCGACACGGCATCCCCGGGAAGCCATCGCTCCGTGACGGGTACCACGAGCTGTTGCTCGGTGCGGAAGGCCTGTGCGAGCACGTCGCCGCCGTGCAGCTGTCGGTGGAGCAGCTGGACCGGTTGGCCGGCCGGGACACGCCCGCGGGACTGCTGTTCGGGGCTCGTGCCGACCGCGGAGTGCAACCACTGCGCGGGCACTCCGGCGAGTCGGTCACCCGGGGTCTGGAGAACCTCGGGCCCCGCCTGGAACACCTGGCCTCGGCCGGCGCGTCGTACGCGTCATGGCGGGGCGTCTTCGTGATCAGCGAGGGACGCGGCCGTGCTACGCCGTCGCCGACCGTCGTCGGCGTGAACACGGCGACCATGGCCAGGTTCGCGCGGGCGTGCCTCGGGGCGGGGCTCGTCCCACTGCTGATCGTCGACGTGCTGACCGACGGACATCACGACGTCTGGCGCTGCGCCGAGGTGATCGGGTCGCTCCTCGGCGACCTGTTCGACGCGATCGCGGCCCACGACGTCGGAGCGAGCCAGGTCGCTCTCGTGACGTGTGTGGCCATCGAGGGGGCCGGAGGCGCGACCCGTGCGGAGCCGTCGGAGGTGGCGGCGGCAACCGCTACCGCCCTGCGGAACGTTCCGGTGGACCCGGGTGCCGTCGGGTTCCTGTGCGGTTCCGTCCCGTTCAAGCGGTTCGCTCGGAACCTGGATGCTCTCCGTGCGCTCCGTTCCCCTCGTCCGGGGTTCGCGATCGGGCGAGCGCTGACCGATCCGGTGCTGGCCCAGTGGCGGGGCGACCGCGGACGGGAGGCTTCTGCCCGCACCGTCCTGCTGGATCGGCTGCGAACCCTCCACGCGGTGGGCGGGGGAGACCCCGCACCGTGGCCCGGTACCACTGCCGACGACCGGGTGGGACGGTCACTGCGGTGACGGTGAGCGACGTCGTCGGTTCACTCATGGTGGTGGGGACGAGCTCGGACGCGGGCAAGAGCGCCCTGGTTGCCGGGGTCTGTCGCTGGTTGCGTCGTCGCGGTGTCCGGGTGGCGCCGTTCAAGGCGCAGAACATGAGCAACAACTCCGTCGTCACGACCGACGGCGGCGAGATCGGCAGGGCACAGGCGATGCAGGCGCGCGCCTGCGGGCTGGAACCGAGCGTGGCGTTCAACCCGGTTCTGCTCAAACCCGCCACCGACCACACGGCCCAGGTGGTCCTGAAGGGTCGGGCCGTCGGGCAGGTCACCGCGCGTTCGTACCGGGACCGGGCCGAGGTCCTGCGGGAGATCGTGGTGGGCGAGCTGGGCGCTCTGCGTGCCGCGTTCGACGTCGTCATCTGCGAGGGCGCCGGCTCCGCGGCAGAGATCAATCTCCGGCCGACCGACGTGGCGAACATGGCGCTCGCCACGGCGGCGGAACTACCGGCCGTCCTCGTCGGCGACATCGACCGAGGGGGCTTGCTGGCCCACCTGCTGGGAACCGTCGCGGCCCTCGATCCCGAGGACCAGGCGCGGATCGGCGGATTCGTGGTGAACAAGTTCCGCGGTGATCCCACGATCCTGGCCCCGGGCCTGTCACAGCTTCGCACCCTGACCGGCCGGTCCACGCTCGGCGTGGTGCCGTGGACGCCCGGGGTCTGGATCGACGCCGAGGACTCCCTGTCGACGAGCAGTGGTGACGGGATCGGCCCGGCGGCTGCGCCGCGCGGTTCGATGTGGCTGAGGGTGGCGGTCGTGCGCTTCCCGCGCATCTCCAACTCGACCGATGTCGACGCGGTGGCGTGTGAGCCGGGTGTGCTCGCACGGTACGTGTCGACGCCGTCGGGGCTGGTCGATGCGGACGTGGTGATCCTTCCGGGCACGAAGGCGACGGTGGCGGATCTGGACTGGATGCGCCGGAGCGGTGTCGCGGCGGCGGTCGTCGAGCATGCGGGCACCGGAAGGCCCGTGTTCGGAATCTGCGGGGGCTACCAGATGATGGGCAAGCGCATCGTGGACCCGACCGGCGTCGAGGCCGCCGGTGGCTCGGTCGTCGACGGGCTCGGCCTGCTCGACCTCGAGATCGAGTTCGAGCGGGACAAGCACCTCGCCACCCCGGTCGGCGTGGCGCTGGGCCATCCGGTCCGCGGATACGAGATCCACCACGGCAGGGTGGTGCGCTCGTCGGACCCGCAGCTGATCACCGACGTCGCCGAGGGATCGGACGCGGGGTGTGTTGCCGGCACGCACTGGCACGGCCTCCTGGAGAACGACGGGTTCCGCCGCGAACTGCTGGCCCGATGGGCGGAACAGAGCGGCCGGACCGGGTTCGTCGCCGACTCCGGGACCAGCTTCGCCGCCGAGCGGGAGCGGCAGCTGGACCTGCTCGGCGATCTCGTCGAGGCACACCTCGACACCGCGGCGCTGGAGAACCTGATCTGTCGGGGCACCCCCGCCATGCCGGTCGTGCGGACACGACTTGAGTAGCGGGAGCTCTGCCGCCGGTTCCGGGCGGCGTCGCCGGGCGATCGGCATCGGCCTGCGCGGGCCTGCGCTGGCCACGAGCATGCTGACGGTGCTACCGCTGCCCGTGCAGCCGGTCGATCGGGCGCGGGCGGCCTCCGCGGTCCGGTGGGCACCCGTGATCGGCGCGGCGGTGGGCGCTTCCGGAGGGGCCGTGCTCGTGGCCGCACGGCTGCTCGGCGTTCCGGCCGCGGTGGCGGCGGCTCTCGCGGTGGGCACCCTGCTGCTGACCACCCGGGGCATGCATCTCGACGGGCTGGCCGACACCGCCGACGGTCTCGGCTGCTACGGACCGCCGGAACGGGCGCTGACCGTGATGCGCAGCGGCCCGATCGGGCCTTTCGGGGTCGCGACGATCGTCGTCGTGCTCGCCGTGCAGATGTCGGCGCTGGCGGCGCTGCCCGTGCACTGGTCGTCGATCGGTGTGGTGGCGTGGGCCGGGGCCGTCGGACGGTCCGGTCTCGGATGGTGCTGCAGGAGAGGCGTTCCGGCGGCGCGACCGGACGGTATGGGCGCCCTCGTCGCCGACGCGCAGCCGGCGTGGACGGCGCCTGCGTGGTGGACCGCCCTGGCCGTGGTCGGTGCCGTGACCGTACCGGGAGTGACCTGCGCGCCGATCGCGGTGCTGGGTGCGGCCGCGGTGGTGGTCGTCCTGTCCGGGCACGTCCGGCGCCGTCTGGGCGGAATGAACGGTGACGTGCTGGGCGCGGTCACGGAGCTGGGCACGACCGTGGCGCTAGTGGCGGCCGGCTCGGGCCTCACGGCGACATGACGTCGGCGACGACGGTCACGACTCCCGGACCCGACATCCGGTTCGCCGAGGCGGGCTCCGGCGTCCGTGCTCGACAGGAGGCGGAGCCCGCCGCGTGGCGTCAGTCCTGGTAGGCGAGGAGCTGAAGCCCCAGACGCTGTTCGGTGGCCTGCAGCTGCGCGAGCTGCTCGTCGTCGAGACGGGCGTAGGGCGAGCTGTCGCGGTAGGCGACCACCGGCGCGCCGATCCGCGTCTCGAGGTCGGTCACCGCGTCGAGGGCTCCACCGTCCAGGTCGGCGGGCGACAGGTCCGTGTTCATCGGGATACCTCCGTGATCGGTGTTCTGACGTACTCCACAACCTCCGTCCGGAGCAGATTTCCGGACCGACATCGATGATGGCAGATCGTGGTGGTTCGCACCGCGATCCGGCACCCGGATCGCTCGTGCGAGTCCCGACGACCAGCCATGCCGTGCTGCCGAGTGGTGCGCGTCGGCGCACCCCCGGACATGGCACGGGGGCTTCATTATTTAACCTTAACGTGAGAAACTGTGATCCGGGTCCGGCGCGCGGGCCTCCGCAACGACGCGAGCCTGGAGGGGCGATGCCGCAGGGACGGGTCCTGGTCGAGCCGGCGGACCGGCCGACCACCTGCCAGCGCCGTCCCCGACCCCGGCGAGGGATCGAGTGGTGATCGCGCGAGCGCTGGTGGCCGCCGCCCCGTCGTCCGGTTCGGGCAAGACCACGATCGCGACCGGCCTGATGGCGGCACTCCGTCGGCGCGTGACCCTCGGCTACCCGGGAGGCCGGTCGCCCGGTTCGTGGACGCGGCACGAACTCACGCGCGGCGCGCGGCGCCCGGAACTCCGTCCGCCGCCCGGACCGCGCCAGGGCGACAGCAGCCGTCGTACACCGAGGAGACGACCAGCACATGGACGACCGCAGCTCACCGACGAACCACGATCACCGCGCCGGCCACGCCGATCGCCCCTGCGTTCTCCACGGGGTCGGCGTCGGTCCGGGTGATCCCGATCTGGTGACCGTCAGGGCCAGCGAGCTGCTGGCCGGTGCCGACGTCGTGTTCGTCCCTGTCCTCAGCCCGGAACGGACCGGACACGCCGAGCGTGTCGCGCTGCACTACGCCGAGGCCTGGCGGATCGAGCAGGTCGTCCTCGGCCCGCACGATCGCGCCGTCCCCGGCCGACGTGAGGTGGCGTGGGCAGCTGCCGTCAGGCAGGTCGCCTCCTGGCTGGAGTCGCGCCCGGGAGCGCTGGCGGTGTTCGCCACGACCGGGGACGTCTGCCTGCACTCGGCGTTCCCGCGGTTCGCCCGATGCGTGCAGGACGAGGTCGCGGGTCTGCGGGTCGAGCTCACTCCGGGCATCTCACCGATGCAGGCGCTGGCCGCGCGGGACGGGCGCTCGCTGGCGGAACCGGGTGAGACGCTGGCGGTGCTCCCGGGGACCGTCGACGACGCGGGCCTGCGCACGGCGCTCAAGGACTTCGACTGCGTCGTGGTCGAACGCGTCGGGGGACGGCTGGACGACACGGCGCGGATGCTGGGGTCGGCCGGTCGGCTCACACGGGCGATCCACGGATCGAGCGGTGGGCAGCCGATCCCGCTCGGCCTGCCCGATCACCCGTCGGACCCGCTGCCCTACCTGTCCACCGTGATCGCGTCGCCGTCCTCGCGCGGCTCGGCGGAGATGTGATGGGCGCGGGGGACGCGGAGGCGTTCTACCGGGTCGTCCACGGCCGGCGCGATGTGCGCTCCGGATTCCGTCCGGATCTGCCGGTCGATCCGGACGCGCTGACTCGCGTGCTGGCCGCCGCTCACGCCGCACCGAGCGTCGGGTTCTCCCAGCCGTGGGACTTCGTCGTCGTCCGCGACCCCGCGACCAGGGTCCGCGTCCGCGACCTGGTCCAGGCACAGCGCAGCGCGTACGCGGACTCGTTACCCCGGCCCCGGGCGGCCGCCTTCCGTGCCCTCAAGGTCGAGGCGATCCTGGACACACCGGTCAACATCGTCGTGACGTGCGACCCGACCCGGGGCGGCCGGCACACACTGGGCCGTTTCGGCCAGGCACGCATGGGGTCCTACTCGGCGGCGCTCGCCGTGCAGAACCTGTGGCTGGCCGCGCGCGCCGAAGGTCTGGGCGTCGGCTGGGTCAGCTTCTTCAGCCCGTCCGGGGAGCGTGAGCTCGCCGCGCTCCTCGAGCTGCCCGACCACCTCGAGGTCGTGGCGTACCTGTGCGTCGGCCACGTCGGGGAGTTCCCGGCCGAACCGGAGCTGGCGACCGCCGGGTGGGCGGCGCGCCGCCCGCTGAGCTGGGCGGTGCACGACGACACGTTCGGCAACCGTGGCCTACCCGGGGAGCGACCGATGGACCTGCTCAGCGAGACCCTCGCCGCGATCGGTCCGGTCGACCCCGCGGCCGGGGACGCGGCTCGCGACCAGCTGGACCGGATGACCAAGCCCCGTGGATCGCTGGGACGTCTGGAGGACGTCGCCGTGACGCTCGCGGGGATCGCGAGGTGCTGCCCGCCGCCGGTGCCGGAGCCCGCCGTGGTCGCGGTCTTCGCCGGTGACCATGGCGTGCACGCCCAGGGTGTCACGCCGTGGCCGCAGGAGGTGACGGCGCAGATGGTGGGGAACTTCCTGGCCGGTGGCGCCGTGGTCAACGCGTTCGCGAACCAGCTGGGGGCAGAGGTGTGCGTCGTCGACATGGGCGTCGCGGCCACCCTCGATCCGGTACCGGGTCTGCTCCCGCGCAAGGTCGCGGCCGGGACGGCGGACATGACCGAGGGACCGGCGCTGACCCGCGATCAGGCGCGCCGCGCGGTGGAGGCCGGCATCGAGACGGCCCGCGACCTGGTCGCCGCCGGTAACCGCTGCCTGGTCACCGGGGACATGGGGATCGCCAACACGACCGCGGCGACCGCGTTGATCTGCCGGATCACCGGCGCCGACCCCGCCCGGATCACCGGCCGCGGGACCGGCATCGACGACCGGACGCTCGCCAGGAAGACCGACGTCGTCGAACGGGCACTGGCCCGGAACCCGGCCGGGCCGGGTGACCCGGTCGGGCTGCTGGCGGCGTTCGGTGGACTCGAGCACGCGGGGCTGGCCGGGTTCGTCCTCGGCGGGGCCGCGCTGCGCGTGCCGGTGGTGCTCGACGGAGTCAGCGCCGGCGCCGCCGCGCTGGTGGCGAGCGCGTTCGCACCCGACGTCACGGGGTACTGCCTGGCAGGGCACCGCTCGGCCGAGCCGGCTCACTCCGCTGCGCTGGCGGCCCTCGGGTTCGAGCCGCTGCTGGACATGGGGCTGCGGCTGGGGGAGGGCACCGGAGCACTCCTGGCGATGCCGATCGTCGCCGCCGCCGCACGAACGCTGCACGACGTCGCAACGTTCGACTCGGCCGGCGTGACCGACAAGAACGGTTGAGGCGGGTGCACGTGCAAGAGCAGATCACGGTGGTGGGCATGGATATGTGTGGAGAAGACGTGATCGGACCGACGACGTGACCGTCCACTTCGTGGGTGCGGGCCCCGGCGCCGCGGACCTGCTGACGATCCGGGGGCGGGAACTCCTGGCCGCGTCCCCGGTCTGCCTGTACGCGGGAAGTCTCGTGCCGACGGCGATGTTGGATGCGTGCCGGGCGGGCACGCGCCTGGTCGACACCGCCCTGATGAGCCTGGACGAGATCGTCGGGGAGATGCTCGCGGCCGACGAGGAGGGCCTTGACGTGGTCCGGCTGGTGTCCGGGGACCCGTCGGTCTTCTCCGCGATCGCCGAGCAGATCCGGCGGCTCGACGCGGCCGGGGTGCCGTTCGACGTGTGCCCCGGCGTGCCGGCCTACGCGGCCGCCGCCGCCGCACTGGGACGGGAGTTCACCGTGCCGACGGTCGCCCAGACGGTCACCCTGACCCGGGTGGCCGCGCAGGCCACGCCGATGCCCGCCGACGAGGGCCTGGGTTCGCTGACCGCCGCCGCCGGGACCGTGGTCGTCCATCTGGCCGTCCACCGCATCGACGAGGTGGTCGCCGACCTGACCGCGGTCCACGGCGGCTGCTGCCCGGTCGCCGTCGTCGCGCACGCGAGCCGGGAGCACGAGATCGTGCTGCGCGGGCGCCTGGACTCGATCGCCGGGGCGGTCCGGGAGGCGGGCATCCTGCGGACCGCGGTCATCGTGGCAGGGCCTGCGCTCGCCGCCGAGCAGTTCCCGGGCAGCCACCTCTATTCGGACACCCGGGTCCGCCTCCCCGGTTGACCGGGGTCAGCCGCCGGACGGCTCCGGGACGTCCCCGGACCGGCCGACCACCCGGCCGGCTCGGTCGATGACCACGACATCGACCGTGACCGGGGCGCCACGCAGGTGTCCCAGTGCGGCTGCGCGGGCGCGCCCGGCGACGAGGGTCCCCAGGTCGAAACCGGCGTCCGTGCACAGCCGCAGCGCGTCGAGCGCAGTGTTGGCCCTGCGTACGGCGGCGACCGTCGCCTCGTCGCAGCCCGCGTCGCGGATGGTGGCGGCGAGCAGCCCGAGGTCCACCTGCGAGCGCCGCGAGTGCAGGTCGACGTGGCCGTCGCCGAGCTTGACCAGCTTCCCGATCCCGCCCGCGACCGTGAGGTGGTCGATCGGGTGGCGCCGCAGGTAGGTCAGGACCGCCCCGGCGAAGTCGCCCATGTCGAGGATCGCCTCGTCGCCGAGCCCGTAGAGCTGCTTGATCGTCGCCTCGGACGTGGAGCCGGTGGCTGCTCCGACGTGATGGAACCCGACCGCACGCGCGACGTCGACGCCGCGCCGGATGCTGTCGATCCAGGCCGAGCACGAGTACGGGATGACGACGCCGGTCGTGCCGAGGACGGAGAGCCCGCCGACGATCCCCAGCCGGGGGTTCCACGTGTGCCGAGCGAGCTCGGCACCGCCGACGATCCAGACCTCGACAACGACGTCGGCGGTACCGTCGTTGTCCGTCGCGATCCCGACCAGGGACTCGGTGATCAGCCTGCGCGGAACCGGGTTGATGGCGGGTTCGCCCACCGCCAGCGGCAGACCGGGGCGGGTCACCGTGCCGACACCGTCACCGGCCACGAACCGGACCCCGGTCCCCGGCGGGCCCGGACGGACGGTGGCCCCGACGAGGGCGCCGTGGGTCACGTCCGGGTCGTCACCGGCGTCCTTGACGACCGCGGCGCAGGCGTGTCCCGCGGACAGCTCGCGGCGGGCGAGCCCGAAGCGGGGCTGATGACCCTTCGGCAGGGTGATCTGCACCGGATCCGGGAAGGACCCGGTGAGCAGCGCCGTGTAGGCCGCGGTGGCGGCGGCCGTGGCACACGCCCCGGTCGTCCATCCGCGCCGCAGGCCGGGTCCGGCGGGCTCGCGTCCGGTCATCGTCCGTAGTGGCGAGGTGTGTAGACGCTGGCGCTGCCGTCCGGGCTCGAGATCGCCCGCGTGGTCGACGACCCGATGATGATCAGCGTGCGCATGTCCACCTGCTCGGGATCGAGTCCCTCGAGGGTCGTGACGGTGATCTGCTCACCGGCCCGGCCGACCTCGCGCCCGAGCACCACGGGCGTGTCCGGATCCCGGTGCTCGAGCAGCAGGTCGCGGGCGGCGCCGACCTGCCACGGGCGCACGCTCGACCGCGGGTTGTAGATCGCGATCGCGACGTCGGCGACGGCCGCGGCCCGCAGTCGCTCCGCGATCACCTCCCACGGCTTGAGCACGTCGGACAGCGACAGGACCATGTGGTCGTGGCCCAGCGGTGCGCCGACGGCCGCGGCGACGGCGTGCGCGGCGGTGACGCCGGGCAGGACCCGGACGCGCAGGTCGGAGTACTTCGGGGCGGCGGCGACCTCCATCACGGCGGCGGCCATCGCGAAGATGCCGGGGTCGCCACCGGAGACGACCGCGACGCGGCGTCCGGACGCCGCGAGGTCGAGCGCGTACGCGGCCCGCTCGGCTTCCACCCGGTTGTCCGACGGGTGCCTGGACTGGCGCGGGTTCGCCGGCAGGCGGTCCAGGTACGGGCCGTAGCCGACGAGATCGTCGGCCTCGGCGACGGCGGCGGCCGCCTGTGGTGTCATCCAGTCCCGGCCCGCGGGCCCGGTCCCGAGCACGGTCAGCTCGCCGGCTCCGGTCACCGGGACTCCGGTCGGCCTCCCGGCAGGTTCGCCGGTCGCGGTGTCCAGGTGGCCGCTCGCGATCCGGCCCGGCAGCAGGGCGGCGGCGAAGTAGGGGACGGTCGACGGGTCGACGTCGACGATCCGGCCGCTGCGCTCGCGCGCCGTCGAGGCCCGCTCGACGTAGATCGCCTCGTCCAGGCGACCGGCGTCGGTGAGCGCGTCGCGCACGGCGGGGAACGTCCGCCCGAGCTTGACGATCGCCGCGCTGTCGGTGTCGGCGAGGCGGCGGGCCAGCTCCCCGCGGGGCAGCGTGCCCGGGAGCACGGTGAGGACCTCGTCGCGCTCCACCAGGGGCCTGCCCACGGCGGCGGCGGCCGCGCTGACCGACGTCACACCGGGCACCACGACGGTCGGGTAGCGGTGCGCGAGCCGCTTGTGCATGTGCATGTAGGAGCCGTAGAACAACGGATCGCCCTCGGAGAGGAGGACGACGTCGCGTCCGGCGTCGAGGTGCGCGGCCAGGCGGGCCGCCGCCGCGGCGTAGAACTCGTCGATCGCCCTGCGGTACTCGTCGGGGTGTCCGACGTCCTCCGTCGTGACCGGGTAGACGAGCACCTCCTCGATGGGTGATCCGCGCAGGTGGGGCTCGGCGATGCCGCGCGCGACCGAGCGACCGTGCCGGGCGCAGTGATAGGCGACCACGTCGGCGTCGCCGATCAGCCGGGCGGCCTTGATCGTGGTCAGCTCCGGGTCGCCCGGCCCGACGCCGACGCCGTACAGGGTTCCGGCGCTCATGCCATGATCTCCCGTTCGTGGGCGAGCGCGTTGAGGGCCGCCGCCGTGATCGCCGATCCGCCACGCCGCCCGTGGACCACGAGGTACTCCAGATCCGGGCGTGCCGCCAGCGCGGCCTTGGACTCGGCGGCCCCGATGAACCCGACCGGGATGCCGAGCACCGCGGCCGGCCGCGGTCCGCCACCGTCGATCAGGTCGAGCAGGTGGAACAACGCCGTGGGCGCGTTCCCGACGGCCACCACGGCGCCCTCGAGCCGCGGCCTCCAGAGCTCGACGGCGGCCGCGCTGCGGGTGGTGCCCAGCTCGGCGGCGAGGGCCGGGACGGACGGGTCGCGCAGCGTGCAGACGACCTCGTTCCCCGCGGGGAGGCGGGCCGCCGTCACCCCGGAGGCGACCATGTGGGCGTCGCACAGGATCGGCGCGCCGGCGCGGAGTGCGGTGCGGGCCGTCTCGACCAGGCCGCGGGAGTACGCCACGTCCGCCGCGAGGCTGGTCTGTCCGCTGGCATGGATCATGCGGACCACCACGTCGGCGACGTCGGGCGGGAAGCGGCCCAGGTCCGACTCGTCCCGGATCGTGGCGAACGAGCGACGGTAGATCTCCGTACCGTCACGGAGGTAGGCGGTCACACGGTCCTCCAGAGTGCGGCGGCGAGCCCGTCGGACGGCACCCGGGTCCCGTCGACGTGGTAGCCGTCGCCGTCGGCAACGACGTCGGTGTGTGCGGTGCGGGGATGCCCGCACCGACGTGCGCACCCGGAGAGATGGGCGCGCCGCCGCTGCCCGGGGCGGGCGGCGAGCAGGTTCAGGGCGTCGGTGCGGACATCGGAGAGGGCCTTGGCGCATCCCGGGCGCCCGGTACAGCAGCTGAGCCCGACGGCCGGATCGTCCGGGTCGGTCACCAGACCGAGCGAGTCGAGGTGGCGCACGACATCCCGTGGGGCGTCGGCGAGCACCAGGGTGCGCCACGGGGTGACCACGACCTGGGGTACGAGCTCGGCGATCCGCCGCAGCTGGACGGCGGTGAGCTCGCCGAGGAGGGGCAGGAATCCGAGCGCGGTCCCGCCGTCGTCGCGGACGAGGCGGCCGACCGGGCCCGGGATCGCGGGGGGCGCACCCGCCGCGGCCGCCACCGGGCGGTCCGCCCCGGGCGGTGGAACGTCGGCACCGGTGAGCGCCGCACCGAGATGCCGGGCGGCGTCCGGGAGCTCCGCGGCCCGCCATGCTCCGGGCGCGACGTGTTCGCGCACCTGCAGGAACAGCTCGGCGACACGGGCGAGGCGGTCGGCGACGTCCTCACGGTCGATCACGATCCCGGTCGCGATGCCGCCGATCTCGAGCCGGCCCCGGTACGGGTCGACAGCACGCCAGCACACGTCCGGGTCCTCGGCGGCGACGTCACCGCGCCCGTCGTCGATCGCGAAGAGGAAGCGACCGGGGAGAGCGGCCAGTGAGGCGCTGGCGCACAGCGCCCGGTCGAGTTCGCCGGCCGTCCCGCGGACGTCGGCCGTGCCGCCGACCAGGCCGCTGAGAGGCGACGCGAGGATGTTCCGGACACGCTCGTGGGCGACCGAGGGAAGCAGGCCGGCCCCGCTGAGACACCCGGCGACGCCACTGGCGTCCGTGCTGCGCAACCCGCGGATCTGCAGGTTCGCCCGCGACGTGAGATGGATGCGTCCGTCTCCGAACGTGGTGGAGCACTCGGCGACAGCGTCCATCCCCTGGCGGCTGAGCACTCCGCCGGGAACGCGGATCCTGGCGAGATACCCGTCCTCTGCGGGGTGCAGGGACGACACGCCCGGGCAGGTGTCGCTGCGTCCGCGCGCCGGCTGTGGCATGGGGTCACACTAGAGCGGAAATCTCACCTTCACGCAAGAATTATGGTTGTGAGGCTGGGTGGCGAGCTCTCTCTGGGTTAGTGTTCCGGCGAGCTCGGAGACGCGAGAACCCGGTGCGATTCCGGGACGGTCTCGCCACTGTGTCCGGGGGCTTCCCCGGTGAGTCAGACCTCGCCCTCCACAACTCACCTGCCTGTTCCGGGCGAGGAATCCCGGACGAAGGGGGCCAGTAAGAGATGACGTCGACGTGGACTGTGCATCCGTTGATGAGCGGGCTGATCCTGGCCGGTCGCCGTGTGCTGGTGATCGGAGGGGACGTCCGGGCCCAGCGCCGGTTACCCGGATTGCTGGCGGCGGACGCGGAGATCCTGCTGGTCGCACCGCAGGTGAGTCCGGCGGTCGAGGCTCTCGCCGCGTCCGGTCAACTGACCTGGTTGCCCCGGTCCTACGACGACGAGGACCTCGACGACGCCTGGCTCGTCGTCGTGTGCGCCCCGGGGGCGGAGCTGGGGGCTCGGGTCGCCCGGTCGGCGGATCGCCGGCGGATCTTCTGCGTTGCAGCTGAATCCGTGGACGGGAGTCCGTCGCCCGGGTCGGTCGTGCTGCCTCCCACTGGCGAGTACGACGGTGTGTCGGTCGGGGTGCTGTCGCGCTCGCCGGACCGCGCGGACTCGGTCCGCGCCGCGTTGGTGGAGGCGCTGCGCAGTGGTCGGGTGTCCGAGCACGACGCCGAGCCGGTACGCCCCGGTGTCGCCCTGGTCGGTGGCGGTCCGGGCGACCCCGAGCTGCTCACCGTGCGGGGGAGCCGCCTGCTGGCCCGCGCCGACGTGGTGGTGACCGACCGGCTGGCCCCTCGCGAGGTTCTCGAGGAACTCGGCCGGAACGTCGAGGTGATCGACGCGTCGAAGATCCCGTACGGCCGCGCCCTGCCCCAGGGGCAGATCAACGCCCTGCTGGTCGAGCACGCGCGGGCGGGCAAGTTCGTCGTCCGGCTCAAGGGCGGGGATCCGTTCGTGTACGGCCGTGGATACGAAGAGGTGATCGCCTGCACCGAGGCCGGGGTCCCGGTGACCGTGGTCCCCGGGGTCACGAGCGCGATCGCCGGCCCGGCCGCCGCAGGTGTTCCGGTGAGCCATCGCGGTGTGGCGCACGAGTTCGTGGTGGTGTCCGCCCACGTCGCCCCGGACCACCCGGACTGCCTGGTGGACTGGACGGCGCTCGGGCGGCTGCGCGGCACCATCGTGTTGCTGATGGCCGTGCTGAACCTCGCACAGGTGGCCGAAACGTTGATCGCGGCCGGCCGCCCGGCCGACACACCGGTGACGGTCGTGCAGGACGCGACCACTCGCATCCAGCGTTCGGTGCGCGCCACGCTGAGCACCGTCGGCCGGGTGGTCCGTGAGCAGGACGTCCAGCCACCCGCGATCGTCGTGGTCGGGCCGGTCGCCGGCCTGGCTCCCGACGTGCAGAGCTGGAAGGCGGCCGCGACGAACCCGGTTGACGAGTGGTGCCGTCGCGACGAGGTCACGACGACGGCGCCGGGGCCGGCGTGACCGGCACGTCCGAGCAGTCGGCGCGGCGACCCGCCGCAGGCTCCGTCCGTGGCGCGCTGCTCGATGCCCCGCGACGGTTGCACGGCTGGCTGGTCGGCAGCCAGTCCGGGCTGGTCGGGCTCGCGTTGATCATCGGTGTCGGCGCGGGACTGGGCGCTGTCGTGTTCCGCTATCTGATCCTGGGAATCACATGGCTGGTCACCGGCCGGGAGGACTACAGCGACGCCGGGCGGGTGGCCAGCAGCCACCTGCCCGCACTCGGTCCGTGGTTCCTGCTGTTGGTGCCCGTCGTGGGCGGACTGATCTACGGCCCGCTGGTGTACCGGTTCGCGCCGGAGGCCCGCGGGCACGGCGTGCCCGAGGTGATGGTCGCGGTCGCCCGCAACGGCGGGCGGATCCCGGCGCGTGTCGCGGCGGTGAAGTCGCTGGCCTCGGGACTGTGCATCGGAACGGGCGGATCGGTCGGCCGGGAGGGCCCGATCGTCCAGATCGGGTCGGCGCTCGGCTCCTCGATCGGCCAGTGGCTGCGGGTCCCCGACCACCGTCTGCGGCTGATGGTGGCGTGCGGCGCGGCAGGCGGCATCTCGGCGACGTTCAACGCGCCGATCGCGGGCGTGTTCTTCGGCCTCGAGGTGATCCTGCGCCGGTTCAGTGCGGAGGCGTTCGGGATCGTGGTGCTCTCGTCGGTCACCGCCAACGTCGTCGCTCGGTCGATCGTGGGCGAGGACCACATCCTGCACCTGCCCGCGTTCGGTCTCGGCTCGCCCGTCGAGCTACCTCTCTACGGGCTGCTCGGACTGCTGGCCGGCATCGCCGGATGGGGTTTCGCGCGGGTGCTCTACCGGATCGAGGACCTCTGCGACGCGGTGTGGCGCGGGCCGGAGTGGCTGCGCCCCGGTGTGGGCGGGTTGCTGCTGGGCGGCCTGCTGCTGGCCCTGCCGCAGATGTACGGCGTCGGGTACCCGGTCCTCGAGGACGGGATCTCCGGCGAGTACGCGGTCGGGTTCCTGGTCGTCCTCATGCTCGGCAAGATGGTCGCCACCAGCCTGACCATCGGGATCGGCGGGTCCGGCGGGGTGTTCGCGCCGTCACTGTTCATCGGCGGGATGCTCGGAACCGCGTTCGGCGTCGCCGCGAACGCCGTGTTCCCGGGGCTGGACCTGTCTCCCGGCGCGTTCGGACTGGTCGGGATGGCGGCGGTGTTCGCGGCCGCGAGCCACGCGCCGATCGCCGCGGTCCTGATCGTGTTCGAGCTGACCGGGCAGTACTCGATCATCCTGCCGCTGATGGCCAGCGTCGTGCTCGCCACCGGGCTGAGCCACCTGGTCTCCCGGGACACCATCTACACGCTCAAGCTGATCCGGCGGGGGATCGACATCGACGCCGACCGCCGTGCGGACCACGACCTGTCGGGGCTCACCGTCGCCGGCGCCATGCGCGCAGCACCGCGGACGGTGCGCTCGTCGGCGCCGATGGGTGACGCGGCGCTCGCGCTCGCGGAGGCGCACTACGGGGCGATACCCGTGTGCGACGACGACGACCGCTACGCCGGTGCACTGGTCGCGACGGAGATCGGACCGGAGTCGATCGGCGACGGGTCCGGGACGACCGGGACCGCCGGTGACTGCGCGCGTTCACTGCCGGTCCTGCTCGCCGACCAGCCCCTGCACGACGTCACGGTGCTCGTGTCCGACCACGAGGCGACCGGCCTTCCGGTGCTCGACCGGACCGGAGGAGGTGTCCTGCTGGGCTGGATCGATCACCGTGACGTCCTCGCCGCCTACCACCGGGCGGCATCGCCCGCACCGACCGGGTGATCGCGTGGAGCGTCGCACGCGACGCCGCGGTCCGGCTCCGGGAACGCGTCGGTTCCGGCGATGGCGTCCATCAGCGACTGCGCCACGTGCGACGTCGGCCCCTGGCGGCCGACGATCAGTCCGACCCACGGCCGCGGGCCCGCGTCCCGGATCGGTAGCGCCCGCATTCCGGCCGGATTTCCGAATGCCGCCAACCAGGTGTTGGCGATTACCGCGGACCACCGTCCCGTGGACACGTGGGCATAGAGAGCGGCCACCGTGTCGGTTTCGACGACGACGTCCATCGACAGGCCCTGAGCGGCCATGGCGTCGTCGATTATCCGGCGGTTCTGCATGCTCCGGGTCAGTGCACATACGGGACGTGACGCGACATCCGACCACCCCACGTCGTCGCGTCCGCGAAATGCCTGCTCCGGAGCGAGCAGGAGATAGCGTTCCCGGTACAGACGAAGGGTTCCCGGCATGATCTCGTCCCCGTCGAGATAGGTCAGCCCGGCGTCGAGCTCGAACTCGGCGAGTTTGTGGATGATCTCGCGGGAGGAGAGCACCTCGAAGCGGATGCGGGCCGCTGGGTACCGGGCGGTGAGCGCTTCCGTCAGCCGGGGGCCGGCCGGTACCGCGGTCGGGATCGCGCCGATCCGGACCGTGGCGCTGAGCCCGTCGCGCATCCGGTCGAGATCGCTGCGCAGGGCCGCACGCTCGGCCAGGATGCGGTGGGCCCAGCCCACCACCCGCTGCCCCTCCGGGGTGAACCCCCCGAAGCGACGCCCGCGTTGGACGATCGTGACCCCGAGCTGGCGCTCCAGTGCCCGCAGCGCGGCCGACAGCGACGACTGGCTCGCATGGCACGCCGCCGCGGCGCGGCCGAAGTGCTGCTCCCTGGCGAGCGCGGTGAGGTATTCCAACTGTCGTAGCTGGATGTCTCCGGCCATTCTGTCAGCGTACCGGGCCAGCCTGATCGATCCTACCGATGACCAGATCGACAGGACTCATTGTCACGCAATTGATCCCAGGAGGCCGACGGGTGAAGGTGGTGCGGTTGGTCACGACGAGGAGGCAATGATGGCAACGGTTCTCTGTGTGCTCTACGACGACCCGGTGAACGGCTACCCGGAGCAGTTCCCTCGGGCCGGTCTTCCGGCTCTGGAGCGTTATCCGGATGGGCAGTCGCTCCCTTCGCCCAGCGCCATCGACTTCACGCCCGGTGCATTGTTGGGCAGTGTGTCGGGTGAGCTCGGGCTGCGCGGTTTCCTGGAGGCGCAGGGCCACGAGCTGATCGTCACGTCGGACAAGGACGGCGACGACTCCGAGTTCGACCGGCACCTCGCGGACGCCGACGTGGTGATCTCTCAGCCGTTCTGGCCGGCGTACCTGTCGGCCGAGCGGATCGCGAAGGCACCCAAGCTCAAGCTCGCGCTCACCGCCGGGATCGGTTCCGACCACGTCGATCTGGACGCGGCCATCGAGCACGGCGTGACCGTCGCCGAGGTGACGTTCTGCAACAGCATCAGCGTCGCCGAGCACGTCGTGATGATGATCCTGTCGCTGGTACGCAACTACCTGCCGTCGCACCAGTGGGTCCTCGACGGCGGCTGGAACATCGCCGACTGCGTGTCCCGTTCCTACGACGTCGAGGGCATGGACGTCGGCACCGTCGCCGCGGGCCGGATCGGGCTGGCCGTGCTACGCCGCCTGGCCCCGTTCGACATGCGGCTGCACTACACCGACCGACACCGCCTGCCCACCGAGATCGAGCAGGAACTGAACCTGACCTACCACGACAGCGCCCAGGCCATGGTCCCGCACTGCGACGTCGTGACGATCAACGCGCCGCTGCACCACGAGACACGCAACCTGTTCGACGACGACCTGCTCGCCACCATGCGCCGCGGCGCCTACCTGGTGAACACCGCCCGCGGCCTGATCGTCGACCGGGACGCGGTCGTGCGGGCCCTGCAGAGCGGGCAACTCGCCGGCTACGCCGGCGACGTCTGGTACCCGCAACCCGCCCCGGCCGACCACCCCTGGCGCACCATGCCCCACCACGGCATGACCCCACACATCTCCGGCTCCAGCCTGTCCGCACAAGCCCGCTACGCCGCCGGCACCCGCGAGATCCTCGAACACTTCCTCGACGGCACCGCGATCCGCGACGAGTACCTCATCGTCGACGGCGGCAAACTCGCAGGCACCGGAGCGCACTCGTACTCGGCCCGGGCGTAGCCGCAACGCGGCCGGGGTCGGTCCGGTGGAAGGCCGTGACCTCGCCCCGGCCGCGGAGCGCAGGCGTCGAGGACTCCGGTGGACCCGGCTCGACGACGCTCACCTCCCGTGCAGCGCACAGCGGAACGCGTCCACGAGCAGGCGGGCGACCTCGTCACGGATGTGTTCGCGAGGATCGAATCCCGGGTCTCCGCCCGCGGTGGGACGAGGGCTCCGCTCGCGCCACAGTGTCGGACGAGAGCAGTTCTCGCGTCAGCGGTCCGAGCCCCACCACCGCGGGTGGGCGGGCTACGCCGTGGCGGGAGCGGCGTCCGGCGACGGGAGAGCGTCGGTCCCGGGCCTCGCGCGGCGGGGCAGGAGGTACGCCAGCGCCGCGCAGAGGGCGATGAGGCACGCCGTCACGATCAGCACCGCTTGCAGCCCACCGAGTGCGTTGCCGCTCTCGAGCCCACCGGCGAAGATCGTGCCAAGGGCCGCGACGCCGCCCGTCGCACCCAGCTGCTGCATCGCGTTCAGCACGCCGGACCCCGAGCCGACCATCGGCAGGCTCACGCCGGCCAGGACGATGTCGAACAACGGGGCCAGCAGCAGCCCGATGCCGAGGCCGGTGACGATCAGCGTCGGCGCCAGCTCCCAGACCGTCACGCCGGTACCGGCGGAGGTGAACGTCGCGACCATGCCGACCACACCGGCGGCCGCGATCAGCGCACCGATCTGGAGCACGCGTCGTCCGTACCTGCGGCCGAGCACGGCACCGGACAGTGCCGACCCGACCGCGATGCCGAGCGCCCACGGCGCCTGCCCGAGCCCGGCGTGCAGCGCGCTCCACCCGAGACCGACCTGCAGGTAGAGCCCGAACGCGAACACCATGCCGGTCATCGCCCCGAAGAACACCAGGACCACCACCAGCCCGCCGGCGTAGGCACGTGCGGCGAACAGTGCGGGCTCGACCAGCGGAGCGCGTCCGGATCTGCTGCGCCGCAACTGGTGCCGGGCGAACACGATCAGTACCGGAACGGACAGTCCCATGAGGACGAACGACCACACGGGCCAGCCCAGCTCGCGGCCCTCGACGAGCGGGAACACCAGCAGCGCCACGCCTGCGGAGACCAGACCCATGCCGACCGGGTCGGGACGCGGGCCGTCCTCGGAACGGGACTCGCGAATCGTCGCGAGACCGAGCGCCATGCCTGCCATGCCGATCGGGACGTTGATCAGGAAGATCGTGCGCCAGCCCGCCCCGCCGAGGTCCCACGCGATCAGCGCGCCGGCCAGGATCGGGCCGCAGACTGCGGCCAGCCCGATCGTCGGGCCGAACGCCGCGAACGCCGTGCCGGCCTCGTCGTCGTCGAAGGTCGACCGGATGATCCCGAAGCCCTGCGGGATCAGGATCGCGCCGAACAACCCTTGCAGCACACGGCAGACGATCAGCATGCCGGGCGAGACGGCCAGCCCGCACAGCGCGGACATCACGACGAACCCGCCGAGCCCGATCAGGAACATCCGGCGCCTGCCGTACAGGTCGCCGAGCCGTCCGCCGGTGATCAGCCCGATGGCGAACGCGAGCGTGTAGCCGGCGGCGATCCACTGGATCGTGGCGACGGTGCCGCCGAGGTCCTCGCGGATCGACGGCGCGGCGATCGCGACGACCGTGGCGTCGAGCAGGTCCATCACCTCGGCGACGAGGACGGCGGCCAGCGCGAGCCAGCGCCAGCGGTAGGGGGCGGGTTCGGGCATGACCACTCCAGGGCTGAGACGTTCGGACCGCGTAACGAACACCGTTCGTTGACGAACAGTGTTCTACTCCGGGAACGGTGTTCGCGTCAACTAGGATTCGTGGCGTGACGGAGCTCGAACCGCCGTGGTGGACACCGCGCAAGACCGTGGCGCGCCGTTCGCTGAACCGGGAGGCGATCGTCGCGGCGGCCCGGACGGTGTTGCGCGACGAGGGGATCGACGCGCTGAGCATGCGCCGGGTCGCGTCCGAGCTCGGGACAGGGCCCGCGTCGCTCTACGCGCACGTCGCCCACAAGGACGAGCTGCTGGAACTGCTCCTCGACGACGTGTCCGGCGAGGTCCCGCTGCCGGAACCGGATCCGGCGCGGTGGCGCGAGCAGGTGACCCAGCTCTGGACGGACACGCGGAACGCCGTGATGGCCAACGGTGACATCGCCCGCGTCGCGCTCGGGCGGGTCCCGCTCGGGCCGAACGCCATGCGCCTGTCCGAGACGACCCTGACGCTGCTACGGCTCGGCGGTGTACCGGAGCAGGCCGCGGCGTGGGCCGTCGACGTGATCGGGATGTACGTGGCGGCCAACGCGATCGAGGGCTCCATCGACGCCCGCGAGGAGCGAGCCGGGCGGGACCCGGTGCAGTACTACGCGCAGGTCCACAAGTACTTCACCGAGCTCCCACCGGATCGCTTCCCGACGACGACGGCGCTGGCGTCGAAGCTCGCCACCGGTGACGGCGAGGACCGGTTCCGGTTCGGCCTTGACCTGCTCGTCGGGGGACTGGCGGCGATGACCGACGGGCCGTGAGGCGCCTCAGGCGCGATCGCCAGAGGCCGCGACCACCGGCGTGAGACCGGTCAGGCGCATCGACCCCGCGTCCCGCAGCGTCGAGGCCGTGCGCGGCTTCTCGAACCGTGCGGTCGCGGTGCGCCCGTCCGTCTCCAGGGTCGCGATCACGTTGCCGAAGTAGGGGCCCAGTCGTCGCTCCCAGGCGACGGCGGCCGCTTCGGCGCCCGTGCCGCGCGCCCACCGCGTGGTGAGCATCGCGAGCGCACGCGCCCAGCTCAGCCGGAACAGCACGCGCATGAACGCAGGCACCACGTTGTGCACCGGCGAGCAGGTCAGCTGGTAGCTGGCGGTGCCGGTCTCGGTGAGGCTGCCGTTCAGGTACGCGCGGGCGGCGTAGCTGTGGTGCACGTCGCCGGACAGGACGCTGGCCGTGGCCGGCGCGGACGGTTCGGTGCCGACCCGGCGCAGGAGCGCCGCGAGCCGGGCGAACGAGTGCCCGAACGCGGGCCAGTGCTCCAGATCCGCCTCCTGGCGGAGGTGCTCGGCGGCGCGGCCGACCCGCCCGCCCCTCCTGGCCGCCTTCTCGCTCGCGGCCTGCAGATCCGAGATGCCCTGCGGCAGCAGCCACGGCACCGACGTCCCGATCATCACGTGGTCGACCGGGCCGGGCGCGAGCACCCGCTCGCTGATCCAGTCGAACTCACTGTCGGACACCATCTTGCGCGGTGTGGACTCGACGATCCGCCCGTTCCGCGAGTCGATCACGACGAGCCTCGAGCGTCCGAGCTCCCAGCAGAAGCTGAACCGGACGTCCTTGTGCGCGTCGGCTCCGGCACCGACCTCGACGTCGGCGTGGTCGGCCATCTCGACCAGGACGTCCCAGGCGTCGCCGTCGGCGGCCTGCACGCGCCGCCAGTAGGGGTCCGCCGCCAGCTCGGAGGGGGAGAGGTTGCCCAGGTGCTGGTAGACCCAGTACGCGGCGAGCCCGGCCCGGATGCGGTCGCGCCACCAGGGAAGCTCGCGGATCGTCCTGCGCCACACGCCACTGGTGTTCCAGTCGTCCCGGACGTCGTGGTCGTCGAAGATCATCGCGGTGGGGACGGTGGACATCATCCAGCGGACCTCGGGGTCCGACCACGTATCCCGGTAGAGGCCCGAGTACTCGTCGAAGCCGACGATCTCGTCCTCCGGCCAGTCCGGGTGCCGCCCCCTGCGCCCGCCGATCCGGCGGCGGGTCTGCGGGGTGAGCTCGTCGGCGTAGACCTGGTCGCCGAGCAGGAGCAACACCGTCGGCCACTCCGACGGGTCCTCGCCGGCCATCCGCGTCGCGTACGCGTCCAGCGCGTCGAGCCCGTACTGCCGCGCGAGCTTCGGGTCGGAGAGCTTGACGTAGCGGCAGGAGCCGAACACCACGCGCTGGCGCGACGCACTCGTCGGACCCCGGGTGGCGATCGCGCTCCGCGGGAACGCGGACGTCGCGAGCGGCCACACCCGCTCGCCGTCGACGTGCACCTCGTACGGCGTGCGGGTGTCCGGCTCGAGCCCGGTCACGCCGACCAGGGCGTAGTGCAGCCCGCACACCTCGAACGTGTCGGCCGAACAGCCGAGCACCTCCACCCGGCAGGGCCGGTCGACCTGCACCCACACCTGCGCGGAGGTCTCGTCGACGTGCCGCAGCACCGGTCCGAGCAGAAGCGTCACGCGCACACTGTAGGACCGCTCAGAGGGTTCCGGCGTCCTCGAGGGCCAGCAGCGCGGCGCCGATCTTCCCGGCGTCGCCGCCGTAGGTGGCGGGCAGGATCGGCGGGATCGGGCGCGCGGTCGGCGCGTAGGCGAACTCGCGGGCCGCCCGCCGGGTCGGCTCGAGCAGCAGGTCCCCGGCGTCCACCAGCCCGCCGCCGATCACCATCGCCTCCAGCTCGAAGATCGCGTTCAGCGACGCGATCCCGATCCCCAGCGCGCGGCCGAGCCGGGCGAACAGCGACGCCGCCGTCGAGTCACCCGCCATCGCGGCCATCGTGACGATCTGGCCGGTCACCTCCGCGCCGGACTCGCGCGCCAGCGAGGCGATCATCCCGTCCGGGTCGCCCGCCGCCGCGCTGCGCCCCATCCGGGTCAGCGCCGTGCCGGACGCCAGCGCCTCCAGGCACCCGTAGTTGCCGCAGCCGCACTGCGGACCGTCCGGGTTGACGTTCATGTGCCCGGCCTCGGCGCCGAGGCCGTTCGGACCGCGGTAGATGCGCCCGTCGAGCACGATCCCGGTCCCGATCCCGGTGCCGACCGTCACCAGGATCATCTGGTCGTACCGCTCCTCGCCGAGGCGGGCCTCGGCGAGCCCGGCCACGTTCGCGTCGTTGTCGATCACGGCGGGCAGCCCGGTCGCCTTCTCCAGCTCCGCGCGCACGTTCCAGTCCCGGTAGGAGTTGTTCGGCGCCCACCGGATCCGCCCGGCCGGCCACTCCACGGTGCCCGCCGCGCCGACCCCGATCGCCTCCACGCCGTCGTCGCGTCCTCGCAGGTCGTCGACCATCTCCAGAAGGAGTGACGTCATCGTGGCGGAGTCCGACGTCTCCGGGGTGTCGCGCCGGCATTCGGCGGTGACTGTGCCATCGTCGGCCACGATCGCCCCCGCCACCTTCGTCCCTCCGATGTCGAGCCCGATCGCCCGCCGTCCACCTGCCTCACGAGTCACGTGCGCATGATTGCGACGACGACGCCGCAGCGCCAGCCGCCGCGGGGTTTGCGGGACCGTCGATCGGGGAAAGGTCCTCCATGCCAGTGCTCCGTCGCGTCGCCCGCCCCATGCTCGCCGCCGTCTTCATCAGCGGCGGCATCAACGCGTTGCGTTCGCCGGGCGACCACGTCAAGGCCGCCAAACCCGTTCTCGACCAGGCCGCCCCCGCTGTCGACCGGATCGTCGAGGCCGCCCCGATCGACCGCCGTCCGGACGACGAGACGCTGGTCAAGATCGATGCCGGCGTGAAGATCGTCGCAGGGAGCATGCTCGCGCTCGGCAAGATGCCGCGGACGGCCTCGACGCTCCTCGCCGCCTCGCTGATCCCGACGACCCTCGCCGGACACCGGTTCTGGGAGGAGACGGACCCGGAGACCCGTGCGGCGCAGCAGGTCCACTTCTTCAAGAACGTCAGTCTGCTGGGCGGGCTGATGATCGCCGCGGCGGACACCCACGGCAAGCCGTCCGCGGCGTACCGGACGCGCAAGGCCGCCGAGCGGGCCCAGGCGTCGCTGGCGGACACGTTCTCCTCGTCGAGCAACTCCGCGTCGGACACGGCCGACCGCATCTCGGCCGGCCTGGCCGGTGCGGGCAGCACGATCGCCGCGACCGCGTCGACGCTCGGGCAGAAGGCGAGCGAGGCCGTCGACGAGTACGGCCCGACCGTGCGCGAGCGCGCCGTCGAGCTGGGCGGACGGGCCTCCGAGCAGGCCGCGACGCTCGGGTCGGTCGTCTCGGAGCGTGCCTCCGGGCTGTCCGAGGAGCTGGGCAAGCGGGCCGAGAAGGCCGCGATCCAGGCCCAGAAGAAGGCCAAGGCCGCCGAGAAGCGCGGGGCCAAGCTCCAGAAGACCGTCGAGAAGCGCGGCAACCAGTGGGAGAAGGCCGCCGGCCGTAGCGGCGAGCGGTGGATCAAGGAGGCGGAGAAGCGTCGCGCCCGCTGGGAGAAGCAGGCCGAGCGCGCCGCCAAGACCGCCCGCAAGCGGGCGCCGCAGTACGCGGACCGTCTGTCCACACTGGCCAGCCAGGCGCAGGCGCAGGCCGCGAAGATCGGTTCGGACGTCGCGGACCGCGCGTCCGAGGTCGGCGCCGAGACGGCCAAGCAGGCGAAGGCGGCCGCCAAGGACGCGCGGAAGCGCGCGAAGGCGGCAGCCAGATAGCGCGTTTCCGCGATACGCCCGGGTCTCCACGGGAGGCCCGGGCGTTCGTGCGTCTAGAGCGGGCGCAGGATCTGCAGGTCGCCGGTCGCGCGGGACTCGACCTCGACGTCGTGCACGCCGGACCCGACGCCCGCCCGCGGCGTGAGCGCGTTCGCCATCCGCGTGAACAGGGCCTGGGTCCGCGAGTTCTCCAGCGCGGCGTCCGCGATCAGGTTCGGCAGCATCCCGCCGGAGCGCTTGCGCACCGACAGCGGCGTCACGGACAGGCGGGACAGCAGCCGCCGCAGCCGCGCGACATCCGCGGCGCGCGCGGCCAGGTCCGGCTCGACCAGCGGCCGCATCGACGTCAGCGACCGCTCCGGCGTGCGCAGGTGCTGCTCGGCGGCGGTCAGCAGCAACCGGCGGGCGTCCAGCACGAGTGCCTGGTAGGCCCCGTGCACCGCGCCCGGGAAGCCGGCCCATCCCAGACGGCCGACCTCGCCCAGCGACTCGCGCACCACGCTGCCGGGCGTGCCCGACCGGTCGAGTCCGTCGACGACGCGTTCCCAGCCGGCGAGCAGCGCGACGGTCTGGTGGCGCAGCACGGACAGGTTGGCCGCCGCCGTGCCGAGCGCGACGTCCTCGCCGATCGTGCCGCGGTCGAGCAGCGCCGTCTGTGCCCCGCGCAGCGTCTCCTCGGCCGCCCGCACCCGCGCGTCGAGGCTGGTCGGGCACTGCGGGGCGAGTTCTGCGACGGCGGTGGTCACGTCGTGCAGCACGCGGTTCTGCACGTCGGTCGCCGCGATCTCGACGACGAGCGTGAGCGCCAGCAGCCCGAGCGACGCGCCGGTCGCGGGCGCCGTCGGCTGCGGCGAGGCGAGCGGCAGCCGCACCGGGCCGATCGCCCGGTCCACCGGCGCCGGGGTGCGGTCGGTGAGAGCGAGCAGCGGCTCCGCGCCGAACCCCTCCGGCAGGGCGAGGCGGAACGTCAGCCCGCCGTCGAGGACCGTGCCGTCGCCCGGCCGCCGGTGCACGACGCGACCGAGCAGCCGGGCGAGCTCGCTGCCCGCGGCCACGACGTCGCCCCAGAGCCGGCCGGTCGCGGCCGGCTCCGGACGCCACCCCACGGCCAGGGCCGGGACGCGGACCGGCGCACCGACGGGCAGCTCGCCGGTGCGTGCGTCGAGGGGGAGCACCACTCCGCGGGCCGGATCGGTTTGACGCAGCATGATGGGGAAACGATACCGAGGGTGTGCAGGTCACTGGTCTGCTCGGGTGGCGCATCCCGGTGAGAGGGCGCTAGAAAGCGCTGTGTGGCTACCGCGTACGTGATCGGCACGCACGACACGAAATCCGACGAGCTCGGCTACGTCGCCCGTCTGGCGGATGCCGCCGGGGTGGCGGTGACGCGGGTGGACGTGTCCACGTCCGGTGGCGGTGACTCCGGCTCCGCCGATGTCGACGTCACCGCCGCGGAGTGGCCGCGGCTCACCCGGACGGCCCTGACGCCGTGTTCACCGGTGACCGCGGCAGCGCCGTCGGCGCGATGGCCGTCGCGCTCGAGCGGTGGCTGTCCGGGCGCGACGACGTCGGCGGCGTCCTCGCGCTCGGAGGTTCCGGTGGGACGGCGCTGGTCACGCCCGCGATGCGGGCGCTGCCGGTCGGCGTGCCGAAGCTGATGGTCTCCACCGTGGCCTCCGGCGACACCGCGCCCTACGTCGGCGCAGCGGACATCGCGATGCTGCACTCGGTCACCGACGTGGCCGGCCTGAACCGGATCTCCCGACGGGTGCTGGGCAACGCCGCCCACATGCTCGCCGGGGCGGTCCGTGCCGAGATCCCGGCCGGCGACGACCGCCCGGCCGCCGCGATGACGATGTTCGGCGTGACCACGCCGTGCGTCACGCAGGTCCGCGACCGGCTCGGCGACGAGGTCGACCCGCTCGTGTTCCACGCGACCGGCACCGGTGGGCGGGCGATGGAGAAGCTCGTCGACTCCGGCCTCGTGGACTCGGTGCTGGACCTGACCACCACCGAGATCGCCGACCTCGTCGTCGGCGGGGTGATGGCGGCCGGCGAGGACCGGATGGACGCGATCGCGCGCACCCGGATCCCGTACGTCGGGTCGTGCGGAGCGCTCGACATGGTGAACTTCGGCGCGCCGGACACCGTCCCGGAGCGCTTCGCCGGGCGTCTGTTCTACGAGCACAACGCCCAGGTGACGCTCATGCGCACGACCGCAGAGGAGAACGTCGAGATCGGACGGTTCCTGGCCCGCAAGATCGACGCGTGCGCAGGGCCGCTGCTGTTCCTGCTGCCCACCGGCGGGGTGAGCCTGCTGGACGCGCCCGGCCAGCCGTTCCACGATCCCTCCACCGACGAGGCGTTGTTCGCCACGATCGAGTCCACCGTGGCTCGTCCGGAGCGGATCGCGCGGGTGCCGCACAACATCAACGACCCCGAGTTCGCCGACGCGGTCGTGGCCGCGTGGCGGGAGGTGATCGCCCAATGAGGTTCCAGCGAGCGGAGCTGGTGGAACGCTTCTCCGACATGGCCCGCCGCGGCGAGCCGATCGTCGGTGGAGGTGCCGGGACGGGCCTGTCCGCCAAGTGCGAGGAGGCCGGCGGGATCGACCTCATCGTCATCTACAACTCCGGCCGCTACCGGATGGCCGGCCGCGGCTCGCTGGCCGGGCTGCTCGCCTACGGCAACGCGAACGACATCGTCGTCGAGATGGCGTCCGAGGTGCTCCCGGTCGTGCAGCACACGCCGGTGCTGGCCGGCGTCAACGGCACCGACCCGTTCATGATCACCGACCGGTTCCTGCGTGAGCTCGACGATCTCGGCTTCGCCGGCGTCCAGAACTTCCCGACGGTCGGACTGTTCGACGGCACGTTCCGGTCCAACCTGGAGGAGACCGGGATGGGCTACCGGCTGGAGGTCGACCTCGTCGCCGCCGCACGCGGGGCCGACCTGTTCACCACGCCGTACGTCTTCTCCGCCGACGACGCCCGCGCGATGGCCCGGGCGGGAGCCGACATCGTGGTGTGCCACATGGGACTGACCACGGGCGGCGCGATCGGTGCCGAGACGTCGAAGACGCTGGACGACTGCGTCGCGCTCGTCGACGAGTGGGCGGAAGCCGCGCTGGAGGTCCGCGACGATGTGCTCGTGCTCTGCCACGGCGGCCCGATCGCCATGCCCGACGACGCCGCCCACGTGCTCGCGAACGCGAAGCACTGCCACGGCTTCTACGGCGCGTCCTCGATGGAACGCCTGCCCACCGAGCAGGCGCTGACCGAGCAGACACGACTGTTCAAGACCCGTCTCACCCGCCAGGAGCCCTGATGCCCCGCCCGTACTCCAGTGCCGTGATCCCGGCTCCGCTCGCGGAGGTGTGGCCGCTCGTCCGTGACTTCGGCGGCATCCACCGCTGGCATCCCGCGATCGAGCAGGCCGAGCTCACCCGAGGCTGCTCGGACGCCGAGATCGGCGCCCAGCGGCGACTCACGCTCGGCGACGGGGGCGTCGTCGTCGAGAACCTGCTGGCCCTGGACGAGCGCAACCACGCGCTCACCTACGAGATCGTCGAGTCGCCGTTCGCGGTGCGCCGCTACGTCTCCACGGTGCGCCTGGCCCCGGTGACGGCCGTCGGGCACACGTTCGGGGAGTGGTGGGTCGACTTCGACGCGGACGCCGCCGACGAGGGCGACCTGATCGACCTGTTCGCCAACGGCGTGTTCGCCGCCGGTTTGGAGGCGCTGCGCGCCCGTTTCGCCGCTTGACACCGGTGTGAGCGGCACGCACCGTTGCCACCGAGGTGGTGACGATGACGTCGACCGTCGAGCTGACCGGTACCGCTCTGCTGGCGAGCGCACGGGAACTGCAGCCGCTCCTGCGCTCCTCCGCCGCGGGCCACGACGCGGCCGGAGTGCTCTCCGCGCCCGTCGTGGACGCCCTGCACCGGCACGGGTTCTTCGGTATGTGGACGCCTGCCGCGCTGGGCGGCGCGGAGGCCGACCCGGTCACGTCGTTGCGGATCGGGCAGGCGCTCGCCGAGGCGGACCCGTCCTGCGCCTGGGTCGTGGGCGCTGCCGCCCTCGCGACCGGGACCGGCGGTGCCTACCTGGGCGACGACGCCGTCGAGGTCCTGTTCGCGGGCGACCGTTTCCCGGTGGTCGCCGGCCAGGGAACCCGCCCCGGCAGCGCCGTGCCGGACGGTGACGGGCACCGGCTGTCCGGCGCGTGGAGCTTCGGATCCGGGCTGCGGCACGCGCAGTGGATCCACACGCTCGGCGTCGACGAGAGCGCGGGCGAGGCCCGGATCTTCGTGCTGCCCGTCGAACAGGCGGAGCTGATCGACAACTGGGACGTGCTCGGCCTGCGCGCCACCGCGAGCATCGACTACACGCTCGACGGCGTGCACGTCCCGTCCGCGTTCAGCCACCCGGCCACGACCGAGACACCCCTGCGCGGCGGGCCGCTGTTCGGGCTCGGGATCATCCACCTGGCGTTGATCGTCCACTCCGGATGGGCGCTCGGGGTGTCCCGCCGGATGCTCGACGAGCTGTCCTCGCTGGTGCGGGACAGGGCGGGACGCCCGGGGACGCTGGCCGAGAGCCCGCGGTTCCACGCGTCGTACGGAGAGCTGGAGGGCGCCTGGCACGGAGCGCACGCGTTCGTCCACCAGGTCTGGGGCGAGATCACCGACGCGCTCGCCTCCGGCGGGAGACCGACGCACGACCAGCGCACCCGCGCGCGACTCGCCCTGCACCACGCGACGTGGGCCGCCGAGCGGATCAGCGGCGAGGTCTACCAGGCGGCCGGCACGACGGCCCTGCGCGCCGGTGCGCTGCAGATGTACTTCCGCGACATGCACGCCGGCAGCCAGCACTTCCTCGTCGGCGCCGGCACGGCGGAGGCCTGCGGGCGCGCTCTGGCGGGGCTTGCCGACGGGCACACGTGGGAGTTCATGACGCTCGTGCCGCCTACCTGATCCGTGCGGTCGTGAACGGGTTGTCGGGAACGGCGCCGTGGGGTGGTTCGGCGGCACTACTCTCCGGCTCGTGGCACCCGGTGCGGACCCCGCGTTTCGACAGGCGATGGACGGACTGATGCTCCAGGTCGACCGGACCAACGTCCTCGCTGTGCACCGCGCGTTCCGGGAGCATGCGGACAGCCTGCGGGCGTACCTGTACGAGGTGCAGGTGAACGCTGCGATCGGTCTGTGCGGCGGCGACCCGGTGTCCCGGGATGCTGCTGGTCCGCAGTCGTTCGGTGGCAAGGTCGGAAAGCTGATCGGCGTCCACTGGAAGCACTGGGAGGAGCTGGACGCCGTCGCGGGGGAACTGCGTGAGACCGCACGAACCTACGGGCACACCGATGAAGAGATCGCCCGCTCTCTGGCCTCCGAGCGGAACCGATGAGGGCTTCTGCCACCGCCGCGGTCACGAGCATGGCAATCTTCGTGCTGGCGGCATGCTCACCGACCGCCTCTCCCACACCCCCTTCCCCAACGCTTCCGCCCCGACCGGTCTCTATCGCCGCCGACCGGATACCACCGTGCACGATGTTGGAGGCCGATCAGGCCGACCAGTTGGGATTGCGGCATCCCACTCCTGGCCAAGGAATCGTCGAAGGGGTCCAGTCGCCCAGCTGTACGTGGCTCGGCGGTGATGGCGGTACGAACGTGCAGTTCATCCCGGTGGGCGCTGAGGTCGCTCTCAACCTCCCGGGGGCGACGACCACCCAGGTCAACGGTTTCGGTGCGGTCCGGAATGTGCCGAACCTGCCTGGCTCCCCGCCGATTTGCCAGCTGGCCATCGACGTCGCGCCCGGGCAGACGGTCCGGGTGCAGGCCAATGCCATACCGAACCCGCCTTATGGCATGGACGAGCTCTGCCATCGAGCCGACGAGGCCGCGTCGATGGTCATGACCACCGTCGTCGCGAACGTACCGACGTAGCGGAAATCCGGTCGAGATGGCGCTCATGGTTGTCGCGGACCCACTCGGACAGCCATGAGTGCCATGTCAACCGGTGTGGATCACCTACGAACGGCCGAGGCGTGCGGGAGGGTCGTCGCCGGACTCGCCGACGGGCACGTGGGAGTTCTCGACGCTCGTGCCGCCTTCGTTATCCGTGCGCCTGTGAACGGGTTGTCGGGAACGGCGCCGTTCGGTGGTTGTTCCGCACTACTGTCCTGCGCGTGGCACCCGGAGCGGACCCCGCCTTTCGGCAGGCGATGGACAACTTGATGCTCCAGGTCAGTCGCGACAACGTCCTGGCGGTGCACCGTGCGTTCCAGGATCACGCCGACGATCTGCGTGCGTACTTGCTTGACGTCGGCGTGAACTCGGCACTCGGCCTGTGCGGCGGGGACCCGGTGTCTCGCGCCGCTGTTGGCCCGCAGTCCTTCGGTGGCAAGATCGACCAGCTCCTCGACGTCCACTGGAAACATTGGGAGGAGCTCGACGCAGTGGCCGGGGAACTGCGTGAGGCAGCTCGGACCTATGGACATGCAGAGGACGAGATTCAGCGTTCCCTGGCTGCGAAGCCGACTCGATGAGGAGATCCGTCCCGACGCTCATAGCGGGCGTGGCGATGGCTCTCATTGCCGGATGCTCGGCGGCGAGCGGTCCGGGGACTCCTCCGTCAGGCCCGACGCTCCCGCCCCGCCCGGTATCGGCGACTGCTGACCGGACTCCACCATGCCGCATGCTTGTCGCCGACCAGGTCGAACGCCTCGGTCTTCGCCATCCCACTCCCAGCGATGCGGTTGTGGACGGCCTCCCATCGCCAGCCTGCAAATGGCTCGGCAATGACGGCGGCATCAGCGCACAGTTCATTCCGATCGGTGCCGAGGTCGCCATCCCGGTCCCCGGGGCGGTCATCACCCAGGTCAACGGTTTCGGTGCGGTCCGGAATGTGCCGGACCTGCCTGGCTCCCCGCCGATTTGCCAGCTGGCCATCGATGTCGCGCCCGGGCAGACGGTTCGCGTGCAGGCCAATGCCATACCGAACCCGCCTTACGGCATGGACGAGCTCTGTCGTCGCGCGGACGAGGCCGCGTCGATGGTCATGACCACCGTCGTCGCGAACGCACCGAAGTAGCGGGAATCCGGTCGACATGTCACCCATGGTCGTCGCGGACACGTCCGAACAGCCATCACCGCCATGTCAGCCGGAGTCGATCACCAGCCCCGGAGGTCCACCGCCCAGGTGTCGAGGACCTCGGCGTCCGGGTCGGTGCCGCGCACGAGGTGCATGCGCTCGTGCAGGGCGATCGTCGGGTCGACGTGCGCCGGCAGGACGGTGACCCGGTCGCCGACCGACACGCGTCGTTCCGGCCCGAACGTCGTGTGCTCGTCGGAGCAGAACCACACGTGTCCACCCTGGACGGTCGGGTTGCCGTGGTCCATGCCAAGGGACTTGAGCCCGACGTCGGCGACGGCGAACGCCGGCATCTCGCCGGCCGCGTCCGTCGTCGACACCACGGTGGACAGCAGCGTCAGCGCCTGCCGGAACGGGAGCCCGGCGGCCGTGTAGGCCGTGTCCATCAAGGCGTACGAGCCGGCCTGCAGCTCGGTGACCCACGTGTTCATCGCGTACGTGCCGGTGCCGCCGCCGGAGACGACGTCGCCGCCGACGTCGGCGTGCGCGGCGAGCAGGCGCCCCATGCACTCCTCGGTGAGCCGCGCCCTCTCCACCGGGTCGGCCAGCATCATCAGATGCCCCTCGTAGCCCATCACACCGCGGACGGTGAGCCCGGCCGCGCGGGCGTCGTCGGCCAGCCGGCCCGCGCGGTCGGGCGCGATCCCGCAGCGGGGGAGACCCACGTTGACGTCGACGAGTACCTCCCGCACCCCGCCGTCGACCGCGGCCCGCAACGTGGACGGGGAGTCGATCGCGACGGTGACCCGGGCGTCGAGCGCACCGAGCCGACGGGCGTCGAGCACCTCGTTGGCCAGCAGCAGGTCCTGACCGAGCCCGGCCTTCGCCATGCCCTCGACCTCGCGGATCGTGGCGCACGTGAAGCCGGTGTGCCCACCGTCGGCCTGTCGGGCGGCGAGTGCGGTCGTCTTGTGCGCCTTGACGTGCGGGCGGAGTTTCGACCCGGGCAGGGCCGCGGACATGTCGGCGAGGTTGGCGTCCAGCGCGTCGACGTCGACGAGCAGGGCGGGCGTGGTCAGGTCTCCGACGCGCACGTGGCGGGCACCCCCAGGACCCGGTCGAGGTAGGCGTTGCGGAACCGGCCCTCCGGGTCGAGCCGGTCGCGCAGGGCGACGAACGCGTCGAACCCGTCGTAGGACGCGCGCAGCGACGTCGCGGTCCGGGTGTGCATCTTGCCCCAGTGCGGACGGCCGCCGAGCGCGGTCATGACGGACTCCACGGCACCGAAGTACGCGGCGTGCGGCTGCCCGCGGAACACGTGGACGGCGATGTAGGCCGTGTCGCGTCCGGACGATGTGGACAGTGGGATGTCGTCGCCGTCGAGCACGCGCACCTCGACCGGGAACGTGACCGCCTGCCCGTGCCGGTCGACGGCCGCGCGCAGCCCGGCGAACGCCTCGGGCAGGGCCTCGCGCGGGATCGCGTACTCCATCTCCAGGAACCGCACGCGGCGCGGGCTGCAGAACACGTCGTAGGAGCGGTCGACGTACTCGGCGGCCGCGAACTGGTCCGCGACGAGGCGGTTGATCCGCGGCACCAGCGACGGGACCCGCGCGCCCAGCCGACAGGTCAGCTCGAACACGCCGTTGCCGAGCAGGTCGTCGCCGACCCACTCGGCGACCCGGCCGCGCACCGGCCCGTCGGCCTCGGTGCGGTTGTTGCGCTTGGTCGCCGCGATGTCGGTGTGCGGGAACCAGTAGAACTCGAAGTGCTCGTTGGCCGACGCCATCTCGTCGACCTCGGCCAGGACGCGCGAGAGCGGCAGCGCCGCCTCGACGGCGTGCAGCCGGAACGCCGGTACGCACTCGAGCGTGACCGTCGTGATCACCCCGAGCGCGCCGAGGCCGACCCTTGCGTGCCGGAACACGTCGGCGTTCTCGGTGTCCGAACAGGACAGCACGGACCCGTCGGCGAGCACCAGCTCCAGCGCACGGACCTGGGCGGCGATGCTGCGGTAGCCGGCGCCGGTGCCGTGCGTGCCGGTGGAGATCGCGCCGGCCACGGTCTGCGCGTCGATGTCCCCGAGGTTCGGCAGGGCGAGACCGCGCCGCCAGAGCAGCGGGTTCAACTCCCGCAACGTGATCCCGGCCGGGACCGTCGCACGAGGACCGTCCACACGCACCAGGCCGGGGCCCGACGGCACGCGCACGGCGACGCCGTCGGCGACGGCGATCGGGGTGAACGAGTGTCCGCTGCCGAGTGCCTTGACCCGCATTCCCTCGCGCGCCGCCGCCTTCACCGCTCCTGCCACCTCGGAGGTGTCACGGGCGTGGACGGTCCACGCCGGGTCGGTGCGGACGTTGCCTGCCCAGTTGCTCCAGCTCATCGGCCGTCTCCCTGGCGCGTTCGCGTCGTGCCGCACCGCTCCCCGGCACGCCGCACCTGTCGGGTGGGGTGCGGCACGCGGACGTGGGGTGCGCGAGCCGAGATGGTCACGCGGGCTCCTTCTCCTCCGACGGCGTACCGGTGCCGAGACCGGCGGTGCCGTCCCGCAGCCGTCGTCGCAGCACCGCGACGTACCAGATGCCGGCCAGAGCCAGCGCCGCCAGCACGACGTAGTCGGCACCGCGGAACGCCTCCGGCACGGTCAGCGACGCGACGACGGCGACCAGCCACAGCAACGCGAGCCCGGCCACCGGCATCGCCCACGCGCCGAGCCGGAACCCGCCCTCTCCGAGCGCGAGCAGCCGCTTCCGCCGGGCGAGATAGCCGCCGAGCGTGAGCAGGTAGACCAGGTACGGCACCAGCGCCGTGGCGCCGACGAGCACGCCGAACGCGTCGCCCTCCAGCGTCCCGAACGCGAGCAGCACGAGGCAGACGACGAGCGAGGCGACGAGCGCCGGTACCGGCGTCCCGGTGCGCTCGTTGACGCGACGCAGCAGCCGCGAGCCCGGAAGGAGCCCGTCGCGCGCCATCGCGAAGATCAGCCGGGAGTTCGACGCGGCGGCGACCACGACGAGCGCGAACATCGAGAACACGACGATCGCCAGGAACACGGTGGTGAGCGTCGGGCCGAGCCAGTAGCCGGCGATGTCGGCCAGCGGTACCTCCGACTGCTGGATCTGTCCGAGGTCCGGGATCGCGAGCGTGAAGCCGATCAGTGCGGCCATCCCGAGCACGCCGGACACGATGACGGACAGCAACATCGCTCGCGGGACGGTCCGGCGGGCGTCGACCGCCTCCTCGGCCATGTCCGCGGCCGCCTCGAACCCGACGAGCGTGAAGATCCCGATCAGCGCCCCGCCGACGATCGCGTCGGTCAACGGCGTCCCTGCCTCGGCGGGCGAGGCGACGGACAGGAACCCGAACCCGTGTGGATCCGGCGCCGAGGACCCGCCCTGCACCCAGGCGACGAACACGACGACCGACAGCACCACCGTCCCGACGATCTCGGCGAACACGGCCACGTTGTTCACCCGCGCGGCCAGCTGCACCCGCACGATGTTGATCAGATAGGCGACGACGAGCGCGAGCACCGCGATGAACACGACCACCCGGGTGTCCGACGGATCCAGTCCGAACACGGTCGCGGTCAACGGCGCGAGGCCGATCAGCGCGATGCCGGGCAGCCCGACGGCGCCGTAGAGCACGCCGAGCGAGCCGACGACGTAGCCGAAGCGCGTGTCCACCAGGCGCGCGGCCCACTGGTAGTTCGCCCCGGCGAGCGGCATGTGTCCGGCGAGCTCGGCCAGCACGAGCACCACCAGCAGCTGCCCGACGGCGGCGACCGGCCACAGCCAGACGGCGGCCGGTCCGAGCTGGGTGATGCCGTACGAGTAGTTGACGAAGATCCCCGTGGTGATCGAGACGATCGAGAACGCGATCGCGAACAGCGCGAACCGCCGCAGCACGCGGGGGAACTGGCTGGCGTAGCCGAACTCGTCCATGCGACCTCCCACACCGGAGTGGATGCGCGGAAGCATGCGACGCGGCACAATCTGAGTCAACCGTCTGGGACACTTGACCAACTCGGGAGGTGCGATGCCGCGGGTGCCCGTCGAGGAACGCCGTCGCCAGCTCGTGGCCGCTGCGTTCCGGGTGATCGGCCGGGAGGGGTTCGCCGCCGCGACCACCCGCCGGGTCTGCGCCGAGGCGGGCGCGCCGCTGGCCGCGTTCCACTACTGCTTCGACTCCAAGCAGGCGCTGCTGGTCGAGCTGACCGAGCAGACGCTCGCCGAGCTCGTCGACATCCAGACCGACGGGATCGTGGTCGGCAGCGACGTCGCCGCCTCGCTGCGGGCGACGCTGCGCGAGTACTGGCGAGGAGTCGAGGCGGACCCGAACCGTGAGTCGGTGCTGATGGCGCTGACGCAGCACGCCCTCGCCGACCCGAAGCTCGCCGGTGTCGCCGAGGCGCAGTACGAGGCCTACCACCGCACCGCCCGCACGGTGCTGGAAACGATTGCCGACGCGTGCGGCGTCACCTGGTCGCTACCGCTGGGCCGTCTGTCCCGGATGCTGATCGTGGTCACCGACGGGGTCACGCTGGCCTGGCTCGTCGACCGCGACGGGGAGGCCGCGCTGGCCGCGCTGGACGCGTTCGCCGACCAGGTGGCCGCGCTGGCGCAACCGATAGGTGATCCCTGATCGCATAAAGTTGCCTATGGCAAGGTTCCCGGGGCGTGGTGCAGAGTCGGAAGGAGAGCGGCGTCACACAGCGGTGACGCCCGGGGATCCGGAGATCCGATGACGACTGCGCCCGTCCGTCCGCCGTACGACCCGGAGCTGGCCGCCCTGCTGCCCGCGGTGAACGAGGTGCTCCCGTCGAGCATCCGGCCCGACGACCTGAAACGGGTCCGCGAGCAGGTCTCCGCCGCGTTCCTGCCGATCGACGAGGTGATCGCGGGCCGGGCGATCGAGTACGAGGACCGGACGATCCCCGGGCCCGAGGGCGCCCCGGACGTCGTCGTCACGATCCTGCGGCCGGCGAAGAAGAGGATCGAGAACGCGCCGGGCGTCTACCACACGCACGGCGGCGGCATGATCCTCGGCGACCGGTTCACCGGCGTCGACCAGCTGTGCGACTGGGTGCTGGAGTTCGGCGTCGTCGCGGTCACCGTCGAGTACCGACTGGCGCCCGAGCACCCGGACCCGGCGCCGATCGAGGACTGCTACGCCGGGCTCGTCTGGACCGCCGCGAACGCCGCCGAGCTGGGCATCGACCCGGCGCGCCTGGTCCTGGCCGGGGGGAGCGCGGGCGGTGGGCTCGCCGCCGGCCTGGCGTTGATGGCCCGGGACCGCGGCGGGCCGTCGATCTCGGCCCAGATGCTGATCTATCCGATGCTCGACGACCGGAACGAGACCCCCTCTGCGGACCAGTTCGAGGGCATCGGGATCTGGGACCGGATCTCGAACGACACCGCGTGGACGATGCTGCTCGGCGACCGCAGGCGCACCGGGGACGTGTCGCCCTACGCCGCGCCCGCCCGCGCGGCGGAGCTGGCCGGGCTGCCGCCCGCGTTCGTCGACGTCTGCAGCACCGAGACGTTCCGTGACGAGGACATCGCCTACGCCTCGAGGCTCTGCAGCGCAGGCGTGCAGACCGAGCTGCACGTGTGGCCGGGCGGCTTCCACGGCTTCGACTCGCTCGCGCCGGACGCCCCGCTGTCGCGGCAGGCCCGCGCCGCCCGCGTCGACTGGCTGCGCCGCATCGCCCGTTTCTGACCTCTCCGAGAACGCTCCCCGCCCCGACCTGAGGACCGACCCACGATCGCCGCAGGAGGCGCCCATGAGCACGGCCGAGCACGACACACCGGATCTCGACGCGATCGTCGTCGGGGCAGGTTTCTCCGGGCTGTACATGTTGCACAGGTTGCGGGACACGCTCGGCCTGCGCGCCGAGGTGATCGAGTCGGCCGACGACGTCGGCGGCACCTGGTACTGGAACCGGTACCCCGGCGCGCGGTGCGACTCGGAGAGCTACTTCTACAGCTACTCCGACCGGCTCGACGAGGACCTGCTGCAGGAGTGGACCTGGAGCGAGCGGTTCGCCGCGCAGCCGGAGATCCTGCGCTACCTGCAGACCGTCGCCGAACGCTTCGACCTGCGCCGCGACATCCGGTTCTCGACGACCGTCACGGCCGCGACGTGGGACGAGGGCGGCACCCGCTGGATCGTCGACACGTCCGACGGCCGCCGCTCCAGCGCGCGGTACCTGATCACCGCCGTCGGCTGCCTGTCGACGACGAACCTGCCGGACTTCCCGGGCCGGGACTCGTTCCGCGGCAAGAGCTACCACACCGGACAGTGGCCGCACGAGGGCGTGGACTTCACCGGCCAGCGGGTCGCCGTGATCGGTACCGGCGCGACGGCCGTGCAGGCCGTCCCGGAGATCGCCGAGCAGGCCGCGCACACCTACGTGTTCCAGCGGACGCCGAACTACGACATCGCGGGTGGCAACCGCCCGATGACCGAGGCGGACGCCAAGGAGATCAAGTCCAACTACCGCGACATCTGGGCGCGCACCCGCGAGACCGGGTTCGGCTTCCCGTACGACATCGCGGACCGCCCGGCCCGTTCGGTCTCCGACGAGGAGCGCAGGGAGATCTTCGAGGAGGCGTGGGCCCGCGGCGGGTTCCGTCTCGGGACCACGTTCAACGACCTGCTGCTCGACGCCGACGCGAACTCCACGGCCGCCGAGTTCCTCCGCGAGAAGATCCGCGGTGTGGTGCGCGACCCGGAGACGGCGGAGAAGCTCTCCCCGCGTGACCACCCGTTCTTCACCAAGCGCCCGCCGCTGGAGAACGGCTACTACGAGACGTTCAACAAGGACAACGTCACGCTCGTCGGGGTCCGGGAGACGCCGATCGACTCGATCACGGAGAAGGGCGTCGTCGTCGACGGCGTCGAGTACGAGGTCGACTCGATCGTGTTCGCCACCGGCTTCGACGCGATGACCGGCACGCTGTTCCGGCTGAACCTGACCGGCCGCGACGGCGTCACGCTGAAGGCCAAGTGGGAGGCCGGGCCGCGCAGCTACCTCGGCCTGACCACGAACGGCTTCCCGAACCTGTTCATGCTGACCGGTCCGCAGAGCCCGTCGGTGATGAGCAACATGGTGGTCTCGATCGAGCAGCACGTGGACTGGGTGACCGACTGTCTGCGCTGGTTGCGGGAGCAGGGCCGGGACCGGATCGAGAACACGCTCGCCGCCGAGGACGGCTGGATCTCGCACCACGACGAGGTCGGCGCCATGACGCTCCTCGACCAGGCGAACTCCTGGTGGGTTGGTGCGAACATCCCCGGCAAGACCCGCCGGATCTACCCGTACATGGGTGGCGTGGGGGTCTACAAGGGACTCTGCGACGACGTGGCGGCCAAGGGGTACGAGGGGTTCGAGACCTCGTCGTCGGGGGCGACCGCGATGGCGTGAGACCGAGCCGGCCCGTGCCATCGCGGCGCGGGCCGGCCGGTCAGGACGAGCCGAGGATCTCGGCGAGTGCGTCGAGATGCTCGGTCGCCTCGTCGAGACGTGCCCGCTTCTGGGCGATCACGACCCGGAGGGCCTCCAGCGGGTCGCCGTCTCCTGCGTCGTCCTCGACGCCGGTCGGCGACTGTGGTGGGGTCGTCCGCCCGCTGTTGCGTGCTACCTGGCGTTCGAAGACGATCTCCTCGACATGATCTGACGAGATGCCGAGCTCGTCGCCCCAGTGTTCGAGCAGTCCGACGTAGCGCTCGTAGTTGGCGACCGACCACGTCCCGTCCAATCGCACGTCGGCGTGCAGGAGGAACCAGCGGCGGACGACCTGGTCGAGCACCGGTGCGGTCCGGTCACCGTGGGCGGCACGGTTCGCGCGGGTGGCGAAGTAGAGGAACTTGGTGCCGAAGGCCGGCCCGAGGTAGGTCAACCGGTTCCGGGCAATCACCCGGAACGCCGGTATCGGGCCGTCGTCACGAGCAACGGCGACGACACGGCGGAGGCGCTCGCCCGCGTCCAGGTTGAGGCCCAGCACACGCTTCGTCCGGTAGGCGCCGTACCCGACCGGGCCGTAGCCCCACACCATCGACGCGAGGAAGGCGTGCACGGCTGTCGATGCGTCGACGTGGGCCTCGCCGAAGAAGTCCGTCACACCCTCGCGGGAGATCGGGTTCGGCAGCTGTTCCAGGAACTCACGGTGGTCAGGTAGCTGTCTGAACCAGGCCTGCGGGTTCCATGAGGACGGGCGTTGGGGATGGCCGTCCTCCTCCGGATTCAGATCGTTCGGTGGGGGGATCAGGTCGTTCACCAGTTCCTCCAGGGTCCGACGTCGGTTTCGACCGTAAGTCGTGAGCCAGTGGGTGCGGGGAGTCTTCCCGAAGTGCACCCGAACAGGTACCTGTGGATCAGCGCACGAGCCCTTCGACGACGCGTGTGGCCTCGCCGTGCCAGGCGCGGAGCTCGTCGGCGGTCGGAGCCAGTTCGTAGGCGTGGTGGTGCGCAGCACCGCTGAGACGCGACCAGAGTTCGGCGGTGATCGGGCCGACGTCCGGTTCGCGGTGCCTCAGCACGATCAGCTGCGCCCTGCGGTTGGTCGAGACCAGCTCCGGGCAGTGGTGCGTCCAGTACCCGTCGATCGCGTGCTCGACGGCCAGGCGGATCAGCCACGTGCAGGCCCGCGGCCACACGGCGCGCTCCACCAGCTCGGGCTCGCGCAGCAGCCGGTCCGCCACGGCGAGCCGCTCGGCCGCCGAGGTCACCCCTGCAGCCACAGCGCCAGCTTCTCCACGTCGCGCAGGAACGGTCGCAGATCACCGGTCAGTCCCGCGTGCGCTCCCTGTTTGCAGGTCTGGAACGTGTCGGTCGCCCGGCTCCCCTGCGATGACGTGATGCGCCGCAACAGCTCCGAGCCCCTGCTCATGTCGTCGAACAGGGCGAGTGTCGCCAGCTGGTGGGTCGTGTGCGCCGCCGTGATCGCCGCCTCAACGGCGGCGTGGGTCTCGCCCCGAGACAGGCGGGTGCGACGGATCCGGGTGTGGCACGCGGCCTCGATCGCGCTGCGGCAGCACGTCGCGACGAGCTCACCGCGCACATCGGCCGGGACACCGCCCGCGCCGGCGAGCGCGGAGGCGTCCCCGAGATAGCGACGGACCGGGTCGCCGCTCGGATGGATCTCGACCGCGGACCGCTCCCGGCGCTGTACCTCCCAGATCACGGCCGGGACCTGGAGCCGACGGACGGAGTCGGCGAGGCGGTCGTCGTGGCTGAACACGATCACCTGACGGTCGCGCGCGATCTCGGACAGCAGCGTGGCCAGACCGTCCACCTTGGCCGGATCCATCGCCTGCACCGGGTCGTCGATCATGACGAAGCGGAAGGGGCTCTCCTCGACAGTGGCGCGGGGGAGGAACAGCGACAGCCCGAGCGCGTGCAGCTCGCCCTGACTCATGATCCCGAGTGCCGCGCCGCCGTCGGAGCCGTCGACGCTGACGTCGAGCGCGACCCGGCGCCGCGTTGCGCGTCCGTCGAGGCGGACCGGGCCCAGGTCCACATTGCTCTGCTGGCGCAGTGCGCTCCACACGTGCCGCGACGACTCGGCGAACGGCGCCAGGCGTTGGTCGCGAAGCTCGCCCGCGGTGGCAGTCAGCCAGGTGTCCGCGACGGCGAGGCGGTCGAGGACCGGCTGGCCGCCGCGTACCGCGAGCGCGTCGTCGTGCCACGCGGCGAGCCTCCGCGCCAGCGGCGCCCAGACCTCGTCGCGGTGCGCGAGTTCGGCCTCGGCGGCCTTGCGGGTCGACTCGAGCGCGGCCGCGGCGGGCCCGAACGCGGCGATGGCAGCGGCGGCCCCCTCCGCGTCCGTCCACGCGCTCCAGGCCGCGACCAGCTCACCGGTGTCGACCGGAGCGCCGGACACGGCGGCCGGTAGCGGAACGGGGAGCTGCCGCAGCGCGTCGCGGGCGTCGGTCAGGCGCCGCCTGGCCGCGCGCAGGGACGACGCCGTCTCCTCGAGCTCGGTGACCCGTTCGGTCGCGCGGCGGTGCCACTCGGCGTCGAGCGCGCCGGATCCGCAGACCGGGCAGGGCCCGTCGCCGTTCCCGTCGTGGTGTTCCACGGCGGAGCGGAGCAGGTGTGCAGTCTCGTCCGCGGCTCGGGCCTCGGTCGTGGCGATCCGGTCGTGCTCCTCCTGGGCGTCGCGTAACCGCTCCGCTGCCGCCCCCACCTCGTCGGCGTCCGGCAGCGTGATCTCCACCAGTGCCCGCAGGCGGCCGGTGGCCTCCGTGTCGAGGTCACTGCCGGAGGCCAGGTCGGCCACGGCCGCCAGATCCGGTGCCGTCTTCTTCAGCAGCTCGGCCGCGTGGGCCGCCCGCTCGTCGTCGCAGGCCTCGAGGTCGGACCGGAGCTCGCGGCGGGTCGCGCCCACGGCACGGGCGGACGAGTCGCGGACCTTCCGGGCCGACCGGATCCGGTCGTGCGCGGTGGTCAGGGGTCCGAGTCCGAGCAGCGCGAACACCGCGTCGTGCAGCTCGCTCGGCTTGCCGTCGATCAGGGCTCCGAGCTCGCCGTAGGACAGGAACGGCCGGTAGGTGACCATGTCCGCGCGCCAGGGTCCGCCGTCGTGGTCCACACGACGGGCCTTCGGCTTCTGCAGCGTCCAGCGGGCGTCGTCCAGGTCGGCGTCCGCGGACCACCGGCGCTCGAGGCGCGTCGTCCCGGTCGACCCGGCGGTCACCAGGTCCACCGCCACGCTCGTCCCACCGGTCGCGTGCACGTTGCGCCATCCGTCGCGCCAGACCGAGCCGCGGTTCGACCACCGGGCGCTGTCGCCTGTCAGCGCCAGCTCGGCCGCCTCGGCGAAACTGGACTTGCCTGAGCCGTTGCGCCCGGTCACGAGCGTGAGCCCCGGTCCGGGCCGCAGCGGCAACGTCGCGGGCTCGGCGATGCCGCGGAAGCCCTCGACGTGAACCGCCGCCAGATAGGCCTCCGGGCGCTCCGGGGCGGGGAGAGCGGTGTGCGGGTCGGCCGCCTCGGTGTTCCGACCGGCCAGCGCCTCGTCGAGGTCATGCTCACCGGACCATGCCGCCAGCACCAGACCGGCGACGTCGTCGTCGACCGCCGCGTCGGCCAGCAGGCGCTCGACGAGCAGGTCGTAGAGGCCGCGTTCGGCCTTGAGCATCGGCACCCCCGGTGATCGCGGTCTTGCGCACGGTAGTAGCCCGGGTAATGGTGGTGACCGTGCGCCCGTCTGTCGCAATATCGACTGCGCCATGCGCCGTTCCGGGTCGGACGATCGCCGCACCCGGACGGTAACGGGACGGTTCCGACGGGCGACACACCGTTGGTCACGAGATCGGGGGAGAGCAGTGCGGCCGAGCGGCATGACGATCGACCTCGAGGTGCGGCCCGTTCTCAGCTACGCCATGGCGCACAACGGCATCGCCGTGGTCACCCGGATCGTCGTCAGCCCGGCGCCGGGCGACGTGCAGGGTGCCCGGCTGCAGGTGCAGGTCTCCGACGCCACCGGCCCGATCGGCGAGTCGCAGGAGGTCCTCCTGGATCTGCGCGCCGGCGACTCCGCCGTGCTGTCTGACCTGCGACTGGCGCTCGACCCGACGGCGATGCTGCAGGTCGAGGAGCAGCGCCCGGGTACCGTCACGGCGCGCCTCGACGTCGACGGCCAGGTGTGGGCGGAGCAGGTCACGGCCGTGCAGCTGCTCGCCGCCCACCAGTGGACGGCCGGGCCGGTCGGGCTTGCGCTCGAGATGCTCGCCGCGCACGTCATGCCGAACCACCCGGCGATCACGGCACTCGCCTCCGAGGTCGCCGACCGTCTCGCCGCCACGACCGGTGATCCGTCATTACAGGGCTACCAGGCCGGTCCGGAGCGGGTGGACCGGATCGTCGACGCCGTCTACGAGGTGATGCAGGCCAGGGGCATCGGCTACGCGGAGCCGCCCGCGAGCTGGGCCGACGAGGGGCAGAAGGTCCGCACGCCGGGCGAGGTCCTGGACGGCCGGATCGGGACGTGCCTCGACACCGTCGTGACGATGGCGGCCGTGCTCGAACAGGCGGGCGTCCGTCCGCTGCTCTGGGTCGTCGAGGGCCACGCGTTCCTCGGCTACTGGCGCGACGAGTCGTCGCTGGCCACCGCCGCCGAGTTAGACGTCGCCGGGGCTGTCAACCGGGTCGACCTGGGCGAGATCGCCCTGGTCGAGACGACGTCGCTGACCCGGGGCGCACACCGGGTCCCGGTCGCCGAGGCGCGCCGCACACCCGCCGCCCTGCACCTGTCCGGGGACCTGGCGCACGTCGTCGGCATCGTCGACGTCCACCGCGCCCGCCTCGACCGGGTGGTGCCGTTGCCGGCGCGCAGCCGCGACGCCGACGGTGCGGTCCGGGTCACCACCTACACACCGGCCGTCCACACCCCGGCTGCGGTGCCGACGTCCGCGCCGGTCGGGGAGCCGCGCAGGCGTACCGCCCCGTCCGAGCCGCCGCGCGTCACCCGCTGGAAGAATGCGCTGCTCGACCTGAGCCTGCGCAACCGGCTGATCCACTTCACCGAACGGGCCGGTCTCGAGCTCCTGCTCCCGGACGGCGGCGCCGCGGTGATCGAGGACCTGCTGCACCAGAACACGTCCGTGACGCTGCGGGCCTCCGACGAGTTCGCGGCCGTCGAAGGGGCCCGAGGACTGCGGTCGGCACGCGACCTTCCCCAGGCCGTGCTTCAGGACTTGTTGCACGGCAAACGGAGTGTGCACGCCGACGTCACCGGAGAAGCGTATCCGGCCCGCATGCGCGGGCTCGCCTACAAGGCACGGACGATCACCGAGGAGACCGGCGCCAACAACCTCTACCTGGCGCTCGGCACCCTGGTCTGGGACCTCGACGGCCGGTCGCTGCGCTCGCCGCTGATCCTCGTTCCGGTGACGCTCCGGGCGGCGTCCCGCGGCGGTCACTACCGGTTGACCCTCGACGAGGCCGGCACGTCGACGCCGAACTACTGCCTGATCGAGAAGCTGCGTCAGACTCACGGCCTGACGATCCCCGGTCTCGCCGAGCCGGCCGAGGACGGCGCCGGGATCGACCTGGACGCAGCGTTCGACGCCACCCGTCGCACGATCGCGGAGCGCGGCCTGGCCTTCCGCGTCGAGCCGACCGCCCACCTGGCCGTCCTGCAGTTCGCCAAGTTCCGGCTGTGGAAGGACCTCGACGAGAACTGGCGCGCGTTCGCGTCGAACCCGCTGGTCGCGCATCTCCTGCACACGCCGACGGAGGCCTTCGCCGACCCGGTTCCGGCCCCGGTCACCAGCGACCTGGACGGTCTCGACGAGGACTGCCCTGTCCCGGCCGACGCCTCGCAGCTGCGGGCCGTGTCCGACGCCGTCGCCGGCCGGACGTTCGTGCTCGAGGGGCCGCCGGGAACCGGGAAGTCGCAGACGATCACGAACCTGCTCGCGCATGCGATCGCCCAGGGCCGCCGGGTCCTGTTCGTGGCCGAGAAGCGCGCCGCGCTCGACGTCGTGCAGTCCCGGCTCGACGCCGTCGGGCTCGGACCCCTGTCGCTCGACCTGCACGACAAGGGGAGCAAGCCGGTCGCTGTGAAGCAGCAGATCGCGGCCGCGCTGGACCTCGCCGTCGAGGCGGACCGGGCGGAGCACGCCGGACGGGTCGAGGAGCTGCGTGCCGCGCGCCGGCCGCTGACCCGCTACGCGTTCGGGATGTCCGAGCGCAACGCGGCCGACTTCTCGCTCTACGACGCGCGGTGCGCGGAGCTCGCCCACGACGACGCCGACCTGATCCCGGTACCGCTGTCGGTCCCGTCCGGAACCGACAGCACCGGCGCCGCACGTCTGCGGGAGATGTTCGGCGCGCTGCCCGCCGTCGTCGACGTCGCGCGTCCCGGTCCGGGCCACCCGTGGTCCTTCGTGGACCGACCGGCGGCGGTCGACGTCGCCGCGGCCGGGTACGCCGCCGGACGGCTGGACGCCGTGCTCGGCGCCCTTCCGCCCGTGCTCGCGCCCGGGCTGGACGCCGCCCGAACGCCACGGGAGCTGCAGCTGCTGGCCGACCTCGTCGCCGCGGGTGTGCCGCTCGGTGTGCTCGACGAGGTGCGATCCGGTCGGTGGAACGCGGCGGTGGACCAGGTGCTCGGCGACGTCGACCGGTTCCGGTCCGAGCAGCATCCTGGCCTGGACGTGCTGTCCCCGTCCGCCCTCGGCCTCCCGGTCGCCGAGATCGACCGTGCGGCGAACGAGGCCGCGGCGTCGGGCTTCTTCGGGCGCCGCAAGCGGGTCGATGCGGTCCGGGCGACCCTGGCGCCCGCCCTCCGTCCCGGTGCGACCGTGGCGCGCAAGCAGCTGGTAGTGACGACCGGTGCGCTGGTCACGCTCCGGACGCGGGTCGACGCGCTGGCGGTCGACATCGTGCGTATCCCCGGACTGGAGCTGCCTGCGGGGTGGAACCCGTTCGACGATGCGGCGCGGGCGGATCTGCACCGCCGGGTGGAGCGGCTGCGCGGTCTCGCCGCCGTCGTCGACCCGGACGGCACCGTGCGCGAGCGGTTCCGGGAACCGTTGCGCCGCAGCCTGCGCGCCGGTGTCGGTGCGGACACCCGGCCGGTGGTGGAGGCGGCATCGGCTGCTTCCGACCTCGCGACCGCCTGCGGGGTGCCGCCGGACTCGCTCGGCCCGTGGGCGGGTGACGATGGGCTGCTCCGGCACTGGCGGCGGACCGGACCGCGCCGCGGGCCCTGCGGTCCGCGGATGCAAAGCCTCCGGCAGTGGCTTGACCTCCTCGGTGCCGTGGATGCGCTGCGGCACAACGGTATGCACGCAACCCGATCCGCCGTGCTGGCCGGTGGTCTCGACGTCGACGAGGCCCGCCGCTCGTTCGAGCTGGGTCTCGCGCGGGCCTCGGTCGACGAGCGTCTGCAGACCACCGGGCTGGACGGCTTCGACCGGCGGGCACACGAGCGGGCCGTCGAGCGCTTCGGTGTCGCGTCGACGGTCGTACGTCGGAACCTCGTGTCCGTACTGCCGCACCAGGTCCTGGCCGGACGCGAGTTCGACGCCGGCGCGGTCAGCGGCCGGGTCGGCGAGCTGCGTCGCCAGCTCGGAAGCCGCCGTGGCAAGAAGATCCGGGAGCTGATCAGCGCCTACGGCGACCTGATCACGCGGGTGCTGCCATGCGTCCTGGTGAGCCCGGACTCGCTGGCCCGATTCTTCCCGGCGGTCGCCGACCAGTTCGACATCGTGGTGTTCGATGAGGCGTCCCAGGTCCGTGTCGCCGACGCGGTCGGTGCGATGGGGCGGGGACGGTCCGTGGTCGTGGTCGGGGACAGCAAGCAGATGCCTCCGACCGCGTTCGCGGAGAGCTCGGGCGTCGACGACGACCCGGACGCCGAACCGATCGAGGGTGCCGTCGAGGACGAGGAGTCGATCCTCACCGAGTGCGTGCAGGCACGGGTCGAGTCGCAGCGGCTGCGCTGGCACTACCGAAGTCAGGACGAGTCGCTGATCGCGTTCAGCAACCACCACTACTACGCCGGCGACCTCTCGTCGTTCCCTGCACCGTCGTCCGTCGGAGCCGCGGTCTCGCTCGTGCGCGTGGACGGCACGTTCCACCGCAGCGGGAAGGGACCGCTGTTACGGACGAACCCGATCGAGGCGCAGGCCGTCGTCGCAGAGATCCGTCGCCGGTTCGCCGACTCGCCGGACGCCCTGCCGTCGATCGGAGTGGTCACGTTCAACCAGCAACAACGCGCGTACGTCGAGGGACTCCTGCGCGACCTGGACGACGTCCGGGTCGCCGAGGCGCTCGACGACCCGGACGGGCTGTTCGTCAAGAACCTCGAGAACGTGCAGGGCGACGAGCGGGACACGATCCTGTTCTCCACCGCGTTTAGCGTGAACGAGCGCGGCGTGCTTCCGTCGAACTTCGGACCGCTCAACCGCGCGGGCGGCGAGCGCAGGCTCAACGTCGCGGTGACCCGTGCCCGGCGGCAGATCGTCGTGTTCTCCAGCTTCGACCCGGAGCAGATGCGGACCGCGGAGACATCGTCCGTCGGGTTCAGGCACCTCCGTACCTACCTGGAGATGGCGGACCGGGGACCGTCGGCGCTCCCCGCCGACCGGCGCAGGCGGGCGGTCGTCGACCGCCACCGTGACGACGTCGCCGAAGCGCTTCGTGCCGCGGGTCTGGACGTGCGCTGTGACGTCGGGCTCTCCGACTTCACCCTGGACCTGGTCCTCGAGCGCGACGGCCGCCCGCACGTCGCGGTCCTTCTCGACGGTCCGGGCTGGAGCCGTCGCCTCACGGCTCGGGACCGGGACCGGCTGCCGCGCGAGGTGCTGGGCGACATCCTGGGCTGGCCGCGGGTGGAGCGGGTGTGGTTGCCGGAATGGCTGGCCGACAAAGACTCCGTGGTCACGCGGCTGATGGCGGTCGTGCGGGACAACGGCCCGGCACGGTCCACGGTGGAGCCCGTGCCGACCTCGACCCCGGCGCCGACGGTCCGCCCGGAGGTGTCCCGGCCGGAACCGGAGCCCCGCCCGTCGGGTGCCATCCCAACTCTCGCGTCGAGTGCGCCCGCTCGCCCCGTGATGGACGCGACATGGCCGGGCGACGCGACCGAGTTCGTGCCGTGGCACGGCCGACGCCTGGGAGGCAGAGATGTGCTCGACGCCCTGCCCGGGCGTGCGGCGGCCGCGCAGGTCCGCGAAGCACTTGTCGCGGTCGTGGAGGCCGAGGGGCCGATCCACTTCGACCGTCTCGCCCGGCTCGTCGGCCAGTCGTTCGACCTCTCGAAGCTGCATGCCTCGCGACGCGACGCGATCCTGCACCAGCTTCCCCGCGGGTTGCGGTGCGACCGCGTCGAGACCGTCGCGTGGCCCGCGACACGCGATCCGGAGACGTGGACCGGTTACCGGCCCGCCCCGGAGGGTGCGTCGCGTGCGATCGAGGACGTCCCGCTGCGCGAGATCGTCAACGCGATGGCGGCGCTGGCCCGGTCCACCGGCGGCATGGAGCTCGACGAACTGCACCGGGAGACGCTGCGGGTGTTCGGCCTGAAGCGCCGCACCGGAGGCGCCGTCGAGCGGCTGAACGCCGCGGTCGCCCTCGCGGAGAACAAGGAGCGGTTGCGACGGACGGCGCTCGGGACGGTCACCGCCGTGTAGGCGCCCGTCAGCCCCGCTGCCGCTCGAACGTCACCAGGATCCCGTCGACCCCGCCGGGTCCGATGCGGCCCTTGACCTCGGCCGCCGTGATGGCCTTGAGCTGCCAGCCCTGCCCGGCGTGGTCGTTGAGGATGCGCTCCAGCTTGTCGCCGGACATCTTGCCGCCCATCAGTCCTTCGCGGATCTCGACGACCTTGTACTCGTACATCCCATGACCCCCTCGTCGTCATCGTTCCCCGGAGGAACGACCGGAGTGCGGGTCGAGGTTCCCGGCGTCAGCCGAGCAGGCCCGTCACGTACGCGATCGTGGTCAGCGCCACGAAGATCGTCAGGGCCAGCAGGAGCGTGAGCCACAGCCGTCGCAGCGTCCCCATCAGGCGAGTGACGCCGGGCCGGCGGTGACCATCTGGTAGATCAGGAACACCGAGAACGCGATGTAGAACAGCGCGACGAACACCATCACCGGCAGCCGCCAGCCCTTGAGGCGGGCGAACTCCGGCAGGAACCGCCGGTTGATCATGATGACCAGCACCGAGTAGAACGCCATCACGAACCCGCCGCCCGCCGAGGAGATCACCAGCAGCACGACGGGCTCGATCCCGGTCCAGATGATCGCCGACCCGGTCACGATCAGGATCCACACGACCGTGATGTAGATCTTGCTCTCGCTCCAGAACGTGCTGTCCTTCAGGAAGGTGACCTTGAGCGAGTCCCCGGCGAGCCGGCTGACGTAGTCGACGACGCCGATGTTCGTGGAGAACAGCATGAGGAACCCGGCGACGTAGAACGCCGTCGTGAACCAGGGGGCGACCAGCTCACCCAGTGCCTGTCCCTCGGTCTTCAGGAACGACAGCTCCGAGTCGAGGTCCTCGTTCAGCCCGACCGTCGAGAACACCAGCACCGACATCGACACCAGCAGCAGCGCCCCGACGAACCAGAACGTGATCAGCTGCTCGGTGTTCGCGATCTTCCACCACTGCCGCCAGCGGCGCTCGTTGTCCTCCGTGCTCGGGACCATGTAGCCGAGCGACGGCGCCGCGACCTCCTGGCCGGTGATGGGGGAGACGACGTTCGGGATCCGCACCCCCATCCCCATGCCCTTGTCCCGGATGTAGTTGCTCTGCACCAGGTTGTTCGCCCCGCCCGCGCCCGCGAACACGATGGCGCCGAACAGCGACGCCGCGCCGAGCTGGGTGACCAGGGCGGGCAGCTCGCTCACCGTCCCGGGTGCCTCGGTGACGACGGCGGACCACGCACTCGCCTTCGTCGCGAGCACGATCGCCGCCAGGACGAACAGCAGGATCAGCACCACCATCAGACCCTCGACCTTCTCGAGCATCTGATAGACGACCGGCGACACCGTGATCGCCAGCCCGATCGAGAGCAGGAAGATCGTGGCGACGACCGGGACGGCGGAGTCGGACAGGTCGAAGATGAACGTGAACACGGTCGCGCCGCTGGACGCCCACCCCGGCCAGAGGTTCGGCAGGATCGCGCCGGCCACGAACAGCACGCCCCACGGCAGCCACAGCCGCGAGAACCCGGTCACCGCCGTCTCGCCGGTGACCAGCGTGTACCGCTCGATCTCCATGTTCAGGAAGTACTGGATCGTGATGCCCAGTACGGCCAGCCAGATGATGCCGGGCCCGACCTGCGTGGTGATGTACGGCCAGAGCACCAGCTCGCCGGACCCGAGCGCGGTGGCCGTGAGGATGACGCTCGCCCCGAGGTAGCGCCGCAGACCCTGCGGTTCCGGCAGGTCGGCGTAGGGGACCCCGGGCAGGTGCCGGCTGGGGAGTTCGGTCGCCGTCGCGGTGCTCTCGGCCATCAGGCGGCTCCAGCGTCGTCGTCCCGCTTCGTTGCGGGACACGGCACTTTATCCGGGATCGGACCGAGATCGGTACCGGAGAGTGGATCGTCCGGTTCGGCGGTGGCTCAGACGGACAGTCCGAGCGACCGTGCGATCAGCATGCGCTGCACCTCCGACGTGCCCTCGCCGATCGTCAGGATCCTGGCGTCCTGGTGGTGCCGCGTCGCGGCGGACTCCTCGACGAACCCGTACCCGCCCTCGAGCTGCGTGGCCAGGTTCGCCGCCTCCACCGCCATCTCGGACGCGACGAGCTTGGCGACCGCGGCCTCGTCGCGGATGGACATGCCCTGGTCGTACTTCCAGGCGCCGTCGTAGGTCATCGTCCGGGCCGTGGACGCGAGCGCGGCGATCTGCGCGATCGGGAACGCGACGGCCTGATGACTCGCCAGAGGCCGGCCGAACGACGTCCGGCCCTCGGTGAAGCGCACGGCGTCCTCCAGACAGCCGCGCGCCAGCCCGGCGCTCATCGCGGCGATCGGGAACCGTGCCCAGGTCAGGAACTCCAGCACGTCGCGGTAGCCGCGCCCGGGTTCGGACAGCAGCGCCTCGCCGGGTACACGGACGTCGTCGAAGAACAACGGGTGCGTGTCCGACGAGCGCCAGCCGGCCTTGGGGTAGGCCGGCCCGACCGTGACGCCGGGCGCGTCCAGCGGGACCAGGAACGCCGAGACCGGCGGGCGGCCGTCGTCGGAGCGTCCGACGGCGGCCAGGAGGATCACGTAGCGGGAGAACTCCGTGCCGGAGTTCGTGATGAACTGCTTGGCGCCGTTGATGACCCAGTCGCCGCCGTCCTGCCGCGCGAGCGTGGCGATGTTGCCGGCGTCGGAGCCGCCGGTCGGCTCGGTCAGCCCGACGGCGACGAACGTCTCGCCGGTGCACGCCTCGGGCAGGATGCGGCGGCAGAGCTCCGGGCGGTCCGACGCCAGGTGTGCGAGCAGCGAGACACAGATCGCCTGCACGTGGACGGTCACGGCCAGCGATGAGTCCACAGTGGCCAGTTCTTCGACGGTCAGGCAGTGCGTCCGCAGGTCGGCGCCCGCTCCGCCGTACTCGGTGGGTGCGAGCAGCCCGAACACGCCGAGGCGGCCGGCGGCGCGGACCAGGTCCGGATCGAAGCGCGACGCGATGCTGCGCCCGGCCGCACCGGGTGCGACCTCGTCGGCGCAGAACTTCCGCACCGTGTCCCGCCAGTCGAGGTGGTGCTGCTCGAACGCCCATGGCAGGTCGTACCCCGCGATCAACCCGGTCATCAGGCTCCGCTCACTCGTTGCTCGCGCCCGGCCCAGTGCGGCTCCCGCAGGGCCTTGCGCAACAGCTTTCCGACGACGTTCTTCGGCAGCGGCTCGGTCACGAACTCGACCGCGCCGGGCTTCTTGTACGACCCGAGCCGTTCGGTCACCAGTTCGATGATCTCCTGCTCGGTGACGGCGTCGCGGTCGTCGACCCGGCAGACCGCCATCGGCGTCTCGCCCCAGCGCTCGTGCGGGATCGAGAACACGGCCACCTCGACGACGCACGCGTGGTCGGCGATCACCGTCTCCAGTTCGGCGGGCCAGATGTTGAAGCCGCCGGAGACGATCATGTCGTCGGCGCGGTCGAGGACGTAGACGAACCCGTTGGCGTCGATCCGGCCGATGTCGCGGGTGCGCACCCAGCCGTCGACGAGGCGTTCCGCGGTCAGCTCGCCGGACTCGTCGCCCCAGAACTCGATCATCTGGCCCTCGACCTGGGCCCACAGCTCGCCCTCGCTGTTCAGCGGCAGGACGGTGACGCCGTCCTCGTCGCGGACCTGCATGCGCGCGAACGGCAGCACCCGTCCGGCCGCGCGCATCGGCTGCGAGCCGGGGTGATCGCCGAACCACTCCTCGGGTGTCATGATCGTGAGCGGGACGGCCTCGGTCTGGCCGAAGACCTGGTAGAGGACGTCGCCGAAGGCAGCGCGGCCGGCGAGAGCGGTCGCGTCGGTGATCGGCGCGCCGCCGACGAGCACGCACTCGAGCGCCGGGAACGCCTGTCCGCCTGCCTCCGCGGCCAGCATCTGCACCATCGACGGCGGGGTGAACATGTGTGTGACGGAGTGCTCGGTGAGCATGTCGAGGACCTTGCGCGGCTCGAACGCCCCGAACAGGAGGTTCGTGCTGCCGTGCAGCCATGCCGGCAGGAACAGGTAGCCGGACGCGTGCGAGATCGGCCCGGCGTGCCCGACGACGCTGCCCCAGCGCAGGTTCGGCAGCCGGTAGAGCCAGTTTCGGCAGTTCACGAGCCAGCCCTGCTGGGTGTAGCCGACGCCCTTGGACCGGCCCGTCGTACCCGCCGAGTGCCGGATGACGCACCAGTCGTCCGGACCCACCTCGACCATCGGATCCACATCGGACTGCGCGGCGAGCCAGTCCTCGTAGCCGGCGTCGCGGACGATCACGTGGGTGTCCAGGCCCTTGACCGAGTCGGCGTACGCGGCGTCGGTCATGACGACGACGGAGTCCGTCTGGGCGATCATGTGCGCGTGCGCCTCCGCGGAGTTGCGGGCGTACAGCGGCACCCGCACCGCGCCGGCGATCGCGGCGCCGAGGAACAGGTCGGCGGCGCCGAGGTTGTTGTCCTCCAGGCCGGCCACCCGGTCGCCGGGCCGGACACCGGCCGCGATCAGCGCGTTCGCCGTCCGGACGCCGCGGTCCCACATCTCGGCGAACGTGTACCTGCCGTGCTCGGTCAGGACGGCGGGGCGGTCGGCGTGCAGCGCGACCGACTGTCGCATGAGCCCGGGAACATCCACAGCGGCCTCCTCGTCACCACGTCCCGACCGACCGTAGGAACGACGTCCCGCCGGGAACACCCACGATCGTGGGGGTCAGGGGAGGAGGCCGGACTCCCGCGCCCGGTGCACGGCCTCGCCGCGCGTGTGCGAGTCCAGCTTGGACATCGCGGACTTGAGGTAGGACTTGGCCGTCTGCTCGGTCAGCCCGAGGCGTTGCGCGACAGTCCTGTTGCCGTGTCCGAGAGCCACCTCGACGAGCACGTCGTGCTCGCGCGGGGTCAGTGCCACCACCGGGGGTTCCGGCTCGGGCTGCTCGCCGACGCGGTCGACGAGGTCCTCGAGACGGCGTCGCAACGCCGGATCCGAGACGGCCGCGGCGATGTCCCGGAGCTCGGCGCGGACGTCCGGCTTCGTGTCGGTGTGCCGGCGGACGATCTCGACGGTGCGGTCGACGAGCCGTTCGCCGAAACCCGACCGACCGCGACTGCCGGCGTAGACGACCTCACGGACCACGTCGCCGTCGAAGACGGGGATGGCGATGATCGAGCGCAGACCCTCGGCGCTGACGGCGCCGTCGTACTGGTGCGTGATGCCGCGGGCGGCGACGTAGTCGCGGACGTAGACGGGCCGGGCCAGCGCGATGCACCGGCCGCCGAGCCCGTCGCCGACGGCACTGCGCACGCCGCGCAGGCTGCCGCTGCGCGCGCCGTCGAAGCGGTCGAGCACGAACGACGAGCCGGACACGTCGACACTCGCCGCGAACGCCATGTCCACGGGGGTGAGCGCGCGAAGGCGACCGAGAACCCCGGTGCCTGCGGCTACGCCCATGATCACTCCACGACGTCGGTGACGTGGATCACGACCATACGGGCGCCGCCGTTCTGCGGCCAGGCTCAGATGTCCGGGACGCGCTCCGTGCCACCGGGAACATCGGAGCCCTCGGGCTCCTGCGGGACGGCGTCGACCGCGTCGCGCAGATTCGCGAACTCGCGGTCGGGGAGTGCCCGCAGGCCCTGCAGCGTCTCCTCGCCGGCGTCGCGGGTCTGCGCGTAGTCGAGCAGGTCCTGCTTGCCGGCCGGGAAGTCGGCTCCCTGGAGGGCCTTCTCAACGCGGGCGTCGTCACGTCGGGTCATCGTGGTGCTCCTCGCTCAGCGGGTCGGGCGGTTCGGCGTCTGCTCCGCGACGCCGTGCCGGAGCGGCTGGTTGTACTGCTGCTGGTCGCGGTCCTCGACCGGCGATCCGCGGTCCGGCGTGGACGGCGTCTCGAACTGCGTGCCGGCCGGGTCGCCCGGCGTCGGCTGGGCTTCGCCGGAGCGCAACGCGTCACGACGCTGCTCGATCAGCATGACGACCTGCAGCCGGTTCGCGTGCGCGCGCTCGTAGTCGAGCAACACGTCGATCTGGTCCGTGTCCAGCGTGCGGATCCGGTTCGCCAGCCCGTTCTCGGGCAGGTGGTCGTAGTCGGGGATCGGCAGCTCGGATCGCTCGGTCATCTCCGCGGGTACCTCGTACGACGCGGTCGAATCATCCGATTCTGCGCTCGTCCGCTCTCGTACCCCGCCGCTCACCCTGCGACGAGGGGCACGAACCGCACGTCGAGGAGCTTCTCGACGACGCCGTCGCAATACCGGAAGAGTGTTCCGTGGCCGCCGCGGCCGACCGGACACACGAGCGACGCTCCCGGCGCGAGCTGCTCGACGAGTGCCGGCGGCAGCTCGTCCTGGGCCATCGCGGTCACGACGATGCCCTCGTACGGCGCCCGGTCCGGAACGCCGGCGTGACCGTCGCCGACGCGCACGTCGACGTCGCCGTACCCGGCATTCTGGAGGGCCTCCCGGGCGCTCCCGGCCAGACCCGGGTGACGCTCGATGGTGACCACGGACGCTCCGGCGGCCGCGAGGACCGCGGCGCCGTAGCCCGAGCCGGTACCGATCTCCAGCACCCGCGCCTCGTCGGGAAGCCGCAGCGACTCGGCGCTGAACGCGACGATCCACGGCGCGGAGATCGTCTGGCCGTCGCCGATCGTCCAGGGGACTTCATCGTACGCGCCGGACCGGTGGGGTTCCGGGACGAACGCATGCCGGGGGACCGAACGCACGGCGGCGAGCACCCGCTCGTCGGCGATGCCCCGCTCGCGGAAGCGAGCGGCCATCGCGGCCCGTTCGTCGGCTCGGTCGGCCATGTGTGCTGGGATAGCGCACCGAGTCCCGGGGGACAACCGGGTACGACGGTCCGTGGTGGACGTCCTCGCTAGGCTCCCGTGTCGAGGGGCGGTAGCTCAGCTGGTCAGAGCAGCGGACTCATAACCCGTCAGGTCGTCGGTTCGAACCCGACCCGCCCCACATACTAGCCGCTCAGAGGGTATCGCGCGTCCCCGCAGAGCGCCGTATACTGATCCAATCACACGGAAACCCCACGGAAACGAATGCGTGGGGACGTCGGGACGGATCGCCGCGCATGGCACGACCACCGCTGGCCATGGGGACCCACGGCTCAATCTCGATCAAGCGACGGACGACCAGCGATGGCGTCGCTCGTGGCAGTTTTGTCGCACGGTGCCGGTTCCGGGACTACGACGGCGTCACTCGGTGGCTCGAACGCAGCGGGTCGACGAAGGCCGCTGCTTCACGGTCGATCCAGGACGAGATCCGGTCTCGGACGGGTAGCCCGTCCGCGCCTCTGCGTCCGAGTGACACGTTCGAGCGTGCAGCCGAGACCTGGTTGCGCAAGCTCGACGCTCAGGTGGCCGACGGAACCCGCGCAGTGACGACGGCGGACACCTACCGGCAGCGACTCCGCTCGGTCGTCCTGCCGGCCATGGGGCAGTGGCGCCTCTACGAGTGCACGGTCCCGAACGTCGACGCGTTCTTCTCCGGACTCGCCGCGAAGCACAGTCCGGAGTCCCGCAAGACGATCCGCACCGTGGTGTCACTTGTCCTTCGGGTTGCCGTTCAGCATGAGGCATTGCAGGACAACCCGATCCGGCATCTGGACCCGATCGAGCGCGGGCCGCGGCGACCACGTGCTCTCACCACCGAGGAGCGGCGCCGCTTCCTCGCATGGATGGCCGGAACGTCGTCCGACCCGATAGAAGCTCGAGCTCAAGCCGCTGCTCGTCGGCGGGACCTGCCGGACCTCATCACGTTCATGATCGGCACAGGGGTGCGCGTCGGCGAGGCGTTCGCGGTCCGCGAGCGTGACCTCGACCTGGAGGGAATCCCGGTCGAGAGCTCGGATGGTCTGATGTCTGTTCCGATCGTTGCGATCACCGGCAACGTGGTCCGCCACCGCGGAAAGGGCCTTCACCGACACGACGGCAAGACGACCACCTCGCTTCGGATCGTTCCCTTGCCGAACTTCGTCGTCACGATGTTGCGCGCTCGGCCAGCCAAAGGGCCGGACGTTCCGGTATTCCCGGCCGCGTCAGCGAAGAGCGGTTTCAACTGGAAGGATCCGAACAACATCAACCGCTACATCCGCGAGGCGCGCGAAGCCGCTGGCATGGACTGGCCGGTCGTGAGTCATACGTTCCGCAAGACCGCGGCGACGATCTGGCACGACTCAGGCGTGCTGACCGATCGCCAGAAGGCCGATCTAACCGGTCACGCGAAGATCAGCACACTGACCGATATCTACGTGGCTCGCGGCGAGTTGCACCCAGCTGGTGCCGCGGTTATGGACGCGGCATGGATGGACTCGTGAGCCACTGACGAGGTGTCATATCGAAAGTGGTTTTTTAATAAGAACTCCTATGTGCTGCTCAGGACCAATGCGCCCCGTTGCTCGATCATCTGTCCTGGTGGACCGCGAAGGGTCATCATTTGACGGTATCAGCCTCAATCCGGTCCTGCTCTCTCTTATATGCGAGCACCGGGATCGAGAGCTTAATGTGATCGGCAACCTTCGTTCTGCGATGAGGCCCGCGCCGAGGGTGGGTGCTCCGTCTAGTAAGGCGTACGGGTAGCGCAGCCAGACGTTGGCGATATGATGGTAAGACACCGCGCTGCCGGGTCGGTCAGACCGGGGAATGGGCGACTACGTTGTCCGACAGGTCGGCCCGCCTGCCTAGCGGGGTGAGGGTCCTCGTCGGCATGTCGTTCACGGTGGCCGTCGGCTACGGGATCGTCGCTCCGGTACTACCGGTGTTCGCCCGCTCATTTGATGTCGGTCTGACCGCGACGTCGACGGTAATCGGTGCCTTCGCCGTGGTCCGTATCCTGTTCGCCCCGCTGAGTGGTCGACTGGTGGAGAAACTGGGCGAGCTACCCCTCTTATTCTTGGGCCTGCTCATCGTCGGGGTGTCCAGCTTGGCCTGCGCCGCCGCGACTGAGTTCTGGCAGCTCCTGGTGTTCCGGGCTGCCGGTGGGATCGGGTCGACCTTCTTCACGGTGTCGTCCGATCTAATGCTGTTCCGGATGTCCCCCCGGACAATGCTTGGCCGGGCGTCGGCGGCGTTGGCGGGGGCATTCCTCCTGGGTAGCGTTGTCGGCCCTGTCGCGGGGGCAGTGCTCGTTCCGTGGGGGGACCGCCTGCCCTTCATCGTCTACGGCGGGCTCCTCGTCGTCGCGACCGCCGTGGTCGCCTTGTTTCTCGCTGCATGCACTCCACCCCATGTTCCCCAGGAACGTCTTGTGGCGTCCGGAGCTACGACGTTCTGGACGGCCTGCAAGACCCGGGCGTTCCGGGCGGCCTTGGCGAGCAATTTCCTCGATGGATGGACGGTCCACGGGATCAGGGTGGTGCTAGTCCCGGTGTTTGTGACTGAGATGCTCGACCGGACGAGCAGCTGGGCCGCGGCCTCGCTGGCGTTGTTTGCAGCGGGCACCGCGGCTGGCCTGCCGATCGCCGGTTGGATGGCGGATCAGATCGGGCGGCGTCTCCCTTCGCTGCTCGGGACGACAGTTCTCGCCGCGACAGCCGTGTGGTTGGGCCTGAGTTCGTCAATAGCCGAGTTCCTAGTCGCTTCGGCACTCTCCGGTGTCGGTACCGGCTTGATCGCGCCGCCGGCTAACGCGGCGGTCGGTGACCTCGTCAACCGGCAGCCGACCGGCGGTCGCGGCGGCGCCGCGTTGGCCGGATTCCAGATGGTCGGTGACGCCGGCGCCGTCGTAGGTCCGCTGCTGGTCGGCGTCGTGGCCGATCTCGGCGGTTACCCGATCGCTTTCTCGACTGCCGCTGTAGTCGCCGGTGTCGCGTTGGTGGGCTGGTCACGGGTAGATCGCCGCGGCGCGTCGTGACCGCGACGACGCCCAGCGGTCGCGCAGACCCGTTCGGGGCGGTAACAGTGCCTCGGTCGGGTGACGAGTGGGCCCTCGGTGGCCTAGGGATTGCAGGGACAGGGTGGAGATGTCGAAACGGGGGCCGGCGGTCCGCGAACTGTCGCCGGGGGAGTGGCAGATCTTGCGGACTACCCGGTTGCGCGCGCTGTGGGAGTCGCCGCAGGCGTTCGCCTCGACGTACTTCGACGAGGCCCACCTCGACGAGAGCCAGTGGCGGCGGCGGCTCGAACAGGCCACGTGGCTGGTGGCCGTTGACGGCAGAGCGATCATCGGTATGGCCGGTCTCGTTGTCGGGGACGAGCCCGAGGCTCCGCACATCGAGTCGATCTGGGTGGACGCTAGCCACCGTCGGCTCGGGGTGTTCCGCACTCTGCTCGGTCGTGCCGTGGAGATCGGCCGAGCCACTGGATGGGACAGCCTGTATCTGTGGGTGGTAGGCAACAACCACGTCGCTCGCTGTGCATATACGAGCGTGGGATTCAAGCCGACCGGGGAGGAGCAGCCACTTCCAGCGGATGGCAACCGGATCGAGCGGCGGTTTGAGCTCGACGTTGGCGGGTGGTGACGTTCAGCGAACCGGGCGCCAAACGGTGATCTGCAGACCGTCCAATGCGCCAGCGAGCGAGCGGTACCGCATCGGCTCCGGTAACGCGTTCCGCCAGTCGTTGGTGTCCTTGCGCCACCGTTCAAGGAACTCGGCACACTGGCCTGGAGCGATCGCCGCAGGTCCATCATAGCGGGTTCGGCTGGAGTCGAGCGCGACTGTGGCGGCATGAATCGTGCGGTCGTCGTAGTCGAGCCGATCGAGGAGGTGTCCCAGCCGTCCCCGAACATCCAGGATGGCGTTATGGCGGACGTCGATGAAGTCCGTCCAATACGTGCTCGACGCGAGCTCGACGACTTGCTCGAAGGAGTCAGCACCACTCTGCTCGATCAGGGAGTAGAGACCCTCGGCGAGGAGATCTCCGAACTCCTCGTGACCGGCCCGCGCGGTGTCGAACGGGTCGTACACCTCCTGCTTCGCGACGCCCGGCCTTGGAAGGCCACGGGTGGCAGCCGCCTCCCCGAAGAAGAACCAGTCCTCGTTGTAGATGTCGGGGAAGAAGGCCAGGTCCCGACGGGCGCAGTTCACCCCGAGCACCGCACCGCTGACGAACACGTCCTGGTCCATACGAGCCAAACGCCGCGCGTGACAGACAACCGAGTTGTCCGGGTAGGCCAGTGATCGCATTCCGGCGATGGGGAATCGATCGAGCTGGTGGACGATCCGGCTGATGTCGCTCGGCAGAATGGTCATATCGTCGTCGACGAAGACGATCTTCTCCCAGCCGAGCAGACGGGCGAGCCACAGGCCGACGTTGCGCTTCATGCTGAGGTCGCTGCGCCGTCCGCCGTTGACGCTCGAGAATTCCGGGCCGGATGTCGTGAACGTCAGCCCGGGGAACTCATACTCGTCGACCCGAATCGCAACCCCGCGTGACCCTAGTGTTTCGTGCATCCGCTGAGAGACTTGGTCTACGTTCGCCTGCTTGCTGCACAGGACGACCAGGAACGCCCCCATCTGTGCTGCCACGTCGATCAGGTGGGCCAGCGAGGATGCCGGGCGGGACGCCGGAACGACGATCGCCGCCGGAGCACTGCCCCGGCTCATCCGCTCGGCACGGGTGGCTGGGGCGTCGGCGTACAGGCGTGCGTGGCTGGGGAGCTGACGCACCCCCGTCCGGGACAGCATGGGGGTGCTCACGCGGGGACTCCGTCCTCGGGGGACCACTCGAACAACCGAGTCTCGGCATTCTGCAGGTCGGGGGAGAGTGTCTCATTCTCAACGACTGGCACGCGCAGGAGGAGCGCGAACCGCCCGTCGGGATACCGGTCGGCAAGGAACTGCTCGTTCGCGTCGCGGATCTGGGCGTCGGTCAGGCACCGGACCGCGCCGAGAACCCCTCGGCTGTGCACTCCGTTGCAGATGGTCAACGTCCGCGTGCCGTTGAACGGATTGGGGATCCGCGCGAGCAGGGCGACGTCCTCAGTCAGCTCCCGATCCTCGTCGGTTCCCTCCCAGATCGGACGGAACGTCTTGACCTCGTCGCTGTCGCGTGCGCGGAAGATCTCGCCGTAGTCCTCGTCATCGCCCGTCAGATCGGGATCGTTGATCTGGGAAATCGGCATCTGCTCCAGAGCGTGTAGGAAGCGCCTGCTCGCCTTGTTCCATCCCACACCGCCCAGCAGGATGACGTGGGTAGACAGGTCATCCGGCTTGGCTTCGGACGCGAGCCGGTGGAACACGTCGAGCGAGGGGTTCATGGCGCGCACGTGACCGTGGATCTCGATCAGCGCGTCCAGGTCCGCGTATTGCTGCAGCTTTGTGAAGTTCGGGGCGTTCCGGCTCGCCAGCGCTCCTCGGACGTCCTTCGGAGCCTCCGGACAGATGATCGTGACCGGGCCGCTGGAGAACGTAAAGATCCCGGGTCGCTCGTTGGTATCACCCCCGAGCGCGCCTATCAGTTGGCTCTCCAGTCGGCGGAGCTCGGCCAGCTCGCCGTCGTCGAGATCTTTGTCCAGGATCAGTCGCGGATCGCCCTCGATCGACCGTCTGGTGGCGAAGAAGCGGGCGTAGGCCCGCAGTCGCTCGGCATTCGGGGACTTCGTGCTCTTGCTCGACTCCCAGGTGCTGATCGTCGCGGCAGTCACCCCGATGGCCGCGGCGAGCTGTCCCTGTGTGACCTCGTCGTCTGGCCAGTGCGACTCGCGAAGGCGCCGAAGCATGCCAGCCAGGTCGGCCGCCTCACTACTGCTGAGTGCCACCGCCGCCTCCTCGTCGCTCATCACCCGAATGGCAGACATACTGCCGTGGTTAACCCGATTTGCCTAGTATCTAGGCAACATTGGCTGCTACCTGTCGCGAACGTTGACTACTAACCGGACTTGCCTAGCGATCAGCTATGCACTTATCCTGCTTGCCCTGGGTGAGGCAAGTTGTTACCTAGGGCCAGGGTAGCGGGTTGCGCCTACGGGCGAGAAGGCGGGTCAGCATGGATCGGAACGTCCTTTCGCAGAGCCGCCCCGCGGCCGTCACGCAGGTCCGTGCTCAGACCTCTACCACCCCCGGCTAGGCAGGCATGCGCGTCGCCGAGTCGGCTCCAGAACCACGGTCTGTGCTGCTGTGGGCGGTGCTCGGCTTGGAAGCCGGTGACTTCAGGCGCGTGCTTGATCCGCACTGGAGGGTCGTGGCTGTCCTGGGCTCCAGCGATCTCGCGGTAATGACGCCGCTGCTGCTCACAGTGGCCCACGGTCTGTGGGCGCTTGCGCGGGGAGACGTTCTGAGGGCCAAGGAGTCATTCGGGAGTGCGGTGCGCCGGCTGCCGAAGGCGTACCGCTTGCCCGACCCGGGGGACGGATGCCCCCGTGCGGCGCTACGGCCGGCCCCCGAATCGGACGACGTGGACGATGCAGTGGCCCGACTCGCTCGCCTGCTGTGGCGCGAGCAGCACGGCATCGATCGTCTGACGATCCGGGTCAAGGAGATCGAGCCAGCGGATGCCTTCCTCGAAGCGATCGGACAGGAGGCCACGTGGACGACGCACGACATCTTCTTCCTCGCTGCAGTCCGGGATCGCCGACACACGCGATTCCCAGTACCGACCCCTCGCCAGCGGAAAGCGCTGTGCGAGCGCGCGACGGTCATCGTTCGACTCGACCGTCCGAATGCAGGACCCGTCGACCTCAGCTCGAGGGTTTGGCGGATGGCCGGAGGGTACGAGGCGTGGTTCGCGGAACTGATTGCGTACCTAGGTGAGGCAGAATCACCGGCGCCGTGGCGGAACGCCCGCGGTGCGGAGACCGTCCCGGTACGTCCCGGTTGCCAGCGATTGTGGGAGCACGCTCGGGGGGCGCGCGGGGACCGGATTGCTTGGACCTGACGGGCGCTGATGCGATGATGCCGGAACCCTGTCGTGTGCAATACGTTGCGGTGTGCGAGGTGGTTCGGTGCACGTCGCGGTGTTGCCGACCGAGGATGCAGAGCATGGCGCGCTTGTCGAGGTCGGTCCGCCATACGCGGTGATGGACGATGTCCTTGTCCACAGGGTGCATCTCGGGGCCGGTGTCTACCTTGACGTCGACCTCATGGCGCCGTGCCACTGGCGGCGGCTGACCTTCCCGTTGGGCTCGGAGGGCGCGGCACCGGTGTTGACCCGCCTGCTTGGGCAGTCTGCTGCCGATGGATTGGGTGATGGCGACATAGGCCCTATAGGCGGCAGTGATGGGACGGTCGCCGTCGACATCGCTGGCGCCGGCCCGTGGCTGCGAGTCGCGGTCGTCGATGCGGTGGATCAGTGGGTCCACCTCACGCTCGACCAGTCACTGCTCGATGCCGAGCGCGCAGTCAGCCGCATGCGCGCCGCCGTTGGTCTGCCCGACGGTCCCGCACGGTCCGCGGTAATGAGTGAGTCTCTACTGCTAGCCCGGCGGGCGTCCGGCGGGCTGGTCCGGTTCCTGCAGGCTGTGGACGCGACCGTCGCCCCAGCTCTTAGAGCCGCACTGCGAACGCTGGTCGACGGATACGCCGCGTTAACCAACGAGGTCGTCGGCGAGGATCACGCTCTCGACGCCGTCGTCGCCGCAGGCGAGCACCTGACCGCGGACCTGACTCGGCGGACGGTCACCCGGCGTTTCGAACTCCCTGCAGCGACCGCCGTCCGAGCCGCACCAGGTGCCGGCGCGAGCATGATCGACCCACGGCAGTCGCGTGCCAGGACGTTCGCAATATCCCCGGATCCGACTCTCGCCGAGGTCAGCGTCACTTCCGGTGGGCAGATCGATGCCGGGACGGTCGCCGTCCGCGCGGCCGCGTTCGGTGCCCGGGTTGCGCCGGAGATGCTGTCGCGTCTGATGGTGCGCCTCGTCGAGCGCAACTCGGGCCGTATTGGTGGTCACGCGCTCCTGTCTCCGGGACGGAGGTCACGGGGCCGCGCGGTATTCGAGGCGCGTGTCCCGCTCGTCGGAATTGACCCTAACCAGGTGCGGGCCGACCTCTTCGATGTGTTCGTCGTCCGAGAACCGGCCAGCGACGACGACGACGCTGGCCTGCGCCGCGCACGTAAGGCCGTGACGTTGCTGAGCGGGTGGCGGCAGCTGTGCGGGCTCGTGCTGATGCCGGTGCGTCCGGCCGAGATTGCGCCCCTTCTACGGGACGCGGTCGTCGGGTTGCGGGACGGAGCAGACGGTCCAGAAGGTGATCCCGTTTGCAATGGCGCACCGTCCCTTCGGAACCTGCACCGGTTCGCGTCGATGGACGACGAGCCGTTGCTCGAGTGGCTGCGTGCGAGTGCTCGGCCGGGCGGTCCGGATGCCGCACACGACTCTGGCGGACTGACCGTCGCCGAGCTGGCTGTCGCCGACGCGACTCTAGCCAAATGACGGGCGGTCCCGGCCCGCCTCAAGGACTGACCGGGACCGATCAGCGGACGGCGCGCCCAAGGACGGAGACAAGCAACACGACCGTCGCGGCGAGCGCTAGGACTGACGCGAGACCTGCCAGGGCCACTACGGACAGGCCGATCGCTGCCGTCAGCACCGTGCCCGCGGCGCGCCCGACGGTCGTGAAGTTCGCCGTCAGGACCGCGGCGGACAGGAGCGTCGCCACGGCTGCGACGGCAACCCAGAAGAGGATCACGTGATGTCCACCGAGTGTGATGACCCTCGTAAGTGCCGACGTCTCGTCGAACCACGGTCCGGTGGCCGACATCCAAGCCGCTACGCCGGCGTCGAGCACGGCAAGACACCAGCAGACCCGGCGGCTCCCGCGCGGGAGTTCAACCCCGGACGGGCGGGGTGCGATTCGCAGCATCGTCACCACCGCCAAGCGGTGAGGGGGTAGAACAAACAGAGGTCGCCGTGCTCGGGCTTGCAGGTTCCGACGACCCCGAAAACGATCGGGTCGAGGAGATCGGCAGTCGTGCGCACCACACCCTCCAGCAGTCGTGTGGCTCGCGCGAGAGCTGGGTGTGCCGGGACTGGTCCGACGACGACGCGTGCGACCTCGTCGGTGCAAGTCCGCGGGCCGTCGGCGAGGTCGGGCACTAGCTCGGCAACCGGCCCGGCTGGATCCAGCTCGTGAGCAATGGCGAGTGCATGAAGGGCGATGCCGTGTCCGGCGAACTGGGCGAGACGGCGGACCTGCCGCCGCGGCAGCACGGCCCGACCGTCCACGGCAGCCGGATCCCGGCCGGCCGGGCCGTAGAGCCACGGACGGCCGGCGTCGAGGAGCAGCACCGGCTCGTCGCTCCAGTGGAGAACGACGGGACTGGGCAGCTCGGGGTGACGGAAGTGCAGGTGGGCCGACAGCCGGGTCAGGTCGTACCGGCGCGGGGGCGGGACGTCGGTGTATAGATCAGTCGAGTGCATGGCGACTCCAATCGTCGACAGGGAGCGGTCAGAGCCGCTCAACGACGGCGGCCACGACGGCCAACGTCAGGACAGACGTGGCGAGAGCAATCAGCACGAGCGCAACTAGGCCGGACACCGCGATCGCACCGCAACCTGCTCCCACCACGATCACGCAAAGCGGAACGACGCCGGTCTCTGACAGGCCATGGGTGACGAAGGCAGCGCCAGCGAGCAGGGCGAGAGAGAGTCCAGCGAGGACTAGCAGCGCGACCGGGTGCCCCCAGGTCGCGATCGCGCAGGCCGGGCCCGAGCAAGGCAGGACGTCGAGGAACACGAACGCGAGCCACGCAGCGAGGCCTGCGTTTGCGACGCCGATGAACCAGATGGTTGCCCGAACCGGGCCAGCGACCGGGACCGGCACACCGCCCCACGGCCGGGTCTGGTGCTCGAGATAGGTACCGAGCGGACTGCGGCCAGCCGTCGGGACACGATTGATCGGAGGTCTGGCTAGGAATGGGGCCGAGCTCATGAGTGCTCCTCTGATGGTGCCGATCCGGGTGCGATGGAGCCAGAACAGCAGTGCCTAGGGAGCGTGGGTCCGGATTGGGCCTCGAACAGCCCGATCTGCGCCACTCGTCGGTCGCACCTCCTATACTCACCGGCCGATGAGTCGGTTAGGGCGCGCACCGGCTCATCGGGGGCTAGCCAGAAGGGTCGGCTGCCGGGCTTGGACGGCTCGAGTAGAGCGCCTCGTGTGCAGGCGCGGGTGCCCTTGGGTAGCGAGCCTTAGCGCAGAGAGGCCTCCACCGCACACCCGCTTCGTCACGGCTGAGGCAGCCCTGAGTATCGGCTCTTGATCGCCGATGTCAGGGGATGACGGAAAATCGAGCTCGACCTTAGACAGAAAGGCGATCTTGAGCGGCAGATCTCGGCGGCGCAACCGTTGCGTTCGTCGGGTACTTGCAGTGCCCGAGAGGGCAGTCTGCGCGTCGATTCGCCACGCTGCCTGGTCGAGGTCTGCGCGTCAGCAAAGGTGCGGTCCGGCGTCAGCGACTGTGCGCTGTCGGCCAGCGCACCGCTGGTACGACGACTAAAGTCCGAAGCAGCCGTATCCCTTCGGCTACTCAGGACCAGCGATAGAGTCAGACATCTGTGCGATTGCGTCAGATCGGTGAGGGGGTTGCCTTGGTAGATGCACTTGGATCGCTTCTGGGCGCAGTCGCTGGACGGGCCACTGCGCGGTCGCTAAGTGCGGTTCTAGGGCCAGAGGGTGCGGCAGCCTTGGCTACTTCTATCGACGCAGATGTTGGCATATTTGAGCTTCGCGATGCCGACAATGAGCCGGTTGGCTTGCTATCTACAGCACAAGTCAGGGATATCGACTTGTTCTTAGCCCGCCCTGAAGTACGAAGTATCTGCGAGTCGTACCTCATTATTACGACCGCTGCTGCGGGTCTAGGCGAATCCGACACGGCCGCCGCCGAGGAATCTAGAAGCGCGATCGCAGAAGCCTTCGAAGAAATTGCAGGCAGGTGGTGTTCCGAAAATCGGACCGACGCCTGGCACACACTTGCGTTGGACATATGGCGTCTGATGGCGGGCGAGCTCGACTCCGCAACTGAGCGCGTACGATTGTACATGCAGAGGGACACTCGTCATGGGGCTCAGTTCACTCAGGGGGCGGTCTTCGCTTCGCAGTTGCTAAGAGGCTCACATCGCGATTTCGGTTCGTATTCTCGTAGCCTTACGGAAGTCTTCCGCGACACTAGCCGAATCACTCACGCCTTAGAAGCTGGCAGCATGATCAGTGCTGCGATGCGTCGACGCTACGAAGAGCTCCCCATGACGCAGATCCAGGATGATCACCGTTTCCTAGACTCGCAACTCTATGTGCAAAGGACTATTCGACCGTTCCGGGGTGACGGTCAAGTTTCGCAGGCCCCAGGGGTGGCGCCCATCCATAGCGAAGAACTTACTAGGCCTCACGTCCGCGGCCGAGCCGTGATCATCGGTAACCCTGGCGTTGGTAAGAGTACGCTTATTGGCCATATGGCCCTCCAATTGTCAAGCGATATCGAGCTGGGGCTGACTCCGATAGTGCTGCTTTGTAAGAAAATTGGGGCGCCTAGCGGGGAAGATGTTTCCATTGTCGAGCACGTCGTGCGGCGGTTGAGCGCTGACCATTCGCTAACTTTGAATGTGAACCAGATCCGCGACTTGCTTCTTCTGGGCAAGGCGTGTCTCATCTTCGATGGCATCGACGAAGTACTAGATCATACTCGGCGGCGCACGCTAATTCGTCGAATCGAGGCGTTCGCTGAGGAGTTTCCGGCCGTCAGCGTTCTCGCAACTAGTAGGAAAGTCGGCTACGAACAAGCGCGCTTCAGTGATGACTTTCAGACGTACTCGTTGGCCGAATTCGATTACAGGCAGTTCCTAGAATATGTTCGGCGTTGGTTTGCTCTGACTCGCCGCGATGATGTTGAGCGCAACGCCTTTATTGCAGAATCGGAGTCGGTCGCCGACATTCGGAGCAACCCGCTCATGTTGTCTCTCCTGTGTGGCCTATATCAAGCTCGGGGGTACATCCCACGGAACCGACGGCTAGTGTATCGAGAATGCGCTGACCTATTGTTTACGCGGTGGGATGCCAGTCGCCAGATCGAGCAGCCGACTGACCATCGTCAGCACGGCAACTATCTCATGCATGAGATCGCCCTATTCTTCTTTGAGAACCAAACTGCTCAAGCTGGCGTAGAGGAGTCGCAATTGACCGGCCTCATCGCCCGCTTCTTCGAGAACACTGCCGGTCTTGACCGAGACGAGAGTACCCGCCGGGCACGCCTTTTCCTTGAGTTTTGTTCTGGACGCGCATGGCTCCTCTCCCGGCTGGGAACGGACGCTCGCGGACGGCGACTTTATAGCTTTACTCATCGAACCTTTATGGAGTATTACGCAGCTGAGGCGTTCGTGCGTCGCAGCGATGGTATAGAACATCTAGTAGATAGAATCGAGAAGGTATTCCGCTCGAATCCGAGCTCTGTTGTGCCAGAGGTTATGGTCCAAGCCTTTGATGAAAGAGTAGAGCGTGGCGCTGAAAAGGTCTTACGGTTGCTTGTTGCTCGCGGGACGAGAGGGCGGACAGGAGTTGTCGCGGACAACTATCTCACCCTTTGCTTGCGTACAGTCAATGTCTGCGCAATGTCTCGAGCTATTATTGATCTCCTGCCGCAGATGTGTCTAGATTTCTGGCGCGAAGCTGGTCCTGTTAAGACTACGAACCGATCATCAGCGGCTCTTTTTGAGCTACATCGGGACGCTCGCGCTAAGATGCTGGACGGGCGTGATCACGCGAAAAGCGGTCGCCTTGAGTATGAGATAGATCGCAGGTGGGCGCGCTTTGAATTAATCGGTAGCGCTGATCAATTCGATGCCGGGTGGGCTGACGAAGTACGCCCGCTTCTATATGCAAATGAGGGCGGTAATAGTCGGTTCCAAGAAGTTCCTTGGATGCGATATGTCGCTACTCATGGCTTGAGTATAGATCAGGCTATCGTCGACTTGTGGTTGCTAAGGCACGTCGTATCTCCGGGCGAGCTCATCGTAGATGCCCCGAACGTCCGCCGCGCTGAACCGTCCCTCTTAACTGAAGGTTTTGGTGGGGTATTGCCCGGCGTTGCCCTACGAGTCATCGTATCAATTATTGATGGCGAGTGGCGCCTAATCGATGATTGGCACAGAGGTCTACTTCGCTACTATTGGCGGCGAACCAAGGTGCACGTTAGTCATGTCATCGCGGACGAGGTGCTGAAGGTATTGTATTCAGAGCACGTGGGATGGAGCCTTGACTGGGGATCTCCGGCAATTGGCTTTGCGGAAGTCGTCGAGGAGGCGAAGCCGATCTTCCTCTGGCTTGCCTTGTTGGACTTCGAGGTAAGCGGCAGTCTCGCCGGCATGTCAGAAGCCGTGATATCAGAGCTTATTGGGATCAGTAAATTCTGGCAGGCTGTCAACAGAAATGTCGCGATCGACCCTGATTGTTCGAGTTCCTTTGGCTCGTACGGGAACTGGGCTAGAGCTTGGGTGCATGGCCAGCGAATCATCAACGGATAGATCGATCCAACCCAGCTGCTTTGTTTCAGACGAAGATCGTTCGATGTCAAGAAACTGTCGACTCTGGCCCAGACTTTTGTGCGCATGCACTTCCTGGCGAGATTGATGTGATCCTGCTCGATATTCCCATCGAGGCGTCGACTTAGTGTGGGCTGTGAGTTGCGCCCGCAGGTGAAGCGGATATCGTCAGCAGGATCGCGACAACAGCGACCGTATACGTTGGGAACATGAATCGTCACTCGGCCTGGCTCGTCCGGCTGTTCGGCACCAGGAGCCCGTCGTCAGATGAGAGGCTTGGAATCGGTTTACCTTCGTAAAGGGTCGCAGGTTCGCACCTCCTGGAAATGCCCTTCGTGGGAACGTGTCCGAAGGGCGTCGCACGTAGCGGTAGCCTGGAGCCGTGCGTGGGGCTGGTGACGAGATGCAGATCGGCGAACGGATCGCCTTCTACCGGCAGCGTCGTGGCTACACACAGAGCCAGCTCGCGGGGCTCGTCGGCCGCAGTACAGATTGGCTGAGCAAGATCGAGCGCGGCGAACGCCAGGCTCGTCGCGTCGACGTTCTGACCGAGCTGGCCGCCGCCTTGCGCGTCTCGCTTGGCGATCTCATGGGCCAGCCCGTCCTCATGGAGGACGACGACGAGCGGGACGACATCCCAGCTATCCGCGACGCGCTCATGGCGCCGGGCCGGCTGTCCCGGGTGCTGTTCGCCTCGGAGGAGGGAGCGCCGCCGGACCTTCGCCAAGCCGAGCAGCTCGTCGAGTTCCTGTGGGCCGACTACCAGCGCGGACGCATCGGCGATGTCGTCCAGCAGCTTCCTCGCCTGATCCAGGCTGCCCAACAGCTGGAGGACGCCGCGGCTGGCCGGGACTCGGATGATCGCCGTCGGTCCTGGGCGATGTCTGCCCGCACACACCACCTCGCGGCGACGACGTTGAGCAAGGTCGGAGAGGCAGACCTGTCGTGGATCGCGGCGGAGCGCGCGATGAAGGCGGCAGACGAAGCTGACGACCCGCTGGTCCTTGCGTCCGCAGCCCGGGCCGCAACGCACGCCCTTCTGGCCGTCGGACGCTACGACGACGCGTTGAGCCTGGGCGAGACCGCGGCCAGCTGGCTCGTTCCGCAGGTGGAGGCCGGCGATCCGAACGCACTCAGCCTGCTCGGGATGCTGCATCTGCGTACAGCCGTCGCGGCTGCGCGCCGTCAGGACCGCACCTCCGCCGACGACCTTCTCAACCAAGCGGAGCGCTCGGCTGAGCGGCTCGGGGAGGATGCGAACTACTGGCAGACGGGGTTCGGGCCGGCGAACGTCGAACTCCACCGCCTGTCGGCAGGGCTAGACCTCGGCGACATGACGTGGGTAGCCAACCGCGGCGAGGACGTCGACGTCTCGCACCTCCCGATCGAGCGCCAGGTCACGCACATGATCGACCTTGCTCGCGCCCTCTCGTACTTGGCCCGGGACGACGATGCTCTGGCCCTGCTGCTCAGCGCCGAGCAGACCGCGCCGGCGCTGGTACGCCACAGCGCCGTCGTACGGGAGACGGTGAAGAACATGCACCGACGGGCGCCGGTGACCGGCGGCAGCCGCTCGTCACGCTTGCTTGGCCTGGCACAGCGGTGCCGGGCGGTGCGATGACCGACGACGCACCGGTCGTCGGTCTCGTCGCCGGTGCGGTAGGTGGCGTCGAGACGATCCGGCCCGACTTTGTCGCCCCGGCGCTCGACCGCGGTTGGCGGGTCGCCGTCACACTGACGCCGACCGCTGGCCAGTGGCTGGACAAGTCTGGCGAGCTCGAGCACCTCACGGGGCTCCCGGTGCGGGTGGCGCCGCGGCAGCCCGGCGAACGCAGCCCGCACCCGCCGGTCAACTGCTACGTCGTCGCGCCGGCGTCGGCGAACACCGTCGCCAAGCTCGCGCTCGGTATCGCTGACAACCAGGCGCTCACCACCGTTGGGGAGGCGATCGGCAATCCGGCCACGCCGGTCGTCGTGTTTCCGCGCGTGAACGCGGCGCTCGCCCGCCACCCCGCCTGGGAGGGACACCTGGCTGCGCTCCGCGCCGGCGGGGTCCACCTCGTGTACGGACCGGACGTATGGGTCCTTCACGAACCGCGGCAGGCGCCGCCGGACCGCCGGCTGCCGTGGGACTCGATACTCACAATCGTTGACCGGATCATCAATGACAGCTAGATTTTCCGTGATCAATCGCGATCTCTGAGGGACCCGGACAGTTTGTCCGGGTCCCTCGTGCATTCCGGGGTTCTCCTGTGATCGTGCCGCCTACGCGGTGCTGAGGCACAGGAGGAAGCTCGATGTCAGTTCACAATCGCGAACGATCTGACACGACAGAGCCTGTTGCAGAAACTACCTACCGGCCAACGCTCTGTTGATCTTTGGTGGCAGGATCGGCGGGTGGGTTTGAACTACGTCACGGGTGATCGTGAGCAGCGGTTTCTGCTGGCGCCGGACATGCGGGACTGGCTGGCCCCGGAGCACCTGTGCTGGTTCGTGATCGACGTCGTCGAGGCTCTCGACCTGGACGCGTTCCACCGCTCCTACCGAGCTGACGGGCACGGTCGTGCCGCCTACGACCCTGCGGTGATGGTGGCGGTGCTGCTGTACGCCTATTGCACCGGTGTGCGCTCGAGTCGCCAGATCCAGCGCCGCTGCCTCGAACAGATCGACTATCGGATCCTGGCCGCCGGCCTGGCCCCGGACCACGTCACCCTGGCCAGGTTTCGGGCCCGCCACGCCGACGCGCTGGCCGCGGTGTTCGTGGACTCCCTACGGCTGTGCGCCGAGGCCGGGCTGGTCTCGCTCGGCGCGATCGCCGTGGACGGCACGAAGATCGCCGCGAACGCCTCGATCGATCGCAACCGGACCAGTGAGGAACTCGGCAAACAGATCTCCGCGATCCTCGCGGAGGCCGCCGAGATCGATGCCGCCGAGGACGCGGCGTCCGATCAGGACCACCAGAGCGAGTCGGGACCGGCGGTGGATCCGGCGCTCCGTCGGGCCGCGCTCGACGCAGCACGCCAGCGACTCGAAGCGGCTCGGACGCGGCTCGAGGTCGTCGCCGCTGACCGCGCTGCTCGGTTCGAGGCCCGTTCCGCCCAGCTCAACGCCGCCCGCGCGGCGAAAGGACAGCCGCCGCGCCAGTTCCGGCCCCGAGCTCGCGACGAGGCACCCAAGCCGGGAACGACGACGAATCTGACCGACCCGGACAGTCGCCCGATGCAGTCTCGCCATGGCCGAGTCCAAGGCTTCAACGCCCAGACCGTCACGACCGCCGGGCAGATCATCGTGGCCGCCGAGGTCAGCACCGACAGCAACGACGTCGCCCAACTCGCACCAATGCTGAGCGCCACCCGCGCCGGGCTGACCGCCGCCGGGATCACCGAGCCGATCGATGCTCTGGTCGCCGACGCCGGCTACTGGCGCGCCGAGAACGTCAACGCCTCCCACCCCGACCTCGCACGCCCCGATGGTCCGACGCTCTACATCGCGGTCGCACGACACGGCCGGCGCGGTAAACCCCGACAAGATGGCAAACCGAGCGAGGCCACCACCACGGCGCTGGTCGAACAGATGACCGCCCGCCTCAAGACCGACACCGGCAAGAAGATGATGCGGATGCGCTCGACCAGCGTTGAGCCGGTTTTCGGACAGATCAAACACGGCCGCGGGATCCGACAGCTATCCCGCCGCGGGCTGGTCGCCGCCCGAGCCGAGTGGAAGCTCATCGCCGCCACCCACAACCTGCTCAAGCTCTACCGCGCCACTGCCATCTGAACACCGACCCGCACCGGACACCACCGAGCGCGCCATCCGGATCACCACCAGCCAGCCTGAGATCCCACCGTCAGCTCCTTTGCGCAACAGGCTCAGCCGAGGCAACAGCGCTGGCCGGCACGCTCGAGACGCGAGCGGCCGATCTGCAGGAGGTCGACGACGCCCGGGCCCGCTGGCTCGTGCACACCGCTCAGACCCGCAGCCAGGCCGAGCTGTCCCGGACTGAGCTGTCGGCGCGCGACGCCGACGAGGATCCCGACGAGCGCGTGACGGCTGCTCAGTGGAAGGCCGCCCACGACGCCGCGATCGCCGAGGACGAGCAGCACCGCGACGTCACCGAGGACGACGTCGACACACGGCCGATTGATGCGGAGGCCGCCGACCAGGGCGACGAGGCGCGCGACGATCGTGCAGCCGACGCGGCCGAGTCCCGCCAGTCCGACCTACGGGACGAGGCCGCCGCCGAGCCACAACCGCTCGATGAGGACGTCGTCCAGGTACCTGACGCGGATGCGACCGCTCGCAGCCTGGACCGGGCCGAGCGGGTACTCGACGAGATCAGTTACCGCGATTCCGCCGAGGAGGGCGACGACGTCGACCGACGCGGTGAGGAACTATCTCGCTGGCACGTCGACGATCAGACCGCCGACGCCGGCGTTGCGGACGACGACGAGTTCGTCGACGTCTACGAGGGGCCGTCGCCCGGGGATGACCGACTGTGACCCTTGTTCGGCGACCAGGCCGTGGGGCGCCCGTCCGAGTCGAAGGGAGCCGGACCGTCGTGCCGCCATGCCCAGCGCGGCGTCGCGCGGACGCCTTCGCACCAGCCGGGCTGGCTCACCAGCAGCGTCGGTCGGCGTTCGGCGAGCCGTTCCGCAGCCTGGTACTCGCGCTCGATCAGTTCCTCGAACGCGAACTGTCGCGTCCCCGTTGCCGGCGCCCGTGGAGGGCGCGGTCGGCCCCACGGTGGGGAGTAGATCGCGCAGGCCAACCACTGGCACGTCGCAGCGACGCCGCCCGCGTACCAGTTCTGAGCGTCGGAGTCCGACGAGTCGGACTCGGTAGCCGTCGCCCAGACCGCGATGAACTCGGCGCGCGGGACCCGCAGATTCCCGCGGGGAATCCGCTCGATCTGCTCCGCGTCGACCGCCGTCACACCAGCAGGGTGGCACGACGCACCGACAGATCACCACGGTTCACCTGCGGTGACGGATCCGCGCGGACATCGGCGGGCGGCGACTGGCCCAGTTGAGATCACCCTCACGAGGGGCTGGCGAGGGTTGCGCCCGAACTCGTCGCTGCCGAGCCTGAACGTGTCCCGCTTCCCCCGGGACCAGCACTCCGCACCACAGAATCCCGGGGGATCCAGCTTGCCGACCCAGCGACGCCTACGCGAGATCGACCGGCTACGTGCCCACCAAGAGATACTTCGCGCCGCGGCGGCCTGGGTCCTGGAGCAACCGGCGCGCGGCACGATCGCCGTGCTGTCCGAGCCCGAGGTGGCGAAGCACTGCGCAGCCCTGCTCGAGCACTTCGCGGACTACTGCGAGCAGATGGACGAAGCGACCCGCGGCTACGTCGTCCGCTTGGCCTGGGAGCTGATCGGTGACCAGATGGACCGCCCCTCGGTTCGGCGCACCCGACGGGGGCATTGATCGTTGCGAGTCCGATGGCCTGATCATTACGGCCGTGGCTCTAACTGCTAGGTTCTAGGTGATCCGCACGGACAGTATGGGGATGGGTCCCGCCTATGCAGATGCGGCCCTCTAAGTCTCTACTTAGTAGTGGCGAGCACCCGTTCGCTTAGCCACCCGCCCAGGTATTCGGAGATTGTAGACTTGGTTCCGGGCCAGTCGGTATACAGATACCGGCTCTCGTGATCCTTATTGCGCAGCTCGGCGAACACCTGCAGCCCGATGACTGTGGCCCGCGCGGGAGGCGGCGCAAGCGCGAGCCTCTGTATGTAGCTATCACACACAAGGTCGCCTCTGAGGCAAACCGACTTAACTGGCATGCTGCTCGGGAACGGCGGTCGAGCGCCTGCAACGCCCTCGCCAAAGCCGAAGCCGATTCGAGTGGCGCCCGGCGATCCTGCGTTGAAGCCAGGATCCGCGATCAGAACGCCGCCCAGCAACTTGTCCTGCGGAATGGGGCTGTTTGTGCGCGCAATCGTGTTTAGCAGGTCGCCTACAATGTGGGCACCTTGGGAGAAGCCCGCAATAATGACTTTGGTGTTCTTGCAGTCACGAAAATTCTGGAGCCATTCGTAGGTGGTGTTGTAGCCTTCGTTCTTTGACTCGAAGTAGTGGATATCCAGCTTCGCAGGATAGTCAGTCGGGTGGATACTATACGAGATATTTGGCCGCTTTGAAGTTATAGTTTTCCGGACTCGCCCAATGACCGAGTCGACCTCGACGCCGCCACCGTAAGAGTCCCCGTTGGCTGCGCCTTGATGGCTACCTGGAACGGTTACAATCGAGACATCAGGGCACCCTGGCCCGGCCATGGCGGAAGACGACAACCATACGGTCGAAACAAGCAGTATTACTGCTGTGAGTACTGCGGAAATTAGAGTGCGGGCCACTCGTAGCTCCGATCGTGGGGCGGTAGTCGACGACCTTAACGACCCTTCCGGGTTAGGGATACTGCCTCATTTGGCGAATCGGGATGACTCGGACAACTCGCCGTGGAGATCATCGGTTTTGATGATCGCACCCGGCTCCGTTGAACTGCCGCCGCAGCGATGTAGGTACTCGTGCCCCCTTTGACCGGAGATGTCGGCCGGAGACCACTACCGACCCGATGTCGTCACCCGGCAGCCGCTCCGAACGATGAGATGCCGGTAATCGCCCGTCCCATGATCAGGGTGTGGATCTCGTCGGTGCCCTCGTAGGTGCGGACGCCCTCGAGGTTGCAGGCGTGGCGCACGGGGGAGTGGTCGAGGGTGATGCCGTTGCCGCCGAGGATCGTGCGGGCCTCGAGACAGATCTCGATGGCTGCTCGGACGTTGTTGAGCTTGCCGAAGCTGATCTGCTCCGGACGCAGTCGGCCGGCGTCCTTGAGACGGCCGGTGTGGAGCGCGACGAGCATGCCTTTCTGGATCTCGAGCACCATGTCAACGAGCTCGCGCTGGGTGAGCTGGAACGCTGCGATCGGAGTGCCGAACTGCTCGCGCTGCTTCGCGTAGTTCAACGCGGCGAGGTAGGTGTCACGGGCAGCGCCCATCGCGCCCCACATGATCCCGTAGCGGGCCTCGTTGGCGGTGGCTCACGTCGGGACAGCTTTCATCCCGAATACGTCGATGAACCTCCGGCAACTATCGACGAGCCGGCCGCCATGACCCCGCTGACCGAAAGGCGTCTGACTGGAGTCGCTGAGTGCCGCGAGCGGCCATCAGGTACGCGCCTCGACCTGCGGCAATGTGTCACCGCGTACCAGCAGCCGTTGGGCGACGCCCATGCGCCCGCTGCCGGAACGCTGCCGACGATCACCACTTGACCCCCAGGAGGTGTGCGTTGGCGTTTCCGCACGTCAAGCGTGTCGAGCGGCTTCGAACGGGTGCCGATGCTGGGGAAGTTCAGCAGCGCGCACCACGTGTGGTCCCCAGATGTCCCCAGCAGGGACCACTCCTTCGCAGGACTGCGCGCTTTCAAAGCGGTGAGGAGGTGTCCTGCGCCGTCCATCACCAGCGTCGCGGCGTCCAGCGGTCGGCAGGAGGTCCAAGGGCGTAGACGGGGTTGCTGTCACGGCTAGCTGTCAGACTCGCCCATCCGGCAGCTGCGTCTGAGCGCAAATATGTTCGACCGTTCGCTAGTCGTAGCCTACGCTGACCGTCTGATTATCGGCATACCGCGAGAAGAGCTGTTGAGAGGATCAAGATGACCGAGGGCGACTCGCAGGAACCGGAGGCGGAGTCGGACAATGAGTTCGCCGAGAACGTAGTTCAACAAATCTATGAGCACTTCCTAAATCCCGAGACAGATCGTCGAGAAGTCGAGAGAGATAGTTTCACTAGGGCGCTCGTAGTGCTCCCTCCCGCGCCGGGCGAGCTTAGAGTTCTTCTCGATAACGAGTTCGAGATGTCGGCGACGTTCCGTGCTGCTCGCGATATTGCCTACGGCGAAGAAGTTACTAGCGCCGACATATCAGACCTTACTGACCTTCATCCTGTCGTCCCTGATCCGGATGCGGGTTGGGTTGCTGTTGCGAAGCTCCCTGACGGCAGACGCATGGTGGCGTTCGACTTTCGACGCAATCTGGGACGTGCGGCGAAAGTCCTGAAGCGGTTTGACCAGTATCGCTCTGCGGCGGACGCTGCGGTGGAGCTAGAATTGAAAGCCCCGGCGATCGATCTCGCGCACGCGGCGTGTGAGTTGCTGATCGAGTGTCTTATGGGTCGGTTCGATGAGACCGCAAATGCTGGCCGGGGGTCGCATCGTCGGCGGGATCATTGGATTGCTCGCGAGTCGGAGATGGGAAACGTACCCAAAGAATTTCAGCAGCTATACGCTCGGCTTGCGGCCATCCGTGGCAGCGCCAGATACGCCGAGAGGTCTGAACAGTACGACCGGGCGGATGTTGCCGCTCTTGTCGCCAAGCTGGGTGAGTTTGGTGAATACGCGGCTCAGCAAGTTACACCGCGCGTGTAATCGGTTATGGGTACATCGCGTCCCAAAGGCTAAGCAGGTGCTCGGCCTTCGTAGAGTCGCCGGGTCTGTCGGCCTCGTCCCTGGTGGCGGCGTGCGTTCCCGCTCCGCGCGGAGCGCCTGTCAACGCTGCGGAGGCTGGATGTCAGTGGAGGCAAGCTGGCTCTGCCGGATCCGTCGGGTCCGGTGCGTGTCCCGGACCGTCGGGTCATCGCCCAGGCTCGCGTGGCTGTCGAGGTCCGCCTTGACAACGCGAGGCCCGGCGGGACGGGGCGTGCTGACCGGCGATGGGGTTGTGCTCTGAGAGCGCTTCAGTGACCGACCGGTAGCCGCGCCCAACCGGGGACGCCGATCTCCGCGACGGGAGCGCCAGCACCGATGAATGGGGCGGAACCGGCCACCACCAGCCACAACAGCAACGAGGCACCGGGCGAAGGGCCGATCCGCTGGGCCGGTGTGGACTGGTCCTGGCCCGAAGACGCCGTCTGCGTCATCGACGACAGCGGCGCCGCGATCGAACGCTTCGCCGTCACCCACACAACACCCGGACTGTCCACACTGGTCACCGCGCTGCAGTGCCACCAGATCACCGGAGTCGCGATCGAACGGGGCGACGGCCCGGTCGTCGCGGCCCTTCTCGATGCCGGGCTGACGTCGACTGCTGTTCCTGCTCCCGGCCACCAACGCTGCAGCAGGGGACCGGGGATCCACGCGGTGCCGGCCGGGCTCGGCGCGGCTGGGCGGAGCCATGATCGAATCCCACGACTATCCCCACGATTACTACCGCTGACCGCCAAACACCGTTGACGCTCGGGAAGTACTTGGATCGCGGTTGATCAGCGGAAATAACGTTGAGCGATCATCGCAGACCGCCGCAATACGGCGGACGTAGGACCCGTCAGGTCGTCGGTTCGAACCCGACCCGCCCCACTCTCAGCAGGTCAGCGACCCAGGTGGCGATCATGGGACTCATAACCCCACGTCGACGCGAGCGTTGCGTTCAGTGGAGTTCATGTACCGAGGTCGCTCGGTCGACAGCTCTGGCCACGGGTCGTTCGCCTGCCTTGCGTGGACTTCTGAATAAGTTCAGACTGGTCTCGTGACTACCGAGGTCCAGTGGAGCGAGCTACAGCGTGACCCCAAGGGCGTGGCCGCGCTGGCCGACAAGGGAGACGTTCGCGTTCGACGCAGGGACGGTGCTCCGCTGCTTCTGATCAGCGAGGACGCCGCCGAGTCCGCGACCGTGGGCGCGCTGAGTGCCGCCCGGGCTCTGCGCAACGCTCTGGCGCACCTGCCGGCTGAGGAAGGCGTCACGGTGCTGACCGAGGAGTTCTCCTGGCTGGATCTGCTGCCCGAGCCGGACCGACGGCAGTTCGCCACCGACTTCGTTCGTGCGGTGGAGGCTTCGGCCGAGTTGGGGCGCTGGTCCGTCCTCGCGCAGGTCGTTGTCGAGTGGAGGGCCACCGCATCGATCCATGCCGATCCGGCTCTGCTCGACGAGCTGACCCGCCCCCTGGACGACGACCACGGCCCCGTGCCGGCGCCAGAAGGTGCCTGAGACTTGCCAGCAAAGCGCGGCGACCGTGTTGCTCCGCCCGGGCCTCCCCATGGTTGGGAAGCGCGGTTCGCGACATCGGAGGCGGCCAAGGGATGGGAGGAGCTGTGCCGGGTGGCCCGTGGCAACACGTGGGAAGCGTGGATCGTGCTCACCGAACGACCTACTCGCCCCGAGAACCCCTCGCGCCAGCATCGGCTCCGCGGTCGGCTCGCTACTCGTCACATCGCAGGCCGCACGCTCGACCAGTGGCAGTACGAGGTCACCGCCGGAGGCCGCATCTGGTACTGCCCTGACGAGGACCGTCGCGTCGTGTGGGTCGTGGCGGCCGGTCCCGGCCATCCAAAGCTGACCGAATAGCGGGAAGCGCGAGCAGGTGAAGCATTCAGGGACCTGCCGCGTCCCCGGTCAGCGAGTCACATAAGTGCTCATCAGCGGCTGAACCTCGTACGAGAATGAGTCGCCGATCGGTGAACAGAAACGAGTCCCGGATCAGCTGGTACGCCGCGTGAACTTGTTCATCTAGTGACAGCAGGCGCGCGAACTCCTGGGTTGCGGCCCGGGGGTCGATGAGGAAAGCCCGTGACCTGGGCGCTGATGCGGACAAGGTCGGCCCGGTACGCCCACGGCCGTCCGGGCGCAGTCGACGCGGGCAGGACGTCTTGAGAGCCGATCCGGTGCCCAGCCACTCCGGGTACATGATCAGAACCAACGAGAATGCCAACGCTTTCGCCGTGCCTCGCCCGATCGCGGTCGTCCACCGCCGAACGTCCAAAGCGTTGTCGACCTGCGCGGACGACCACCACCGATCGCGCCTGACCGCCGTTGTCGAGCGGACTCGGGACCCGTCAGGCCGCCGGCTCGAATCCGGCCCGCCCCACTTTGTGCAGGTCAACGCGCCTTTCGAGATCATGGAACTCATAACCCATTCCATGATCGGCGCAGCGCCTGGAGCCTGACGTCCTGGACGGACTCAGGGCCGCCGATGTCGGTGATCGTGTCCGCCCCGCCGCCGAACCCGTGTATCACTCGCCGACGGCGGTCTCCCGGTCAGGAGTGCAGCGTGCGAGTGGGCTCGAATCCGTTCTCGCCGATGGGTGCGCCGGTCATGTTCCAGCTCCAGGAGATCGTGGGGGTGATCCGCATGTAGGTACCCGGTCCGACCATCCCGACGCGCTCGTGTGGGCCGTCGGCGTCCCCGTAGACCCGGATGCCTCGCGCGATGAACGGGTCGAACGACGGCATGTCGTCGACGACCAGCGCGACCTTGTGGTTGCCGTCGGCGAGGTTGCGGAACTTGCGGGTGGCGGTGACGGTGCTTCCGCCGCCGACCCAGAACACGGATCCGTCGAACTCGACGGCCACCGGAACGACGTCCGGTTGGCCGTGGCCGTCGACCGTCGCGAGCCGCCCCATCCCGTTCGAGCTCAGGTAGGCGATCTCATCGGGGGAGAACGACATCGAATCGGTCCCTTCGGTGGTGAACGTGACGCCGTGGGAAATCTAGGACGTCGTCGACGTCGTCGACGTCGACGCACCGACAGCGCCCGCCACCCGCATGGGGACCAGGGCCGACAGGCCCGACGATGATCGGGAGGCCAGCATGAGCGCCAGCTGCAAGACCGCCAGTGACGCACCGAGCTCCAGGGCCGGCAGGCACAGCGACCACCCGGGTCTAGATGTAGTGCCCATCCACGTTGTTGACGGCGTGGTGGCTTGAAATCGGGGAGACCTCCGGGCGGGGTGTGAGTTGTCGACGCTCACCCCGAACCACCCGGAGGTCTCAGTGGCCCACCGTAATGCCCGCCTCACCGTGCATGGGCGCATGCTGCTCGTCGAGCGTGTCCGCTCGGGTCGACCGGTCGCCCACGTCGCCGCCGAGCTCGGTGTTTCCCGTGCCACCGGCTACAAGTGGTGGGGCCGCTACCGCCGCGAAGGCCCGGCCGGCCTGGCCGATCGATCGAGCCGCCCGCACCGGGTCCCGGCCCGCACCAGCGCCCCACTCGAAACCTTGATCGTGGGGCTGCGCCGCGAGCGCAAGCTCGGCCCGCACCGCATCGGGCCGCTGGTCGGGCTCGCCGCCTCGACCGTGCACGCCGTGCTGGTCCGCCGCGGGCTGTCCCGGCTGGCCTGGGTGGACCGCTCCACCGGGCAGGTGATCCGCCGCTACGAACGCGACCGCCCCGGCGAGCTCGTCCATGTCGATGTGAAGAAACTCGGCCGACTCCGCGGCGGCGGCGGCTGGCGCGCGCATGGCCGCGACAGCCTCGAACACCGTCGGGCTCGCTACGGGTCTCGGGTCGGGTTCGACTACATCCACGCCGCGATCGACGACCACACCCGCCTGGCCTACGCCGAGGTCCACCTCGACGAGCAGGCCGCCACCTGCGCCGCGTTCCTGCGCCGCGCCGCGGCCTGGTTCGCCGCCCGCGGCATCGCCCGGGTCGAGCGGGTGATGACCGACAACGCCCTGGTCTACCGCCGCTCCGCGGCCTGGCGCGACGCCCTGGCCGAGCTCGGCGCCCAGGCCCGGTTCACCCGCCGCTACCGGCCCCAGACCAATGGCAAGGCCGAGCGGTTCAACCGGACCATGCTCGACGAGTGGGCCTACCAGCGCCCGTTCGCCAGCAACGCCGAACGAGCAGCGCAGCTCCCGGCCTGGCTCCACACCTACAATCACCACCGCAGCCACACCGCGCTCGGCGGCCACCCACCCATCACCCGCGTCAACAACCCTGCTGGGACTTACATCTAGAGCCTGTTTGATAAGTTGCGGAGCCAGGTGTTGATGGTGGCGATGTGGACCGTGGCTTCGTAGCGGACGGCGAGTTTGTCGTAGCGGCTGGCGACGGCGCGGTGTTGTTTGAGCTGGTTGATGCCGCACTCGACGGCGTGGCGCTGCTTGTAGGTCTCGGCGCAGAACATCGGTGGACGGCCTCCTCGGCTGCCGCGGCGCTGGCGGTGCCCGATCTGGTCGGCGGGTTCGGGGATGGTGGCGGCGATCCCGCGTCGTCGTAGGTAGGCCCGGTTGGCCCGGGAGCTGTAGGCCTTGTCGGCCAGCACCCGATCCGGGCGCACCCGCGGACGGCCGGGCCCGAAGCGGGCGACCCGGACCCGGTCGAGCACCGGGCCGAACTGCGGGCTGTCCCCGGCCTGACCAGCCGTCACGATCAGCGAGAGTGCTTTGCGGCCTTGTTCACAGGCGAGATGGATCTTCGTGGACAGGCCGCCACGGGAGCGTCCGAGTCCATGATCGTCGGGTTCGGGGGCGCCGTGTCCGCCGGGCGGCTCCCGCTGGAGCTCGGGTTGTCGGCGGGCGCCGGCAGCGTGCTGGTGGGCTCGCGCGATCGTGGAGTCGACCGACAGGTCCCAGGTGATCAGCCCGAGACCGTCGGCGAGCCGCTGCAGCGCCGCCCACACCCCGGCCCAGGTCTGGTCGCGCTGCCAGCGACGGAACAGCCCGTACACCGACTGCCAGGAGCCGTAGCGTTCAGGCACGTCGCGCCATGGGGCGCCGGTGCGGATCCGCCAGCAGATCCCGTCGATCAGCTGGCGGCGGGTCCAGATCGGGGGTCGCCCGAGCGCGCTCACCGGCGGCAACAACGGCTCCAGCAGCCGCCACTGCGCGTCGGTGAGGTCCTTGCGTCCGCCCGCGGGTACGGTCCCCACGAGGTCTCCGGGTGGATGGTCTTCTTGGTCGTTGATCCATCTACCGGAGACCTCACCTGTCTCAGGTCACCGACACGCGACTCCGAAACCAAAGATCGACTTCATAAACACGCTCTAGCCGCGACGCCCTGCTGCCTTGCTGCTCATGGGCTCGTCGTGCCTCATCGGTAGACACGAGGAGAGCCTGTCTCCTGTACCGCCTGTAGCGGTTGGAGGCGATAGCGGCGCGTGCGACGACTGTCGGAGTACCGAGTCGGTCCGGGGTTCAGCGATGGTGACCCGCCCCGCGGTCCAGGTGATCACATCCGACGGACATGGCGACGCTCGCCGACGACCTGGGGTGACGTCTTACGAGTCCGCCGACCCCACAGGGCTGACCGTGACGGACTGAGTTGGAGAGTATGCCCGCGAGCCTCGTTGCAGGTCAGCTGCTTCCGTCAATTTACACGAGCGTAGACGATTTACGCTGACGTTGATAGCGTCCCTCTTGTGGTCGAGATCTGAGGAGCAGACCTGTGGCTGGAGTACTGGAAGGCAAAGTCGCGCTGGTGACGGGAGCCGCGCGGGGTCAGGGACGCAGTCATGCCGTACGCCTGGCCGAGGAGGGTGCGGACGTGATCGCGGTCGACATCTGCGCGCAGATCGACTCGGTCGAGATCCCCATGTCGACGAAGGACGACCTCGACGAGACCGTGCGCCTGGTCGAAGCTCTGGATCGCCGGGTCGTCGCGTCCGTCGCCGACGTCCGGGACGGGCTGGCGCTGCGGGAGGCCGTCAATGCGGGAGTGGCCGAGCTCGGACGGCTCGACATCGTCTGCGCCAACGCGGGGGTGTACGCGCTGACGCTCGATGAGCCGACCGATCCGTCTGAGCGACGACGGTTCTGGCAGGACACGATCGACGTCAATCTCACCGGTGTGTGGAACACGGTCGACGCCGCCGCGCCGATCATGATCGGGGCCGGCAACGGTGGTGCGATCGTGCTGACCGCCTCGACCGCCGCCTCGAAGTCGGCCGCGAACCAGAGCCTGGCGATGAACGCCTACACGGCTGCAAAGCACGGCGTCGTGGGTCTGATGCGCAACTTCGCCGTGGACCTTGCACCGCACATGATCCGGGTCAACACCGTCCATCCGACGGGTGTGCACACGCCGATGGTCGAGAACGACGTGGTCGAGAAGTACATGGGCGTCAACGAGGGCTTCGCGAAGCTCGTCCTCAACGCGCTGCCCGTCCCGGCCGTGGACCCGGTGGACATCAGCAACGCCATCGTCTTCCTGGCCTCTGACGCCGGCCGTTTCGTCACCGGTGTGCAGCTCCCGGTCGATGCCGGTTTCCTGGTGAAGTGACCGTCGCGCGCGAACCACGCTTCCGAGGCGCCGCCCCGACGAGCCCGGCTCGTCGGGACGGCGCCTCGTTGTGAACCGCCCGGCTGTCAGTGCGGGCGGGTCATCCCTGGGGCCGTGCGGCTCCGCCGGCATTGGTGAGCTGCTGTGGTCCTGTCGTCCCCAGGCGCTCCCTGAGACCGTTCTTGTTGATCTTCGTGGCGGAGCGTGGCCATTCGTCGGCCGCCAGGAAGTGGATCTCGTGAGGCACTTTGTAGCGAGCGATCCGACCCGCGCAGAAGTCCAGGATCTCGGCCTCGGTGACGGTGTGCCCGGTCTTGATCTCGACGAAGGCCACCGGCACCTCGTCGAGGCGAGGGTCCGGTCTGCCGACGACCTCGACCCACTCGATGGCCGGGTGGCGAGCGATGAACGCCTCGATCTCGACTGCCGCGACGTTCTCGCCGCCGACCTTGAGCATGTCCTTGAGGCGGCCGTGGAAGGCGACCTGTCCTTCCGGGGTGAAGCTGTACAGGTCGCCGGTGTGGAGCCAGCGATCCGCATCGATCGACTCGGCCGTCTTCTCCGGGGACCGGTAGTAGCCCTCCATCACCGAGTACCCGCGCACCAGGATCTCGCCGATCACGCCAGCACCGACGTCGTCGCCGGTCTCGACGTCGATGATGCGGATCTCCATCCCGGGACAGGCCTTGCCCTGCGCTCTCGCGCGAAGCTCCACATCGTCGTCGGGATCGCTGATCGCGTAGATACCGGCGGCCTCGGTCATCCCGCAGGCGGCGACCAGCTCACATCCCGGCAGCAGCGCCTGCACCCGCTCGAGCAGCACTCCCGGACCGATCAGGAAGATCGAACGTAGCGCCGCCAGGGCCTCGGAGTCGAAGTCGGGGTGATCCAGCAGCGGCTGGAGCAGCGCCGGAAACCACGGAAACGCAACGGTCGCCTTTTCGCCGGCCAGCAGGGCCAGGGCTCGGGACGGCTCGAAGTGGACGTCGGTGACGAACGTGCCCGCCGAACCGATGACGCCGAGGAACGGGGCGAGCGTTCCGATGTGGAACAACGGGCCCGGGGACCACGTCACGTCGTGCTCGCCGGTGCCGAGCCGGTACCGGGCCCGCTCGACGGGTCCGCGGGTCATCGCCTCGTGTGAGAGCACGCAGCCCTTGGGGTTCGCCGTCGTGCCCGAGGTGTACATGATGGCTGCGGTGTCCCGGACGCGGACCCGGGCGCGCAACCGGTCGATCTCCGCGGGGTCGACGGTCTCGACGAGTTCGTCGAACCGCGAGCGGGGGAGGAACCCGTCGCTGTGCTCGCCGGCGATCAGGACCGCGGTGCGCAGGCGCGGCGCCTCGTCGAGGGTGAGGCGGGTCGGGTCGTCGGCGCCGGCGAGTGAGGGCAGGCCCGCGCGCAGCGCGCCGGCCAGGTCGCTGTACTGGCCCTCGCTCGCGGTGGTCAGCAACGCGACCGCGTCGCCGTTGGCGATCACATGGCCGAGTTCGTCGGCTCGGTGTCTGGCGTTGAGCGGCACCACGACCGCGCCGAGCAGGCTGATGCCGAAGAACGCCTCGACGTACTCCACGCCGTTCGGCGCGAGCAGGGCGACGTGGTCGCCGGGGCGAACTCCGAGTGCGAGCAGACCGCGGGCGACGTTGCGAGCACCCTCGAACACCGCGGCGTAGGTCGCGCGCAGGCCGGGGAACACCAGCATGTCGCGGTCGGGGTGCAGGTCGGCGGACCGGGCGAGCAGGTCGCCGACGGTCGACACCTCCGTCCAGCGGGCCGTACCGGTCACGGGATCCTCCTGGCATCGCACAGCGGTGTGGGTGTCGGTCTGATTCCGGCGGACTCGCCGCCTATTGTTCCGGAATTTCCGGAAGCGAGGGAGTGTCTTTCTGGCCCGGTCACGGTGGTAACATCGAATCCATGGCCTCCCCTGCTCGACGCCCTCCGCACGCTTCCGGAAGTGGGCTGTCGCAACGCAGGCGCAGTGCTCAGGTCGAGGGCAGCGCGGTCTATCTCGCCAAGCGTAACGAGCTCCTGCAGATCGCCGGTGACGTCTTCAAGGAGAAAGGTTTCGAGGCGGCGACCCTCAACGACATAGCGAGCCGCTTCGGGACCGATCGTGCCGCTATCTACTACTATTTCGCGGGCAAGGAGGAACTGTTCCAGGAGGTCTTCCAGGCCACCGCCAAGCGGGTCCTCGACGACAACCTCACCGAAGCGGCCGGCATCGCGGCGCTCGAGGCGACCGCACAGGAGAAGCTGCGCAGGCTGATCGAACTCCTGATCACCTCGTACGAGGCGAACTACCCTTATGTCTATGTCTACATCCAGGAGGACATGGCGAAGGTTACGTTCCAGTCCACGCCGTCGGCCAAGGAAATGGTCCGCAAGACCCGAAAGCTCGACCGCATCGTCATCGGCGTCATCGAGTCGGGTATCAAGAACGGCGAGCTCCGCGACGATCTGTCCGTTCCACTCGTCCTGAACGCGTTGTTCGGAATGGTCAACTGGACGCACCGCTGGTTCAAGCCCGGCGAGGGGAAGTACACTGCCCAGGAAACGATCGACACGTTCTCTGCGATCTTCTTCGACGGGCTGCGGAAACCGTCCTGAGTGGCGGCGGCAGTTGTTCCGGACCATGACCACGATCCGGTCGTCAGTGTCCGGTCCAGACCGGCTTGCGCTTCTCGGCGAACGCGGCCAGGCCCTCCTGCTGGTCCTTCGTGCCGGCGTAGGCCTCGATCGGCTCGTACCGGGTCGTCAGGGCGTCCTCGAGGCGCATGCCGAGGCCGGTCAGCGTCGCGTGCTTGGCCGCCTGCACCGCGCGAGGCGCGCAGGCGATCACCTTGCCTGCCCACCGCTCCGCGGCTGCGGCGAGGTCGTCGGGGGCGACGACCTCGTTCACCAGGCCGAACTGCTCGGCCTTGGCGGCGGGCAGGCGGTCACCCGTGAGGATCATGCCCATGGCGATGTGGTGCGGCAGGCGGCGGACCGCGCGGTGCAGGATGCCGGCCTCGCCGATGATCCCGGCCTTCACCTCGGGGATGAAGAACTGCGCGTCGTCCGCGGCGACGATCATGTCCGCGCACATCGCGAGCTCGAAGCCGCCTCCGATGACGTAGCCGTGCACGGCCGCGATCAGGGGGGTGCGCAGGTGATACTGCGGGCCGCCGACTCCGGTGAGGCCGCCGCCGAGGGCCATCCGCCCGTCGCGGTCGGTTCCGCCGGAGACGTCCGCTCCGGAGCAGAAGGCCTTTCCCGGGGTGGCCGAGAGGACCGCGACCCAGATGTCGGGGTCGTCGTCGATCTCGATCCATGCTGCCGCCAGCGCGTCGTCCATGGCGGGCGAGATCGCGTTGAGCGCCTTCGGGTTGTTCAGCGTGACGCGGGCGATGTGCCCGTCCTTGACGAACTCGATGCCGGAGCTCACTGCTGGGTCCTTCCTGGTGGCTTCCTGAACTCGGAGATCGCGGATTTGAGACCGACCTCGCCGATCCACTCGCGCAGTTGCTGCACTGACGGCGACAGGTGCAGCAGGGCGTCCATCTCGGGTACCGCCGCAGCGGCGGTGCGGACACCCATGGCGTCCATCGTGCGGTTCACCGACAGTTTCTTGATCCGCAGCACGTCGGCCGGGATCCGCGCCATGCGTGCCGCCATCTCCTCGACGGTGGAGACGACCTGGTCGGCGGGAACGGCATGGTTGGCCCAGCCCCACTCGACAGCCGTGGTGCCGTCGATCGTGTTGCCGGGGAGCAGCGCCAGTTCCTTGGCGCGCTTCGGTCCGACCAGCGGCGCCCAGAGCGGTGCGATGTAGCCGCCGCCGAGCGGGAGTGCCGGCTCACCGATCCGGGCATCGTCGGCGACGATCGTCAGGTCGGTGAACACGCACAGCTGGGTCGCTCCCGCGATGCAGTAGCCATGCACCGCCGCGATCACCGGCTTGGGGTGGTCCCAGATCGCGAGATACCGGTTCACGTTGCGGGCCAGCCGCTCCCGGTCGGCGACGGGGTCGGCGGCCTTCGGGGTGCCGACCTGGTCGACGTCGTAGCCGGCGCAGAAGCCCTTGCCCTCTCCCCGGATCCCGATCACGGGTCCGCCGTCGTCGGCCAGCCGGGCGAGCGCGTCGGAGAACTCGTCGAGCATCGCGTTCGACAGGGCGTTGGCCTTGTCCGGGCGGTCGAGGACGATCCAGGAGATCGGCCCGCGGTGCTCGATCCGGAGGTAGGCGTAGTCGGGCTGCGCCGGGGGCTCGGCGACGGCGGTCACGACTGGGCGCGTCCGATCGGGATCTGCTTCTTGACGTGGAAGTCCACGACGCCCGCGGCCCGCAGCTCGCGGCGGGCGAAGCGCCAGCCGTCCTCGGTTCGGACGAGTTCGTCGTGGTACTGGCCGAAGAAGTGGCCGTCCGGGCGGTCCTTCACGTAGCTGTGCCACGCGTAGAGCGCCGATCGCACGGTCGCGGTCGCGAGATCCGGCCCGAAGTCGACCACGATGTTCGAGACGTGGTGGCTGGTGGCGGCGAAGAAGCTGCCGATGCCCGACAGCGTCTCCCGGTAGGCCGCGCGGCCCTCCGCTCCGAAGTCCGGCCCATAGGCGACGTAGCAGTCCTCGGTGAACAGCGCCGCGATCTCGTCGGGGTGGTTCATGTCGAGGTGGAAGGCGTAGTCGAACAGCAGCCGGTGCACCTTCTCGGTCTCGACGAGTTCGGCGACGAGTGCATCGGTGGACTTCTGGGTCGTCGTCACAGGCGGTTCCCTCCGCGGTCGTGGCGGGAGGGGTGCCGACGCTGGCCGACCCGAGCCGGCCCGATCCGGACAGGTCCGATCGCCGTGGCCGCCGCCTCCCTGGGAGCAGACGACGCCGACAGTATCTACGTTCGTGTAAACGGTCAACGGTCGTCGGTGGGTCGGCTACGCGGATCGTTGTCGCAGCTAACAGTCGTTGCCGACTCTGGTTTACGTCGACGTTGACAGTTTACGTCTGTGTAGATAGCTTCTGGTTCGTCGCCGCGGGCCCGGTTCTGGACCGTGCGCGGCGCGCCTTCGGACGCCACGGCACGACCTCGAAGGAGAGGCATGACCGAGCTCGACGCGATGACCGGGGATCCGGTCCAGCTACGACGCGCCTACGGGTGCTTCCCCAGCGGGGTGACCGCGATCTGTGCACTCGACGCCACCGGCACGCCGGTGGGTATCGCGGCGAGCTCCTTCACGTCGGTGTCGGTGGAGCCGGCGCTGGTCTCGGTGTGCGTGCAGAGCTCCTCGACGACCTGGCCGCGCCTCCGCCGCCTGCCGCGGCTCGGGGTGAGTGTGCTCGCCGAGGAGCAGAACGCCGCCGCGCAGCGGCTGGCGATGAAGCAGGGCGACCGGTTCGCCGAGCTCGACTGGTTCGGCACCGACGACGGCGGGATCCTGGTGCGGGGCGCCGTCGCCTGGCTGGACTGCTCGATCCACGCCGAGGTCACCGCCGGCGACCACGAGATCGTGCTGCTGTCGATCCACGCCCTTCGCGCCGACCCTGACCGAGCCCCGCTGGTCTTCCACGGCAGCCGCTTCCGGCAGCTGGCGGCCGTGTGATGCGGCAGGTCGAGACGGCCCTGGCCGAGATCGCAGCCGGCCGCCCGGTCGTCGTCGTCGACGACGAGGACCGCGAGAACGAGGGCGACCTGATCGTCGCCGCCGAGCGGGTCGACGCCGCCACCATGTCCTTCCTCGTGCGCCACACCTCGGGGTTCGTGTGCGTGGCCCTGCCCGAACAGGAGTGCACGCGTCTGGCGCTGCCGCCGCTGCACCACAGCAACTCCGACGCCTACCGCACGGCCTACCGGGTCACCGTCGACGCGGTCGACGGGATCTCGACCGGGATCTCCGCGCGGGACCGCGCGCACACCGCGCGGCTGCTCGCCCGCCCATCGACGACGGCGACGGACTTCTCACGACCGGGACACGTCGTGCCGCTGGCGGCGCGCCCGGGTGGCGTGCTCGAGCGCGAAGGGCACACCGAGGCCGCCGTCGACCTGACCCGCCTCGCGGGTCTGCGCCCCGCCGGCGTCCTGTGCGAGATCGTCAGCGTCCGCGAGCCCTCGCAGATGGCGCGCCGCGACGAACTGGTCGACTTCGCCGCCGAGCACGGCCTGGCGATCGTCTCCGTAGCGCAGCTGGCCGAGTACCGGCGGGGGAGCGAGGTGTCGGTCGAACGGGTCGCCGACGCCGACCTGCCGACGCGCGCCGGGGCCGGGCGGACCATCGGGTACCGGACGACACCGGACGGCGGAGAACACCTCGCGCTGGTGACCGGGGAGGTCCTCGGTGGCCACGACGTCCCGGTTCACGTCCACGTCGAGTGCCTGCTCGGCGACGTGTTCGGTTCGCACCGCTGCCAGTGCTGCAACCACCTCGACGCCGCCATGCGCGAGATCGCCGCCGGCGGCCGCGGCATCGTCGTCTACCTGCGCCCCGGGACGAACAGCCCACTTCGCGTCCTGCAGGAGCAGGACGCGACGGTGAGCCGTCTGGTCAACCGCAGCGAGGTCGCATGCGCCCCGTTCACCCGGCAGGACGCCGCCATCACGTCCGCGATCCTTGCCGACCTCGGAATCCGGTCGGCCGGCGACCTCTACAACCCCTTGTCGGTCCAGACGGCCCTGTGTGTCCGGGTCCCCGAGACGACCTCGTCCGCTGACGTGGCGGCCGAAGCCTCCGGGGCGGTCGCCTGACGGCCCGCCGACGAACCGCCCGCGACGACCGCAAGGAGAGTCTTTTCGGTGAAGTTCCACCTGATGCAGACCGGTGTCATCGGCCGGCGCAAAGAACTCGAGGCCGGGATGGCCGGGCAGCGGCCCGAGCTCTACCAACGGTTCCTCGAGGAGATGAAGGGCTACGTGCAGCTCGCCGACGAGCTCGGCTACGAGTCGTACTGCTCCCCGGAGCACCACCTCCAGATCGAAGGCTTCGAGATCACCAACCACCCCGGGATGATGGGGCTGTTCGTGGGCCAGCACGCCAAGCGCCTCAAGGCCGGCCTGCTGGGTTACGTCCTGCCGACCCACAACCCGGTCCGCGTCGCGGAGGAGATCGCGACGCTCGACCACATGCTCCAGGGTCGGCTGATCGTCGGGTTCGCCCGCGGCTACCACGCCCGCTGGGTCGACGCCTACGCCGCGATCCGCGGCAGCGGCGCGACCAACGTGGCGCACGCCAAGGCCAGGGACGAGCAGGACGCGATCAACCGGGAGATCTTCGAGGAGTCCGTCCAGATCCTGAAGAAGGCGTGGGAGAACTCGACCTTCACGCACAAGGGCAAGTACTGGCAGTTCCCGCCCGAGGACGGCTCCGCCGGCCACCCGGGCTACGCCGAGTTCGGCGCAGGGCAGGACGAGAACGGCGTCGTCCGCGAGATCGGCATCGCCCCGCGTCCGTACACGGACCCGCACCCGAGGATGTATGGCCAGTTCGCCTACAGCATGCGCACCGTCGACATGTGGGCTCGCGAGGGCGGTAAGCAGGTCGTGTTCGCCAACGACATGGACTTCTGCGAAGCGCTCTGGAACCGCTACGCCGAGACCGCCAAGAAGGCCGGCCGCGACGTCCCCCGCGAGGAGATCGGCGCGTGGGGCGGGTTCCTCATCCTCACCGACAGCAAGGACGAGGCTCAGGCGCTCGAGGCGGAGCACCGCTGGTTCTGGGACAAGTGGTTCATCCCGCACGGCCAGCAGTTCCCCAACGTCCTCATCGGAACCCCGGACGACATCTCCCGCCAGATCGAGGACGCGCAGAAGCGGCTCGGCTTCAACGAGTGCTTCCTGATGTTCGGCCAGGGCCACCTCGAACCCGAGCGGCAGAACGCGGAACTCGTGCGGTTCGCCGAGGAGGTCGCCCCGCGTTTCGCCGGCAAGGACGCCGCCGGCGGCTTCATCTGACCGCCATCACGTCACACCGAGGGAGGCAACGATGCCCAGTACCGAGAGCACCAAGTCAGCCGTCACGACGTTCCTGGAGATCTTCTCCGAGGGCAACGTCGAGAAGACACTCGCCGCGCTGAGCGACGACGTCACCTGGTGGGTCTCCGGGAAGCTCGACGGGATGTCCGGCTCCTACGACAAGCAGGGGTTCGGGCAGCTCATCGGCGGGGTCGCCGACGTCTACACCGCACCGCTGCGGATCACTCCGATCTCGATGGTCGCCGAGGGCGACAAGGTCGCCGTCGAGGCCGACTCCTACGCCGAGCTCAAGGACGGGCGGGTCTACAACCCCCGCTGCCACTTCCTGTTCCACGTCGCGCCGGACGGGCGAATCGCCGAGGTCCACGAGTACCTCGACACCAAACACGCCCACGACATCTTCTTCGCCTCCTAGCGCGAAGGGCCGGGGCCGCCCAGCAGCGGGCACCGGCAGGACCGCATCCCCTCCGACTGTCCAGTACGACCAGTCCCAGCACTGTCAGGAGAACAGAACCGATGGAATCCGGACTCATCCACATCCCGTACATGCGCCCGGAGCGCACCTCGCGTCAGACGTTCGACTGGGCGCTGGCCAACGCCCGTGAGGCCGACCAGGCCGGCTTCACCGAGTTCATGGTCGCCGAGCACGCCACACAGAAGTGGGAGTGCATCCCGACCCCGGAGCTGGTGATCGCCGCCGCCGCGGTGCAGACCGAGCGGATCAAGTTCGCGCCGATGGCGCACCTGCTGCCGCAGCATCACCCCGCCCAACTGGCCATCCAGGTCGGATGGCTCTCCCAGATCCTGGAGGGCCGCTACTTCCTCGGGATCGGCGCCGGCGCCTACCCCCAGGCCGCCGAGCTGCACGGCATCACCGACGTCTCCACGAACCCGGCGCGGGTGCGTGAGTCGCTGGAGATCATGGAGAAGATCTGGAAGCGCGAGCCCTTCCACTACGAGGGCCAGTTCTGGAACGCGGGCTACCCGGAGGAGGTCGACGACGGTCAGGGCCACGACGACCACAAGATCGCCGACTACAGCCCGTGGGGCGGCACGATGGACATCGCCGTCACCGGACTCAGCGTCAACTCGCCGTCGATCCGCTTTGCCGGCGAGCGGGGCTTCATGCCGGTCTCGATCTACTCGGGCTCGTCGATCCTCAAGACGCACTGGGAGACGTACGAGAAGGCCGCGCTGGAGCACGGGCACACCCCGGACCGCAGCCGCTACCACGTCTCGCAGACCGTCTTCGTGGCCGAGACCGACGCCGAGGCCAAGAAGCTCGCCATGGAAGGTGGCATCGGCTATGCGTTCGAGCGCTACCTGTGGCCGATCTGGGAGCGCTTCGGGATGCTCGAGGGCTACATCAAGGACGTCGGCGGGGACCCGTCGGACGTCGACCTCGAGTGGATCTGCGACAACGTGTGGGTCGTCGGTTCCCCGGAGACGGTGATCGAGAAGCTGAACAAGCTCTACGAGTTCACCGGCGGCTGGGGCGTTCTGCAGGTCGAGACCCACGACTACATGGACGACCCGGCACCGTGGTTCCAGTCGCTGCGACTGATCGCGCAGGAGGTCGCCCCGAAGATCCAGCTGCCGTTCAGCGTCACCGCCGGCAACTGAGGTCTTACACCGGAACCGCACGGGCCCGAGCCACCTCGGCCCGGGCCCGTGCGGCCCGACCCGATCAGTCGCTGTCGCGACGGCCCACCATCGGAGGTCCAGCAATGACGCCGACCCTCGCCGCACACATCCCCGGGATCCTGGCGCCGGAGTTCGAGGCGGACCCCTACAGCTCCTACTCACTCATGCGAGACGAAGCGCCGGTCTACTACGACGACCAGCTGCAGGCGTACGTGCTCAGCCGCTACGCCGACGTCGCGCGGGCGTTCAAGGACCCGGCGTTCACCAACCGCAACTACGAGTGGCAGCTCGAACCGGTACACGGACGCACCATCGTCCAAATGGACGGTCGCGAACACGCCACCAAACGCGCGATCGTCGCTCCGTCGTTCCGCCCCAAGGTGCTCTTCGGGCAGCTCGCCCCGATCATCGAAACGAACGCAGTCCGGCTGGTCGACGAGTTCGTCGCGCGCGGGGGCTGCGAGTACTCCTCGGAGTTCTCCCGCCTGTATCCGATCAACGTCACCGCGGACATGATGGGGCTGCCCGTCGAGGACCTCGAGACGTTCCGGGGCTGGTACACGGCGATCATCGACTTCCTCGGCAACCTCACCGGCGACGAGGACATCGCCGCGGCGGGGATCCGCGCCCGCGACGCGATGGCCGAGTACATGCTGCCGATCATCGCCGACCGGCGTGAGAACCCGGGCGACGACCTGCTGTCCACGCTCTGCACCGCCGAGGTGGACGGCACACGAATGTCCGACGAGGAGATCAAGTCCTTCGCCAGCCTACTTCTCACCGCGGGCGGGGAGACCACCGACAAGGTCCTCACCAGCCTCGTCGCTAAACTCGTCGAACACCCGGACCAGCTCGCCGACGTCCGACGGGACCGGTCGCTGATCGCCGCCGCGCTCGCGGAGACCCTCCGGGTCGCGCCGCCGCTGCACATGGTCATGCGCCAGACGGCCGAGGAAATCGACATCGCGGGCACGTCGATACCGGAGGGCAGCACCGTGATCTGTCTGATCGCCTCGGCCAACCGCGATCCCGCCACGTTCGCCGCGCCCGATTGCTTCGACATCCACCGCACAGACGTCGACGCGGCCCGCGAGTTCTCCGGCGCGTCCAAGCAGCTGGCGTTCGTGCACGGCCGACACTTCTGCGTCGGGTCCCTGCTCGCGAAGCAGGAGGTCGAAGTCGGGATCAACGTCCTGCTCGACCGGACGTCTGATATCCGGCTGTCCGAGGGCTTCGTTCCTGTCGAGGAGGGGGTCTTCACACGGGCCCCGCGCAGGTTGCTGCTCGATCTCACGCCCGCGACCTGACATGGCGGCCGGACGGAGAGCGCGGGTCGACGTCGACACGGACAGCTGTGTCTACACACTGCAGTGCACCTACTACGCGCCGACCGTGTTCGACGTCGACGAGCACGGCGAGATGGTCTTCACCCCGCACCTTCCCGCAGAGGCCGTCGAGGCCGCGGAGTACGCAGCCGAGCTCTGCCCCTCGCGGGCGATTCGAGTCACCCGCCACACCGCCCCACCCTCTCGTTCGAACCAGGAGTGACACGTGCAACGTCTACAAGGAAAGGTCGCGCTGATCAGCGGCGGAGCGCGCGGAATGGGCGCCGCCCACGCGCGGGCTATCGTCCGAGAAGGCGGCTCGGTGGTGGTCGGGGACGTGCTCGACACCGAGGGCAAAGAGCTCTGCGACGAACTCGGGAACGGCACCCGGTTCGCCTTCCTCGACGTGAGGCTCGAGGAGGACTGGGCGGCCGCCGTCGAGCTGGCGACCGCCACGTTCGGGAAGCTCGACGTGCTGGTCAACAACGCCGGGATCTGCAGTACCGGCAGCCTGTTCGACTACTCCCTCGACGACTGGAACCGGATCATCGGCATCAACCTGACCGGACAGTTCCTCGGGATGAAGGCCTCGGTCGCCCACCTCATTGCCGCCGCGCCGTCGTCGATCATCAACATCTCGTCGACCCAGGGAATCGAGGGCATCGCCGCCCTCCACGGCTACACCGCATCGAAGTTCGGAGTGCGCGGACTGACCAAGTCAGCGGCCCTGGAGCTGGCAGGATGGAATGTTCGGGTCAACACGATCTGTCCCGGCACGATCGCCACACCGATGAACGAGGGCCTCGACGTCAGCGGCTTCAACCCGATGAACCGCAAGGCAGACCCCCAGGAGGTTTCCTCCCTGGTGGTCTACCTGGCCGGCGACGAGTCCAGTTTCATCACCGGTACCGAGATCGTCGTCGACGGCGGCGAACTCGCCGGCCACGGCCCCCTCGTCAGCAACTAGCCATACGTCGTGGTGGAGGCGAGGACCCGACCGTCTTCACCAGAGCACGGCCGCACCGGACCTGTCCGCCAAGGAGATCGAGTTTGCCTACCACCGATGTCGCGGCTGACCGGACACTTCTCGAGCTCCTGGGACACCGGGCCTCGACATGCTCCGCCGAACCGGCCATCGTCGACGCCGACGGCACGATCACCTGGGAACGGCTCGCTACCGACGTCGCCGCACTGCGCGCCCGCCTGGCCGGCTCCGGTGCGATCGACGGTCACACGGTGCTGGTGGCATTGCCGAACACCCGCCTGACCATCGCCCTATGGCTGGCCGTCCCGGCGAACGGAGCGACGGTACAGGTCGTCGACCCGGACTCGGGCCTGCTCGCCCTGGAGCGCGCCTGCGCCGCAACCGCTCCGGCACTCGCCGTCGCCACCGACGCCAACGCCGCGGTCCTCGCCGACGCCATCCATCGCACCGGCAGCCGGACCCGGCTGATCGTCGCCTCGACCGACGAGCTGCGCGACGCGAACCTCGATCAACTCGGTCCCGCCGCCGCCGCACCCGACCCCGATCCGGACCAGATCGCCTCGTTGCTACCCACCTCGGGCACCAGCGGCGCCCCGAAACTAGTGCAGCTCACCCACCGAAACCTCGTCGCCGCAGCTGAGCGGCTCGCGCGCAACGGCGGATACCTGCCCTCCGACCGGCACTATCTGTGCTCGCCGTTCTTCCACACGAACGCGCAGGCCTACATCTGCGCGCCGCCTCTGATCACCGGTGGCTCGATCGCGATCGTCCCGCGGTTCAGCGCGACCCGGTGGTTCGACGACGCCCGCGAGCTCGGCGTCACCGTCGCGTCCATGGTCGCCCCACCGATGCGGATGGCCCTGCTCAAGGCGATCGAGCGGGGCGGTGACATCGATCCCGGGCCCCTTCGAGCCGTCCACTACGGAATGACTCTCTCGGCCGCCGACTGGACGGAGTGGGACCGCCGCGTACCGCAGATCCACATGCGACAGATCTACGGACAGACCGAGTCCGTGACCGGGGTCCTCGGTGGAGCCCCGTGGGAGATCGACGACCGCGCGACCATCGGGCGTCCCTTCCTCGGAGTCGAGGGCGTGCGCCTCGTCGGCGACGACGGCCAGGACGTCCCGGACGGGCTGCCGGGCGAGCTCTGGGTGAAGGGCATACCCGGTCTGACCCTCATGCTCGGGTATCACCGGCAGCCCGACACGACCGCCGAGACGGTCGTGGACGGTCGGTGGCTTCGCACCGGCGACCAAATGATCCGTCACCCCGGCGGACGTTTCGAGTTCCGCGGCCGAGCCATGCACATCATCCGTCGAGGCGGCGAGAACCTCTCCACATACACCCTCGAGGCCGACCTACGCTCGTGCCCTCTGATCGTCGATGTGGCCGTCACGTCGTGCGCGGACGACACACTCGGGGCCGCGGTCGTCGCACACGTCATACCCCGACGGGACTTCACCGAACAGGACTTCCTCGTGTGGTGCCGCGACAACGTCGGAAAGCGGGGGACGCCCGACCACGTCCGCCGGCACTCGACGTTCCCGCGCACGGGAAGCGGACGCGTCATCGTCCGGGACCTTGGCTGATGACAACGAGAATGCCGACGATCACGTCGCGCTCGGGGCGTACACCGCCGAGTACCGCCGAACATCCTCACCGCTGCTGATCAGCGGATACAACGTCGGCGGACTCGCACAGAACGTCGTCGCACAGCGGACATGGGATCCGTCAGGTCGTCGGTTCGAACCCGACCCGCTACGGACCCGGCCCCGCGACCAGCTCGAACGGTCCGGGGCCGGTTCCGTACGCGGCTCGCGAAGATCCTTTCCCGCTCAGGCTACGGCGACGAACGTCCGGGGTGCCGAGGGCCACGACCGTCGCTGTGCACGGTGCTGCACGCGCTGTTGACCAGCGGCGTGACCTGGGATTCTGTCTCACTGCGACAAGGCCCTCACCGAGATTTATCTGAGTCGCCCATCGGAGCCTCTGGTGACAGACGGCACTGTGACCGCCACAACGCTGGCTTGTGAGGAGCTCGGTCCTCACCGTGAAGCGGTGTGTCAGTCGATCAAGTTCGAGGAGGAACTTCCATGGCCGACGTGTTGGCCGAGGGCTACAACGTCTTCGACACCAAGAAGTCGCCGAGCGGCACGGTGAAATATCTGGAGTCCCCGCAGGAGGTCATCGGGCTCATCCAGTCCGGGAAGCTCGCCGAGCACATCCTGCTCGTGCGCGGCGGCACCACGACGTTCCTCGCCCCGGCGCTGTCGATGGGCGCGATCGGCGTGATCACGATGTCCGGTGCTCCCGAGTCGCACCTGGGCATCCTGTCGCGCGAGTTCCAGACCCCGTGCGTGATGACCGCGCACCTGACGTCCAGCGAGTCCCGCTACGTCGTCGGCTCCACCGACGAGGCGCACTTCGTCGAGATCGCCAAGGCGCTCGACGGCCGCAAGGTCCGTCTGGACTGCACCGACGACGAGACCGGCCGGGTCGTCGCCGAGGACTGATGCCCGCGCCGAGCAGCCGGTGCCGCATCGCGGAACGTTCGGTACCGACCTCGCCAGGTCCAGGCGCCCGCAGGCGGCGTTGCGCCCCTGCGAAGACGCCCGGAACGAGCTGCGGGCGGCGCCGGGCCTGAGAACGCCCGGATCCGCCGGTCCCGGCACCACGTTGCGCGACACGGCACCAGTTCCCTTCCTTCCGGGCCGAGACAACGAACAGGAGCAGAAGTCAGTGACGACGACTGAGGGCAAGAAGGCGACCTACAAGGACCGCTACAACGAGGCCGACGACGGCCTGCGGTTCCAGGACCTGACCTACACCGGCAACTTCGTCGGCATGGAGCCGGTCACGGACGGGATCAAGGGCGACAAGATGATGAAGGCGCGCGCCAGGTCGGGCGTGCTGGAGAAGGTGTCCAAGGAGGACGTCCTCCACGACACCTTCACGATCGACGAGCTCAACGATCTGAACAACTACCTCGCCTGGAACATCTGGGACGTGCTGGTCATGCGCGCCACCGAGGGCGTGAGCGGCATGATCCCCCGCCAGGAGTACGAGATCCTGGCCTTCATGCACGAGTTCTACCGCTGGCCGGAGCTCCTCGCCATGACCACCGACGAGGTCGGTGCCCAGGGGATCATGGACATCGGTGCCACCGCGAAGCGGGAGATCGGCACCAAGGTCAACTCGGTGCACGACTGGTGCATCGGTGCGGTCGGGTTCGGCATGGGCCGCTGCGGTCTGCTGGCGCTCGAGGCGATCAAGCCCGACGAGTACGTCGCCGAGTCCAACGAGATCCTCAAGTTCATGCAGCGCGTGCTGTGGGGCAAGCGTCAGGACGGCTACATCCTGAACTCCCAGGACCGCTACCGCTGCCGGATCCACGACCAGGACTTCCTGGACCAGCTCGTCAACCAGGTCGAGGAGCTGGAGCCGGGCAGCCCGAAGCACCACGCCTTCACCCAGTTCAACGCCGCGGCCGAACTGCTCGCGTTCCTGCACCACTACGACAACCGGCTCGGGCTCGGTGACACCGGCCCGTACGAGCTGCCGGACGGCAACCTGCTGATCCTGCGCGACCTGTTCGTCAACGAGGACATCTACCACTGGTCCGACGTCTCCGAGGACGCCGGCCTGCCCTACTCCTACACCCTGGCGATGATCATCGACCCGGAGAAGATGGGGCTCAACGAGATCCGGGTCAACGACATCTCCACGACGTTCACCCGCCCGAAGAACTACATCGACGCCATCGTCGGTGGCACGGTGTTCGCCCGCCCGAAGTGGGACACCCCGATGGGCGAGGTCCAGAACATCGCGATCGACGAGCTCGCCGAGCACCTCGGTCGGGTCCAGACCGCGACCATCAAGCTGTACGCGAAGACGTCGAAGATGTGCCGCCGCGACCTGATCTGGAACGGGCAGTACGTCTACTACATCGACATGATCCTCCCGCACATGCGCAAGGCCGGGACCTACGAGAAGGCCTGCCGCGACTACGACCTGTGGGAGATCGACCAGCGGGTCGCGAACTACTACTACGACATCACCAAGCGTGGGTTCGCGCAGGAGACGGTGCCGTCCAAGATCTTCTCGGGCGCCGGCTACCTGCCCTTCCCGGACGGCGTGAGCCCGCACCGCTCGAAGTACCGGGTGCTCTGACCCGGACCGACCCCGACCGTCCCAGATACCCGGGGGCGCAGGAGGTGTGGCCGTGCGCCGCGTCGCCTGCGCCCCCGCCGCGTGAAGGATCGTGACCATGACGGCCACCGTGCTGGACGACACCGACTACGCCGTCCTGAACGTCGTAGTGCTGAAGAAGATGGCGACGGCCGGATCCGTCGCCGGTGCGACGGGGCTCTCCGAGGGGGAGATCACCCAGGCATTCGAACGCCTTGCCGAGCAGGGGCACGTCGTCGACGTCGGAGGTTCCGTCCTCCCGGGCGACGGAGCGGAGCCCGCGTTGCGGGAGGCGGCCGAGAGCCGCTACGCCGCGGTGCGTGCGGACCCGGACGTGGCGGCGCTCGACGAGAAGTTCGAGACCGTGAACTCGCAGTTCCTGGGCGCGATGTCGTCCTGGCAGCAGATCGAGGTCGGCGGCAGGAAGGTCACCAACGACCACTCCGACCCGGACTACGACGAGAAGGTCATCGCCAGGCTGGACAAGCTGATCCAGCGCCTGACCTCGTTGATCGAGGCGCTCGGCAGCCATGACCCCCGGTTCGGCCGCTACTCCGAGCGATTCACCACGGCCATGCAGGCGATCGACTCCGGGCAGCACGACCTCGTGTCGTCGCCGACGGCGGACTCGGTCCACAACATCTGGTTCGAGTTCCACGAGGACCTGCTACGCACCCTCGGCCGCGAACGTACCGAGTGAGGGAGGCACAGTGAGCGAACCGACCTCGACCGTCTCCGGTTCCGGTTTCACTCGCGCATTCGCCGAAGCCGATCCCGACGACGTGGACTGGCTGGGCGGCAAGGGAAGTGGCCTGGCCCGCATGAGTCAGCAAGGTCTGCGGGTCCCGCCGGGCTACGTGATCGGGACCAGCGCCTGCCGCAGTTATCTCGACGAGGGAGCGGTGCCGGCGGGCCTGCTCGACGAGGTGTCGGCTCGTCTGGCCAACCTCGAGCAGGAAGCCGGTAAGGCGTTCGGTGGAGGACCGGTCCCGCTGTTGCTCTCGGTCCGTTCCGGCGCGCCGATCTCCATGCCCGGCATGATGGACACGGTCCTGAACCTGGGTCTCAACCGCGACGCCGCGAGCGCACTGGGCCGGGCGACCGGTAACAGCCGGTTCGTGGCCAACGTGGTGGCCCGGTTCCACGCCATGTACGCGGACACCGTGCTCGGAGCACTCGATGCCGGCGGGAGCGACATCGACGATCTGGTCGCCGCTGTCGACCCGGGCGACGACGCGGGCGAGGCCTACGACCGGATCTGGCAGGCATGCGAGGCGAAGCTGGCCGACGACTCCGGTGACTCCGTCCCGTCGGATCCCCAGGATCAGCTCGTCGGCGCGATCGAGGCGGTGTTCCGTTCGTGGAACACCCGCCGCGCACGCACCTACCGGGATCACCACGGAATCCCGCACGACCTGGGCACAGCCGTCGTCGTGCAGTCGATGGTGTTCGGCAACCTCTCCGACGACTCCGGTTCCGGTGTGGTGTTCACGCGCAACCCGGCCACCGGCGAGCCGGGCCTGTTCGGGGAGTACCTGGCGAACAGCCAGGGCGAGGATGTCGTCGCAGGGACGCGCACTCCGGACCAGGTGGTCGACGCGCTGGCGCAGGGGATCCTGGCCGAGCTACGTGACACCTGTGCCGATCTGGAGCAGGCGCAGGGCGACGTGCTCGACATCGAGTTCACCGTCGAGCGGTCCGTGCTCTTCTTCCTGCAGGTCCGCAGCGCCAAACGCACACCAGAGGCTGCGGTGCGGATCGCATCCGACTTCCTTGCCGAGGGCACCGTCCCGCCGGCGGTCGCCCTGCGGAATCTCTCCACCGAGCAGGTCCGCCAGGTGCAGCGACCCGGCTTCGACGAGGACGAGCTCGCCGACGCACGCACGGCCGGGCGGTTGCTGACCACCGGCATCGGTGCCTGCCCGGGGCAGGTCTCAGGTGCGCTGGTGCTCGATCCCGATCGTGCGAAGAGCCAGGCCGACGAGGGAGCGGATGTCATCCTCGCCCGAGCCGTCACGAGCCCGGCCGACCTGCACGGCATGATCGCCGCGAACGGCATCGTCACCGCTACGGGTGGCTCGACCAGCCACGCGGCCGTCGTTGCACGTGCGCTGGGCACAGCCTGCGTCGTCGGCGCGGCGGCGATGGCGGTCGACGAGTCCGCCCGGACGGTGACGATCGGAGACGTGGTCGTCTCCGAAGGGGACGAGGTCTCTCTCGACGGAGCCAGCGGCGAGCTGTTCACGGGGCAGATCGCCAGCTCGACGCCGGCGGCCGCGACAGGGGCGCTCGGCGCGGTGCTGTCGACGGCTGCCGAGGCGTCCGGATGCAGCGTGCTGACGCGCGTCACACTCCCGTCGGACGTCGAGATCGCACGCCAGGCAGGCGCCACGGGCCTCGTGACCGCGATCGACGACGTCCTGGCCGCGACCGGCCACCTCGGTGGGCTGGCCGAGCAGCTGCTCGGGGACGGTGACGGGAACGAGCGGTTCGAGCGCGTCGCGGACCTCGTGGCCAAGGAGTTCACGACGCTCCTGGCCTCGGCCGACGGCATCGAGGTCGGCGTGCGGGCGATCGACCTCGTCGCCGACGAATCGCGGGAGATGCTGCAGCAGACCGCAGTCACCACCCGGCACCCGGAGCTGTCGGTGCCGTTGGGCCGGCCGGCTCTCATCGCGGCACAGCTCCGCGGTCTCGCGACAGCGGTTCGCGACTGCGGCGTCTCGCCGCGCGTCCATCTCGCGGTGCGGCACGTCGGCGACCCGGCCGAGGCCGTGGCACTACGACAGCTGGCCGATGCCGAAGGCGGGAACGTTCCGGTCGGGGCCTACCTGACCAGTCCGCGGGCCGCGTTCGGGGCACGTGACATCGTCGCGGCATCCGACAACGTCTGGGTCGAGGTCCGGGCGCTCCAGGCGGCCATGTTCGGCATCCCGGCCCGGCAGCTGCTCACCTCGGAGCCGCTGGACGGCTACCTGCAGCGCAAGTTGCTGAGCTGTGATCCCCGCATCGAGCTGGACACGTCGACGCACGAGCTGCTCGGGCGGATCGCGCAGGCTCAGACCGGGACCGTCCCGGTCGGCATGCGTCTGACCGGCTCCGTCCCCCAGACGGCGGCCACACAGCTCTACCAGCTCGGTTTCCGCCGCTACGCCGTCGATCTCGACGAGACACGGCCGCTGGTTCTCGCTCTGGGCAAGGCCGCGCTCGGCGCAGGCTGACCCCAGCCGGCCGATATCGTGCCTGCCCCGCCCGATCAGGGCGGGGCAGGCGCGACCGCTTCGTCGGGACGGGCAGCGACGGCAGGCCCGTAGGGCGACATCACGGACGTCAGCCGCTCCACCTGCTGCACGCTCGATGTCAGCCCGGTACGAGCAGCCCGTCACGGAGCCGGCGGCAGTCCAGCGCTGAGATGCCGCGGTGTCGCGCCCATGCCAGGGCACCGCCGAAGTCGTTGTCGAGGGCGCCCAACAGCGCCCGGATGGTGTACGGCGGCCTCGATCCCACGCGCACGTAGTCCGTCGAGATCTCGTCGTCGTCGACACCGGCGATCCTGAGCAGGATCGCGACGAGCAGATCGGTGCGCCCCGTCCCCGTCTCGCAGCAGAGCAGCAGCGGACGGCCGGCCATGGCGCAGACCGACCGGACCGCCGTGGACAGCGGCGAGTCCGTGGCGGCGAGGTGATGCAGGCAGAACCGCAGGCCTCGTTCATGATCCGGTACGGCATCCAGCGTCACGTCGGAGAGCGGCGCGTTCAGATAGCTCACCGGTCGGCCGGACAGCGGGCCACGGCCGTGCGCGGCGGCACTGCCACCGGGCCGGAGGTCGAGTACCAACTCCAGCCACAGATCGTCGGCAAGGTAGCCCGCGGACATGTCGGTGACCGTGTGGGGCGAACGGCCCCGGAACAGAACGCCGGGCCGAACGCGGTGCTCGGCACCGGCTCGCAATCCTCCGAGGTCGCGTAGGCCGAGCGTGTCGTGCAGGTTCTCGGCCGGGGTGACCCGGCCCGGCGTCACCCGATCACCCGGCGGACCGCGACGAGGAGCTCGTCCGCGGGCCCGGCAGTCCAGTGGACCCTGCGGCCGCCGTCGGTGTGCGAGCGCCGCTCGGTCGGGGACGACGACTCCGCCGCGTCGGCCTCGGCACTGGGAACGTCACCGATGGCCCGCCGCGCCGAAGTCACCTCGTCAGTGCCGACTCCCCGTGCCAGCACCCGGGCGGCCTGCCGTCGCCTGCGCCGGCGCGCCGCACCGGCGTCGTCGGCCGTCGCATCGGCCGACGCGACGACCGGAGTGGACGTGTCACAGCCGCAACCACCCTGGTCGTCGGGGCCGGCGGGCGCGGGAATCGCACAGGCGCCTGACGCGGGAGCCGCAGCGCCGTCCCCGAGCAGATGGCTGGTGAGTTCCTGAGGCCAGAGCGCGACGAACTCGGCCCCCGCGGCGAGCAGCTCGTCGACCGAGTGCATCCCCCACGCGACGCCGACCGCGCGTATGCCGACGTCGCGCGCGTCCCGTACGTCACCGGCGGTGTCGGTGACCAGGACGGTCGTGGACAGGCCGGGCGCCTGCCGGGCGCCCGTCTCGTCGTAGTCCGCCGAGCAGCGTCGGCCGAAGCTGTTCCCCGCGTCGTCGAGGAACAGCCTCATCGCCGTGCGCTTGTCGGGAGTGACGTCGCCTCCGAACACGTGCGCGAAGCAGAACGCCAGCTCGTTCGCGGACAGCACCCGGCGCATGACCTGCATCGCGTTCGACGACATGACCGCCAGCGTGCAGTGCCCGGCGAGACGGCGGACCACGTCGCTGAGCCCCGGCACGAGCGGCGGGTCGTACTCGTTGCGCAACAGATCCAGGAACGCCGACTTGACCTCGCCGGCGTGACTCTCGTCCCGGCACAGCTTCGCCAGCGAGGAGTAGACGTTGCCGCGGAACAGGTCGAAGTACTGTTCCGGACCGTCCACGCCCAACTCGAACCGGTCGTTGATCTGGGAGAAGATCGTCCAGGACGCCACCCGGGTCTGGACCAGCGTGCCGTCCAGATCGAAGATCACCGCCTCGACCGGTGCCGTGGGCGCGTTGGTACCGCTCATCTGACTCGCTTCCCTGTTCGCGCGCTACGCGCCGGCGTTCACGCGGTGGTACACGTCGCCGAGCTCGCCGAGGCCGATGAAGTCCATGCACTCGCCGTAACCGGTCTGGCCGGACTCGCCGGAGCGCCCGAGCGTCCAGCGCAGCAGGCTGTTGTGGCCGACGACACCGGGCTGCGACTGCCACGGGAACGTGGTCAGCGCATGCCCCTCGACATCCCAGCTCTGGTCGCGCTCGTCGGTCACGGTGATCTGGATGTGCTCGGGGTACAGACGGGACCGCCGGGTCAGGCCGCTTCCCGCCTTCAGGCCGTACAGCGTGCCGCCGTCGAACACGTAGCCATGGGTGAGCCGCAGCGGCGAGTCGCCGTCCGGGCCGTTCTCCGTGGTGAAGTCGAACAGCCCGTGCACGAACAGGTCCGGGGAGACGTGAGCGTGCATCCAGGACAGGCGCGACGTCTGCCGCTCCGCCCGCACGCCCCAGCTGTGGTCCATCGTGGACACGCAGTCGATCGGGGTCGTCACGCCGCGCAGCCTGATCTCACCTTCGTAGTGTCCGGACTGGTCGAAGTGTCCGGCATACGCGTGGCCCCAGGTCTTGTCCATGTCCCGCCCGGCCGCGAGCGGATCCTGGTCGGGGTCGTTGATGTCGAACGGCTCGTGCAGCGCCGTGTACCGGAAGCGGATCTCCAGGTCGGCAGCCGGATCGGAGTACGAGACGTCCCAGATCTTGTGCGGATCGGTGGCGACGACCTTCAGTCCGTTCGCCAACTCGTAGTCGATGAGGTTCGACGGCTGCGGGACCACCAGGTGCTCCTGGGACTCCCAGTAGTCCGCCTCCCACGGAGCTATCACCTTGCGGCTGTTCACCGACACGGTGGACCCGACCACGCCCAACGGCTCCCGGAACAAGCCGTAGAGGCCGATGTTCATGGGGGTGTCGGTGTCCTGGCCGGCATAGAGACCGAAGTAGTTGGTTTCGGCCCAGAGCGGGTCGTCGCTGGTCGGAGCGTGGAACTGCGCGTCCTCGGGGCGGATCATCTGTGAACCTCCTCGGGCAGGGGGAGTGGTCGGGTGGGCCGTGTCATCGGCCCCGTCGTGCGTCGCGCGAGCCGCGACCGCACGGCGTGATGCAGGACGTGGCCGGCATCCGAACCTGTCCCGAGCACAGTGGCGTCTCGGCGACCTACTCGACAGGACGAGTTCAGACAACACGTCATGCGGACGTTGTCTGGTCTGGATAAGGCGGCTGTGTGACAGCCGATCCTACTGTCGCCGACCAGAGACGGTGGGGTCTTCCGCCGTCGATGATCCGACCGACGGAGGTGACCGGGGCATGCAGTTGGCCAAGGTGCTGGGCCAGGTCGTCTCGACGGTCAAGGAGCCCGGGCTGGGGCGATTCACGCTCCTCGTCGTACAGGACGTCTCGTCGACAGACGCTGCGCGGACCGACGGCCCGAGCCATGTGGCTGTCGACGTGGTCGGCGCCGGTGTCGGCGAGCTCGTCGTCGTCAGCTCGGGCGGCGCCGCACGCGTTGCTGCCGGTGCGGACGTCCCGACCGATCTCGCGGTGATCGGCATAGCCGACACCGTGATCAATTCCGGGCAGGTGACCTACCGGAAGTCATGAGTACCCCGCCCCCCCGCTCCAAGCCCCCACGCCGTGGCGCCGGCCGAAAGCCGACCGGCGCACGAGCGACCGGGGCTGCGGCTCCCGATGCGGATGCCGCTCCGAGCTCCACAACGCGACACGATCCTGCTCATGAACTGGAGGAAGACATGTCAACGCCCACCGGTGCCGCGGCGGCACCCGCCCTGCGTGGCGCGCTCGGCCTGATCGAGACCAAGGGTCTCGTCGGCGCGATCGAGGCCGCGGACGCGATGGTCAAGGCCGCGAACGTGCAGGTGCTCGGGCACCGCGAGATCGGCGGCGGTCTCGTGACCGTGATGGTCCGCGGGGACGTCGGCGCTGTGAAGGCCGCTACCGACGCGGGCGCGGTCGCCGCGGAGAAGGCGGGCGAGGTCATCTCGGTGCACGTCATCCCGCGGCCGCACGACGAGACCGAGAACATCCTGACGGTGCTGGCGCGCCCGAAGTAGCCGACGACGGATCCACAGTGGAGCGACCCGCCATCCGGGCGCAGAGCCGGCCGCGCGTGCGTGGCGAGCTTCCTTTCGAGCTGAGGTGTGGAGATGACCGCGTCGTTGGATGCCGATCTGGCCGGACTGGCCGATGTGCGGGCGAAGGCCCGCGCCGCCCGTCGTGCCTTCGAGCAGCTTGAGGGCGTCGACCAGGAGACGCTGGACGGCTGGGTGCGGGCGATGGCCCTCGCCGGGACGAAAGCCGCCGAGGAGCTGGCCCGGCTCGCCGTGGACGAGACCGGCTACGGCGTGTACGAGCACAAGATCTACAAGAACCGGTACAACACCGGCTTCGTCGCGAAGTGGATGCTCGAGCGGCGGGCGGTCGGTGTGTTGTGGACCGACGACCAGGCGCGGGTGACCGCGGTCGGGTCGCCGATGGGTGTGATCGCCGGAATCATCCCGGTGACCAACCCGACGTCGACCACGCTGTTCAAGAGCCTGGCCGCGGTCAAGTCGGGCAACGCGATCGTGCACGCACCGCACCCGCGGGCCGCCCGCTGCACCCGGCGCAGCGCGGAGGTCATGGCGGAGGCGGCGGTGAAGGCCGGGGCGCCAGAGGGTCTGGTCTCCTGCATCGAGTCCCCGACCCTGCCTCTCACGCAGGAGCTGATGCGGCGTGACGAGATCGCCGTCGTGCTGGCCACCGGTGGGCCGGGGATGGTCCGCGCCGCCTACTCCAGCGGCAAGCCGACGATCGCCGTCGGCGCCGGGAACGTCCCGGCCTATGTCGGTGCGAGCGTCGCGGATGCCGCCGAAGCGGCGGAAATGATCATCACGTCGAAGTCGTTCGACAACGGCACGGCATGTGTCGCCGAGCAGTCGGTCGTCGTGCACGAGAAGGTGGCCGGCGCGTTCCTGCCCGCGTTCGAGGCCCGCGGCGCCTACTGGATGAACGAGGCTCAGCAGGCGGCCCTGGTCACGGTTCTGTTCGACGAGCGCGGGGCGTTGCGTCCCGACGCGGTCGGTCAGACCGCGATCCGGTTGGCGGAGCTGTCCGGGTTCGCCGTGCCGTCGTCCACCCGGGTACTCGCCTGCACGCTCGACCGCGTCGGCGCGGACACGCCGCTGTCCCGGGAGATCCTCGGCCCGGTGCTGTCGGTCTACCGGGCCGAGGACGCCAGCGCGGGGTGGCAGCGCTGCCGCGAGATCCTGGCGCTGGACGGCGAGGGGCACACGACGGCCGTGCACGCGTCCGATCCGGAGGAGATCGCACCGTTCGGTTCGCTCCCGGCCGGCCGGATCGTGATCAATACGCCGGCGTTGTTCGGTGGAATGGGCTACTCGACCGAGGTCGACCCGTCGTTCCAGCTGGGTACGGGGACGTGGAGCGGCTCGATCTGCTCGGACAACGTCACACCGCTGCACCTGATCAACATCAAGCGGATCGCGCACGAGGTCCGCCCGTGGCGCACCGTGTACGACCCGGTGGAGCTGTAGAGATGACCACCGCAGCACCGACCAGCACGCGGGAGAGGTCGATGAGTCCGGACGACTTGCTGGGTCGTGCCGCCGCCGTGGCCGCGGGTGGCCCCGTGGAGGGGTCCACGTCCTCCGGAGCCGATGTCCGCGTCGGGGTCGACCTGGGCACGGCCAACTGCGTGCTCGTCGTGCTCTCCGACGAGCGCCCGGTCTGGGTCGGCAGTGCCGGTTCCGGCGCACTGCGTGACGGGGTGGTCGTGGACTTCGCCAAGGCGACCACCACGATTCGCCGGCTCAAGAACCGGGCTGAGGAGGACCTGGGCCTCGAGCTGCGGACAGCGGCCACCGCCTACCCGCCGTGCATCCCGGAGAACGACGCCAAGGCGTGCACCTACGTCTGCGAGACGGCCGGCTTCGACGATGTCGCGCTCGTCGACGAGGTCAGCGCGGCGGGGCGCACCCTCGAGGTCTCCGACGGCGTCGTGGTCGACGTCGGTGGGGGTTCCACCGGCGTCGGTGTGTTCCGCGGGGGCGAGCTGACCGCGCTCGACGACCGGGCCGGTGGTGGTCACCACCTCGACCTCATGCTCGCCGGCGCGCTCGACCTTCCGCTGGAGGACGCCGAACCCTACAAGCGCGCCCACCCCGACGAGGCCTTCCCGATCCTGGTCCCCGGACTGCAGCGGATCGCCGAGAACGTCCGTGCCCTGACGGTCGGGCACGAGGACCTGCCCCTGCACATCGCCGGCGGCGCTCTGATGATCGCCGGCGCGGAGAAGGTGCTGGCCAAGTACCTCGACCGGACCGTCGTGACCTACCCGCACGCGCTGCTGATCACCCCGCTGGGGATCGCCCGGAGCGCCGAGAGGACACCACGATGAGTAGCGCCACGCTACGTACCTACGCGTTCGTCGACCGCATGCAGCCGCAGTGCGCGGCGCACATCGCGGCCACCAGCCCCGGCGACGTGCCGATCGCCGGCATGGCCGAGCTGTACATCGAGATGGCTCCCGGCAACGAGGTGTTCCGCGCCGCGGACATCGCCTTGAAAGCCTCCGGTGTTCGGCCAGCCCTGCAGATCATCGAGCGTGAGTTCGGCCTGCTCGAGATCCATTCCGAGCAGCAGGCCGAGGTGATCGCCGCCGGTAACGCGGTACTCGCGGAGCTGGGCATGTCCGAGTCCGACCGGATCAAGCCGGCGATCGCGTCGACCCAGTTCATCACGAACGTGCATCCCTACCAGGCGCAGCTGCTCAACAAGTGGCGCAAGGGATCCATGTTGATGCCGGGGCAGAGCCTCTTCGTGATGGAGTGTGCACCGGCGGCGTACATCTCGGTGGCCGCGAACGAGGCCGAGAAGGCGGCGAACATCACGGTGATCGAACTGCGGGCGGTGGGCCGGTTCGGCCGCATGTTCCTCTCCGGCAACGAGAGCGACGTGCAGGCCGCCCGGGACGCCGCGGTGCTCGCCCTCGAGGGCATCCACGGCCAGGAGGCCAAGCGATGACCGTGTACGGAGTCGGCGCCGTCGAGGCGGCGTCCGGCACGAGCGGTGGCGGAGTCCTGCGCGTCGAGACGCGCGACATCGTCACCCCCCTGGCCCGGGAGCGGGCCCGAGAACTGGGGGTCGAGATCCTCGCCGGCTCGACACCCCCGGCCGGGTCCGCTCCCGTTCCGACCTCTGCCGGCACCGGGACCACCACGAGCGCGGCGACCACGTCGAGCGCGCCTGCCACCCGGTCGCCCGCCACGACAGGTCCGACCGGAGCGCCGCCGCCACCGCGGCCGGCCGCGTCCGTGCCACCTCCGAGGTCCGAGCCCAGGACGCCGCGCCCGTCGCCGACCGGGCTCTCCCCGCGACTCTCCACACCACCCCCGACGCCCATCCGTCCGCCGTCCGGTGCCCTGTTCCGCCGCGGAGCGCCGCTGCCGGACGCGGTACGTCCGGGGAGCGGTGGTGCCGGTGGCTCCGGGCGGGTCGTCGTGGTCGGCGCCGGCAACGTGGGCATGATCGCCGCGATGCGCCTGGCCGACGCGGACCGGTTCTCCGAGGTCGTCCTCGTCGACATCGACGAGGGCCGCGCGGCCGGCGTGGCGCTGGACCTCACCCACACCGCCGCTCTCGGTGGGTTCGACACCCGCATCCGGGGAGTCGGAACCGTCGAGGAGGCCGGGCAAGCCGACTACGTCGTCATCACCGCCGGCAAGCCGCGTACGCCTGGAATGAGCCGTTCGGATCTCATCAGCACGAACGCCGCGATCGTCGGCGACGTGGCGTCGCGCGTCGCGCGAACGTCGCCGCGCGCGGTCATCGTGGTCGTGACCAACCCGCTCGACGAGATGACGCAGCACGCCTGGACATCCTCCGGATTCCCGTCCGAGCGAGTGCTCGGGATGGCCGGCGTCCTCGACACGGCGCGCTTCCAGGCACTCACGGCCCTCACCGGAGTCGCGCGGGCGGATCGGATCCAGGCCTGGGCCCTGGGTAGCCACGGCGAGGAGATGGTCATCCCGCTTTCCCAGGCGACCGCGGACGGCCGGCCGCTACGCGACGCGGTGCCGGCTGCGGAGCTGGACGCGATCGTCGACCGCGCCAGGGGATCGGGAGCCGAGGTCGTCGGGCTGCTGAAGTCCGGTAGTGCGTTCATGGCGCCCGGCATGTCGGCCGCCAGGATGGTGCTCGCCATGGCCCGTGACTCGGGTGAGGTCATGCCCTCCGCCGTGCTCGCACATGGTCAGTACGGCATCCGTGACGTCTACGTGGGACTGCCAGCGCGACTCGGTCGCGGAGGCCTGCAGGAGATCGTCGAGCTCGACCTGGAGCAGGACGAGCTCGCCGCACTCCGTACCGCGGCGGACCGCATCCGAGAGAGGCTCGCGGAGCTCGCCGCCGCATGACCGAGCTATCCCCGACCACTCACGGGCACCCGGGCGCACATCGAGGGAGGCGAGCATGAGAGCGGTTGAGCACGCCGGAGACGGCGCCGTGCGGGTCGTCTCGGTGGCAGACCCCGAGATCATCGACCCCACGGATGCGCTCGTGCGCGTGCGTCGGGCGGCCGTGTGCGGGACCGATCTGCACCTGCTCGCGCATCCCGAGGACGTCCCACGAGGGACCGTCCTCGGACACGAGTTCGTCGGCGAGATCGTCCAGGTCGGTTCTGCGGTCTCCGGGCACGCAGGCGGTGATCTCGTGGTCGGGGCCGACTTCACCGCGTGTGGATCGTGCTGGTGGTGCCGCCGTGGAGACCACTGGGAATGTGCCGACCGGCAGTTCTTCGGGACCGGGACATCGTTCGGGCCTGCTCTGCAGGGAGCCCAGGCCGAGTTGGTCCGCGTTCCGTTCGCCGACACGGTCCTGCGGGCCGTGCCGGACGGGGTCTCGCTCGACGCCGCCGTGTTCCTCGGCGACACCCTTGCGACCGGCTACGCAGCAGTACAGCGCGCGGAGCTACGTCCGGGAGACACCGTCGTCGTGATCGGGGGCGGGCCCGTCGGGCAGCTGACGAGCCTCGCGGCCCAGGCATGCTCGGCCGGCGTCGTCGTCCTGGTCGAGCCCGTGACCGCACGTCGTGAGCTCGCGGCGACCGAGGGCGCCGTGGTCGCCGGACCCGACGACGCGCGACGGGTGGTCGACGACCTGACCGACGGCCGTGGCGCGGACGCCGTGGTCGACGCGATCGGTGGCCCGCGCGGCCTCGAGACCGCGTTCTCGCTCATCCGGCGGCGCGGCAGCGTCGTCTCGGTCGGTGTGCACACCGATGCGTCGTGGCCGCTACCCGTCGACCGTGCCTTCGCCGACGAGCTGACGGTCCGCTTCGCCATCGGCGATCTCATGCGTGATGCCGAACAGCTCACCGCTCTCGTGCGGTCCGGGGCGATCGACCCCACCGTGGTCGCGTCCGAGACCGTCGCTCTCGATCAGGCGCCCGATGCCTACCGCCGTATGTCCGAGCGACACACCCTCAAGTCACTTCTGACCCTCTAGCCGACTCCTGCGATGACAGCTGATGAACTGAACGGCGAGGAGACCGCCTCGTCCGACAACGTCCTCGACGCCACGCCGACCGGGCCGCTGGACCTCGCATCGTTGGTCAAGACCGTGCCTCGGGACGGACCGTCGGCGGCGAGCGCCCTCGCGCCGCGCGCGGCTCTCGCGATCGGTGCCCCGGTGACCGTCGCGCTCTGGGCGCAGAACCGCTGGACGGTCGTTGCGGGCGCCGGTACGGGGCTCGCCGGTCTGCCCGCCGACGGCCCACCAGAGACGACCACCGTCGATCGACCAGGGATGATCGTCTCTGCCGGTGGAACGGCCGCCTTGTGCTGGGCCGCCGAAACGCACGTCGATGACGACACGCACGAGTTGTTGCTGACCGCGTGCGCGTGGCTCTCGCTGCGGCAGCTGGCCCAGTCGGCTCGGGAACAGGTCGACGACGCGGAAGCCGAGGCTGCCGCGCTACGGGAGGTGTTCCGGCAGCTGCTCTCCGTCCGCGACCTCGACCAGGTCCTGCACTCGATCGCCGAGCGGACCCTCCGGCTGCTCGACTCCGACATCTGCGGGGTGCTGCTGCGGGACGACAACGTGGTCCGGATGCGTGCGTGCGTGGGCAATCGCGCGACCGAGACCGCGAGGCTGGTCATGCATCGCGGCCAGGGAGTCGCGGGTCTGGTCTTCCTGACCGGCGAGCCGGCGAAGGTCGACACCTACTTGGAGGACCGCACCATCAGCGACGACTTCATGTCGTTGGCGGCCAAGGAGGAGACGCGGTCCGCGATGGCGGTGCCGCTCCGTCTGCAGGGCGAGCTCGTCGGTGTCCTGGAGGTCTGGCGACGCCGCCGATCGGTCTTCACCGAACGCGATCAGCGTCGGATGGTGACGTTCGCCGACTTCGCCTCCATCGCGATCGACAACGCCCGCCTGTACGACGAGCAGGCCGCAGCCGCGCGTGAGTCGGACGAGGCTCGTGCCGAGCTGCAGCGCCAGCTCGCCGTCCTGGACGGTGCGTCTCGCCTCCAGCACCAGCTGCTCCAGACGGTGATCGAGGGCGGTGGGCTGACCGCGGTCACCCGGAGCGTCGCCGCCGAGCTCGACTGCGAGATCGGTGTCTACGGACCGGACGGAGGCCTGCTGGCCGCGCACAGCGGTCGCCACCTGCAGTCGACACTGCCCGCCGTCGTCCCTCCGACCGACAGCTCGACCCGGACCGGCCGGAGTACCAACGGGAACGGGCACGCGATCGTCGAAGGAGATCATCGGACATGGGCGCGCCCGGTGTACGCCGACGGCGACCGCATCGGCCAGGTGCTCGTCCGACAGGACCTCCGTGTCGATGCCGTGGCCGACGCCGTGGTGGGCCAGGTGGCGATGGCGTGCTCGCTCGCCCTGCTCCGGGAGCGAGCTGCCAGCCGGGCCCGCGCCGAGGCGACCGAGCAGGTGTTGTGGGACCTGCTGCACGGGCCGGTCGAACATCGCCTCGCCGCCCGCAGCCGGGCTCAGCAGCTCAACGTCAGTCTCGCCGGTGATCTTCGCGTCCTTCACGCCCGGATCGCCAACGTGGAGACGCTCGCAGCGGAACTCGGCTGGGACACATCGCAGACCGATCGCGCTCGTCGCCAGGTTCTCCGGACCGTTCGCACGCTCGAGGGCCGCGAACTCGCGCTGGTCAGCCTTCGCGGTGACCTGCTCGTGGCGGTGGCGGCCGACCTCGACCGCGTCGCGGCACGTGCCCAGGTCGAGGCGTACTCCGAGGCCATCCATCAGGAGTGGCCCGCGCTGGAGCTGACCTGGGGCGTCAGCCGCGCGCACCGCGACGTGCTCGAACTGCCGACCGCGCTGGACGAGGCGCGAACAGCACTCGCGGCAGCCAAACGGCTGGGCGGCCAGAGTGTGTTCTTCTACGAGGAACTCGGCATCATCCGGCTGCTTCTCGGCTCCGGGAACGATCCGGACCTGCACACGTTCCTCGAGGAGGTCACGGGCCCGCTGGTCGCCTACGACCGTGACCACGACGGGGCGCTGATCGCAACCATGCGGGCCTTCTTCGACGCGGACTGCTCACAGCGTGTCGCCTCGGAACGGCTCTTCGTCCATCACAAGACACTGCGGTATCGGCTCGAGCGAATCCGACAGCTCACCGGACTGGATCTGTCCCGCCACGACGACCGAATGCGTGCGGACTTCGCGCTACGGCTCCTTCAGGTCTCGCAGGCCATGAACGACAACGACACCGACCCACCCGAGTTCCCGTGATTCCGGACGGACCGATGTCGCCGTTCTGATCAGATCGGTACCGATCTGATCAGTGAGTCGGCAGGACGGCCGCGCCGATCACGTCCTCGGTGCCGCCCGCAGGGCGGGGGATCACGTGGCTGGCGTAAAGATCGCCGACCTGTGCCGCGGCCGCACGTCCGGCATCGACCGCGGCGGTCACGGCACCGACGTCGCCGCGGACGAGTACCGACACCTGTCCGTTCTTCAGCGTCCGGTAACCCTCCACGATGACGTTGGCGGCCTTGACCATCGCGTCGGCTGCCTCGATGGCGCCGACGAGGCCGCGAGTCTCGATCAGCCCGAGGGCCCCACCGGGCCGCAGCGCCTGAGTCATGGCTTGTCCTCTCGCGGGTGACGAAGTGCGGCATCGGACGCCGCGGTCACCGACGACGCTATCGACGGCCGGCAATGCCGACGCTGTCTCGCTCAGACAACACCCGGGAGCGATGTTGTCTGGACCAGAGATGGGGAGCACGCCACCCGGTTGGGAGTCTTCTGCTATCGGCGGAGCAGCGCAGGCGCGTTCACCGCTTTCGCCGCGGGCCGCCGGCCTGTCGACATCCGAATCGCTCTCGCCCGAGGTGGTGCGAATGAGTTACGTCCTGTGCTGTGACCGTTGTGACGCGGTCTGCATCTGGGAGGACAAGCCTCTCGACCGCCTCCCGCTCTGCGACCTCTGCGCCGGGCGCCCCCCGCGGAAGACCGTGCCACCGACCCACCGGCGTCCGGTGCCGCTCGGTGTCGCCGTTCCCAGCCGCGTTCGCCCCGGACCGAAGCGCGTCGCGTGACCGGCCTGCCCAGCGGGCGCCCGGTTCACGACGGCCGGCCCGACCGGGCTGCCCGGGCGGGTCACCGTCTGGCAGGTCGCCCCGCGGGACAGCGGTCGCCGGCACCTGCGGCGATCTAGCTCTTCGGCTCCCGACCGTTCACAGGAGGACAAGCGGCATGGACAAGGTCGTCACGGCCGAACAGGCCCTGGCCGACATCACCGACGGGGCGAGCATCGCCGTCGGCGGCTTCGGCCTCTGCGGCATCCCGATGGCGCTGATCAGCGAGCTCCATCGACGAGGTGTCGGTGGGCTGAAGGTCGTCTCCAACAACTGCGGCATCGACGACTGGGGGCTCGGTCTGCTCCTCGGTGACCGCCGCATCGTCCGGATGACCAGCTCGTACGTCGGGGAGAACAAGGAGTTCGCCCGGCAGTACCTCTCCGGCGAGCTCGAGGTCGAGCTCTGCCCCCAGGGCACGCTCGCCGAGCGCCTCCGCGCCGGCGGATGTGGCATTCCCGCCTTCTACACCCCGGCCGGAGTGGGGAGCCAGATCGGGGACGGCGGTCTCCCGTGGCGCTACGCCGAGGACGGGTCCGTCGCGGTCGCGTCGCCTCCCAAGGAGAAGCGCACGTTCCGGGATCGGGACTACCTGCTGGAAGAGGCCATCAGTACGGACTTCGCGCTGGTCTACGCGACGGTGGGAGACCGGGACGGCAACCTCGTCTTCGACAAGACGACCCAGAACTTCAACCCCCTCTGCGCCATGGCCGGGACCGTCACCGTCGCGCAGGTCGAGCGTCTGGTCGAGCCCGGCGAGATCGCCCCGGAGAACGTCCACCTGCCCGGGGTGTTCGTGCAGCACGTCGTGCACGCGCCCGGCGTCGAGAAGCGCATCGAGAAGCGAACCGTCACCCGGCCGACCACGGAGACCGTCCGATGAGCGAGCGTGCGAGCGAGTCATCGATACAGCGCCTCCGCGAAGCGCCGACCGAGCGTAGCGAGGGAGTGCGATGAGCCTGACCCGCGAGCAGATGGCAGCGCGTGCGGCCGCGGAGCTGCACGACGGCGAGTACGTCAACCTCGGCATCGGGCTGCCGACCCTGATCCCCGGCTATCTCCCCGACGACGTGCACGTCGTGCTGCACAGTGAGAACGGGATCCTCGGGACGGGGCCCTACCCGCATCCGGACGAGATCGACCCCGATCTCATCAACGCCGGCAAGGAGACCGTCACGGTCCGCGTCGGAGCGTCCTACTTCGACTCGGCGCTGTCCTTCGGTGTCATCCGCGGCGGCCACCTGGACGTCGCCGTGCTGGGTGCGATGCAGGTCTCCGAGAAGGGCGACCTGTCGAACTGGTCGGTCCCCGGCAAGATGGTCAAGGGCATGGGAGGCGCCATGGACCTCGTCCATGGCGCCCGGCGGGTCATCGTCCTGATGGAGCACACGGCCAAGGACGGCAGTCCCAAGATCCTCCGAGAGAACACGCTGCCCTACACCGGGCTGCAGGTGGTCGACCGGATCATCAGCGACCTCGCGGTCATCGACGTCACCGACGGCGGACTCGTACTGGCGGAGGTTGCCCCCGGCGTGACCGAGGACGAGGTGCGTGCAGCCACCGACGCGCCGCTGACGACCTCCGACCAGCTCGCGACGGTCCAGGTGCCGGCATGACCGGGCTCGTCCACCACGAGGTCGAGGGCGGTCGAGCGACCGTCGCTCGCGACTCGCCGTCGAACCGCAACGCCCTGTCCGCCCATCTGCGCGCGGAGCTGGTCGCGAGCCTGGATGTCACGATCGCGGACCCGCGGTCCGGGTGATCGTGGCGGCGCACACCGGGCCCGTCTGCAGCGCCGGGAGGGACATCGAGGAGTCGCGGGGCGGATCGGCGAGCGACCAGGGTGCCCGCGACGGCATCTGGGCCACGGACGACGAGCCGGCCGCGAGCACACGGCTCCTGGTCTTCTCGCGGTCGACGTTGGTGCGATGCGGGCTTCGATTCCTGCTACGGACCCAGGACGCGATCGACGTCATCGCCGAGGCAGCCACCACCTCGGAGCTGGTCCGGCTGTGCGCTGACCTCCGTCCGGCGATCGTCCTGATCGATCTGACCGGGGAGGGGGAGCGACCGCTCGGCCCGCAGATGCTCGCCGGGCTGCGCAGGCGTCAGCCCCGGATGCGAGCGATCGTCATCGTCGGCCCGCAGACCAGGGAGGAGACGAACGCGCTGGTTGCCACGGGAGTGGCGGGGGTCGTCGGTATCGACGCATCGCCGTCCGCCATGGTCGCCGCGGTCACGGAGGTCGGCGCAGACCGGGGCTACTTCGACCGAACAAGCGGTCGGACGTTCGATGGTGATCCGACGCAGGACGACTACGACGGTTCTGCACCTCCGCTGAGTCCACGGGAGTGTCAGGTCACGCGAATCCGGGTGAGATGGCAGTGAGGGTTGTTCGATCACGGTCCGGGCAGCCGTCAGCGCCATCTCAACCGGATCGACGCGTTCCCCGGGGCGCGTCCTGCGGTGCGGACGCGGTGCGGGCTCACCGTCTCAGCCGTCCGTCCGGGAGTTGTAGAGGCGCTCGGCCCACAGGTAGCCGGCCACGGTGATCACCACGCACCACCCGACGGCGAGCATCACGCTGGTGCCGAGACCGGGCGTCGCCGATCCGAGCAGGAGTCCGCGCAGGGCGTCGATGACCGGGGTGAACGGCTGGTACTCGGCGAACCAGCGCAGCACGGTCGGCATGGACTCGGTCGGGACGAATCCGCTGCTCAGGAACGGCAGCAGGAGCAGGAACATCGGGGTGTTGCTGGCCGACTCGACGGTCCTCGCGGCCAGCCCGAGCGCCACGGTGAGCCACGTCAGGGCCAGCGTCAGCAGAGCCAGGATCCCGAGCGCGCCGAGCCAGCCGCCGACCGTCGCGTCCGTCCGGAAGCCGAGCGCGAGCGCGACGCCCGTGACCACCACGAGCGCGACCACGGTCTGCGCGAACGCCCCGACGACGTGTCCGGTGAGGACGCTGACGCGGGCGATGGCCATCGTCCGGAAGCGGGCGACGACGCCCTCGGTCATGTCGGTGGCGACCCCGATCGCGGTGGCCAGCGCGATGCTCGCCACGGTGATCAGCAGGATGGTCGGGGTGATGTAGGCCAGGTACTGCGTGCGCCCGGCCGTGGGGCCCGCGACGCCCGCGCCGAGCGGTCCGCCGAGCACGTAGACGAACAGCAGCAGGAACACGAGCGGCTGACCGATCAACATGATCGTCAGCGACGGGTAGCGCCGCATGTGGAGCAGGCGGCGGCGCACCATCGTCAGCGAGTCCCGCAGGGCCTGGGGGCGGGCGGTCGGAGCGGCGGCGATCGTGGTCATGACGTGGTCACCTTCTGGGTGTCGGAGCGGGTGTCGGACGTGGCGGGCCGGCCGGTCAGCGCGAGGAACACGTCGTCCAGGTCGGGTGTGTGGGTGGTCAGCGCCTCGGGTCGGGTTCCGGCCGCGTCGAGGCGGTCGAGCAGCGCACGCAGCGCCGGGAACCCGTCGGTGGGGACCTGCAGGGTCAGGGCGTCCGGGTCCGGTACCGCGGCGGGCAGGGCGGCGCCGGCCGTGGCCAGGTCCGCGTGGTCGGCGAACCGGATCTCGACGTGTCCGCCGGGCGCCCGGGCCTTGAGCTGGGCCGGCGTCCCGTGTGCGACGAGGCGTCCGTGGTCGAGCACGGCGATGTCGTCGGCGAGGTGGTCGGCCTCCTCCAGGTACTGCGTGGTGAGGAAGACCGTCACGCCGCCGTCGACGAGGCTCCGGACCGCCGACCACAGGTCACGGCGGCTGCGCGGGTCCAGGCCGGTCGTCGGCTCGTCGAGGAAGATCACCCGAGGGTCGCCGACGAGCGTCATCGCCAGGTCGAGGCGCCGTCGCATGCCGCCGGAGTACGAGGAGGCGGGCCTGCCGGCGGCGTCGGCGAGGTCGAACTGCTCGAGCAGGTCGCGGGCGCGGGCCCGCCCGCCGGTGCGGGACAGGTGGTGCAGGTCCGCCATCAACCGGAGGTTCTCGGTGCCGGTGAGCAGGCCGTCCACGGCGGAGAACTGCCCGGTCACGCCGATCGCGGCGCGGACGGCGTCCGGTGCGTCGACGACGTCGTGCCCGGCGACCCGGACCGTGCCGGAGTCGGCGCGGACCAATGTGGACAGGATCTTCACGACGGTCGTCTTGCCGGCGCCGTTCGGGCCGAGCAGCCCGAACACGGTCCCGGCCGGGACCTCGATGTCGATCCCGTCCAGGACGGTCTGGGATCCGTAGGACTTGCGCAGGTCGGCGATCGTGATCGCCGGGTCGTTCGTCATGGGTGCGCTCCTTGGTGAGGGCAGGGCGGGGTGACCGCCGGACCGGGAACGGTCGGGCGGCTCGAACTGCGGAGGGGAGGGCGGGCTCAGGCCCGGCGGATCACGATGGCGCCGTCCTGCGAGCGGGCGTGGACCGAGACGGTCTCGGCGAAGCCGTCCGGGTCGTCGCGCGGGGACAGGTCGTTGCTGAACCGGCCGGTGGTGTCGACGTCCAGCCACGCCGCGCTGGTCCCGGCGATCCCGACGTCCATCCGGCCGTGGCTGTTGGTCAGCGACACCTCGCCGCGGGCGACGCGTCCCAGGCGGACGTTGCCGTAGGTCGTGCGGACCCGGACGTCGGACTGGGCATCGTCGATGTCGATGTCGCCGTAACCGCCGGTCAGCTGCGCGTCGCCGCCGATCTCGTCGGCGTGGATGGCGCCGTGCTTGCTGCGGATGCTCGCCGCGCCGCCGACCCGCTTGACCTGCACGCCGCCGTGGTCGGCGGTCAGGTCGGCGTCGCCGTCGACGGTCCCGTTCACCCTGACCAGCCCGTAGCCGACCGACAGTGTCGCCGACCGCGCGTCGTCGATCCGGACGTCGCCGTACTTCGTGTGGACGGCGCAGGCGCCCAGGCGGCCCTCGGCGCGGATGCCGCCGTATCCCGACCGGGCGGTGAGCGAGGAGCCGGCCGGGAGGGCGATCTCGACTTCGAGCGAGCGGCCGGGGGTCTTCGGCGTGAGCTTCTGCAGGAGGCCGAGCGTGGGCCCGGTGACGCGGAGCTCGTCCCCGACGAGCTCGACGCGGACGTCCTCGGCCTGCTTGCGGTCCTCGGCGTTGCTGCGCACGTCGACGACCGTGTCGGTGCGGTCCGACGCGACCACGTGCAGCTCCCCGATCGGGAGCTCGACGGTTGCGGTGATCGGTCCGGGTGTGTCGAACGTGGACATGGTCGATCGCCTCCTCGGCGCCGCGGCGCCGCGAGTGGGTGGGTCCTGCGGTTAGCCGAACCAGCCGACGCGCCCGGCCCTGCCGGACGGCGGCGCGTGTGGTGCTGGCTGGTCGAGCGCGGCCGTGGCCACGCGGGTCAGCCAGGTGTTGACGGACAGGCCGTCGCGGCCCGCCGCCTCCTCGATGCGGTTCTTCAGACTCTCCGGGGGCCGGAAGTTGATGCGTGCGACGGCGCCGTTGTCGCCTTCCGTCGCAGCGGCCGGTGGTGCGGGCGTGGTGGCGGCCGGAGCGGCGGTCGCCGGAGCGGCCGCGGTCGTGACGACGAAGTCGGGGGAGGAACCCCGCAGGCGCAGGTGCACCGAGCCGGGCACGAGCTCCAGGGTGATCTCGTCGGCGGCGGCCGTCAGCGCCTCGAGCAGCACCAACCGCACCGCCGAGTCGAGCGGTCCCACCAGGCGTTCCGCGACCTCGCGCACGTCGTCCCCTGCCACCTCGCTGATGGCCGCGAACTCGGTCCGCAGGCGGTCGACGTATCCGTCCAACTCCATGGCGCATAGCGTGGCGCACATTGGTGCCATCGTCAAGAGATATGCGCCATCTATGGCGCCATATGGCGCCATTCACCGCGGAGGCGGACGTCGAGACCATGTCGACGACGGTCGTCGGGCACCTGCGGGAGCGGTGTGCGGTGAGCGTGGCCGAGCGACGGGTGCAGCGGCCCGGACGGCGCCGGGACGGCCGCGCTGCTGGTGGCGATCGGGATGGACGCGATCGAGCTGCCCGCCGGACGGGGCCGGTTCCTGCTGGTTCGAGCACCGCGACCCGCCGACCCGACCGCGAGCGGCTGCTGGTCGCGGGACGGCCGGGCGCTCACCCGATGACCTCCGGTTCCGGCACGGCACCCGCCGACGGCATCGACACGACGATGGTGAGCCCCCCACCGGGGGTGTCCTCGGCGGTCAGCGTTCCGCCCATGACGGTGGTGAGGCCGCGGGCGACCGACAGCCCGAGCCCGACGCCCGGGGTCCCGTTCCGGTCGCCGAGGCGCTGGAACGCCGCGAACAGGTCGTCCTGGGATCCGCGCGGCACGCCGGGACCGCGGTCGACCACGCGGAGCTCGACGTGGTCGGCGTGGGCGCTGGCGCGCAGGGCCACCGGGGCGCCTGCGCCGTGGCGCAGGGCGTTGTCGACGACGTTGGCGACCACCCGCTCGAGCAGGCCGACGTCGGCGACGACGTCCGGGAGCTGCACGTCGATGTCGACGCTCACCCGCTCGGCACCCTCGACACCGACGAGCGCCCGGACGGCGACCTCGTCGTAGCCGACGGGAGCGAGCTGCGGATGGACCGCCCCGGTGGCCAGGCGCGACGAGTCCAGCAGGTTGTCCACCAGCCCGGTCAAACGGTCCGCGGACTCCTCGATCGTCGCCAGCAGCTCGCCGCGGTCGGCGCCGGACAGGCGCAGCAGCGGGTCGCGCAGGCTGCCCGCGGCCGCCTTGATCGAGGTCAACGGGCTGCGCAGGTCGTGCCCGACGGCCGACAGCAGCGCTCCGCGCGTCTCGTTCACCTCAGCGCGGCGCTCGGCCCGCTCGGTCTCGGCGGCGGCGCGTTGGCCGCGCAGCGCCAGCAGCGCCTGACCGCCGACCGTCTCCAGCAGACGGCGGTCGGCCGCGGGCAGGGACCGGCCGGTGCCGATCAGGTGCAGGCCGTCCTCCACCTCGACGTCGACGTCGGCGGCGTCCGGGCGCCCGCACTCCCGCGGGCCGGACACCGCGACCAGGGACCAGCCCGCTGCGCCGTCCGGCCGCTCGAGCAGCGCCACGCTCCGGAGGCCGAACGCCTCGCTGACCTTCTCCAGCAGCCGGGGCAGTGGATCGGTGCGGGTCAGCACGGTCCGGGCGAACGACGCCAGCAGTGCCGCCTCGGCCTGTGCGCGGGCCGCCTGCTCGGCGCGGCGCGCGGCCCGGTTCACCACGAGCGCGACGAGGACGGCGACGACGAGCATCGCGACCACGGTGATCAGGTTCTCGGTCTGGGCGATCGTCAGCGAGTACAGCGGCGGGGTGAGGAAGAAGTTCAGCGCCAGGCCGCCGATCAGCACCGCGAGCAGGGCCGGGCCCAACCCGCCGACGACCGCCACGACGACGGCGGTGAGGAAGAACAGCACGACGTCGGTGGACAGCCCGATCACGTCGCGCAGGCCCACCCCGATCAGCGTGGCCACGGCCGGGGCCAGTACGGCGAGGACCCATCCGGCGGCCTGTCGCGATGCCGGGAGCCCGCCCGTGAGCCGGGGGAGGCGCAGCCCGCGTCCGGCCGAGTCGTGCGTGACCATGTGCACGTCGATCGGGCCGGACTCCTGCACGACCCGCGCCCCGATGCCGGGGTCGAACAGCCGGGCGACCCGCGAACGTCGCGACGTGCCGAGCACGAGCTGGGTGGCGTTCGCGCCCCGGGCGAAGTCGAGCAGCGCCGTCGTCACCGCGTCGGCTCCGCCGTCCCCGACCACGGTGTGGAACGACGCGCCGACGTCGTCGGCGAGGCGCCGGAGCGCGGTGTTCGCGCCGACCGGCGCGGAGGCCAGCCCGTCGCCGCGCAGGACGTGCACGGCGAGCAGGTCGGCCTGCCCGGCGCGCTTGGCGATCCGGGTCGCACGGCGCAGGACGGTCTCCGACTCCGGCCCTCCGGTCAGCGCGACGACGACGCGCTCGCGGGTCTCCCAGACGTCGGTGATCTTCCTGTCGGTGCGGTGGCGGCGCAGCGCGACGTCGACCTCGTCGGCGACCCACAGCAGGGCGAGCTCGCGCAGGGCGATCAGGTTCGGCACCTGGAAGTAGTTCGCGAGTGCCGCGTCGACCTTCTCGGCGGCGTAGACGTTGCCGTGGGCGAGCCTGCGGCGCAGCGCTTCCGGTGTGATGTCGACGAGCTCGAGCTGGTCGGCGCGCCGGACCACCTCGTCCGGCACGGTCTCTCGCTGCCGCACGCCGGTGATCGTGTGCACGACGTCTCCGAGCGACTCGAGGTGCTGCACGTTGACCGTGGAGATGACGTCGATGCCGGCGTCGAGCAGGTCCTCGACGTCCTCCCAGCGCTTCGCGTGCCGACCGCCGGGAGCGTTGGTGTGGGCGAGCTCGTCGACCAGGATCACCGCGGGGGCACGGGCCAGTGCCGCGTCGAGGTCGAACTCGTCGAGCACGGTCGCGCCGTGCTCGATCCGCCTGCGCGGCAGCACCTCCAGCCCGTCGAGCAGCGCGGCCGTCCGGGCCCGACCGTGCGTCTCGACGACGCCGACGACGACGTCGGTGCCGCGCTCCAGGCGCCGCCGCGCCTCGCCGAGCATCGCGTACGTCTTGCCCACCCCCGGGGCCGCCCCCAGGTGGATGCGCAGCTCACCCCGCTTGGTCACGTCGGCGATTCTCTACCCGCGCGCGTCGCGGACGGCGAGGTTGAGCTCCGTGACGTTCACCGCGGGCTCGCCGAGGAAGCCGAGCACCCGGCCTTCGGTGGCGTCCGAGACCAGCGAGCGGACCGTGGCGACCGGCAGGCCGGTGACCCGTGCGACGCGGGCGACCTGCTGGGCGGCGTAGGCGGGGCTGATGTCCGGGTCCAGTCCGGACGCCGATGCGGTGACCGCGTCGGCCGGGACGGTGGCCGGGTCGACGCCGTCGCGCTGGGCGATCAGGGCGCGGCGTTGCTGGACCTGGTCGAGCAGCTCGTCGTCGAAACCGCCCTTGTTCGAGCCGCCGGAGGTCGTCGTGTCGGCAGGCCCCAGCACGCCCTCCGACGACGCGGAGGGACGGGTGTGGAAGTACGGGTCGGCCGCCGGGTCCGCCGCGACCGGGTCGATCCCGATCAGCGACGAGCCTGCGGTGCCGCCGACGATCGAGCCCTCCGCGCTCGACGACAGGCCGGGAAGGTGGGCGACCGCCCAGATCGCCAAGGGATAGACGATGCCGCACAGCACCGTGAACACGAGCAGCAGGCGCAGCCCGGTTCCGGTCTGGCGGCGCAGCGTGGTCAGCATGTCTCTCAGATCCCGGGGACGAGTCGGACGAGCAGGTCGATGAGGAAGATCCCGACGAACGGGGTCACCACCCCGCCGAGCCCGTAGACGAGTAGGTTGCGGCGCAACAGGTTCGCCGCCGACGACGGCCGGTAGCGCACTCCGCGCAGGGCGAGCGGCACCAGGGCGACGATGATCAGCGCGTTGAAGATCACCGCGGACAGGATCGCGGACTCCGGCGTCGCGAGCCGCATGACGTTCAGCGCGCCGAGCGACGGGTGGAGCGCCAGGAACATCGCCGGGAGGATGGCGAAGTACTTGGCCAGGTCGTTGGCGATCGAGAACGTGGTCAGCGCGCCACGGGTGATCAGGAGCTGCTTGCCGATCTCGACGATCTCGATCAGCTTCGTCGGGTTCGAGTCGAGGTCGACCATGTTGCCGGCCTCCTTGGCCGCGGCCGTCCCGGTGTTCATCGCGACGCCGACGTCGGCCTGGGCCAGCGCGGGTGCGTCGTTCGTGCCGTCGCCGGTCATGGCGACGAGCCGCCCGCCCTCCTGCTCCTTGCGGATCAGGGCCATCTTGTCCTCGGGCGTCGCCTCGGCCAGATGGTCGTCCACGCCGGCGTCGGCCGCGATCGCGCGCGCCGTGCGCGGGTTGTCCCCGGTGATCATCACGGTGCGGATGCCCATGGCGCGCAGCTCGGCGAACCGCTCCCGCATGCCCGGCTTGACCACATCGGACAGACGGATGACGCCGAGCACGTGTGCGCCCGTACCGTCCGGGGAGGACGCGGCCGCCACGACGAGTGGCGTGCCGCCGTCGTCGGAGATCGTCTCGACGAGCCGCCGGACCTCGGCGGCGACGCCGGCGTCCCCTCCGTCCCCTCCGTCCCCCTCCCTTCCCGAACGAACGGCACCTTCGGGCAATGTCGTTGCCCGAACGGCACCCTCGTTCGGGTCGGGGGTGGGCGCATCGGCCCCGGGGGTGGGCCGGCCGGCCTCGGCCCAGGCCAGTACGGCAGCCGCGGCACCCTTGCGGATCACGTGGTCGGCGAGGTCGATGCCGGACATCCGGGTCTGCGCGGTGAACGGGACGAACCCGGCCACCGCCTCGCCCGCGTCCGCCTCGGCCGCGAGCCCGTACCGGCCGGCACAGAGCGCGACGATGCTGCGGCCCTCCGGGGTCTGGTCGGCGAGGCTCGACAGTCGCGCCGCACGGGCCAGCTCCTCGGCCGGGGTCCCGCCGACCGGGAGGAGCTCGGTGGCCCGGCGGTTGCCGAACGTGATCGTGCCGGTCTTGTCGAGCAGCAGCGTGTCCACGTCACCGGCCGCCTCGACGGCCCGCCCGGAGGTGGCCAGCACGTTGCGCTGCACGAGCCGGTCCATGCCGGCGATGCCGATCGCCGACAGCAGGGCGCCGATCGTGGTCGGGATCAGGCAGACCAGCAGTGCGGTGAGCACGATCAGCGAGACCTGCGAGCCGGCGTAGGCACTCATCGGCGAGATCGCCACGACGGCGAGCAGGAAGACGATCGTCAGGACCGAGAGCAGTACCGTCAGCGCGATCTCGTTCGGCGTCTTCTGCCGTGCCGCGCCCTCGACCAGCGCGATCATCCGGTCCACGAAGGACTCGCCGGGGCGGGTCGTCACCTCGACCACGATCCGGTCGGACAGGACCGTCGTGCCGCCGGTGACCGAGCTGCGGTCCCCGCCCGCCTCGCGGACGACCGGCGCGGACTCGCCGGTGATCGCGGACTCGTCGACGGTCGCGATGCCCTCGACGACGTCGCCGTCGCCCGGGATCGTCTCGTTCGCCTCGACGACGACCAGGTCGCCGACCGCGAGCGCGGTGCCAGGAACCTGTTCCTCGGACCCGTCGGAGCGCAGGCGGCGGGCCATCGTGTCCCGTTTCGTCGCGCGCAGTGACGCGGCCTGCGCCTTGCCGCGTCCCTCGGCGACGGCCTCGGCCACGTTCGCGAACAGCACGGTGAACCACAGCCAGATCGCGATCAGGATCGCGAACACGCTCGGGTCGACGATGGCCAGCACGGTGACCAGCGCCGAGCCGACCCAGACGACGAACATGACCGGGTTGCGCGCCTGCACCCGCGGGTCGAGCTTGCGCAGGGCGTCGGGCAGCGAGGAGACGAGCTGGGCCCAGTGGAACGCCCCGGCGGCGACCGGCGTCGCGGTGGCCGCAGCGGCGTCCGGACGCGGCTCCGTCCGGGTATCGGTACTCACGACGTCGGGTCCTTCCTCGGTGGCGGGCCGGCTCATGACAGGGCCTCGGCGATCGGCCCGAGCGCCATCGCCGGGAAGAACGTCAGTGCGGCGACCAGCAGGACGGTGCCGCCGACGAGCGTCGCGAACAGGGCGCCGTGCGTCGGAAGGGTCCCGGCGCCTGGCTCGACGCGGCGCTGTTCGGCCAGCGATCCGGCCAGTGCGAGCACGGCGAGGATCGGCACGAAGCGGCCGAACAGCATCGCGACACCCAGCGACGCCTGGAAGAAGTCGCTGGTCACGGTGATGCCGGCGAACGCGCTGCCGTTGTTGTTCGCGGCGGAGGCGTAGGCGTAGAGCACCTCGGAGAAGCCGTGCGCGCCGTCGTTGTTCAGCGCGTCGGCCGTGCCGGGCAACGCGATCGCGAGCCCGGCGCCGAGCAGCACCAGCGCGGGCATCGCGAGGATCGAGATCGCCGCGTAGGTGACCTGGACCCGGCCCAGCTTCTTGCCGAGGTACTCCGGCGTCCGGCCGACCATCAGCCCGGCCAGGAACACCGCGATGATCGCGAGCACGAGGATGCCGTAGAGCCCGGCGCCGACGCCGCCCGGCGCGACCTCGCCGAGCAGCATGTTCAGCAGCGCGACGCCGCCGCCCGCTCCGGTGAGGCTGTCGTGCATGGAGTTCACCGCGCCGGTGGAGGTGCCGGTGGTGGACACGGCGAACAGCGACGAGCCGGGGATGCCGAACCGGACCTCCTTGCCCTCCATCGCGCCGCCCGCGGCGAGCGCGGCCGGGCCGTTCGGGAACGCCTCGGCCAGCCAGGTCAGGGCGACGAACACGGCCCAGATCGCGCCCATCACGGCGACGAGGACGTGTCCCTGGCGCCGGTCGCCGACCAGGATCCCGAACGTGCGGGTCAGCGCGACCGGGACGACCAGCAGCAGGAGGATCTCGAACAGGTTGGACAGCGCGTTCGGGTTCTCGAACGGGTGCGCCGAGTTCGCGTTGAAGATCCCGCCGCCGTTCGTCCCCAGCTCCTTGACCGCCTCCTGCGACGCGGCCGGCGCGAGCGCCAGTGTGTGTCGCGACCCGTCCACAGTGGTCACGTCGACGCCGGAGCGCAGGGACTGCACGACGCCCGTCGCGACGAGCGCGACCGCCGCGACCACCGAGAGCGGCAGCAGGATCCGGACGACGCCACGGGTGAGATCGACCCAGAAGTTCCCGATCCGGCCGCGGTCCTCCGCGTCGCCGCTCACCCGGGCGGCGAAGCCGCGCACCAGCGCAACCGCGACGGCCATGCCGACCGCGGCCGACACGACGTTCTGCACGGTCAGCCCGGCCATCTGGACGGTGTGCCCGAGCACGGACTCCGGGACGTAGGACTGCCAGTTCGTGTTGGTCACGAACGACACGGCCGTGTTGAACGCCATCGCGGGCGAGACGGTGCTCGCGCCGTCGGTGCCGCGGCCGAATCCGAGCGGCAGGAGCGGCTGCAGCCGCTGCATCAGGTACAGCAGCACGATCGAGACGAAGGAGAACCCCAGCACGCCGGCGGCGTAGGTCGTCCAGCGCTGCCGGACGTCCGGATCCACACGGACGAGCCGGTAGAGCGCGCGCTCCACGCCCCAGTGCCGCTCGTCGGAGTAGACCCTTGCCATCCAGGCACCGAGCGGCGTGTAGGCCAGCGCCAGTAGAAGCACGAGGACGCCGGCCTGGAGGAGGCCGGCCACGGTCGAGCTCATCAGAACCGCTCCGGTCTCAGCAGTGCGATCACCAGGTACACGAGGAGGGCGAGCGCGATCAGCCCGCCCACGATGTCGGCGATCACAGCTTGTCCAGACCGCGCAGGAGCAACGCGAACAGCGCGAAACTCGCGATCAGCAGCACGGCGAATGCCAGGTCGGCCACGGACGTCTCCTCGTACCTCCCGACCGGTCCTTCCGGGGGAGCCGACGCATCGTGCGTCCGGTCCGTGGGGCGGACGGGGTCCGGCTACGACTGCTTGACGCCCGGACGGGCCGTCTTGACGCGTCCCTGACGCCGGTGGGTCAGCCGGCTCGGTCGTGGTCGGTGGTGGTGCCCGGTCGGGGCGTGCGCGGGAGCGGGCGGGTCACCCGCGCTTGCGACGCCGGGGCGCCGCCGACGGCGGGGGCGCCGTCCGCATGTGCTCGCCCACCGGGCCCAGGAGGTCGGTGAGGGAGCGGGCGCCGTCGCGGGAGAGCGGGTCGAAGAACATCTGCTTGACGACGGCCTCGTGGCCGGGCAGGACCGCGTCGACAAGGGCCCGGCCGGCGTCGGTGACCGAGATGATGACGCTGCGCTCGTCGTCCGGGGAGGGGCCCCGGGTGACCAGGTCCCGGCGCTCGAGCGTGCCCGCCTGGTACGTCAGGCCGCTGCGGCTGATCACGATGGAGTCCGCCAGGGCGGTCATCCGCGCGCTGCCGCTCGACGACAGCTGCAGGCGCCGCAGGATCTGGAACTGCACGAATGTCAGGTCGCCGTCCACGTGCAGCTGCTGCTCGATCGCGTGGCGCAGCAGGCTCGACACGTCGATCAGTGCGAAGTAGGCGCCGAGCTGGACGGGGTCGACCGGGTGTGGCGCGTCGGGCATCCCCGGACCCTACTTGCTTCGAGACTGAAGCATCGCTAGGGTCGGCGAAGGTACTTCAGATTTGAAGCGCATGACGAACGGGAACGAGGCCCGACGTGAAGGCAGTGCGGTTCCACGAGTACGGCGGTCCCGACGTGCTCCGGTTCGAGGACGTCGACCAGCCCGATCCGGGGCCCGGAGAGGTGCGGATCCGCGTCGCCGCGACGACGTTCAACCCCGTCGACGACGGCATCCGCGGCGGCTACCTGCAAGGGCCCTTCCCGGTGGCGCTGCCGCACACGCCGGGCATCGAGGTCGCGGGGACCGTCGACGCGCTCGGGGCCGGTGTGTCCGAGCCGGAGGTCGGCGACGAGGTCGTCGGCTTCCTGCCGATGATCGGCGACGGTGCGGCGGCGGAGTACGTCGTCGCACCGGTGGACGTGCTCGTCGCGGCTCCCACGAGCGTGCCGCTCGTCGACGCCGCGGCGCTGCCGATGACGGGGCTCACCGCCTGGCAGGCCCTCGTCGACGCCGCGGCTCTGGCCTCCGGGCAGCGGATCCTGATCAACGGGGCGGGGGGCGCGGTCGGCGGCTACGCGGTCCAGCTCGCGAAGCACGCCGGTGCCCACGTGATCGCAACCGGCAGTCCGCGCAGTGGCGAACGCCTTCGCGAGCTGGGCGCCGACGAGGTCGTCGACCACACCACCACCGGTCTCACCGCGGCGGTCGACGAACCGGTCGACGTCCTGCTCAACCTCACCCCGACGGACCTGACGGCGCTTCTCGGGCTGGTCCGCGACGGCGGCGTCGTCGTGAACACCGTTCCCGCGACGCCGGCGCCCGCCGACGAGACCCGCGGGGTCCGGGCGGTGGACCTCTTCGTGCGCAGCGACACCGGGCAGCTGGCCGAGCTGGTGGCGCGGGTCGATCGTGGCGAGATGCGGATCGGCGTCGACCGCCGGGTCGCGCTGGCCGACCTGGCCTCGGTCCACACCGAAGCCGATGCCGGGACGCTGCGCGGCAAGGTCGTCGTGGTCCCGTCGCCGGCCTGAGCCGGACCGGGTCAGTGGCCGTTCACGCGGGTGGCTTCCACCCGAGGGCCGGTCCGAGCGAGGTGGCCATGTCGGTGAGGATCTGGACGTAGTCGGCGTGCTCGAAGCTGAACGGCAGGGCGAACACGACCTCACGCACCTCGCGGAACGCGGCGTCGCCGTAGAGCTTCTCGGCGATCTCCTGCGAGGTTCCCAGGACGTCGGGCGCGGCGAGCAGGCCGGGTCCGGGCGGGCCCATCGGGGCGACGGTCCGTGGGGTGCGCTTCTCGACGTAGGCCTCGTACCTCGCCTTCTGCTCTCGGGTCGCGGTGTCGGTGGGGATCACGACGAGCCCTTGTGAGACGCGCGCGGCGTCGCCGTCCGGGTGGTGCTGCTTGAACAGGGCGATCTGGCGTTGCTGGATCGCGGCGAAGTCCCACCGGCCGTCGGTCTCGAGGTCCGACTGCTCGGGCTTGAGGATGTTGCTGGTCAGGAGGTTCAGGCCCTGCTCGGCGGCCCATCGGGTCGATCGGGCGCTGCCGGAGCCGTACCAGACGCGGGCCGCCAGACCGGGGGAGTGCGGCTCCACCCGTGCGGAGAACTCCTCGAAGCCCGAGGTGCCGGAGAACGTGCTGACGGCGTCGCCCCGGATCATGCGCAGCAGCCGTGCGACCCGTTCCGACGAGAGGTCCTCGGCGTCGGCGGTGTCGGGGTAGAGCGCGGCCTTGACGTCGTCCCAGTGGATCGGCGGGCCGACCGAGAAGCCGGGCTCAAGGCGTCCTCCGGACAGGATGTCGACGGTGGCGAGGTCCTCGGCCATGCGCAGCGGGTTCTCCCAGCCCAGCGGCGTCACGGCCGTACCCATCGCGATCCGGTGGGTGCGTTGCGAGGCCGCTGCCATGATCGCGATCGGCGAGGAGATGCCGGTCTGGAAGTGCCGGTGGCGCAGGTAGGCGCTGTCGAAGCCGAGCTGCTCGCCGAGCTCGATGACCTGCAGGACGTTCTCGTGCCCCGGCGCCGGATCGTCGCCGTCGAACAGGCCGATGGTCAGGAAGCCGAGCTTCTCGAGCGGGACATCGGGGGTCGGCATACCGGCTCTCCTTCTGCTGTCACGGCCTGACGGCTGTGCGACGACGTCTCGTCCAACAGGAGCGCCGCCCACGCTTGTTCCGACGTCGCGCAGGATGCGGTCGATCGCCTCAGGCGCTGTCGCGACCCGCGGCGCGCTCGCCCTCCGGCTCGAGCCGCCCGATCCGCTCGGTCAGCTCCTCCTGGTTTCCGACGAGGTGGTCGGTCACCGCCTGACGGGTCAGGCCGGCGTCGCGGGCACGGACGGCGTCGAGGACTCCCGTGTGGATGCGTTCCCGCCGGGTCCGCTCGGTGCGGGCGATCTCGGCGAAGTCGTAGACCAGCCTGGTGTAGCGCTCGGCGGCGGCCCAGAGCTGGTCGAGCGTCCTGAGGTCCCACGCGGAGGCGGCCGGCCGCACCAGGTCCAGGTGAAATCGCTGGTGGGCCTGCCAGACGGCTTCGGGATCGTCGTCCTCGAAGGACTCGATGAGGGCCGCGAGGTTCTCGATCTGAGCCTCGGTGTGCAGGGCGGCGGCGCGTGCCGCGAGTTCCGGCTCCACGAGCAGTCGCAGGCCGTAGATGCCGCGCAGGTCCTCGACGGACAGCGGTACGACGACCGCGCTGCGGCCGTGGTTGAGCTCGATCAGTCCCTGTCCCTCGAGCCGCCGCAGCGCCTCGCGGACGGGGATGTGGCTGATGTCGAGCTGGCGCGCGAGCTCGGCGACGGAGAAGCGCTCGCCCGGCGCGAGGACGCCGTGCAGGATCGAACGCCGCACCTCGACGGTGACGAGGTCGACGGCCGACACCTGGTGGTCCTTGACCGGTCGGAACGCTCGCTCGGCCACGTGCTCTCCCTCCGGCCGTCGATGATCTTTATACGATAGCGGGTTGGCCGATCGAGGCTTGTGCTCGGCCGACTCCTTTGCCAGAGTCGATACCACGCTATCGTATATCGTAGCGACTCAGCGAGGAGGACCCATGAGCACCAGCGAACTCAGCCGCGAGGAGATCGTCGCCCGCAACCTCGCCGCCGTCGACGTGCACTTCCACAACGAGAACCCCGACGGCATCGACAAGGCCGTCGGCGTCTACACCGACGACATCGTCTGGGAGGTGCCCGCGCGGGGACTCGTCCTGCGGGACAAGGAGACCGTCAAGGCGGAGTACCTGAAGATCTTCGAGGCGATGAAGGTCCACACGATCACGAACCTGCACCGGTTCGCGACCGAGGACTGGGTCTTCGACGACAGCATCTTCGAGGTCACCCTGCTGACCGACGGCTTCCGCAACTGTCCCTTCCCGAAGGGGACGCGCTGCAGCATCCGGCTCGTGCACGCGTTCGAGTGCCGCGACGGGAAGATCTGCCGCGAGAACGGGTACGAGATCTGGCGTCGCGCCGACGACACCGTCCGCGTGCAGGACTTCGTTCCCGAGAACGCGACGGTCGAGGTGTTCGACTGATGGGCGTCCTCGTCCTCGGTGCCACCGGCACGGTCGGCCCGCACGTCGTCACCGCGCTGCTCGGCCGCGGCGCCGGACCGCGTGTCCTGACCCGCAACGCGGCCCGGGCACGCACGATCCTTCCGGCGGGGACCGAGCTCGTCGAAGGCGATCCGGGCGACGATTCGACGGTCGCCGCCGCCGCAGAGGGCGCCGACGCGGTCTTCCTGCTCTCCGAGCACGACCACGACATGTCCGACCTGCAGCTGCGGATCATCCGGGCGTTGCGCCGCACCGGAGCCCGGATCGTGAAGCTGTCCGGAACGAGCTCGGCGATCAACCCCGACGGGCCCTACACCTGCCGGCAGCACTGGGAGATCGAGCACGTGCTGGCCGCGTCCGGTCAGCCGTGGTCGGTGATCCGGCCGAACGCGTTCATGCAGACGCTCATCGGCACGATCATGCTGCCGGCCGTCCGGGAAACCGGGAAGATCCCGAACGCGATCGGCGGGGCGGGCATCAGCTTCGTCGACGCCCGCGACATCGGCGAGGTCTGTGCCGAGGTCCTGCTGAACGACGTCTGGGCGGGAGAGACCCTGGTCCTCACCGGTTCCCGCGCGGTGACGTTCGCCGAGATCGCGGACCAGCTCGGCGCCGCCACGATCGACATCACCCCGGCCGACGTGCGGGAGAACCTGCTCGGACGCGGGATGGCGCTCTGGGAGGCCGAGCACTTCCAGGAGATGTACCAGCTGTTCCGGGACGGGGAGTCGGAGTTCGTCACCGCGGACGTGGAGCGGGTGCTCGGTCGTGCGCCGCGCACGGTCGAGGACTACCTCCACGAGACGATGGAACCGGCGTGAGCGACTGCCTGCCCTGCCGGATGGAGGAGGCCGACCCGGACGCCGTCGTGTTCCGCGACGACCTGTGGGCGTGCGAGGTCGTCCCCGGCTTCGACGTCCCGGGGTGGTTCGTGCTGCGGGTGCGCCGCCACGCGCTACGGATCGGCGCGCTCACCGACGCCGAGCTGGCCACCTACGGCCGGCGGGCGCGGGACCTCGTCGGCGCCGTCACCGAGGTCACCGGCGCACCTGCCACCTACGTCCTGACGTTCGGCGAGGCCAACCCGCACTTCCACTCGCTGGTCGCCGCCCGCGGCGAGGAGGTGCCGCCGGAACGCCGGATGGCCGGGATCCTGACCCAGCGCGAGGACCGGCTCGACCCGGCTGGTGCGCTCGCGATGGTGCCCACGGTCGCCGCGGTCTACGCACGCCTGTCCGGTTCGGACGTCCTGCGCGCCGGGACGTCGTCGTGACACTTGCGACGGTTCCGGTGAGGCTGTCCGAAACCGTCCCGGCGGGTCGTCAACGTTGGCGATGAGCGGGGCACGGCGGCGGGGTCATGGTGGTCCCCGCCGGCCGTAGTCCCGGCCGACGACCTGGATCGCCGCTCACGTCGGAGCGATGGCGAGCACCGCACGGCCGATGCCCGTGCATCCCGGCGGCGGAGCGGCCCGTCGACGACAGGAACCGTCATGACCGCCACACCCGCGACACCCACCGATCTCGTCCCCAGCTCACAGGACCTGGGCGCGAACATGGTCACGTTCACCGGTGACCGCACCACGATCACGTTCTTCCCCGAGACGCCGGGCCCGCTGCAGCCCGGGCACGAGGGCGGAAAGCTGACCTACGAGGGACCGGAGGGCACGATCGAGCGGTTCGGCGCCGACATCGCCCGTGTCGACAGCCCGCTCGGCTACCTGCTGACGATCGTGCTGCGCCCGGACGACGACACCGGCCAGATCGACCTCACCGTGCTGCTGCCGCGTGTCGTCGGGGTCGCGATGGAGGCGCCCGTCGTGTTCGCCGCCATGGCGATCAGGACGCACCGGCGTGGGTTCGTCGCGAACCCGGGCCCGGTGCTCGGCTACGACGTGCTCCCGCTGGTGGCGAAGGCCGAGGAGGTGATCATTGCGCTCTGATCACTCCTCGTCGGCCAGGTGGACGGCGGCCTCCTCCGCCGACGCGCCGGCGCCGTCGATGCCCGCGTCGCCGGCGATCAGGTCCTTCGTCCCGCCGGGCTCGCCGTCGAACGTCGCGTCGTCCACGGTCAGTCGTCCGGCACGACGGTCGCCGACCTCGTCGTCGCGCAGCTCGCCGTCCGTGTCGGAGGCGTCGCCGAGGTACTCCCCGGTGGCGTCGTCGACGTCGGACTCGTCGTCGTCCCCGGCCAGCGCCGGGTCGGCCGCGTTCCAGGGGTCGGGCTCCTCGTCGGCCAGGCGCTCGTCGAGCGACTCGTGGTCGCGGTCGTTCCACGGCCGCTCCGGCGGGGAGTAGCCCTCGTCCAGGACGTCGGACACCCCGGCCTCGACGAGCGTGTCCTCGGGCTGGAGCTGGGCGTACTGGTCGGTGTCGTCGCCGGAGTCCGCAGCGGTCATCCGGCGAGCGTAGACCGGCCCCCATGTGGCCCGGTCCCACCGGCCTTCCGGCCGGACCGCCGATCGCCGGGCGCCACGTGGGTTCCCGGTGATCGATACGCTCGATGCATGACCGCGACGGCGACACGGCTGCTGCCGGTCGTCGTCGCGCTGGTCCTCGGCCTGCTCGGGATGCACGCCCTGGTCGTGGGCGATGCCGGGATGCGCGACGCGCCGATGTCGATGGATTCGATCCCGGCAGCGGCGCCGTCGGAACCGCGCAGCGTGGACCGCGCCGGGGAGGGACCGGCGGCGATGCCGGCCGTGAACGCGTCGCACGGGGACCACGGCCCGTCCACTCATCCGATGCTGCACCTGTGCCTGGCCGTCCTGGCCGGCTTGATGGTGCTGCTGCTCGGGATCGCCCTCCTCCGGACGGAACCGGCCGCCGTCACGACCACGGCCGAGCGGGGACGAGGGCGCCGGGAACCTCCCGTCCGACCACCTCCGACGTCGGTACGGCTGGCACGGCTCTGCGTGATGCGGAACTGATCGGCCTCCAGCGCGGCAGAGCGCTGGACCGGACCGATCACCGCTCACGAACCCGGAGCAGACCCATGAGGACCACCACCGTGGCGGGAGCCGCGGCGGCGCTCGCCGCTGCCCTCGTCCTGACCGCCTGCGGCTCGTCGCAGGCCCCGCACGCCCCGGCACCGCAGGCGTCCGCGACGTCGTCGGCGTCGACGGGCGCGCACAACGACGCGGACGTCGCGTTCGCGCAGGGGATGATCCCGCACCACGAGCAGGCGGTGCAGATGTCCCGCCCGGCCGCCGAACGGGGCGCGGACCCCCAGGTCGCCGGGCTGGCCGCCCGCATCGAGCAGGCCCAGGCCCCGGAGATCGCGCAGATGCGCGGGTTCCTCGCGGCGTGGGGCGCGCCCGAGTCCGCCGCCGGGATGTCCGGCATGGACCACAGCGGCATGGGTGGCGGCATGATGACCGACCAGGAGATGGGACAGCTCGACCAGGCGCGGGGTGCCGTGTTCGACCGCCTCTACCTGCAGCTGATGATCCGCCACCACGAGGGCGCGGTCCAGATGGCCCGCACCGAGCTGGCGTCCGGCACGAACCCGGAGGCCAGGGCTCTCGCTCAGAGGATCGTCGACTCCCAGCAGGCCGAGATCGCCGAGATGCAGCGGCTGCTGGCCGCCTGACGGCCGCTCAGGGGTGCCCGGGCGCGAACGCGTCGAGCACGTGATCGGCGTAGGACAGCGCCGCGGCGGGTTCGACGTCCGGGTACCCGACGTGCGGCGAGAGGTTGAGGTCGAGGAACACCTCGGTCACACCGCGGGCGCGGAGATCCCGCAGGTCGTCGACGATCTGGTCGCGGGTGCCGTGCAGAGGCCTGCGGTCCGGTCCGGGATCCCGGTCGACGAGATCGACGAGGCCGCGCAGCAGGATCCGCACGGCGTCCGGGTCGCGCCCGGCCTCCCGGGCCCCGTCACGCACGGTCTCCGCGCAGGCTCCGACCTCGGCGAGGTCCTGGCGGCTGCTGCCGATCCAGCCCTGGGCCAGGCGCCCCGCTCGTCGCAGTGCGGGAGCGGCCCGGCCGCCGACCAGGATCGGTGGATGCGGCTTCTGCACCGGCGACGGGCGGACGTGCGAGCGTGGCACGGTGTAGAACTCGCCGTCGAACTCGACCGGATCCTCCGTCCACAGTGCACGCAGGCAGCGCAGGTACTCGTCCATCCGGGCGCCCCGCCGCTCGAACGGGACGTTCGCGGCGGCGTACTCCTGCGGCATCCACCCGATCCCGACGCCGACGGTCAGCCGGCCGCCGGACAGCACGTCCAGCGACGTCATCGTCTTGGCCAGCAGCGCGGGCGCGGTGAACGGCGCGCAGAGCGTCGCCGTCCCGATGCCGATCCGCTCGGTGTCGCCCGCGACGTGCGCGAGCGCGACGACCGAGTCGAACACCGACCAGTGCGACGGCTCGAGGCCGCCGTCCACCGGCCACAGCGTGCGCTGGAACGTCCACAGTGACGCGTAGCCGAGGTCCTCCGCCCTGCGGGCGACGTACCGCATCGTCTCCGGGGTCGCCCAGTTCCCCGACACCGGCAGGCCGAACCCGAGCAGCGGCAGGTCGTCGGTCACGGGGGTGACCCTGTCACGGGCGCCCCGCCCGCGGGCGACCGTCCGTACCAGCGGGTGACCAGCCCCGTCGACAGGCCGTGGATCACGATGCTGGCGACGACCGTGACCACGGTGACCGTGAGCACGAGGTCGTTCTCGGGATCGGGCAGGTCGATGAACGCGAGCATGCCGAACACCAGGGTGGCGATGCCGCGGGGGCCGATCCCGCCGAGGACGAACCGGTCGCGCGCGGAGAGGGTCGTCCCGACCAGCGACAGGGCGACCGGCAGCACGCGCACCACGGTCAGCGCCAGGACGCAGTACAGCACGATCCGCCAGGTGATCGAGCCGCCGGCGAGCGTCTGGTTGACGATCGCGCCGAAGACGAACCACAGCGCCAGCGACAGCAGGTGACCGACGTCCTCGGCGAGGTGCAGCGTGCCGGGCGGTAGCCGCCGTGCCGCCGGTCCGAACAGGACACCGGCGACGAACGCCGCGACGAACCCGTTGCCGCCGAGCACGATCGCCGTCCCGTAGGCGAGCAGGGGCAGCGCCAGGACCCCGATCCGCAACGCCGACGGCTGGCTCCACCCGGTGTCCATGGACCGCCGCAGCACGCGTGCGGCGACGGCCCCGACGACCACACCGACGCCGATCGCGATCCCGAGCGACGGGACGGCGTCCAGAGCGGCCTCCGCGATCGAGTCCCCGCCCGCTGCCGTCGCGGCGGCCAGCGTGAGCAGGAAGACCGGGGCGAGGACGCCGTCGTTGAGCCCGCTCTCGACGTTCGCGAGCGCCCGCAGCCGTTCCGGTACGCGCGGGTCGCGCAGGAACGCGACGGCGGGCGCGAGATCCACCGGCATCACGACGGTCGCGATCACGGCCAGCAACCACACGTCGGCCACGCCGCCGAGCAGCAGAGCGCCCGCGCCCCAGGCCAGCACGAGCGACAGCGGCAGGGCGATCAGCAGCAGCCGCAGCGTCAGACGCGGCTCGCGGCCCAGCACACCACCCGGGACCTCGGTCGCGTCGGTGAACAGCAGGATCGCGAGGATGGCCTCGACGACGTGCTCGGCCGGCTCGACGTCGATGTCGAAGACGAACACCGGATCCGATCCGGCGGTCAGCAGGACGCCCGCCGCGAGCATGGCCAGTGGCATCGTCACGCTGAACCGCGCGAGGCGCCCCGCGACCAGCGCCCAGGCGAGCAGGATCAGCATGATGACGACGAGCGCGAGCATCGTTCTCCCCGGACACGGTCCCCGGTGCGGATTCTCGCACCCGGAGTGCCGCGGCGGGACGACCCGAGATCGGAGAGGATCACCATGAGCACGGTCGACCGTCCGGACACGTTCGAGCGGAGCCTGGCGCACTGGGCCGAACAGGGGCGCGCCGGGATGGAGTCGTTCTACGCTCTGGCCACCGAGGACTACCGGCAGATGGTCGCGGCCCGGGACTGGGCCGCCGACTTCCGGGACGTCGCCCGCGACGGCCGGGTGCGCGCGCTGGACGTGGCGTGCGGCAGCGGCAAGTTCCCGGCGGAGCTGATGCGCCGCGGGCTGGCCGACGCGCTGGGCGGGGTGAGGATCGACGTCGACCTGCTCGACCCGTCCGCGTTCTCGCTGGCCGAGGCGCGGTCGGTGCTCGGGCCGCCGTTCGTCCCCGTCGCCGAGCACGAGGTCCGGCTGCAGGACCTCGACCCCGTCCACAGTGGTTTCGACGCCACGTGGGCCACCCACGCGCTCTACGCGATCCCGCCCTCCGAGCTCGACGACGGCATGGCCCGGATGGCGTCGGCGCTGCGGCCCGGCGGGTTCGGGGCGGTGGTGCAGGCGACCACGTCGTCGCACTACCTGCGGTTCGCCGAGCTGTTCCGCGCCGCGCACGCGCCGGACGCCACGCCGTTCAGCAGCGTCGAGCAGGTCGCGGCGTCGCTCGAGGCCTGCGGCGTGACGCCGTCGGTCCAGGAGATCCGGTACACCGTGTCCGGTTCGGACCGAACGGCCGTCGAGGGCTTCCTCCAGCGCTGCGTGTTCGACGACTCGGTGCCGCTCGACCGGATGGAGTCCGGTGGTCCGCTGGGCGACTACCTGGCCGGTTGCCGCGGGCCCGACGGCTACCGGTTCGTCCAGGAGGTCCGCATCCTCACGTGGAGGGCAGCCTGAGTCGGTTCGGGACGGCGCCGGTGCGCTTCAGCGCCTCGTCGACGAGCTGGGACAGGCGCTGCTGGCCCTTGTCGTTGAGATCCAGCTCGTTCGCCGCGATGCCGTCCTGGTCGCTGCCGACGAACCACGTGGCGGCGATCGGGTCGACGAACGGGAGCTGCGCCGTCGTGGCCGCTTCCCGGATCGAGTCGCGCACGGCGGCCACGTTCGCGGGCACGGTGTCGCCCAGGTACATCGGGCCGATCACGACGATCCTCGCCTGCGGCAGCTTCGCCTTCAGGTTCTGGTAGAGCCCCGGTGAGGTCCCCAATGTTGGCGATGCCCCAGTGTGTGACGGCCGCCACTCTTGGCGGTGGGACCGTGCGGCCCGCTCGCGGCCTCGTCACGCCGTTCGCATCGACACCGTTCCCTGCTCCGTCCATCCCCGCGGCGAGACCGGCGATCGGTCCTCGCCTCATCCCGTATCCGAGGAGCCGATCATGAGTGGTCCCGGCGGCAACCAGCCCGGCGACGACCCGGACGCGCAGCGCGCCGGCGGCGCGCCCGGCGACGAGGGCGCCCGCCCGCCCGGTGAGATCAAGAACGACAAGCTCGAGGGCAAGGACATCAAGTCCGAGAAGCCGGAGAACAAGGACGTCAAGAACGAGAAGATCGAGATCAAGGAGTTCAAGAACGAGAAGCTCGAGATCAAGGAGGGAAAGAACGAGAAGTCCGAGGTCAAGGAAGGCAAGGAGAAGCCGGAGAAGGAGCTCAAGGTCGAGGGGAAGGAGAAGGTCGAGCGAAAGGAGTCCAAGGAGGCCAAGTTCGAGAAGGAGGAGCGGAAGGAGTTCAAGGTAGAGAAGCTGGAGACCAAAGAGCTCAAACGGGAGAACAAGGAGTTCAAGCTCGAGAACAAAGAGTTCAAGCTGGAGAACAAGGACGCCAAGGGCGAGGCGGAGAAGCCTGTCGGGGAGGGGCCGCGGATCGATCCGCCGATCGACCGCGAGAGCCTGCGTCGCCACGCCGACGCGCTCGAGGAGGCCGCACGATCGCTGCGCCACTTCATCGAGCAGAGCGAGCGTCCCGATCTCGCCGACGGCCCGCTCGGCAACGAGCCCGACGGGACCACCCCCGAAGGCGGCGGACAGTGACCCGGAACCAACTCGAGACGAAGGGCGCCTTCGACCCGCCCGAGAAGCAGAAGGAGAACTTCCGGGAGGGGCCGCCTGCGAAGGACACGCTCAAGGAGGAGAAGGAGCAGCAGGAGAAGATCCAGCAGGAGTGGCTCGAGTACAAGCAGGGCAAGGACGCCACCAAGGGTGAGCTGAACGAGAAGACGAAGGTCGAGGGGGAGAAGGACCCCAAGTCCGAGGGGAAGAACGAGTCGAAGGACGAGGGCAAGGAGTGGAAGGAGAAGCAGGAGAAGGACGAGGCGAAGGAGGGTAAGGACGAGTTCAAGGACGACAAGGAGGCCAAGCCGGAGCACGAGTCCAAACGACCGGAGAAGGAGCCCGAGCTGATCCCGCTCCCCGGGACGTTCGACCGTCGGATCCTGCTGGCCCATGCCGACGCGCTCGACGAGTCCGCCCGCGTGCTGCGGCACTTCATCGAGCAGGACGAGCGGCCCGACCTCCGCGGCGGTGCCCTGAGCAACGAGCCCGACCACGGCGGACACGCATGATCCTCGTTCTCTGCCATGTCGGCGACCACTCGGCCCGATGGGTGGCCGAACGTCTCGGCGCCCGCGCGCGCCGGGAGGTGCAGCTCGTCTTCGTCGAGGCTCTCGCCGACCCGTCGACCGTCTGGTGCCAGGAGATCCGCGACGAGGGGGTGCACATGACGATCACACTCGGCGACGGACGCACCCTGCGCGACGGTGAGATCGACGCCGTCCTGAACCGCATGGTGTGCGCACCGGCGACGCAGACCCTCGCAGCCGTCGAGGGCGACGAGGACTACGCCCGCAGCGAGCTCACGTCGTTCGCGGCGAGCTGGGTACGCGGGCTGGCACCGCGGGTCGTCAACCCTCCGACGCCACAGGGGCTGAGCGGGCGGTGGCGGCCGGCGCCCGGCTGGCGCGTGCTCGCGCGGCGAGCCGGCCTTCCCGTCGTGGACCTGGCCGTCGACAGCGCCGATCCGTCCACGGCCGACGGTGATCCCACCGGCGGATCCACGGTGCTCACCGTCGGTGGCGAGATGCTCGTGCGCGACGCACCGGACGACGTGCGGGCGGCGGCGGCGCGGCTCCTCTCGCTCGCCGAGACGCCGATCCTCGGACTGCGCTTCGACGGCGCCGTCCCCGGCGAGAACGGTTGGCGCCTGCTCGATGCCACTCCCTACCCGGACCTGTCGTCGGCCGGTGAGGACGGCGTCACGGCGATCGCCGCGGAGCTGGCGGCATGATCCTCGTCTGCGGGATCCCGAGCGAGACCTCGCTGGCACGGGTCATCGAAGCCCTGTGCAGGCGGGAACTGCCGCACGTCGTGGTCAACCAGCGACAGGTCCGTGACCTCGCACTCGAGCTGCGGACCGGTTCCAGCGGCCTCGGCGGTCGTCTCACCGGACCGGGTTTCGGCGTCGACCTCGACGACGTCGGTGGCGTCTACCTGCGCTTCATGGACGACCGGCGCCTCCCCGAACTCGTCGGGGAGCCGGAGGACTCGCCGGCGCGGCGCTCCAGCCGCGTCCTCCACGACCACATCGGACACTGGGCGGAACACGCCGAGGCGAGGGTCGTCAACCGGTACGGGGCGATGGGATCGAACTTCAGCAAACCGTTCCAGTCGCAGCTGCTCCGCGAGGCCGGGTTCCACGTCCCGGCGACGCTGATCACCAATGACCCCGACCGGGTCGACGCGTTCGCCGACGAGCACGGCAGGCTCGTCTACAAGTCGATCAGCGGCGAGCGCTCGATCGTCGCGGCCCTCGATCGGTCGGACCGGGAGCGGCTGGAGCGCATCCGATGGTGTCCGGTCCAGTTCCAGGCGTTCGTCGACGGGCCCAACGTCCGGGTCCACACGGTCGGCGACGAGGTGTACGCGACCATCGTCGACACCGACGCCGTCGACTACCGCTACGCGTCGCAGCAGGCGGGGCAGCCGGCCCGGTTCAGCCCGTTCACGCTCCCCGACGACGTCGCGGAGCGTTGCGTGCGTTTCGCCGCGTCGCTGGGGCTCGAGGTGGCCGGGCTCGACCTGAAGTTCCCGTCCGACGGACGCGTCGTCTGCCTGGAGGTGAACCCGAGCCCGGTGTTCAGCTATTTCGAGGCCAACACGGGACAGCCCATCGCCGACGCGGTCGCACGGCTCCTCACCGGCAGCCCCGCCACGCGCCGGCACGCGGCACCGGTGTGACGCGACGGTTGCGGTCGGGTCGCGCGGCACCTACGCCGACGCGTCCCGGTCGTCCCAGGTCGGCTGCGTCGCGTGTCCCATCGCCGCGAGCATCGTCGACACGTTGTTCTCCAGGTGCTCCCGCACGGCGGAGCGCATCCGGTCCGGGTCACGGGACCGGGCCGCCTCGACGAGCGTGTCGTGCGCGTGGGCGCGCCGGGTGGCGAACGAGTCGGGTGCGTCGACCGGGTCGAACACCAGGCGGGTGTAGCGCTCGGACGCGTCCCAGAGCGGGGCCAGCATCCGCCGGTCCCATTCGGACGCGGCCGGTTCGATCAGCGCCGCGTGGAACTCGCGGTGCGGCGCCCAGAACGCCTCGCCGAGAACGTCTCCGAACGTCGCACGGACCATCCGGTCGAGCTCGTCGACGTCCCGGTCGGTCCGGCCGGGAGCCGACAGCGCGGCGAGCTCGGGTTCCACCATGATCCGCAGCCGGTAGATCGACCGCAGGTCGTCCTCGTCGAGCGGGGTGACGATGGCGCTGCGCGACGGGCTGAGCACGATCAGGCCCTGCGCCTCGAGCTGCCGCAGGGCCTCGCGGACCGGCACGTGGCTGACGCCGAGCTGATCGGTCAGCGCGGGCACCGTGAACGGCTGACCGGGGGGAAGCTCGCCGGACAGGATCGAGCGGCGGATCTCGTGCAGCACGAGGTCCACGGCGGAGGCCTTACGGGACACGACCGACTGCACGCCGGGCCGCTTCTGGTCCGTCATGGACGTGGCCTCCTTTCCGGACACGGTCGTTGAATCTACACCACGTTGACATCTTATAACTTAGGCACGTAGCGTTCGGCGTGTCGCAGGTCACGCACCGATGCGGGGCCGACCGTCCGAAGGAGGCGCGATGCCCGCCCATCTTCTCGACCGTCCCGGCACGTCCGACGACGCCCGCGCGCTGCGGGCGGAGCTGGTCGGTCGCGCGTCGGAGATCGTGCCGGTGCTGGCGCGCAACGCCGCCCGCACCGAGGAGGACCGCCGGGTGGTCGAGGAGAACATCTCCCTGATCGACGACGCCGGACTCTTCTCGATCATGAGGCCGCGCCGACTCGGCGGGCTCGAGACGGACTTCCGCACGAAGCTGGAGGTCTCCCGCGAGATCGCCCGCGGCTGCGGTTCCACGTCGTGGGCGACGACGTTGATGAACGTGTGCGCGTTCTTCGGCGGGCTGTACCCGGACCGGGCCCAACGCGACGTCTGGGCGGACGCGCCCGGGAACCGGATCGCCGGCGTGCTCGCCCCGTCGGCCGAGGCGGCGAAGGTGGACGGCGGCTTCCGGATCACGGGCTCGTGGGGATGGGCGTCCGGGTGCCTGCACGCGCAGTGGGCCGTCGTCGGGCTCCCGGTGCCCGACGAGCACGGCGAGATCGTCGACCAGGGGCTCGCCCTGGTGCCGATGGGTGATCTGTCCATCGAGGACACCTGGTTCGTGGCCGGGATGCGCGGCACCGGATCGAACACGCTCCACGCCCGCGACGTGTTCGTCCCGGACCACCGGGTCATCTCGATCCCGGCCGCGATCCAGGGGCGCTACGCCACCGAGCACGCCGACGAGGTGCTGTACCGCTCGGCGTTCGTCCCGGTCGCGGCGCTCGTGCTGGCCGGGCCGCAGCTCGGTCTCGCGCAGGCCGCGCTGGACATGGTGATCGAGAAGGCGCCGAAGCGTTCGGTGTCCTACACGTTCTACGACACCCAGACCGACGCCCCGACGTTCCAGCTCGCCGTCGCCAAGGCGGCCTCGCTCGTCGACGCCGCGCACCTGTTCGCCTACCGGGCGGCCGCCGACATCGACCAGGCCGCCGTCGACGGCGTCTACCCGGACTACGCCGCCCGCGCCCGCGTGCGGATGGACACCGGCGCCGCGATCGAGAACGCCCGCGAGGCGATCCGCACGCTCGTCTCGGCACACGGTGCCGGCTCGTTCGCCGAGGTCAGCCCTCTGCAGCGGATCTGGCGCGACTCCGAGGTCGCGTCCCGGCACGCCGTGATCAGTCCGGCGATCTCCTCCGAGGTCTACGGACGCGCGCTGCTCGGGCTGACCGACGGCGTCACCGCACTCGTCTGAGACGTCTCGGGAGGACGTGGAAATGCGCATCGCCAACCTGGCCGGCCGGCTCGTGCTCATCGAACCGGGCGGCGACCGCGCCGTCGACGTCGAGCGGGCGTCCGGCGGCCGGTTCGGGCCGGACCCCCAGTCCGTCTACGACGAGTGGGACGCGTTCCGGGGGTGGACCGCGACGGCCGCGTTCGACGACGCGTCCGATGTGGACGCCGATGCGCTCGGCCCGGTCGCGCCCCGCCCGCCGCAGGTGTTCGCGATCGGTCTGAACTACCGCGACCACGCCGCGGAGTCCGGGATGGAGCCGCCGTCCGAGCCGGTCGTGTTCACGAAGTACGCGTCCAGTTTCACCGGACCGCGCGGCGAGGTCGCGCTCTCACCGGGGAACGTGGACTGGGAGGTCGAGCTCGTCGCCGTGATCGGACGCGGCGGGCACCGGATCCCGGAGTCCGACGGGTGGGACCACATCGCGGGTCTGACCGTCGGGCAGGACCTGTCCGACCGCGTCGCGCAGTTCGTCGCGCCGCCCGCCCAGTTCGGGCTCGGCAAGTCGTTCCCCGGCTTCTCACCGATCGGTCCGTCCCTGGTCACCGCGGACGAGCTGCGCGCGCACGGCCTGGACCCGGACGACCTCGAGCTCGGCTGCCGGGTCAACGGCGACACCGTCCAGAAGGGGCGGACGTCGTCGATGATCTTCGCCGTCCCGGCGATCGTCGCGAAGCTCTCGGCGGTCGTCACGCTGCTGCCCGGGGACGTCGTGTTCACCGGCACCCCGGCCGGGATCGGCGCCGGCATGACGCCGCCACGATTCCTGCACGACGGCGACGAGCTCGCCACCTGGTGCGCCGGCATCGGCGAGATGCACCACCGGTTCGTCGCCCGATCCTGAGGAGCTCCCTGATGACCTACATCGAAGCCGCCGACCGCGCGGACACGTTCGTCCCGCACGCCTACCCGGAACAGCTCGCCGACCTCGGCGAGATCCGGATGAACTACGCGGTGGCGGGCGACCCGGCGTCGCCCGCCCTGCTGCTGATCCCCGGTCAGACCGAGTCCTGGTGGGGTTACGAGCAGGCCATGGGGCTGCTCGCCGAGCACTTCCACGTGCACGCCGTCGACCTGCGTGGGCAGGGCCGGTCCACGTGGACGCCGGGCCGGTACACGATCGACAACTTCGGCAACGATCTCGTGCGGTTCGTCGACCTGGTGATCGGGCGCCCGACGTTCGTCAGCGGACTGTCGTCCGGTGGCGTGCTGTCCGCGTGGCTGTCCGCGTTCGCGAAGCCGGGCCAGGTCCGCGCCGCGGTGTGGGAGGACCCGCCGCTGTTCGCGTCGCAGACGACGCCGGCCACCGGGCAGGGCATCCACCAGGGCATGGGCCCGCTGTTCGCCGTGCTGAACAAGTGGCTCGGTGACCAGTGGTCGATCGGGGACGCGGCCGGGATGCAGCGGGCGATGGGGACCGAGATGCCGCCGGAGATGCTGCGCGCCATGGCCCGGATGAGCCCGCCGGACGAGAACGGTGCACCGGCCGACGGCCCGCCGCAGAACCTGCGCGAGTACGACCCGGAGTGGGGCAGGGCGTTCCTCAGTGGCTCCGCGACGGCGTCCAACGACCACGCCGCGATGCTCGGCCGGGTCCGCGTCCCGGTGCTGTACACGCACCACTTCCGCACGGTCGACGAGCAGACCGGACGGCTGGTCGGCGCCACGTCGGACCTGCAGGCGAGGCGCGTGTGCGAGCTGGTCGCCGCGACCGGTCAGCGGATCGACTACCGGTCCTTCCCGGACACGCCGCACTCGATGCACGGCGCCGACCCGAAGCTGTTCACCGAGACCGTCGTCGAGTGGGTGTCCACCGTGGACGACGGATGACGCTCCCGGACCGCACCGAGGTCCTCGTCGCGGGGGGAGGGCCGGTCGGCCTCGCCGCGGCCGTCGAGCTCGGGTCGCGAGGCGTCGACTGCGTCGTCGTCGAGCCGCGTCCGGCCGTGTCGCACGCCCGGCCACGATGCAAGACGGTCAACGTCCGGACGATGGAGCACCTGCGCCGCTGGGGGATCGCCGAGGAGTTCCGGTCGCTCGCGCCGCTGCCCGTGTCCTGGTCGTCGGACGTCGTGTTCTGCACGTCGCTGGCCGGGCGCGAGCTGTCGCGGTTCACCGGCGTGCTCGGGCTCGACCCCGGCGACCGGTCCGCGGAGCCGGGCCAGCAGGCGCCGCAGTACGTGCTCGAGGAGCTGCTGCGCGACGTCGTCGCCGGCCTGCCCACCGGCCGGCTCGTCACCGGGTCGGTCGCCGGCGTCGCGCAGGACGACCACGAGGCCCGGGTGTCGGTGGTCCTGGACGGGCGCGAGCAGGTCGTCCGTGCCGACTACGTGCTCGGCTGCGACGGTCCCCGCAGCACGGTGCGCGACGCGATCGGCTCGGCCTACGTCGGTGGGATAGCGTTGCGGCCCAACTTCGGCATGGTGTTCCGGGCACCGCGGCTCCGGGACTCCGTCCGGCACGGACCGGCCGTCCAGTACTGGACCGTGAACGCGGACGCGCCGGCACTCATGGGGCCGATCGACCGCGACGCGACGTGGTGGATCATCGCGTTCGGCGTCGAGGAGGCCGACGGTCGCGCCCGCGGCCGGGAGATCATCGATGCGGCCGCGGGTGTCCGTACGGACGCGGAGATCCTCTCCACCGACCCCTGGACGGCCCGGATGATGCTCGTCGACCGGGCCCGGTCCGGCCGGGTGTTCCTCGCCGGGGACGCCGCGCACCTCAACCCGCCGTTCGGCGGGCACGGGCTGAACACCGGCGTCGGCGACGCCGTCGACCTCGGCTGGAAGCTCGCCGCCGTGCTGCGCGGCTGGGGCGGGCCGGGCCTGCTGGACAGCTACGAGGCGGAACGACGGCCGGTGCAGGACCGGGTGATCCGCGAGGCGGAGTCGAACATGCGGACACTGTCGGCCGATCTCGTCGTCGACGACGTCGACCGCGACGGCCCGGTCGGCGACGCGGCCCGCCGGACCGCGCACGACCGCATCCAGGCCACGAAGCACGCCGAGTTCCACGCGCTCGACCTCGTGCTCGACGTGTCCTACCCGGACTCGCCGATCGTGGACGGCGGCGGGGCCCGTCTCCAGCACCGGTGGCTCGACGACGGCCGCGCGCTGCACGACCTGCTCGGTCCCGGGTTCACACTGCTCACCCCCGGCGATCCGGCGCCGTCCATGGTGGACGCGGCGGATGCCGCCGGTGTCCCGCTCGCGGTCCGGCGATCGCCGCTGGACCGGTACGTGCTCGTCCGCCCCGACCAGCACGTCGCCTGGCAGGGCGACGAGCTCCCGTCCGACCCACACGCGCTGCTCGACCGGGTGCGCGGCGCCGCGCCCGCGTTCGCCGGCCAGAAGGAGGAGACATGACCGACCGACGCGACGCCCCGATCATCCCGCCGAAGCTGCACCACGCGACGTTCCTGACCCTCAAGCTCGACGAGATGGTCCGCTGGTACGGCCTCGTCGCCGGCTTGAAGCCGGTGCACTACAGCGAGGCCGCCGCCTGGCTGACCAACGACGAGGCCAACCACCGGATCGCGCTGATCTCGCACCCCGCGATCAAGCGTGCGGTGGACAAGCCGACGAGCGCGGGGCTGCACCACACGGCGTTCGAGTACGAGCGGTTCGACCAGTGGCTGGACAACTACGTCCGCCTGCGCGACAACGGGATCGTCCCGTTCATGTGCCTGGACCACGGCATCACGATGTCGATGTACTACGCCGACCCGGAGGGCAACGGCGTGGAGATCCAGTTCGACGCGTTCGGCGACTGGGCAGTGTCCAAGGAGTGGATGTGGGCCGCCCGCGAGTTCGCCGAGAACCCGATCGGCGAGTGGTTCGACCCGGATCAGCTCGTCGAGGCGCGGGCCCAGGGACTGTCCGAGCAGGACATCCACGAGGGCGCCCGCTCCGGCAAGTTCCGACCGGAGAACCCTCCTGCCGACCTGCTCCTGCCCGAGGTCTGGTGAGTTCCCGGCGGGGCACGGTCCCTCCCGCCGGCCATGATCGGCGGGAGTGGCACGGGCGCGACACGGACGGCGTGTTTCGACCGGTTCCGCCGATCACGCCGGTGGCGGGCCGGCCATGATCGGCGGAACCGGCACGGGCGCGACACGGATGGCGCGTTCTGACCGGTTCCGCCGATCACGCTGGTCTCGGCGTGCGTGCGTGCGTGCGGTGTGGTGGGGGAGCGGTCCCCGCCATGATCGGCGGGAGTGGCACGGGCGCGACACGGATGGCGCGTTCCGGCCGATCCCGCTGATCATGCACACCCGCCGGGAGCGCGGACGGGCCGCGCCGGGTCGGGCGGAGCGGGCCGGGGCGGTGAGGAGCTCCGCCCCGGCCGGACGTGTCAGGACGCGAGCTTGACGTCCGCGGCGATCAGGGCGGCGCGCAGTGCCTGGCGCTCGGCGTCGCTGACCGGCGTCAGCGGGGACAGCGCGTGGCCGCCGTTGCGGCCCTGCATGGCCAGCGCCTCCTTGATCCGGACGGTCATGTTCGGACCGTCGATCGCGCGCCACACGGGCAGCTGCTTGTTGTGCAGCTCCAGCGCCGCGGCCAGGTCACCGCGCTGCACGGCGTCCCACTGCGCCAGGCACAGCTCCGGCACGACGGTGAGGGTCGCGCTGATCGCACCCTTGGCGCCCAACAGGTAGCTCGGGTAGAGCAGGTCGTCGACGGCGGTGAGTACGGTCCCGCCGGCCGGGTCCATGTGCAGCAGGTCGGCCAGCTGGTGGATGTTGCCGCCGGACTGCTTGACGCCGACTACGTCCGGTACCTCGTTCAGCACGCGGGCGACGGTGGTGGCCGGGATCAGCGCGTACGGGATCACGTTGTAGATCACGATCGGCAGGCCGGTCTCGTCGGCGATCCGCCGGTAGTACTCGACGGTCCGCTCCTCGTCCGGCTGGAACAGGTAGTGCACGGGCGTGACCTGCAGGGCGTCCACACCGGTCCCGGCGATCGCCGTGCCGTAGCGCACCACCTCGCGCGTGCTGTCCTGGATGATCCCGGCGACCACCGGCACCTGGCCCGCGGTCTCGCGCACGGCGGTGTCGGCGATCGCGACGGAGTCCTCGAGCGACAGCATCTGGCCGTCGCCGGTGCTGCCGGTGACGCAGATGCCGTGCACTCCGAGGTCGAGGTGGTAGCGGACCTCGGCGCGCAGCGCGTCCAGGTCGGGCTGCTCGTCGGCGGTGAACGGGCTGACCAGGGGCGGGATGATGCCGTGGAGGTCGAGAGTCATCGTCGAGATCCCTTCCGGGGAGTGGGGTGGTCCGGTCCGCAGCGCTTCGAGCGACGAAATGTAACCGGTGACATTTCGACTGTGGCCGTCCACCGGTCCCGGTGTCAAGGAGCGGTCAGCCCGTCTGCGTCACAGGCGCGCAGGAGCGCCGGATGCGCAGCTCCGTCGGGAGCACGACGTCCCGGTCCCCGCCGGCCGGGGCCGCGCCGGCGAGCTCGTCGAACAGGATGCGGCCGGCGGCGGCGCCGATCTCGCGGGCGGGCTGTGCGATCGCGGTGATCGGCGGGTCGACGTAGGGGAACAGGTCCGTGTCGTCGAACGTGATCAACGACAGGTCGTCGGGGAGCCGTACCTCGCGTTCACGCAGGGCACCGAGTGCGCCGATCGCGAGCATGTTGTTGAACGAGAAGACCGCCGTCGGGCGGACGTCGAGATCGAGGACCTCCAGCATCGCCCGGTGACCGCCGTCGACTCCGAGAAACCCTCGCCGCACGCACTCCTCGCGCACGGTCAACCCGGCCGCGCCGCACGCGTCGCGGAAGCCGGCCAGTCGCTGGTCGGCCGTCGCCATGCCGGGTGGGCCGCTGATCATCCCGAGGTCGGTGTGTCCGAGCTCGATCAGGTACCGGACCGCGTCGCGGGCGGCCGTGAGGCTGTCGGTCCGTACGACCGGCACCGACGCGACGTCCGGCGGGCGGCGGTCGATGAGCACCAGCGGGATCCCGCCACGCACCAGCCGGCGCACGCCGTCGGCCGCCTCGCCGGCGGACAGCAGGGCGACCGCGTCGACGGTCCGGCGGGCGAACGACTCGAGGATCTGCGCCTCGCGCTGCGGGTCGAAGTCGGAGCTCGAGATCAGGACCTGGTAGCCGTGCCGCAGCGCCTCGTCCTCCAGGCCGCGCGCGACCTGTGCCGTGAACGGGTTCGCGATGTCGGACACGAGCAGGCCCAGCAGCCGGGTCCGGCCGCGGGACAGGCTCGCCGCGACGCCGTTCGTGACGTAGTCCAGCTCCTCGACCGCGCGCAGCACGCGCTCGGTGCGGTCCGGGCCGACCTTCGCGCCGCCGTTGAGGACGCGCACGACGGTCGCGGTCGACACCCCGGCGGCCCGGGCCACGTCGCGGATGCTCGCCACTACTGCAGACCTCCTCACCGGACGGGCGTGATCGTAGCCAGGCGTTCGCCGTCCGCGAGCGGAGCGACAGGTTGACACGGACGGGTGTGGGTGTGTTGTCATGCGAAATGTAACCGGTGACATCTCGACGGGCGATCCTTCGTCGTGGTGCCCGATCCGTGCGTTCGGCACATCGAGGTGACAGCGTGTCCGTGGAGAAGAGCGACCGGGTCCCCGACCCGGCGGTGGAGTCCGGGCCTCCGGCCCGGCCGAGGGGGAAGAACCTCCGTTGGGCAGTGATCGGTGCGATCACCGTCCTGACGATCACGAACTATCTGGATCGCGGGAACCTGTCCGTCGCGGCCCCGCTCATCCGGGACGACCTCGGGTTCTCCAACACCGAGATGGGCCTGATCCTCTCGGCCTTCATCTGGCCGTACGCGATCATGAACCTGCCCGCGGGCTGGGCGGTCGACCGGTGGGGTCCGCGCCTGATCATGACCCTGGCGGCCGGGCTGTGGTCGATCGCCGGCGCGCTGACCGGCGCGGCGCGCGGGGTCGGGGTGTTCCTCGGACTGCGGGTCGTGCTCGGCGTGGCCGAGGCGCCGCTGTTCCCGGCCGCGCTGAAGGCGACCAGCGAGTGGTTCCCCGAGCACGAGAAGGCCCGGGCGACCAGCATCTACATCGCCGCCACGCAGGTCGGCCTCGCGATCGCGCCCCCGATCACGACGGCACTGATGCTCGCGTTCGGCTGGGAGCTGATGTTCGTCCTGGTCGGGCTGCTCGGGTTCGTCGGCGTCGTCGGGTGGGTCGTGGTCTACCGCCGCCCCGAGGACCACCCGCGGTTGAGCCCGGAGGAGCGCGAGTACATCGGCGTGGACCGCCGCGAGCCGGTCGCGGTCGCGCACCGCTCCGTGGGACGCGACTGGGCACGGCTGTTCCGGTACCCGACGGTCTGGGCGATGATGCTCGGCGCGTTCTGCCTGCAGTACGTGTTCTGGTTCTACATCACCTGGTTGCCGAGCTACCTGGAGTCGGCCCAGAACTTCTCGATCACTGCGGCCGGGCTGATCTCGGCGCTGCCCTACATCGCGGGCGGTGTCGCGGTGATCATCGGTGGCCGTTTCTCGGACCGGCTCGTCAAGCGCGGCATGCTCGCGATGCACGCCCGCAGGCGCACGATCGCGGGCGGTGCGCTGCTCACCGGGCTCGCGCTCGTCGCGACGGCGTTCAGCGACGGGCCGGTCCTCGCCGTCGTGCTGCTGACGCTCGGCATGTTCACCTACAGCCTGACCACGGCGTCGTACTGGGCGCTCGCCGCGGACGTCGTGACCACCGACCGGATGGTCGGCTCGATGGGCAGCATCCAGAACTTCGCCGGGTTCCTCGGCGGTGCCTTCGCGCCGATCGCCACCGGCGTGATCGTCGACCGCGCCGGCGGATTCGTCCCGGCCCTGATCGTCGCCGCGGTCCTGCTCGTGGTGACGACCGTGATGTACGGCGGCTTCGTGAACCGCCGCCTTCCCGTGTGAGGAGTGAGGACATGACCGCAGCCGAACCGATCGATGTGGACGTGCTCGTCGCAGGCGGCGGGTCGGCGGGCGTCGCGGCCGCGTGCGCCGCCGCCGAGGAGGGCGCACGGACGGTGCTGGTCGAGGCGTCCGGCTCGGTCGGCGGCACGCTGGCATGGCAGTACCTGGAGCACGTCGCAGGTTTCCACAGCGTGACCGGTTCCCAGGTCGTCGCGGGCTGGGCCCAACGACTGGTCGACCGTCTGGCGGCGAACGGCGGCTCGCCCGGCCACGTCCGCGACGACGTCGGGTACACGGTCGGACGCACACCCGTCGACCACGGTGAGCTGGCGCTGACCGAGTCCATCATGCTCGACGAGGCGGGTGTCGCGGTGGTGCTCCAGGCGCCGGTCATCGACGTCCGAAGTGGACCTGACGGTCGCGTGGACGAGCTCACGGTGCACACGCGGGACGGCCCGCGCCGGTTCCGGCCCGCCGCCGTCGTGGACACCACCGGCGATGCCGCCGTCGCGGCGCTCGCCGGGGCGCCCATGCAGCCCGACACCGGGGCGACGCAGCCGGTCTCCCTGCTCTTCAAGCTCGGGTCCGTGGACGTCGGAGCCCTGTTCGCCTACCTGCGCGACCATCCCGACGAGCTGCGGCCGGGCAGCGTGGTCGCGGACGACGGTGCCGCGCACGCCAACATCTGGGGCCTGCGCACGTTGCTGGGCGACGGGTACCGGGACGGCCTGCTCAGCCTGCACCGCAGGGAACTCCACCTCGCGGCGTGGCCGCAGCGCCGCGAGGTCGTGGTCAACGTGACCCGGACGCCGGCGAGCGGGCGCAGCGGCGAGGTGCACGCCCGGCTCAGCGCGCAGGTACTGGAGTTCGTGCGGTGGTTCCGGGACCGGGTGCCGGGCTTCGGGGCGTGCCACCTCAGCGCGGTGGCCGACCGGGTGGGGGTCCGTGAATCGCGGAGGGTCCTCGGCGCGTACACCGTGCGGGGTGACGAGGTCCGTGCCGGCGCCTCGTTCGCCGACGCCATCGGGTGCGGCGCGTTCCCGATCGACGTCCACGCCGCGGACAGCCCTACCATGGCGCACACCGACGGCGTCGGGAGCGGCTACGAGATCCCGCTGGGTGCGCTCCTGGTCCCACGGGTCCCGAACCTGCTCGTCGCGGGCCGGTGCCTGTCCAGCGATCACGCGGCCAACGGGACGCTCCGGATCACCGCCGCATGCTTCGCCACCGGGGAGGCGGCCGGCGTGACCGCGGCCATGGCGGCGGTCACGGCCGTCGACCCGGGCGACGTGCCGGTGGGGTTCGTGCAGGGGCGGCTCGCCGGCCGCGGGGCGATCGTCCGGCTGCCCACCTGTCCGGCGGAGGCCACGTCCTGATCGGCGGTCGGGTGTCGATCGCGGCCGTGAGCGGCCCTGATCCGCGCCCGATCGCCGATCATGTTCCGAGGTCGGGCCCGCGGGGAGCCGCGGGCCCGACCAGGCGCGGGTCAGACGAGTGCCGGGACGTCGACGTCCGGCTCGGCGACGGCCGCCGCGGAACGGAACAGCATCGCGATGCCGACGGCCCCGGGGTCGGGTTCGCCGACCGCGCGCTCGCCGACGTAGCTGGCCCGGCCCATGCGGGCGCGCAGCTCGGCCGTGTGCCGGGCGCCGTCGGACGCGGCCCTGGCGGCCGCGGCCAGTCCGGACGGTGCGGCGTCGACGGCGGGGGACAGGGCGTCGACCAGCGTGCGGTCGCCGACCTGCGCCTCGCCGACGCGCTGGATCGCCTCCAGCCCGGCCCGCGCGCCGTCGGCGAACGCCGCGACCGGATCGTCGGAGCCGTCAAGGGCGCGAGCGATCTCGCTGAACAGCAGGCCGAGCAGCGGGCCGCTGGTGCCGCCGACCTCGTCGAGGAACACCGAGCCGAGCGCACCGAACGCGCTGGTGCCGCCCTCGTCGAAGCGTGCGACGGCGGCGCGCAGCCCGCCGCGCAGGTTGTCGCCGAAGTCGCCGTCTCCGCTGCGCTGGTCGAGCTCGGTCAGCGCGGTGTGACCGTCCTCCGCGGACCGCGCGTACGCGCGCAGCACCGCCTCCTGGTCGAACGTCATCGGATCTCCTTGCGGGGGAACGCGGGCGTGTCGGACGGGGCGCTCCACCACGAGAGCCACTCGTCGGTCACGCGGGTGAGCGTCAGCGAGAAACCGGCCATGTCCAGCGCCGGGACGAACGTGCCGACGAGCCGCCCGGCGATCGCCAGGCCGCGGCGCTCCAGCCCGTCGGAGACCAGGTCGTGCAGGCCGTAGAGCTCCAGCCCGGTGGTGCCGCCGAGCCCGTTCACGACGGCCAACACCCGCTCGCCGTCGCCGGGCAGCGCGGCCGTCAGCTCGTCGAGCATGCGGTCGACCAGATCCTCCGTGGACGGCCGGGTGATCGACTTCTGGGCGCGCTCGCCGTGGATGCCGACGCCGTACTCCAGCTCGTAAGGGCCGAGCTCGAACGCCGGCATCCCGGTGTGCGGCGACGTCTGCGCGCGGGCCGCGACGGCGAGGCTGCGCGACGCACCGGCGACCCGCGTGCCGAGCTCGGCCAGCTCGTCCAGGCCGAGACCGGCGTCCGCGGCACCACCCAGGATCTTCTCGACGACGACGGTGGCGCCGGTCCCGCGACGACCGGTGGCCGTCTCGTCGGACTCGGTGGCGAGGTCGTCGTCGACGAGGACGCGCCGGACGTCGACGCCCTCGAACCGCAGCCGCTCCGAGGCGATACCGAAGTTGATCCGGTCGCCGGTGTAGTTCTTCACGACGTGCAGGACGCCGTCCGGACCGGCCGCGGCCCGCGAGGCGCCGAGCACCTGCGCGTTGTGCGGGGAGGCGAACACCTTGCCGGGCGCGACGGCGTCGAGCATCCCGGCGCCGACGAATCCGGCGTGCATCGGCTCGTGACCCGAGCCGCCACCGGACACCAGGCCGACCCGGCGGTCCGGGTGGCGTTGCCGCGCAACGAGATAGGCCGGGGACTCGGACAGCTCGACGAGGTCGGCGTGGGCACGGGCGAACCCGCGCAACGCGGGCGGGACGGGGTCCCCCTCGTGCGGATGGAAGGGCAAGCTCATCAGGTGTTCTCCGGGTGTGGCGATCGTCGGCACGCTAGGATCTGAGCGCTAAAATATCAGAAGCCAGACAGTGTTCACGAGCTGGAGAGTCCTGTGACCGACATCCCGACCACCGTCGACCGGGCGCTGGCCGCGGCGGCGACCGCCGCCAGACCGACGGCCCGCACGTCCGCGGCCGACCGCGCCGGATGGCTGCGCAGCGCCGCGGACGCGCTGGACGCCGCGGCCGCCGACCTGGTCCCGCTCGCGATGAGCGAGTCCCACCTGCCCGAGGCGCGCCTGACCGGTGAGCTGGCGCGCACGACGTTCCAGGCGCGGCTGTTCGCCGACCGGTTGGACCGGGGCCTGCTGCACGACGTCCGGATCGACCACGCCGACCCGGACTGGTCGATGGGCGCGCGGCCCGACATCCGCCGCTCGTCCGTCCCGATCGGGCCGGTACTGGTGTTCGCGGCCAGCAACTTCCCGTTCGCGTTCTCCGTGTTCGGCGGCGACACGGTCTCCGCGCTGGCGGCCGGCTGCCCGGTCGTGGTGAAGGCGCACCCGGGCCACCCGGAGCTGTCCCGCCGCACCGCGTCGCTGATCGGGAAGGCGTTCCCGGAGGGCGTGTTCGGGATGGTCGAGGGCGAGCAGGCGGGCGCGGACGCGGTGCGCGACAGCCGGATCCGCGCGGTCGGCTTCACCGGTTCCACCGGAGGCGGGCGGGCGCTGTTCGACCTGGCCGTCGGCCGTCCGGACCCGATCCCGTTCTACGGCGAGCTCGGCTCGACGAACCCGGTCGTCGTGACCCCGGCGGGGTGGGCCACGCGGGCCGAGGAGATCGCGACCGGGTTCGCGGGCTCGGTGACGCTCGGCTCCGGGCAGTTCTGCACGAAGCCCGGAGTGCTGCTCGTCCCGGACGCCGACGCGTTCCTCGCCGCCGTGCCGGAGCTCTCGGCCGGGCCGATGCTGAACGCGCGCATCGAGTCCGGCTTCCGGTCGACGGCCTGCGAGATGGCGACGGCGGCGACCGTCGTCCGCGGCGACGTCGCGTCCGGCGGACCGGTGCTGTTCCGCGCCGGGGCGGACGACGTGCTCGCCCGTCCGGAGATCCTGGAGCAGGAGGTGTTCGGGCCGGCCGCACTCGTCGTCGAGTACTCCGATGTGGACCAGGCGCTGGCCGTGCTGGACGTCGTCGGCGGGCACCTCACCGGGACCGTGCAGGGCGCGCCGGGCGACCCGGACGCGGCCGAGGTGATCGCGCGTCTCGCCGAGCACGCCGGGCGGGTGCTCTGGAACGGGTGGCCGACCGGCGTCACGGTCAGCGACGCGCAGCACCACGGCGGGCCCTACCCGTCGACGACCGCGCCACTGCACACGTCCGTCGGAACTGCTGCGGCGCAGCGCTTCCTGCGCCCGGTCGCGTACCAGAACCTGCCGGAGGACCTGCTGCCGGCCGAGCTCCGCGACGACGCCACCGGCCCGCGCCGGGTCGACGGCGCCCCGCGCGTCTGACGCCGACCCCGACCGGAACGAACGGCACCTTCGAGCAATGACATTGCTCGAAGGTGCCCCTCGTTAGGGATGGGGGTCGGCGGGGCGCGTAGCGAGGTGCCCCTCGTCGGGGGCGGGGGGCGCGTAGATCAGACGGCGGTCCGGGTCGCGGCGTGGAAGTCCTCCAGCGTGGCGACCCGGACCTCCTCGACGTGCAGGACCGCGTAGCGCTGCGCGGCGTCGGCGTCCCCGTCGATCATCGCGCCGATGATGTCCCGGTGCCGGGCCGCGGCGTCGGCGTTGCGGCCAGGACCGGTGGCGGCCGCGATCCGCAGCCACTCCAGGTACGCCTCGACGCTGTCCCGGATCGCCAGCATCCGGGCGTTGCCGGCGTGCTCGATGATCGAGCGGTGCAGGTTCATGTCCGAGCGGAAGAACGGCTGGAAGTCGCCGCTGGCCATCGCCCGGTCGGCCTGCTCGATCTCGTCTCGGAGCGCGAGCTTCACCTCGGACGGCATCCGGTGGGTCGCCTCGTACGTCGCGTACCCCTCGATCGCCTTGCGCAGCCCGCACATCTCGTCGATGTCGGTGTCCGTGATGTGCGCGACGTAGGTGCCCGACCGCGGCCGCGTGACGAGCAGCTGGTCGCGCTCGAGGCGGCTGATCGCCTCGCGCATCGGCGTCTTCGATACGCCCATGGACTCGGCCAGCGCCGTCACGTCGACGCGTTCGCCCTGCTCCAGACGCCCGTTGGTGATCTCCTCGCGCAGGATGCGGTAGATCCGGTCCGGCAAGGACTCCGTGACGAGACGCGACACCGTCATTCCGTCGACCTCCGCTCACGGCACGTCACTGCGATCTGAAGTATTGCACGCCACCTGTCCGGTCTGTTACACATCCCGTCGACCAGATCTGAAGTTTCAGATCTCAGTGAGGCCAGCCTTCGAGGGAGAAGCCCCGTGTCGAGTTCGCCCGACCCCCGGTTCACCGGGATCATCGCAACCGTCGTGACCCCGTTCGACGAGAACGGCGAGATCGTCGAGGAGAAGCTCCGGGCCGAGGTCCGGTACCTGTTGAGCGCGAACATCTCCGGGCTCTGCGCCTGCGGCACGACCGGCGAGGGCAACGCGCTGTCGGCCGGGGAGAGCGCGACGGTCTGCGCGATCGTCGTCGACGAGGTGGCCGGGCGGCTCCCGGTCGTCGGCGGCATCATCCAGAACTCGACGCACTCGGTGATCCGCTACGCCCACGCGCTCAAGGCCGCGGGCGTCGACGCGCTGCAGGTCACGCCGGTGCACTACCTCTGGGCGCCGAGCCCGGACTCGACGGTGGAGTACTACCGCGAGATCGGTGAGGCGGCCGACCTGCCGATCATCATCTACAACGTCGTCCCCTGGGCGCTCGTCGAGCCCGACGTCGTCTCGCGCCTGGCCGACCTGCCGCACGTCGTCGGCATCAAGCAGTCCGGCGGCGACATGCACAAGCTCGCCGACCTCGTGATGACGGTGTCGGACAGGATCAACGTGCTCGCCGCCGTCGACGACCTGCACCTGCCGGCGTTCGTGCTCGGCGCGCAGGGTGCGCTGGCGGCGATCCCGACCGTGACCCCGTTCCTGTCCACCGCGCTGTGGGACGCTGTGGCCGACGGTGACCTGGCGCTGGCCACGAAGCTGCACGAGCAGATCCTCCCGATCTGGCGCGCGATCGACGGCCCGAACCAGCCGTCGACGATCAAGGAGGCGCTCCGCCTGCAGGGCCGCGACGGGGGTCTGCCCCGACGTCCGGTCGACCCGGTGAGCCCGGAGGCCAGCGCGAAGCTGGCCGCCGCGCTCGACGCCGCGGGGCTGCTCGCCCCGGGTGTGCAGCCGGCCTCCTGATCCGGCCCCGGTCACCGTCTTCCAGCGAAGGAGCTCCCGTGACCACGTCTCTCGATCGGACGGCCGCCGACCTGCGTGCCGTCCTCCCGCCGGCGTCCGTGATCACCGATCCGGACGTGCTGGCGGCGCACAGCAACGACCACGCGTCGTTGTGCGCCACCGGGATCCCGGTCGCCCTGGTGCGGCCACGGTCGACCGACGAGGTCGCCGCGGTGCTCCGGTACGCCGACTCGCACCGGGTCCCGGTCGTCCCGCAGGGCGCCCGGTCCGGGCTGTCCGGCGGCGCGAACGCGGTCGACGGTTCGATCCTGCTCTCGCTGGAGCGCATGAACGAGATCCTCGAGATCGACGCGGAGAACCAGATCGCACGGGTGGAACCCGGCGTGATCAACGCGGACTTCTCCCGCGCGGTCGCCGGGCGGGGGCTGTTCTACCCGCCGGACCCGTCGTCGTGGGAGATGTCGACGATCGGCGGGAACGTCGCGACGAACGCGGGCGGCCTGTGCTGCGTGAAGTACGGCGTGACGGCGGACTGGATCCGCGGTCTCGAGGTCGTGCTGGCCGACGGCCAGGTGCTGCGGACCGGCCGCGACACGGCCAAGGGCGTCGCCGGCTACGACCTCACGCGCCTGTTCGTCGGGTCCGAGGGCACGCTCGGCGTGGTCACCGGCATCACCACCGCGCTCCGCCCGGCCGCGCAGGCACCGCGCACGGCGATCGCGTTCTTCGGCGACATCGACACCGCGTGCGCCACGGTCACCGACGTGATGACGTCCGGCGTGCGCCCGTCGCTGCTGGAGCTGATCGACCCGGTCGGACTGGCCGAGGTCCGCAAGCACCGCGACTTCGGCTTCCCGCCCGGGACCGACACGGTGCTGCTGGTCCAGGCCGACGGGTCGGACGACGATGGCGTGATCGACGCCTTCACCACCGCCGCCGCACGGAACGGCGGCGAGTCCATGGTCGCCGACGGCGTGCAGGAGGGACGGCTGTTCCTCGCCGCCCGCCGCTCGATCGGGCTCGCGCTGGAGAAGCTCGGCTCCCTGCTCAACGACGACGTGTGCGTCCCCCGCACCCGCCTGCGCGAGCTCGTGCGCGGTGTCGGGGAGATCGGCACCCGCTACGGGGTCACGATCGCCTGCACCGGCCACGCGGGCGACGGCAACATGCACCCCACGATCGTCTTCGACGCGGCCGACGCCGACCAGACCCGTCGCGCGCAGGAGGCCTTCGAGGCCGTGATGGCACTCGGCCTGCGTCTCGGCGGCACGATCACCGGCGAGCACGGCGTCGGCGTGCTCAAGGCCGGCTGGCTCGAGCGAGAGCTGGGCCCGGTCGGGCTCGGCGTGCACCGGACGCTCAAGTCCGCGCTCGACCCGAACCGCATCCTCAACCCGGGAAAGGTCCTCCGGGAGTTCTGACCCCCTCTCCACGGTGCGGCCACGGTGGCCGTCTGTCCTTTCTGGAGTCATCCACATGGCACTGAAGCCATCCGGCCCCACCACGCTCACGGTGCGGCCGACCCGGGTCCGCTACCGGATGCTGGGCCTCGTCCTGATCGTCACGGCGATCAACTACCTGGATCGCACGGTCCTGTCGATCGCGATGCCCAGCATCCGGACGGAGTTCGGGCTCACCGGTACCGAGGCCGGTCTGATCCTGTCCGCGTTCTCCTGGGCCTACGTGCTCTGCCAGATCCCCGGCGGCTGGCTGCTCGACCGCTACGGCGCGCGGATCGTCTACGGGATCTCGATCCTGTCCTGGTCGATCGCCACCGGCGCGATGGCGCTGGCCGGCGGGTTCGCCGGCCTGTTCGGGCTGCGGATCGCGCTCGGTGTGGCCGAGGCGCCGTCGTTCCCGGCGAACAACAAGCTGGTCACCGCGTGGTTCCCGTCGAGCGAGCGGGCGCGGGCGACCGCGGTCTACAACTCCGGCAACTTCATCGGCCTTGCGCTGTTCATGCCGGTGCTGGCCTGGCTCGTCGCGACCTACACGTGGCACGTCGTCTTCCTCCTCACCGGACTCGTCGGCGTCGTGATCTCCGCGCTGTGGTTCCGCTTCGCGCGCAACAAGCCCGCCGACCACCCCGGTGTCAACGCTGCCGAGACCGAGCTGACCGCGGCCGACGCCGCCCCGCAGCAGCCGCGCCGCGCGACCTGGCAGGACCTGCGCTACCTGCTGCGCAAGCGCCGGATGCTCGGCATGTACCTGGCGCAGTTCTGCACGAACGGCGTCATGTGGTTCTTCCTCACCTGGTTCCCGACCTACCTGGTCCAGGAGAAGGGCATGTCGTTCGTCAAGGCCGGCTTCCTGGCGTCGCTGCCGTACCTGGCCGCGCTGGTCGGCGTGCTGTTCAGCGGCACGCTGTCCGACTGGCTGCTCCGCAGCGGCCGCTCGCGGACGTTCGCCCGCAAGCTGCCGATGATGATCGGGTTCGCCGGCTCGTCGCTGATCATCCTGGCGAACTACACGGACGCGCCAGGCCTGGTGATCACCGTGATGGCGGTGGCGTTCTTCGCGCAGGGCATGAGCGCGATCGGCTGGACGCTGGCCTCCGAGGTCGCGCCGGTGCGGATGATGGGCCTGTCCGGCGGCGTGTTCGGGTTCTTCACGAACCTGGGCGGCGCGATCGTCCCGATCGTCATCGGGATCATCCTGGACGCCACCGGCTCGTTCAACGGCGCGCTGGTGTTCGTCGGTGCCCTCGGTGCGCTGGGCTTCCTGGCGTTCCTGGTGATCATCGACCGGGTCGAGCGCCTGGACCCGGACCGTCCGTCCACCGCGGAACCCGCACGCTCCTGACCGCCTGCCGGCCCGGTACCTCCCCGCGGGGTACCGGGCCGTTCGGCTGCGCGAGCGATCCGCACCCGGCGACGAGGCCGACGCCGCGCGTGCCGAAGCCGAGGCGACCGCGTCCCGGCTGGGGAGGCCGCTGCGGTAGTCAGCCCGGGAACAGCGGGACGGTCCGGCCGGTGCTCCGGCCGTCCGGGTGCAGAAGCCAGCCCATGCGCTTGCGGGTCCGCAGGATCACCGACGTGTCGACGATCTCGGCGACCGGCAGGGCGTGCTCGAGCTGCGACTGCAGCGCGACGAGCTCGGGCAACGTGTGCGTCCACGCGGTCACGAGGAAGTTCGCCGGCCCGGTGAGCGACAGGCACAGCCGGACCCGTTGGTCGGCGCGGACCCGTTGCACCGCATCGCCGACGTCGGCGGTGGGGAGCCGGATCCACCACGTCACGCAGATCGGCCAGCGGGTCAGCAGCTGCGCGACCTCGCACCGGAAGACCAGCTTCTCGGACCTCACGAGCGTCGAGAGCTGCCGACGGACCGTCGACGCCGGGCGTCCGAGACGGGCCGCGACCTCGGCCGCGCCCGCCCGTCCGTCGGCGCCGAGCTCCCGGACGATCGGCCCGTACACGTCGCCGAACAGGTCGACCGCTACAGGGGCGCGGGGCGAATCGGCCTGCCGCAGGGAGCGGACGGCGTCGGCCTGGCCCCCGTCGAGCGCGTCCAGCCGCCACCGGCTGCCCTCGACGTGCACGCCCGCGGCGAGGTGCGTGCGGGTGGACGCCACGCCCGGTACCCGGCCGAGGTGGTCGAGCACCAGCGCGGACAGGGCGTGGAACGAGCGTGCGTTGACCGTGAGCAGCAGGTCCCGCCCGCGGGCTGCGTGCTCGATCGTCATCACCGACGGCTCCGAGTCGAGCGCCGCGGCCACCTCGTCGAGACGTCCGGGCGCGCAGTCCACCTCGACGAGCGCGACCTGCATCGACTCCGCCCCGACGACCGGGTAGCTCGTCACCCACGCGTAGCCCGCGTCGCGCAGCCGCTGCCATCGGCGGGCCAGGGTGACCGGCGCCGCGTCGAGCACCGGGGCGAGTCCGGACCAGCTCGCCCGCGGATGCACCTGCAGGGCATGGACGAGCGCCATGTCGTCCTCGGACAGGTGATCGCGAACGTTCTCGTCGGTCATAGCGCCGTCTCAGATCGGATCGGTCGATTCTACGGTCCGTGCCGAGCGGGTACGGAGACTGACCGGCAGCGCCGAGGCACCGTGACCCCGGTCGCACCGAGCCGATGGGGGCGAGGAAGCCGCATGGATCTCCACGACGACGCCCGGTCGCTGCAGCCGGATCTGGCTGCGCTGCGACGCGACCTGCACCGCGAGCCCGAAGTGGGCCTGGAACTGCCGCGGACCCGGGACCGGGTGCTCACCGCACTGCAGGGACTGCCGCTCGAGGTGTCCACCGGGACCGCGACGACGTCGGTCACCGCCATCCTCCGCGGTGGCGCCGCCCGCGAGGCGGACGGACCGGTCGTCCTGCTCCGCGGGGACATGGACGGTCTCCCGGTCGACGAGGCGTCCGGTGAGGACTTCGCCGCGGGGACCGGCACCATGCACGCCTGTGGGCACGACCTGCACACCAGCGCGCTCGTCGGTGCGGCGCAGCTGCTCAGCGCGCACCGCGACCGGCTGGCTGGCGACGTCGCGTTCATGTTCCAGCCCGGCGAGGAGGGCTTCGACGGCGCCGGCCGGATGATCGACGAGGGCGTCCTGGAGGCGGCCGGTCGCCGCGCCGACCACGCCTATGCGTTGCACGTGTTCTCCAACCGGATCCCGCGCGGCGTCGTGACGACCCGGCCCGGCGTGTTCCTGTCCGCGTCGCACGGGCTGGACGTCACCGTCCGCGGGGCGGGCGGTCACGGCTCGAACCCGCACACCGCCCGCGACCCGATCGCGGCCGCCGCCGAGATGATCATCGCGCTGCAGACGATGGTGACCCGGCGCTTCGACGTGTTCGACCCGGTGATCCTCACCGTCGGCGTCGTCAGCGCGGGGACGCGGCGCAACGTCATCCCGGACACCGCCCGGTTCGAGGCGACCGTCCGCTCGTTCTCCGACGCGCACGCGGCGCTGCTGCCGCGGCTGGTCCGTGAGGTGTGCGACGGCGTCGCCGCGGCGCACGGCGTCCAGGTCGACGTCGAATGGCGCGACGAGTACCCGCGCACCGTCAACGACGCCGACGAGGCCGCGTTCGCGGCGGGCGTGACCTCGGAGCTGCTCGGCGAGGAGCGGTTCGCTCTCGCGCCGGACCCGGTCAGCGGATCGGAGGACTTCTCGAAGGTGCTGGCCGCGATTCCGGGCGCGTTCCTGGGGATGGGTGCGTGTCCGCCCGACACCGATCCGTCGCGGGCGCCGATGAACCACTCGTCGCGCGCCCGCTTCGACGACGACGTCCTCGGCGACGCCGCCGCCCTCTACGCCGCGCTCGCCGCGTCGCGTCTGGTGGGCGCGCGATGAGCGCCGTGGAGGGCGCCGCCGCGCCGACCGGAACCCGCGCCGACCGCCGTCGCACCATCCTCGGGATCGGCTCCGGCAACGCGATGGAGTGGTTCGACTGGAACGTCTACGCCACGTTCTCCGCGTTCTTCGCGCCGCAGTTCTTCGCGGGCGGCAGCACCGGCTCCGCGCTGCTCAAGACGCTGGCCGTGTTCGCCGTCGGGTTCCTCGCCCGGCCGTTCGGCGGGTTCGTGTTCGGCTGGGTCGCCGACCGGAGGGGCCGGAAGGCGTCGATGGCGCTCTGCGTCGCGACGGCGGCCGTGGGCAGCCTGGTGATCGGTCTCGTCCCGACGTACGCGACGATCGGGCTCGCCGCACCGCTGGTGCTGCTGATCGCCCGTCTCGCACAGGGGCTCGCGCACGGCGGGGAGCTGCCCGCGGCGCAGACGTACCTGGCGGAGATGGCGCCGCGGGAGAGGCGCGGGCTCTGGTCGAGCCTCATCTACTTCTCGGGGACGTTCGGCATCCTGGTCGGCACCGTGCTCGGCGCGGTCCTGTCCAGTGTTCTGACCACGGAGCAGATGGCGTCGTTCGGTTGGCGCGTGCCGTTCGTCCTGGGTGGACTGTTCGGCCTCTACGCGCTGGTCATGCGCCTGCGGATGCGCGAATCCGACACCTACTCCGACGACGCGGCCACCCGGACCGCGGAGTCCGGGCCGTCGTTGTGGCGCCAGGTCGTCGCCCGTCCGAAGGCGCTGGCGCAGGTGGTGTTCGTGACGTGCGGGCTGACCGTCGTCTACTACGTCTGGTCGGTCGCGGCGCCCGCGTACGCGATCTCCTCCCGCGGGGTCGATCCGTCGGCGTCGCTGTGGGCCGGAGCGGGGGCGCTGGCGATCTTCATGCTGGTGCTGCCGGCGTGGGGAGCGGTGTCGGACAGGTTCGGACGACGGCGGACGCTGCTCGTCCCCGGCGCGCTCCTGGTCCTGCTGATCTTCCCGTTGGACGCGATGATCCACGACGGATGGTCGCTGTTCGTCGCGATGGCGATCGCCCTGGTACTCGTCGGGTCGGCGTGTGCCGTGGGGCCCGCGCTCTACGCCGAGATGTTCCCGACGGGCATCCGCGCCGCAGGGCTGGGCGTGCCGTACTCCCTGGCCGTGGCCCTGTTCGGTGGCACGGCTCCGTACCTGCAGACGCTGTTCTCGGAGATCGGACGACCGGGACTGTTCCTCGGCTACACGATCGTTCTGCTCCTGATCTCCGGTGTGACCGTGTACCTGTTGCCGGAGACGAAGGGGATCGACCTGGCGACGGCGGGGCAGTAGGCGCGTTGGTCGACGGCCGGAATCTCGTGCCGTGATCGGCGACGGTGGGTGGTACGGCGTCTGTCGACGGGCCGCATCCCGGTGCCGTGATCGGCAACTGCGTCCGGTTCGTGGCGGGATCTCACCCCGAACCGGACTGAACCGCTGATCACGGTTCGGGTGGGCGGATCTCGGGGCGGTTCGACGACGCCGCGATGTTCGACGCCGTCGCCACTGCCCTCGATGCCGTCTCCGCACCCCGCGACTCGCTGGATCAGCGTGCCGCGGTCGAGCGGCAGGCCGAGGCGTTGGGCGAGTTATGCGCATTCGCTCTCGATCACGCGTCGTCCGCTGTGGTGCCGGAGACCGGTGGCCGGCGTCCGGTGATCAGTGTTCTGATCACCCTGAAGGACCTGCAGGACCGGGCCAGGGCCGCTGTGCTGGACTTCGGCGGCACCATCACCCCCGGATCGCTGCGGATGCTGGCCTGCGACGCCGGGATCGTGCCGGTCGTCATGAACGGCGCCGGGCAGCCCCTCGACGTCGGGCGGGTCCGGCGCACCATCCCCGACGGGCTCCGCCGCGCGGTCACCGCACGAGACCGCGGGTGTGCCCACCCCGGCTGTGAGCGGCCGCCGAGCTGGTGCGAAATCCACCACGTCACCCCCTGGGAACACGGCGGCCAGACCACGCTGGGGAACCTGGTGATGCTGTGCAAGATCCATCACCGACAGATCCACCACACCGACTGGCTGGTCCGCATCCGCGACGGACTACCCGAGTTCGTCCCTCCACGATGGATCGACCCCGAACAACGACCACGCCGACAACCCGCGCTCGTCGACGTCGCCTGACGATTCGCACGCGGAACGGATTCTCGTCCAATTTGGCGATGGATCCTCGCGCGGTCTGCCTCAGCCTGGTCGGACCGGCGACGACGGCCACGAGCGACGGAGGTCCGGCACGATGCGTGCCATCGACACGGCCCGTAGGAGGACGGACCGGAACGACGAGGTGGACCTGCCGCGTCCCGGTCGATGGGCGTTGCTGGCCCTGCTGCTCGCGGGACTGGCCATCGCCGACCTGGTGGCGCTCCATCGGCAGGGATCGGGTCTCGTCCTCGAGATCGTGAACACGACGTTGGGACACAACGGGGTCCGGCTCGGATCGGCCGCCCTGTTGGGCGTCGGCGCCGTGTGGGCGGCACGGCGGTCGCTCTACGCGGTGATGGCGCGCAGGCCCGGCGCCGTCGAGGTCCGGCCGTTCACCGCGCAGGACGCGGACTCGGAACGGCATGCGGACCAGGTCACCGCGCTGTTCCGCCGCGAACTGAGTGCCCTGAGCCTCAGCGCACCGACGCCAGTGCCGGGAGCCGCCAACCCGCACACCGTCATCCAGGCGTTCCACACCGCATCCGGGTCGGCGACGACGTGGGTCGAGGCGATCCCGGGTGTGCTCGGCTGGCTGCAGGTGACCACCGGATACGAGGTGTCCGCCGAGCTGCAGCAGCACTCCGGCCCGCTCGGTCACGCACTCGTCGTCCAGGTGCAGGCCCAGCCCTCCGGTCCGGTGCGCAGGGTCACCGTGCGCGGGGCGAGCCGCGAGGACGTCGCCCGGAGGGCCGCCGACGTGGCGGGCGCCTACGTCCTGACCCGGACCGGGCTGTGCCGGCGCGGTCCCTGGTCGGCGTGGCGGGGACGGAAGCTGAACCCCGAGCTCCTGCGGGCCCACCAGGACGGGCACGAGTACGTCCGGCAGCGCCGCTACGAGGAGGCGCTGGACCGCTTCTACCGGGCACTCGAGCTGGACCCGCGGAACGCGCCGATCCGCATCGAGGTCTGCCAGCTCCTGGAGAAGCTCGGGAACTATCTCGGGGCGCTGGTCGGGTACGTCGACCTGATCCGTGCGGAGTCGGAGCGCGTCGACCGGCGGCTCCGGGAGCGGCTCGCCGACGGCCCCGATCCGGACGAGGCGCCGGCGCCCCGTCGACCGCGGCCGTCCTGGTCCCGGCGGCGCGACGGCCTGGAGATCTTGATGATCGCCCGGTACCGGTTGGTCTGCGCGCTGGTCAACGGCGACCGGGTGATCGATGAGTGGACACGCGTCGTCGAAGAACCTGACGAGATCAACACCATCCGCAGGCGCGAGCGGAAGGAGTTCCGCGAGCGGCTGTCGTTCTTCCTGGAGCCGCACTACCAGCGGTTCCTCGGTGCGTCGCCCGGCGGCACCGACCCGTCGACGTACGCGGCCCTGTTGGATCTCCGGGACGCGGACCGGCGCGCGAGGATCCTCTCCCGCCTGCTCCGGTACGTGGCGACGGTCGAGGCGGGCGACCTCGCCCGCGACTACGCCTGGTCCCGGGGCCGCCGGGTACCGGGCATGCCGATCAGCGAGACCTCGCTCGACGTGTTGCGGGTCTGGGCGCCCCTGCACCTGCTGATGGTCAGCGACGGGCAACCGCCGCTGACCACGGACGGTGATCGTCTCCGCGATCTGGTGGGGTCGGCGTGGCCGCCGGCCGATCTCCGGGCGATCGAGGCGAGGCTCCTGGCCGCGCTCGAGTGGAACCCGTTGGTGCGCAGCGGATGGCAGGACAACTACAACGTCGCGGCCGCGTTCGCCGTCCTGCTGCTGCGCCGCCCCCACGAGGCCGGGGCCGTCCGGTCGAGCGGGCACACGGCCGTCGACGCGGACGCGGCGACCCGCGCCGTCCGCTACCTGGAGCGGGCGGTGAGCCGCTCGTCGCCCGCCGTACTGGCCGAGTACGAGGAGTGGGTGTCGGCCGGCGACCAGGACCTGAACGGCCTGCGCGGGACACGGCAGTACGTCGAGTTCCTGGAGCGGACGTTCCCCGGGCGGGAGCGCTGGGAGCGCCGGCCGTACGACCTGCTGACGTACCTGATGTCGACCCATCTCCTCGCACTGCTGCGGGACTTCGCGCGGCACCGGGCCGACACGCCGTCGAACCCGGGGTGGACGGAGGACCTCGACGACGTCCGCCTGCTGCACGGGTACAGCACCGACCACGCGGACTGGCGGACGCGGCTGCCGGTGATCCGGGCGACGTCCGACGCGGGCACGGCACCGGACCGCGCGCCTGCGACGTTCCCCCGCTTCGCCGACGATCCGGGTCTGCACTCCCGCGTACGAGGGGCGAGCGAAGCGGACGGCGTCGACGTCTACTACGAGAACCTCACCGGGCTCCGGCACTCCTACTGGAAGGGCATGGCGGGCGCGTCCCTGCGCCTGATCGACGCGACGGACGAGCGGGCCAGGGCCTACGACCCGCCTGCCCGGTGGCGGGACTCGCTCGCCGAGACGTGGCGCGCGGTGCAGGAACTCTGCGCCGCCGCGTTGCGCAACGACCCGGGTGCGGCCGACTCCTGGAAGCGTGAGCTCGACCGGATCGTCGACGAACGGATCGCGATGCTGGGGGCCGATCCGCCGCCCGGCACCGGGCGGTGGGTGCCGATACGGGCCGGGAGCCGGGTGAGCCCGTGGATCAACGTGCTCGCGCGGCACACGTCGGGGCCGCCGCCCGCCGGCCGCGCCAACGGCGCGACGTCGACGTGACGACAGCCGGCCCGGGTCGGCGGGATGCGCCGCGACGTCCGGTCAGATCCGGACCGGGAGCCGGGTGAGCCCGTGGATCAACGTGCTCATGCGGAACGAGCCGGGCTCGCCGTCGAGCGCGATGTCCGGGAAGCGGTCGAGCAGCGTGCGGAACGCGATCTCGCCCTCCAGCCGGGCGAGTGGGGCGCCCAGGCAGTGGTGGATGCCGTAGCCGAAGGCGAGGTGCCCGGACGCGTCGCGTTCGACGTCGAGCTGCTCGGCGTCGGCGTAGCGGTCCGGGTCGTGGTTCGCCCCGATCAGCGAGACGAGCACGAACTCGCCCTTCGGGATCGTCGTGCCCGCGATCTCGACCGGCTCCGTGGTGAACCGGAACGTCGCGAGGTTGACCGGCCCGTCGTAGCGCAGGAACTCCTCCACGGCGCCCGGGATCAGGTCGGGGTCCGCGCGCAGCCGGGCCATCTGGTCGGGGTGGCGCAGCAGCGCGAGCATGCCGTTGCCGATCAGGTTGACCGTCGTCTCGTGTCCGGCGACGAGCAGCAGGAACGCCATCGCCGTCGTCTCGCCCGGGCTGAGCGTGTCGCCGTCCTCGGAGGCACGGACGATGTCGGAGAGCATGTCGTCGCCGGGGTTCGCGGCCTTGTCCGCGACGAGCTGGGACAGGAACTGCGCCATCGCCCCGGCCGCGGCCCCGCGCTCCTCGTCGGACGCACCGGAGAGCAGCGTGTTCGACCAGTCCCGGAACTCCTCGCGCCGCTCCTGCGGGACGCCGAGGATCTCGCAGATCACGGTCATCGGGAGCGGGAACGCAAACTCGTCGAGCAGGTCGACCGACGGGCCCGCCGCGGCCATCGAGTCGGCGAGCTCGCCGGCCAGCTGCTCGATCCGCGGCCGCAGCCGGGCGATGGCGCGCATGGTGAACGCCTTGCCGACGAGCTTGCGCAGGCGCGTGTGGTCCGGCGGGTCGGCGTTGAGCATGTGCGCCACCAGCGACTCGGCGAACGCCCGCGGCGGCGGTGCGTCGTCGCCGCTCCGGGCGATGACCTCCGGGATCCGCGCCGCGTCCTTGGACAGCCGCGGGTCGTTCAGCGCTGGCCGGGCGTCGTCGTACCGGCTGACGATCCAGAACGTCATGCCGGTCGGCGCGACGGCCCTGGCCACCGGCCGGTCGACGCGCAGCTCACGGTAGAGCGCCTCGGGGTCGTCGAAGAACGTCTCGTCGAGGACGATCGGCCTGCTGTCCTGATCGATGGTCATGGTCCGCTCCTACTCGCTCGCCGCTCCTGCTCCCAGAATTGCACGCGTCGTGCAAAAATGCACGGATGAGGAAAGGTCCGTCGGCCCGGGAGCGCAACCGGCGCTCGATCCTGGACGCGGCCTACGACGTGTTGCGTGCCGATCCCGATGCCACCCTCGACGACGTCGCGGCCCGCGCGGGCGTCGTGCGTCGCACGCTCTACGGGCATTTCGCCGGACGCCAGGAGCTCGTCGCCGAGCTGGTGCGGACGGCCGCGGCGGACTTCCGGGAGCGGGTGGGCGACGTCCTGCCGGACAGCCCGGACCCGGCCGCCGAGCTGGCCGCGGCCGTCATGCGGACCTGGGGGACGGCCCGCCGCTACGGCCCGCTCGTCACGTTGGCCCGCCGCACGATGGACGACGAGGTGCGGGCCGCGATGGCGCCGTTCTCCGCGGTCATGGCGCAGCTGGTCGGGCGCGGCCAGGAGCTCGGCGTGTTCGCCACGCACACGGACGCCCGGATGCTGTCCGAGGTGCTGGAGGGCGGGTCGGCCGCCTACCTGCGGGCCGCAGAGCACGGGCGCTGGGACGGCGACGAGTCCGACGTCGCGTTCGGGCACCTGATCACGCTGGGCCTGCGTCGCGACGACGCCCGCGCCGCGGTCGATCGGGCCCGTGGAGGGGTGTAGCGTCCCGATAAAGTTGAACGTTCATCTGGTCGGAGGCTCCCATGGCCAACCTGTCCCACCTGCCCACCCGCCTGGTCACGGGCGCGTTCATCCTCAACTCGGGGCTGACCAAGTGGAAGGCCGACGAGCAGACCGCGGCGGGGGTGCACGGCATGGCGTCGGGAACCTATCCGTTCCTGGCGTCGATCGAGCCGCCGACGTTCCTCAAGGTGCTCGCCGGCGCCGAGATCGGGCTGGGCGCCGCACTGTTGGCGCCGGTCGTGCCGCCCGCCGTGGCCGGTGCGGGGCTGACCGGGTTCGCCGCGGGCCTGCTCGGTCTCTACGCCCGCACGCCGGGCATGCGGAACGGGATCCGCCCGACGCAGCAGGGCACCCCGATCGCCAAGGACGTGTGGCTGCTCGGGATCGGCGTCGGCCTCGTCATCGACGGGCTGGCGGCGCGCCGCCGCTCGCGGAGGTGACGCGTCAGGCGCGGTTCCGGCGGTAGTCGCTGGGGGACAGGCCGAAGCGGCGTCGGAAGGCCTTCTCCAGCGCGTCGATCGAGTGGAACCCGCTGGCACCCGCCACGGCCGTGACCGTCCGATCAGGACTGTCCAGGAGAGAGCGTGCGCGGTCCAGACGTGCCTCCCGGATCAGCGCGCTCGGCGTGGTCCCCGCACGGTGCAGCACGGCCTGCACCTGGCGCAGCGACCATCCGACGTGCCGTGCCACGTCGGCCCCGGTCAGCTCCGGGTCCGACGCGTGGTGGCGCACGACGAGCCGGATCCGGTCGACGAGACCGTGCTCCGGCACCGCGGAGCGGTCCTCGCCGAGCAGGCGGGCGAGCTCGGCGGCCTGCCCGCAGACGGTGTCGAAGGCGAGGCCGGTCAGGTGGTCGCGGTCGTGCACGAGCGTGGTGAGCATCAGCGCGAGCACCCGGCCGGGACCGCGCTCGAGCGACAGGCGGTGGTGACGGCCGGCGGCGGCCGACCGGTCGTCGAACTCGCTGCGCGGCAACGTCGCGACGAGCCCTCGGCTGCCCGGCGGGAGTCGCAGCGCGAACGGCTCGCCGGGCGCGAACAGGACGCCCGCGGCCGGGGTGAGGCGGGCGTCGTCGCGCTCCGTCCGCAGGTCCGCCGACCCGGCCAGCGGGAACAGCAGCCGGTACTCCTCCTCGACGCCCGCGCGGATCTGCGCACGCGTGCGGCTGATCGTCTGCTCCTGCTCGATGTGCCACGTGACCAGCTGGAACCGCGACGAGCGCTGGCGGGTGGCGCGCGCGTGGAAGTACTCGGGGCTCGGGTAGCCGTAGGCGTGCGTGCCCTGGAACGTCGTGACGGTCTCGCTCCAGAGCTCGGTGCGGTGGGCGGCCGGCACCCGGCGGGTCGAGACGGTCTGCACGTCGTAGGTCATCCCCGGGCGTCCTTGCCGTGGTGGGACGGGACGTTCGCAGGCTACTGAGCCTCCCGGCCGGGTACCAGCGTCTGCGCGCTGGTCAGGATGCCCTGCGCGCTGGTCCGAGCCGGACCGTCCGGTCCCGACCTAGCGTCCGTCGCACCCCGAACGAGGAGCAGACGATGACGTCGACGGCGCCGACCATCCTGGGTCGCCTGATGGGCGACGAGCCCGACCCGTTCCCGCTCTACGACGAGCTGCGCGAGACCGGGGGCGGTGTCCACCCGTTCGACCCGCTGGGCTGGTTCGTCACCCGCTACGAGGACGTCGCCGCGATCGGCAAGGACAACGCGACGTACAGCTCGGAGCACTTCTGGGACTCCCCGGCCGGGATCCACGACCCGTCGGACCCGGTGCAGGCGTCGTTCATGGAGATCAGCGCGCAGCAGTTCATGTTCCACGATCCGCCGTCGCACAGCCGGATGCGCTCGGCGATGATGCCGGCGTTCACCGGCGTCGCGACGAAGCGGTGGCGCCCGATCGTCGAGGCACGGGTCGGGGCGCTGCTGGACCGGTTCGAGCCCGGCCAGGAGGCGGACTTCATGGCGGACTTCGCCGGCGCCGTGCCCGTCGCGATCATCGCCGACGTGCTGGGCGTGCCGGAGTCCGAGCAGTCGGAGTTCCGTCGGTGGTCGCAGGCGCTGGCCGCGACGTTCGACCCGGGCATCCAGGGCGAGGCCCGCACCGGGGCGATCCACGCGGCGAACGAGATGGTCGACTACCTGCGGACCGTGCTCGACGCGCGCCGCCGCGACCCGCGCGACGACCTGACGTCCGTGCTCGTCGCCGCCAGGGACCAGGACGGCGACCCGCTGCCGACCGACGAGCTGCTCGGCTCCGTCGCGCTGCTGCTCACGGCCGGCAACGACACGACGGTCAACCTGCTCGGCAACGGCCTGTCGTTCCTGTTCTCCGAGCCGGGGGCCCGCAAGGCGGCCGACGACCCGGCGACGATCCCGGCGCTCGTCGAGGAGATGCTGCGGATGGACCCGCCGCTGCACCTGGACATCCGCAAGACCACGCGCGACGTCGTGCTCGGCGGCGAGGAGATCCCGGCCGGGTCGCTGCTGTGGCTCGTGATCGCCGCGGCGAACCGCGACCCGCGCGCGTTCGACGACGCCGGCCGCTTCGACCCGGCCCGCTCACCGAACCGGCACCTCACGTTCCTGCCCGGCTACCACCACTGCATCGGCGCGCCGCTGGCCCGCCTCGAAGGCGAGATCATCTTCACCCGGCTGCTGGAACGGTTCCCGGGCATTGCGCCGGGCAGCGGACCCGCGCATCGTCGGGTGGCGAACAAGGTCGCACGCGGGTGGCAGACGCTGCCGGTGCGGTTCTGAGAGGGGCTGGGGATGCGCTGGGTGACCTACGACGCCGGTGCCGGGCAGCGCACCGGGATCCTGGACGGCGAGACCGTGCGCGGTCTGGCCGCCGGGACGACGCTGCTGGACCTCCTGGAGCGTGACCAGCTCGGCGAGGCGGGCGACGGCGCCCGGCGGGATCCGGCGGAAGTGGTTGCGCTGCAGGACGTGCGCCTGCTCGCGCCGCTGCCGCGACCGCCGTCGGTGCGCGACAGCCTCGGCTTCCTGGACCACCTGCGCGGCTGCTACAAGGCGCTCGGACGGCCGACCGATCTGCCGGACGCCTGGTTCCAGACGCCCGCGTACTACTTCGCCAACGTCACGTCGATCGTCGGACCGCACGACGACGTACCGGTCGCCCCCGGGTGCGCGATGTTCGACTTCGAGCTGGAGGTCGGCGCCGTGATCGGCCGGGGCGGGCGGGACCTGCGCGCCGACGAGGCCGAGCGGCACATCGTCGGGTACACGCTGTTCAACGACTGGTCGGCCCGCGACGTGCAGATGCGCGACATGGCGCAGGGGATCGGCATGGGCAAGAGCAAGGACAGCGCGTCGACGCTCGGGCCGGCGCTCGTGACCGTCGACGAGCTGGAGGACCACCGCCGCGACGGCCGGCTCGCGCTCTCGTTGTCCGCCACGCTGAACGGCGAGGAGCTCGCGTCCGGCTCGCTGGACGCGATGGACTGGACGTTCGCCGACATGGTGGCGTTCGCGTCCCGCGGCACGGACGTCGTGCCCGGCGACGTGATCTGCTCCGGCACCGTGCCGGGTGGCTGCCTGCTCGAACACGTCGACACCCCGGACGTCGCGTCGGCGCGCTGGCTGCGGCCGGGCGACGTCGTGTCCCTGCGCGGCGAGGGTCTCGGCGAGACGCGACAGACCGTCGTCGCGGGCACCCCGATCGTCCCGCTCCGCTCCGGATACTGAGGAGAACCCCCGATGTCCGACTACACGCTCGGCCTGCACGACCTCGGCGACGGCTGCCACGCCTGGCTGCAGCCCGACGGCGGCTGGGGCTGGAGCAACTCCGGCCTGATCACCGGCGGCGGCACCAGCCTGATGGTGGACACGCTGTTCGACCTCGCCCTGACACAGCGGATGCTCGACGGGATCACGTCGGTCACCGACGCGAACCCCCTCACGACGCTGGTCAACACGCACTCCGACGGCGACCACACGCACGGCAACGAGCTGCTCGCCGCCCGCGACGTCGAGATCGTCGCGACCGAGGCGGCCGCCGCGCTGATCAGCCAGGAGGAGGTGGACATGCTCGCGGCCGCGAAGAAGCTCCCGGACGGTCGCGGCGACTTCGTGCGCGCGGTGTTCGGCGCATTCGAGTTCGAGGGGATCACCGCGACACCGCCGCACCGCACGTTCACCGGCGAGACGAGCCTCGACGTCGGCGGCAGGGAGGTGCGGCTCATCCAGGTCGGGCCGGCGCACACGCCGGGCGACGCGATCGTGCACGTCCCGGACGCGCGCCTGGTCTACGCCGGGGACGTGCTGTTCATCGGCGGGACGCCGATCGTCTGGGCCGGTCCGGTCGGGCGCTGGGTCGCGGCCTGCGAGCGGATGCTGGACCTGGACGCGGACCGGTACGTCCCGGGGCACGGCCCGGTCGGCTCGAAGTCCGACGTGGAGCGTGTCCGCGAGTACCTGTTGTTCGTGGACACCGAGGCGCGCAAGCGGTTCGACGACGGCCTGGACGTCGACCAGGCGATCGAGTCGATCGACCTCGGGCCGTGGGCCGGGCTGAACGAGAGCAGCCGGATCGCCCAGAACGTCGTCAACGTCTACGAGACGATCGACCCGACGCGCGAGCCGATCGGACGTCTCGGTGCGCTCGTGCGGATCGCGGCACGGGAGGGCTTCACCGTCTGACCGCGGCGAGGTCCGCCAGAGTCTCCAGGTGCAGGTCGAACGCGTCGCCGGGAACCGGCCGGTCGGCTCCGGGGCGTTCCAGGAACGCCGTGCGCATCCCGGCCCCCTGCGCGCCGCGCAGGTCCCAGGCGTGCGCGGCGACCATCAGCATCCGCTCGGGCGGCCTGCCCGCACAGTCGATCGCCAGCCGGTACACGGCCGGGTCCGGCTTGTAGGAGCCGGCAGCCTGGGTCGACAGGGCGGTGTGCCAGCGCAGACCGGCCGACGCGTTCATCCGCAGCAGCGACGTCCGGTCCGCATTGGACAGGCCGATCAGCTCGAAACGGCCGGCCAGCCCGGCCAGCGCGTCGGCGGTGTCCGGCCACGCGGGCCGGTGTCCGGCGGCCCGGACGAGCGTGTCGACCGCTCCGGGTTCGAGGCCGGCCGCGCGGACGACGGCGTGCGCGGCCTCGGCGTCCAGCACCGCGGTCGTCGCGTACTCCCGCCCGCCGTCGACGATGCGGCGGTGCTCGGCGCCGATCGTCGTGCCCCACAGGGTGACCAGGTCGTCGACGTCGGCGGCCGGCACCAGCGCGCCGAGCGCGTCGCGCAGGCCGGCGGTGTGGTCCACGAGCGTGCCGAGGATGTCGAAGACGAGTGTGTCGATGTCGTGCACCGGCTGTCCCACGCGTTCGAGGGTAGACAGGTGACCGTGGAGACGATGCTCGCGATCCCGGGGACGCTGTGCTCACCCGCCGTCTTCGACGCGCTCGCCGCGCGTCTCGAGGGACGGGTCCGGCCGGTCGCGGCGGACTGGATGACCGCACCCGGTCCGTGGACCGTCCCGGCCGTCGCCGAGCGGCTGGCCTCCCGGCTCGACGCACCGTCGATCGTGCTCGGCCACTCCACCGGCGGCGCGATCGCGCTGCAGCTCGCCGTGCGCAGGCCGGATCTCGTCGCCGGGCTCGTGCTCGTCGGGACCGGGGCGCACATGCGCGGGCACGGCGACGTGGACGCGATCGTCGACCGGGTCGACCGCGACTGGGGACCGGACCTGCACGACGCGATCCTGCGCCGCAGCTTCGCGACCCCGCTGCCCGACGCGTTCGGCGAGACCCTGCGTGCCTACGCCGCCCGGGTCCCGCGCGAGGCGGTGCTGGAGGTGCTGCGCAGCCAGCGTGACCTCGACCTGACCGCGGAGCTGGCTCGCCTGACGGTGCCTGCGGTCGTCGTGCACGGGACCCAGGATGCGACGCGCACCGTCGGCCAGGCCCGCGAGCTCGCCGACGCGCTGCCGGACGCCGAGCTGCGGATCGTCGAGGCGGGCCACACGCCGGTGCACGAGACGCCGGACGTGGTCGCGGCCGCCGTGCTCGACGTCGTCGGGCGTTCGCTCACGGCGAACCGGTTGCGCCACAGGTGAACGCCCGCGCGTCCGTCCCGGGACAACCCTAGGGTCGGCGACGTGCCGGACACCCAGACCCTCCGCGCCGCCGAGCGGCGCCTGCAGGCCGCCCAGCTCGCGTCCGACGTCGCCGCTCTCGACGCGCTGATCGACGACGACGCGCTGTTCACCGGCCCGGACGGCGCGCTCCTGTCCAAACAGGACGACCTCGCGGCGCACCGCGGCGGCCACCAGGTCCTGCGCCGTGTCGACGAGCACGAGCTGCGGCTGGCGGTCACCGGCACGACGGGTGTCACCTGGTTCCTCGGCGAGGTCGAGGGCGTCGCGGGTGGTGTGCCGTTCGCGGCCCTGGTGCGCTACACCAGGGCGTGGGCGCACGACGCCGTGGACGGCTGGCGGGTCGTCGCGGCGCACGCGAGCGCCGTCGGCTGAGGTCGCCCGGACCCTGCGGGTGCACACCGACGTCGTCACCGTCCACCCGCTGCTGAGCTTCCCGGGTGACCCGCTCCGCCGGGTCACGGCCGCCCGGCCCGCTCCTCCATCCACCGCACCGCGAACGCGCACATCGCCCGAGCGTCCACGACCAGCGAGTCCGCGTCGCCGACCCGTCCGGTGCGGCCGTTCCCCGCCGCCACGAAGTCTCCGACGACCGTGCCGAAGTAGTCGTCGTCGAACCCGTCGACGATCGGGTCGGACGTGTCGAACTCCTCGACCGTCCGCCAGAGGATGCCGTCCGGCGTCGCGAACGGGACGTCGGAACGGACGATCCGCTTGCCGGGCAGGTCGGCCAGGTGCTCGGCGTGGTGCAGGAGCGTCATCGTGTCCCACGGCGCGCCGATCATCGCGACCGTCCCGCCCGCCTCGACGAGCCTGGCCAGCGGCGAGCCGGGGCCGTAGCCGTAGTCGACCGGGTGGTCGGCGGTGAACCACTCCGCGCGGTCTCCGAGCGCTGCGACGGACGCGCCGGGGGAGCCGCTGCGACGCGCGCCGGGCCACTGCCGCAGGAACTCCGGGAGGGCGCCGTTGTCGCGGATCGCGTGCGACGTCGCCGCGTCGAACCCCGGCACGTGCGGACGCCACCGCTCCGCCAGCCTGCCGTCGTCGTCGAGCAGGTCGGTGTACGGGGCCTGCCAGTCCGTGTAGGCCAGCACGGTCCCGCCAGGGGAGACCGCGTCGAGCAGCGCGCCGACGAGGGTGTCCGGGCCGTCGATCAGCGGGCCGACGCTGCGCAGCGCGCCGTGGGCGAACACGGCGTCCCCCGCGGTCAGGCCGAGTCCGCGCAGGTCGGCGGTCAGGTCGGCGCGGGTGCGGGGATCGGCCACGAGCCGGGAAGTCTAGCGACGACCGGGCGCGGTTGCGGGCGTGCCCGATGGGTCCCTGCGAGACTGCGCGACATGACGACCGAGCCGCGCCCCACCCGGGAACGGGTCATCGACGACGGTGCCCGTCGCCTGGCCCGGTGGAGCGGGCAGCTCCTGCTGATCGCCGCCGCGCTCGTGCTGCTCGGGCTGATCGTCGGGTGGCTGTGGCCGGTCGCGTTCCCGGTGTTCCTCGGGCTGCTGATCGCGAGCGTGTTCGAGCCGCTGGTCACCCGCCTGCGGGCGTGGGGGTGGCCGAGCCTGCTCGCGACGGCCGTCGTGTTCCTGCTGGCGCTGGGGATCCTGGTCGGTGTCGTCGTCGCGATCATCCCGACCGTCGCCGACCAGGCACCGCAGCTGGCGCAGGGCGCGATCGGCGGCATCGACCAGGTGCAGGCGTTCCTGGCCGGGCCGCCGTTCAACCTCGGTCAGACCCAGATCGGGCAGGCCGTGCAGGTCGCCACCGAGCGCCTGCAGCAGAACGCCGCCTCGATCGCGGGTGGCGTCGTCACCGGCATCTCGACCGTCGCCACCGGGCTGGTCAACATCGTGCTGGCCGTCGTCGTCGCGTTCCTGTTCGTCAAGGACGGCCCCCGGTTCCTGCCGTGGCTGCGGCGCCTGAGCGGCCCGACCGCCGGCGCTCACCTGTCGACCGTCGGCGTCCGGGTGTGGGGTCGGCTCGGCGGGTTCATCCGCAGCCAGGCGCTGATCGGGCTCGTCGACTCCGTGTTCATCGGGATCGGACTGGTGCTGCTCGGGATCCCGCTCGCGCTGCCCCTTGCCGTGCTCACGTTCTTCGGCGCGTTCGTGCCGATCGTCGGCGCGCTGGTCGCCGGGGCGCTGTCGGTGCTCGTCGCGCTCGTGTCCGCCGGGCCCCTGCAGGCGCTGTTCGTGCTGATCCTGATCCTCGCCGTGCAGCAGATCGAGGGGAACCTGCTGCAGCCGCTCGTGCAGGGCAAGGGGCTCGGGCTGCACGCGGCCGTCGTGATCCTGGCCGTCACCGGAGGCAGCAGCCTGTTCGGTATCGCGGGCGCGTTCTTCGCGGTGCCGGTCGCGGCCGTCGTCGCGGAGGTCCTCCGCTACATCGGTGAACGCATCGACGAGAGGTCCGGTGTGGATCCCGAGCCGGACGACGGCGTGGTGTCCGAGAACGACGTCGGGACGCTGGCCGAAACCGGCGACGACGAGGCGACGGACGCCGGCGAGACGCAGGACACATCGCCTCCGGAGACGGAACGGGGTTGAGCCCGGGGCGGGATCGCGCGCTATCGTAGGCCCATGTCATCGGACCGTGACACGTCGGACCCCGGGTCCGGCGCCGACCTCGCCTTCGACGCGCTCGCCGATCCCGTCCGCCGGGAGATCCTCGGCGTGCTCGCCGAGGAGGACGAGACGAGCGCGGGTGCGCTGGCCGAGCGCATCACGAGCGTCGGGCGCACGGCCGTGTCCACCCACCTGCGCGTGCTGCGCGTGGCCGGTCTGGTGACCGAGCGGCGTGAGGGCCGCTTCCGCTACTACTCCATCGACCCGTCCGGCGCGGCCGCCGAGGTCATCCGCCTGCTGCACGGCCTGTTCCGCGACTCGTTGCGCGACGCGCGGTCGGCCGTCGAGGATGGACCCGTCACCGACGTGGCGGAGGCCGGATGATGATGGTGCGAGCGCGGTAGCCGTGGAGGCCGTCGCGGTCTCGGTGGAGGAGTTCGCCTCCGCCCCGCCGGATGTCGTGTTCGACCGGTTCGGCGCGGGCCCGGAGGCGGGCTGGCTCTTCGGCGCCGTCTGCGACCGCGTCACCGCGGGCGCCGTCGTGACGCTGCGTCCGCCGATCGGGTCGTCCGGGCCGGTCGAGATCGTCGGCCGGATCAGCGACGTGCGCCGCCCGCACGCGTTGACGATCACGCACGACCTGCCGTGGCGGGGCCGGATCCGCCTGCGCTTCGACAGGGCGCCGGGCGGCACCCGCATCCGGCTGCACGCCGAGATCGACGAGCGCGGCCTGGAGTGGCTGATGCGCAGGCAGGGCCTCGCCGTCCCGCCGGGTGCCGCGACCGGTCCGCGGATCGGGCTGATCAGCAGCCGCTCCGGTTCCGGGGGGCTGTTCGCCTCCGCCTCGCAGAACGTCGCAACGCTCGCCGTCGAGGAGATCAACGACGACGGCGGGGTCGACGGGCGGCCGGTCGAGTTGCTCGTCGGCGACGACGCGACCGACCCCGCGACCGGGGCGCTGGAGGCCAGGCGGCTGGTTCGCGCCGGCTGCCGGGTGATCGTGCTGATGACGACGTCGGCGACCTACGACGCGGTGTCCGCGGCACTGCAGGGGTCCGGCGTGCTCGTCGTGCAGCCGCACATGAACGAGGGCGGTGGCGAGAGCCGGCTGCGGCTGCGATTCGGCGAGCGCCCGGCCGCCCAGCTCGCGACGGCGGTCCTGCCGCTGCAGCGCGCCGCCGGCGGGCGGCGCTGGTTCCTGGCCGGCAACGACTACGTGTGGCCGCGCAGCGTGCACGCCGCCGCCAGAGCCGTGCTGCCGCGACACGGCGGGCAGCTGGTGGGGGAGCGCTACGCCCCGCTCGGCACCACCGACTTCGCGCCGATCGTCGAGGCCGTCGCGGCGTCCGGGGCGGACATCGTGCTGAACACCTTCGTCGGCGCGGACAGCGCAGCGTTCGAGCGCGAGTGCCACGCGATGGGACTGCGAGACCGTGCGGTCAGCCTCGCCCCGGCCATCGACGAGGCGACGCTGGAGCGGATCGGCGCCCGCGCCGGGTCCGGCATCCACGGCGTCTCCGGCTACTTCCAACACCTCGACACCGAGCGCAACACGTCGTTGCTGCGGCGCTACCGGCGGACGTTCGGGCCGTGGGCGCCGCCGCTGTCGTCGCTGTCGGAGTCGGTGTTCGAGGCGATCCACATGTGGGCCGCTGCGGCCCGTCGTGCCCGCACGACCGAGCCGGGGCCGGTTGCCGACGCGATGCGGGCCGGCCGCTACGAGCTGCCGCGGGGCACGGTCGTCCTGGACGAGACGGACACCGTCGCGCCGCCGTTGCACCTGGCGGCCGCAACGGGTGCGACGTTCGGCTCGATGCGTTCCGGTTAACTCCATGTCAACGCGTCAGCTCGCATTGACATGATCGGCGGGGGCTTCTAGTTTTCAGTCCCATCCGCCGACCAGAGGAGTGCCCGTGGCGATCCCTCCCCCCGACCCCGCCCGTCTGGCGGCACTGAACGAGCATTTCGGTTTCGGACTCTCCGACGCGGAGCTCGAGGAGATGGGCCCGGCCGTCGTGTCCACGTTCGCCGCGTCCGAGCGGGTGGAGGAGCTCTACCAGGCCACCGCCCCGCAGACCCCGAACCGCGAGTGGGCCGAGCCGACCGACAACCCGCTCGGCGCCTGGTACGTGACGACGAACATCCCCGGTGCCGCGGACGGACCGCTGGCTGGCAAGACCGTCGCGATCAAGGACAACGTCAGTGTCGCGGGCGTGCCGATGACGAACGGCTCGGCCTCGGTCGAGGGCTTCGTGCCCCGGCGGGACGCCACGAGCGTCACGCGGCTGCTCGCGGCGGGCGCGACGATCACCGGCAAGTCGATGTGCGAGGACCTCTGCTTCTCCGGCGCGAGCTTCACGTCGAGGCCGTGGCCGGTGCGCAACCCGTGGGACCCGAGCCGCAACGCCGGCGGATCGTCGGCCGGCAGCACCGTGCTCGTCGTCACCGGGGAGGTCGACCTCGCGCTCGGCGGTGACCAGGGCGGATCGGTCCGGATCCCGTCGTCGTTCTCCGGCGGTGTCGGGCACAAGCCCACGCACGGCCTGGTGCCCTACACCGGCGCGTTCCCGATCGAGCAGACGATCGACCACCTCGGTCCGATGACCCGCACGGTCGCCGACGCCGCGCTGATGCTCGGCGTGCTGGCCGGCGTGGACGGTCAGGACCCGCGCCAGCCGACGTCGATCGCACCCGTCGACTACACGGCCGCGCTGTCCGGCGGGGCAGAGGGGCTCCGGATCGGCGTGGTCACCGAGGGCTTCGGGCGTCCGGAGAGCGACGCGGGCGTCGACCAGTCCGTCCGCGCCGCGATCGACGTGCTGCGCGGGGCCGGCGCGAGCGTCGACGAGATCTCCATTCCATGGCACCTCGACGGGATGGCGGTCTGGAATGTGATCGCCACCGAGGGCGCGGCGTTCCAGATGATCGACGGCAACGCCTACGGCATGAACTCGCAGGGTCTGTACGACCCCGAGCTCATGGAGCACTACGGCGCCCAGCGGATCACCCGCGGGTCCGAGCTGTCCAAGACCGTGAAGCTGGTCGGGCTGTCCGGCGGCCACACGTACAAGGTCGGCGGCGGCAAGTGGTACGCGATGGCCCGCAACCTCGCGTTCGAGCTGCGGGCGGCCTACGACGCGGCGTTCTCGTCCTACGACCTGCTCGCGATGCCGACGCTGCCGTACACCGCCCGCCCGCTGCTCGGCTACGACGCCCCGCTCGGGGACTACCTCACGACGGCCCTGTCGATGATCGGCAACTGCGCGCCGTTCGACGTCAGCGGTCACCCCGCGTGCACCGTGCCCGCCGAGCTCGTCGACGGGCTGCCGTGCGGGCTGATGCTCGTCGGGAAGAACTTCGACGACGCCACGGTGCTGCGTGGGGCGCACGCGTACGAGAAAGCGGTGGGCGGGTTCCCCGCTCCGCCGGCACTGACGACAGTGGGAGGACAGGCGTGAACGGAATCCACGATCTGGGTGGCCGGGACGGTCTCGGGGCCGTCGCACCCCCGGAGTCGGAACCGGTCTGGAAGGCGGAGTGGGAGAAGCACGCCCACACGTTCTTCCCGCTGGCGTTCAAGGCCGGGATGTTCGGGGTGGACCAGTTCCGCTTCGGCATGGAGCTGATCCCGCCGGTCCACTACCTGACCTCGCCGTACTACGAGCACTGGGTGGACTCGGTGGCCTACCACGGCGAGCGCACCGGGTTCTGGACCGCCGAGGAGATCGAGAAGCGCTACCAGCACTACCTGTCCAACCCGGACGAGCCGCTGCCGCCCGACCAGGACCCGGACGGCGAGCTGATCGCGTTCCTGAACGCCGCCATCCCGGCGGGCGTGCCCGCGGGCCGCGACACCGGCAAGGCCGCGAAGTTCTCCGTCGGCGACACCGTCACGGTCACCTCCGACGCGCCGCGCGGGCACACCCGCAAGGCGAGCTACATCCGGGGCAGGACCGGCGTCGTCGTGCTCGCCCACGGCGAGATGATCTACCCGGACACGGCGGGCAACAACCAGGGCGAGGCGCCCGAGCACGTCTACACCGTGCAGTTCACGAACGAGGAGCTCTGGGGCGCCGAGGCCGCAGAGCCCAACGGCACCGTCACGTTCGACGTGTGGGAGCCCTACATCCGTCCGGCCGCCTGACCTACGAGGGACACAGTCTGATGAGCACCACGGAAAAGGCCACGCACCAGGAGCAGATCGCCGCCCGCGTGAAGGCGATCGAGTCCCTGATGATCGAGAAGGGCCTGATGACCACCGCCGCGGTGGACCGTCTGGCCGAGATCTACGAGAACGAGGTCGGGCCGCAGCTCGGCGCGAAGGTCGTCGCGAAGGCGTGGACCGACCCGGACTTCAAGAAGCGCCTGCTGGAGAACGCGTCCACCGCGTGCGCCGAGATGGGCATCGGCGGCCTGCAGGGCGAGGACATGGTCGCCGTCGAGAACACCGACGACCTGCACCACGTCATCGTCTGCACCCTGTGCTCCTGCTACCCGTGGCCGGTGATGGGCCTGCCGCCGAACTGGTACAAGGAGCCCGCCTACCGCGCCCGCGTCGTGCGCGAGCCCCGCAAGGTGCTGTCCGAGGAGTTCGGGCTCGACGTGCCGGACTCGGTGGAGGTCCGCGTGTGGGACTCGAGCTCGGAGATGCGCTACTGGGTGTTGCCGCAGCGTCCGGCCGGCACCGACGGCTTCACCGAGGAGCAGCTGGCCGCGCTCGTCACCCGTGAGTCCATGATCGGCGTCGCCTACGCGAAGCAGCCCTGATGGGCGAGGGTCACGGCCACGGACACGAGCACGGCCGCCTCCCGTTCGCCGACGGTGAGGCCTACGAGGACCTCGACGCCACCGAGGTGGGCGAGGATCGCGGAGGCTTCCGGCAGGACACCACGGAGATCGGCGACGCCCGCAGGCGCGTGGAGCGGCTGCTCTGCGACATGCCCCAGGCGGACAAGGGCTTCGACGAGCCGTGGGAGCTCCGGGCGTTCGCCATGGCCGTCGCCGCGTACCACGAGGGCCACTACGGGTGGAGCGAGTTCCAGCTCTCGCTGATCGAGTCGATCAAGCAGTGGGAGGACGGCTCGCACTCCGAGCCGTGGAACTACTACGAGCACTGGCTCAACGCCCTGGAGACCGTGCTCTCGTCCAACGGCGCGTTGTCCGACCAGGTCGCGCTCGACAACCGCACGAGCGAGGTGCTGGCCACCCCGCCCAACGCGAACCACCACCGCCCGCGCCGCGAGCCGGTGGCGATCTCGCCCGCGGTGCACTGACGACGACGTCCCTCCCCATTCCGAACGAGGGGCACCTTCGAGCAACGAGATTGCTCGAAGGTGCCCCTCGTTCGCGTCGGGGTGGTCCGCACCCCGGCCGCACCGCCGCACCCCGGTACCTCGTGCCGCACCCCGCCCCGGCGTGTCGCACCCGTCGCAACCGGTGCGACACGCCGACGGGGGGTGCGCGAGGGCAGCGGGGTGTCGCCGCGGGCGGGGCGCCGGCCCTACGCTGCGGGGACCGGTCAGGCGGGCGCGGCGGCGCGGGCGGCGTCGAGGAAGCGCTCCAGCTCGCGGGCCGTGTCCGGGCCGCACGGCTGGAACACGATCTCGGTGACGCCCTTCGCGGCCAGGTCGTCGATCGTGCGACGGACCTCGTCGGCCGTGCCGCTGACCGTGGCGTCGCGCAGCATCGCGTGCCCGCCCGCCGACCACGCCGCAGCGTCCGCCTCGTTCAGCTCCACGCAGTGTCCGGAGTGGACGGACAGGTGCCGCTCGGCCTCCGGCGTCCGCTCCACGACGTCCATCCACGCGTCGCCGCCGGGCAGCCCGCGCACGGCGTCCGCGCCGCCGAACTCGTACGCACCGTGGTAGGCCAGCGCCCATCCGGGACCACCGGCGGCGCGCACGCGGTCGGAGTCGGGGGACTCGCCGTCGTCGAGCACCGTGCCCCACGCCAGGTAGGCGACCCAGTCGTACTCGGTCATGAAGTCCGGTGTGGACAGCGTCGCGTACAGGCCGTCGCCGAGCCGGCGCGCGACGGAGTCGCCCTTCGGCCCGAGCGCACCGACCAGCACCGGCACGTCGACCGGCCGGGCAGGGGCATGGCCGTCCGGGTGCAGCATCCGCATCCGGGCGCCCTCCCACTCGACGGTCTCGCCGCGCAGCAGCCCGCGGAACGCCCGGATGTAGGCGTCCATGAACCTCCAGGTGATCGCCCGGTATCCCATCGCGCGGCGGCCGGTGAACCCGGTGCCGAACGAGACGGCGACGCGACCCGGGGCGAGTGCGGCGAGCGTCGCCGTGGCGGCCGCGTTCGTCATCGGGTGGCGCAGGCTCGGGACGAGGACGCCGGGGCCGAGTCCGATCCGCTCCGTCCGGTCGGCGGCCAGCGCCAGCGTCATCCAGACGTCCGGGCTCTGTTGCGGGGTGTCGTACACCCACGCGCGGTCGTAGCCGATGCGCTCGGCGAGCGCGATGTCGTCGGGTGAGCTCAGGGCCGTGGGAAACGCGCACGACACGTCCATGTGTCCTCCGTTCACCGGGATGTCCCCGAGCGTCGCGAGACCACCGGGGGCGCGTCAAGACGCGGCGAGCGTCCCCTCGGCGAGATCCAGCGCCGTCTCCAGGTCGGCCAGCGCCTGCTCCTCGCCGGTCACCTTGATCGCCACCATGCCGAGCGCGGCGGCGGGCTTGCAGTTGATCCCGAGGTCGTCCAGGTAGACGCACGTCCCGGGCTCGACACCCAGTGCGGCGCAGGCCATCTCGTAGACGCGCGGGTCGGGCTTGCGGACGCCGGCCCTGCTCGACTCCACGACGTGCCCGAAACGCTTCATGACGTCCGCGATCGCGTCCGCCGCCTCGGTCGAGCGGGACATCTGCGCCCCGTGCCCGGACGGCATGTTGTTCGTGATGCAGCCGAGCCGGTAGCCGCGGTCGGTCAGCCGGTCCAGCGCCGTCACCATCCGGGGCCGGAGGTCACCCGCCAGCCGCGCGAGCACGTCGCGCCCTGGCAGCTCGTGGCCGAGCGCGCGGGCCTCGTCGCCGAACAGCTCGTCGAACCGGTCCTCGTCGATCTCGCCGCGCTCGAAGCGCGCCCACGCGTTCGTATCCGGGTTCGTCGCGTTGATCCGGCGGACGAGATCGCGCGGCAGGCCCCGCTCCTCCTCCATGGCGCGGAACGCCTCGAACGGCGACGCCGTGATCACCCCACCGAAATCGAAGATCACGCACGACCGCTCGTTCATGCCCCGACCCTAGTGCCGTGTCGCCGGACGTGGCACCGGAAACGGCGGGTCAGGCCTTGATCAGGGCTTCGGCCAGGCCCGCGGGTCGGGTGAAGCAGGCCTCGTGGCTGCCCGGGGCGGCCTGCGGCTCGACGCCGAGGCGGGCCGCGAAGCGGTCCCAGCCGAACTCGCCGGGCGGGAGCGCGATGTCCTCGGAACTGAGCACATAGGACACCGGGACGCCGAGCGTGGCCGGGTCGATCGGGTCGACGGTCTCGGTGAAGTACTGCATCGGCTGCGGCACTATCAGCGAGTGGGTCAGGCGCTGGATCGGCTCGTCGGCGTCGTTGATGAACGCCTGCTGCCACACCTCGAACGGCATCGCGACGGAGTTGTTGCCGGACGCCTGTGCCTGCCCGTCGAACAGCTGCTGGTACGGCGGCGGCACCTCGTCGTAGAGCGGGCGGCCCTCGGCGGGCACGAACGCGCTCCAGTACACGAGCTTGCGCAACCGTGAGGCGAGGCGGTGCGCCGCACCGGTGATCACGTAACCGCCCCAGCTGTGCCCGACGAGCGTCACGTCGGAGAGGCTCTCGCGCTCCACGAGGTCGACGACGGCGTCGACGGTGTCGGACAGGTGGAGGCGGGTCGGGTCGTCGCCGTCGTGCAGGCCGGGGAGCGTCGGGGTGAACACGCGGTGCCCGGCCGCGCGCAGGTGCTCGGCCGTCGGCCGCCAGGCCCACCCGCCGTGCCACGCGCCGGTGACCAGCACGAACGTCTCGGACATCGGATCCTCTTCTCCACAGGGTGATCGGGGTCACCGGATTCTGCTGTGCGACGACGGCGGGCGACAGGTCCACACGGGCGTCCGATCAGGACGGCTTCCGTGCCGATCCGGACGTGACGGGTCCGAGTACCGGCGAAGGCGGTTGAAGTCGGGACGGGTCAGCACTCAGACGGACGAGGTCGGAAAACGGCCCCGGTATGCGTGCCAGAATCCGGAGATGGACGGGTCAGTGGCGATCGTCGGTGCCGGGATCGGCGGGCTCTCGCTCGCCCTGTCGCTGCACGCCAGGGGCGTCCCGGTCACCGTCCACGAACAGGCCACGGAGCTCCGCGAGGTCGGGGCCGCCGTCGCGCTGTCCGCGAACGGCCTGCGACCCCTGGCCGAGCTGGGCCTGCTCGACGAGCTCGACGCCGTCGCGACCGAGCCGTCCGAGCTGATCCACCGCGGCTGGCGCACGCACGACCGGATCACCGGGTTCGCGGTGGGTGTGGACGGGTCGTACCGCGCCCGGTTCGGTGCGCCCTACCTGGGCATCCACCGCGCCGAGTTCCAGCGCGTGCTGGCCGGCGCCTGCCCGGACGGCATGATCCGCCTGGGTAGCCGCGTCGAGTCCGTCGTCGACCTCGGTGACCGCGTGGAGCTGCGGCTGGCCGGCGACGAGATCGCGCACGCGGCCGTCGCGGTCGGTGCCGACGGTGTGCACTCGCGGCTGCGGCAGAGCGTCGCGCCCGGGTCCGGCCCGGTCTACACCGGCACCAGCGGCTTCCGCGGTCTGGTGCCGGTGGCCGACGTGCCCTCGCTGCCCGACCCGACGGCGATCCAGTTCTGGATGGGCCCGGACGCGCACCTGCTGCACTACGCGATCGACCCGGACGCCGGCCGGATCAACTTCCTGGCCGTCCTCGAGGGCCCCGACGAGTGGTCCGGCGGCGCGGGGCCGCAGGCGGTGCCGGACGGCACGCTCGCCGCCGCGTTCGGCGGCTGGGCGCCCGCCGTGCGGGAGATGGTCACCGCCGTGCCGCAGAGCGACCGGTGGCCGCTCTACACGCTGCCGCCGTTGAACCGCTGGTCCGACGGGCGCGTCGTGCTGATCGGGGACGCCGCGCACACGATGCTGCCGCACCACGGCCAGGGCGCGAACCAGAGTCTGGAGGACGCCGCCGTGCTGGCCGACCTGCTCGTGGCGCCCGAGGCCCGCACCGGCGGGCACGCCGCGGCGTTCGCCCGCTACGAGCGCCTCCGCAGGGCCCGCACCCGCAAGGTGCAGCGCAGCTCGCTCGTCACGTCCGACCTGCTGCATCTGCCCGACGGCGACGAGGCCGCCGCGCGCGACGCCCGCCTGGCCGGGCTGGACCCGTGGCTGGCCTGGATCCACGGCGTCGACGCGCGGGAATCGACCCGGGCGCTGCCGGTCGGCTGACGGCGGGTCAGCGGCGCCGCGCCCGCTCCCACGCGCGGTCCAGCTCGACCGACTCGCCGGGCGTCCACGGCCGCTCCCAGCCGCCCGCGCGCAGGACGGCACCGAGCACTTCGGACGTGTAGCCCCAGATGACCATCCCCTCGACGTCGAACGCCGGGCCCGACCAGCCCATCGGGTGGTGCACCGCCAGCCGTACGGCCGGGTCGGCGAGCCGGGCGAGCGGCATCCGGAACACCTCGGCCGTCTCGTCGTGGTCCACGGCGGTGACCGGAACCGGTGTGCGCCAGTACGCCACGACGCCCGTGACGTGGTAGCCGGTGCCGAGCACGAGCCGGGGGAGCAGCACCAGCGGGTCCACACCGGACGGATCGAGCCCGGTCTCCTCGGCCGCCTCCCGGAGCGCGGTGTCGACCGGGCCGTGGTCGGCGTCCTCGCGACGGCCCCCGGGGAACGACACCTCCCCGGCATGCGAGCGCAGGCCGCCCGACCGTCGTTGCAGCAGCACGTCGGGACCGTCCGGGCCGTCGTCGGCGAGCAGGACGAGCACGGCGGCCTGGCGCGGCGACGGTTCGAGCGCCGCCAGGTCGTTGTGGCTGATGTCCGACGGGCGCAACGCCCCGAGTGCTCGGACGGCGCCGGCCCACCCGTCCGGCACGGGTGCGGGGGCGAACTCCGCGGAGAGCCAGCGCAGGACGCCCTCCGTCATCACCACACCCCCGGTCCGATGATCGTCGCCGGGCGCGACGATACGACCCCGCACGCCGTGACGGCGGCCCACTAGCCTGTGCGGTTCGTGTCCCGGAGGTGAACGCCGCCGGGCGTCGCCAGGGACGGCGAGGGGAGGCACACGTGGCAGGGCAGGGGGCCGGCGCCGCGGACGACCGTCCGGCGCCGCGCCGTGGCCGCAGGCCGATGTCCGACCGGCGCCGCGCGCTGCAGCGGCTGGAGATCTCCCGCGAGGCGATCCGGCTGTTCGGCGAGCAGGGCGTGACCCGGACCAGCGGCGAGCAGATCGCCGAGGCCTGTGGACTGTCCGCGCGGACGCTGTGGCGCTACTTCCGGACGAAGGAGAGCTGCGTCGAGCCGGTGCTGAGCCTGTCCACGGACGCGTTCCTGGCCTGCCTGGCACGGTGGCCGGAGGACCGGTCGCTCGACGAGCACCTGGTCGCCGACTACCGCCTCTCCGAGGACGGACAGCCGACGGACGGTGAGCTGGTACTGGCCGTCGTGCGCCTGTCCCGCGAGGAGCCCGCACTGCGGGCGATCTGGCTGGTCGTGAACGAGCGGGCGGAGCCGGTGCTGGCGGAAATCATCGCCGGACGGCTCGGCCGGTCCGCGGACGACGTCGAGACCCGCGTGCAGGCGGCGGCGCTGAACGCGGCGTTGCGGATCGCGACCGAGGACATCGCGGCGTCGGTCGCCGCGCGCCCCGGCCCGCGGCTCGTCGACGACATGCTCGCGCACCTGTCGGCGGCGGTCCGCGCGGCCACCCGCGGCGTCGTCGGCGACGCGCTGGACGGCGGTTAGCCGGTCCGGCGCCGGACCACCGAACGGCGGCGCGTCAGGACGTCGACGACGGGTTCGCGACGGTGCGCGTGAGGATGCCGAGCGTGGCGCGCAACGACTCCGGGTTGATCACCGGGAACTCGATCCGGCCGCGGTAGCGCTCGTTGATCTCGGACCAGTCGTAGTAGGACACGATGTCGGTCCCGCCGTCGCCGGTCGGCTCCAGGCGGTAGCCGTAGACGTGGCCGAGCGGCGGGTCCAGCAGGCCGCCCTCGATCGTCCAGGCGATCTCGCGGTCCTGCTCGTAGCGCGTGATGTGGACGGTCACCTGGTACTCGCCGATCGGGCGGTCGCCGAGCGCCTCCCGGTCCATGTGCACCACGAACTCGTCGCCGACGGCGCTCACCGGGGACCCGGTGGCGGACATCAGCATCCCGGAGCTGTCGATCGTCACGTGCCCCTGCGGGTCGCGGAGGATCGCGAACACGGCCTCCGGCGGCGCCGCGATGGTGCGGCGGGCCTCAAGCCTCTCGTCTGCCATGGCGGCGATCCTGTCAGGACGTAGGTTCTGACGCATGCGCCTGGAGACGTTGCTGCCGCTGGGCAAGGTGGACCCGGGCCTGCGGGCCCCCGACCGGCCGTTGGACATCCACGCGGTGGCCGCGAACGCGGAGTTGCTGGAGACCGTCGGCTACGGCGGGATGGTCGTCGAGGAAACGAAGGACGACCCGTACGTCCTGCTGGCGCTGGCCGCGCAGGCCACGACGGATCTGCGGCTCGGCACGGCCGTCGCGATGGCGTTCCCGCGCAGCCCGACGATCACCGCGCTGCACGCCTGGACGCTGCAGAAACTCGCCCGTGGCCGGTTCACGCTCGGGCTCGGGTCGCAGGTCAAGGCGCACGTGGAGCGCCGCTACGGGATGGCGTGGTCGGCGCCGGGGCCGTGGATGCGCGAGTACGTGCAGGCCGTGCGCGCCGTGTGGGACACCTGGCAGAACGGCACGCCGCTGGAGTTCCACGGCGAGCACTACGACCTGTCACTGATGGTGCCGCTGTTCGACGCGGGCCCGATCGAGCACCCGGACGTCCCGGTGCACCTGGCCGCCGTGAACCCGTACATGTGCTCGGTCGCGGGCGAGGTCGCCGACGGCATCCGCCCGCACCCGGTGTGCACGCCGTCCTACATCCGCGAGGTCATGCTGCCCGCCGCCCGGCGCGGTGCCACGCGGTCCGGCCGGTCGCTGGACGGGTTCCGGGTCTGCATGAAGCCGCTGGTCGCGTCGGCGCGCACCGACGAGGAGCTGGAGCGCACGGTGCGCGACGCCCGCGCCCGGATCGCGTTCTACGCGTCCACCCGCGGCTACCTGGCCGCGTTCGAGCACCTGGGTCTCGAGGACATGGCGGGGGAGGCGACGCTGCTGTCCCGCGCGCGGCGCTGGGAGGAGCTGCCCGCACTGGTCTCCGACGACGTGCTGGACCGGTTCGCCGTGATCGGCACCCACGACGAGATCGGTGCGAAGCTGCTGGAGCGCTTCGGCGACGTCGTCACCGACGTCGAGTTCTCGATCGCGGTCCGGGACGACACCGACCGCGCCCGGCTCGCCGACCTCGCGTCGGAGATCCAGGGGCACGACGACGCCCCGGCCCGGGCGGCGATCACCGGCTGAGCGCGGGTCAGGTGGGGGTCGGCCCGGTCACCTGCGACGAGAGCGGGACCACGTCGGTCGCCGGGAGCGGGCCGGGCGCCGGGGTGACCGGCGCGATGGTCTCGGCCGTCTGCCGCGGAGCGGGGACGACGGTCGCCGCGACCACGCGGTGCGACGGCGTCCGGGAGTGCGGCGGGGCGATCACGTGCAGCTGGCCCGCGCGGCGGACCCGCTGGGCGAGCGGCAGCCGGTGCCGGGGGACCGCGACGAGCCGACGGTAGACCCGCCGCAGCAGGTACCCGGCCCCGATCGCGACCGGCACCGTCACGAGCACCTGCCACACGGCCGTCGCCCAGAAGTGGATCGTCAGGACGACCAGTGCGGTGAGCACCACCGCGGCCGTCTTGACCAGCAGGATCCTCATCCGCAGGCCCCGGTCCCGGGTGCCCCGGCGCAGCTCGGGAGAGGTGCGGGACAGGATCCACACCCAGTACCCGGCGAGCAGCGCGAGCGCGACGTAGCCGGTGACGCGGCGGAGGTCCATTCCGGGTGCTCGCTCTGCGCACACGGCCCGTTACGCGGCGCTGGCCGGACATTTCGCCGGGCCGGACGCACCGGCCGGACGTACCGTCCGCGTGGTGACCGCAAGCGCTTCCGACCAGCACGCTCCCGAACGGGCCCCGACCGCCCGTCGCACCGTCGGCCTGCTCGCCGACCCGGGCGCGGCCGCCGAGCTCGCCCGCCGGCTCGGCCGGGATCTTCCCGACCTGCTCGGGAGGCAGGTGGGCGGGTCGTGGGGCGTCGAGCCCGTCGAGACCGAGCTGGAGCTCGATGAGAACGGCGCGCTGCCCGTCGTCGAGATCGGGAGCCGGGCACTCGACGACCGCGGATGGGATGCCGTCGTACTGATCTCCGATCTGCCGCGACGCGCGGGCACCGAACCGGTTGCCGCGGACGGCGCGACGGGGCACCGGGTCGGCCTGCTGTCGCTGCCCGCGCTCGGTGCGGTCGCCCAGTACCGCAGGGCGAGGGACACGGTGCTGCGACTCGTCGCGGACCATCTCGTGCCCGGTGGCGGCGACACCCGCTCCGGTGCGGCGGCCGCTCTGACCCGGCTGGACGCGAGTGGTGAACGGACCGGCGGGGACGCGGACCCCGAGGACACCGACGACGCGGGATCCGGCGGCGCCGAGGAGGCGATCGACGTCCGGCTCGCGATGACCGGCGCCCGCGGGCGGATGCGCCTGCTCCTCGGGCTGGTCCGCGCGAACCGGCCGTGGCGGCTCGTGCCGAGCCTGGCGCCCGCGCTCGCGGCGGCCGCTGCGGGCGCCGCGTTCGGGATCTTCTACTCCAACATCTGGTCGCTGGCCACGGCGCTCGGTATCTGGCGTCAGGTCGTCGTCTGCGTGATGGCGCTCGTCGCGATGGTCGTGTGGCTGATCCTGAACAACCGGCTCTGGGAGCGTCGCACGGACCGGTCGCTGCGCGAGGAGGCGACGCTGTCCAACGCCTCGACGGTGCTGACCGTGGCCGTCGGCGTGCTGTGCATGTTCGTGCTCGTGTTCGTGATCGCGCTGGTCGGATCCGTGATCGTGATCCCGGGCCACTACCTGGCGAGCAACCTCGGCCGGGAGTGGGGCGTCGACGACTACCTCATGATCGCCTGGCTCTCCTGCTCGATGGGCACGGTCGCCGGGGCGCTCGGCTCCGGGTTCGCCGACGAGAAGGCCGTCCGCCAGGCCGCCTACAGCCAGCGGGAGCTGGAGCGCCGCCGCAGGCTCGACGAGCAGGACTCGTCGCGGCGGTGACCCCGCTCACGTCGTCGTTAGCCTCGCTAAGTGGTCGGGTAGTCCATGATCATGAGGACCGATGACGACCAGTGGGACATCACGACGAGCGTCGGCGCGACCGCGCTGGCGGTGGCCGTCGGGCGCGCGATCGAGACCACGCGCGCCGACGGGCTGGTGGACGACCCGTACGCCAAGGCGTTCGTGGACGCGGCCGGTGACGCCCTGCCGCTCCCGGACGACCCGGCCGGCGACGACGTCCTGCGCGCCCAGGCCGGCTACCTCGGCATCCGGTCCCGGTTCTTCGACGACGCGCTCGGCTCCGCCGTCGAGGCCGGCACGTCACAGGTCGTGCTGCTGGCGGCCGGACTGGACACCCGCGGGTGCCGTCTCGGATGGCCGTCCGGCGTCACCGTCTACGAGGTGGACCAGCCCGCCGTGCTGGAGTTCAAGGACCGGGTCCTCGCCGACGCGGGCGCCACGTCCGAGGCGACCCGCGTCGCCGTGCCCGTCGACCTGCGCCACGACTGGCCGGCGGCCCTGACAGCGGCCGGGTTCGACCCGTCGCGCCCGACCGTCTGGCTGGCCGAGGGCCTTCTGCCGTACCTGCCCGCGGACGCCGAGCGCCTGCTGTTCGAGCGCGTGCAGGAGCTGTCCGCGCCGGGCAGCCGGATCGCCGTCGAGCACTTCGCGGACAGCGTGGACGACATCCTCGCCAACCCCAACTTCCGGTCCCTGTCCGAGCGCCTGGTCGGCACGGACGTCGCGGGCCTGTTCTTCGACGAGCCGCGCGGCGAGGGACCGGACGCGTGGCTGTCCACGCACGGCTGGGACGTCCGCTCGGGTGCCGTGCGGGACCTGGCCCGGCGGTACGGCCGCACGCTCGACGACGACGTCCGGGACTCGATGGGCACGGTCGAGTTGCTCAGCGCGGACCTCACCCGCGCCGCCTGACCCGTCGCGGTTGTTCCCCGTCCCGGCGCGGCTTATGTTCTCCGACGGACGACAGCCGCGTACCCGGATCGGGGGCTCTCTTTGGCAGCGGGAACGGCGGACGGGACACGGACGGTGGTCCTGTCCTCGGCGCGCTCCGGGACCGAACGGATGCTGCTGCGGACCTGGGTGTCCGAGCACTTCCCGTCGGCGGAGATGATCCAGCTCGGCTCGCGTTCGGAGCCGCCGTCCGCGCTGGAGCGCTCGCTCGACGGCGACGCGACGCTCGTCGTGCCGGTGCGGGTCACGTGGGTCCCGCCGGAGGACGACGACGCGGGGCCGGTCCGCAGCATGGCGGGTCTGGCGACCGGGGCGGTCATGCGGAACGCGTGGTGGCGGCTGCACCCGCAGCTGGCGCGGCACCGTCCGGAGGCCGCGCAGGTCGTGGCCGGGGAGCCGGCGACCGTCGCCGACCTCATGTCGCGGTTCGCGGCACAGGTGCAGGACCGCAGCGGGTCGTCCGCGTTCGCCCGGTTCGTCGTGCGCCAGGCCGTGCTCGCCTGCGATCGCGCGGAGCGGCGCGTCCTCGGCGACCGGTACAAGGTGCCGCGGCGGATGGTCGAGCAGATCACGTCGTCGTCGCGGTTCTCCGAGCTCGTCGGGCGCCTGGTCGGCGAGACCGGCACGCCGCGCGACGAGGTCGAGCGCCGGCTGCGCCGCAGCTTCCACGAGATGGCCGCCGTCCAGAGCCCGCCCGCCATCGACGTGTTCCGGGCGATGATGGGTCCGTTGCACGCCAAGGCGTGGGACGTGCACGTCGACGAGTCCGGGCTGGAGCGCCTCCGCGAGCTGAACAAGGAGCACGCGCTCGTGTTCCTGCCGTCGCACCGGTCCTATTCGGACCCGTTGCTGTTCGCCGAGGTGCTGCACGAGCGGAACTTCCCGCGCAACCACGTGCTCGGCGGCAACAACCTGTCGTTCTGGCCGATGGGCGCGCTGGGCCGCCGCGCCGGGATCGTGTTCATCCGACGCTCGTTCGGCGGGGACACCGTCTACAAGGCGGCCATGCAGGAGTACCTGGGCCACCTGCTGTCCAAGCGGTTCAACCTCGAGTGGTACATCGAGGGCGGCCGCAGCCGCACCGGGAAGCTCCGCCGCCCGCGCTACGGGCTGCTGCGCTACCTGGCCGCGGCGCTGCAGGACCGGCCGGGGCTGGACGCCGTGCTGGTGCCGGTGTCGATCGTCTACGACCAGCTGCACGAGGTCGGCGCCATGGCCGCCGAGCAGCGCGGGGCTGCGAAGAAGTCCGAGGGACTGGGCTGGCTGGCCGGCTACTTCCGCGACCAGCGCCGGCACATCGGAACCGCGCGCGTCCGGTTCGCCGAGCCGATCTCGTTCCGGCAGGCGCTCGAGGAGTCCGGCGACGGGTCGGCGCAGCTGGAGAAGATCGCGTTCCGGGTCTGCGTCGGGATCAACAAGGTCAGCGCCGCGACCGCGACGTCGCTGGCGACGTTCGCGTTGCTGACCGCCCGCGACCGGGCGCTGACGCTGCAGCAGGTGCGCGACGTCGTCGCACCGCTGGCCGACTACCTGGACGCGCGCGGTGTCCCGGTGCCGGTCGCCGAGCTGCGCACCCGGCACGGTCTGCGGATGACGCTCGACCAGCTGGCCGAGGCGCGCGTCGTCGAGATCTACTCCGGTGGCACGGAGCCGGTCTTCTCGATCGCCCGCGGGCGCCACCACGTGGCGGCGTTCTACCGCAACGGCGCCCTGCACCACCTGCTCAACCGCGCGCTGACCGAGGTCGCGCTGCTGCGCGTCGGGGACATGCCGGACGGCACGCCCGGCGAGGAGCTGGCCGAGCGGGCGTGGGACGAGCTGAACCGGCTGCGCGACCTGCTCAAGTTCGAGTTCTTCTTCTCCGACCGCAAGGCGCTGCGGGAGGAGGTGTTCGGCGAGTTCGAGCTGATGGACGCGGACTGGCGCCTCGGGGGACGGCAGCCGGCGGAGCTCGCGACGCAGGCGGGACGGGGCGAGACGAGCCCGGCCCGCCCGGCGGACGCGCGCGCGATCCTGCGACGGGTGCCGCTGCTCGTCGCGCCCGGGACGCTGCGGTCGTTCCTGGACGCGCAGCTCGTCGTGGCCGAGCAGCTCGCGGAGATGGGCGAGGCTCCGATGACCGACGAGAAGGCGTTCCTGGAGACGTGCCTGGGTGTGGGGCGACAGATGTTGTTGCAGCACAGGCTGGATCGAGCGGACTCGGTGTCCCGGGAGCTGTACGCGACGGCGCTGCGGCTGGCCGAGAACCGGAACCTGGTCGCGCCGGACGGCGACGCGGACGTTCTCGTGGCGGGTCGGCGGGCCTGGCAGGAGGAGCTGACCTCGCTGATCGACGACATGGGACGGCTCGCGCGCCTGGAGCGGGCCCGGCTCGAGGTCGTCCTCGGCGGGGCGGGCGACTCGCCGGACGGGGCGGGCGAGACGGCCGAGGGCAGCTCGGGCGTCGCCAGCTGACGGCGCGGTGATCGCCACCCGCACGTAATCTCTGCGCAGAACCGACGAGGGGAGCTCCGGTGTCGCAGGCTGACCGGCTGCGGGCGATCCGCGCCGTCCCGCAGGGCCCGGGGACCGTGGCCTACTTCGACTACGACGGCACCGTCATCGACGGCTACTCGGCGGGCGCGTTCTACCGCAAGCGCCTGCGCGAGTTCGACGTCGGGCCGGTCGAGCTGGTCCGGACGATCGCGGCCGGCATGCGCGGGATCCGCACCGACGACGACTTCCGCGAGTTCCTCGCGCTCACGCTCGAGACGTGGAAGGGACGCACCACCGACGAGCTCCACGAGCTGGGCCGCACGCTGTTCCGCGACGAGATCGCCGGTCAGCTGCACGCCGAGGTGTGGGAGCTCGTCGCGGCGCACCAGGAACGGGGCCACCTGGTGGTGATGGCGTCCTCGGCGACCCGGTTCCAGGTGCAGCCGATGGCCGACGAGCTCGGCGCCGACGGCCTGCTGTGCACCGAGCTCGAGGTCTCGGACGGCGTGCTCACCGGTCGCGCGGACGGCATGACGCTGTGGGGTCCCGGCAAGGCGGCCGCCGTGCGCAAGGACGCGGCGGACCGGGGCGTCGATCTCGGTGACTGCTTCGCCTACGCGAACGGGACCGAGGACGCGGACTTCCTGTCCGCCGTCGGGAACCCGGTGGCGGTGTCGCCGACCGACGAGCTGCGACGGCTGGCGACCGAGATGGACTGGCCGATCCTGGACTGTGCCCCGCGCGGCGGGCTGTTCCCGTCCGGGACCGACGTGGCGCGCACCGCCGTGTTCTACGGCGGGCTGCTCGGCGGGCTGTCCGCCGGCCTCGGGGCGGGCCTGCTGCGCGGGTCCAAGCGCCCCTTCCTGGACCTGGCGTGCAGCGTCGGTGCGGACGTGGGGTTCGGCCTCGCCGGTATCGACGTCGAGGTCACCGGCGCGGAGCACCTCGTCTCGTCGCGGCCGTGCGTGTTCGTGTTCAACCACCAGTCCAAGTTCGACGTCCCGGTGCTGATGAAGCTGCTGCGTGGCGGTTTCACCGGGGTCGCGAAGAGGGAGGCGGCCTCGATCCCGTTGTGGGGCCAGCTGTTCCGGATCGCCGACGTCGCGTTCGTGGACCGGGGCAACACCCGGCAGGCGCGCGAGGCGCTGCAGCCCGCCGTGGACACGTTGCGCGACGAGGGGATCTCCCTGGTGATCGCGCCGGAGGGCACCCGCTCGGCGACGCCGCGGCTCGGGACGTTCAAGAAGGGTGCGTTCCACATCGCGATGCAGGCCGAGGTGCCGATGGTGCCGGTCGTGATCCACAACGCCGGCGAGATCATGTGGCGGGGCGCGCAGACCGTGCGCGGCGGGACCGTGCACGTGACCGTGCTGCCCCCGATCGACACGCACGCCTGGTCGGCGGAGACGGTCCAGTCCCATGTGGACGACGTGCGGTCGCGGTTCGTCGAGACGCTGGGGCAGCGTCCATGAGCGACGCCCCGCTGCCGTGGGGTACGGCCCGTGAGATGTCGCCGTTCGAGGCGATGATGTGGCGCGCCGAGTCCGACCCGAAGATGCGCTCGCCCGTCATGGCGCTGGAGATCCTGGACCGGACCCCGGAGTGGGACCGGCTGGTCGCGGCCCACGACTGGGCGTCGCGGATGGTGCCGCGGTTCCGGGAACGCGTGCGCGACGCGCTCGGCGGCTTCGGCACGCCGTACTGGATCCAGGACCGCGAGTTCGACCTGCACTACCACCTGCGACGCGTGCGCCTCGCGGGTGACGCGAGCTGGTCGCAACTGTCCGATGTGGCCGAGCGGTTCATGATGACGCCGTTCGACCGGGAGCGTCCGCCGTGGGAGGCGATGCTCGTCGAGGGCCTGTCCGGCGGGCGTGCGGCCTACCTGCTGAAGATCCATCACGTGATCACCGACGGGCTGGGCATCGTCCAGCTGCTGTCCCAGCTGCACTCGCGACGTCGCGAGCACGACGACGAGAAGCCGCAGCCGCCCGCCCGCGACCCGGAGGAGGTCGACCGGCTCGCCGAGGTCGACCGACTGCTCCGTCGCGAGGCCGGCGTGCTGCCGGCCGCGGCGCGGATGACGCGCGACGTCGTCGGAGCGCTGTCCCGTCCGGTCAGCGCGGTGACCGAGACGATCCGCTACCTCGACTCGGCCGTGCGGGTGCTGTCGCCGCCGTCGGGTGGTGGGTCCGAGCTGCTGCGCCCGCGCGGGATGTCCTGGCGCTTCGCGGCCGTCGACGTCGACTTCGCCGACCTGCGCGCCGCCGGGAAGGCCGCGGGCGGGTCGTTCAACGACGTCTTCCTCGCCGGCCTGCTCGGTGCCCTGCGGCTCTACCACGTCGCGTCCGGGTACCCGGTCGCCCCGGACGCGACGCTGCGCCTGTCCGTACCGGTGTCGATCCGCAAGGAGTCCGACGCGGCGGGCGGTAACCACTTCGCGCCCGCCCGGCTGGCCGCTCCGTTCGGGATCACGGATCCGGCGGAACGGATCGGTGCCGTCGGCGAGCTGATGCGCGGGGCCCGCGCCGAGCCCGCGCTGGAGAGCGCAGACGCCGTCGCGCCGCTGCTGGCCCGCCTGCCCGGGCCGGTCCTGACGACGATCGCGGGCGGCTCGACCAGTGGCAGCGACGTCCAGGCCAGCAACATCCCCGGCCTGCAGCACGACGTGTTCCTCTGCGGCGGACGGATCGAGCGGGTCTACCCGTACGCGCCGCTGCCCGGCTGCGCGGCGATGATCTCGGGGATCACGCACGGGAAGACGGTCTGCATCGGCGCCAACCTGGACGCGGCCGCGATCAGCGACCGGGACCTGTTCGCCGACTGCCTGGTCCGCGGTTTCGAGGAGGTTCTGGCGCTGAACCCGGGTTCCGCGTCGCCGGAGCTGCCGAGATGAGCGGTCTCCACCGCGGTGGCTCCGGCTCGCCGCTCGTGCTGTTGCACGGCATGACGTCGTCGTGGCGGGCGTGGCGACCGGTGCTGCCCGAGCTCGAACGGCATCACGAGGTCGTCGCGCTGACGCTGCCCGGCCACGTCGAGGGACGCCCGTGGGACCCCGGCCGGGCCCCGTCGATCGAGGCGCTCGTCGACGAGGTGTGCGACCAGCTCGACGAGCTCGGCCTGGACGCCCCGCACGTCGCGGGCAACTCGCTGGGTGGCTGGATCGCCCTGGAGCTGGCCCGGCGAGGCCGTGCGCGCTCGGTGGTCGCGCTGTCGCCCGCCGGTGCGTGGGCCGTGCCGCGCGACATGTACCGCCTGCAGGTGCTGTTCCGCCTCGGCGCCTGCGTGACGGGGTGGCCTGCGGTCCGGCGCCTTGCCACGGTGGGCTGGATCCGCCGGATGCTGATGCTCGCCGTCGCCGAGCACGCCGAGCGGTACTCCCCGGACGACGTCGACGTGCTGTTCTCCGACCTCGCCGGGTGCACGATCCTGGAACCGATGCTGGCGAGGGCGCACGGTGACGGCCCGATCCGCGCTCTCGACGCCCCGCACTGCCCCGTCCGTATCGCCTGGGGCGGGTCGGACCGGATGATCCCGTTCCGCCGCTACGGCCGTCCGATGATGGACGCCGTCCCCCAGGCCGAGCTCGTCGTGCTCCCGGGTGTGGGGCACGTACCGATGGTGGACGACCCACCCCTCGTCGCGTGGACGATCCTGCAGGTCACGAGGCACGCCCCGGTCACGTCCGAGGGTGCCTGAGCCGTCCCGGACCCGCCGCCGCCCCGACCGCCGCCGCCGCCCCGACCGCCGCCGCCGTCCCGGACCCGCCGCCGCCCCGACCGCCGCCGCCGTCCCCGGGCCGCCCCGCACCCCCGCCCCGGCGTGTCGCACCCCGCTCCGGCGTGCCGCACCGGTCGCAGCGGGTGCGGCACGCCGGGACGGGGTGCGGCACGCCGGTCGGACAGGTGGGCACGGCCGGGGCGGCGGATCGGATCCCGTTGTCACGTCGTTGCGCCGAGTTCGGTACATGGATTCGGCGTCACGTTCCGGCGTGCACGGTGACCGCGACGTGCCGGCCGATCCGGTGGCCGAGTCAGCGGACGGCGACGACGATCCAGCGCCCGCCGACGGCGGGAACGAGGAGTGTGAGCGGGGCGTCCGAGGTGGACGCACCCGCTCGGGAACCCGGCGCCGACCGCGACGCGACGGCTCCCACGACCGTGCGGCCGTCCGGCAGGTGCAACTCGACGCGCGTACCGGGCGCGATCGCGAGCGGGGCGCGGAGCTGCACGATCCAACCGTGTTCGCCGTGTACGACGCCGGCGCCGGTCGGTAGGCCGTCCGTGCCCGTCCCGACGCGTGCCGTCGGTATCCGTGCGCCGCCCACCACGAGCGCAGCGTCCACATCGGACGTGGCCGCCGGGAGACGTGTCGTGCTCGGTGGCGTCGAGCCGGTCGTGGGCGCGGTCGGTGTCGGCGACGCGGGAGTCGTCGGGGCGGGGGTCGAGTGCGACGGCGCCGGTGACGATGTCGTCGGTGCGGGCTCCTTCACGGGAGCGGGTGCCGATGCCGACGACGTCGGAGCTGCCGTCGCGGGGTGCGCCGACGACACCGCCGGGGTCGGGCGTGCGGACGGCGTCACCGGAGCGGGGCTCGCCGGGGTCCGCGAGGCGCTCGTCGCAGGCGCTGCGGCGGGCCGTCTCGTTGTCGGCGCCGGTGGGGTCGCCGTCCCCGCGGTGGCCCCGGCGGGCTCGCTCGTGGCCGGAGTTGCGCCGGTCGTGGGTGGCCGGACTGCCGGTGGTGTCGCAGCAGCCGGTGCCGGCGGGTTCGACGAGGTCGCGGCCGGTTGCCCTGTCGATGTCGGTACGGCTGGTGCGGCCGGAGTGACAGTGGGTGCGACGGGCTGATCCGGCAGCGTCGACGGGACGGCGCTCTGCGGGGTCACCGAGGCCGGAGGACTCCCCGGCGCGACGGCCGACTGCGCGGTCGCGGCCGGTGGAGCCGGCACGGCCTGTGGCGTCGCCGTCGGGGCCGCCGCGACGACCGGTCTGGGCGGTTCGGGTGCGGCCGCCGCCCACGGCGAGGTCGGAGGAGGTACCCGGGCGGGCGGCGTCGTCGCACCGGGAACGGCGGTGGTCGTGCGCGAGGACACCGCGGGCGGCGGAGCAGGCACCCGGCCGGCGGCGATGTCCGCGTCCGAGCCGGCGCGGCTCTCGTCGGCCGAGTCGGGCTCGCGGGGCTGCGGCTCGCGTGGTTCCGGGACGGCCGACGGCCGCGGTGCGGGCGGGGCGACGAACTCGTCGCGGGACGGCGGCTCCGCCGGGTCCGGCACCTCCGGGACGTCGGTCAGGGGCGCCGTGCCGCGTTCCGACGACGCCGGGCGGGTGGCTCCGACGTAGTCGTCGCCGTTCCACCGGTACCAGGCCGTCTGCACGGGTTCGCCGAACGTCGGCGCGTTCACCATGCGGCCGTCGCCGATGTACATGCCGACGTGGTGGACCTTCCGGTAGGTCCCGTAGAAGACCAGGTCACCCGGCTGGAGTGGCGCGCCGTCGGGGACACGGGGGCCGGCGCGGAACTGGGTGTGGGCGGTCCGGGGGAGAGCGATGCCCGCCTCGCCGTAGGCGAAGTGGGCCAGCCCGGAGCAGTCGAAGCCGGCGTCGCCCGCCTCCGGACCGTCGCCGCCCCAGACGTAGGGCAGGCCGATCTGCGACATCGCGACCCGGATCGCCGTCCGCGCTCGCTCGTCCGGCAGCGTCGTCGCGACGGACGCCGGCTGCACGCTCACCGGCTCGGCCCCGGATCCCGATGCGGGATCGGGCGCGCCGGGAGCCGGACCGCGCACGGAGGAGTCCGGTGTGGACGGGACGGTCGTCGTGGCGGGCGACGCGGTGACCGGCGGTACGGTCCGCGGGTCGGACCGGACACCCGATGGTGGCCCGGCGTGGACGTCGAGCAGCGTGCCGGTCGGTGTGCTCGCCGTTCCGGTCGCCGCGACGACGGCGACGCCCAGCACCGCGGCCGCCACCGGTGTACGGAACCTCCGGATCCGGCCGCGGGTGGACCGGCGTGCGGCGGCTCTGCGGGCGGCGCGGTTCGTGGCGTCCCGCGTCGCCGCGGCCCGGCGTGCCGTCGCCAGTGCGGCGGCCTGCTCGTCGGCTGCCCTGCACTCGTCGGCTGCCCTGCGCTCGTCGGCCGCCGCGCGGGCCGCGGCACGGCGTTCCGCGGCTCGCGGCCAGTGAGCGGCAGCGGGCGCGGCAGCCGCGTCGGGCTCGATGCCGCGCTCACGGCCCGTCCACGCCACCGGCGCGGCGGCGGTGGACATCGGTGCGGAGCTGTCCGACGAGTCACTCGTCGCTGTTGCGACGGGGTCGTGTGGCGCGGTGCCGGTGTCCTGCGCCGCGGCCGGCGATCCGATCTCCGGTTCGGCGGGGCGCGGTGCCGGCGTATCGCTCGGACCCGGTGCACTGCCGGGCGGCGTCTCGCCCTCCGTCGTCGCGCGGGGACGCGGCATCTCCCAGCGGGCGGTGGGCGACACCCCGGCGGGAGTGGACCCGATCTCCGGTCGATCGGATGGTGTGTCCGCGCGTGTCACGGCGACCGGAACCGGACCGAACGGGTCATGATGTGATCGACGCTAGGCAGCGACGTCGACGGCGGCAAGGCCCAGGTCAGGCCGCCTTTCCGGGCCGTCCGAGTGCATCCGTCGACCGACGTAGGCGACTCATCCGAACGGTCCTGTCGCGGTTGCTCCGCGCGGGCCACCGGAGCCGTGACGGGTGACACCGCGCACGGCCGGGTGCCCGGTCGTACGGTGCGGGAGATCGCCCCGACCCTCAGGAGTGCCACGGTGACCCGACCGACCCGTCCACCCGGACCGCTGGCGGGCACTCTCGTCGTCGCCGTCGAACAGGCCGTGGCCGCGCCGTTCGCGACGAGGCAGCTGGCCGACCTCGGCGCCCGCGTGATCAAGGTGGAACGTCCGGGGCAGGGCGACTTCGCCCGCGGCTACGACTCGGTCGTCCTGGGGCAGTCGAGCCACTTCGTCTGGTTGAACCGTGGCAAGGAGAGCGTGACCCTGGACCTGAAGTCCGACGGCGGCCGGGACACGCTGGAGCGACTGGTCGCGCGCGCCGACGTCGTCGTACAGAACCTGGCGCCGTCGGCGGCCGAACGGCTCGGGATCACGGCGGCACAGCTCGTCGAACGCCATCCCCGGGTCGTCGCGTGCGACATCTCCGGCTACGGCGCGGGCGGACCGTACTCCGAGCGCAAGGCCTACGACCTGCTCATCCAGTGCGAAGCCGGGTTCGTCTCGGTGACCGGGACGCCGGAGCACCCGGCCAAGGCCGGGATCGCGGTCGCCGACATCGCCGCTGGTATGTACGCCTACTCCGGCGTGCTCGCCGCCCTGCACCAGCGCGCGTCGACGGGCGAAGGTCAGGCCCTCGAGGTCTCCATGCTGGAGGCGCTCGGCGAGTGGATGGGCTTCCCGTACCTGTACGGCCACTACGGCGGGTCCGATCCGGTGCGCGCGGGCGCGAGCCACGCGACGATCGCGCCGTACGGTCCGGTCACCACCGCAACCGGCGAGGTGCTGACGCTGGCGATCCAGAACGAGCGCGAGTGGGAACGGTTCTGCGCCGACGTGCTGGAGCGCCCCGAGCTGGCGACCGACGAGCGGTTCGCCGGCAACGCGGCCCGCAACGCCCACCGCGACGAGCTCGCCCGGATCGTCGACGCCGCGTTCGCCGGGCTCCCCGCGGGCGAGGCTCGACGACGGCTCGACGACGCGGGGGTCGCGAACGCGCAGCAGCGCACGATGGGCGAGTTCGCCGAGCACCCGCAGCTCGCCGCCCGCGACCGCTGGCGGGACACACCGACGCCCGGCGGCCCGGTCCGGATGCCGGTCCCGCCGGTGACCTCCGGCTGGGCGGAGCCGGACGGCGGCGTCCCGGACGCCGGGGAGCACACCGAGCAGATCCTTCGCTGGTTGGAGGAGTCGTGACGGCACTCGCCGATGCCCTGGACGGGTGGACCCCGGATCCCGTCGAGACGGTCGACGCCGTCGGCGCCTGGGACGTCGCGGCGTTCTCCGGGATGCTCGACCTGCCGGGCAGCGCAGCCGCAGAGGGTGAGGCGGTCCCGCCGCTGTGGCACTGGTTCGCGTTCCTCGACCACCCGGCGGAATCCGAACTCGGCGACGACGGACACCCCGCGCACGGTCATTTCCTGCCGCCGGTTCCGGACCGGCGGCGGATGTTCGCCGGCGGACGGCTGCGCGTGGACGAGCCGATACGGGTCGGGGTGCCGGTCCGCCGCCGCACGTCGATCACCGGAGTGAACGTCAAGTCCGGGCGCAGCGGCGAGATGGCGTTCGTGACGCTGAGCCACGCGTTCCACGACGCCGCCGACGACCGGCACCTGCTCACCGAGGAGCAGGACATCGTGTACCGCTCGCAACCGGCCGGAACGGCCCGCGGCACCCCGGCTCCGGAGCCGGTCCCGCAGCCCGCGCACGACCACGCGTTCCGGATCCCCGCCACGCCGCAACTGCTGTTCCGGTTCAGCGCGCTGACCTACAACACGCACCGGATCCACTACGACCGCGAGTACGCGACCGGCGTCGAGGGCTACCCCGGCCTGGTCGTGCAGGGCCCGCTGCTGGCGATGCTCGCGCTGGAGATCCCGCGCCGCCATCGGCCGGACGCGGTCCTGCGGACGTTCGACTACCGGCTCACCAGCCCCGCGTTCGACGGCGCCGACGTCTGGGCCGCGGGCAGCGCGACCGCCGACGGCGTCGACGTCGCCGCCGGTTCGACGGCCGGCCCCGAGTCCATGCTGGGGAGCGTCACGACGCGGTGAGGGCGGTCGTCGCCTCGCCGGGCGGCCCGGACGCGTGGTGATCCGGGGAACGCGTGGTGATCCGGGGAACGCGCGCTGATCCGGGGAACGCGCGCTGATCCGGGGAACGCGCGCTGATCCGGGGAACGCGCGCTGATCCGGGGAACGCTGCCGGTCGGACGCGTGCGAACTCCCGATCAGCGCGCGGAGACCGGATCAGCGCGCGAATCCGGGCGTTGCGCGGCCGGGCTCGGCCGGGCCCGGCCGCGCAGTGTCCCGAGGCCGCGCGAGGAGCTCCGGAGAGCGCGGGGTCCCGCGGAACGTGCGCCGATCCGGCGAGTGCTGCCGGTCGGACGCGTGCGAACGCCGGACCGGAGCGCGGAGTCCGGATCAGCGTGCCAACCTGCGGTCCGAGCCACTCCGGAGCGTGTCGCTGGCGGGTGGATCGAGCCGGAAGTCCTACTCTCCGTCGTCACAGCGACCCGAACGAGTGATGCGACGAGGGGGACCGATGGCGCGCCGGTTTCTCCGCGTGGTTCCCGCCCTCCTGCTCGTCGTGCTCGTGGCCGGATGCGCACGCACCAGCATCCCGGGTGTCGCCGTGCGGTCCGGGCCGACGACCGGGTCCTCGCTCGTCGCGAAGATCCCGGAGTCGAACACCCCGGTGCGCGTCCGGTGCTGGTCGCGCGGCGAGGCCGTGCAGGGCGATCCCGTCTGGTACCGCATCGCCTCCCCGCAGGAGGGCTGGGTGACGAACTACTACATCCGCTCGAACGGCGATCACGCCAACGCGCCCTCCTGCTGACCTCCCTACTGGTGCTCCGGCAGCAACGGGACGAGCAGGCCGTCGTCGCGGTGGATGTTCACGGCTCTGCTCACCGACGAGCTGCCGAACCTCGCCCGCACCGCGTCCAGGGCGACGTCCAGCGCCGGGCCGCTGTGCGCGTCCAGAGGCAGCTCGAGCTGCACCGCGCCGTCTCCGTCGAGATTGGACAGTGACAGGCCGAGCAGCGTGATGCCCTTCTCGCGGATCAGCGGCATCGCCGTGAGCAGGAGCGCACGGGCGGCCTCCAGCAGCGTCGGCGTGTGCGCGGTGGACACCGCCAGCGTGTGCGAGCGGGTCGCCCGGGTGAAGTCCCCGAACCGCAGGCGCAGCACGACGGTCCGGCACACCCGCCCGCGGCGGGCTCGTGGCTCCGGCACCGGCCCCGAGCCGACGGCGACCGCCCCGTCGGACTCCGGCACGTCGAACTCCGTGTCCTCGATCCGGCCCGTGGCGTCGGGAGCAGGCGTGTCCTCCTCCTCGGTCGGCGAGTCCCGGCCGCCGCGCAGCCGGCGGGCCAGCCGGTCCACGATCCCGGCCAGGATCGCGTCCAGCTCCTCCTCGCTGCGCGGCCGACGCCCGAGCGCCCGCTGCGAGCCGATCGACCTGCGCCGCTTCCCGGTGTCGACCGGGCGCGGGTCCAGCCCGTGGGCCAGCGCGTGCAGGTGCCGCCCGGACGCCTTGCCCAGGAACGACACCAGCGCGCGCTCGCCGAGCCCGGCCACCTCGCCGACCGTGTGCACGTCCAGCGCGTGCAGCTTCTCGGCCGTGACCCGTCCGACGCCCCACAGCCGCTCCACGGCGAGCGGGTGCAGGAAGTCCGTCTCCCCGTCCGGCGGCACCACCAACAGCCCGTCCGGCTTGGCCACCCCGCTCGCGACCTTCGCCAGGAACTTCGTGCGCGCCACCCCGACCGTGATCGGGAGCCCGACCTCCGTCGCCACGCGGGCCCGTAGCCGTCGCGCGATCTCCTCCGGCGAGCCGACGATCTTCCACAGGCCGCCGACCTCCATGAACGCCTCGTCGATCGACAGCCCCTCGACGGACGGCGTGGTGTCCCGGAAGATCGCGAACACGGCCTTCGACGCCGCCGAGTAGGCCTCCATCCGCGGCGGGACCACCCGTGCGGACGGGCACAGCGCCCGCGCCTGGCGCCCGTTCATCGCCGTGCGCACGCCACACGCCTTCGCCTCGTAGCTCGCGGCCAGCACCACCCCACCGCCGACGATCACCGGACGGCCACGCAACCGCACGTCGTCCCGCTGCTCGACCGACGCGTAGAACGCGTCCAGATCGGCATGCAGGATGGTCGCCGCGCCTCGCACGAACATATGTTCGCATCACCCACCGACAGAAAGCGAGGACGCGCGGCGCGCCGGAGTGGTGGGCCGCGCCCGGGGCGGCGAGGATCGAGGGGACCGACCCGGGGAGGAACCGTGCTGCTCGACGGCGTCAACCACATCGCCTGGATCTCCAAGGACGTGGCCCGTCTGGGCCGCTTCTACACCGACGTGTTCGAGGCGGAGGTCGGCCCGACCCGCGACCACGGCCCCGGCGAGACCATGACGACGATCCGCATCGGCCCGCACACCGAGCTGAACATCGTCGTCCAGGAGGGCAACACGGAGGCCGACCGCCAGACCCCGATGTGGGGCCGGGGCCGGATCGACCACGTCGGCCTGCAGGCCGCGAGCCGCGACGCGTTCGACGCGATCCGGGAGCGGATCGTCGCGGCCGGGGCGGGGGACGGGCAGGTCAACGACTTCGGCGGTGTCTACAGCACGTTCTTCCGCGACCCGGACGGGCTCGAGGGCGAAGTCCTGCTGCCGAAGGCCTGAGCACTCGCACGCATGACGATCCTCGCCCTGCTCGCCGCCGCCGGCGCGATGGTCGGCAACACGGTCGCCGCGCTCTGGGAGGCCCGCGGCAGCAGGCTCGCCCGGTACGGCCGGGCACTGTGGCTGCAGCCGTGGTTCATCGCCGGTCTCGTCGCCGACGTGCTGGCCTGGCTGCTCACGGTCGTCGCGCTGCGGTTCCTGCCGGTGTTCGCGGTGCAGGCGATCCTGGCCGGGGCGATCGCGCTGACCACGCTGGCGGACAACGGGTGGAGCCCGTGGAACCTGGTGCGACGGGAGCGGGTCGGCGTGGTCTCCGTGCTCGCCGGTCTGGTGCTGGTGGCGGGGAGCGCGGCACCGGACCGGCCGGAGGACCTGCCGGAGGCGGCCACCCCGATCCTGCTGGTGTCGTTCGGACTGCTCCTGGTCGCGGCCCCGTTCGTGTGGCGGGTCGGGCGACCGATGCTGCTGGCGCTCCTGGCGGGCCTCGGGTTCGGCGGCACGGCACTGGCGGTGCGTGCGCTGCACCCGGGCCCGGTGTCCTGGAGCTCCATCGGTGACCTGCTGCGCGACCCGCTCGTGTACGCCGTCGTCGTGATGGGCGTGCTCGGCGTGCTCGCGTTCGCCGCCGCGCTGCGGGACGGGTCCGTGGGGACGGCGACGGCGGTGCTGTCGGTGACCGAGGTCGTCGTCCCCGGGATCGTGGGGCTGGTGCTGCTCGGCGACCGGATCCGCGACGGGTGGGAGGTGCCCGCCGCCGTCGGTGTCGTGCTCGCGCTCGCCGGTGTCCTGCTCCTGACCCGGTCCGACCCGGACCGAGAACGCCCGTCGCGGGTGCACTGAGGCGTCCCGCGCGGATCGTGGTGCTGCCGCGTGCGCTGCGGACCACGCGGGAGCCGGTTCCGCGCGCGGGAAGGTCCGGGCGGTGCGGAGCGTTGCGGCCGGGGACGGCGACGCCTGGGTTGGGAGAGCGATGACCACCACCGAGCACGATCTGCGCACCACGTGGCAGGCATGGCACGACGAGCGCGAGCAGTGGCTGCAGGAGCCGCACGGCTGGCTGAGCATCACGGCACTGCACTGGCTGACCTCGGAGCCCACGGAGATAGCGGGCCTGCCCGGCACATGGCGGGTGCGTGACGCGGACACCGTGGAACTGTCCGGCGTCACGGCCGAGGACGAGGTGCGGCTCGACGACCGCCCGGTGGGCGGGTCGGTCGGGATGCAGCCGGTCGACGGGCTGCCGGGTGTGATGGTGTCGGTGGGGGACAAGGTCGTCGAGATCGCGCGGCGCACCGACGACTACGCGCTGCGTGTCCGCGACCCGCAGGCGATCACCCGGACCGCGTTCTCCGGGGTGCCGGTCTTCCCGGTCGACGAGAGCTGGGTCGTGACCGGGCGCTTCACCCCGTACGACGAGCCGGAGACGATCACCGTCGACGCCGTCGTCGCGGGTCTGCACCACTATCCGACGGTCGTCGGGACGGTCGAGTTCGAGCTCGGCGGTGCGACGCAGACGCTGCGCGCGTTGCCCGGCAAGGACGGCGGACTCGGGCTGCACTTCCGGGATGCGACGTCCGGGCAGGAGACGTACGGCGGCGGTCGCATCCTGCGCGTGGACGACCCGGGCGCGGACGGCACGCTCGTGATCGACCTGAACCGCACGGTGAACCTGCCGTGCGCGTTCATCGCGCACGCGACCTGCCCGCTCCCGCCCGCGGGCAACACCGTCACGGTCCCGGTCGAGGCCGGCGAGCGCACGCCGTTGCGGCCGGACCTCGCCTGAGGCTCACACCACCCCGTGGTCGATGAGGCTGCGGGCGCAGTCGACGACCGTCGTGCGCGCCGGGCGCGGTGACCAGCCGAGCTCGGTGCGCGCTTTCGTCGTGTCGTAGCCGTAGCGCCGGCCGAGCATCGGCACGATCCCGCCGAGCTCGGGCCGGAAGCGGGCCAGCACGCGCAGCGCGACGTCCGGCAGCGTGCGCCTCGGCACCCGGCGGGCCTGCCCGCCGAGACGCTCCCGCAGCTCGGCGGCGACCTCGGACATCCAGAGGAAACCGCCGACGGCGATGTAGCGCTGCCCCGCTGCCTCCGGCGCGAACGCGGCGCGGACGTGCAGGTCCGCGACGTCCCGGACGTCGACGACGTTCAGCCCGATCCGCGGGGCACCCGGCATCCCGCGCAGCAGCCTGCCGATCACCTCCACCGACCCGCGCCCGTCCGGCGACAGGATCGGTCCGAAGACGGCGCCGGGCAGCACGGTGGTCAGCGTCGTCCCGCCGAACCCGGCGGCCGCGTCCCACGCGGCGCGCTCGGCCAGTACCTTGGACCGTCGATAGGTGTCCAGTCCCGCCTGCTCGGGGTCCGTCCACAGGCGCTCGTCGACGTCGCCCTCCGTTCCCGGCGGGGGAGTCGCGGCCGCGCAGCTCGACGTCATGACGACGCGCGGCACGCCGGCGTCGGCGGCGGCGCGCAGCACGCGGACGGCGCCCTCGCGGGCGGGCGCGATCAGCTCCTCCGGATCGGCCGGGTCTCCGGCCGCCATCGGGGACGCCACGTGCAGGACGCGCGTGCAGCCCTTCATCGCCTCGGCCCAGCCGTCGTCGGCGAGCAGTTCGGCCGCGACCACCTCGAGCCGGTCGCCCGGCTCGCCGACCGCGGCGCGCACGCGAGGTTCCCGACCGAGATCGCGCACTGTGGTCCGCACCGTCTCACCGCGTTCCAGCAGCGCCCTGACGCACCAGCTGGCGACGAACCCGGTCCCGCCGGTCACGAGCACGGTCATGACGCCTCCTCGATTTCATTAGCCGATCGGCTAATGAAACGACTGTAGCATCCGGGCGTGGTCACGCGGGCGGAGCAGGCGGAGCGGACCCGCGCGGGGATCCTCGACACGGCGCGGCGGCTGTTCGCGGCGCACGGCTACACGGCGACGTCGCTGCAGCGGATCGCGGACGAGCACGGTGTGACGAAGGCGAACGTCTACTACTACTTCCGCACGAAGGACGCCCTGCTCGACGCGCTCATGAGCCAGCACGTCGACGCCGTGGAGGCGGTCCTGGACCGGGCGGAGGCGGCGTCCGGCCGGGCGGATCGGATCGGGATCGTCGTCGACGGGTTCGTCGACCAGGTCGTCCGCTCGCACCGCGCACTGGCGCCGGTGGACCCGTCGGATCCCGGGGTGCGCAACCGGCCCACCGCGAAGGCGCGGATCGACGAGCTCTGGGAGCGCGGCATGCGCCTGCTGTTCGGCGAGCACCCGACCGTGGACGAGATCGCCGGGTTCCGGATGCTGAACGATCTCCGACCGGTGACGACCGCGCTGACCCACCTCGGCGACGACGAGCTGCGCGGCGTCCTGCGGCGGGTGTGCCTGCGGTTGATCCCCGGCGCCGAGGTCAGCGGTTCCGCCAGACCGGAGCCCTCTTCTCCGCGAACGCCGTGACGCCCTCGATCGTGTCGGCGTGCAGCATCAGCTCGTCCACCGCGGACGACGGGGCCGCGGCCGCCTCGACCGTGTCCGGGACGGCGTCCGCCTCGGCCATCATGCGCAACGACAGCCGCACCGACGTCGGCGAGCCGGCCAGGATCTCCCCGGCCAGCTCGCGAGCGCCGTCGAGGGCCTTGCCGGCGCCGACCACGCGGTTCACCAGACCGGCGTCGAGCGCCTCGGATGCGCTCAGGCGCCGTCCGGTCAGGATCATCTCGGTGGCCAGGCGCGGCCCGACGATCCGCGGCAGGCGCACCACACCGCCCGCGGCGGCGACGAGCCCGACCCTCACCTCGGTCAGGCCGAACGACGCGGTCTCGTCGGCGACGGCGAGGTGGCAGGCCATCGCGATCTCGCACCCGCCGCCGAGCGCGTAGCCGTTCACGGCCGCGATCACCGGCTTCGTCATCGCCTGCCTGGCCGTGAGCCCGGCGAAGCCGTTCTTCGGCGTCCACATCGGCTTGCCGGACGCCGTCCAGCGCAGGTCGTTGCCGGCCGAGAACGCCGTGTCGCCCGCGCCGGTGAGGATCGCGACCCACAGGTCGTCGTCGGCGAAGAACGCGTCGAACACCTCGTCCAGCTCGTCGTTCGCCGGAGGGTGCACCGCGTTGCGCGCGTCCGGGCGGTCGATCGTCACCTCGAGCACGTGCCCGTCGCGGTGGATCCGGACGTGCTCGTAGCCGCCTCCGAACCCGACGGACCGGCGCGGGCACAGCGCGTCCATCCGCTCCCGGTCCGTCGTCACGCGGTTCCCGTGGCCGAACGAGCGCGCGTAGACCGACGCACCCGCCGGCTCGCCGGCCAGTAGGTCGAGCGTCTCCTCGTCGCCGTCCGGCACGCGGGCGAGGAAACGGCGACCGTCGGCGTCGAGGCGGCCGACGACGACGCCGGTGCGCGACCCGTCCTTCCCGTGCAGCACCGTCCATGACTCCACCGTGGACGGACCGTCCGGGTGTTCGGCGCGTGGCGCCGCCGGGACGCCGTCCAGTTCGGACTGCAGCTCCGCGTCGTCGTGCGTCCGCCACGGCGTCGGTGTGGTGGCGTAGACGCCCGCCGAGTACTTCGACGCGATCCCGCCGTTCGCTCCCACCAGCCCGAACGTGCCCGGAGCCGCCCGGCAGCGCTGCACGGTCTCGGCGATGGCGTGCAGCGAGTAGTCGTTGCCCGGGCCGCCGAAGAACGGTAGCCCGCCGGTGAGCGTGAGCCCGCGCGGGTCGTCCGGTGCGATGCCGAACGCGTCGCACAGCGCGGACACGGCGATCGGGAAGCAGCTGTACAGGTCGAGTGTGGACAGGTCGTCGACGTCGATCCCGGCACGGTCGAGCGCGGCCCGGACGGCCGTGGCCGACGCCGGCGTCGTGCCCAGGTCCGGGCGGTCCATCAGGTCGCGCTCGCGCAGGTCGGCGTACCCGTGCAGGAACACCCACCGGTCCTCCGCGACGCCGAGCCGCCGGGCGGTGCCCACCGAGCACAGCAACACGGCCGCGCCCTGGTTCACCTGGTCCCTGGACACGAGGTAGCGGGTGTACGGGTCGGCGATCGGGCGGTTGCGCTCGTCCGGCGTGGCCAGCTCGTCGGCCGTGCGGGCGGTCGGCGCGGCGGCGTGCGGGTTCGTCGCCGCCACGGCGCTGAACGGGGCGAACAGTGCGCCCATCTCGGCCGCGTACTCGGCCGCGGTGCGACCGAGCCGGGTTCGACGGGCGTTGTCCAGCAACGCGTACCGGTGCGCCGGTGTGGTCAGGCCGTGGGCGAGCTCGGCCCGCGTCGCGACACCGGCAAGCCCGTAGCCCCGGTCCTCGAGCTGTCCTGCGACGGCCTCGGAGAAGTCCGGCGCGTCGTCGCGCCCGGACAGGTGACGGGCGGTGGAGATCGCCTCCCCGCCGACGACGAGTGCCACCTCGGAGGTTCCCGCGGCGATGCGCTGCGCCATCTCGGTCACCAGGTGCTGCGGCGACTGCCCGCCGGTGACGTCCAGGATCGCGTGGGCCGGGTCGGCGCCGATCCGTGCGGCGACCGAGCGCGGCACGTTGTCCGAGCGCCCGAGCGGCGCGTGCGAGAACGGCGTCGACACCTCGAACTGACGGACGGCGGCCACCACGTCGATCGCGTCGGCCAGGTCGACGCCGCTGTCGCGCGGTGCTTCCCGCGCGGCTGCATCGACAGGGCCGGCGAGGTCGACGCCGCTGTCGCGCAGAGCCTCCCGCGCGGCCTCGGCGGCGAGGTCGACGGCGGACAGGCCGCGGTAGCCGTCGTCGTCGATCCGCTCGGAGGCCTGTCCGACGCCGACCAGGACCGGCGTGCTCGGGTCGATCACGGGACCTCCTATTCCTGAACGGTCTCCGTCCGTATCGACGGTAACCGGAGGCGGTGCCGCGCGACAACGGCGGGTCAGATGTCCCTGCGCACGGCACCGACCAGGAAGTCGACGAGCTCGGCGGCGTACGACTCGACGTCGGCGGCCATCCTGGCCTGCAGATGCTCCGGCGCCGACCACACGTGCATCAGCACTCCGCCGCACAGCGTGTCCAGCAGCATCGTGACCGACGTCTCCGCCGGGATCTCGCCGCGCCCGATGCCGCGCCGCACCATCGCCCGTGCCGCGAGCACCTGCGACTCGCGCAGCGACTCCCACCGCGATCCGACGTCCGGGATGGACGGTGCTTCGACGATCAGACGCAGCACGGCCCGGCCGCTCTCGCCGCGGTAGATGTCCAGCAGCTGCCGGGTGAGCAGCACCAGGTCGCCGCGGAGCGTGCCGGTGTCCACGTCGGCCACGTCGGCCAGCCGGTGGGTGAGCGCGTCCGCGAGCAGGCGCTCCTTCGACGGGTGGCGCAGGTAGATCGACGCCTTGCCGACGCCCGCCGCGCGGGCCACCGCGTCCATCGAGAACCCGGCCCATCCGGTGCGCCCGAACAGGTCCACGGCGGCGTCGGCGATCCGGCGGTCGACCTCGGGGTCCCGCGGGCGACCGGCGGCGGTGCTCATCGCGCGCCCTCGCTGCACTCGGTCGACGGGCGGCTCATCGCGGACCTTCCGGGGGTTGCTGAACGACGACCGTCACCTTATCGTCCGAGCCGGTTACGGACGACCATCGTTCAGGAAATGCCGTCGCACGAATCAGGAGACGCCGATGCGCACCGCCCTCACCGACCTGCTCGGCGTCGAGGCTCCGCTGGTCGGGTTCAACCGCTCACCCGGCGTCGTCTCCGAGGTCAGCCGGTCCGGCGGGTTCGGCGTGCTGGCCGCGACGATGTACACGCCCGAGCAGCTCGACGCGCAGCTGACGTGGATCGAGCAGCAGGTCGAGGGGCGCCCGTACGGCGTGGACCTGCTCGTGCCCGGCAACGTCGCACACGGTGACCCGGCCGACCTGCTCGCGAGCCTGCGCGCCCAGATCCCCGACGAGCACGTCCGGTTCGTCGACGAGCTTCTGGAGCGCTACGAGATCCCGGCCCGTTCCCGCCCGCACGAGCAGGGCGGCGAGCTGCTGGCGAACTTCGACGCCACCGGCGTCGAGGCCCTGCTCGACGTCGTGTTCGCGCACCCGGTCGCGCTCGTCGCCAACGCGCTCGGCCCGCCGCCCGCGACGATGGTGGAGCGCGCCAAGGCATCCGGGGTGGCCGTCGCATCGCTCGTCGGCAAGCCGGAGCACGCGCGCCGCCAGCTCGACGCCGGCGTCGACGTGCTCGTCGCGCAGGGCACCGAGGCTGGCGGGCACACCGGCACGATCACGACGATGGTGCTCACGCCCGAGATCGTCGACCTGGCGGGCGACGCGCCGGTGCTCGCCGCGGGCGGTGTCGCGTCCGGTCGGCAGATGGCCGCGGCGCTGGCGCTCGGCGCGTCCGGCGTGTGGTGCGGATCGGTCTGGTTGGCCAGCCACGAGGACATCACGCCGGACTCCGTGAAGCGCAAGTTCCTGTCCGCGAGCAGCAGTGACACGCTGCGGTCCCCGGCCAGGACCGGCAAGCCCGCCCGCCAGCTGCGCAGTGCCTGGCACGACGAGTGGGAGCGCCCGGGTAGCCCGGCGCCGCTCCCGATGCCGTTGCAGCCCATGCTGACCGGCGACGCGTGGGATCGGATCGACGAGGCCGCGGAGGCCGGGCACCCCGGCGCGACGGCGCTGGAGTCGTACTACATCGGACAGGTCGTCGGCGCTTTCGCCGAGCTCGCGCCCGCCGCGGAGATCACCCGCCGGATGATCGACGACTGTGCGGCCCGGCTCGGTGAGCTCGGCCGCCTGGGAGCGGAGTCCGCCGTCCGGGTCTGAGCCGAGGCGGCGGGCGTGGAGGGTCGGCGGGCGTGGAGGGTCGGCGGGCGAGGGGGGTCGGCGGGCGAGGAGGGTCAGGGCGCGTACTCGCGGCCCAGGAGGTGTCTCGCCACGACGAGCTTGGCGATCTGTGCCGTCCCGTCGCCGATCTCGAGTCCGATCACGTCGCGCAGGCGCTGGCCGACCGGGTTGTCGGTGGACCACCCGGCGTGCCCGAACGTGAGCAGGGCCTGGTGCACGGCGTCGACGGACAGCTTCGGTGCCCACCACTTCGCCATGTTGGCCGGCACGGCCGGATCCTTCCCCGAGTCCTTGAGCGACAGGGCCTCGTAGCAGAGATGACGGGCCGCACGGACCTGCGTCGCGAACTCGACGAGCGGGAACGCCAGCCCCTGGAAGCGGCCGATCGGCTGCCCGAACGCCTCCCGCTCGCGGGCGTAGTCGAGCGCGTCGTCCAGTGCCGCGGACGCGACGCCCAGGCACATCAACCCGATCACGGCGCGCGAGTAGTCGAACCCGCGCATCACGGCCCGGAAGCCCTCGCCCGCCTCGCCGACCATGTCCTCGGGGCCGACCCGCACGCCGTCGAAGTACAGGCTGGCGCGCCCGATCGCACGGCTGCCGAGATCGTCGAGCGCCGTGCGGGACAGCGCGGGGTCGGTCATGTCGACCATGAACGCGGAGACGCCGCGGGCGCCCTCCGGCCCGGTGCGTGCGAACACGGCTCCGACGTGCGCGTACATCCCGAGCGAGATCGACGTCTTCTCGCCGACGAGCCGCCAGCCGTCGCCGTCCGGCTCGGCGCGCAGCCCGAGGTGGGCGGCGTCCGAACCGCGGTCCGGCTCGGTCAGGACCAGGGCCGGGACGGTCTCCCCGCGCGCCAGTGGCGGCAGCCAGCGCGACAGCTGTTCCTCGGTGGCGCCGGCCAGCAGGATCTCCGCGACGAGTGCGGAGTTCAGCAGCAGGTAGCAGGAGTTGAAGTCGGCGCGGGAGATCTCCTCGGCGGCCAGACCGGTCGTGACGGCGTCCGCGTCCTGCCCGCCGAACCGCTCGGGGATCCGCAGCCCCGTCAGGCCCATCCCGGCCATCGCCGCGGGCAGCTCCGGGCGCATCCGGGCCGCGACGTCGTCGGCGCGGTAGTGCGGCGCCAGCTCCTTGGCGCCGAACTCGCGCAGGGCGGCACGGAACGCCTCCTGCTCGTCGGTGAAGCCGAAGTCCATCCCGCCCCTTCGCGATCGCCAGGAGGGGCGACGCTACGTTCGGTGCGGACCGGGCGTCAACGGACGGGGGAGCGGCATGGCGGAGTGCGGGTACGGCGTGATGATCCCGACGTTCGACCCGTTCCGGGCCGGCAGCATCCCGCTGCTCGCCGGCGCCGCGCTCGCCGAGGAGCTCGGGTTCGACTCCGGCTGGGTCGGCGACCACCTGAGCTTCCACCCGCCGCTGCTGGACGCGCTCGGCGCGCTGTCCGGCGCGGCCGGGTGCACGCGGCGGATCGCGCTCGGCACCGGCGTGCTGCTGCTCCCGATGCGCCATCCGGTGTGGACGGCCAAGCAGGTGTCCACCCTGGACGCTCTGGCCCCCGGGCGGGTGCTGCTGGGTGTCGGCGTCGGCGGGGAGAACCCGCAGGAGTGGGAGGCCGCAGGCGTCCCGGTCGCGCAGCGCGGCGCGCGCCTCGACGAGTCGCTGGACATCGTGACGGCGCTGCTGCGCGGTGAGGCCGTGGACCACCGGGGTCCGCTGTTGCCGACCCGGTCGCCCGCGCTGGAACCGGCGCCGTCCGCGGTACCGCCGATCGTCGTCGGTGGGCGGTCGGACGCCGCGCTGCGCCGTGCTGCCCGGGTCGGCGACGCGTGGATGGGCGTCTGGATGTCGGCGCGGCGGGCGGGGGAGGTGGGTGAGCGCCTCGGTGAGTTCGCGGCCGACGCCGGACGACCGGTTCCGAGCCGGTTGATGATGCTGTTCGTGCACGTCGGCGACGGTGCGGGCGACGACAGCGCTGCCCGCGACGAGGCCGCCGCGTTCGTGGGCGGCCAGTACGGCCTGCCGTTCGACGCCCTGGAGCGGTGGGCGCTGGTCGGTGGTGAGCAGCAGGTGGCGGACGGCCTGAACGCGCTCGCCGACGCCGGGGTGTCCGGCGTGATCCTCGTGCCCGCCGCCCGCGACGTGCTGGAGCAGTACCGACGGCTGGCGGCGCTCCGGCCGTCGACGCGCTGGGCGGGAGGCCCGGTCCCGGCGTGATCGCCGGTCGGGCGCGGACCGGTGCCGTGGGTGGCACGGATCGCTGCCGGACGGTCGATCACCGGTGTCCGGTCGGCCCGGCGGTGGCGGGTGATCGGCGTTCTGGTGCGGATCGAGGCCGTTGGTGGCACCTGTCGACGCCGGACCGCTGATCATGGGGTCCGCCGGGGTGCTGCCCCGGCGACAGACGGTGTAGTTCCGGCGGCGCTGCTCGCCTCGACCGCCGGCCCGGGGTGGCGCGGCACATGATCGGAGGATCGGTGCGGATCGATGCCGCTCGTGGCGCCGATCGGGGCCGGACCTCCGATCATCGTGCGGGCGTGCCCGAGCGTCGCGCAGTGGGGAGCGGATAGGTTCGCCGGGGACGCCGTCGTCGACGAACAGGGAGTGCGCGGATGAGCGACCGGATCGCCGTGGTGACCGGAGCCGGGTCGGGGATCGGGCGGGCTGTCGCGATCGCGCTCGCCGGAGCCGGGGACCGGGTCGTCGCGGCCGACCTGTCCGACGAGGGCGCGGCCGGGACCGTCGAGCAGAACCCGGACAGGATCGTCGCCGAGTCCGTCGACGTCGCCGACCCGGACTCCGTCGCGAACCTCGCGGCCGCCGTCGCCGACAAGCTCGGGACGCCGTCGGTGCTGGTCAACTGCGCGGGCTGGGACAAGACGGGCCCGTTCCTGGACGCCACGCCGGAGTTCGCGGACAAGGTCGTCGCGATCAACTACCTCGGCCAGGTGCACGTGTGCCGCGCGTTCCTGCCCGCCATGGTCGAGGCCGGGAACGGTGGCCGGATCGTCAACGTCGCGAGCGACGCCGGCCGCGTCGGCAGCTCCGGGGAGACGATCTACGCCGGGGCGAAGGGCGGCGTGATCGCGTTCTCCAAGTCGTTGGCCCGGGAGATGGCGCGTCACCAGATCGGCGTCAACGTCGTGTGTCCCGGCCCGACCGACACCCCGCTGTTCCACGACGGTGTCGACGAGAAGCTGGCCCAGTCGCTGATCCGGGCGATCCCGTTCCGCCGGCTCGCCCAGCCGGCCGAGATCGCCGCCGCGGTGCGCTTCTTCGCCTCCGACGACGCGTCGTACATCACCGGCCAGGTGCTGTCCGTCAGCGGCGGCCTGACGATGGCGGGCTGACTCAGCCCTCCCTGTTGCCCATCCGGGGCGCCAGGTCGATCGAGGTGCTCCCGCGGGTGAGCGTGAGCGCCTTGCCGGTGAACACGTACTCCGGGTCGTCGGTGAGGACCTTCGCCAGCCACTCGTCCTGCGCCGTCAGCTCCGGCGTGCACGCCATGCGGGTGGAGGAGAAGTCGTCGTCGACGGTCAGCCGGTCGGTCCCGGCGACGACCCGGAACCCGAGGGTGTTGCACCCGGCCCGCGCCGTGAGCCGGTCCGGCGCGGTGAACGTGAGCGTGATCGTCGTGCCCGGCACGACCGGGGCCGGCACGATCCCCTTCTCGCTCACGGAGACGGAGTCGAACGTCGTGCCCCACAGCTCCGTCGGCTCGATGCCGAACCCGAGACCGACCTCGGTGAACACGATCGTCGTCGTGCCCGACGTCAGCCGCAGGCCCGCCGACGGGTCCGACCACTGTGGACCCGACCCGAGGAACCCGGCGAGCCACTGGTCCTGACCGGTCAGCTCCGGTCCGCAGAACATCAGCGTGGACGCCACCGGACCGACGACGAGCCGGTCCGCGGTCACGGTCAGCGACGCGCCCATCGTGTTGCAGCCCGCGTTGGCGGACAGGCTGTCCGAGAACAGCGTCAGGTCGATCACCGTGCCCTCGACGAGCGGCCGCGGGGCCCCGTTCTCGGTGACCTCGACCGACCGGAAGCGCCGGTTCTCCAGGATCGGTTTCCCGCCCGGCGCCTCGGGCGACGACGTCGGTTCCGGCACACCCGGGACCGTGTCCTGCGCGGGCTCCTCGGTCAACACCAGCTCGGCGTCGCGTCGCGTCAGCGTCATCGTGTTGCCGACGACCCGCAGCCCGTCGAACGGCTCCTCGGGCAGCCACCGGGCGATCCAGCCGTCCTGGTCCATGCGCTCCGGCGAGCACGCCATCTCGGTCGCCCCGCTCGGGTTGCCGACGATGAGCGCGGCGTCCCCGCCGGTCGTGTACGGGAACGTCATCGTGTTGCACCCTGCCTCGACGACCAGGCTCCCGGCCTCGGTGAACGTGAGCAGGATCGAGGTGCCCGGCACGAGCGGCTGCGGCGTGCCGGTCACCGAGACGGACCGGAAGCGGCGGTCCCACAGCGGGCGGGGCTCGCCGATCTCCTCGGTCAGCTCCATCCACTCGTGGCCGGAGCGCAGCAGCAGGCCGTTCGCGGACAGCGACCACTCCGGATCGGCGTCGAGGAACGTGGTCAGCCACGTCTCCTGCGCCATCCGCTCCTCGCCGCAGAACATCAGCGTGGAGATCGACTCGCCGGTGCGCAGCCGCCCGGGTTCGACCGTCAGCGGGAAGCCGACGGCGTTGCATCCGGCGTTCGCGTCCAGGCGACCCGCGCGGAACGTCAGACGGATCCGCGTTCCGTCGACGACCGGCCGGGCGACGTCGTCCTCCATCGTCATGTCCGTCACGAACGTCCGGTCCTGCAACGGGTTCATCGGTGCAGCCTGCACGCCGCCCGCCGTGTTCACGACTCCGGTCATGGCCGGTCTCCCTCCGCTCGACCCCGCGTAGAGCCTGAAGCAGTGGTGACCGGCATCACATCGTCACAAGAGACGAGACTCAGCCGAGGCGCGCGAGCGTGGGTTCGACGAGCGCCAGGATCGCCTCCGTCGTGGCCGGGTTCGGAGCGAGCAACAGGCTCGCCTCGTCCGTGGTGAGCACCCGGAACCGGTCGCCCTGCAGCACACCCAGGTTCCGCGCCAGCGGCTGCGAGCGGAAGCGCTGCTCGTCGCCCGGCGCGTAGAGCCCGAAGAACGCGACGTCCGCCGAGTCCAGCGCCGCCAGGTTCTCCGGCGGCAGCACGGCCGTGCCCGCCTGCTGGACCGGCAGGCGCGCCAGCCCGGGTGCGACCCGCATACCGAGACGGCCGAAGAACTCCGCTGTCGGCCCGTCCGGTGCGACGACGACGAACGTCTGTCCACCGTAGTACTGGCCGAACGCGTACGACCGCCCCCGCAGCTCCGGATGGCGGGCCGCCGCCGCGGCGATCGTCGCGTCCGAGCGTGCGACGAGCGCGTCCGCCTCGGCGGTGCGGCCGGTGGCCCGGCCGATGGCGCGCACCAGCTCGTCGCCGGGGTCCTCCAGCAGGCGACCGAGGTGGGACAGCGTCGGTGCGATCGCGGAGATCTGCGGGTAGCTCGCGGCGAACGTCGGCTGCGCCGTCGTCATCAGGATCAGGTCCGGCTGCGCGGCGGCGATCGCCTCCAGGTTCGGGGTCACGCCGTCGAGCACCGTCACGTCCGGCGGCAGCGGCGGTGTCACGCCGGCCCAGTTCCCGTCCGGGTTCGACGGGTTGCGGGCCGCCGCCACGACGGGTGCGCCGAGCGCCGTCGCGATCTGGGCGTCCGCGAACCCGAGCACGACGACGCGCTGCGGCCGGGCCGGGACGGTCACCGTGCCCTGCCCGTGCGTGATCGTCACCGGAAACGCGCCGTCGTCGGCCACCGCCGACGGCGAGGACGGAGCGGCCCCGCCGCACCCGCTGAGCAGCAGCACCACCGCCACCCCCGCGAGCGCCATGCGGATCACTGCGCGGCCCCGGTGGACAGCCGCCAGCCGGTCGAGCGGCTGCGTTCGTGCCAGAACGCGGCGTAGCGCCCGCCCGCCGCGAGCAGCTCGTCGTGCGTGCCGCGTTCCACGACCCGGCCGGCGTCGTCACCGTCGCCGAGCACGACGATCTGGTCCGCCGCGACCACCGTGGACAGACGGTGCGCGATCACGAGCAGTGTCGAGCGCTCCATCAGCGCCGGGACGGCCTCGGAGAGCACCCGCTCGTTCTCCGGGTCCAGCGCCGCCGTCGCCTCGTCGAGCAGCACCACCGGCGCGGCCTTGAGCACGGCGCGCGCGATCGACACCCGCTGGCGCTCACCGCCGGACAGCGACGTGCCGCCCTCGCCGACGCGGCTCGCCCACCCGTCCGGGAGCCGGTCGACGATCTCGGTGACCCCGGCCAGGGCGGCCGCGTCGCGCACCTCGGCGTCGGAGGCGTCCGGGCGTCCGACGCGGATGTTCGCCTCGAGCGTGTCGTCGAACAGGTAGACGTCCTGGAACACCGGCGCGAGCTGCGCCATCAGGTCGTCCGTCGACCGGTCGCGCACGTCGACGCCGCCGACGCGCACGACGCCGCCGTCGACGTCGAAGAACCGGGACGTCAGCCGCGCGATCGTGGACTTGCCCGACCCGGACGCGCCGACCAGCGCCGTCATCGTCCGCGGCGGCACCCGGAACGACACGTCGCGCAGGACCGGGACGGCCGGGTCGTACCCGAACGTCACGTGCGCGAACTCGACCGCGCCGGGTTCGGTCGTCGGCGACGAGACGTCCGGCTCGGGCAGCGGCGACTCGGCCAGCACGTCCGCGATCCGGCGGATGTCGTTGCGTGCCATGCGGGTCGCCCCGGAGAGCTCGACGACCTCGGACAGCGGGCCGGCGAACAGCGCTGCGAGTGCCAGCACGGCGACGAGCCGGACCGGGTCGAGGTCGCCGCCGAGCGCCAGCAGCACGCCGACGACGATCAGCGCGGAGAACACGAGCTGCACGCCGAACCCGCCCGCGATCGTGCCCGGCACGAACGACCACACCGCGCGCCGTCCGGCTGCGCGCTGGTTCTCCACGGCGGTCTCCAGTGGACGGTGCCCCTCCGCGCCGCGGCCGAACGCGCGCAGTACCCGCTGGGTCCGCGCGAACTCGACGACACGGTCCCCTGCGGCGACGGCGGCAGCGTCGGTGAGCTCGTCGCTGCGGCCGATCCGGCCCGCCGACCAGCGGAAGATCACGAACAGCAGCGGTGCCCCCACCAGCGCGCACAGGGCGAGCCGCCAGTCGAAGACGAACATCGCCAGCCCGATCGTGGCCGGCGTGACCACGCCGACGATCAGCGGTGCGAGCAGGTGCGCGAACATGCCGGCCAGCGACACCGTTCCGCCGGTGACCATCTTGGACAGACGACCGGTCCGCTCCGCGGAGAACCAGCCGAGCGGCAGCGCCACCACGTGGTCGCCGACGCGGGCCTGCAGCGTGCGCAGCACGGTCACCGCCACGGCGAACCCGCGCATGGCCGCGACGTAGTGCAGCACGCAGGTGGCGACGGCGGCCACGGCGAGCGCGGCCGTCCACCGCACGGCACCGGCGGTGTCACCGGCGAACAGGCGCTCCAGCGCGGGCACGAGCAGCACCATGGCCAGGCCCTGGCACACGGCGTGCGCGACGACCGTCGCCAGGTAGGTGCGCAGGGCGCCGCGGTGCTCCGCCCCGAGGATCGCCTCCAGGTCGCGGATCATCGTGCGGCCTCCCACATGCGGGCGTAGCGACCTCCGGCGGCGAGCAGCCGCTCGTGGGTCCCGGACTCGGCGACGCGGCCGTCGTCGAGCACGACGATCGTGTCCGCGCCGGTGATCGTGGACAGCCGGTGCGCGATCACCAGCAGCGTCCGGCCGCTGGCCAGTTCGGACAGTGCGTCCTGGATCGCGGCCTCGGACTCGGGATCGGCGAACGCCGTGGCCTCGTCGAGCACGAGCACCGGTGTGTCGGCCAGCAGGGCGCGGGCGATCGAGACCCGTTGCGCCTCACCGCCGGAGAGCACGGCGTCCTCGCCGACGACCGAGTCGTACCCCCGCGGCAGCGCCCGGATCCGGGCGTCGATCTGGGCGGCGCGCGCGGCGGCGTGGACGGCGGCGTCCGAGGTGTCCGGCCGTCCGAGCCGGATGTTGTCCAGGACGGACATCCGCAGCAGCTGCACGTCCTGCAGCACGAACCCGACGTGCCGGTAGAGCTCCTCGGGCGCGACGTCGCGCACGTCGACACCGCCGAGGCGGATCGCGCCGGCCGTGACGTCGTGGAACCGGGGGAGCAGCGTGGCCAGTGTGGACTTGCCGGATCCGGACGGTCCGACGAGCGCGGTGACCGTGCCCGGCTCCATCGCGAACGTGACGTCGCGCAGGACGTCGGAACGCCCGTCGTAGGAGAAGCGGACGTCGGAGAACTCGACGCGGTGACCGTCCGGCACGCGGGGCTCCGAAGCGACCGGCAGCGGCGGCGTGTCCAGCAACGTCTGCACCCGCAGCGCTGCGGCAGCCGCCGTGCGCCGCGACTGGGCGCCGAACCCGAGAGCGGTGATCGTCGACGGCAGGATCAGGGCGACGAGCAGCCCGGTCATCGCCTCGACCGGCGTCACCCAACCCTCGGCGACGAACCAGATCCCGCCGGCCAGGTTCACGACCGCGATCACGGGTCCGACCAGTGCCATCGAGGACAGCGACGACAGCCTCAGCATCGGCCCGACCCACCCGGCGTAGGTCTCGCCGAACTCGGCGGCGGTGCGCCGGTAGGCCTCGTGCGCACGCCGGGCGCGTCCGAACGCCTTCACCACGGCGATGCCGCCGACGAACTCGGCGACGGCCGCGCTGATCCGTCCGAACGCGACGTTCATGTGCGCGATCCGGTCCTGGTAGCCGCGCATCATGATCGCGTAGGCGGCGCCGTAGACCGGCAGCGTCGCGATCGCCAGCAGGGCGAGCCGCCAGTCCAGCCAGACCAGGTAGGCCAGGCCGCCGATCGGCAGCACGACGGCGCCGGTCAGCTCCACCGAGTGGTGCGCGACGAGGTGGTGCAGGTCGTCGACGTCGTCCTGCGCGGACTTGCGGACCATCCCGGACGACGTGTCCGAGAACCAGCCCAGCGGCACCCGGCCGAGACGGTCGATCATCCTGCGGCGCAGGTGCGCCTGCAGCGACGTGTCGGCCAGGTGCGTGATCGCGAGTGCCACGCCGGAGAGCAGGCCGCGCGCGCCGAGCCCGGCCACGACGAGCCAGACGACGGTGACCACCTCGCCGCGGTCGACCGGGCCGGGCGCGAGCAGCAGCTCGGCCAGCCGGGCCAGCGCGACGAACGGGACGAGTGCGGCGAGCGCACCGAGCGCGGCGAGCACGATCGCGATCCGGGTGCGCCCCATGACCGGGGCGCGTAGGCGGGCCAGTGCGGAGGAGGACGCCTTCGCGAGCTCCTTCGCGGACGGCTCGGCGTCCGCGGGCGGTGCCTCGGCGAGAGGTTCGGCGACGGCGGTGGACACGGTCAGGCCCCCTGCGTCTCGAGATCGGCCATGATCTCGGCGGCGTCGGCCGCGTCCTCGGCCGTCGGCGCGTCGTCCTGGGTCATCCGCCTGCGCCAGTAGCCGGTGAACGCGACGGCGCGCTTGTCCAGTCCGCACTCGCCGACCAGGTGGCGGCGCAGCGCCCGGACCGCGGACGCCTCTCCGGCGACCCACGCGAACAGCGGCGGCGCCGGAGCGGCCGCGCGCACGCCGTCGAGCAGCACGTCCGACGTGCCCGGCGCGGCGTCGCCGCGGTGGTGCCAGTGGACGGTCACGTCCGCCGTCGACACCATGTCCTGCTCGTCGTCCGGTCCGGACACTTCGATGTGGACGGACGCGCGGTCGTCGGCGTGCAGGGACTCCAGCCACGCCGCGATCGCGGGCAGCGCGGTCTCGTCTCCCGCCAGCAGGAGCGGATCGCCCGGCTGCGGCTCGCGGTATCGGCTCTGCGCGGGCCCGAGCAGCCCGATCACGTCGCCCGGTGCGGCCGCAGCCGCCCACGCCGACGCCGGTCCCGCGGAGTCCGCGTGCAGCACGAAGTCGATCTCCACCCGCCGCTCGTCAGGCATCGCCCGCCGGATCGAGTACGTGCGCATCCACGGCCGGACCTCGTCCGGCATCGCGAGGTAGCGGGCGTACCAGTCGGCGACCTCGCTCATGTCCTTCGGCGTGCCCGGCAGCTCAGGGACGCCGCCGTCGCGCGCGAAGAACAGCTTCACCTGCTGGTCCGGCGCGATCGTCCGGAACCCGGCGAGCCCGTCGCCCTCCAGCGTGACGCGGCGCAGGTGCGGACCGACGTCCCGCACCTCGGCGACGGACACGGTCGCGTACAGCATCGGAGCCTCCCCGGTCGATCTGGTTAGGCACACCTTAGTCATCTGTGAAGACAATTCGCAATCATCGGCACTACGATCGTCGCGTGGCCGTGGAGCACGTGCGGCCCGGCCGCCGTCCGGGACCGAAGCCGAGGCTGAGCCGGGAGCTGATCGTCGACGCCGCCGTCGAGATGGGCGTGGAGTCCGTGTCGATCGGCGCGGTCGCGACGACGCTCGGTGTCGCGCCGGCAGGGCTCTACCGCTACATCTCCGGGCGCGACGACCTCGTCGCGGCCGGGCTGGAGCGGATCCTCGGTGAGGCGCCGCTGCCGCCGGACGACAGCGACTGGCGCGCGTTCCTGGAGACGGAGGCGTGGACGCGGTGGTCGCTGCTGCTCCGCTACGCCGGGCTCGTGCGCCGCTACGAGGGGCGGTTGGTCTGGGTCGCGGCCCGGCGGATGGAGCGGTTGGTGCGCGGGCTGACCGCGCGCGGCTTCTCGCTCACCGACGCGATGACCGCCGTCGACGCCGTCCTCGACCTCATCGACGACGCCGCGGACCAGGCTGCGCGGCTGCGCGACCCGGACGACCCGGACCGGCCGTCGGAGCCCATGCGCGCCGTGCTGGACGCTTGCGCGCCGGACCTGCGTGCCGTCGTCGAAGCGATCGTCGACGACCCGGTGCGGCACGTCGAGCGCAAGCTCGCACTCGTGCTCGACGGCATCGGGGCGCGGTTCGCGCCGTGAACCCGCGCCCCGCACCGCGGCCACGAGGGGCCGCCGGAGCGCGGGACCACGTGGCACCCGGTGGGGGCCGGATCGTGGTCGAACGCCGCGACCGGCTCGACGCGCTGCGCGCGCCGGCGTCGGCCGGGCGGCTGACGCCGCGTGTCGCGGGCTCCCACCCGGCGGACAAGGCGGCCGACGCGCACCGTGCGCCGGGGGCGGGCGGGATGCGGGGCCGGGCCGTCCTCTCGTTCTGAGCCGGGGGATGGCCCCTCACCTTGTCGTCCGGGCGGCGGTTGCAACGTTCGTCCAACCTGTGGTGTGGGCCACCCCCGTCGTGTTGACTGCCGCTCGAGACCACGACGACCGTGGGATCGCGTGGGCCCGCGAGCGCCCGCCACGGTCGTTGTCGACCGCTCGCAGGAGGTGCCTGGAGTGACCGAGACCCTGGAGAAGTCGGCGGCCCGCACGACGGCCGAGACGTGGCTGACGGCGTTCGCCGACGCCCTGTCCGCCCGCGACGTCGAGCGCGCCGTGTCCCTCTTCGCGGCCGAGTGCTACTGGCGCGACCTGATCGCCTTCACCTGGAACATGAAGACGGTCGAGGGTCACGACGGGGTCACCGACCTGCTGGACCAGACGCTGGAGAACACCGATCCGTCGGCGTGGGACCTCTCCGCGGAGCCGACCGAGGCGGACGGCGTCACCGACGCGTGGCTGTACTTCGAGACGGCCGTCGGCCGTGGTAGCGGGCACGTCCGGATCGTGGACGGCAAGGCCTGGACACTGCTCACGACGCTCGACGAGCTGAAGGGCCACGAGGAGCCGATGCGGGAGAACCGCCCGTTCGGCACCGAGCACGGCGCGAACCCGGAGCGGGTGACCTGGAAGGAGCGCCGCGAGGAGGAGCTGACCGAGCTCGGCCGCAGCCGCGACCCGGAGGTCGTGATCATCGGCGGCGGCCAGGGCGGCATCGCGCTCGGTGCGCGGCTGCGCCAGCTCGGCGTGCCGACGGTCGTGGTCGAGCGCAACGAGCGGGCGGGCGACTCGTGGCGCAAGCGCTACAAGAGCCTCGCCCTGCACGACCCGGTCTGGTACGACCACCTGCCGTACCTCAAGTTCCCGGACAACTGGCCGGTGTTCGCGCCGAAGGACAAGATCGGCGACTGGCTCGAGTTCTACACGCGGATCATGGAGGTCAACTACTGGGGCTCCACGACAGCCGAGTCCGCGACGTTCGACGAGTCGTCCGGCCGGTGGACCGTCCAGGTCGACCGGAACGGCGAGAAGATCACCCTGAAGCCGCGCCAGCTGGTGCTCGCGCTCGGCGTGTCCGGCAAGCCGAACATCCCGACCTTCCCCGGGCAGGAGAACTTCTCCGGCGAGGTGCAGCACTCGTCGCAGCACCCGGGTCCGGACGCGTACAAGGGCAAGAAGGTCGTGGTCGTCGGGTCGAACAACTCGGCGTTCGACATCTGCGGCGCGCTCTGGGAGACCGGCGCCGACGTCACGATGGTGCAGCGCAGCTCGACGCACATCATCAAGTCGGACACGCTCATGGAGTACGGCCTCGGTGACCTGTACTCGGAGCGTGCGGTGGCGTCCGGTGTGGACACCCGTACCGCGGACATGGTGTTCGCCTCGCTGCCGTACCGGATCATGGCCGGGTTCCAGAAGCCGGTCTACGACAAGGCCCGCGAGGTCGACGCCGACTTCTACTCCCGGCTCGAGAACGCCGGGTTCGACCTCGACTTCGGCGACGACGACTCCGGGCTGTTCATGAAGTACCTGCGTCGCGGCTCCGGCTACTACATCGACGTCGGCGCGGCCGATCTCGTCGCGGACGGCAAGGTCAAGCTGGCCAAGGGGCAGGTTCAGGAGTTCACCGAGAAGGGCGTCAAGCTCGCCGACGGCACCGAGCTGGACGCCGACCTGGTCGTGTTCGCGACCGGCTACGGCTCGATGAACGGTCTGGCCGCGGACATCGTCGGCCAGGAGGTCGCGGACAAGGTCGGCAAGGTGTGGGGCCTCGGCTCGGACACGACCAAGGACCCCGGTCCGTGGGAGGGCGAGCAGCGCAACATGTGGAAGCCCACCCAGCAGCAGAACCTGTGGTTCCACGGCGGCAACCTGCACCAGAGCCGGTTCTACTCGCTGTACCTGGCGCTGCAGCTCAAGGCGCGCCAGGAGGGCATCCCGACACCGGTGTACGCCCTGCAGGAGTCGCACCACACGTCCTGACCGCGTCGACCACGACCGAACACCGCCCGCGTCCGCCCGGACGCGGGCGGCTTCGCGTCAGCCGGTCGGCGGTGCGGTTCCCCTGTCGCGCACCGCACGATGGAGTGGCCTACGCCACACACAGGGAGCGACGATGAAGTCGATCTTCTTTCATCTGATGCCGTACCGGGACCTTCCCGCCGACTTCGAGCAGCGTTACGAGTCGATCTGGGTCACCCCGCCGAACACCGAGCTGTGCGACCCGCGCAAGGTCGCCCAGTACTACCAGTGGAATCTCGACGAGCTGGAGCTCGCCGACCGGCTCGGCTTCGACGGCGTCGGGGTCAACGAGCACCACCAGAACGGCTACGGCTTCATGGCCTCGCCGAACCTGATGGCCGCGTCACTCGCCCGCCGCACCCCGAACAACTCGGCGATCATGGTGCTGGGCAACACGCTCGCGCTCTACGCGCCGGCCACCCGGGTGGCCGAGGAGTTCGCGATGCTCGACGTCCTGTCGAACGGACGCCTGGCCGCCGGCTTCCCGGTCGGGACGTCGATGGACGTCAACTTCTGCTACGGCGTGACGCCGACCGAGACCCGGCCCCGGTTCCGCGAGGCCGAGGAGCTGATCACCCGCGCCTGGACCGAGCCGGGCCCGTTCACGTTCAACGGGCGCTTCAACAAGCTGCGCTACGTGAACCCGTGGCCACAGCCGCTGCAGAAGCCGCACCCTCCGGTGTGGCTGGCCGGCGGCGGGTCCGTCGAGACGTGGGAGCTGGCCGCACGCAAGAACTACACCTACAGCTACCTCAGCTTCTTCGGCGCCAAGTTCGGCAAGAAGCTGATGGACGGGTTCTGGGCGAAGATGGACGAGCTCGGTGTGGACCGGAACCCGTTCCGGGCCGGCTTCGCGCAGCAGATCTGCGTCTCCGAGACCGACGAGCGCGCCGAGCAGGAGTACCTCGAGCACGTCACGTACTTCTTCAACAAGTGCCTGCACATCCCGCCGTACTTCTTCGAGGCGCCCGGCTACCGGACCCGCAAGTCCACCGAGTTCGCGATCAAGACGAACCAGCCCGGCGCGATCGCGGCGGCCGCCGCGCTGGAGAAGAACTGGAAGACGCTCGTCGAGGAGGGCTTCATCATCGCCGGCAGCCCGTCGACGGTCGCCGACCGGCTGATCGAGGTCGCGAAGACGCTGCGGGTCGGCAACCTGCACGCCCTGCTGCAGATCGGGTCCATGCCGCACGAGCTGACGAAGAAGAACATCACGCTGTTCGCCGAGGAGGTCATGCCGCGGATCCGCGGCGTCTGGGACGACGAGGGCTGGACCCACGAGTGGTGGCCGTCCGGGGCGGCGGTCCGCGCATGCGTCGGCGAGCCGGCCGCGCAGGCGTGAGGGGGAGACGATGACAGCGCAGACGACCACCGGGACACACGTCGAGGAGCGGACCGTCGAGGTCGGGCCGATCACCGCTCGGGTGCTGGTCGCCGGGACCGGCGCCCCGCTGCTGTACCTGCACGGCGCGGGCGGGCTGATGTGGGACCCGTTCCTGGAGGGGCTGGCCGGCTCGCACACCGTGTACGCGGTGCACCATCCCGGCTCGGGGGAGGCCGACGACCTGTCGCACCTGACCGGGATCTGGGAGCTCGTGCTGTTCTACGACGAGCTGCTGGACGCGCTGGGCCTGGACCGGGTCACCGTCGTCGGGCACTCGTTCGGCGGGATGGTCGCGGCCGAGCTGGCCGCGAACTCGCCGCGGCGGGTGGAGCGGCTGGTGCTGATCGCGCCGATCGGGCTGTGGCTCGACGAGCACCCGATCCCGGACATCGCCGGGATCCCGCCCGCCGACCTGCCCGCGCTGGTGCTGGCCGACCCGACCGGGCCGCTCGCCGAGGCACTCACCGTGCCCGCCGACGACCCGCAGGCGCAGTTCGAGGCCGCGATGCGGATGGCGAGCGTGCTGCACTTCATCTGGCCTATCCCGGACAAGGGCCTGGACCGGCGCATCCACCGGATCGCGGCGCCGACGCTGCTGCTCTGGGGTGAGGCCGACCGGCTGGTGCACCCGGCCTACGGCGACGCGTTCGCCGGACGGCTGCGCGACGCCCGCCTGGTGACCGTCCCCGGCGCCGGGCACGTGCCGCAGCTGGAGAACCCGGAACCGGTCGCGGAGGCATTGCGGGAGTTCCTCGGCACGTAGGGGGTAGCGCCCGGGCCGCGGTGCGCCGGTCCTCCCCACACCGAACGAACGGCACCTTCGTGCAGTGGGATTGCTCGAAGGTGCCGTTCGTTCGCGTCGGGAGCGGGCGGGCAACGTCAGGAGCCGAGCAGCTCCGCGCGGATGTCGGTCTTGAGCACCTTTCCCACCGTGGATCTCGGCAGGTCGGGCCAGAACTCGACCTGCTTCGGCGCCTTCACGCTCCCGGTGCGCGCCTTGACGAACGCGACGAGCTCGTCGACGTCGACGTGCGCACCGGGCTGGAGCTGCACGACGGCCGTGACGCGCTCGCCCCACTTCTCGTCCGGCAGCCCGACCACGGCGCAGTCGCGCACCGCCTCGTGCGCCATCAGCGCCTGCTCCACCTCGGCGGAGTAGACGTTGAACCCGCCGGTGATCACCATGTCCTTCGCGCGGTCCACGATGTACAGGAAGCCGTCGGCGTCGAGGTAGCCGATGTCGCCGGTGTGGTGCCAGCCGTGTGCGGACACCTCGGCCGTGGCCTCCGGGTTGCGGTAGTAGCCGGCCATCACCAGCGAGCCGCGGACGACGATCTCGCCGCGCTCCCCGGATCCGACGAGCGTGCCGTCGTCCGCCATGATCCCGACCGTGACCAGCGGCGTCGGGCGCCCGGCCGAGGAGAGCCGCTCGACGGCGACCGAGCCGTCGGGGTTGCGGTGCTCGGACGGCGACAGCGTGGACACCATCATCGGCGCCTCGGACTGCCCGAACAGTTGCGCCATCGGCCCGATCCGGTTCAGCGCCTCCTCGAGGCGGGACGCCGACATCGGCGCCGCGCCGTACCAGAAGCACTGCAGCGACGAGAGGTCCGTCGTGTCGAGCGCCCCGTGCCCGAGCACCATGTAGATCACGGTGGGCGGCAGGAACGTGTGCGTGACGCGGTGCCGCTCCACCAGCTCGAGGAACTCGCCGACGTCCGGGTGGGACATCACCACGATCTCGCCCCCGAGCGCCATCACCGGGAAGCACAGCACGCCCGCCGCGTGCGTGAGCGGGGCCAGCGCGAGATAGGTCGGCCTGCCCTCGAACGGGTAGCTCATCAGCGTGATCGCCGACATCGTCTCGAGGTTGCGGTCGGTGAGCATCACGCCCTTGGGCCTGCCGGTCGTGCCGCCGGTTCCGACGAGCGCGACCACCTCGTCCGGCGGTGCCGCCTCGGCGGACGGGTCGTCCTGCGCTGCGGCCAGCCACCCCTCGAAGCCGGCCGCACCGTCGCCGTCGGGCCCCAGACGCACCAGCGTGCGCAGCTCGGGAAGGTCCGGCGCGATCTCGGCCACCAGCCCGTCGTAGGCCGGTTGGAAGATCAGCGCCGCGCAGTCGAACAGCGCCAGCAGCTCCTGGTTCTCCGCCGCCCCGTTGCGCGGGTTGATCGGGCACCACACGGCGCCGGACCTGGCGATCCCGAACACGCAGGAGAACGCCGTCGGGTCGTTGCCGGAGAGGACGCCGACCTTGTCGCCGGGGCGGACACCCGAGCGCCGCAGCGCCCTGGCGACCGCGTGGCTGAGGTCGACGACCTCGCCGTAGGACAGCGACGTCCCGCCTGCGGTCAGGCACGGTGCGTCCGGTCCGAGCGACGCGCCTTTGTCCAGGTAGGACGTCAGTCCCGACCTCACAGCCATGTCAGCCCCTGGTCACATGCCCATGCCGCCGTCGACCTGTAGGCCGACGCCGTTCACGAAGCGGGACTGGTCGGAGGCGAGGAACACGATGCCGTCCGCGATGTCCGACACGTCGGCCAGCCGGCCGGACGGCGTGAGCTCGACGACGGCGCCGACGGCCGCGTCCGGGCTCTCGAACAGCCCGAGGCCGGACGTCTCGACGGCGAGTTTGACGCCCATGTCGGTGGGCACCAGGCCCGGGTGGATGCAGTTGACGCGCACGCCGTAGCCGAGCTTGCCGGACTCCATCGCCGCGACCCGCGTCAGCCGGTCCACACCGGACTTGGTGGCCGAGTAGCCGGCGATCGCGGGGAACGCGATGTCGGCCGCGACCGACGCCACGTTGATCACGGCGCCGCCGTTGCCCGCCGCGCCGCCGGGGCGCATCGCGCGGAACGCGTGCTTGGTGCCGAGCAGCGTGCCCAGCAGGTTCACGTCGAACATCGCGCGGTGCGCGTCCGGCTCCGCGTCGGCGATCAGCGAGGTCACCTCGATGCCCGCGTTGTTCACCACGACGTCCAGCCCGCCGAGCTCGGACACGGTGTGCGCGACCACGGACTCCCACTGCGCGTCGTCGGTGACGTCGAGCTCGGCGAACGCGGCTCCCTCGATGCCGGCCGCCGTCTGCTCGCCGACGTCCTTCGCAACGTCGGCGATCATCACCCGCGCCCCCGCCGCCGCGAGCGCCTGCGCCGCACCGGCGCCGAGACCGCGTGCGGCCCCGGTCACCAGCGCCACCCGTCCGGTCAGATCCAACCCGGCCATGTGTACGTCCTCCTGTGATCCACTGCGTCGTGCATCGCGTGATGTGGGGCACACCGTGGCCGGGAGTTTGGACGAGTGTCAAGAGTTTCCTGGACAACCGTCACGGAAATTCTTGACGAGTGTCCAGGCGCCGTGGACGCTGAGTCACACCACCGCCGCCCGCCCATCCGGGATGACCACGTGACGAAGCCCGAGGCACGGAGCACGCGACGCCCTGCCGACAAGTTCGAGGACCGGCGTCGCGAGCTGGCCGACGCCGCATTGATGACGCTCGCCGACCTCGGCTACGCGCGGACGAGCCTGCGCGAGATCGCACAGAACTCGGCGTTCTCGCACGGGGTGCTGCACTACTACTTCCACAACAAGGTCGAGCTGATCACGTACTGCGTGCGGCAGTACAAGGCGACCTGCGTGCTGCGCTACGACGGGATCGCGGCAGAGGCGTCGGACCCGGCGGCGCTCGCCGAGGCGTTCGGGGAGGGGCTGGCCGCGACCCTGTCCGAGGACGCGCTGATGCACCGCCTCTGGTACGACCTGCGGTCCCAGTCGCTGTTCGAGGAGTCGTTCCGCGAGGACGTCGCGGAGATCGACGACAGCCTGCAGCGGATGGTCTGGCGCGTCGTCGTCGCGTACTCCGAGCTGACCGGGACCGCCCCGACGTGTACCCCGTCGTTCGCCTACGCCGCATTCGACGGGCTGTTCCAGCAGGCGCTGCTGCGGCACCTCTCGGGCTCCGGCGCGGCGCTGGACGACCTGCGCGCCGGTGCCCGCGAGCTGCTCCCTCGCCTGTTCGCCCCCGCCGCCCCGTAGCGGGCCGGTCCGGACGTACGACAGGCCCGTGGTGACCGGCGTCGCCGCCGGATCCACGGGCCCGTCGAGGCTCGGCCGCACTGCGGCCACACGCTCACTTCTTCTTCTTGCCCTTCTTATCCTTCTTGTCCTTCTTCTTCTTGCCCATCCGGTCACCTCCTCGTGTCCGTTCCGCTATCCTCGTCAACGAGCCATTGACTTACGTCAACGTATCATTGACTCGGAGCCTGTCAAGCTATGCTTGACGCATGGCCGCACGGGGCTCCCTCAAGCGCGTGAAGCAGGCGCTCTCCGAATGCGAGTCCGCCGTGGGTCCCGCGTCCACACTGGACGCCGCGCGACGCCTGCGTGAGGCGGCCGAGGAGTTCGAGTTCGGCGCGATCGAGTCGGCCCGTCAGTCCGGCACCACGTGGACCCGGATCGGCGAGCTGTACGGGACGTCGAAACAAGCCGTCCAGCAGCGGTTCGGCGGCGCGGCGCGGCGACGGCGCTTCGCGGAGTCGGGGGATCCGGCCGCATCCTGAGGTGTCGTGCGGCGTGTGTGGGGCCCGCCACGACCGGGCATACACGAGGCGCACCGAGCGCTGAACGAGGTGTGCGGCACCGCGGATCCGGTGTGCACGACCCGAACGACGCGAAAGGAGCCAGCACCACATGGCACCCATCACGAGCCCGCTCGACGACGGCGCGCGCGACATCACCGGCCGCGCCCTCCAGGAGACGGTGGTCGACCTCGTCGACCTGTCGCTGGTCGCGAAGCAGGCGCACTGGAACCTCGTCGGGCGTCAGTTCCGTGACATCCATCTGCACCTCGACGAGCTGGTCACGACGGCCCGGACCTACACCGACAACGCGGCGGAGCGTGCGGCCGCGATCGGCGTGTCCCCGGACGGGCGCGCCGGGACGGTCTCCACGGAGACCGGCCTGCCGGAGTTCCCGAACGGCTGGGTCTCCGACCGCGACACGGTCCTGACGATCTTCGAGACGGTCGACGCCGCGGTGCGCCGCCTGCGTCCGCGGATCGAGGAGACGGACAAGACCGACCCGGTCACGCAGGACCTGTTCATCGAGATCGCACGTGCGCTGGAGGAGGCCCGCTGGATGTGGCAGGCGCAGGCCGCCGGCTACACTCAGGACGCCTGAGTCGCCTCCTGACGACCCGGCGGGGGTGACCACCACCGCTCCCGTCGCACCGAACGGCCCCGGATCGCGCCACGAACGCGACCGGGGCCGTCGTGTGCCCGGATTCAGTCCGCCAGCAGGCGGGACACGAGCCCGCGCGCCCAGCCCGTGTCGCCGGGGCGCCCGATGAACACGGCCCGGTAGTAGAGGGGGCCGAGCAGCGCGTCGGCGGCCTGCTCGGTCGTCGGCACGGTGCCGCCGCGTTCCGCCTCCCGCGTGAGCATGGCCGTCAGCTGCAGGTGCCGGTCCGCGACGCACGCGTCCCCGCCCTCCGGACCCGCCGCGCCGATCGCGGCGCGGGTCAGCGCGAGGACGTCCGGGTCGGCGAGGTCGGTGGCCACGTCGGTCACCCACCGCTCCAGGTCGTCGTGCAGGTCGCCGGAGTCGGGCACCACGATGTCGCCGGAGAAGCGGCTGCTCGCGACGTCGGCCAGCAGCTCGGCGAGTGTCGGCCAGCGCCGGTAGACGGTCGTCGCGTGCACGCCGGCGCGGGTCGCGACGACGGGGACGGACAGCGCGCCGTCGTGTCCCTCGGCCAGCAGTTCGATCACTGCCCGGTGGACGGCCGCTCGCACGCGCGCCGACCGCCCTCCGGGCCGGGCCCGGGGCGCGTCCACCTGCTCCGCGGTCACGTGACCCTCCTAACGCAGTGATCGTTGCGATCGAGGTGCTATCGTCCGTCCTAACGCAATGATACGTGCTTCAAGGAGCGCTCGATGCCCGGCTCACCCGCCCTGTCCCGTCCGGTCGCGTTCGCCGGCGTCGCGGCGATCTTCGTGTGGTTCCTGGCCGCGTCCAGCGCGCCGTCCCCGCTCTACGTCGTCTACCAGGAGCGTTTCGCGTTCACCGAGACCACGTTGACGCTCGTGTTCGCCGTCTACGTGCTGGCGCTGATCGCGACCCTGCTCGTCGTCGGCGCGCTGTCCGACCACATCGGACGCAAGCCGGTGCTGCTCGGGGCGATCGGGCTGGAGATCGTGTCGCTGGTGCTGTTCCTGGTCGCCGACGGCGTCGGGATGCTGCTCGTGGCACGTGTCGTCCAGGGCGTGGCCACCGGGGCGGCCACGACGGCGCTGCCGGCGACGCTTGTCGATATGGAACCGAAGCGCGGGCGGGCCGGGCTGATCAACGGCGTCGCCCCGCTGGCCGGTCTCGGCTTCGGCGCGCTCGGGTGCGGCGTGCTCGTCGAGTACGCCCCGGCGCCGACGCAGCTCGTGTGGGCCGTGCTGATCGCCGGGATGGTGCTGGCGGCGGCCGTCGTCGCGCTGATGCCGGAGACGATCGACCGGCGGCCCGGCGCGCTCGCCTCGCTGCGCCCGCGGATCGGCGTCCCGTCCCGGATCCGGCGGCCGTTCGTCGCCATCGTGCCGATCCTGATCGCGAGCTGGGCTCTCGGCGGGCTGTACCTCTCGCTCGGGCCGTCCGTCGCGTCCGGGCTGTTCGGCCTGCACAGCCACCTCGTCGGAGGACTCGTCGTGACGATGCTGTGCGGCACCGGCGCGGTGACCGCGTTCGCGCTGCGCCGCCGCGCCCCCGCCCGTGTGACGGTCCCGGCGGCGCTGCTGCTCGTGCTCGGTACGGCCGTCACGCTGGCCTCCCCGGTGTTCGGCTCGGTGGCGCTGGCCGCCGTCGGGACGCTGGTCGCGGGCGTCGGGTTCGGGTCGGCGGCCTACGGGACGTTCGGCACGCTGGCCGGTCTGGCGCACCCGCACGAGCGCGGGATGCTGTTCGCGACCGCCTACACGATCGCCTACCTGGCGTTCAGCGTGCCCGCCGTGGTGGCCGGGACGGCGGCGACGGCGTTCGGGCTGGGGGTCACGTTCGAGGTCTACGGCACGGCCGTCGCCGTGGTCGCGCTGACGGCGGCCGTGCTGGGGCGCGTCGTCGCCGACCGGGCGCCGGCGACGGCCGCCACCTGAGCCACGCCCGGGCGACGACCCGTCGCATTCGCGCGGTCGACGGTGCGTACGCCCGTACGGCCCGTCGATTGCCGCCGAACGGGCCTCGGAAACGCCACTGGCCGCCACAGTTCGACCACTTACCGCGATGTCGCGTCCGGGAGGCAACGTCGAGTTGCCGGCCCAGATCTCGGCGTGGTTACGGTGTTCGGCGTCCGGCCCGCTCCCCCGTGCGGTCGGCGGAACTGCTCCCCAAGCGTTCGGAGAAGACCAGTCATGGCTGGACGGCACCGGAAACCCACGAACACCGGCCGCTTCATCGCTCGCACCGGCGCGATGACGATGATGGCCGCCGCCCCGCTCGGTATGGCGGGCACCGCGATGGCGGCGCCCGACGCCGGCGGCGGCGCCGCCCCTTCTGCGGCGAAGGACGCCACCTGGGACAAGCTCGCCGAGTGCGAGAGCACCGGCAACTGGCAGGCCGACACCGGCAACGGGTTCAAGGGCGGCCTGCAGTTCACGCCGTCGACCTGGAAGCGCTTCGGCGGCACCGAGCACGCCGCGACGCCGGACCAGGCCTCCCGCGAGCAGCAGATCGAGGTCGCGAAGAAGGTGCAGGAGGAGCAGGGCTGGAAGGCGTGGCCCGCCTGCACGAAGAAGCTCGGCTGGCGCTGACCGCTCTGCCACACTCCGGGGCGTGAGCAGCCTCGACCTCGACCCGGTCCGCCGCATCGTCCCCGCAGAGCACGGACTGTGCTCGGTGAGCGTGGTCCGCGCGGACGGGTCCCCGCACTCCTCGCTGGTCAACGCCGGCGTCCTGGACCACCCGACGACCGGGGAGCCGGTCGTCGGGTACGTGACCTACGGCCCGGTGAAGCTGCGCACGCTGCGCGTACGCCCCGCGACGTCGATCCTGTTCCGGGCCGGCTGGCGCTGGGTCGGCGTGGACGGCACCAGCGAGATCATCGGGCCGGACGACCCGGCCGACGGCATCGACGCGGAGCGTCTGCGCCTGCTGCTGCGGGAGGTCTTCACCGCTGCGGGCGGCACGCACGACGACTGGGACGCCTACGACACCGCCATGCGCGACGAGGGCCGCGCGGCCGTTCTCGTCCACCCGGCGAAGGTCTACGGCAACCACTGACCCGCGAGCCAGGGCACGGGCCACACCGACCGGCGCGAGCGGCGGTCCGGCGCAACGGATCCGGCCGACGCCTCGTCGCCACGGCGCACCGCCGGCGGGCGCACCACGGGCGGGCGCACCACGGGCGGGCGCACCACGGGCGGGCGCACCACGGGCGGGCGCACCACGGGCGGGCGCACCACGGGCGGGCGCACCACGGGCGGGCGCACCACGGGCGGGCGCACCACGGGCGGGCGCACCACGGGCGGGCGCACCGCCGCGCCGCGCGCTGATCCAGGGGTGTGCGCTGTTCCGTGGGACGTGCGCTGTTCCGTGGGACGTGCGCTGTTCCGTGGGACGTGCGCTGATCCGTGGGACGTGCGCTGATCCGGGGGACGTGCGCTGACCCGCGAGACGCGCTCTGATCCGAAGGACGCGCTCTGATCCGCGGAACGCCCGCGTCTGAACGCGTGCGTTCTGCGGATCACCGTGCGCTGGCCGGATCACCGTGCGTCGCTGGGTCACGGTGCGCCGGTGGGATCAGCGCGTTCCGCGCGCCGGCCCCGGATTGGTGGGGGCGGCGAGAGCGTGGGTGGCCGCGGAACGGGAGGTACAGTCGACCCCTCCCGTCGATGGCCCGGGTGCGCCGCGAAGCACCTGTCACATGAATCTCCGGAGCGTGTCCCGCCCCGTCTGATGGGCCGCCGCAGGCCCTCGAGCAGCCGCCGTCGGCACGGCTGCCGCGACCACCTCGTCGTCGCACCGCTGTGGGTCGCGTACGACGCGAACCTCGGAACCCTGCTGCGCACCTGCGACGCCGTCGGCGCGTGCATGGCCGTCCCCTGGACGCCGCACTACCGCGCCGCGCTCGCGCGCGGGAACACGGTGCCCGGGCGTACGTGTGTCCACCCGGTCGCGCCGACCAAGGACGGCTGGCTCGACGAGCAACGCCGCCGCGGGAGCCGCGTCGTCGCCGTCGAGCTGACCGACGACGCGACGCCGCTGCCCCGTGCGACCGCCCGCACCGAGCGGACGGTCGTCCTGCTCGGCCACGAGCACCACGGCGTCCCGCCGGACACCCTCGAAGCGGCCGACGAGACGATCGCGATCCCGATGACCGGTCGCGGTGTGAGCCTCAACGTCGCGGTCGCGGGCTCGCTCGTGCTCTACCGCATGGCCGGTCTGATGTGAGACCGGGCAATATCGGCGAGACCCGAGCGCCGCAGACGCCCCCGTCCGTCGGTGATGTGACGTCCTCGTTGTGTGATGCAATGGTCGGGCCTGAGTGGTTAGCATCAGGCAACTAATCACGCGATCGAGGGGACGTCCGTGACCGCCGTCGAACACGGTGCCGAGCCGGTGGTGCAGCAGCCCGCCGGGCCCGGTCCGAACTACAAGTGGATCGCGCTGTCGAACACCACGCTCGGCATGTTGATGGCGACGATCAACTCGTCGATCGTGCTGATCGCCCTGCCGGACATCTTCCGCGGCATCGGGATCAACCCGCTGGAGGCTGGCAACACCAGCTACCTGCTGTGGATGATCATGGGCTTCCTGGTCGTCACCGCGGTGCTGGTGGTCGGCTTCGGACGGCTCGGCGACATGTTCGGCCGGGTGCGGATGTACAACCTCGGCTTCGCCGTGTTCACCGTGGCCTCCATCCTGCTGTGGTTGACCTGGCAGCAGGGCGACGCGGCCGCGCTGTGGCTGATCGGCTGGCGGATCGTGCAGGGCATCGGCGGTGCGTTCCTGATGGCGAACTCGTCGGCGATCCTGACTGACGCGTTCCCGCGGGAACAGCGCGGCCTCGCGCTGGGTATCAACGGTGTCGCGGCGATCGCCGGCTCGTTCCTCGGCCTCATCATCGGCGGCCTGCTCGGCCCGGTCGACTGGAAGCTGGTCTTCCTCGTCTCGGTGCCGTTCGGCCTGTTCGGCACGGTGTGGGCCTACCTGAAGCTGCGCGACACCGGTGAGCGCCGCCCGGCGAAGATGGACTGGTGGGGCAACATCACGTTCGCGATCGGGCTGATCGCGATCCTGGTGGGCATCACCTACGGCATCCAGCCCTACGGCGACTCGGTCATGGGCTGGGGGAGTCCGACCGTGCTGATCTGCCTGATCGGCGGCGTGATCGTGCTCGTCGCGTTCTGCCTGATCGAGCGCAAGGTCGCGAACCCGCTGTTCACGCTGTCGCTGTTCGGCAACCGCCGGTTCACGCTCGGCAACATCGCGAACCTGCTCGGCTCGCTCGGCCGAGGTGGCCTGCAGTTCATGCTGATCATCTGGCTGCAGGGCATCTGGCTGCCGCAGCACGGCTACTCGTTCGAGGAGACGCCGCTCTGGGCGGGCATCTACATGCTGCCGCTGACCGTCGGCTTCCTGATCGCGGCGCCGATCTCCGGCGTGCTGTGCGACCGGTTCGGCGCCCGCTGGTTCTCCACCGGCGGCCTGCTGCTGTCCGCGGTCAGCTTCCTGCTGATGCTGTTCCTGCCGATCAACTTCGGCTACCTGCCGTTCGCGGTCATCCTGCTGGTCAACGGCCTGGGCATGGGCCTGTTCGCGTCCCCGAACCGGGCCGACATCATGAACAGCCTGCCCGCCGAGTCGCGCGGCGCGGGCTCCGGCATGACCGCGACGTTCCAGAACGCCGCGATGGTGCTCTCGATCGGCTTCTTCTTCAGCCTGATGATCGGCGGTCTGTCCCAGCACCTGCCGTCGGTGATGGAGGCCGGGCTGACCCAGCACGGCGTCCCGGCCGCCGAGGCGTCGCAGATCGCCGGGCTGCCGCCGGTGGCCGTGCTGTTCGCCGCGTTCCTCGGCTACAACCCGATCCAGCAGCTGCTCGGGCCGGTTCTCGGCTCGCTGCCGCCGGACCAGGCGTCGTTCCTCACCGGTCGCAGCTTCTTCCCGCAGCTGATCACCGGCCCGTTCGCCGACGGCATCACGGCCGCGTTCACGTTCGCCGTGATCGCCTGTGTGGTCGCCGCGATCGCGTCCTGGTTCGCGGGCGGCAAGGTCCGCCGGAGCGAGAGCAGCGCAGACGGAACGAGCCTGGGCGCCGAGCACGAGTCGGTCGGCGGTGAGCTGGCGGCCGTCGCCGGAGAAGCCGGCGGGCCGTCCGAGCTGGTCACCGACGACTTCGAGGCGGACCGTCCGCGGTTCGCCAAGGCGGGTGAGCTGATCGGGCACCTGAGCACCGGTGGCGGGCCGGACGGCATCGTCACGATCACCGACCGGGAGGGCCACCAGATCGCGCGCACGACGGCGTCCCACGGCGAGTACGCCGTGCACGACCTCCCGCCCGGGACGTACACGGCCGTGGCCACCGCGCCCGGCTTCCGGCCTGCCGTCGCGGCCGTGACGCTGAACGGCGTCGGGGTGGTCCGCGACTTCGCGCTCGACGGCAACGGTGTGGTCACCGGCTCGGTCACCGGGCCGGACGGGTGCGCGCGGGCCGGGGCGCTGGTGATCGCCACGGACGCCGAGGGCACGGTCGTCGGCCGGGCGAACACGGCGACCGACGGGTCGTTCCGGATGGCCGGCCTCCCGGTCGGACCGACGACCCTCGCCGCGAGCGTTCCGGAGTTCGAGCCGGACGCCGTGACCGTCGACGTCGACCACGCCGGGAAGACGACGGCGGACCTCGTGCTCGCGTCCTCGATCGGCTCGGTCACCGGCACCGTGACCGGACCGGACGCCCGGCCGCTGGCGCGCGCGACGGTCGTCGTGACCGGGCCGGACGGGCAGGTCGTGGCCCGTGCGACGACCGACGACGAGGGCAACTACGAGCTCGGTGGCATCCGGTCCGGTACGTACACCGTCGTCGCCAGCCTGCTGGCGCCCGCGTCGGCCGAGGTCCGCGTCCCGCCGGGCGCGCCGGCCCGGGCGGACCTGCGCCTGGGGGACCCGGCGGGGGACCGCGCAGCCCACTGACCCTCGGCGTGGAGCCTCACATTTCGTGAGGTAAGGCTTGCTTCATCAAGGGCGACATGTCTGAATCTTCCGCATGTCGCACCCGATCCCGCCCGTGGCGCGTCCCGTCGCGCCCTCGGCGGGGCTCGAGGGCGCTGGCCTGGAACTCGGCTACCGAGACCGCACGGTCGTGCACGACGCGGACGTGCGGCTGGAGCCCGGCCGGGTCACGGCCCTGGTCGGGCCGAACGGCAGCGGCAAGACGACGCTGCTGCGCGCACTGGCCCGGCTGCACCGGCCGTCGTCGGGATCCCTGGAACTCGGTGACGACGACGCGCTGGCCCTGACCTCGCGCGAGTTCGCCCGCCGGGTCACGCTGCTGGCGCAGAGCCGGGAGACGCCGGTCGGGCTGGCCGTGCGCGAGGTCGTCGGGTTCGGCAGGCACCCGCACCGCGGCCGGTGGCGCGGTGCCGACTCCACCGGCGCCGCCGCCGTCGCACGCGCCATGGAACGCACCCGCGTCGAGGCGCTCGCCGACCGCCCCGTCGACGAGCTGTCCGGCGGCCAGCTGCAACGGGTGTGGCTCGCCTGCTGCCTCGCGCAGGAGACGTCCGTGCTGCTGCTGGACGAGCCGACCACGTTCCTCGACCTGCGTTTCCAGGTCGAGATGCTCGACCTCGTCCGCGACCTGGCGGACACCGGCGAGATCGCGATCGGGCTGGTGCTGCACGACCTGGACCAGGCCGCCTGGGTCGCCGACGAGATCGTCCTGCTCGACGAGGGCAGGGTGCGTGCTCGCGGTCCGGCGCACGACGTGCTGACCCCCGCACTGCTCACCGAGGTCTACGGAATCCGGATCGAGGTGGACCGCGACCCGCGCACGGGCGCGCTGCGGACCCGCCCGGTCGGGCGCCACGGGCCTCGCATCCCCGACACCGGAGGTCCTCGATGAGGAGAACCCTGCTCGTCCCGCTCGCGATGCTGGTCGCGCTGCTCGCCGCCTGCGGCACGACCGAACCGTCCGCGCCGGAACCGGGGCAGGCCGCCGCGGGCGGGCCGGTCACGGTCACCGACGCGCGCGGCAAGCAGGTCACGCTGCAGGCGCCGGCCACCCGCGTCGTCGGTCTGGAGTGGAACGTCGTCGAGCACGCCGTCTCGCTCGGGGTGATGCCGGTCGGCGCGGCGGACGTCGAGGGCTACGGGAAGTGGGTGACCGCGGAGCCGCTCGACGCCTCGGTGCGCGACGTCGGTGTCCGCGGCGAGCCGAGCATCGACACGATCGCCTCGCTGCGCCCCGACCTGATCCTGGCCACCGACGAGCTGCCGGGCTCCGCCGTGCAGCAGATGGAGCGGTTCGCACCGGTCGTGTTCGTCAAGGGCGGCGACGCGAAGGACGGCCTCGGGCAGATGCGGCGCAACCTGGACATCGTCGCGACGACGCTCGGCAAGCAGGCCGAGGCGGCGACGTTGCTGTCCGAGATGGACGCGACGATCGAGCGGGGCCGCACCGCGCTGGCCGCCCGCGCCGGGCAGCCGTTCCTGTTCGCGGACGGCTACCTCGAGGGCAGCCAGGTCTCGATCCGCCCGTTCGCGAACGGGTCGATGCTGTCCGACGTCACGACCCGGCTCGGCATGCGCAACGCCTGGACCGAGCCCGGCGACGGCGTGTACGGCCTCGGACAGTCCGATGTGGAGGGGCTGACCAGGGTCGGCGACGCGACGTTCCTCTACATCGCCAACGACCGCGACGGCGGCGACCCGTTCGCGACGGCGCTGGCCGGCAACGCCGTGTGGAAGTCCCTGCCGTTCGTGAAGAGCGGGAACGTGCACCGGCTGCCGGACGGCATCTGGATGTTCGGCGGCCCGACGTCGGTGCAGCGCTACGTCGACGCCGTCGTGGGCACGCTGCGCACGTGACCGACCTGCGGTCGCCGGTCGCCGCCGGAGCACCGACCCGGCCGCTGCGGGTGGCCGCGGTCGTGGTGGGTGCCGTGGCTGCGGTCGCCGCGCTCGCCGCGGTGCACCTCACCCAGGGCACGGCGGACGTCGGCCCGCTCGACCTGGTACGCCTGCTCACGGGAGCCGACGACGAGCAGGCCGCCGCCGTCGTCGTCGCCTCCCGGATCCCGCGGCTGCTGACCGGGCTGCTCGCCGGCGTCGCGCTCGGGATGGCTGGCGCGGCGCTGCAGTCGGTGGCGCGCAACCCGCTCGCCGCCCCGGACACGCTCGGCGTGGACGCGGGGGCATGGGTCGGGCTGGTGATCGCCGGGGTGCTCGGGGTCGCGCTGCCCGCGCCGTTCGCGGGTGCGGTGGCGTTCGTCGGCGGGCTGGCCGCCGCGGCTCTCGTGCTGGCGCTCGCCGGCGGCGCCGGATCCGGGCCGACCCGGCTCGTGCTGGCCGGGTCCGCCGTCGCGCTGGCGCTGTCGTCGTTGACGATCACGCTCCTGCTGCTGTTCCGGGAGGAGACGGTCGGGCTGTACGCGTGGAGCGGCGGCTCGCTCGGCCAGTACACGACGAGCTCGCTGCTCTGGATGGGCCCGATCGTCGGCGTGGGCGCGGTGGCCCTGCTCGCGATCTCCGGAAGGCTCGACGTGCACGGCCTCGGCGACGACGCGTCCGCCGTGCTCGGGCTGAATCCGCAGCGCACGCGGTCGCTGGTGGTGGTGCTCGCGGTGCTGCTCTCGGCCGCGTCGGTGACCGTTGCCGGACCGCTCGGGTTCGTCGGGCTCGCCGCCCCGGCACTGGTCCGCCTGCTCGCGCCGCGGGTGCCCGGCCTGATGCGGCACCGCGCCCTGCTGCCGGTGTCCGCACTGTCCGGTGTGGTCGTCGTGCTCGGGTCGGACATCGTCGTCCGGTACGCACTCGGGTCCCAGGTCGGCGGTGTGGAGGTGCCGACCGGCGTGGTCACGTCGATCGTCGGCGCGGGGTTCCTGGTCGTGCTCGCCGGACGGTTCCGGCGCGCGGGCAGACCACGTCAGGCGCCCGCCGCGCACGGGTCGCGGATGCGCAGCAGGCGCGGCTTCCTCGTCGTGCTCGCCGTCGCCGGTGTCGCGACGGCGAGTGCGGCGTTCGGCGGCCTGCTGCTCGGCGACGCGATGCTGCTCGGCGGGGACCTGGTCAACCGGCTCACCGGCCGGGCGGGGCCGGTCGTGACGTACGTGCTCGACGCCCGGGCGCCGCGCGTGCTGGCCGCGCTCGTCGCCGGCGCGGCGCTGGCCGTCGCGGGCGCGATGCTGCAGGCCGTGTGCCGCAACCCGCTCGCAGAGCCCGGCATCATCGGCGTCACCGGGGGAGCGGGCGTCGGCGCCGTCCTGGTGATCACGTTCGTGCCGACGGCAGGGGCGGCCGCGATCGGCGGTGCGGCGTTCGCCGGTGCCGCCGTCGCGATGCTGATCGTGTTCGGGCTGGCCGTGCGCACCGGGCTGGACTCCGACCGGCTCGTGCTGATCGGTGTCGGTATGTCCTACGGGACGCTCGCGATGATCACGTTCATCATCGTGGTCAGCGACCCGTGGAACATCGCCAAGGCGCTGACCTGGCTGTCCGGTTCGACGTACGGGCGCACGTTCTCCCAGGTCCTGCCCGTGCTGCTGGTGCTGGCTCTGGCCGCGGTGCTGATGCGCGCCGGGCACCGCACGCTCGACCTCGTCGCCGTCGACGAGGACCTGCCCCGGATCGTCGGCGTCCGCACGGACCGTTCGCGGCCGCTGCTGCTCGGGCTGGCCTGCCTGCTCACCGCGGCCGCCGTGTGCGCGGTGGGGGTGATCTCGTTCGTCGGGCTGGTCGCGCCGCATGCCGCGCGGGCGCTCGTCGGGCCGCGTCATTCCCGGGTGCTCCCGGTCGCGGCGCTGCTCGGCGCGTTGCTGGTGTGCGTGGCGGACACGATCGGCCGCACCGTGATCGCGCCGGCGCAGCTGCCCGCCGGCCTGCTCGCGGCGCTGATCGGCACGCCGTACTTCGTCTACCTGCTGTGGCGGTCCCGCGCTACGCGCTGACGTTCAGTGCCTTCTCGGGCGCCAACGGCGTGTTGCCGAGGATCAGGTCCGACGCGCGCTCGGCGATCATCATCGTCGGCGCGTGCGTCGCGCCGTTGGGGCAGAACGGCATCACGGACGCGTCCACGACGCGCAGGCCGTCGACGCCGTGCACGCCCATCGTCGACGGGTCGACGACGGCCATCGCGTCGGTGCCCATCCGGCACGTCGACGTCGGGTGCAGGCCGGTCTGACCGCGCTCGGCGATCCAGCGGATCGCGGCCTCGTCGTCATCGTCGTCGAGCCGTTCGCCGGGATACACCTCACCGGCGTCGAACCCGGCGAACGCGGGCTGGGCCAGCAGGTTCCGCGCGACCCGGAACGCGTCGACCCAGAAGCGGCGGTCGGCCTCGGTGGACAGGAAGTTGAACAGCATCGACGGGTGCCGTGTCGGGTCAGCTGACCGGATCGTGATCTTGCCGCGCGCTTCGAGCCGCATCGCGCCGATGTGCAGCTGGTAGCCGTGCGCCTCGACCGGGCGGTCCTGCTCGAACTGCATCGCCACCGCGGCGAAGCCGAACATCAGGTCCGGGAACGGCTGGTCCGGCGTGGACCTGAGGAACGCGCCCGCCTCGAGCAGGTTCGTGGCTGCGGGTCCACTGTGGTCGAACAGCCACTTCGCGCCGATCGCGGGCCACTGCCGTCGTTCCCGCAGGACGCCGAGCGTGATCGGCTGGGTGCAGCGGTGCTGGACGTGCGCGGCCAGGTGGTCCTGCAGGTCCTCGCCGACGCCCGGCAGCTCGTGCATCGGCCGGACGCCCGCCGCGGTGAGGTCGCCCGGGTTCCCGATGCCGGAGAGCTGCAGCAGTTGCGGCGAGTTGATCGCGCCGCCGGCCAGGACGACCTCCCCGGCCGACACGGTCCGCTCCATGCCGCGCTGCCGGTAGCGCACGCCGACCGCGCGGCCGTCCCGCAGGACGACGCCGGTCACCAGGGCGTGCGTGCGCACCTCCAGGTTCTGGCGGTCGCGCACCGGGTGCACGTAGCTGCGCGCCGCGGACATCCGGCGGCCGCGGCGGATCGTGCGCTCGTACGGCGCGAAGCCCTCGGGCTCCGGGCCGTTCAGGTCGGTGACCAGCGGGTGCCCGGCCTGCACGGCCGCGTCGAAGAACGCGTCCAGCAGCGGCCCGCGCGCCGATCCGCGCTCCACCGGCTGCGGGCCGGAGTACCCGCGCCACGTCTGGCGCAGCCCGCCGTCGCTGGACTCGAGGCGCTTGAAGTACGGCAGGCAGTGCGCGTGGTCCCAGTCCGCGACGCCGCCCTCGGCCGCCCACCGGTCGAAGTCGCGGGGGTTGCCGCGCTGGTAGTTCATCGCGTTGATCGAGCTGCTGCCGCCGAGCACCTTGCCCCGTGGGTGGCTCATCCGGCGCCCGTTCATGAACGGCTCCGGCTCCGAGGTGTAGCACCAGTCGAACGTCGGGTTCCCGACCAGGAACGCGTAGGCCGCGGGCATGTTGATGCGGGGGTCCCAGCGCCGGTCCGACCCGCCCGCCTCCAGCAGGAGCACCCGGTGCGACGGGTCCGCGCTCAGCCGGTTCGCCAGCACGCACCCCGCCGACCCGCCGCCGACGACGATGAAGTCGAAGCGTTCGCTCGCCACGTGTCCCTGCCTCCCGGTCGCCCGCAATAGCTATTGCGGGTAGAAGCGTAACCGGACGTCCCGGGCGCTCGATCGGTGACCCGTGCCAGACTTGAGGTCCCCCGTCCGTGTTGGAGGTTCCGTGGCCCAGCCGCCCGACGACGCCGCCGTCGAGGCCCTGAACGCGCTCGTCGACCAGCTGATGCGCACCCGCGCCGAGCTGGGACAGGCGGTGGAACGAGCGCACGAGCTCGTCGCGTTGCGCAACTCCGGCCATACCTGGGTCGAGATCGTCCGGGCCGAGCAACGGCCGCTGATCATCGAGCGGATCAGCCAGGCGCTCGACGACCTCGGCGTCGCCGGCAGCCGGTTCCGCCGCGAGGAGGCACTGGCGCTGGCCCGTGAGGACGTCAGCATCACCGACATCAGCAAGATGTTCGGCGTGAGCAGGCAGCGCGTGTCCACGCTCGTGCAGGAGCAGGCCGTCCCGCCCGCGTGACGTCCTCCCGGTCCACCGCGATCGTCCTCGCGCTGATGGCGGCGTGCGCCGGCGTCGTCGACCTGTGGGCGGTGACATCGCTCGGCGGCGCGTTCGCGGGTGTGGTGACCGGGAACCTCGTGACCGTCGGGCGTGCGCTGGGGTTGCTGGACGTCCGTGATCTGGTCGCGCCCGCCGTGGCGGTGGTGGGGTTCGCGGTCGGGGTGGGCGTGTGGTCGTTCGCCCGACGCCGTCGCGCGCCGGTCCTCGTCCTGCTCGCCTCGGAACTGGTCCTGCTGGTGGCGCTGGCCGTCGCCTGGCCGCTCGACGCGCCGGCGCCGGTGCTGCTCGCGGTGGCTTCGATCGCGATGGGCGGGCAGAGCAGCATCGCCCTCGACCTGGGGGAGTCGACCACCTACCTGACGGGAACGCTCACCGGGGCCGTCGCCGCACTCGTCGTCGACGGGAGGGGGCGGTGGAGTGCGGTGCGCCAGCTCGGCGCGCTCGTCCTCGGTGCGACGACGGCGGCGGCGCTGCTCGGGACCGTGCCGTGGGCGGTTCCGCTCCTCGCTGCGGTCCCGCTGGCCGCGGCCGTGCTCGTGCGGGTGCTAGGGGAGAAGCGTCAGGATCACCAGGAACGCGACGGCGACGATCGCGGAACCGGCGACGGCACCGAGGAGGGTCCAGAGGAGGGCGAGGCGCTCCGGACCTGACGTCTCGACGTTCTGGGGTGCGGGGGCGATCTCGGGCTCGGCGATCTCGGCTTCGGCGACGCGCTGAGTGGGGATGAGGGCGGCGAGATCCACCGCCGGTGCGGGGAGCACGTTGTCGGGCATGTACCCGACTCGCTCCGTCCACGTCGGACGTTACGTCGACGACGGCGGCCCGCGTGCCGGTGCGCCCCTGGAACGAGCGGGTCGCGAAGGGCGGAGAGGGGCGGTCCGGTTCCGACCCGCGGTGCGCCGAGCCGTACCGGGACGAGCAGGTCCGGCAACGCTTCGACGCCGAGGTTCGCGAGCTGGTGGCGCCCGCCGGGGCGGCGTGACGGCCGATTTCCGCGGCGCCCGGTTCCCGATCGACGATCTTCGGAACCGAATCGGCGCGGATTCCGTCCAAGCGGCATGACACAGACGACCACCGACCACGACGAGGTCGATCCCGCCCGCTACGGGCCCCTGCTCCGCGACGCCCGTCGGACCGGCCGATGCCCGGTGCTGCTCGGTTCCGGCGCCCTGGAGATGGCGGGAGTCCTCGAGCAGCCGGACGACGTGATCGCCGCCATCGACCGTACGGACGCGGAGGAGGTCCTGGCCGGGTGGTGGCCGGGATCGGCGTGCCTGCCGGAGTGTCCCTGCGGCGAGCGACTTCCGGCCGAGCTGCCGCCGGACCCGCTCGGGGACACCTACCCCGACCTGTCCCGCAGCCCGGAGACGTTGGACGACGCCGTCGACCTCCTCGGTGAGCCGGGTCCACTGGCGACACTCACCGTGGTCGACGCCACGCGGCCGGCCGACACGCCTGCGGTCCTCGGGTGGGCCGGTTTCTGCAACTACCACCCGTACCAGGACCACGTCCGGCTCAGCGCTGTCCTGCGCCGGTGGGAGGACCGGTACGGCGCCCTGCTCGTGCACATCGACCGCTCCCGGCTGCACCTCTCCGTCGCGCATCCGCCCACGACCGACGCCGCCTGCCGCCGCGTCGCCGCCGAGCACTTCGCGTTCTGCCCGGACCAGCAGGACCCGCAGAACGGCGACTTCTTCACGCTGAGCCGGTACGCCGAGATGCTGCGCGGCACCCGGTCCTGGCACTTCTGGTGGGACTGACGTGACCATCTACGGGCACGACCCGGCCACCTCGGCGATCGTCGCGGTCTGGTCGACCGGCGACGGCGCCGTCGCCCAGAAGGTGGCGCGGGTGCCGCCGTCGTGGGCGCCCGAGCAGGCGCGACAGACCGCAGGCGCGCTCTCCGTCCTGTCCGCCCGCCTGTGGCTGGCGTACGCGGAGGAGGAGGTCGACGAGATCCCGCTCCGGCAGCTCCCTGAGGCGGTACGACGACCGTTCCTCCCGATCGGATCCCTGGTGCAGCACGAGGACGACGGTCGTCTGGAGGCGGCGCACGAGATCGGCCGCCTGGTGGCCCGGGCGCCCGGTCGCGCGTTCCGGGAGGCGATCGTCCGCGACGTGACCGCGGAGGTGGAGGCCGTCCGTGCCGCCGACGGCGGTGACCTGGGTGGACGAGCGCAGCAGGCGGTCGAGCATCCACGGCCGCAGGCGCAGGACGAACAGATCGCCGTGGCCCATGCGCTGCTGCTCGACGAGCCGCTCGGTCCGGCGGAGCTACACACGACGGTGGAGCCGACGGCGGCGGGCATCGCCGCGCTGCGCTGGCTGCGGGCCGCGAGCACGGTGACCGCCGGAGTCGTCGGGCACGCTCCCGCGGACGTCATCGCGCTGGCCGAGGCGATCGAGCACGAGGACCTGGGAGTTGCCAGGAGCGCGTTGGCGATGGCCTCCGGCAACAGCGACGCCGACGTCGTGTGGGATCTGTTGCACGAGGCCGTGCTGGCCGGGCGCGGACGGCTCCTGTTCTGCCCGGACCGATACGGCCCGCCGCCCGTCGAGGCGGACGAGCACGGGCACCGCCTGATCGTGACCGTCCTCGACCCTCGCGAGCCCGGTCGCAGCCTGGTCAGCGGACTGGTCCGTGGCATCCAGGGGTGCTTCCGGGTCTACGTCGACGAGATCTCGACCCGGGACGGGCCCGACACGGATCCGCTCCTGGTGTGGTCGAAGCGATCGGCCGAGCTGTGGTCCCGGTACTGCGACGAGGTGCGGGAGACGGCCCGGTCCCTTGGCTCGGGCTGACCGCGTCCCGGCTACTCCATTCGACGTCAACGGCTTGATTCGAACGTATGTTCCTGTAGAATAAATGCATGTCCTCCGGTCCGGTCGCTGACGCGTACCGTCTGCTCGTCGAGGCGGTCGACGCGCTGGAGGCTGCTGCCGGTGCGGGCGCGGTGGATGCTGATCTGCTTGCGGTGCTGCCGCTGTGCCGTGGCGTGCAGCGGCGCCTGGACCGGATCAGTGTGGCGGCGGCGTCCAGGTTGGACCGGCGGGGCACCTTCGCCGAGCGCGGGTACCGCAACCCGACTGCGGCGGTGATGGATCTGCTGGGTTGTGACCGTGGCGATGCCCGCCGGATCACCTGCGCCGCAGAGCATGTCCACCCACGAACGGGCCTGGACGGGGCCGAGCTCCCGGAAGCGCTGCCGGCGACCGCCGAGCGGTTCGCTGCGGGCGCGATCGGGCTCGAGCACGTGCACGTGATCGCGGCGGTGCTGAACTCGGGAGCCGCGCGTCGGATCGATCCGGCGAGGCTGGCCGGGGCGGAGCGCACGATCGCCGAGCACGCGTGCCTGTACACCCCGAACGAGCTGCGCACCTGGGCCACCCGCCTGGTCGAGGCGCTCGACCAGGACGGCCCGGAACCCGACGACCACCCGACACCTCAGGTCAACGAGCTCACGATCACCGCCAACCGGTCCGGTTCGGGTGGTCGGCTCTCCGGCCGGTTCGACGACGCCGCACTGTTCGAGGCGATCACCACCGCCGTCGACGCCCTCGCCGCACCACGGGACGGCCTCGACCAGCGCTCACCCGCGGAACGCCAGGCCGAAGCACTGGCGGACGTGTGCTCCCACGCACTGCAGCACGCCCCGTTACCGGAGACCGGTGGGCGGCGCCCGGTGATCAGCGTCCTGATCACCCTCAAGGATCTGCAGGACCGGGCCCGCGCCGCCGTCCTCGACGTCGCCGGCGCCGTCACCCCGGAATCCCTGCGGATGCTGGCCTGCGACGCGGGGATCGTGCCGGTCGTGATGAACGGTGCCGGTCAGCCTCTGGATGTCGGGCGGATCCGGCGCACGATCCCGGACGGGTTGCGGCGGGCGGTGACCGCACGGGACCGGGGCTGCGCGCATCCGGGCTGTGACCGGCCGCCGAGCTGGTGCGAGATCCACCACGTCATCCCGTGGGAACACGGTGGCGAGACCACGCTCGGGAATCTGGTGATGCTGTGCAAGATGCATCACCGACAGATCCACCACGCCGACTGGCTGGTCCGCATCCGCGACGGACTACCGGAGTTCGTCCCTCCACGATGGATCGACCCGCAACAACGACCACGCCGACAACCCGCGCTCGTCGATGTCGCCTGACGGTCGGTCACCCGGCGTCGTCGGCCGGACCCTCCTCGTCGAGGAGCCGGCGGAGCTCGTCGATGTGCGGCTCCCACTCCTCGGTCGAGTCGGACTCGAGCTCGCCGACGAGCAGGCGCAGGCGCGCGAGCAGGGAGGTGATCTCAGCCCTCGGCGACTGCAGCGTCTCCGGCGGCTCCCACTCCGAGTCGAAGATCAGCTGTTCGACGTCGTCCGCCCGCACGGGGATCTGGTCCGCGGCACCGCTGAGCTCGTCGGCCCAACCGTGCATCAGCTCGACGTACCGTCGGTAGTCCGCCAGGTTCCATCCCGACGTCGTCGGCTGGAACGAGGTGTTCATGGCGAGCCACTGCGCCACGACGCCGTCCAGGACGGGGGCGATCGCCGTGTCGACCCCCGCGGCCAGGCTGCAGAAGTAGAGGTACTTCGTCCCGAAGGCCACGCCGAGGTACGTGAGCCCCGGGTCGGACGCCGCGGTGAACGCCGCGCCCCAGTCGCCGGTCCTCGCCAGGCGGGCCACCTCGAGCAGTCGCGCGTCCGCCCCCGGGTTCTCCTCGAGGATCTTCCTCGTCCGGTAGGCGCCATAGCCGACGGTTCCGTATCCCCAGATCATCGACGCGATGAACGCGCGGACCGCGTCGTCGTCGGTCTCGATCGACCCGGCGTAGTGCGCGACATCGGGCCGGCTGATGTACGGCTCCCTGTGCACGAGAACGTTCGCGGAGAACTGCTTCTCCCAGGTGGCCCGTCGCCACCTGACGGGTTCCTGCGTCGGACGACCGTTCTCGACCCATCTGCCGAAGGTGACCCGCAAGGCGGGCGGTACCGGGATGTCGGTCATGCCCGACCCTAAGTAGCAGGCGTGGTCACCACGATGGGATTCACTGGACCGTGTGATCCGCTCCACGCAGGATCGGACACGACCAGGAGCACGAGAACGCCATCGACACCAGTAACGAGGAGTGGCATGGGTGCCGTGATCACCGGCGTCGAGACCGTCGACCTGCGTTTTCCGACGTCACGCGAGCTCGACGGGTCGGACGCGATGAACGAGGCGCCGGACTACTCGGCGGCCTACGTCGTCCTGCGCACCGAGGGCGACACCCCGGACGGGCACGGGTTCACGTTCACGATCGGGCGCGGCAACGAGCTGGCGGTGCAGGCGGCCGAGCTCGTCGGAGCCCGCGCCGTCGGGATGGACGTGGACGAGGTCGTCGGCGATCTCGGCGCGTTCGCCCGCCACCTCGACGGCGACTCGCAGCTGCGCTGGCTCGGTCCGCACAAGGGGGCGATCCACCTCGGCACGGCGGCCGTCGTCAACGCGGCGTGGGACCTGGCCGGCAAGCGGGCCGGGAAGCCGGTGTGGAAGCTGTTGTCGGACATGGCGCCGGCGCAGATCGTCGATCTCGTGGACTGGCGCTACCTGCGCGACGCGCTCACCCCGGATGCCGCCCGCGCGATGCTGGAACGTGCCGAACCTGGGCGGGCCGAACGTGAGCAGACGCTGCGGGACAACGGGTATCCGGCCTACACGACGAGCGCCGGCTGGCTCGGCTACGACGACGTGAAGCTCGCCCGTCTCTGCCGGGAGGCCGTCGACGCGGGCTGGGACTCGATCAAGATCAAGGTCGGTGCGGACGTCGACGACGACGTGCGCCGCTGCCGGATCGTGCGCGACACGATCGGCCCCGGCCGGCGGTTGATGATCGACGCGAACCAGACGCTCGGCGTCGACGAGGCCGTTGCGTGGTGGGAACGGCTCCGGGAGTTCGACGTCTGGTGGTTCGAGGAGCCGACCAGTCCCGACGACGTGCTGGGGCACGCGGCCATCGCCCGACGGATCGCGCCCACGCACGTCGCGACCGGGGAGCACGGCCACAACGCGGTGATGTTCAAGCAGTTCCTGACTTCCGGCGGGATGGGGATCTGCCAGCTCGACGCCTGCCGGCTCGGCGGCGTGAACGAGGCCGTCGCCGTGCTGCTCCTCGCTGCCGCGCGGGGCGTCCCGGTCTGCCCGCACGCCGGTGGGGTGGGGCTGTGCGAGCTGGTGCAGCACCTGTCGATGTTCGACTACGTCGCGGTCTCCGGGAGCGCCGAGGACCGGATGGTCGAGTACGTCGACCACCTGCACGAGCACTTCGTCGACCCGGTCCGGATGAACGGGTCGTTCTATCTGCCGCCCACCGCACCCGGGTACTCGTCGGAGATCCGGCCGGAGACGCTGCGCGACTTCGCCTGGCCGCACGGCAGCTCGTGGGCGTGACGGGCGGAGCCGGTCACTCCGTTCCGCGATACCGGTCGCGGAGCTCGACGATCTCCCGGCGGCGACGGGAGACGAGCAGGTCGGGCGCACCCAGGTTCATCTCGCCGAACTGGTCGTGCGGGTCCACCCCGACGGCCGCCAGCATGGCTCCGGCCCGCTGCGAGACACTCTGAGGGGCACCGAAGTGGGCGGTCATGTCCTTGACCTGCAGATCCGGTGAGTGGAACAGGTCGTTCGCCTTCCCGATCACCCAGACGAGGGCTGCGGCCGTCGTCCCGGCACGTGCGCGCCGTCGGAAGATCCGCGGATCGCCGACGGCGACCCTGCCGAGGAACCGGCGACAGGCCGTCCGGTATTCCACGTCGAGCCGCTCGTCACAGAACCGGTCCACCAGGCCGGCCACCTCGTCGACCGCGCCCTGGACGTCCGTCGGGATCGAAGAACGGTCGAGCGGTTCGTCCGGCAGCGGCTCGGTGCCGAGCCCGTCCAGCGCGCCCTCACCGACCGCCCGGACCGCCCGGGTGCGCACGATCTCGGCGACTGAGACCGGGCCGTCGTCGAACGGCAGCCCGACGACGGCTCGGAACTCCGGCTCGAACTGGTCGACGGCCGCGACGGTCTCCTCGGTGAGCTCGGAACGGATACCGCGTTCCCGGTGGCAGAAGCGGACGAACCGGCGCACGAGATCGGGTGCACCCGCCAGGAACCCGGGATCGGCCACGATCGTGCGCGGGATCCAGTCCAGCAGCAGGACCTCGACGACCACCGGACTCCAACGCAGCGGATCACCCGGCCCGGACTCCGTCCCGAACGACAGCAGCATCTCCAGCAGATCCTGCGTGCCGGCGTCGTCGTGGCCGGCGCCGAACGGTGACGCGAAGAAGCGGTCGGCGAGCGAGGCCAGCGCGGTCTCGTCCCACTCGGGCCGCTCCCGGCCCGGACCACCGGCGGGCAGCCCGCGCACCGCCCAGTCGACCAGCGGGCGGCACGCCGGCCACGACTCGGTCTCCAGCGGCGGATAGGTCATCGCTCCCAGCTCGACGGCCTCCTCGATCCGCGACCGTGCGAGAGCCGGGTCGACGTCGGCCCACGTCGTGTCGGGCTCGTGTTCGGCGAGCTCCCGCATGTGGCCGACCACGGCGTCGAGCGGCTCCGGCAGGACGAACGCGTCCTTGACCAGCGTGCCCATGTTGTGGTCGATGTAGACGACGACCGTGAGGTGCGCGTCCGGGACGAGCGCGACCTCGATCATGAGGTTGTCGCCGTCGCCGAGCACGTGTCGCATCTCGACGACACGGCCGGTCGAGGCCCGGTGCAGCTCGGTCAGCCACACGGGGAGCGGGTGCCCGCGGCCCTCGATCTCGGTGCGGACCCGTCGTCGCAGGAGGTCGTCACCGGTCAGCTCGGCGACCGCCACCAGAAGGGCGGACGTCTCGACCTCCTGCACGTCGAGGAAGCTCTCGACGAGATCCGCTCGCGTCGGGAGCTCGGGAGACCCGGGCTCGTCGAGTGGGTGCCGCGGGCGGTCGAGCGCGCTCAACAAGGAGCTCACCATTGCCAGCAGGGACAGCGGCTCACCGTCGTCGAGCGCGACCGCGACCTCGGTCAGCAGCGTGGGCTGCTCGGGACCGGGCGCCCGGCCGGAACCGTGTGACGGGCGCCGGGAGCCGTGTGACCTCGTCGAGCCACGCCGCGGGGAGCGGGGAGGTCGCTTGCTCACGCAGGCAGGGTAGAGGTCACGTCCAGCAGGGCCTGAGGCCGTTCGTGCGGTGCCGCCCGCCGCCCAGAAGTGTCGGTGCTGATCGTTACGCTCCGCGCCGTGACCGAACCGCTCCGTGCGGGCGTCCACGAACGCCTGCACACGGCACGCCTCGACGACGAGCTCGCCCGCGTCGCCGGCGATCTCCGGCCGCGCTGGGACGGCGTCGCCGACGCGACCCAGCCCGAGGTGCTGTCGCGCCACATCGCCTCCGTCGTCCGGCGAGCGCTCGCCGCGCACGCCGACCCTGCGGACCGCGTCGCGCTGGTGAACCGGCTGGTGGAGGTCGTGGAGAACGCCGCGGACGAGCGGCTACACGCCGAACTGCAGCAGCTCGTCGCACTGACCAGGGAGATCGCTCCGGGCGTCCACCGTCTGGAGCGCCCGCTGACGCCGCTCTCGGACGCGGCGCTGCTCACGAACGCCGCAGGCGAGCCGACGCTGCACGTCTCCCTGCGATCGGAGCTCACCTCGGCCGACCGCGTGGATCTGTTGTGCGCGTTCATCCGCTGGCACGGCATCCGGCTGCTGGAGACCGAGCTGGCGATGCTGCACGACCGCGGCGTCGACTTCCGTGTCATCACGACGACCTACATGGGGGCCACGGAGCAGCGCGCGGTCGACGATCTCGTCCGCCGCTACGGCGCGCGGATGAAGATCAGTTACGCGACCGCGACGACCCGCCTGCACGCCAAGGCATGGTTGTTCCGCCGCGAATCAGGGTTCGACACCGCGTTCGTCGGCAGCTCGAACCTGTCGAAGTCGGCCCTTGTCGACGGCCTGGAATGGAACGTGCGGCTGTCCTCTGTCGCGACGCCGGACCTGATCCGCAAGTTCATCACCACGTTCGACACCTACTGGGCCGCACCGGACTTCGTGTCCTACGACCCGGAGATCCCGGCCGACTCGGAACGTCTGGCCGAGGCACTGGGCAGCCAGCAGACCGGCGCGCCACCGACACTCACCGGCCTGGAGGTGCGCCCCTACCCGCACCAGGCGCAGATCCTGGAGGCACTGGCGGCGGAACGCGAGGTGCACGACCGGCACCGCAACCTCGTCGTCGCGGCCACCGGTACGGGCAAGACGGTCGTCGCCGCGCTCGACTACCGGCGGCTGGCCGAGACGCTGCCGCGGGCCCGGCTGCTGTTCGTCGCGCACCGCAAGGAGATCCTCGACCAGTCCCGGAGGACCTACCGCGGCGTCCTCGCCGACGGCGCGTTCGGCGAGACCTACGTCGGAGGTGACCGCCCGCACCGCTGGAGCCATGTGTTCGCGAGCGTCCAGTCGCTGGCTGCCTACGGGGTGGAGAACATCCCGCCGGACCACTTCGACGTCGTGGTCGTCGACGAGTTCCACCACGCCGAGGCGGCGACGTACCGGCGCCTGCTCGACCATCTGCAGCCGGTCGAACTGCTGGGCCTGACGGCGACGCCGGAACGGACCGACGGTGTCGACGTCCGGGACCGGTTCGGTGGGCGCAGCGCGTACGAGCTGCGCCTGTGGGATGCGCTGTCGGCCGACCTGCTCGTGCCGTTCCACTACTTCGGGATCTCCGACGACGTCGATCTCTCCGGCGTCGAGTGGAAGCGCGGCAGCTACGACACGACGGTGCTGGACGGCCTCTACACCGGCAACGACGCGCGGGCCGCGAAGATCATTCGGGAGACGCGCGACAAGGTCGCCGACGTCGGACGCATGCGGGCGCTCGGGTTCTGCGTGTCGGTCGCGCACGCCGAGTACATGGCCGCCGTCTTCACGCGCGCCGGCATCCCCAGCGAGGCGGTGTCCGGCCGGACGGCGGCCGAGGACCGCGACGGCGCGTTACGACGTCTCCGTGAGCGCGAGGTGAACTGCCTGTTCGCCGTCGACGTCTTCAACGAGGGCCTGGACGTGCCACAGGTCGATACGGTTCTCCTGCTGCGCCCCACACAGAGCGCGACGGTGTTCCTGCAGCAGCTCGGCCGGGGTCTGCGCCGCGCCGAGGGCAAGGCCGTGCTCACGGTTCTGGACTTCATCGGGCAGCACCGGCGGGAGTTCCGGTTCGACCTGCGCTACCGGGCCCTCACCGGCAGCAGCCGTCGCGGGGTGGAACGTGATGTCGAGCAGGGTTTCCCGTTCCTGCCGTCCGGCTCGGCGATGGTGCTCGACCCGGTCGCGCAACGGATCGTGCTGGACAACGTCCGGAGCCGGCTACGGCTGACCCGCCGGGATCTTGTAGCCGACGTTCGTTCACACGGAACGTCCGCGCTCGGTGCCTACCTCGACGAGTCCGGCAGTGAGCTGTCCGATGTGTACCGGAACAGGGGGTCCTGGACGTCGGTGCGACGGGAGGCGGGGATCGCCGTCCCGCCGGAGGGGCCGGACGAGACCACGCTGCTGCGGCGACTGAAGAACCTCACCCACGTCGACGACCCGGAACGGGCCGACCTCTACGCGCGGCTCGCCGATCCGGTCGGGCCGGCCTACGCCGAGCTGGCCGAACGCGACCAGCGGCTGGCCCGCATGCTGTTCTTCCAGCTGTGGCCCGATCTCGGCGGGTTCGACGGCTACCAGGCCGGTTTCGACCACCTGCGTCGCCACCCGGCCGTCTGCGCGGAGATCGGTGAGCTCACCCGGTACACGCTCGACCAGGCCCGGCACCTGCCGCAGTCACTCGGCGAAGGGCTGCAGCACCTGCCGCTGCGCAGCCACGCCCACTACCGGCGCGAGGAGATCCTCGCCGGCCTGGACTGGGCGTCGCTGCACCGGAAGGCCTACGGACACGCCGGGGGCGTCGCCTGGGCGCCCGAGACCGGCGTCGACGCGCTGCTGGTCAACCTGCACAAGACCGAGCGGGACTTCTCGCCGACGACGATGTACCGCGACTTCGCGCTCGCACCGGACCTGTTCCACTGGGAGTCGCAGAACGCCACGTCGACGACGTCCGAGACCGGCCGTCGCTACCTGAACCACGGCGCGCAGGGCAGCCACGTCGTGCTGTTCGTGCGTGACACCCCTGGTGACGACATGGGTGACGGAGCGCCGTTCCTGTGCCTGGGGGCCTGCGAGTACGTGTCCCACCACGGCGAGAAGCCGATCGCGATCACCTGGAAGCTGCGCAGGGACATGCCGGGCGAGGTCTACCGTGCGGCCGGTGTGGTGGCGTCCTGACCCGGAGCGCGGTCAGGCCTCGATCTGCCCCGCGATGCGGCGTTCGATCTGCGCCTGCATCGGGGCCGGGAGGTCGATCAGCCCCACGAGCTCGCGTTGCGCCTTCTTGTAGGCGTTCTGGCGCTCCTGGGGCGTGGCGCCGCTGTCCATGGCCAGCTTCAGGAGGCTCTGGGCGCGCGCCAGGTGCTCCTGCTCGTCGCTCGTGAACCCGCCGCGCCTGCGGCGCCTCGCCTCGGACTCGGCGATGTCGAACGCGGTGACGTAGGCGTGCACCGCCTCGCGGTAGTCGGTCTGCGCCTTGCGGTCCCCGACGAGTGTCTCCGGATCCGACGGCCGGAGCAGCTCCGCGCGGCTGCGCGCCCGGTGGAAGTCGGCGGTCAACGGCTCGCGCATGTCGGTCATCAGCGGGAAGTCGAGCAGCGTGATCGGATCGATCTCGTAGGCGAACCACCGCGCGTCGATCTGTTGATGTTCGCTGACGGTCTTGTCGATCTGGCGCCGTTGTGCCGCCTCGTCGGATTGGTCCTGGGCTTTCGCCTGCGCCACCGCGATCTTCGTCTGCTGCTTCAGGCGGTACCGCTCCTGACGTCGGTCGATGCGGCGCTCGTTGGCACGACCGACCGCCTTCACCGCGCCGCCGATGGTTCCTCCGAAAACGAAGACCAACCACCAGTAATGCGCGAGGAAATCGAACAACGGCTGCACGGCACAATGATGCCACCGTTCGTCGGGTCGTTCGCCCGTCGACGCCGACGGGCGGTCAGTGCGCTGAGGCGGGAGTCGGAGTCCGCCCGAGCAGCAGTAGCGCCGTCCCGAGCAGCGGCAGCACCAGCAGTACGAGCAGCGCCTGCGCGATGCCGATCACCGTGGCCAGCCCGCCGACCACGGCCGCCCCGATGCCGGCACCGGTCAGGAACGCCAGCGTCGCCACGCCGATCGCCCCGCCCCTGCGCTCCGGCTCGACCGCCTCGCCCACCGCCGCGATCATCGCCGGCTGGCCGGTGCCGAACGCGGCCGTCACGAGCAGCACCGCCACACCGAGGACCCACGCCGAGCCGAGCGCGACGCCACCTGCGGCGACGACGAGCCCGGTCGCGGTCGTGATGCAGGCGGCGAGGATCGTGCGCCGGGGCCCGATCCGGCCCAGCAGCGCGGCGGCCATGTACGGCGAGACCAGGCCGAGCGCGGCCGCGGGGACGAGCACCAGACCGGTGGTGAGCGGGGACCAGCCGAGCTCGGCGAGCGTGAGCGGGATGCCGAGCAGCAGCGCGAACCAGCTCGCCGGGATCGCCGACGCGCACAGCGCGCTGCGCACGACGCCGGCGTTCGTCACGACCGCTCTCGGCAGGAAGCCCTCCGGGCGTGCCCGCACCCAAGCCGCCACGGCCGGTGCGCCCGTCGCGAGCAGCACGGCTCCGACGACGGCGGCGACCACGCCCGTCGACGGCGACTGGATCAGGAGGACCAGCCCGCTCGCGGCCACGGCCACCAGCAGTGCGCCGGGCACGTCGAGGCGCGCCCCGTCCCCCGGTACGGCCGAGCGCCGCCACAGGTACGGGACCGCGAGCAGGGCCACGGCAGGCAGCGCGACGGCCGCACGCCAGCCGCCGACGGCTTCCAGGGCGCCGCCGATCAGCGGACCGAGCGCGGACAGCGTCGCCGACGTGCCCGCGAGCCGGCCCAGAGCCGCTCCCCGGCGCGGCCCGTCGAGGCGGGCGGAGAGCAGGGCGGACGCGAGCACCGGCACGGACGCCGCGCCGACGCCCTGCACGACGCGCGCGACGAGCAGCACGGTCAGGTTCGGCGCGGCGGCCGCGCCGAGCGCGCCGACGACCATCAGCACCGCGCCCCCGCACAGCGGCGCCCGGATGCCGACGATGTCGGCGAGCCGTCCGTGCAGCGGCGTCGCCACCGCGAGCGCGACGGCGTACGCGCTGACCACCCAGGTCGCGGCCGCCGTGGACACGCCGAGCTGGTCGGCGAGCTGGGGGAGCGCCACCGTGACGCCGGAGGTGCTGGTGCCGGCGAGGCCGAACAGCAGGCCGAGCACGATGGCGAGCACCGCCGTCGGCGCCGGGTCCCGCGGCGCGGCGGTGACCGTGGTGCCGTGCTCCGTGCCGGTGTGGTCCGGGCCGGCCTGGTCCGGGCGGCTCATGTCGATCGTCCGGAATGAGTCGTCACTACCGACACAAGGCGCCCGTCCCCGCTGCCATTCCACGATCGGGCGTCGTCCTCACCGCGACCGGGTGAGCGCGACGAGGTACCGGCAGGCCGTCGTGCCCGGGTTGACGTAGGCGCACGGCTGCGGCGGTCCCAGTTCGAGGCAGTCCCCGGCGTCGAGCTCGTGCGTCTGCTCGCCCTCGCGGAAGCGCAGGTGCCCGTCCAGCACCCAGATCTGGTGGTGCACGAACGCGTAGGTGTCGGCCGGGAACGCGACCTCCGCGCCGGGCGGGAGGTCGACCTCGACCAGCTCCAGCGGGCCTCCGGTCGTCGGGGACACCGCGCGGCGGCGGTAGCCGGTGGCGGGGTCGGTCCAGACGGGCGCGTCGACGGCGCGGCGGACCCGGCCCGCCGGCTGCTCGGCGCGTGCCACGAGCTGGGACAACGTCATCCCGAGCGCGCCGGACAGCCGGCCCAGCAACGCGGCCGTCGGCGCGGCCTCACCACGTTCGATCTTGCCGATCATCGCCCGGGAGACGCCGGACGAACGGGCGAGATCGGTCGGTGAGAGGCCGAGCTCCGCGCGTCGGGCCGCGACGACCTGCGCCAGCGCGTCGGTGAGCTCCATGGGCGCCACTATAGTGGCGAATGCTGCTAACGTAGTGGCGGTGCTGATCCGACACGCCACCGCGGAGGACGGCGCGGCCTGCGCCGCGATCTACCGGCCGTACGTCACCGACACCGTGATCACGTTCGAGGACGTCCCGCCGACCGCGCCGGAGATGGCCGAGCGGATCTCCGCGGCCAACCGTGCGCACGCCTGGCTGGTCGCCGAGGACGGTGGCGACGTCGTCGGCTACGCGTACGGCGGGACGTGGAAGTCCCGCGCGGCCTACCGTTTCGCGTGCGAGGTCAGCATCTACCTGGCCACCGGACGGCGGCGGACCGGCGCCGGGCGGGCGCTCTACGACGAGCTGTTCGCGGTGCTCGCCGGACGCGGCTTCGTGATCGCCGTGGCCGGCATGACACTGCCCAACGACGCCAGCGTCGGTCTGCACCGGGCGGTGGGTTTCGAGGACGTCGGCACGCACCGCGCGGTCGGCTGGAAGCACGACGCGTGGCACGACGTCGCGTGGGCCCAGCGCCGGATCGCGTAGTTCCCCGGATCCGCCCGGGATGTCACGTTCGCGAGGCTGATCGCGATGTGGTCGAGGACGGCAGGCGATCGGCGCCGGAGAGCCGTCACGGAGCGGAGGCGGCAATGCGGGCGTGGGTCGTGACGGCGGCGGTACTGGCGTTCCTGCACGCGGGCGTCAGCCTGCTCGGCGCGGTCGGCATGGGGCTGACGGCCGACAACGCCGAACCGATGTCGACGAGCGAGGCGCTCGGCGTCGCGGGAGCGGTCGCTCTGATGGCGGTCGCGACCGGCGTCTGCGCGATCCTGGCGCTGACCGGGCGGCCCCGGCCGCTGCTCGCCGCCGCCGTCGTCTCGCTGGTGATCTCCGCGTACGTCGCGTTCCGGGTGGCGTCGAACCCCGGTGGCTACCAGCTTCCGCTGATCTTCGCGGTGCTGCCGGTCGCCGTCCTGGTCGCGCTCGTCGTCGGGTTCACCCGCCGGCCCGTCCCGGCGTGACGCGTCAGGCCTTCTCCAGCTCGCTGTGCAGCTTGAGCACGGTCTGCCCGTCGGACTGCTCGAGCACGTAGGCCGGGTTGTCCTCGGTCCCGTTGCGGCTCTGCTCCGACCCGTTGATCGTCCGCTCGATCCGGTCGGTGGCCGAGTCGACGACCGTGGCCTCCGGCCGGCCGTTGCCCCAGTTCCAGGCGACCTTCGTGCCCTTCGCGAACTTCTGCGTCATGGACGCCGGATACCCGCGCCGCGGCCGTCGAACCTCACCGGTCGTGCAACGGTGGCCGGGGCCCGGTGATCGGCGGAACCGGTCGGATCGCGCCACTGGTGTCGCCCTGGTGCCACTTCCGCCGATCATGACCCGGAGCGGGCGCAGGCGGTGCCGGCGGACGACGCCGAGCTCGCCGTCGATCAGTCGGTCGGCGGGTTCGCCCCTCCCGGCGGGTCGGCCTCCGGGGCACCGAACCCGTAGACGTCCCACAGCTGGCCGAAGAAGAACCGCCCGAAGCGGAACAGGGCCTCGAACCCGCCGGGGCCGGTCGTCCGGAACGTCGTCAGCTGGACCATCAGGTCGGCCCACGTGATGCGCAGGACCCCCTCGCCGACGAGCGGTTCGCCTGCGTCGCCGTCCTCGACGGGCAGCGCGTCCGGGAACGTCCCGTCCAGCAGCCGCGTGAACAGGGTCGTCGTGTCCCGCCAGGTGTCCGGTCCCGGGTCGTCCCGAATCTCCTTGTGGCCGACCAGCGTGCGGTGGTTCTGGTCGTTGTCGGTGAACAGGAGCCGGTACAGCATCCGGCGCGAGCTCGCGTCCGCCCCGGGCACGAACAGGTTGAACGACGACCCCTCTCCGATCGTGCGGGACCACCCGAGCGTCCTGGACCCGACCCAGCCCTCCACGGTCGCGCGGTGTCCCGGTTCGCTGACGAACGTCAGGACGTCCTCGACGGTGATCGTGAGATGGACGGCCACGTCGATCTCGCGCGTCCCCTCGTCCGTCTCGAGCGTGACGTGCCCGCGCATCTCCTCGGTGAACGAGAGCCCGGTGGGCGGCGTGGATCCGTGGACCGGCCTGCCGGGAGGTGTGGACACCTGCGGCGGAAGGTCGGAGAGGATCCCGTCGGCCACCCGGTCGGCGAACGCGGCGATCGTCAGCGACGGGTTCGTCCCGACCGGTCCGGGCATCGCGGCACCGTCGGCGACGTAGAGGTGCGGATGGCCGAAGACCTGGCCGTGGTCGTCGCATACACCGGTGGTGCGGTGGTGACCCATCGGCGCGCCGCCGAGAGGGTGCACGCTCACCACCCGTCGGAGGTGCGAGAGCGGGTTCTCCCGCAGCTCGGTGCCGAGCTCGCGGGCGATGTCGCCCATCCCGTCCAGTACCCCGTCGAAGTACGGCGTGCTCGTCTCCGTCGTCCAGTCGACCGCAAGACGGTTGCCGTCCAGCCTCATCACGCCGTCCGGCACGTCGCGACCCATGCCCAGCAGCGGCAACGACCCCGCCGAGACCGAGCCGCCCCCGACCAGGTCGGCCAGCTCGTCGGAGATCCGGGGGTCCTCGTGCCGGGTGAACCGGCGGACCAGCCAGTTGCCCGCGAACCGGGCCGTCCTGGCCGTCTGCGCCGGTCCAAGGGCCTCGATCATCCAGTTCACGAACGCGGGGAACCCGCCGTCCTCCACGACGAAGTCGCGCCCGTGCCGGCCGCGACCCTCCATCACGCTCGTGATCACCGGGCCGCTGCTGGCGTCGAAGATCCGCTCCGTCGTCCCGGGCATGAGGAACGCCAGCAGGTCGCCGTTGCCGGAGAAGCGGCTGCCCAGCGCCGGGCTCAGCCAGGGGAGCCCGTCCTTGCTGCGCAGCAGCAGGTAGGTGGTGCCGTACGCCCCCGCGCCGAGCACCACCCGGTTCGCGACGACCCGGTGTTCGTCCGGAGGCGCCTGCGGGTCGTCCGGACGGTGCCGGCGGTAGCGCACCTCGTAGCGCTCTCCGACGGCGGCGATGCCGGTGACCTCGCAGAGCGTCCGCAGATCCGCCCCGTGGTGCTTGGCCGCGGACAGGTACGTGTGGTCGAGGCTGTTCTTCGCGCCCTCGTTGCACCCGATGTCGCAGCTGCCGCCGAGATCGCAGGTGCGGCGCGGCCTGCCGTGCAGGTTCGGGTACTCCGCATCGTCCAGGATCAGGCCCGGTTCCGGGACGGTGCCGCGCCGTGGCGCGAACGAGACGGCGAGCGGAGCCCGCGTCCACGGGCGACCGAGCCCCGTCGCGGCCTCCCGCATCGCCCTGGTCTTGGGCGTGCGGGCGTACGGGTAGCGCGTGACACCGAGCATCGCCTCGACGGCGTCGTAGTGCGGGTCGAGGTCCGCGCGCGTGACCGGCCACGACTCGTAGCCGCCGTCGGGCAGCGGGTCCTCGCGCACGAACGACTTCTCGGACTTGCGCAGCATGACGTTGGCGTAGATCAGTGACCCGCCGCCGAGGCCACTGGAGACGATCGACTCCAGGCCGTCGAAGCTCCAGACGTCGAACATGCCGTAGTTGCCGTCGTCCGGGTTCCAGAACGCGGTGCTCATCTCGCGCGGGGAGCGCGGGAACGATCCCGGCGGGTACGCCTTCCCCCGTTCCAGGACGACCACCTCCCGCCCGGCCTCGGCCAGGCGGTAGGCGGTCACGGCGCCGCCGAACCCGGAACCGATGACGACGACGTCGACGTGCTCGTCGCCGGTGGGGGATGTGGTCACGCTCGCCTCCTTCGTCGAGGCCCGGCGACGCCGGGGAACGTCCTACGGTGACGGGTGGCCCTACGGGTCGGCTACCGGCCCGGTAGCGCACCCGTAGAGCCGTCGTAGCGAGATCGCGCACGCTGATCCATTCCAGGATCGGCCGGTGAGGAGGCACGATGCGCGCCCAGCCCCCCATCGCGCGGTTCACGCTCGACGGGGTGTCCGACGCCGCGGTCAGCGCTCACCCGTTCACCGCAGACGACGGGCTCGAGCTGAGCCTGATGCGGTTCACCCGGGAGACGTCGGGCGACGCGGTGCTGCTGATACCCGGCCTCACGACCTCGACCGACATGTTCGTCATGCCGGAGCACCGCAACCTGGTGACGCACCTGCTCGACGAGGGCTTCGACGTGTGGTGCCTGGACGGCCGGATGAGCATGCGGCACCCCTACAACAGCCGGCCGCACCGCACGACGTTCGACGAGGGCGCGCACTACGACCACCCGGCAGCCGTCGCGTACGTGCGGCGCGAGACCGGCGGGCGGCCGCTGCACGTCGTCGCGCACTGCATGGGTGCGCTGACGTTCTCGATGAGCATGACCGCCGGGCTCCTGCCGGGTCCGATCGCGAGCGTCGTGCTGAACAGCGTGGCGCTCACCCCGCGGGTGCCGTGGTGGTCGTCGGTCAAGCTGGCGCTCGGGCCCGCGCTGTTCGGCGCCGTCGGGATCGACGTGCTGGACCCGTCGTGGAGCGAGCGGACGACGTCGTGGAAGGGCCGTGTCGTCGCCAGGGCGGTCTCGGCCGCGCACCGGGAGTGCGACGTGTCCGCCTGCCACCTGCTCAGCATGATGTGGGGCACCGGGTGGCCCGCGCTCTACGAGCACGCCAACCTGGACGATCGGACCCACGCGCGCGCCGCCGACCTGTTCGGACCGAGCGGCCTGCACTACTACCGGCACATGCACCAGATGGTGCGGGCCGGGCGGGCTGTCCGTTTCCGTCCGCACCGGAGCGAACACGCTGCGTTGCCGGACGACTATCTGGCAGCCGCGTCGCAGCTGGAAACGGACATTCTCCTGGTGACGGGATCACACAATCGCGTGTTCACGGATTCCAACGTGGTCTGTCACGATCGTCTGTGCGATATGGGCGTGCGGGGTCACGAACTCCGTGTGTTCGAGGGGTACGGTCATCAGGACGTGTTCATGGGCCGCAACGCAGCGCGGGACGTGTTCGGCCACCTCGTGGAGTTCCTGTCCCGCGCTCGCTGACGGTCCGTAGTCCCTCCTCCGATGGGGACCCGATGGAGTTTCGGCTGCTGGGGCCGGTCGAGGTGCGCGACGGCGACCGCTCGCTGAAGCTCGGCGGGCAGAAGCCGCGGACGCTGCTCGCCGTGCTGGCGCTCGACGCGGGCCACGTCGTCGGACCGGCGCGGCTGGCCGAGCTGATCTGGGAGGACGACCCGCCCGCGACGGCGAGCACGCAGATCCAGGGATACGTCTCTGCGCTGCGCAAACAGTTCGTCATGGCCGACCCGGGCCGCCAGGTCATCGTGACCGAGCCCGCCGGCTACCGGCTCGACGTCCGGCCGGGCGAGCTGGATCTCACGGTGTTCGAGCAGCGGACGGCCGAGGCGGCGCAGGCGCTCGCCGCGGGACGTTCCGAGGATGCCACCGCCGCGTACCGGGAGGCGCAGGAACTCTGGCACGGGCCGGCGCTCGGCGGGGTGGCCGGCACGCTGGAGCCGGCGCGGGACCGCCTCGAGGAGCGCAGGCTCACCGCGTTCGAGGGCCGGATCGAGGCGGATCTCCGGCTCGGTCGCGACGAGGAGCTGGTGACCGAGCTGCGCGACGTCGTCGCCGCCCATCCCTTCCGTGAGGGTCCGCGGGGGCAGTTGATGCTCGCGCTGTACCGCGCCGGGCGTGCCGCCGAGGCGCTGACCGTGTACCGCGAGGCCCGGACGATCCTCGCCGAGGAGCTCGGGCTCGACCCCGGACCGGAGCTGCAGCGGCTGGAGAAGGCGATCCTCGTCTCGGACCCGACGCTGGAACCGCCCCCGTCGGCGGCGCCGGACGCGCCGGGCGTGCCGCTGCCCGCCCAGCTGCCACCGGACATCCTCGACTTCACCGGCCGCGCGGAGCAGGTCGTCGAGGTGTGCGGCGCACTCGGCAGGCGCGACGACGACCCGGACGAGCCACCGACGGCCGTCGCCGTCGCGCTCATCGCCGGCCGGGCGGGCATCGGCAAGACGTCGCTGGCCGTGCACGCCGCGCACCGCATGCGGAGTGCGTTCCTGGACGGCCAGCTGCACGTCAACCTGCACGGCGCCCAGGACCGGCCCGCCGACCCGTCGGAGGTCCTCGCCCGCTTCCTGCGCGCTCTCGGCGTCGCTCCGGCGCGGGTCCCGGAGACCGTCGAGGAACGCGGCGAGCTCTACCGCAGCCGGCTCGCCGGGCGCCGGGTGCTCGTCGTGCTCGACAACGCGGCCGACGAGGCCCAGGTCCGGCCGCTGCTGCCCGGTGAGCCGGGATGCGCCGTGCTGGTCACCAGCCGGTGGCGGCTCGCGGGGCTCGAGGGGGCCCGGCTCGTCGACCTGGAGATCCTGGAGCCGGACGCGGCGTTCCAGCTGCTGGAGAAGGCCGCCGGACCGGGCAGGCTGGCCGACGAGCGGCAGGCGGGCGAGGAGATCGTGCGCCTGTGCGGGTACCTCCCGCTCGCCGTGCGGATCGCCGGCGCGAAGCTCGCGGCCAACCCGTTCTGGAGCGCGGCGCACCTGGTCGGTCTGCTCGCCGACGAGCGGCACAGGCTCGACCAGCTGACCATCGGCGACCTCGAGGTGCGCGCGACCCTTGCCCTGAGCTACCACGGCCTGTCCGAACAGGAGCAGCAGGCGTTCCGCAGGCTCGGCCTGCTCGAGGCCCCTGACTTCGCGCCGTGGACGGTTGCCGCGCTCGCCGACGTCTCCCAGGCCCGCGCCGGGCAGCTCGTCGACGCGCTCGTCCGCGCCCGCCTGCTGGACGGCGCGCGCGGGCCCGGCGGCACGGTCCGCTTCCGCTTCCACGACCTGCTGCGGCTCTACGCCCGCGAGCTGGCCCGTCGCGACGAGACGCCGGAGGAGGCGTCTGCCGCACTGGCCCGCGCGTTCGACGGGTGGTGCCACGGGGCCGAGAAGGCGTCCGCGCTGACGCAGAGCGCGTCGTTCGGGATCGTCCATCTCCCGGCGGACGGGTGGCGCGCCGAGGACGGCGCGTTCGACAGGATGGCCACCGATCCGCTGGGCTGGTACGAGACCGAGTGGCCCGCGCTGCTGGCGGTCCTGGACCAGGCCCTCGCGCAGGAGCGGTACCAGCTGGTCATGGCGCTCGGCGGCCGCCTCGGTCCGTTCTTCGTGGTCCGTGGCCGTTTCGACGACTGGCGGCACATCGCCGAGCACTCCCTGACGGCCGCGCGGCGGGTCGGCGACCCGTTCCGGCAGGCGATGGCCCTGCGTGCGCTCGCCGAGCTGTCGCTGATGCGCCACCGGGTCGACGACGCGCGCTCGCAGTTCGAGCAGGCGATCGACTGCTTCCGGAAGGCGGGATCCCGGTTCGGCGCCGCGCTCTGCGGCTCCGGGCTGGGGGCCGCGCTGACCGCCGGGGGTGACCTCGACGCGGCGCGCGAGCGTCTGGAGGCCGCGCTCGTCGAGCTGCGCGAGGTCGGTGATCCCCGCACGCTCGCGTGGACACTGTCCCGGCTCGGCACGCTGCACCGCGACCGCGGCGACCTGGACCGGGCCGCCGAGTACCAGCTGGAGGCCGTCCGGGTGCTCGGGGACGACGCGATGCCGGTCGACGTCGCCGCGTTCCGGGAGCGTCTGGCGTTCGTCCGCCTCCGCCAGGGCACGCCGGCGGAGGCCTGCGAGCTGTTCGAGCAGACCGTCGTCGTGCGCCGGGCGCACCGGGACCGTTTCGGAGAGGCGTTCAGCCTCTGCGGGCTCGGTGAGGCCCAGCAGGCGCTGGGACGCCCGTCGGACGCGCTGGACTCGCTGACGTCGGCCCTGCGACGGTGGCGCGAGCTGGAGCTGCCGGTGGAGCAGGCGTCGACGCTGGCGCTGCTCGTCGGCGTGCACACCGATCTCGGCGACGAGGAGTCCGCGGAGGCCATGCGGGCCGAGGCGGAGAAACTGACGGGCGACCCGGACCCGGAGTGATCGCCGCAGCGGCATGAAAGCGGATTCGTAGCGGGATCCGGCAGCCTCGGTGACATGGCAGAGGCGAGTACCCCGGACCGCACCGGTGGGTACCCGCGCGTGCTGCCGTCCCGGGCGGGGCGATCCGCCCGGGTGCACGTCCGGGAGCCCCGCGGCGGACCGCGCCAGGGCGATCACAAGGGGGGCGGTCGCCCGTCGGGGGCCGGTCACCGCAGGGCTCCCGGGCGCTCGAACCGCGGATGGCGCGGCGGACGAGGGGTCCGCCGCGCCCATCGCGCGGGCGTTCCGTAGCGCGGCGGTGAGCCCGTCGCCGTGACGTGACCGGGCCCGATCCTGACGAGCCCCTCTCCCTTCCGTGCCGCACCCACGATCCCGACCTGTGGTTCGCCGAGTCGTCCGTGCTCCTGGAGCGAGCGAAGGAGCTCTGCCGTGGATGCCCCGTCCGGGCCGCGTGCCTGGCCGGCGCGCTCGCCCGTCGCGAGCCGTGGGGTGTCTGGGGAGGCGACATCGTCGCCGACGGGGTGGTACTCGCCCACAAGCGTGGCCGCGGACGCCCGCGACGGCGACGGCCCGCACTGACGAGGAACGAGCCATGACCGAGCCACGGACCTACGACGTCGTCGCCCTCACCGTCCCGATCGCCTACAACGCCCACGGCGACCGCACCACCGACGGGTCCGTCTTCGCGCTCGCCGAGCACGCGGTCGCGCTGCGTGCCGTCACCGGTGACCGCCCGGACCCGCTCGTGCGCCCGCTCGTGCTGCGGGCCCGTGTCGGCGAGCGCGTCGTCGTCCAGTTCCGCAACGACACCGGGCACCGTGCCGGGATCCACCCGCAGGGCGTGCGCTACGACGTCGAACGCGCGGACGGTGGCGTGGTCGGCTGCAACCCGGACTCCGCCGCGGAGCCGGGTGGGCGCCGCCGCTACGTCTGGGACTGCCCGAACGAGGGCGTGTTCTTCTTCGGCGACCTCGCCGACCTGCGCGGATGCGAGAACGGCTCGCAGGCGCACGGTCTGTTCGGCGCGCTCGTCGTCGAACCGGAGGGCGCCACCTGGACCGACCCGGAGACGGGTGCACCGCTGCCGGACGGTCTGTCCGCCGACGTGCACGTCCCCGGCGGCACGGCGTTCCGCGAGTTCGTGACGTTCCTGCAGGACGCCGCAGCGAACGACGACGGGCCGCCGGTCGCGCTCTCCGGATACCGGTGCGAGCCGGTGTCGCGGCGCCCTGCGGACGACCGGCGGTACAGCTCCTGGACGCACGGCGACCCGGCGACGCCGGTGCTGCGCGCCTACGCGGGCGACCGGACGCTGATCCGCCTCGTGCACGCGGGCCTGCGGGACAGCCGCGTGTTCCACCTGCACGGCCACCGGTGGCGGACGTCGGCAGGGGCGCCTGCCGTCGACGCCGTCGGGCTCGGGCCGCAGGAGGCGCTCACGATCGAGCCGGTCGGCGGCGCGGGCTCGGTGCACGGCGCGGCCGGGGACGCGATGTGGGAGTTCCCCGGCACCGACGTCTGGGGCGTCCTGCGGGTGTTCGACGTCGCCCTGGACGGCAACGGACACCATCCGGACGGCACACCGATCCCGGCGCTGCGCCCGCTGCCCGGCCACCGACCGCCGCCGGAGCCGACGCCGGAGCGCCCCGGCTTCCCGACGTTCGTCGCCGGTGTCCACCCCGGACCCCCGCCGCGTCCACCCCGGACCCCGTCGACGCCCTCCGACGGTGACCGGGAACCGTCCGAACTGGAGCGTGCCGCGTTCTGTGCGGACCCGCGGCCGGGCGAGGCGTTCACCCGGGTCGGGCCCGTGGACGTGCCGGTCCGCCGTTACCACCTGCTCGCGCTGCAGGGCGTCCTGCACCATCACCGCGGGGAACGCGCCGACCACCGCGACGACTCCGGCGTCCTCTACGTGCCGGCCGACGACGTCGCGCGGGCGGGCGGCGTCGACGCGTTCCGCGCGCAGCTCGCGTCCGGTGAGCGCGACGTGCACCCGGTGGCGATCCGCGCCGCGGCCGGCGAGGTCGTCGAGCTGGCGCTGACGAACGCGCTGCCGGAGGGCCCTGACGTCGGCGCCCACGTGCACCTCCTCGGCCACGACCCGCTGGTCGCCGACGGTGCCGCCGTCGGCTGGAACTACGCGTCCGGCGTGGCAGCGGGCCGGACCCGCACCGTCCGCTGGTACTGCGACGGTGAGCTCGGGACGGCCGTGTTCACCGACGCGCTGCCGGAACGACGGCTGTTCGGCAGCCTGGTCGTCGAGCCCGCGGGGGCGCGGTGGACCGATCCGCACGACCCGGACCGAGAGGTCACGTCGGCCGAGGCGGCCGTCGTGACGCTGCCGGACGGCTCGTCGTTCCGTGAGCAGGTGCTCGCCGTCGCCGACGGGGTGCCGCTGCGCCGCCACCCGCACGGCGCCGCGCCGGAACCGCACGCGCCCGGCCGCGCCACCGTCGGGTACCGGTGCGAGCCGCTGGACGAGCGGCCCGGCGACCCGGCCGACCGGTTCTCCAGCCGCGAGCACGGCGACCCCGGCACCCCGCTCCCGCGGGCGTACCCGGGGGAGCGGGTGCGGATCCGGCTCTACCAGGGCGCCGGGACCGGGCGGCACGGCGTCGTCGCGCACGGTCTGCGCTGGCCGTCGCGGCCGGGCGACCCGTCGTCGCCGCCGTGTTCACAGTGGACGCTCGGCCCGGGACAGGCCGCCGACCTGCACGTCGACGACCTGGGCGGGCCGGGGGACCACCTCTGGTCGCTCTCCGCAGGCGAGGACGCCTGGCCGGGCGCGTGGGGACTGCTGCGCGTGCACGACCGGCCGATGTCCGACCTGCCGACGCTTCCCGGCGCGTTCCCGGTCCCCCCGGATCCGCAGCGCGGTCCGGTCCGCCGGTACCGCGTCACCGTCCGCGCCGCGGCTCGCGACCACGGCAGGGGACGGTCCGATCCGCTCGCGCTCGTGTACACCGTGGACAGCGCCGACGGTGCCGACGGTGCCGACGGACCCGGTGCGCTCGTCCTCCGCGCCCACGCGGGCGAATGGGTCGAGGTCACGCTCACGAACGAGCTGTCCGGCCCGCCGTCCGCCGCCTCCGCCGACCCGCTCCTGTCCGGTGAGCAGGACCCCGGCGAGCGGGTCGTGTCGGACCGGGTGTCCCTGCACGCCGTGGGCCTGCGCCACGACGTCCGCGGGTCCGACGGCACGGCGGCCGGCACGAACCCGGACTCCACGGTCAAGCCCGGCCACTCGGTCACCTACCGCTGGTTCGCCGACGCGCCGGGTCCGGTCCTGCTGTCCGACCGCGCGGACGTCCGCACCCACCGGCACCGGGGCCTGGTCGGGGTGCTGGTCGTGGAGCCGCCGGACGTGACGCCCGTGCACCCGTCCGGGCACGGGAGCGGGTGGGTCGGTGAGCAGGCGCTGCTGCGGCGCACCGACGGGACGACGGAGCGCGAGCTGGTGCTGCTGCTCTCCGACGGGTTGCGCCTGCATCGCGCGGGCGGCCCGGACCGGCCGCTCCCGGAGACGGCCGTGTCCGGGAGCGCCGCGTTCAACCATCGCAGCGCGGCCCTGGTGCCGGACCGGCCGTCGCTGGCCGACCCGAACCCGCCCACACCGGTGCTGGCCTGCGCGCCGGGGGACCGCCTGCGCGTGCACGTCGTGGCCGCCACCGACCGCGCTGGCGCCCACTCGTTCACCGTGCACGGCCACGACTGGCCGTGCGACGAGCACCCGGACGCCCCGCGCGTCGGGACCACCGGGGGGCTCGCGGCCGGTGCCGTGCGCTCCATCGCGTTCACCGCGGGCGGGCCCGGCGACTACGCCTACCGCAGCGGTGCGCTGCGGTGGGCGCTGGCCGAGGGCCTGTGGGGCGTGATCCGCGTCCGCAGGCTCTGACGACCTCTCACCAGATGCGCACCCGCCTGCCCGGCTCGGTGAACAGGGCATCGGTCTCGGTCACGTCGAACACCTCGTGGAACGTGTCCAGGTTCGTGACGACGGCGTTGCAGCGCAGGTCCGGCGGCGAGTGCGGGTCGGTCGTCAGCCGACGGATCGCCTCCGCGTCCCGGGTCACCGCGCGCCACACCTGCGCCCAGCCGAACAGCACGCGCTGCAGCCCGGTCAGGCCGTCGATGACCGGCGGCTCGGCGTCCCCGCAGGCGATCCGGTAGGCCTTCAGCGCGATCGTCAGGCCGCCGAGGTCGCCGATGTTCTCGCCGACGGTGAGCGCGCCGTTGACCTTGTGGTCGGGCAGGCCGATCGGCGACAGCCCGTTGTACTGCTCGATCAGGGTCTGGGCGCGCTTCTCGAACTCGGTGCGGTCCGCGGCCTCCCACCAGTCGGTCAGGTTGCCGTCGCCGTCGTAGCGCGAGCCCTGGTCGTCGAAGCCGTGGCCGATCTCGTGCCCGATCACGGCGCCGATGCCGCCGTAGTTGGCCGCGTCGTCGGCGTCGGCGTCGAAGAACGGCGGCTGCAGGATCGCGGCCGGGAACACGATCTCGTTCATCCGCGGGTGGTAGTAGGCGTTGACCGTCTGCGGGGTCATCAGCCACTCGTCGTGGTCGACAGGGCCGCCGAGCTTGGCGTACTCGAAGTCGTTGCGCCAGATCCCGGCGCGCGCGACGTTGCCGAGCAGGTCAGCCGGGTCGATGGTCAGCTCCGAGTAGTCCTTCCACTTCTCCGGGTAGCCGATCTTCGGCGTGAACTTGCCGAGCTTCTCCAGCGCCCGCTCGCGGGTGGCCGGGCTCATCCAGTCCAGCGTGGTGATCGACTGCCGGTACGCCTCGACGAGGTTCGCGACGAGCTCGACCATCCGCTCCTTCGCCGCCGCCGGGAAGTGCCGCTCGACGTACAGCGCGCCGACCGCCTCGCCCAGCGAGCCCTCGACCAGGGACACGCCCCGCTTCCAGCGCTCGCGCAGGGCGGGCGTGCCGGACAGCGTGCGGCCGTAGAACGCGAAGTCCTCCTCGACGAGGTCGCTCGACAGGTGGTCCGCGCAGGCCGACGTGGTGCGGATCGCCAGCCACGCCTGCCACTGCTCGAGCGGGCGCTCGGCCCACAGCCGTCCCGCGGCGGCCACGAAGCTCGGCTGGCGGACGACCACCTCGTCGTAGGAGCCCGCGGGGACGGCGAGCGCGTCCAGCCATGCGTCCCAGTCGAAGCCGGATGCGTGCGCACGCAGCTCGGCGCCGGTCATCAGCGTGTAGGTCTTCTCCGCGTCCCGGTTCGTCACCCGGTCCCACGACTCGGCGGCCAGCGCCGTCTCCAGATCCATGACCTGCTGCGCGACGCGCGGCGGGTCGGCCAGGCCGGCGAGCTCGGCGAGCCGTTCCAGGTGCGCGACGTACGCCGTGCGGATGTCCGCCGAGTCGTCGTCGCGGTAGTAGGACTCGTCGGGCAGGCCGAGACCGGACTGGTTGAGGTTGACCAGGTAGCGGGTGGAGTCCTTGGCGTCGGTGGCGACGAAGTCGCCGAACAGCGACGCGCGGCCCTCCCGCTGGCGGCGGCCGAGCACTGCGGCCAGCGCGGCCTTGTCCGCGGCGGCGTACACGTCGTCGAGCAGCGGGCGCAGCGGCGCCGTGCCCAGCTCCTCGACGCGTGCGGTGTCCATGAAGGACGAGTACAGGTCCCCGACGCGCTGCGCGTCGGTTCCGGGGGCGGCGTCACCGGCCGCGCACTCCTCGACGATCGCGCGGACCTGCTCCTCGGCGCGGTCGCGCAGCACCCGGAACGCCCCGTCCTGGGACCGGTCCTCGGGGATCTCGTGGGTGCGCAGCCACCGGCCGTTGACGTGCGCGAACAGGTCGTCCTGGGGCCGGACGTCCGGGTCGACCCACTGGAGGTCCAGGCCGGAGGGCTTCGGCTCGGTGGTGGTCATGCACCCATCCTGCCCTTCCGCGGCGGGTCCGGCACACGCCCTCGTCGGAAACCGGATCACAGACGTGCCCGAGAACGATCTACCGCAGCGGCGTTCCTGCTGCACGGGGGCCTGCAGGCGAAGATTCGCAATCAATATGTCACGGTGCGACGAGTGATTGTCCTTTGTGGATCATCTTATCTTTCGGTTAAAGTCCTGAGTGGATTGTTAACGACTCTGCGACGCGTTGTCCCAATTGATCGGCGTGAATCGGAAGTCGGGCGCCGCTCCGTTCGGCGCATGTGCATTCGACCCTGCAGACGCCTTCGTCGATTGCATTGTGGGAGAGCAAGCGAGATTGGGCCGAACGGAGGGTTTGAGGTGCGGATGAGGAGGTCGACGACGGTGGAGGTCTTTCGGAGTGGGGTGTCCGAAAAGCGTTGTCCGACAAACGATCTTCGACCAGGTCGAACCGGTGGCCGGGGGCGGTGCGATCACCCCGCGGGGCCGATGTCCGCCGAGGTCGTCGAGCTGCGGGAACGCCGGCGCCGCCGCTGACCCGATCGAAATCGATTTCGATCGGGATCGTGCTGTACCCGCGTCCGTTCGGCCGATAGGGCACGTCCGCATGCCTGATCGTGAAGTTCGACCGGCTGGCCGTCGCACCGCGTAGTCGATCTCGATGTAACGTCGCCGCCGCCTGACAACAGTTTTCTTCGTCGTGGCGAGCGCTCGCGTGAGGGGGGTGCTTCGTTTCGCGGGCACAGTCGAGACGTGGTTTCGTTCTCTGATTCCTGGGAATCCGTGTCTGTGGGCCGTCCCGACATCACGAGAAGGTGATCCGAACATGAGCAACGCCTCCAAGATCGGGATGGCCGTCGTCGGCGGCTACGTCCTGGGCCGGACCAAGAAAGCGAAGCTGGCGATCATGCTGGGTGGCGCGCTGGCCGGCCGGAAGCTGAACCTGTCGCCGTCCGGCCTGCTGTCGCAGGGCTCCAAGGTGGTGGCGGCGTCCCCCGAGCTCAGCAAGCTGTCCGACGCGGTGCGCGGCCGGCTGCTGGACGCGGGCAAGCAGGCCGCCGTCGCCGCCGCGAGCAACCGGCTCGAGTCGCTGACCGACTCGCTGGTGCACCGCGTCGAGAACCTCGGCAAGCCGGTGGAGCAGGTCGCGGGCGCGGCGGGCGACGCGGCCGGTGCCGGCGTCGAGAAGGCGGGCGACACCGCGGGCGCCGCCGTCGAACAGGCCGGGAACGCGGCCGGGAAGACCGGTGACGCGGTCGGGAAGACCGGGGACGCGGCTGGAGAGGCCGTCGAGACCGCTGGCGACGCCGCGAGGTCCGCGGGGCGCACGACCGGGAAGGCGGGTCGGGCTGCCGCCGGGGCCGGGCGGACCGCGGCCGCACGCACCAGGGGCGGCGCAGGCTCCGCGTCGGCTCGCGTCGGAGAACAGTCCGATTCGGACTCGTCGGGCTCCCGGAAGTCCTCCGGCTCGTCGGGCTCGTCGGGTTCGGGGTCGTCGTCGTCCGGCCGCCGCACCGGCACCCGCCGGTCCGGTTCGGAGGGGTCCTCGTCGTCGTCCTCGTCGTCCACGACGCGCCGGCGGTCCACATCGGAGGGAAGCTCGTCGTCGGGCCGGTCGTCGTCGACCAAGCGCCGTACGGCGTCCGGTGGGTCGCGCAACGGCACGACGTCGACGTCGTCGGTGCGCCGCAGCACGGGCTCGGTGAAGGCCTCGGGCTCCGGACGGTCGTCGAACGGTTCGACGTCCGGATCCGGTCGCGGCGGCTCCGCGCGCAGCGGGGAGGACCGGGCCGATGCCTGACACGGACCAGGACACGACGGAGCACGACGGCGGATCCGGGTCGCTGCTCTCGCAGCTGCCCACGGACAAGCTCCGCGAGGCGGGGCAGACGCTGCTGAAGACGGCGGCGGACAAGGCCGTCGGTGCGGCGCTCGACCAGGTCGAGGGCCTCGCCGGACGACTGACCGACGTCGCCGACAACGGCGGCGTCGGACTCAAGGCCGCACTCGGAGGGGGCGCGGCCGCGGCGAAGGGCGAGAACCCGGTGACTGGCGCGATCAAGGGCGGGCTGTCCTCCGTCACGGACAAGGTGAAGGGCCTGTTCGGCGGCGGCAGCGGCGGCGGCGCGGGCAACAGCGGCGGTGGCGGCGGCTCCGGCAAGTTCAAGTTCATGAACATCGTCGAGGAGCTCGACGTCGGTGTGCCGATCCGCGTGGCCTACGACCAGTGGACGCTGTTCGCGGACTTCCCGAGCTTCATGAAGAAGGTCCACACCGTCGAGCAGGAGTCCGACGAGAAGACCAACTGGTACGCCCAGGTCTGGTGGTCGAAGCGCAACTGGCAGGCGACGATCATCGAGCAGATCCCGGACACGCACATCATCTGGCGCTCCACAGGCCAGAAGGGCTACGTCAACGGGATCGTGTCGTTCCACGAGCTGGCGCCGAGCCTGACCCGGGTACTGCTCGTCCTCGAGTACTACCCGGTCGGGCTGTTCGAGAAGACGGCGAACCTCTGGCGTGCCGTCGGGCGCCGTGCGCGGCTCGAGTTCAAGCACTACCGCCGTCAGGTCATGGTGCACACGCTGATGGAGCGCCAGGAGCTCGAGGGCTGGCGCGGCGAGATCCGCGACAGCGAGGTCGTCGTGACCCACGAGGAGGCCATCGAGCAGGAGGAGACCGCCCGCGACGTCTACCACGACTACGGCTCCGAGGACTCCGAGGACTCGTACGACGACGAGGAGTACGACGACCTCGACGACGGGCAGTACGACGAGGACTCGTACGACGACGAGTCCGATGAGGACGAGGACCTCGACGGGGAGCCGTACGACGAGGAGGACTCCTACGACGTGGAGGACTCCGACGAGGACGCCGACGAGTCCGGCGAGGACTACGACGACGAGATTACCGACGAGGACGAGCCGGTCGACGACGACCCGGACGCGTCCGACGAGGACGTGATCGACGGCGAGGTCGTCGACGAGGACGAGCCGGAGCCCGACGAGGGCCGCCGGACCGGGACGCGACGCCGGGCCCGCGCGGGTGCGCGTGGGTGACCTGCACGTCCGCGTGCAGCGACGAGGGGATGTGATCACGTGACCGTCAGTCAGCGACAGGGCGGCAGTAGCCGTGTCGACCGCGCGCAGATGGGCGACCTCGCCCAGGTCATCGACCTGATCCTGGACAAGGGACTGGTCATCGACATATTCGTCAAGGTGTCGCTCGTCGGCATCGAGCTGGTGACGATCGACGCGCGGATCGTGGTGGCCAGTGTGGACACCTACCTGCGCTTCGCCGAGGCGACGAACCGTCTCGACCTCCACCAGAAGGGCGGCAAGGACCTCGGCGAGGTGATGGGCGGCATGGCCGAGGGTACCGGTCGTCGCGGTGCGAAGGGTGCGACGAAGGGCGCCCTCGAGGCCGGCAAGGAGAAGTACGACGAGTTCCGCGGCGACCGGAAGAAGGAGCGCTCGTGAGCGAGGGGACGGGAACGTACGTGTACGCCGTCGTCGCCGCCGACGCGGACCTGCCGGCCGACCTGGAGCCGGTCGGCGGATCGGCCGACGGCATCGCGATCATCGAGCACGGTGACCTGGCCGCCGTGGTCAGCGACGTGCCGACGGACAAGCCACTCGGCAAACGGGCCGACCTGATGGCCCACGAGCGGGTGGTCAACACGATCGCGGCCGAGACGACCGTGCTGCCGATGCGGTTCGGCGGCGTGGTGTCCGACGACCGTGCGGTGATCGACGAGCTGCTCGCCGAGCACCACGACTGGTTCTCGCGCGCGCTCGACGAGCTCGACGGGGTCGTGGAGTTCGTGCTGCACGGCCGCTACGACCAGGACGTCCTGTTCGGACAGATCCTGGAGCAGAACTCGGAGATCGCGCGACTGTCCGAACAGGTCCGCGGCAAGGACCCGGACGCGACGTACTACGAGCGCATCCGGCTCGGCGAGGCGATCTCGCGCGAGGTCGACGGGGCCCGTGCAGTGGACGCGACGACGGCCGAGCAGTGGCTGGGCCCGTTCACCGAGGCGATCGTCGCGAAGGACGTCGACGGCGAGGACGGGGCGGTGCACCTGGCCGCGCTCGTCCGCCGGGACAAGCGCTCGGACTTCGAGCAGGCGGTCGACTCGCTGGGCGACGACTGGGACTCCCGCGTCTCGCTCCGGCTGATCGGCCCGGTGGCGCCCTACGACTTCCTGCCGCAGCCGGCCGAGGAGTCGTGACGTGGGTCTGTTCACGGGGTTGCTGACGCTCCCGCTCGCGCCGGTCCGCGGCGTGGTGTGGATCGCCGAGCAGCTGCACGACCGCGCGGACGCGCAGATGAACGATCCGGGCGTCCTCCGGGCGAAGATCGACGAGCTGGACCGGGCCCACGAGCGCGGCGAGATCTCCGAGTCCGACCGCGACGAGCAGCAGGAGGAGCTGCTCGAGCGGTTGATGGGCCGATCCCGTCCGGTGGACGATGAGTGACCGCCCCCGGCGTCGCCCCGGTGGACGACCGCGTCGGCGATCGTCCGAGGCGGGCGGTCAGGACGACACCGACCGTCCCCGTCGTGACGACGGGTCCCGGACGTCCGCGCCTCGCGACGGTGCTCCTCGACGCCGCCGCTCGTCCGACGAGGAGGGGGCGGAGGAGCGTTCGAGCCGTCGACGGTCCACCGAGGAGCGTCCGGGCGGTGGCCGGTCGTCGGACGGCTCGGCCGGAGGGCGGCCCTCCCGGCGTCGGTCCTCGGACGGTGAGGCCGAGGAGCAGCCGACCCGTCGACGGTCCACCGACGAGCGTCCGGGTAGCCGGAGGTCGTCGGAGGGTGACGTCGGAGACCGGTCTGCTCGCCGGAGGTCGTCGGAGGGTGACGCCGGAGACCGGTCTGCTCGCCGGAGGTCGTCGGAGGGTGACGCCGAAGATCGGCCTGCTCGCCGGAGGTCGTCGGAGGGTGACGCCGGAGACCGGTCTGCTCGCCGGCGTTCGTCGGACGGTGACGCCGGAGACCGGCCTGCTCGCCGGCGTTCGTCGGGGGGTGACGCCGGAGATCGGCCTGCTCGCCGGAGGTCGTCGGAGGGCGAGGAGCCGGAGTCGCGCGGGCGCCGGGGGTCCCCGGACGGGGACTCCGGGCGGCGACCCGGGCGTCGGCCGTCCTCGGAGAAGGACGCGCGGGAGCGGCCGGCCCGTCGGCGCTCGGCGAAGGAGGACCCGCGGGAGCGGCCGACCCGTCGCCGACAGCCGGACGGCGGTGACGAGGACCGACCGCTGCGCCGCCGACCCGGGGAGGCCCGTTCCGGCGGACCGGCTCGGCGGCGGTCCGAGAACCGCCGTCCCGAGCGGGACGACGCACCCGCCGGCGACGATCGGCCGGTCGAGGAAGAGGAGGTCGTCGAGGACACGGCGCCGGGTGACGTCGACGAACTCGATGCCCCCGAGGACTCCGACGGCGACGACGGGCTGGTCGACGAGGACGACGCCGACGACATCGGAGCGGACGTGGACGAGCCCGTCGACGAGGACGCGCAGGCCGACGAACCCGGCGACGAAGCCGCCGACGAACCCGGCGACGAAGCCGCCGACGAACCCGGCGACGAACCCGGCGACGAACCCGGCGACGAAGCCGCCGACGAAGCCGCCGACGAACCCGGCGACGAAGCCGCCGACGAACCGGCCGAGGAGCCCGAGCCCGTCGACGAGGACGACGACTACGACGCCGTCGACGACGACACACAGGCCGACGAGCCCGACGACGAAGCTGGCGACGAGCCCGACGACGAGCCCGAGCCCGAGCCCGTCGACGAGGACGACGGCCACGACGCCGTCGACGACGCGCAGGCCGACGAACCCGCCGACGACGAGTCCGGGCCGGAGAGGAACGGGCGTCCCCCGAAGAAGCTGGGAGCGCGGGCGGTGGCACGCGCCGCCGTCGAACAGGTCGTGGAGATGACCGGCAAGAGCCCGGAGGGCGTCACCTCCGTCACCCGCACCGACGACGGGTGGTTGGTCGGTGTGGAGGTCGTCGAGACCGAGCGGATTCCCGACTCCGCCGACGTGCTCGCGATCTACGACGCCGAACTGGACGCCGACGCCGAACTGATGTCCTACCGCCGGGTGCGCCGCTACCCGCGCGGCCGGGGCGACGACGAGTGAGGATCCGATGAGCGAGACAGCCCGGTGGGCCGGGCCCGCACCCCCGCAGCAGCAGCGCGCCCAGCAGTCGAACGGCCGGGCCGACGGCGCAAACCTCGCCGACATCCTGGAACGGGTGCTGGACAAGGGGATCGTGATCGCCGGCGACATCCAGGTGAACCTCCTGGACATCGAGCTGCTGACGATCAAGATCCGGTTGGTGGTCGCGTCCGTCGAGCGCGCCAAGGAGATGGGCATCGACTGGTGGGAGCGCGACCCGACGCTCTCCGCGGGCCGCCGCGAGCTGGAGGACGAGAACAAGGAGCTGCGCGCGCGCATCGAGGCGCTGGAACGGAACGGCCACCGCGACGCCGGTAGCCGCGAGCTGGCGCCCGCGGACGACGAGCCCGACGACGTCGTCGACGAGCCGTACGAGGACGAGGACCTCGGCGACGTCGAGGACACCGACGTCGAGGACACCGACGTCGAGGACGACCGTGTCGACGATCTCGACGAGAGCGATCCGGACGACGCGGATCCGGACGACGCGGAACCGGACGACGCGGAACCGGACCGGCACGACGGCCCGGCCGACGACGAGCGACCGACGGGGGGCAACGGCCGCTCCGGCCGGGCCGCCCGTGCGAAGGCCGACTCCGACGAGGGCGACGCCGCCGAGGACACGGGAGGCGGATCCGGTCGGAGCCGGGGCGGTCGCGGCCGGGCGCGGGCGAGTGACGGCGCGGACCGGGAGGCGCCGGTCCGTCGCAAACCGGGAAGCAAGCGATCCACGACGCGGGAGAGGTGACGCGTGGGGGACGAGCTCAGCTACGTGTACGCCGTCGGGGTCCGGATCCCGCGCGGGGTGGTCGCCGACCTGAGGGGGATCGGTGACCACCCCGTGCGCCTGGTCGAGGACGGCGGGATCGCCGCGGTCGTCGGGTCCGTTCCGGCCGACGAGTTCACGGCCGAGCAGATCGAGGAGCGGCTGCAGGACCTCGCGTGGATCTCCGAGACGGCGCGGGCGCACCACAGGGTCGTGGACGTCGTCGGTGCGCAGGCGGTCGTCGCGCCGTTCGCGCTGGCCACGGTGTACCGCGACGACGCGCGGGTCGAGCAGATCCTGCGGGAGCGTGCGGGTGCGTTCGCGGCCGTGCTGGACCGGCTCCGCGGCCGTGCCGAGTGGGGAGTGAAGGCCTGGGCCGGATCGGCGCCGCAGCGCAGCGAGGGCGGACGGGCGTCGTCCGGGGCGGAGTACCTGCGCCGGCGCCGGGCCGTCCTGCGCGAGTCCGAGCGCGAGACGGACGTGGCGTTCGACGCCGCTGAGAAGCTGCACGGGACGGCCGCCGGGGGAGCCGACGCCGCCCGTCGTCACCGCCTGCACGAGCCGGCGCTGTCCGGCCGGTCCGAGCCGATGGTGCTCAACGGCGCCTACCTCGTCCACACCGGACACGTCGACCGGTGGCGTGCCGCGGTCGAGGAGGCGGGCGAGCGCAGCGGGCTGTCCGTCGAGGTCACCGGGCCGTGGGTCCCGTACTCGTTCGTCGACGAGGGCTCGCGGTGAGCGCGTCCCCTGACATCACCGGCGGGCTGCTCGGTGATCGTGAGGTGGCACTCGTCGACCTGCTCGACCGGGTGCTGTCGTCCGGCGTCGTGCTCGCGGGGGACGTGACGATCTCGCTGGCCGGCGTCGACCTGATCCGGATCTCGCTCCGGGCGCTCGTCACGTCGATCGCGCCGGCCGACACCTCGATCGATCCACCGCCGGTCGAGTGGACGAACCCGCCCGCGCTCGAGGCCCGCACGGCCCGGGACGGTGTCCGGTGAGCGGCGAGGACGGGGTCGCCCGCAAGGTCGAGATCGACAAGGACGCCGTCGAGCGGGACCTGATGAAGCTGGTGCTGACGATCATCGAGCTGTTGCGCCAGCTCATGGAGCGCCAGGTCATCCGCCGCGTCGACCAGGGCGACCTCTCCGACGACCAGATCGAGGACCTCGGCACGGCTCTGATGCACCTCGAGGAGGCGATGGACGAGCTGACCGAGCGCTTCGGCCTGACCGCCGAGGACCTGAACCTGGAGCTCGGCCCCCTCGGCCCGCTCCTGCCCCGCAATGCGCGCTGATCCGCAGAACGCGCGCCGATCCGGGGAACGCGAGCGCTCGGACGCGTGCGAACTCCGGATCCGCCCGGAGATTCCGGATCAGCGTGCGAACCGGGGGCGGTGCGCCGGCGGCCGGAGGCGCGAGAGCTGCTCGGTTACGACGCGTTGCGGCGCCAGCGGCGGCGGGGGACCTCCGGCTCCTGGGCGTCCGGGGCGGCGACGGCGAGTTGCGTGGCCTGGCGGCCGAGCACCTCGAGGTGGACGCGGACGTCGTTGTGCGTCGGGTCCAGAGCGACCTGCTCGGCGATCTCGGCGGCCTGGGTGACGGCGTCGGTGAACGCCTGCTGCGCGGTGGCAAGGCGCTCGGCGATCCGCCTGGCCGGACCGAGGCGCAGGCGGAAGCGGGACGGCTCGATCGAGTCACCGACCGTGGCGAGCCGTCGCACGGCCTCCAGCTCGGCGTCCAGGCGCGAGCCGATCTCGCCCAGCCACGTCTGCACCTGACCGGCAGGCAGCGCCTCGGTGATCCGGTGGAACCGCGCCACGCTCGACGAGCACTCCTTGACCCGGCCGTTCCAGTATCGCGACAGCGGGGTGGGCGGCGGTTCCGGTGCCGAACGGAGACGCATGCGACCAGGGTGCCGGATGGTCGTCGCACCGGGTACCGCGGGGCAGGTGTCCCTCGACGAGGCGTCCTGGCGGACGAGGTCGCCCGCACCATGGCGGTGCAGCTCACGCTACCTGCACGGCACGAACGACGGCTGTCCCGGACGACGTGACGCCGCCGCGATCCGTGAGGCGCCGCTGCACCCCTTCGGACCGTCGACGTGAACATGACGGTCGCCAGATCGCGGCTCGACAGCCGTCACGTTCATGTCGGCCGGGGTACCTCAGATGCGGATGGTCGTGCCGGGGCCCAGGGGTGTGTCCGTGACGTAGAACAACGCCAGGATCAGCACCCACAGCACCGTGACGTAGTTCATCAGCACCGACGTCTCGACGCCGGGCGGCGTCCCCGGCGGCGCACCTTCTCCGACACGGCGGCCAGGTTCGCGTCCAGCGCCCTGTGCACCGGTTCGGCCGGGGGCGCACCGGGTAGCTGTGCGGTCGCACCGACGGCGGCGAGCACGGCGCTGCCGACGGCCAGGACCAGCAGCAGGTACTCCGAAGAGGAAGAACGGATGCGGGACCCGGTTGCCGACCCGCTCGACGAGCCCGATGATGCCGCGCTGCCCGGTGCCCGCGGTCATGCGATCCGGCCGTCCTTGGCCAGCGTCGGCACGTCGACGGCGACCGTGTCCGGATAGATCAGCCCGCTGCCGGTGTTCAGCACGACGACGTCCTCCGACCCGTCCAGCCACCCGGACTCGCGCAGCTTCCCGACGGCGGCCATGCACGCCCCGCCCTCCGGGCAGATCCAGGTGCCCTCGTCGCGGGCCAGCGCGTGCTCGGCGGCGAGCAGCTCCTCGTCGGTGACGGCGACGGCGGTGCCTCCGGTGTCGCGTACCGCGTCCAGCACGAGGAAGTCGCCGAGCGCCTTCGGCACGGTGATCCCGAACGCGACGGTGTGCGGGTCGGGTGGCGCCACGGACTCGGACGAACCGGCCTCGAAGGCGTCCACGATGGGCGCGCATCCGGAAGCCTGGACGGCGACCAGCCGCGGAAGGTCGCCGGACAGCCACCCGAGCTCGCGCATCTCCTTCAGGGCCTTGTGGATCGCGATGATGCCGACGCCGCCCCCGGTGGGGTAGAGGATCACGTCCGGTGCTCGCCAGCCGAGCTGCTCGACGATCTCGTAGCCCATCGTCTTCTTGCCCTCGATGCGGTAGGGCTCCTTGAGCGTCGAGGTCTCCTGCCAGCCCTGCCGCCGCGGCACCGCCTCCGCGACGATCTTCCCGGCGTCCCCGATCAGACCGTCCACCAGGTACAGCTCGGCACCGGCGACGACGCACTCGCGGCGGGTGATCTCCGGCGCGTCCACCGGCATCGCGATCAGCGCGCCCAGCCCGGCTCGCGCGGCGTAGGACGCCCACGCCGCGCCCGCGTTGCCGTTCGTCGGCATGGCGACGCCGCGCACGCCCAGCTCCGCCGCGCGGGACACGCCGACGGCGGCGCCGCGGGCCTTGAACGCGCCCGTCGGGACCAGGCCCTCGTCCTTCATCCGCAGGCCGGGCACGCCGAGCCGGGCGCCGGCCCGGGGGAGGTCGAGCAGCGGCGTCATGCCCTCGCCGAGCGTGACGACGTGCGCGGGGTCCCGGACCGGCAGCATCTCGTGGTAGCGCCACAGGTCCGGCGGGCGGCCGGCGATCTCCTTCGGCGTCACCGCGACCCGGTCGAGGTCGTAGCGGGCGAGCAGCGGTGCGCCGGCGGGGGAGACGCCCTGGACCCGGTCGGCGTCGTGCGTCGAACCGTCGCGGGAGCACTCGAGATGGGAGAGCGTGGAGTAGTCACTCACCGGTCGACCCAAACCCCCCGACGGACGCCCGGCAACTCGGGCCACCGGCGGCCGCGCCGCGCTCCCCTGTCGGGTGCTGCGGCGACCCGGGCGGCGGCTGCCGCGCGGGGTGCCGCGGCGGAGCCCGCCCTCGGCGCGCGGGAAGGGTCGGCAGCAGGCAGCGTGGAGGTCATGCCCGAAGGCCACACCGTGCACCGCCTGGCGCGTCTGCAACGCAGGCGGTACGCGGGGCGTCCGGTGGCGGTGTCCAGCCCGCAGGGGCGGTTCACGGCCGGTGCCGAGGTCGTCGACGGGCGGGTGCTGTCCGACGTCGAGGCGCACGGCAAGCACCTGTTCCAGATCTACGGACCGGACCTCGTCGTGCACGTCCACCTCGGACTGTGGGGCCGCTTCGGGAACCGGCGCCGGCCCGAGCAGGAGCCGCGCGGGCAGGTGCGGATGCGCATGGTCGGCGACGAGTACTACGCCGACCTGCGCGGGCCGTCGGCCTGCGAGCTGCTCACCGACGTCGAGGCGACGGCGTTGCACGCGAGGCTCGGTGAGGACCCGCTGCGCCGCGACGCCGACCCGGAGCGGGTCTGGGCGCGGATCGGTCGGTCCCGCGCGCCGCTGGCCAGCCTGCTGATGGACCAGTCGGTGATCGCCGGCGTCGGGAACGTGTTCCGCGCCGAGACGCTGTTCCGGACCGGGCTCGACCCGATGACGACCGGGCGGGACCTCGACCGCGAGCGGTTCGACGCGCTGTGGGCCGACCTGTCCGAGATGCTCGTCGAGGGGGAGCGGCGCGGGAGGATCGAGACGCTGCGCCCGGAGCACGACCCGGCACTCCTCGAACCGCCGGACAGCGGCGCGGTGTGCGCGAGCGTCGTCTACGCCTACCGCCGGACGGGACAGCCGTGCCTGGTGTGCGGCACGCCGATCCGGCACCGCACGCACCAGGCGCGCAACCTGTTCTGGTGTCCGTCCTGTCAGGACTGAACGGGTCGGGCCGGTAGCGCCAGCCGTTCCGCCGCCCGCACCACGAACGCGCGGCGCGCGGTGTGCTCGTCCGGGTCGTCGCCGTCGGCGCCGGTCAGCATCCGGGCCAGCTGCGGCGCGCAGATCCACCACGCGGCCAGCCCGATCACCAGGAACGCCAGCCGGGCGGGGTCGAGGTCGTCGTCGAACGTGCCGTCGGCCTGGGCGGCCGCGTACGCCGCCGCCTTGTCCCGGTAGTGCGCGGTGCGGTTCTGCTCGTCGACGGTCGTCCCGTCCAGGCCCTCCCAGAGCAGCAGGCGGGCCAGGTGCGGGTTCGCGGCATGGTAGTCGAACGTGCGCCCGGCGAACTCGCCGATGTCGGCGAGCCCGCCGTCCGGCGGTGGGACGGACGCGGACAGCCGGGCCAGCTCGTCGGCGAGCACGGTCTCGAACAGCGCCTGCTTGTCGCCGAAGTACTTGTACAGGCGCTCCTTGTTGATCCCGGCGCGCTCGGCGATGCGCGCCATCGTCGTCCCGGCCGGGCCGCGCTCGGCGAACTCCTCGGTGGCCGCCTCCTGCAGCCGCCGCCGGGTGCCCTCGGTGTCCCAGGCCATGTCGCCAGCCTACTCGACTCCAACGTTGTGGTTGGAGTACCGTCGGTCAAACTACAACCGCAACGTTGGAGATGGGCAATGGACGTGAACCTGTCCGGCAAGGTCGTCGTAGTCACCGGCGCGGCGCAGGGCATCGGGCGCGCGCTGGCGCTCGGGCTGGCCGCCGAGGGTGCGCGGGTCGGCGTGCTCGCCCGCGACGGGAAGCGGGCACAGGCCGTCGTCGACGAGATCGAGGCTCTCCCCGGCGAGGCCCTCGCGCTGGAGGCCGACGCGGCCGACGAGACGGCCGTCGCCGCCGCCGTCGATCTCGTGGACCGGACGTGGGGCGGGCTCGACGGTCTGGTCAACAACGCCGGGCGGATGCGTACCGGCATGCCGGTGCTGGACACCGACGTCGCGGAGCTGGGTGAGATCCTGCGGTCCAACCTGGTCAGCGCCGTGGTGTGCACGAAGCGGTTCGCGCCGCTGATGATCCGCTCCGGCGGCGGCCGGATCGTCTACCTGTCGTCGGCGGCGTCGTTGCAGGCCAACGCCGGCGGTTCGGCGTACGCGGGTGCGAAGGCCGCGATCAACTCGCTGGCGGCGATCGTCCACACCGAACTCGCCGGCCATGGCGTCCGCACGACGGCGCTCGTGCCGGGGCTGACCGTGACGCCGGGCATGCGCGAGGTCGTCACCGACGAGCACCTCGAGCGCGTCGCGTCCCGCTATCCGGGCGGCCGGGTCGGGCAGCCGGAGGACCTGGTCGGTCTCGTGACGTTCCTGTGCAGCGACGTGGCCGCGCACGTGTCCGGGTCGGTCCTGGCCGTCCGGCCCCCTGTCGACCGGTGAGCGCGGCCACCCTGCCGTGTGAGATGTCCGGTCTGTCCCGATCCGTCCGTACCGAGTAGCGTCGTCGTGTGCTGACCGCCGGTCCGACGACCCTGCCGCGAGCGCGACTGCTCGTCCGGGACGTCGTGTGCTCGGTCGTCGCGCTCGTGCTCGCCGGGGCGGTCGTCGCGGTCGGTGTGACGGTGGCCGTGCTGCTGGCCGCCCATCCGCCGGCGAGCGCGACGGGTGCGCTGGTGTCCGTCGGCGGGCCGGTGGTGGTGGCGATCGCGGCCGGGTTCGCCGGGCTCGCGGTCACGATCGTCCGGATCGTGGACCGGCGGGCGTCCTGGCCGTTCGCGCTGGCCACGTTCGTGGTGTGCGCGCTCGCCGTCGGGGTCGCCGGGTACGCGGCGTCCGGCTACCTCCCCGGTCTCGGCTGACTCAGGGGCCCGGCACGTACTGCTTGAACCGCGCGGCGAGCTCGGTGTCACCCTCGACGGTCAGGCCGGGCGCGTCCACCGGGATCCGGCCCAGCACGTAGAGCAGCACGTCGGAGTCCGAGCCGCGCACGGTCGCCGTCGGCGTCGCCTCCGGATCGGCGGCCCAGCTCCCGCCGGACGCCGCGATCCGCAGGTCCACCGACGGACCGGCGGCGGCGAGCACGGCGCCGTCGGGCGCTCCGGACCCGTTCGACGCGAGCAGCGGCACGAACGCGGCGAGGCTCGTCGCGGTCGCGGCGACGACGTCCGGCGCCAGCACGTCCGGCTCGCCGAGCGCGTGCGCGAGGTCGGAGCCGTGCACGCCGGCCTCCATCACGAACACGGTCAACGCCATCGGCAGCGGCACCGGGCCGTACGGCATCGGGGCCTGGGCGTCCTCGTCCTCCGGCGTCAGCGCGCCGATCCCGGTGACCAGGTCGGCCGCCGCGGCACGCAGTGCGGTGGTCAGCACGGACACCCCGGCCGACGGCGTCACCGTCGTCCCGTCGGCAGGGGTGTCCCGACGGGCGCGGGCGCCGGACACGGCGTCGGCCTCCATCGACACGCCCCACACGGTGTGGCGGACGAGGTCGGCGACCGTCCAGCCCGCGCACCGCGTCGGGCGGTCCCAGCCCGCCGGGTCGAGCGCGTCGAGACGGTCCAGCGTGTCGGTCCACTCGCGGGCCAGCGCCGTCCGGGCCGTCGCGGTGTCGAGCATGTCGCTCCTCTCGCTGTGCCGAAGGGCCGGAGTCGACGGCCGCCCGGTAAGCCTCTCAGGAGATCAACGCCGGCAGGCCCAGCCGGTCGGCCGCTCCGGTCGCGGCGCGGGTCAGTTCGCCGGCGCGTTCCGGGTCGCCGCGCAGTGCGGACGCCAGCGCGACCCGTCCGCGCACCGCCCACCCGTGCGCCCCGAGCCGCTCGTTGGCGGCGATCCCGCGGCGCAGGTGCCCGACCGCGGCGTCCGTGCGGCCCGCGGTCGCGGCGGCCAGGCCGAGGAAGTGGTCCGCCGCGCCGACGCACGCCGCGCCGGACCCGAGCACGACGACGTGCCCCGCCCACGGTGCCAGCAGCGGCAGCAGCGCTGTCGCCGCGGCCGCGTGGCCGGTCCGGTGGGCGGCGTCCGCGCCGAGGCAGAGCTGGTGCAGCCGGGCCAGGTCGTCCGGGACGGCGGCGAACCGGTCGGCGGCGCGCAGGTCCAGCTCCGCGCGCGCGTCGGCCGTCCGCCCGGCGAGGGCCCACGCGTACGCCAGCGCCGCCGACCAGCGTCCGCGCACCGGCGGCCCGCCGCGGGCGGTCGCGTCCGCGACGGCCGCCTCGATCCGGGGCAGCGTCGTCGCCGTCACGCCGTGGTCGGCGGCGAACAGGAGCAGCTGCATCGCGTGCACCTGGCCCGCGTCCGCGTACCCCCAGCGGTCGCCCTGCTCGCGGAACTCCTCGAGCGCCGTCCCGGCGTCCCGGTCGGCGGCGAGCAACGCCCGCATCGCCGTCCACATCGACGGGTACCAGGAGAACATCGGCCTGCCCAGCGCGTGCACGAGCGCGGTGGCCGTCGCCTGCTCGGCGGCCGCGGCGTCGCCGTCGCCGTGCTCCAGCAGGTCGACCATCCGCAGCCGTGACGCGTCCAGCTCGGTCTCCGGGTCGCCGTCGCGGCGCGCCTCGGCGGCGGCACCGGTCGAGGCCTCCAGCCGGTCGGCCAGGCCGTCCGGTCCGGACCGGGTGGTGCGCCAGGCCAGCAGCGCGACGGCCAGCGCGCCCGCGTCGTCGTCGGCGCGCGCGACCTCGAGCGCCTCCGCGCACGTGCGCGCGGCGCCGTCGGCGTCCCCGGCGTAGTAGCGGGCCTGGCCGAGTGCCGCGAGCACCCGGGAGCGCCACGGCCGCGGCGCCCGTTCCGCGGCCCGTTCCAGGAGCCCGATGCCGCGCTCACCGGCCCCGTCGCCGTCGCGCACGAGCCGCCCGGCCAGCATCGCCTGCTCGTGCCCGAGCGCGGCGTCCACCAGCACCGACGCGTCGTCAGGGGCCGCGTCCACGGCGCGGGCGAACGTACGGGCGGCGTCGTCCATCGCGCCGGCCCGTCGCAGTCCCTCCGCCAGGCCGAGCAGCCGCCGGGAGAGTTCCGGGTCGTCGTCCGGGGTGAGCGCGACGGCTCGGCCGAGCAGCTGCACCGCCCGCTGCGGCGACGACGACAGGTGCAGCGCCGCCGCCCGCTCCAGCCAGTCGGCGGCCTCCGCGGCCAGTGCGTCCCGCGCGGCCCGGTCACGCAGCGACGGCGCGGCCCGGCACGCCTCGTCGAGGTGCGTCGCGATCAGGTCGACGACGCCCGCGAACGGCTCGCGGTCCTGCGCCCACCGCGCGAACCGCAGGTGCAGCGACGCGCGTTCGGCCCGCGCCAGCGACGCGTACGCGACGTCGCGCAGCACGCCGTGGCGGTAGGTGTAGGAGTCCGAGTCGACCGGGTCGTCGTGCGGGCCGACCAGCACGCCCGCCCCGGCCAGCCGGGTCAGCGACTCGCCGGGCTCGCGGATGCCGAGGTCCGGGACCGCCCGCGCGGGGAACGTGCGGCCGGGCACCGAGCCGGTGGTGACGAGCAGGCGCTGCTCCGGCGGCAGGCCGTCGAGCTGGCCGAGGTAGATGGCGTGCACGGACAGCGGGAGCGCCGTGACGGCGTCGGTGCCGGCGAACACCCACCCGTCCGGAGCCGCCGTGAGCGTCCCGGACTGCACCCAGGAGCGGACGAGCTCCTCCACGAACAGCGGGTTCCCACCGGACGCCGTGGCCACCGCGTCCCGCACGCCGTCCGGTAGCACGCCCGGCCCGGTCAGCGCGTCGAGCAGCGCCAGCGTGCCCGCCCGGCCCACCGGGTCGAGGTGCAGCAGCGCGTCCCCGCTCCAGCCGATCAGCTCGGTGGCCGCCGGCCGCCCGGCGCACACCACCAGCGGGCTGCGGGGCCGGTTCGTGACGTGCGTGAGGAAACCGACCAGGTCCGGGCCGACGAGGTGGGCGTCGTCGATGATCCAGACCGCGTCCGCCTCGGCCGCGTTCGCCTCCAGCACGATCGTCCAGGACGCGTAGAGGTCCTCCGGCGTCGCGTCCAGCGGTCGCCCGTCCAGCAACGCGCGCAGGAACCCGGCCGCGCGCTCCTCCCGCGGCCCCGGTTCGGCACCGCGGGCCAGGTGACGTGCCGTCTCCGGTCCGGCCACGATCCCGCCGGCGCGCATCAGCCCGGCGATCGGCTCGTAGCCGCTGCCCGGCGTGGCCGGGACGCGGGTGTAGCGCACCGGCCTGCCGGCCGCGCCTGCCCGCTCCGCGAACTCCTGGACGAGCCGGGTCTTGCCGACGCCCGGTGGCGCGACCACCAGCCGTCGTCGCGGACCGGGCTCGTCGAGTGCGGTCCCGAGCAGCGCCAGCTCGCGGGTGCGCCCGACGAGCGCGACCCGCCGTCCGGGACCGGCCGGGCGGTCGTCGCCGGTGCGGGGGCGCACGAACCACGCCGGCACCGGATCGGCCTTGCCCTTGAGCTCCAGCGCCCCGGCGGGCGCGATGTCGAACGCCCCCTCCACCGCGAGCGCCGTCGGTGCGTCCACCAGCACCGACCCCGGGTCGGCGGCGGACTGCAGTCGGGCCGCCGTGTTCACCGGGTCGCCGGTCAGCCGCCAGTCCGCTCCCGGCCCGTGCGTGACGACGACGGCGCCGGTCGTCAGCCCGACCCGGACCTGCAGCACGCCGGTGGCGAGCCCCAGCTCGGTGCCGAGCGCCGCCACCGCGTCCACGACGGCGAGTCCGGCCGCGACCGCGTCCGCCGCGTCCTGTCCGCCGGCCTGCGGCACGCCGAACGCCCCGAACACGGCGTCGCCGATGTACTTCTCCACGCGCCCGTGCCGGTCGGTCAGCGCGTCGTGGGCCAGCGCGAAGTAGCGGTCCTGGATGGACGCGACGTCCTCGGGGTCGAGCCGCTCGGACAGCGACGTGAAACCGACCAGGTCGGCGAACAGCAGGGTGACGACGCGGCGCTCGACGCGTACGCGCGCGTCCTGCTCTTCAGCCACGGACCTCGCCGGTGTCCCACGCCGCCAGCCCGTCCTCGCGCCGGTGGCCCTCGCTGATCGCGTGCAGCGCGTCGAACTCGACCGCCTCGGACGGCGCGACGGCGACGCGCACGGCCGTCTCCGCCGTCAGGGTCGCGGTGCGCCTACCCTCGATCAGCCCGCGCTCGCCGAGCACCGAGCCGGGCCCGAGCAGGCCGAGCTCCTGGTCGTCGACGGCTGCCGAGAGCACGCCGTCGAGCACGAGGTAGAGCTCGGCGGCCGGATCGCCCTGACGGGTCAGCGTCTCGCCGCGGGTCAACGTGCGGATCGCCGGCCGGGCGCCGCCGCGCATGATCACGTCGGCGACCTCGCGCTCCAGCGCCGTCTCCACGGCGGACACGAACGCGGGGGAGTCCTGCCCGCCCCACGGGCTGTGCTCGCCGAAGCTGGTCCTCGCCCACTCGGCGAAGTCGGCGACGCCGGACTTCTGGTCCAGCACACCGGACGCGTCGTAGACCCAGTGCCGCGGGAACCGGCTCGCGCCGGCCAGCCGGTGCACGACGCGGCCGTCGGCATGCAGGTCCAGCTCCAGCGTCGTCCACACGAGCGGGCCGCTGACCTGCACGTACGGTGGGTAGGAGACGCGCCGCGGGAACGGCATCGCCGGGCGTCCACCGTAGGTCTGCCGGAACGTCACCCGGGTGTCCGACCCGATCAGCTGCTCGCGCTGGTGCGGCAGCGCGATCGCGGCGAGGCGGGTGGACAGCGGGCCGAACCGCAGCGTCGTGCCGCCCATGACGCCGCGGCTGTCGTCGGAGAACCCGGCGTCGACGATCCTCCCGCCGGACACCTCGGCCCACGCGGAGAGGCGGTTCGCGAAGCGGAAGCGATCTTCGGCGCCCGCGGCGTCCAGCTGCGCAAGAGTGCCCGCGCGGTCCGACGGCGGCTCGTCGTAGTGCGTGACGCCCGTCGTGAAGGACGCCTTCGTCATGCCGGTGACCGCCTCGGACGGGATCCAGCTCACCGACGTCGCCGAGCCGCTGATCAGCACGTCGTGAGCGTAGTGGAGTACGTCCGAACGGTGGGATACGTCATCAGAATCGTGGACGACGACGGCGCTCCGCGCACCGGATGCACGTCGTCGCGGCGGGCAGCGCCTCGAGACGCTCCGGCGCGATCGGGTCGCCGCACGTCGCGCAGAACCCGTACGTTCCGTCGTCGAGCCGCGTCACGGCCCGGTCCAGCTCGGCGATCTCGACGCGGGCCGCCTCCAGCAGGCCCTGCAGCTGCGCCCGCTGCACCGCGATCGTCACGCCCTCCGGATCGTGCTCGTCGTCGTGGCTGGTCAGCGACTGCTGCTCGGCCAGCGACCCGAGCTCGCGCTCCAGCGACGCCGCGCGCTCGGCGACCCGTGCCCGCCCGGCCTCCAGCGTCGTCCGGTCCATGCCGGGTCCAACGCCGGCCGGCCGGTCCCGCGTTCCCGCGCGACGTCACACCCGACGGGTCCGCGGCGCCGAGTGGCGGGTTCGGGCGGTCGGTACCGCCGCAACGTCACACTCGACCGGACACGAGGGTCGGGTGGCGTGTTCAGGCGCCCGGTGCGATCTGCCAGCCGCCCGCGACCTGGACGGCGCGCAGGGTCTGGGTCAGCTGCTTGCCCTTCACCGAGCCGGAGTAGGTCAGCGACGCCGAGGCGCCGTCGACCTTGACGTCGGTGACCGTGATCGTGCGGCCCTGCTCGTCGAGCGCGGTGGCCGCGTCCGTCGCGTAGAGCGCGGCGTAGGACTGCTCGCAGGTCTGGGCCGGGATGTTGCGCTGGTTCAGGTCGGCGACGAGTGCCTTCTTCGCGTCGTCGGTCAGCGACAGGCACGCCGTGGTGAAGTCCCGGCGCAGCAACGCCTGGCTGTAGGCCGTGAACGTCGCGGTGACGGCGTCGCGGGCCTGCGCGGACGCGTCCGGAGCCGGTGGGGCGTCACCGCCGCCTCCGCCGGAGCAGCCGGCCAGCAGGCCGAGCGCCAGCACCGGCGCGGCGAGACGGACGAGGCGGGGGAGCACGGCTCGACCGTACTGCCGCTCGCCGGACGGTCAGCCGTCGGTGTCGCCGGACACCTGCTCGCGCGCGGTACGCCGGAATCCGAGCGCGATCAGGCCGGACATCGCCATCATGACCGCCACCACCCAGAACCCGGCCCGCGCGTTGCCGGTGAGGTCCTGCAGCCAGCCGGAGACGAACGGACCGGCGAACCCGGACAGGTTGCCGAACGAGTTCATCAGCGCGATGCCCGCGGCCGCGCCGACGCCGGTCAGGAACGCGTTCGGCAGCGACCAGAACGGCGGGATCGCCATGAACACGCCGACCGCGCAGACCGTCACGAAGACCATGGTCGTCAGCGGTGACCCGGCCAGCTGCGCCGCGACGATCCCGACGGCGCCGACCAGCGCCGGGATCGCCACGTGCAGCGCCCGCTCGCCGGTGCGGTCGGAGTGCCGCGACCACAGGAACATCGCGATCGACGCCACCGCGTAGGGGATCGCCGTGATCAGTCCGATCTGGACCAGCGAGTACTTCACGCCGTACAGCGCCTGGAACTGCTTGATCACCTCGGGCAGGAAGAAGCCGAGCACGTAGAGACCGAACACGATGCCGAAGTACGTGGCGGCCAGGGCCACCACCCGCCGGTCGGCGAGGCCCGCGCGGATGCCGGTCGTGTGCGGCACCTGCTTCTCGTCCTCGGCGGCGACCGTCGCCTCCAGCGCGGCGGCCTGCTCGCGGGGCAGCCACTTCGCCTTGGACGGCTTGTCCGGCATCAGGAACAGCACCGCGATGCCGACCAGGATCGCCGGGATGCCCTCGACGAAGAACATGAACCGCCACCCGGCGTCGAAGCCGAGGACGCCGTCGCCGTTCTGGATCAGCAGCGTGGACACCGGCCCGCCGATCACCGACGACAGCGGCACGGCGAGGAAGAACAGCGCGACGATCCGGGCGCGGTCGACGCGGGGGAACCAGTAGCTCAGGTACAGGATGATGCCGGGGAAGAAGCCTGCCTCGGCGAACCCGAGCAGGATCCGCACGATGTAGAAGCTGATCTCGCCCTGCACGAACGCCGTCGCGGACGCGACCAGACCCCAGGTGACCATGATCCGCGCGATCCAGAGCCGCGCGCCGACCCGGTGCAGGATGACGTTGCTCGGCACCTCGAAGAAGAAGTAGCCGATGAAGAACAGGCCGGCGCCGAGCCCGAACGCGGCCGCCGACAGGCCCAGGTCGGGGCCCATGGTCAGCTGGGCGAAGCCGACGTTGACGCGGTCCACGTAGTTGAGCAGGTAGGCGAGCCCGAGGATCGGCAGCAGGCGCACGGTGGCGGTCCGGACCGCCGACCTCGTCCGTGGATCGTGTGCGGTGCGTGCGTCCATCTGCTCCCCCTCGAGCGGTGTGCTTGGCGCACAGCAGTCTGCGTGGTGGTCGCCCGCGTGTCACGGGCCGGGGTAGCTGCGCGACGGTGTCACCGACCCGGTCGACCCGCCGGCGGTGGCCCGTGGACCGATGTGCCGGGCGACCCGGACCCGGTCGCCGGGATCGACCGCTACGAGAACGCCGTCGTCGCGATCGTGAAGGACGCCGCGTGGGCCGAGACGATCGTCGGCGGACTCGTCCGGGCGGCGGGCGGTCGAGACCGGGCGCGCCGCGGCGCACGGGCGCGGGCCGACAGGTAGCGTCCCGCGACCGTGGCCGTCGTTCCCCGGGCCGCGGTCCTGATCACCGCACTCGTGACGCTCGTGCTCGCCGGATGCGGCGGCACGCCGACCGTAGCGCCGTCCGCGGCACCCGCGCTGTCGCCCGTCGCACCCTCGTCGGCGCCGGTCACGACGGTGGCGGCATCGTGTACCCCCGTGGCCGGGTTCCCCTGCGAGTGGTCCGAGCGTTTCGCGGCGGCGCAGCGCACGATCGACGGACGCCCGGACGCCCCCGGGTTCGTCGCGGCGACGGTCGTCGACCGCGTCACCGGCGCGACCTGGACGGCGGGCGACGTGGACCGTCCGGGATGGACGGCGTCGACGATCAAGGTGGCGATCGCGACCGATCTGCGCGAGCAGGGTGGCCTGTCCGACGCCGACCGCGCCGACATGGACGCGATGCTGCACTCGTCGGACAACAGGGCAACCGACCGGCTGTGGAAGCGCCACGGCGGCGACGCGATGCTCGACCGGTTCCGCACGACGTTCGGCATGCGCTCGGTCGCGTTCCAGCCCGGCTTCACGTCGAGCACCTACTGGGGCTTCGTGAAGTGCTCGACGGCGGATCTGGCCGCGATGGTCCGCTACGTGCTCGACCGCGCTGCGCCCGCCGACCGCGCGTACCTGGTGGACGCGATGCGCGGCGTCGCGGGCAACCAGCACTGGGGCGTGTGGGCCGCCGGCGCCGACCAGCGACCCGGCACGAAGGACGGCTGGTCGCAGGAGCGCGACGACTGGGGCGAGCACTGGGTGACGGCGACCGCCGGGTTCGCGGGGCCGGACGAGCGCTACGTCGTGGCCGTGACCGACCAGCAGCCCTCGCCCGGCACGCTGCCCGGCGGCGTGCGCACCGTCTCCGACGTCGTCGCGCAGCTGTTCGGGCAGCCGGTACCGGCGCCGGTCACGGTTCCCGAGCCGGATGACTAGTGCCGCATCGCGACACGTTCGGCACCGATCTCGGAGGCCCGGGCGCCCGCAGGCGGCGTTGCCGCCCGTGCGACGACGCCCGGTAGGAGCTGCGGGCTGCGCCGTGCCTGCGAACGCCTGGATCCGCCGATCCCGGCACCGACGTTGCGCGACACGGCACTAGTCTCGACGGGTGATCCGCTGTCGTTCGGTTGCTGGAGCCGTCCTGCTGCTCGCGCTGCTCGCGGGCTGCAGCGGGACGCCGCCGCTGAGCCAGGGACCGCTGCCCGAGGACGGCGGGCAGGGTCTCGACCGGATCGTGGCGCTGGCCGCCCGACGGGTCGTCGTGTCCGACCAGGTCGCCGCCGCGAAGGTGGGCACCGGGCAGCCGGTGACCGACCCGCCCCGCGAGGCCGCCGTGATCGCGGCCGCGCGCACCGAGGCGGAGAAGGACCGCGTCGACCCGGAGTGGGCCGCCCGGGTGTTCACCGACCAGATCGCGGCCAGCACGCAGGTCCAGAACGACCTGCTGAGGCAGTGGACCGACCGCCCGGACACGAAGCCCGCGCAGCGACCGGCCCTGGCGACGATCCGTCCCGAGCTGGACCGGATCGGCACCGAGCTCGTGGCGGCCATGGCGCAGGCGGCTCCGGCGCGCTCGCACGAGGCGTGCGCCGGGCGACTGGCGCAGGCGGCCGTCGACGCGGCGAAGCCGCTGGACGACGTGCACAGGTCGGCGCTCGGCCTGTCCCTCACGTCGGTGTGCGCGTCGTCGGGCTGACCGCTCCGACCCGGCAGCGCCCGACCGGTCAGGGCTCGACCTCTCAGCGCTCGACCACCAGCAGCGCGGACAGCGAGTGCGCCGTGCCGAGGCCGCTCTGCATGCCGTGCTCCAGCGCCTGCAGGGACCGGGCCAGCGCGACCCGGCCCGCGGGCGTCGTGCCCAGCTCCCGCTCCAGCGACCGCGCATCCACGAGACGGGCGTTCCACGCGTCGGTGAACCGGCCGAAGAACCGGCGCACGGCGTCGGGGGCGTGGCCGTCCGGAACGCGCATCGCGAGGTCACCGACGTCGAGCGCGACGTCGCCGTCGTAGAGCCGGTTGACCAGCGTCCGGTACGGCCGGACGTCCGGGGCGAACTCGGCCGTCGCGGTGTGCCTGCCGACGGCGACCGAACGGTCGTGGAACGCGGCCGTCGCGATCCGTGCTCCGGCGTCCGCGGCGGCGCCGCCGATCGCCGACCACAGGCTCTCCCGCGAGTGGAACGTCATCTCGCTGTGCAGCACGTCGTCGGTGCCGGCGAAGAACGACATCGCGTACCGCCACGTCGCGCGGTCCCAGTTCGGTGTCCATTCCAGCGAGAACCGCCCCAGCACGTCGACGACGGCGGCGCACCGGTGCCCGCGCGGTACGGCGGCGAACAACGCGGCGAGAGCCGCGCGGAACTCGTCCGGTCGCAGGTGGGAGAACGGCACGCCGGTGGAGAGCACGAGATCGAACGGACCGTCCTGGAGCGGCTCCCGTACGTCGTGCCGCGTGAACGCGACACCCGGGCGGCCGTCGTGCAGCTCCGTCGCCGTCTCGACCATGTCCGGGTCGGTGTCGATGCCGAGGTAGTCGACCTCGGCCGGGCCGACCGTCTCGCCGAGCAGGCGCAGGGCGTCGCCGGTCCCGGCGCCGACGTCGAGCACCCGCAGCGGACCTCCGTGCCCGGGCGGCCCGAGCGCGTCCAGCACCGCGGCGATCATGCCGCGTGTCGCCGGCTCCTCCCAGTGCCGTTTGACCGCGTCCCGGCGGTCCTCGGAGAGGTAGTGCGCCGTGGCGCCCGCGTACGACGTGGACGGACGGGGTTCGGTCAACGGTCCTCCGGAGGTCGGCGACATGAACCGGCCCGGCACCCGTGTACGGGGCCGGGCCGGTGACGACGCTAGCCGATCTGGAGGACCTCGTTGAGCTTTCCGGTCGCGACGTCGAACACGAAGCCGCGCACCGAGTCCTTGTGCGGGACGAACGGGTTCGCCTTGATCCGGGCGATCGACTGGCGGACGTCGGCGTCCACGTCCCCGAACGCCTCGGCGGCCCACTCCGGCTTGATGCCGGTCTCGTCCTGGATGGACTTCTTGAAGCCGTCGTCGGTGAACGTGAGCATGCCGCAGTCGGTGTGGTGGATCAGGATGATCTCGGTCGTGCCGAGCAGGCGCTGGCTGATCGCGAGCGAGCGGATCTCGTCGTCGGTGATCACGCCGCCCGCGTTGCGGATGACGTGCGCCTCGCCCTCGTTCAGGCCGAGCGCGCCGTAGACGTTGAGCCGCGCGTCCATGCAGGCGACGACGGCGACGCCCTTCGACGGCGGCAGCGGCAGCGGGCCGGAGAAGCCCGCGGCGTAGGTGGCGTTGTTGGCGAGCAGGTCGTCCGTGACGGACATGGGAACTCCAGGATGACGACGTCGCGGGCACGTGCCCACGACTCAGGGGTGGGTCACGAGAGGCCGCGCGGCGGCCGGGGATCAGCCGCGCTACGCGGCCGTGCGACAGAACTCGTCGAACTGCACGACGCGACGGCTGGGCCAGAACGGCTCGAGCCAGGTGCGCATCACGGCATGAGTGAACCGCGTGCGGATGCCGGGCGCAAGCGCCGTCACCGGGCGAGCCACGTGTGTGCCGTGCGCCGGGATACGCCCAGCGCATCGGCCATCGTGGAGATCTCCAGGCCACGACGTCGACCGTCGGCGAGAAGATCACGTTGACGTTCCCGGTCGCCCGCTGCGGCCGCCGCCCGCATCTCGTCGAGCAGCGCCTCGGCCTCCGGCCCCGCACCCGCGCGACTGTGCCCGGCGCCGGGGCGCGGGAACGCCCGCACCTCGTCGGCGTCCCAGAGTCTGCGACGTCCGTCGGTCCCGTCCAGCGGTGCGGGTGCCTGCCCGCGGCTGACGTACCCCAGGAACGTCGGCGTCTTCACACCCCAGAACTCCGCACACTCCGCGCTGGTCCAGGTCTCGCCCACGCCTCCGACCCTACGAGGCCGCCGACCTCCGGGACGAGCGCGGCACCCGTGCCGATGATGCGCACGGATGTCACATTCGGCGCGGGTGCGCGGGTACGCACGGTCGCGTACGGGCGGCGTGGCGAGCGCTGATCCGCAGAACGCGCGCCCGTTCGGTGGACGCACGCGTCCGGGCGCGTGCGTTCTCCGCAGGCGTGCGCGTCTGCCGGATCACCGCGCGGCTCGGTGGGGCCGAGCGGGTTCGCGCGCGGCGTGGCGAGTGGACGGAGTGGCGGTGGGAGCGGCGGCGCCGTCAGGCCTCGACGAACTCGGCGCGGACGCCCAGCAGGCGGACCGGGCGGGTCGGGGCCAGTTCGTCGAGGAGCGTCGTGGCGATCGCGGCGATGGCGTGCCCGTCGCGGCCGGGGAGCTCGATCGGGGCGCTGCGGGTGCGGGTGTGGAAGCCGGTCGTGCGCACCTTCGCGCCGACGCGGGCGACGTCGCGGTCCTCGAACGCCACGTCCTCGGCCACGCGGTGGGCCAGCTCGACGATCTCCGCGCGCAGCACGTCCTGGTCCGTGATGTCCTCGGCGAACGTCGTCTCCCGGCTGCGCGAGCGCGGGACGTACCGGCCGGTCTCCAGCTCCGTGCGGCCCATCCCGCGCGCGAGCGACACGTAGTACGGCCCCATCCGCGGCCCCAGACGGGCCGCGACGACACCCGGGCGCGACTCGGCCAGCTCGGTGACGGTCGTGATGCCGAGCTCGGCGAGCTTGGCCGCCGTCTTCGCACCGAGCCCCGGCAGCGCGTCCGTCGGACGCGCGCCCATCGTCGCGAACCAGTTCCGCGCGGTCAGCTCGTGGATCCCGCCGGGCTTGGCGAATCCGGTCGCTGTCTTCGCCTTCAGGGTGTTGTCCCCGATGCCGACCGCGCAGGACAGACCGGTGCGTGAACGGACGTCGTGCCGGATGCGCTCGGCCAGTGCGCGTGGGTCGCCGTCGGTGCCGACCCACGCCTCGTCCCAGCCGATCACCTCGACCGGCTCTCCGGTGGCCCGCAGGGTGTCCATGACGTCGTCGGAGACCGACTCGTAGTACGGCTTGTCGGCGGGCAGGAAGACCGCGTCTGGCAGGCGGCGGCGGGCGAGGCGCATCGGCGTCCCGGACGTGACGCCGTGCGCGCGGGCCTCGTAGGACGCGGTCGCCACGACCGTCCGTTCGCCGGGAGCGCCCGTCCCGCCGACGACGAGCGGCCGCCCGGCCAGCTCCGGGTGGCGCAGGATCTCCGCCGCGGCGAGGAACTGGTCGAGGTCGACGTGCAGGATCCAGCGGGACACGTCAGCCGGGGGAGGCCAGCGCGGCCGCGACCCACCGCAGCGACGAGCGGTCGGTGCACGTCGCGAGCAGCTCGGCCTGCTCGGTCGTCGCGCCGTCCGGGACGCGGCCCTCGAACGCGGCGCGCAGCGCGTCCGGGTCGGTGGACGGCTCGCCGGGCAGCGTCGACGACGGGCCGGCCAGCGCGAGCTCCGCGACGAGCAGGCGGAACGCCCGGAACCCGATCACCCGCATCCCCGCGGACAGGGGAGGGGACCAGGCCGGCTCGGGAGTCGCCCCGGCGACCGTCACCGACGACACGCTGATCACCCCGCCGTCCAGCAGCGCCCACGCGTCGACGGAGGGCAGGTGCGCTTCGCGCAGGCATGCGGTCGGCAGGTCGTGCGCGGCGAGCCAGCGCCGCAGGCGGGGCCGGACGTCCCACCGGACGTCGAACACGCCGTCGCAGATCTCGGACGCGATCAGCACGTCGGTCCACGACGGGCCCTGTGTGACGGTCTCCCGGTCGTCCTCGAACTGGATCGCCATGTGTGCTCCCCCGCACCCGCTCGGCCGATCCGGGCCGAGGCGCCGCCGGGCACCGTGCGCGGGATCGGAGTCCCAGGATACGGCGGAACGGGCCGGCGTGAACGCCGATTCCCGTGCCGTCACCGTGCCGGGTGACGGGCGTGATCGCGACCGGTGCTCACGGAACGTCACGCATCGACGATGAACACGACACGATCGTGCGACTCCGGACGCTCCCCGTAACGGTGCAGGATGGCCCGTGCGATTCCACAGGTGACGACGACGTGGAGGCGACATGGACGGCAGGCCGGATGCAGCTCCGCTGGACCCGGGCGCGATCCCGCGTCCGCGCGGTGCGGTGGAGCCGATGCCGTCCGTGCCGGCGCCGCGTCCGGTCCCGTCGCGCGGTGTGGTCGACGGCGAACGCGGACGAGTGCTGGCCCGGTACGCCCGGCTCATGCGCAGCGGCCGCCCCGAGGTCTGCCTGCCCGGCCGTCGTGAGCGCATCGCGCTGGACCCCCGGTCGGCCGTGTTCGGCAACGACGGCAAGGTCATCTACCCGGACCGCGACGCCGCCGAGTGCGCGGCCCGCGAACTGGAGGCACTCGGCGGTCGCCCGCAGCGCTCCTACCTGTGCTCCCGTTCCCGCAAGGGCCACTTCCACCTGACGACCGACCACGCCGCGGAGCGTGGTCGGGCCGTCCTGCACGACGCGATCCCGCGCCAGCGCACGCGCTGACGGACGTCCGGGCTCGCACGCCCCGCGCGGCCCGTGATTCGATGCGCACGCCGGTCGGATCCGCGGAAGGGGAGCGCGTGCGCGCAGTGCAGGTCGTCGAGCTGAACGGTCCGTCGTCGGTCCAGGTGACCGACATCGAACCGCCGGAGCGCCCGGACGGACACGTCCTCGTGGACGTCGCCGCGGCGGGCGTCAACTTCCCGGACGTCCTGCTCACCAAGGGCATGTACCAGTACAAGCCGGACCCGCCGTTCACGCTCGGCTCGGAGTGCGCCGGCACGGTGCGCGAGGCGCCGGAGGGGAGCCGGTACGCGGTCGGAGACCGGGTCGTCGCGTTCACGATGTCCGGCGTGTTCGCCGAGACGGTCGCGGTGCCCGAGTGGGCCGTGCTGCCGCTGCCGGACGGCGTGTCGTTCGCCGCGGGCGCGTGCCTGCCGATGAACTACCTGACCGCGCACTTCGCGCTCGCCGTGCGCGGCGACCTGCGCGAGGGCCAGTCGGTGCTCGTGCACGGCGCGGCCGGCGGCATCGGCACGGCCGTGATCCAGATGGCGAAGGCGTTGGGCGCCACGGTGATCGGTGTCGCGTCGTCGCCGGAGAAGCAGGACGTCGCGCGGCAGGCGGGCGCCGACCACGCGATCGGCGTCGACGGCTTCAAGGATGCCGTGAAGGACCTCACCGGCTCCTCCGGTGTGGACGTCGTGGTCGACCCGGTCGGCGGGGACCGGTTCACCGACTCGCTGCGCAGCCTCGCCCCGCTCGGACGGCTGCTGGTCGTCGGGTTCACGGCGGGCGACATCCCGACGGTCAAGGTGAACCGCCTGCTGCTGAACAACATCGACGTCCGCGGCGTCGGCTGGGGAGCGTTCGCGCTGGCCCGGGAAGGCTACGTCGCGTGGGAGTGGGACGAGATGCTGCCGCACATCTCCTCCGGCGCGCTGAACCCGATGATCAGCGGCACGTTCTCCTTCGACAAGGCGGGTGAGGCGCTGTCCCGGATCGACGACCGCGTCGTCACCGGCAAGGTCGTGCTGGAGCCGTAGGACCTCAGCCCGCGGGCTCCAGGTCCCGCTGCAACGGCAGGTGCGCCGGTCCGTCCGGGTGTCCCCGCCGTTGCGCGGGGGCCGTGGGGTCGGTGACGTGCGAGCGGTGCCGGGCGGCGACGGTGCGCCCCGGGGCGCCGGTCTGGCCCAGCGTGTGCAGTGCGAGCGAGCGCAGTGCCGGATCGTCGCAGCGGCGCAGGTAGCGGTCCAGCTCGGCCGCGGCATCCGACGGGTGCCGGGCCTCCGCCCACGCCGTCAGCTCGGCCTCGGCGACCTCGCGGCGCACGCCGGACAGGCGCACACAGACGTACTCGACGTCCTCGTCGGTCAGCTCGCCCGGCTCCGGCACGTGCATGCCCTGCTCGACGAGCATCTGGTGCACCGCCCACACACCCATCGGCGTCAGCGACACGACCGTCGGGTCCGGGTCCTCGCGCTGGGCCACCTCGGCGAGCCGGTCCAGCTCGTCGCCGTCGAGGGTCTCGCCGAGCTCGATCGCGCCGAGCATCTCGCACGCGTCTAGCAGGGCTGTCACGTCGCGGCGCCAGAGCCGCTGCTCGACGTCCCCGGCCAGGTCGTCGACGACGCAGCCGCACTCGGCGTTCACGGTGTCGCGCACGAGCCGGTGGAAGTGCTCCAGCGGGACCGGGCCGCCGCCGGTGGCGTACAGGCTCACCCACAGCATCGGGAACGCCTCGGACATCGACATCCCGAACAGCGACGGCGAGCCGAACACGTCCGTACCGCCGAGGTTGTCGCCGAGCCGCCCGACCGCATCGAACGCCCTCTGCCACAGCTCGATCGGCCGGTCCAGGACACGCGCGGCGCTCTTCACCGGCACCAGCCGACCGCGCACCGGGCGGACCAGGCGCGCCGCACGGGCCCAGCGCAGCAGAAGCGAGACCTCCGGCAGGTCGTCGCTGGTGCGCGCGGAGTCCCGGTAGAGGTGGTCGAGCTGCAGGTGCGCGGCCAGGTCGAGCGCGTCGGTGCGGCCGAGCCGCCCGTCGGAGGTCAGGCGTCGGCCGGCCCGCACCCAGCGCGTCAGGCGCCGCAGGTGGTCCAGCGCGGGGCTCCGCTGCGCGGCCGACACCAGTGTCGCGGCGCCGGGCAGCAGCACCGGCGGGAGGTCGGGTGTCCACTCCGGACGGCCGAGCGGGTCCGACGGCCGGTTGTGCCGTCGCATGATCTCGTCCAGCGCGTGCCGGTCGACGTCCGCCTCGCCCGAGCCCGCGCGGTTCAGGAAGCGCTGCACGGCGACCGGGTCGGCCGGGTCCACGCCGTTGCGCAGCATCTGCACGCCCCAGAACTTGCCGAGGTCGTAGTTGCGCTCGTCCGCGAGCCCGTCGTGCAGCGCGGGCGTGGAGTCGCGCACCTGCTCGTGCAGGTCGGCCGGCGGGGCGGACAGCGTGTCCAGCCACTCGTGGTCGGCCAGGAAGTCGATCAGCGCGTGGAACGCGGGCGGCACGTCCTCCGGCTCGCGCACGGTCACCTTGCGCGGGAACCACATCCCGAGCGCGTCCGCGACGTGTGAGCGGTGCCAGCGGCCCAGACGACGGTCCCGGGCGTACTTGTAGTCGACGGCGGCCGCGACGAGCGACGAGTCGACCTCGACCCGGCGATGCCGGGCCCAGACGTGGAACTGCTCCAGTAGTCCGTGCCGGGCCTCGGCATACCCCTGGTCGTCTCCGGGGGTGAACACGAGACGCATTCGGGCCACTCTGTCAGGTCCCTCCGTGTGCTCGGTTCCGGGGTCGAAATGATCCACTCCGACGCTCCGCGGGCGCTCCCGGACGCCTGCCCGGGCCCTCCACGGGTACAACGAGCGGGTCCGGTCGTGGTCACACCCCGACTTCGTCCGGTCGCGCTCGGCGAGACGAACGGGCCGGGTGGGCGTGATCGCCCACCCGGCCCGTCGGGAGCCCGTGTCTCAGTCGCCGGCGACCGGCGCCTTGCTGCCTCCCGACGTGTCGGGGGAGGAGCCGTCGGCGTCCGGACCGTCCTCGGCGGCCACGACCTCCTCGGTCTCCCCTGGCTCCGTCATCTGGTAGCCGGGGCCGGTTCCGGGACCGTGGTTGGCGTCGTACTCCTCGGCGGTCAGCTCGGCCTTCTTCCCGTCCGGGAACGCCCGGACGCGCAGGTAGAAGTCCGTGCCGTGGCGTGCCGTCGCGTAGTCCACGGCTTGCTCGATGATCTCCGCGCCCTTGACGTCGCGCAGGATCATCGGGTCGCGCCGCAGGTCCTTGGACAGTGCGAAGCACAGCAGGATCATGATCACGACGAACGGGGCCGCGACCAGGATCGTGAGGTTCTGGATGCCGCTCAAGGCGTCCTCGCCGCCGGTGACGAGCATCAGCACCGCGACGGCGCCCATGATCGAACCCCAGAACACCACGATCCACCGGCTCGGCTCGATCGTGCCGCGCTGCGACAGCGTGCCCATGACGATCGACGCCGCGTCCGCACCGGACACGAAGAAGATGCCGACCAGGATCATCACCAGGAGACCGGTGATCGTCGCCAGCGGGTAGGCCTGCAGCACCTCGAACAGCTGGGCGTTCGAGTCCTCGGAGAACACCCGGCCGTCGCCGCCGTCGGCGACCGGCTTGGCCTGTGTGATCGCGGCACCGCCGAAGATGCAGAACCAGACCAGCGACACCATGCTCGGCGCCAGGATCACGCCACCGACGAACTCGCGGATCGTGCGGCCACGGCTGATCCGGGCCAGGAACATGCCGACGAACGGGGTCCAGGAGATCCACCAGGCCCAGTAGAAGACCGTCCACGACGACAGCCAGTCGAGCATCGGCTCGCCGCCGGAGGCCTCGGTGCGGCCGACCATCTCGAAGAAGTCGGTGAAGTAGGCGCCGACCGCCGTCGGGATCAGGTCGAGGATGATCACCGTCGGGCCGAGCACGAACACGAACAGCGCCAGCACGCCCGCGAGCACCATGTTGATGTTCGACAGCCACTGGATGCCGCGCGCCACACCGGAGACCGCGGACAGGATGAACGCCGCGGTGAGCACCACGATGATGATCGCCAGGATCCCCGCGCCGGGCGCCCCGTCGGTCCAGCCGACCGACTGCATGCCGCCGCCGATCTGGTAGGCGCCGAGCCCCAGCGACGCGGCCGACCCGAACAGCGTGGCGAAGATCGCCAGGATGTCGATCGCCTTGCCGACGCCGCCCTCCGCGGCCTTCTTGCCGATCAGCGGGATGAACGCCTGGCTGATCAGCTGGCGGCGGCCCTTGCGGAACGTCGAGTACGCGATGGCCAGGCCGACCACGGCGTAGATCGCCCACGGGTGCAGCGTCCAGTGGAACAACGACGTCGCCATCGCGACGTTCGCCGCGTCCGGCGTCAGCGGCTCGGCGGCTCCCGGCGGGGTGGAGGTCGTGAAGAACGACAGCGGCTCGTTCACGCCGAAGAACATCAGGCCGATGCCCATGCCGGCGCTGAACATCATCGCGATCCAGGACACCGTGCGGAACTCGGGCTTCTCCGCGTCGGTGCCGAGGCGGATCTTGCCGAACTTGCTGAACGCCAGCCAGAGCGCGAAGACGACGAACGCCGTCGCGGCCAGGATGAAGGCCCAGCCGCCGCCGCGCATCAGGCCGTCGAGCAGTGCACTCACGGCGCCGCTCAGCGAGTCGGGACCGATCAGGCCCCAGAGCAGGAAGACTCCGACGACGCCGCCGGCCACGGCGAAGATCGTCCAGTCGGTGCGGGGACGGGGCTCGTCGGCCGCCGTCCCTCCGGGATCGGGGGCGTCGGCCCCCTTCGTGGGTTCCACCTGTGTCATGACTGGATACGCCCGTGCGGGCGCTCCTCCCCTCCGACGTCACAACCGTGCATGAACGGACAATTCGCGAACATTGTCCCGGAGTGTAGGTAACGACGAGCTTTCTGTCGTCCGCCGGTTCTGCCCGTATTGCCTGTTCCCGCTGGTCCGCGTCGTGCGGGGCCCAGGTCTCGATTCGGTGTCGACGAGGGGCCGTGCCGTTTCAGTGGCCGGGGGACCACCCTGTGGGATCGACGCCGCCCGGGATCGGCGCGGCCGGGTCGTACGGCGACCGGGTGAACACGTAGGTCACCAGGTGCAGCGCGTCCGGTCCGACGCGGAGCGTCTCGCCGGCGAAGTAGCCGTCCATCCCGATCCAGGTACCGTCCGGGCCGGGGCGGAAGCGCGACGAGCGGCCGGGCCGTCCGAGCCCGCCGAGGTGCAGCAACCCACCGGGGACCGCGCGCAGCACGTACGGCGACGGGCCCCAGTACCAGGGCCCGAGCACGGCCGGGTCGACCGGCGGTGCCTCCGGCGTCCAGGGTGCGACGACGCGTGGCTCGGCCGCGCGCACGTCGGCCAGCAGCGTGGCCGGGACGCCGCCGTCCATCCCGGACGTCGTGTTGCCCGCGACGAACGCGCCGGTCGCCTGCTCGCGGTCCACCCAGATCCCGGCCAGGAACCCCGGCATCGACCCGCCGTGCCCGACGAGCGTGACGCCGTCGACGCGCTGGACCTGCAGCCCGAGCCCGTACCCGGCCCAGACCGGCTGCGACGGGTCGACGCCGGCCGGCACCGTCATCTCCTCCACCGTGGCGGGGGACAGGACGTCGCCGGTGTCGCCGGTGAGGAACGTGGCGAGACGTGCCAGGTCGGCGAGCGTCGACCACAGCTGCCCGGCGGGTGCCATCACGCCCGCGTCGTGCTCCGGCTCGGGCAGCAGCGTCTGCGACCAGGGGTGCACGGCGAACCCCGTGGCCGCGGGCGCGACCGGCCGTGTCGTCGTCCGGACCATGCCCAGCGGCACCAGCACCTCCTCGTGCGCGACGTCGGCCCACGCGCGACCGCGGACGCCGGCGACGACGTCGCCGAGCAGTCCGAAGCCCAGGTTCGAGTAGTGGAAGCGGCGCGCGGCCGGGAGGACCCGCTCGTCGTCGGTCAGACCGAGCTCGTCGAGCGACCCGCCCGGGCTGCGCTCCCACCACTGGCCGGGGCTCTCCGCGGCCACTCCGCCGAGGTGTCCGAGCAGCTGGCCGATCGTGCGGTCGCCGAGCGGGGTGCCGGGCAGGTGCGTCTCGAGCGGGTCGTCCAGGTCGAGACGGCCCTCGTCGCGCAGGCGCAGGACGGTGATCGCGGTGATCGTTTTGGTGAGCGACCCGATCCGGTACTGGGTGTCGTCCGCCGGCCCGGGCAGGTCGCCGTGTCCGGCCGACCACGCGAGCCCTCCGTCCCGGGCGACGCCCGCGACCAGCGACGGGACGCGCCCGTCGCGCTGGGCGCGGGCGGTGCGGGCGACCAGGAGACGGGCCGTGGAGGGGAGCAGAGCCGACACGACCCGAGCGTAGTCGGGCCGGCCCGCCCGGCCCTCTCCATCCCGGCCGTTCCCGTCCCGCCCCGCCCCGCCCCGTCCCGTCCCGAACGAACGGCACCTTCGAGCAATGCGACTGCTCGAACGGCACCCTCGTTCACGGGGTCGGGGGCTCGGACCCGGCCAGGCGCCGCAGCAACGGTGCCGTCCGGAAGCCGACGAGCGAGCGCATGACCAGCGACGTCGTCGTCCGTTCCACGCCCTCGGTCGCGAGTAACTGCCCGGCGATCCGGTAGAGGTCGTCCGCGTCACGGGCGACGACGTGCACGAGAAGGTCGCCCTCGCCGGACATGCCGTGCACCTCCAGCACCTCCGGCACCCGGTCCAGCGCATCCGCCACCTCGGCGAGCTCGCGCTGCACCACGCGCACGGTCACGAACGCGGTCAGCGGGTAACCGAGCGCGGCCGGGTCGATGCGCCGCTCGAACGTGCCGAGCACGCCGAGCTCCTCGAGCCGGGCGAGACGGGCCTGCACCGTGTTGCGGGACAGCCCGACCTGGTCGGCCAGCGCGAGCACGGTCCCGCGCGGGTTCTCGGCGAGCGCGAGCAGCAGACGGGCGTCCCGCTCGTCGAGTTCGGTGGGCACTCTGCGCGCTCCTCGCCGGGTTGGTCCATCCCCGATGCGCAGAATGCTCACCGGGGACGGTTCCACTTGTGCATCGATCGTCGCAGTGGTGCGCTTGCTGAGCAAGCTGCTGTGTCCGCGTCCAGGGAGGACCCGATGAGCACCGTCGCGCCCGCGCCGTCCGACCCCGCCACCGGTGAGCCGAGCGAGGCGTTGCGCGAGGTGGAGCGACGCGTGCTGTGGCTCTCGTCGGCGATCATCGACCACGCGAACCGTCACCGTAAGGACCCGAGCGGGATCAAGATCGGCGGACACCAGGCGTCCAGCGCGTCGTTGGTGACGATCATGACCGCGCTGTGGTTCGAGCACCTGCGCTCCGGCGACCGGGTCTCGGTGAAGCCGCACGCCTCACCGGTGCTGCACGCGATCAACTACCTCCTCGGAGAGCTCGACGAGCGCTGGCTCACGACGCTGCGCCAGTTCGGCGGCCTGCAGAGCTACCCGTCGCGGGCCAAGGACCCGGACCCGGTCGACTACTCGACGGGGTCGGTCGGGATCGGCGCGACGGCCCCGATCTGGGGCGCGCTGGCCCGCCGCTACGCCGATGCGCACTTCGGCGGCCTGGGGTCCGGGCGGCAGTACTCGCTGGTCGGCGACGCGGAGCTCGACGAGGGGGCCGTCTGGGAGGCGATCCTGGACCCGATGGTCGCCGGGCTCGGCGAGGTCGTCTGGATCGTCGACCTGAACCGGCAGTCGCTGGACCGGGTCGTGCCGAACATCGGGGCGCCGCGGATCGAGGGCATGTTCTCCGCCGCCGGATGGCAGGTCCTCACCGTCAAGTACGGGCACCTGCTGCACGAGCTGTTCACCCGTCCCGGCGGCGAGGCGCTGCGCGAGCGGATCGACGGCATGGAGAACCCGGAGTACCAGCGCCTGCTGCGCTGCGACGCGGCCGAGGTCCGGAAGCGGCTGCCGTCGGGCACCTCGAACGACTCCGGGCTCGCGTCGCTGGTCGACGGGCTGGACGACGAGACTCTGCTGGCCGCGGTCCGCAACCTCGGCGGGCACGACATCGCCGCGCTCGGCGACGCGTTCGCCCGGATCGACGACGACCGACCGACCGTGGTCCTCGCCTACACGGTGAAGGGGTACGGGCTGGCGACGGAGGGCCACCCGCAGAACCACGGCTCGCTGCTGACCGAGGCGCAGATGCAGGAGCTCGCCGGCACGGTCGGAGCCTCCCTGGACGACCCGTGGGCCCGGTTCTCGCCGGACAGTGCACCCGCCCGGCTGTGCGCCGGCACCGCGGCACGACTGCACCGGACCGAGCCGTTGCCGTTGCCCCCCGTCACGCTGCCGACCGACATCGGCCGCACGCCGTCCGGCCGGGCCACCACCCAGGCCGCGCTCGGCCGCGCGCTGCTCGACCTCACCCGGGAGGCGCCGGAGGCCTCCGGGCGCGTGGTCACGCTGTGCCCGGACGTGTCGTCGACGACCAACCTCGGTGGCTGGGTGAACAAGGTCGGCGTGTGGGCCGCGCGCGAGGCCAAGGACTGGTTCGACGACGACCCGGAGACGATCCTGCACTGGCGGGAACGGCCCACCGGCCAGCACCTGGAGCTGGGCATCGCCGAGGGCAACCTGGTCGGCGCGCTCGGCGAGCTGGGCGCCACATGGTCGCGCTGGGGACGCCCGCTGCTGCCGATCGGGGTGCTGTACGACCCGTTCGTCGAGCGCGCGCTGGAACCGTGGGCGTTCGGCGTCTACGCCGGAGGGCAGTCGATCCTGGTCGGCACGCCGTCCGGCGTGTCGCTGGCGCCGGAGGGCGGGGCGCACCAGTCGATCACGACGCCGTCGGTGGGACTCGAGCAACCGGGCGTGGTGACCTACGAGCCGGCGTTCGCGATCGACGTCGAGTGGTCGCTGCTGGCCTCGCTGGCCCGGCTCGGCCGCGCGGACGGGGTGTCGGCCTACCTGCGGCTGTCCACCCGTCCGGTGGACCAGACGCTCGCGTCCGTCCCGACCGACCCGGCCGCGCGGGAGCGCCGTCGCCGTCAGGTCGTGGCCGGGGCCTACATGATCCGGCGGGCGTCCGGCGACCGTCCGGACGTCACGATCGTCGTCGCGGGCGCGATGGTCACCGAGGCACTGACCGCCGCGGACCGGCTGGCGTCTCAGGGGACCGAGGCCGACGTCGTCGTCGTGACGAGCGGCGGTCTGCTGTTCGAGGCGATGCAGGCGCGTTCCGGGCATCCGGTGCCCGGGGTGAGCGAGCCGTGGATCCTGGACGCCGCCTTCCCGGCCCGCCGGGCCGCGCCGATGGTCACGCTCCTCGACGGGCACCCGCACACGTTGAGCTTCCTGGCCGGGGTGAACCAGGTCCGCGCCACGCACCTCGGCGTGACGCGGTTCGGGCAGTCCGGCGACCTGGCCAGCGTGTACCGCTACCACGGCATCGACGCCGACGGGGTCGTCGGAGCGGCGCTCGACCTGCTCTGAGGCCGCCCCGGACCCGCCGCCGCACGTTCCCACCCGCGCCGACCCGCCCCACCCGCCGCCCCGGGGCACTCGCCGCTCCGGGGTACCCCCCACAGCCGAACGAACGGCACCTTCGAGCAATGACATTGCTCGAAGGTGCCGTTCGTTCGGAAGGTGGAGGGGCGGTGAGCGCGGGGCGGTGCGCGGCGGTGCGGCGGCGGGCGCGGGGTGGCGCGCGGCGGGCGCGGGGTTGCCGTGGGTGCCGGGGTCAGGCGGGGGTCGCGGGCGGGGTGTCCGGGCCGTCGTCGTCGCGCGGGGGCGGGGGAGCGGCAGGGCCCGGAGGCTCGTGCGGCGCAGGCGGGACGTCCGGGCCGGTCTTGTCCTGCACACCGTCCGCGGAGTCGGCGAGGAAGCGCTCGAACTCGGCGGCCAGCTCGTCGCCGCTCGGGAGGTCACCGCCAAGGCCCTCGGCGAGACCGCCCTCCTCGCGCGCGGCGGCGACCTGGTCGTACTGCTCCTCCAGCGCCTTCACCACCTGCGCGACCTCCTCCGACTCACCGACCTGCGCGGAGATCTCGGACTCGGCCTGCTCGGCGGCCCGGGAGAGGCTCTCGGTCGGCAGGTACAGCCCGCCGGACAGGCCGGCGTGGTCCAGCAGCACCCGGGCGGCCTGCGGATACGCCGAGCGCGCCAGGTAGTGCGGCACGTGCACGGCGAAGCCCATCGCGTCCTGACCCGTCTGGCCGAGGCGGAACTCCATCAGCGCGGTCGCACTGCCGGGTACGTCCGCCGTCGCGAACCACGGCGTGTGTCCTTCGACGAGCTCGGAGCGCGTCGCGTGCGCGGTGACGCCGATCGGGCGGGTGTGCGGCACGGCCATCGGGATGCCCTGCAGGGAGATCACCAGCCGGACCCCGAACTGCTCGACGAGCATCCCGATCGCGGCCACGAACCGCTCCCACTGGGTGTCCGGCTCCGGCCCGGACAGCAGCAGGTAGTCCGTGTCGCCGGTGTCGGTCAGCGCGACGACGTCCAGCGCGGGCGGCGTGTACGACTCCCAGTGGTCGGTCTCGAACCGCAGGGGAGGCCGCCGCGAGCGGTAGTCGACGAGCTGGTCCACGTCGAACGACGCGACCGGCCGCACCTCGCGGTTCTCCTGCAGCGCCTCGACGGCCAGCGTGCCGGCGTTGCCCGCGTCGACGAAGCCGTCGAGAACCACCACCAGCACCGGCTCGTCGAGACGCGGTGCATCCGGGTCCACCTGGTAGAGCTGCGAGGGGTCGAGCACCACGTTCCTCCGTCGGGTCGGCGATCTCTAGATTCTCCCCGAGCCCTGCGACGACGTGAGCCCGCCCGCACACCCTATGGGTCCGGCGCCCGGGTCGCGCAGAATGGACAGTCGTCATGCCGCACCCACGTCGCGCCTATCTGGTCTGGTCCGCCGGTCTGCTCGCGTACCTCGTGGGCGTGATGCATCGCAGCTCGTTCGGCGTCGCGGGTCTGGATGCCGCCCAGCGCTTCGGCGCCGCACCCGCCGTGCTCTCCGGGTTCATCGTCCTGCAGCTGCTCGTCTACGCCGCGCTGCAGATCCCGGTCGGCCTGCTGCTCGACCGGTTCGGCGCCAGGCGGATGGTGCTCGCGGGCGCCGTCACGATGGCCGCGGCGCAGGTCCTGCTCGCGCTGGCGACGTCGTTGCCGCTGGCGATCGCGGCGCGGGTGCTGGTCGGGGTCGGCGACGCGCTGACGTTCATCAGCGTGCTGTCCGTCGTGTCGGTGTGGTTCCCGCCGCGACGGGTGCCGCTGATGACCCAGCTGACGGCGCTGCTCGGGCAGCTGGGGCAGGTGCTCTCGGCGATCCCGCTGGCCACCGTCCTGCACTCGGCGGGGTGGACGGCCGCCTTCCTGTCCGCAGCTGCGCTCGGCGTGGTCGCGGCGATCGCCGTGGCGGCCGTGTTCGCGAACCGGCCGCCGGGCTCGCCCGCGCCGGAGCCCGCGGCCTCGCCGCGGGAGGTGCTGGAGGCACTGACGACGTCGTGGCGCCAGCCCGGCACCCGTCTCGGGCTCTGGACGCACGCCGGCACGCAGTTCTCCGGCATGGTGTTCGCGCTGCTCTGGGGCGTTCCGTACCTCGTCGCGGGACAGGGGTTGTCGTCGACGACGGCGTCGGTGCTGCTCACCGTGCTCGTCGCGGCGGGCGCGATCGCCGGCCCGGTGTTCGGCGAGTTCACCGCCCGGCATCCGCTGCGACGGTCGTGGCTCGTCCTCGGCGTGATCGGGGCGACGGCCGCGGCGTGGGCGGCCGTCCTGCTCGTGCCGCCGCCCGCGCCGTCGTGGCTGCTCGTCGTGCTGGTCGCCGTGCTGGCGTGCAACGGGCCGTGCTCGGCCGTCGGGTTCGACTACGCCCGCACGTTCAACCCGGACCACCGGCGCGGCACGGCCGTCGGCATCGTCAACGTCGGCGGGTTCACGACGACGCTGCTCGCCACGCTGGCCGTCGGTGCCGTCCTCGGGGTGGCGGGCGGGTTCACGCCGGACGCGTTCCGGCTGGCCTGGCTCGTGCAGTTCCCGGTGTGGATCCTCGCGACGGTCGGGGTGCTCGTCGCGCGCCGCAAGGCCCGCCGGTTCCTCGCCGAGGGGGGCACGCACGTGCCGCCGCTGCGTGAGGTCCTCGGACGGGCGGAACGCGAGCGCCGCCGGGAGATCCGCAGGGGATAGACCCCGATTCGATCACTCGTTAGTGAGAACGGATACCGTTACCGTTGTGCGTATCGCGTTCGTGGGCAAGGGCGGCAGCGGGAAGACGACGACGGCGGCCATGACCGCCCGCTGTCTCGCCTCGACCGGGGCGCCGGTGCTGGCCGTCGACGCCGACATCAACCAGCACCTCGGCGTCGCGCTCGGGGCCGACCCGGACGGCACCCCGCCGCCGTCGCTGGCCGCCGACCTGCCGTGGCTCAAGGAACACCTGCGCGGCGACAACCCGCTGATCGGCTCGTCGGACGAGATGGTCAAGACGACGCCGCCGGGTCCCGGCTCGCGTCTATCCACACTGGACTCGTCAGACCCGGTACTCGCCCGTCTGTCCCGCTCGGAAGGGGGCGTCCGGTACGTCGTGACCGGGGAGTTCGACGCGGACGACGTCGGCGTGAAGTGCTTCCACTCCAAGACCGGCGCCGTCGAGCTGTACCTGAACCATCTCGTCGACGGTCCTGGCGAGTACGTGGTCGTCGACATGACCGCCGGTGCCGACGCGTTCGCCTCCGGCCTGTTCACCCGCTTCGACCTCACGGTCCTGGTCTGCGAGCCGACCCGCCGCGGCGTCGGCGTCTACCGGCAGTACGCCGGGCACGCGGCCGAGTACGGCGTCGCGCTGCGGGTGCTGGGGAACAAGGTCGCGGACTCCTCCGACGTCGACTACCTCCGCGACGAGGTCGGCGACGCGCTGATCGGCTGGATCGGTCAGTCCGCGTGGGTGCGGGCGGCCGAGCGCGGCCGGGCGCTCCCGGTGTCCGAACTGGAGCCGGCGAACCGCGCCGTCTGCGACGAGCTCCGGTCCGATGTGGATGCCCGGAGCAGGGACTGGGCCGCCTACCACCGCGACACGGTCGCGTTCCACCTGCGCAACGCCCGGTCGTGGGCGAACGCCGCGACCGGGGTTGATCTGGCGCTTCAGGTCGCGCCGGACTACGTGCCGGGCCCCGCGCCCGCGCGCGTCTGACGCGTCGAGGTCGGCGATGTGCCGCCCGTCGTATCCGGGCTCCCGGCGCCCGCCGGGCTCCCGGCGCCCGCCGGGCTCTCGGCGCCCGCCGGGCTCTCGGCGCCCGCCGGAGCGCGCTGAGTCGTCCGTCGTGTTCCTGCGTCCACCGCACCTCTGTGCTCGCGACGCCGTCGCATCTCCGCGTGCGCCCGTTGCGTCCTGCACGCCGCAGCGCAGCCGCCGCCCGGCATGCCCCCGGCGCCTGTCACGGGCCCCGCGTGCCGTCGCGCCCACCGACCCCGGACCGACCGGTCCGGAGAAGTACGTCCCCAGGAGGTCACCGTGTCCCTCGACGTCCCCACTGCCGTCCTCGACGACGCCCGCCGCGGCGAGATGGACGACGCCGCGTTCGTCGGCGTCGTCCGCGACTCGCTGCCCTACGCGTGGCAGGTCGTGTCGGCCGCGGCCGCCGACGGCGACGCCCGCCCGGACGCGCCGTTCGGCGAGCACGAGGTCCCGCCGCCGTCCGAGGCCGAGCGCGGTCAGTTGCTGCGCGCGCTGGCGTCCAACGCGATCCGCGGTGCGCTGGAGCGGCACTTCGGCGTCGTCCTCGCGTTCCAGAACTGCCACCGCGTCGCCGCGTTCCGCCCCGCCGCCGTCGACTCGGAGATCTACCGCGAGTTCGTGAGCCCCCGCGGCCAGGTCCTGAACCAGACGCCGGAACTGCGCGACTGCTGACCGGCTCCGCCCAGACGGAGCCGGGGGACGCCGCTCGCCCCGACCGGCGGGGCACGCCGCACCCCGGGGCCTGGTGCCGCACCCCGCCTCGGCGTGTCGCACCGGCTGCAACGGGTGCGGCACGCCGGGCCGGGGTGCGGCACGTCGACCTGCGTGCTCGACCGCAGCTGAGGCCGCAGCCGGCACCGACCCGTGGCGCCCCGTGTCGGTACGCGGCATTCCACGCATCGCACGTCGCGAGGTGTGACGGGGCGCCGCTGCTACCGATCGCCCGGCCGGCGCGGCACCCGGCGTCGGTCCGTCGCACCCCTCGGCGCGGTGCCGCACCTCGCCGCGTGGTGTCGCACCCCGCCTCGGCGTGTCGCACCGGCTGCAACGGGTGCGGCACGCCGGGCCGGGGTGCGGCACGAGCCACCGGACGCCGGAGGGCCCGGCATCCACAGTGGATGCCGGGCCCTCGGGGCGTGAGCACGCCTACTCGGCGAGCAGGCGGTAGATGGCCTTGCGCGCCTGGGCGAGCGACTCGGTCGCGGTGGCGATCTGCTCGGGGGTGCCGGCCGCCATCACCTGGTGGGCGGCGGCGTGCACCTGGCCGAGCTCCTGCCAGAGCTCGTGGGCCGGGTCGCCGTCGGTGTCCCCGTCGAAGCCGGACCAGACCGCGTCGATCTCGGAGCGGTGCTCCTCGACGTAACGGGTGCCCTCCTCGGTGAGGTGGACGACCCGGCGGCCCTCGGTCTGCTCGACGCGGACGAGACCCTCGTCCTCGAGCTGGGACAGCGTCGGGTACACGGAGCCGGGACTCGGCTTCCACTGCCCGCCGCTGCGCTCGGTGATCTCCTGGATGATCTCGTAGCCGTGCCGCGGGTTGTCCGCCACGACGGCCAGGACGGCCGTCCGGACGTCACCGCGGTTGCGGCGCCCGCCACGCCGGCCGAAGCCGGGGGGCGGTCCGGGCGGGAAACCGGGGCCGAAGCCACCCGGGCCGAAGCCGGGGCCACCGCGCGGGCCGAACCCGCCACGACGTCCGCGGCCGTGCGGGCCGCCGCGGCCGTGCGGGCCACCGCGTCCGCGCCCTCGGGGGCCGGGTCCCTCGTCGTCCATCTCGTCTCCCGCCGCCTGGGCTGCCTCGGCGGCCAGGCTCAGCTTCTCGGCCATCCGCTCGAACGGGGGCCGTCCGCGGCCTCGCGGACCACGTCCGCGTCCACCGAACGGTCCGTCACCTGGGTTGTTCCATGCGTTCATGATCGTACTCCTTCTCGTGTGAGCCTCCTTCGATCGGCTCGCGTGCTATCACGATATATCGCGACTGCTCGATGATGCAACCCCGAGCGTCGCGTCGAGTGGTGAATCAGCCGGCGAGAGCTGGCTGAGCTGCGGAAACGGGTCAGCGACGAGCTACGAACGCATGCGCTTCCCGAGCTATCGCCGACCAGTCGGCTGTGTCGGCGACCGTCAGCCATTCCTTCATCGGCCGCCCGCGGCTGCCCTCGAACCGCTCGCCGGTGCCGTCGGCGATCGACTCGGCGACGCGGGCGGCGGGCAGCTTCACGACGAGCCGTCCGCCCACGAGCATGGCGAAGATCTTCCTGCCGGTCGTGAGCGCGGCGGAGCCGAACGCGCGGTCGCCGCCGGGTTGTTCGACGTCCGGCTGATCGGCGAACGTGAGGCAGAGGTCGTGGAAGCGCGCGTCGGGGTCGCCGGTCACACACCCGAGTCTGCCGTGGACGACGGCGGTGGCGGCGGATCCGGCCCACGACGACCGCCGACGGTGGCACCGCGCAGTGCGATGCCCGATCTCGCAGCGTCTGCCGGGTCTGCGAGGTCGGAGGATCTCCTGCGACGCCGGGTTACCGCCCGCCGCGGCGGTACGCGGGATCCAGCGTGCGCACCGCGGCGATCAGGTCAGGGCCCAGTGCCGTCGCGGCGACCCGCTCCACGTCCTGGCTGCTCGCGCGGTCGTCGGTCAACGGAGCCGCGGCCTCGCGCACCGCGCGTGTGACCAGCGACGGGCCGTCGCCCAGTGCGGCCGGTGCGGCCAGTTCGACGGCCTGCGTCGCGGCCAGTGCCTCGACGGCCAGCACCAGCCGGAACCGGCGCAGCATGCCCGGCAGGCGCGCCGCCGCGTACGAGGCGTTCGACGCGTCGTCCTCGACGCCGTCCGCGCCCGACGGGCTGTCCAGCGACACCGGTGTGGCCCGGTGCCGGATCTCGGTGAGCAGCGCCTGCCCGATCTTGAGCAGCGGTCCGAAGCCGGACGAGCCGGGGCCGACGGCGCTGAGGTCGTCGGGCAGGCCGGACAGGCGGCCGGTCAGAAGGCGTTGCATCCGCTGCACCGACAGCGACGCCGTCCGGTGCAACGCCAGCGCGAGCGTGTCCAGGACCAGTGCCAGCGCGGGAGTGTGGAAGTTGCCGGTGGAGGCGATCGTGCCGTCGTCGCGCACGAGGGGGTTGTCGCCGGAGCCGTTGATCTCGGCGTCCAGCGCAGGCCGCACCGTGTCCAGTGTGGACGCCAGCGCACCGTGAACCTGGGACGCGCACCGGATGCTGATCGGGTCCTGGACGCGTCGGGCGGCGGCCGGGTCGGTGAGCCGCCCGCCGCGCAGCAGCGTGAGCAGGTGCGCCGCGGCCTCCGGGGACCCGGGGGACGGGCGTGCGGCCTGCGCGCGGGGGTCCAGTGGACTGACGTTCGCCCGGAACCCCTCGTACGTCACGGACACGACGGCCTGCGCAGCGATCAATGCGTCCTCGGCGTCGGCGAGTGCGAGCGCCGCGATCGCGGCCGTCACGGCGTTCGTCGTGCAGAGCACGAGCCCGTCCTTCGGGCCGGGCGTCAGCGGTTCCAGACCGGCGCGGCGCAACGCCTCGGCGCCGTCGAGGATCTCACCGCTGAGCTCGGCGCGTCCCTCGCCGATCACCACCTCGCCGACGTGCGCGAGCTGGCACAGGTCCGCCGCCCCGATCGATCCGGTCCGGGGCACGACGGGGTGCACTCCGGCGTTCAGCATCCCGGCCAGCTGACGGGCGACGGCCGGGCTCGCGCCGCTCCCGCCACGAGCGATCCCGCCCAGACGCAGCAGCATCGCCGCGCGCACGGTGTCCGTCGGGAGCGGCTCGCCGACGGCGTTCACCCGGCCGCGGATCGTGCGGAGGCTGAACGCGGCGAGCTCGTCGCGGGTCAGCGCGTACCCGGAGCGCGGGCCGAGTCCGGTCGTGACGCCGTAGGCGGGGACGCCGCCGTCGACGACCGCGTCCACGGCGTTCCGCTCTGCGCGCAGGCGTTCCTCGACACCCGGCGCGAGCTCGACGGGCGCCCGGTCGCGGGCGACGGCGCACACGTCGTCGAGACCGAGCTCCACGCCGCAGGCGACCGGGGCCGTCACGGCGTGTCGTTCCAGCGCGGCGACGTGGTGCGCGGCGGCATCAGGCGGGCCGGGACGCGGACGAGGTGCGGTCCACCGGCGTCGACGGCGCCGGTCAGCGCCCGCGTGAGCTCCGGCCCGGTCCCGGTGACCTCGGTGGCGGGCATGCCGAACGCCGCGGCGAGCGCGACCAGGTCCGGCGTGTGCAGGTCCATTCCCGTGTGCGGGTGTCCCGCGCGGGCCGTGTCGATGCTCGCTCCGCCCGCGCTCCGCTCGATGTCGAACCGGAGCATGCCGTACCCGGCGTCGTCGACGACAAGCACGACGACCGGCAGTCGTTCCTGCACGATCGTCGCCAGCTCGCCGAGGGCCATCGCGAGACCGCCGTCGCCGCACACGGCGAGCGTCGGGACACCCGTCGAGGCCACCCCGATCGCGGCGGGGAGTCCGAACCCGAGCGTGCCCCAGCCGACCGGGTACGCGAGCCCGCGCGGTCCGGCCGGGCGGGCGTAGCCGCCGGTCCAGTACCCGGCGACGGCCATGTCGCAGACCAGCGCGGCGCCACGCGCGGCCACGGCGTCCACCGAGGACAGCAGCGCCAGCGCGTCGGCACAGGACGGGTCGTCGGCGAGTCGCGAGCGCACCTGGTCGGACACGTCCTTCCCGGACCACGGCCGACGAGTGCCGACCGCGTGAACCAGTGCCGCAAGAACACCGGGAAGCGGTCCGTGCACGGCGACGTCCGCGTCCCACTCCGGAGGGTCGGCAGGGGGAGCGGCATCCACAGTGGCCAGTACCGGCGGCCGCGGCATCGTCCAGTTGCGCGTGTGCATGCCGTCCAGGTCGCCGCCGACGGCCAGCAGCACGTCCGCCGAGCCGATCAGCGCGGCGACCTCAGGCTCGTGCGGCGGCACGTCCAGCGCGCCGGGCAGCCCGCGCGCGTGGAACGAGGTGACCAGGGGTGCGCCGAGCGTCCGGGCCAGCTCGGTGGTCTCGGACGGGGCGTCCAGCGCGCCGCGGCCCGCCCAGACGACGACGGCCCGGCCCTCGAGGGCGCGCACCAGGGCGTCGGTCCGGTCGGGAGCGCCGGCGCCCGGCGCGTGCCCGTGGCGCCCGTCGTCCGGCGCCCGTGTCGGTGCCCGATCGGCGGCGGAGGACGTGGATCCGGCGGCCGGTGGCACCGGACCGGCTGCCTGACCCAGCACGTCCGCGGGCACGTCGACGTAGACCGGTCCCCGCGGCGGCGTCAGTGCGACCGCGACCGCCTCCCGGATCGCGACGGCCGTCTCGTCCGGCGTGCGCGGCGTGAACACGGTCTTCGCCAGCGGCGCGAACAGCGCGGCCTGGTCGCGGGACTCGTGCAGGACACCCCGCAGGCGCCCCGGCCGTCGCAGCCGCTGGGGGATCTCCGAGGCGACGAGCACGATCGGCGACCCGGCGGCCGCCGCCTCCCCGAACCCGGTCAGCGCGTTCGTCGCGCCGGGTCCGGTCGTGACCACCGCCGCGCCGAGCGCCCCGGAACGCCGGGCCCATCCGTCCGCCGCGTACGCCGCCGCCTGCTCGTGCCGCACCACGACCGGCGCCCCGGCCGTCGAACCCCAGAACGGCAGGTTGTGCACGCCCGGCAGGCCGAACACGGTCGTCGCTCCCGCGGAACGGAGCACGTCGAGCACGTCGGACGCGACGGTCACATCAGCCACGGGCCGAGACGCTAACCAGCTCATCCCGCGTCCGCGAACGCACGCCACACCGCCTCCGCGCCGTCCAGGCCCGCCGGCGGGATCCGGCCGAGGACGGCGGCGATCTCGTCGCGCCGGTGGGCGTCGACGTCCGCGACCAGGTTCCGTCCGGTGACGGTCAGCTCGAGAACCAGCCGGCGACGGTCCGCGGGATCGGCCCGCCGGCCGAGCAGTCCGGCCCGCACCAGCCGGTCGACGACCCGGGTCGCGTTCGAGCGGTGCACCCCGAGTTCGGCCGCGACGTCGGCGACGTTCACCCCCGCCCGACCGGCCACCAGCATCAGCACCCGCAGCTGCGACACGGTCACGACGTCACCGGTGGCCGCCAGCGACCGCACGCTGATCGCCACCAGCACACGCGCCGCGTCCAGCACGGCGTCGACCAGCTGGTCGGTTCGGGTCATGCCGACCTCACCCCCTCTTGGGGAACACTTTAGCTTGCGCAACTAGTGCGCCAGCGCAACAATTGGATCACGGGGAGAACGTCGAGAGGGAGTGCGCGATGAAGGTGGCCGACATCCTGCGGATCAAGGGCGACGACGTGACGACGGTGCCGTCCTGGACGTCGATGGCCGAGGCCGTACAGCTGCTCTCCGGTCCGCCTGCGATCGGCGCGCTCGTCGTGTCCGACGACGGGCGGGGCCGCCTCGACGGGATCGTGTCCGAACGCGACGTCGTCCGCAGGCTCGCCGCCGACGGGCCGTCGCTGCTGGAGCGGACCGTGGGCGACGTGATGGTGCACCTCCCGGAGAGCTGCACGCCGGAGGACACCCTGGCCGAGGTGATGGCGACGATGACCCGTTCCCGGCACCGGCACCTGCCGGTCGTCGTCGGCGGGCGCATCCGCGGGCTGATCAGCATCGGTGACGTGGTGCGCCAGCGGCTGGCCGAGATGACCACCGAGACCGGGGTCCTGCGCGACATCTACCTGGCGAGCCGCTGACGAACGGTTCCGCTCATCGGAACGCCCCGGTTCCGCGACGGCCGCGGACCCGGCACGCTCGGACGTTATGAGCCCCAAGGTGACGGCCGCGATCGTCGGGCCGGGCAACATCGGAACGGACCTGCTGGCCAAGCTCGCGGACAGTCCGGTGATCGACGTCCGGTACATGGTCGGTGTCGTGGAGTCCGACGGGCTGGCCCGCGCCCGTGACATGGGTGTCCAGGCCAGCGCGGAGGGCGTCGACTGGTTGCTGCGCCAGGACCCGCTGCCGCGGATCGTGTTCGAGGCGACGTCGGCGAAGGCGCACATCGCGAACGCGCCGCGGTACGCCGAGGCCGGCATCGCCGCCGTCGACCTCACCCCGGCGCACCTCGGTCCGATGGTGTGCCCGCCGGTGAACCTGCACGACCACCTGGACGCCCCGAACGTCTCGATGATCACCTGCGGCGGGCAGGCGACGATCCCGATGGTGCACGCCGTGTCCTGGGTGACGCCGGTGCCCTACGCCGAGATCGTCGCGTCGGTCGCCTCGCGCAGTGCCGGTCCCGGAACCCGGGCGAACATCGACGAGTTCACGCACACCACCGGCCGGGCCGTCTCCGAGGTCGGCGGCGCCGAGCGCGGCAAGGCGATCATCATCCTGAACCCGGTCGAGCCGCCGATGATCATGCGGGACACGGTGTTCTGCATGATCTCCGGCGACGCCGACCGCGCGGCGATCACGCGTTCGGTCCACGACATGGTCGCCGAGGTGGCGCAGTACGTGCCCGGCTACACGCTGCGCGCCGACCCCCAGTTCGACGAGCCGCGCGAGTCCTGGGGCGGCAACGCGCGCGTCGCGGTGTTCCTCGAGGTCAAGGGCGCGGGTGACTACCTGCCGGACTACGCCGGGAACCTGGACATCATGACCGCCGCCGCCGCGCGCGTCGGCGAGCTGAAGGCCCGCGCGTGTGTGGAGGTGCCCGCATGAGCCGCCCTGAGCTCGCCCACGACGTCCGCGTCGTCGACACGACCCTGCGCGACGGCAGTCACGCGATGTCCCACCAGTTCACCGAGACCCAGGTCCGGGACACGGTGCGCGCGCTGGACCGGGCAGGCGTCGAGGTCATCGAGGTGACCCACGGCGACGGTCTCGGCGGGTCGAGCTTCAACTACGGCTTCAGCCACACCGACGAGATGCGCCTGATCGCCGCCGCCCGCGAGGAGGCGCAGCAGGCCACGATCGCGGTGCTGCTGGTGCCCGGCATCGGCACCGTCGACGACCTCAAGCGCGCCCGCGACGCGGGTGCCGGCATGGTCCGGGTGGCCACGCACTGCACAGAGGCCGATGTCTCGCCGCAGCACTTCGCGGCCGCCCGCGACCTGGGCATGGAGACGGCCGGGTTCCTGATGATGGCGCACCGCACGCCACCGGAGGATCTCGCGAAGCAGGCCCGGATCATGGTCGACGCCGGCTGTCAGGCGCCGTACTGCACGGACTCGGCGGGCGCGCTGCTCATGCACGAGGCGAGGGCGCGGTTCGAGGCGTTGCTGGCCGAGGTCGGCGACGAGGCGTGGGTCGGCTACCACGGCCACCAGAACCTCAGCTTCGGCGTCGCGAACTCGGTGATCGCCCACGAGGTCGGTGTCCGGTACATCGACGGGTCGCTGTGTGCGCTCGGCGCCGGGTCCGGCAACAGCCCGACCGAGGTGCTGGCCGCCGTGTTCGACCGGCTCGGCGTGGACACCGGCCTGGACGTGATGGCGCTGCTGCACGCGGCCGAGGACGTGGTGCGCCCCTACCTGAACCGCTGGCCGAAGATGGACCGCAACGCGATCGTGCAGGGCTGGGCCGGCGTGTACTCGTCGTTCCTGCTGCACGCCGAGACGGCGGCCGAGCGCTACAAGGTCCCCGCCCACGAGATCCTCAAGCGCTGCGGCGAGCTCGGGCTCGTCGGCGGCCAGGAGGACATGATCATCGACGTGGCGATCTCGCTGGCCGCGGAGCGTGAGAACGCCTGACTCCCCGTCACCGGACGGAACGAAACGGACGGACGGCGCGTTGCACCGGACATGAATGCTGTGACGACCTCGCGCCGTCTGTCTGCGTTCCGCACGCTCCGGCGTGCGTTCTCGACCCGGGGACGGCCGGGCGAGCCGAGCAACGGCGAACGCCTGCGAGCGATGCCGGACATGCTGTCGGACACCATGTCCGGCACGTACCGGGAGATGGGGCGGAGCCGCCTGCTGCTGTGGGCGATCGCGCTGGTCTACCTCGTGTCGCCGGTGGACGTGATCCCGGAGATGTTCCTGTCCGTGCTCGGGCTCGGCGACGACGCCGTCGTCGCGATGTGGCTCGGCGGCTCGCTGCTCGTCGAGGCGGACCGGTACATCGGCTGGCGGCGGTCCCGGCCGACGGTCGTCGAAGGCTCCTAGCAGGAGGACCGGACGTACTCGGAGAGGCGGCGGTTCGCGGCCGCGTACTCCGGGTCCCGGGTCAGCTGCTCGATCTGCGGGTCGCGGGCGAGCGCCGCCGTGTCGCCGTCGTTGTCCACCAGCACCCGCAGCTGACGGTCCAGCACGGCGACGATCCGGTCCGCGTCGGCCTTCTGTTCCGGTGGCGCCAGCGCGCCGACCTGCTGGTTCGCCGACCGGATCTGGTCGGCGACCTGCTCGATGTTCTCCACCCGCGAGCCGATCCGGCCGCGCGACAGCGGCTCGGCCGCCTTCCGGTTCTGGTCGATCGCGTCGCAGAACGGGGTGACCGCGCGCGCCTGCGTCGGCGCTGCCGTGCGCGGCGTGACCTGGGTGATCGAACTGCCGCAACCCGCGACGACCGCACCCACCAGGAGCAGTGGTGCGATCCGCCGAACCGGGTACATCGGTTCCTCTCGACGCGGGGACCGACGAGTGCCGGACGGACGCAAGTCTATCCAGCGGCGTTCCCCGTCCCCGAACACCAGGGGAGCCCGGTGGGCGGATGGCTCTAGGGTTCTGCCCGTGCCGATCGTGACGGTCCACCTGCTCGAAGGCCGGTATCCCGCGGGCCAGGTGTCGCGGCTGCTCTCCGCGCTCACCGAGCGCTATGCCGCGGTGCTGGAGTCGCCGGTCGAACGGATCAGGGCGTTCGCCGAGCTGCACCCGCCAGAGCTGTGGCTCACCGGCGGGGAGGCGGGGCGCTCGGCGCCGTACTTCACGGCGCTCGTGCTCGCCGGACGTCCGGTCGCCCAGCGGCACCGCCTGCTGGCCGACTTCACCGACCTGATCGTCGACCACCTCGGCGTGGAGCGGGCGTCGGTGCGCGGACGGATCGTGCCGGTCGACCCCGACGACTGGGGTATCGGCGGGACACCGGCCAGCGCCGCGCGTCGTGCGGAGATCGACGCCAGGGCCCGGTCCGGCCGGGGTTGACCGGGAGCCCTCCCGCCCGTCGTCGGAGATCCCGGGAGCTCGGATCCGGCGACCACCGGCCGCGTACGATCCTCTGCGTGAAGGGCGGAGTTACCCTGACCGGGTGACCGGTGTTTCATAGGGAATTCATAGCGCAGCGGATCACCCTCCTCGCGTGACATCACCACGCCAGGAGCAGGTCCTCGACGCGGCGGCCGGCCTGCACGACCTCCTCAACGGCTACTGGCGTAGCCAGGTCCTCTGCACGGCCGCCCGTCTCGGTGTCGCGGACCTGCTCGCCGGTGGTCCGCTGACGCTCGTGGAGATGGCCGCAGAGTGCGGCCTGTCCCGCTCGAGCCTCGGCCGCCTGATGCGCGCACTCGTCGGCATCGGCCTGTGCACGGTGGGCGAGGAGGGCTACCGGACGACCGCGCTCGGCCGGGCGTTCGAGTCGGGCGCGACGGGTGGGGCGCACGAGCGGGCGCTCGTCACCGCCGAGTTCTTCTACCCCATGTGGGCACACCTGGCGGACTGCCTGTGCCGCAGCAGCAGCGCCGTGGACGTCCGGTCCGGCTGGTCGGGGGTCGACCTGCCCGGCGGGCCGGACGGGCTGTCGTCGCTGTTCGAGCGCGTGGCGCCGGACATCAGCGAGCCCGAGGCCAAGCGCATCGCCGCGACCCGGGAGCTGGGCGAGCGGGGCGTCGTCGTCGACGTCGGGGGCAGCTCGGACGCGCTGCTCGGCGAGATCCTGCGGGCGCACCCCGGCATCCGCGGCCTGCTCTACGACCTGCCCGGCGGCACGGACCGCGCGCGCACCTCGCTCGCCGACGCCGGGCTCGCGTCGCGCACCGACGTGGCCGAGGGGGACTTCCTCGCCGAGGTCCCCGCGGGCGGCGACCTCTACCTCCTGTCGTTCGTGCTGCACTCCTGGGACGACGAGCACGCGCTGACGCTGCTGCGCGCCGTCCGCACGGCGATGCACCCCGGGGCGCGGCTGCTGGTGATCGAGGAGCTGCTCCCCGACGACGAGCAGGACGGCGAGCTCGCCAGCCTGCACGACCTGCACATGCTCGTCACGACGGGCGGCCGCGAGCGGACCGAGGCCGAGTACGTCGCACTCCTGGGTGCGGCGGGCCTGGCCTACGTCGGGACCGTGGAGACCGGCGGGCCGACCGGCGTCATCGAGGCGTATCCGGCCTGAGGCCCCCGCCGGGGCCGGTGTCAGAAGATCCCGCGCCGTGCGCCGACGTCCAGGGACAGGGTCGAGCCGGCCAGCGCGCCGGCGTGCGGGTCGAGCAGCGTCCCGACGGCCCATGCGACCTCGTCCGGCGTCACGAGCCGTCCCAGCGGGGACTCGGCGGCGCGTTCGGCGAGCACCTCGTCCAGCGTGACGCCGCGTTCGTCCGCGGTGTCCTGGGACAGGCCGCGCAGGCGGGGTGTGTCCGCAGGCCCTGGTGCGACGAGGTGTGCGGTCACCCCGCGCGGACCGTAGGCGATCGAGAGCTGCCGGACGAGGTTCGCCAGGCCGGCGTTCGTGACCCCGGCCGCGCAGGCGTACGGCGCGGGCTCGACGCCGAAGTGCCCGCCGAGCGCGACGATCCGGGACCCGTCGGCCAGCCGGTCGTCGACGGCACGGACCAGGCGCAGCAGGCCACCGCACTTCAGCGCGACGGCCCGGCCGAGCGCGTCCGGCTCGATCCGCTCGAGCGGCCCGGCGGCGGGGAGGCCGGCCGCCTGGACGACCATCCGTACCGGCCCCGGCGTGTCCGCCACGGCAGCCGCGACGGCCGCGACGGAGTCGTCCGACCCGATGTCGGCGGTGCACCACCCGTCGCCGACCGGGGGTGTGCGTGCCACGGCGACGACGTGCAGCCCGTCGGCGCGCAGCCGGTCCGCGATCGCCGACCCGAGCGCGCCGGAGGCGCCCACCACCACGGCCGTTCCGGTCATGGGTCCATCTCCTCACGTCGGTGATCGCCGGTCCGGTGTCGTCGGGCGCCGTGGGTGGCACCGTTCCGTGCCGGATCGCCGATCATGGTGCCGGGGCAAGGCCCAGCTCGGCGCGGGCGCGGTCGAACACCTCGGACGGGTCGGACAGGTCCAGCTCGAGCGCGATCATGCCCGCTGCCTTCGCCGGGACGATGTTCCACGGCATGTCGTCCACGAACACGATCTCCTCCGCCGGGTGCCCGATGCGTTCGACGGCGATGGCGTAGGCCCGCGGGTCCGGCTTGAGCACCCCGGTGTCCGACCCGTCGACGAGGACGTCCAGCTGCGACAGCAGCGGATGGCTCGACATCGCGCCGTCGCCGTGGAACGCGCGCAGGTCGTTCGTCAGCGCGCCGACCGCGATCCCGGCGGCGCGCGCGTCCGCGACGATCGCCGCGGCCGACGGGCGCACCATGTCGTCGGAGAGCCCCCACAGCAGGTGCATGAACTCCTGCAGCGGCCAGCCTGGCCTGCCCAGCGCGGCACCGACCTCCTCGCTGCGGCGCCGCCAGTAGTCCCGCTCCGTGATCTCCTCGGCGATCATGGTGTCCCACAGCGGATCCGGCTCGGTGCCGAGCGGTCCGCGCCGGGCCGCGACGGCCGCTGCCGCGGGGTGCGCGGCACCGAGCGAGCCGAGCAGCTCCACGCCGGACAGGAACACCGTGCCACCCAGGTCGAGCAGCAGCGCGCGGTCGGCCATCAGCGCTCCGCCATCAGTGCTCGGGCTCGTGTGAGACGAGCTGCGCCGCCAGGACCACCGTGGACAGCATGCCGCACGCCGCGCACCAGCACAGGAAGTGCCGGTCGGAGCCCACCCAGTACTCCTGGACGAACTCCGGAGCCGCTCCGCACCCGGGACAGAACCTCACACCCACGCCGGCTCCGGGTCACCGAACAGCTCGTGGATCTCGTCGCGGATCGGGGAGAAGCGGATCGAGCTCTCCCGCGTCCACATCTGACGGAACTCGACGGCCGACCCGAACTTGTCCCGCTCCATCGGCAGGTCGATCACATCGTGCGGCTCCCGGAACGTGCACAGTGGATCCTCGCCGGCCTCGACCCGCTTCATCTGCTCCGTGTAGAGCTTGCGCAGCAGGATGACCCCGAGGTCGGACTTGCCGAGGTGCTCCTTCGACCGGTCGGACACCGTTCCCTGGGTGATCCACGCGCAGATGTCCTGGCCGTCGACGTAGTCGCGCAGCAGCTCGCCACGGTCGTCGTAGAGGGGGACCTCGTACGTCGGGATCGGCCCCTGTGCCGGTGCGCCGCCCTCGGGACGGTAGGTCTGGTACCAGACGTGCCAGGTCGTCTCGTCGTCGATCGGCACGCGGATCTGGAACGTCGCCAGCCCGGCCGCTCCCACGCGCAGCATGTGCGGGAACACGAGCGGGTGGCCGACCTTCCAGTCGTCGTCGTCCTCGGTGTGGCCCTCCAGCACCCTGCGCTTGAGGATGCCGTGCTCGAACACCTCGAACGCGACCTTGACGTGCTTCTTCGTGACGACCGGGACCGGGCCGCCGCCACCCAGCTCCTTCAGGAAGCTGCCGTAGCGCCCGTGCAGCCACTCCACGTGGTACGGGTCGACGGAGTTCTCCATGATCTGCAGGAAGTTGCAGGGGAGCTCGGCGTGCCCGATGTCGCGCCACGCGTCGTCCCAGACGAACAGGTCGTAGCGGGGAAGCTCCGGGGCGGGTGACGGGCCGAGGTAGGCGAACACCAGGCCACCCAGCTCCCGCACCGGGTAGGCGGTCGCCCGGATGCGGTCGGAGAACGTGGACTCGGACGGCTCGCCTGGCTGCTCCAGGCACCGGCCGTCCGCGTCGAACCGCCAGCCGTGGTAGCCGCAGCGGAGCCCGTCCTGCTCGGTGCAGCCGAGCCACAGCGCCGCGCGCCGGTGCGGGCACTGCTCGGCGAGCAGCCCGACCGTGCCGTTGCCGTCCCGGTAGAGGACCAGGTCCTCGCCGAGCAGGCGGCGCTTGACGGGGATGCGGGTGGCCATGTCGTGCGTGGCGACCGGCCACCAGTAGCGGCGGAGCAACTCGCCCATCGGCGTGCCCGGACCGACCTGGGTGAGCCGCCGGTTCTTCTCCTCGCTCAGCATGGTCCGGGACGGTAGGCACCGCGCCGCGCAGCGGGAAGGTGAGCGTTGCGTGCCCCGGAACGCACCGCCCGTCGCACCGGAGAACGCCAGATGACGTGCGCGTTCCGGCTGGGGGAACGGCTTGCTTGATGTCCGCGTGTGGCCGCTGTCACGGTCCTGCGGAACAGCCGGGCCGCCCCGCCACGCGGCCGGCGCCGATGGAGGAGTTCACATGGCCAACGTCGTCTCGCTGGACGAGTTCACCGGGGAGTGGTACCCCGGCTACAAGCCGGAGTTCATGGAGGGGCCGTACATCATGGACGGCACCCGGCCGTTCTCGAAGTCCGACGAGGGCCAGTTCTGGTTCCTCGACTTCCACTGGTCGCGGGGCCTGACGCCGCTGGCCACGTACACCTGGGGCCAGGACGGCTACTGCTGGGGCACCCAGCACGCCGCCGAGAACCTGCCGCTGCCGCCCGGGCGCGGCATCACGTCCCGCTTCGCCGGACCGCACCTCTACGGCTCGGCCATCGACGAGACCGATCCCCGCGAGATCGGCGCCCGGGCCAACCGGCTGGGCACGAACCTGCCCGCGTTCCTCCAGAACTACCAGTCGATCTGGGCGGCGGGCCGCGACGAGCTCGAGGCCACGTGGGACCACTTCAAGGCGCTCGACCTGACCCAGGCCCCGACGTCGGACTTCCCGGAGCTGCTCCGCCAGACGCGCTACTACCACAAGCGCTCGATGGAGATCCACTTCGGCGTGATGTACCCGCTGCTGGTGAACTTCCTCGGCTTCTACGGCGCGTGCGCCGAGATGGGCATCGACACGAACCAGATCGGCAAGTTCCTCCAGGGCGAGGACACCAAGATCATGGAGACCGACCGCGAGCTCTACAAGCTCGCGATCAAGGCCAAGCAGGCCGGTCTCGCGTCGGTGTTCGAGAAGAACGACGGGTCGTCGCTGCGGAGCGCGCTGTCCGCCGAGGGTGGCTCGGCGTCGCAGTGGCTGACCGACTTCGACGACTTCCTCGAGGTCTACGGCGACCGTCAGGAGGCCACCTGCGACGTCGGCGTGCCGTCCTGGAAGGAGGACAACCAGATCCCGCTGGACATGATCCGCAGCTTCGTGCTCAAGGAGGACGAGCACGACTTCGAGGCCGCGGCCCGCAACGCGATGTCCGAGCGCGAGGAGGCGATCGAGGCGGCCCGCTCCGGCCTGACCAAGGAGGAGCAGGAGGTCTTCGACTCCGGTCTGAAGTCCAACCAGGAAGCGAACTTCCCGTGGTGGCAGGACGACCACAACTACTACATCGATCTCAAGGTCATGATCCCGCTGCGGCGGGTCTGCCAGGAGCTCTCGTCCCGCGTCGGTGGCGACCACAAGGACGACCTGCTGTACCTGTTCTGGCCGGAGCTGATCGACGTCGCGAACGGCAAGCCGTACACCGGCGAGCTGAAGTCGCTGGTCTCCGACCGCCGTCAGTACTTCGACCACTGGAGCGCCAGACGGAGCGAGATGCCGAAGGTGCTCGGGACGATCCCGGAGGCCGTCGAGGACCCGGTGCTGATCGAGATCTTCGGCCTGAACCCGGCGTCGGTGCGGGCGGTGCAGAACCCGAACGCCCACGAGGAGACCACGATCACCGGGCTCGCCGCCGCGAAGGGCCAGGCCACCGGCGTCGCGCGCGTGCTGCAGTCGTCCGACGACATGCACCGCCTGGAGCCGGGCTCGATCCTGGTGTGCGAGTCCACGTCGCCGTCCTGGACGCCGGCGTTCGGCAAGATCGCCGGGGCGGTCTGCGACGGAGGCGGCATGCTCAGCCACGCCGCGATCGTCGGGCGCGAGTACGGCGTGCCGACGGTGACCGCCTGTGGCATCGCGACGTTCGCGATCAAGGACGGGGACACGGTGCAGGTCGACGGCTCGACCGGCACGGTGACCGTCCTCAAGCGGGCCGCGGACGCGGCGAGCGACGAGACCGTGGGGGCGGGCCGGGCGTGAGCGAGCTTGCGAGCTCACCATTCAACACAGCACTACCTGTCACATGGTCGACGAGCGCCAGCGAGGAGGACAGGTGACACAGCCGAAGGACGCGGTGGTCTGGGTCGACGAGGTCGACCCGGCCACCGCGGTCGCCGCCGCCGGTTCCAAGATGGGCCGGCTGACCGAACTGCACCACGCGGGCGTCGAGGTCCCGCCGGGCTTCGCCGTGACCGTCGAGGCCTACCGCGCGCACTGCGCGGACACCGGGCTGGACGGCCGGATCGACGAGGTGATCTCCGGGCTGGGCGTCGCACCGGACGACGCCGCCGTCGAGAAGGCATCCGCGACGATCCGTCAGCTGTTCGCGGACACGCCGATGTCCGACGAGCTCGGTGCGGTGCTGACCGAGGCGTACGAGGACCTGTGCCTGCGCCGTGCCGAGGTCAACGTGCCGACCGCGGTCCGCTCGTCGGCCACCGGGGAGGACGCCGCGGACGCCAGCTTCGCGGGGATCTTCGACACCTACCTCGGGGTCTCCGGGCCGCAGCGGGTGCTCCAGGCCGTGCGCGACTGCTGGGGCTCGCTGTTCACCGGCCGCGCGCTGGCCTACCGGCTGCGCAAGGGGATCAGCCACCACGACATGCCGATCGCGGTCGGCGTGATCGAGCTGATCCACGCCCGCGCGTCCGGAGTGGCGTTCTCCGTGCACCCGGTCACCGGGAAGCCGGACCGGGTCGTCATCGAGACGAACTGGGGCTGGGGGGAGGCCGTCGTACAGGGCGTCGTCGACCCCGACCACATCGAGGTCGGCAAGTCCGACGGGCGCATCCTCAAGTACCAGGTCGCGAACAAGCGGATCGTGTCGGCGTTCGACTACGCGGAGGGCCGCGTCACCGAGATCGACATGCCGGAGAAGCTGGCCGACCGCAAGGTGCTCGACGACGAGCAGGTCGGCGCGATCGTCGAGGCCGTCTGCGCGATCGAGAAGCACTACGGCTACCCGGTCGACGTGGAGTGGGTCATCTCGCGGCACCGACGGTCCGGGGACCCGGTCTGCATCGTGCAGTCCCGCCCGGTGACGGTGACGTCCGGGGAGAAGGCCCCCACGGCCTACGACCCGGTGGCGAACGCGCAGAAGTTCGTGTTCAGCGGGAAGGCGATCCCGGGACGGTAGGGACGCGGGCCCCGGCCGGCCGGATTGCGACTTCGTCGCGGACCGGCCGCGCCGGGGCCTCTCCCGGGCCGGAACCGGCAGAATCGTCGTCATGGGGACGAACGAGCCGGGGCGGACCGGCGACGATCCGGATGCGGCGAAGGACCCGTACGGCTCGCCGTACCCGTCCGGCCCGAGCTACTCGGGATACCGCGAGGGAGTGCACGGCGAACCGGTCCCGGAGTCGGCGTGGCAGGACCCGTCGACGCAGCAGTACCCGGCCGCGCCGTACCCGCAGCAGTACCCCGCCGCGCCGTACCCGCAGGGCTACCAGCAGCCCCCCGGGCAGTACCCGCCGTACGGCGGGCAGTACCCCGCCCCGTACCCGTACGCCCCGCCCTACCGGCCGACGAACGGCATGGCCGTCGCGTCGCTGGTGCTGGGCATCCTGTGGATCTACTGGATCGGCAGCATCCTCGCACTGATCTTCGGTTACCTCGCCCGCCAGCAGATCCGCGAGCGCGGGGAGGGCGGTGACGGTCTCGCCGTCGCCGGCATCGTGCTCGGCTGGATCGGTATCGGGGTGATCGTCCTGATCCTGGTCGTGTTCGGGATCGGCGCCGCGAACGGCACCATCAGCTGACGCCCGCCGCGCCGAGGCGCCGTGACACGAGCGCGGCGGACTCGATCACCGACGCCCGGATCCGGCGCAGGGCGGACGGCCCGGCACGGTCGGTGGGAGCGGCCACGGACAGAGCCGCGACGACCGATCCGTCCGCCCCGCGCACCACCGGCGCGCCGACCGAGACGACGCCGATCCGCGACTCCTCGAGGTTCTCCGCCCAGCCCCGTTCGGCGATCTCGGCGAGCCGGGAGCACAGCGTGACCGCGTCGACGATCGTGTGCGGCGTGATCCGGCGCGGCTCCCACGCGGTCAGCCGGCTGGCGAGCTCGTCGGCGGGCAGCGCGGCGAGCAGCACCTTGCCCGTGCTCGTCGTCGTCGCGGGCAGCCGGGTGCCGACCCGGGAGAAGATCCGCACCGTGTGCGGGCTCTCCAACCGGTCGATGTAGACGGACTCCAGCCCGTCCAGCACGGCGAGCTGCACGGTCTCGCCCGTCGACGCGCGCAGCGTCGCCATCACCGGAAGCGCCGCCCCGTGCAGGTCGCCACCGGCCGCGACGCTCGCGCCGAGGTCGAACAGCGCGAGCCCGAGCCGGTAGCCGCCCGGGGACGCGCCGCGCTCGAGCAGCCGCTCGTCGGTGAGCGTGGCCAGCAGGCGGTGCACGGTGGACGTCGCGAGACCGAGGCGGCGGGACAGCTCGGAGACGCCGAGCTCGCGGTCGTCGCGGGAGAACTCCTTCAGCAGCCGGGCGGCGTTCGCCACCGACGACAGCCTCCAGCCAGGGTTTCCCGTCATGCGGGAAGGCTAGACTCCCGGCGTGGCACGGGTGCCCCGCGACGGCCTCGTCGCCGTCGTCAGACGCGACTGCCCGACGTGCGTCGTCGTCGCGCCGGTGCTGGCCGAGCTGCCCGGCGTCACCGTGTACACACAGGACGATCCCGCGTTCCCGGACACCGTGGCGGCCGTCGACGACACGGACCTCGACGTCAGCCTCGCGCTCGACGTCACGGTCGTGCCGACGCTGCTGCGCCTGGACGGCGGGACCGAGACGGCGCGCGCGGAGGGCTGGCTGCGGCCGGCGTGGGAGGAACTCGCCGGCGTCGGCGGCCTGGGTGACGGCCTGCCCGAGTACCGGCCCGGCTGCGGCTCGCGCACCGAGGATCCGGGGTTCGCCGGCGAGCGGCTGATCCGCACGCGCGTGGACTCGTCGCGCGCCAGGCGGATCGAGCTGACCGCGGTGGACGACGAGGCCCCGGGGGACGGTAGCGGGCGGAGCCCACGGGGCGGGTAGGACGGGCGCTGTTCGCGCGCGGCTGGTCGGACGGGTTGCCGGTGGTCGGGCCGACCCGCGCGGATGCTGGAGGGCGCGGGCGCGACCCGTCGGACGTCGTCGCGACCGTGTCGCCCGACCTCGTCGAGGTGACCGTCGAGAAGGTCGCGATCAACGCGGTGTCGGCCGGAGTACCCGCCGGTCGGCTCGCCGCCGCCGCGTTCGAGACGACCCTGACGGCCGCCACGACCTGACGCTTTCCCTTCATGCGGGAAACACTCCTTGTCCGTGGTGCTGCGGCCTCGCATAGTCGTCGGTACCCACCACGAGCCAGGGGAGCCGCTTGCGATGCTGACCGCCGAGCAGAACGACGAACTGACCCAGGTCGAGCCCGGGACGCGGATGGGCGAGGTCCTCCGCCGGTACTGGTACCCGGTCGCGTTCACCCGTGAGCTGACCGAGTTCCCGGTCAAGCGGGTCGAGCTGCTGGGCGAGTTCTTCGCGCTGTGGCGCTCCCCGCGCGGCAGGTACGGGATCATCCCCGAGCCGTGCCCGCACCGGAAGGCGTCGATGGCCTACGGCGTCGTCGAGGACGACGGCCTGCGCTGCCCGTACCACGGCTGGAAGTTCGACACCGACGGCGCGTGCACCGACCAGCCCGCCGAGAAGGACAACACGAACTTCCGCAACCGCGTGCGCGCCACGGCGGGTCGGGTCGAGGAGATGGGCGGGCTGGTCTGGGCCTACGTCGGCCCGGACCCGGCGCCGGAGCTGCCGCGCTTCGACACGTACGTGATGGACGGCTTCCGGGACATCGGCTGGGCCGATCTGCCGTGCAACTACGTGCAGATCATGGAGAACGCGGTCGACCCGCACCACGTCGAGTTCCTGCACGGCCGCTACTTCGAGTTCATCGGGCAGCACCAGGGCTTCACCGCGCCCGCGTCGTTCGGCAAGGAGCACCAGCGGATCGGCTTCGACGCGTTCGAGTGGGGCATCATCAAGCGCCGCGTCCTGGCCGGCGCGTCCGAGGACAACGACGACTGGAAGGTCGGCCACCCGCTCGTCTTCCCGTACAACATGCGGGTCGGCGGCGGTGGCATCCACCAGATGCAGATCCGGGTCCCGATCAACCGGACCACCACCCGGTTCATGCTCTACACGGTGCACGCGCCGGAGGGCTACGAGGCGATCGACCAGCCGACGGTCCCGGACTACGAGATCCCGGTGTTCGACGCCCGCGGCAACCACGTCGTCAACTACGTGGAGGGCCAGGACATCATGGCCTGGTGCACGCAGGGTCCGATCACGGACCGGACCACCGAGCACCTCGGCCGCAGCGACATCGGGGTCGCCCTGCTGCGCAAGATGTTCCGCCAGTCGATGGAGGCCGTCGAGCGCGGTGAGGACCCGCTGGGCGTGATCCGCGAACCGCACGAGCGGATCGACCTGCCGTGCGAGAAGGACAAGTTCCACGCCGGCGGCGCACAGTTCGCGCTGGACTTCTGTGACATGGGCTCGACCCGGTTCTCGCCGATGCTGGACACCATCAAGAAGGTGCACATCAGCGCCGCCGAGCAGGTCGGCAAGGACAAGGCCGCCGGGCGGCAGTCGTTCACGCCGGTCGGCGGCATCGGTGAGGCGACGCTCGCGCCGGACACCGAGGCGCAGGTCGACTCCGGTCCGGTGGGGAAGGAGGCGGAGCGGTGAGCTCGAACCCGGCGCCATGGGAACCGGCGGTCGTCGACCGCCGGTTCGCCGCGGACGCCGACGCCCACCGCCGCGACGCCCCGCGGTACTGCCCGCGGTGCGCGGGGGCGTTGAGCCTGGCGACGGAGTTCTGGGAGGGCGACGACCGGCGGTTCTACTGCTGGTGCGGTTCCTGCGACTGGACCGGGGAGGTCACGACGACGGGCGCGACGGCCGTCGGGCACGAGCCGGAGCACTGAGCCGAAGCACTGAGCCGAAGCACCGGGCCGGAGCACCGGGCCGGAGCACTGAGCCGGAGGACCGGGCCGCGGCGGATTCCCGATCGACGTGGACCTCGCGGCGCTGCTCGCCGACGCGTGATCCCTCAGGCCCGGTCGAGCGCCGCGTCCAGTGCGGGGAGGTAGCCGCGGGCGTAGCCGACCGAGGTCGGGTGGTAGCTGCCCGGGCCGGGCGGGTTCGTCGGCGGGTTGATCCACGGGTCGCCGCTGCACACCCCGTGGCCGGCGAACGCGGGTGTCACGTCGACGAACTGGGCGCGCCAGCGGCCCGCCGCGTCACGCAGCGTCGCGTTCAACGTGTCCGCGGCCCGGTTCAGCGCCGCGCGGCGGGCGGCGTTCGGGGCGAGCGGCGTGGCGCAGTCCGGGCCGGGCTCGAACAGCCGCGGGTACCCCGTGACGACGACCCGGACGGTCGGCGACGCCTGCAGCCGCACACCGGCGATGATCGGCACGACGCCCGAGGGCAGTGCGTAGCGGATCAGCCGCTCCCCGTCCCGCACCGCGCGCTCGCAGTCCTCGTCGCGCTGCGCGGTGCTGCAGATGCCCAGCACCGGGCCGAACCCGATGTCGTTGCCGCCCACCGTGATCGTCACCAGGTCGGTGTTCCGCGAGACGGTTCGGACCTGCTTGAACAGCACCTCGGCCGTCGTCGCGCCACTGCAGGCGACGGAGACGAACGTGGCCGGGTCGTGCGCGGCGGCCCAGCGGGCCGGGTAGGAGCGGTCGCTGCGCCTGCAGTCGCCGCTGCCACCGTCCGGCCGCGCCCCGACCCCTGCGGCGTAGGAGTCGCCGAGCGCGACATAGTCCACCGGTGCGGCCGGTGCGGCGAGAGCGGCCGGGGCGATCGCGACGATCAGCGCCAGGCTCGCGAGCAGCGGGAGCAGGAGTCGGCGCACCGTTCCATCCCAGCTTCTCCCGTGATGCGGCCACAAGCCCCCGACGGTGTCGACTCCCGTCGCGCCCGGGACCCGGCCTGTCTGCCGATCGGGTGGGCTCGGGTGCCGCGGACCTCCTGGCCGGCCGGCGTGTCGTCCGCCGCCCAGCCCTCGAGCCACGGCGGGGAGAGCGCCGGGCCCGGGACGGCGTCCGCCGCGACCGGGGCGACGTACCAGCCCCTCCAGCTGCGGCAGCCGGCTGCCGTCGCTGCGGTCGTGGCTGACCTCGTACGGCGACCACGTCGGTCGGTCACCCATCGGCGGTCCGATGTGGTGCGGACCGGTGTTCATACCGTGTGCGCTCGGTGCTCCGGCAGATCGAGCCCCGTCCGGAGGCGTCAGCTCTGCCCGCGCGCGTGCGCGCGCAACCGTTCGGCCCAGCTCTGCGGCGCGGGTGGGGCGCCGACGTCGGCGTGCGGCACGCCGTCCACGTCGACGACCGGATAGACACCCAGCACGTGCTGCGGGGACGTCTCGCACTCTCCGGTGTCGAGGTCGAAGCGGTACCAGTGCCAGGGGCACACGACGGTGTGCCCGTCGCGCACCCAGCCCTGGTCGAGCGGCCCCTTGTTGTGCGGGCACGCGGCGTCGGTCACCCGCCACCCCCGCGGCCCGTCGTCGACCCGGAACGCCACGAACCGGCGCCCGTCGTCCGAGGTCAGGACGCCGGGGCCGGTCAGTGGCAGGAGCAACTCACCTGCGCCCGGAGGCGCGCAGCTCGGCCAGCGACTCGCCGCCGACGAACCAGTGCTCGGCCTCGCACTCGTTGAGCACGACGCGCACGGCCTCCGGCTTCGCGCCGATCGACTCCTCGGCGGCCTTCGTCAGCGCCTCGCCGAGTGCCTTGAGCTGCTCGGGACTGCGACCGCGGGCGAGCGTCACCTGGATCAGCGGCATCGCGTTCCTCCTTCGTCGACGATCAGCGGCAGGCCAGCTCGAGCGTCCCGAGCCGGTCGATCGAGGCGACGACGACGTCGCCGGCCGTCACGGGAACGGCGGCGGTCAGCCCGCCGGACAGGACGATCTCGCCCGCGCGCAGGCCCTCGCCCTCGGCGGCGAGCTGGCGGACCAGCCACGCCACCGCCGCAGCCGGGTGCCCGAGCGAGGCCGCGCCGGACGCCGTCGCCGCGATCTCGCCGTTGTGCTCCAGCACCACTCCGACCAGCCGCAGGTCGATCCCGTCCACCGGCACCGGCGTACCGACCACGAACCGTCCCGCCGACGTGTTGTCCGCGACGACGTCGGCCATCGTGAACCGGTAGTCGGTGTAGCGGGAGTCCAGCACCTCGATCCCGACGGCGACACCGGACGTCGCGGCGAGCACGTCGGTCGCGGTGACGTGCTCACCGGACAGGTCGCGGCCGAGCACGAACACGATCTCCGGCTCGCAGCGCGGCTGGATCAGCGCGGAGGTGTCCAGCGGCTCGCCGAGGTCGACGGCCCCGGTGCCGGCCAGGAACCCGAAGACCGGGTCGCTGACGCCGACCTGGGCCTGCTTGGCCCGCGACGTGACGCCCAGCTTCCACCCGACGAGCGGCCCGGCCGCGTCCCGCAGCTCGCGCTGGACGCGGTAGGCGGTCGGCAGGTCGAGCTCCGGCACGTCGGACGAGAGCTGCTCGATGGCGGTGCGGTCGGACACGGCCTTGGACAGCCGCGCCGCGAGCTCCGCAGTGTTGGCTACCGCCTCTGCGGAAGAACGTGCGCCGGCGGTGCTCACGCGGTACCTCCGACGCGGACGGTGACCGGACCCAGCCGGTCGAACTCGGCCCGGAACACGTCGCCGGGCGTCATCGGGACGGCCGCGTGCAGCGCTCCGGTCATGATCAGGTGACCCGGTTCCAGCGCGACGCCCTGCTCGCCGAGCACGTTCGCCAGCCACGCGACGACGGCGACCGGGTCGCCCAGCGCGGCCGCCCCGGCCCCGGAGTCGATCAGCTCGCCGTTGCGGGTCAGCGTCATCCCGACCAGCCGCGGGTCCCAGCCGCCGAGCGGCACGAGCTGCGACGACGTCGCCATTGCCCCGTTCGACGCCAGGTCGGCGACGGTGTCCGCGAGCTTGATCCGCCAGTCCGCGATCCGCGAGTCGACGATCTCCATCCCGGCCACCGCGCCGGCGATCGCGGCGCGCGCAGCCAGCAGCGTCACGCCGGGGCCTGCCAGCCGCTCGCCGAGCACGAACACGATCTCCGCCTCGATCTTCGGGGCGATGAACGAGCTCAGGTCGATCGTGTCGCCGTCGCGGTAGATCGTGGACGCGAGCACCGGCCCGTGGTCGGGGGAGTCGACGCCGACCATCGCCTGCATGGCCTTCGACGTCAGCCCGACCTTGTGCCCGACGATCGTGTCCCCGTCGGCGAGCAGCAGTGCGATCAGCTCGCGCTGCACGGCGTAGCCGTCGGCCATGCCGAGCGACGGGTCCTCGTCGGTGAACGGGGCGATCGGGACCCGGGACCGGCGGGCGTCGTAGAGCGCCCTGGCCTTTCCCGGCGCATCGGTCACGGACATCAGGCGTCACTCCTGTCGGTGCTGAGCTGAGGTGCGGGACCGAGCCTGACGGGCGGGACGACGCCGGTCACCGTGACGGTTCCGGAAGACGGAACACTTCGCTCGGGAGAGTGCCCGAGCCGCCGCGACACGGCCTCCGCGCCCTCGACGACGTCGGCGGCGATCTTCCGTCGCTGCTTCGCTCCGACGCGCGCGACCGGTGCCGCGACAGACAGGGCGGCGACGACGGCGCCGGACGCGTCGCGCACCGGCGCGGCCAGCGACGCGACGCCGACCTCGCGCTCGTCGACGGCGGACGCCCAGCCCTGGGCCCGCACGCGTCGCAGCTCGGCGCGCAGGACGTCCGGCTCGGTGATCGTGTGCGGGGTCAGCCGCGCGAGCGGCCGCTCCAGATGGCCCTCCTGGGCGACCGGGTCGAGGTGCGCGAGCAGCACCTTCCCGGAGCTCGTGCAGTGCGCGGGGACGCGGCGCCCGGTCTCGGTGAGCAGCCGCAGCGAGTGGGCGCTCTCCAGCCGGTCGACGTAGACGACCTCGGCGCCGTCGAGCACGCCGACCTGCACCGACTCGCCGGTCTGCTCGCGCACGTGCACGAGCACCGGGGCCGCCGCGGCGTGCAGGTCCATGTGCACCCGCACCGCCTCGCCGAGCTCGTACATGACGATCCCGAGGCGGTAGCCGCGCTCGTCGTGCTCGATCAGGCCCTCCGCGGCGAGCGTGACCAGCAGCCGGTGCACCACCGACTTGCCCAGCCCGAGCCGCCGCGACAGCTCGGAGACGCCGAGCGCCTCCTCCCGGGTACGGAACTCCTTGAGCAGCCGCGCGGCGTTGCGCACGGTCGACAGGAGCGCGTCGGTCACCGCGTCCCGTCCGGTTCGGGCGGGGTCCACTCGCGCCGCCCACCGACGGCGGCGAGCAGCGCGGCGCGGACCCTGTCCGGATCCGGGTCGGTGTCCTCGGCCATGGCGCGGACGCCGTCGTCGTGCGGGCTGATCGCGCGCGCCAGCAGCGCCTGGGCGCGGGGGAGCCCGGCGACCGACGCGCCGACCATCTCGTCGACGAGGTGCTCGCGCCCGCGCACGCGGCTGCGGATCGTGTCGAAGTCCCGGATCGCCGACGAGTGGCTGGACGCCAGCCCGGTCCCGACGTGCTGTGCGTGGTGCGGGGACAGGCCGGAGCCGGGCTGGGTGACCACGTGGTAGACGGTCGTCTGCACACCCAGCACGCCGCGGACCTCGGCCTGGCGCGGGCCCGCCGACTCGTCGACGAGCCCGAGCGCGGGGATCACGATCGGGTCGTAGAAGCGCAGCGTCCACTCGAGACCCTCGAGCGATCCGGACTCCTCGACCTCCTGGCCGCGCAGCGGACCGAGGTCCTCGCGGGTGGCGATCAGGTGCAGGTTCCGCAGGCCGATCGCGGCGACCTGGACGCGACCGCCGGTGGCGGACCCTGCCGCCAGGGGCATCCGACCGCGCGCGGCCGGCGGGAACGTGTCCGCCTGGGCGAGGTAGGCGCGGTGCAGGTCGGCGACGTACTGGGCGACGGCCGCGCGCATCTTCTCGGGGCCGGGGACCGGCTGCTCGGACACCGGTCACCTCTCTTCTCACCGGGTGCTCGGACGCTAGGAGGGTGCTCGCGGGCCGTCAAGGCCGACACCGCGGGCGTTCCGCAGCGCGGATCGGCCGTCCCGGACTGCGAATCGAGTGGTGGGTTCGGGCGGTCCGGCCCGCCAAAACGTCACACTCGATCCCCGGTCGCCGCTCGAGTGGTGGGTTCGGGCGGGTGACGGACGTCCCGCCGGAGCGCTCCGGCGCGGGCAGTACCGTGGTGTCCGTGCGCATCGGCGTCGTGACCTTCCCCGGCTCCCTGGACGACACCGACGCCCAGCGCGCCGTGACCCGCTCGGGAGCCGAGCCGGTGGCGCTCTGGCACGGGGACTCCGACCTCGCGGGCGTCGACGCCGTCGTCCTGCCGGGCGGCTTCTCCTACGGCGACTACCTGCGTCCGGGCGCGATCGCCGGCCTGGCCCCGATGACGTCCGCCGTCGTCGAGGCGGCGCGCGGCGGGATGCCGGCGCTCGGGATCTGCAACGGCTTCCAGATCCTGTGCGAGGCGGGGCTGCTGCCGGGCGCGCTGCTCGGCAACGCGCAGGGACGCTTCGTGTGCCGCCCGCAGCGGCTGGTCGTCGAGCGCTCCCGGTCGGTGTGGACGGCCGGTCTCGCCGCCGGGTCGACGATCACGATCCCGATCAAGCACATGGACGGCCGCTACCACGCCGGGCCGGACCTGCTGGCCGAGCTGGAGGCGAACGGCCAGGTCGTGGTGCGCTACGCGCCGGGCGAGAACCCGAACGGCTCGGTCGGCGACGTCGCGGGCGTCTGCTCCGCGGACGGCCGGGTGATGGGCCTGATGCCGCACCCCGAGCACGCGATCGACCCGCTCACCGGCCCGTCGACGGACGGGCTGGCGCTGTTCACGTCGGTGCTGCAGGGCGCTCCGACCGCCGCGCGCTGACGCCGGTTTCCGGATACCGGAACGGCAGGTCTACCTCCCGGAACGAGGTCGCGCCTACCGTCGGTCCCACGATCCCCGACCCGATACAGGAGTCGCACCGTGGGAATCCTCCGCCTCGCGCACATCGACGTCCGTACCCCGGACCTGGACCTCGCCGCGGCCTACTACACCGAGGTGATGGGGCTGCAGTCCGTGCAGCGCACCGCCGAGGAGGCGTACTTCAAGTGCTGGGACGAGGAGGACCACCACTCGCTGCGGATGCGCTACGACCCGCGGGCGGGCATGGACTCCTTCACGTTCCGCGTGGAGGCTGAGGACGACCTGCACGAGTTCGAGCGCAAGGTCGAGGCCTACGGCTGCCCGACCACCCGCGTCTCCCGCGGTGACGCCGTCGGCCAGGGCGAGTCGCTGCGCTTCGAGGTCCCCAGCGGCCAGATCATGGAGCTGGTCTGGGACATCGAGAAGACCGGCAACATCCTCGGCAAGCACAACCCGCGTCCGACGCCGCCGCCGGACCTGGCCGGCATCGCGCCGCCGCGGATGGACCACATGCTGGTCAACGCCGAGGAGGTGGCGGAGGCGAGCTCGTTCTTCATCGACGTGCTCGGGATGCGGCTGACCGAGCAGGTGCTCGACGGCAATGGCCACCAGCTCGGAGTCTGGCTGGCCGGGCGCACGAACTCCCCGCACGACATCGCGATCGTCAACGGCCCGAACGGTGCGCTGCACCACTGGGCCTACTGGCTCGACGACTGGGACCACATCCGCAAGGCCGCCGACACGCTCGCGTTCAACGGCGTCCAGATCGACCAGGGCCCGACGCGCCACGGCGTCACCCGCGGAAACACGATCTACTTCTTCGACCCGCTCGGCATCCGCAACGAGGTGTTCACCGGTGGCTACTGGGTCGACCCGGACACCGAGATCATCACCTGGACCGAGGACAACTTCGGCAAGGGCCTCTTCTACTACGAGAACGTCATCAGCCAGCGCTTCCTGCGCATGCACACGTGAGACCTGCTCGTCAGGGTCGAACCATCAACACAGCTCTCGGGGAGCCCACCACACCATGAGCACCGATCGCATCCTCCGCCTCCAGCACGTCGAGATCCGTGTGCCCGACCTGGAGCTGGCGACCGCCTACTACACCGAGGTCCTGGGACTGATCGAGTCCGCGCGGGACAACCGCGACGGCGCCGACCGCGTGTTCCTCAAGTGCTGGGACGAGCGCGAGCACCACTCGGTGATCCTGCGCGAGGCGCCCACGCACGGGCTGGACCACATGTCGTTCAAGCTGAACGAGGCGTCCGATCTGGAGTACTTCGAGCAGAAGCTGGGCGCCGCGGGCGTCGCCACGAAGCGGTACGCGCTCCGTGAGCTCGGCCCCGGCTGGGGTGAGGCGCTGCGCTTCGAATCGCCGTCCGGGCACCTCGTCGAGCTGACCCACGGCACCGAGCGCGTCGGCAACATGCTGCCGATGACGAACCCGCCACCCCGCCCGCAGGACCTGGTCGGGATCGCGCCGCCGCGGCTGGACCACGTGTTCGTGATGGCCGAGGACGTCGAGGCGTTCACGGCGTTCTTCACCGAGCTCCTCGAGTTTCGGATGACCGAGCAGATCCTGGCCAACGACGGCCACCAGCTCGCCACGTTCCTGGAGCACAGCCACACCCCGCACGACATAGCCGTGATCACCGGCCCGAACGGCGCGTTGCACCACTTCGCGTTCTGGATGGACGACTGGAACGGCATCCGCGACGCGGCGGACACGCTGGCCTACCACGGCGTGACGATCGACGTCGCGCCCACGCGGCACGGCGTCACCCGCGGCTACACGACGTACTTCTTCGACCCCGTCGGGAACCGCAACGAGCTGTTCACCGGCGGGTACTGGGTGGACCCGGACTTCGAGCCGATCACCTGGACCGAGGAGGAGATGGGCCGGGCGATCTTCTACTACCACCGCCAGGTCAACGAACGCTTCTTCACCGTCCACTCCTGAGCGGGGGCTTCCACCACATGAGCACCACCGAGCGCCCGGACGCCCGGCGCGTCGACCGGTACGAGGCACCCAACTACCTGGCGCGCTACCGCGAGCGGCAGAACCGCAACGGCGCCGAGGCCCCTCCCTCGTCGCGCTTCGCGGCCGACGTGCCTGCCGGTGCCGTGGAGACGTCCGACCCGGCCGACACCGCCGAGACGGTCGACGGATCTGACGTCCCGCTGTACCTGCGCCGCTTCCGGCAGCGCGGCGCCGCGGTGCCGTCGCAGCCGCGCGTCGAGTTCGACGGCGCGGAGTTCACCCCCGCGCTGGCCGCCGCCAGCCGCGGCAAGGAGATCGCCGCCCCGCGCGAGCGACGGTCGTCGGAGAAGATCGTCTGTGAGATCTCGATCCTCCGGCACGGCATCACGCAGGGCTACTCCACCGACGCCGGCCTGACGCCGATGGGCGGGTGGCAGGCGCACCGCCGTGGCCACGAGCTGGCCCGGCGCTGGAACGACGGGGACCGGGTCCGGCTCGTCTGCGCGGACACGAACCGGGCCCGCCAGACGGCGCACCAGGTGTTCCGCGGCGCGACGGACGGCCTCGGCATGTGGGGCCACGACGTGTCGATCACCGACCCGGAGCCGATCCCGGAGCTGCGCAACTTCGGCGTCTGGACCCCGGACGGGCTGCGCGACGTCACGTCGGCGTTCCGGCAGTACCAGTCCACGATGGAGACCCTCGAGCGGATGGCCGTCGGCGACCGGCCGCGGTGGCTCGTCGAGATCGACCGGTTCTACCGGACCCAGCTGGGCGGCGCCGACCCGATCCAGGAGTGGCTGACCATCCCGATGATGTACTTCGAGCCGCCCGCGCTGTGCGTGCGACGGTTCTGGCGCGGCTTCCAGCGCCTGGTCTCGGAGATCCCGCCGGACGAGCTCGCGGCGGGCAACCACAAGATCGTCGCAGCGACCCACTCCGGGCCGATGCGCGCGTTCGCCACCTGGGCGCACGGGTACGACCCGGGGGAACCGCTGAACACCGAGGAGATCCGGGTCAAGCTGCGGGAGGGCGGCCGGACGGCGTTCGTCTCCTACCGCAACCGGGTGACCGAGGTGCACGTCCCGCCGCAGGACGAGTTCCCGCAGTGGGAGTCGTGACGGCATAGTCGTCCGTGTGCGCCATCTCAACCGGCTCCAACGACGGGGCCGACCAGGGAGACGAGGTCCGCGATGACCCTGACCGGTGACGTCGACGAGCGCCTGCTCGCGAGTGCCGTACCGGACGCCCCGCCACCGATCACCCCGGAGCGTGCGGGGGTCCTGGAACCGGCGCCGGACGGAGGCGGCGACGGGACGCTGCGGTCGGTGTCGATCGCGATGGCCGTGCTCGACTGCTTCGCCACCGAACCGGAGCTGGGCCCGACGCGCGTCGCGCACCGCCTCGGCGTCGCGAAGAGCACGGCCAGCCGGATGCTGGCCGCGCTCGCCACCGGCGGGATGCTGGAGCGCGACTCGTCCGGGCGCTACCGGCTGGGCCTGCGGATGTTCGAGATGGGCCAGCTGGCCGTGGACCGGCTGATGCTGCGCGACGTCGCGCTGCCGGTGCTCGGCGAGCTGCGCGAGGTGCTGCGCGAGACGGCGCAGCTGGCCGTCCCGGTCGGGGCGGACGTGCTGTACGTGGACCGGCTCGAGTCGACCGGTGTCGGGACGCTGTTCCACAGCGAGATGTACCGGCGCGGTCCGGGGCACTCCTCGAGCGCGGGCAAGGCGATGGCCGCGGTGAACCCGCCGATGGCGCGGGCGATCCTGGAGCGCGGCTTCGAGCGCCGGACGCCGTTCACGATCGTCGACCCGGCCCGGTACCGGCAGGTGCTGCGCCAGGTCCGGGTGGACGGCTTCGCGGCGTCCCGCGACGAGCACACGATGGGCATGTCGTCGATCGCGGCACCGGTCGTCCTGCGGCGGGGGGAGCGGCAGGTCGCGGTCGCGGCGATCTCGATCGTCGGACCGACGCCACGGGTGCTCGGTCCCCGTAAGGTCGCCGTGGTGCAGAGCGTCCGGCGCGCGGCGGCCACCGTGTCCGCCGCGCTCGAACGCGGGCAGTAGCTCTCACCGGAGGCGCGCATGACCACCACGTCCGACCCGTCCGTCTCCACGGTCGAGTTCTCCCTGGCCGACCGCTACCGGCCGGGTTCCGGCCCGGTGCTGCTGACCGGGGTCCAGGCGATCCCGCGCCTGCTCGCCGAGCAGCACGCGGCGGACGCCGAGGCGGGGCTGACGACGGCGTCGTTCGTCTCCGGCTACCAGGGCAGCCCGCTCGGCGGGCTGGACACCACCCTGGCCGCGGCGGCCGACGAGCTGCGCGACTCGGCCGGCCTGCGGTTCGTGCCGGGCGTCAACGAGGAGCTGGCCGCGACGGCCGTGTGGGGCAGCCAGGTCGAGGTGCCCGAGCACGGTCGCAGCGTCGACGGAGCGGTGGGGGTCTGGTATGGCAAGGCGCCCGGCGTGGACCGGGCGGGCGACCCGATCCGGCACGGCAACATCTGCGGCGCGCACCCGAACGGCGGCGTGCTCGTGCTGGCAGGGGACGACCCGAGCTGCAAGTCCTCGACGATCCCGTGCATCTCCGAGCGCGCGCTCTACGGCTACGGGCTCCCGGTGCTCTACCCGGACTCCGCCTCCGAGATCGTCCGGCTCGGCCGCTACGGGGTCGCCCTGTCCCGCGCGTCCGGCATGTGGGTCGGCATGAAGATCACCGCCGACGTCGCGGACGGGCTGGCGACGGTCGATGCGGACGCGGGCACGGTCGACGTCACCGTGCCGGAGCTGGAGTGGGAGGGGCGGCGCTGGGAGCGCGAGCAGGTCCCGATGCTGGCCCCGCCAGCGTCGCTGCGCGCGGAGGAGGCGCTCTACGGCCCGCGCACGGCGATGCTGCAGGAGTTCCTGGCCGCCAACCCGATCAACACGGTCGAGGTCTCAGCGCCCGGCGCGTGGCTGGGCATCGTCGCCGGGGGCAAGGCCTTCACCGACGTCCGGCAGGCGCTGGCCGACCTCGGCCTCGGCGACGACGAGCTCGCCGCCGCCGGGATCCGGCTGATGCGTCTCGGCATGATCTCGCCGATCGAGCGCGCCGCGGTGCGCGAGTTCGCCTCCGGCTGCGAGACCGTCCTGGTGGTCGAGGAGAAGACGCCGTTCGTCGAGACCGGCGTCCGGGACGTGCTGTACGGCATGGACTCCGCGCCGTCGGTGATCGGGTCCTTCGACGTCGACGGGCGCCCGCTCGTGCCGTCGGCGGGGGAGCTGACCGCGGCGGCGCTGGCCGGGCCGCTGCGGCGCGTGCTCGGCGACCGGGTGGAGCTCGCCGACCCGGTGCGCCGACCGCCGTCGCTGGAGCTGCTGCCGGTCGCCCGCACGCCGTACTTCTGCTCCGGCTGCCCGCACAACCGCTCGACGGTCGTCCCTTCCGGTTCGGTCGCGGGAGGCGGGATCGGCTGTCACGCGATGGTCGCGCTGACCGGGCGTCCGGAGTCCGAGGTCACGTCCATCACGCAGATGGGCGGCGAGGGCGCGCAGTGGATCGGGCAGTCCCCGTTCACCTCCGCCGGGCACATGTTCCAGAACATGGGCGACGGGACGTTCGCGCACTCCGGGCAGCTCGCGATCCAGGCGTGCGTCGCGGCCGGCGTGGACATCACCTACAAGCTGCTCTACAACCGCGCCGTCGCGATGACCGGAGGCCAGGACGCCGAGGGCGGCCTCGAGGTGCCGCAGATCTGCGCGAAGCTGCTGGCGGAGGGCGTCACGAAGATCATCGTGTGTGCGGACGAGCCCGGCCGGTACCGCTCCCTCGCCCGGCTCCCGCGCGGTGTGGACCTCTGGGACCGCGACAGGTTCGACGTCGCCCAGTCCACGCTGGCATCCACCCCCGGCGTCACGGTGCTGATCTACGACCAGCGCTGTGCCGCCGAGTCCCGGCGGCTGCGCAAGCGCGGCGAGATCCCGGTCCGCGCCACCCGCGTCGTGATCAACGAGGCGGTCTGCGAGGGCTGCGGGGACTGCGGGCACAAGTCGAACTGCCTGTCCGTGCAGCCGGTGGACACCGAGCTGGGCCGCAAGACCCGGATCGACCAGTCGTCGTGCAACACCGACTACTCCTGCCTGGACGGCGACTGCCCGTCGTTCGTGACGGTGCGGGCGCCCGCCACGTCGTCGGGCTCCGCGCGGCGGGAACGCCCCGAACCACCGGCCGTCCCGGACGTCGGCCACCCGGCGAGCGGGGACCTGTTCCTGGCCGGAATCGGTGGCACCGGGATCGTCACGGTCAACCAGGTGCTCGGCTCGGCCGCCGTCCGCGACGTGCGCGCCGTGCACGGGCTCGACCAGACCGGGCTCTCGCAGAAGGCCGGGCCGGTCGTGTCGCACCTGCGGGTGGCCGCGTCCGCGGACGGGCTGGGCCCGGCCAACCGGGTCGGAGCGGCGGGCGCCTACCTGGCGTTCGACGTGCTCGTCGGCTCCGACTCCCGGTACCTCGGGTCGGTCGCGTCCCCGGACGTCACGACGGCCGTCGTGTCCACCAGCCGGACGCCGACCGGCGCCCAGGTGCGCGACGCGTCGGTGTCCGCGCCGGACTCGGCCGCCCTGGTGGAACGCATCGGATCGGCGACGGCGTCGGTCGTCGCGATGGACGCCTCGGCGGCCGCCCTCACGCTGTTCGGCGACACGATGCCGGCGAACCTCATGCTCGTCGGTGCCGCCTACCAGTCCGGCGTGCTGCCGCTGTCCGCGTCCGCGATCGAGTGGGCGATCGAGCTCAACGGCGTCGCCGTCGCGGCGAACACGGCCGCGTTCCGATGGGGCCGCGTCGCCGTCGCCGACCCGGCCGCGTTCGCCGCGGCGACCGGTGCGCCGCAGGCCTCCACCTCCCCGGTCGCGCTGCCGGCCGGGATCTCGCTCGACGACCTCGACGACGCACCGGAGCTGGCCCGGATCGTGCGGCACCGCGCCGCGGAGCTGGCCGCGTTCCAGGACGCGACGACGGCGCGCCGGTACGTCTCCGACGTCCGCGCGATCCGGTCCGCGGAGCGCGCTGCCGGTCTCGGATCGGCGTTCTCCGAGGCCGCCGCCGCCGGGCTGCACCGCCTCACCGCCTACAAGGACGAGTACGAGGTCGCCCGGCTGCTCACCGACCCGGCGTTCGAGGCCCGGCTGGCGGCCGAGGTGCCCGGCGGGACCGCCATGCGCTACCGGCTGCACCCGCCGGTGCTGCGCTCGCTCGGCCGGGACCGCAAGATCGCGCTCGGGCCGTGGATGCGCCCGGTGCTGCGTGGCCTGGCGCGCGGGAAGGTGCTGCGCGGTACGCCGCTGGACCCGTTCGGTCGCACGGAGATCCGCCGCCTCGAACGCGAGCTGCGTGACGGGTACCGGGCCATGGTGCTGCGGCTGGCCGGCTCGCTGCGGGCCGGCGACGGGTCCGACCACGGGTCCGACTACGACACCGCCGTCGCCGCCGCACGTGCCGCCGAGGAGATCCGTGGTTACGAGGAGGTCAAGCTCGCCGGCGTCGAGCGCTACCGGCGGCGGCTGGCCGAGCTCGGCGTCTCCGGCGGTTGAGGGCGGGCTCCCGCGCCGGGCGGGAACGGCCCGGACCGGGATGTGGTGACCGACACCTCGAGTGACGACGAGCGGCGGCGCCGCCCGCTCACCGGACCGGCCGCCGGATGTGTCCGGGCAGCTCAGGGCCCGGTTTTCCGCTCGTCCGCCGGGCGACGGCACGGTGAACGGTGAGTGACGGCGATCGAGGAGGTTGCGTCCACTCGTCGCCCCGACCCGTCCGGTGACCTGTCGATCTCGACATTTCTGATGACGGCGGGTTTCGACCGGCTTAACGTAGGTCTCGCATCACGAACCGGTTACGAAACGGACCACGGCTCAACCCCCGATGAGCCGCCCCGTCCCCAGCGGGAAGTCCGGCCGGGCGTGACGCCGAGAGGAATATCGTGGCACGGCATCGCTCCCCCCAGAGCCGTCGCCCGAGCCTCCCGCTCCTGTCACCGCAGTTCGCGGTGACAGGAGCGGGCGCGGCCGGCGGCTACCGCGTCGGCGGCCCACACGTCCGGCATGCCCGCGGCACCTCGTCAGGTTTCCCGCTGCAGTCGCGCTCGTCCCGGGTCGCTGCCGCGGTCGTCGCGGTCGGTGGCGTGGCCGGCGCCGCCCACGCGTCGGTCCAGGGCACGTTCCTGCCCGACACCCAGGAGATGGCGGGCTGGTTCGCCTCCTCCGAGCCGGCCCCGGCCGCGTCGGTTCCCGAGCCGCGCACCGCGGCCGACGCCACGATCGCGGACGGCTCGACACTGGCCGCTCTCGCGGCCCCCGCGTCCGCCCGGTCGACCGCCGCGACGGCCCTGACCGGCGCGACGGCCCCGGCCGCCGGTCGTCCGGCGTCCGCGGTCGCGGGCGCCCGCAAGGGAATCCAGGACGTCCGGGCCGCCGCGGCCGCACCGCAGGCCGCACCCGCAGCGTCCGGAGGCGACCCCGGCGCGCCCGCCGCGACGGCCGCCGCCGGCGGTGGCGTGCAGATCCTCTCCGGCCGCGTCACCTCCGGTTTCGGCCAGCGGTGGGGGACAGGGCACATGGGTCTCGACATCGCCGCGCCGATCGGCACGCCGATCCACGTTCCGCTCGCCGGCACCGTGATCAGTTCCGGCCCGGCCAGCGGGTTCGGCCTGTGGGTGCGGGTGCAGCACGACGACGGCACGATCACCGTCTACGGCCACATCAACCGGTCGCTTGTGTCCGTCGGTGAGAAGGTCAGTGCGGGTCAGCAGATCGCCGAGGTCGGCAACCGCGGCCAGAGCACCGGGCCGCACCTGCACATCGAGGTCGTCCAGGACGGGACGAAGATCAACCCGAAGCCCTGGCTCGACGAGCACGGGTTCCGCTACACCTGATCCACCGCCGTCTCAGTCTCCCGCGGCGGGCTCCGAGACGGGGTCGGGGACGGGCTCGGAGATGCCGCTCCCGTTCGACGCCGGGCCGGCGACGGACGGCGGCGCGGCGAGCGTGCTCTGGCGGTGCTGGAACGCCTCCACCGCCCGGACCTTGTTGCTCACGTCGAGCGCGGCGACCTTGTAGGCCTCGGACAGCGTCGGGTAGTTCAGCACCGTGTCGACGAGGTAGTCGACGGTGCCGCCGCATCCCATGATCGCCTGCCCGATGTGCACCAGGTCGGTCGCGTTCGTGCCGAACACGTGCACGCCGAGCAGCGTGCGGTCGGCCGTGGAGACGATCAGTTTCAGCATGCCGTAGGAGTCGCCGACGATCGCGCCGCGGGCGAGCTCGCGGTAGCGCGACAGCCCCACCTCGTAGGGCACCGTCTCGCTCGTCAGCTCCTCCTCGGTGCGCCCGCAGAACGAGATCTCCGGGATCGTGTAGATGCCGATCGGCTGCAGCTCGCGCAGCTCGCGGGCCGGCTCGCCGAACGCGTGGTAGGCCGCCAGCCTGCCCTGGTCCATGCTCGTCGACGCCAGCGCCGGGAAGCCGATCACGTCTCCGACGGCGTAGATGTGCTCGACGCTCGACCGGTAGTGGCCGTCGACGGCGATCCGGCCGCGGTTGTCCGCGGTCAGGCCGGCGTTCTCCAGGTCGAGTGCCTCGGTCTGCCCCTGCCTGCCCGCCGAGTACATGACGGTCTCGGCCGGGATCCGCTTGCCGCTGGCCAGGTTCGTGATCGTGCCGATGTCGGTGACCTCGACCGAGGACACCTCCTCGGAGAACCGGAACGTGACGGCCTGGTCGCGCAGGTGGAACTTCAGCGACTCCACGACCTCCGGGTCGCAGAAGTCCAGCATCTGCGGGCGCTTCTCGACGACGGTCACCTTCGTGCCGAGCGCCGCGAACATCGACGCGTACTCGATGCCGATCACGCCCGCCCCGACGACGACCATCGAGCCGGGCACCCGGGTGAGCTGCAGGACCTGGTCGGAGTCGACGACGCGCTCGCCGTCGAACTGCACGACGTCCGGGCGCGCCGGGCGGGTACCGGTGGCGATGACGAACTTCTCCGCGGTGACCGTGTTGTGGTCCCCGCGCCCCGTGCCCTCGACGACGACCGTGTGCGGGTCGGTGAAGCGGGCGGTGCCGGTGAGGATGTCGACGTGGTTGCGCATCAGCTGGTTGCGCACGATCTCGACCTCGCGGCCGATCACGTGCTGTGTCCGGGCCAGCAGGTCACCGATCGTGATCTCGGACTTGACCCGGTAGCTGGCGCCGTACATCTCCCGCTGGGAGAAACCGGTCAGGTAGAGCACCGCCTCGCGCAACGTCTTCGACGGGATCGTGCCCGTGTTGACGCAGACCCCGCCCATCATGTTGCCGCGGTCGGCGACCGCGACCCGCTTGCCCAGCTTCGCCGCTGCGATGGCCGCCTTCTGCCCGCCCGGTCCGGAGCCGATCACCATCAGGTCGTAGTCGTACACGCGTCGGGCTCCCGTCGTCGTCTCCCGCGGCGGGGGACGCGCCCTACCCGGCCCCCGTGGCGACCAGCGTCGTCGCATGCCCGGTCACAGGCAACCCGCGACGGGTGAACAGCACGTCACGCAGGGTTTCAGCGACACGGTGTCCCTTCTGCCGGGGTCGCTGCACGATGGTGTGACGGTCCCGGTACAGTTCGCTCACTGTCGACGAGAAACCCGACCGTTCAAGCAGCCGGACGGCACATCCGGGTGATCAGCACCCGTGATGTCCGGTGTGTGCGGGCTCGTCAGTCCCGTGGGGGGATGTGACGCTCCGGTCCGGCTGTCCCGGACCCGGAGGGGAGGGGTGCGCCATGGCGACGATCAGCGACGTGGCCTTTCGAGCGGGTGTGTCCACCGCGACCGTCTCACGTGCGTTCAACGGCAAGTCCACGGTCGACCCCGCACTGGCGGAGCGGGTGTTCCGCGCCGCGACCGAGCTCGACTACCGGCCGAACAGCCTGGCCCGCAACCTGCGCAGGCAGGCGACGACGGTGCTCGCCCTGATCGTCCCGGACGTCGAGAACCCGTACTTCACGGCGGTCGCGCGTGGGGTGGAGGACTGCGCGCTGAGCGCCGGGTACTCGGTGGTGCTCTGCAACTCCGATGGGGACCCGGACAAGGAACGCCGCTACGTCGACGTGGCCCTGCAGGAGCGGATGGCGGGTGTCGTGCTCTCGCCGACCGCCGCCGGTGTCGGGGTGACGGCGCTGCGCGAGCGTCGGACACCGGTCGTGGTCGTCGACCGGATGCCGCCCGACGCCGCCGTCGACCAGGTCTCGGTCGACGGCCGCACCGCGGCGTGCGAGGCGACCACGCACCTGCTCGCCGAGGGCTACCGCCGGATCGCCTGCCTGGCCGGTCCGAACGGCGGAACCGCCGCCCATGACCGGCTCGACGGCTTCCGGGACGCGTTGCGCACCAGCGGTCGCGGGGACGGCGGGGGACTGGGGTGGCAGGCCGACGGCCACGGGGCATCCGGCGCGCTGCAGGCGGCGCGGCGGTTCCTGGCCGACGACGAGCCGCCGGACGCGGTGCTGGCCACCGACAGCGCGACGGCGATCGGCGTGCTCGAGGCGATGGCCGAGCGGGGGCTGCTGGCCGGGCGCGACGTCGGCGTCGTCGCGTTCGACGACGGACCGTGGGGCCGCGTACTGGACCCGGCACTCAGCGTCGTGGTCCAGCCCGCCCGCCGGATCGGCAGCGAGGCGGCGGGGCTGCTGCTCCAGCGGATCGCCGAGCCGGAACGCCCCGCCGAGCGGATCGTGCTGGACGCGACGCTCACCGTGCGGGGGAGCTCCCGCCGCGGGTGACCTCGCGGGTGGCCCGCCGATCGGTGAGCCACTGGTGGGGTCCCCCGGATCACATCCTCCTCCCGGACCCCGACGGTTCCGGGCCGGGATCGGCCGGATGCGCGGCGGTTGTCCACAACCGGCCCGGGTGACGACCGGGAGGGATGGCCGTCCACAGCCGTCCGGCCGAACGCGTCGCTCGTGGCCCCGGCGGCGCCCAGGCTGCCGGCATGACTCCTGCGCCGTCCTCGCCCGCCCACCCCGACGACCCGGTGCCGCCGCCCGCCGGTCGCGCCGATCCCGTCGGACCGGACGCTCTCCCCGTTCCGACCGGCCTCGCCGACGTCACCGACCACGCCGACGTCACCGACCACGCCGACCTGACCGACCTCGCCCGGCTCGACGGGCTGAGCGGCGCGGACGACCTCGCCGGCCTCCTCGGCACCGACCCGGCGCCGTCGGTCGTGCTGCGGTTGCGCGGCGGCGAGGAGCTCGTCGCCGCGCTGCCCGTACTGCTGGGTTTCCATCCGGCGGAGTCGATCGTCCTGGTCGGCTTCGGGGGCCGGTCGACGCAGCGGGTCGGGCTGACGGTGCGGACCGACCTGCCGCCGCCGGACGACGTCGCGGGCGTGTGCGCCGACGCGGTGTCGGCGCTGGTCACCGACGGGCCGACCGGCGCGGCCGTGGTCGTCGTCGGCGGGCGGGCGGGCCCGGGTGGGCGCCCGGCTCGGCCGGACGTCGCCGCCGCGGCGCAGCGGACGCTGGTCGAGGCCGGGATCGAGCCGCTCGCCGTGCTCTGGGCGTCCGGCACGCGACCGGGTACGGAGTGGGCCTGCTACGACCTGCCGGGGCAGGACTGCGGGTGCCGCGGCGAGGTCCCCGCGCCACCGCCGGAGGTGCTCGCCGCCGCGGCCGCCCGTCGCGGCCACGACGTGCTCCCCGACCGCGCCGCCGTCGCCGACGTGCTGGCCGCGGACGGTGACGAGGAACTGGACCGGCGGGCCGGTCTGTGGGCCATGCACCTCGACGCCGTGACGTCCCGGTCCGGCGGCGGGCCGGAGCCGGACCGCACCGGCGAGCACCGGGAGCTGTTGCGCCGGGCGGTGTCCGACGCAGCGGCGTGCCGGCTCGCGGTGGACGACGCCACGGTCGTCCGGTTCTGCGCGGCATTCACCTCGTCCACGATCCGCGACGAGTCCGTGCGGCTCTGCCTCGGCCCGGACGCGCCGGCCGCCGAGCAGCTGTGGGCGGCGCTGTCGCGCGCGATGCCGTCGCCGGAGCGGGCCGATCCGTCCGCGCTGTTCGCCGTCTGCGCGCTGCTGCGCGGCGACGGCGCGCTCGCCGCGATCGCGGTCGAGCGGGCGCTCGAGGCGCGGCCCCGGCACCCGGTCGCGGGTGCGGTGGAGGCGTCCCTGCGCGGCCTCACCGGCCCGTCCGGCCTGCGCCGGATCCTCGAGCGGGCCTACGGCCGACCGTGACCACCCTGCGCGAACGTCCACGCGTCGCCGACGATCCGGTGCAGGTCGGTCCGGCTCGGGGTCCAGCCGAGGTGCTCGGCGGCCCGCGCGCTGGACGCCACCAGCACCGCCGGGTCACCGGCACGCCGCGGCGCCGTGACGGCCGGGATCGGGTGGCCGGTGACGGCGCGGCACGCCTCGATCACCTCGCGGACCGAGAAACCGTGGCCGCTGCCGAGGTTGTAGACGTCGTGCCGTCCGGCCGTGGCGTGGGTCAGCGCCAGCCGGTGGGCGTCGGCGAGGTCGTCGACGTGGATGTAGTCGCGCACGCACGTGCCGTCGGGCGTCGGCCAGTCGTCGCCGTAGACCGAGATCGACTCGCGGGTGCCGGCCGCGACCTGCAGGACCAGCGGGATCAGGTGCGTCTCCACGGCGTGCCGCTCGCCGTAGGCGCCGTGTGCGCCCGCGACGTTGAAGTAGCGCAGGCTCGTCGCGGCCAGGCCGTGCGCCGCCGCGTAGGACGAGATCATGTGGTCGATCGCGAGCTTGCTGGCCCCGTACGGGTTCGTCGGACGCACGGGGGCCGACTCCGGGATCGGGACCTGCTCCGGCTCGCCGTAGGTGGCCGCGGTGGAGGAGAACACCAGCCGGGGCGTGCCGTGCGCGCGGATCGCCTCCAGCAGCCGGAACGAGGCGACGACGTTGCCGTTCCAGTAGAGCTCCGGGCGCTCGACCGACTCGCCGACCAGCGAGCGCGCCGCGAAGTGCAGGACGCCGTCGAAGCCCTCGGCGAGCACGTCCCCGGCGGCCTCGCCGAGCTCGCCCTCGACGAACTTGCAGTCCGGCGGAACCGCGTCGCGGTGACCGGTGGACAGGTCGTCCAGCACGACCACCTCGTGGCCGGTCTCGACCAGGTGCGCGGCGCACACACTACCGACGTATCCCGCACCGCCGGTGACGAGCAGCCTCACGGGGACCTCCTGGGTTCTCGGTACCGGACGACGTTCTCACGCCCGGCAGGAGAGCCCGTCACCGCGTCGACCGGCGGTCCGCTACTTCGCTCGGACCAGTACGGCGTGCGCCACCAACGGCGCGACCGTCGCCTTCTCGCCGTCCGCGACCACCGGCACCGCGTCGCCGAAGCGCGGGATCGCCTGCACCTCCACGGTGTTGCCCGGCACGATCCCGGCCAGCTTCAGCTCGCCCATCAGGTCCGGGTCGACCTGCACGTGCTCGGCGATCCGGCGCACCTCGACCGGGCCACCGCCGCGGCGGGCCAGCTCGTCGAGCCGCTGCAGCCCGACCTCCAGGCTCGGCGGCACCGAGCCGGACGTCTGATCCGGCGGGTCCTTCTCCAGGTCGTCCAGCCCGGGGATCGGGTTGCCGTACGGGGAGATGGTGGGTTTGTCGAGCAGGCGGACGAGCTTGCGCTCGACGTCCTCGCTCATGACGTGTTCCCAGCGGCACGCCTCGGCGTGCACCAGCTCCCACTCGAGCCCGATCACGTCGATCAGCAGGCGCTCGGCGAGGCGGTGTTTGCGCATGACGGCGACGGCGCGACCGCGGCCGTCGTCGGTGAGTTCGAGGTGTCGGTCCCCGGCCACGACGAGCAGACCGTCCCGCTCCATGCGAGCGACGGTCTGGCTCACGGTCGGTCCACTCTGACCGAGGCGTTCGGCGATCCGCGCACGCAGCGGGACGACGCCTTCCTCCTCGAGTTCGTAGATGGTCCGCAGATACATCTCTGTGGTGTCGATGAGCTCGTTCAACTCGGGCCCCTTCGTTCGTCACCCAGTCTAGCCCCGCAACGCCCCGGACAGCGGGCGACCTTCCCAGGCAGGATGGGCGATGTGGCCGATCTGATCACACCCCGGGCTCTGGCCGACTCGCTGGCAGGGCATCCACCACCCGTCGTGCTCGACGTCCGGTGGCGGCTCGGCGGTCCGTCCGCCCGAGCGGACCACGCCGCCCGGCGGGTCCCCGGCGCCGCGTTCGTCGACCTGGACACCGAGCTCGCCGCACCCGCCGGGCCGGGTGCGCCGCGCGGTCGCCACCCGCTGCCGGAGCCGGAACGCCTGCAGGAGGCGCTGCGCAGGGTGGGCGTGCACGACTCCTCGACGGTCGTCGTGTACGACGACGCGGACGGCTCGGTCGCCGCTCGTGCCTGGTGGTTGCTGCGCTGGGCCGGGTTCGCGGCCGACCGGGTCGCGATCCTGGACGGTGGCTTCGCGGCCTGGCTGGCCGAGGGCTGCTCGGCGGCGGGCGACGACGTGCCTGCCGGTGAGGCGGCACCGGAACCGGCGAGGGAGCAGGGGACCGTGGTCGTGCGGCCCGGCGGGATGCCGGTGCTCGACGCGGACGCCGCCGCCGGGCTCGCCCGGACCGGGGTGCTGCTCGACGCCCGCGCCGCGGCGCGCTACCGCGGCGAGACCGAACCGGTGGACCCGCGGGCCGGGCACATCCCGGGCGCCCGCAACGCCCCGTCGGCCGGCAACGCCGGCCAGGACGGCCGGTGGCTCCCGCCCGACGAGCTGGCCGCCCGCTTCCGTGCGGCGGGTGCCGACGGCGCCGGACCGGTCGGGGCCTACTGCGGATCCGGGGTGACGGCCTCCTCGCTCGTGTTCGCCCTCGAGCGTGCCGGTCTCACGCCGGTCGACGCTCCGGCCGCGCTCTACCCGGGCTCCTGGTCGGAATGGAGCGCCGACCCGGACCGCCCGGCCGCCACCGGGGAGTCACCGTGACGCGCATGGCCGTCCCGGTCGTCGTCGCCTACGGTCGTCGGCCATGAGCGCGCGTACGGCCGTGGTGTGGACGCCGGAGTTCCTGACCTACCAGCTCTCCGACGACCATCCGCTCAACCCGGTCCGGCTGGACCTGATGATGGAGCTGTCCCGGGAGCTGGGCGTGCTGGACGGGGTGGAGCTGATCGAGCCCGCCCCGGCGACGGACGAGGAGCTGACCCGGGTGCACACGCCCGGGTTCCAGACGGCGGTCCGGTCCGCCCCCGAGGCGCCGTTCGGCGTGGGTCACGGACTCGGCACGTCCGACAACCCGATCTTCTTCGGGATGCACGAGGCGGCCGCGCTGATCGCGGGCGGCTCCGTGCGGGCCGCCCGGGAGATCCACGAGGGACGCGCGGACCGCGCCGTCAACATGGCGGGCGGGCTGCACCACGCGATGCCCGACAGGGCCGCCGGGTTCTGCGTCTACAACGACTGCTCGGTCGCGATCTCCTGGCTGCTCGAGCAGGGCTACGAACGTATCGCCTACGTCGACGTCGACGTCCACCACGGGGACGGCGTCCAGACCTCGTTCTACGACGACCCGCGCGTCATGACGATCTCGATGCACCAGCATCCGCTCACGCTGTGGCCGGGCACCGGCTGGCCGGGCGAGCTCGGGCGCGGTGACGGGGAGGGCTACGCGGTCAACGTCGCGCTGCCGCCCGGCACCGGCGACGCGGGGTGGCTGCGGGCGTTCCACGCGATCGTGCCGGGGCTGTTGCGCTCGTTCCAGCCGCAGGTGCTCGTCACCGAGTGCGGCGCGGACACCCACGCCGAGGACCCGCTGGCCAACCTCGAGCTGTCGGTGGACGGGCACCGCGCGATCTACCTGGCGCTGCGCGACCTGGCCGAGACCACGGCGGGCGGCAAGTGGCTGGTGCTCGGCGGCGGCGGGTACGCGCTGTTCCGGGTCGTGCCGCGGTCCTGGACCCACCTGCAGGCCGTCGCGCTGGACCGCGACGTCGCCCCGGAGACTTCGATCCCGGCCGGCTGGACGGCCCGCGCCGCCCGGCACACCCGGGCGCCGCTGCCGGTGGCGATGAGCGACGGCGCCGACGCGTCCTACGAGCCGTGGGAGGACGGAGGCGGCGACCGCGTCGACTCCACCATCCGCGACACGCGCCGGGCCGTGTTCCCGCTCCACGGCCTCGACCCCGACGACCCCCGGGACTGACGTGACCGACGACCGAGGTCCGGCCACCCCGCCCGCGGGGACCCCGACCGCGACCGTCCCCGCCGGACAGGACACGAACGGCGCCGCACGGCACGGGGCCGGGCCGCCCGAGGCGCCGTACCCGCGGCACTGGGAGGCGGACATCGTCGCCTCCGACGGCGGGATCGTGCACCTGCGCCCGATCCTGCCCAGTGACGCGGACGCTCTGCTCGAGTTCCACGGGAAGCTCTCCGATCGCACCCGCTACCTGCGCTACTTCGGCCCGCACCCGCGGATCAGCCAGCGCGAGCTCGATCGGTTCACCGTCGTGGACCACCGGACGCGGGTGGCGTTCCTGGCGCTGCTCGGCGACGAGATCATCGCGGTCGGCCGGTACGAGGGGCTGGGCGCGGACGAGCCGCCGGTCACGTCGGCCGAGGTCGCGTTCGTGGTCCGCGACGACCACCAGGCCCGCGGCCTCGGATCGATCCTGCTGGAGCACCTGGCCGCCGCGGCACGGGAGAACGGACTGTCCCGGTTCGAAGCCGAGGTCCTGGTGGAGAACCACGGCATGGTCCGGGTGTTCCGCGAGGCCGGATACCAGGTCAAGCGGGCGTTCGCCGAGGGCGTGCTGCACCTGGAGTTCGACATCGACCCCACGAACCGCTCGATCGCCGTGCGGGACTCCCGTGAACAGGCCGCGGAGGCCCGCAGCGTGGCGAACCTGCTCCGGCCGTCGTCGGTGGCCGTGATCGGGGCGTCGGCCGACGAGACGAAGATCGGGCATGCGGTCCTGACGAACCTGCTGCGGGCGGGCTTCAGCGGGCCGGTGTATCCGGTGAACCCGGACGCCCGCTCGGTGCGCGGTGTGCGGGCGTACCCGTCGGTGATCGACATCCCGGACGAGGTGGACCTCGCCGTGGTCGCCATCCCGGCCGCCGGGATCGACGACGTCATGGACGACTGCCTGGCCAAGGGCGTGCGCGCGCTCGTCGTGATCAGCTCCGGGTTCGCCGACGCCGGCGGCGGAGGCACGGTGGCCGAGCGGCGGCTGGTGGCCGAGGCGCGGGCGCACGGCATGCGCGTGGTCGGCCCGAACGCGCTCGGTGTGGCCAACGCCGCCCCGGACGTCCGGCTGAACGCGACGCTCGCGCCGCTGATCCCGGGCCACGGACGCACCGGGTTCTTCTGCCAGTCCGGCGCGCTCGGGATCGCGATCCTGTCCAGCGCCAGGGAGCGCGGTCTCGGGCTGTCGTCGTTCGTGTCCGCAGGCAACCGGGCCGACGTCTCCGGCAACGACCTCCTGCAGTACTGGCAGACCGATCCGCAGACCGACGTCGTCCTGCTCTACCTGGAGACGTTCGGCAACCCCCGCAAGTTCGCCAGGGTGGCGCGGCGACTGGCCCGCACGAAACCGGTGGTCGCCGTGAAGAGCGGCCGGCACACGGCGCCGGTGCCGTCGCACGCGACGATGTCCGCGCCGATCGACGAGTCCAGTGTCAAGGCGCTGTTCGACCAGTCCGGCGTGATCCGCGTGGAGACGCTGCCGCAGCTGTTCGACACCGCGCTCGTGCTCGCCTACCAGCCGCTGCCGAACGGGCGGCGCGTCGCCGTCGTCGGGAACTCCACGGCGCTCAACCTGCTGGTCACCGACGGCCTCCTGGACGAGGGGCTGGAGCCTGCCGGCGACCCGGTGGACGTCGGCGTCGCGGCGAGCCCCGAGCAGTTCGCCTCCGCCGTCCGGATGGCACTGCAGGGGGCCGACACACCGGACGCGCTGATCGCGGTGTTCGTCCCGCCGGTGGCGGTGCCCGGCGCCGAGTACGCCCAGGCGCTGCGCGACGCGGCCGAGGGCGCGGGCATCCCGGTGCTCGCCGTGTTCCTCGCCGTCGAGGGCGTGCCCGGCGAGCTCTCCGTCCCCGGGCCGGACGGGTCGCCGGGCCCCGGCTCGGTGCCGAGCTTCGCGAGCCCGGAACGTGCGGCGTCGGCGCTCGCCCGGGTCGCCCGGTACGCCGAGTGGCGCCGGACCCCGGTCGGTGAGTTCGTCGTACCCGACGGTGTGGACCCGGACGCGGCCCGGTCGCTGGTGGCACGGCTCGGTGCCGAGCGCGACCGTGTGCTCAGCGACGACGAGGCGGTCGCCCTGCTGCGCTGCTACGGCGTGGAGGTGCCCGCGTTCCGGCTGGTCACGGGGGCGGACTCGGCCGTGGCGGCGGCCGCCGACCTGGGACACCCGGTGGCCCTCAAGGCGGTGGGGGAGCGCTGGCGGCATCGCAGCGACTTCGTCGGCGTGCGGCTCGACCTCACCACCGACGACGCCGTCCGCACGGCGCACGAGGAGCTCGAACGTCTGACCGGCTCGCCGGACGTCCACGTGCAGCGGATGGCGCCCAAGGGCACGTCGTGCGTGCTCGCGGTGTCCGACGACCCGTCGTTCGGCTCGCTGCTCTCGTTCGGTCTCGCCGGGCTGGCGACCGAGCTGCTCGACGACCGCGCCTACCGCGTGCTGCCCGTCTCCACCGAGGACGCGGCACGGCTGGTGCGGGCCCCGCGGGCCGCACCGCTGCTGACCGGGTACGGCGGCACCGAACCGGTCCGGATGGAGGCCCTCGAGGACCTCGCGCTACGCATCGGTCAGCTCGCCGAGGACGTCCCGCAGGTCCGCTCCCTGGTTCTGGACCCGATCCTGGCGTCGGCCGACGGCGCGTTCGTGACCAGCGCCCGGATCACGCTCGGCCCACCCCCGACCCGCGACGACGCGGGCCCCCGCCGCCTCCGCTGAGCCGGTGGAAGCCGCCGAGGCTCACCACGCCGGCCACGCCGGCCACGGCGAGCCATGCGTGAACTGCCGCACCCCGGCCCGGCGTGTCGCACCGGCTGCAACGGGTGCGGCACGCCGAGAGGGGGTGCGGCACGCAGTGACGGGGTGGGCGGACCGCCTCGGCCGCCACGTGCGCCGCCCCGTCCCGGATTGGACGAGCGCTCCGCTCGTACGTCCCGCAACCCCGCAACCCGCGAACGAACGGCACCTTCGAGCAATGCCATTGCCCGAAGGTGCCGTTCGTTCGGAAGGGGTGGAGCGGGGTCAGGTCCGGAACGTGACCTGAAGGGTGGGGGCGGAGGTGTCGGCGAAGAAGTCGTTGCCCTTGTCGTCCATCACGATGAACGCGGGGAAGTCCTCGACCTCGATCTTCCAGACCGCCTCCATGCCGAGCTCCGGGTACTCCAGCACGTCGACCTTGCGGATGCAGTCCTGGGCGAGTCGCGCCGCGGGCCCGCCGATCGAGCCGAGGTAGAAGCCGCCGTTGTCCCGGCAGCTCTCGACGACCTGCTTGGACCGGTTCCCCTTGGCCAGCATCACGAGCGAGCCGCCCGCCTCCTGGAACTGCGTCACGTAGGAGTCCATCCGGCCGGCCGTCGTCGGGCCGAACGACCCGGACGCGTAGCCCTCCGGCGTCTTGGCCGGTCCGGCGTAGTAGACCGCGTGGTCGCGCAGGTACTGAGGCATCGACTCGCCCGCGTCGAGACGCTCGGCGATCTTCGCGTGCGCGATGTCCCGGGCCACGACGAGCGGGCCGGTCAGCGACAGACGCGTCTTCACCGGCAGCGACGACAGCTGGGCCCGGATCTCGTCCATCGGCCGGTTCAGGTCGACCTGCACCACGTCGTCGGACAGGTCCTCGTGCTCGGTGTCGGGCAGGTAGCGCGCCGGGTCCCGCTCCAGCTGCTCCAGGTACACGCCGGACGGCGTGATCTTCGCCTTGGCCTGACGGTCGGCGGAGCAGGACACCGCGACCCCCACCGGCAGCGACGCGCCGTGTCGCGGCAGGCGGATCACGCGCACGTCGTGGCAGAAGTACTTGCCGCCGAACTGCGCTCCGATCCCGAACTGCCGGGTCAGCTCCAGGACCTGCTGCTCCAGGTCGGTGTCCCGGACGGCGTGGCCCAGCGGCGAGCCGGAAGTCGGGAGCCCGTCGAGGTACCGGGCCGAGGCGAGCTTCGCGACCTTCAGGTTGTACTCCGCCGACGTGCCGCCGACGACGATCGCCAGGTGGTACGGCGGGCACGCCGCGGTGCCGAGCGAGCGCAGCTTCTCGTCCAGGAACGCGGCCAGGCGCTTCGGGTTCAGCAGCGCCTTCGTCTCCTGGTAGAGGAACGTCTTGTTCGCCGACCCGCCGCCCTTGGCCAGCACGAGGAACTCGTAGTACGGGTCGCGTCCCGGCTTCTGGTACAGCTCGACCTGCGCCGGCAGGTTCGTGCCCGTGTTGCGCTCCTCCCAGAACGTCAGCGGCGCCATCTGGGAGTAGCGCAGGTTCAGCTCCTGGTAGGCCTCGAAGATCCCGCGCGACACGGCGGCCTCGTCGTCGCCACCCGTCAGGACCGTCTCGGTCTTCTTGCCGATGACGATCGCGGTACCGGTGTCCTGGCACATCGGCAGCACGCCGCCCGCCGAGACGCACGCGTTGCGCAGCAGGTCGGTCGCGACGAACCGGTCGTTGCCGGACGCCTCCGGGTCGTCGACGATCGCGCGCAGCTGGGCCAGGTGCGACGGGCGCAGCAGGTGCTGGATGTCGGTGACGGCGGCTCGGACGAGGCCGGTCAGGGTCTCCGGCGGGACCTCGAGGAACGTGCGCCCGGCTGCTTCGACGGTGGTACCGGCCGGCAGGTCCAGCTCGCGGTACTCGGTCTCGTCGGCGCCGAGCGGAAGCACGTCCGTGTGGTGGAACTCGGGCATGGCCCGGGACGCTACCGGCCGCGCAGGTGCGGGCACGGATCGAGAGACGAAACGAACGTGCGGAGTAACCGAAGGCTCCTCCGGTTAGAGGGCGACACTGCCGATGACCCGCGCTACGGTGCGGTCATGCCTGGCTCGATCCTCGGAACGTCCGTCCGCCGCGTGGAGGACGTCGACCTCATCACCGGCGCGAACACCTACGTCACGAACCTGCGGCTCGAGGGCATGGGCCATGCCGCGTTCGTCCGGTCCCCGATGGCGCACGCGCTCGTCGGGTCGATCGACACGTCCGAGGCGGCCGCGGCGCCGGGTGTGCTGGGCGTGTTCACCGCCGCGGACCTGGATCTGCCCGCGCACCACGGCCTGATGGTGCTCAACCCGAACCTGCCGCGCCCGCCGCTGGCCACCGACCGGGTCCGGTTCGTCGGCGAGGCCGTCGCGATCGTCGTCGCCGAGTCGAAGGCCGCGGCCGTGGACGCCGCCGAGCTGGTCGAGGTGGACTACGACCCGCTGCCCGCGGTCACCGACATCGAGGAGGCGCTGTCCGAGGGCGCCGAACTCCAGTTCCCGGAGACGGGTACGAACATCGCGGCCGGGCTGCGCGCGCCGGAGAGCGACCCGCTGGCCGACGCCGACGTGGTCGTCCGGGCCCGGATGCTGAACCAGCGGGTCGCGGCGGTGCCGTTGGAGGGCAACGCGATCGTCGCGGACCCGACGGACAGCGACTACGAGCTCGTCGTGCACGTGTCCACCCAGATGCCGCACGGGTTCCGCAGCCAGCTCTGCGGGATCCTGGGTCTGGGTGAGGAGCAGGTCCGGGTGATCGCCCCGCACGTCGGTGGCGGGTTCGGTGCCAAGGCCGGGATGCTCTCCGAGCACACCGTGGTGATCGGCGCCGCGCGCCGGCTCGGCCTGCCGGTGTCCTGGGTGGAGACCCGCACCGAGAACCTCGTCTCGATGCCGCAGGGCCGTGCCCAGGTCGGCTACTACGAGCTGGGCCTCACGCGGGACGGGACGATGGTCGGCCTGCGCGCCAGGGTGATCGGTGACTCCGGGGCCTACGCCGGGTTCGGCGGGGCGCTGCCGCTGCACATGACCTACCTGATGGCGCCCGGCGTGTACGACATCAGGAACGTCCGCTACGACGCCGCCGCGGCGCTGACCAACACGACGCCGATGGGCGCGTTCCGCGGGGCCGGCCGCCCGGAGGCAGCCGCGCACCTGGAGCGGCTGGTCGACATGGCGGCCGTCGAGCTGGACATGGACCCGGCCGAGCTGCGCCGCAAGAACTTCCTGGACCCGGCGTCGTTCCCGCTGACCACGCCGGTCGGGGCCGCCTACGACGTCGGCGACTACGACCTCCCGCTCCGCGAGGCCCTGCGCCTGGTCGACTACCAGAACCTGCGCGCGGAGCAGAAGCGCCGCAACGACTCCGGCGACCCGGTCCGGCTCGGCATCGGGATCTCGGTCTACGTCGAGGTCACCGCGGGCGGCGGCGGTAGCGAGTACGGCTCGGTGACGATCAACGCGGACGGCACGGCGACCGTCTCCGCCGGCACGTCCGCACACGGCCAGGGGCACGCGACGTCGTTCGCGATGCTCGTGTCGGACCGGCTCGGCATCCCGATGGACAAGATCACCTACGTGCAGTCGGACACGGCCACCGTCCCGCGCGGCGGCGGCACGGGCGGGTCGCGGTCGTTGCAGATGGGCGGCACGGCCGTCGCCGCGGCGGCGAACGACGTCTACGAGCAGGCGCGCAAGCGGGCGGCCACGATCCTCGAGGCCGCGGCCGACGACATCGAGCTCACCGACACCGGGGAGTTCGGCGTGACCGGTGTGCCGTCGTCGGCGACGATCACCTGGTCGCAGCTGGTCGAGCACGCCGCGGCCGAGGGCGCCGACCTGGCCGCCGGGCTGGACGCCGAGCAGGCCGGGGCGACGTTCCCGTTCGGCGCGCACGTCTCCGTCGTCGAGGTGGACTCGGAGACCGGTCGCGTCCGGCCGCTGCGCCACGTCGCCGTCGACGACTGCGGGCGGATCGTGAACCCGCTCCTCGTCGAGGGCCAGCAGCACGGCGGGCTGGCGCAGGGCATCGCGCAGGCGCTCTACGAGGAGGTCCTGTTCGACGACGACGGCCAGCCGCTGACCGGCAGCCTCGCCGACTACCACATCCCCACCGCGGCCGATCTGTTCTCGTTCGAGACCTCCACCACCGAGACGCCGACGCACATGAACGCGTTGGGCGCCAAGGGGATCGGTGAGTCCGCGACGATCGGGTCGACGCCCGCGGTGCAGAACGCGATCGTCGACGCACTGTCCGGCCTCGGCGTGCGTCACGTCGACCTGCCGTGCTCGCCGCAGCGGATCTGGCGGGCTGTGCAGGCCGCGACGTCCGGGTCCCCGGAGCCGACCTGGCACGAGCCGCCGGACGTGTTCGACGACCTCCCGGTCCGCCCGGGCGGGGCGGACGAGGCGGACGAGACCGGCGCCATCTGACGCCGGGCCGGTGATCGGCGACCACGGAGGATTCCGGCCACGTGCTGCCGCGATCCTCCGTACACACCGATCATGACGGGAGCGCCCCCATCCGTATGCCGTCGGGCGGGCCCGCCCCGTGCCGGCGCCCACGGGATGGCGCCCCAGGGGACGGTGCGCACGGGACGGCGCCCCGTGCCGGCGCCCCCAGGGGCGGCGCCCCGCTCTTGGGTCGGCCCCCACCCCCGGGCCGCACCTCGGGGTGCCGTGACGCAGACTCTCGTCGTGAGCAGTGCGACGACGAGAAGGTGCGTGCGATGAGGCTGGCCACGATCCGGACCGCGACCGGCACCCGGGCCGTCCGGGTGGACGGGGACTCGGCGGTCGAGACCGGCGAGGCCGACGTCCGGGCCCTGCTGGAGCGCCCCGACTGGGCCGAGCACGCCGCGGCGGCGGCCGGGCCGGTGCACGACGTCGCGACGCTGGACCACGCGCCGCTCGTCCCGGCTCCCGAGAAGATCATCTGCGTCGGGATGAACTACCGCGACCACGTACAGGAGATGGGCAACCAGCTGCCCGAGTACCCGACCGTGTTCGCGAAGTTCGCCCCGGCGCTCGTCGGTGCCCGCGACGAGATCGAGCTGCCGAAGGAGTCGGACAAGGTCGACTGGGAGGCCGAGCTCGTCGTCGTGATCGGGCACTCGGTCCGTCGCGCGGACACCGACGAGGCGCGCGCGGCGATCGCCGGCTACTCGGTCCTCAACGACGTCAGCATGCGCGACTTCCAGAACCGCACGAAGCAGTTCCTGCAGGGCAAGACGTGGGAGCACTCCACGCCGCTCGGGCCGGTGCTGGTGACCCCCGACGAGCTGCCCGACGGCGGGTGGCGGATCTCCAGCACGCTCGACGGCGAGACGATGCAGGACTCCACGACCGACCAGCTCGTGTTCGGCGCGGTCGAGCTCGTCGAGTACCTGTCGGCGATCGTGACGCTCAACCCGGGCGACGTGATCGCCACCGGCACACCGGGCGGCGTGGGACACGCGCGCACACCCCCGCGCTACCTCTCCGACGGCGCCGAGATCGTCGTCGCGGTCGAGGGCGTGGGGGAGTGCCGCAACGTCTGCCGGGCCTCGCAGTGAGCCGTCGACCGAGCGCCGGAGAGGGAATCGGACGAAGCGAGGTCGCGCCGTGAGTGCTGCGCTCCGGCTGCCGGACCGCGCGGACTCGCTCGCCTGGGCTGGTGACGGTGCCGCTCACCTGCGCGGTCTGATGGTCCGGATGGGCGACGAGGCGTTCCGCGCGCCGTCGCTGCTCCCCGGCTGGACGCGGGCCCACGTGCTGACCCACGTGGCCCGCAACGCCGACGCCATGATCAACTTGGTGACGTGGGCGAAGACCGGGGAGCCGACGCTCGCCTACCCGAGCCGGGCGGGCCGGGACGGCGACATCGAGGCGGGCGCGATGCGCTCCCCGGAGGAGATCCGTGCCGACGTGCTCGACTCGTCGGACCGGCTCGCCGACGCCGTCCGGAGCATGCCGGAACAGGCGTGGTCGACGGTCGTCGAGACGCCGCAGGGCATCCGGCTGCCGGCCACGATGATCCCGTGGGGCCGGGCCCGCGAGGTATGGATCCACGCCGTCGACCTCGACGTCGGCGCGTCGTTCGCCGACATGCCGCAGCCGATGCTCACCGTGCTGGTCGCCGACGTCGGCGCGCACATGTCCACCCGGGACGGCTGCCCGCACGTCCTGCTGGAGGCGAGCGACACCGGCGAGATCGTCGAGATCGGACCGGGTCCCGGCGGCGGCGACGTCGGCACCGTGCGCGGCGCGGCGCCGGACCTGGCGGCGTGGCTGCTCGGCCGCACGAAGGGCACCGGCCTGCGGGGACCCGACGGCAAGAAGCCCGGCCCGCTCCCGGCCTGGCTCTAGCCGAGCGGCCCGGCCCCGGTGAGCGGCCCGGCTCCGGCGAACGGCACGGCTCCGGAGAGCTAGCGTCCCTCCAGCTCGTCGAGCCGCTGCTGCATGCGTTCCATCTGTGCCTGCAGCAGCGCGACCTCGGCGGTCAGGACCGCGACCGCCCCGGCGTCCTGCGGGACCTCGGCCGGAGGGACAGGGCCGAGCGCCGTCGACACGACGGGACCGGCGGCCTCGTCGCAGAGCACGCGGACGTCGCCGGCGAGCCGGCCGAAGTCGTCCGGCGTCAGCACCGGCCGGTGCCCGGCGCACGCGGGGCACACCGGGTCCAGCCGCCGCCAGCCCGCCGACCCGGACCCGGTGTCGGCGAGCACGGTTCCCGCTCGCCCGCACCGGCAGGCGCGCAGCCGCACCGACCGCACGCGCTGCCGCGAGTAACGCAGGCCGAGCTCGTAGCGGCGGAAGCGCCCGGACGCCACGATCTCGAGCTGCACGGCGCCCTGGTGTTCCGGGGCGCAGGCCAGCTCGCGGGCGTCGGCGACCTCGTGGAAGCAGTAGAAACCGCAGTCGCACCAGCGAGAGGGGCACTCGTGGCGGGAGCCGTGCGCGCAGATCGCGTCGTCGACCCAGCGGTAGACGTGCGCCCGCCCGAGCGTCACGCCACTGAACGCCGCGACCGTCCCGTCCGCCGAGAGCATGGGGTACGCGAGCTTGTATCCGACGAGCGGACCGGCCGGACGTTCCTGAGGGGTGCGGCTGAACCGCAGCACCGCCTCAGCCCACCGGCGGCTGCCCGGCGGCGACCGTCGGCGCCCCGGTTCCGGCGAAGTGGTCGGGCTCGGCGGCGACCGGGACGGCACGCCCGGCCTCGTCCGAGCGGTCGGTGACCGGTGCCGGCACGGCGGAGTCCGCCTCCCGGTCCACGGCGAATCCCTCAGAGAGCTTGCGACCCAGTCTCATGACGCCTCCGTGCCGGTCTGGCCGTGTCCGTTCGACGGCTGAAGTCACATCAAGGCTGAACGCCCGCGGCGGGGATGTCCAGAGGCAGCGGTGGCCTGCCCGAGGAAGGGTAGGCTCACCCGGTCCCCCGAAGACGATCGAGAAGGAGTGCGGGTACGACGTGCGGGGCCCAGCGCGCTACGGCGTCGAGCACGAACTGGCACTCCTCCGCGACGACGGGTCACCGGCCGACTTCACGACGCTCACCCACGCCGAGGTCGCCGCCGTCGTCGACGAGCTGCCGGAGGACCCTTCGGACCACGGGGACCTGCGCGTCGGCGACGCCGGCATCCGCCGCAAGCGCTGGTACGCGGAGGGATACGAGCGGGTCGACGAGTGCGGCGAGCTGATCCGGTTCGACCCCAAGGGGATCGAGATCCGCACCAGGGTGCACGACTCCGTCGGCGCCGCCCGCGACGCGCTGGCCCGGGACGCTGCGCTGCTCGGCACCGTCGCCGCCCGGCACGGACTGCGCCCGGTCGCCGTGGGGCACAACCCGATCCGTTCGGCCTACCGGCTCGACCCGCCGGCCAACACCTACGAGCAGGCGCAGATGCGCGACTCGCCGGAGGAGCGCACGGCGCACCTGCACATGGTCACCTACGGACCCGACCTCAACCTGTCGTTCCCGGAGTCCGGAACCGACCCGGAGACGCTCGCCGACGCCGGTGCCAAGCTGACCTACTACAGCCCGTACCTCGTGCCGTGGTCGTTCTCGTCGCCGTTCCGCGACGGCCGCGCGTGGGGCGGTTTGTCGGCCCGCACGCTGCGGCGCACCGGGGCGCGGCCCGCGGCACTCGTCTACCTCGACCCGTCCGCGCCGCTGCTGCGCACCGACCCCACCCTGACCCGGCACGCCGGGATCCCGGTCGAGATCGGGCGGATCGAGTTCAAGGCGTTCGACGCGGTGCCGGTGGTGCCGGGGGAGGACCCGTGCGGAGATCCCGGCGACGGTCCCGACGGCACCGGGCTCGTCGAAGCGCTCCTCACGCTGCTCACCGGCCTGCTGCGGGACGACACGCTGACCGGGCGCCGCCGGACCCCGGACACGGCCGCGCACCGGGACGTCGCCCGGCGGGGATGGGACGACGCGCGGGTGCGGGCCGGGTCCGCCGCCGTCCTGGACGCTGCGGCGGCCGCCCTGTCCGGGGAACCCGAGCACGACGACCGGCTGGCCCTGCTGCGTGACCGCCTGGAACGCCGGGACACCCCCGCGGCGCGGATGCTCGCCCGGCACGAACGGGGAGAACCGGTCGCGGGCCTGCCGGGACCGACCCGCGACCGGCCTCCTCAGCTGTAGGAGTGCTCGTCCGCCGGGTACTCGCCGCCCCGCACGTCCTCGGCGAAACGGGACGCCGCATCGTGCAGCACGGCGCCGACATCGGCATAGCGGCGCACGAACTTCGGCACCCGCCCACGGTTCAGGCCGGCCATGTCCGGCCACACCAGCACCTGCGCGTCGCAGTCCGGGCCGGCGCCGATCCCGATGGTGGGCACGGTCAGCTCGGCGGTGACCCGCTTGGCCACGTCGGCCGGGACCATCTCCAGCACGACGGCGAACGCGCCCGCCTCCTGCATCGCCAGCGCGTCCTCGACGAGCCGGTCCGCCGCGTCCCCGCGGCCCTGGATCCGGAACCCGCCGAGGGCGTGTTCGCTCTGCGGCGTGAACCCCAGGTGCGACATCACCGGGATGCCGGATCCCGCCAGCGCCTCGATCTGCGGCGCGAACCGGGCGCCGCCCTCGAGCTTGACGGCGTGCGCGTCGGCCTCCTTCATGAACCGGAACGCCGTCTCCAACGCCTGCGCGGGGGAGATCTGGTAGGTCCCGAACGGGAGGTCGGCGACGACGAGTGCGTTCGTCGCGCCGCGCACGACGGCTCGGGTGAGCGGCAGCAGCTCGTCGACGGTCACCGGGATCGTGTTGCGGTGGCCGAACACGTTGTTGCCCGCCGAGTCGCCGACGAGCAGGACCGGGATCCCGGCGTCGTCGAAGATCTCGGCGGTGTACACGTCGTAGGCCGTCAGCATCGGCCAGCGCCGGCCCTCGCGCTTCCACTCGAGAAGGTGGTGCACCCGCGTGCGGCGCGGGGCGGACGGCGTCTCGGACGTTGTGCTCATCGGTGAGCTCCCTTCCCTACCTCGAGGCCCGCGCGGCGGGTCCCCGGGTTCACAGGACATGGCGAACGCCAGCGTGGCAGCGCGGAGCCCGCGAGGCGCCGCGGTGTGGGAACCCTCACCCGGTCCGGGGCCTCACAGGGACCGTCGGTGGCGGCTGGCATGCTCCCCCCATGCTGGCCCGACTGCTCCCCCCGAGATCGTCCGGACCGCCTCCCCAGCGGGGCGTCCGGCGGAAATCGGTCGCGGTGGCCGGACTGCTGGCGGTCCTGACGGTCCTGCTCGGCGCGTGCTCCGGGACCGACGACACGGCGCAGACCGCGCCGCCGCCCCCGGAGCCCGCCCAGCTCGCCGCGTTCTACAGCCAGAAGCTGCAGTGGGGTCCGTGCACCGACTACGCGTCCAGCTCGTCCGACGCGTCGTCGTTCCAGGACCCGTCGCTGGACTGCACCCGGGTGCGCGTCCCGCTGAACTACGACCAGCCGCAGGGCGCGACGGCCGAGGTCGCCCTGCTGCGCAGGAAGGCGACCGGCGACAAGATCGGGTCGCTGTTCATGGACCCGGGCGGGCCAGGCGTGTCCGGCACGTCGTTCGGTGCCTCGCAGGCCAAGTCGCTCGGGGACGGTCCGCTCGGGAAGCGGTTCGACCTGATCGGGTTCGACCCGCGCGGCGTCGGCGCCAGCCGCCCGGCGATCGACTGCCTGGACGACGAGCAGAACGACGAGGAGCGCACGAAGACGTTCTCCGACCCGTCGCCCGGCGGGGTAGCGGCCGCGGAGGCGGACTCCAAGCTCTTCGCCGACCGGTGCGCTCAGAAGACCGGCGGGGACAAGCTGGAGTACATGGGCACCCGCGACGTCGCAAGGGACATGGACGTCATGCGGGCGGCCGTCGGCGACGAGAAGCTCACCTACGCAGGCTTCTCCTACGGGACGGAGCTCGGGACGGCCTACGCCGAGGCGTTCCCGCAGCGGGTCAGGGCCCTCGTGCTGGACGGCGCGATCGACCCGACGCAGTCGCCGATCGACTCGTCGGTGAAGCAGTCGGCAGGCTTCCAGCTGGCGTTCGACAACTTCGCGAAGGACTGCACGTCGAAGCCGAACTGTCCACTCGGGACGGATCCGGCGCAGGCCACCGCCCGTTTCCAGGCGATCATGCGGCCGCTGCTCGACAAGCCGGTCCCGATCGGGGACGGACGCACGCTGGGCTTCGACGACGCGCTCACCGGCGTCACGCAGGCGCTGTACCTGTCCGACTACTGGCCGATCCTGCAGCGCGGCATCTCCGAGGTCGCCACCGGCAGCGGCCGCGTCCTCGGCCTGCTCGCCGACTCCTACTACGAGCGGGACGAGCAGGGCCGCTACACGAACAGCCTGGAGGCGTTCCAGGCGATCACGTGCGTGAACCAGCCGCCGGTGACCGACCCGGCGCAGGTCAAGGAGCTGGCCGACCGCACGGACCAGGCCGCGCCGTTCCGGTCCACCGGCCGCGGAGCGGTCGCCGCCAAGGACGCCTGCGCCTTCTGGCCGGTCCCGCCGACCCAGACGCCGCACACGCCGAACGCCCCAGGCCTGCCGCCGACACTGGTCGTCTCGGTGACCGGTGACCCGGCGACGCCGTACCAGGCCGGTGTGGACCTCGCCCAGCAGCTGGGCGGCAGCCTGCTCAAGGTCGAGGGCAACCAGCACACGGCGTCGCTGCGCGGCGACCCGTGCATCGACCCGAAGGTGATCTCCTACCTGATCGACCTGAAGGAGCCCGACGAGGGGGCACAGTGCTCGTTGCCACCCGCCTGATGGGGGCCCCGGAAACATGGATGTAACCCGGGCTTCCTAGGCTCCGCGACCATGGATCGCCAGCAGGAGTTCGTCCTCCGCACGCTCGAGGAGCGCGACATCCGGTTCGTCCGGCTGTGGTTCACCGACGTGCTCGGCTTCCTCAAGTCGGTCGCGGTGGCCCCGGCCGAGCTGGAGGGCGCGTTCAGCGAGGGCATCGGGTTCGACGGCTCGGCGATCGAGGGCTTCGCGCGCGTCTACGAGTCGGACATGGTCGCCCGGCCGGACCCGTCGACGTTCCAGGTGCTGCCGTGGGAGACCTCGTCCGGGGAGCACTACTCGGCGCGGATGTTCTGCGACATCGCGATGCCGGACGGCTCGCCGTCCTGGGCCGACCCGCGGCAGGTGCTGACCCGGGCGCTGAACAAAGCGGGCGAGGCCGGGTTCACCTGCTACGTGCACCCGGAGATCGAGTTCTACCTGCTGCGCGACCTGCCCGACGACGGGCGGCCCCCGGTGCCCGCGGACTCCGGCGGCTACTTCGACCAGGCCAGCCACGACGTCGCGCCGCACTTCCGTCGGAACACGATCGAGACGCTCGAGTCGATGGGCATCTCGGTCGAGTTCAGCCACCACGAGGGCGGGCCGGGCCAGCAGGAGATCGACCTGCGCTACGCCGACGCGCTGACCATGGCGGACAACCTGATGACGTTCCGGTACGTCGTCAAGGAGGTCGCGCTGACCCAGGGCGTGCGGGCGTCGTTCATGCCGAAGCCGTTCTCCCAGCACCCGGGCTCCGCGATGCACACGCACTTCTCGCTGTTCGAGGGCGAGACGAACGCGTTCCACGACCCGAACGACCCGTACGAGCTCTCGGCCACCGGCAAGGCGTTCGTGGCCGGGATCCTCAAGCACGCCCGCGAGATCTCCGCGGTGACCTGCCAGTGGGTGAACTCCTACAAGCGCCTGGTCGTCGGCGGCGAGGCCCCGACGGCAGTGAGCTGGGGCCACGCGAACCGCTCCGCCCTGATCCGGGTGCCGATGTACTCGCCGGGCAAGTCGTCGTCGCGGCGCATCGAGGTCCGCACGCTGGACAGTGCCTGCAACCCGTACCTGGCCTACGCGGTGATCCTCGGTGCCGGCCTGACCGGCGTGCAGAAGGGCTACGAGCTGCCGCCCGCCACCGAGGACGACGTCTGGGCGCTCACCGACACCGAGCGCAAGGCGATGGGCTACGAGCTGCTGCCGCAGAACCTCACCGAGGCGCTCGACGTGATGGAGCGCTCCGAGCTCGTCGCCGAGTTCCTCGGGGAGCACGTGTTCGACTTCTTCCTGCGCAACAAGCGCGCGGAATGGGACGCCTACCGCAGGAACGTGACGCCGCACGAGCTGGCGACGTATCTTCCCGTGCTGTGACAGGTTTCGACGACGAGATCGTCCTGGGAGCGCTCCCGGCGGGCATCACCCACTCCGACGACGCGCAGTGGCGTCGGAAGTGGAACGTGCTGGGCCACACGTACTGGATGAAGGCGGCCAGCGAGACGAGCTTCGCGTTCGAGACGCTCGACCCGCCCGGCACCGGCGTCCCGCCGCACGTGCACCCGACCCAGGACGAGCACATCTACGTGCTCGGCGGCGTGTTCACGCTGTATCTGGACGGCCAGTGGGAGAAGGCCGGCCCCGGCGACACGGTCCGGATGCCGAAGGGCCTGCCGCACGCCTACTACAACAGGGGCGACGAGAACGCCCGCGCCCTGTTCTGGGTCAGCCCGGCCGGGCGGCTCGCGCAGCTGTTCGACAAGCTGCACGACCTCACCGACCCGGAGGAGGTCGTGCGGGTCTCGGCCGAGCACGACGTGGACTTCCTCCCGCCCGGCTCGGTGCCCGGCGCGGACTGAGCCCGTGTCGGTCAGGACGCCAGAGCTGCCCGCGCGCCGTCCGGCAGCACCGGTGTCCCGATGACCATCGTCGACGACGGCGCCGGGTCCGTCCGATGATCGGCGTCGGAGTCCGGCCGGGGGCCGGATCCCGCCCCGATCAGGACCGGTCCGCCGATCATGGCGCGACGGCGGCCGTGCGGCGGCGTCCGTGAGCGCGGCGGACGTCGCCGAGGAGATCGTTGCGCGCCTCGGCGACGTCTCCGACCCGGATCGTGCGGCGGGCGAGGCGGCGTACCTCAAGAGCGCGCGGCGCCATCTCGGCGTACGTGTGCCCGACGTCCGCCGGACCGTCCGACTGGTCGCCGGGGAGCAGGGCGTCGCGGCCCGCGAGGACGTCCTCGCGGTGGCGACGGCGTTGTGGGCGACCGGCGAGGTGCACGAGCGGTGCCTGGCCGCGGTCGAACTGCTCGTCGTGCGGGCCGGGGTGCTCGTGGCCGACGACCTGGACGCGATCGAGCGGTGGCTGCGCGCCGCGGGCACGTGGGCGCTCGTCGATCCGCTGGCGGAGAAGGCGGCCGGCGACGTCGTCGTGCGCGATCCGGCCGCCGGCCCGACGCTGGACCGTTGGGCCGCCGACCCGCACTTCTGGATCCGACGTTCCGCCCTGCTCGCCCTGCTCGGTCCGCTGCGGGACGGCGTAGGGGACTGGGAGCGCTTCCGCCGTTACGCCGACTCCATGGTGGACGAACGCGAATTCTTCGTGCGCAAGGCGATCGGGTGGGTGCTGCGAGAGACCGGCAAGCGGAGGCCCGAGCTCGTCGCGGCGTGGCTCGACGACCACGGCGACCGCGTGCCCGGCCTCGTCCGGCGCGAGGCGGTCAAGTATCTGCCCTGAGCCTCACCCCCGGCGGATCTGCTCCGGCGTCGCTCCGGTCGCCTGCGCGTAGCCGGCGACGATCGCGTCCCGCTCGTCGGTGCTCATCACGTCCTCGAGCCGGTCGAAGCCGTCCGGTGCCCGCCGCTCCACCTCGTCGATCACCATCTCCGGGCCGCCGGTCCGGTTGCGCAGCACGATGTCCGCCGTGACCGGCAGGCGCTCGTCCGCGTAGGCCCGCAACGCGGCCTCCGGGTCGTGCGGCGAGAGCGCCAGGTGCGCCGCGAGCGACCGGGCGTCCAGGATCGCCTGGCCACCGCCGTTGGAACCCATCGGGAACATCGGGTGCGCCGCGTCGCCGAGCAGCGTCACCCGGCCGCCGCCCCAGTGCGGCAGCGGATCGCGGTCGCACATCGGGAACTCGAAGATCTCCGCGGTGGCCGCGACGAGCGCGTGGTGGTCGACCTCGTCGAGGTGGAAGCGCCGCGCGTGCCGGGCGGCCTCGGCCGGGTCGGCAGGCCGCGACCAGTCCTGGCGACGGGGCGGCGGATCCCCGTCGCGGCCGGTGCGGACGCAGATCGCCCAGTTCGTCAGCACCGTGCCGGGGGACGAGCCGGGGCCGATCGGGTAGACGACGAGCTTCGCGTCCGTCCCGCCCGCGACGATCATCGACCGGCCGAGCAGGTCGCCGCGCCCGAACGCGGGCCAGTCGGTCGCGCCGCGCCACATCTGCACGCCGTTCCAGCGGGGCGGGCCCTCGTCCCCGAACAGCGACGCGCGCACCGCGGAGTGGATCCCGTCGGCGGCCACCAGCACGTCGGAGTCGGCCTCCGTGCCGTCCTCGAACCGCGCTCGCACGCCGGAACCGTCCTGCGTGACGCCGGTCACCCGGTGCCCGAGCCGCAGTGCGTCCGGGCCGAGCCGCTCGCGCACGGCGTCGGCCAGCACGCGCTGGACGTGCCCGCGATGGCAGGAGAACTGCGGCTCGTCGAAGCCGGCGGCCTGCCCGCACGCGCGCTGCAGCACGGGCTGCCCGAGCCGGTGGGCGTAGGTCAGCTGCCCGATCCGGACGGCGACGGCGTCGAGCGCGTCGACGAGATCGAGGTCGTCGAGCACGCGCACGGCGTGCGGCAGCAGGTTGAACCCCACTCCGAGCTCGCGCAGCGCCGACCCCTGCTCGTACACGACCGACCGGATCCCGCGCCGGTGCAGTTCCAGCGCCGTGACCAGCCCACCGATCCCGCCCCCGACGACCGTGACGTCCACCCGGGGAGCATGCCGCGCCGACCGGCCGCGGGTCGAGTGCTCACGAGCACGGCCCGACGGTCGCGACGACACCGTCGTGGTCGGAGCCGGGCAGCGTGAACCGGCGCCCCGCGTCGCCGCACCAGCCCGGCCCGACCAGCACGTGGTCGATCCGCAGCAGGAGCGGCAGCCACGTCGTCACCGACGTCGGGCCCGCCCAGCCGTCGCGCATCGCGTCGGTCAGTCCGGTTCCGCCGGTCAGCAGCCGGTAGTCGCGTGCGCGGTCGGTGGAGTTGAGGTCCCCGAGGATCACGACCGGCCGCCGCTCGCGGGCCACCCGCGCGGCGACCTCGGTGACCAGGCGGTGGTGGTTCGCCGGGGAGGTGAAGTAGCCGCTGCCGACCGGCACCCACGGCTTCGGGACGTGCAGCGCATACACCACGAACGGCGTCGGCGCGGCGACCACGGCCCGGATCCCGGGGAAGTCCGGGCCGGGCCGCTCCAGGGGGCGCAGCGGAAAGCTGCTGTACACGCCGATCCCCGGAGCCCTCGCCGCCAGGTGGTACGGGCGGTCGGGCGCCAGCTGGGCGTCGAGCTCGGGCGCGTCCTCGACGACGGCGAGCACGTCGGGATCGACACCGCGCAGGGCGGGCAGCGTCCCCGGCATGCCGGTCACGTTGGCGCCGGCCACCGTCACACCCCGGCCGGGCGCCACCGCGCCCGCGTCCGCCGGCGTCCACGGCCCGGCCACCGCGACCGCCCCGGCCAGCAGGACCGACACGGCGGGCGGCACCCCGAGCCGGCGGTTCACGACGACGAGGCCCACCGCCGCGACGACGGCCAGCGCCGGCAGGAAGATCGCGAGCACGTCCCCGGCCAGGCCCAACGCGTCGCGCAGGCCGAACCAGGCCCACGGCAGGGCCGTGACGGCGACGATCCGGAGCACGACGACCGCCCGTCGGCCCCCGGCACGCGGGCCCGGCTCACGTCGCACGTCAGCCTCCCGCCTCGGTCCCGGAGCGGACACTATCGGCCACCGCACGGCCGCCGGTCGGTCCGGTTGCGGCCCCCACACGCCGCGCCGGGGACACCGCGGAGAATCCGCTGTCACCTCGTGGTCGGGCCCGCAGCCGCGACGTGGCGCCGGAGCGGGCCGGGGATCCGGCGGTCACGATGTGGTGGCGTCGACGAGCCCCGTGGCGTCGTCGCAGCGGCCGGGATGAGGCAGGATCGTGCGCGTGGTGGACCGCCGGACAGGGACGTCGCTGGCACGCCTGGGCCTGACCGGCTCCGGCGCCGGGCAGACGCTGACCGACCTGGGGTGGTGGAACGACGACGGACCCGTCCGCGGCGCCGAGGAGATCATGTGGGCGCTGGCCCGCAGTCCCGACCAGGAGCTGGCGCTGCGGGCGGTCGAGCGGCTCGCCCGGACGAAGCCCTGGCCGGAGATCGAGAAGGCCCTGCACGACGACGCCGGCCTGCGCGGCAGGCTGTTCGCCACGCTCGGCTCGTCGACGGCGCTCGGCGACCACCTGATCTCGCACCCGGACCGTTGGCTGCTGCTGGCCGACACCCCGGAGCGACGCAACCCGGCGCCGGGCCTGGAACAGCGCACCGCGAACCTGCTGCGCGCGGTGGGCGCCGACCCGTCCGCGCCGCCGCCGGGATCCGCAGGGGGAGCCAGGGCCACGGTCACGGGTTCCGACGGCGTCGCCGCCCTGCGCCTGGCCTACCGCGACGAGCTGCTCGGGCTCGCCTCGGCCGATCTCGCCGCCGTCGGGAACCCGGCGTTGCCGGTGATGGAGGTCGACGACGTCGCCGCCCAGCTGGCCGACCTCGCCGAGGCGGCGATCACCGCGGCCCTCGCGATCGCGATGGCCGAGCACGACCCGCCGGACGAGATGCGCATCGCCGTGATCGGGATGGGCAAGTGCGGCGGGCGCGAGCTGAACTACGTCTCGGACGTCGACGTGATCTTCGTGGCGGAGCCGGGCGGCGACCTCACGCAGCCCGCGACCAAGATCGCGTCGCGGGTGATGCGGGTGGCGGGCGAGGCGTGCTTCGAGGTGGACGCGAACCTGCGGCCGGAGGGCAAGCAGGGCGCGCTCGTGCGGACGCTGGACGGGCACGTCTCGTACTACAAGCGCTGGGCCAAGACGTGGGAGTTCCAGGCGCTGCTCAAGGCACGCCCGATCGCGGGCGACCCCGCACTGGGCCGCTTCTACATCGACGCCGTCGGCCCGCTGGTCTGGCACGCCGCGGAGCGCGACGACTTCGTCACCGACGTCCAGGCGATGCGCCGCCGCGTGCTCGACCACATCCCGTCGGACAAGCAGGAGCGGGAGCTCAAGCTCGGCCGCGGCGGGCTGCGCGACGTCGAGTTCGCCGTCCAGCTGCTGCAGCTCGTGCACGGGAGGGCCGACGAGTCGCTGCGTTCGCCGTCCACATTGGAAGCCCTTGCGGCGCTGAGCGCGGGCGGCTACGTCGGGCGCGACGACGGCGCGAACCTGGCCGCGTCGTACCGCTTCCTGCGCCTGCTCGAGCACCGCCTGCAGCTGCAGAAGCTGCGCCGTACCCACCTGCTGCCCGCGACCGACGACACGGACGGGTTGCGCTGGCTCGCCAGGGCCGCGCGGATCCGCAGCGACGGGCGACGCGACGTCGTCGGCGTGCTGCTCGCCGAGTGGAAGCGCAACGCCGGACGGGTCAGCCGCCTGCACGAGAAGCTGTTCTACCGCCCGCTGCTGACGTCGGTGTCCCGGCTGGCCGCGGAGGGCGCCGACGGCACTGCCGGGCAGCTCTCTCCCGATGCCGCCAAGGCGCGGCTGGCGGCGCTCGGCTGGGTCTCCCCGGACGGTGCGCTGGGGCACCTGCGCTCGCTCACCGGCGGCGTGTCCCGGGCCGCCGCGATCCAGCGGACGCTGCTGCCGGTGCTGCTCGACGAGCTGGCCAACTCGCCGGATCCCGACCGCGGCCTGCTCGCCTACCGCCGCGTGTCCGAGGCGCTCGCGGACACCCCCTGGTACCTGCGCCTGCTGCGCGACGAGGGCGCCGTCGCCCAGCGCCTGATGATCCTGCTGGGGACGTCCGCGCTGGTTCCGGACCTGCTCGGGCGTGCGCCCGAGGTCCTGCGGATGCTCGCGACGAACTCGGCGGGCGCGAGCCCCGAGCTGACCCGCGACCCGACCGAGGTCGCCGTCGCGCTGCGCACGACCGTCGCCCGCCAGCCGACGCCGGAGATCGCCGTCGCGACCGCGCGGTCCTACCGGCGTCACGAGATGCTGCGCATCGCCTGCGCGGACCTGCTCGGGCTGATCGACGTCGAGGACGTCTGCGTGGCGCTGTCGTCGCTGACCGACGCCGTCGTCGCGTCCACGTTGGACGCGGTCGTGTCGGCACGCACGGACGACCCGCCCGCGACGATCGCCGTGATCGGGATGGGTCGGCTCGGCGGCTACGAGATGAGCTACGGCAGCGACGCCGACGTGCTGTTCGTCTGCGAGCCGCGGGGCGGGGCCACCGACCACGAGGCCGCGAAGTGGTCGACCGGCATCGTCGAGCGGGTGCGCAAGCTGCTCGGCTCGCCCAGCCCGGACCCGGCGCTGCCGATCGACGCGGACCTGCGGCCGGAAGGACGCAACGGCCCGCTGGTCCGCACGCTCGGCTCCTACCGCGAGTACTACGCGCGCTGGAGCGAGATGTGGGAGGCGCAGGCGCTGCTGCGCGCGCGCCCGATCGCCGGGAACGCCGAGCTGGGGGACGCGTTCACCGAGCTGATCGACCCGATCAGGTACCCGTCCGACGGGATCCCGGAGAAGGCCGTCGCGGAGATCCGCCGGATCAAGGGCCGGGTGGACGCCGAGCGGCTGCCACGCGGGGCGGACCGCACCACGCACACGAAGCTCGGTCACGGCGGTCTCGCCGACGTCGAGTGGACCGTGCAGCTCCTGCAGCTCCAGCACGCGGGCGACATGCCGGAGCTGCGCACCACGTCCACGTTGGAGGGTCTGCGCGAGGCGCGGGAGGCCGGCCTGATCAGCATGGAGGACTCCGACGAGCTGATCGCCGGCTGGCGCTCGGCCACGCGCGCCCGCAACGCGATCATGCTGGTCAAGGGCAAGCCGGGGGACCAGCTCCCGCGCTCGGGACGCGAGCAGTCCGCCGTGGCGGCGGCGCTCGGCTACCCGGCGGGCGGCGACCCCGGCGTCTTCACCGACGACTACCGGCGTACCGCACGGCGGGCACGCGCCGTCGTCGAGCGCGTGTTCTACGGCTGGGAGGACTCGGAGAAATCCGGTGGGCCGCGGCGTTAGTGTGATCCGGTGCCGTCGACGTCCACGCTGATCGCGTTCGCACTCGCCTCGATCGTGCTGGTCGTCGTGCCCGGCCCGAGCGTGCTGTTCATCGTCGGGCGCGCGCTCGCGCACGGGCGGCGGGCCGCGATCCAGTCGGTGTTCGGGAACCTGGGCGGGGTCCTCGTCCTGATCGCGGTCGTGGCGGTCGGGCTCGGCCCGCTCGCCGAGCGCTCCGTCGTCGTCTACGAGGTGATCAAGCTCGCCGGTGCCGCCTACCTGGTGTGGCTCGGCGTGAGGACGTTCCGCGGCCGCCGTGAGCTGGCGGCCGCCCTGTCGACGGTGGCGGGGGAGGCGTCGACGACCGACCGCCGGTTCCTGCGGCAGGGTTTCCTCGTCGGCGTCACGAACCCGAAGGCCCTGGTGTTCTTCGCCGCCGTGCTGCCGCAGTTCGCGGACCCGGCGAAGGGCAGCGTGCCGGTGCAGATCGTGGTGCTGGGCGTGCTGTTCTGCGTGCTCGCCACGGCCCTCGACGGGTGCTGGGGGCTCGCCGCGAGCGCCGCCCGTTCGTGGTTCGCGACGTCGCCCGCCCGCCTGGCCGCGGTCGGCGGGACGGGCGGGCTGATGATCGCCGGCATGGGCCTCGGGCTGGCCGTCACCGGCCGCAGGGACTGACGTCGCACCACACGCGGACGCGGTTGCACGGGTCACGGCCGCACGAGCGGCACGAACACCTCGTCGACGATCGACTCGATCACGTCGTCGGGTACCGGTCTGAGGGTCATCAGCAGCTCCTGGCGGTACAGGTCGAACGGGACCGCCTCCACCCTCGGGCTGAGCTTCGCCGGATCGACCTCGCCCCGCGTGACGCCGCGGGACAGCAGCTCCGCGACCGCGCTGCCGCGGCCGGCCAGTAACGCGCCGCGCAGGTCGGCCGGCCCGGTGCCGGTCTCGGCGTAGTAGCCGGACAGCTGCAGCGCCATCACGATGCCGAGCCATGCGCGCGAACGGTTCGCGCGCCGGAGCAGCTCGACCATGTCGTCGCGCAGCGAGCCGGTGTCCGGGACCGTGACGGGTTCCCGGTCGCGCGCGTGCCCGACGGCCGCGCGCACCAGCTCGGGCTTCGAGGGCCAGCGGCGGTAGAGCACGGCGCGGCTGGTCCGCGCGCGTTCGGCCACCGACTCGATCGTGAAGTCGGTGTAGCCCTTCTCGACGAGCTCGTCCCATGCGGCGTCCAGCAGCGCGTTCTCGAGCGCGGCTCCCCGTCGCCGCTGCGGCGCTCGCTCCCCGTCCTTAGGAGACATTGCGTATCTAATCCTCGCGGGTCTACTCTCGTATAAGAGTCAGAGTGTATCCAAGGAGTCTGAGATGTCCGAGCCCGACGCCACCCGGATCGACCCCGTCGTGTGGCGCACCGTGTGGACGGTGCTGGTCGGCGGCTTGGCCGTGCTGTTCGACACGACGATCGTCGCCGTCGCGCTGCACACGCTCGCCGGCGAGCTGCACGCGTCGGTCGCCACGGTCCAGTGGGTCAGCACGGGCTACCTGCTCGCGCTCGGCGTGACGGTCCCGATCGCCGGGTGGGCGCAGCGGATCATCGGTGCGAAGCGTCTGTGGCTGGTCGCGCTGACGCTGTTCCTGGCGGGCTCGGTGCTCTCGAGCCTCGCGTGGGGCGTGGGCAGCCTGATCGCGTTCCGCGTCGTGCAGGGCGTCGGGGGCGGGCTGCTCATGCCGCTGATGTCGACGATGGTCATGCAGGCCGCCGGCGGCCGCGGGCTCGGGCGGATCATGGCCGTGGTCAGCCTGCCCGCCGTGCTCGGGCCGATCCTGGGCCCGGTCGTCGGAGGCCTGATCCTGGCGCACCTGCACTGGTCGTGGATGTTCTGGGTGAACGTCCCGTTCTGCGTCGTCGGACTCGTGCTCGCCGTGCTGTTCCTGCCGTCGGACGGACCGGTACGCCGGGCGCCGCTCGACGTCGTCGGTTTCGCCCTGATGGCCCCTGGCCTGGTCGGTGTGCTCTGGGGCCTGTCGAACACGGCCGGGCCCGGCGCGTTCGCCCGCGCCGACGTCCTCGCTCCCCTGGCCGTCGGGCTCGTGCTGCTCGCCGCGTTCGTCGCCTGGGCGCTGCGCCGACGCGGGCGGGCGCTCGTCGACCTGATGCTGCTGCGGCACCGCGCGCTGGCGTCGTCGTCGCTGCTGCTGTTCCTGTCCGGCATCACGCTCTACGGCGCGATGGTGCTGATGCCCCTGTACTTCCAGGAGCTGCGCGGGGCGAGCGTGCTCGAGGCCGGCCTGCTGCTCGTCCCGCAGGGTCTCGGCACGCTCGCCTCGCGCTCGCTCGCCGGGCGCCTGTCGGACACCGTGAGCGCGCGCCTGCTCGCCGTCGCCGGGTTCGGCGTCGTGCTTCTCGGCACGGTGCCGTTCGCCCTCGCCGACGCGCGGACGTCCCTGTGGCTGCTGATGGCCTGCCTGTTCGTGCGGGGTCTCGGTCTCGGCGTGGTGGTCGTGCCGTTGATGGCGTCCGGTTTCCGCGGCCTGGAGCGCGACGAGGTGCCGGACGCGAGCATCGTCACCCGGATCGCGCAGCAGGTCGGCGGCTCGTTCGGCACCGCAGTGCTCGCGGTGGTCCTCGCCGGGGCGTCGGCCTCGGCCACCTCGGCCCCTGCGCTGGCCGGCGCCTTCCAGCAGTCGTTCTGGTGGGCGGCCGGCTTCACCGCCCTCGGAGCGCTCGTCTCGCTCACGTTGCCCGGTCGCCCGGGTGCGACGACGGGTGCCGCGCCGACCTCAGCCGGCGCGGCACCCGTGCCCGCGCGCTAGCTAGGCCCGCAGCGCGGCGGCCACCCATTCCATGGCCGGGACCGACGGCGGGGTCTCCCGCGCCGGCCAGCCGTTGAGCACGCCGAGCAGCTCCCAGTAGCGCTCCACGCGCCGGTCGGAGAACGTCTCGATCGTGCCGGCGAGCCCGGCCCGTCCTGACGCGTCCAGCTCGCCGAGGCCGATCCGGCCCAGCACCGCCTCGGCCTCGGCGGATCCCGGGGCCACGCCGGTGGCGCGGGCCGGTTCGGCGTGCTCGAGCATCGCGCACGCGTCGTACGGCGGCGGCCGGTTCGCGTCGCCCTTCGAGCCCTCGACGGCCATCTCGCGGCAGCGGGCCTTGAACGCCGGGTCGCCGACCAGCTCGGCCAGCTCCACCCACGCCTGGACCTGCGCCTGGGTCGGGTCGTCGGGCAGCTCCGCAGGGAGCATCTTCATGCCGTTCGCGATGCCCGCGCCCGGTGCGTCGTCGTCGACGCCCGCGAACACGTCGTCCACGAAGTCGTCGATCATCTGCTGCCGCTGTGCCGCGGACAGCCTGGCCAGGTCGTTCATCAGGATCATCCCCCTGTCGTCGGTGTCCCCCCTGGCGAGCAGCGTGCACACCGCGCGTTGGACGCGGAGCGCACGGATCTGCTCGTCGATGGCCCGGACGTGCGCGGACGCCACCTCGTCGACCCCCCGTCGTCGGGCCAGCACCTCGCGCACGTCCTCCAGCCCCATCCCGAGGTCCCGCAGCGTGCGGACGAGATCGAGCCGAGCCACCGCGACCGCGTCGTAGCACCGGTACCCCGAGGCCGTCCGGTCCGAGGGCACGAGGCCCTCGTCGGACCAGAACCGGATCGTCCGGACCGGGACCCCGGTCCGGCGGGCCAGCTGCCCGATGGTCAGCGACACCGGAGTGGTGGTGTGTGATGCGGTCACAGGACAGAGCATCGGGGTTCCAGCCACTGGAGGGTCAAGTGCGAATCGGATTCGGTCTGCCGCAGTTCGGGCGGGCGGCCGAGGAGGTGGACGGGACGATGCGGTTCGCCGCGGCGATCGAGGAACGCGGGGCGGCGAGCGTGTGGGCAGGGGACCGGTTGCTCGCCGCCGTCGACCCACGCGTCGGCTACGCCGGCGGGCCGGGCATCCCGAGGCAGATGCGGGCGGCGCACGACCCGATGGCGCTGATCACCGCGGCGGCCGCGGCGACGAGCCGGGTGCACGTCGGGACGAGCACGCTGAACGCGCCGTGGTACCCGGCGGCGCTGCTGGCCCGCCAGGCGACGACGCTGGACCGGATCAGCGGCGGACGGCTGCTGCTCGGGCTGGGCACCGGCTGGTCGCCCGAGGAGTACGACGCGGTCGGCGTCCCGATGGGCGAGCGCGGCGACCGCCTCGACGAGTGCCTGGACGTGTTCGCCACCTGGTGGCACGACGACCCGGTCCGGCACGTCGGGAAGGTCGCGACGATCGCGCCGTCACATGTGCAGGTCAAGCCGCACGGCGTGCCGATCTACCTGGCCGGTTTCGCCGAGCGGGCCCGCCGCCGGGTCGCCGAGCGCGCGGACGGGTTCCTGCCGGTGATCGTGCCGGGGGTCGGCGACCTGGCGAAGGCGGTCACGACGCCGTGGGAGCGGGTGCGGGGGATGGCGGCGGACGCCGGACGGGACCCGGGTGCGCTCGACGCGATCCTGCGGATCAACGTCCGCACCGGTCAGGGCGTCGACGACGTCGTCGCGACGCTGCGCAGGGTGGCCGAGGAGACGGAGATCGGACACGCGTTCGTCGATCTCATGTACGTGGCCGACGACGCCGCGACGATGCTCGATCTCGCGACCCGGATCCTCGACGCAGCCGGCTGACGGCACACTGACGAGGTGCCCGCCGCCCCGGATTCCGCCGTCGACGTGCTCGGCCAGGTCTACGACCTGCTCGCCGCGAAGCCCGCGTCGCTGCTCTCGGCCGTGGTCGCGCTCGTCGTGGTGCTGTGGACGCCGACCTGGCGGATGACCCGCACGGCGGTGACGATCGCCCACGAGGGCGGGCACGCGCTCGTCGCGGTCCTGGTGGGGCGGGGCCTGACCGGGATCCGGCTGCACGCCGACACGTCCGGTGTCACGTACTCCACCGGGGCGGGCCGCGGTCCCGGCGTGGTCGCGATGTTCCTCGCCGGGTACCTGATGCCGCCGCTGCTCGGGCTCGGCGGCGCGGTGCTGGTCGCGGCCGACCTGGACCAGGTGGCGCTCTGGGTCGGGATCGTGCTGCTGGTCGCCACGCTGTTCCAGATCCGCAACGCGTTCGGCGCGCTCGCCGTGCTGCTGTCCGGCGGCCTGCTGGCGGTGGTCGCGGTCTGGGCCGAGCCGCAGTGGCGGGTCGGGTTCGCGGCGGCGCTGTGCTGGTTCCTGCTGTTCGGGGGCGTGCGGGCGTGCGCGGAGCTGCGACGTGGCCGTCGTCGGGGGCGTTTGCGGCACTCCGACGCGGACCGGCTCGCCGAGCTGACGCCGCTGTCCGGCGCCGTGTGGGCAGGCATGTTCCTGCTCGCGTCCTGGGCCGTCACGGCCGGAGCGCTGTGGGTCGTGTTCGGGCCGGCGGGCGCTCCCGCCTGAGCCGGAACGACGGCCACGCTCCCGACGCCCGCGGAGAAGGCGCTCTGACCCGGGGAACGCGCTCTGACCCGGGGAACGCGCCCTGATCCGGAGAACGCGCTCTGATCCGGGGAACGCGCTCTGATCCGGGGAACGCGCTCTGATCCGGGGAACGCGCTCTGACGCGGGGAACGCGCTCTGATCCGGGGAACGCGCTCTGACGCGGGGAACGCGCTCCGATCCGGAGAACGCGCTCCGACCCGGAGAACGCGTGCGACCGGACGCGTGCGTTCTCCGCGGACGCGCGCGAACTGCGGATCAGCGCCTCCCCGCGGCGGTCCGAGTCACGGGTCACCGCGGTGGCGGGACCACCAGACGACCGCCGCTGTCCTCGGTGATCTTCGCGCGGACCGCGTCGTCGGCCCGGTCCGGGTGCCCGCTGTCGAACGGCGGTTGCGGGTCGTACTCGATCCACAGCTGGGCCGTGCGGGCCGCGAGCTCGTCGGCCAGCAGCTCGATCAGTCGCAACCCCATGTCGATCCCCGACGAGACCCCCGCCGCCGTGACGATCCGGTGGTCGAGCTGCTCGACCACCCGCCGGGTCGTCGGCCGCGCCCCGAACCGCTCCAGGACCTGCAGCGACCCCCAGTGCGTCGTCGCGTCCAGGCCGTCGAGCAGGCCCGCCGCACCGAGCACGAGCGACCCGGTGCACACCGACGTCGTGTACCGGGTTCCCGGGTGCACGCGGCGCAGCCAGTCGACGAGCGGTCCGCCGTCGAGGTGGTCCCGGGATCCCGGGCCGCCCGGCACGACGACCACGTCCGGCGACGGCACCTCGTCGTACGCGGCGTCGACGACGAGCCCGAGCGCGTCGGTGTCGCTGCGCACAGTGCCACGCTCGGCGCCCACGAAGACCGGGACGAAGCCGGGCACGCGTTGCAGCACCTCGTAGGGCCCGACGGCGTCCAGCACGGTCAGCCGGGGATAGAGCGGGATCGCGATCTGCATGGTGGTCCTCCCGACCGCGGAGTCGACGTCCCCGGATCGTGCCATCCCTCACCCTCGCCGGGCATCGCGTCCGCGCCGGGTGAAGGATCGACCGTATGGCGAACGACTTCGACGACTTCAACAACCGCGTGATCGGCCAGTTCCGGGACAACGACGGGCAGGTCGGCCCGCCGTTCGAGGGCGCGACGATGATCCTGGTCCACCACATCGGCGCGAAGAGCGGTACCGAGCGGATCACCCCGCTCGTCTGGTTCGACGGCGGCGAGGGCCGCTACGTGATCGTCGCGTCCAAGGCGGGCATGCCGGACAACCCGGCCTGGTACCACAACCTGAAGGCCAACCCGGACATCACCGTCGAGATCGGCCACGGCAAGGAGGCCACGGTCGAGACGAAGAAGGTGCACGCCGAGGAGCTGACCGGCGACGAGCGTGCGCGGATCTGGAAGGGCATCACGGACGCGAACGAGGGCTTCGCGGAGTACGACCGCAAGACCCAGGGCATCCGCACCATCCCGCTGTTCGCCCTCACCCCGGCCGCCTGACAGGCTCCCGGCATGACGATCACGCTCGACCAGGCCCAGCGCATCATCTCCGCCGCCCACCTGCACGGCACCGAGCAGGGCCTCAACCCGCTGACCGTCGCCGTGCTGGACCCGGGCGGCGCGATCGTCGCGCTCGGCCGCCAGGACGGCTCCGGCTACCTGCGCCCGGACCTGGCCGTCGGGAAGGCCAACGGCGTGCTCGCGCTCGGCATGACGAACCGGGCGATCGCGGCCCGGGCCGCCGACTCGCCGGAGTTCTTCACGTCCGTCGCGGGCCTGGCCGGGGGCAAGATCTTCTCGGTGCCCGGTGGAGTCTTCGTCCGCGACGCCGACGGGCGGACGCTCGGCGCCGTCGGCGTCACCGGCGACGCGTCGCTGAACGACGAGGCGGCCGCCGTGGCCGGTATCGAGTCGGTGGGCCTGACGGCGGTCACCGGCGCCGAGTAGCCACCGAGGCGGTCACGCGGCGCCGAGCTACGAGCCGCACCCCCGGGCGACGAGTCAGCCCGGGGGCGCGGTGGTGGCACGCGCGCGTGAACGCACGTGCACGTCTGGTGGGGTTCGATCCGGCGGCGGGTGTGGTGACGACCCGCGGGTCACGGTCGGCGACTCACCTCGGCGGGTGGGCCGGGTGACTCTGCCGTGTGACGTGGAACACCGTGAGTGCAGTCAATCAGCCGCATCCGCGGTCTGTCAACGCGTGGTGGCCGAGCGTGACCGGTCCGCTACAACGACTGTGCAGACGCCAGGTCCGGATGATGCCGCGCCGCCACCTCGGGGTGCGAGCGCACCCAGCCGCGCAGCGCGTTGTCCCCGAACCGGGCGTGAACGTCGGCCGCGGCGGCGATCTCGTCGGCGCCGGGAACCGGTTCCAGCGGCAGCGTCTCGAGCGTCGCGTCCAGGCGAGGGGACCAGAAGAAACCGATCGACTGCCGGGTCCGTCCCGGCGGGCACGGCAGGACCCGGTGCTGCGTCGCGACGAGGTGCCCGCGCGTCGCGACCTGCAACATCTCCCCGACGTTGACGACGAGTGCGCCGGGCACCGGCTCGACGTCCACCCAGTCCCGGGAGCCGGTCGGCAGTGCCTGCAGCCCGCCGACCCGGTCCTGCAGCAGCAGCGTCAGGAAGCCCCAGTCCGCATGTGGCCCGACGCCCTGGGCCTCCGGCCCGTCCTCGTCGCGGCCGACGTAGCGGATGAGCTTGCCGAACCAGTGCGCGTCGCCGTCGAACGCCGGGTCGAACCGGTTCTCCCCGACGCCGAGCCCGTGCGCGAGCGCCCGGGTCAGCTCCGTCCCGACGCCGGTCAGCAGGTCCGCCCAGGCCAGCACGAGCGGACGCAGCTGCGGGACGGTCGCGTCCGGCCAGCGGTTCGGGCCCTCCAGCGCGCGGTACGGCGCGTCCCACTCGGCGCGCGGGCGCGGCGGCAGCTCCGGCCCGAAGTCGATCTGCTCGCGGGCGTCCGGACGGCCTGCGGTGATCTCGTGGCCGAGGCGGGTGTAGCCGCGGAAGTGCGGCGACTCGCGGTTGTCCAGCGCGAGCCTGTCCTCGAGCGGTCGGTCGAAGAACTCGGTGACTGCCGCGAACAGCTCGTTGACCTGGCCGGGAGCAGCGCCGTAGCCGGTCAGCTGGACGAACCCGGGCGCGTGCAGCGCCTCGGCGAGGGGCCGGGTGAACGCCGGGTCGAACGCGCCGTCGGCGCCGCGTGCGCGGTCCAGGGACAGGACGGGGATCGCCGAGGTCATGCGTCCATCCTGCGCTCACGCGGGTCACCCGGACAACTGAACACATAACGTTCCGGCACCCGTCGGCGTGGACGCGGGTGAAGTTCGATGCCGAGTGGTCGCCTCAGGGTTACTCTCGGTCGGACATGGGTCCCGTGTGGACCCGGGGGAGCGTGGGAAGGGAGTACGTCCAATGCTGTGGACCATTCTGGGATGGATCGTCCTCGGGCTCGTCGCCGGCTTCATCGCCCGTGCGGTCGTGCCCGGCAAGGACGACATCGGCATCCTGCGCACGATCCTGCTGGGCATCCTCGGCTCGGTGGTGTTCGGTGCGATCGCGGGCATCTTCACCGGCTTCAACGGCTTCCAGCCCGCCGGCTGGATCGGCTCGATCATCGGCGCGATCGTCGTGCTGGTGATCTACAACAAGGTGACCGGCCGCAAGAAGGTCCGCGGCTAGCAGCCTGACCGTCCGCGCCGTCCCGGGCTCGTGGTCCGGGGCGGCGCTGTCGTGCGTTCGAACCGTTCGTAGGTCCGAACCTGCCGCGCGGCGGCCGTGTCCCAGGAGTGCGACGACGCCAGCTCCCGTCCCGCGGCGGCCCGCGCCGGGTCCGGTGACGCCAGCGCCTCGGACAATGCCGCGGCGAACCCGGCCGGAGTCGTCGCGAACCGAGCCGCCCGCCCGAACACCTCCCGCAGCACCGGCAGGTCCCGTGTGACGAGCGGGATGCCTGCTGCCAGCGCCTCCATCGCCGCCAGACCGAACCCCTCCTTCGTCGACGGGAACGCGAACGCCGACGCGCCGGCCATCAGACCCGGCAGCTCCCGGTCGTCCACCGGCCCCAGCACCTGGGGTGGCCGCGGCAGCTCCGCCGCGCGGGCGAGGACGGCGTCGCGGTAGGCGCGGTGGTCGAACAGCGAGTCCCCGCCCGCGACGACGAGTGGCACGTCGGGCAACAGGGCCATCGCCTCGACGAGGTCGTGCGTGCCCTTGCGCGGCTCGATCCCGCCGACGGCCAGCACGTACCGGCCGAACCGCTCCCGCCAGCGCGCGCCCGACCCGTCGGTGGCGGCCGCGGCGAACCGGGCGGCGTCCACGCCGTTCGGGATCACGTCCGGCGACCGGCCCCACCCGGTCCGCACCTCGTCCGCGACGGCCGCCGACACGCACACCAGACCCCCGGGTTCGACGACGGCGCGCTCGTGGCAGGCGGCCAGCTCCGGCGTCGTGAACTCGTCCAGATGGTGCACCGTCCGCAGCAGGGTCCGGTACCCGTGCGCGGCGCCCTCGGCGTTGGCGGACAGGCAGTCCTGGGCGTGCCGGACGTCGGCGGGCGCGGCCGTGCCGAGCGCGTCGGCGAGCCGCCGGATCGAGCGCACGATCCGCGCGCCGACCGACTCGCCGTCGACGTCCGGCACGGTCACCAGCCGGAGCGTGACGGCCGGGTCGACGGGCCGGAAGAACGTCGTGTCCCCGCCGCGGGCGAGCGACCAGACCGTCACATCGTGCCCGGCCCGCGCCAGCGCCTCGGCCAGCGCGAGCGTGTGCACGACGCCGCCACGCGGTTTCGTCGAGTACGTCGAGAGCCGGATCCTCAGTGTTCTCCCCGCCCCGCAGGCTCCGCCGGCTGCCGACCCCCGGCGTCCCGATATGTGTCCGGGCGCCGCTCCTTGAGGTGGTGCAGCACCGCCCGCGCCGAAGTGATCATCAGGTCCGGCTCGACGTCGGCGACCGCCAGCCCGCCCTTCGACCACGTCCTGGCCAGGATCTCCCCGCCCGGCCCGACGACCTTCGCCCGCCCCAGGAAGTGCAGCGACCCGCCCCGCCCGCTCTGGTTCGCCGACAGCCAGAGGATCTGGTTCTCGGCGGCGCGGGCCTGGTCGTAGAGGTCGAACAGCCGCGCCTGCCGGTCCTGGGCCATCCGCGGCGCCCGGTCGGTCAGCGACGCGGGCCACGCGGACAGGCACGCGACGAGCTCGGCGCCGTCGAGCGCCAGCACGCGGGCCGACTCCGGGAACGTCTTGTCGTGGTCGATCAGCATGCCCATCCGGCCCGCCGGGGTGTCGAACGCGGCGAAGCCCTCTCCGCCGCGGAACACGCCCGCGACGCCCGCCGGCTGGTGGACCTTCCGGTGCCGTCCGAGCACGCCGTCGCCGCTGACACAGGCGGCGGCGTTGTAGCGGACCGGGCCGCCGTCGTCGGAGCCGCCGTACTCGCAGTACCCGAGGCAGACCACCATCTCACCGGCCATCGCGGCGACGGCCCGGATCTCCGGACCGTGCGGGTCCAGCGCGGGCGGCAGCTCGTCGGGTGAGGGGTTGCGCAGGTCGTGCACGTACCCGCCGAGCGCGCCGTCCGGCAGGGCCAGCACGGCGGCGCCCGCCTCCCGAGCGTGGGTGATGATCACCCGGACCCGCTCGAGGTCGAACGCGACGTCCCGGGTGAACGCGGCCGCCGCCGCGGCGAGGCGCACCACGGGTCAGGCGTCCGCGACCGCGTAGCTGGCCGGGCGCCGGTCGCGCAGGTGTCCCATGTGCCGCCGGGCGCGGTCCACGGCGTCGTCGACGTCCACGGCGGCGACCGCGAGCCCGGCCTCCGGTCCGGTCGTCGCGAGGATCTCCCCACCCGGGTCGACGACCTTCGCCGCCGCCACGAGCTGCATGTCGCCGAACGTCCCCGCCTGGTTGGCCGACACCCAGACGATCTGGTTCTCCAGCGCCCGCGCGCGGTCGTGCAGGTCGAAGCGCCGCGCCCAGCGGTCCTCGGAGAGCACCGGCGCGCGGTCGGTCTGCGACGCCGGCCATGCCGACATGCACACGACCGTCCGCGCCCCGTCCATCGCCAGCGCGCGGGCCGCCTCCGGGAACGCCTTGTCGTAGCAGATCATCATGCCGATCCGGCCGACCGGAGTGTCGAACGCCGTGAACCGGTCGCCCGCCGCGTACGAGTGGTGCTCGTCGAGCGGCTGGTGCACCTTGCGGTGCCTGCCCAGCACACCGTCGCCGGTCACGGCGACCGCGCTGTTGTAGGGCAGCCCGCCGCTCGCGTCGTCGCCGCGCTCGCAGAAGCCGGCCGTGACGACCATGTCCCCGGCCAGCGCGGCCAGCCGCGCGACCTCGGGGCCGTCCGGGTCCAGCTGCGGGGGGCCGTCCGGCGAGTCCCCGGACAGCGACGACAGGTAGCCGCCCATCGCGGCCTCCGGCAGCGCGAGCAGGTCGGCGCCCGCCGCGCGGGCCTCGGCGACGATCCGCCCGATCCGGGCGAAGTCCTCCTCCACGTCGCGGACGAACCCGGCCGCCGCGGCGGCGAACGTCGTGCGGCTCATGACCGTCCCCCTGCGCGTCCCATGCCGGTGACGGAGCCCGTCACGGCCGTCGTCGTCTCGCCGTCCGGCCACCGCAGCCGGACGCCCCGCTCGCCCGTCAGCTCCCCGCACTCCGCGGTCGTCGCGGGTCCGGCATCCGGTGGCGGTGCGCCCGGGTCGTCCGCGGTGAGCAGCCCGAAGCCGGGGAAGCACGTGAACCAGTCGCCGACCGAGGTGTTCGACGGCCGGGGCACGCCTGCCACGTCGAGCACGGCGCCGGTGCCGCAGGCCTCGGCGAGCATGCCGAGCGTCCCGGCGAGCCCGGCCATCGACACGTCCTTCGCCGCCGACGGGCGGTGCGCCGCACCGGGTCCGATCGCACCGACCATCGTGGACAGTTCCGGCGCGCTGCGCGACGTCGTCGAGTCCCACTGACGACCGGTGTAGCCGGGGCGCCACCCGCCTGCGAGGTCGGTGGTGAGCCGGACCCGCTGTCCCGCACGGCCACCACCGGCGGGGACCGGGTGCGGCGTGTGCCCGAGCGCGGTCAGCGACAGCGACGCGGGCACGTCGAGCTGGGTGTGGCCGCCGAGCAGCGGCACGCCGTACGCGGCCGCGGCGTCCCGGACGCCCGCGAGCACACGATGCGCGAACGACGCGTCCCGCGCCCCGACCGCGTCGAGCAGCCCGACCGGCCGCGCACCCATGGCGGCCAGGTCGTTCACGTTCACCAGCACGCCGCACCAGCCGGCCCACTCCGGGTCGCGCTCGACCATGGCCGGCACGATCGCGTCGCAGGCGGCGACGAGGTCGCTGCCCGGGACGGGGGCACCGTCGTCGCCGACGAAGCCGGGCGGTCCGACGGGGCCCAGCAGCGCACCGAGCGGCGCCTTCGTGGCAGCCACGAGGGACCGGACGCGGTCGATCGGGAACCGCATCCGCACGTGCGGGCGGCCGGCGACGGTGCTGTCCCGCAGCCGGTCCCAGCCCAGCCGGGCGAACAGCCGCTCGTTCGGTGCCTGGACGTCGGCCTCGAACCGCAACGCCCCGGCCGACTCGGCGCGGGCGCACGCGGCGCGGACCAGGCTCGCGCCGACCCGGGCACCGGCGCGGCGTCGCGCGTCGGGGGCGACGACGAGCCGGCTCCCGGTCCACCAGCCGATGTCGTCGGCGCCGGGATCGGCCGGTCCGAGCCGGACGCCGCCGAGCAACGCGCCGTGCCCGTCGTGGGCGAGCAGGACGACGGCACGCGGGTCCGCGTCGTGGTCGTCCACGTCGGAGTCCCCGTCGAACAGGCCCTGCTCGTGCACGAACACGCTGCGGCGCAACGCGCGGTAGGCCGCGACGAGCGGGTCGCGGCGGTCGTCGGCCCAGGCCTCGGTGATCGTCGACGACGGCCGGGCGTCGACCGGGCGGCCGCCCAGCAGCTCGTCGGCGACCCAGCGGGGGACGGGGGACCAGGTGTGTTCGAGGAGCGTCACGCTCAGCCCCCGGCCGCGGAGAGCGCGCTGCACGCCCCGCAGGCCGCGCAGCCCGCGGCCTGGTCGGACCCGCGCATCCCGGTGGCGCGCAGGATGTCCGCGACCCGCGCCGTGACGTCGGCCAGCAGGTCGGGGTCGGGGCCGGGGATGCCATCGTCGAACGCGAGCGTGCCGGGGATCGGGCGGTACGGGACGACGAACGGGTACACGCCGCGCGCGATCAGCTCCGCGGCGCCGTCGACGAGCTCGTCCGGGTCCTCGCCGAGCCCGACGATCAGGTACGTGGACACGGCGTTGCGGCCGAACACGCGGACGGCCTCGTCCCACGCGAGCCGGTACTGGGACAGCGGGACCGTGGCCTTCCCCGGCATCCAGCGGCGGCGCACGGCGTCGTCGAGCGACTCGACGTGGATGCCGATCGCGGCCGCGCCGGCGTCGCGGAGCTCGGTGATCGCGGCCAGGTCGTCCGGGGCCGGCGGCTCGCACTGCACCTGGACCGGCAGGCCGGGTACCGCCGCGGTGATCGCGCGGACGCAGCGGGCCAGGTGGCGGGCGCCACGGTCGCGGCCGTTCGACGTGCCGGTGGTCAGCACCATCTGGGTCACGCCGTCCAGGCGCACGGCCGCGTCCGCGACCTCGGCGAGCTGGGCGGGGGACTTGACCGCCGTCGTCGCGCCGGAGTCGAGGGACTGCTCGATCGCGCAGAAGCGGCAGCGGTCGGCCTCGGCGTAGCGGACGCACGTCTGGACCACGGTGGACGCGAGGACGTCGTTCCCGTGCAGTCGGGCGATCTTCTCGTAGGGCACGCCGTCGGCGGTGGTGAGGTCGTAGAACGCGGGGCGGTCCACGGTGTCCACCGCGACGCCCATGTCCGTGACGCCTCCGACGTCGCGGCGCACGAGCCGCCCGTCGCGCAGCCGGAACGGGCTGTCCGCGACGATCGGGACGGTGGTCCTCAGCCCGTCGACGAGCACGTGCCCGTCGGCCGAGGGGCCCGCACCCCCTGGACGGCGCAGCGGGATCACCGACCCGAGGTCGGTGACGGTGGGAGGGTCGATCGCCACGCCGCGAACGGCCATCTCGGCTCTGGCGCGCAGGCCGAGGTCGGTTCTCTCGTCGGACGGGGCGGACATGGGACCTCCGGAACTCGAACGCGGGTGACCACGCCGGGGCTGCGGTCCACACCGGACCGCACCCCCGGCGGGAGGGCTCAGAGCTGGTAGGTCGAGTTGATGATCGCGCCCTTGCGCGCGTAGTAGATGAGCGCGTCCTGGACGTCCAGCGGGTGCGTCGGGATGACGCCCTCGATGAGGTCCTCCTCGCGGGCGCCGTGCAGCGAGAGGCCGAAGCGGCAGCAGAACACCTTGCCGCCCTCTGACATGAACGTCTTGAGCTGGTCGTTGATGTTGTGCTCACCCGGGAACGCGGACGTCCCGGTCGTCGGGAACCCGCGGGTGGCGAGGCAGTTCAGCGAGCCCGGGCCGTAGAAGTACATGGCCGACTCGAATCCCTTGCGCAGCGCGCGGGTGGCCTGCAGAACGGCGACGAACGACACCGACGACTCGTGCGCGATTCCGTGCACGAGCGTGAAATACGTTTCCCCGCTCTCCGCCTGCAGATCCGGGAAGACCTTCGTCCCGCCGTAGATGCTCGATCCCTCCGGCAACGACGGGTGCGGGATCTCCTCGAGGCTCTTCTTCTCGACGTCTGTCAGCTCGGTGCTGGTCATGCTGCTGTCCTCCTGGGAGTTCGAGAGTGGGGGGATGCGCTGGTGACCATCGAAGCGAGCGTGTATTTCGGTGGTGTTGACTCCTGACTACGACGGCGGGTCGTCCGGCCGACTCTGTGTGGATCATGTTACGAAACAATCGGAAACGGTTCCGTGGTCCGCCCGTCACGACCCGGAAACACGTCGCGATCACCGTCTCGATGTTGTGGGAACGGTTTCGATGACAGACCTGTCCGGAGAGCACCGCCCGGTGATCGTGATCGGCGGAGGGCAGGCCGGCCTGTCCATGAGCCGCTGCCTCGGCAAGCGCGGCATCGACCATCTCGTGCTCGAACGCGCCACCGCGGCCGACTCGTGGAAGTCGTACCGCTGGGACACGTTCTGCCTCGTCACGCCGAACTGGCAGTGCAACCTGCCGGACTTCCCGTACGCGGGCGACGACCCGCACGGCTTCATGGTCCGCTCCCAGATCGTCGACTACCTGGAGGCCTACCGGGCGTTCGTCGACCCGCCGCTGGTCGAGGGGGTCGAGGTCACGTCGCTGACCCGGGACATGCGGGGCACGTTCCGCCTGGTCACGACGGCCGGCGAGTGCACGGCCGACCAGGTCGTCGTCGCGACCGGCGGCTACCACACGCCGATCACGCCTCCGATGTCCGAGCCGCTGCCGCCGTCGATCACGCAGGTGCAGTCCCAGGACTACCGCTCCGGCGCGCAGCTGCCCGACGGCGAGGTGCTCGTCGTCGGGTCCGGGCAGTCCGGCGCCCAGATCGCCGAGGACCTGCACCTCGAGGGCCGCGCGGTGCACCTCGTCGTCGGCGACGCACCTCGGGTGGCCCGCTTCTACCGCGGCCGCGACGTCACCGACTGGCTCGACGAGATGGGCTACTACGACATGCCCGTCACCCAGCATCCTCGCCGCGAAGCCGTTCGCGCGCAGGCGAACCACTACGTGACCGGGCGCGACGGCGGGCGCGACATCGACCTGCGCGCGCACGCCCGCGACGGCATGCGGCTCTACGGGATCATGACCGACCACCGTGACGGGGTGCTGCACTTCAAGCCCAGCCTGACCGCGTCGCTCGACCACGCCGACGAGGTGAGCGAGTCCATCAAGGACACGATCGACGGCCACATCGCGGAGCAGGGTGTCGACGCGCCCGTCGAGGACCGCTACACGCCGGTCTGGCGTCCGTCCGATGAGGTCACCGAGCTCCGCCTGTCCGACACCGGGATCACGTCCGTGGTGTGGTGCATCGGGTTCCGTCAGGACTTCCGCTGGATCGACGTGCCGGTGTTCAGCGGCCGCGGCGTCCCGTCACACTCCCGCGGTACGACGAGCACACCGGGGCTCTACTTCCTCGGCCTGCCCTGGCAGTGGACGTGGGGTTCCGGGCGGCTGTCCGGTGTGGGCGCCGACGCGGAGCACCTGGCCGAGCGGATCCGCTCCCAGCGCGGCCTGACCGCGACCGGCCCGCGCGGCGACGTCTGCAACGTGCTCGCCCTGGGATCCTGACCCAGCCCGCCCGCCCCGGGACCCGTGCGCCCTCTGCTGCGTAGCGCGCGCGACTGACGGCGCCTGACTGCCACGAACACGGGCAGACTGGGGCGGGTGACGACGACCGCCGCGCCGGCCGCCGCCCCCGTCTCCCGCCTCGGGCGCTGGGGCCTACCCGCGCTGACCGCGGTCGTGCTGCTCCTCGCGTCCGGCGGCTACGGCTACCACCGCGACGAGCTGTACTTCCTCGCCGCGGGCCGCCACCTGGCGTGGGGCTACGTCGACCAGGGGCTGCTCACCCCGCTGTTCGCCCGGATCGCGACGGAGCTGTTCGGTGACTCGCTGGTCGGGCTGCGGGTGATCCCGGCGTTGCTGGCCGGTGCGGTGGTGCTGGTGACCGCGACGATCGCGCGGGACCTCGGCGGGGGGCGCGCTGAACAGGCGTTCGCGGCGGTCTGCACGGCCGTGTCCGCCATCCTGCTGCAGACCGGGCACCTGCTGTCCACCACGACCACCGACCTGCTGGCCTGGACGCTGGTGACCTGGCTCGCCGTCCGGGCGCTGCGTGGCGGCGGGGGAGCGCGCTGGATCCCGGTCGGCCTCGCCGCGGGCGTCGGGCTGCTGAACAAGCCGCTGACCGCGTTCCTGCTGGGCGCGCTCGTCGTCGCGCTGCTCGTGGCGGGCCCCCGGTGGCCGCTGCGTGACCGGTGGTTCTGGGTCGCGGGCGCCGTCGCGGTGGTGCTGTGGCTGCCGTTCCTGCTGTGGCAGGCCGCGAACGGGGCGCCGCTGCTGACGCTCGCGGACTCGATCGCGGGCGGCGGGTCGACGTCCAGCGAGCCGTGGTGGCTCGTCGTGCCGTTCCAGGCGGTGCTCGTCTCGCCGCTGCTGATCCCGGTGTGGGTGGCGGGGGTCGTGGCCCTGGCGCGCGACCGCACGCTGCGCGCGTTCCCGATCGCGTTCGTCCTGCTGGCCGTCGTGTTCACGGTGACCGGCGGGAAGCCGTACTACCTGTGCGGCCTGTACCCGGTGCTGCTCGCCGCCGGGGCCGGTCCGGTGCTGCGCTGGGCGTCGTCGCGGGTGCGGGCGACGCTGCTCGGGCTCGCCGTCGCGCTGTCCGCCGTCGTGAACGTGATGCTGATGCTGCCGGTCGTGCCGGAGGACGAGCTGGCCCGGACGCCGATCACGGCGATGGTCGCCGACGTCGGGGAGACGGTCGGGTGGCCCGCGTTCGCGACGACCGTCGGTGACGTCGCCCGCGCGCAGCCGCCCGGCACGGTGGTCCTCACCGGGAACTACGGCGAGGCCGGGGCGCTGCAGCGGTTCGCGCCGGACCTGGACGTCTACAGCGGACAGAACGCGTACGCGTACTGGGGCGTCCCGCCGGCCAGGGCGACGACGGTGGTCGCCGTCGGCTACGAACGGCCGGTCCTGCAGCGGTGGTTCGGCGACGTCGTGCCGGCGGCCCGGATCGACAACGGCGTCGGCCTGGACAACCAGGAGCAGGGCCGGACGGTGTGGGTCTGCCGAGGCCCGCTGCGGCCGTGGGGCGGGCTGTGGCCGGAGATCCGGCACGTCGGCTGAGCGGAGATCGTCCGTACTGGCGATGACCGGCGCCGCCCGCGCGTGATCGCCTGGGCGTGATGTCCACGAGCATGATCATCCTGCTGGCCGCCGTCGCGTCCGGGCTGCTGTTCGGCGGGCTGGCCGTGTACGAGCAGGCGCGCCGGATGCCGTGGCGGCAGGTCTCGTGGAAGGCGCCGATCTGGCTGCTCGTGGGATGCGTCGCCCTGGGGGGCGTCTTCTCTTTCCTCGACTCCGACGTGGCCGGGCAGACGCTGTACGAGGTGGAGGCCGACGGGCCGGGTGCGGCCGTGCCGTCGACGACCAGCTTCCCGTTCGTCGTCCAGCACGCGACGGCCGAGCACGACCTGATGGTCGCGCCGGAGTCGTCGGAGAGGATCACCGAGCCGATCCGCGTGCACGTGCGGATGAGCGGACCGGACGGCCGGTCTCTGGTCGACGAGGAGCGGACGCTCGACGTCCGCTGCCCGGACGACGAGCCGTGCGAGTGGTACACGTTCAGCAGGGACCTCGTGCCGGGGCGGGCCGGTCCGCACGATCTCGAGGTCACCGTGCTGAGCCCCGGCGTCACGTCGGTGCACGTCCGTGTCGGCGATGCCGAGAAGACCGACGGTGAGCGCATCCCGGGCTACTAGGACACTCGTTCGGCCCACAACTGCAAACGAAACGTAACCCTCATTCCGTCCGGTCGTTTGACCAGGAACGGCATCGGAGGGGGACGTCATGTCACAACCGACGTGGGACCCGGACAAACGCCGCTGGTTGTTCGAGGGTGAGGAAGACGCCCCGGCGCATCGCCGCAACCGGCGTCGGTCGGTCGACGTCATCGACCGTCCGGGCACCGACAGCAGGGACCGGTCGACCTCGTCGTCGCTGGCCGAAGAGCTTACACAGGTGGGATTCGGCGGGCGAGACCCCCGTCCCTCCACGTTCGAGGCCGCCCGGGGCGATGCCCCGGACGCCCGTGCGCCCCGTGTCGACGCAGGGCTCGACGGGGCCGCGGCTCCCCGCCCGCCGGGACACGACGGCGGTTGGGCGCTGCTCGACCCGGTGCGCCCGGACCCGCTCGGCTCCGGCGACGTCGGTGGTGCGCACGACGGCCCGAACGGGTCCGACCGTCGGCCGCCCGCCCGCGCCGACCGCCGTGACCGGCGCGACGGCCCGTCCGTCCACCGGACCGACCTGCCCGAGTCGATCCGTCCCGGCGAGTTCGACCGTCGCTGGCACGACGGGCTGGCCGGGGACGGCGAGGCCGAGGCCGGGACCGGCGAGGCGGACGGCTCCGCGGACGCCGGCGCCGCGTACCTGCGCGACGCCGCGGCCGTCCACCGGAACGGCACCGCGTCCGTGCGCGCGAGCGAGCCCTCCGGCGTGCACGGCGCCGTCCACGCCGACGGGAGCGGCGCTCCGCTCCGCGTCGTGAACGGGCACGCGAACGGCGCCCGGTACGGCCGTGCCGACGCAGGGGACCGCAGCGGGGTGAACGGGGCGACGGACCACCGCTCGCCCGACACGGCAGCCGGGGCGGATGCCGACCGGGTCGTCGGATCCGGTGGCGGACCCGTGCGGACCGCTCTGCACCCGGCGGACGCCGACGACCGGCGCGGGAGCGGCCGGGACGGCGGGGATGCCGGGCCGCGTCCCCCGGAGGCGTACGCGTCCCTCCCGGACCGGGCCGACGGCGATCGGTACGGCCGGGACCGGCGCGACGCCCGGCCGTCCGACGTGGGCGACCGTGACCGGGCGGCCCGCTTCGATCCGGACCGCTACGACGACCGGGACCGGTACGACGTGGACCGGCCCGACCACGGCCGGTTCGGCGCCGACCACACCGATCGGGAGCGCGACGACCACCGGCCCGGTGACCGGCGCCCTCCCGACGCCCACGAGGGGGGCCATCGGACCGACCGGTCCGCTGAGCGTGCCCGCGACGATCTGCACGGTGACCGGCGCGCTCCGGACCCCCACGACGGGGGCTACCGGACCGATCGACCCGCCGACCGGTTCGACGACGGCAGGAGCGATGGCGCCCGCTACGGCCGGGCCCCGGTCGGTTCCGACCGGTTCGGCGCCGATGGATTCGACTCCGATCGGTTCGATGACGGCCGGCGCGACGGAGGCGTTCGCGAGCCGGCCCACCCCGGTGCGCCCCACCCCGGTGCGGCCCACCCCGGTGCGGCCCACCCCGGTGCGGACCGGTTCGCCGCGGACCGGCGCGAGCCGGACCGGTTCGAGACGGGCCGTTTCGCTGCCGACGGGCTCGACGCCCGGCCCGTCGACGATCGGCGCGACGGCGACCGCCGTGGCCAGGCGGACTCGGGTGCGACCCGGTTCGACACGGGCCGGTTCGACGCTGATCGGTTCGGCGGCCGGCCTGCCGGCGAGCGGCGCGACGGTGACCGCCACGACCGGGCGGATTCGGGTGCGATCCGGTTCGACACGGGCCGGTTCGGCGGCCGGCCTGTCGGCGAGGGACCCGACGGTGACGGCCACGACCGGGCGGACTCGGGTGCGATCCGGTTCGAGACGGGCCGGTTCGACGCTGATCGGTTCGGCGCCCGGCCCGTCGACGATCGGCGCGACGGCGACCGCCGTGGCCAGGCGGACTCGGGTGCGACCCGGTTCGACACGGGCCGGTTCGGCGGCCGGCCTGCCGGCGAGGGGCCCGACGGTGACGGCCACGACCGGGCCTCAGCTGCTGCTGATCGGTTCGAGCCGGGTCGTCCCGGCGCCGACGGACTCGATGGTCGGCTCGTCGAGGATCGGCGCGGCCGGGACCCCCGCGACCGGGCCGACGTCGATGCCGACCGGATCGACAGGGGTCGGCGCGACACGGGCCGGTTCGACGCCGTCCGGTCCGTCGGCGAGGGGCGCGACGGCAACCGGGCCGACTCGCGTACGGCCCGGACCGCCGACGACCGGTCCGCCGCGGGGCGGCGCGACGTCGATCGGCACGACCGCGGCGACGCCGCCGAGGCACGCGGCCGGGATCGGTTCGACGCGGATCGCGACGGCCGGCCCCGGTTCGCCGACGGCCGGGGCGGCGAACGCCGGTTCGAGGGCGACCGGTTCGAGGGCGATCGACTCGGTGGCGATCGGCTCAGCAGCGACCGGCTCAGCAGCGATCGGCTCGGTGGCGCCCGCCCCGAGGCCTACGTGCCCGAGGCCGATCGGTTCGACGCGCACCGCTCCGGCCGGGATCGAACCGACGCGGATCGGCGCGCTCCGGACCCCGATCGGCACGACCGCCGGGACGTCGACGGACGCGACCGGGACCGGCGCGCCTGGAACCCGACCGATGCGGATCATGACGACCACGCCAGGGCCGGCATCGATCGGCCCGGCGCGCGTGACGTCGGGCATCCCGAGACGGCTCCGCGCAGCGTGGGCGCGCCCACCCCGGACCGGCGCGACGGGGACCGGTTCACGGCGGACCGGCGCGAGGACGGCCGGTTCGCTCCGCGCGACCTCGACCTCGACCTCGACCTCGACCGCGTCGGCGTGGACCGGCGCGGCGTGGACCCGCGCACGACGGACCGGCCCTCCACCGACCGCGGTGGTACCGATCCGACGGTGGCGGACCTGTCCGCGACCGGCCGGCGCGGCACGGACCGCCGGGACACCGGCCGCGCCGACGCAGCGGGCATGTCCACTCCGGACCCGACGTCCCGGATCGACGCGACCGCCGTCCGGCCGGTGCCCCGGCCGGGGCCGGGCCGTGCGTCCGGTGACCACGCCGAGCCCGGATGGCCACCCCGTCCGGGGCAGGCGGCGGTCGCGCCTGTGCCCGAGGGCGGTCGCGACGCCGGTCCCCGTCACGGGGACGGTGCGGCCCCCGACCATCTCGACGGTCTGGATCCCGAGGAGTTCGACACCGACGGGTACAACCTGGACGGTCTCGGCCGCGACGGGTTCGACCGCGACGGGTTCGACATGTACGGCTTCGACCGTGAGGGCTTCGACCGGGACGGGTTCGACCGCGAGGGCTTCGACCGCGATGGCTACCCCGTCGAGGCGTACGACGACGTCGCCCCCGACCCGCGCGGCGAGGGGCAGGCACACGAGGACGCGCCGGGGGACGAGGCCTACGGCTACGCCGCCGGGTACGGCCCCGACGGGTACCGCCCCGGCCGTCGCAGGGCTCCCGACGACGACGAGTACCTGTCGCCGATGGACGGCACGCTGACCGGGAACGAGGTCCCCGCCGTCGCCGTCGGGCAGGTCGAGGAGGACCGCCCGCGACGGCGGTGGCCGTGGATGGTCGGCGCCGCGGCGGTCGCGGGTGCGGTGGCCGTGCCGGTCGGGATGGCCCTGCTCGGTGGCGGCAGCGGTGGGGGCGACAGCTCGACCGAGTCCCCGCTGCTGTCCGGCACCTCCGGCACCTCGGGGACCGCGGGCCTCGGTACGTCCGACGCGGCGCAGGCCTCCCAGCCGGGCGGAGCACCGGTCGGCGAGCAGGCGCCTGCCGGACCGCAGGTCACCTACGAGGTCACCGGCGACGGTAAGGCCAACTCGATCACGTTCGGGCGCGGGCAGGCCGTGGCGCAGGCGCAGAGCGCCGACCTGCCCTGGAAGCAGGTCTCGCCCGCCGCGCAGGGCGAGTCCGACTACTCGCTGACGGCCGTGTCCGGCGACGGGGGCGGCGACATCTCCTGCAAGATCACCATCGACGGCGCCGTCGTCGCCGAGGACGCGGGAAAGGGCAACTACGCGGCGGTGTCCTGCAACGGCCGTCGCTGAGCGGGTACGGCAGCAGGACGACGAACGACCCCGGCCGGAGTTCCGGCCGGGGTCGTGTCGTGCGTGCCGGCTACTTCGCGCCGACCTGCTTCTTCATGTCCTCGACGACGGTCGGGTCGACCAGCGTCGAGGTGTCGCCGAGCTCCTCGCCCTCGGCGATGTTCTTCAGCAACCGGCGCATGATCTTGCCGGACCGGGTCTTCGGCAGGTCCGATGCGAAGATCAGCTCGGCCGGGCGGGCCAGCTTGCCGATCTGCTTGGCGACGTGCTCGCGCAGGACCTGCTTGAGCTCGTCGTCGCCCTCGTTGCCGCCCTTGAGCGACACGAACGCGACGATCGCCTGCCCGGTGTCCGGGTCGCGCCGCGCGGCGACGGCGGCCTCGGCCACCTTCTCGTGCTCGACGAGCGCGCTCTCCACCTCGAACGTGGAGATGCGGTGCCCTGACACGTTCGTGACGTCGTCGATGCGGCCCATGAGCTGCAGGTCGCCGTCGTCGTCGAACTTGGCGCCGTCACCGGCGAAGTACGCGTCCGAGTACTTCGACCAGTACGTCTCGCGGTAGCGCTGGTCGTCCTTGTAGAGACCGCGCATCATGCCCGGCCACGGCCGCGTCAGCACCAGGTTGCCCGGCTCGTTCGCCCCGAGGGCGTTGCCCTCGTCGTCGCGGACCTCGAACTCCAGGCCCGGGAACGGCTGCTGCGCGGAGCCCGGCTTGAGCGTCGTGATACCGGGCAGCGGTGTGATCAGGATGTGCCCGGTCTCGGTCTGCCACCACGTGTCCATGACCGGCGCCTTACCGCCGCCGATGTGCTCGTGGTACCACTCCCAGACCTCGGGGTTGATCGGCTCGCCGACGCTGCCGAGGATCCTGATCGTGGACAGGTCGTGCTTCTGCGCGTGCTCCGGGCCCCACTTGATGTGCGAGCGGATCGCGGTCGGCGACGTGTAGAGGATCGTGACGCCGTACTTCTCGACGATCTTCCACCAGACGTCCTTGTCCGGGTAGCCCGGGACACCCTCGTAGAGCACCGACGTGACGCCGTTGGAGAGCGGCCCGTACACGATGTAGCTGTGCCCGGTGATCCAGCCGATGTCGGCGGCGCACCAGTAGACCGAGTCCTCCTTGACGTCGAAGACCAGGTTGTGCGTGGTCGTGACGCCGGTCAGGTAGCCGCCGGTGGTGTGCACGACGCCCTTGGGCTTGCCGGTCGAGCCCGAGGTGTAGAGCAGGAACAGCAGGTCCTCGGCGTCCATCGGCTCGCACGGGCACTCCGACGGGTCGTCCGAGACGTCGGACATCAGCTCGTCGGCGTAGACGTCGCGGTCACCCATCGGCACGTCGCCGCCGGTGCGGCGGAACACGACGACCTTCTCCACCGACGTCGGCCCGCCGTCCAGGCCCTCGTCGGCGTTGACCTTCTGCGGGAACGACTTGCCGCCGCGCAGCGCCTCGTCCTGGGTGACCAGGACCGTGCACTCGAGGTCGTTGCAGCGCTCCGCGACGGCCTTGCCGCTGAACCCACCGAACACGACCGTGTGCGGTGCGCCGAGACGGGCGCAGGCCAGCATCGCGACGACCGCGTCCGGGATCATCTGCATGTAGATCCCGACCGGCACGCCCTTGCCGACGCCGAGCTTGCGCAGGCCGTTCGCGAACGCCACGACCCGCCTCTGCAGATCGGAGAACGTGATGTCCTGGGCGTCCGGCGAGTCCGGCCCGTCGTCCGGGACGGCGTGCAGGGCGACCTTGTCCCCCTTGCCGTTCTCGACGTGCCGGTCGACGCAGTTGTAGCAGGCGTTCAGCGTGCCGCCGACGAACCACTTCGCGTACGGCTGGTTCCACTCGAGAACCGTGTCGTAGTCCTCGAACCAGCTGATCCGCTGCTTGGCCTGCTCGTCCCAGAACTCCTCGAGGCCCTGCTCCTTCATCTCCGGCCGGGCGTTGGCCGACTTGCTCAACTCCGGGTCGGGCGGGTAGGTCCTCGTAGCGGCCTGTCCCTGCTGGTCCGACACCTGAAACCTCCCTTGGACGGCGGCGTCCTGATACGTCACGGACCGGGGCGGAACCCGGCCCACCGGGTGAGGATGATGCCCGCGATCCGGTCTCCCGGCCAGCGGAGCCCCCCGGCCGGACAGGCCCGGGGGGTGTGACGCCCGTCCGGTCGGAGGGGCGTATCACCCCTGTGGGCACGACGCGGACGGCGCGTTGCGCCCGAACAGCCCGGCCCGTCCGGACAGCCACGGGAGCGAACGGGAGAACGCGTCGCTCCACACGTCGAACGTATGCCCTGCTCCGGGCAGCACGACGAGGCACGACGTGATCCCCGCGGACCGTGCGGCGGGCACCAGCTGCTCGATCGCGGCGTACGGCTGCTGGTCGGCGTCGCCCACCTCGAACCAACCGCCCAGTCCGGGGTAGCGCCCCGCGGTCAGCAGGTCGATCGGCTCGTGCGCCGCGAACGCCTGCTGCGAGCCACCGAACAGCTGCGCGACCGTGCTCGCCGTGTCCGCGTTCGTGTCGCCGAGACGCGGCCCGAGCAGGCCGCTGAAGTCGCCGAACGCGCCGAACCGGTCCGGGTGCCGCAGCGCCAGCATGAGCGCGCAGGAGCCGCCCTCGGACAGCCCGGCGACGGCCCACGACGGGCCGGGGTCCCGGGTACCGAGCACGCGGACGGCGGCCGTCGGGACGTCGACGGTCAGGTACGTCTCGACGTTCCCGAGTGGACTGTCCACGCACTCGGTGTCCGCGCCGAGCGAGCCGTTCACGTCCGGGAGCACCAGTACCGGCGCAAGGCCGCCGTGTGCCCGGGCGAACGCGTCCGCCGTGGTCTGTGCCTGGCCGCCGTCGATCCAGTCCTGTGGGGACCCGGGCGTGCCGTGCAGCAGCATCACGACCGGCAGCAGCGGGCGGTCCTTCGCGAACCACGAGGGTGGCAGGTAGACCTGCGTCGGGCGGGCGGAGAACCGGGACGCGGTGGCCGGCACGTCCAGTGACACGATCTGGCCCGCGTCGGGGACCCGGCCCTCCTCCTCGCGCGCCTCGGCCAGGCTCACCACGTCCGCTGGCGGCTCGCCGAAGGCCTGGCCGATCGTACGGTAGAACTCGAAGTGCGCGTTGACGATGCTCCCGATCTGCAGCACGACCAGCAGCACGATCACCGACCGCGCCGCACCCCGCACGAGCCGCCGGGAGCCGCGGTGGAACCACAGCACGGCGAGACCCAGCAGGACCAGCAGCACGGGACCGACGGGCCACCAGTCGGCGATCGGCACCACCGAGATGTCGGGCGTCACGGCAGGATGTCCGGATGACGATCGTGGCGGCGTTCCTGGGGCTGCTCGCCGCCGCCCTGTTCGCGGTCGCGTCCGCGGCCCAGCAGCGCGCCGCCGCCGACGTGCCCGACGAGGCGGCCCGCGGGCTCGGCCTGATGCGCACGCTGATCCGTCGTCCACTGTGGTGGGTCGGGACGCTCGGCGACGGCGGCGGGTTCGTCGCGCAGGCCGCCGCGCTGGGCCTCGGGTCGCTGCTGCTGGTGCAGCCCTTGCTGGTGACCACATTGCTGTTCGCGCTGCCGTTGAGCGCGCGGTGGGCCGGACGGCCGCTCTCGCGCTCCGACGGCGGGTGGGCGCTCGTGCTGGTCGTCGCGCTGGCCGTGTTCGTCGTGGTGGGGGAGCCGACGGCAGGCGCCGACCGGGCGTCGCCGGAGCGCTGGTTCCCGGCCGTCGTCGCGATCGTCGTCGTGCTGGCCGGATGCCTGGTGGGCGCCGCGCTGCGCCGCGGGACGGTGCGCGCCGTCCTGCTGGCCACGTGCACGGCCCTGATGTACGGCGCCACCGCCGCGCTGATCAAGGGCGTGGTCAGCCTGCTCGACGATGGCGTCCTCGCCGTGCTGACGGCGTGGGAGACATGGGCGCTGATCGTCGTCGTGACGGTCGGGACGCTGCTGCAGCAGTCGGCGTTCCAGGCGGGCGCGCTCGGTGCGTCGCTGCCGATCGTGACGGTGGGGGAGCCGGTCGTCGCCGTCGTGCTCGGCATCGCCGTCCTGGACGAGCAGGTGCAGAGCTCCGGCGCGGAGTGGGTGCTGATCGCGGTCATCGCCGTGGTGATGGCGGTGGCCACGGCCGCCCTGGCGCGCTCCTCGGCCCGGGCGACGCCGGCCACCCCGGCCCGGGTGCCGGGCTGACTCCGCCCCCGGCGACGCCTCTGGCGCGGTCACGGTGCCGCCACGGGTTCTGGCGACGCCGTATCGGCCGCCGGCCTGCCACGGCGCAGGTACGCGAACACGAACGGCGGCAACGAGAGCACGACGACGGCGAGCGCCAGCAGCACGACGTACGCGACCGTGTCCCCGGTCTTGAGCTGGCTCGGCGGCACGAACCCGAGCAGGAACGACACGACGCACCCCACCAGCCCGATCCCGCCGACCGCCCACACGCCGGGCAGCCCACCCGGGATGCGGTACGGCCGGTGGACGCTCGGGCGCGTGTACCGCAGCCGGATCACCGCGGCGAACATCAGCGCGTACATCACGATCACGATCTGCGCGGTGACCGCGGAGAGCATCCAGTACGACGTGTTGACGCTCGGCACGAACAGGAACAGCAGCGCGAACACCGACCCGCCGACGCCCTGCACCAGCAGCAGCGTGACCGGCACGTCGTTGCGGTTGACCCGGCCCAGTGCCGCAGGCGCCAGACCCTCCCGCGTCACCGCGGCGACGCCCTTGGCCGGTCCCAGGATCCACGGGGTCAGGTGCGCGACGCCGCCGAACGCGACGAGCAGCGCGAGCGGCACCAGGAGCCAGCCGACCGACAGCGTGTCCAGCACATGTGCGAACAGCTCCATCGTCCCGGCCACCAAACTGATCTGTTCCGACGGCAGCACGAACGCCATGAACAGCGAGCCGAGCACGCTGAACACGAGCGTCACGGCGACGGCCAGCAGGATCGCGCGGGGCACCACGCGACCGGGGTCGCGTGTCTCGCTCGAGTGGAACCCGGCCATCTCCATGCCGGTGAACAGCAGGATGATCCCGCCGAGGAACGCGAGGTTGCCCAGCGACACGTCCGGCACCAGTGCCCCGGCGGAGAACGGGATCTGCGACGGGTTGCCGGCCAGCAGGAACGCCGCGCCGAGGATCACCACCAGCACGGCGGGCAGGATCGACCCGAGGACCGTGCCGATCGCCCCGATCGCCGACGAGGCGCGCACGCCGAACAGGTTCGCCGCCGTCGTGCCCCAGAAGAACGTCAGCATCACGAGCACCAGGAACAGGTTGTCCGACGCCAGCGCCGGGTTGATCGCGTAGGCGAGCGACGCGGCGATGAACGACAGCACGGTCGGGAACCAGGCGATGTTCTCCGAGTAGTCGCACCACACCGCGAGGAACCCGGCCCGCCCGCCGAACGCCTCCTTCACCCACGCGTACACGCCGCCCTCGCGCGGCCACGCCGTGCCGAGCTCCGCGGCCGCCATCGCGATCGGGATCAGGAACACGATGGCGGACAACGCGAACAGCGCCAGCATCGCCCAGCCGTACTCGGCCATCACCGGCAGGTTCCTGGCGCTGACGATCGCCGCGACGTTGATCATCGCCAGCGACAGGACGCCGAGCTTCGCCGTGCGGGCGGCGGTCACACCGCACCCGACCCGCGCAGCACCGACTCCAGCCGCTCCCGGACCGTGTCGTCGGCGTCCCCGCGGACCAGGACCGTCATGTCCCTCCAGGTGTAGACGACGCCGCTGCCGCGGGGCCGGATCCGGGCGGTGAGCTCGCGGGCGACGGCGTCGCGGTCGGCCGCCGTCGCGTACCGGTCGATCACGGCGGTCGCGTCGTCGGAGGTCCTCCGGGGAGCGGCAGCGGGCGAAGCCTGCGGGGTGGGGGCAGCACAGTCGGTCGAGATCCGGACCGTCGACGACGAGGTCGCCTGCCGGGCCAGCGGGTCCGGCTCGTCGCGTACGGAGCAGACCTGCAGGCCGGCCCGTCCCACCGCGCCGATCACGTCGGCCGCCGACCCGGGTTCGAACGGCGCCTGGTCCGTGTCCCCGGCCCACTGGACGATCGCGAGCGTCGCGAGTACCACCCCGAGCAGCACCGCACCCCCCAGCACCGTGCCCCACGTTGCGTGAGAGCTGCTGTCGTCCGGCCCGGTGCTGCGAGCGGAGCTTTCGTCCGACGCGGACGCGGGAGTGGTTCCGGCGTCCCATGTTGCGCGAGGACCGCTGTCGTCCGGCGGGGTCGTGCGAGAGGAGCTCTCGTCCAACGGGGCGTGGCGGCCCGTCGGCCACGGCTCGGAGGCGGGGTCCTCGGGCGGTCCGGTCATGGCGCGGTCCTGCCGGCGGGCGGCGCGGGCGGCCCGGTCATGCCGCGGCCCCGGCGGCGGGCGGCGCAGTCATGCCGCGGCGCCCGGTCGGCCACGGATCGTCGCTCACGCCGCCGCGTCCCGGACGGTGTCCGGCGCCGACGGCGACGTCACGCCGCCGACCGCGCGCGGCACGAGCAGCTCACCGAGCCCGGGTACGGCGAGGAAGCCCTCCGCCCCCGCGTAGAGCAGCCCGACCCGCGGCAGGTCGCGCCGGTGCCGGTAGGCCAGCACGCGGGGGAGCCACCGCGGGTCGAACCGCTCGTTGAACGCGCGCAGCGACTCGATCTGGAAGAACGGGTTGAGCACCCGCACCGCGCGCTGGGCGAGCCGCTGCGCGGGCGTGAACGGCACGTCGTCGGCGAACAGCCTGCCCCACATGGCGAAGTTCATCGACAGCCGGGAGACGCCGCGGTCGCTCAGCGCCGCGGCCGTCGACGCGATCAGGAACTCGGTCATCCCGTTCGGCGCGCCCGGGTCGTGGCGCATCAGGTCCAACGTGTACCCGAACGACGTGCCGTAGGCCGGAACCAGCCGCAGGAACCCGCCGGGCACGCCGTCGGCGTCGACGGCGACGCACAGCAGGAACTCCGGGTTCTCGCCGGCACCCGCGATGTCCTGGGACAGCGACATCGTGAACCCGCGCTCCGGAGCCTTGCCGCGCCAGCGTGCGCTGATCGCGTTGAGCTGTCCGACGAGCGTCGTCGACGCGTTCGCCTCGGACACGAGCCTGAACGAGTAGCTCCGCCCGACGCGCCGGACGGCCGCGCGCAGACTCTTGTGCTCCGGCCCCTCCAGCGTGAACGCGCGGCAGTCGATGATCGCCTCGTCGCCGAGGTAGAACGCGGAGAAGCCGCGCGACGCGTAGAGCGGCATGCTCTGCTCGCGTGCCGCCAGCAGCGCCGGGTGCCAGGCGCGCTCGTCGCACATGGCCAGGAACTCGTCGAGCACCACCGGCACCGACTCCGGCCGCCCGATCGGGTCGCCGGAGACGAGCGCGTACCCGCCGAGGTAGGTGTAGGCGATCATCGCCTCACCGTCGCGGGAGAAGAAGAAGCTCTTGTCGTCGCGCAGCGCGAAGTAGGCGAGCGTGTCCCAGCCGTAGGTGTGCACGAGCCGTTCCGCGTGCGCCCAGTCGTCCCCGGTGTGCGGGCTGGCCTGCGCGATCGGCCGGAAGATCAGGATCACCAGCACGGCGACGCCGAGGATGCCGAGACCGAGCAGGGCGGCCGGGAAGAACTCGTCGAAGAAGGGGGAGGCGTACGTGTACGGCCCGTCGAGCCCGATCAGCCCGGCGAACACGGTGCCGAGCGCGCCGCCGAGCGACAGGTCCGGGGAGATCCGGCCCCGCTCCAGGAACAGCGCCACGACGCCGAACACGATCACGGCGATCAGGTAGATCGGCACGAACCGGAACAGCCGCAGCAACGACGGTGGGTCGGCCGGTGCGCGGAACTGCTCGCGCAGCAGGATCAGCGTGACCAGCAGACCGGCCGCGATCAGCGCCGCGACCGGGTGCGGTCCCTTCAGCAGGTGCAGCACCAGCCCGAGCGCGAAAAGCACGACGGCCACCCGCCAGGCCAGCCGTTTGCGACGGCGCAGCTGGTCGGCCAGCAGGATCAGGAGCAGTCCGATCAGGACGGACGCGACGTGCCCGGCGACCGGCACCCACAGCGGGCCGAGCGCGCCCTCGGTCGGGCCGAGCCTGGCGTGCACGACCGGCAGGGTGGAGATCAGCTGCAGCAGTCCGGACAGCGCCGTGAGCCAGGCGACGATCCGGACACCCCGGTGCTCTGGCTCCACCGGAGGCGGTGGAGCGACGGCGTCACCGGACCGGAGTGGGGCGACGGTCCCGGCGCCGCCTCCCGCTGCGACGACACCGCCCGTCGCGACCCCGGCTCCTCCCGCGACCGCGCCGCCGGTCACCGCCGCGCTGCCCGTCACCGCGGCGGCCGGGGCGCGGCTGCTCGTCGCGCCGGCTCCGGCGTGCGCCGGTTCCGCGGGCGAGGGCATGGCCAGCGGCTGGGCCGGGATGCCGTCGGCGGGCAGCGGCGTCGGGGGGACGACGGCGCGCGGCGCGCCCCGCGGTCCGCCGTCCGGTGGCGTGAACTCCGGGCGCAGCGTCGGGAACAGCACCACCTCGCGGATCGAGTCCACACTGGCCAGCAGCATCACGAGCCGGTCGATGCCGATGCCGAGCCCGCCGGTGCACGGCATGCCCTGCTCCAGGGCGCGCACGTAGTCGAGATCGATGTCGCCCGCCTCCGGGTCGCCGCCCGCCTTGGCCTTCGCCTCCTCGGTGAACGCGGCGAGCTGGGCGACCGGGTCGTTCTGCTCGGAGTAGGCGTTGCACAGCTCGAACCCGGCGACGATCAGCTCGAAGCGCTCGACGTAGTCCGGGTCGTCACGGTGCACGCGGGCCAGCGGGGAGACCTCGGTCGGGTAGTCGATGCAGAACACGGGCCCGACGACGTCGTGCTGCACCCGCTCGTCGTAGACCTCCTTCATCATGCGACCGGGACCCCAGGACTGCTCGTAGGCCAGCCCGAGCCGGTCCAGCGCCGACCGCGCGTCGGCGACCGGCATGCCGGGGTGCATCCGCTCGCCGGTCGTGTTCGCGATCATGTCGGCGAAGCGCTCGCGGGGCCACGGCGTGGCGGCCAGATCGAGGTCGTGCCCGCCGTAGTGCACGACGAGCGGGCCCTCCGGCTTGTTCAGCGCGGAGCGGGCTGCGGCCACGACCATGCCCTCGACCAGGTCCATCATGTCGTGGTAGTCGGCGAACGCCTGGTAGGCCTCGAGCATCGTGAACTCGGGGTTGTGCCGGGTGTCGATACCCTCGTTGCGGAACACCCGCCCGATCTCGAACACCCGCTCCAGCCCGCCGACGATCAGGCGCTTGAGGTGCAGCTCGAGCGCGATCCGCAGGTAGAGGTCGATGTCCAGCGCGTTGTGGTGCGTGATGAACGGGCGGGCCGACGCGCCGCCCTGGATGGTGCCCAGCACCGGACCCTCGACCTCGGTGAAGCCCCGCTCCTCGAGGTGGTGGCGGATCGCGCGGATCGCCGTGTGCCGGATCCGGAAGATCTCCCGGGTGCGCTCGTTGACCTCGAGGTCGAGGTAGCGCTGCCGGTAGCGGGTCTCGACGTCGCCCAGACCGCGGTGCTTGTCCGGCGGCTCGGCGAGCGCCTTGCCGAGCAGGACGGCGTGTTCGACGGCGATCGACAGCTCGCCGCGCTTCGTCGTCATCACGGTGCCCTCGACGCCGACCCAGTCGCCGCGGTCGAGGTCGTCGAAACGCCGGTGCTCGTCCGCGCCGCACTCGCGGGAGTCGACGAACAGCTGCAGCGCGCCCGTCCGGTCCCGCAGGCGTCCGAACGACAGCCCGCCCTGACGCCGGATCAGCTCCAGCCGGCCGGCCACCCGCACCCGTCCGGTCGTGCGCTCGTCCGGCCCGAGGTCGCCGTGCGCCTCGCGGAGGCCGGCCAGCGTGTGGTCGGTGTCGAAGCGGTACGGGTAGGAGTCGGTGCCCTCGGCCCGGCGCGCTTCGAGCTTGTGCAGGCGCCGTTCCCGCTGGTCGTCCGCGTGCGTCGCGACCTCGTCCGTCACCCACCGCACGATAGGTCCGGTTGTGGTGATCCCCCAGGGGGCAGAAGAGGCATACCCACTTTCGAGTACGGCGCTACGAACCGTGCCGCCCGTCGTCTCCCGTCGGCCTGCCCGCCCCGTGCGCGAACGAGGCGCCCTCCGGTCCACGCTGCGGCCCGGCCTGCGCGGACAGCCGGGGCAGGACCCGGCGCAGGTCGTCGACGAGCAGGTCGGCGAGATCGTGCGAGAAGCCGTTGCGCACGACGATCCGCAACGCGGCCACGTCGGTCCGGTCCGCCGGGAACGTGTATGCCGGGACCAGCCAGCCCTGCTCGCGCAGCGCGCCGGACACGTCGAACACGGAGAACGGCTGACCGTCGTCCACCGTGAACGCGAACACCGGAAGCTGCGAGCCGTCGGTGATCAGCCGGAACGGGCCGAGATCGGCGATCGTCGCGGACAGCCGGGTCGCGACGTCGCGGCAGGTCTGCTGGACCCGGCGGTAGCCGTCGTGTCCGAGCCGCAGGAAGTTGTAGTACTGGGCGATCACCTGCGCGCCGGGGCGGGAGAAGTTCAGCGCGAACGTCGGCAGGTCGCCGCCGAGGTAGTTCACCCGCAGCACGAGCTCCTCCGGCAGCGCGGCCGTGTCCCGCCAGAGCGCCCACCCGAGACCCGGGTACACGAGCCCGTACTTGTGCCCGGACGTGTTGATCGACGCGACGCGCTGCAGGCGGAAGTCCCAGCGCAGGTCAGGGTCGCAGAACGGGGCGACCATCGCGCCGGACGCGCCGTCGACGTGCACCGGGACGTCCGGTCCGCCGCCCGCGGCCAGCTCGTCGAGCGCGGCGCAGATCTGCTCGACGGGCTCGTAGCTGCCGTCGAACGTGGAGCCGAGGACGGCGACGACGCCGATCGTGTTCTCGTCGCAGTGCGCGACGGCCTCCGCCGCCCCCAGGTGGAACCGGTTGCCCTCCATCGGCACGAGTCGCGGCTCGACCTCGAAGTAGCTCGCGAACTTGTCCCAGCAGACCTGGACGTTCGCGCCCATCACGATGTTCGGGCGGTCGGTGGGCCTCCCGGCCGCGCGCCGGGCCTGCTGCCAGCGGCGCTTGAGCGCGAGCCCGCCGAGCATGCAGGCCTCGCTGGAACCGGTCGTCGAGCACCCGATCGCCGTCGCCGGGTCCGGCGCGTGCCACAGCGCGGCGAGCATCCGCACGCACCGCTGCTCCAGGTCGGCGGTGCGCGGGTACTCGTCCTTGTCGATCATGTTCTTGTCGAAGGACTCCTCCATCAGCCGCCGCGCCTGCGGCTCGCCCCACGTGGTGACGAACGTGGCCAGGTTGAGCCGGGCGTTGCCGTCGAGCATCAGCTCGTCGTGCACGGCCTGGTAGGCGACGTCCGGGTCGAGGCCGTCGTCGGGCAGCGTGAAGCGGGGGATCTCGACGGGTTCGCGGGCGAAGACCGGGTTCACCGGGACGCCGGGACGGTCCGGATCGGACTCGGACGGCGGGTGCGCGATCGGCATGCGACCAGACCGTAGACCCGTGATCAGCGACCGGCGGGGGACTGATCGTCGGCGTGCGGTCCTCCGGTACCGGGTCCGTCGGTGCGCGGCCGGGCAGCGCGGGGCGCCGGCGCGTCGGCGAACAGGTCGACCACGCGGTCCCACCGGCTGCGCGAACCCGGCGGGAAGCGGCGCTCGGCCCGCGTGGCGCGCTCCCCTCCGGCTCGGTAGAACTTCTGCGCCCAGAACGAACGCGGCCGGGCCAGCCGCAGCGCCGCGACCCAGGACACGACCGGCAGCAGCACCCCGACCAGTCCGAGCACGATCCGTCCCTTTCCGATCGCGATCACCGACGCCAGCACGTTGATGCCGATCGTGACCATGACACCCCAGCCCGGCCCGGCGTCGTCGGCGTCGAACGGGTTGGCGCCCACCATGAGCATCAGACCGAGGGCGGCCGCGACGAGCACGGCGTCCACCGACCGCCTGCCCTCAGCCGCCCAGTACACGTCGTCGAGGCGCAGCCACAGCGCGAACTCGTCCAGCGTGAGCGCGGCTCCGACGCCGAACAGCGCGGCGAGCACCTCCAGCCAGGGTGACGGCGGCCGGTAGGTGAACTCGGCCGCCCCGACCCCGAGCAGCAGGAAGATCCCGTAGACCTGGTGGTGGACGTGCACTCCGCCGACGGTCGTGTCCTTGAACGTGCTGCTCCCGCGCCGGATCGAGCGGACGATCAGGCGCGTGACGACGAACGTCACGACGAACGCACCCAGCATCCAGAGCACGGGCACACGCACGCCCGTCACCGTGATCAGCATCGGCCCTCCCACTGCGTACTCGGAACGCGCCACGTGAACGTGACACGCGCGTCGATCATGTTGCACCCGTAACGCGTCGCCGCTCGGTGGCGAGTCCGACAGTGGCGGCATCCCGATGCGTACCGGTCGACCGATCGGCTCGTACCCGGGCTGCCGAGCGACAACCGAGGTCGTTCGGAAGGAGCGCACGGTGACCGACACCGCGACGGGTGGGATGCGGGTACGACGCGAGGCGACCGGCTGGGGCTGGGTGTTGGCCTCGGGCATCGTGGGTGTGGTGCTCGGGATCGTGGCGCTGCTGTTCCCCGGCGCGGCGATCATCGGGGCGGCGATAGCGCTGGGTCTGGGCCTGGTCGTGCAGGGTGTGCTGGAGATCGTCGTGGCGGTCCGCGCCCCGACCGGGACCGCGGGACGCGGCTGGATCGGCGCGTTCGGCGTGGTCGCCCTGATCGCCGGGATCCTCGTGGTCTTCCGGCCCGGCGGGGGCGTGCTGATCCTGGTCTGGGGCCTGATCCTGTGGTTCCTCGTCGCCGGCGTCCACGACCTGGTCGTCGCCGGATCCCAGCGCGAGCACCGCGGCTGGAACATCGCCGTCGGCGTGCTCGGCATCCTCGCGGGGCTGGTCCTGCTCGTGTCCCCTGGCACCGCGCTCGGCCTGATCGCCGTGTTCGTGGCGCTGGGCTTCCTGCTGCGCGGCGTCGCCGACATCGGCCTGGCCATGAGCATGCGGAAGGCGGCGCAGCCCTCGGCGGGCGCGTCCGAACCCGCCCCGGGCGGTCCGGCACCGGTCTGACCCGTGCCCGTCGGCCGACGGCGGTGTTCGTCCGCGCGCACCGCCGGAGAACGCGCTCCGATCCGGAGAATGCGAGCGTCTGGAAGCGTGCAGACGCCGGACCGGCGTGCAGTGACCGGATCAGCGCGCGAACCGGGGAACGACTCGCCGAGGGCCGGCTCCGTCGATCGGAGCGCGCGCGTCCGGTGAGAGCGCCCCGATCCGCGGGAGGCGCGCTGATCCGCGGGACGCGTGCTGATCCGCGGGACGCGTGCTGATCCGCGGGACGCGTGCTGATCCGCGGGACGCGTGCTGATCCGCGGGACGCGTGCTGATCCGCGGGACGCGTGCTGATCCGCGGGACGCGCGCTGATCCGCGGGACGCGCGCTGATACGGAGAACGCGAGCGCCGAGAGGTGTGCGAACGCCGGAGCGGCGTGCGAACCGGGGCCTGCCCGCCGCGGCCGCCGATGTCGATCGGGACGCGTGCTGATCCGCGGGACGCGCGCTGATACGGAGAACGTGAGCGCCCGGAGGCGTGCGAACGCTGGAGCGGCGTGCGGACCGGGGACGGTCCGCCGGGCCGGCGCCGTCGGTCGGGACGCGTGCTGATCCGCGGGACGCGCCCCGATCCGCGGAACGCGCGCTGATCTGCGGACGGCGCGCTGATCCGCGGAAGGCGCGCTGATACGGAGAACGCGAGCGCCCGGAGGCGTGCGAACGCTGGAGCGGTGTGCGAACCGGGGACGGCCCGCCGGGCCGGCGCCGTCGATCGGGACGCGTGCTGATCCGCGGGACGCGCCCCGATCCGCGGAACGCGCGCTGATCTGCGGACGGCGCGCTGATCCGCGGAAGGCGCGCTGATACGGAGAACGCGAGCGCCCGGAGGTGTGCGAACGCCGAAGCGGCGCGCGAACCGAGGACGGCCCGCCGCGGCTGGCGCCGTCGGGTCGGAACGCGTGCTGATCCGCGGAAGGCGCGCTGATGCGTGGAACGCGCGCTGATCTGGCGAACGCGAGCGCCCGGAGGTGTGCGAACGCCGGAGCGGCGTGCGAACCGGGGCCAGCCCGCCGCGGCCGGCGACGTCGATCGGAACGCGCGCTGATCCGCGGGACGCGCGCTGATCCGCGGGACGCGCTCCGATCCGCGGGACGCGCGCTGATCCGCAGGACGCGCGCTGATCCGCAGGACGCGTGCTGATCCGTTGTCCGCGCGTGCCCGGCCGCGCGCGGGCACCGAATCACCGTGCGTGTGCGACGGCGTGCCGGTCCCGCGCCACCCGGCTGGGCTCGGCGAGCGCTCCGCTCGTCCAGCCCGGGCGCGCGAGAGGTGCTCCCGTCCGGCCCGGTGGTCGGCCGCGCCGTACGAGAACGGCTCCGGTCCGGGCCGACGGGTCAGACGCGCTCGAAGACGGCGGCGAGGCCCTGGCCGCCGCCGATGCACATCGTCTCCAGGCCGTAGCGGGCGTCGCGGCGGACCATCTCGCGGCTCAGCGTGGCCAGGATCCGGCCGCCGGTGGCGCCGACGGGGTGGCCGAGGGAGATGCCGGAGCCGTTGACGTTGAGCCGCTCGTGGTCGGCGTCGGTGAACTTCCACTCCCGCAGGCAGGCCAGCACCTGGGCGGCGAACGCCTCGTTGAGCTCGATCAGGTCGATGTCGGCCAGCGACAGGTCCGCCGCGGACAGCGCCTGCGCGGTGGCCGGGACCGGTCCGATGCCCATCGTCGTCGGCGGCACCCCGCCCAGGCCCCAGGACACGAGCCGTACCAGCGGGCGCAGGCCCAGCTCCTCGGCCTTCTCCGGGCTGGTCACGATGCAGACGGCCGCGCCGTCGTTCTGCCCGGACGCATTGCCCGCGGTGACCGTCGCCTGGTCGTCGTTCTTCCCGAGCACCGGGCGCAGCGTGGCGAGCTTCTCGACCGTCGAGTCCGGCCGGATGTGCTCGTCGGCGTCCACGACGACGTCGCCCTTGCGCTGATGAACGGTCACGGGGACGATCTCGTCGGCGAACCGGCCGGCCTGCTGCGCGGCGGCGGCGCGCTGGTGGGAGCGGACGGCGAACTCGTCCTGCTCCTCGCGGGGGATCGAGTAGTCGCGGCGCAGGTTCTCCGCCGTCTCGAGCATGCCGCCGGGCACCGGGAAGTTCTCCCCGCCCGCCGTGACCCGGCCGCGGGCGAGCGCGTCCTCAAGCATCACCCCGCCGCCCTTGACACCCCAGCGCATCGACGTCGAGTAGAACGCGGCGCCGGACATCGACTCCGCACCGCCGGCGAGCACGACCTCGGATGCGCCCGTCTGGACCTGCATCGCCGCGTAGAGCACGGCCTGCAGCCCGGACCCGCAGCGACGGTCGATCTGCAGCCCGGACGCGGTCACCGGCAGCCCGGCGTCCAGCGCGGCGACCCGGCCGATCGCCGGGGCGTCCATCGTCGGGTAGCAGTGCCCGAGCAGGACGTCGTCGACGACGTCGCCGGGCAGCCCGGTCCGTTCCACCAGGGCGGAGATCACCGTCGCCGCCAGCGAGTGTGCCGGTACGTCCCTCAGCGCCCCGCCGAAGCCGCCGACCGGCGTCCGCACCGGCTCACAGATCACCGCGTCCCGCATGGGTGGTCACTCCTCCTCCGTCGTCGGCGAACGAACGGCACCGTCGAGCAATAAGATTGCCCGAACGGCACCCTCGTTCGCGGGGTCTCCCCGGTCGAGCCTCCACCCTCCCCGAACGAACGGCACCTTCGAGCAGTGTGATTGCTCCAACGGCCCGTTCGTTGGGAAATGGGGGTGGGATGGGCCTGGGCTGCCCGGGACACAGCTCAGTGCAGGGTTGCGCCGGTCCTCTCGCGGACCTCGTCCTCGGTCACGCCGTCGGCGGTCTCTACCAGCGTGAAGCCGTCGGGCGTCACGTCGATGACGGCCAGGTCGGTGACGATCCGGTTCACGCAGCCGAGGCCGGTGATCGGCAGCGAGCAGCGTTCGACGATCTTCGGGCTGCCGTCCTTGGCCACGTGGTCGGTCATCACGATCACACGCCGGGCGCCGTGCACCAGGTCCATCGCCCCGCCCATCCCCTTGATCATCTTGCCGGGGATGGCCCAGTTCGCGAGGTCGCCGTTCTCGGCCACCTCCATCGCGCCCAGTACGGCGACGTCGACGTGCCCGCCGCGGATCATGCCGAACGAGTCCGAGCTGCCGAAGTAGCTCGCGCCCGGCAGCACGGTGACCGTCTCCTTGCCCGCGTTGATCAGGTCCGGATCCACCTCGTCGTCGCTCGGGTAGGGTCCGACGCCGAGGATCCCGTTCTCCGAGTGCAGCACCACCGTGCGCCCGGCCGGGATGTGCCCCGGCACGAGCGTCGGCATGCCGATGCCGAGGTTGACGTACGAGCCGTCCGGCAGCTCGTCGGCGACGCGGGCCGCCAGCTCGTCACGAGTGAGACTCACGATGACACCGTCCTGAACTCGACCGGCTTCTCCACGTCCGGCACGTGCAGGACCCGCTGGACGTGGATGCCGTGGGTGTGCACGTGGTCCGGATCGATCTCCCCCGGTTCGACGAGGTGCTCGACCTGCGCGATCGTCACCCTCCCGGCCGCCGCACAGTCCGGATTGAAGTTCCGCGCGGCGTGCCGGTACACGAGGTTCCCGTGCCGGTCGCCCTTCCACGCATGGACGAGACCGAAGGACGGGGCGAGCGCCCGCTCCAGGATGTAGCGCACGCCGTCGAACTCCCGGACCTCCTTCTCGGGCGACATGACGGCGACCGAGCCGTCGCTGTTGTACCGCCACGGCAGCCCGCCCTCCGCGACGAGCGTGCCGACCCCGGCCGGCGTGTAGAACGCCGGGATGCCGGTTCCGCCCGCGCGCAGCCGCTCGGCGAGCGTGCCCTGTGGGGTGAGCTCCAGCTCCAGCTCACCGGCCAGGTACTGGCGGGCGAACTCCTTGTTGTTGCCCACATAGGACCCGATCGTGCGCCGGATCCGCCCGGCGGACAGCAGCGTGCCGAGCCCGAACCCGTCGACCCCGAGGTTGTTCGAGATGACCTCGAGATCGGTCGCGCCCTGGTCGATCAGGGCCGCGATCAGCACGGTCGGCACGCCGGACATGCCGAACCCGCCCACCGCCAGCGACGAGCCGTCGGCGATGTCCGCGACCGCCTCGGCCGCGGACGCGACCGTCTTGTCCATCACGTGCCTCTCAGTTGATGTCCGACGGGTGCTTGCACAGTGGCGTGACCTGCATCGTCATGTACGGGAACAACGGCAGCCCGGACAGGATCTCGTGCAGCTGCGCGTTGCCCTCCACCTCGAAGATCGACAGGTTCGCGTACTCGCCCGCGCACCGCCAGATGCTCTTCCACTGACCGGAACGCATCCAGCCCTGCGCGTACGCCTTCTCCCGCCCGAGCAGCTCGGTGCGCGCGTCCGGGTCCATGTCCGGCGGGAGGTCGACGACCATGCGGACCGCGAAGGTCTGTGTCAACGCGGCCTCCCCGGGAGAGAGTGCGTCGGTCGGCTCATGCGGGGTCCAGTGCGAAGTCGTACGTGACCTGCTCGCCCTCACCCGACGTCGCCGGCTCCGGGTACAGCATCAGCTCCGGCTTCACGGCCTGGGCGATGTCGTCGTCGACATACTGGCCGCCGTCGAAGTAGAGCTGCGACGTGATCAGCTCCTTGCCCGGGGCGCTCACCTTCACGTGGATGTGGGCGGGGCGCCACGAGTGCCACCCGGCCGCGTCGATCAGCGCGCCGGTCGCCCCGTCGTTCGGGATCTGGTACGGCGCCGGCCTGACCGTGTGGATCCTGTACGTGCCGTCGGAGGCGGTGTGCACCCGGCCGCGCAGGTTCCACTCCGGGATGCCGGGCGCGAACTGCGAGTAGTAGCCGGCGTCGTCGGCGTGCCAGATGTCCACGCATGCGTCGGCCAGCGGGTTGCCGTCCAGATCGGACACCGTGCCCTGGAACAGGAACGGGGTGCCCGCCTCGTCGGGCCGCATCGCGAGCGTCGTCTCGCCGGTCGACTCCGGGGCGCCGGGCACGTAGTACGGGCCCTCGATGGTGCCGGTCGCGCCCCTGCGGTGGGCACTGTTGACCTCCTCGACGACGTGCTCGACGAAGACGTCGAGGAACAGCGGCCACTCGCCGTCCTCGCCGACGCGGATCACCCACGCCTTCAGCGCGTCGTACTCGTCGTAGGTCAGGTCGTGCTTGCGGATGACATCGTGCAGCGCGGTCAGCGCATCGGTCGCGACGGCGGCGACGCGCGCGTGGTCGACATGGCCCTCGCCGCGGGCCTTGCTGCGGAACGTCTCGGTGGCCGAGGCGCCGGAACCGGCGGCGGTGGCGTGCTCCGTGGTGGTCATGGTGGTGTCTCCCAACAGTTCGGTGACTCAGTGTTGATGTTCGTTCGGCACGCTGCTCTCAGCGATCCTGGCGGTAGTGCTCGAGCTTCGTCGGGTCGACCTCGACGCCGATCCCCGGACCGGGTGGTAGCCGCAGCTCGCCGTCGGTGATCCGCAACGGCTCGGTGAGCAGGTCGTCGGACATGTCGAGGAAGTTGGACAGCTCGCCCGCGCGGCGCGACGTGTGCGCGTGCGCGGCGCCGAACGCGACGCTGCACGCCGTGCCCAGCTGGCCGTCGATCTGGTTGCCCATCACGACCTCCACACCCAGTCCCTCGCACAGGTGCAGCACGCGCTGCGAACCGGTGAAGCCGGTGCGGGCGGTCTTGATGCTGATCATGTTCGCGGCGCCGTCGAGCAGCTCGCGGGTCACCTCGCCGGGGCGGGTGGCACTCTCGTCGGCGACGGTCGGGATCGACGTGCGCCCGGTCAGCCAGCGGCGCCCGAGCACCTGGTCGGCGGGCACCAGCTCCTCGGACAGCGTCAGGTCCAGATCGGACATCGCGTCCAGCGCGCGGGCGGCCTCGGACGGGGTCCATCCGCGGTTGCCGTCCACGTAGAGCTCGACGTCCGGGCCGAGCGCCTCGCGCAGCGCGCGACAGGCGCCGACGTCCAGGGAGATCGGCCGCCGCCCGACCTTGACCTTGAACGTGGTGATGCCGTACTCGTCACGCATCCTCTGCGCCTCGGCGACCATTGTGGAGTCCGGCGCGAACCCGACCATGTGCGACACCCGCATCCGGTCGGTGTACCCGCCGAGCAGCGAGGACACCGGCACGCCGAGCGTGCGTCCGACGACGTCCCAGACGGCCATGTCCAGCGCCGCCTTCGCGGCCGGGTTCGCGATCGTGCGGTCGAGGCGCGCGTGGATCTGCTCGCGGTCGAACACCGACAGACCGACGACGTCCGGTGCGAAGACCTGCTCGATCACCGCGACGATCGACGCCTGCGTCTCGCCGTAGGTGTACGGCCGCGGCGGGGCCTCCGCGACGCCGACGACGCCGTCCTCGCCGTGCACCCGGACCAGCACGTGGTCGGCAGTGTGCACCTCGCCGCTGGCGAACCGCAGCGGCTTGCGGTACGGCACGGCGAACGGGACCGCCTCGATCCGTTCGATCTTCACGACGTTTCTCCGGTGAGGTCGGGATGACCGCCCATGGCGTCGAGTAGCTCGATCTTCACGCGGGTCCTCCGGCGAGGTCGGGGTGGCCGGCCACGGTGTCGAGCAGTGCGGCCAGTGCGGGGGACGGGTCGTCGGTGCGCCAGGCGAGCGCGACCTCGACCTCGACGTCGTCGGCCACCGGCAGGTACCGGACGCCGTCGGCGGCGAGCGCGCTCACCGACTCCGGCAGCACGGCGACCCCGGCACCGGACGCGACATGGGTCAGCAGGATCGGCGTGTCCGGTGACTCCTGGGCGCGCCGAGGCAGGAACCCGGCGTCCAGGCACGCCTTCGCGACGATCGAGTCCACGACGGACCCGGGCGTCCCGTAGAGCACGAACGGCTCGTCGGCCAGGTCGGCCAGACGCAGCCCGTCACGATGGGCCAGCCGGTGGTCCTCGGGCAGCACGGCGACGAACCGCTCCCGCACGAGCGGGCGCACGGACAGCTCGGGGCGGACGACCGGGGGACGCAGCACGCCGACGTCGATCCGCCCCTCGACGAGCGCGTCCTCCTGGCCGGTGGTCAGCAGGCCGGGCACGAACCGCAGCGAGACACCCGGCATCTCCCGGGCGGCCAGCCGGCCGAGGCGGGGCAGCACGCGGTACGCGGCCAGACCGGTGGCGGCGACGGTGAGTACGCCCGCGTCCCCGGCCGCCACGCGCCCGACCCGCAGTTTCGCGGTCTCGACCGAGTCCAGGATGCGCAGCGCGTCGCGGTAGAACGCCTCGCCAGCAGGGGTGAGGTCGACGCGGCGGGTCGTCCGCTCGAACAGCGTCGCCCCGATCTGCGCCTCCAGCTGCCGGATCGCCTGCGAGAGCGGCGACTGGGCCATGTGCAGACGTTCGGCGGCCCGGCTGAAATGGCGCGTCTCGGCGACGGCCACGAAGTAGCGCAGTTGCCGGAGCTCCATGCCGACCACGGTAGGGACCACGCTGTGTAGGCACAAATACTCTATCCGACCTCAGTAAGACATCAGAAGTCTGAGATGCGCGGTGGAGGACATCAGCGCCCGTGTCGGACGGGATGTGGTCGTCGTCGGTGCGTGAACGTCGATCTCGTGGTCGCCGCACCGGCGTTGCCGGGGCAGGGGGAGGCGGTGGTCGGTCCGGTCGGCGTCGAGCCCGCGTGATCGCTTGCTTCCGATTGACTAGCGCACTACCGGACGGGAGAGTGCACCGCATCACACGCGCGCCCATCCCACCACCAGGGAGTGCATCCGATGGCCGAATCCCTGTACGACCGCCTGGGCGGTGTCTACGCGATCTCCGGTGCCGTCGACATCCTCGTCGATCGCCTCTTCGAGAACGCCAACGTCAAGGCGAATCCCGTCGTCAACACCCACCACAGCGACCCGGCGAACATCCCGGGCTACCGGTTCCTGGTCACGGCCTGGTCGATCCAGGCGGCCGGCGGGCCACAGTGCTACCCGGGTCTGGACATGGTGAAGGCCCACGACGGGATGAAGCTCAACGACCACGACTTCGACGCGGTCGCCACGGAGATCGTCGCGACGCTGAACTACTGCGGTGTCCCGGACGCGGAGACCACGGAGTTCATGGAGATCATCGAGAGCTTCCGGGGCGAGGTGGTGCAGGCCTGACGACCGGTCAGCGGGCGACGGCGGCGTCGCCGCGCATCCGGGCGCCGAGCGCGTTCAGGTCGTCGCGCATCCGGACCAGCTCGTCGCGGGACAGCCCCGTCGCCTCCTCGACCTGCCGCTGCACCCGGACCGCCTCGTCGCGCAGTGCACGTCCCTGCGTCGTGCAGCGGACCTCGACCGTGCGCTCGTCGGCGGCGCGGCGGTGCCGGGTCAGCAGCCCGTTCGCCTCCAGGCGCTTCACGACCGGGGACAACGAGCCGCTGTCCAGATACAGGTCGCCGCACAGCCGTCCGAAGTCGACGGTGTCGTGCTCCCAGAGCACGAGCATCACGAGGTACTGGCTGTAGGTGAGGCCGATCTCCTCCAGCAACGGCCGGTAGCACCCGACCACGGCGCGTGACGCCGAGTACAGCGCGAAGCAGAGCTGCTCGGAGAGCATCAGATCGCTCTCGCCGGACCCGTCCATCCGGCCAGCATAGGTTCCGCACAGCGGGTTCCCGGCCGCGGCGCTCACGGGTGGTCACACGGATCGGACGCGGACCTCGCGCATCGGCGGGCGTTCCCGCTCCTCCACGGTGTGCTCGACGGGCGTCCAGGCGCCCTGCTGCTGGCGGAACTGCACGAGCGGATCACCGCCGTCGACGTCCGGGCCGCGGCGCAGCACGGTCGCGAGGATCTGGCGGGACATCACGCCGAGCTCGAGCAGCGAACGGTTGCGGTGCTTGCGGACGCCGAGGTTCGCCTGCGCCACCGCGTGCAGGCCGTGGCGGGTGTGGGTGTCCAGCAGTAATCCGATCTCGACGCCGTAACCGGGCGCGAACGGCAGCGACTCCAGCAGCGCCCGCGTGGCCGCGTACTCGCCGCCCAGCGGCTGCACGACGCCCGTCAGGCCGGGGTGCAGCGCGGCCAGCAGGGGCCGGACCAGCAGCTCGGTCACCCGTCCGCCGCCGGTGTCCGCCTCCGTGGCGCCCAGCCGCAGCGGGCGCCGGTAGAACCCCTTCACCAGCCGCACGTCCGGCCGCGCCAGCAGCGGTTCCAGCAGGGCGGGCACCAGGAACTCGGGATCGATCTCGACGAGATCGGAGTCCAGGAACACGATCAGGTCGCCGGTCGTCGCGGCGAGCGAGCGCCAGAGCACCTCGCCCTTGCCGGGACGGACGTCGAGGCCGGGCAGCACGTCCTCCCGTGCGACGACGCGTGCGCCGGCCTCCGCGGCGACGGCGCGCGTGCGGTCGGTGGACCCCGAGTCCATGACGACGAGCTCGTCGACCAGGGGAGCGTCGCCGCGCGTGAGCGGCACGAGCCCGGTGACGAGCGCGCCGACCGTCGCCTGCTCGTCCAGCGCGGGCAGCACCACCGAGACCCGGCGTCCCTTCTTGAGCGCGCGCAGCTCGGCAACGCCACGTCCGGGGTACTGCCAGGTGTGCGTGTCGAACCAGGCGTCGCGATCGGTGTCGGTCACCCGGAGACGCTGCGGAACCCGCGCAGCCGCAGGCTGTTGCCGACCACGAACACCGAGCTGAACGCCATCGCCAGGCCGGCGATCATCGGGTTGAGCAGCCCGAGCGCGGCCAGCGGGATCGCGGCGACGTTGTAGCCGAACGCCCAGAACAGGTTCCCCCGGATCGTGCCGAGCGTGCGGCGGGACAGCCGGACCGCGTCCACCGCGGCCCGCAGGTCACCGCGCACGAGCGTGATGTCCGCGGCCTGGATGGCCACGTCGGTGCCGGTACCCATGGCCAGCCCGAGGTCGGCGCCGGCGAGCGCGGCGGCGTCGTTGACCCCGTCGCCGACGACGGCGACCACGCGGCCCTCGGCCCGCAGCCGCTCCACGACGGCCAGCTTCTCCTCCGGCAGCACCTCGGCGATCACCGCGTCCGGCTCGATCCCGACCTCGGCCGCGACGGCCTCGGCCACCGCCCCGTTGTCCCCGGTCAGCAGCATCGGCTCCAGCCCGAGCGCGCGCAGCTGCTCGACGGCCTCGGCCGACGTCTCCTTGACCGTGTCCGCGACGGAGAGCACGGCCCGCGCCCGCCCGTCCCAGCCGACCGCGACGGCCGTGTGCCCGCGCGCCGCCTCCCGCTCGGCGGCGTCGGCCAGCGCGCCGGTCAGCGGCATGCCGTGCTCCTCGAGCAGGCGCGGGCGTCCGACGAGCACCGACCGCCCGTCGACGACGCCCCGCACCCCGAGGCCCTCGTGGTTCGCGAAGTCCGCGACGACGGGCAGGTCGCCCTCGCGCTCTGCGGCGCCGGTGACCGCCCGCGCGATCGGGTGCTCTGACGCGTGCTCCAGGGCACCGGCCAGCCGCAACGCTTCCGCGCGGTCCACCCCGTCGGCCGTGTGCACGGCGATCAGCGCCATCGTCCCGGTCGTGACCGTGCCGGTCTTGTCGAGGACGACGGTGTCGATCCGCCGCGTCGACTCCAGCACCTCGGGGCCCTTGATCAGGATGCCCAGCTGGGCACCGCGCCCGGTCCCGACCAGCAACGCCGTCGGCGTCGCCAGCCCGAGCGCGCACGGGCACGCGATGATCAGGACGGCGACGGCGGCGGTGAACGCGGTCGTCGCGCCCTCGCCCGTGCCGAGCCAGAACCCGAGTGTCGCGTTCGCGACGGCGATGACCACCGGCACGAACACGCCGGACACCCGGTCGGCGAGCCGCTGCACGGCCGCCTTGCCGGTCTGCGCCTGCTCCACCAGCGTGGCCATCTGCGCGAGCCGCGTGTCCGCGCCGACCCGGGTCGCCTCGACGACCAGCCGGCCGCCCGCGTTCACGCACCCGCCGACGACCGTGTCCCCGACCGCGACCTCGGCAGGGACCGACTCGCCGGTCAGCATCGACGCGTCCACGGCGGAGCGCCCCTCGACGACCGTGCCGTCGGTCGCGATCTTCTCGCCGGGACGGACCACGAACCGGTCGCCGACGCCGAGCCCGGCGATCGGGATCCGCTGCTCGACGCCGCCGCGCACCACCGCGACGTCCTTGGCCCCGAGCTCGAGCAGCGCTCGCAGCGCCGCGCCGGCCCGCCGCTTCGAGCGGGCCTCGAAGTACCTGCCGGCCAGCACGAACGTCACGACGCCCGCGACGACCTCGAGGTAGAGGTTCCCGGCCCCGTCGGACGGCGCGACGGTCAGCTCGAACGGGTGGACCATCCCCGGGACGCCCGCCGTGCCGAGGAACAGCGCGTACACCGACCACGCCATCGCGGCCGTGGTGCCCAGCGAGATGAGCGTGTCCATCGTCGCCGCGCCGTGGCGCAGGTTCGTCCACGCCGCCCGGTGGAACGGCGCGGCACCCCACGCCCACACCGGCGCGGCGAGCGTCAGCGACAGCCACTGCCAGTACGTGAACTGCAGCGCGGGGACCATCGCGAGCACGACGACCGGCAGCGCCAGCGCCGCGGAGACGAGCAGGCGGTGCCGCAGGTCGGTGGTCGGGTCGGGCCCGTCCGCGCCGTCCGGGGAACCGGTGTCCCGGCCGTCCGGGGGCGCGGGCAGCGTGGCCGTGTACCCGGCGGCCTCGACGGTCGCGATCAGGTCCTCGGTGGGCACCGGGCCGGTGACGGACGCCTTCTCGGTGGCGTAGTTGACCGTGGCGGTGACGCCGTCGAGCTTGTTCAGCTTGCGCTCGACGCGGTTCGCGCACGACGCGCACGTCATCCCGCCGATGACGAGCTCGACCCGCTCGAGGTCGCCGCCCGCCTGCGGCAGTGTCGTCGTCACGTCGGCTCCTTCCTCACCCGGTCATCCGGGGCATCGTCGCGTCAGGCCGCGACGACCTCGTAACCGGCCTCCACGACGGCGTCGCGCACGGCATCGTCGGTGATCTCGGTCTCGCTGGTCACGGTGACCGCGCCGGAGGCGAGGTCGACGTCGACGCCGGTCACGCCGGCGATCTCGCCGATCTCCTCGGTGACGGACGCGACGCAGTGCTGGCAGGTCATGCCGCTGACGGTGTAGGTGGCGGTGCTCATGGGTGTCCTTTCCGGGGAGCGGGAGGGATCAGGAACGGACCAGGCGGGCGATGGCCGCGGACGCCTCTTTGATCTTCTCGTCGGCGACCTCGCCGCCCTCGCTGACGGCGTCGGTGACGCAGTGCGTGAGGTGCTCGTCGAGAAGGTTCAGCGCGACGGCCTCGAGCGCCTTGTTGACGGCCGAGACCTGCGTGAGAACGTCGATGCAGTACTTGTCCGCCTCGATCATCTTCGTGATCCCGCGGACCTGGCCCTCGATCCGGCGCATCCGCCGGACGTGGGCCTCCTTGCTGTCGCTGTAACCGGGCGTCCCGTCCATCGCGTCCCTCCTCGATCGACCTCAACTATACCCTTAGGGGGTACCGGCATCACGCCGGTGCCCGGCCGGTCGCCCGCACGGTCCAGCGCGACGGGCCTCCGCGCAGGTCGGTGACGGTGAGCGGCGCGGCGTCGACGCGCCAGAACGCCGTCGCGGGCGCCCCCATCGCGACGACGACGGCGGCGCGCGGCACCGCGGGCCCGCAGACGGCGAGCGTGTGTCCGGCGGGCCGGTCGGCCAGCCAGCGCTCCACCCGTTCGAGCAGGGCGGTCAGCGACTCGCCGCCGTGCGGTGCGGCGGCGGGGTCGGTGAGCCAGGCCTGCAGCCCGGAGGGGTCCTCGGCCGCGAGCTCGTCCAGCGTCCGCCCGCTCCACCGGCCGGCGTCCCATCCGCGCAGGTCGTCGTCGACGACGACGTCGGCGGCGCCGGTCGCGTCGCACGTCTCGCCGCACGCCCGTTCCGGGCCGCGGACCAGGTGGTCGGCGCGGGGGAGGAGTACCGCCGACGCCAGGGTCCGCGCCCGGTCCTCGAGCGCGTCGTCCGCCGGGAAGGCGGCCTCCGCCGTCGCCCGCGTCGAGCCGTGGACGAGCAGCGTCAGACGGGTCGATCCGGGCACAACCGCCGACCTTCCCGGACCGGATTCGACATGTGACACCGGTCCCTCTTGACACGAACGGTCCATCTGCGGACCCTACTCATCTGAGTATCTATTCAGACGTTGCCACATCCATCGGAGGTCTCCCCGTGTCGCAGGCTGCCTTTCCCGTTCCGTCCTCTCCGGCGTTGCCGGTCGTCCCGTTGCGGGAGCTCGTGCCGTGGGCGGTGTTCGCCGGAGTGATCCTGTTGGCGTTGCTGTACCTGGTCGGGATGGATCAGGGTGCGACGTCGTTGTTCTCGGGCTCGATGATCCACGAGTTCGTGCACGACGGCCGCCACCTGCTCGGTTTCCCCTGCCACTAGTCGCGCCGGTTCGGAGGAGGGACAGAGACGATGGTGAGGACCCTGCTGGTCCGCGGCATGCTGTCCGGGCTGGCCGCGGCCGTCCTGGCCTGGGTGTTCGCGTACCTGGTCGGTGAGCCGGCGCTGGACGGCGGCATCGCCTACGAGGACATGGTGTCCGCGGCGTCCGGCGAAGCGGGTGAGGAGCCCCTGGTCAGCCGGGGGATCCAGAGCACGCTCGGGCTCGGCGTCGGCGTGCTGATCTACGGCATCGCGATCGGGGGGATCTTCGCGCTCGTCTACGCCGCGGTGTACGGCCGGATCGGGCGGCTGAGCCCGCGGGCCACGTCGGCCGTCCTGGCGCTGGTCGGGTTCGTCGTGGTGATCCTGGTGCCGTTCCTGAAGTACCCGTCGAACCCGCCCGCCTCCAGCGACGACGACACGATCGGCACGCGGACCGGCACCTACGTGCTGATGGTCCTGCTGTCGGTGGCGGTGGCCGTCGCGGCGGTCTGGGTGGGCCGCAGGCTCGTCGCGCGGTTCGGCACGTGGAACGGCGTGCTGCTCGCCGTCGTCGGCTATGCGGTCGTGATCGGAATCGTCGGCGCGCTGCTGCCGACGATCGCCGAGACACCGCAGGACTTCCCGGCCGTCGTGCTGTACGACTTCCGCCTGTCCACGCTCGGCATCCACGTCGTGCTCTGGGCCGTGATCGGACTGCTGTTCGGCGCGCTCGTCGACGGGAGCGCGCGACGGGCCGGCCGGGCGTCGGTGGAGGCCGGGCAGCTCTGACGGGCACCATCGGCGTCGTGCCCGGAAAGAGTCACGACCAGGAGTGGGCGGACCGGTTCGCCGTGCTCGGCGACCTCAACCGGCTCCGCCTGCTCCGGCTCATCCACCGCGAGGGCCCGATCTCGGTCGGTGATCTCGCCGACCGGACCGAGCTGAAGCCGACGACCGTCTCGCACGCACTCCGCGTGCTGCGTGTCTACGGGACGGTCGACACCACGCGCGACGGCCAGTCGCGGCTCTACCGCCTGACCGACGACACCGTCGCGGCGCTGCTCGACCACATCCCGGCCACCGGGACCGACAGAACGAAGGCCCTGGACACCGACCCATGATCCGCCTCACCCGGTTCGCCACGGTCGTGGTGGGCGTGCTGGTCCTGCTCGGTCTGTCCGCCGGTCCGGCGTCCGCGCACAGCGCAGGGCTGTCCGCGGAGGCGTCCCTGCCACGGGTCCTCGCGCTCGACCCGCCGGTGCCCGGCCTGACCGTCACGGTCGTCGAGGGCGGCGCCCGGTTCCAGATCGTGAACGCCACGACGGAGACGGTGCGGGTGCTCCCACCGGACGGGCTGGCCGTCGTCGAGGAACCGACCGTCGCACCGGGCGGACGCGACCACTGGGCGGACCGGCGGGTCGTCGTCTCCACGCAGCGGCCGGCGGACGGCGCGCCGGTGGCGTGGTCGGTACCGCTGTTCGTCGGGTCCGAGGCGGTCACGCTGCGTGGCGAGACGGTCTGGCCGCCCGCACCGGCCGGATGGGCCTGGTGGGTCGCGACGGTCGTCGTCGCTGCCGCGACCGCCCTGCTCGGCTCCCGTGCGCCCACCCGTCGTGGTGCGGCGCTCGGCATCGCGGTGCTGGCGCTCGCCGCGGTCGTCGCCCACCTGGTGCACGTGCTCGGGTCCGCGCTCGTCCCGGTCGACGCCGCGTACTGGCCCACCGTGTTCGGGACGGCCGGGATCGGTGTCGGCGCGTGGGTCGTCGTGCTGGTCGGCGCCGTGCTGACGGTCGTGCGCGTGCAGTGGGGACTGCTGCTGTCCTCGCTCGGCGGCGCCGTGCTCGCGCTCGTGACCGTGTTCGACACCGGCAGCTTCGTCCGTGCCGTGTTGCCCTACGGCTGGGATCCCGCGCTCGACCGGGTCGCGACGGTCGCTGCCGTCGGCATCGGCGCCGGCCTGTTCCTGACCGGCTTCGCCGTGCTGCGCGCCATGACCCCGGACGACCTCGACCAGGAGCCCGCCCCCACCCCCGTCCCGGAGGAACACCGTTGATCTCGCGTCTCCTGATCCCTCTCGCCGCCCTGCTCGTCGCCGCCGGATGCGCCTCGGCCCCGCACCAGCACACCCCGGCGGCCCCCGCGCCCGCCTCCGCCCAGGCGCCGGCGCCCGCACCCGCGGCCGAGGCCGTGCAGACGCTGCGGATCGTCGCGAAGGGCGGACAGGTGACCGGCGACACCGGCACGGTCGCCGTCCCGGCCGGCCGCGAGGTGCGGATCCAGGTGACGTCCGACGAGGCCGAGGAGGTCCACCTGCACGGCTACGACAAGGAGGCCCTGATCCCGGCGGGCGGCACAGCGACGCTCGAGTTCACCGCGGACGTCCCCGGGGAGTTCGAGCTGGAGTTCCACCACTCCGGCGACACGCTGGCCACGCTGCAGGTCCGGTGAGCGTCCCGGCCCACGGCGTCGGGACCCGCGGTGACCTGCCGGTCCCCGTCGAGTACGCGGCCGCCGCCGCGGGCGTCGTGCTGGTCGGGACGTTCGTGCTGCTGGGCGTCCTGTGGCGGGCGCCGCGGCTGACCGGCGCCGAGGGCGGGCGCCCGTTGCCGTCCGCTCTCGCCGCCGTGATCGACTCGCGCGTGACCCGGGGCGTGCTGCGCGCCGTCGTACTGCTCGTGGCACTGCTCGTCGTCGCGGTCGGGTTCACCGGACCGCCGTCCACACCGGACAATCTCGCGCCCTGGGTGTTCTACGTGACGTTCTGGGTCGGGCTGGTGCCCGTGTCCGTCCTGTTCGGACGGGTCTGGAAGGTGCTCAACCCGCTGCGCACGCTGCACGCCGGCCTGGCCCGCCTGCTGCGCGTCGACCCGGAGCGCGGCATCGTCGCGCTCCCCCCGCGGATCGGCCTGTGGCCCGCCGCCGTGGCGCTCGCGCTGTTCGGCTGGCTGGAGCTGGTCGCGCCGGAGCCGTCCGACCCCCGTCTCGTCGCGGGTGTGCTCACCGGCTACGCCGTCGTCCAGCTGGCCGGTGGTGTCCTCTGCGGACGGACGTGGTTCGCGCGCGCCGACGGTTTCGAGATCTGGTCCACGCTCCTCGCCGCGCTGTCCCCGCTCGGTCGTCGCGCCGACGGCCGGCTCGTGCTCCGCAACCCGCTCGACGGGCTGGAGGCCGTCCGGCCGCAGCCGGGCCTGGCGGCCGTCGTCCTCGTGCTCGTCGGGACGACGGCGTTCGACGGGCTGTCCCGCTCGTCGCTGTGGACGGACGCCGTGCCGCGCAGCCCGCTGTGGGGCACGCTCGGGTTCGCCGGGGTGACCGCCGTCGTCGTCGGGCTGTGGCTCGCCGGCACGTGGCGCACGGAGCCGTCCCGCCCGGCCGACCGCGCGCCGGTGCCGGTCGCGTTCGCGCACACGATCGTCCCGATCGCGGCCGGGTACGCCGTCGCGCACTACTTCTCCCTGCTCGTGTTCGACGGGCAGTTGCCGTTCGTGCTGGCCAGTGACCCGTGGGGAACCGGGGCGGACCTGTTCGGCACGGCGGGCCGCGCCGTCGACTACACGGTCGTCGGGGTCGGCGCGATCGCCGCCGTCCAGCTCCTCGCGATCGTGCTCGGGCACGTCGCCGCCGCCGTCGCCGCCCACGAGCGGGCGCTGCGGCTCTACCCGCCTCGTTCCGCACAGCGCATGCAGTACCCGATGCTCGGGGCGATGGTCGTGCTCACGTGCGGTGCCGTCGCGCTGGTGCTGGCCCCCTGATCCGTGCCGGCGCGCCGCGTTCCTGCGACACTGCGATCCATGGGAACCATCGCGATCACCGGGACGACTGCTCGGACATGAACGGGTGCCAGCGATGTCGTGAGGCCGTGTCGGCGGGCCTCGACGGCGAGGACGAGCCGCGGGACCGGTTGATCGTCGACAACCACCTGGACCGGTGCGCTCCGTGCCGCGAGTTCGCCACGGCCGCGCGTGAGCTGGACGAGCTGACCCGCCGCCGGGCAGGCGACGCGCCCCCGGTGACCGGCGACCACCTGCGGATCGACGTCCCGGTGTGCGCCCCGCGGCGCCCGCACCTGCGCCCGGTCGGCAATGCGACGTGCGGATGTTCCCCCGACTGCTCGTGCGGTTGCCAGCACGGACGGGCGTGCCGCTGCCACGCCGCCGCCTGACGCCCGTGTGACGATCCGGGCGTGACGGTCCCGGTGCTCGTGCTGCTGGCGCTGGCCGGCCTCCTCGGCGGCATCGGGATCACCGCGCTCGGCCCCGGCGGCGTGCTGCCGACGATCGCTCTGTTCACGCTGACCGACCTGGCGCCGTCGCAGGTGGCGGGCACGGCGATCGTCACGCACGTCGCGACCGGCGCCCTCGGCGCGGCGGCCTACCGGCGGTCCGGGCACCTGCGCGAGCCGGCGATCCGCCGCACGGCGCTCGTGCTGGTCGGGACCGCGGTGATCGGCACGCCGGTCGGGGTGCTGGTCAACGGCCTGGTCTCGACGCGCGTGTTCGGCCTGGTCCTGGCCGCGTTCGTGGTCGTCGTGGCGCTGCTGCTCTGGTACCGCGAGGCCCACCCGTCGGCGTCGTCGCGTCCGCACCCGCATCCCGTCACGATCGGCGGGATCGGGCTCGCCGTCGCCGTCGCGAGCGGGATCGTCGGCATCGGAGGGCCGATGCTGACCGTGCCGCTGCTGATCGCGCTCGGCACGCCGGTGCTGGAGTCGCTGGCGGCGGCGCAGGTCCAGTCGATCGTGATCGCCGGCGTCGGCACGGTCGGGTACCTCGCGAACGGGTCGATCGACTGGGGCCTGGCCGCACTCGTCGGCATCCCGGAGCTGGCCGGGGTGCTGGTCGGCTGGAGGATCGCGCGGGCCCTCCCGACCCGGACGTTGAAGACCGTCCTGATCGTGGTCCTCCTGGCGCTGGCGCCCTACCTGGCCCTGCACGGCTGACCTGGTCGGTCCTCCCGCGCTGCCGGCGCGAGGGACGTGCGCCGACCCATGGCACGCGCTGATCCGGCGGACGCACGCTGATCCGGCGGACGCACGCTGATCCGGTGGACGCACGCTGATCCGGTGGACGCGGTCCGGTTCGGCCGCCGCGCGCTGATCCGGCGGACGCGTCCGCCCGGTCACGTGCTCGTCCCGGTCGGTCGCGCGTTCTCTCGAGGGCACGCGCCGCGAATTGCCGTTCACCGATCGTCGGCGACCGATCTCCTGAGCGTGACGGAAAGGGGGCGCAACGGGGGGTGCTGTGATCTCCGACCCCGCGGGCTCACCTGGTCGGAGCACGCGCTCAGCGAAACCACAGGACGAAGATGGTCCGATCGTCGTGCGGGGTTCACGCAGGGTGGATCCACCATTCGTCCGGGAGGTCTGGTTTCAGTGCAGGTTCACCGGACGGTGATCGACGGCGTGCTGCTCCTCGTGCCATCGGCGATCGGGGTGGACGGCTCCCGCGCCCTGACGTTCGACACCTCCGTGGCGCTGCGGCACGGCATCGACGCGTCGCGTTTCGTCCAGGACTCCCAGTCGCGCTCGATGTGCGGCGTCGTCCGCGGCATGCACGGCCGGACCGGCAGCGGCGAGGCGAAGCTCGTGCGGTGCGCCCACGGCGCGATGTTCGACGTCGTCGTCGACGCCCGTCCCGGATCGCCGACGTTCGGGCGGGTCGCCACGTTCCGCCTCGACGACGTCGACATGCACCAGCTCCACATCCCGGCCGGCTGCCTGCACGGCTTCCAGGCGCTCACCGAGACGGTCGACACCTGCTACCGCATCGACGCCGAGCACGACCCCACCGAGGACGTGTCGGTGCGCTGGGACGACCCGGACCTGGACATCCGCTGGCCGCTCCCGCCCACCGTGATCAGCCCCAAGGACCGCGGCGCAGGCAGCTGGCGCGACCTGCGGGTCCAGCTCACCGGCCGCCCCGACCGGATTCCCGCGTAGGGCCGCGGCGGCCCGGCCGGACCGCCGGAGCTGCGCGACGACCCGGATCACCTGCGGGAAGCACCGGGCGGCAGCTGATCACGGCTGTTCGACCACGGGTCGCCGAGGGGCCCGTCGAACGCCGGTCGACGCGGCTCCTGGGCTCAGGCCCGGCGCCGGGCCGCCAGCTCGGAGCGCGAGCGCACGCCGAGCTTCGTGTAGACGCGGGTCAGGTGGTACTGCACGGTCTTGATCGTCACGTGCAGCTCGGCGGCCACCTCGCGGTTCGTCAGGCCACCTGCGACGAGGTCGGTCACGGCGGACTCCTGCGGCGTGAGCTCCGGACCGCCGCCGGGTTCGTCGCGGTCCTCTCGGGTGCCTGCCCGCAGCTCGCGGTCGCAGCGCCCGACGTGCACGACCGAGCCGAGCGCCTCGAACTGCTCGCGGGCCTCCAGCAGGACCGGGTCGGCCTCGCGGCGCCGTCCGGTGTGGCGCAGGGTCTGCCCGAACGCGAGCCCGATCCGGGCCCGGTCGTAGCGCAGCGGCAGGCCGTCGAGATGCCCGAGCGCGGTCTCGAACGCCGTGCGGGCCGCGTCGACGTCGCCGGTGGCGCCGTGCCATCGGCCGCGCGCGTACCCCAGGCGGGCCTGCGTCGACCGGTGGCCGCGCGAGGCGGCGAGCTCCTCGTGCGGTCGCAGGAACGCGTCCGCCTCGCCCGTGCGCCCGAGCACCACCAGCGCGTTCGCGTACGCGTCCGCCCACGGCCACCAGCCGGGCTCGCCGACGGTGCCGTCCGGCGGGAGCCGGGTGAGCGGCTCCAACCTGCGCACGACGCGGGCGTGATCGGCCCCGATCTCGGCCACCTGCGCGCGGGCCAGAAGGCTCGGGATCCGCATGACCTCGTAGTCCAGCGGCCCGGCCTCGCCCCGCAGCATCGCCTCCTCGGCCCGGTCGCGGTCGCCGCGCATCGCGTGGATCTGCGCCGCGGTCCACTCCAGCAGCGGGGTGGCGAGCACGATCCCGGTACGGGTGGCCAGCGCCCTGCCCTGGTCCACGACGGACAGTGCGAGCCGCCACTCTCCGCACAGGAACCGGGCCCGCGCCAGCCAGCCCAACGCCCACAACGAGATCCGCGACGACCCGCCGAGCGGCGCGTTCGGCACGGCGCTCGCCAGCGCGAAACGGGCCTCGTCGACGTCGTCGCCGACGACGTCCAGCCAGCCCCGCCCCATCGTCACGCGCTGGGTCTGCGGGCCGTGCGGGATCGACGCGGCGACGGCCCGGTACTCCTCGGCGGCCTCGACGAGCCGCCCGGACGCGGCCGTCCCGAGTGGACGGACGACGGCCGCCTCGACGGCCGCGGGCGCCCCGGGCACGGCCAGCCCGGCGACGCGGTCGGCCCATCGCACGAGGTCACCGCCGTGCCCGCGGGCCAGCGCGTCCAGCACGTGCCGGGTCGCGATCATCGCGGCCGTGTTCGGGTCGGCCAGTGCGTCGACGAGCTTCCACGCGCGGTCCAGCCTGCTCCGTGCCTCCGCGGCGTGCCCGCGGTTGACGGCGAGGTAGCCGAGCACCGCCTCGCGTAGCGGACTCTCCGGCGCGCTCTCGACAGCGGGCAGCATCGCACCGGCGTCCCGGACCTCCCCGGCGCCGACGAGCGCGTCCACGGATCTGACGAGGCGTTCCTCGCGCAGCTCGGCGGCCGGGGTGAGCCGGGCGGCGTCGGCCAGCAGTGCCGCGACGGCACTCCACGCGCCGTTCGCCGCCGCCCGCGCGGCCTGGGTGTCCAGGTGTCCGGCCAGCGCGTCGTCGCGTCCCGGTGTCGCCGCGGCCCGGTAGCGCAGGCTGCGGGCCGGGTCGGTGACGACCTCGGCCGCCCGGCACCGGACGGCCGCGGCGCGGGCCGGGCCGATGTGGTCGAGCACGGCCGCGCGGACCATCGGGTCGGGTGTCGTCGCCATCGGCCCGCGCCGTCCGCCCGCCCGGTTCACGAGCCCGGCCCTGGCGGCCTCGTCGAGCGGGCCGAACACGTCTTCCCGGTCATGGTCCAGGCCGGCGACGGACGCGACCTCGTGCAGTTCTGCGGCCTCCCCGAGGGCGGCGACGGCGGCCACGATCGCGGCGGCACCGGGCGAGCAGGCCTCCAGCGTCGGCCGCACGACGGCGGCGACGGCTGCCGGGGCGGGCAACCGGACGTACGGGTCGGCCCACTGCTCGTCCGGCACCTCGTCGAGCAGCGCGAGGACGTGCCTCGGGATCCCGCCGGTGTGCCGGCGCAGCCGTTCCGCGGCGAGGTCGCCCAGCGCCCGTCCGGACGCGGCGGCCAGCTCCGCCACCTGCGGGGCCGTCAGCCCGCCGAGCCGCACGTCGTGCGGACCGGGTTCCTCCGTCCGCCGGGCGGAGAACACCACGAGCATCGCCGCCCGCGGGTGGTGCGCGACGGCCGTGTCGAGCGCGTGCAGCGACGCGGCGTCGGCGACGTGCGCGTCGTCGACGAGCACGAGCGTCGGAGCGTCCGACCCGTCGACCACGCTCTCGACCAGCTGTCGCGCCGCCGCGAACGCATCGCCCGCGACCTCGTCGCCGACGAGCTGGGACAGCACGCCGTACGCGCAGCCGGTCTCCCAGTCCGCCGCCCGCGCACGCAGCACCGGCCCGTCGTGGGCCTCGGCGAGCTCGTCGAGCAGGGCCGTCCGGCCCACGCCCGCGACGCCGTGCACGGTCACCATGCCGGGCCCGCCGTCGACGACCGCGGACAGCCGCGACCGCAGGGCCGCGACGACGTCGTCGCGCCCCACGAGCCGGGACGGTCGGGAGGCCACCGGCCCAATCTAGTGCCGTGTCGCGCAACGTTGGTGCCGGAACCGGCGGATCCAGGCGTTCGCAGGCACGGCGCCGCCCGCAGCTCATACCGGGCGTCTTCGCAAGGGCGGCAACGCCGCCTGCGGGCGCCTGGGCATCCGAGATCGGTGCCGGACGTTTCGCGATGCGGCACTAGTGGCGCTGGGGGCGGACCTACCGGACGTGCTCGATATCGAGCGACTGCGCGCGTGATCGGGCCGAGTGGTCGGAACACGCCGAGTCCGGCGCGGAACCGCCACTTCCGACGATCATGGCGCGACAGCACGGCGACCGGACGGAAATGAGGTTGGCCGGCGATCGGGGCCAGGGCAGGCTGTCGATCGTGACCAGCAAGTTCACCGAGCTCGCGATCGACTGCGTCGACCCGGCGAGCCTCGCCCGGTTCTGGTGCGCGGTGCTGGGCTACGAGGTGCTGGACTCCGAGGACGGCCTCGTCGTCGTCGGCCCTCCGTCGGCGCCGCAGGACGAGGAGCACTCCGGGCCGGTGCCGCCGTCGTTCACGTTCGCTCCCGTCCCGGAGGGCAAGACCGTCAAGAACCGGCTGCACATCGACGTCAACCCGACCGACCGGGACCAGGCCGACGAGGTCCGGCGCCTGCTCGGGCTCGGCGCCCGGCGCGTCGACGTCGGCCAGGGCGACGACGTGAGCTGGGTGGTGCTCGCCGATCCCGAGGGCAACGAGTTCTGCGTCCTCGCGGCCCGCCGTCCCTGACCGCTCACCGCCGTTCGGAATCGGTCCGGACGACCGCTCACCGACGGCCGGGTCCGGTGCGGGAACGGACATCGCGGTCGCCTCGATGCTCTGGGTAGCGATATGCACACGAAGCGCTGCAGGAGGTCGTCGAACCCATGCTCGGTCGGCAGGTCCAGGTCACGGTGGAACGACCACACGAGCGGGTCGTGCTGATCCGGGCGAACGGCGTCCTCGATCGCGGCGCGGCGGCCGCGCTGCTGCGCCTGATCGACGCGCAGGCCGAACTGGTGCGGCACGGCCGCCGGTCGCTGGCCGCCGTCCTCGTCGACGTCGACGGCGTGACCACGTTCGACGCCGTCGCGTTCCGCGATCTCGCGCACGCACGCGACCGGGCTCGGCGGGGAGGGTTCGCGTTGTGCCTCACCGGATGCGGCGGGCGCAGGGCCTTGCTGCCGCTGGCCGTGCAGCAGGCGCTGACCGAGCACCGCACGTTCCCGACGGCCGAGGCCGCGATCGCCGCCCACACTCCGCGTCCGGTCGCCGTCGACTTCCCGGAACCGCGCACCCCGGTCGAGCAGCGGACGGCCGTCCCGGTCTGACGAGCGACGACCGGCCCGCCGGTCGGCCACGACGCGGGACCGGCGCGGCGCGCTGCTCCGAGTGGACAGCCCCGGGAGCCGGTGGGAATGTCGTCCGGCGGTCCGGTGTCGCCCCGCCCGGGGCGGGACCCGCCGTGATGGGGTTCAGACCCGAAGCCCCGGTTCGTCGGCCCGCCGTCGTCACTCGAGACGGCCTGTCCCGGGGACGGTGTTCGTGGGCGATCCCGTTCGACTTCCCGAGCGCCCCGCGCACTCGGGCGCTCCGGCGCGCATCACCGTCGCCGTCCACCGCCCGTTGCCGACGGTGCTCGTCGTACGGCCGTCCGGCGTGCTGGACGAGGACACCGTGCTGGCTCTCGACGTCCACGTCGGTGACCCGACCGGCGAGGTGCTCCACGTCGTGATCGACCTGCGCGGCGTCGAGCCGCTCACGCCCAGTGGCGTGCGGGCCCTGCTCGAGCTGGACCGGCGCGCGACGCACCGCGGTACCGCCCTGCACCTCGCGGGCGGCGCGAACCACCCCCTGCTGCAACGGCTGTTCCGCGCGCAGGTGCTCCGCGGCGCGCCGTGGTCCGACGACCTGCTGAGCCGTTAGCGCCCCGGCTCGACGACGAGCTTGCCGAGCACGCCCCGCTCTCCGAGCGCGGCGACGGCCCCACCGGCCCGGTCCAGCCCGACGATCTCTTGGATCGGTGGGTCGGCCGCACCGGAGCGGACGTGCGGGAGCAGGTGCTCGTCCCACTCGCGGCGCTGGTAGCCGGGCCGCGGGTTCGCGTACGCGCCCCAGCCGACGCCGCGGACGTCGACGTTGTTCAGCAGCAGCCGGTTCACCTTCACCGTCGGGATGTCGCCCGCGGTGAACCCGATCACCAGCAGGCGCCCGAGCGGGGCGAGGCTGCGCAGCGAGTCCGTGAACCGGTCCCCGCCGACCGGGTCGACGACCATGTCCACGCCTGCGCCGTCGGTCAGCTCCCGCACGGCGTCCCGGAAACCGTCGGCCGGCACCGCCTCGTGCGAGCCGACGCCGCGCACGAACTCCGCCTTCTCCGGTGTCGACACCACCGAGATCACCCGCGCGCCGAGCGCCGCCGCGAGCTGGATCGTGGCCGTGCCGATGCCGCCCGCCGCGCCGTGCACCAGCACGGTCTCGCCGGAGCGCAGCCCGCCCCGGGTGTGCAGCGCGAACGTCATCGTCAGGTAGTTGATCGGCAGGCACGCCGCGCTCGGGAACGCGACGCCGTCGGGGAGCGGGAACACCGCCGTCGTCCCGGCGGCGGCGACCTCGGCGAACGCGCCGGTCGCCGTGATCGCCGCGACCCGGTCGCCCGCGGAGAACCCGGAACCGTCCGGTGCGCTGCGCACGGTCCCGGCGAGCTCGCCGCCGAGCGTGAACGGCCGCTCCGGCCTGTACTGGTAGCGGTCCTGCGTCAGCAGCAGGTCGGGGAAGTTCACCCCGGCCGCTGCGACGTCGATCAGGACCTCGTCCGGGCCGGGTGTCGGCTCCGGGACGTCGGCGACCTCGACTGCCCCCGGTCCGCCGGTGCCGGTCACGCGTACGGCGCGCATCACTGCTCCCTCTCCGCGTAGCGCGGGTTCGCGACGGCGAGCCGGTCCAGCACGGCCCGGCGTACGACGTCCACGACGGTCTCGTCCTCCGTGGACAGCGTGCCGTCCCGGATCCCGGTGGCGAGAGCGGCATCGTCCGCGCACCCGATGCCGGCCAGCCGGGCCCGGTGCTCCTCCCGGATCCGCGGCCCGGACGCCCGCTCGCGACGCAGGATCCCGACGCCCGTGCGTGCCACCTTGGCGAGGTAACGGCTGCGCGGGTCGTCGGTGGTCAGCTCGTCGGTGAGGAACCCGGCGATCGCGTCCAGCAGCTCGTCCGGAGTGGGGCGGTCCGGACCGTCCTCGACGGCGGTCTCCCGGAGGGCGACGGGGCCGGGCGCGACCACCCCGAGCTCCAGCAACGCGTCGTACTCCGACTCGACGGCGCGGCGCCCGAGCACGGCCATCTCCAACGACCGCTCGGCACCGGACAGGTGGCGCTCGGTCTGGATCCGGCAGATCACCGCCCAGTGCACGCTGCCGAACACCTGCCACCAGCGCACGTCAGCCGGATCCGGGCGGTGACCAGCGACCTCGGCGTAGCCGTCGAGCAGCTCGTCGAGACCGCCGAACCCGCCGACCGGCTCCCGCGAGCCGAACCGCCACGCGCGGGTGCACACCCAGCCGAGATCCTCCCGCGGGTCGCCGACGTGCACGAGCTCCCAGTCCAGCACGGCACGCAGACCGTCGTCGTCGACGATCACGTTGCCGTTGCGGAAGTCGCCGTGCACGAGCGTCGGTGCGACGGCGGCCGGCCGGTGCGCGTCGAGCCACCGGAAGGCCAGCTCCAGGGCCGGGCGGGGCTCACCGAACGCGTCGTGGCGCTCCCGCAGCTCCGCCAGCCGGTCCTCGACGCGGGTGCACGACGGCACGGCGTCCGGATCGACGGCGTGGATGCGGGCGAGCGCCCGGCCGAACTGGCGCGGCAGCAGCCCCCGGACCGGCGCCCACCGGTCGTCGCGGAGCAGGCGTGGCGGCAGCGTCTCGCCGTCGACGCGCTCCATCACCAGGAACGGGGTGCCGACCGGTTCGCTCCCGTGCGCGACGAGCGCCGGCACCGGGACACCTGCCGCCGCGGCCGCGCGCAGGCACTCCGCCTCGCGGGCCATCTCGACGGGCCGCGGGACGCCCGGCGGGTCCCGGCGCAGGACCAGGCCGCGCCCGCCGGCGTCGAACGACCACGTCTCCCGGCTCGCCCCGGCGGACAGCCGCCGCAGGTTCGTGACCTGCGCGCCGACCACATCGGACAGTGCCGAGGCCAGGGCGGCGTCGTGCGGGCTCACGGCCGGTACCCCACGGCGTCCAGGGCGATCGCGCGGTAGCGGGCGATCACGGTCGGGCCGTCCAGAGGTCCGCCGGGCCGGTACCAGCCGGCCACCGACGTGCACGCCGCGCTGACGAAGCGCGCCGTGTCGTCCGGCGTCGCCGTCGTGAACACCGTGCGCCGCACGCCGTCCCGCACGACCCGCTCGAACGTGCGCTGCTGCACGTCGCGCTTGGTCACGACGAGCGCGCGTCCGGCGGGCTCCAGCGAGCGGATCTCGCTCTGCCCGATCAGGCTCTCCCGCTGGGACTCCAGGTGCACCCCGACGTGCGCGCCGACGACGGCGCCGAGCCGCTCCGCCGGGTCGTCCCCGGCCAGGTCGAGCGCCTCCTCGGTGGCCGCGATCAGTACGTCGAGCCCGCGGTCGAGCAGCGTGACGAGCAGCCGTTGCTTGGACTCGAAGTGGTGGTAGAGCACGGCGGGGCTGGTCCCGGCCGCCGCCGCGACGTCCCGGACCGACGTGCCGTGGTAGCCGTGTACGGCCATCGTCTCGACGGCCGCGGCGATCAGCGCGGCGGCCGTCGGCTCGTCGTCCGGGCGTGTGAGCACGCTCGGCGTGACGGCGGTCGGCACCGTCCGTGTCCTCGGCATCGGTCCACCGTAGATCATTGAACGATCGTTCGACAGTCTGTTGACGTCAGAGCTCGTCGGATCTACCGTTCGTCGAACGATCGTTCAAGGAGGTTCGGGTCGTGAGCGGTCTGCCGTCCGATGTGGTCGATCTGCTGTCCGAACTGGACGCGTTCGTCGCCGCCGAGATCGCGCCGTTGCAGGAACAGGACGACAACCAGCGGTTCTTCGACCACCGCAGGGAGTGGGCGCGCACCGACTTCGAGAACGACGGCCTGCCCCGCCCGGAGTGGGAGGCGCTGCTCGCCGAAGCCCGCCGCCGCGCCGACGCCGCCGGGTTCCTGCGCTACGCGCTGCCGTCCGAGCTGGGCGGGCGCGACGGCTCCGACGTGGCGATGGCCGCGATCCGCGAGCACCTCGCTCACCAGGGCCTCGGGCTGCACAACGACCTGCAGAACGAGCACTCCGTCGTCGGGAACCTGATCTTCCCGCAGCTGTTGCACCTGTTCGGCACGGACGATCAGCGCGCCGAGCTCATCGAGGCCTGCATCACCGGCGAGAAGGGCATCGCGTTCGGACTGTCCGAACCGGACCACGGCAGCGACGCGACGTGGCTGGAGACCACGGCCGTCCGCGACGGCGGCGACTGGGTGATCAACGGCGCGAAGCGCTGGAACACCGGCATCCACGCCGCGACCCACGACCTGGTCTTCGCCAGGACGTCAGGGGAGTCCGGCAAGGCGCGCGGGATCACCGCGTTCCTGGTCCCGACGGACTCGCCCGGCTTCGAGGTCCCGTTCTACTGGTGGACGTTCACCATGCCCACCGACCACGGCGAGGTCGTGCTGCGTGACGTCCGGGTCCCCGACTCCGCACGGTTCGGTGCCGAGGGCGACGCGCTCGCCGTCGCGCAGACGTTCGTGCACGAGAACCGGATCCGCCAGGCCGCGTCGTCGCTGGGCGCCGCGCAGTACTGCATCGACCGCGCCGTCGGGTACGCGAAGGAACGGCACACGTTCGGGCGGGCGCTCTCCACCCGCCAGGCGGTCCAGTGGCCGCTGGTCGAGCTGCACACCGAGGCCGAGATGCTGCGCTCGCTGATCCGCGACACGGCCGCCGACCTCGACCGCTGCAAGGCCGACGGCGTGCCCGCCGTGACCGTCGGGCACCGGGTGTCGATGTGCAACTACCGCGCGAACCGCCTGGTCTGCGAGGCGGCAGACCGCGCGATGCAGGTGTTCGGCGGGCTCGGGTACTCGCGGCACGAGCCGTTCGAGCACATCTACCGCCACCATCGCCGCTACCGGATCACCGAGGGCGCCGAGGAGGTCCAGATGCGACGGGTGGCGGGGCAGCTGTTCGGGTTCCTCTGATCAGCCCATCTGCCGGAGCGCGCGCGCGACCCACTCGGTCATCAGCGCGCGTTCCGCGTCGGACAGCGCCGGCAGCTCGGACACCACCGCGGCGAACGTGACCGCGACCGCGCGCGGGCCGCCGTCCTGCGTCACCGGGGCGTCGGTCAGGACGGCGGCGCAGACGGCGTCGAACATCGCGTCCGCCAGCTTCGGGTCGCGGGCGTCCGGCGGCATGTCGGACAACGCGAGCACGGTCCCCGCTCCGGCGGCGTGGATCATCGCGACGGCACGGTCCTCGTCGACGCGCAGCAGGCCAGCGGCGGCCAGCCTGCGGACCTTGGCGCGCAGCAGGACGACGCCCGCCTCGGTCGCGGGCGACGTGCGTCCCGGGCCGGCCAGCAGGGCGTGCAGGTCCGGGTTCGCCAGCCCGAACTCGACGTGCCCGAACCACCCGGCCCGCAGGTCCTCGACCGGGTCGTCGAGCGGCTCGGCCGCGGACTTGGCGGCGACGTGCTCGGCCATCAACTGCTCGGCGACGGCGTCGACGAGGCCGTCCTTGTCGCCGAACAGGCGGTAGATCGTCGGGGCCTGCACGCCGGCGGCCCGCGCGACCCGGCGTGTGGTGACCGCACCGGAGCCGTGCTCGCGCAGCAGCTGCGTGGCGGCCTCGACGATCGTCGCTCGCTCGGTCATGTATCGACGATAACAGTAACTTGGTATCACTGGAAATTCACTGATAACGTCGTGTCGTTATCAGTGATACGGAGGAGTGTCATGATCGTCGTCACCGGTGCCTCCGGGCGCCTCGGATCCCGGATCGTCGACCGGCTGCTGGAGCGGGTGCCCCCGGAGGAGGTCGGCGTCAGCGTGCGCGATGCCGCGAGCGCCGACGCACTCGCCGCGCGCGGGGTCCGTGTGCGCGAGGGGGACTTCACGGATCCGTCCACGCTGGAACGCGCGTTCCAGGCTGCCGACCAGGTGCTCGTGGTGTCCGCCGCGATCCGCGGGGACGGCGCGGCCGAGGCCAACATCGCGGCGATCGACGCCGCCCGTGCCGCCGGGGCGACCCGGATCCTCTACACGAGCCACCAGGCGTCGTCACCGACCTCGCTGTTCGCGCCGCAGCTCACGCACGCCGCCACCGAGGCGCACCTGGCCGGGCTCGGCGTGCCGTTCACCGCGCTGCGCAACGGCTTCTACGTGAGCACGCTCGCGACGTACCTGGACGAGGCGCTGGACACCGGCCTGCTCGCGCTGCCGGAGGACGGCCCGGTCTCCTGGACGGCGCACGACGACCTGGCCGACGCGGCCGTCGTCGCGCTCGCCGAGCCGGGTGTGCTCGACGGCGTGACCGCGCCGCTCACGGCGCCGGAGGCGCTGGACCTCGCGGCCGTCGCAGACACCCTGGGCGACGTCACCGGCCGGCGGATCGACCGCGTCGTCGTCGACGACGGGCAGTGGGTCGCCTCCGCCGTCGAGCGCGGCATGCCCGCCGCCGCGGCCGAGTTCACGCTCGGGATGTTCCGGGCCGCGCGCCGGGGCGAGTTCGCGGTCACCGACCCGACGCTCGAGCGGATCCTCGGCCGCCCCGCGACACCGGTCCGGTCCTACGTGGAGTCCGTGGTGGCCCGCGCACCCGCACGGTGACGACGGCGCGCGGGCGACGACCGGCCGGAGGAGAATCCGGGCCGTGCAGATCACCCGGAGCAGCGAGAACGAGACCGGCAAGGCGCCCGCCGACTACTTCACCGGCGACGTGTACCTCGACCAGGTGGCCGTCCCGGCCGGCACGTCGACGTTCGCGTCCGCGGCCGTGCACTTCACACCCGGTGCGCGCACCGCGTGGCACACCCATCCGCGCGGCCAGACGATCTTCGTGACCGAGGGAGTCGGGCGCTGCCAGCGGGAGGGCGGTCCGGTCGAGGAGATCCGGCCGGGGGACCGGGTGTTCTTCGAGCCGGGGGAGAACCACTGGCACGGCGCCGCGCCGGCCCGGTTCATGGTGCACATCGCGATGCAGCAGCAGGACGAGTCCGGCGAGGTGGTGACGTGGGGCAGGCACGTCACCGACGAGGAGTACGCGGCGGGCTAGCCCTGCAGCTTGGTCCGGATCCGTTCCTCGATCTCGACCGTGTGCCAGTAGCGCGGCGGGATCAGGTGGCCGTCGTCGTTGACGTGCGCGATCCGGGACCCGCACCAGCCGCACCCGCCCGCGGCGTCGACGACGGCCAGGCTCTCGACCTCGCGCCGGACCGTGAGATGGCGGGGGAGAGCCTGCGGCGGGACGTAGGCGACCGGCCGCGGCGCGCTTCCGGCACGGCTCACGTACACGATCATCGCGATCGTGATGCCGATCCCGAACAGGATGCCGACCGGCACTCCCGCTGCCGCCAGCAGGACCCAGGAGATCGGCCAGCCGGGGAACACCCAGAGCAGCACCGCGACCGCCGGGGTGATCCCGGACCGCGGTGCCGGGTGATGCTGCCCTACGTCGTCGCTGTTCATGGCGGCCCCCCGTCCCTGGTCCCAGGATAGCGCCGGGAACGGTGTGATCGAGCGCGTCGTCAGGCCTCGGAGGGGTCACTCCCGGGGGCGGCGTCCTCCGGTTCGCTGGTGTGGATCTGTTCGGGGTCGGCGTCGGAGTCGGCGTCGTTGCGCAGCGACCGGATGCCGGAGTTCAGGACGGCCAGCAGCGGGACGGCGAGCAGGGCGCCCGCGATCCCGGCGACGACCAGCCCGATCGCGATGGCGAGCACGACGGCGAGCGGGTGCAGCTTCACCGCTCGCCCGAGCAGCAGCGGCTGCAGGACGTGCCCCTCCAGCTGCATGATCGCGATCAGCAGCGCGAGGACGACGAGCGCGATGACCGGACCCTGCACGACGAGCGCGACGAGCACCGCCGCGGCGCCGCTGACCACCGCGCCGAGGATCGGGACGAACGCGCCGAGGAACACCAGCGCGGCCAGCGGGACGGCGAGCGGGACGCCGAGGACGGCCAGCCCGATCCCCAGCACGACGGCGTCGACGACCGCGACCGCAGCCGTGGCCCGGACGTAGCTGACGAGCGCGGCGAGCCCGCGTCTGCCGGCCACGTCGGTACGGGTGCGGATGCCGGCGGGCACCGCGCCCAGCAGGAACCGCCAGATGGCCGTGCCGCCGTGCAGGAAGAAGATCAGTGCGAAGACGACGAGCAGCGACTCGGTGAGCACCTCGCCGATCGTCAGCGCCGTCGTCAGCGCCCCGGCGGTGATCGCGCCCTGGTTGGCCCGGGCGGCGTCGATGAGCTCCGTCCGGTACTGGACGAGCTCCTGCTCGCTCAGGTGCAGCGGCCCGGTGCGGCTGAGCCAGCCGACGATCGCGTCGAGCCCGGCCGAGACCTGGGTACCGAGCTCGGGAAGCCCGTTCACGACGGCGGCGACGACGAACGTGAGCACTCCGCCGAGCACGGCCAGCCCGCCGAGCATCACGACTGCCGTGGCCACGCCGCGCGGGACCCGATGCCGTTGCAGCCACCCGACGGCGGGGGAGAGGAGCGCGGCCAGCAGCAGCGCGATGGCGACCGGCACCACGATGGACGCGAGGTACCAGACGATCACGGAGAGCACCGCGACCACGGCGACCACCACCAGGAACCGCCAGCCCCACGCCGCGGCGACGCGGAGCGGCGTCGGCAGGGCCGGACCGAGATCGGACGGGCGTCGGCGTGAGCGCGCACGCGCCACGTCGGAGAGGGACGTGGCGGGTTCGGTCACTCGATCCGGTTACCCGTTCGAGTGATCGATACGCCTGGTCAGGCCCGCAGACCGTCGAACAGCATGGCGGTGTACGTCACGACGACCTCGTCGGTGTCCTCGTCGGTGTCGCCACGGATCCAGCTACTGACGCCGTTGAGCATGTCCAGGATACCGAGCGCGGCCACCGACGGGTTGAGCTCGCGGAACTCGCCGGAGCGCATCCCGGCGACGAGCAGGTCCCGGACGCGGCGGTTGTAGTAGTAGAGGTACCGGTCGATCTCGGCGCGGTGCTCGGGCGTCAGCGCGGGGCGCTCGTGGAGCCCGACCATGTACTCGACGCGCCGGTGCAGCAGGTGCCGCACGTGGGCCGTCATCAGCGCGGTCAGGCGCTCGGCCGGGGTGCCGGGGCCGTCCAGCAGCGGCAGGTTCCGCTCGACCGGCTCCTTCGTGACGGTCAGGCAGATCGCGTAGAGGATCTCCTCCTTGGAGGGGAAGTGGTGGTAGAGGCTGGCGCCCCGGATGCCGATCGTGTCCGCGATGTCGCGCATGCCGACGGCGGCGTAGCCCTGGTCGGCGAAGATCCGCGCGGCGGCGGTGACGATCTCGGTGCGCCGTTCCGCCGTGCGCTTGCGGCGGCTCACCGGCAGGGAGTCGGTCACCGCTTCTCCACGACGAACTCGTCCAGGTCGGCTTCGTGGGTCATCCGCCAGTAGTCGACGATCCGCCATGGCATCGTGGACACGACCCGGCCGTCGGCGTTGCGGTACCAGTTCGTCATGCCGGGATGCGTCCACACCATGCGGGCGTGGGCCTCGTCGTGACGGCGGACGTACTCGCGTTCGACGTCGTCGCGGACCTCGACGGCGCGCAGGTCGCGCTGCGCCATGGTCGTCAGGACGTCGACGATGTAGCGGACCTGGCACTCGGCGATCGTGATGAAGCTGCCGCCGTGGCCGAGCGCGGTGCCGGGCCCGCACGTGACGAACAGGTTCGGGAAGCCGGGCACGGTGATCCCGAGGTGGGCGTGCGCGTCGCCGTCGCCCCACACGTCGGACAGGCTCGCGCCGTCGCGGCCACGGACGTCGATCGGCCACAGGAAGCGGTGCGTGTGGAACCCGGTGGCCAGCACGATCACGTCCGCGTCGACCTCGGTTCCGCCGTCGCCGCGCAGCCCGGTCGGCGTGACCTCGACGACGGCCTCCGTCACGACCTCGACGTTCTCCCGCCGGATCGCCCGGAACCAGCCGTTGTCCAGCAGCATCCGCTTGCCGAACGGCGGGTAGTCCGGCAGCGACTTCTCGACGAGGTCGGGTCGTCCGTCGAGTTCGGAGCAGAGGTAGCGGGTGAACACACGACGGTGCGCGTCGTTGACCGCGTTCACCGAACGGTCCGGGTGCTCCCACCCCGGGTCCACCTGCAGGCTGGAGTGCACGCGGTCGTTGAAGTTCCAGGCCAGGCGCGCGCGATACCACTCGCGGTAGAACGGCACCCGGTCCATCAGCAGGTGTACCGCCTCGTCGATCGGTTCGAAGTAGACGTCGTTCGGCGCGATCCACTGTGGAGAGCGCTGGAACACCGTCAGCCGCTCCACGGAACCGGCGACGGCGGGCACGACCTGCATCGCGCTCGCCCCGGCCCCGACGACGGCGACCCGCTTCCCGCTCAGGTCCAGGCCGTCAGGCCACTCGGCGGTGTGGAAGACCGGCCCGCCGAACGTGTCCAGCCCGGGGATCGCCGGCACCCTCGGCCGGTTCAGCGCGCCGGTCGCCGTGATCAGCACGCGCGCGGTGAGCGACCCGCCGGCGCCCGTGTGCACGGTCCAGGTGGCGGCGTCCTCGTCGTAGGTCGCGCCCGTGACCTCGGTACCGAACCGGATCACCCGGCGCAGGTCGTGGTCGTCGGCGACATCGCGCAGGTACTGCTCGACCTCGTCGCGCCTGCCGAAGTGCGTGCTCCAGTGCCGCGGCGCGAACGAGTAGGAGTACAGGTGGCTCGGGGTGTCGACGCCGGCGCCCGGGTAGGTGTTCTCCCACCAGCCGCCGCCGACCTCGTCGTTCTTCTCCAGCACGACGTGGTCGATCCCGGCCTCGCGCAACCGGATCGCGGCCAGCATCCCGGACACCCCTGCCCCGACGACGACGGCGTCCACATCGGTCCCCGTCGGCGCGACCGGTGCCGGGGCCGGCGCGAACCCGAGGTCCTCGGCCAGCATGTCGGCGTACTCCGGGGGAGCGGGCTCGCCGTTGGCCAGCGTGAGCAGCTCCTGCAGCTGCGCGCCGGTCGGCGCCGGGATCGCGGCGGGGACGCCGGCCTCGTGGGCGGCGACGGCGTCCAGCACGGCCTGCCTGATCTCGGCCGCGACGGCGTCGGGGAAGCCGCCGGAGTCGTTGTTCTCCATGCCGCGGCTGCGGGTCGGCCGGTAGGGCTCGTCCAGCCAGCGCCGGTCGCCGGTGAGCTGGACGAGCGCCGGCACCAGGGAGGGCAGGTTCGCGTGGTCCAGCGCGCGGGCGAGGTCGTCGGTCACGAGCGGGAAGTTACCTACCCGCCGTTAGATTGTCGATCGACACGATCCTTGACACCGCGATCGCGTCACACCAGCATCGCCGCCACAACCTAACTGCGGATAGGCGGGAGTTGGCGATGGAGCTGACCGAGGCGATGCGGACCGTGGGGACCTGCCGGTACTTCACGGCCGACCCGGTGCCGGACGAGGTGCTGCGCCGGGCGTTCGACGTCGCGCGGTTCGGTCCGCAGGGCGGCAACCGTCAGCCGGTGCGCTGGATCGTCGTCCGCGACGCCGCCCGCAAGCAGGCGCTCACCGACCTCTACCTACCGATGTGGAAGGCCTACCTGGGCGCGATCGGCGACGGCACGGTGAACGTCGGCGCGCTGCCGACGACGGTGCAGGACGCCGACCACTTCGCCGAGCACCTGGCCGAGGTGCCGGCCATCGTCGTCGTCTGCGCCGAGATCGACGGGCTGCACCCCACCGACACGGAGCTGGACCGCGTCTCCGTCGTCGGCGGCGCGTCGATCTACCCGACGGTGCAGAACTTCTGTCTGGCCCTGCGCGACCAGGGCGTCGGCTCCGCCGTGACGACGCTGCTGTGCCACCACGAAGCCCAGGTCCGCGAGCTCCTCGAGATCCCCGACGGCGTGCTCACCGCGGCGCACGTGGCGATCGGCTACCCGGCGAAGGGCTTCCCGCGCAAGCTGACCCGATCCGCCGTCGAGGACATCGTGTCGTCCGAGACGTACGGCGCCCCCTACTTCGAGGGCGCCGGAGTCTGATGGCCGAGCTCGCCGCACACCACCGCACGCTGCTCGGCCGCGCGACGATCGGCGACCAGCTCCGCCGGCACGCCCGGACCCAGCCGCACAAGGTCGCGTTCGTCTCCTACGGCGCCGACGGCACCCGTTCCGAGACGACCTACGCCCGACTCGACGAGCGCGCGAACCGCTACGCGCAGCTGTTCCTCGCGCGCGGGATCGGGCGCGGTGGGCGGATCGCGTCGATGGCGGGCAACGGCGTCGAGGTCGTCGCCGCCTACTACGGCGCGTTGAAGATCGGGGCGGCGTTCACCGGCGTCAACCCGCTCTACCGGGAGCCGGAGGTCGCCCACCAGCTCGGACACAGCCGCGCCGGGCTGGTGCTCGCCGACGACGCGTTCGCCGGCGTGGTCACGGCGGCGGCTCCTGAGCTGGATCTCCTGCGCTACGGCCCCGAGCTCGACGTGCTGCTGGACACCCAGCCGGCCGAGGAACCCGCCGTCGAACTGGACGAGAACGACGTCGCACTGATCGTCTACACCTCCGGCACCGAGGCCGCGCCGAAGGGCGTGCTGATCCCGCACCGCAACTACCTCGCCTCCACGGCGCCGGCCTGGGGCTGGGGCCTGCAGACCGGGCCGCAGGACACGTGGCTGTTCGTGATGCCGTTCCACACGATCGCCGGCCTCGGCTCGATGACCAGCCTGACGCTGATGGGCGCGACGCTCGTGCTGCCCGCGACCGCCGACCCGGCGACGGCCGTGCAGGTGATCGGACGGGAGCGGGTCACGGTCATCGCCCAGACCCCGACGTTCTACATCGGACTTGCCGCGCAGGGGGCGTTCGGACCGGACACCGTCGGGCAGGTCCGTCGCTGCATGACCTACGGCGGGCAGATCCCGCCGCACGTGATCGACGCGTGGTCGGCGGCCGCCCCGGACGTGATGTGGGGGACGTACTGGGGACAGTCGGAGCTGTCCCAGCTGGGCACGGTCGGGTTCTTCCGCACGCTCGACGACGTGCCCGGCGCCGACCCGACGTGGATCGGCAAGCCGGTCACGCACCTGGAGATCCGCGTCGTCGACGCCGAGGACAACGACGCCGAGGTCGGTGAGCTGGTCTGCCGCACGCCGTCGGCGATGCTGGGCTACCTCGACGACCCGGAGCGCACGGCCGAGGTGTTCCGCGGGGGTTGGGTGCGTACCGGCGACATGGTCCGCATCGACGCCGACGGCAACCTGTTCTTCCACGACCGGCTCAAGGACATGATCAAGTCAGGCGGGATGAACGGTCTCGTCGCAGGAGGTCGAGCGCGTCCTCTACGGCCACCCCGCCGTCGAGCGCGCCGCGATCGTCGGCATGCCGGACCCGTACTGGTCGGAGGCGGTGACGGCGTTCGTCGTCGTCCGGCCGGGGCGGACGCTCACGCCGGACGAGCTGATCGCGCACTGCAGGGTCGAGCTCGCCTCGTACAAGGTGCCCAAGGCCGTGCATCTCGTCGACGAGCTGCCGGTCGACCCGCAGGGCAAGATCCTCAAGCGTCGCCTGCGGGAGACCGCTCCGGCCTGACCGCTCAGTTCCCGCCTCCGATCCGGTCTGGTCCGGCAGGAACGGGCTTTCCTTCGGAGGGGACCATGGACGACGTCTGGCCGGTCGTGCACGCGGAGCGGGCCGCGCTGCTCGCCGATCTGCAGGGGATCGACGAGCGCGCGTGGGAGACGCCGTCGCCGTGTCCGGGGTGGACGGTGCACGACGTCGTCGCGCACCTCGTGGACACGGCGCGCACGACGCGGCTCGGGTTCGTCGTCGGCATGGTCCGGGCGCGCTTCGACTTCGACAGGCAGAACGCCGACGGTGTCCGGCGCGAGCGCGGGACCACGCCGCCCGAGACGCTCGACAGCCTGCGCGCCACGCTGACCCTGACCGCGACGCCGCCGGCGCCGCTGGACACACGGTTGGTCGAGGCCGTCGTGCACGGTGAGGACGTCCGGCGGCCACTCGGGCTCACCGGGACCTACCCGATCGAGGCGGTCGTGCGTGCGCTGCGACTCCAGGCGCGCACGTCGGAGTCGTTCGGCGGGGCGAAGGAGCGCGTCGCGGGCGTCCGGCTCCGCGCGCTGGACGCCGACCTGTCGCTCGGCGACGGCCCGGAGGTGCGCGGAACGGCACTCTCGTTGCTGCTCGCGCTCTCCGGACGTCCGGTCGCGGCGGGCGAGCTCGACGGCGAGGGAGTCGCGGCACTGACGCGGTGAGCTGCCCGACATTGCGGATACGGGACAAGCGGGACCGTGCCAGGTGGCGTGAGCGCACAGCCGACCGGCGACGTCCTGGCCTGTCTCGACGCGGCACCGGACGCGCGCCGGGCCGACGGCGTCCGGACGACGTCGACCGTGACGTCCTCGCGGAGCTCGTGCGGCGCAGCTGGTCCGCGGGCGGATAGGGCTCAGCCGAGCGCCGTCCCGTACGGGTTTCTCCGCGCGGTGGTCCGGAGTCCGCGCGCCGGTCGGGCCTTCGCTCGCGCCAGGGCACGCGCGTTCTCCGGATCACCGTGCGTTCGCGGGATCAGCGCGCGGAGTTCGCCTCGTGGTCGGCCGGGTCGGCCCTACGGTGGGGTGGTGTGACGGCACGGACGACGCGGCGGGGCTCGGCCGCGGACGTGTTCCGGCGCGTCTGCACGCGGCTCTCCCGGATGCTTCCGGCGCGGCTCGCCCGGTACGTGACCGGCCAGCTGATCGGCTACGCCGTGGTCAACGCGGCGACGTTCGGACTGGACCTGCTGCTGCTCACGATCATGCGCGACGCCATGGGCTGGCCGGTCCCGGTCGGGATCACGATCGGCTACGCGGTGGCGCTGTCGCTGGGCTTCGTGCTGCAGCGGTGGCTGAACTTCCCGTCGCACGCGCACGTCGGCCCGCAGGCGGCCCGGTACGCGCTCACGGTCGGCGTCAACTACGCGGTCCTCGTGCTGGCGCTGGGCAGCGGGCTGGCCTGGGCCGGTGTGCCGCTGCAGCTCGCGCGCATCCTCGCGGCGTGCGCGGAGGCGGTGTTCCTGTTCTGCGCGCTGCGGTGGTTCGTGTTCCGGGGTGCGACGACGGGTGATGGCGCCCGCGTCCGGTGACCGCGTCCGACGCTCTCAGTGCCCGCCGTCGTGCCCGTGCCCGCCGGCACCGCCCGGCTCCGGGACCGGTGCGGTGGATCCGGCGGCCGGGATCGTGAACGCCGCCGTCCGGACCTGCCCGTCGTGCCGGAGGTCCAGGAACAACCGGTAGGTGCCCGTCGACGGGACCTCGATGTGGAACCGGATCCCCGGCCCCGGCGCGGTGACACCGTCGCCGGGCGTGCCGTCCGGGTGGACGTGCAGGTAGGCGAGGTCCCCGCCGCGCAGCGCGACGAGATGGCCGTACGCGCCGAGGTACGGCTGCAGATCGTCGACCGGCCTGCCGTCACGGGTCACGGTCAGCGTCACCGGTGACGAGCGGCCGGGTACGAGGTCGCCGTCGAGACGGACCGCGTAGCCGTCCGGCAGCGTGGCGGTGCGGCTCGGCGCGGGGGAGGCCGGCGTGAAGCGGCCCGGGGCGAACAGGTCGGTCCCGAGCGTGACCGGTGCGCCGCCGGTCGGCGCGAAGTCGGCGAACGCCCGGTAGGCGCCGCCGGTCGCGAGCGTGACGGGCACACGCCAGGTCCCGTCGTCGCCGAGGGTCGGGTGGACGTGCTGGAAGCCCGACGTGTCCCGGCGGACGAGGATCAGGTGCATCCGCTTCTCGTGCTCGACGTCGAAGGCGGTGACCGTGCCACCGTCCGGCCCGGTGATCCGGAACGCGAGCTCGGTGGGTGTCCCCGACGGGAGCGTCGTCGCCGCGGGTACGAACGTGTAGCCGTCTCGCGTGGACGCGAGGCCCGCCGGCTCGTCGGAGACGGCGGGCGCGGGCGCGGCGTTCGCCGTCGGGGAGTCCGGCTCCGCGGTCGCGGGGGGCTCGACGGCCGACCCGACCGCGAACGCCCCCACGGCGAGCAGCACGACGGCGGCGCCGAACGTGCACAGCCGCTGGACCGGATTCACGACCCAGAGGGTACCCCTAGGGGGTAGGGGTAGCAATGCCGGGCGACGGACCCCGGTCGGGGCCCGCCGCTGCGGCGCAGACCGTTCCTACTGCGGGATGCCGGGCAGGCCGGCGCCTGCCGGAAGGCCGTCCTCGACGTCGTTGCCCTGGTCGTTGCCCTGCGACTGGCAGTTGCCCTCGTTGCCGTCGTTGAGGCCGGGCACCGGGGCCTGCACCGCGCCGGGGGTGTCGGACTGCGCCGTCGCCGAGCCCGGCTCGACGCTGCAGTCGCCGCCGTTGGGGGCACCGACCGGGAGCTCCGGCAGGGCCGGGAGAGAGGGGACGCCGGGGATCGCGGGCGCGGCCGGCGCCGCGTCGGCGGCCATCGCCGCGGGGGCCCCGACGGCCAGTGCGGCCGCAACGCTCGCGAGCAGGACCAGGTGCTTCTTCGCCATGTGCCGGTCAACGACGGGTCGAGACGGCGGTGACGCCGTGTGCCGGAGGTCCACCGGTCGTGTCCGGGCCGGAACGCAGGGCGACCGGCCGTGCACGAACGTGCGACGGAGGTGACCGCGACGTGCCGGTGTCGGTTCCCGGACGCCCCCTGCCGTCCGCACCGCGGGCGAACAGGCCCGCTCCGGCGACGCCGCGCACGCGTCGTCCTGCCTGGCCGGGCAGGGGGCGAGCCTCGCCGTCGTCGGCGCCCCTGCTCGCCGCGGCGCTGCCCGCCGACCCCGATCCGGCGACCGCCCCGCCGGACACGAACGCACGCTCCGCCCGACGCCGAGCGCACCGGACCGGCGCCGGGGTGACCGTCAGCGCAGCGGGTGGCGGGGGATCGAGCGCAGGTTCGACCGCGCGAGGTCGACCATCTTCCCGACGCCGCCGGCCAGCACCGTGCGCATCCCGGCCAGAGCGAACCCGCGCACCTGCTCGCCCGTGATGTGCGGCGGGATGGACAGCGCGTTCGGGTCCGTCCGGACGTCCACGAAGGACGGTCCCTTGTGGTCGAGCGCGGTGCGCAGGGCGCCGCGCAGCGTGCGCGGGTCGGTGACGGTCGCGGAGTGCAGTCCCGCCGCTGCGGCCAGCGCGCCGAGGTCGGCAGGCCCGTGGTCGGTCTGGAACGACGGGTAGCCGGCGACCATCATCTCGAGCCGGATCATGCCGAGCGCGCCGTTGTTGAACGCGACGACGGTGAGGTCGAGGTCGTGCTCGGCGGCGGTGAGCAGCTCGCCGAGCAGCATGGTCAGCCCGCCGTCTCCGGACATCGACACGACCTGTCGTCCGGGGAACGCGGTCGCCGCGCCGATCGCCTGCGGCAGTGCGTTGGCCATCGTGCCGTGCCGGAACGAGCCGATGATCCGGCGGCGGCCGGTCGGGGAGATGTAGCGGGCGGCCCACACGTTGCACATTCCGGTGTCCACGGTGACGACGGCGTCGTCGGCGAGCTCGTCGTCCAGCACGTCCGCGACGAACTCGGGGTGCACCGGTGTGTGCTCCTCGACCTTCGAGGTGTACGCGTCGACGACGTGCTCCAGCGCGTCCGCGTGGTGGCGCAACATCCGGTCCAGGAACGAGCGGTCGGCCTTCTCGTCGAGCAGCGGGAGCAGCATCCGCAGCGTCTCGCCGACGTCGCCCTCGACGCCGAGGTCGAGCAGCGTGCGGCGGCCGAGGTGGCGCCCGTCGCGGTCGATCTGGACGGTGTGCGCCTGCGGGAGGAACCCGTCGTACGGGAAGTCGGTGCCGAGCAGCACGAGCAGGTCGGCCTCGTGGCACGCCTCGTAACAGGCGCCGTACCCGAGCAGGCCGCTCATGCCGACGTCGTACGGGTTGTCGTACTGGATCCACTCCTTGCCGCCGAGCGAGTGCCCGACCGGCGCCTTCACCCTGTCCGCCAAGGTGAGCACCTCGGTACGTGCGTCCCGCGCGCCGGCCCCGACGAACAGCGTGACCGACCGGGCGCGGTTCACGTGCCCGGCCAGCGCCTCGACCCGGTCGCGGGCGGGCACGACGACCGACGTCGGCGCGACGAGATCCGACGCGCCGGTCGGGTGCGCCACCGCCTCCGCCGTGACGTCACCGGGGATCACCAGGACGGACACGCCGCCGTCGGCGAGCGCGGTCTGCATCGCGATCCGCTGCAGCCGCGGCATCTGCGCGGGCGACGACACGAGCTCGACCCAGGACGAGCACTCCGCGAACAGCGCCGTGGGGTGCGTCTCCTGGAAGTAGCCGGTCCCGATCTGGGTCGACGGGATGTGCGAGGCGATGGCGAGCACCGGTGCGCCGGAGCGGTGCGCGTCGTAGAGGCCCTGGATCAGGTGCGTGTTGCCCGGCCCGCAGCTCCCGGCGCAGACGGCGAGCGTGCCGGTCAGCTGCGCCTCGGCGGACGCGGCCAGCGCGCCCGACTCCTCGTTGTGCACGTGGACCCAGTCGATCCCGCCCTCGGCAGCGCCGCCCGAGCGCCGCACCGCGTCGACGATCGGGTTCAGGCTGTCCCCGACCAGCCCGTAGATCCGCCGGACACCGGCCCGGACCAGCACCTCGATCAGCTGGTCGGCCACGGTCGTCGCCATGTGGTCCCCTCCTGCTCGGCGTTCCGATCTCCGCGAACCGTAGAGGGATGCGACGCCTGCCGCTCAGAAGTACCGCAGCTCGGTCGAGTACCGGACGGGATGGCCGTCGCCCCGCTCGACGAAGTGGTCGTTGAGGGCCTGGGCGAGGACGTCGTGCTCGTGCGCGGTGAGCCGGACGGCGTCCTCGCGGCTCTGCAGGATCCGGTGCAGCTCGGCCGGCGGAACGGCGTCCTGGTCGAGGGCGATCGACGCCCTCCACAGGTCGCCGACGTCGAGTCCGCTCAGCGCGAGACCCGCACGCAACGCCTCGGCCGCGGCCCGCTGCTCCGGTGGGGACAGACGGCGCGCTGGATCCTCCGACATGCCGACCCGGGTACCCGGGTGGTCGCGCCGTAACCGGAAGGTCATCCCATCTCCGGCGCTGGCAGCCGTGGTTCGCCCGTCGTCGCGTTCTCCGCGGCGCGGACCGCCTGCTCGGTGAGCCAGCGGGCGACGTCGACGAGCTTGAGGTTGGTGTCCTGCGAGCTGTTCACCAGCATCCGGAACGCGGTCTGGTCGTCCACTGTGAACCGCTCCATCAGGATGCCCTTGGCCTGTCCGATGACGTCACGGGTGGTGACGGCGTGGCCGAGATTGGCGGCGTGCTCCGTGCCGTACAGCAGGATCGCGGCCTGCAGCCCGAACAGTCCGGCTGTGAGCCGGGCGGACTCGTCGAAGACGCCCGGCTCGTGCGCGTAGAGGTTCAGCGCGGACCTCTGTGGCCCGTGCAGGGTCAGCTGGACCGACATCAGCGAGCGGTAGCCCTCGCGCACGGCTCCCGGCGCGAACCGCGGCCACCGTTCGGCGTCCGGTCCCGCCAGGTCGTCCGCGACGACGATGCCGGCCGCCGGCGCGTCGTCGGCCGCCGTGACGCAGGGCCCCTCGCCGAGCTCCGCCTGCAGCTCGTCGAGCCGTCGCACGCCCTCGCTGGTGGCGTGTCCGGACGTGACGGTCCCGCGTCCGGTGCGCGAGATACCGCCCTCCTCGACGAGCGGGATCGTCTCGATGGCGAGATGGACCAGCTCGTCGAGCGTGGCGTCGACCTCGCGCGCCGCCCCCTCGTCCGCCGTCAGGGAGCGCGCGGCGTCACGCAGCGCGACGACGAGGGCGTCGGGATTCACACCCGTCATGCGACACGACCGACGTCGGACATCGCGAGGACCGTCCAGGACGTTCGTTCCGAGACCATCAGCGGGGGATACCCCCGTGGCTCCGGCGGGAAACCGACCGTCGTCGCGGTGGCCGGGTCCCCGCGGTGACACGGCCCGGTGCCCCCTGGTCACGGGTTCCGGTGCCGGTTCCGTTCGCGGTCGGTCCACCCCCGCCGGGTGCCCGACCACGCCCGATCATGCCCGCGGCAGGTTCCGTGCGAGCCGGCCGCGCCCGGCTCGCCGACAGACGGCAGCCGGCGGTCCCGCAGCGCAGGAGCGAGCCGGGCCGACCTCAGCCCGCAGACGGGATCGGTGGGTCGCGCGTGACCCCGGCGGACCGTCGCCGCACGGACGGGGCGAGGCCCTCAGACCTGCGACGCCTGCTCGGCCCGGCGGACCTCGGACACGCTCGCCCCGGTACGGACGAGCTCCGAGCCACGCTCGTAGTCGTCGTCGGCCTCGTGCGTGGCGACACCGACGATCGTGCCGTCCGACGAGTACCAGGCGGTGAACCCGCCGTCGTCGTGCCCGACGAGCTCGACGTCGTCCCACCCGTCGCCCCAGCCGGCGTACTTCAGCACCCGGTCGCCGATCACGGTCCAGAATCCGGGCGGGGAGTCCCAGCTCGCGGTCGCGCCCGCGGCGGTGGCGCCCGCGATCGCGCCCATCGCCTCCGCCTCGCCCCAGTGCTCGACGGGGAGGTGCCTGCCCGCGGCGGCGTTGCGCGCGAACGCCACGTCGCCGGCGGCGAGCACGGTCGGCGTTGAGGACCGCATGCCCTCGTCGACCACGACCCGCTCCTGCTCCATGTCCAGCCCTGTGGCGACGGCGAGCGTGCTGTTCGGCTCCACCCCGGCCGCGACGAGCACGAGGTCGGCGACGATCGGCGGGTGCCCCGGCACGTGCGCGATCCGCCCGTCCTCGATGCCGGTCACGCCGGTCTCGCCGAACAGCACCACGTTCTCCTCGCGCAGCCAGCGGGCCAGCCGGCCGGCCACGTCGTCGCCGAGGCGTGTCGACTGCGGCGCCGGCTCCCGGCTGCACACGGTCACCGTCAGCCCGAGACGCGCGAGCGACACCGCCGCCTCGCAACCGATGAACCCCGAGCCGACCACGACGGCCGACCGTGCGTCCCCCGCCGCCTCCCGCAGCGCGCGGGCGCTGGCCAGCGACCGCAGGTAGCGCACCCGCGGGTCGTCGGCGCCCGGGACCGGCAGCGGCGCGGGTGAGTTGCCGGTGGCGAGTACACAGTGGTCGAAGATGATCTCGGTACCGTCGTCCAGCACGGCGGACCGGTCGTCGGCACCCAGCGTCGTCACCATCGTCCGCAGCCGCAGCGTGACGTCGGACCAGAACGCGTCGGACTCGAGCGGCAGGTCGTCCTCGCCGCTCTCGCCCCGCAGGTACTCCTTGGACAGCGGTGGCCGCAGGTAGGGCGCCGTGTCGTCGTCGGAGACGAGCCACACCGGGCCCTGCCCGCCGTTCTCGCCGTAGGCGCGCGCGGCGGACAGCGCGGCGGGACCACCGCCGACGACCAGAAGGGCCACCCGGACGGTCTCGTTCGCGTCGGTCATGGAGTGGGCGTACCCGCGTCCGGCCGCGATATCCGGGCCTGCGAGGAGAGCAGATCGGCCAGACCACCGTCGGCCCGTCCGACCAGCCGAGCGCTCGTGGCGACGGTGAGCCCGGGCTCGACGACCACCTGGTGCCCGGTCGACCGGAACCGGCGCACCACCCCGCCGTCCTCCCCGAAACGTATCTCGGGGAATCCTTCCACCTGCAGGAACGGGCCCGCCCGCAGTCCGAGGTTCGCCGCGTACAGGCCTTCCGGGTCGTCGACCCACGTGGTGACGGGCCCGTCCGGGCGCACCCCGCCGGCCACCGCGTCCGCACCCGCGTCGGCGAGGGCAAGGTGCCGTAGGGCCCAGTCCGCGTCGACCCGGCTGTCGGCGTCCGTGCTGAGCAGCCACGTCGACGACAGTGGCGCGGGCGCGAGCCGCTCCAGCAGCCGTCGCGCGGCCCGGTTGCGCAGGGCGCCCACCGACACCTCCTGCCCGTTCACCAGGACGTCGACGGCCCGGCCGCGGCCGGACCGGCGGATCGCCCGGTGTGCGACCCCGGCCGTGTCGTCCCGGGACCGGTCGACGACGAGGCAGACGGCGGCGGTCACATCCGACGGCAGGTGCCGCAGCGCGACGAACACGGCGTCCAGGCAGCGCCCGAGGCCGTCCTCCTCGTCGCGGGCCGGGACCAGCACCCCGACGGCGCGGATCAGCGCGCTCACCGGCGGCGCAGGACGTGCATCAGGAACTCCTCGTCGACGAGCTCGACCAGCACGTCGAACCGCGGGTCGTCGGTGAACCGGGCGTGCACCGTCGCCGCGTCCGCGGGCGCCTCGACCGGCCATCCCCGCCAGTGCGCGAGGACCAGGTCGCCTCCTACGACGAGCGTGGCGGCCAGCCGGTCGACCGTGGCGCCGACGTCGTCCTCTCCGAGGTAGTAGACGACCTCGGAGAGCACGGCGAGGTCGATACCGTCCGGCAGCGCCGTCGGTCCGGGTAGTGCGGCCACATCGACCTCGACACCGGGCAGCCCGCCGGCGAGGGACGCGGTGGCTCGTACGGCGTCGTCGGTGTAGTCGGACGCGCTGACGCGGTCGCAGCGCGCGGCCAGCTCGCGGGTCAGCTCACCCAGCCCGCAGCCCGGCTCGGCCGCGTGGCGGTAGTGCCGCTGCGGCAGGCAGGCGAGCACGACGTCGCGCTTGCGCTGCTCGTACCAGCTGTCCCGGACGTCCCAGGGGTCGTTGCCGTCGCGGTACAGCCCGGCGAAACGCGAGGCGGGCGCGCTACCTCCTGCGGGGTCACGGAAGAACAGCTCGCGACCGGTACCGAAGTGCGCGAGCACGTCGGGCGGCAGCACCGCGCGTCCACCCGCGACGAGCGGCGCGGTCTGCGACGAGAACGCTTCGATCGCCCGCGCCTTCGCTGCCCGGTCCTCGTCACCGAGATCGTGCCGGTGAGCCCGTGACCAGGGGAGGTCCGGGTCGTCGGGGGAGCGCCCGGTCCACATCCAGACCGGGTACTGCCAGCGGTGCGCCGACACGGGTGCGGCCACGGACGTCGCGCGACCCGCGGCGGCGTGGTCCGGGTGCGGGTCGAGTGCCCACGGAGCCAGGCACGTGTCGGCGTCCGCCAGCAGCGGAGCGAGCAGGGGCGCGAGCACGTCCGCGTCCAGTGCGGAGTCCGGCAGCCCGAGCCAGTGCACCGGCGTGTCGCCGAGACCGAGCCGATCCAGTGCCGAGTGCAGCTCGGTCCGCCTGCGCCGTCCCAGCGCCGCGCGGTCCAGGTCGTCGTGCTCGGGTAGCGCGGCCTCGCCGTCGGTCGCGACGACGATCTCCACCCGGACGCCCGCGGCGTGGGCGGCGGCCCGCAGGTATCCGGCGGCCGCGAGCGTCTCGTCGTCCGGGTGTGCCGCGACGACGACCGTGCGCTCGGCGTCCCCGGGATCGATTGTGCGGGTGACGCGCTCGTCGAGGGCGGTCCTCCAGTCCGGCCTCACACCGGCTCCCGCACACGTGACGCCTCGACGACAGCGCCGCCGAGTGCCGCGAGGTCGCGGCCTCCGTGGTGCTGGCGGACGAAGACCTGCAGGTCCGCGATCCTCGCGGCGAGCCCGTCGTGCCTGCTCAGACCTGTGACGCCGGCCGCCTCCGGCCCGATGTCGACGATCGCGCGGGCAGTCCGCTCGGCGGCCGCCCTTGCCGTCCACACATCGCCGCGGTGGTCGTGCAGCGGATCGGCGTCGATCGCGGCGGCCAGTCGCAGGAGCAGGGCGTCGGTGGCCGCGACGGTCGTGTGCAGCGTCCCGACGGCGGCGAGCGTGTGCGGGTCGGGGTCGTTGCCGAGGGCGGCCAGGACGCCGTCGAGCACGCCGGCTGCGCCGCCCAGCCAGACCGCGGCGACACCGGCGCCGCCCCACCAGAACCCGGGTCGCCCGGTGTAGAAGCCGGGCGGCCCGATCATGGTCGCGGGGTCGACGAGCACGCCGTCGAACGCGACGTCCGTGCTGTCGCTGGCCTCCATTCCGGCCGCCCGCCAGGTGCCGCGCACCGGGCGGACCCCAGGAACGGTGAGGTCGAGGTCGATCACCTGCGACCCGTCCGGCCCCGCTGCGACGACCAGTGCCCGGTCGAGCAGGTTCGCGCCGGAGCAGAACCGCACCGTCCCCTCCAGACGCCCGGCGCGCAGGTTCGCGCCGGTCCCGCCGGAGCGGGCCGCCCAGACGCCGTACGCCGCGCCGGGGTGTGGCCGCGCGCCCGCCTCGCAGAGGATCGCGAGCGCGTCGGTGTGTCCCTCGGCCAGCCGCGCCGACGGCAGGTCGCCGCGACCCCACCCGGCCAGTGCCCGCCAGCGGCCGGTCGTGTCACCGGCGCCGGGAGCGGGCAGCGTGAGCTCGCCGATCCGGGCGTACCGCACCACGGCGGCGACACGGTCGCCGTCCGGTGGCGACGGCGGGCCGTCGTCGAGCAGGGAGGTGATCGGCACGTGCCCTCCTTCCTTCGGAGGGCCAACTACCCCTGCCCCTGCGCGCCAAACGCCGTACCGCAGCCGACGGGATCACCCTGCGGCGGCGTCCGGCAGGTCGGCGGGCCCGTCGAGGTGCTCGCGCAGCAGCGCCAGCGACGTCGTGACCAGCCGGGACACGTGCATCTGGGAGACGCCGATCCGCTGCCCGATCTCGGACTGCGTCTGGTTGCCGTAGAAGCGCAGCAGCAGGACGGTCCGCTCCCGGTCGGGCAGCGCCGCGATCGCGCGGCGCAGGTCGCCGCGGATCTCCGCGACGCCCAACGTGTCGTCCTCACTGCCGACCCGGTCGCCCAGGGACGTCCCGGTCACCGGGTCGGAGACGTCGAGCGACCGGGTCTGGTACGAGTCGAGAGCGTTCAGGGCGTCCACGACGTCGTCGACCGTCACCTCCAGCCGAGTGGCCAGCTCACTGACGCGCGGACTGCGGCCGAGCTCGTTCGTCAGAGCGGTGGACGCCCGGTCCACCGCGACCGCCAGCTCCTTGGTGCCGCGGGGGACCTTGACCGACCATGTGCGGTCACGCAGGTGCCTCTTCATCTCGCCCTGCACGCTCGGGACCAGATAGGACAGTGGCCCGCGCGGGGAGAGCTCCGGGTCGTACCGGTCGATCGCCTTGATCAGACCGATGATCCCGACCTGTTCGATGTCGTCGGCGTTGCCGTCGGAGGCGTAGCGCCGGGCGAGGTTGCGCACCAACGGGAGGAACGCGGTGACGAGCTCGTCGCGCCGCTCGCGGTACCCGATGTCGTCGGCGTTCGCCGCAGCGTGCGCCCCCAGGGCCGGGAGAAGGTCGTCGTAGGCGCCCGGGCCGTCCCGACTGACCGACATCCTCAGCAGCGGGACGTCGTGTGGGTCGAGCGGAACAGGGTCGCGCATGAGGGCCCCTGACGGGAGGGCAGCTTCCCGGCGAGGAAGTGCCGGTGGCCCCGGAGCGTCATGTGTGAACCCCGCGGAAGGTCGACCAGGGATCCGTGTAGGAGCGGATCATCGTGGCCCGACCGAACGGTATCCCCGACTCGGAGCTGCGTCCAGGGGACGGCACGTTCGCTCGCCGTCCATGTCCTGGCCGGGGTAACCGCTGACCTGCGGAAGGACGAGTCGTCACGGATTCCGACCGGGCCCGCACGACGGATTTGTTGGTACCGCCGAACGGCGTAGGTGACGCTCCGCCACCGTCGGCCGGAGTACGTTCTCCCGGCCCGCCCCGAAACCCTCACGGAGGCCCCGTGCCCACCCCGCAGGACGTGCTCGCCCCGCTCACCGACAGCGCCCTGTTCCTCACCCTGACCGTCCACCCCGGACACGAGTCGACCGTCCACGACTTCCTGCCCGATCTGGGCGACCTCGTGAAGTCCGTCGGGTTCCCGCACCCCGGCGAGGACCTGCACTGCGTGCTCGGCATCTCCTCCGACGCGTGGGACCGGTTGCTGTCCGGGCCGCGGCCCCGCTCGCTGCACCCGTTCCGCGAGATCGCCGGTGACCGGCACCGCGCCCCGGCCACCGCGGGGGACCTGTTCCTGCACCTGCGCTCGACCAACCCGTACCCGTGCTTCGAGCTGGCCCGACGCGTGGTCACGACGCTGGGCGATGCGGTCGAGGTCGCCGACGAGGTGGTGGGGTTCCGGTACTTCGACCGGCGCGACCTGCTCGGTTTCGTCGACGGAACGGCGAACCCGACCGGCGGTGACGCGGCGTCGGCCGCGCTGATCGGCGACGAGGACCCGGCGTTCTCCGGCGGCTCCTACCTGATCGTCCAGAAGTACCTGCACGACCTGGACGCCTGGACGGCGAAGCCGGTCGAGGAGCGGGAGTGCTCGGTGGGACGCCGGATGCTGGAGAACCTCGAGATCCCGGACGACGAGAAGGCACCGGACTCGCACGTCACGCTCACCACGATCACCGACCCGGACGGCACCGAGCGGGACATCGTGCGGGACAACATGCCGTTCGGCTCGCTGGCCCGGGGCGAGTACGGGACGTACTTCGCGGGCTACGCGGCGGACCCGTCGGTGACCGAGCGGATGCTCACCCGGATGTTCGTCGGCGAGCCGCCCGGAACGACCGACCGTCTGCTCGAGGTCTCGACGGCGGTCACCGGCGGGCTGTTCTTCGTCCCGTCCGCCGACCTGCTCGACGACCCGCCGCCGTTGCCGACGGCCACCGACGAGCCCACCGGGGACGGGACGCTCGGGATCGGCGGCCTGAAGGACCGCTGAGCCGGAGGCGATGATCCCGGGTTGCGGAGCGACTCGTTCGCCGACCGATCGGCCGGCTCCGCAACGGGTGATCATGCTGCGCGCGAAGGGCCCGCCACCGGCGTACCGGCGACGGGCCCCGCGCGTCTGGATCAGCTGTTCTGCGGCTGCGGAACGATCCGGATGTACGGCCGCGGCGACTGCCAGCCGTCGGGCCAGATCTTCTTGGCGTCCTCGTCGGACACCGAGCCCGCGATGATCACGTCGTCGCCCTGCTTCCAGTTGGCGGGCGTCGCGACCTTGTGGTTCGCCGTGAGCTGCAGCGAGTCGACGACGCGCAGCACCTCGTCGAAGTTGCGGCCGGTCGTCATCGGGTAGATCAGGACGAGCTTGATCTTCTTGTCCGGGCCGATCACGAACACGTTGCGCACGGTCGCGTTCTGCGCGGGCGTGCGCTGCGTCGGGTCACCGTCCACGTCGGACGGCAGCATCCCGTACAGCTTCGAGACGACGAACTCGGAGTCGCCGATCAGCGGGTAGTTCGGGGCCGCGCCCTGGGTCTCGGCGATGTCCTCGGCCCACTTCGCGTGGTTGTCGATCGGGTCGACGGACAGGCCGATCAGCTTGACGCCGCGCTTGTCGAACTCGGGCTTGGCCTTCGCCAGCGTGCCGAGCTCGGTCGTGCAGATGGGCGTGAAGTCGCGCGGGTGGGAGAACAGGACGGCCCACGAGTCGCCGAGCCACTCGTGGAAGGAGATGGTGCCCTCGGTCGTCTCCGCCTCGAAGTCGGGCGCGGTCTCCCCGATCTGCAGGGTCATGAGGTGTGTCCTCTCGGTGCTCGTGTGGTGATCACGTACAGCTTGCCGGTCGGTGTACCGGTGCCGCCCCGGGGCCCGGCATCCGACCGTGCGACGCCGCCGAGCGGACCCGGACGGCGGGGGTGCGTGTCGGAGCGGCCGTCCGACGACGGACGTAGCGGCTCAGGCGGTACGACAGACCGCGCTGCTGATGCGCATCAGGTCGACGTGGAGGCGACCGACGAGAACCCGCCCGTACACGCTCCACCTCCTGCGGGCCACGACGGCCCGACGACGTGCGCGATCCTGCTGCTCCGACGGCCCGTGGTCAAGCCGGGCCGGTGCCCGGAGTGGTGCTGAACACCGGCCACCCGATCTCCGTGCGCCATGCGGACGGGTCGTCGACATCACGTGGACCGACGAGGTAGGTCTCGTGGACCGGTCCGTCGACGACCATGGCGTGCTCGACGAGGTACGTGCCGAGCGCCCCGTACGTGACGTCGATGTCGTCGTGCGGTCCGTGGTGGACGGTGACGGCGAGGTCGCGCGCCGGGAGGTCGAGCGGCTCGACGCGTCCGGTGTGGACGCCTGCGTCGGTCGGGACGAACACGGTCGCCCGGCCGGCGCCGTGGGTGAACAACGCGTTGTCGTACAGGCCGCCCGGTGGCCCGACGGCACGGGCACCGGCCGCGGCGACCGCGTCGTCGATCTCGGCCACGGCCGCCGCGTACCAGTCCAGGACACCGTCGTGCGGGACGTCGCCGACGATCCCGGTGACCCGTCGCGCCGGCTGGTGGCGGTGCTCGACGTGCAGGCGCGGCGGATCCGGGGCGAGCAGCCGGTGCAGGGTGCGGACGGCGTCGGTGGTGGCGGCCAGGCGGCGTTCCAGCCGTTCGAGGTGGTCGGTGAGCAGGGCGGCGCGCTCGTCGACGGCGGCGGTGAGCAGGCGGGCGATGTCGCGCACCGGCATGTCCAGGTCGCGGAAGCGGCGGATGACCTGTGCCGTCGCGATCTGGTCGGGGGAGTAGTAGCGGTAGCCGGAGCCCGGATCGACGCGCTCGGGCGCCAGCAGACCGCTGTCGTGGTAGTGGCGCAGCGTCTTCACGCTCAGGTGGGTCACCGTGGCGAACTCGCCGATGGACAGCAGCGCGGTCACGTCGGTCAGCCTGCACCCTCCCGTCGGGGGAGGGTCCGCGCCGGGTGGCGGCCGTCACACCGGCTGGACCCTCCCGCTACGGGAGCCCCCAGCGTCGAGGTCATGAGAGAACTCGTCGACCGCTACTTCGCCCTCGCCGCCGACCCCGATCTGGAGGCCTATCACGCCCAGTTCAGCCGCGACGCCGTCGTCGAGGACGACGGGCAGCGACACGTCGGCATCGACGCCGTCCGGGCCTGGCGGACCGCCGTCCCGTCCGTGACGTACTCCGTGCGCAGGGTCGGGCCGACCCCGGACGGACAGGAGGCGATCGCCGACATCGCCGGCGACTTCCCGGGCAGCCCGGTCCGTCTCGAGTTCACGTTCCGGTTCGACGGCGACGCGATCCGGCACCTCACGATCCGGCCTCACGACCCGGCGTCGAGATAGGGACGGCCGCTGCGATCGCCGGTCGCGGGCGGAGGGCGACGACCGACGCCCGGTGGGCACGGGTTTGTCGGCGGAATCCGCGGGAACCCGGTCCGGTGAGCAGCTCCAGCGAGTCCCGTGTGCCCGACGTCGGCGCGTCGGACTACCTGCGTTCGATCCTGGCGCCGGTCCACCAGGACGAGGCGGCGTCGGTGATGCTGACGCTCGCCGTCCCCGCGGGTGTCCTGAACGGTCGCGCCGTCCACCCGGCCGTCTGGCTGCGGCGGATGGCGGCCGAGATCCGGTCCCGGCCGGGTCCGCCGGAGGGCAAGGACCCGGTGGCGCGGATCTTCGAGACGCACGCCGCCCGCCGCGACGACGGCGACCTCCCGACCGGGGCGCTGATGTCGTCGATCCACCACGCCTACCTCGCGGACGCGACGCTCACGCCGTCCGGCGTCGACCCGACGTCGAAGCGCGGGACGCTCTGGCAGGTCGCACTCGCCGACGTGTCCGCGTGGACGATCGGCGAACCTGCTTGACCCTGACACGGTGACAAGGCCTTCACTGGTCCCATGACCACGACGGCCGGGACCCCACGGACCACGAGCCTGTTCGACGAGCTCGGCGCAGGCGACGCGTCCGCGCGGCTCTCCGCGGCACTGCGGATCGGCACCCGCCCCGGGCCAGGGACGGTCGACGCGCTCGTCGCACGGTGTGCCGTCGAGCCGGACTTCTTCGTGCGCGACATGCTGACCTGGGCCCTGACGCGCCTGCCGGCGGACGTCACGGTGCCCCGGCTCGTCGCGGAGCTGACCTCCGAGCGGGCCCAGGCCCGCAGCCAGGCGTTGCACACGCTGTCCAAGGTCGGGCACCGGAGTGCGTGGCCGTCGATCACACGGACGCTGCTGCGGGACACCGACGACGAGGTCGCCCGCAGTGCGTGGCGCGCCGCCGTCGTCCTCGTGCCGGACGGGGAGCGGGCCGGTCTCGCGGCGGACCTGGCCACGCAGCTCGGCCGCGGCGACCGCACCGTGCAGCGGAGTCTGAGCCGGGCGCTCGTCGAGCTCGGCGACGTCGTCGAACCGGTGCTCCGGTCCGCGCTCGCGAGCGGCGATCCCGCTGTGCGCGTGCACGTCCGCGCGACCGAACGGCTGCTGCGCGACCCCGAGGCCGCGTTCGACGTCGCCGTCGACGAGGCCAGGCGGGTCGTCGCGCTCGGCCCGGACGAGGAGATCGACGGGTGCTGATCGGCGAGGTGGCGCGCCGCTCCGGGGTCAGCAGCCGCATGCTGCGGCACTACGACACCCTGGGGCTGGTGCGCCCGACCGGCCGCACGGTCGGCGGGTACCGCGAGTACGCGGACCCGGACATCCGCCGGATCTTCCACGTCGAGTGCCTGCGGTCGCTGGGGCTGTCGCTACGCCAGATCGGACGGGCGCTGGACGACCCGGCGTTCGCGCCGTCGGAGCTGATCGGTGAGCTGATCGACCGGACCGAGGAGCGCCTGCGCGCCGAGCAGGAGCTGCTCGATCGGCTGCGCGCGGTGGACGCGTCGGCGCCGGACGGCTGGGATGGCGTGTTGCGCATGGTCGAGCTGCTGCACGGCCTCGCCTCGCCGAGCGCCACCCGTCGTCAGCAGGCCGTGCTGGCCCCGACCGACGACGGCGTCCCGGTGGAGCGGCTGGCCGAGGCGGTGCTCGCGGAGCCCGACCCGAACGTCGCGGGCGCGCTGCGGTGGGCGCTCGCGCGGGCCGGCGACGACGGCGTCGCGAGCGTGGCAGCCGGCCTGTCGTCGCCGGACGCCGGTGTCCGCGGGCGCGCGGTGCGCACGCTGGCCGAGATGCCCGGTGACGAGGCGACGGCGGCGCTCGCGGACGCGCTCGACGACGCCGATCCCGGCGTGCGCGGGCCCGCCGCGCTGGCGTCCGGGGTCCGCGGCGTGACCGCGGCCGTGCCGGTGCTCGTCGCCATGGTGGTGGCCGGCACGAACGACGTCGACGCGGCCGAGGCGCTCGGAGCCCTGTCCCGCGAGCGCGGGTGTGAGGAGCGGGTGACCACCGCCGTCGTCGCCGAGCTGGACGGCGCCGACGTCACGGTCCGGCGACGCCTGACCCAGGCGCTCGCCGAGCTGCCGGCCGCCGCGGTTCGCGACGTCCTCACGCGACTGTCCACCGACGACGACCGTGCGGTCGCCGTCCTCGCATCGGCGCTGCTCGGCTGACTACTCCGGCGCGTCAAGGCCCGCGTCGTGCACGAGCAGCGCGACCTGCACGCGGTTGTTGAGGTCGAGCTTCGTGAGCACGGCCGACACGTGCGTCTTCACGGTGGCGACGCTGAGGTGCTGCCGCGCGGCGATCTCGGCGTTGGACCGCCCGGCACCCAGCTCCAGCGCGATCGTCCGCTCCCGGTCGGCGAGCAGCCCGAGACGGCGGCGGGCCGCGTCGCGGGTGGTGTCCTGATCGGACCCGGCCACGCGGTCGATCAGCCTGCGGGTGACCTCCGGCGAGAGCACCGGGCGGCCCTCGGCGGCGTGCCGGACGGCGAGCACGAGCTCGTCCGGAGGGGTGTCCTTGAGCAGGAACCCGGCCGCGCCGGCCCGCAGCGCTCGCAGGACGTGCTCGTCGGCGTCGAACGTCGTGAGCACGACGACCTGGGGTGCCTCCCGGCGGCCGCGCAGGCGTTCGGTCGCGGTGAGGCCGTCGGTGCCGGGCATCCGGATGTCCATCAGCACCACGTCCGGGGAGTGCCGGTCGACCAGCTCGATCGCCTCCGCGCCGTCGCCCGCCTCGGCGACCACGCGCAGGCCGGGTGCGCCGCGCAGCATCATCGTCAGTCCGAACCGGACGACCGGATCGTCGTCGACGACCAGCACGTCGACGTCCGGGGCGGGATCGTTCACGCCGGCCACGGTAGCCGCATGCTCGTCCGCCACCCGCCGGACGTCGTCGGGCCGTACTCGACGTCGCCGCCGACGAGCGCCGCGCGCTCGGCCAGCCCCCGCAACCCCTCCCCGGAGCCGGCCGGATGCTCCACCCGATCGGCGGTTCCGGGAGGTGGCTCCCGGTTCTCGACCTCGCTGACGAGGTGGTCGTCCCCCGTGATCCGGACGACCACCGGCGCGCCGGGCGCGTGCTTGCGCGCGTTGGTCAGGCACTCCTGGACGAAGCGGTACAGCGTGCGCCCCACCGTGTCCCCGACGGCGCGTCCACCGGTCGTCACGCCGTGCCCGTCGCGGAGCTCGACCGGCGTCCCGGCCCGGCTCGCCTCCTCGATCAGCTCCGCGATGTCCTCGACCGTCGGGAGCGGCAGCTCACCGACGGGGGCGCGGAGCACGCCGATCACCTCGCGCAGGTCCTGCAGCGCGCGGTGCGCGTTCTCCCGGATCACGTCCGCGGCGCGCGCGGTCTCCTCCTGCGACGCCTCCCGGGCGTAGGCCAGCGCGCCCGCATGCACGCTGAGCAGCGACAACCGGTGGCCGAGCACGTCGTGCATCTCCCGGGCGAGCGTCTCCCGTGCCTCGTGCTGGGAGCGCTCGGCGCGCAGCGTCGCCTCGACCTCGGCCGCCGCGGCGCGCTCCCGCAGTGAGGCGACGAGCTGGCGGCGGCTGCGGATCAGCAGTCCCCAGGCGACCACGGCGGCCGTCCCGGACACGAACAGCCCGGCCAGCGCCCACAACGGGACCGCAGGGTCCGGCCGCAGGGCCGCGTAGCCCCCGAGGGCCACCAGGTTCGTCACGAACATCGTGGCCGTCGCCCGTACCGAGCAGTGGATCGCCACGGTGAACAGCGCGACGAGCGCGGCCGGCGAGGCCGACTCGGCGAACGTGCTCATCGCGACCGCGAGCGACGCCACGACCAGCGGGAACCGTCGCCGCCACCACAGGCTCGCGCAGGCGACCACGCCGGCGACCAGATCCAGCGTGTTCAGCCACGACGACACCGGCGCGAGGATCTCCGCCCGGTTCAGCACGGCGTTCAGCCCGACCAGTGCCGGGAGCACGATCAGCGCGACGTCCCTGGCTCGTGGGGGCCACGACCATCGTCGCTCCGGAAGCCGGCTCATGGCGCAGAGCGTAGGCGGAGCCGGTGCTCCGGGGCCTCCTCCTGGTGGCCACTGCGACTCGTCCTTCGGTCGCGGAAACCGATCCGCCCGGCCGATCCGGGCGACCGGACGGCGTCCCGACCATGAGGGCATGCCAGCCCCGCTCTCTGCCGCACACTCCGCCGTCCCGACCGCGCAGGCGGAACGGGCGCTGGCCCCCGACCTGGCGCGCGGCGTGATGCTGCTGTTCATCGCGCTCGCGCACACCCGGCTGCTCCACATCGGAGGGTCGGCGCTCAGCGTGCCCGCCGGGGGCGGTCCGCTCGACGTCGTCGCGCAGGCGCTGACGACGACGTTCGTCGACAGCCGCGCCTACCCGCTGTTCGCCGTCCTGTTCGGATACGGGCTGGCGCAGATCGCGCGGCGCAGCGCGGAGCGGGGCATCGACGGGGGCGGGATCCGGAGCCTGCTGCGCCGTCGCGGCGCGTGGATGGTCGTGTTCGGCCTCGTGCACGTCGTGCTGCTGTACGCGGGCGACGTCATCGGCGTCTACGGTCTGGTCGCCGTGCTGTTCGCCGGTGCGGTGGCGTGGTCCGGCCGCCGCCTGTGGTGGGGCATCGCCGTCGGTACGACGGTCGGCGCCCTCCTCTACGGCGGGATGCAGCTCGTCCTCACGCTCGGCGGCACCCTGGAGCTGTCGCCGAACCCGCTGGTCAACGCGGCCGACCGGGTACTGAGCGCGGTGCCGCTGCTCCCGGTCAGCGTGCTGAGCGCGGTCGGTCCGGTGCTGCTCGGGATCTGGGCCGGGCGCGCGCGGCTGCTGGAGTTCCCCGGTCGGCACCGTGCGCTGCTGCGCCGTACCGCCTGGATCGGCCTGCCGGTCACGGTCCTCGGGGCGCTGCCGGTCACGCTGCAGGCCGTCGGGCTCTGGAGCCCGGCGTCGCCGACGGTGGGGTTCGGCGCGGGCGCGCTGCACAACCTGACCGGTGTCGCGGGCGGCCTCGCCTACGCGGCCGTCCTCGCGCTCGTCGCCCAGCGGATCGGGGACCGGCGCGGGCCGGTGACGACGGCGCTCGCGGCCTGCGGTCAGCGCTCGATGACCTGCTACCTCGCGCAGTCGGTCGTCTGGCTGGTGGCGACCGAACCGCTGCTGTTCGACGTCGGCAACGACCTCGGTGTCGCCGCCGCGGCGGGCGTCGGCGTCGCGACCTGGCTCGTCACCGTCGTCGCGGCGGACCTCCTGCGCCGCGCGGGACTCCCCGGCCCGTTCGAGGCGCTGCTGCGACGGCTCACCTATCGGGCCCCTCGGCCGACTCGTCCTGGACCAGGATCGAGATCCGCTGCCGCGTGACGCCGAACAGCTTGCTGACGGCGGTGACGGTGAGGTCCTCGCGCATCAGCGCGCGGGCCTGCTCCCGGCGGACACGGTTGCCGGCCGTCCCGAGCTCGGCGAGCACGCGGCTGACCCGCTCGATGATCAGCGGGCGCTCCTCGTCGCTCACGATCTCCTGCCAGGACCGGCCGTCCTCCCGGAGCGCGACGATCTCGTGGGCGCGCTCGACGGCCGAGGCGAGCTCCGCGCTGGTCCGCTCCAGCTGCTCGATGAGATCGACGAGTGCCGTGACGGCGGCGTCGGCGTCACCGGAATGGGCAGCATCCATCACCGGCATCCCATCGACGACCGAAACCGTGCGCACGGGACGAAAAGTAGACGGCGTCTCCTGTGGGATGGCTGAGGACGGTCTCCGTCGCTGAGGGCCCGCTGAGAGACGGTTCAGCCGGTCAGTGCCTCGCGCAGGCCGTCCGCGACAGTCGAGGCGTCCGCCGTATCCGGCCAGTGCCGCGCGAGGCGACCCGCCGGGTCGACGAGGTAGGTGATCGCCGTGTGCGGCATCGCGTAGCCGTCGGGGTCCTCCGGGTCGGCGCGGCGCCGGGCGAACACACGGAACGCGCGCTTGGCGGCCTCGACCTGGTCGGGCGTACCGGTGAGCCCGGTGAAGCGCGGGTAGGACGCGGTGAGGAAGTCCCGCATGACGTCCGGGGTGTCGCGTTCCGGGTCGACGCTGACGTAGAGCGGGCGCAACGGGGCCGCGTCGGCCCCCAGCTCCTCCAGCGCCGCGGTGAGCTTCGTCAGCGCCCGCGGACAGACGACCCGGCAGGACGTGAACCCGAACTGCACGAGCAGCCAGTCGCCGCGGTAGGAGTCGATGCCGACCGGCGTGCCGTGGTGGTCGAGGAGGTCGAACGCGACGTCGGTGGGTGCGGCGGTCACGGCACGAGCTCGACGTCGTGGGCCGGGCCGGGTGGGACGTCGAGGGTGAGTCCGGTACGGACGGTGGTGGCCGCCACCTCCTGCCCGTCGATCCGCAGCCGGGCGCCGTCCGGGACGCGTCCGATCTCGACGGTGGTCTCGCCGCCGCCGGTCCGCCGCAGCCGGGCATGCAGCACACCGTCGACGACCTCGGCGCGGCTCACCTCGACGTCGCGACCCACCCCGACGAGCGCTGGCTCCGCGAAGTGCTCTGCGCCCCATGGCTTCTGGTACAGCAGGTGCAACCCGTCCGGGACGTCGAGGCGGGCGTAGCCGAGCAGCACGTTGCCGGTCATCGGCTCCATCTCGGTGCGGTGGCCGTCGGCGTCGGCCGGTGTGTCGTTGCGCGGGTAGTAGAGCCCGCCGTCGGCCCAGGTGGGCGACATGAAGCGGTCGGCATGCGCGAGGATGCCGTCCAGTGTGGAGCGATCACCCATCTCGGCGGCCCACGCGGCGACCCAGCCGGTGTCGCAGGTGTCGGTGACGACGTCGCGGCCCATGACGTTGAGCGTCGGGCCGGAACGCACCGAGAACGTGCCGTCCGGGCCGGGCACGAGGAAGTCGGTGACCTGGGTCGGGTAGTTCGTGTGCACGAAGTCCCGGTTCCAGGTGTTCATCAGCGCGCCGCACCACGCGTCCACCCACGGCAACGTCATCGCGTTTCCGGAGACGACCTTCGAGTCCTCGAGGATCATCTGGTTGTAGTGGCCCGCGTCGTCGAGGCGGCCGAAGTCGGCCCACGCCTTCTCGTAGCCGGCGACCACCTCGTCGGCGCGGTCGCCTCCGGTGATCACGTCGTGCAGCCGGAAGCCGAGGATGGCGGGCTGGTTGCAGATCTGGAACACGCAGTTCGGCTCGCACGCCACGCCGAGGTAGCCGTTCTGGACCATCTGCCAGTAGAGGTGCTCGTTGAGCGAGTCCCGGTCGTAGGAGAAGCGCTTCTCCTCGCCACCCCAGAAGAACGACCAGTGCTCGAACGTCAGCGAACCCGGCTGCGCGTAGCGGTCGTCGGCGAACAGGTGGTCGTGCAGCAGCGCGCAGGACTGCACGTAGGCGGAGTACATGATGTTGTCGCGGGCGACCGGGTCCCACTGTTCGTGGTAGCCGTCCGCGAGGTGGGCGTTGAAGACCATCCCGCCGCGCGACACGTCGCGCCAGTACAACCAGACGTCGGGCATCAGGAGCTTGTCGATCAGCCGCTGGATCGTCGGGCGGAACAGCCCCGGCGCGGCGGGCAGCCGGTGGCGGTGGGCGAGCGCCAGCCCGTAGATCATGTAGGCGAGCTGGAAGCGGTAGCTCCCGAAGTCGTCCTCGCCCGCGCCCTTGCCCTGCATCAGCGACCAGTCGTGCGGCAGCCGACGGGACAGGTTGTCCCAGTGCTTCAGGTGACCGAGCTGTGCCTCGTCCAGCACCGACGTCGTCGTCATGCGTTCCGACGCTACGCAGCACCGTGGCCGCCGCCACACCCGTTCGGGTGTGCCGCCGCCGTCCCGGGTGCGATGTGCTGCCGCCACGTCGACATGGAGGTGCAGCGGTGCACGGACCCGGGGACATCCTGCGGACGGTCGGACCCCGGTACGGGGACAAGCCGGCACTGGTCACGCGGACGCGGACGCTCACGTTCGCCGAGCTGGACGCGCTCAGCGACCGGGTCGCGGCCGGGCTCGCGGCTCGTGGCGTCCGGCCGGGCAGCCCGGTGTCGCTGTACGCGCAGAACCGCTGGGAGTGGGTGGTGGCCTACCACGGCGCGCTGAAGGCGGGCGCCGTCGTGAACCCGGTCAACGTCATGCTCACCCCCGAGGAGCTGGCGTTCGTGCTGCGCGACTGCGGTGCTGCGGCCGTGTTCACCAGCGCCGAGCAGGCGTCGACGGTGCTGGAGCTGACCCGCGACCTGCCCGGCCTGTCGACGGTCGTGGCGTTCGGCGACGCCCCGGAGGGCGCGCTCGCGTTCGACGCGCTGCTGGCCTCCGACGGACCGGTCCCTTCTGTGGAGACCGACCCGGACGCGCCGTCGACGATCGGGTACACGTCCGGGACCACGGGGCACCCGAAGGGCGCCGTGCAGAGCCACCGGGCGGTGCTGCTGAACTGCGCGCTGACCGCGACCATGCACGGACGCCGCGACGACGACGTCGTCGTGACCGCGCTGCCCGCCCCGCACGTCTACGGCAACGTCGTGATCAACGGGACGTTCCTGGCCGGCGGCACGGTCGTGCTCATGGAGCGCTTCGACCCGGCCGAGACGCTGCGGCTGATCGCCGAGCACCGCGCGACGCTGTTCGAGGGCGTCCCGGCCATGTACGCGATGCTGCTGGCCCACCCCGACCTCGCGGGGGCCGACCTCTCGTCGCTGACCCGCTGCACGGTCGGCGGCCAGACGATCCCGATCTCGACGATCGAGCGCTGGCAGACCCGTTCCGGCGCCCCGCTGATCGAGCTGTGGGGGATGACCGAGGTGGCCGGGCTGGGTACCACGCACGCGCTGTACGCGCCGCCGGTGCCGGGCTCGATCGGGGTGGCGCTGCCGGGGGTCGAGCTGCGGATCGCCGACCTGGAGGACGTCGGCCGTGACGCGCCGACGGGGGAGCCGGGAGAGCTCATGGTACGTGGCCCGATCGTCATGTCGGGCTACCACGGCAACCCGGAGGCGACCGCCGAGACGATCGAGCCGGACGGCTGGCTGCACACCGGCGACGTCGCGACGATGGACGCGACCGGGCACGTGTTCGTCGTCGACCGGCGCAAGGACATGATCATCACCGGTGGCTACAACGTCTACCCGGCCGAGGTGGAGCGGGTGCTGGCCGGGCACCCGTCGGTCGCGATGGTCGCCGTCGGACCGGTGCCGGACCCGGTGCGCGGCGAGCTGGCCTGCGCCTACGTGGTGCCCGCCACGGGGACGGACCCGACGGAGGACGAGCTCGTCGGGTACGCGGGGGAGCACCTCGCGGCCTACAAGCGGCCCCGCATGGTGCGGTTCGTGGACGCGCTCCCGGCCACGTCGACCGGCAAGATCATGCGCCGCGAGCTGATCAAGAAGTTCACCCCGTGACACCCGGGGAGCACCGGTGTTCCATGGAACCGTGGACCCGACGGAGCGGCTGACGCGCGAGCACACCGAGCTCGTCGGCCTGCTCGACCGCCGCGCCGCCGTGCGGGCGGCGCTGGACCTGCTCAGTGCCGAGGGCGACGTGGCGTGGCTCGGCGAGTCCGTCGACCCGGGTGCCCCCGAACTGACGCTCGCCCAGGTCACCGGCGACCACACCGGGCTGCTGCGTGGGCTGGCCGTGTCCCGCGGTCTCGGTCTGACCGGCAAGGTGCACGGCACCGCGACCCCGGCGTGGGTGGACGACTACTTCGGCTCCGCCGAGATCACCCACACGTTCGACCGGCTGATCGACCTGGAGGGGATCCGCAGGCTGCTGGCCGTGCCCGTGCAGCGCGACGGCACGCTGCTCGGCGTGCTGGCCGTCGGTGCGCGGTCGGACGGGTCGTTCGGCGGGCGCGCGGCCGAGCGGGCCGAGGCCGTCGCCGACGAGGTGGCGCTCGCCGTCGCCGTCGCGGAACGGGCCCGGCTCGCGCGCGAGGTCGCGGTGCACGAGGAGCGCACCCGCCTGGCCGCCGACCTGCACGACAGCGTCGGCGCGCTGCTGTTCGCGATCGGGTCCGGAGTGGCCGGCCTCTCCGACGCGGTCGGCGCCGACCCGGAGCTCGCGACCCGGCTGCAGCGGTTGCAGGACCAGGCGAACGAGGCGTCGGCGGCACTGCGCGACTCGTTGCGGACGCTGCGTGCCTCACCCGCGGCGCTGGAGCTGTCGGTGGCGCTGCGCGCGGACTGCCACGCGTTCAGCGACCGCACCGGGGTCCCCGCCGAGCTCGTGATGCTCGACGACCCGCCCGCGCTCGCGCCGTCCCGGTGCGAGGCGGTCGTCGCGGCCGTGCGCGAGGCGCTGCTCAACGTGGAGAAGCACGCCGGCGCGTCGGCGGTCGTCGTCAGCGTGGCGGTCCGGTCCGGGGTGCTCGTCGTCGCCGTCACCGACGACGGCGTCGGGATCGGCGCGGGCCGCACGCCCGGCATCGGGCTCACCGCCAGCACCGACGCCGTGCGCAGGCTCGGCGGCACGCTGCGCGTCGTCCCCGATCCGCAGGGCGGTACGACGTGGCGGCTCGAGCTGCCGTGCTGAGGGCGGGGACCGTCCGGGTGCTGGTCGTCGACGACCACCCCGTCGTCCGCGACGGCGTCGTCACCGCGCTCGGGCGCTACAGCGACATCGACGTCGTCGGTCACGCCGCGAGCGCTACCGGTGCCGAGACGGCTTGTGCCGCAGAACGACCCGACGTCGTGCTTCTCGATCTGCGCCTGCCGGACGCGCTCGCCGCCGACGTGGTCCCGCGCCTCCACGCCGTGTCGCCGGCCAGCCGGGTGCTGCTGTTCACGGCGTTCCCCGAGCACTCGGCCGTGGCGCCGTCGCTCGCCGCCGGTGCGGTGGGACTGCTGGTCAAGGACGCGTCCGCGACGGTGCTGGGCGACGCGATCCGCGAGGTCGCCCGCACCGGCGGCTACCGCGGCCGCGTGCCCGACCCGGAACGGGCGCCGCTCACCCCTCGCGAGTACGACGTGCTGCGCCTCGTCGCGACCGGGCACACGAACGGCGAGGTCGGCCGGGATCTGAGCCTGTCCCCGAACACGGTGAAGACGTACCTGCACAACGTGATGCGCAAGCTCGACGCCCGCAACCGCGCTCAGGTGATCACGAACGCGAGGGCCAGAGGGCTGCTCTGATCCCCGCCGCGGTGCGTCCGTGCCAGGGCCCAGCCGGTCCGGCGTGCAACCCGGGCGTCGTCCCGCGAGCGCTCCGCCGGCTGAGGGTCATCGGTTCGGTGCAACGACAGCCGTGTGTGTGGCCGGATCCGCACCGGCTCGCGATCATCATGCCGCCGACGCAGCCGGTCGGCCACCACCGTCGTCCACCTGGCCTGGACCGTCGCGCGCCGCGTCCCACGACCCGAGTGCACGGTGATCCGGTGAACGCGCGGTGATCCGGTGAACGCGCGGTGATCCGGGGAGCGCGCGGTGGTCCGGGGAGCGGCCGGTGATCCGGGGAGCGCGCGGTGGTCCGGGGAGCGGCCGGTGATCCGGGGAGCGCGCGGTGGTCCGGGGAGCGGGCGGTGGTCCGGGGAGCGGGCGGTGGTCCGGGGAGCGGCCGGTGATCCGGGGAGCGCGCGGTGGTCCGGGGAGCGGCCGGTGATCCGGGGAGCGCAGGGTGATCCGAGGAACGCGCGGTGATCCGGCGGAACGCGCGTGCCGGGACGCGTGCGTACTCCGGACCGGGGTGCGTTCTCCGGACCGGCGTGCGAATTCGGACCGGCGTGCGAACCCCCGACCGGTGCGAGCCCGGATCACAGTGCGAGTCCACGACGGGTGGTGACGCGGAGCCCCGACCGTGGTGGACGAGAGCTCCGCCGATCCGATGTGGAGGCGCGAGAGCTGCTCTCGTCCGGGACCGGATCGACCATCCCCGTGAGATGACGCCGGTGGTTCCCCCGGGGTAGCCGGCCAGCCATGGACGTCATCTCACCCGGGCCGGACCAGCCGCTCGCCGGGTGCCACGACCCGTGCACGGTGATCCGGTGAACGCGTGGTGATCCGGTGAACGCGCGTGCCGGGACGCGCGCGAACTCCGGACCGGTGCGCGAACACCGGATCACAGCGCGAACCGCGTCGCCCCGTCGGCTACGAACCGGCGCGGACCCCGGTGCCGGCCGCTACGGCGGTCGACCTCGCCCGGACGGCGGCCCACTGGTAGGCGTCCACGATGCTGATCGCGTAGACGAACAGGCCTCCGGCCAGACGGCCGACCAGGGAGTGGTCCGGTGTGGTCAGGTGCCAGGTGATCACGCCGAGCAGGATCGTGTAGAAGACGAACATCAGGCCGCGGGTCGGCAGCCGGTTCAGTACGTGGCCCACGCCCGGCAGCACGATCGCCACCAGGAGCACCACCCACGGGCGTCTCACGTCGTGACCTCCCTCTGGGTCAGCAGTTCCACGGTCCGCAGAAGCTCGAAGGCGGGCACCCGGGCACCGGAGAACGAGGCCCGCCTGCTCACCCGGTAGGCGCCCTGGTCGGCGGAGGCGAGCAGCCGCACGGCGCGCAGACCGCCCGGGCCGACTCCGACCTCCTTCGTCTCGGGCTCGGAGACGAACGCCGCCAACGGTTCCAGCACGTCGAGCGAGGTGTCCGGTGTGGACGCGGCCACCCGGGCCGTCCGCGGGAACGACGCCGGCGTCGGCAGCTCGAAGCGGAAACCGGGGTTCGACGAGAAGTACTCGCCACCGTGCGGGCGCAGCAGCACGCTGACGGTGCCGGTGACCGGTACGCGCTGGTGCACGACGACCTCCAGCCACAGCACGGGCAGCTTGCGCAGCACGAGCGCGTCGACGATCACCCGCAGCCGGACCGGGTGGCCGCCGACCCGGCCGCGCAGCTCGGGGTAGTCGATTCCGTCGCCGCGGAGGACGACCGGGTCCTCGACGGCCGACAGCACGTCGTCGAAGACACGGGCGCGGTCGCGCATCGCGGCGTTGCGGGCGCCCGCGTGGACGGTGCCGAGCACGGCGACAGCGAGGGCGACCAGCGCGAGCGCGCCCAGGAACGTGAGGGACACGGCGCGCCCCTCAGTAACCGCGCGGACGCGGCAGGTCGGCGGTGAACTGCGCTCCACGGCGGACGAACTTGTAGCGCCGCGCCACGAACCAGATCGACGCCAGCAGGTAGAACGTGAGCATCGACAGCAGCGCTGCGCCGTATCCGAGGAACGTCGCGAAGAACACGGCGGCGGCGAGGACCAGCAGCGCGATCGCCGGGGCCGGGTGCAGCGGCAGCGTGTAGGCCCGCTTGATCGACCCGATCGGCCACAGCGTGCGGAACCGGATGAAGTTCGGGCCCATGAAGCTGTACATCAGCAGTCCGGACAGGATCGAGAACGTGATCACTGTGGACAGCAGCGTCGGCTGGTCCAGCAGGACCGGCAGGATCGCGAACGCGATCGCGACCGGCACTAGGAACACGATCGCCCGGAACGGCGTGTGGTACTTCGGGTGCACCGCGCCGAACCACTCCGGCAGATAGCGGTCCCGACCCATCGAGAACCAGGCCCGCGACGCGTCGTTGATGCATCCGTTGGCCGATGCCAGTGTGGCGCACAGGGTCCCGAGCAGCAGGAGCACGACGAGCACGCCGCTGCCGGACAGTCGTGCCGCGTCGAACAACGGTGTGATCGCCGTGCCGAGGTAGTGCCACGGCAGCAGGCCCGCGCAGAGGAACCAGGTCAGCGACGCCGCGATGATCAGCGTCATGATCCCGGCCATGCTGCCGAGCGGCACCGACCGCGGCGCCGACCGGCACTCCTCGGCGGCCTGTGCCGTGCCCTCGATGCCGAGGTAGAACCACATCCCGAACTGGAACGCGGCGATCACGCCGATCCAGCCGTACGGCAGGCCGTTGTCCAGGGAGCCGGCCAGGCCGGAGAGGTCCAGCGACGCGGTCGGGTTCCATCCCTGCAGGCCGACGAACAGCAGGAGCAGCGTGACGAACGCGAACCCGGTGATCACGAAGTTCAGCGTGAGCGTCGCGAACACGCCCCGGTAGTTCAGGAACGCCAGCGCCAGGATGGCGAGCACCGCGAACGGGTAGGGGGACAGCTCCTCCGTGGAGCCCATCAGGTTCGCCAGCGTGGTCAGCAGGTAGCTGAGCACGTTCGCGTTGGACGCCTCGAGCATCGTGTAGGCGAGCGTCAGGTACAGGCCGACGTTGAACGCCATCAGTGGCCCGACCGTGTGCTTGGCCTGCGCGTACTGGCCACCGGCGGCCGGGATCGCCGACGTGATCTCGGAGTTGATCATCACGATGCACGTGTAGAGCAGCCCGACGACCCAGCCGGCGACGAGCGCGCCGTACATGCCGCCCTTCTCGACGGCGAAGTTCCACCCCATGAACTCGCCGACGAGCACGATGCCGACGCCGAGGGCCCAGATGTGCAAGGGGGACAGCACCCGCCGCAGTGCCGGTCGTTCGGCGCCGGCCGCCGACGTGCGCTCGGCAGGTGCTTCCTCGACGCTCATGCGGATCCCCTCTCCGCCGTGGCGGGTGGCTCGTACGGTTCCTCGAGCGGGTCGGGCGCGTTGACCAGGGAGGCCTCGTCGTGGCCCCGGGCGACCCGGATCATGTCCTGCGCCATCCAGATCGCGATCGCGGCGCTGATCAGCCAGGCGAGCAGTTCGACGATGCCGACGACACTCATCCGGACACCTCCTCATCGGAACGGGAGCGGGGCCCGAACCTCTCCTCGATCACCTCGCGGTACTCCCTGAAGGAGACGCGGTAGACGAAGCCCAGGTAGACGGCGAGCAGCACGGCCGTGCCGACGAGTGCGAGCCAGTCGATGTCGTACTTGTGCGGGTCCGGCTGGTTGGCCTCGACGCCCGCGGCGATCGTCGGCAGGTCGGCCGTACCGGTGTCGATCATCTTCTGGTACTGGGCCTTCTCGCCGGGCGTCACCGGAAGCTGGCTCACCGACCGCACCTGCGACGTGCCGGTGGCGTCCTCGCTCTCGTCACCGGTCAGGTACGTCGTGACGAACAGCGTCGCGAAGATCAGCACCAGGATCACGGCCGCGTCCAGGAGCTGCCCGCGCAGGGACTGGCGCGGCGGCTCGTAGGGCGCCTTCCGCTCGCTCGGGGCGCTCACGACGCGCTCCCGCGCTTCGCGTTGCGCGCCTGCTGTCTGGCTTCCCTGAGCCGGTCGGAGAACTCGATGTCCGGGCCGTAGACGCTCTCCTTGGAGAGCCGGTAGCGGCGGACCATCGCCGCCACCGATGCCGTGTTGAACCCGCCGAGCAGGATCGCCGCGACGACGAGCGCGACGGAGATGCTCGGGCTCGGCGAGGTGGTCAGGGCGACCGCGCAGACGAACACCAGGACGACCCACATCGCGACGGCGAACGCCACCGCGAGGATCCGGTCCCGTCTGAGCAGGCTGTCGATGCGCGCCTCGAATGTCTTCAACGAAGCCTCCGTTGGCTCCTGCCGACGAGCGGTGACAGACGTTGTGCAGCAGTGCGTCACGTCGTCGGGACGGATGTCGGGCGTCGTGCCGTCCGGCCCGATGGTCTTCGGTCCGGACCAAATACCTCGGTCGTGGACAATACGGCGACGTGGCTACGCTGTGTCAAGGGTCACCGCTGCACCGCGCAACGGGGACGCCCCGACTCAGGGGCCCGTCTGCCCCGGGATCCAGCTGGTGCCCGCCAACGGGACGCGGGCCATCGCGGCCGCCTCGATCGTCAGCGAGACGAGGTCCTCCGGCTCGAGATGCCGCAGGTGGGCCTTGCCGCAGGCGCGGGCGATCGTCTGCGCCTCCAGCGTGAGCACCCGCAGGTAGTTCGCGATCCGCTGCCCGCCCTCGACCGGGTCGAGGCGCCGGGACAGTTCCGGGTCCTGGGTGGTGATCCCGGCCGGATCCTTCCCGTCCTGGTAGTCGTCGTAGTAGCCGGCCGCCGAGCCGATCTTCTCGTACTCCGCGGCGTAACGGGGGTGGTTGTCGCCCAACGCGATCAGCGCGGCCGTGCCGATCGCGACCGCGTCGGCCCCGAGCGCCATCGCCTTCGCGACGTCGGCGCCGGTGCGGATGCCACCGGAGACGATCAGCTGCACCTTGCGGTGCAGACCGAGCTCGGACAGCGCCTGCACGGCCTGCGGGATGGCGGCCAGGATCGGGATCCCGACGTGCTCGATGAACACGTCCTGGGTGGCCGCCGTGCCGCCCTGCATCCCGTCCACGACGACGACGTCGGCGCCCGCGGCGACGGCGAGCTTGACGTCGTAGTACGTGCGGGTTGCGCCGACCTTGATGTAGATCGGCTTCTGCCAGTCCGTGATCTCCCGCAGCTCGAGGATCTTGATCGCCAGGTCGTCCGGGCCGGTCCAGTCCGGGTGCCGGCACGCGCTGCGCTGGTCGATCCCGGCCGGCAGCGTGCGCATCTCGGCGACCCGGTCGGAGATCTTCTGCCCCAGCAGCATCCCGCCCCCGCCGGGCTTGGCGCCCTGGCCCAGCACGACCTCGATCGCGTCCGCCGCGCGCAGGTGATCCGGGTTCATCCCGTACCGGCTGGGCAGGACCTGGTAGACGAGCGTCTTCGAGTGGCCGCGCTCCTCGTCGGTCATGCCGCCGTCACCTGTCGTGGTGGACGTGCCGACCTCGCTGGCCCCGCGCCCGAGCGACTCCTTGGCCTGTGCGGACAGCGCACCGAAGCTCATGCCGGCGATCGTCACCGGCGTCGCCAGGTGCAGCGGCCGCTCGGCGTGCCGGTCGCCCAGCACGACGTCGGTGTCGCAGCGCTCCCGGTAACCCTCCAGCGGGTAGCGGGACATCGAGGCACCGAGGAACAGCAGGTCGTCGAAGTGCGGGACGGCGCGCTTGGCGCCCCAGCCGCGGATGTCGTAGACGCCGGTGTCGGCCGCGTGCTGGATCGCGGCGATCGTCGCCCGGTCGAACGTCGCGGACTCGCGGAGGCCGCGCTGAGATGGCGAGGTCATCAGTAGCTCCCCGAGTGCTCGCTGGTGAAGTGGTAGAGGGTGCGTGCCGAGCCGTACCGGCGGAACTCCGACGGGTCGTGGTCCACCCCCGCGCTGCGGAGCAGTTCTGCGAGCTCGTCGCGGTGCTCGTCGCGCATCTGTTTCTCGACGCAGTCGGCGCCGAGCGTGCCGACCTTGCCGCGCACGTAGATCCGCGCCTCGTAGATCGAGTCGCCGAGGCCGTCGCCCGCGTCGCCGCAGACGACCAGCCGGCCGGCCTGTGCCATGAACGCACTCATCGGGCCGACGTCGCCGCCGACGACGACGTCCACGCCCTTCATCGAGATGCCGCAGCGCATGGACGCCCTGCCCTCGATCACGAGCAGCCCGCCACGGGCCGTCGCGCCCGCACCCTGCGACGCGTCGCCGCGCACCCGGACGGTGCCGGACATCATGTTCTCGGCCAGGCCGGGACCGGCCATGCCGTCGACGACGATGTGGCCACCCTGGTTCATGCCGCCGCAGTAGTAGCCCACGTCGCCCTCGACATGCACGTGGAGGTCGTCGTCGATGCCCACGGCGACGGCGTGCGCGCCGCGCGGGGACAGCACGCGGTACCGCGTCGCGGTCGGGGCGTGCAGCTCGGCGTTCAGCTTGCGCACGCTCGTCGACGCGAGGTCGATCACGTGGTCGTTCGCGTGGTCGGCCCCCGCACTCAGCGCTGCCATGCGTACACCCTCCCCGGCTCGGGCTCGAAGATCGTCGCCTCGGACAGGCCCGGCAGCCCGGCCAGCGACCGGAACTCCGAGGCCATCGCGACCCAGCGCGGGTGCTCCGCGACGATCGCGGGCTTGCAGGCGATCTCGTCGCGGACGACGGCGAACCCGTCGGCCGTGGTCACCAGCAGCGTGTAGAAGCCGTCGAACTCACCCCCGAGGCGGTGCAGCGCCTTCTCCAGGTCGTCGCCGTCGGCCAGGCACGCGGCGACGTAGCGGGCCGCGACCTCGGTGTCGTTCTCCGAGTCGAACACGACGCCTTCGCGTCGGAGCTCCCGGCGGATCGTGGCGTGGTTGGAGAACGATCCGTTGTGGACGAGGCACTGGTCGGCCCCGACGGAGAACGGGTGGCTGCCCTCCGGCGTGATCGCCGACTCGGTGGCCATCCTGGTGTGCGCGAGCGCCTGCCAGCCGGTCGCCGACGCGAGGTCGTAGGCCTTCGCGAGGTCACCGGGGTGCCCGACGTCCTTGTAGACGACGAGGTCGGTGCCGATCCCGACGACCTTCGCGTCCGGCGCGACGGCCCGGACCGCCGCGGCGAGCGCGTCCGGACCGACCGGCGCCGTGATCACGGTGGTGGCTCCGGCCCGCCGGACGTCGACGTCGGCCACGCCGGGCAGCACCTGTCGCAGGTCCGCGACCGGATTCGCCCATGCGCCGAGCACGGAGACCGCCGAATGACCGTCGGGGCAGCGTGAACGGTCCCCGTAGACGGCGATGCCAGCCGAGTCGGGGCCGCGTTCCGTCGCCCCGACCAGCATCTCCTCCAGCAGCCGTCCGAGCTGCGGGTACAGCTCGGCGTCACGGAGGTGCAGTCCGACGATCCCGCACATGGGAACCCTCCTTCGAGATGGTCAGAAGACGATGGTGGTGTTGCCGTGCAGCAGGACCCGGTCGTCGCAGTGCCAGGCCACCGCGCGGGCGAGCACGAGGCGTTCGATGTCCGCGCCGCGCCGGGTCATCTCGTGGGTCGACTCGCGGTGGGTCACGCGCGCGACGTCCTGCTCGATGATCGGGCCCTCGTCGAGGTCCACGGTGGCGTAGTGCGCCGTCGCCCCGACGAGCTTCACGCCGCGGTTCTTGGCCTGCTCGTACGGGCTCGCCCCGGCGAACGCCGGCAGGAACGAGTGGTGGATGTTGATCACCGGGACGCCCACCTGGTCGAGGAAGTCGCCGGACAGGATCTGCATGTAGCGGGCCATCACGATCAGGTCGACGCGGCCGTCGAGCAGGGCGAGCTGCTTGGCCTCCGCCTCCTGCTTGGTCGCCTTCGTGACCGGGATGTGCGCGAACGGGATGCCGAACGACTCCACGTCCTCGGCGAGGTCGGGGTGGTTGGACACTACCTGGACGATGTCGACCGGCAGCTCGCCCCGGCGGTAGCGCCACAGCAGGTCCAGCAGGCAGTGGTCGAACTTCGAGACGAACACCGCGACCCGCTGCGGGACCTCGGCGGCACGCAGCCGGAACGTCATGCCGAAGCGGATCGCGACCTCGGCGTCGAACTCCCGCTCCAGCTCCGGCAGCCTGGTGCTCACGTCCGGCAGGTGGAACTCGATGCGCTGGAAGAACGTGCCGCCCTCGGCGTCGGTGGAGTTCTGGTCGGAGGCGATGATGTTCGCGCCGCGCGCGTGCAGGAACGACGTGATCGCCGCGACGATCCCGGGACCGTCCTGACAGGACGTCAGGAGGCGGGCGGTGTCGACACCCCTGTCACGGCCCGTGCGGGGTCCGGTCCGGATCGCGTCCTGGCGGGGCAGGACGGCTGGGTCGGGCATGGCGTTGCCTCTCACGCAGTCGGCGGTGACGGCCCGTCGTCGGGAGTCGTCACACCGATGGGCGGTCGACGGTGCGGGCCGGAGAACTGAAGGTGTTGTCTTAGTACCTTTGAGGAAGGCAACACGCAACGTCGAGGAAAGTCAACCCCGGGTCGTGGGGGCCGCGGGCGATCAGCCGGCGGAGGCGTTCCCGCGCGCCGCGACGTCCGGGGACGCCGGGTCGCCGTCCGGGCCGAACACGATCGCGCGGAGCTGGGCGCGCGTGCGGTCCAGGTGCTCGCGCATCACCGCACTCGCGCGGTCCGCGTCCCTGACGGCCACCAGGTCGAGGATCTCCTGGTGGTCGCGCAGCGTCTCCTCGACCGGGTCGGCGAACGGGAGCAGGTCGTGCGGGCTGAACAGGTCACCGCGGCAGGCCTCGATCGCCTCCGCGAGCCGGTCGCTGCGGGCGGCGCGGGCGAGTCCGAGGTGGAACTGCGAGTCGGCCTGGCGGAACGCCGTGCGCCCGCCGACGTTCTTCAGCGAGGCGATCGCGTCGGAGAGGACGTCCAGGTCCTCGGGAACGTGGCGGCGCGCGGCCAGCACCGCGGTCTCGGTCTCCAGCGCGATCCGGAAGTCCAGGATGTCGTCGATCTCGCCGGTCTGCGTGCGCATCCGGGCCTGCCATGCGGCGGCCGGCTGGTCGAGCTGCGTGACGTACGTGCCGCCCGTCGCGCCCCTGCGGACCTCGACGTACCCCTCCTCGCGGAGCTGCTTGATCGCCTCGCGGAGGCTGATCCGGGCGACGCCGAGCTGCTCCGCGAGCTCGCGCTCGGGAGGGAGCCGTCCGCCGGGGCCGACCTCGCCGCGGTGGATCAGCGTGCGCAGGTGGTCGGCGACGGCCTTGGCCAGCGTCGTCGACGTCACCGGTCTCGCCATGGTCCGGAGGCTACCCGGGCCGGCCTGCGGGGACGTTCGTGAACACGATGTGACGGGGTTGACATCCGTCGACGCCGGGTGTTGCCTCTGCAATGGTTCTAACACCACACCATCAAGGAATCCGGCCGCCGGACGAGGGAGATGGACATGGCAGACGCGCACGAGGACCTCCGTCGCCGGGCCGAGCAGGACGGCATCGAGTTCTTCCTCGCGATGTTCGTCGACCTGCACGGCAAGCCCTGCGCCAAGGCGGTGCCGATCGAGGCGTTCGACCTGCTCGTGGGCGGCGGGGCCGGGTTCGCCGGCTACGCCGCCGGTGACCTCGGCCAGTCGCCCGCCGACCCGGACATCTCTGCCGTGCCGGACCCGTCGTCGTACACCCCGCTGCCCTGGAAGCCGGGTCTCGCGGTGCTGCACTGTGACCCGTGGGTCGACGGGAAGCCGTGGCCGTACGCGCCGCGCGTGATCCTGCGCCGCCTGCTCGACGACCTCTCCGAGCGTCGCGGCTGGACGATGAAGACCGGCATGGAGCTCGAGTACACGCTGCTGCGCCGCGCCGAGGACGGCTCGCTGGAGTTCGCCGACCCGCACGACACGTCGCACAAGCCCTGTTACGAGATCAAGGGCCTGACCCGGATGTGGGACCACCTGTCCGCGGTCTCGAAGAACCTGAACGCGCTCGGGTGGGGCAACTACGCCAACGACCACGAGGACGGCACCGGCCAGTTCGAGAACAACTGGCACTACTCGGACGCGCTCACCACGGCGGACCGCGCCGTGTTCTTCCGCTACATGATCCACATGCTGGCACACGACAACGGCATGGTCGCGACGTTCATGCCGAAGCCGTTCCGGGACAAGACCGGCAACGGCCTGCACATCCACCAGAGCCTGTGGAGCGCGCACGGCGAGGAGCTGTTCGCCGACGACGGCGGTGGGCTCGGGCTGTCCGCGCTCGGGCGGAGCTACCTCGGCGGTCTCGTCGAGCACGGCCGCGCCTGTGCCGCGGTGATCTGCCCGACGGTCAACTCCTACAAGCGGATCGGTGTCGGGTCGACGGCCTCCGGCGCGACCTGGGCGCCTGCCTACGTGGCGCACGGCGGCAACAACCGGACGCTGATGATGCGCGTACCCGAGGGCGGCCGGATCGAGCACCGGGGTGTCGACGGCTCGGCCAACCCGTACCTGGCCACGGCGGCGCTGCTGGCCAGCGGACTGGACGGCATCGACGGCGGGATGGACCCCGGCGCGCCGACCGACGACAACCTGTTCGAGCTCCCCACCGACGAGGTCCGCCGCCGCGGCATCCGCCAGCTGCCCAGCACGCTCGAGCGCGCGGTCGAGGAGCTCGTGGACGACGACGTCCTCCGTGCGGCGCTGGGCAAGGTGTCCGGCGGCGACTTCATCGACTACTTCGCGACGGTCAAGCAGCGGGAGTTCGACGAGTACCACTCCGTCGTGTCCGACTGGGAGATCCAGCGCTACCTGACCCAGTCCTGACACCGTCCTGACCCGAAGGAATCGCATCCATGGCCAGCTCGACCAACGGCCACCCGTCGCACAACGGCAGCGGACGGAACGGCAACGGCCACCGCCCGGGCCGGCTGCGCGACTACTCGGCGTGGCAGCTGTTCCGCAAGGGCCTGTCGGCCAGTCCCGAATGGCCGCGCACCTGGCACGACCACGACCTCCGGAACAGCTACGACGTCGTGATCGTCGGAGGTGGCGTGCACGGTCTGGCCACCGCGTACTACCTGGCGACCAACCACGGCATCACGAACGTGGCCGTGCTGGAGAAGTCCTACATCGGCAGCGGCGGGTCCGGTCGCAACACCGCGATCATCCGGTCCAACTACCTCACGCCAGAGGGTGTGCGGTTCTACGACCGCTCGGTGAAGCTCTACGAGCACCTCGCCGCCGACCTGAACTTCAACGTCATGTTCTCCCAGCGCGGGCACATGACGTTGGCGCACAACGACTCCTCGCTGCGCACCATGCACTGGCGCGCCGAGGTGAACAAGGTGCAGGGCGTCGACTCCTCGGTGATCGGGCCGGACGAGATCGCGAAGCTCGTGCCGTTCATGGACGTCTCGCCGGAAGCTCGTTACCCGATCCTCGGGGCGCTCTACCACCCGCCGGGCGGGATCATCCGGCACGACGCCGTGGTCTGGGGCTACGCCCGTGCGGCCGACGCGCACGGCGTGCACATCCACCAGAAGACCGAGGTCACCGGCATCGACGTCGAGGGGGGCAAGGTCACCGGCGTACGGACGGACCGCGGCCGGATCTCGGCGCCGGTCGTCGTGAACTGCACGGCGGGCTGGTCGAGCCTGATCTCGGACATGGCCGGGGTGGAGATGCCGGTGCAGACGTTCCCGCTGCAGGCGGCGGTGACCGAGCCGGTGAAGCCGTTCCTGGACACCGTCGTCGTGTCCGGCACGCTGCACACGTACGTCTCCCAGACCGACCGCGGCGAGCTGGTGTTCGGCGCGTCGGTGGACCCGTTCGCGTCGTACTCGATCCGCGGGTCGCTGGAGTTCACCGAGGGGCTCGGCGGGCACGTGCTGGAGCTGATGCCGGCGCTGTCGAAGATGCGGTTGCTGCGCCAGTGGGCGGGGTTGTGCGACATGACGCCCGACTACTCGCCGATCATGGGTCCGACCGATGTGGACGGTTTCTACGTCGACGTCGGCTGGGGCACCTACGGGTTCAAGGCGGGACCGGTGTCCGGCGAGGCGATGGCCGACTGCATCGCGCACGGCCGCCCGCCGGAGATCATCTCCGCGTTCGGGATCGACCGCTTCGCCGCGGGCAGGCTCGTCGGGGAGAAGGGTGCGGCCGCCGTCGGCCACTGAGGACGGACACCGGAACGTCAGGACTATCCCTGCAGCCCACGGAGCCGCAGGTGGAAGGACGCTTGCCATGATGCTGCTGCCGTGCCCGTACTGCGGGCCGCGCAACGTCACCGAGTTCCGGTACGGGGGAACCGCGACGACGCGCCCCGACCCCGGGACGACGACCCCGGAACAGTGGCGCCGCTACCTCTACACCCAGCCGAACCGGCGCGGGTGGGACACCGAGACCTGGTACCACTCGGCGGGCTGCCGGAAGTACTTCACCGCCGAGCGCGACACCGCCACCAACGAGGTGCGCATCCCATGACCCTCCTTCAGCCCGGACGCCGCAGCGCGGCCGCGGAGGCGCCACCGCAGACCCACCGCCTGCCCGGCCGTCCCGGCGAGGTGATCGACCGTGGTCGCACGCTGCGCTTCACCTGGAACGGCAGGCCGTACGGCGCGCACCCCGGCGACACGATCGTCTCGGCGCTCGCCGCGGCGGGCGTGCGGGTGTTCTCGCGCAGCTACAAGTACCACCGCCCGCGCGGCCTGGTCACCGCCGACTGGCTGGACCCGGGGTGCCTGGTCCAGGTCGGCGACGAGCCCAACGTCCGTGGCGCGCACGTGCAGGTGCGCGACGGGATCCAGGTGAGCTCGCAGAACACCTGGCCGTCGCTCGAGTTCGACCTGAAGGCCGTCAACGGCCTGGCCGGCCGCTTCCTCGCGACCGGCTTCTACTACAAGACGTTCATCAAGCCGGAACGCCTGTGGCCGGCATACGAGAAGGTCCTGCGCCAGTTCGTGCACGCGGGCGAGGTCTCGCGGGACACCGAGCAGCCGGTGTTCGACAAGCGCTACGCCCACCCCGACGTCCTCGTCGTCGGTGGCGGTCCCGCCGGGTTGTCGGCGGCCGTCGCCGCCGCCCGCGCCGGGGCACAGGTGATGCTCGTCGACGAGCAGCACGGCCTCGGCGGACACCTGCGCTGGACGAGCGACCCGGCCGAGCAGGCCGCGCTGCGCGAGCTCGTCGCCCGGGTCGCCGCGGAGCCCGCGATCGAGGTGCTGACCGACTCGGTCGCCCTCGCGCGCTACGACGACAACTGGATCCCGGTCGTCCAGCGAAACCTGCCGGGTGTCCACGAGCGACTGATCAAGGCACGGGCGAAGACGCTCGTCGTCGCGGCCGGGCTGATCGAGCGCCCGTACGTGTTCGGCGGCAACGACCTGCCCGGCGTCATGCTCTCCGGCGCGGCGCGCAGGCTGACGAACCTGTACTCCGTCCGTCCCGGTGACCGCGCCGTCGTGTTCACCGCGAACGACGCGGGCGACGCCACGGCCGGCGATCTCGCCGCCGCGGGCGTCGACGTCGCCGAGGTCGTGGACGCCCGCACCGGTGGTCGCGTCGTGCGGGCGCACGGGCGTGGCGCGCTGTCGTCGGTGGAGCTCGGAGGAGGCCGCCGGATCGACTGCGACCTGCTCGTCACGGCCACCGGTTGGACGGCGCCGACGTCGTTGATCAACCAGTCCGGGCACGACCCGACCTACGACCCGTCGACGGCCCGGTTCCGGCCGGACCCGGCCCGGCTGCCCGACGAGGTGCTCGTGACCGGCGGGATCCTCGGTGACGGGACGACCGACGAGCTGGCCGGGCACGGCTCTGCCGTCGGCGCGCTGGCGGCGCACCGGGCGGCCGCCACCCGCGGGTCGTTCGTCGCCGCTCCCGGCGTCGAGTTCGGGTCGACGGTGGACGGTGCCGCTCCCGCGGTTCCTGACCTGCCAGCGGCCCGGCACCCGGAGCTGTTCACGGCGAGCACCGGCGGCTTCGTCGACCTCTGCGAGGACGTCAGCGCGAAGGACCTGACGACCGCCATCGCCGAGGGCTACGACTCGGTCGAGCTGATCAAGCGCTACACGACCGTCACCATGGGCCACACCCAGGGCAAGCTCGAGACCGTCAACACGGTCGGGATCCTGGCGCAGGCCACCGGGGCCACGATCGCCGAGACCGGGACGACGACGTGGCGGCCGATGTACGCACCGGTCACGCTCGGCGCGCTGGCCGGCAGGCCGACGGAGCCCCGGCGGGTGTCCCCGATGCAGCCGTGGCACGAGCGCCACGGTGCCGTGCCGCTCGTCGCGGGACAGTGGATCCGCCCCGAGCACTACGGCGACCCGGTGGCCGAGGTGCGCGCCGTGCGGGAGCGGGTCGGGATCATCGACGTGACGCCGATCGGCAAGCTCGACCTGCGCGGCCCGGACGTGGCGAAGCTGCTCAACCTGCTCTACGTCAACAAGTGGTCGAAGCTCGACGTCGGCCGCGTGCGGTACGGCGTGATGTGCGCCGAGGACGGCGTCGTGCTCGACGACGGCGTCACCGGACGGCTCGGCGAGGACCACTACCTGATGTCGACCACGTCCTCGGGTGCCGCGACGGTCTGGGAGTGGGTCGAGGACCACCTGCAGACCGGGCACCCCGAGTGGCAGGTGCACGTCACGCCGGTCACGACGTCGTACGCGAGCATCAACATCGCCGGACCCCGCTCGCGCGAGCTGCTCGGGAGGCTGTGCGACGACGTCGACCTGTCCGCGGAGGCGTTCGAGTACATGCGCGTCCGCACCGGCACCGTCGCCGGGGTGCCCGACTGCGTGCTGTGGCGCATCGGTTTCACCGGCGAGCTGTCCTACGAGATCCACGTCCCGGCCGGGTACGGCCTGCACGTCTGGGAGGCGCTGATGGCCGCTGGCGCCGACCTCGGCGTCACGCCCTTCGGTGTCGAGGCCCAGCGCGTGCTGCGTCTGGAGAAGGGCCACTTCATCGTCGGGCAGGACACCGACGGCCTGACCCAGGCGTTCAGCGCCGGGATCGACGGGCTGATCAAGCTGGACAAGGACGACTTCGTCGGCAAGCCGGAGCTGGAGTGGCAGCACGAGCGCGGCGACGGGCCGACGCTGGTCGGTCTGCGCCCGCACGACGGGGGAGTCGTCCCGGAGGAGGCCAGCCAGATCCTGCACCGCGACGGCACCATCGCCGGGCGGGTCACGTCGTCGCGGCACTCGCCGACGCTCGGCCGGTCGATCTGCCTGGCCCAGATCGACCGCAGCCTCTCCGCCCTCGGCACGTCGGTACGCGTCCGCCTGCGGGACGGGCGTCTCGTCACGGCCGAGGTCACCGGCACCACCCACGTCGACCCCGAGGGGGAGCGTCAGCGTGTCTGATCAGTACAACGCAGGAGAACCGGTGTCGCGCAGCGCCGTCGCCGTCGTCAACGGGCGCGTCCGGGACGGCTGGGAGATCGGCGCGGGCGTGAGCACGGCCCGGCTGACGCTGCGCGACGAGTCCCCGCTGTCCAAGATCGTGGTGCGGGCGCCGTTCACCGGCGCGGTCCGCACCGATCTCGGTGTCTCCTTCGGACGGACGACCCGGGCCGACGTCGCGGGCGTCGGGCAGGTGCTCGTCGTCGGCGCCGCGCCGGGGGAGTGGGTCGTGCTCGGACCGATCGGGTCGGGCATCCGGCTGCTCGGCGACCTGCACGAGCGCCTGGCCGCGAGCGGTGAGTTCGCCTCGGCCGTCGACATCACGCACGGGCGGTGCCTGGTCCGGCTGCACGGTCCGGACGCGCGCCGGACGCTGGCGAAGGTCTGCGGTATCGACCTCGCCGACGACTCGGTGCCGGACGGGTCGGCACTGCGGACGTCCGTCGCCCGTATCGTCACCGACATGGTTCGTGACGACGTCGACGGCGAGCTGTCCTATCTCCTGCACTGCGAGCGGTCGTCCGGCCAGTTCCTGGCCGACATGCTGCTCGACGCGGGATCCGAGTTCGGGATCGAGGTGACCGGGTTCGCATCCGGTGCCGCGACGCTCGCCGGTGGTGCCCGATGACCGCAGCGATCATCGACGGCAAGGCTGCGGCCGCCGAGCTGCGCGCCGACGTCGCGACGGACGTCGCCGGCCTGCCGACCGCCCCCGGACTGGCCACGCTCCTGGTCGGCGACGACGCCGCGTCGGCGATCTACATCAAGAACAAGCGGAGGATGTCGACCGAGGTCGGCATCCGGGACCTGCACCAGCACCTGCCCGCGGACATCTCGCAGGAGGAGCTGTCCGGCGTTCTCGAGGGACTGGCCGACGACCCCGAGGTCACCGGCATCCTGCTGCAGCTGCCGGTGCCGAAGCACCTGGACACGAACGCGCTGCTGGCGATGATCCCGCCGGAGAAGGACGTCGACGGGCTCACCGAGCGCAGCGCCGGAAAGCTGATCCTGGGCAAGGACGGCCTGCGGCCCTGCACCCCGTCCGGCGTGATGTACCTGCTGGACCGGGCGGGCGTCGAGCTCGAGGGCCGCGAGGCCGTCGTCGTCGGACGGTCGTCGTTGGTCGGCAAGCCGCAGGCGCAGATGCTGCTGGAGCGCAACGCGACCGTCACGACGTGCCACTCCCGCACCCGGGACCTCGCCGAGGTGACGCGGCGGGCCGACGTGCTCGTCGCGGCCGCCGGCGTGCCGAAGATGATCGGCGCGGACGCGGTGAAGCCCGGCGCGGTCGTGATCGACGTCGGCATGCACCGCCTCGAGTCCGGACTGTGCGGCGACGTCGACACCGACGCCGTCGCCGAGGTCGCGTCGCAGATCACCCCGGTCCCCGGCGGCGTCGGACCGATGACGATCGCGATGCTGCTGCGCAACACCGTCCTCGCCGCGCGGCTGCTCGAGGTGGCGCCTACCTCCGGGTGACGAACGCGGGTAGCGCGTACGGGTCGCGGAACGGGGCCCGCTCGGCGCGCTCGACCTGCACCAGTACGGACTGGGCCGTGCTGCCCTGGGTCAGCCGCGACGTCGGCCGGTCCTGGGACAGCACGTTCGGGTTCCCGTGCAGCTCCGCCGATCCGGTCGCGGCCGGGTCGGCTGGCGTGTACCAGGCACCGGTGGCCAGGAGGGCGACGCCGGCGAGCACGTCGTCGGAGAGCACCGCACCCGCGTAGGTCTCGCCGCGGTCGTTGAACAGGCGGACCGCGTCGCCCTCGGCGATGCCGCGTGCTCGCGCGTCGGAGGCGTTGAGCACCACCGGTTCCCGACCGTCGATCTTGGACTCGCGGCTGACCCCGGCCATGTCGAGCTGGCTGTGCAGGCGCGACGACGGCTGCGGCGACAGCAGGTGGATCGGGTGCCGTGTGCCGGCGGTGCCGCTCCACTCGCTGCCGGGGACCCATGCCGGATGGCCGGGGCACTCGTCGTAGCCGTATGCGGCGACGGTCTCGGAGTAGAGCTCGATCCGTCCGGACGGCGTGGCCAGCGGCGCGGCGTCCGGGTCGGCCCGGAACGCGGCGAACGGCGGCGGGGGAGCCGGCAGCTCGTAGCGGTGGTGCCCGCGCTCCCAGAACTCGTCGAACTCCGGGAGCGGGTGCCCGTGCTCGATCGACGACGTCCTGGCCGTCTCGTACATCGCCCGCAGCGCGCCCGCGTCGTCGAGGCCGCCGCTGTGCTCCTGCTCGACGCCGAGGCGGCGGGCGAGTGCGGCGAAGATCTGACGGTCGGTCCGGGCCTCGCCCGGCGGGTCGACCGTGCGCTTCATCGCGACGACGTAGGGCTCCTTCGACGCGGCCGCGATGTCGTCGCGCTCGAGCGACGACGTGGCCGGCAGGACGACGTCGGCCATCCGGGCCGTCGCGGTCCACCACGGCTCGTGCACGACGACGGTCTCCGGGCGTTGCCACGCCTCGACCAGGCGGTTCAGGTCGTGGTGGTGGTGGAACGGGTTGCCGCCCGCCCAGTAGACGACGCGGATGTCCGGGTAGCGGTGGGCGGCGCCGTCGAACTCGTAGGTGCCGCCGGGATCCGACAGCATGTCGGTGAGGCGGGTGACCGGGACGCGCGCCGAGCACGGGTTCTTCCGGGCCTGGAACGCGGGCGTCCCGAACGGCCGGTACGTGTTGCCGGTGCCCGCGATGCTCCCGTAGCCGAACCCGAACCCGCCGCCGGGCAGCCCGATCTGTCCGAGACAGGCAGCGAGCGCGATCACCGCCCAGTACGGCTGCTCCCCGGACTCGGCGCGCTGCAGCGCCCAGGTCGCCGTGACCAGCGTCCGGCCGTTCGCGATCCGCCGGGCCAGGTCCTCGATCCGCTCGGCAGGCACACCGGTGATCGTCGCGGCCCACCGCGCCGTCCTGGCCCGACCGCCGTCGGCGCCGCGCACGTAGGCGAGGAACCGCTCGTGCCCGACGGTGCAGCGGCGCAGGAAGTCCTCGTCGAGGCGACCGGTGCGGTCGAGCTCGTGGACGAGCGCCAGCAGCAGCGCCGCGTCGCTGCCCGGACGGATCGGGAACCATTCGGCGCGCTCCGGCGCGTCGAAGCGCACCGGGTTGACGTTGACGAGCCGGGTGCCCGCGTCCAGCGCGGCGTCGAGCCCGAGGCGCGACGTGTGGTCGCCGGTCCCGCCGGACTCGATCTGGAAGTTCTTGGCGGGCACCCCGCCGAGCATCAGGACGGTGTCGGTGTGCTCGGCGATCTCGGCCCACGTCGTGACCTGGCCGGTCACCGAACTCGCGTCGCCGACGACGTAGGGCAGCAGGTGGTCGGCGGCGCCGTAGCTGTAGTTGCCGGCGTGTCCGGTGAACCCGCCGAGGCAGGCCAGGAAGTGCCCGACCTGCGTCTTCGCGTGGTGCAGCCGTCCGGCACTGGACCAGCCGTACGACCCGCCGAACACCGACGACGGGCCGTGCCGCTCGTACGTCCTGCGCAGGGCGTCCGCGACGACGTCCAGGGCGGTGTCCCAGCCGACCTCGACGAACGGATCGGCCCCCCGGCGTCCGCCGGACCCGTCGAGCCACGAGGCGCGGACGGCGGGCCGGGTCACCCGGTTCGCGGCGTGCACCGCCTCCGGTACCGACCTCAGCATCGGTGACGGGTCGCCGTCGAGCTCGAACGGGACGGCCTCGGCCAGCCGGCCGTCCTCGACGCGCGGCCGGAAGGCTCCCCAGTGCGAGCTGTGGATCGTCATGCGCGCTCCCCGTTGTCGGCCCCCATCGTGACGCATCCGCTCTCCGATGGGGCGCGCCGTCGGAGCAGGGTCACACGGTCCGCGCAGCGTAGGGCTGTCGTTCCGACAGAGTGTCGGACGCCGGGGCCGAGGTTTCGTGACGCTGTCGGAAGTGCCGGGCACCAGCGTGCCGTCATCGTCGGGGCCGGACCACGACGCACGGGAGCATGAGATGAAGGACGTCATCGTCGTCGGCGGCGGCCTGGCCGGCCTGTCCGCCGCGTGGCGCCTGCGGCACACCGACGTGCTGCTGCTGGAGTCGGCCGACCGCGTCGGCGGCCGGGTCGAGTCGCAGCGCCGCGGAGCGCACTGGCTGAACTGGGGCGGGCACGTCTACGCGGGCGGCGACTCGGCCACCGGGTGGCTGCTGGACGACGTCGGCGTGGACGCGGCCGAGGTGCCGGGCTCGCTGGCCGGGCTGTCGATGAACGGGAGGACCCTGACCCGCGGCCGGGTGGAGACGTTCCCGTTCCGGATCCCGATGTCCTGGAACGACCGGTTCCACGTGGCCCGCGCCGGGCTCACGGTCCGGCTCGCCGTCGCCCGCTACGCGCGCGTGCTCGCCCGGCGGACCGGCGAGAGCGAGGCCGCCCGCCAGCAGCGCGTCTACGACTTCATGAACGACCGGTCGTTCGCCGACTTCGTCGGGGACCTGCCCGCGGACGCCCGGGCGCTGTTCGAGCCCACGGTGACCCGCTCGTCGGGGAACCTGGACCAGATCGCGGCCGGTGCCGGCGTCGGGTACTTCAGCCTCGTCTGGAACATCGGTGGCGGGCTCAACCGCAACATCCTCGGCGGGCCGTCGACGCTGACCGGGTCGATCGCCGAGACGCTCGGCGAGCGCGTGCAGCGCGGCGCGGCGGTGCACGAGGTCGTCCAGCGGGACGCGTCGGTCGTCGTGCGCTACCGCCACGGCGGCGTCGACCACGAGGTCGAGGCCCGCACCGCGGTGCTGGCGACGCAGGCGCACGTCACCCGCCGGATCGCCGTCGACCTGGACCGGGACCTGCGCGATGCGCTGTCGGAGATCGTCTACGGGCCGTTCGTGAGCGCCGCGTTCCTGACCGGCGAGACGTCGCCGCAGCGCTGGGACGACTCGTACGCGATCGCGACGCCGAAGCGCTCGTTCAACGTCGTGCTCAACATGTCCAACGTGGTGCACGGCGGCTCGTCCGAGCGCGTGCCCGGCAGCAGCCTGATGGTGTTCTCGCCCGCCGACGCCGCGCGCGCGGTGATCGACCTCGACGACGACGAGATCCTCCGCCGCTTCCGCACGGACCTGTCCGAGGTCCTGCCGGGCGTCGACCGGACGATCGTCGAGGCGCACGTCCGGCGCTGGCCGAACGGGTCGCCCTACAGCTTCCCCGGCCGCGCGAAGCTCCAGCCGACGCTGACCCGCCGCCGCGGCGGCCGCGTCGTCTTCCTGGCCGGCGACTACCTCGGCACGCTCTACACCGAGACGGCCGTGAGCACCGGACTCACTGCAGCACAGGACGTCCGCACCGTCCTGGCTTCCGAGCACGCCCTCCCCTTCTCCTGAGAGGACCCGCACCATGTCCCAGCTGTCCGGCATCCTGTCCGCACTGGTCACGCCGTTCGACGCGGACGGCCGCATCGACGACACCCTGCTGCGCGCCGTCGTCGACCGCAGCATCGACGCAGGCGTCGGCGGTGTCGTCGCCTGCGGGTCGACCGGCGAGTTCGCCGCCATGACCGCCGACGAGCGCCGCCACGTCGTCGAGACCGTCGTCGAGCACACGGCCGGGCGCGTCCCGGTCGTCGCGCAGACCGGTGGGCTGACCGCCGCCGAGGCCGTCGGGCACTCCCGGCACGCCCAGGCCGCAGGCGCGTCCGTGCTGATGCTGGTCACGCCGTTCTACGAGCCGCTGACCATGGACGAGACGCTGCGTTACCTGCGCACCGTCGCGGGCGCCCTCGACATCCCGGTGATGCTCTACAACCTGCCGCCCGCCACCGGCGTCAACCTCGACCCGGACACCGTGGGTGCGCTCGCCCGCGAGGTCGGGAACATCGCCTACGTCAAGGACACCAGCGGCGACCTCGCCCAGGCCGGCCAGCTCGTGCGCTACCACGGCGACGTCATCTCGACGATCGTCGGCTGGGACAGCCTGGCGTTCCCTGCCCTCTGCGACGGCGTGGCGGGCGCGATGTGCGGGACGGCCAACGTCGTCGGAGCCGAGCTCGTCGCGGTGCAGCGAGCCATCGCGGCGGGCGACCTGGCCGGTGCCCGCGCCGAGTGGGAGCGGATCTACCCGCTGATCGACACGCTCCTGTCGACGGCCTTCATCCCCGGCGTGAAGGCGGCGCTGAGCGCCCGCGGTCTCCCGGTCGGCCCGCCCCGTGAGCCGCTGAACCCGCTCGGCGGCGAGGCACTGGCCCGCGTGCGGGCGCTCGTCGCGGCGCTGCCCGAGCCCGCGACCGTCTGAACACGACGATGGTCGGCGAGGTCCTGCGCGGGTTCGATCTCGCCGGCGTGTTCGGCTGTGCCGTCATGGGTGGCGTCCTGGCCCGCTCCCGCGGCCTCGACCCGGTGGGCTTCGTCGTGCTGGCGATCCTGTCCGGGCTCGGCGGCGGGATCATCCGGGACACGTTGCTGCAGTTCGGTCCGCCGGTCGCCCTGGTCGACCCCGCCTACATCGGGACGGCGTCGGCCGGGGCGCTGGTGGCGTTCTTCCTGCCGTTCGACGGCGCGTTGTGGCGTCGGTGCTTCCCGGTCGTCGACGCGTGCGCGGTCGGCTGCTGGGCGACCGCCGGTGCGCAGAAGACGCTCGGCGCGGGCCTCGCCTGGTGGGCGGCGATCCTGCTGGGGATCGTCACGGCCGTCGGCGGCAGCGCCGTACGAGACGTGGTGCTCGGCCGCATCCCGCTGATCTTCGGAGGGACGACGCTGTACGCGACGTCCGCACTCATCGGGGCCGCGACGATGGTGGCCCTGCACGCCGTCGGAGCACCGGCCGCCGGACTGGTGGCCGGCACGACGGTGGGTGCCGCCGTCACCCTCCTCGCCCGCTGGCGCGGCTGGGAGCTCCGCGGCGCCTACGCGTGGCGCGGTCCCGGGCGTCGGCGGGCGGAGCCGAACCGACCATGATCGGTGACCGCGTCCGGATCGGGGCGGTGGAGTGCCTTGACCTGGACCCGACTGCCGATCATGGGCGCGGGACGCGAGACGCGGGCGGGACGTCGGGCCGGACGACGCGGTGGTGGATCAGCGGCACGCCAGGTAGCCGGGCACCCGGAACGACCCGGTACGGAACGGCCCGCCACCGACGATGACCTGGCGTCCGTCCTGGATCTGGTAGACGAGCTGCGGCTGGGCCAGTGACGGGTCGCCGTGGTCGTCGATGCCGAGCGCGGTCTGGCTCGGGGTGTCGAAGTTGTAGGTGCCGTTGACGCCGCGGTAGGGCTCCGCGCGCAGGTGGGCGGCGACGCCCTCGCCGTCGGACAGGTCGCCGCAGGACGCCCACGCGCGCGCCACGCGCTGCATCCGGTCGTAGGCCAGCCCGGCGTGCGACCGGCCGGGGACGACGCCGAACCGGTCCCGGTAGCGGCGGGCGAAGCCGTGACCGACGGCGTCGGAGTACGTGCCGGTCGTCGTGGCCCACACGACGCCATCGGCCAGCGGGCCGAGGCAGTGGCGGAACGCCGGGACCGACGGCGCGTAGATGCCGTACGGGAGCGCGGTCGAGCCCAGCGCGCGCAGCGCGGTGACGGCCGCGGCGGCGTCGTCGACGAAGAAGCTGCCGATCATGACGGCGGCCGCGGGCTCCCGGACGGCGGTGGCGATCGCGCGGGTCCAGCCGTCGTCGGTGCCGGTGACGGGCACGACGTCGAGCTCCCACCCCTGCGCCTCGGCGTCCACGCGGGCCCGCCCGATGCCGAAGTCGACGCCGTGCCAGTGCTTCACGACGACAGCCAGGCGGTGCGACGGGGCGACCCACTCGCCGGAGTCCCGCAGCGCCGTCAGGAACTCGACGAAGCGCGGCGCGTAGCCGGTGTCGCTGGCGCACACCTGGAACACCCGGCCGAACCGGGCCGGGTCGCCGGAGACCATGCGCTCCATCGCGCCGCTCGTCGCGGCGTGCAGGTACGGGATTCCCGACGCCGCGGCGAGCTCGTGGCCGATCTCCTGCGCCGCGAGGTAGCCGGAGGTCAGAACGTCGACCCCGTCCCGGATCAGCGACCCGAACGCCGTCTCGACCGACGCGCCGCTGCTCACCTCCACGTCGCGTACGACGGCGCGGATCCGGCGTCCGCGGACGCCTCCGGCGGCGTTGATCTCCTCGATCGCCAGCCGCAGGCCGTTGACCATCTCGCGCCCGTCGTCGCTGCCGCGACCGGACAGCGGCAGCGCGGCCCCGACGACGAGCTCGCGCCGCGGAGCCGGGACCCGGGGCCTGCGCGTGACCGGTGCGTCCGTGGCCGCGACGAGGCGCCCGACGGACAGGTGCGCGTAGTGGGCGGCGGGGCCGGGGAGCGGGACGCAGATCAGGCCCGTGTCCAGCGCGTACGTGGCGGCGGCCGTGCGCGTCGGTGCGTCCAGCTTCAGCATCAGGTGGTTGACGTGGGTGGCGGCCGTGCGCTGGGTGATGCCGAGGTCGCGCGCGATCTCGGCGTTCGAGAGCCCGACGACGAGCATCGTCAGGACCTCCAGCTCACGCGGCGACAGCCGGGCGGGCAGCTCGTCCACCGGCTCCCCGCTGAGCACGACGTGGTCGAAGCCGTGCTCCGACCGCGCCTCCAGCACGACCCGGCACAGCCTCCCGGACAGCGGTACCCGCCAGTGGAACGTGCAGCGGGCCAGCTCCGCCCGTCCCATCGCGGCGGCCAGCGCGACGAGCTCCGGCGGCACGTCGTCGTGCGTGCCGCGGTCGGCCAGCCCGAGGCCGCCGTCCGGCCGGATCTGGACCGTGAAGGCCGCCCCTGACCACATCGCGGCACCTCCCGCCCTCCCCGTCGAGCATGCCCTACGGATGCGCACCTGACGATGCGCTACGTACATCTGACGATGGCAGGCGGTCCGATCGTTCCTAGCTTCTCCGAAACCGAGACCCGCCCACGATCGGAGACGTGATGGGACACCTGCAGCTGCCACCCGGGAAGAAGATCGCCGTCAACCTCGGCACCGACTTCGACGCCCAGTGCCTCTGGCTCGGCGCGTTCAACCGGCCGACCCCGGCGTCGATGTCGCGCGGCGAGTTCGGCGCCGAGGTCGGCGTGCCGCGCCTGCTGTCGCTCTACAAGCGCTACGGCGTACGCACGACGTGGTTCACGCCGGGCCACTCGATCGACACGTTCCCCGAGGCGTGCAAGAAGGTGCTCGACGACGGTCACGAGTTCGGCCACCACGGCTACTACCACGAGAACCCGACGATGATCTCCGGCGACACCGAGCGCCGGCTCGTGAACCTCGCGTTCGAGACGTTCAAGAACGTCCTGGGCATCCGGCCGGTCGGCTACCGGTCGCCGTACTGGGACTACAGCGAGTCCACACTGGACATCATCGAGGACTCCGGCCTGATCTACGACACGTCGCTGATGGGCCGCGACTTCCACCCGTACCACCCGCAGCGCTGGCAGGTGCGCTGGGAGCGCGGCAACGTCGCGGGCCGGGCGAGCCGGGTGCTCGAGATCCCGGTCAACTGGTACCTCGACGACTTCCCGCCGCTGGCCTACACCGGTCCGCAGGCCGGTATGCAGGACTCGAACACGATCTACAACCGGTGGAAGGACATCTTCGACTACGGGTACGCGAACGAGACGAACCCCGTGTTCGCGACGTGCGTCCACCCGCAGATCATCGGCCAGGCGCATCACATGCTCTGGTACGAGCGGCTCGTCGAGTACATCGCGGGCCACGAGGGCGTCTGGTTCGCGACGATCGAGGAGATCGCGAAGGCCTGGGTCGACGACGAGACCGACGAGGCGAAGTTCGCGCTGCCCGACGTCCGCGGCGTCGAGCCCGCGCCGGCCGACTCCGGCTGGGCCTGATGACGGCGCCTCATGACGTCCCGACCGAGTCGCGGGCGGTGCCCGGGCTGGACGGCGACGTCGAGGTGATCACCGACCGGTGGGGCGTCCCGCACGTGTACGCCACGACCCGGCACGACGCCTATGTGGCGCAAGGGTTCCAGGCCGCGCGTGACCGGCTGTTCCAGATCGACCTCTGGCGACGACGGGGCCTCGGCCGGCTGTCCGAGGTGTTCGGCAGCCGGTTCCTGGCCCAGGACCGGGCGACCCGGCTGTTCCTCTACCGCGGTGACATGCGCTCCGAGTGGCTCGCCTACGGCAACGCCGCCCGGGACGTCGTGTCGGCGTTCGTGTCCGGCGTGAACGCCTACGTCGACTGGGCCCTGCAGGTGCCCGACGAGCGCCTGCCGCCGGAGTTCGCTGCGCTCGGGCACACCCCGGCGCACTGGGCGCCCGACGACGTCGTCCGGATCCGCACGCACGGCCTGCTCTACAACGCCGAGCAGGAGCTCGGCCGCGCGCTGACCGTGCGCGACCTCGGCGCGGCGGCCGAGGAGCTCCGCTCGGTCCGCGACCCGCACACCGACCTCGTCGTCCCGGACGCGGACGCGCTGGCCCACCTGACCGACGGGGTGCTCGACGTCTACCGCCTGGCGTTCGCCCCCGCCGACTTCTCGGAGCTCGCCCCGGAGCGGGCGGCAGGGTCGGCCGGGTCGTCGGCGCCGTCGGGCAGCAACAACTGGGTCGTGTCCGGCGACCGGACCGGCACCGGACGGCCGGTGCTGGCGAACGACCCGCACCGGGCGGTCACGGTGCCGTCGCTGCGCTACCTCACACACCTCGAGGCGCCGGGCATGAGCGTGATCGGTGCCGGGGAGCCGAACCTGCCGGGCGTGTCGATCGGGCACAACGGGCGGGTCGCCTTCGGGCTGACGATCTGGCCGGTCGACCACGAGGACCTCTACGTCTACGAGCTCCACCCCGACGACGACGGGCGCTACCGCTACCGCGGCGCGTGGGAGGCGTTCACGGTGGTCGAGGAGACCACCGACGTCGCGGGCGGCGACCCGGAGACGGTGCGGCTCACGTACTCCCGGCACGGTCCGGTCGTGCACGTCGACCCGGCTGCTCGCGTGGCGGTCGCCGTCCGGGCGGTCTGGCTGGAGCCCGGGATGGCGCCCTACCTGGCCAGCCTGGAATACCAGGAGGCTCAGGACGTCGACGAGTTCCGGCGCGCGCTGCGCCGATGGGGCGCGCCCGGCGCGAACCAGCTGTTCGCGTCCGCGGACGGTGACATCGGGTGGCAGGCGTGCGCACTCGTGCCGCGCAGGCCCGGGTGGGACGGTTCGGTGCCGGTGCCCGGTGACGGCCGCTACGAGTGGGACGGGTTCGCGCGCCTCGAGGAGCTGCCCGGCGTCGGCAACCCGGACGCCGGCTGGTTCTCGACGTCGAACGAGGAGAACTCCCCGGACGGCTACGACGGTCCGACGATCACGACGGACTGGTATTCCAGTGCGCGCCACGAGCGCCTCGTCGGCCTGCTCGGCGGCGACGACCCGGTGGACGTCGTGGCCAGCGTCCGGATGCAGGGTGACGCCATGAACCTGCACGGACGTCGCCTGCTCGACCGTCTGAGCACGGTGACCGGGGACATGCGGCACGCCGACGAGTGGGCCGCGCTGCAGGCGTGGGACGGCGTCGAGACGGCCGACTCCCGTGCCGCGCTGGTGTTCCAGGTCTGGGTGCGCAGGCACCTGCGGCCGTGGCTGGTCGACCGGTGCCTGGAGCGGCTCGGGGCCGACCCCGCCGCGGCGACGGCGGCCCGGCACCGGCTCCTGCGCGCCGACACGCTGTTCTCGGAGCTGCGCCCGGACCTGCGGATGGTCGCGCTGTTCGGCCCCGAGGACGCGGAGCTCCTCCGGGACGGCGTCGACGCGACGCTGGGCGCGGCCCTGGCCGACATCGTCGACCTGCTCGGGGACGCGGAGTGGACGTGGGGTGCGCTGCACCGCACCGAGCTCCGGCACGCGGTGTTCTCGCACGTCCCGGACGCGCCGCCGCGGTGGCGGGCGCTGCCGTCGGTGCCGCGCGCCGGCAGCGGGGACACGGTCGGGCTCACCGGGCACGACCCGTCGTTCAACGCCGTGATGGGCTCGAGCTTCCGGATCGCCGTCGACGTGGGGGAGTGGGACTCCACGCTGGTACTGAACTCGCCGGGACAGTCCGGTGACCCGCGGTCGTCGCACTACGACGACCAGCTCGGAATGTGGGCCGACGGCGAGGCGTTCCCGCTGGCCTACACCCGCGACGCGGTCCTCGCCGCCGCCGAGAGCCGGCTGCGGCTGACGCCCGACTCCTGACGGCGGCCTCGGCTGCCGCCGTGGTCGTCGTGATCGCCGGAACGTCCCGCTCGACGGGCCCCGGACGAATCGAGTGGTGGGTTGTGGCGGTTGAACCCGCCGGAACGTCACACTCGATCGCCCGGGGCCGGTCGAGTGGCGTGTCGTGGCGCCGCGAGACGACCAGTGACCGCTGTCCGGCGACGGTCTGCCGGGTGACCGTGCTCCTCTCCGTCGCCGGTCGAGCGCGCTCCGTGCTCCTACCCTCACGGAGCGGGATTGTCGAGACTGCCGGGCAGGCCCGGCCCCGGCCTAGCCTGACGGGATGGTCAGTTCCCTGCGTCGTACCGAACCGGTGGTCGGGGTGGGGCCCGGTCCGCTCTCCTGCGCGGACGTGGTCGCCGTCGCGCGGCACGGCGCCCACGTCGAGCTGACCGCGGAGGCCGAGCAGCGGATCACGGCCGGACGGGCGGTCGTCGACGAGCTCGCCCACCGTCCGGACCCGCACTACGGCGTGTCCACCGGCATCGGGGCGCTGGCCACCACGCGGGTCGGCGCCGCGGACCGGACGCGGATGCAGCAGAGCATCCTGCGCTCGCACGCGGCGGGCGCCGGAGCGGACGTCGAACCCGAGGTCGTGCGGGCGATGATGGCGCTGCGGCTGTCCACACTGGCCACCGGCCACACCGGCGTGCGGGTCTCGACGGCGCGGGCCTACGCCGCTCTGCTCAACTCCGGGATCGTCCCGTGCGTGCCGGAGTTCGGCTCGCTCGGCTGCTCGGGGGACCTGGCGCCGCTCTCGCACTGCGCGCTCGTGCTGACCGGGGAGGGCGTCGTCCGGGACGCCGCAGGCGTGCGCGGACCGGCCGGCCCGGCGCTGGCGGCGGCCGGGCTCACGCCCGTCGTCCCGGTGGAGAAGGAGGGCCTGGCGCTGGTCAACGGCACCGACGGGATGCTCGGCATGGTCATGCTCGCCTGCGCCGACCTGGACCTGCTGCTCCGTTCCGCCGACGTCACCGCCGCGATGAGCGTGGAGGCGCTGCTGGGCACCGACGCGGCGTTCGCGGCCGACCTGCAGGCGCTGCGGCCGCACCCCGGCCAGGCCGCGTCGGCGGGAGCGCTCCGGTCGCTGCTGGCCGGGTCGGCGATCGTGCAGAGCCACAGTGGACCGTCGGACACCCGGGTGCAGGACGCGTACTGCCTGCGCTGCGTCCCGGCCGTGCACGGCGCCGCCCGGGACACGCTCGACCACGCCGTCGTCGTCGCCGAGCGGGAGGCGGCGTCCGCAGTGGACAACCCGGTGGTCACACCGGACGGGCAGGTCCGCAGCTCCGGCAACTTCCACGGTGCCCCGCTCGCCTACGTGCTGGACTTCCTCGCGATCGCCGCCGCGGACGTCGCCGGGATGGCCGAACGCCGCACCGACCGCATGCTCGACCCGGCCCGCAGCCACGGCCTCCCCGCGTTCCTGGCCTCCGAGCCGGGGGTCGACTCCGGCGTGATGATCGCCCACTACACGCAGGCCGCGCTCGTCGGAGAACTACGTCGCCTCGCCGTCCCGGCGTCGGTGGAGTCCATCCCGACGAGCGCGATGCAGGAGGACCACGTCTCGTTCGGCTGGTCGGCCGCGCGCAAGCTGCGCCAGGCGCTGGACGGGCTCGCGACCGTGCTCGGCGTCGAGCTGCTGGTCTCGGCGCGGGCGCTGGACCTGCGTGCACCGCTCACGCCGGCCTCGGCCACCGGAGCCGTGCGCGACCGCCTGCGGGCCGACGTCGCGGGGCCGGGGCCGGACCGGTTCCTCGCACCCGAGGTCGAGGCCGCGACGGCGCTCGTGCGGGCCGGTCAGGTCGTCGCCGCGGCGGGCCCGGCCGTCGCGTGAGGGATCAGTAGGTGCCCTTGACGACGAAGAAGCTGCCGCGGATGGTCCCGGCCAGCTTCGAGCGCTGGCGGGCGAACCTGAACCGTGACTCCAGCTCGTCGGGCACCGGCATGCCGTCGGACAGCTTGAACCCGACGGCCCGCTTCCCGCCGTCCTCCAGGGCGTACATCAGGTTGATCACCAGACCGGACTCGTAGAACACGTAGTCGAAGCGGGTCCCGTCGACGACGAACGTGGTCGCCTCGAGCGGGCGGGCCGCGATCTCGAGACCCCGCTCCTCGGACAGCACCCGCGTGACCCGGTCGACGGGCTCCGTCGCCTCGGCCGCCGGGTCGACCGTGAACTCGTGGTCGAACTTGTTCTTGAAGTAGCGGGCCTCGTTGGCGCGCAGGCCCGCCAGCGCGTCCGGGAACGGGGACGACTCCAGCCCTGCGGTGGAGACGGTGGTGAAGTCGACGGCCTGCGGCATGGGGGCCAGCGTACGACTCGACAAGAATTTCTCCGGGAGATGTCGAACAGTCCGGCGCCCGTTCGTGGTCTGAGTAGAGACCGGCACACACGGGCCGGTCGACAACCACCACCGGAGGTCACCATGTCCACCACCACCCACACCGCCGCCACCACGACCGTCACCGCGCCGTCGGTCGGCTCGCTCCTGCGCGGCGGGATCGGGGCCACCGTCGCCGCCGCGGCCGCCACCGCCGTCGTCGCCGCCGCGGGACACGCCGCCGGGATCAGCCTGGACATGTCCGGCGCCCCGATCCCTGTGTCCGGCTTCGCCGTGCTGACCGGCATCTTCTCGGTCGTCGGGCTGCTGATCGCGCTGGTGCTGCGACGGTTCGCCGGCAGCCCGCGCACGGCGTGGATCCGCACCACCGTGGTGCTCACGGCGCTGTCGCTGGTGCCCGACGTGCTCGCCGACGCCGCCACGTCGACGAAGGCGCTGCTGATGGTCACGCACCTGGTCGCCGCCGCGATCGTGATCCCCGCCGTCGCCCGCCGCCTGCGGTCCTGACCCGGACGACACCGGACCGGAACGGAGGAGGAGACGACGATGCTGTACTTCATGGCCGTCCAGCACGACGGCAGCCCCCAGCCCACCGACGACGAGCTGCAGGTCATGTTCGACCGGGTCGGACGGGTCAACGACGAGATGCAGTCGGCCGGGATCTGGGTCTTCGCCGGCGGGCTGGGACCGCCGGACGACTCGACCGTGGTCCGGGTGACCGACGGCCGGACCACGATCACCGACGGGCCGTTCGCCGAGACGAAGGAACAGCTGGGCGGGTTCTGGGTGATCCGCGTGCCGGACCTCGACGCGGCGCTGGCCTGGGCCGGCAAGTGCACCGAGGCCTGCGGCGCCCCGGTCGAGGTGCGCCCGTTCGACGAGGCGTCCCAGGACTGACCGGTCATGGACCTCGACAGCGTCTACCGGGCCGAGTACGGCCGGTGCGTCGCCACCCTGACCCGCGTCCTCGGCGACATCGGCCTCGCGGAGGAGGCCGTGCAGGACGCGTTCGCGGTGGCGATGCAGCGCTGGGAGGTGCTGCCGCCCAACCCCGGCGCCTGGATCGTCACCACCGCCCGGAACCGGGCGATCGACCGCCTGCGCCGCGAGTCGACCCGCGAGGCCCGCCACGCCGAGGCCTTGCTGCTGCACACACCGGACGAGCCGGAGGAGGTGGGACCGGTGCGCGACGACCAGCTACGACTGATCTTCACCTGCTGTCACCCGGCACTCGCGCCGCTGGCGCAGACCGCGCTGACGCTGCGCCTGCTCGGCGGGCTCGAGGTGCCGGAGATCGCCAGGGCCTACCTCGTGCCGGAGGCGACGATCTCGCAGCGCATCGTGCGGGCCAAGAAGAAGATCCGGGACACCGCCATCCCGTACCGGGTGCCCGGCGAGGCCGAGCTGCCCGACCGGCTGCCACCGGTGCTGACGGTGCTCTACCTGATCTTCAACGAGGGCTACGCCGCGACCACCGGCCCCTTGCTGCGCACCGACCTGTCCACCGAGGCGGTGCGCCTGACCAGGGCGCTCGCCGACCTGATGCCGGACGAGCCCGAGGTGCTCGGGCTGCTCGCCCTGATGCTGCTCACCGAGGCGCGCCGCCCGGCGCGGGTGGGACCGTCCGGTGAGCTGGTCCGGCTGTCCGACCAGGACCGTGCACTGTGGAACCGGGAGATGATCGACGAGGGCCACGAGCTCGTGCGGCGGTGCCTGCGGCGCAACCGGCCCGGCCCGTACCAGATCCAGGCGGCGATCGGCGCCGTGCACACCGACGGCGACGCCACCGACTGGGCCCAGGTGCTCGCGCTCTACGACCAGCTGCTGCGCATCGAGGCGACCCCGGTCGTCGTGCTCAACCGGGCGGTCGCCGTCGCCGAGGTCCACGGACCCGGGCGCGCCCTCGACGAGATCGCCGGTCTCGACCTGCCTGGCTACCACCTGCTCCCCGCCACCCGCGCCGACCTCCTCGTCCGCCTGGACCGGCCCGACGAGGCCCGCGCCGCCTACGACGACGCCATCGCACTGACCACCAACGACACCGAACGGGCGTTCCTGCAGTCCCGACGCTCGAGGATCACAGGGGGATCATCATGACCGCGACCTACACGTTCGACGTCTTCTCCAGCCTCGACGGCTACGGCTCCTACGGAGGCGACGGCGACTGGGGCGGCTACTGGGGCAAACAGGGCCCCGAGCTGCTGGAGCACCGCCTGCGCTCGTTCGACGCCGAGCACCGGATGGTCTTCGGCTCCACCACGTTCCGGGGGTTCGTGGACATGCTCGCCGCCAGCTCGGAGGGCGACGACGTGCGCGACCCGTGGGTGAGCCGGATGCGCGGCATGCCCACGACGGTCGTGTCGTCCACGCTGGACGGACCGTTCGACTGGCCGGACGCGACGGTCGCGCGCGGCGACGCCGTCGACGTCGTCCGCAGGCTGAAGGCCGAGTCCGACGTGCCGCTGCGCTCGCACGGCAGCCTGTCGCTGAACTGGGCTCTGATGGCCGCGGGCCTCGTCGACCGCCTCCAGGTGACGGTGTTCCCGGTGGTCACCGGCCGGACCGGGGAGGACCCGATCTTCGGCGGCGCCGACGACTTCGACCTGGAGCTGCTCGAACAGCGCACGCTCGACGGCAACACCCAGGAGCTCGTCTACCGGCCCACGCTGCACGCTGTCGGCTGATCCGCGGCCGGGCGTCACTCCGTCCGAAGTCGGACGCGGCTCCGACTTCGGACGCCGGAGCCGTGGTCCGCCGATCGATCCGGGCGGCCGGGTGGCGTTCCTAGCGTCCGGTCCATGTTCACCACGACCCGACCGACCACGCCCCCGACGGACACCGCAGCGGCCCGCGCACCCGGCTGGGGCGAGATCGTCGCCGGCCTGGTCCTGATGGGCGTCGCGCTGTACCGGCTGCCCCCGGTGATCCGGGACAACGCGGCCGCGCTCGGCCACTGGGCCGACGTCGCGCTACTCGCGCTGCCCGCGGTCGCCGCGTTCAGCGGGTTCTTCGCCGCCGCACGGCCCCGGATCCGCACGCTGCCCGCGATCGGGATACGCGGAGCGTCACCCGGTGCGCTGCTCGCCGGCGTCGGGCTGGGCGTCGTCGCACTCGCGGCGACGATCGGGATCACCGCGGGGCTGGAGAGCCTCGGCGTCCCGGCCGCCGGCGCGCGCCCGGACACGACGGTCCTGGGTCTGGTCGTGCTCGGCCTCGCCATCCCGGTCGCGCAGGAGCTGCTGCTGCGCGGCGTCGTGACCACCGCCCTGCTGCGCCACGGCGCGGTCGCCGGGATCCTCGGCAGCACCGTGCTCAGCGCCGGCGCGGCCCTGCTGGTCTGGATGTTCCTGCCGACCGCGTCGGTCGGTGTGGTGTCCGCGGCCGTGATCGGCTTCCTTGCCGCGATCCTGCTGCGGCGCACCGGGTCCGTCTGGCCCGGCGTCCTCGCCCACGTGGTCTGCAACGGGCTCGCCCTCGCCATGGTGGTGCTGTCGTGAGGCGGCTGCTTGCCGCGGGTGTCCTGGCGCTGTCGGTCGCGACGCTCACCGGATGCACGACCGCGGCCGCCGGGCCCGCCGCCGTCGTCGCCACCGACACCCGCGCTGTCACCCACGCCGAGAACGGCCGCGTCCCGGAGGGCGCGAGCTGGACCCAGCACTACTTCCCGTCGGCGCCCGGCGTGGAGCTGCACGCCGACGTCCTGCTGCCCGAGAACCTGCCGGGAGGCGCGAAGGTCCCGCTCGTGCTGTCCGCGGGGTCCTACTTCGGCCACTCCGGCCAGCTGGCGGTCGACGGCTTCGCGCACACCGGCCCGTCGCAGCGTTTCGACGACCTGACCGGCGAGGGTCGCCTGCTGGAGCGGGGCTACGGCCTGGTCATGGTCGACGTGCGCGGGTTCGGCGGCTCCAGCGGCTGCACCGAGATGCTCGGCGGGGCGGCCGACCAGGCGGACGTGACGGCGTCGCTGAACTGGGCCGCCGCCCAGCCATGGTCCACCGGGTCGATCGGCATGTACGGCAAGTCGCTCGACGGCGTTACCGCACTCGTCGGGAACAACCTCAGGCACCCGGCGCTCAAGGCCGTGATCGCGCAGGAGCCGATCTGGGACATCCAGCGGAACATGCGCTCCGGCGGCGTGCCGCGGTCGACGACGAACTCCGTCGCGACGATCTACAACACGATCGCCACGCAGCCGCAGATGCCCGACGACGACCCGCGCTACCGGGCTAACGCCGCGTACGACGGCCCGACGGGACCGCACCCGGAGTGCTCGATCCTGAACACGGCGACGTACACGGAACCGAACCCGGCGGCGGACGCCTGGAAGGTCCGCAACCTGGCTGAGCGGGCGAAGGGAACGACGACGCCGCTGTTCGTCACCCAGGGCTTCCTGGAATGGAACACCGACGCCGAGGGCATGCAGGAGTTCCTCACGAACCACGAAGGTCCGCAGCGGGCCTGGCTGGGGCAGTGGGACCACAAGCGCGGCGGTGAACGTACCGCCGACGGGCGCCTGGAGCTGGGGCGCGAGGGCTGGTTCGACGAGGTGTTCTCGTTCTACGACCAGTACCTCAAGGGCGTCGCGCCCCCGACGAGGTATCCCGCCGTCGCCGTCGAGGACAGCACCGGCGCCTGGCGCTCCGAGGGCCGCTGGCCGCGGGCCGACCGCACCGCGACCGTGCCGTTGGCGGGCGGGTCCTACACCGACGACGGCGCGACGTCGTCGTACACGCAGCGCTCGCAGCCCGTGGCGCGACCGACCCGCCTGACCAGCACACCGCGCGTCGCGCTCACGACGCAGGGGACCGGCAACGTGATGGTGCGGCTGCACGACGTCGCGCCGGACGGGAAGGCGGTCATGGTCAACCAGCAGGTGTCCGCGCTGCGGCCGGGCAGCACCTCGCTCCAGCTGAGGTCGACGGACTGGACGCTGCGGGAGGGGCACTCGCTCGCCGTCGAGATCGGGACGATCCAGCCGGGCATACCGATGACGAACGACTGGCTGCCGACGATCTCCGGGCAGAAGGTCACCGTCCAGGGTGGACGCCTGGACCTCGCCCTGGACGACCCGGCGAAGGACGCCCGCCTGCCGGGGACACCCGCGCCGTGGGGGGCGCTCTACCGGGCGAGCCAGGCGTCGGCGCCGCCTCCGGGGGCTGCCGGCTTCACGCTGGGCTGACGCCGTCGGTGCCCAGCGCCGGCTCTTCCGCCGTGGTCCGGATCCCGGGCCGCGGCGGAGACGGTCCCCGCACCGCGTCGACGACGCCGGATGGATTGCGCTGTGCAACAATCCCGTCGTGACCCGGCGGCGTGGCGACTACGGAGTAGACGCGCCCTACGTGCCCGGCGTCTTCGCGGCGGTCGGGCTCGTCGGCGTCGTGCTGGGGATCGTGCTCGGGGACTGGGGTTTCCTTGTCCCCGGCGTGCTGTTCTTGGGGTTCGCCGCGAGCTACCTCTACACCACCCGTCGCGGCAAGTTCGCCGTGTGGTCGGACGTTCTGGACGGCCTCGACCTGCGGGGTGACGAGCGCCTGCTCGACGTCGGCTGCGGGCGCGGAGCCGTGTTGCTGCTCGCGGCCGAGCGCCTGCCGACCGGCCGCGCCGTCGGTGTGGACCTGTGGCGCAGCGCCGACCAGTCCGGCAACGCCGAGGAGGCGACCCGCGCCAACGCCGAGGCGGAGGGGGTGGCCGACCGGATCGAGCTGCACACCGGCGACATGACCTCGCTCCCGTTCGCCGACGGCGAGTTCTCCGTGGTCGTGTCCAGTCTCGCCGTCCACAACATCCCGTCGGCGGACGGACGGCAGGCCGCGATGGACGAGATCGTGCGCGTTCTCGCGCCGGGAGGACGGCTGGCTGTGGCGGACTTCCGGCACACCGGCGACTACGCCGCGCGGCTCACCGAGCGTGGGCTCGCGCCGCAGCGCCGGGGCATGGGCTGGCGGTTCTGGTACGGCGGTCCGTGGGCGGGCACGAGCCTGGTGACGGCGACCCGGCCGGGCTGACTCCCGGGGACCGTGTCCCAGGGGCCGGGTCACGCCGTCATCGCGACGACGCCGAACAGGATGCCCTGGATCAGGCCCGGTGACGGTCGGGCCGAATCCCGCTGCGACGACGGCGGCGCCGATCCCGAAGCAGCCGATGCCGATCACCACCCACGACAGCAGCGTCACGCCGGCCACGGCCGTCCAGGTGTCGCGCGGGGAGTGCGTGCGGACGAGCGGTGCGGGAGCGGTCATCGTCGGACCTCCGGTACGGCCGCTCTGCGCCGTAGGGCTTGAATGCTCTGCCCGGCAGAGTGACGGGAGGGCGTCCGCATGCCGGAGCAGGCTCGTGGCCGGTCGGAGCCGAGCGCGTCCGAGGCCGCCCGCACGCTGGACGAGCTGGACGCGATCGGCGCCCGGACCAGCCGGTTCGCCCGGGCCGGGTTCTCCGCGGTACCGCTGACCCTGTGGGGTGTCGCGTGGATGGCTGGGGCGCGGCGACGGTCGGGGTGGGGCTCGTGCGGATGCGGGCCGTCCGGTGAAGGGGCCGGAGCCGCCGGTGCCGGACGAGATCGCGGAGCTGCTGCGGAGCCCGTTCGACGCCGTGCTCACCGACCCGGTCCGGCTCCGCCTGCAGGCCGCCCTGAACGGGCTGCCGGACGGCGCGTCGATCACGTTCACGGCGCTGCGCCGCACGCTCGGGCTGAGCGACGGCAACCTCGGGGCCCACCTGGCCGTCCTCGTCGACTCCGGGTACGCCGCCACGACCGAGTCGTGGCGGGGCAAGCGCCGCACGACCCGCTACGCGACGACGCCGCTGGGGCGCGGTGCGTTCGCCACGCACGTCACGGCCCTGCAGGCCGTCATCGACGCGGCGGGGCCGCCGGACGGGCCTGAGTCGCATCAGGCGGCGTTCGGGCCCTTCGTCGCGCGCTGGGCCAGCACCTTCCCGTCGGAGAAGCGGACGCCGTCGGCGCAGCGGGCCTCGACGGCGCCACCGCCGAACTGCTCGGCGTAGAGCTGGGCGTAGAGGCCGCCGCGGTCGAGCAACTCGTCGTGCGTCCCGTGTTCCACGAGCCGGCCCCCGTCCAGGGCGAAGATCACGTCCGCGGACAGGATCGTGGACAGCCGGTGCGCGATGGCGATCGTGGTGCGCCCGGCCATCACGGTCTCCAGCGCCTGCTGCACGAGACGTTCGCTCGTCGTGTCCAATGCGGACGTCGCCTCGTCGAGCACGAGGATGCGCGGGTCGGACAGGATCACGCGGGCGATCGCGACGCGCTGCTTCTCCCCGCCGGACAGCCGGTAGCCGCGTTCGCCGACCATCGTGTCGTAGCCGTCCGGCAGGGACCCGATGTGTTCGGCGATGTTCGCCGCCCGGGCTGCCGCGCGCAGCTGCTCGTCGGTGGCGTCCGGTGCGGCGTAGCGCAGGTTGTCGGCGATCGTGGCGTGGAACAGGTAGCTCTCCTGCGTCACCATCCCGACCAGGTCGGGCAGCGACCCGAGGGTCAGGTCGCGGACGTCGTTCCCGTCGAGCAGCACGGCGCCGGCGTCGACATCGTAGAGCCGGGGGACCAGAGAGGACAGCGTGGTCTTTCCCGCACCGCTGGGTCCGACGACGGCGGCGAGCTGACCGGGTGCGATCCGCAACGACAGGTCCTCGATCGCCCACGGGCCGGGTTCGGCGCCCGCGTCCTCGCCCGGGTAGCGGAACCACACGTCGCGGAACTCGACCTCCCCGCGGGCCTCGGTCCTGCTCAGTGGCCGGGCGGCGGGGGAGTCGCGCAGCTGCGGGACGAGGTCGAGGTACTCGAAGATCCGCCGGAACAGGGCCAGCGACGTCTGCACGTCCAGCGACACCCGCAGCAGGTTGACGATCGGGAACAGCAGCCGCGTCTGCAGCGTGGTGAACGCGACCAGCGTCCCCGCGGACAGCCCCGCGCCGCCGCCGGACGCCAGCAGACCCGCGACGAGGTAGACGACGGCCGGGATGAGCGCGAAGAAGCCCGTCACCACGGCGAAGAACGACTGCCCGCTCATCGTCTGCCGCACCTGGAGCTCGGTCTGGCGCCGGTTCTCCTCGCGGTACCGGGCGATCTCGTGGTCCTGCCTGCCGAACACCTTGGCCAGCAGCACCCCGGACACGGACAGCGTCTCCTGGGTGATCGCGCTCATGTCCGACAGCGACGACTGCGTGCTCGACGCGATCCGGCGCCGGACCCGCCCGACCCGCACCTGCAGCGCGACGAAGACCGGCAGCAGCACGAACGCGACCAGCGACAGCTGCCAGGACAGCGCCAGCATCGCGACGACCGACGCCACGACCGTCACCACGTTGCCCAGGATCGACGACGCGGTGTCGGTCACGACCGACTGGACGCCGCCGACGTCGTTGTCCAGACGGGACTGGATCGACCCCGTGCGCGTCGAGGTGAAGAACCCGAGGTGCATGCGCTGCAGGTGCTCGAACAGCCTGTCCCGCAACGACTGCATGACCTCGTTGCCGAGCATGGTGGTCAGGTAGGTCTGCCCGATCCCGATCGTCGCGGACACGACCGCGATCGCGATCATGGCGCCGACCAGCCACGCCAGCAGGCCCACGCGCGGACCACCCGGGACGAACAGCGCGTCGTCGAACACACGCTGGGTCAGGAACGGGGTGAGGACGCCGAGCGCCGACGTCGTCAGGATCGCCAGCGCGATCAGCAGGAGGCGGCCCTTGTACGGCGCGAACAGCGCCATCGCCCGCCGTCCGGTGGTGTCCGGCGCCTCGCCGGGCGCCTCCGCCGTTGCCGCCGTCGCCATCGTGCACCCCCCGATCCGACGCACAGTGTGCTCCTCGACGGACCTCTGCGCGGCGGGCACCGGTTGTCTAGTGGTGCAGGCTCCAGTCGGCGTCGCCGTCGGTGACGGTGCCGTCGGAGTAGGCGGCGGTGACCGGGTCGGGCCAGTGCCCCCCGGGGAACGTGCCGTCGTCGACGGCCTCGCCGTGCAGGGCGGTCATCTGCTGGGCTGCGACCGCGAGCACGGCGGTCAGCGTGGTGACGGCGCTGATCACGGCGAACGTGTCGACGCTGATGCTCGCGAGCAGCCCGGCGAGTCCGACCGGGGCGCCGACGCCGGTGGCGATGGCGGCGAGCGCGGCGACGAGGCTCGCGACGAACTGGACGACCACGACGCCGAGAGCGACGTAGAACGCGACCCCGGCGGTGGCGCAGAACGTGAGAGCACCGCTGATCTCGTCCGCGAGCGTGGACAGGCGGTCGACGGCGTCCCGCTGGGGTCCGGTGGCGCGGGTGTAGGCGTCGCCCGCGCGGCCGGACCAGGTGTAGGCGGCGGGCATGAGGTCCGGGTCGAGCGCGCCGGTGACGCCGGTGGTCGTGCCGCGGAGGTCCTGCCAGCGGTGCGCGTACTCGTAGAACCAGATCGGTGCCGCGGCGCCGACGAGCAGCTGGTGGAGGGTGTCGAGGGTCTCGGTGACGAGCTCGACGGCCTCGACTGCGGCCCGGACGAGGAAGTCGCGCACCGGCGGGGAGAAGACGATGCGGGTGAGCACCTCGTCGACGGCGGTGGGGATCTCGGAGGCGTAGCGCGCGATGTCGTCGACGCCGCGGCGGATCTCGTCGATGACCCGCTCGGTGGCGACCGCGTCGTCGGACATGTCAGTACAGGTTGCGGAAGCGGTGCTCGTTGGCGGCTTCCTCGCGGTCGTAGGTGTCGGCGACGTCGCGCAGTGTCGTGGCGACGCGCGTCATGGCCGGAGCGGCCTCTTGGGCGCGTCCGGCGATCTGGGCCTGGGCGAGCCGGTAGGTGGAGGTGAGCATCGCGAAGACGCCGGCCTCGAGCCCGCTCATCCCGAGGTCGGTGGCCCGCGCGGCGGTCTCGCGCAGGACCGTGGCCTGCTGGTCCCAGCGCTCGGCCTCGGCGCGCAGCGTGTTCGTGGCGACCCGGACCTGGTCGGGGGTCGGGACGCTCACCGTGCCGTCCTCGCGAGGTGCCTCAGCAGGGCCACCGCGTCCTCCCCGATGCCGCGGAGCACCCTCTGCCGGATCCGGTTCGGCGGCGCGGACGTCTCGCTCCTCGCGGGCCTGCCGGATCGCCTCCGCGACAGCCGTGGCGAGGCGGGCGGCGCTCCGGTCGGCGACCCACCGGGCGTCGGCGGTACATCCGCGCACGCCATCGGGACCGATCGTGACGCCCATGCGTCCGGTCGTGTCGCGTCCGGCGCACTCGATGGTCGCCGGCGGGGCCGACGTGGCGTGGTGGAGCCTGCGTTGCAGGTCCTCCACGGTCGTCACGGTGCCCGACCCCGCCGACGGCTCGTCCGGAGTGGAGCGTGCCAGTGGATGACGGACGAGACGGTCGCCCCACTCGTCGAGCCGGGCGAACTGCGCGTTCCGGCAGGCGGCCGTCACCGCAGCGCCGAACGCGTCCGGGCCCACCCGTCGCGGCCAGTCGGCGGCGACCCGGACGGCCGTCGGAAGACCCGTGGCGTCGAGGGTGACGGCGACGGCGCAGGTGGGGTCGGCTCCCTCGCAGGCTGGCGGCATGAGTGCGGTCGCGGCGGCGGCCCTCGCCGCGGCCTGCGCCGCCCGGTCGTGGAGCCGTCGCAGCGAGGCCGTCACCGTGTCCGATGTGGTCACGACCGGCCCGCCGGCGCCGGTGTCCTGGTGAGCAGGCAGTACGTGAACATCACCGTGAACATCAGCGCGAACAGCATCAGCAGGTCGGTGCCGGTGATCAGGCCGAGCAGCAGCCACGCCGTCACCGCGCCGAGCGCCCACCCGGTGGCGACGACGACCCGTCGGGCGACCCGCGCCCGTCGCAGACCGATCACGAGGGCGACCACGATGACCACGGTGGCCACCGCGCTCACCGTGACCGAACCCGTCCTGGGCAGGATCTGGGGCGGGACACCGCGTCCGACCGCCCACGTCGCCGTCGACAGGCCCAGCATGACGGCCGCGATCAGCCCGAACACGAGATCACCGTGCCGGCGCGCCGGTGTCGTGCGTGTCGGCCCGCTCATCGCACCTCTCCCGGAGACGGCATCCGCTCCGTGACGACTATGCAGGAAAGCCCACGTCCCCGGGCCTGTTCGGCCGAATCCGCTCGCCAGGGACCGTCAGCAGCCGGGGTCAGTCGGCCGGGCCCGCGGCCAGGGTCACGGTCGTCGTGTGGCGGGCGCCCGAGGCGTCGAGCCATCCCACCGAGATGTGCTCGCCCACCTGCCGGTCGGCCAGCGCGGCGGAGAGCCCGTCGGAGCTCGCGACCGACGTCCCGCCGGCCGAGACGATCGTGTCGCCCGCGGTCAGCCCGGCCGCCGCGGCGGGCGACGAGCTCACGACCCCGGAGATCACCGCCCCTGTCGCGCCGGTGCCCGTACCGGACGCGGCGATCTCGAGGCCGAGGAACGCCGGATAGCCCTGGTGGATCGTGGGGCTCTGCTCGCCCGAGGTGATGCGCTGGGCGGCACCCGCGGACGACGACGGTGCACGCTGCGTGAACGACGCGGCTCAGGCTCACGGAGCCGATCAGCCGGCTTGCGATCGCGGCTCGGCCGCGGTGACCGACGACGAGTAGCTCGGCGTCGGCGGAGAGGCGTTCGAGCACGCCGCCAGCGGTCCGTCGTACACCTCGACGGTCGCGTTCGGGTTGGCCGCGTTCCGTGCGCTGCGCTCTGCGGTCACCGCGTCCACGAACCGGGTGGTCCAAGGATTCGGCACCACGTCCGACGCCTCACCGCGCTGACAAGCGCTGTCACGGCGAGTTCGGCCGCTGCGGGAGGTGCTGCCGGTCGAGGCGGCACTCGGCGAGCAGGGCGGTGATGGTGATCCGTCGTGAGCGGCCGAAGCGGCGTGGAGTCGTCCGCCGGTCGGGTGGGTGCCGCGGTACCGGACGTTGTCACGCGCGCTGCCGTAGCCAGTCGGCCATCCCGAACAGTGCGGCGTCGTGGTCCCGTCGTCCGATCACCTGGAGCCCGACCGGCATGCCGTCCTGCTCGTAGACCGGCAGCGAGAGCGCCGGTGCGCCGAGCACGGTGGCCGCCACGGTCAACGCCGCGTCGCCGGTCGCGGCCAGACCGCGGGGCGCCGGGCCCGGAGCAGCCAGCGTCACGGCGAGGTCGCCTTCGCCGATCGCCTTCGTGTACGCGGTGCGCGCGGTACGACGCCATTCCAGCAACGAGCGGTAGCCGTCCCGCCCGACCGCGGCGGCCGTCTGCATGCGTTCGGTGAGCGTCTCGCTCAGGCTCCCCGGGTAGCGGGCGGCGATCTGCTCGAGCGGCCACAGCGACTCGATGTTGATCAAGGTGCGGGCCCGGTCGAGTGCCCCGCGGAGCGCCAGTTCCAGTTCGGCCACGGCCGGGTCGTTGCGGCGGTGCCGGATCCGGACACCGGCACGGGCCACGGTATCGAGGGTCCGGGCGAACCGTTCGCCGGCCACGTCGGACACGGCCGCCCACCCGTCCGTCTCGAGGTGCACGACCGCGGACGGAGCTGTCGCCGGGGTCGGCCGCATGTCGCCCGTCAGACCGGCGGCACCGGGGTCACCACCGACCCTGGCGGCGATCTCCCACGCCGTGCACCACAGGTCCGGAAGGCTCGCGGCGAGGACGCCGATCACGCTCTGGCTCTGGGTGTCGTGACTGCCACCGCGGTTGATGGACCCGACGCTGGGCTTGTAGCCGAAGACGCCGCAGAAGCTCGACGGGCGCAGAATCGACCCGATCGCCTGCGTGCCCAGCGCAGCCGGGATTATCCCCGCCCCGGTCGCGGCCGCGGAGCCGGAACTGGACCCGCCCGGCGTGCGGTCCAGGTCGTGTGGGTTGCGGGTGGGCGCGGGATGGGTCATCGCGAACTCCGTCGTGGCCGTCTTGCCCACGACCACGGCACCCGCGCGCCGGAGCCCCGCCGTCGCCGCGGCGTCGACCGGCGGACGGTGGTCGGCGAGGACGCCGATGCCCAGACCGGTGGGCAGGTCCGCGGTTCCGATGACGTCCTTGATACCGACCGGCATGCCGTCCACGGTGGACAGTGGTTGGCCGGAGCGCCATCGCCGTGTGGCGTCGTCGGCGGCGGCCCGCGCCGCCGCCAGGTCCAGCGCCGCGAACGCCTGCAGCGCCGGTTCCCACCGCTGCAGCCGCTCCAGGGATCGTTCCAGGAAGTCCCGTGGGGTGTCCCGGCCGGCGCGGAAACCGGGTACCGCGGCCTGGAACCCGACCAGCTCGGGGCGGGGGGTGCCGGTCACGAGACCATCCCCGCGCGACCCGCCGGGCCGTCGGCGTGAGCACGGGTACGCGTGCGGTGCAGCTCGTCGCGCACATGGCGGGCCACCTCGTCGACGAACTCCCGGGTGCCGACGTGGGCCTGGTGGGGCCCGACCAGCGAGGCGAGGTCGCGGGTCATGCACCCGGACTCGATCGCGCCCGCGGTGACGCGCTCGACGAGCTCTGCGAAGTCGCCGACCTGCGGCGCGTCGTCGAGCAGCGCCCGCTGCGCCAGTGCCCGGCTCCAGGCCAGGATCGTCGCGGTGGGGTTGGTCGACGGGTCCTCGCCCGCGACCCACCGCCGATGGTGCCGGGCGATCGTGCCGTGGGCGGCCTCGGTGAGCAGCACCCGGCCACCCTCACCCAGCAACGCCGAGGTCATCAGGCCCGGTGACCCGAAACCCTGGGCGACGACGTCGCTCTGCACGTCGCCGTCATAGTTCTTGCAGGCCCACAGGAACCCGCCGCCGGACTTCAGCGCCGAGGCGGCCATGTCGTCGATGAGCCGGTGCTCGTAGGCCAGGCCCGCGGCCGCGAACCGGTCGGCGAACTCGTCCTCGAAGACGGTGCGGAAGGTGTCCCGGAACGCGCCGTCGTAGGAACGCAGGACGGTGTCCTTGGTCGAGAGGTAGACGGGCAGTCCGCGGGTCAGGCCGTGGGCGAAGCAGGCCCGGGCGAACTCGCGGATGGAGTCGGTGACGTTGTGCATCCCCAGCGCGACACCACCGTCCGCCCCGAATCGGGTGATCTCGTGCTCGACCGCGACACCGCCGTCGTCCGGGACGTAGGTCATCGTGAGCCGACCGGCGCCGGGGACGGCGAAGTCGACCGCCTGGTACTGGTCGCCGTAGGGGTGCCGGGCCATCACGATCGGCTGGGTCCAGCCGGGCACGACCCGTGGGACGGCGCCCAGCACGACCGGCTCCCGGAAGATCACGCCGCGCAGCGTGCGACGGATCGTGCCGTTCGGCGACGGCCACAGCCGGCGTACCTCTCCGGTGCCGAGCCGTTCCGCGGTCGGGGTGATCGTCGCGCACTTCGTCCCGACGCGGGCGTCCCGTACGGCCTCGGCGGCCTCGACGGTGATCCGGTCGGCGGTGCGATCCCGCTCCGGAAGGGACAGGTCGAACGTCACGAGGTCCACGTCGAGGAACGGCAGGACGATGCGGTCGCGGACGAGATCCCACATCACCCGCGCCATCTCGTCGCCGCGCAGCTCGACGACCGGTCGGAGCGTCCCGAGCGGGACGGTCGCGGTCACCGGCCGTTCCCGGCGGCTACGTTCGGGGCATGACTCCGCACGGCAGCCACGAGGTCCTCCCCGCCGAGGTCGCCGACCAGCTGGAGGGCCGGCCGGGGCTCGACGCCCGGGAGCAGGCGTTCCCGCTGCTCACCGCCGACCTCGAGGGCTTCCCGCACGTCGCGCTGCTCTCGCGCACCGAGCTGGACGTCACGCCGGACCGACAGCGCGTGCTGGCGGCGGTGGCGAGCCGCCGCACCGCGAGCAACCTGCTGCGTACCCGGAGAGCGACCCTCGTGACCGTCGGCGGCACGACGGCCCACTACGTGAAGGCCACGCTGACCGGTCACCGCACCGACGGCGAGATCCTCGGCTGCGAGCTCACGCCGGTCGCCGTGCTCGCCGACAGCCTCGGGATCCCGCTGGACCCGATCAGCTTCCGGACCAGCGCGCAGATCGCGCACGTCGAGCACTGGGACCGCACCACAGCGCTGCTGACCAGCCTGGCGTCGACGTTCGGCGAGACCCGGTAGGCCGGGGCGGTCCACCGAACGGGCCCCCGGGCGAGTGCCCGGGTCGCTCGTCCACCGCGGGGCGTCCGCTGCCGGGCGGACGGCCCCGGCTGCGACAAGTCGGGGGCGGAGCGTCATCGCACCGCACCCGTCACTGTCTGGAGGGCCGCCGGGTCGGGCAGGGGGCGACCCTCGATGTGTGCCGCCGCGAGCTCGGCCAGCCGGGGTGCTTCGATCATCGACAGGTGGCGCAGTGCGGGCAGGGTCATCGCCCGCCCTCGCGCGACCCCGTCGGCCACTGCCCGGCCCATCTCCGGTGGCGTGGCGTAGTCCTCCTCTCCGGCGAAGGCCAGGGTCGGAGCCGTGATGCGGTCGAGCAGGGCACGGCCGTCCATCGCGCCAAGTGCTCGGCAGGCGTGCGCATGCGCCTCGGAGCCGGTGCCGACGAAGATCGTCACGACCCGTTGCACCTCGTCCGTGCGCTCTCGGCGGAAGCGTTCGGTGAACCACCGGTCGACCTGGAACGGGACCTGGTCGGCCCGGCTGGTGGCCAGCACGCGGTCGGCACGTTCGTTCCAGGCCGGGACGGCGTCGTCGCCGTACCAGGCGGTGGTGTCGGCGAGGCCGAGGGTCCGCACCCGGTCGGGGTGCCGTCCGGCCGCGTCGATCGCGACGCTGCCGCCCATCGACATTCCGAGCAGGTGCACCTGCGGGAGGCCAAGCCCGTCGAGCAGGGCGATCAGGTCGTCGGCCATGTCTCCGACGTCGAACGGAGCCCCGTCCCACCCGCTGGCGCCATGGCCCCTGGCGTCCGGTGCGATGACATCGTAGCGATTCGCGAGCAGGTCGACGACCGGTTCCCAGACCGCGCCGGAGAGCGCCAGCGGGTGCAGGAGTACGAGCGGGTCGCCGTCGCCACGCCGCCGGTAGGCGATCCGCCCGGCCGGTCCATCCACATGAGACAACGGTGACATGTCAGTTCCTCTCCAGGATGGACAGCACGTTCCCGCCGAGGATGGCGTCCCGGTCGGTCCGGTCGAGCTGGACCGACTCGACGGCTCCGACCGGGTCGGGGTCTCCCAGCGCGAAGGGGTAGTCGGTGCCGAGCAGTACCCGGCCCGGCCCGACGGCCTCCACGAGGAAGCGGATCGCGGCGGGGGACAGGGCCACCGTGTCGTAGTAAAGATCGGCGAGATAGTCCGACGGGCGGTCCCGGTCGATCCGGTACGACGACAGGGCGTCCGCGCGATGCCCGCCATCGAGCCGCCCGCTCTGGAACGGCACCAGCCCGCCGCCGTGCACGGTGATCAGCCGGAGCTTCGGATGGCGGTCCAGGACCCCGGCGAGGATCAGCCGGGCGACCGCGAAGCTGGTGTCGACGAGGCGGCAGTACACGTTGCCGAACGCAGCGCTCCCCGGCAGCGCCCGCGACGGGCCGTCGGCCGACGGGTGGAGCATCACCGGGATCCCGAGCTGCTCGGCTGCGGCCCAGACCGGTTCGAGGCGCGGGTCGCCGAGCGTGTCGCAGTGCGCGGGATCGGTGCTCAGGATCAGGCCGGCCATCCCGGCGCCGACCGCCGTGTCCAGATCGTCGGCGGCATGGTCGGGATCGTGCAGCGCGACGCTGCCCAACACTCCCGCGGCCGCCGCCGCCCCCTCGTCGGCCATCCCAAGCAGTGCGTCGTTGATCCGCCGTGCCCAGCTGCGGGCGTCCGCGGGGGGCATCGCGGCCGTCGGCTGGATGTCCAGCCACGGTGCGACGAGCTGGCGGTCGATCCGCTGCTCGGTCATCGACGCCAGTCGGGGCGCAAGCCCGGACATCCGTGGGCGGATCTGGCGCTCCGGCGCGCCGGGCACGACGATGGCGAAGCCGCCGTCGGTCCGCCACACCTCGATCCCGCCTCCGGCCGGCCGTCGCGCGAGGTCGGCCAGGAAGGTCTCGGGGACCGTGTGGGCGTGGCAGTCGACGACGGGGACGCCGGTCCCCGGTGTCGGCTCGTCGGTCACGTTCGTTCCTCTCGGCTCGTCCCGCCCCTGCGGCGGGCGATGGTCAGGGCTGCACCGGGCGACGACCCGGTGCGGTCGCGGCCCGCCGGATCCCCTCGTGGCGCCGGGCCATCCGGCCTCATCGCCCGTAGAGCGAGTCGATGAAGCCGGACCGGTCGAGCTCGTCGAGGAAGCTGTTGTCGACGTACTTCGAGACGTCCTGCGGTGCGGTGGTGTCCTGCTTGTCCGCCGCGCTCTCGAACGACGCGCGCAACAACTCCTCGTCGACGTACGGCTTCTCGCGCATCAGGCGGCGGAAGAAGTCCCACGCGTAGGTGGCCAGCTCCTGGTCGTCGGTGCCGCTGTGCCGCCGGATGCTCGCGACCGACTCCGCCTCGCGCTGCTTGAGCAGTGAGGTGCACTCGACCTGCGACCGGACGAACGCGGCCACCTCGTCCCGGTTCGTGTCGAGGAAATCCCCGGTCACCGAGTACGCGTTCGCGGCGGCGGGGTAACCGGTGAAGTCGAGGATCTTGTGAAATCCGCGCTCGCCGGTCCTGGTGGCGTTCGGGGGCTGGCTCACGATGGCGTCCACCGCGCCCTGCTCGAGAGCCGTGATCTCGGCGGAGACGGTCTTGAGGTACTGGACCGTGACGCGGCCGGTCAGACCTTCGTCCGCCAGCATCGTGCGCAGTGCAATGTCACTCTGCGAACCCGGTGAGCTGACAGCGACCCGCTTGCCCGCAAGATCGGCGGGCGAGCCGATGTCGGTCGCTCCCCACATCTCGAGGTAGTACCGGTCGATCGGAACGGCGATGTAGCGGACGTCGAGACCCTTGAGCGCCCCGGACGCCATCGCCTCCGCGAGCCCGACGGCGATCTGCACGCTCCCGCTGGACACCGCGGCCAGCATCTGCGAGCTCGAGTTCAGCTGTGTCAGTTCGACATGGATCCCATTCCGGTCGAACACCCCCTCGTCCACGCACGTGTACAGGTCGGAGTACGCGGCACCCTGCTGTGAGTAGCCGACCGTGATCGTGCCGGCCGGTCCCGTCCGGCCCGCGGTCGTGCCGGCCGGTGTCCCGCAGCCCGCGAGCGCGAGTACCGCGGTGAGCACGGCGGCCGCGGCGGTGATCGCCTTCAACGAGTCCTCCTCGATCCCGGGTTGAGCGGGGTGGTTGCGTCCAGCCGCTCAGGTCTCGATGCCCACCCAGCCGGACCCCTCGATGGTGGTCAGACCGCGCATGACCAGGGACGCGGAGAACGCCGCGGCGAGCTTGCCGTCCCGGTCGCGGTACGCACGGATCAGCCGCTCGTGGTCCTCCACCGAGGTCGCGAGACGTCCTGGCATCGACAGGCTGAGGTGGCGCAGCCGGAGCATCCTCAGACCCATGGTGTCGATCACCCGGACCAGGGTCGGGTTGCGTGCCAGGCCCGCCTCGGTGTTGCGGAACTCCACGTTCGTCCAGAAGTAGCCGTCGACGTCCCCGGTCGCCGCGGCTGCCTCCAACCGTTGCTGGACCTCGTCGAGAGCGTCGAGGTCACGATCGGTCGCGCGGTCGACCACCTGGTGGCTGACCATCTCGTAGAGATAGGCCCGGACCCGGTACATGTCCTGGACCTCGCTGAGCGACAGCGGTGCGACCCGCGGCCTCCGGTGGGCGGCGATCTCGACGAAACCCTCCCGCTGCAGTGTCAGCAGCGCTTCCCGGACCGGTGTGCGGCTGGTGTTGAACGTCCGCGCGAGCTCGACCGAGTTGAGGTCGTCGCCCGGTTTGATGCGGCCCTCGATGATGTCGGTGCCGACCTTGATGATGATCTCGTCCACCAGGCTCGAACCGGACTGCTTGTTGAGCACCCGCAGGAGCTCGGCCCGGCTCAGCGCGTGGATGGCGCCGTCACCGGTGACCGGGTGCGCCATCTCAGCGCCCCCCGAGGACGTCGGGCCACTTGGCGACGACCTTCTGGCACAGGTCGGCGCTGGCTTCTGCGACCTTCGGGAAGCTGTCCAGCAGCTCGAACGGCCGGCAGGCGTCGATGACCGCCCGGGTGTTGAACGGAGGCCCGTCGCCCGGATCGAGCGGATCGACGCGGCTGCCCCACGTCCGTCGGAGCACCTCGATGTCCTGGCCCGGCTCGGTCCGGGTGCAGACCGCCCACATCACCTCGCTGAGACTGCGGGTGTCCACGTCGCCGTCCACGACGATCACGAACTTGTTCATGTACGCGGCCGCGGGGATCTGTGAGGCGAGCAGGCCGGCCTGCCGTGCGTGGCCGGGGTACTTCTGGTCGATCGCCACGGCCAGCAGCTGCCGACCGCCGCCCTCCTCGTGCGCCCAGACCCCGCGGACCTCCGGGAGACCGGTTGCCACCAGCGCGTCCAGGATCATCGAGGACTTCATGACGCTGCGCATGTAGGAGTAGTCGTGCGGTGGCTTGCCGGGCGGGGTCCCGAGCAGGATCGGGTCGGGCCTGCGGTACACCCGCTCGATCTCGAGCTCGAGCACCTCCTCCCGGCCGCCGCCACCGCTGTAGTAGCCGGTCCACTCGCCGAACGGACCCTCGTGCGAGCGGCGGTCCGGGTGCAGCCAGCCCTCGACGACGATCTCCGCGTTGGCCGGCACGGGCAGGCCGGTCACCTGGCCCGGGACGATCTCGACGGGATGGCCCTGGATCGCGCCGACGTAGGCGAGCTCGGAGACGTTCACCGGTACCTCGGTCCCGGCCGCGATGACCAGGAGCGGGTCGCTGCCGAGGGTGGCGGTGACCGGACACCGGCCCTTCTCGGCGAACCACTCGCGCACGTGCATCGCTCCGTGCTTGCCCGCCTCGATGTTGATCGTGGCATGGCGGGGCCCCTGGACCTGCATCCGGTAGGCGCCCGCGTTGACGTGTCCGGTGTGCGGATCGGTGGTGAACACGGCGCATCCGGTTCCGATGTACCGGCCACCGTCGTCCTCGTGCCACTGCGGGGCCGGGAACGCGGTCAGGTCGATGTCGTCGCCGGACTCGACGATCTCGGTGACGGGTCCCGAGGCGACCTCGACGGGTGGGAAGTCGACGGCCCGGGCGATCCACTCGCTGGGCTTCCCACGCAGCGCCCGAACCAGTGCGTGGTCGTCGAGATCGGATCCGAGCCGCAGGGTGAGTGCGAGCCGGCGCGCGTTCGACATGCTGCCGGTCAGCACGCGGTGACCGTCCGGGTAGCCCTCGATGCTGTCGAACAGCAGCGCCGCCGGGTTCGCCGAGCGGTAGTTGACCTCCGAGGCCGCGCCGATCTCGAGGTTCCAGTCGGCCCCCCGCACGTCGCGCACGTCTCCGAGATCCCGTGCGGCGTCCAGCCACGCCCGCAGGTCGTCGATCTGCCCCGGGGTCCCGGTGCTCATCGCCCGGCTCCGCTGGTGCCGGCCAGAGCGGCCTCCACGAAGCTGTTGTCGATGAAGGGCGAGATGTCGTCCGGAACCGGGTTGCTGCCTGCCACGTCCTGCATCGTCTGCCTCACGAGCTTCTCGTCCACGACCGGCTCGGTCGTCCAGACCTTCGAGAAGAAGTCGTATCCGTACTCAGCGAGCGCGCGATCATCGGTCTTCGTGTACTTCGCGATGGAGGCGACCGTCGCGTCACGATTCGCGGGGTTCTTCACGAACTGCAGGCATTCCACGTCGGCCGCGACGAAGTCGGAGACCACGTCGCGATTTTCGGCAGCATAGGATCCGGTGACCGTGTACACGCTCGCGGCCGTCGGATACTTCGTTGTGTCGGTGACCTTGTGCCAACCGAATGCTTGAGTCGTCGCCCCCTGGGGCGGAGCGGTGACGAGCGCGTCGACGGCGCCGTTCTGACCGGCGGACAGCAGGGCGGGCAGCGAGTTCAGGTTGACCACCTGCACGTCCTTGTCCAGGCCCTGGTCGGCCAGCATCGTCCGGGTCGACTTGTCGGTCACCGAGCCGGGGGCGGTCACCCCGACCTTCTTCCCGGCGAGATCGGCCAGCGAACGCACCTCCGGCCCCGCCCACAGCTCGGTGAAGTAGACCGGGATCTTCAGCTCCACCATCTTCACGTCGGTGCCGCCGAGGGCGCCGGCAGCGATCGCCGTCCCGTCGCCCCCTGCCACCTGGACCGATCCGCTCGTCAGCCCGGCCAGCAGTTGCGAGCTGGTCTTCAGCAGTGTCAGCTCGACCTTCAGCCCGTGCTTCTCGAAGATCCCCTGGTCCTGGCATGCGTACAGGTCCCCGTACGACGCCGTGTCCGAGGGGTATCCCACCCGGATCGAGCGCAGCCCCCCGTCGCTGCCGCCCGCTCCCGAGCCACACCCGGCCAGCAGCAACGACAGGGTCGCCAGCACGCCCATCACGCCCGTTCCTCTGCGCATCCCACACCTCTCAGATCGGCTGTCCGCGTCGAGCCGTCGAGGCCTGTCGACCACGGTGGCGACGGATGTCGTGGCGACTGCCACGAAGAACTGTCGACACTTTAAAGTGTCGACAGCAGGTGTCGTCAAGAGGGAACTCCGCCGGTTCAGGTCGGCGCGGCGAGTCCGTGCCGCGCGGCTGCTTCAGGTGACGGCAGATGACCAGGTAGTTGCTGTGCTGGGCACGATGGCGCGCCGGATGCGGCCGATCGTATGGCGAGGCCGGAACGACCTGTAACGTCGGCGGCAGCGCATCCCTAGCGTCTCAAGTGTCGACTTACGGCGGGGTCAAGATCGTGCGGTCCGGGACCGGTACGTCGTCCACACGGGCGCCGCACGGACCACGGGCACCGGAACGGGAGGTTCGGATGCGGGTCGTGGTCGCGATGACCGGCGCGAGCGGTGCGCCCTTCGGGGTGCGAGCGCTGGAGATCCTCGGCGGCAGGGCGGACATCGAGACCCACCTCGTGATGTCGCGGTCGGCCGGCATGACAGTGACGCACGAGTGCCCCGGCTGGTCGGTACGGGACGTGGAACGGCTCGCCGACGTCGTCCACCGGCCCACGGCGATCGGCGCGACGATCGCCTCCGGCTCGTATCGGGTGGACGCCATGCTCGTGCTGCCGTGCTCGATCAAGACACTCTCCGCGGTCGCGTACGGCTACGCGGCCGACCTGATCGGCCGGGCGGCCGACGTCATGCTCAAGGAGGGGCGGCCGCTGCTGCTGCTCGTCCGGGAGACGCCGCTGCACCTGGGGCACCTGCGGACGATGACGGCCGCCGCCGAGAACGGCGCCGTGATCATGCCGCCGGTCCCTGCCTTCTACACCCTTCCCCGCACCGCCGAGGACATCGTCGACCACACGGTGCGCAGGGCGCTGAGCCGGGCCGGGATCCCGGATGTGGCGCCGCCGGAATGGGACGGACGGGTCGACGGTCGCCGCCATGAGCCTGGCTGATGGCAGGCCCAAGCAGACGTTGATTGTCGTGCGCCGAGACCGGACCTAGGCTGATACGTATTCGACCGGCATTCGTCAGAAGCGCGATGCGACGCTCGACCCGAGGGTGCCGGAAATCCTTCTCGAAAAGGGGCACAGAATTGTCTGAAGCCCAGCCGAAGATGATCGTCACGGCCGCTCTCATGCACGGTCTCGGAATCCACCTCGGTGCCTGGATGGCGCGAGACGGAGACGTGACGGACTACGTCTCGCCGGAGCTCTACCTCGACCTCGCCCGCACCGCGGAGCGCGGCAAGCTGCACGCCGTCTTCCTGGCCGAGCAGATCACCAACCAGGAGAACGGCGTCGACCGGCCGTGCGGCACCCTGGACGCGATCACGGTTCTCGCCACGATGGCCGCGGCGACCGAGCGCGTCGGCCTGATCGGTACGGCCTCGACCACCTACAACGAGCCCTACGAGCTGGCACGGCGGTTTGCGACCCTTGACCACCTCAGCGCAGGCAGGGCCGGCTGGAACTCGATCGCCACCCAGAACCCGCACACGGCCGAGCAGTTCGGCAGTACCCGGCACCCCGATCACGGCGACCGGTACGGCCGCGCCGAGGAGTTCCTCGAGGTGGTGGAGAAGCTGTGGGACTCCTGGGCGGCCGACGCGCTGGTCGGTGACAAGGTCGCCAGGATCTTCGGTGACCCGACCAAGGTCCACGAGATCAACCACGTTGGCGAGAACTTCTCGGTGCGCGGCCCGCTCCCGTTCGCGCGCTGCCCCCAGGGGCGACCGGTGATCTTCCAGGCCGGCTCGTCGGAGCTCGGACGAGCGCAGGCGGCGACACACGCCGACGCGGTGTTCACCGCGGCGCATCTGCTGGAGGACGCGATCGCCTTCCGCGACGACATGCGGACCCGGGCCGAGCGGGCCGGGCGACCCGCCGACCAGATCAAGATCCTTCCCGGACTCTCGATCATCCTCGGCGACACCGAGGAGAACGCCTGGGCGCGGAAGCGGTCCCTGGAGGAAGCCCTCGGCCTGGGCCCGAACCTGGCCAAGCTCGCCCGCCGGGTCGGGGTCTCGCTCGAGGTACTGCAGGCGAACCCGGATCGGCCGTTCCCGATCGACCAGCTCGTCCCCGAGTCGGAGTTCTCCGGGTCGATCGGCTTCCGGCGCAGCATCGTCAATCTCGCCGTGACCGAACGGCTCACGACGCGGGAACTGAGCATGCGCTACGGCGGCGGCCACCAGGAGGTCATCGGGACACCGGAGCAGGTTGCCGACACCATGCAACGCCAGTTCGAGGCGGGAGGTGCCGACGGCTTCACCCTGATGATCGACATGCTGCCGTCCGGCCTGCACGACGTCGTCGACCTGCTCGTGCCGGAGCTCCAGCGCCGCGGGTTGTTCCACGAGGACTACCAGCACGACACCCTGCGCGGCGAGCTCGGGCTCGATCCCGTGGGCCCGCGCACCGCCGTTCCCGCCTGAGTCGCGCTTCCGCGCACCCGTCGAGCCAGGAAGTCGCCCATGAGTCCCACCACCAGTGCCGTTGCCCGCCCGGCCCGGATCCTCGGGATCGGCGGCACCCAGCGGTCGTCGTCCTCGTCGAACCGCCTCCTGCGGGCGGCACTCGGCTCCTGCCGTGCGCGCGGCGCCGAGGTCGAGCTGATCGCAGCCGATCAGCTGGAGTTCTCCATGTACGACCCGCCGTACCCGGGCGGCGACCCGGCCGTCGACCGGTACCTGTCCGCCGTCCGTGCCGCGGACTGCCTGATCGTGGCCACACCCGGATACCACGGGGGCGTCTCGGGCCTGCTCAAGAACGCGCTCGACTTCCTGCAGGAGCTCGCCGGCGACGACCGCCCGTACCTGGACGACAAGGCTGTCGGGTGCATCGTGGCGGCAGCCGGATGGCAAGCCGCGGTGAGCACGCTCGCCGCCCTGCGTTCGACGGTCCACGCGTTGCGCGGGTGGCCGACCCCGCTGGGGGTGACGGTCAACTCCTCGGTCCCGCCGGTCGACCCGGAGGGACGGGTGACGGATCCCCATCTGGTCCGGCAGCTCGACGTCCTGGCCGACCAGCTGACCGGCTTCGCCCGCCGCCGCGCCGACGGGGCGTCGGCGGTCGCCCTCGCATGAGCACATCGCGCAGCGGCGCCGGCCTGCACCGACCTGACCTCGGAAGGAGCCGGAGATGACCACTCCGACCACTGTCCCCGCCGATACGCGGGCCGTACCGCCTGGTTCGCTTCCCGGCACCTTCGCGGTGCAGCGTGCCGTGGACGCGCTGGCGGCCGGTCGGATGATCGTCGTGACCGACGACGCCGATCGGGAGAACGAGGGCGACCTGATTGTTGCGGCGGGGACCGCGACCGCGGATCAGATCGCGTTCATGGTGCGCCACACGACGGGGATCATCTGCACGCCGATGCCGGCGGAGCGGGCGGACGCACTGCGCCTGCCCCTGATGGTTCCGGAGGGCACCGATGCGCAGGGCACGGCGTTCACCGTGACCGTGGACCACCGGGAGGCGGGCACCGGGGTGTCGGCGGGGGACCGCGCGCTGACGGTTCGCGCTCTGGCCGAGCCGGCGACCGTTCCCGGCGAGCTCCGGCGGCCCGGGCACGTCTTCCCGCTGCGGGCACGCAACGGCGGGGTGCTCGTGCGGGCCGGGCACACCGAGGCGACGGTGGACCTGCTGCGCCTGGCCGGGTGCGAGCCGGTGGGCGTGATCGGTGAGATCGTCGCGCCGGACGGGGCGATGTCGCGCGGCGCCGAGCTCGAGCGCTTCGCCGCCGAGCACGGGCTGCCGGTGCTCGCGATCGCCGACCTGGTGCGGTACCGGCGGGCGACCGAGCGGTCCGTCGAGACGGTCGCCGCCGCCGCGATGCCCACGGCGTTCGGCGAGTTCCGCGCTGTCGCCTACCGCTCGACGTGGGACGGATCCGAGCACCTCGCTCTGGTCCACGGCGACGCGGCTGCCGCCGGCCGTACGGAGCGCGGTGTGCTCGTGCGGGTGCACAGCGAGTGCCTCACCGGCGACATCGTCGGATCCCTCCGGTGCGACTGTGGCGCCCAGCTGGAGCACGCGATGCGCGCGGTCATCGCGGAAGGGGCCGGGGTCGTCGTCTACCTGCGGGGGCACGAGGGCCGGGGGATCGGTCTCGCGCACAAGATCCGTGCCTACGCTCTCCAGGACTCCGGACTGGACACGGTCGACGCCAACACGGCGCAGGGCCTGCCGGTCGACTCCCGCTCGTACGGGACCGGTGCCCAGATCCTGTCCGATCTCGGGATCGCCCGTGTACGCCTTCTCACCAACAACCCGGTCAAGTACCGCGGGCTGACCGGGTACGGACTCGAGATCGTCGACCGGATCGCCCTGCCCGCGACACCGACCCGGCACAACATCCGCTATCTGCGGACCAAGCAGGAACGCATGGGGCATCTGCTGGCCGTCGACGAGAACGTCGGCTGACGCCGGTACGTCGTCATGTCGAGTCCGCCAGGTTCCTTTCGGAGGATCGCTGGTCCGGACGGTTCTATTCCGGCCTGAGGTGCTCTGTCACGCAGAGTCCTCGTATGTCGACAGTTTGCGAGGGACGGAGGGTCTCGGGTCGGACGAAGCGGCCGGTGAATCATGGCAATGACCAGCGATTTTTTGGGTCAGAACGTCAGTAAGTGGGAGCGATCGGCGGTCTCTGGACAGGTCGTGGCTGCGCCTGCTTCACTCGCGACAGGTCAAGTGTCGACAGTGTGACTGGCGATCGGCCGGTGGCAGCTCAATGAACGAGCCGACAACGCAAGGCCGGAGGTGAATGTCGTGGGTCATGGTGGACCCGATTCGAGCGGCGGCACGGTCGAGAAGATCTCGGTCGACGATCGAGTGGTGAAGTTATCGGTACGAGGCGTTCGGATCGGATATCGCGAACGGCGGTCGGGCCGCTTCTTCGCTGCCGTCGAGAATCTCACGTTCGATATCCGAGACAATGAGTTCATCGCCATCGTCGGGCCGAGCGGGTGCGGCAAGACGACGTTCCTGTCCGCGGTGGCCGGGCTCCTCTCGATCGCAGAGGGTGACCTCGACCTGAACGGCCGGCCGATCACCGCGCCCGGTCCGGACCGCTCGATGGTGTTCCAGCAGCACTCGCTGTTCCCGTGGCGCGACGTCGCGGCGAACGTCGGATTCGGGCTCGAGGCGCAGGGCCGGCTCGACGAGAGCGGCTCGCGGCGGGTCGACGAGCTGGTCAAGCTGGTCGGGCTGGCGGGCAAAGAGGACAAGTACCCGCGGGAGCTGTCCGGTGGGATGAGCCAGCGCGTCAACCTCGCCCGGGCCCTCGCGACCGATCCCGACCTGCTCCTGCTCGACGAGCCGTTCGCCGCGCTGGACGCGCAGACCCGTGAGGTCATGCAGGACGAGCTGACGCGGGTCTGGCAGGCCGACACCGCAGGTGGCGGCAAGACCGCGCTGTTCATCACGCACGACGTTCCCGAGGCGGTCTACCTGGCCGACCGCGTCCTGGTGTTCTCGGCGAGTCCTGGGCGGCTGGTCGAGTCGGTCACGGTCGACCTCCCCCGTCCGCGGCCTCCCGAGGTGAAGCGGTCGGCGGAGTTCGCCCGGCTCAACGAGCACGTGCTCGGCCTGGTGATGGAGCAGGCCGCGATCAGCAGGGGAGAGGCGCGATGACGCGATCGGACACCCGGGACGCGGATCTGTCCACACCGGACGGCGTGCTGCCGGCGACGGCGTTCGACCGGCGACCGACCTTCCTCGCGCGCAACCGCGACGTCCTGCTCGGCCTGGTCGGCGGGTTCGTCGTGCTGGCCGTCTGGCAGGCCACGGTCTGGGCCGGATGGGTCGACCCGGCGTTCAGCGGGTCGCCGCTGGGGGCCCTCGGCGGGCTGGGGCACCTCTACGAGTCGGGCAACCTGGTGGCCCCCACTCTCGACACGCTCCGCTCGGTCGGTCTCGGCCTGCTGATCTCGATGGCCGCCGGTATCCCGCTCGGGCTGGTCATCGGCCGCAGCGTGGTCCTGCACGGCCTGCTCGAACCGTTGATCGGGATCATGTACTCGGTGCCGTTCGTGGTGTTCCTGCCGATCATCATCTTCTGGTTCGGGATCGACGACTCGGCGCGCCTCGTGATCGTCGTCTGGAGCGCGATCTTCCCGTTGATGATCAACGTGGTCTCGGGGGCCCGTAATCTCGACGCCAGCTATCTACAGGTCTCCCGGAGCTTCTGCGCGGGACGGGTCCGCACCCTGTGGTCGGTGGCCCTGCCCGGGACGATGCCGTACATCCTGGCCGGTCTGCGGCAGGCCGTGGGCCGGACACTGGTCGGCGCGATCGTCGCCGAGCTGTTCATGGGCACCAGCGGTCTGGGCTACGTCGTCCAGGCGGAGACGTCGAACTTCGAGATGGACAACGCGATGGCCGCGATCGGGGTGATCGCCGTCGTCGCCGTGGTCCTGACCCGCGGGGTCGCCTGGCTGGAGAACCGTCTCACGTTCTGGTCGGGCAGCGTCGGCTGAGCGGGGTGGCCGGGCCCGGACCGGCTCGAGCTGGGCCCGGCCACACCGGCAGAACCTCCGATCCGCCGACCCGAAAGGAAGGGCGATGAGCCAGCCCGACGCCGTCGCGCAGCTCGAACATCTCGTGCACCGGTTCGTGAGCAACGGTGTGCCGTTGGCCGACGTGGAGCAGATCCGCAGCGACCTGACGGACTGGTCCTCCTGGAACCAGGCGTGGCAGCGGTCGGGCGACGCCCGCATGGCCGAGGCCGAGGCCGCGGACCGAGCCGGGGCGCACCAGACCGCGGCCGAGCTACGCCTCGTGGCCGCGCTCGAGTTCCACTTCGGGAAGTTCCTGTTCGTCCACGACGTCGTTGCCCTGCGGCGCGGAACGGAGCGAGCGGCCGGGGCGTACCGGCGGGCTCTCGTCCGCCTGCCATGGCCGGGGCGGGTCCTCGACGTCCCGTACCGCGACCGGACGCTCCCCGGGGTGTTCCGTACGCCCGCAGCCGGCGGGCCGGCACCGACCGTGCTGCTCGTGCCGGGCCTCGACGCCGCGAAGGAGGAGCTGCACCTGCTCAGCGAGGTCTTCCTCCGCCGCGGCATGGCGACGATGGTCGTCGACGGTCCAGGGCAGGGCGAGAGCGAGTTCGACCTGCCGCTGACCGCGGAGTGGGAGGAGGTCGCCGAGGCGGTCCTGGACGTGCTTCGCGGCCGCCACGAGGTTGATCGCGCGCGTGTCGGCGTCGTCGGTGTGAGCCTCGGTGGCCACTACGCGGCTCGCACCGCGGCCCGGGCGGACGGCATCCGGGCCGGGGTGTCCCTCGGTGGCTGCTACAGCATGGGCGAGTCGTGGCCCCACCTGAAGCACCTCAGCCGGGACGCGTTCCGGGTGCGCACTCGCAGTTCCGACATGGACGCGGCGTCCGCCGAGGCGGACCGGTTCACCCTGGCGAGCGCTCCCGCGCGGGGCGGCGTCCCGTTCCTCGTCGTCCACGGGGAGCGGGACCGGCTGTTCGACACCGAGCAGGCGGAGCGCATGGCGAAGCACTTCGGACCGGACGGGGAGCTGACGCTGGAGCCGGACGGCAACCACGTCCTGCACAACATCGGGTACCGGATCCGTCCGGCCGCCGCGGACTGGCTCCGCGCCCGCCTCGACGGGTGACCGCCGAACCCCACACCTCCACGGGCAGACCTCGTGGACGTTCCCGCACGATGGCCGGACCCGGGCCGTCGACCGACAGGAGGGAGAAGGTCATGAGCATGCGGCATCGTGAACGCGCCGCAGTCCGGCGCGAACGGGCAGGGATCCGCGAGCGATACGGCCTCCACGTCGGGGGCCGCTGGATCGCGGCGCGCGACGGGTCCCGGTCCGACAGCGTGGACCCGACCACGGAGGAGGCGACGGCGTCGGTAGCCGTGGCGTCGGCGGCCGACGTCGACGGCGCGGTCGCCGCGGGAATCGAGGCCGCGCCCCGATGGTGGGCGTGCGGATGGCAGGAGCGGGCGTCCCGGATCGCCGCGCTCGCCGACCTGGTCGCCGAGCACGCGGGGGAGCTGGCCCGGATCGACGCCGTCGACGCCGGCATCCCCGTGGACGGCATGGCGAAGGACGTCGCGAACGGGGTCAACACGCTGCGGTACTTCGCCGGGCTCGCCGGCGAGCTGAAGGGGCAGACGATCGAGGTGCCCGGTCCGGCCCTGAACATGACGCTGCGCGAGCCGTTCGGGGTGGTCGGACGGATCGTCCCGTTCAACCACCCGGTCCAGTTCGCGGCGAGCGGTATCGCGGCACCCCTCGCGGCGGGCAACGTCGTCGTCCTCAAGCCCGGCGAGACGACCCCGATCTCGGCGCTGCGGCTGGCCGAGCTCGCCGAGGGCGTGCTGCCACCGGGCGTGCTGAATGTGGTGACCGGAGGACGAGAGGCCGGTGCGGCACTCGTCGACCATCCCGCAGTCGGGCGGATCGCGTTCACCGGGAGCGTCCGGTCCGGACAGGCGGTCGTCCGGTCCGCGGCGGAACGCCTGAAGACCGTCACCCTCGAGCTGGGTGGCAAGAACCCGCTCGTCGTGTTCCCGGACGCCGACGTCGAGACCGCCGCTCGCGCCGCGGTGACCGCGATGAACTTCAACCGAGGGCAGGCACAGTCCTGCGGGTCGCCCTCCCGGATGCTGATCCACGAGAGGATCCGCCGGGACTTCGTGGACGCGTTCGTGGCCGCCGCGGAGGCGCTGACCGTGGGTGACCCGCTCGACCCGGGGGTGGCGATGGGCCCGCTGGCGTTCGAGAGCCACTACCGACGGGTGCTCGGCTACGTCGACCGCGGCGTCTCCGAGGGCGCCAGGCTGGTCACCGGAGGCCCCGGACGCCCCACGGGGCTGTCCAGGGGCTACTTCGTCGCGCCGACCGTGTTCGACGACGTCACTCCGGACATGATCATCGCCCGCGAGGAGATCTTCGGTCCGGTCGTGGCCGTGCTCGGCTGGACCGACGAGGACGAGGCGCTGCGGATCGCCAACGAGCTACCGCTCGGCCTGACTGCGAACCTGTGGACCAACGACCTCGGACGTGCGGTGTCGTTCGGGAAGCAGGTCCAGGCCGGCTACGTGTGGGTCAACGGAGCCGGGGAACGGCCACTGGGCGCGCCGTTCGGCGGTTACAAGCTCAGCGGGCTGGGCAGCGAGAACAGCCTGGACGAGCTCCTGAGCTTCACCCGGACCAAGAACCTGTCGTTGCGCGCGGCGCCGGGAGGTGCCGCGTGAACCCGGGACCGGGTCTGCTGGACGGGCGCGTGGCGGTGGTGACCGGAGCGGCGAACGGTCTGGGCCGGGCCTACGCCCGCCGCCTCGCCGAGCGGGGCGCTTCCGTGGTCGTTGCCGACCTCGACGAGGAGGGCGCGCAGCACGTTGCGGCCGGGATCGGGCGGGAGGGCGGCACGGCCATGGCCGTGCCGGTCGACGTCGGTGACGGCGCTCTGGTCGAGGCGATGGCGACAGCGGCGGCGGCACGTTTCGGCCGGATCGACATCCTGGTCAACAACGCGGCGATCTTCTTGACCGTCGGGATGTCGCGGGTGCCGTTCGACGAGATCTCGATCGCCGAGTGGGACCGCATGATGGCGGTCAACGTCCGCGGGACGTGGCTCGCATGCCGGGCCGTCGTCCCGCACATGCGCCGGCAGGGTTACGGGAAGATCCTCAACGTCAGCTCGGACACGGCCCTGAAGGGCTCGCCCAACCGGATCCACTACGTCGCGAGCAAGTCGGCGGTGCTCGGCTTCACCCGGACCCTGGCTGCCGAGCTCGGACCCTCCGGGATCCGGGTCAACGCGATCGCGCCGGGGATCGTGCTGAGCGAGCCCGAGCCCACCGAGGCCCGGTACGCGCAGGCGACCGCCGGCCAGGTACTGCCTGCGGCGCTGGTGTCCGACGACCTGGCCGACACCGTGGTCTTCCTCGTCTCGCCCGCGTCGGACCCGATCACCGGCCAGGTCGTGGCGGTCAACGGTGGCGGCTACATGTGAACCCCGTCCTGGCGGACGTCACTCCGCGGAGGGCGGGGTCGCCAGCGCCCGACACTCCTCGACGAGCAGGTCCACCATCAACGACACCGGATCGCTCAACGTGCTCGTCGGCAGCACGACGGCCTCGATCCGGCGCAGGAACCCCGGCTCGACGATCCGACGGCTGACGATGTCGTGCCGGCGGGTGGTCAACGCGAGCCGCGGCACCACCGCGACTCCGACGCCCGCGGCGACGAGTCCCTGCACCGACTGGTAGTCCTCGGTCTCGAACACGACGTCCGGCTCGAAGCCCGCGATGCGACACATCTCCGTTCCGACGTGCCGGTACGGCTCCGCGTGGACCCGTTCGACCCACGGCTCCGAGCGGAGCTCGTCGAGCCGCACCGGACGCGAACCGTCCGCCATCGGGTGATCGGACGGCAGCACGGCGTGCATCGGGTCGTCGAGCAGGTGGATACGGCGCAACGCCGATAGCGGCCGGGCCATGAAGTCGTAGTCCCAGCTCAGTCCGACGTCGATCGTCCCGGCGCGCAGCTGGGTGGCGAGCTCGTCGGGTTGGCACGGCCGGATCTCCAGAGCGATCTCCGGGTGGCGCTCCCGGAACGCGTGCACCACCGTCGGCGCCAGGAACGCGCCCGCCGTGGTGAACAGGCCGAGACCGACCCTCGTGCGTGGCGTCGCGATCCTGGTCAGGTCGCGTTCGAGCTGGGCGAGATCACCCAGGATCTGCCGCCCTCGTCGGGCCAGCGTGGTGCCGACCTCGGTCAGCGAGACCCCGCGCGGATGCCGCCGGATGAGGTCCTGACCGATCTCCCGCTCGAAGCTCGACATCTGCTGGGAGACTGCCGACTGGGTCATGTGCAGCGTGGCCGCCGCGGCGGTGAATGATCCCTGGTCGGCCACAACGCAGAAGGCCTCGAGCTTCTTGACGTCCATGTCGACCAGCCTGCCTGTCCGCCGGCCCGCGGACCACGCGCGAGCCTCCGACCGGAGCCGAACCGGCGAGCAGGGCGCCGACCGGGACCCGAGCCCCGTCGACCGGCAGCCAGCCGCCCGGACGTCCACAGTCGACAGTCCGGGGCGGTCTGGGGGGTGAACGGAAAACGGTGGTCGACGCCGACGAACGCCGGCGAGCGTTCGTGCGGGTCGACCACCGTTTCCGCGGTCCGTCACGAGGTCACGAGGACCTCGGGATCACACGTCGTAGTAGAGCGCGAACTCGTACGGGTGCGGACGCAGGCGAAGCGGGTCGATCTCGTTCTCCCGCTTGTAGCCGATCCAGGTCTCGATCAGGTCCGGCGTGAACACCCCGCCCTCGAGCAGGTACTCGTGGTCCTCCTCGAGCCGGTCGATGACCGCGGAGAGGCTGGACGGGACCTGCGCGATGTCCTTGGCCTCCTCCGGCGGGAGCTCGTAGAGGTCCTTGTCGATCGGCGCGGCCGGCTCGATCTTGTTCTTGATGCCGTCCAGACCGGCCATCAGCATCGCCGAGAACGCCAGGTACGGGTTGCCCGACGAGTCGGGGCAACGGAACTCGATGCGCTTGGCCTTCGGGCTGTCGCCGGACAGCGGGATCCGGATGCAGGCCGAGCGGTTGCGCGCCGAGTAGACCAGGTTGACCGGCGCCTCGAAGCCCGGGACCAGGCGGTGGAACGAGTTCACCGTCGGGTTCGTGAACGCCAGCAGCGACGGCGCGTGGTGCAACAGGCCGCCGATGTAGAAGCGCGCGGTCTCGGACAGCCCGCCGTAGCCTGCCTCGTCGTGGAACAGCGGCGAGCCGTCCTTCCACAGTGACTGGTGCACGTGCATGCCGGACCCGTTGTCACCGAACAGCGGCTTCGGCATGAACGTCGCGGTCTTGCCCGCCGCCCACGCCGTGTTCTTCACCAGGTACTTGAACAGCATGATGTCGTCGGCCGCGTGGAGCAGGGTGTTGAACTTGTAGTTGATCTCCGCCTGCCCGGCGGTGCCGACCTCGTGGTGCTCGCGCTCCACCTCGAAGCCACTGGTGATCATGTTCGAGACGATGTCGGCGCGCAGGTCGGCGTAGTGGTCGACCGGCGGGACGGGGAAGTAGCCGCCCTTGTAGCCGACCTTGTAGCCCTTGTTGCCACCCTCCTCGTCGCGGCCGGTGTTCCACCAGCCCTCAGCGGAGTCGATGTGGTGGAACGACTGGTTCGCGTCCTCGCCGAATCGGATCGAGTCGAACAGGTAGAACTCGGCCTCCGGCGCCATGAACGCCGTGTCCGCGATGCCCGACGACGCGACGTACTCCTCGGCCTTGCGGGCGACGTTCCGCGGGTCACGGGAGTAGGGCTCACCGGTGATCGGGTCGTGCACGAAGAAGTTGATGTTCAGCGTCCTGTGCTTGCGGAACGGGTCCAGCCGCGCCGTCGCCGAGTCCGGGAACAGCGCCATGTCGGACTCGTTGATCGCCTGGAACCCGCGGACCGACGAGCCGTCGAAGGCGGCGCCGTTCTCCAGCAGGTCACCTGCGGTGGTCGCCGGGACGGTCAGGTGCTGCATCACGCCGGGCAGGTCACAGAACCTGATGTCGACGTACTCGACCTTCTCGTCCGAGATGTACTTGAGTACCTCTTCGGAGTTGCTGAACACGCTGATGCGCTCCTTCGCTGTCTACTGCGCGACTGCGGGCACGCTATGGCTCGCGTGTTGCCCACCCGTCACCCGTCGGTTTCACGGACGTTAACGGGACCGACCTGGACGAAGCTCACATCCGGCCCGGTCGCATCGCAGGTTCGGCGCCTAGGCTAGAGGTCATGGCCCGTTGGATCGAGTCGTGGCTCCCCGGATCACCCGCCGGAACGGACGCCGCCGAGACACACCCGGGGGAGAAGTTCGGACTGCCCGCCGACGGGCCGAACGCCGTCGCGGGGCTCGGCCGCCGCTTCGTCGCGCTGTTCCTGGACTGGATCCTGGCCTACCTGGTGGCGCTCGCCTTCCTCGGCGTGGACGGTCTCGCCGACCCGAACATCCGCTGGATCGTGCTGGCCATCTGGTACGTGATCACCGTGCTCGGCGTCGCGGTGATCGGGATGACGCCGGGCAAGGTCGTGGCCAGGATCCGGGTCGCACGGACCGACATGGCGCAGTTCGTGGGCGTCCCGCGCGCGATGCTGCGCACGCTGCTGATCGTGCTCGTGCTGCCACCGCTCGCCCGCGACGGCGACGGCCGCGGCTGGCACGACCGCGCGTCGACGACGATCGCCGTCCGGACCCGCTGACTCAGCGGCGCTTGACCGTGCGCTGGACCGACCGCATCTTCGCGCCCTGCGGCATCGGTCCCTTCGGCATCGCGGCACCCTTGCTGCCCAGCGCGGTGAGCTTCTGCTCCAGGGTGTCCATGTCCTTCGCGGCGATGTTGCGCGGGAGCTTCATCAGGTGCCGCTGCAGCTTGCCCAACGGGACCTGGTTCTCCTCGTTGCCGACGATCACGTCGTAGATCGGCGTCTTGCCCGCGACCCGCGCGTGGCGCTTCTTCTCCTGCGCGAGCAGCGTCTTCACGCGGTGCGGGGCGCCCTCGGCGACGAAGATGATCCCGGGCCGGCCGATCACCCGGTGCACGGCGTCGAGGTGCGTGGTGCCGGCGATGCCCTGCGACACCCGCCACTGGCCACGCATCTGCTCCAGGGCCCATCCGGCGGCGCCCGGCTGCCCGTCGGCCTTCGAGTAGACCGACTTCTGGACCCGTCGGCCGAAGAACGAGAACGCGCCCAGCGCACCGGCCAGCACGCCGAGCACGACGAACGTCCACGCCGTGACCGGGTCGAAGAACAGGAAGCCCACGATGCTGAGCACCACGACCGCCGCGACGACGATCCCGACCATGATCGGGACCAGCGTCTTGTCCTCGCGGCGCTGCATCTGGAAGGCCTGCCAGATCTGCTTGTAGCGCTGGCGGGACGCGGCACGCTTCTCCGCGCGCGCGGCCTTCTTCTCTTCCTTGGTGGGCTTGCCGGCCATGTGACCAGCCTACAGTCGGGGTCCGATCAGCTCCGCGCGAGCAGGGAACTGGCCTCCTGGGACGCCGGACCGGACTCGGCCAGGTGCGCCAGGTCGGGCGACAGCTCCTCGCCGCGGTGCGCGACGGTCTGCGCGTAGAGCCGCCCGGCCCGGTACGACGAGCGCACCAGCGGCCCGGCCATCACCCCGGCGAAGCCCATCTCCTCGGCCGCCGTCGAGTGCTCGACGAACTCCTCGGGCTTCACCCAGCGCTCCACCGGGTGGTGGCGCTTGGTCGGGCGCAGGTACTGCGTGATCGTGATGATCTCGCATCCGGCCTGGTGGAGGTCGCGCAGCGCGTCGGTGACCTCGTCGGGGGTCTCGCCCATGCCGAGGATCAGGTTCGACTTCGTGACCAGCCCGACGTCGCGCACCTTGGTGATCACCTCGAGCGAGCGCTCGTAGCGGAACGCGGGGCGGATCCGCTTGAAGATCCGCGGGACGGTCTCGAGGTTGTGCGCGAGCACCTCGGGGCGGGCGTCGAAGACCGGGCCGAGCTGGTCGTCGCGGGAGTTGAAGTCCGGGATCAGGAGTTCGACGCCGGTGCCCGGGTTCATCTCGTGGATCTGCCGGACGGTCTCGGCGTAGAGCCAGGAGCCGCCGTCGTCGAGGTCGTCGCGGGCGACACCGGTCACCGTCGAGTAGCGCAGGCCCATCTGGCGGACCGACTCGGCGACCCGGCGGGGCTCGTCGGTGTCCAGGTCGGCGGGACGTCCGGTGTCGATCTGGCAGAAGTCACAGCGCCGCGTGCACTGCTCGCCGCCGATCAGGAACGTCGCCTCCCGGTCCTCCCAGCACTCGTAGATGTTGGGGCACCCGGCCTCCTCGCACACCGTGTGCAGCCCACCGGAGCGGACCAGGCCCTTGAGCTCGGTGTACTGCGGACCGGTGCGCGCCCGGGTGCGGATCCAGGACGGCTTGCGCTCGATCGGGGTCTCCGCGTTGCGGACCTCGAGACGGAGCAGCTTGCGGCCTTCCGGAGCAACGGTCACGGCGTCCACCGTACGCCCCGGGTGATCGACCGACCGGCCGCACGACGCCCCGCTGTGACGCGTGCGACCCGCCTTGGCCTATGCCGGGTCGGGGGTCACCCCGGTGGCCTCCGCGGTCGCGTGCCAGAGCCGCCCGGCGAGCGTCGGGTCCGCAGCGGATCTGCTGCGACGGGCCGGTGCCGGCGGACCGTGCAGCTCCATCCGGCCGGACGGGCCGAGGAAGTCGCCGCCGTGCACCGGACCCGCGGCGGCCGCGAGCTGCGGCGCCACGCCGTCCTCGACGGGCTGGGTGAGCCACCGGTCCCACGGCGCGAACAGCGCGGCCTCGAGCGTCCGGCCGCGACGGGTTCCGTTCGCCAGCAGCTGCGACTCGGTCATCCCGGGGTGCGCCGCCACCGAGACGACCGGGTCACCGGCCAGACGCAGCCTGCGGTCCAGCTCGGCGGAGAACAGCAGGTTCGCCAGCTTCGACGCGCAGTACGCCGCGTTCGGGCGGTAGCGCCTCCGTTCCCAGTGCAGGTCGGCGACGTCGAGGCCGCCGTTGCGGTGCCCGAGGCTGGTCGTCGTCACGACGCGGGCGAAGTCGTCGCCGTCGCCCGCCGCGCGCAGGGCGGGCATCAGCAGCCAGGTCAGGGCGGACGGCCCCAGGTGGTTCGTGCCGATCTGCAGCTCGAACCCGTCGACGGTCTCGCGTCGCGGTCCCATCGCGACGCCCGCGTTGTTCAGCAGGACGTCGAGTCGGTCGCCGGTGCGTTCCCGCACCTCGTCGGCCGCCGCGCGCACGGACGTCAGGTCGGCGAGGTCGAGCAGGACGAGCTCTCCGCCCGCCTGCGCTGCGGCGACCTTCCCGCGCTCCGGGTCCCGCGCCGTCGTCAGCACCCGTGCGCCGGCCCGTGCCAGCGCCGTCGACGCGGCGAGGCCGAGCCCGGACGTCGTCCCGGTCACGAGCACGGTCCGACCGGACAGATCAGGCAACGCGTACACGCGCGGACCGTATCGCCGACCAGTATCCGTCGGCCCGGCACACCAACCATTCCGGCCGGGGTGCTCGACGTTCCGTCCCGGGGGAGGCCCCAGGCAGTGCGCCGCACCCCTCGGCTCGGTGTCGCAGCCTTTGGCTCGGTGTCGCAGCCTTTGGCTCGGTGTCGCAGCCTTTGGCTCGGTGTCGCAGCCTTTGGCTCGGTGTCGCAGCCTTTGGCTCGGTGTCGCAGCCTTTGGCTCGGTGTCGCAGCCTTTGGCTCGGTGTCGCAGCCTTTGGCTCGGTGTCGCAGCCTTTGGCTCGGTGTCGCAGCCTTTGGCTCGGTGTCGCACGCGCCTCGGCTCGGTGTCGCACCCCTCGGCCCCGTACCGCACCCCTCGGCTCGGTGCCGCACCGCTGCTCGGCGTGTCGCACCTGGTGCGACGGGTGCGGCACGCCGGAGCGGGGTGCGGCACCACCGGATCCCGGCCGCTAGCGTGCGTGGGCGTGGACTTCCGGATCTTCACCGAGCCCCAGCAGGGCGCCACCTACACCGACCTCCTGCGCGTCGCGCAGACCACCGAGAGCGCCGGATACGACGCGTTCTTCCGCTCCGACCACTTCCTCGCGATGGGCGACGGGTCCGGGGAGCCCGGCCCGACCGACTCCTGGGTGACGCTCGGCGCGCTGGGTCGCGAGACGTCCCGGATCCGCCTCGGCACGCTCGTGACGTCCGCGACGTTCCGGTTGCCCGGCCCGCTCGCCGTCGCCGTCGCGCAGGCCGACGAGATGTCCGGCGGCCGGATCGAGTTCGGCCTCGGCTCCGGCTGGTTCGAGGCCGAGCACACGGCGTACGGAATCCCGTTCCCGTCGCTGGCCGAGCGCTTCGACCGCTACACCGAGCAGCTGGAGATCCTCACCGGACTGTGGGCGACGCCGCCCGGTTCCCGGTTCTCCTACTCCGGCAAGCACTACACGATCACGGACTCGCCCGCGCTGCCCCGGCCCGTGCAGCAGCCCGGCCCGCCGGTGATCGTCGGCGGCAAGGGGAAGAAGCGGACACCCGAGCTCGCGGCGCGCTTCGCCTCGGAGTTCAACATCCCGTTCTCGCCGGTCGACGAGTGCGCGGCGCAGTTCGCGAGGGTCGACGACGCGTGCCGCGCGGCCGGGCGGGAGCCGTCGGAGATCGTGCGTTCGGTGGCCCAGACGCTGGTGCTCGGGCGGGACGAGGCCGAGGTGTCCCGACGGGCGGGGGCGATCGGGTGGGCGCCCGACTCGGTGCGGTCCTCGACGATGGGCGGGACGACCGGCGAGCTGGTCGACGCGCTGGGGCGATGGTCCGAGATCGGCGTCACCCGGGTGTACCTGCAGGTGCTCGACGTCGCCGACCTGGACCACGTCGAGCAGTTCGCGTCGGAGGTCGCCTCGCAGCTGTGACGAGCCGGGCGACGACCGGAGAGCCGGCGCCGACCGGCGCCGACCGGCCCCGTCGAACCCATCTCCCGAACGAACGGCACCTTCGAGCAATGCCATTGCTCGAAGGCGCCGTTCGTTCGCGATGGAGGGGCGGTGGCGGGGCGATGGCGGGGCGGTGGGCCGGGACCGGCGGGCTCGGAACGGGCGCCGACCTGACCGCCGGGTCGTCGTCCGGAGCCTGCCGTTCCGGTACCCGGACGCCGATCAGTGCGCGGGTGCAGCCGTCGGTCGCGCGAGCGTGTGGTCGCGCACCGGGAGCCGTCCGTCCAACGCGTCCAGTACGGCTGTCGTGACGGCGTCGGTGATCTCCTCGACGGTCACGTCCCGGCCGAGCTCCGCGGACAGCGACGTCACACCGGCGTCGGCGATCCCGCAGGGCACGATCCGGCCGTAGTCGCCGAGGTCGGGGTTCGCGTTGATCGCGAAGCCGTGCTGGGTGACGCCGCCGGAGATTCGCACCCCGATCGCGGCGACCTTGCGCTCCGGGCGGGGGAAGTCGGCCGCGAGCCAGACGCCGCTGCGCCCGTCGACCCGTCCGGCGTCCAGCCCGAGATCCGCGCAGACGGCGATCAGAGCCTCCTCCAGGCGTCGCACGTAGTCCACGACGTCCATCGGCTCGGACAGCCCGACGATCGGGTACCCGACGAGCTGCCCCGGCCCGTGCCAGGTGATCCGACCGCCACGGTCGACGTCGACCACGGGTGTCCCGTCGGTCGGCCGGTCCTCCGGCTGCGTGCGACGGCCCGCTGTGTAGACCGGTGGGTGCTCGACGAGCATGAGCACGTCCGGACCGGTGCCGTCGCGGCGCGCCTGGGCGTTCGCCCGCTGTGCGTCCCACGCCTCGAGGTACTCGACGGTCCCCAGCCGGTCGACCCGGACCGGTTCATCACCCTTGCGACAGGTCCCGTGCGCGCCCATGCGCGTCAGGCTACGCCGCGGTCGGTCGGGACCCGGTCCACTCCCGCGGCGGGGCCGTACCTCGATCCCGGTCCATGATCGGCGGGTCGGTCCGGATCGAGGCGGGACCTGGCCGTGAAGCAGACCCGTCTGCTGATCACGGGCGCGAGGGGCGACGCGCGAGGGATCAGTGGCCCAGCGCGCTCAGGACGGCCTGCGCGGCGCGACGGCCGCTGACCAGGGCTCCCTGTGTGGACGGGGTGTCCCGGTGGTCCCCGGCGACGAACAGGCCGTCGCCCAGCTCCACGTCACGGCGGACCGGTCGTCCGGCCGGGAACAGCGGCAGGGCCTCCGGGACCTCGGCGGTGTGCAGGTGCTCCCAGTCACCCGTCGAAACGCCCCAGATCCGGGCGAGCTCGCGGCGCACGGCGGACTCCCCGCCGTCGATCTCCGTCCCGACGATGGACGACGCGACCAGCGGCCTCCCGTCGGACGAGTAGCCGGGTGCGGCGGCGGTCATGACCATCGTGTTGACCACCGGCCCACCGGTGCCGTCCAGGTGCAGGAGCGGCTCGGACGTCGGGGCGTGCGGCGGGACGTGGAAGAACGTGGTCAGCGCGTTCATCGTCGGCTCGGCGACGCCGGGCAGCAGCGACGCCGCGGTGCGCGGGTCCGCCGCGACGAGGACCGCCCTGGCCGAGAGCGACCCGTCGTCGGTGCGCACCGACGGCTGCGACCCGCCGTGCACGGAGTGCACCCGCACCCCGAGCGAGATCGGGAGCCCGGTCGCGAGACGGCGGGGGAGGGCCTCCATGCCGTCGTCGGGGACGACGATCGTGCCGAGCGCGAAGCTGCGCCACACCAGCCGGACGAACGCCTCGGACGTCTCCAGCGCCGTCTCGCCGAGCACGCCGGACAGGAACGGGCGCAGGAACCGGTCGGTGACCGGACCGCCGAGGCCGGCCGCGGCGAGGTCGTCGGCACCGGACCGCTTGATCCGGGTCGCCGTCCGGGAGGGTGGCGAGCCCAGCACCCGCGAGGTCCAGGCCACGAGCCGTGCCTTGTCCAGTGGACCGAACAGGTCGTCGGTCGCCGTCGCGGGCGCCTGCGCGGGGCGGCGCAGCGGGTTCACGAAGCGGTGCAGCTCGCCGTCGCCTGCCCGGATCGCGGCACCGGGCGCGAACCTGCGGGCGCCGAGCGAATCCAGGCCGTGTGGAGCCAGCGCGGCCTTCAGCGCCGGGTAGGACGTGTTGAGGACCTGGAAACCGCGGTCGCAGCGGAAGCCGTCGACGACGTCGGTCGCCATCCGCCCGCCGACCCGGTCGGACGCCTCCAGCACCCGGACCCGGAGCCCATCGCGCTGCAGCACACGCGCCGCGCGCAGCCCGGCGAGCCCGGCCCCGACCACGAGGACGTCCGCGTCCGGCTCCGCGGTGCTCATGCCGCCCCGGCGGGACGGAGCGCCGCTTCAGCGGGACGGACGGCGCCGGCGGGAGAGCTCACGACCCGACCGCCGCCGACAGCGCGTCGCCGACGGTGTGGTGCCGGAACTGGAACCCCGCGTCCAGCAGCGCTTTCGGCACCGCCCGCTGGCCGGTGAGCAGCATCTCGCGACCCATCTCACCGACCGCCGCGGTGATCGCGAACGCGGGCACCGGCAGCGGCGTCGGACGCCCGAGCGCGGCACCCAGCTCGGCGGTGAACTCGGCGTTCGTCACCGGCACCGGGCCGGTGACGTTCGCCGGGCCGGACAGCGCGTCGTTCTCGACGGCGAACGTGATCGCGTTCACCTCGTCGTCCAGCGAGACCCACGGCCAGTACTGGCGGCCGTCGCCGATCCGGCCGCCCAGGAAACCCTTGAACAGCGGACGGACCCGTGACATCAGCCCGCCCGACGGGGAGAGCACCAGGCCGGTCCGGACGTTCACGACGCGGGCACCGGCCTGACGCGCCGGCTCCGCGGCGGCCTCCCAGTCGCGGCAGACGTCGGCGAGGAAGCCGTTACCCGACGGCGTCGACTCGTCGGCCTCGCGGTCCCCGGTGTCGCCGTAGTAGCCGACGGCCGACCCGCTGACCATGACCGGCACACCCTGCCGGGCGACGGCCGTCGCCAACACGTCCGTCGGGACCGTCCGGGAGTCCCTGATCGCCTGCTTGCGGGCGCCGCTCCATGGCCGGTCCGCGATCCCGACGCCGCCGAGGCTGACGACGGCGTCGGCGCCGTCCAGCGCACCGTCCTCGATCGTCCCGGACGGCGGGTCCCACCCGCGTTCGTCGGGGGCGGCGGGGGAGCGGCGCACCAGGCGCAGCACCTCGTGCCCGGTTCCCCGCAGGTGGGCGACCAGGGCGGTTCCGATCAGGCCGGACGAACCGGCCACGACGACTCGCACGGCGGGAATCCTTCCGGAGGGTCGAAGATCGCGCGAGGTGGGGTCCGCCGCGTGCGACGGACCCCACCTCCGAGCGTGCCTACAGCCCCAGCTCGGCCTCGAACGCGCCCTCCTCGAGGCGTGCCCTGACGGCCGACAGGAACCGGCCCGCGTCGGCGCCGTCGACCAGGCGGTGGTCGTAGGTCATCGGCAGGAAGCAGACCGAGCGGACGGCGATCACGTCGTCGCCCTCCGGCCCCTGCACGACCTTCGGCTCCTTCGAGATCGCACCGGTGCCCAGGATCCCGACCTGCGGCTGGTTGATGATCGGGGTGTCGAACAGCGCCCCGGCCGAGCCGATGTTGGTGATCGTGAACGTGCCGCCGGACAGCTCGTCGGGGCCGATCTTGGCGTCCCGGGTGCGGCCCGCCACGTCGGCGATCTTCTTGGCCAGGCCGGCCAGGGACAGGTCGTCCGCGTTCTTGATCACCGGGACGAGCAGGCCGCGCGGCGTGTCCACGGCGATGCCCAGGTGGACGGCACCGTGGTAGGTGACCTGCTTGCCGTCCTCGCTGATCGACGCGTTGACCGACGGGAACGCCTTGAGCGCCTCGACGGTGGCCTTCGCGATGAAGCCGAGGAAGGTCAGGTTGGCGCCCTCGCGGCGGCGGAACTCGTCCTTGACCCGGTTGCGCAGCTTGACGATCCGGGTGAGGTCGACCTCCTGGACGGTGGTCAGCTGCGCGGACGTCGCGAGCGACTCCGTCATCCGCTGCGCGATCACCTGGCGCAGGCGCGGCAGCTTGACCGTCGTGCCCGGCTCCGGGGAGCCCTCGGCGCGGGTCGGGACGGTCTGCGGCTCCTTCGGGGCGCCACCGCCCTGCGGAGCCGTCGCGGAAGCGGGCGCGGACGGCGAGGCGGCCGGCGCGCTCTTCGACTCCGCCGCGGCCAGCACGTCCTGCTTGCGGATGCGCCCGCCGACACCGCTGCCGGTCAGCGACGACAGGTCCACCCCGTGCTCGGAGGCCAGCTTGCGCACCAGCGGCGTGACGTAGGGCCTGTCTCCGCCGGAGCCGTTCCCGGACGGCGCGGCCTCCTGGCGGGCGGCGTCCTCCTGAGCCGGCGAGTCCTCCTGCGGCGGCGAGGCCTGCTGCTTCGGCTCCGAACCGGCCTTCTCCTCGACGACCGTGCGCGGCTCGGCCTTCGGGGCGGGCTCGGCCTTCGGGGCCGGCTCGGGCTCCGGCTCGGGCGCCTTCTCCTCGGTCTTCTGCTGCTCACCGTCGGACGAGCCGCCGCCGGACGACCCACCGGCCGGTGCCGCGGACGCGTCGCCGATCACCGCGAGCTGTCCGCCGACCTCGACCGTGTCGTCCTCGTTCACGGTGTGCTCGAGCACGGTGCCCGCCACCGGCGACGGGATCTCGGTGTCCACCTTGTCCGTGGAGACCTCGAGCAGCGGCTCGTCGACGGCCACCTCGTCGCCGACCTGCTTGAGCCAGCGGGTGATCGTGCCCTCGGTGACGCTCTCGCCCAGCTCGGGCATCGTGACCGGCGTTCCCTCGCCACCGCCGCTCCCGCCGGAGGCGCCGCTCGATCCGGACGACGCCGCAGCCGGCTCCGGCTCGGGTTCCGGCTCGGGCTCCGGGGCGGCCTGCTGCTCGGCGGGCGCCTCCTCCTGCGCGGGCGCCTCCTCCTGGGCCTCGCCGGAGTCGCTGCCGCCGGAGTCGGCGGGGGCCTCGCCCTCGTCGCCGATCACGGCCAGGTCTCCACCGACCTCGACGGTCTCGTCCTCCGCGGCCACGATCCGCTGCAGCACACCGGCCGCCGGGCTCGGGATCTCGGTGTCCACCTTGTCCGTGGAGACCTCGAGCAACGGCTCGTCGACCGCGACCGTGTCGCCCTCTGCCTTGAGCCAGCGCGTGATCGTGCCCTCGGTGACGCTCTCACCGAGGGCGGGCATCTGAACGGTGGTCGCCATGTCGGGTCGTGCTCCTCTTCCCTGTGGGGGTTCGCGGGTCGGGGTGGTGGGCTCAGCCGTGGGTGTGCAGCGGCTTCCCGGCCAGGGCCAGGTGGGCCTCGCCGAGTGCCTCGTTCTGGGTCGGGTGTGCGTGGATCAGCGCCGCCACGTCCGTCGGCAGCGCCTCCCAGTTGTAGACGAGCTGGGCCTCGCCGATCAGCTCACCGACGCGGGAGCCGACCATGTGCACGCCGACGACCGGGCCGTCCTCGCCGGCCTGCACCAGCTTGACCGCGCCGGAGGTCTGCAGGATCTGCGACTTGCCGTTGCCGCCCAGGTCGTAGGTGACGGTGCGCACGTCGTCGTGCTGTTCGCGGGCCTGCGCCTCGGTCAGGCCGACGGACGCGACCTCCGGCTCGCAGTACGTCACGCGCGGGATGCCTGCCTCTGCGACGGGTGCGGGCGCCAGGCCGGCGATCCGCTCGGCCACGAAGATCCCGTGCGCGAAGCCGCGGTGCGCGAGCTGCAGGCCGGGTGTGATGTCGCCGACGGCGTACACGCCGTCGAGGTTCGTGCGCAGCTGCTCGTCGACGACGACGAAGCCGCGTTCCATGGTCAGGCCCGCCTCGGTGTAGCCGTGGCCGGTGGTGTTCGGGCCCCGTCCGACGGCGACGAGCAGCAGGTCCGCCTCGATCTCCTCGCCGGACTCCAGCGCGACGGTCACCGTGTCGTCGGTCTGCCGGGCGCCCGCGAACGTCGCGCCGGTCTTCGCCTTGATCTTGCGACGGCGGAACGCGCGCTCGAGCAGCTTCGACGCGAACTCGTCCTCGCTCGGCACCAGGTGCCCCAGCGCCTCGACGACCGTGACGTCGGCACCGAACGAGCGCCACACGCTGGCGAACTCGACGCCGATCACGCCGCCGCCGAGCACCACGACCCGCTGCGGTGCCTCGTCGAGCGAGATCGCCTGGTCGGACGTGACGATCCGGCCGCCGATCTCCAGCCCGTCCAGCGTGCGGGCGTAGGAACCGGTGGCGAGCACCACGTTCGTGCCGGTGTACCGGTCGTCGCCGACGGCCACGGTGCGGTCACCGACGAACCGGCCCGCGCCCTCGACCAGGGTGACGCCCCGGGAGGACACCAGCCCCTGCAGTCCCTTGTAGAGCTTGGAGACGACACCGTCCTTGTAGGAGTTGACGCCCTCCATGTCGATGCCGTCCAGCGTGGACCGGACGCCGACGCGTCCCCCGTCGCGGGCGTGGTCGGCGACCTCCGCGGCGTGCAGCAGCGCCTTCGTCGGGATGCAGCCGCGGTGCAGGCACGTGCCCCCGAGCTTGTCCTTCTCGACGAGCACGACCGACAGGCCGAGCTCGGCGGCCCGCAACGCACAGGCGTAGCCGCCGGACCCACCGCCCAGGATCACCAGGTCGGCTGTCTGTTCGGCCACCGACACACCCCTCTCGACGCACGTGACCACCCGCGACGCCCATCTTGTCACCCATGCCCGACGCCGCCATGTGGGGCACCGAGGTCGGCGGCCGCCGCGCCGGGACGCCGGCACGGGAGCGAATCCGGCGCCTCGCGCGTTGTCGGGGGAGATCAGGTGTGACCCGGGTGGGGACGGAGGGGGATGGCATGGGTCTGCTGGACAGGTTCCGGTCCCGCAAGCCGAAGCCCGACAGGAAGGCCGCGGCCGGTGCGGAGGCACATCTGCGCAGCTGGACGCAGGCGCGGATCGGCGTGGAGGCGTTCGTCGAGCCGCAGACGGTGATCACCGAGACGACCGTCGTGCTGGTCGCGCACGACGGGGAGTGGACGCGACGGCGGGTCGGCGACCCGTCGCGGGCGGCGAAGCTCGCACGGTCGTTGAAGATCCCGATCTACGACGTGCAGGTGGTCGGCTACCCGCAGCGCATGCGTGACCACGACGCCCGCGAGCGGATCGAGCGCAAGCGCGCCGAGCGCGACGAACTGCGCGGCATCACCGACGACGACCTGCGCAAGCTGCTCGGCGAGGACCCGGCCTGACGCCCCGCCCCGTCCCTGACTCGCCCCGCCCTTCCCACTTTCCCGAACGAACGGCACCTTCGAGCAATGTGATTGCCCGAAGGTGCCGTTCGTTCGGGTCGGGTTGGGCGCGGGTCAGTGGGGCGCGCGCAGGGAGCGCGCCTTCCGGGCGCCGATCGCGCGCATCGCCGGCTCCATCCGCAGCGCCGGGCCGGGGGCGAACCCGGTCAGGCGCAGGATCGCGCCCCGCCACGACGGGAGCGTCCGGTAGACGCGGCTCGTGCCGAACATGCCGACGAGTCCGCTCGCGACCTGCTCCGGTGTGACGAGCATCCCGGAGCGGACGAGCGCCTGCCCCTGACCGCCGGGCTCCATCGACCGCAGCAACTCGGTGTTCACGCCGTCCGGGTTGATCACGTGCACCCGGATGCCCTCGCGGCGCACCTCGGAGGCGAGCGCGCTCATGGCGGACAGCGCCCCGGCCTTCGACGCCGCGTAGACCGACAGCCCCGGCACCGGGCCGAGCGCGGAGAGCGAGACGGTCGCCCCGATCTCGCCGCCGCGGACGCCCGTCGCGGCCTGCTCCCGGTACGCCGCGACGGCCGCGCGGGCTCCCCACAGCTGGCCCAGCATGTTGATCTCGACGAGCGCACGCAGCTTGCCCTCGTCCATGTCGGCCACCGTGCCGTCGAACCCGACGCCTGCGTTGCTGACCCACGCGCCCAGTGGGGCGATCTCGCGGGCCTGCGCCGTGATGTCGCGCGCGGCGGCCGGGTCGGTGACGTCGTAGGCGGCCCCGCCCGCGGCGCCGATCCGCTCGGCGGTGTCCGTGGCCTGGGCCTCGTCGAGGTCGGTGACGAGCACCCGGTAGCCGCTGCGGACCAGTTCGCGGGCGATGGCCTCACCGATGCCGCGCGCGGCGCCGGTGACGACGGCCGATCGCGGGGCGTGCGAGGGGACGGTGTGCGGTGCTCGCCGGATCATGGCGCGCAGTATGCCGGTAGGAGTTACCGGTCGGTAGGGAGTGGACAATGGTCGCGTGCCGTCCCTGCAGAACCGCGTGCGGACCGCGGCCGAGCAGGCGCTCGCCGCGTCCGGCGTGGTCACCCCGTGCGACGTGCTGTGCGGGCTCGGCTGGGTCGCGCCGCCGAACGTCGAGCGCTGGCGGTCCGGACGGATGCCGCACCTGGCGTCGGTGCTCCCGGTACCGCTGGAGCGGGTCACCTCGGTCCTCGACGTCGCCGGTCGCTGGGCTGCGGAGCGGGGGCTGCAGGCCGTCGAGGGTGAGCAGCTGACGGTCGGACGGGACCGCCGCCCCCTGCGGTTCGCCGAGGACGGCCCGCCCGCGCTCGAGCTCGCGATGCGCACGCACTGGCTCTCGCCGGACCTGACCGCGGCGAAGCGCGACCGTGTCGTCGAGAAGCAGAACAAGACGCCGGACCTCATCGTGGTCGAGCCGGTGTTCGCGTTCACGTGCGTCGGGTGCGGCGCGGACGAGGGGCTGTTCACCGAGGAGGAGCGCGGGCCGGTGTGCCTGACCTGCGCGGACCTCGACCACCTCGTGTTCCTGCCGTCCGGCGACGCCACGCTCACCCGGCGGGCGCGGGCGCAGAGCACGCTCTCGGCCGTCGTCGTGCGGTGGAACCGGCGGCGCAAGCGCAACGAGCGCCGCGGCGCCCTCGTCGAGGTCGACGCGCTGGAGCGGGCCGAGGCGAGCCTGCTCACCGACGCCGACGCGCGGGCCCGTCAGCGCGAGCGCGCCAGGGAGCGGGCGGTCCGCCAGGACGCCGAGCTGGTCGAGCGCATGACCGCCCGGATCGGGGAGCTGTTCCCCGGCTGCCCGGCCGACCGTGCCCGCGCGATCGCCGACCACACGGCGCTGCGGGGCAGCGGGCGTGTCGGGCGCAGCGCCGCGGGACGGGCTCTGGACGACGACGCGCTGGCCGCCGCCGTCGTCGCGTCCGTGCGGCACGAGGACACGGACTACGACGCGATGCTCGCCGCGGGCGTCGCCCGCGAGGACGCCCGCGACCGCATCCGCGCGGGAGTCGACGCCGTGCTCGACGGCTGGCGCTGACCGTCAGCCGTTCGCGGCGACGTCCTCGAGGAACGCGTGCAGGGTCCGGACCGGGACGCCGGTGCCGCCCTTCGTCGTGTAGCCGCGGGCCGAGCCGGCGTTGAACGCCGGGCCGGCGATGTCCAGGTGCGCCCACGGCAGGCCGGACGGGACGAACTCCTTGAGGAAGATCCCGGCGACGAGCATGCCCGCGTAGCGCTGCCCGGTGACGTTGGCGATGTCCGCGACCCGCGAGTCGAGGTCCGAGCGCAGGTAGCCGGGCAACGGCATCGCCCAGCCGTCCTCACCGGTGGCCCGGGCGTGCGCGGCGACCCGGTCCCGCAGCTCGTCGGAGCCCATCACACCGATCGTGCGCATGCCGAGCGCGACCTGCTGCGCCCCGGTCAGCGTGGACGTCTCGAGCAGGTAGTCGGGGGAGTCCTCGCCGGCCCGCACGATCGCGTCGGCCAGGATCAGCCTGCCCTCGGCGTCGGTGTTCAGCACCTCGACGGTCGTGCCGCCGTACATGGTCAGCACGTCACCCGGGCGGTACGCCGTGTCCGACGGCATGTTCTCGGCCATCGGCACGGTCGCCGTGACGGCCACCGGCAGCTCCAGGCGGGCGGCCAGCACGGTCGTCGCGATCACGGCCGCGGCGCCGCCCATGTCGGACGTCATGTGGTCCATGCTCGCCGCGGGCTTGATCGAGATCCCGCCCGTGTCGAAGGTGATGCCCTTGCCGATGAGTGCCACCTTGGGCACGGGGCCGGTTCCACTGCCCCCGGACCAGGTCAGGCGCACCAGCCGCGGCTTGCGCGACGAGCCCTGGCCGACACCGGTCACGCCGCCGTAGCCGCCGTCGCGCAGCTGGGTGTCGTCGAGCACCTCGACGGTCAGCCCGGCCGCCTCTCCGAGCTCGACGGCGCGCGCCGCGAACGTCTCCGGGTAGAGCGCGCTGGGCGGGGTGTTCACCAGCGACCGCGCCGTGGCGACGGCCTCGGCGACGAAGCCCGCCCGGCGGACGCTCTCGGCGTCGGTGCCGGTGAACTCCCAGCTGCCCACCGGTGCCGACGCGGCGTCGGTCGGCTTGGAGCGGAACGCGTCGAACACGTAGCCGCCGAGGACGGCGCCCTGCACGGCCGCGTCCGCGTCCACGGCGGACAGCGTGCTGACGACGTGACCGGTGCCGGCCAGCGCGCGGGACGCCGCACCCGCCGCGCGGCGGACCAGGTCGGGGTCGGGAGCGTGATCGTCGTCGTCCGGCTGCGCGCCGAGCCCGACGGCCACCAGCAGCGGAGTCGTCAGCGCACCGCCCGCGGGCACCTTGACGACCTGCTCGGCCTTCCCGGTCGCGCCGAGCGTGTGGAGGAGGTCGGCCAGCCCGCCGGTGAACGCGGCGTCGACGTCCGCGGCGCCGGGTGCGAGCACGGGAGCCGACCCGTCGCCGTCACCGGACCGGGTGAACATCCCGATCACGACGGCGTCCGCGGAGGCCGTCGACGGAGATCCGCCCAGCGCGTCGAGCCGGGGGAGCGTCACGAGCGGGCCGGGGTCCGGGGACGACGGGGACGGGCTGGTCGGCTGGCTCACGTGCGGCTCCTGCGGGTCGATCCGATCGGGGGGACCGCGACGGTGGAGCGCCGCGGTGAGACCGGACCGAAATGGTAATGACACCCCCGTACCGCCCGCGGACACCGGGTCGGATGGGATGGTGGCGCCGTGTCCACGTCGATCCGTCGTCTGACGACTGCGTCCGCCGTCGCGGTCGTGCTCGCGGCGATGCTCGGCACCGGTCTCTACGCGGCGTTCGCGCCCGCCGCGGCGGCCGCCGGACCGTGGCTGGCGCTGGCCGTCGTCGCGGCGGCGCTCGTCGCGCTGCTGAACTCGTCCTCGGTCGCCGACCTCGCCGCGGCCCGCCCCGGCAGCGAGGTGCTGCCCACCGACCTGCCCCACCCGGCAGCGCGCCTGGCCGGGATCGCGCGGCTGGTGGCGCGGGGTGCGGCCGCTGCCGCGGCGGCGGGCGTGTTCGGGGCCTACGTCCTCCCGTCCCAGCCGCTGCCGGTCGCCGTGGTCGCGGTACTCGTCGTCGTCGGGTTGAACGCGACGGGCGTGCGGATCTCGGTCGGCGCGTCGCGCGCGCTGGTCGCGGGTTCGCTGGTGGTCCTGGTCCTCGTGATGATCGTCGGGATCTTCCCGGCGGCCGAGCGGCCGTCGTCGGCGGTGGAGTCGGCCGCCGCGGCGGGCACCGCGGCCGAGCCCGCCGTGGCGACCCTGCAGGCGGCACCGGTCGTCGGGCCGCTGGGTGTGCTGACCGCGACCGCGTTCGTGTTCGTCGCGTTCACCGGCGTGTCCCGCGCGGCCGAGCTCGGTGGCAGCCTGCGGGACCCGCTGCACACGGTCCGGACGTCCTCGGCGGTGGCCGTCCTGCTCGCCGGTGTGATCTTCCTCGGCGTGACGGGTGCGCTGCTGAACGGGCTCGGCCCCGAGCGGCTCGCGGAGTCCTCGACGCCGCTCGCGTCGCTGATCGACAACGGCGGCAGCCCCGCACTGGGCGTGCTGGTCCGGATCGGCGCCGCCGTCGCGACAGCATCGGCACTGCTCGGCGTCCTGTCCCGGGCGAGCCGCACCGGGTCGACGATGGCGCAGGCCGGGGACCTGCCGCGCTGGATCGGTCGCACCGGTCCGCGCGGGACGCCGTGGGTGGCCGACCTCCTCGGCGGCGCGGCGACCGTGCTGGTGACGGTGCTGGTCGGGCCGGTCACGGCGCTGGCGGTCTCCGCGTGCGCGCTGCTCGTCTACTACGCGCTCCTGCACGCCTCGGTGCTGTACCTCGAGCGACGGACCCGCAGGGCGACGGCCGTGGCGTCCGTCGGCATCGTGGCCTGCACGGCCCTCGCGGTGACGCTGCCGATCTGGGCGGTGGTGGCGACGGTGTCGTTGCTGGTGGCGGGCTGGCTGGCCAGCGCGTGGTCGGCGCACCTGCGACGCAGGGCCGGCTCCGAGCCCGTCGAGACCGACGGTCCGGACGAGCAGGCGGCCTGATCAGGACTGTCGGTGCCCGCCTGTACGGTCCACTCGTGAGCGACGCCGAGGACTTGCTGACCAGCCCGATGCACGACCGGCACACCGCCCTGGACGCCACGCTCGGCGAGTTCGGCGGATGGTCGATGCCGATCTCGTACCCGGAGGGCACGGTCGCGGAGCACACCGCCGTCCGCGAGGCCGCCGGCCTGTTCGACGTCAGCCACCTGGGCACCGTCCCGGTCGTCGGCCCCGGCGCGGCCGCGCACCTGAACGCCTGCTTGACCGCCGACCTGGAGAAGATCGGCCCCGGCAAGGCGCAGTACACGATGGCGTGCACCACCGGTGGCGGCGTGCTGGACGACATGATCGCCTACCTGTCCGGCCCGGACGACGTGCTGCTCGTGCCGAACGCCGCGAACTCGTCGCAGATCGTCGAGATGCTGCAGGCCGACGCGCCGGACGGCGTCACGGTCACCGACCGGCACGCGGAGATGGCCGTCCTGGCCGTGCAGGGACCGCGTTCGCAGGAGGCTCTGGCTGCCGCGCTCGGCGACGCGGCCGGCGTGCTGGACGACCTGGACTACATGGCGTTCCGGGACCTCGAGGGCGGCGCCGTGCGCGTCTGCCGCTCCGGGTACACCGGCGAACACGGCTACGAGCTCGTGCTCGACGCGGCCGCGGCGCCCCCGATGTGGGACGCGTTGCTGGCCGCCGTGCGCGACGTCGGCGGGCTGGCCTGCGGGCTGGCCGCGCGGGACACGTTGCGCACCGAGATGGGCTATCCGTTGCACGGGCACGAGCTGTCGGACCGGATCAGCCCGCTGCAGGCGAACTCGAGCTGGGCGGTCGGCTGGTCGAAGCCCGCGTTCTGGGGCCGGGACGCGCTGCTGACCGAGAAGGAGCGCGGCCCGGTCCGGCGTCTACGGGCCCTGCGGGCGACCGGGCGTGGGGTGCCCCGGGCCGGGATGTCCGTGCTCGAACCCTCCGCCGACGGTCGGACCATCGGGACGGTCACGTCCGGCACGTTCTCGCCGACGTTGAAGACGGGTATCGCGCTCGCCCTTGTCGACACGTCGGCCGGGGTGTCGCCGGGCTCCGAGGTGTCGATCGAGGTGCGCGGGCGGTCGCTGCCGGCCGAGGTGGTGAAGCCGCCGTTCGTCACCTCGCACGTCCGGTAGGGGCTTGCACTTCAACCGCGTTGCGCGGCGGGATACCGTCGAGGGATGAGCGCGCCGCAGTTCGCCGTCACACAGAACCCCGCACCGACGAGCCCGGAGCGGCGCGCCGAGATCCTGGCCGACCCCGGCTTCGGCCGGTACATGACCGACCACATGGCGACGATCCGGTGGACGGCGGGCCGCGGCTGGCACGACTTCGAGGTGAAGCCGTACGGACCGCTCGTGCTCGACCCGTCGTCGATGGTCCTGCACTACGGGCAGGAGATCTTCGAGGGACTCAAGGCCTACCGCCAGCCCGACGGGTCGGTCGCGTCGTTCCGCCCGGACCGCAACGCGGCCCGCTTCCAGGGCTCCGCGCGGCGTCTCGCCATGCCGGAGTTGCCGGAGGAACTGTTCCTCGCGTCGCTGTCCGCGCTGCTCTCGGTCGACTCCGAATGGGTCCCGGCCGCCGGCGGCGAGGACTCGCTCTACCTGCGGCCGTTCATGATCGCGACGGAGGTCGGGCTCGGTGTCCGCCCGTCGTCGGAGTACCTGTACGCCGTGCTGGCCTCGCCGGCGGGCCCGTACTTCGCGGGTGGCGTGAAGCCGATGGACGTGTGGCTGGAGACCACGTACACGCGCTCCGCGCTCGGCGGCACCGGTGAGGCGAAGTGCGGTGGTAACTACGCCGCGTCGCTGTTGCCGCAGTCGATCGGCGCCGAGCACGGGTGCGCCCAGGTCGCCTACCTCGACGCCGAGGAGCGCATCTGGATCGACGAGATGGGCTCGAACAACCTGTTCTTCGTGTTCACGGCGGGCGACGCGGTCGAGCTCGTCACGCCGGACCTGCGTGGCGCCGTCCTCGCGGGCATCACCCGGGACTCGCTGCTCGCGATCGCCGAGGACATGGGCATCAAGGTCGTGGAGCGACGGATCCAGGGCCAGGAGTGGCTCGGCGGCGCGGCCTCCGGCGTGCTCACCGAGGCCTTCGGCTGTGGCACCGCGGCCGTGATCACCCCGATCGGCACGGTCAAGCACGACGGCGGGTCGGTGACGATGGGCGACGGGCAACCGGGCCCGGTCACCATGGCCCTGCGTGAGCGGCTCACCGCCGTCCAGCGCGGCTCCGCGCCCGACCTGCACGGCTGGATGTACCCGCTGGTCGGAGCCCCCGCGTCGGTCTGACCCCGGTCATCGGTTCCATGATCAGCGGTCGTGGAGCGGACCGTTCGTTCGCCGAACGCGGCGCTCCTGAACCGGCGATCATGCCGCCGGAGCGCCCTCCCACGCCGTGATCAGCCGTCGTGGAGCGGATCGTTCGCCGGCCGAACGCCCTGCTCCGAAGCCGGTGATCACGCCATCCGGGGGCGACGGTCCCGGTCCGCTGATCGGCGGTTATGGAGTCGTTCCCCGAACGTCCTGCTCCGGGACCGGGGATCATGCTGCCCGGGCCAGCTCGGAGCGGATCAGGTCGACACACCGGTCGGGGTGCTCGGTCACGTCGCGCCACGTGAAGCGCAGCAGCCGCCAGCCCGCGGCGACGATCGCGTTGCCCTTGGCCCGGTCGCGGGCGAAGCGGACGGGATCGGTGTGCCACGCCCAGCTGTCGATCTCGACGGCCAACCGGGCCGCCGGGAACGCGATGTCGATCTTCCAGTCACCGAGCGGCAGCCCCTGCACGAACCCCTCGATCCCGGCTCGGCGCAGTCCGGCCACGAGCCGGCGTTCGGTGACCGACTCCGCTGCGTCGGCGGCCGAGACGAACATGGCGCGGGCCCGGCGCATGCCGTGCGCACCGGCGTTCCGGCAGTAGGCCGCGTAGAGGTCGCCGGCCGTCACGCTGACCTGCAGAGCGCGATCGAGGAACGTGATCCCGTCCGGGTGCACCGCTGCGGTCTCGAGAACGGTGAGTGCCTTTCCGGTGAGCGCGATGCCGTCGCGGCGTGCCCGGTCCGGCGCCGGAACGGTGCGGCGACGCATCCTGATCCCGTCCGGCGGCGTACGCCGTGTCCGGGGCGGCACCGTGACGCCGACGACGGGCGGCGGACGGTCCGTCATCCCGAACCAGAACGCCGCAGCGGTGCCGTCGACGATCGCGTCCGGGCCGGCCCAGAGCCATGCGGCACGAACGCGGCCACGTCGGGTGAACTCGTGCCCCGCGACGAGGTACACGGCAGGGTGCACCTCGGCCCAGACGCCGGACCGGACCCGGCGTCGAACGGCCTGGAGGGACACGCCCGACCGTCGTGCCTGGTCACGGCTCAGCAGCCCGTCCTGTCGTCGGAGCAGATCGGCGAGTATCACGCGACGACGATGGCCGCGCGCCCGTGACGGCGGGCACGAACCGGCCGAACCGTGTGCGGCCGCGAACGCCCGACCGATCCGGCACCGCTCGGCATCAGCCGCACGATCGACTCTTCCGGAGCTGTGCGTCCGCCCAGCGACCGACCCGCTCCGCAACGGGTGATCATGCGGTCCGGGGCGCATGCCGGGAATCGATGATCCGCAGTTGTGGGGCGGGGCGTTCGGCGGACGAACGACCGGCTCCGCAACGGGTGATCATGCGGTTCGGGGAGCCTGCCCATCACGGCCGGGGGTGGTCAGCCCAGAGCGGCGGAGAGGGTGACGAGGACCGTCGTCGTCGCGATCTCGCAGGCCGCGCCGAGGACGTCGCCGCTCATCCCGCCCAGTCTCCGACGGGTGTGTGCGGCCAGCCCGACGACCAGGACCCCGGCGAGCGCGATCCCCACGGCGGGCGCGTAGCCGAGCAGCGGAACGGACGCGGCGGCCAGCACCACCCACCACAGCGGAGCGATCCAGGACGGTTGCGAACCCGCGACCGTCGCGCCCAGTCCGCCTGGTCGGGCGGGCGGCACCCCGCGTCGCGCGACCCAGCAGAACCCCGCCCGCCCGGTCGCCGCCGCCACGGCGCACGCGGCGAGGACGGACGGGGTTTCGGCACCCGCCAGCTGCGCCAGCGCACCGGCTCTGGCGCCGAGCACCACGACGACGGTGACGACGGCGAACGGGCCCGCGCCGCCGTCGGACATCACGGACAGCGCGCGCTCGGATGGGCCGTAGGTGCCCAGGCCGTCGGCCGTGTCGGCGAGCCCGTCCAGGTGCATCCCGCGGGTGCCGAGCGCGCCCGCACCGACCACGAGCAGCCCGGCCACGAACGGCGCCACGCCGAGCGCGACGAGCCCGAGCAGCAACCCTCCGCCCGCCGCGCCGAGGACGAGTCCGACGACCGGTGCCCAGCGCAGTGCCCACGGCGCGGCCCCGTCGGGGAGCGACCCGTCCGGTTCGGTCCGGACACGGGCCGGTACGACGGTGAGCCAGCTGACCGCCAGTGCCGCCCCGCCGACGACCCGGCTCACCGGGACGGCTCCGTCCGCGGGCGGGCAGGTACCGCAGTGAGACGGCTGCCGTCCGGAGCCGCACCGGTGGCGCCGGCCCGGCTCGGAGAGGGGACGCGGGCCGACGGCAGGGCGACCCGGTCGATGTGCGTCGCCGCTCCGGTGAGCGTGCGACCACGTGAGCACGGGACGCCACCCGACCGCGCGGCGGTCCACCGCCCGACCGGCGGTGCCGTCGTGACGACGACGCGGCTCACCCGGAGAGCGGGACGATCCCGGTGTCGGCGGCCGTGCCCGTCTCGGCGAGCAAACCGGCCGCCGCGACCAGCAGCGGGAGGACGGCGACGGCGGCGGTGCCGTCGTCGGTGCGGATCCCCAGGTCCAGGACCGGGTTGAGCGACAGGTGCTCCAGCGCGAGCGTCATCGCGGGCTCCGACGACGCCTGCGCGGCCAGCCACCACTCGCGCGCGCCAGGGGCGACCTCCTCGGCCATCAGCGCCGCAGCCCCGACGGTCAGACCGTCGATCACGACCGGCACCCGCCGGTCCGCGGCCCGGGCGAGCACACCGGCCAACGCGATGATGTCGATGCCGCCGACCTTGCGCAGCAACGTGAGCGGGTCGCGCACGTACGGGCGGGCCCTGCGCAGCGCATCCCGGACGACGGTCGCCTTGCGCATCCACGCGGCGTCGTCGATCCCGCTCCCACGTCCGATGACGGCGACCGGCTCCGCCCCGGTCAGCGCCGCCACCAGTACCGACGCCGGCGTGGTCGCACCGACCGCGAGCGACGCCGGGACAAGGACGTCCGCGCCCGCGTCGATCTCCTCGTCGGCCAGCAGCTGCCCGACCTGGTAGGCGCGCTCGGCCTGCTGCTCGTCGAGCGCGTCCTCGCGGTCGATCCGGCCGCTACCGCGTACGACGACGTGCCCGTCCTCGCCGGACCCGGCCGGCTCGGTGAGCCCGACGTCGACGACCCGCACGGCCGCTCCGGCCGCCCGCGCCGCCGCGGCGACCGGCAGCCGCGCGGAGCCCGCGGCGGTAGCCCGCGCCCGCCCCACGGACGCCGGATACGCGGACACACCCGCCGCCGCCACGCCGTGGTCGGCGGCCAGCAGCAGTACCCGCGCCCGCACCGGCGGTCGCGGTGGGCACTCGCCCTGGCAGGCCGCCAGCCAGCACCCCAGCTCGGCGAGGCTGCCGAGACCGCCGAGCGGGATGGCGAGCTCGGCGACGCGGGCCACGGCCTCCCGGCGGACGTTCTGGTCCGGCCGCCGGACCGGCGTCCCGGCTCCGGCGTGCGCCGTCTCGCCCGTCGCGTCAGTGGCCGGGACGGCGGAGTCCTGTGGGGTGCTCACCCGCCCTTCCTACCGCGCCGGGGTCAGCGCAGACGCAGGGGGAGACCGGCGACGACGAGCACCACCTCGTCGCAGACGCCCGCGAGCTCCGCGTTCAGCGAGCCGAGTGCGTCGCGGAACAGCCGTCCGGACCGCGATTCCGGAACAACGCCGAGACCCACCTCCGCGGAGACGAGGACGACCCGCGCCGCCGTGTCCCGCACCGCGGCGACGAGCCCGTCGACCGCGGAGCCGACGGGCGGGGGTGGCTGGGCCGACGTCCAGGCGGACGAGTCGTCGAGGACGCCGGTCAGCCACGTCGCGAGGTCGTCGACGAGCAGTGGTCCCGGCCGCGCCAGCTCCGCGACCAGGTCCGGCTCCTCGACCGTCACCCAGTCCGGCGGACGGCGGAGCTGGTGGGCGGCGATCCGGGCGTCCCACTCGTCGTCGCCGGGGATGCGACGGGCGGTGGCCGCGTAGCGGACCTGGTCGCCCGCGGTGAACAGGTTCTCCGCGTACCCGGACTTGCCGGAGCGGGTGCCGCCGAGGACGAGCGTGCGGTGCGGGCTCACCGGGCTATCGTCCCCCCGTGCTCGATCACCTCGTGCTGGCCACCCCCGACCTGGACGCGACCAGCGTCGCGGTGACGCGGGACGGGATCACGCTCGTCGACGGTGGCCCGCACATCGGCGTCGGTACCCGCAACCGGCTCGCCGGGCTCGGCCCCGGTCGCTACCTCGAGGTGGTCGGCCCGGATCCGGAACAGCCGGAGCCGGACGCGCCCCGCCCGTTCCACATCGACGAGCTCACCGACGCGCGGCTGGTCACCTGGGCCGTGCGCGTGCCCGATCTGGACGCGGCGCTGGAGGCGGCCCGTGGCACCGGGCACGACCCGGGTGTCGCCCGCGCGATGTCGCGACGGCGACCGGACGGGGAGCTGCTGGCCTGGCGCCTGGCGTTCCCGCCGGACGATCTCGGCGGCGTGATGCCGTTCCTCATCGACTGGGGCACGACGGCGCACCCGAGCGCATCGCTGCCGGGCGGTGCGACGCTCGACGAGCTCGTGCTGGAGCACCCCGAGCCGGCCCGCGTGCGCGCCGTGCTGGACGCGGTCGGCGCCGACGGGCCGGTGGTCGTCCGCGCGGGGGAGACCCCGGCGCTGACCGCCCGGATCGACGGCCGGGTGCTCGGTTAGGCGACGGTCGCGCCGCGCTCCACCTTCGGCTTCGGCACCCGCATCCGGCGCGGCTGGGTGGCCCGGGAGAACGAGTACCAGCCGGTCGCGAGCGGGTTGACGTTCTCGCCCGGGAACTTCGCGCGCGCCCTGCGGGTCGTCTGGTAGCCCAGCAGCGTGCCCTCGACGATCATCACGGCGAGCATCAGGAACGTGAACAGCGTGATGTAGCTCTGGATCGCCGGGACCTGGATCAGCGCCGCGACCACGACGAGCGCCGCGAGCGGCAGGAACAGCCCGATCACGTGCGGCCGGGAGTCGACGATGTCGCGCACGTAGGCGCGGACCGGCCCGCGGTCGCGGGGGAGCAGCACGCGGTCGTCGCCCGCGTCCATCCGGCGGCGCCGGTCGGCGGACGCCTCGCGGCGCGCCTCCTTCGACGGCCGGTTCTGCCGGGCGAGCTTCGAGGCCTCGCGCTGCGTGCGGGGCGGGGGCGGCGCGGGGCCACGACGGCGCCCGCCGGCCTCGGCGTCGCGCCGCTTCGGCGTCGCGCGGCCCTTGCCCGGTGTGGTGTGCCCGCGTGGCGTGCGCCCGTCGTCCGTCTCCTCGTCCACGGTGGTCGTGTCGGACGCGGACTCGGCGTTCTCGGAACGGCGCAGGAACCTCACACCGGTCAGGATACGGACGCGCACTATCGTCCGGGAATGCACGTCGTCGTGGCGCCCGACTCCTTCGGCGGGACGCTGACCGCCCCGGACGCGGCGGAGGCGATCGCCGCGGGATGGCGCCGCGGGGCACCGGCCGACGACGTTCGCGCCGTCCCCCTCGCCGACGGCGGCACCGGGTTCGCGGACGTCCTGCACGCCGTGCTCGGCGGGACGCTGCACGAGCTGTCCGTGACCGGCCCGCTCGGCTCGCCCGTGGACGGGACGTGGCTGGAGGTCGGGGACACGGCCTACGTCGAGTCGGCGACGGCGTGCGGGCTGCACCACGTGCCGCGCGAGCAGCGCACGCCGGACGTCGCCCGCAGCGCGACGTCGCGTGGTGTCGGCGAGCTGGTCGCCGCGGCGCGCGACGCGGGAACGACGAGGATCGTGGTCGGCCTCGGCGGCTCTGCGACGACGGACGGCGGCGCCGGGATGCTCGCCGCCCTGGGTGCCGTCCCCGTCGACGACGGCGGCGCCCCGCTCGAGGACGGCGGCGCCGCTCTCGTCCGGTGCGCCCGGCTGGACGGGACGCCAGTGCTCGACGGCGTCACGCTCGTCGCGGCCGCGGACGTCGACAACCCGCTGCTCGGGCGGCACGGGGCCGCCGCCGTGTTCGGCCCGCAGAAGGGCGCCGACGCGGACGCCGTGGCCGAGCTGGACGGTGCGCTGGCCGTGTTCGGCACGGTGCTCGCCGGGCTGCGCCCCGGCGTCGCCGACGAGCGCGCCGCCGGTGCGGCGGGCGGGCTCGGCGCCGCGTTGCTGGCGCTCGGCGCGACCGTCGAACCGGGGGCCGGGCTGGTCCGCTCGCTGACCGGCCTGGACGCCGAGCTCGACGCGGCCCAGCTGGCCGTCACCGGCGAGGGCAGCTTCGACTGGCAGTCGCTGCGCGGGAAGCTCGTCACGACGGTCGCCGCGGGGGCGGCCGAGCGCGGCGTGCCGTGCGTGGTGCTGGCCGGGCAGGTGTCCGTCGGGCGGCGGGAGATGGGCGCCGCGGGCGTGGCCGCGGCCTACGCCGTTGCGGACGCGGCCGGTCTGGAGGCGTCGATGGCCGATCCGGCGGGCACGTTGTCGGCCCTGGCGGAGGACGTGGCGGCGCGCTGGTCGCGGTGACACGCCGGGTGAGACGGCTCACCCCCGGTGCGATCCCTCGCGTTGTCGGGGGTTGGGCCTATCCTGGTTGCAGGACGCCGGGAACACGCCGGTCCCGCACGCTGTTGGGAGAATCATGACCGTGGAGAACGCCGCCGGCACCCAGACCGAGCAGACCCACGGCGTCGAGCTGACCGACGCCGCCGCCGTCAAGGCCCGCACCCTTCTCGAGCAGGAGGGCCGTGACGACATGCACCTCCGCATCGCGGTGCAGCCGGGCGGGTGCGCGGGCCTGCGCTACCAGCTGTTCTTCGACGACCGTTCGCTCGACGGTGACCTCTTCCGTGACTTCCACGGCCTCCAGGTCGGGGTGGACCGGATGAGCGCGCCGTACCTGCAGGGCGCGACGATCGACTTCGTGGACACGATCGAGAAGCAGGGCTTCACGATCGACAACCCGAACGCAGGAGGCTCCTGCGCCTGCGGTGACTCGTTCAACTGACGGGTAGCAAAACCCCAGTTCACGGCGCTGCGCGGGCCCCGTCGGGATCACTCCGATCCTGACGGGGCCCGCGCGCTGTCGTAGGGTGCCCGAGTGCCTATTGCCGTGACGGGATCGATCGCCTCCGACAACCTGATGCACTTCCCCGGGAAGTTCTCCGAGCAGCTGCTCGCCGACCAGCTGGACCGCATCTCGGTCAGCTTCCTGGTCGACGAGCTGGTCGTGCGCCGGGGCGGAGTGGCGGGCAACATCGCGTTCGCCCTCGGGGTGCTCAAGCAGTCCCCGGTGCTCATCGGGGCGGTCGGTCCGGATTTCGCCGACTACAAGAAGGTGCTCGACGACCTCGGTGTCGACACCTCCGGGGTGCACACGTTCGACGACGTGCACACCGCCCGCTTCGTCTGCACCACCGACGACGACATGCGCCAGATCGCGTCGTTCTACACCGGCGCGATGGCCCGCTCGCGGGAGATCGAGCTGGCCCCGATCGCCGACCGCGTCGGCGGCTTCGACCTGGTGCTGATCGGTGCGAGCGACCCGGACGCGATGGTCCGCCACACCGAGGAGTGCCGCGCCAAGGGCTACCCGTTCCTGGCCGACCCCTCCCAGCAGCTGGCCCGGATGGAGGGCCCCGAGGTCAAGAAGCTGGTGGAGGGCGCCACGTACCTGGTCACGAACGACTACGAGTACGAGCTGCTGCTCAAGAAGACCGGCTGGAGCGCCGCCGAGCTCGCCGAGAAGGTCGACACCCGGATCACCACCTACGGCGAGAAGGGGGCGGTGATCGTCACGAAGGACGGCACCGAGACCCGTGTCGACGTCGTGCCGCCGACGGCGCAGGTCGACCCCACCGGCGTCGGCGACGCGTGGCGTGCCGGCTTCCTCACCGCCCTCGGCGGCGGCCTGTCGCTGGAGCGCTCGGCCCAGCTCGGCGCCCTGATCGCGACGCTGGTCCTGGAGTCCGACGGTCCGCAGGAGTGGGCGTGGGACGTGGACGCGGCGCTGACCCGCCTGAGTGACACGTTCGGTGGCGCGGCGGCCGACGAGATCCGGGCCGTCCTGGCCTGAGGCCCGGCCCGAACGCAGAACGGCCCCGCCGAACCCGGCGGGGCCGTTCTGCGTAGGGTCAGATCTTGATCGGGTAGTGCGGCGTCGGGATCTCCGGCACGATCCGGCGCTCGACGAAGATGCCGTGCCAGATCAGGTAGACGAGCATCGTCCAGATCCGGCGGCTGTGGTCGATCGGGCCCTCGCGGTGCGCGTCCAGCATCCGGTGCACGGCCTGCAGGTCGATCAGGTGCCCGGCCTCCGAGTTCTGGATGATCTCCCGGGCCCAGCCGTACATCTCGTCGCGCAGCCAGTGCCGGATCGGCACCGGGAAGCCGAGCTTCGGCCGGTTCAGCACGTGCGAGGGGATGATCCCCTCCAACGAGCGGCGCAGGGCGTACTTCGTCGTGCCGTTCGAGCCGTGCGTGATCTTCTGCGACAGCGGCAGCGCGGAGGCGATGTCGAACACCTCGGGGTCCAGGAACGGGACCCGCAGCTCCAACGAGTGCGCCATCGTCATCTTGTCGGCCTTGACCAGGATGTCGCCGCGCAGCCAGGTGAAGAGGTCCACGTGCTGCATCCGCGCGACCTCGTCCCAGTCCCGGGACGCGAAGTAGTGCGGCGCGGTGATGTCCTGGTGCGAGACGCGCGGGTCGTAGCCGCGCAGCACCTCGTGCAGCTGGTCGTCGCGGAAGATCCGGGCGTTGCCGTAGTAGCGCTGCTCGAGCGAGAGCGACCCGCGTCGCAGCAGGTCCTTGCCCCGCATGCCCTCCGGCATCCGGCGCGACGCGCGGCGCATCAGCGGCTTGAGCGTGCCCGGCACCTTCTCGAACGGCGCCAGCGACAGCGGCTCGCGGTAGATCGAGTAGCCGCCGAACAGCTCGTCGGCACCCTCGCCGGACAGCACGACCTTGACGTGCTCGCGCGCCTCCCTGGCGATGAACCACAGCGGCACGAGCGCCGGGTCGGCCACCGGGTCGTCGAGGTACCAGACGATCAGGGGCAGCGCCTCCATCATCTCGTCCGGCTTGACCGTGCGGACCACGTGACGCACGCCGATCGCCGCCGCCGACTCCGCGGCCACGTCGACCTCGGAGTAGCCCTCGCGCTCGAACCCGGTGGTGAACGTGATCAGGTTCGGGTTGTGCTCCTTGGCGAGCGCCGCGATCGCGGTGGAGTCGATGCCGCCGGACAGGAAGGCGCCGACCGTCACGTCGGCGCGCATGTGCTTGGCCACCGAGTCGCGCAGCACGTCGGCGATCTCGCCGTGCACGATCGCCTCCGCCTCCGCGCTGGCCGGCGCGTGCGAGGGAAGCGACAGGAACTTCGGCGCGAAGTACCGCTGGTGCACCGGGGCCTCGCCGGGCCGCACCGTGACATGCGTGCCGGACTCGACGCGCTGGATGTGCCGGTGCAGCGACCAGGGCTCCGGCACGTACTGCAACGTCAGGTAGTGCTGCAGCGCCGCCGGCTCCAGGTCCAGGCCGAGATCGAGGTTCTGGGCCATCGCGAGGATCGACTTCTTCTCGCTGGCGAAGATCGTCCCGGCGCCGGTGGTGGCCAGGAACAGCGGCTTGATGCCGAACGGGTCGCGCGCCACGAACAGCTCGCGCTCGACGACGTCCCAGATCGCGAACGCGAACATCCCGCGCAGGCGCTGGACGGCGTCCGGACCCCAATAGTGGAACGCGGCGACGATCACCTCGCCGTCGCCCTCTGTGGCGAACGCCGCGTCGTAGGTCTCGATCAGCTCCTCGCGGAGCTCGAGGTAGTTGTAGATCTCGCCGTTGAAGACGATCGTGTAGCGGGTGTCCTCACCCGGCACCGGACCCCAGTGCAGGGGCTGGTGCGAGTGGTCCACGTCGATGATCGACAGGCGGTTGAACCCGAGGACCAGGTCGTGGTCGTTCCAGGTGCCGCTCTCGTCGGGTCCGCGGTGGCGGGCGCATCGCAGCGCCTCGGCCGTCGGCTCGACCCGGGTGGCGGCGTCCGCCCCGGCGGTCAGCAGTCCCAGCAGTCCGCACACACCGGTCAGTATGCCGACGTCCCCCGAACCCGTTGTCCGCCCCCCGGCGCGCGGCCCCGGAGGGCGCGCATGCAGGGCCCGTCGTCTAGTCTCTACGCGAGGTCGAAAGTCGGTGCTCCGAACGGATGGTGCGCCGCCCCGCGAACCGCCTTCAACCTGGGCGGATCCCGCGGTGGAGATCGCACAGGCGAACGGCAGGAAGGCGGCGGGCAGTGGGCCGAGCAGAACGCGCATCGAGTCGCGGTCGCTCCCGATGGGTGAGGGTCGCCCAGCTCGGGGTCGTTGCGGCAGTGGCGGTGCCCGCGCTCACCGGGTGCTCGGTCGAGGAGGTGCTCCGCTTCGGCTGGCCGGTCGGGGTCACGCCGGAGGCCGAGTCGATGCGGCACCTGTGGACGTGGTCCGCGGTCGCCGCGCTGATCGTCGGTGTCATCACGTGGGGCGCCATGTTCTGGGCGGTGGTCATGCACCGCAAGCGCAAGGACGACGACGGGTCGTTGCCCCGGCAGACGCAGTACAACCTGCCCCTCGAGCTCGTGTTCACGGCGATCCCGACGATCATCGTCGCGGTGCTGTTCGGCTTCACCGTCAACGTGCAGAACTACGTGGACAAGGCCGACCCGTCGAACGGTGCGCCACCGCAGACCAAGGTCGACATCACGGCGTTCCAGTGGAACTGGAAGTTCGACTATCCGGACCAGATCGCCGCGGACGGTCGTCCGGTGGAGACGGTCGGCACCAGCTCGACGATCCCGATCCTCGTGCTGCCGACCGATCGCAGCATCCAGTTCACCCAGCAGTCCAACGACGTGATCCACTCGTTCTTCGTCCCGGAGTTCCTGTTCAAGCGTGACGTGTTCCCGCTGCCGGAGAAGAACGAGCAGGACAACACGTACGTGATCGACCGGATCGACTCGCAGGGCGCGTTCGTCGGCCGCTGCGCCGAGCTGTGCGGCACGTATCACTCGCAGATGAACTTCGAGGTCCGCGCGCTGGAGCCGGGGCTCTACGACCGCTACATCGCACTGCGCAAGCAGCTGAACCCGCAGACCCGCGAGCCCTACACGGCCGGTGAGGCGCTGCAGGCGCTGAACTGCGGCCAGTGGTGCGCGCCGGAGTCGATCAGCACCGTCCCGTTCAACACCGACCGCGGCCAGCTCGCCGCGCAGGCCACGGGCTGAGAGAGGAGCGGGGCCATGAAGGTCGAGTCACGCATCTTCGAGATCTGCACGGTCTTCTTCTTCATCTGCGGGATCGTGTACACGTTCCTGGCCGGTGAGGTGGTCGGTGTCGTCGGCCTGTTCCTGACCGGTGGCCTGTCGCTGATCGTCGGGACGTACTTCCGGTTCGTCTCCCGGCGGCTCGAGGAGCGTCCGGAGGACAACGCCGATGCGGAGGTCTCCGACGGCGCTGGCGAGGTCGGGTTCTTCTCGCCGGGCAGCTACTGGCCGGTGATGATGGCCGCGTGCGCCGCACTCGTCGGGATCGGGCTGGCGTTCTTCTACGTCTGGCTGATCGTGATCGCCGGGATCATGCTGCTGATCACGGTCGGCGGCCTGGTGTTCGAGTACCACATCCGGCCCGCGCACCACTGACACCCTCTCTCCGCGAACGAACGGCACCGTCGAGCAACGACATTGCTCGACGGTGCCGCTCGTTGTGTCAGGGGTGGGGGAGGGGTCAGCCGCGAGCGGCCTTGCCCAGCGCGTCCCGCGCGATGATCACCTGCTGGATCTGGCTGGTGCCCTCGTAGATCCGGAAGAGCCGGGCGTCGCGGTAGAAGCGCTCGACGGCCACCCCGCGCATGTAGCCGGCGCCGCCGTGCACCTGCACCGCGCGGTCCGCGACGCGTCCGACCATCTCCGAGCAGAAGTACTTCGCGGTGGCCGGGCCAGCGACGGTGTCGGTGCCGGCGTCGAAGTTCCGCGCGGCCTCGAGCACCAGGCCGCGCCCGGCCCGGTGGTCGGTCACCGAGTCCGCGACGAGGCCCTGGACCAGCTGGAACCGCGCGATCGGCTTGCCGCCCTGCTCGCGGGTCCTCGCGAACTCGACGGTCTCCTCGACCAGCCGGGCCGCCATCCCGACGCACACCGCCGCGATGTGCAGCCGCCCGTGTGCGAGGCACTTCGCCGCCGTCACGAAGCCGGTGTCGACGCCGTCCTCGCCACCGACGAGGTTGGCGGCCGGCACCCGGACGTCGTCCAGGTAGACGTCCGCGGTCCAGGCGCCGAACTGGCCCATCTTGTGGTCCTTCGGCCCGATCGACAGGCCCGGCGTGTCCTTCGGGACGAGGAACGTCGAGATGCCGCGCGTGCCGGGGGCGTCCGGGTTCGTCCGGGCGAAGACCATGATCACGTCGGCGACGACCGAGTTCGTGATGTAGCGCTTGGAGCCGTTCAGGACCCACTCGTCTCCGTCGCGCACCGCCCTGGTCGTCAGCGACGACGGGTCGGAGCCCGCGTCCGCCTCGGTCAGCCCGAACGACGCCGTCACCTCGCCGGAGGCGAGCTTCGGCAGCCACTCGCGCTTCTGCTCCTCGGTGCCGCCCTCCATCAGCACGTGCCCGGCGATGCCGTTGTTCGTGCCGAACAGGCTCCGCAGCGCCGGCGTCGTCCATCCGAGCTCGAACGCCAGCCGGACCTCCTCGCTCACCGTGAGGCCGAGCCCACCGTACTGCTCGGGGATGGTGAAGCCGTAGAGGCCCATCTCCTTGCACTGCGCGACGATCCGCTCCGGGACGGCGTCCTCGGCGTCGATCGTCTCCTCCAGCGGCACGACCTCGGTCCGGATGAAGTCGCGCACGGAGTCCAGCACGTCCTGCAGGTCCGCGGCATCCATGCCGGACAACCTACCCCGGGGTAACCGGGTCCGCGCCAGAATGCGAACAGCGTACGCGAACCAGGGGAGGGGTCGGTGCGTGCCGCCGCCCGGCGTCGCCCGGTACGACGTCGACCTCCCCGGGATGATCGCGTTCCGCGAGCGGCTCCTGCCCGGGATCTCGCCCGCGATCGCCGCCGCTCCACCCCTCGTGCAGATCTCCACCTCGCCGTCGCCGGCAGTGACCGGACGTCGCCCGCCGGGGACCGGATCCTGCAGTACGCCTCGGCTGATCCGCGGCATACGGTGCGGGACATGACCGAGGACCGCTACGCCCGCTTCACCGCCCTGCGCATCGAACGACCGGAGGAGGGGATCCTCCGGATCGTGCTCGACGCCCCGAACCTCAACGCGGTCGGCGCCGACGCGCACGAGCAGCTCGCCGACATCTGGCCGGTGATCGACCGCGACCAGTCGGTCCGGGCCGTCGTCGTGCGCGGCGAGGGCAAGGCGTTCTCCGCGGGCGGCGCGTTCGACATGATCGAGGTGATGGTCGAGGACCCGATCGCACGTGCGCGGGTCCTGCGCGAGGCCAGGGACATCGTCTACAACGTGATCAACTGCTCGAAGCCGATCGTCTCGGCGGTCCACGGTCCGGCCGTCGGGGCCGGGCTGGCCGTCGCGCTGCTGGCCGACGTGTCCGTCGCCGGGAGGACGGCGAAGATCGTCGACGGGCACACCCGCCTCGGCGTGGCCGCGGGCGACCACGCGGCGATCTGCTGGCCGCTGCTGTGCGGCATGGCCAAGGCGAAGTACTACCTGCTCACCTGCAAGCCGATCACCGGAGAGGAGGCGGAGCGGATCGGGCTCGTGTCGGTCTGCGTGGACGACGAGCTGGTGCAGGACGAGGCGATGGACGTCGCCCGCAGCCTGACCAGGGGGTCGCCGAGCGCGGTGTCCTGGACGAAGCAGACGCTGAACAACTGGTACCGCAGCGCGGGCCCGGCGTTCGACGCGTCGCTGGCATACGAGTTCATCGGCTTCGGGCTCCCGGACGTGGCCGAAGGCGTTGCGGCGCATCGCGAGAAGCGGGCTCCGCAGTTCGACGGCCCGGTGCCGTGAGGGCTCAGGCGCGGAACTCCGGCGGGCGGCGCTCGGCGAACGCCGCCCGCCCCTCCGCGAAGTCGGCCCCGGCCATCAGGTCGAGCTGGTGGTGCTTCTCGGCCTCGAGGACGTCGTGCAGCGATCCGCCGGTGTTCAGCGTCGCCTTGTTCGCGGCCAGCGCCGGGCGCGACCGGGCGGCCAGCAGCGCCGCTCTGGCCTGCGCCTCGGCCAGCGCTGTCCCGGCCGGGACGACGCGCTCGACCAGCCCGATCCGCCGCGCCTCGACCGCGTCCAGCGGGTCGCCGAACATCACGATCTCAGCGGCCCGCCCGTAGCCGACCCGGCGCGGCAGCGTCCAGCTCAGCCCGCCGTCGGTGCCGAGCCCGATCCCGCCGAACGAGCTGCGCAGCACGGCGTCCTCGGCCGCGACGACGTGGTCGCAGGCCGCCATCAACGACAGCCCCGCCCCGAACGCCCCGCCCTCGACGGCGGCCACGACCGCTTTCGGCAGCCCGACCAGCGCCTCCATCACCTGGTTGAACACCCGCAGCCGGTGGCTGCCCGCCGCACGGTCGTCGCTCATGCTCGCGATGTCCCCGCCCGCGCAGAAGATCGTCCCGGCTCCGGTGAGCACGACGGCGCGCACCCCGTCGTCGGCCGCGACCTGCTCCAGCAGGGCCAGCAGCTCCTCGCGCATCGCCAACGACAGCGGGTTGCGCCGCCGCGGCTCGTTCAGCGTGATCGTGAGGACGGACCCGTCGCGGGAGACGTCGAGCAGTTCGGGAGCCACCCGGCCAGCGAAGCAGGAGGTGGGCGCCGTCGCACCCGCAGGTCCGCCGCGGCCCCTACCCTGGACCCCATGGCCGAGGACCGCACCGACGCCCCGTCGCGGCGCCGGCGCGGGCGATCCGGCACGGCCACGCCGGCGCCTCCGCCGCGCGGAGCGGACCCCGACGTGGCCGAGCTGGAGGCCGACCCCGACCTCGTCCGGACCTGGCACGGCCACGGGATCATGCGCGACGGCGTGCTGCACCTCCCGGCGAACGTGAACTGGCCGGCCGCGTGGCCGGGCCGGACCCGCTTCGGGTCGCAGATGTCCTACCTGCTCGCCGGGCTGCCGGTCGCGATCGTGACGTTCCTGATCGTGCTCGTCGGCGTGATCCTCGGAGCCGCGACGGCCGTCGCCTGGATCGGGCTGCCGATCACGGTCGGCACGCTGGCCGCCGCCCGCGGGTTCGCCCGGCAGGAGCGGCGCGCCACCGAGGCGGTGACCGGCCGTCCGCTCCCGCCGCACCACTACCGCACGGCCCGGGGCCGCGGCATGGTCCGGATGCTGCGCGAGCTGGGCGACCCGCAGTCCTGGCGGGACTTCGCGCACGCGATGGCCGGGTTGCCGGTGCGCGCCGCGTGCGCGCTGATCGCGCTCGTCTGGGCGGTCGTCGGCCTCGGTGGGCTGCTCTACGTGTTCTGGCAGTGGTCGCTGCCGCGCGGCGACGACAACTGGACCCTGTTCTCGTCGATCACCGGGGTGCACTCGACGCTCGGCGACGTCGCCCTGAACACCGGCCTGGGCGTGCTGCTGCTCGGCACGCTGCCCACGGTCGTGCGCTGGCTGACCGACGTCCGCGCGCTGCTGGCCCGCGGCCTGCTGACGAACCAGACGGCGGCGTTGCGCGCCAGGGCCCAGCAGCTCGCCGCGGCCCGGCGCGCCGCCGTCGCCGCCGAGGCACAGACGCTGCGACGGCTGGAGCGCGACATCCACGACGGGCCGCAGCAGCGGCTCGTCCGGCTCGGCATGGACCTGGAGGCCGCCACCCGCCGCCTGGACGACGACCCGGAACGTGTCCGCCCGCTGCTCGCCGAGGCGCTCGCGCAGAGCCGGGAGGCGCTCGACGAGCTCCGGGCGCTGTCGCGCGGCATCGCCCCGCCGATCCTGGCCGACCGCGGCCTCGGCCCGGCGCTGGCCGCGGCCGCCGCGCGCTCGCCGGTCGAGGTCTCGCTGGACGTGCAGCTCGACCACGGGAGGCGGCTCCCGGCGTTGGTGGAGAACACGGCGTACTTCGTGGTGACCGAGGCGCTGACGAACGTGGCCAAGCACGCGCACGCCTCGCTCGCCACGGTCACCGTCCAGGCGGGCTCCGACGCGCTGCTGGTCACCGTGTGCGACGACGGTGTCGGCGGCGCCCACCAGGGCAAGGGCCACGGGCTGGCCGGGCTGGCCGACCGGCTGGAGATCGTCGAGGGTGGGATCGAGCTGACCAGCCCGCCCGGTGGCCCGACCGTGATCGTGGCGGAGATCCCCCTGGCCGGTCTCGGGGAGGCCTGAACCGAGATGATGGCGCCATGGCGATGACCGTGGTGCTGGCCGAGGACTCGCTGCTGCTGCGCGAGGGCCTGGTCCGGCTGCTCGACGAGGCCGGTGCGACGGTCGTCGCGGCGGTGGGGGACGGGACGTCGCTCGTCGAGGCGGTCGCCGAGCACCGGCCGGAGGTGGCGGTCGTGGACGTGCGGATGCCGCCGACGTACACCGACGAGGGACTGCGCGCGGCGCTGGACATCCGCAGCCGCTTCCCCGGAACCAAGATCCTCGTGCTGTCCCAGTACGTCGAGGAGAGCTACGCGACCGACCTGCTGGAGGCCGGCGGCGGCGTCGGCTACCTGCTCAAGGACCGGGTGTCCAAGCTCGCCGACCTGTCCGACGCGCTCGCCCGCGTCGCGGCGGGCGGCACCGTGCTGGACCCGGAGGTCGTCTCCGCGCTGCTCACCAAGCGCCGTCGCAAGGACCCGCTGGCCGAGCTGTCGCCGCGCGAGCGCGAGGTGATCGGGCTGATGGCGGAGGGCCGCACGAACACGGCGATCGGCCGGATCATGGTGATCACCCAGGGCGCCGTCGAGAAGCACATCAGCTCGATCTTCACCAAGCTCGGCCTGCCCCCCTCCGGCGACGACCACCGCAGAGTGATGGCCGTCCTCGCCTGGCTGGAGGCCTGAGCCGCCCCGCCCCGCTCCGCCGCCCCGCCCCCATCCCGAACGAACGGCACCTTCGGGCAATGACACTGCTCGATGGTGTCCCTCGTTCGGCACTGGGGGGTGCTGCCCCTCGTTCGGCACGGGGTGGTCGGTCAGACGGCACGCAGGTCGAGTGACAGTTCGGCCGGGGCGCCGTCGAGGAGCCGGACCGGGATGCCCCAGTCCTGCTGGTAGCGGTGACAGGCCGCGAACGTGCCGCCCTCGTCGTCGCAGCTGGCGGCCGCCACGCTCACGCTGAGCACGCCCTCGTCGCCGGTCAGCGTCAGGGTGCGGGTCAAGCCGGTGGACGTGCCGTCGCCGGACGCGAGCAGCGACGGCGGGTCGGCCGCGACGGTGAGCTGCGTCGGGTCGCCGAACCGGTCGTCGAGGTGCTGGCCGGCCGGCGGGGTGAACGCGACCCGCAGCTCGACGGTGCCGGGCGCCAGGTCGGTGCGTGCGCGCTGCACGCGGTGCGCGGCACCGTCGACGGTCGCGCCGGTCGGGATCGGGATGCGGGTCAGGCGGTGCGCCGCGCTCTCGACGACGATCAGCGTGTCGCCGTCGACGAGCACGTCCGACGGCTCGGCCAGGTCCTCGGCCAGGGTGGAGACGGTGTCGGTCGCCGGGTCGTAGCGGCGGACGGCGCCGTTGTAGGTGTCCGCGACGGCGACGCTGCCGTCCGGCAACACCCCGACGCCGAGCGGGTGCTGCAGCAGCGCCGCGGCGGCCGGGCCGTCGCGGTGGCCGAAGTCGAACAGGCCCGTGCCCGCTGCGGTCGTGACGAGCGAGCCGGGGCCGCGCTGCACCCGTCGCAGCGCCGAGGTCTCGGAGTCGGCCACCCACAGCGTGTCGCCGTCGACGGCCAGGCCGCTGGGCTGGGCGAAGAACGTTTCGTCGGCGCCGCCGTCGCGCAGGCCCTCGTTCGTCGTGCCGGCCAGTACGGTCGCGACGCCGGTGTCCGGGTCGAGCGTCCACAGCTGGTGCGGTCCGGCCATCGCGACGACGACCTGCCCGTCCCAGTACGCCAGGTCCCACGGTGACGAGAGCTCGGTCGCCGACTCACCGGGCAGCACGCGTTCGCGCAGTTGCGAACCGGTGCCGGCGACCGTGCTCACGGTGCCGTCGGTGAGGTGCAGCCGGCGCACGGCGTGGTTGACGGTGTCCGCGACGAGCACGTCGCCGTCGCCGAGCACGAGCAGGCCCTGGGGTTCGGAGAAGTGGTTCGCGCCGAACCCGCGCGCGCCGTCCCCGAACCGCCGCCGCTCGGTGACCAGATCCGCCTCGAGCTCGACGATCTGGTGGTGCGCCGTGTCGGACACCAGGAACGTGCCGCCGGGCAGCGCGACGACCTTGCCGGGGAACCGCAGCGCCGTCGACGGCTCGGCCGGGGCGACGTACGGGTCGCCGGCAGCGGAGCCGTGGCGCAGCTCGCCGGCATGGGCGACCATCAGCTCGCGGACCAGCGACGCCAGCCCCGGCCCGTGCCCCTCGCCGGCCATCCGCGCGACGACCTTCCCGGCCGGGTCGATCACCACGAGCGTCGGCCACGCCCGCGCCGCGTAGGCGTCCCACGTGCGCAGGTCCGGGTCGTCGAGCACCGGGTGCGCGACGCCGTAGCGCTCCACCGCGGCCTCGACGGCGGCCGGGTCGGCCTCGTGCGCGAACTTCGGCGAGTGCACGCCGATCACGACGAGCACGTCGCCGAACTCCTCCTCGACCGGCCGGAGCTCGTCGAGCGCGTGCAGGCAGTTGACGCAGCAGAACGTCCAGAAGTCCAGGACGACGATCTTGCCGCGCAACCCGGCGAGCGTCAGGTCCTCGCCGCCGGTGTTCAGCCAGCGTCGTCCCTGCAGTTCCGGCGCGCGTACCCGCATGAGCTCCACACCCGATCTCAACACACCGCCGGCGCACGCATCCGCCACTCCGTCGTCGACACCTGTCGTTCCTGACGTCGGCGAGCCGATCCGCCCGTCCACACGCCGGTGGTCCGCGGGTGTCGTACGCGCACGCTGCGACGCAGCGTGGCCGACAGAGGTCCGAGCGGCACATCGGACGACGCAACACCGAGCCTGAGCACCGGCCGGTCTCACCGTCTCACTACTGAGAGCTTGCGGCGGCCGGTCGCCGATGCATGATCCCGGAACCGTAGTCCACGCCACACGGTGTCCAGAGCCGCCGACCGACGAGGGAGTCGATGTGGGAGAGATGGAAGGCAAGGTCGCGTTGGTGACCGGTGCGGCCCGCGGGCAGGGCCGCAGCCACGCAGTCCGACTGGCGCAGGAGGGTGCGGACATCATCGCGATCGACATCTGCGATCAGATCGATTCGGTTCCGTACGGGCTCTCGAGTGAGGCCGACCTCGCCCAGACCGCGAAGCTCGTCGAGGCCGAGGATCGCCGGATCGTGCACGCCGTCGCCGACACGCGGGACGCGGGTGCACTGGCCGCCGCGGTCGACAGGGGGGTCAGCGAGCTCGGTCGTCTCGACATCGTCCTCGCGAACGCGGGCATCGTCAGCTACGGCGGGGTTCGTGACCTCACCGCCGAGCAGTGGAACGACATGATCGGCACGAACCTCACCGGGGTGTTCAACACGGCCCGGGCGACCGTCGAACACCTCATCGCGTCCGGGGGTGGCTCGTTCATCGCGACGAGTTCGGTGTACGGACTCAAGGGAAACGGCGGCGTCGCTCACTACACCGCGGCCAAGCACGGTGTGACCGGCCTCCTCCGTGCCATGACCCACGAGCTCGCGCCGTTCAACATCCGGGTCAACTCGATCCACCCGACGACGGTCAACACCGACATGATCCAGCACGACGCGCAGTACCGGCTCTTCCGGCCCGATCTGGACAACCCCACTGCCGAGGACGCGAAGGCCGGATTCGCCTCGCTCAACATCATGCCCATTCCGTGGGTCGAGACCACGGACATCACCAACGCCGTTCTCTTCCTGGCCTCGGACAAGGCTCGCTACATCACCGGTGTCGCGCTTCCGGTCGACGCCGGTTCGATGCAGATCTGAGAGGAACAACCATGACCGCCACGCTGTCAACACCCGCGCGGAACGCGGAGCGGCCCAGCGCCGAGGAGCTGATCTCGCGGGCCGAGGCACTGGTGCCGACGCTGCGCGAGCGTGCCCGCAACGCCGAGCAGCTGCGCCGCATCCCCGACGAGACGATGGCCGACCTCACCGAGGCGGGCTTGCTGCACGTCGTCAGCCCCCGCAGCGAGGGCGGGTACGGCTACGGCATGACCGAGCTCGGCACGATCACGCGCATCCTGGCCAAGGGCTGCGCGTCCACCGCGTGGGTCTACTCCTTCCTCGTGGTGCACAACGTGTCCATCACCCAGGACCTCCGGCACCTGCTCAAGGGCCGTCCGTTCGCCCCGGCCGCGTTGTCCGCCGGCTTCCAGGCCACCCCTTCCGGCACGGCCGTTCCGGTCGAGGGCGGTTGGCGGGTGACCGGTACGTGGCCCTTCGCGAGCGGGATCATGAACGCTGACCACGTCCTGTTCATCACGCTCGAAGAGCGTCCGGACGGCGAGGACCCGGCGGTGCTCGGTCTGTGCGCGGACGTCGCGGACGTCGCGATCACCGACATCTGGCACATGGCCGGCATGCAGGCCACCGGCTCGAACACCTTCTCGCTCGAGGACCACTTCATTCCCGCCGACAGGCAGTGGACGGCCTTCGGCCAGGAGCGCCTGCACCCCGCCGACCCCGACGACGTCCGCCCGCTCGAGGGCTTCTCGATCATCCGCATGTTCGACGTGCTGCTGGCTGCCGTCGCGGTCGGGAGCGCGGAGGCGGCCCTCGAGGACTTCCACCGCCGGATCCAGACCCGCATCGTCGGCTTCGGGCTGGGACCTCAGCGCGAACACCCCGAGGCGTGGGGTCGCTACGGACAGGCGGTCACCGAGACCCGCATGGCCCGGACGTTGTGGGACGAGACGCTGCGGGTCGTGTCGGATCTGTCCGAGCGGGGCGAGGTGGCCGACGTCGAGACCGCAGCCACGCTCCGCATGGCGTCGCCGCGGATCTGCCAGGTGGCGCGCGACGCCGTTCAGATCATCGTCGAGGGCTCCGGGTCGAGCATCTACCACCTCGACAACCCCCTGCAGCGCCAGCAGCGTGACATCAACTTCCTGAAGAACCACTCCTACCTGCATCCGGACGGAGCGTTCGTTCCCGCGGGCGCTGCCCTGCTCGGCCTGGCCGACCCGGTCGACGGTCTCCTTCTGATCTGACGAGGGGCAGGCGCGGCAGCGCTCGGGTCCCCATCCACGGAATCCTTGGGTCGGGGGCCCGAGCACTGCCACGATCGAGCCCCGGCGGCCAACGGTGCTCGGAGCAGGCGGGAGGTTCGGTCATGTCGGGAGAGCTCGGCCCGCCCAACTCCGGTACCGGCTGGGGTCCCCGAGCTCGCCGACGGACGCAGGCCGCCCGTGATCGGCTGCTGAGCGACCCGATCGCGCTGGAGGCAGACGATGACCGGTCGCCCGACGCGTCCCTGCGCAGCGAGATCGCCTCCTCGTGGCGTCGCTCCCAGCTCAGTGGCATCGATCCGGGTGCCAGCCTCGCCCTCCCGCTGGACCCGGATCGTCAACCGACGCCCCGGCTCCTGCGTGCGGCCACTCCGGTACTGGAACGACTCAGCCAGCAGCTGTCCCACACCGCGATCACCCTGGCCGACAGCTCGTCGTGGCTGGTCTGGCGGGATGCCGCCGACCATCGTCTGCTGTCCGGGCTCGACCGCATCTCGGCCGCTCCCGGAGCGCTGCTCGCCGAGGAAGTAGCCGGGACCAACGGCCTCGGCACCGTGATCGAGGTCCGGTCACCCATCATCGTCGCAGGTCCCGAGCACTATCTCGAAGACATGCAGGACTTCACCTGCGTCGGGGTGCCGATCAAGGATCCCCTGACGATGCGCCTGGAAGGCATCGTCGCTCTCACCTGTCACTACCGAGACACCAACGAACATCTCCTCCCTCTCGTGGCCGAGGCGGCCCGTGAGATCGAGGTGCGGCTGCAGGAGGGGGCATCCACCCGGGAACGCGCGCTGTTCGATGCCTTCCTGCGCACGGCCCGCTCACCGGCGTTGGCCGTGGCATCGATGAACGACCAGTTCCTGTTCACCAACGCGCAGGCTGCGGAGCTCTTCGACCCCACCGACCACGCGCTGCTGTGGAGCTGGGCCAAGGACAGCATGCAGCACTCGCGCACCGTCACCGGGCGACTCACCCTGAGCAGGGGCGTTCCGGTCGACGTCCGCTGCTCGACCGTCGATGACGGGGCGTCTCCGGCGGGTGTCCTGCTGACGATGAGACCGGGGCGCGAGACGCGTCCAGCTGCCCGCCGTTCGCTCGGATCCACACTGCCCGACATGCCGGTCTGGCAACGGCTCCTCGACGAGGGATGCCGGCTGCTACGCGACCGACGTCGCCTCGCCGTGCTCGGCGAGCAGGGCGCCGGAAAGGCCACCTTCGCCCGGGCGATCCACAACCTGCTCCGCCCGGACACGTCCGCGTTGGAGCTCGACTTCGCGGTCGACCAGGTCGAGCAGTTCGCCACCCATGCGCGAGACGACGACTCGACCGCCGTGCTGCGACACGTCGACTGCCTCGACCATCGCCAGGTCCGCGCGCTGTGCGCGCACCTGGAGAGATCGAACGGACGAGTTCTTCTCACCGTCGATCCCACCCAGATCGACCCGATCCTGCTGAGCCGGCTCATCGATCAGACCGACGGAGCCCTGACCGTTCCCTCGCTCCGGGATCGGCGCGACGACATCCCGGCCCTGATCGCCGTCCTGCTGGCCGAGCTGAACCCGGGCTCCACGCCGGTCCGTTGCGCGTCGGAGTGCGTCGACGCGTTGCGCCACAACGATCTCCCGGGCAACGTGGCCGAGCTGCGCCGCGTCCTGTCCACGGCGCTCGCTGCGGCCGACGGCCGGGACGTCACGCTGGACGACCTCCCCTCCAGCCACCACGCGGTCAGCCGACAGGGTCGACGGCTCGTCGCACTCGAGGTCGCCGAACGTGCAGCGGTGGTGCGTGCGCTGCAGGGCAACTCGTGGAACGCCGAAGCCGCGGCCGTCGCACTGGGAATCTCCCGCGCGACGATCTATCGCAAGATGAAGTCGCTCAACATCAAGCGCCCGGCTCGCGGCTGATTCCCCGGCTCGTCTCACGGCTGAGACAGCGGCGACGGTAATGAGACCCTCCTGTGGTTCCTCCACATGGTCCTGTGACGTCGAGGGCGGGCAGTGAGGCCGGCCACACAGGTACGGAGGAATCGATGGTCTCGCACAAGGTGAACGAGATCGCCTCGACGGCGTATGCCGGGTGGCTTCGCGAGGACGCCACGGTCGAGGAGATGCGGGTGGGCTTCGACCGGATGTGCCCGGAGCCCCCGGCAGAAGGGTCGGTCACGCCCGCCCAGGTGGGTGGCATCAACGGCCTGTGGATCAGAGGACCGTGGTCGGAAGGCACCACGATCCTGCACTTCCACGCCGGCGGCTATCTGATCGGGTCGCCGACCAGCCACCGTGACCTGGCTGCTCGGATCGGCCGGGCCGCCCGCGCTCAGGTCTTCGTCGCCGACTACCGCCTCGCCCCCGAGAACCCGTTCCCGGCCGCGTTCGACGATGGAGTCGCCGCCTACCGGGGAATCCTCGCCGACGGAGTGGACCCGTCGTCCCTGGTCGTGTCGGGCGACTCCGCCGGCGGCGGTCTCGCTCTCGCAGTGATGGCCGCCGCACGGGACTGCGGCGACCCGCTGCCGGCGGTCGGGGTCCTCATGTCCCCGTGGGCCGATCTCACGTTGAGTGGAGACTCCATGTCGGCCAGGGAGCCCATGGATCCGCTCGTCAGCCGAGCCGTGCTGACCGAGATGCAGCAGGGCTACCTCCAGGGAGCCGACCCGGCCGATCATCGCGCCTCTCCGCTGCTGGGCAATCTGGCCGGTCTGCCGCCGCTGCTCGTGCAGGTGGGTAGCAGTGAGGTGCTCGAGGACGACGCGGTCCGCATCGCCGACGGCGTTCTCAGAGCGGGTGGCGACGCGGTTCTGCAGATCGGGTACGAGATGGTCCACGTCTTCCAGATGTTCGCGGACCAGCTCCCGGATGCCGACCGTGCTATCGATCAGATCGGCGCGTACGTCCGTGCACGGGTGCGATCCGCCGGATCGGTCCCGTTGACCTCGCCGCGCTCCTGAACCACTCGGGGCCCACACCGGTGTGGCGCCGGCCGACGGCGGGGTCCGAGGCGCAAGCCCGCCGATCGCGCCGGTCGTCACTTCCGTCGTCGTCTCGGCGGGCGCTGTCGTGGTCGGGCCGTCCGCGGGTGGGTGCGCGACCGTGGCAGCGCCATGACGGGATCGGCGCGCGCGTGGTGCGGCCGCGCGCGAGGATGCAGAACGTGCCGGAGTTACCCGAGGTGGAGAATGCCCGTCAGGTGTTGGCGCTGGCGGTCGGCCGAGAGATCGCGTCGATCGACGATCGCGACGAGTGGCTGTGCCGTCCTCACCGTGCAGGTGATATCGCGACGGCGCTGAAGGGCGGACGGCTGACCGCCACCCACCGCCGCGGCAAGACGATGTGGTGTGACACGGAGACCTCCGACGGCGACGAGGGCCCGGCGCTGGGCGTCCACCTCGGCATGGGCGGCCGGATCGTCGTCACGGACCCGGACGGGGACCGGATCGGCGGTGGCACGAAGCGCCCGGACAGGCGGCCACGCAAGGCGGAGTGGGACCGGTTCACGATCGATTTCACCGACGGCGGCCAGTTCCGGCTGTTCGACAAGCGCCGTCTCGGTCGCATCCGGCTGGACCCGGACCTGTCGGATCTGGGGCCGGACGCGGAGAACATGAAGCCCGCCGAGTTCCGGGATCGGATCTCGCGCGGCCGGTCGGCGGTCAAGGCGCGGCTGCTGGACCAGTCCGTACTGGCCGGCGTCGGGAACCTGCTGGCGGACCAGACGCTCTGGCAAGCCAGGATCGACCCGTCGGCACGGGCGAACGAGCTGACCCGGACCGAGCTGGACCGCCTGCACCGCAACCTGAACCGTGCGTTGGCCGACGCCGTCGAGAACGGGGGCGTGCACACCGGGAACTTCATCGAGCACCGCCACACCGGCGGCCACTGCCCGCGGTGCGGGACGGAGGTCGAGCGTGGCAAGGTCGGCGGCCGGACGACGTGGTGGTGCCCGAAGGAGCAGCACGCCTGAGGCCGGACGCCCGGCAGGCTGTGCCGCCCGGCTGGGACGATCGGGGCATGACCCCGCAGCCGCCGACCGCCGACGTGCTGTTCGCCCACGACGGGGGACGTCACGAGCCCGGACCACCGGACGTCGAGCTGCAGCGCAGGGCACGCTCGCTCGGACGGCCGTTCTGGCTGTCGAAGCCGGCCGGGATCGCCGGGGCGGTGGTGGCCGGCATCGGATTCGTCCTGGCCCCGACGAGCGCGCCGGGCATCGCGCTGATGGTCGTCGGGTTCGCGGCGGTGGTCGCGTCATTCGTGGTGCTGCGGCTGGTCGGGCCGCGCTACGGCGCCGCGACGCAGGTGGCCGGTCTTCCGGTGCCCGCCGACCGGGCCGAGGAGCTCGGCGCCGTCGCGCGCGCGTTCGAGTCGGTGCTCGGCGAGATCGAGAAGGCCGCGGAGACCGGCCTGCACCCGCCTCGCACGAAGCGGTTCCACACCATGACCCGTCGCTGGGACCGGGCCACCGACCGGCTGCGCGGGCAGTGGCTCGACGGCGACGACGTGGCCTGGCGCGCGACCACCGACCGGCTCGTGTCCTGCGGCGAGACGGTCGAGGCATTCCGGCGTGACGTGGCCGACCACGTCGCCCGGTCCGCGTCAGACGACGGGTGAGGGTTCCCGCGCCCGCCACCGGAACAGCACCGCCGCGCCGACGGCGGCCCAGGCCAGCCCCAGCGTCCACCCGGCCAGCACGTCGCTGAACCAGTGCACGCCCAGGTAGATCCGCGTCGACCCGACCGCACCGACCCACAGCACGGCGACCGCGACGAGCAGCGCCCGCCCGCGCGCGGCCAGGTGCGGCCACGCGACGACCACGATCGACGCCAGCGCGACGGCCGACATCGTCGCGTGCCCGGACGGCAGCGACTCGTTCGTCTCCCGGACCACCTGCGCCGACGCGGGCGGCCGCGGCCGTTCGAGCAGCCGCTTGACCAGCGTGAACACCAGGGCGGCTGTGGCCGTCGTCGCGACCAGGTAGACGGCCTCGTCCCGGCGCCCGCGCCACCAGCACACCGCACCCGCGACGACGGCGATCGTCGCCGACGCGATCGTGTTCCCGATCTCGGTCAGCGTCACCGCCGCCGTGATCCGCGGGGGCGTGCGTTCCTCGGTGGCCTCGGCCAGCGCGGCGGCGTCGCGCCCGGTGAACCCGCCCGTGTAGGCGACGGCGATCAGCAACCCGGCCAGCAGCAGGAGCGCGGCCGCGACGAACGCGGTGCGGCGCCAGTCGCGTACGGGATGATCCACCTGGTCAGTCTGCCCGCCTCGGCCGTCGCCCGCCCGGGCCCGGGTGACCCGACTCGTGCACGCGCGCCGCCTGCCCCGGGCGGATCGCCGGGCCGCCTCCCTGGACGTCGTCCCCGTCGTAGCCGCCCCAGCGACTCCGGCACGGGCACGGGCAGCCGCACCTCGCAGGGGATCACCCGACCTCGCACGGGCTACATGGCCTGCGAGGTCGAAGGACGCCCTGCGAGGTCGCACCCGGGCCGGCGCCGGTCACGCGGATCACGCATGGCACTTCCGCAGGAACGGCAGCAGGTACCCGGCGAGCGCGTCCGGCGCCTCCTCCGGCACGAAGTGCCCGCAGTCCGGAACGGACCCACCGGTCACCTCACCGGAGGCGAAGTAGCGCAGGCACTCCAGCGGCTCCTCGCCGCGCCCGAACCCGACCGCGCCGCCCACCGCGAGCACCGGCACCGTGATCCCCCCGGCGCCGACCTGGCGGGCGTTCGCGATGTCCGCGTCCCGCGAGCGGTAGTACGCGAACCCGGCGGCCATCCGCTCCCTGCCGCGATAGCGGTCCACGTAGGACGCGCGGGTGCCGGCGTCGATCGCCGCAGGGTTCGCCGAGAAGTGGTCGTAGAACCAGCCGAGGTAGGTGTCCTCGCGGCCCTCGGTGAGGTCCTCGGCCAGCGTCGTGCGGTGGAACGCGTGGTGCCACCGGTTGCCGCCCTGCGCGATGTCCGGTCCGGCGCCGAGGTCGTTCGGGATCGTCACGTCGACGACGGCGAGACCTCGCGCCCGGGAGCCCAGCAGCCACGCCGCGTAGAACGCGACGACGCCGCCCCAGTCGTGCCCGACCACGACGACGTCGCCCAGCCCCAACGCCTCCGGCAACGCCGCGACGTCTCCCGCCACGGTCAGCTTGTCGTACCCGCCGGACGGCACCGACGACTCGCCGAGCCCGCGCAGGTCCGGCATCACCAGCCGGTACCCCTCCAGCAGCGGCGCGACGCGGCGCCAGGACAGCCACGTGTGCGGCCAGCCGTGCAGCAGCAGCACGGCGGGCGCGTCCGCCGGCCCGTCGAGCGCGACGTGCAGGTCGACGTCGCCGACGCGCACCCGGTGGTGCTCTGGCATGAGCTCTCCCTACGGACGGACCAGCAGCTTGATCACGTCGTCCGGACGCCCGGCGACGCGGTCGTGCAGGTAGGACACGGCGCCGTCGAGCCCGCGGACCGCGGGTCCGGGACGTCCCGGTCCACGACCCGAGCGGTCTGCCCGGTCGTGACGACGGCGCGCCCCCGCCCGGGCCGTCCACGACGACGGCCGCTCGGGGTCCACCCTCGTGCCCGGCCCGCTCCTCCGCCACCGCAGGCCGATGATCGGCCGTCCGGTGTCGATCGCCGCCGTACACGGCACCGATCCGGGCCGATCCGCCGATCATGCGGCTCGGTGGCGGGAGTCAGCGCCCCCGATAGGCCCGGTAGCGCGCGATCAGGGACGCCGTCGACTGGTCGAGGCCCGCGTCCGGCGGGTCGGCCGCGTACAGCGCGGGGCCGAACTGCTTGGCCATCACCTTGCCCAGCTCGACACCCCACTGGTCGAAGGAGTCGATGCCCCAGATCGTGCCCTCGACGAACGTCACGTGCTCGTAGAACGCGATCAGCTGGCCGAGCACCGACGGGGTCAGCTTCGGCGCGAGGATCGTGGTGGTCGGCCGGTTGCCGGGCATCACCTTGTGCGGGATCACGTCGGCGGGCGTGCCCTCCTCGGCGATCTCCTCGGCGGTCTTGCCGAACGCCAGCGCCGCGGTCTGCGCGAACAGGTTGGCCATGAACAGGTCGTGCATGTCCGGGGCGGCGGGGTCGGGGCCGTCGCCGGGCAGCTCGTGGTTCGGCTCGCCGAACCCGATGAAGTCGGCCGGCACGAGCCGGGTGCCCTGGTGCAGCAGCTGGTAGAACGCGTGCTGCCCGTTCGTACCCGGCTCGCCCCAGAAGATCTCGCCGGTGGTCGTCGTGACCGGTGTGCCGTCGCCGCGGACGGACTTGCCGTTCGACTCCATCGTCAGCTGCTGCAGGTAGGCGGGCAGCCGGTGCAGGTACTGGCTGTACGGCAGCACGGCGTGCGTGTCGGTGCCGAAGAAGTTCGAGTACCAGACGTTCAGCAGTCCGGCGACGGCCGGCAGGTTGCGCTCCAGCGGCGTCTCCCGGAAGTGCACGTCCATCGCGTGCATCCCGGCCAGGAACGCGCGGAAGTTGTCCGGCCCGACGGCGCACATCAGCGACAGCCCGATCGCCGAGTCCACGGAGTACCGCCCGCCGACCCAGTCCCAGAACCCGAACATGTTGTCCGTGGAGATCCCGAACTCGGCGACCTTCTCCGCGTTCGTGGACACGGCGGCGAAGTGCTTCGCGATGGCCTCGTCACCGGCTCCGAGGTTGTCCAGCAGCCACGCGCGGGCGTTGCGCGCGTTGGTCAGCGTCTCCTGAGTGGTGAACGTCTTGGACGACACGAGGAACAGCGTCGTGGCCGGGTCCAGATCGGACACCGTCTCGGACAGGTCGGTCGGGTCGATGTTGGACACGAACCGGCACTCGAGATCGCGCCGGGCGTAGTCGCGCAACGCCTCGTAGGCCATCACCGGCCCGAGGTCCGACCCGCCGATCCCGATGTTGACGACCGTGCGGATCCGCTGACCGGTGTGGCCGGTCCACTCGCCGGAGCGGACGCGGTCGGCGAACGCGGACATCCGGTCCAGCACGGCGTGCACGTCGGCGACCACGTCCTGGCCGTCCACGACGAGATCGGCGGCGCGCGGCAGCCGCAGCGCCGTGTGCAGGACGGCGCGGTCCTCGCTGGTGTTGATGTGCTCCCCGCGAAACATGGCCTCGGTGCGTTCCGGCACGCCAGCGCGGCGGGCCAGCGCGGTGAGCAGCTCGAGCGTCTCGCCGGTGATGCGGTGCTTGGAGAAGTCGGCGACGAGGTCGGCGCCGGCGAACGTCAGCGCCTCGGCACGGTGGGGGTCGTCGGCGAACAGGGCGCGCAGGTGACGGGGTTCGACGGCGGCGTGGTGCTCGGTGAGTGCCGTCCATTCCGGGGTCGCGGTGATGTCGGTCGAGACGGAGGTCGCAGACACGGGCGTCATCCTGCTCCGGATACCCAGCCGCGGCGAGCCCGACGCGGTCCGCGGATGCGACGAGCGGGCTTCGCGGGACGGTGGCGTGCAGATCGCCACTGCGCACCGTGCGTCCCGGTGCGGCATCCGAGGGTCCGCTCTGCCACCCGGGTGAGTGTGGTCGCGATCACCGCGACGTGGTGTGCACGGCCGCGTGACCACTCGTCGTCGCACACGCCCGGACCACCGGTCACGGCGCCGAACGCGCCGGTGGCGGCGGCCGGACGGTCGTGCGGCAGCGGCCGTGTGGGTGTTCGCGTGCCCTCGTCGCAGCATGCGGTCGATTCGTCGCGTGTGGTCACCGAAGCGTGTGGAGCAGCCCGATCTGCGTCGTACGGTCTCCCACATTGCGTGATGACCTTGTCACCAAACGTCATGAGGAGGTTGCGTGTATCGCTCCCTGAACGGGCTGCCGAGGGACATCGTCCTGCTGGCCGGCCGTGTCCTGCTCGCCTACATCCTGATCATGCACTGCTGGAAGAAGGTGGACGCCGGGCTGTTCGAGACGGCGGGCACGTTCTCCAAGTTCGGCATCCCGCTGGCCATCGCGGCCGCGTCGTTCACGATCGTCGTCGAGCTGGTGACCACGATCTCGCTGGTGCTCGGCCTGCGGATGGTCGTGCCGATGTCGTTGATGACGTTCGTGATGGCGGGTGCGATCTTCTTCGTGCACGGCAAGAACGGCCTGTTCATGGCGAACAACGGCTGGGCGCTCGTCGGGACGATCATCTGCGGTCTGCTCGCCCTGATGGCCTCCGGCCCGGGCAAGCTCAGCGTGGACCACGTGCTGAGCCTCGCCCGTGAGCGGCGGATGCAGCAGACCGTCGTGATGCGCCAGCCCGTGGCGGTCTGACCCGCCCCCGAGCCGCGGCCCGCACCCTTCCCCCTGTGGGTGCGGGCCGCGATCCATGTCGGGGGGTCGGTAGCGTCTCGACCGTGCAGGCGGGGCGAGCGGAGTTGCGGCACGTCACCGCGATCCGCTATGTCACGCCGTTGCGCGAGGGCGGATCACTGCCCGGCCTGATGGAGGCCGACGACCTCGGCACCTACGCCGTGAAGTTCACCGGTGCGGGCCAGGGACGGTCGGTGCTCGTCGCGGAGATCGTCAGCGGTGAGCTGGCACGACGGCTGGGCCTCCCGGTTCCCGAGCTGTGCACGGTGACCGTCGACCCGGACCTCGGCCTGTCCGAGCCGGACCAGGAGGTCCAGGAGCTGCTGCGCCGCTCGGCCGGGCTCAACCTCGCGATCGACTTCCTGCCGGGCGCGCTCGACTTCGACCCGCTGGCGTTCGACCCGGGCCCGGAGCTCGCCGGACGCGTGCTGTGGTTCGACGCGCTGGTCGGCAACGTCGACCGCTCGTGGCGCAACTCGAACATGCTGCTCTGGCACCGCGGCCCGTACCTGATCGACCATGGCGCGACGCTCACGTTCGCGCACGCCTGGTCGGCCGCACCGGGTTTCGCCGGTCGGCCCTACGACGCGTCCGACCACGTCCTGCTCGGCTGCCACCCCGACCTCGACGGCGCCGACCGCGCCCTCGCGCCGCTCGTCACGCCGGAGGTGCTCGCCGACGTCACCGCGCTCGTCCCCGACGAGTGGCTGGCCGACGAGCCCGGGTTCTCGTCGCCGCAGGAGGTCCGCGCGGCGTTCGCGACGACGATCGCGGCCCGCCTCGCCGTACGGGAGTCCTGGCTGGCCGGCGTCGCGGAGCAGGTGGCCGCCGGCAGGCCCCGCCCGACGACGCGCGCGCCGCACCCGCCGTCCTGGCTGCGGAGGGCTCGGTGACGGCGTGGGTGACGTTCGAGTACGCGCTGCTGCGCGTCGTCCCGCGGATCGAGCGCGGCGAGTCGATCAACGCCGGGGTGATCGTGCACTGCAGGGCGCGGGACTACCTGTGCGCCAAGGTGTACCTGGACCGTGCGCGGCTGGCGGCGCTGGACCCGGGGGCGGACGCGGACGCCGTCGACGCCGCGCTGGAGTCGGTCGCGGCGGTCAGCGGGGTGCCGGAGCCGCCGCGCTCGGACCGGCACGCCACCGGAGCGCTCTCGGCGGCGGGCCCGGGGGCCGGTGAGGACATCGGTCGCCGCTTCCGGCGGCTGACGACGGCGCGCAGCACGATCGTCCAACCAGGACCGGTCCACACCGGACGGACCAGGGACCCGGCCGCGGAGACCGAGCGGCTGCTGCGGCGGCTGGTGCTGCCACCGGCCTGACCGCCGCCCCGCACGAGGGACGACGGCCGGTCGGACGGGACTCAGGACGCGGCGTCGCCGGCCTTCTCGATCGAGTCGGACAGCTGGGCCTCGTTGAGCATCGGGAAGAAGCCGAGGAAGCTCTCGTCCGTGACGTTGGACCAGTCGTAGACCTGGGTGACCTTCGTGCCGTTGCCCTCGGGCTCCAGGTGCCAGGTGTAGGTGTGGCCGATGGCCCGGACGTCGCCGAGCTTGTCGGTGTAGCCGTCGATCGGGTGCAGGGACGGCGCCCAGCCGATCGTACGGTTCTCCTCGTACGCGACGATCTCGTTCTTCATCTCGTAGTCGCCGAGCGCGTCGTTGTTCATCTTCATGATGAACTCGTCGCCGACACCGCTGACCTTCGCCGTGTCGGTTCCCCGGAGCATGCTCGACCCGTCGATGGCCTGGTGCTGGGTCGGCGAGCTCAGCAGGGCGAACAGCGCCTCGGGGCTGGCGTTCACCGTCTTCGAGACCGTGATCTGGGTGTCACTCATGGATGGTCCTCCCTGACCGTCGCTTGTGAACGGGCGTGATCCTCCCGCGATCCGGGTCGGTCCGCAGCCCGGCGATCGGACGGTTCCGGTGCTTGGATGGTGACCATGGACGAGGTCGTCGACGGCGTGCGCCCCGCGGTGCTGGCCGCCTGGATGCGCGAGCGGGAGCTGGTGGACGGGCCCGTCCACGTCGCCCGGATCTCCGGCGGTCACTCGAACCTCACGTTCCGGGTCTCCGACGACGCGGGCTCGGTCTGGGCACTCCGCCGCCCGCCGACCGGCGGGGTGCTGGCCACCGCACACGACATGAGCCGCGAGTGGCGCTTCATCTCCACGCTGGCGCCGACCCCGGTCCCGGTGCCCGACCCCGTCGCGTACTGCGACGACGCCGACGTCATCGGCGCCGAGTTCTACCTGATGGGCTTCGTCGACGGCGTCGTGCCCGGCGATCCGGAGTCCGGCGAGAGGATCCCGCAGGACATCCGGCGGTCCTGCGGCCTGGACGTCGCCGACGTGCTCGCCGAGCTGCACGCCGTCGACCCCGACGAGGTCGGGCTCGGCGACCTGCACCGGCCCGGCAGCTACCTGGAGCGCCAGCTACGCCGCTGGCACCGGCAGGTGCACGAGAGCGCGATCGAGGACCTGTCCGCCGTCGACGAGGCACACCGGCTGCTCACCGAGCGGATGCCGGCGACGGGGGAGACCCGGATCGCGCACGGCGACTACCGGCCCGGGAACCTCTCGTTCGGCGCCGACGGGAGGATCGCCGCGATCTTCGACTGGGAGCTGGCCACCCTCGGCGAGCCGCTGGCCGACCTCGGCTGGGTGCTGGCGTCCTGGGCGCGGCCGGACGACACGCAGCGCGCGATCACGACCGGTCCGACGGCCGCGGACGGCTGGCCGGAGCGCGACGAGGTCGCGCAGCGCTACGCCGAGCGTTCCGGTCGTGACCTGTCCGAGCTGCCGTACTTCCTGGCGTTCGCCCGGTGGCGCTCGGCGTGCATCGGCGCGGGCGTGTACACCCGGTACAAGCGGGGGAACATGGGCTCCGGCGCACAGGTGGGCCCCGAGCTGGAGCAGCGGGCCGAGCAGGTCGTCACGGAGGCGGAGGCGGCACTGGCGGCCCTGGCCTGACACGTCCTGTCCGTTACGTGGCGCGGGGGTACGGCGAGTACCCGATGGGGGCTTGTACCGTGCCCTTTCCGCGGGCGTGATCGTTCGTCCACGGAGCGCGACGGTGCGTCAGACTGGACGTGGACGCGCGCGAGACCGGTGAGGTGGGCAGATGTCGCAGGGCTGGGACGACCGCACGCGAGCGGCCGGCTACGACCGTGGGTACGACCGGGGCCGGGACGCCGGCTACGACCGGGGTCGCGACGCCGGGTACGGGCGCGGTGGCGGCGGCAACGGTGGCGGCTACGACCGTCCGCCGCGTCGCTCGTCGATCAACGCGGGGCGCCTGTGGTCGGGCGGGGTGGCCGCCGCGATCATCGCCGCGCTGATCGCGTTCCTCGCCCTGCTGCTGGTCCGGGTGCTCCTGCAGATCCCGTACCTCGCCCCGACCGACACCGGCGCGCTGGCCGGCGGCAACACGACCACGCTCTGCGTCTCCGCCGCACTGGCCGCACTGGCCGCGACCGCGCTGGCGCACCTGCTGCTGGTCTCCGTCCCGAGCCCGATGTCCTACTTCGGCTGGATCGCCGGGCTGCTGACCGCGGTCGCCGCGATCCTGCCGCTGCTGTCCAGCGAGACGCTCGCGGTGCGGATCACCACCGGGATCATCCACCTGGTGATCGGCGTCGCGATCATCAGCCTGGTCACGACGGCGGCGATGGCGGCGTCGAACCGCTGACCCCGCCTGCCGTCAGGCGGGGACCGGCGCGCGGTCGAGGCGCACCGGCAGCGACCGGTAGCCGCGCAGCACGCGGGTGCCCCGCAGCTCCGGCAGGCCGTCCGCACGCATGTCCGGGAACCGCTCGAACAGCGCCCGCAGCCCGACCTCGCCCTCCATCTTCGCCAGCGCCGCGCCCAGGCAGTAGTGGATGCCGCTGGAGAACGAGACGTGCCGGTCGGCGCCCTCACGCGCGACGTCGAAGCGGCCCGGCTCGGGGAACACGGCCGGGTCGCGGTTCGCGCCGCCCAGATGCGTGATGATCAGCGACCCGCGCCGGACGGGGATCCCGCAGACCTCGGTGTCGGCGCCCGCGACCCGTCCGGTCCGCTGCACCGGCGACTCGTAGCGCAGGATCTCCTCGACCGCGTTCGGCCACAGCTCGGGCTCGGCCGCGAGCCGCGCCCGCTGGTCCGGGTGCTCGAGCAGCAGCCGGGTCCCGTTGCCGATCAGGTTCACCGTCGTCTCGAAACCGGCGGCCAGCAGCAGCATCGCGATCGAGAGCAGCTCGTCGTCGGCGAGCTTGCCCTCCTCCTCGTCGTGCGCCTGCACGAGCGAGGAGAGGATGTCGTCGCCCGGGTTGCGGCGCAGCGTCTCGAAGTGGCCGAGCATCCAGTCCGTCAGCGCGTCGATGTCCTTCTCCGAGCGCCGGAACTGCCCGTAGGTCAGGCCCATGTCCAGCGAGTACGCGCCGCCCTCGCCCCACCGCAGGAACTGCTCGCGCATCGACGTCGGCGCGCCCAGCATCTCGGCGATCACGGTGGCGGGCAGCAGCGCGGCGTAGTCGCCGATCACGTCCGCCCGCCTGCCGTTGCGGCCCGCGGTGGCCGTCATCTCGTCGAGCAGGCCGGTCGCGATCTCCTCGGTCCGTCCGCGCAGCGCGGCGATCGCCTTCGCGCTGAACGAGCGGGTGACGAGCTTGCGCATGCGGGTGTGGTCCGGGGGGTCCGACGAGAGCAGCGACGGCGGCTCGGCGGGCCCGAGCGGGTAGCTGCCGCCGACCTTCATCAGCGCCTGCAGCAGGCTCGGCGCGTTCTCCGGCATCCGCATGCTGACGATGAAGTCCGGGCTGCGCAGCACGGTCTGGGTGACCTCGTGGTCGACCGTGGTGAGCGTCAGCGCCGAGCGGACGATCCGGCCCTGCGCGCGGATCCGCTCGTAGTGCGGGAACGGGTCACGGACCGTGTCCCGGTCGATGATCAGGGTGGCGCCGAGGTCGCCCTTCTTCGCCTGCCGCGCGACCGTCTGCCGCATCGCGCCGTGGCGCAGCAGCCAGCGCACCCACCGTCGAGGACCCCGCGAACCCGCCATCGCTCCATCCTTCCCTCGCCGTACTGTCGGTATGCTACTTGCGGTAAGTAGGTTCGCGCCAGGGTTCGCCGGACCGGCGACGGACGGGTAGAAACGGACTCGTGGTGCTCCCCGAACCGTCGTCCGAACCGAGGCTGCTCGCGGTGAGCGACCTGCACGTCCGGTACTCCGAGAACCGGGAGATCTCGGCGGCGATCGCGCCCCGTCATCCGGACGACTGGCTGATCGTGGCAGGCGACGTGGACGAGAAGATCGCCGACATCGTCGACGTCCTGACCGACCTGCGGTCCCGCTTCTCCACCGTGATCTGGGTGCCGGGCAACCACGAGCTGTGGTCGCGCGACCGCAGTGCCCGCGCCGACCCGATCGACGCGCTGCGCGGCGCCCACCGCTACGACGAGCTCGTCCGCCGCTGCCGCGCGATCGGCGTGCTGACGCCGGAGGACGAGTTCCCGGTGTGGACCGGTCCGGGCGGCCCGGTGACGGTCGCGCCGCTGTTCGTGCTCTACGACTACTCGTTCCTGCCGAAGGGCACGTCGACGACCGAGGAGGGGCTGGCGGCCGCGCACGCGGCGGGCGTCGTGTGCACCGACGAGTACCTGCTCCACCCCGACCCGTACCCGTCGCGCCAGGCGTGGTCGGCGGACCGGGTCAAGGAGAGCGAGCGCAGGCTGGCCGAGCTGGACCCGGACCTGCCGACGGTGCTGGTCAACCACTGGCCGCTGGTGCGCACGCCGTGCGATCCGCTCTGGTACCCGGAGTTCGCGCTGTGGTGCGGGACGACGGCGACGGCCGACTGGCACCGGCGCTTCCGGGCGACCGTCGTCGTGCACGGGCACCTGCACATCCCGCGCACGATCGCGTGCGACGGCGTGCCGTTCGTCGAGGCGTCGCTGGGCTACCCGCGTGAGTGGCAGCGGCACTCCGAGCGGATCGGGTCGCACTTCCCGGACCTGCTGCCGCGGGTCGTGCTGCCGCTCCAGGAGTTCTGACCCGGTCCGCACCGGGCCCGGTGCGTCCGCCTCGACCGCTCGTGGCGCGCCGCCCGACCGTGATCAGGATTCGAGTGTGACGTTCCGGCGGTCTGCGCCGCCGCAACGTCCCGCTCGATCGGCGCGGCCCGTCGAGTGGCACGTTGCGGTCGCCGGGCACCGCCCGCGGTCCGGAGGTGGCGGGCTCGTGAACGTCATGACGTGCCGTGACCAGGTCCCGGCAGGGCCCGCGGGCCGCGCCGCGTCACCGCGCGCCGGTGTCCCGGGGCGCGCTGCGGCACCAGCAACCACCAGAGCATCCAGATGCCGGGCCCGCTGCCGAGCAGGATCACGGTGGCCAGCACCCCGTGCCGCCACAGGATCCCGGAGACGACCCAGCCGACGATCCACACCGCCATCGCGACCAGCCGGATCCGGATCCGCCGACGGTGCTGGACGGCGAGCGGCTCGACGTAGTCCGTGACGACGGTGACGTCGTCCCGCCGTCGTCGCCACATGGTCCGACCGTACCCCCGGCTGTTACGGTCGGCTCCATAAACGAAAACGATTCCGCTTATCAGGAGGACGGGATGGACGGCTACACGGTGGTCCGGTGCGCGGCCTGCGCCCAGATGCCCTCCGGGTTCGACGACGGCGCCGCGGCCCTTCCGGGTGTCGACGAGGTGCTCGTGGAGGGACTGCGCGCGGTCGTGCGCGACAGCACGCACGGCGTGCTGGTCTCGAGCGGGTGCCGCGTCGGGCCCGCCTGTGGTGCACGGGAACCGGGCATGGTCCTGCTCGTGCAGCCCTGCGACGCGGACCGCGCGCCCGCCGGGCCCACGGTCGTCGCAGGTCCTGTCCGGACGACCGACGACGTCCGTGCCGTCACCGGCTGGCTCGCCCGCGGCGTGCTCGACCCGGACGACCTGCCCGCCCGCCTGCGGGGTCCGCGCCCGCTCACGCCCGGGCGCCGGAGCTGATCCTCGGTCTCAGTGCTTCCGCACCACCCGTTCCTTCTCGCCGGGCTCCCAGACGTGGATGTCGAGATGCCCGTCGCCGACCTGGACCGACGACGCGCCCCGGATGTCCGCACCGAAGAAGTGCCCGAACTCCTGTCCGCGCAGGTCGAAGCCCGTCTCGTCGAACAGGGCCTCGGCGAAGCGCTGGTGGAGATCCGGATCCGGGCGGTTCTCCACGACGCCCCAGAGCTTGGCGTCGCCCTCGCTCACGTGCGTGTCGACCGTCGCCGTGTGCAGCGTGAACCGCGGGTCTCGCGCCAGGTCGTCGAACTTGCGGGTGTCGGGCATCCCGACGATCCACAGCTCGCCCTCGAACGTCCGCGGCTCGACCGGGCTGATCCTTGGCCACCCGTCGGCCCGCAGCGTGCCGAGCATGCAGAGGTTGCCGGTGGCCGCGTGCCTGCGCCGGAAGATCTCGGAGATGGTCGGCGCCCCGTCCACGAACCCGTCCCAGGTGGTCATGGACGAAACGGTAGGACGGGACCCTGACAGTTCCGGTCAGGGAAGCCGGACGGATGGCACGTCTGCGCTGCCCGCCCCTCGTGGTCGAGGACCGCGACGAGGCGATCGCGTTCGTCCTGGAGGTCGAGGACGCGGTGGCCGAGTACGAGCGCCTGCGCGCGGCCGGGTGAGGTTCGAGCGGGCACCGCGGCGGGAGGAACACGGTAGGCGATCCACTCCGATGGCGGGTTCGCACGCCGGCGATGACTCCGGACGGTTCGGGCAGTCTGACGCGCATGACCCCCCGCCTCGAGTACTCCGTGATCGTCTCCCTGGACGGCTACCACTCCGACGCCGACGGCGGCTTCGCCTGGGCCGAGCCGGACGAGCAGGTGCACGCGTTCGTCAACGAGCGCGAGCGCGGCGCGACGACGTACCTCTACGGCCGCCGGATGTACGAGATGATGAGCGTCTGGGAGACCGACCCGGAGTTCACCGGGTCGGCCCCGCTGCTCTCCGAGTTCGCCACGATCTGGAAGGCTGCGGACAAGATCGTCTACTCGACGACGCTGGAGACCGTCGTCACCGAGCGCACCCGGATCGAGCGGGAGTTCGACCCGGACGCCGTCCGGAAGGTCGTCGCTTCGTCGGACGGCGACGTCGCCGTCGGTGGCCCGACGCTCGCCGTGCACGCGTTACGCGCCGGCCTGGTCGACGTGCTCAACGTGTACCTCTGCCCGGTCGTCGTCGGCGGCGGGACGCCGTACCTCCCGCCGGACGTGAAGCTGGACCTGAGCCTCCGCGAGGAACGCCGCTTCGACGGAGGCGTGGTGTACCTGCGCTACGACGTCCGCCGGTAGCTGCCGGTGCATGATCACCGAACGGGCGCGGGTCGATGCCGCACACGGCACTCGGCGCGGCCGAACTGCCGATCATGCTCCTGGGCGTCGGCCCCGACGCTCGCGCCCCGGCATGATCAGCGGGCCGGCGTGGATCGATGCCATGGGTGGCACCACGCCGGGCCGACATGCTGGTCGTGGAAGGCGACGGGCGGCCTGCACCGTCCCTTCACCCCTTCATCGCCGGGCGAGCCACAGCGTGCGGGTGACCCGGACGCGTAGGTCGGTCTGCTCGAGGACGCCGTCGGCGAGCAGCTGATCCAGGGTCTCCCGGTCGGCCGCGGGCAGCTTGTCGCCGATGCCGGCGCGCACGCGGGTGAGGAACGCCCGGCCGTAGCGGACGGCGACGTCGCGGGGCGGCACGTCGTCGAGCTCGAACCGCCTCTTCTCCACGACGGCGAACCCCGCGCTCTCGATCGCCCCCGTCCAGTCGGGGTGGGCGTTCCAGCGCTCGGCAGCCATCACCTCGTGGGCGCGGTCCTCGAGGGCCCGGCCTGCGTCGTCGTCGAGAATGCGGGGCTGGTCGTCCATCTCGACGACGGCGAGCAGCGCCCCCGGCTTCGTCGCGGCGTGCGCGTCGCGCAGCACCCGCTCCACATCGGACAGATGGTGCAGCGACGACGCGGCCCACACCACGTCCGGTGACCCGACCTCCGGCCACCCGGAGTCCAGATCGGACTGGGTCGCGGTGAACCCGTTGGCACGCAACCGGTTGACCATCGCCGCCGACCCGTCGACGGCGACCACCGAGGCGTCCGGGAACCGCCGCGCGAGCGCCGCGCTGCCGGTCCCGGTGCCCGCACCGAGGTCGACGACGAGCCGCGCGTCCTCCGGGGCGTGCGCGCCGACGAACTCGACGATCTCCCGCAGCTGCGGGGCGACGATCTCGGCGTCGAGGTCGAGCATCTCGGCGAGGGCGTCGTCGGTGAACGCGTCGTGGCCGCCGTGACCGTGGCCATGGCCGTGCCCGTGGCCCTGCTGTTGAGCGTGCGTCATGGTCGCGAGGGTAGGCACAGCCGTGCGTTCATGGCACGCGTTCTTGCTGAGAGAGCAAGAATCACGGCGCGAGACGGTAGGCGGCGACGGCGTCGGCGACCGGGCGGCCCTCGAGCAGGTCGAACGCCATCCGGGTCGGGGCGAACAGCGCGTCGGGGACCTCGTCGCGGGGACACCAGCGCCACTCGGCGAACACGTCGGGCTCGGTGAGCGCCGGCTCGCCGCGCACGTCGCGCGCCACCGTGACGGCGGTGAGCCACGGCGCGGGACCGGGGGAGAGGATCACCCCGGCGACGTCGACACCCCTCGCGTCGAGCCCGGTCTCCTCGCGCAGCTCCCGGACCGCAGCCGCCTCGAACGACTCGCCCGCCTCGACCGCGCCGCCGGGGAACGACCAGACCGGCGCCTCGCCCGGCTTGACGCGATGCCCGAGCAGGACCCGCCCGCCGTCGTCGCGGACGAGGACGCCGACACCGAGAACGGGAGTGACCATCGGCGGCGACCGTACCGGAGCGCGGCGCGCCGGAAATGGGTGCACAGCGGCCGGCGACGACGCGTGCGACGCCGGAGAACGCACGCGGCCGGACGGGTGCGGCCACCGGCGAGACGCGCGTTCTCCGGATCACCCGACGGCGAACCGAACTGCCCGCCGGACCGCTCAACCCATCAGCAACGAGACGAGGACGAGCACGACGAGACCCGCCAGCGCGACGGCCAGGTAGCTCCAGCCCAGTACGAGGTGGAAGAAGCCGAGCAGGACGAGCTCGACGGCCAGGATGATCGCGATGGCCAGCAGGGGGTGCCGGGCCACGAACGACCGCTGCTGTTCCGCCATCGCCCGGCAGTGTGCCTCCGCGCGGGACCGTCCGTCGATCGCCCGGTCCGTTATCGCGGACGCAGGTCCACGGAGCCGGCGAGGACGGTCGTCCCGTCGGTCCGGGTGGAGCAGACGTCGAGGTGCACGCCCCCGTCGTCGACCGGGCGTGGGTCGCTCCGGTGCACGGTGACGGTCTGGTCCGGGGTCACCATGCCCGTGAAGCGTGAGGTGACGCGGGAGACGGTCCATCGGTCGAGGTCCCGGTCGTCGAGCACGGCGGTCACGGCGCGGGCAAGGGTCTCGGTGCCGTGCACGACGATGTCGGGCAGGCCGGACGCGCGGGCGACCCGGATGTCGGTGTGGATCGGGTTCCAGATCCGCGAGCACTCGGTGTAGACCGTCGGGCCCTCGCGCGGGACGTCGTAGACGCGGTGCGGTCGCGTCTCCGCCGGTGGTCCGGTGGGCGGACTCGCCGGCGTGGTCGGCAGGTCGCCCTCGACCGTGACGCCGGGGTAGGCGCGGGTGTACAGCGTCGAGACGGCGCGTTCGCCGCTCGGGACGTACGTGTCGAGGCGGACGGTCACCAGGCTCAGGGACTTCTTGACGACGACGTCGTGCAGGCCCGCGACGGTCCGCATCTCCGTTCCGGGGACCAGCGGGAGGAACCACCGCACGTCGTGCCGGGCGTGCAGTCCCCGATGTCGTGTCGCGAGGCTCATCGACGTGCCGGGGCCGCCGTCGTCGAGGAGCGGCCACTCGAACGTCACCGGGAAGACCGGGTGGGCCTGGATGCCGCCGGGACGCCCGAGGTCGAAGTGCTCGGCGCGGGTGTCCCCGATCCCGGCGGCGTAGGCCGCGATCGCGCGCTCGTCCACGACGTGCACCCGCGTCCGCGTCGCCTCCGGCGCGTCGGCCGGCAGCAACCGGATCACGTGGTCGGGCGGCGCGGCCGTCTCTGCGCTGGTCACGGCGAGGCTCCTCGGGTCGCTCGGGTCCTCCCCGCATCCTGGCATCCGGGGAGGACCGGAGCCGCCCCGTCACGCTCCGAGGTGCTGGACGAACCAGTCCGTGGCCGGGCCGGAGGACTGGTCGAAGCCGTCGACGTAGGCGTCGAAGTGCCCGCCCGGCAGGATGACGAGCTTCTTCGGCTCGCGGGCGTTCTCGTAGGCGCCGATCGCCAGCTCGGTGGGCGTGAGCACGTCGTTGCGCGCCACCAGGAGCAGCAACGGCGTCGGAGCGATCCGGGAGATCCAGGCGCCGGGCTCGTACTCGGAGAGCATCTCGACCGTGCGGAGCGTGACCTCGTTGCGCCACGACGGAGCCCGCTTCTCGTGGGTCTCGGTGAACCACTGGTAGGAGTCCGGCGTCGGCAGCGCGGACGGCGCGAGCGGGTCCTTGTCCACGACCGGCACCATCGCCGGAGCCTCACCGCGTCCCCTGGCCTCGCGATCGGCGTCGAACATCTCCCGGAAGCCGCCGATGAAGTCCGACCGGACCAGCGACCGGATGTTCTCGTACCCGGACACGAGCGGGACCTGGGAGACGACGGCCCCGACGCGCTTGTCGATCGCGCCGACGACCAGGACGTGCCCGCCGGAGTAGCTGGACCCCCACACACCGACCTTCGTGCGGTCCACCTCGGGCAGGCTCTGCGCGTAAGTGATGGCGTGGCGGTAGTCGCGGACCTGCTGGATCGGGTCGATCTCCTGGCGCGGCTCGCCGTCGCTGGCGCCGAAGTTGCGGTTGTCGAACACCAGCACGTTCAGCCCGGCCGCGGAGAACGCCTCGCCGTACTTGTCGAGGTACATCTCCTTCACCGCCGAGAAGCCGTGCGCCATGACGATCACCGGCGCCGTCGCGCCTGCTCCCTGGGCGGGGTAGAACCACCCGCGCAGGGTCACGTCCTCGCCGGTGAACTCCACGTCACGTCGTGCCATCTGCGCCAACCTCCAGGTCGCGTCGACCGGCCCGGGAGGAGGCCCGCTCATCCCTGAGTCGCTGTGACCCCAGTCTCACGACGACCGGCGCCGGGGCCTTGAACCTCAGCGCCACGAACCTGCACGTGCGCGCCATCGGCCCGGGCAGCCGTCCGGTACTCGCGCGGCGTCGCGCCGTAGTGCGCCTTGAACAACCGGCTCAGATGACTGGCGTCGGAGAACCCGTAGCGGTGCGCGATCGACGCGACCGGCCGGTCGGTGCCGGCGAGCTCCTCGCGGGCGCGGGCCAGCCGTCGTACCCGCACCACTTCACCGACGGTCTGACCGGACGCGGTGAAGATCCGGTTCACGGTGCGCAGCGAGACGCCGTGGGCACGGGCGAGCCGGCCAGGGGAGAGCTGGTCCGCGAGGTGGCGCTCGATGTAGCGGTCCATCGCCGCCCGCAACGCCGGCTGGGTGACGGTCGACTCCGGGGTGTCGCCCGCGGTGCGCAGCGCGCCGATGAACAGCTCCAGCGTCGCGTTCCGGGCCGCGGACACGGCGGCCTGGTCGAGCTCGGGCAGTGCCGCACTGAGCGTGTCGAGGTAGGAGGTGAGCAGGCGGGTCGCGGGTCTGCTGCCGTCGAGCATCACGCCGCCGGTGACCTGCGCCCGTCCGACGATCTCGTCGAGCGCCGACCGCGGGATCAGCAGGCTGCGCTTGGTCAACGGCTCCTCGACGGCGAATCGGGCCGTCGCCGAGCTGTCCCAGACCACGGCGTCGCCGGGCTGCAACCCGGCCTCCGCGCCGCTCTGCGCGACCGTCTCCCGACCGCCCCGGTTGATCAGGACGACGACGAACTCGCCGTCGGTCCCGGCGATGTCCCGCTTCGTCCGGGTGCCAGAGCACGGATCGCAGGTGCAGTCGACGAGAGCCAGGTCGTCGATCCACCAGCGCCGGATCGTCGCCTCGAACCCCGCGGTGCGGGGCCGCGGTACGGCGACCGACCACGGCAGGTGAGTGGCGGACAACATCTCCCGCCACTGGTCGACGACGGTGGACGCGTCGCGGTCGGTGCTCCAGTACTCCGTGGTTCCGCGCATCCGGTCCCTCGTCTCCCACCACGCCAGTGTGGCGACGTCGGAGATCCAGGCTAGGTCGCGGGCGGTGTCGTGACCAGGCTGCCGATGGCGTATCGGGAACGCCCACGTCGTGGTCGAGGAACGAGCGGCCCACATCCAGGCCGGCGCGTCGCGCCGCCTATCAGAGCTTGCGCGCTCCGTGGACGCGGTAGCACCCGGGCGGTGTCATCGGTGGTGACACCGGGCCGAGCTGCTCGGCCACCCACTTCACCACGCAGTGGTCGTGACCCAGCTCGACGCGCAGGGTGCGGACCATGCGCACCGCCGCGGCCTTCTCCTCCTGCGAGTACCGCCGCGTTGTCGGCTTCCCGGCAGATCGTTCTGGCGGCATGACTCCGGCCTCGTTTCCAAGGCCGGGAGCCTCCGCAGCCGCGCTTCCAGTACTGCCACGGATCGGCGGTAATCTTCTCGGTCCCCCGCTCCGGCGAGGGGTATCGGGTCCTCCCGTGCTTCAGGCGGCCGGTCAGCATTCCGTTGGCGAGATGCATGTCGTTGTCTGATTATTCAGGCGTTCGGATCGGTGAGGCCGTGCTGACGGCGACCTGGCCGGGCGGCATCCGCCGCCCGCAGAGCGCGCTCGACTTTTGACAAGCCATCGCAGTTACAGTAAGGTCTGCTGCATGGAATTACTGCAGGTCGAGACCGCCGGTCGGCCCCGATGAGTGATCTCCGTGGAACTGTCGCGATCGTCGGTGCCTACGAGCACCCGCTCCGCATCGCCGCGGAGAAGTCGGAGTGGTTGATGCAGGCCGAGTCGATCATCGGTGCGATGGGTGACGCGGGTCTGGATCGGTCCGATGTGGACGCATTCTTCACGGTCGCGACGTCGCCGGAGGCCGGGTATCTGCGCGAGTCGGCGGCGTCGATGATGTGTGACTACCTGAACCTGCGGCCGAAGTTCGTCGACGAGACCGACATCGGCGGGGCCTCGTTCGGGCTGTTCCTCAACCGCGCGGTCATGGCGATCGAGGCCGGGCTGATCCGGACGGCGGTCATCAGCTACGGCGCGTGCACCCGCTCGCAGGCCGTGAAGGTCGGAACGCGGAACTTCGGCGACTTGATCGGGCGTCCGACGATGCCGTTCCCGGACGCGTTCATGGAGCCCTACGGCACCACGATCATCGGCTACATCGGCATGCTGATGCAGCGACAGATGTTCGAGTACGGACTCACGCCGGAGCAGTCCGCGTCCGTGGCCGTCGCCGCACGCAGGTACGCGGCGCTCAACCCGGACGCGGCGAAGCGCCGGGAGATCACCGTCGACGAGGTGCTCGCCTCCCCGGTGATCGCCTCGCCGGTGCACCGGCTTGAGTGCTGTGTGATCACCGACGGTGGCGGCGCGATCGTACTCACCTCGGCGAAGCGCGCGGCGACGCTGCGCAAGGATCCCGTCTACGTGCTCGGCATCGGTGAGGCCGTCGCGAACTCCAACGGCGGCTATGCCGACTGGAACACCGACTTCACCGAGATCACCCGGGCTTCCGCCGAACAGGCGTACGCGATGGCGGGCGTCACGCCGTCCGACGTGGACGTGGCACAGGTGTACGACGCGTTCACCATCGCCACCATCCTCGGCCTCGAAGGTCTCGGGCTCTGTAAACCGGGGGAGGCGGGGCCGTTCATCGAGGCCGGCGGCATCGACCCGGGCGGCCCGCTGCCGGTGAACACCGACGGTGGCGGCCTGTGCTCGAACCATCCCGGGCGGCGCGGGCTGTTCCTGCTGATCGAGGCGGTGCGCCAGCTGCGCGGCGAGGCGCCCGGCTACCAGGTGCGTGACCCCGACCTCGCCCTCGTCTACGGAACCGGCTCGGCCTACATGGGCGTGCAGGGGTCGGCGGTGGCCATCCTGTCGAAGGACCGGTGAACGCGATGTCGTGGACACGGCCGCTCCCCACCCACACACCCGAGACGAAGCCGTTCTGGGACGCGGCCGATGCGAGCCGCTTCGTCGTGCAGCAGTGCCGGGCCTGTGAGCGCTTCCAGTTCCCGTACCGCGGCTTCTGCAGCCACTGCTGGTCGGCCGAGTTCGACGAGCGGGACGTGAGCGGCGGCAGGGTCTTCACCTACAGCGTGATCTACCGCAACGACACCGAGGGGTTCCAGGAGACCGTGCCCTACGTCGCCGCGATGGTGCAGCTCGACGAGGACCGGGGCGGACTGATCGTCCAGAGCAACATCGTCGGCTGCGACCCGGAACTCGTCCATATCGGACTGCCGGTACGGGTCACCTTTGCTCCGACCACCGACGGCCACCAGATCCCGATGTTCACCCCCGTGGAGACGCCATGAGCGAGACGACCACCCGCACGGTCCAGGTGGGGATCGGCGGGCCGATGGGCCCACCGACAGCGATGCTCACGTCGCGGCCGCAGGCCGCCGAGAAGGCCGGCTACGCGTCGATGTGGTGGGGCGACCACTACATGGGATGGACGCCGCGATCGCTGTGGACACCGGACATCAGCGCCATCGCGCGGCCCGGGACTAGCCCCGACACGTTCTTCGACCCCGTTGCCGCGATGGCACTGGCAGGCTCGGCGACGTCGGAGATCTCGATCGGCATCACGACCGAGTCGATCCGGCGGCATCCGGTGGCGCTGGCGCAGCAGTTCCTGACGCTCCAGCACATCGCGGGAGGCCGTACGGTCCTCGGCATCGGGGGCGGTGAGGGGGAGAACCTCCTGCCCTACGGCATCCCGTTCGAGAAGCCGGTCGGGCGGATGGAGGAGGCGATCCGGGTCATCCGTGCGCTCTGGGGCAGCCAGGGCGAGCCGGTCGCCTTCTCCGGCGAGCACTTCCGGTTCGACGACGCGGTGTTCGGCCTGCCGGTACCGGAGGCCGGGCTCCCGGAGATCTGGTTGTGCGGCGCTGGGCCGCGCATGTGCCGGGTTGCCGGTGAGCTCGGCGACGGTTGGCTGCCCGCGCTGATGACGGCCGAAGACTACGCCGATCGGGTCGGTCGGATCCGTAAGGCCCGGGCGGCTGCAGGGCGGGAGCAGGACCCGTTCACGTTCGGGCTGTTCGCGTTCGCGGCCGTGGCGCCGGATGTCGACGCGGCTCAACCGCTGCTGGACCACCCGTACGTCAAGGGCATGTGCATGACCCTGCCCGCCTCAGCCTTCGAGCGGTACGGGGTGCCCCACCCGCTCGGCGAGTCCGCCGTCGGGATCACCGAGTACATCCCCGGGCGGTTCGGGCGGGACGAGATCCTCTCGATGATCAACTCTATTCCTGGGGAGCTGGTGCGTGACTACGTGCCGCACGGCTCCCCGGACGACATCACGAGTCAGCTAGAGCCCTACGTCCGGGCCGGACTCGAGCACGTCGTGCTGCTCAACGTGACGCCGCTCGCCGACCTCTCACTGGCGCGGGAGTCCTTCGCGCTGACCGACGCCATGGCGCGCGGCCTGACCTACCAGCTCTGACCGGAACGATTCGAGGAGTACCACCATGAGTGACGAGAGCGTGTTCCAGGGTGTGCAGGAGCTCGGCCTCGCGGTCGAGGACCTGGACGCCGCGATCGCCAAGTTCGAGGCCGTCTTCGGGACGAAGGCCTGCCCGGTCATCGAGGCTCCCGAGCCCGGGATCCAGATGAAGTTCGCCTATGTGACCGTTGGTGACCAGCGGATCAACCTCATGCAGGATATCGACGGCGGAGCGGGCCCGATCGGCCGCGCAGTCAAGCGCCGTGGCGAGCACTATTTCAATTCGATCATTCAGGTCAATGACCTCGACGCGACGATCGAGCGGCTGCGCGCAGCCGGTGTCGAGCTGGTCGAGGACGAGCCCCGGCTGTTCGAGAACGGCGAGTACGCCGGCCGCCCGTACATCACGAATCGGGTCGTCTGGACCAACCCGCGCACGTTCCACGGCATGCTCGTGGAGTTCCAGGAGTTCGTCTGGGCCTCGGAAGAGCAGTGATACGGACGCCCGACGACGTTCGCGGCGTCCGTTCGTACGAACGGCTCGCGCACTGGGCGGAGGAGTGTCCCGAGCGGCTGGCCATCGGCTACGCCGGTCGCTGGATCACCTTCGCCGAGTGGCACGAACGCGCACGGCAGTGCGCCGCAGCCCTCCGCGATGACGTCTCGCCGGTCGCGCTCGTGTACGACGTGGCCGACGCGATCGACTTCGCGGTCGGGTACGTCGCCGCGCATGCCGCCGGGCGCCCCGCGCTCGTCCTGAACCCGAAGATCCCGGCGGGTGACCTGCGCACGCAGATCGACTTCGCGGGTGCGGGCACGGTCCTGCAGAGTGCGGGCAAGGACATCGGCCCGGCCGTCGAGCTGCGGTCGGAGCCGCTGCTCGACCGCTGGGGCACTCCGGTCGCGGAGATCTCGTTCTCGTCCGGGACCACGGGAGAGCCGAAGGGGATCCTGCTCAGCCACTGGGCACTCGCCTGGGCCGGTGTGATGGCGAGCCACCTCGCGTTCGCGGGGCGGCACTCCTTCGATGAACCGGGCGAGCCTCTCGGGTGGGGCGACACGATCGTCTCAGCCTTTCCGGCAGGCAGCGCGGCCACCACGAACGGGCTCCTGAACACCGGGCTGGACGTCGGGGCGCGGATGCACATCCTCCCGAAGTTCGATGCGGCGACGTTCTCCGACGTCATGCGCGACGTCGGCGGGACGGTCTTCTACGGCGCTCCGGCGCACCTCGCGCTGTGGCGGCAGGCTGAGCCGGACGCCGTCCTCACCGGTCGCACCTACATGGTGATCGGGCAGGCACCCTCGGGCGTCGACATCGAATGGTTCCTCCGCCGTCGCGGCGACGCCCGGCTGGTCAACGCGTACGCGCTGACCGAGACGTGCGCCGGCATGACGGTCGCGGTCGACGAGGACGCCTACGGCGCCGGACGGCCGGTCCACGGCGTCGAGATCAGGCTCGTCGATGCCGACGGCCGGGACACGCGCGACGAGGGCGAGCTGGTCATGCGGTCGTTCGGGATGATGGAGGGCTACCTCGATCGCCCGGACCTCACCGCCGCGCGGGTCCTCGACGGCTGGGTACACACCGGCGACATCGTCGAGCGTCAGGGTGACGCGTACGTCATCCGCGGTCGGGTCGGCGACCGGATCAACCGGGGCGGCTACAAGTTCGACCCGATCGACGTCGAGGACGTCGCGGCGCGGGTTGCGGGGGTCACCGGCGCGGTGGCCTGCGCGATCCCGCATCCGGTGCTCGGTGAGGACGTCGCTCTGGCCGTCGAGGTGGCGGCCGCGCACGACCCGGACGCCGTCCGGGTCGCGGTGGCCGCCGCGCTGGGCGAGGCGCTGCCGACGTTCAAGGTCCCCCGCGACGTCCGGGCGGTCCGCCAGCTGCCCCGCGGCGGCCTGGACAAGCCGTCGCGCAGGGCCGTGGCCGCATGGTTCACCGACGACGAGGCGAAGGAGAAGGTCTGATGCTGCGACGCGGGATCTGGTTCGCGGGAGACGTACCCACCGAGCGGATGGTGGAGCTCGCCCGCAAGGCCGAGCAGGCCGGCCTGGACTCGGTCTGGATGGCGGACGGCTACTACGCCCGTGACCCGCTGGTATCGCTCGCGGCGGTCGGCGCGGCGACCGAGCGCGTCCTGCTCGGGACGTCGGTCCTCAACCCGTACACGCGCCATCCGGCGGCGCTCGCGATGGCGTTCGCGACGCTGGACGAGCTCAGCGGCGGGCGCGCGGTGATCGGTATCGGCTCCGGCGCACAGCACCAGGTCGCGGACCAGATGGGTTACGACGGATCCCGCCCGCTCACGGCCGTCCGCGAGGCCATCGACGTGCTGGAACAGATGGCCACGGGCCACGAGGTCCGGTACGACGGGAAGGTGATCACGGCCCGCGGGCCTCGCCTCGTCATCCGCGGCGCTCGGCAGCTCCCGATCTACGTCGGTGCCGTCGGCCCGAAGATGCTCCAGCTTGCGGGCAGGCGCGGTGCGGGCGCGTTCGTGCCGCAGACGTCCCCCGAGTTCGTCCGGGCCGCGGTGAAGGACGTGGCGAAGGGCGCCGCCGACGCCGGCCGGGACCCGCGCGACGTCGACATCGCGGCGATGATCGTGCTCGCCGTTGCCGATGACGAGGCGGACGCGCAGCGCACCGTCGGGCCGCTACTCGGCATCCTCATGCTCGCCCCGGAGGCGGAGCGGATCCTGCAGGGCAACGGGCTCGACCCAGGGATCGCCGACCGGCTGCGCGCGGCGTTCGCGGCCGGCGGCGTGCGTGAGGTGGCCCGCACGGTCACCCCCGAGATGATCGACAAGCTCGCGATCGCCGGTCCGCCCGACCTGTGCCGGGCAAAGCTGCAGGAACTGGTCGACGCCGGCGTGACCCACCCGGTCGTGTCGATGCTCGGCCGGTCCTCCGAGGCGGGGTTCGAGGTACTGAACGCGATAGAAGAGCGCGGATGACCACCGAGGCCTTCGACTACGTCGTCGTGGGCGGCGGAACCGCAGGATGTGTCGTGGCGGCACGGCTGACCGAGGACACGCAGGCATCGGTGCTGCTGATCGAGGCGGGCGGGGACGAGCGGCGGGCCGACGTCGAGTCACCTGAGGGGTGGCCGTCGCTGCTCGGCAGCGACGCCGACTGGGCGTTCGAGACCGTTCTGCAGCCAGGCACCGGGCGCGCCTGCCCGGCCGCGCGGGGCAAGGTGCTCGGCGGCTCCGGCTCGATCAACAACATGGTGCACCTGCGTGGGCACGCCGCTGACTTCGACGGCTGGGCCGCTGCGGGCGCGCACGGATGGGACCATGCGGCCGTCCTACCCTATTTCCGCCGCTGCGAGGACGTCCCGGACGGCGACCCCCTGTACCGCGGGCGGGGCGGCCCGCTGAACCCGCGCCCGTCCGGAACGTCCGACCCGGTCGGCATGCGGTTCGCTGCCGGGGCGGAGCGGGCCGGGCACGAACGGGTGGGAGATCTCAACGCTGCGTCGATGCTCGGCATCGGGTTCCCGGACGCGCTGATCTTCTCCGACCGGCGCGAGAGCACGGCCTCGGCGTATCTGCGTCCGGCGATGGTGCGGCCGAACCTGCATGTCCGTCCGAACGCGCTGGCCAGGGGGTTGCGCATCGAGGCGGGTCGGTGCACCGGGGTGGAGTACGACCGGGACGGCGCCACCCACCTGGCGACGGCCGCCGTGGAGGTCGTGCTCTGCGCGGGGGCCGTCGGATCACCCCACCTGCTGCTGCTGTCCGGTGTCGGGTCCGCCGACGAGTTGGCTGCGCTCGGCATCGAGCCGGTCGTGCACGCTCCGGAGGTCGGGCACAACCTGCAGGACCACCCGCTACTGGCCGGCATCCGGTACCGAAGCGAGCGGCCGTTGCCACCGGAGTACCTGCGGCCCACCGCGACGGTGCTCGCCCGGAGCGGACCGGACTCGGTCGCCCCGGACCTGCACATCACCGCGGCGGGTATGGACTTCCACTACGAGTGGCAGCACCCGCTGCCGAACAGCATCACGTTCGCGATCGGTCTGATGCGTGTGCGCAGCCGCGGCGCCGTGCGCCTGGCCTCGGCCGACCCGACGCGAGCACCTGTCATCGACCCGGGCTACCTCGCCGACCCGGCCGACGTCGACACCCTGATCACGGGTGTCGAGCTCGTCGAGGAGATCGTGCAGACCGGGGTGTTCGACGACTGGGGCGGGTTCTCGGAGACCACCGCGCTGCTCCGGCTCGGACGAGCGGAGCTCGAGAGCGCCGTGCGGGATGCGATGGGCAGCTATTTCCACCTCGCGGGCACCTGCCGCATGGGCTCCGACTCCCGCGCCGTCGTCGATCCGGAACTCCGCGTCGCGGGCGTGGACGGGCTGCGCGTCGCGGACGCATCGGTCATGCCGACGCTCGTGTCCTGCAACTCGAACGCGGCAACGGTCATGATCGGGGAGAAGGCGGCCGACCTGCTGTGCGGACGGAGGACTCGTGGCAACGATGCGGCCGCCTCGTGAGGACACCGATGGGCTCGCCGGTGTGGACCCCTCGCTGCGGGAATGGCTGGAATGCCGCCGACCGATGCTCATCGGCGGGGTGGCGGTGGACGACGCGTCGGCGTCGGCGGTCGAGGACCCGTCCACCGGGCGGTGCCTGGCCGAGGTCGCCCAGGGCCGCCCCGAGCACGTGGACCGCGCCGTGTCGAGCGCGCGCGCCGCGTTCGACGGCGACGAGTGGCGCTGGCTCCCGGCCTCGGCCCGCAGCCGCCTCCTGCTCGCCGCGGCCAGCCTGGTCGACCGCCACACCGAGCAGCTCGCGCAGCTCGACGCCCTGGATGCCGGCATCCCGATCGCGCTGTCCCGCACACTGGTGACCGCCGCGGCCGAGGCCCTGGAGTACGCGGCCGGGATCCCGGCGCGCGTCGTCGGAGAGGTTCTCGCGCCCTCGGGTCTGCGCGGCGACCGGTTCCAGGCCCGCGTCCTGCGCGAGCCGCTGGGTGTGGTGGGGATGATCCTGCCGTGGAACTCGCCGATCGCGATGCTGCTCGACAAGATCGGGTACCCGCTCGCGACCGGGAACACCGTCGTCGTCAAACCGGCCGAGCAGACGCCGCTGGGCGCGCTGCGGGTCGCGGAGCTGTTCCTCGAGGCGGGGCTGCCGCCGGGTGTGCTGAACGTCGTGCCCGGGCTCGGTCACGACGCGGGTGCCGCACTCGTCGAGCACCCCGGCGTCGACAAGATCTCGTTCACCGGTTCGACGGCGACCGGGAAGCGGATCGCCGCCGCGGCGGCCACGAACCTGACCCCGGTATCGCTCGAGCTCGGCGGCAAGTCGCCCGCCGTCGTCTTCGCCGACGCGGATCTCGACGCCGCCGTCGAGTCGGTGGCCGGCAACGCGTTCCTGCTGTCCGGTCAGTTCTGCACGGCCCCGTCGCGGGTGTTCGTCCAGCGACCCGTCTTCGACGATGTCGTGGCCCGGTTGTGTGGGGCGGCGGGGGTGCTCGTGGCCGGCCCGCCCCTGGACCCTGCGACGACGACGGGGCCGCTGATCTCGGCCCACCAGCGCGAGCGTGTCGTCGGCTACATCGAGTCCGGCGTGCGCGAGGGCGCGCGGACGGCGTGCGGCGGTGCCGCGGCCGATGGTCCTGGCTACTACGTGGCGCCGACCGTGCTGACCGGGACCGCGCGGGACATGACGATCGAACGCGATGAGGTGTTCGGTCCGGTCGTATCGGTGACGCCGTTCGACGACGTGGACGAGGCGATCGACCGCGCCAACGACACGCCCTATGGCCTCGCTGCCGGTGTCTTCACCGGCAGCCTGGCAACGGCGGAGCGGATGACGCGAGCGCTGCAGGCCGGGAACGTGTGGGTCAACTGCTACAACCTGTTCGATCCGGCACTGCCGTTCGGTGGGTACAAGCAGTCGGGCTGGGGCCGCGAGAGCGGTGCCGCGGCGATCGAGCTGTACACGCAGACGAAGACGGTGGCGACCGCGACCTGACGGTGGCGATGCACCAGGCCCGTGTTGACGTCGGTCAACTCATTGCAACTCCAGTAAGGTATGGGAGTGTGCGAGGGCGCTTGTCGTCGCCGGTTGGCCGGCCACCGGGCGAATCCGGTTGGTCAGTCACCCGGCGAACCTCGCCGTGCTGCTCCCGGGGGACGGCCCGCGGGTATCCTCGACGCGCCATGCCACGGAAGGACGCCGATACCTCGATGCCCGACACTCCGCCCGCAGCAAGCCGCGGCCCTGCAACACCCGCGGGTCAGGGCGGGGTCTACCGGGTCCAGGAGGCGGCGCGGATCGCTGACGTCAGTCCGACGACCGTGCGGGTGTGGGAGCGCAACGGGCTGGTGAGCGCCCACCGCGGATCGAACGGTTATCGCTACTTCAATGAGGCGGACCTGCAGCGGATCCGGCGCATCGCCCACCTGCGCAAGGTGAAGCGGCTCAACATCGAAGGCATCCGGCGGGCGCTGCACGACAGCGACGAGAGCGTGTCCGCGTCCCCGCCGGTGAGCGCCGAGTCGACCATCGGGCCGCGGCTGCGCAAGCTCCGGCAGGACGCCGGGATGACTCTCGGCCAGGCCGCCGAGCTGGCCGAGCTGTCGCCGTCGTTCCTCAGCGCCCTGGAGCGCGACCAGACCGGCGTGTCGTCCCAGAGTCTGCATCGGCTGACGCACGCGTACGGCTCGACCGTCTCGGCCGTGCTGCGCAGCGACACCACGGAGCTCGTGCAGCTGTCGCCGGCCGGGAAGCGGAAGGTGAGCTCGGTCCACGGTTTCCGCGCCGAGCATCTGATCAACGGGCAGACCATGCTCGACGGCATGCTGATCACTCTCGAGCCGTCCTCTGAGTCGAGCGGCCCCGTCACCCATGAGGGTGAGGAGATCATCTACATCCTGGAGGGCGTGCTGGACGTTCGGCTCGGGACCGGGCAGCGGTTCAAGGTCCGAGCGGGAGAGTCGCTGTTCTACCCCAGCACGATCGAGCACGAGTGGACGAACACCGGTTCCGGGCCGACCCGCTTTCTCTGGGTGGCCACGCCGCCGTCCTACTGATCCGGGCCCGGTAGCCGGCCGGCCGAGCGGGGCGGGGCCGTCGAGCGGCTGGCTCATGCCGTGCCGGCCTCCCGCGCGCTGTGGTCGTGACGCCGACGCGTGCCCGGCGCATCCCGGGATCGGCCACTCCGCGGTGTTGTCAAGTCAGCTGAATTTCAGTAAGGTTTGCGCCGTGTCGTCAGTCACAGCGCAGCCGATGAGGTACGGGTACAAGGCGTCCGCCGAGCAGTTCGCCCCGCGCGAGCTGATCGGATACTCCGCGTTGGCCGAGGATCTCGGTCTGGAGACCATCGCGGTGTCGGACCACTTCCAGCCGTGGCGCCACCACGGTGGCCACACCCCCGCGGTGCTCCCGTGGCTCGGGGCGCTGGGCGAGCGCACCAGGCACGCGGTACTCGGGACGAGCGTCCTGACGCCGACGATGCGGTACCACCCGTCGGTCGTCGCGCAGGCGTTCGCGACGCTGGCCTGTCTGAACCCCGGCCGGGTGTTCCTGGGGGTCGGGACGGGCGAGGCGCTGAACGAGACGCCCGCGACAGCGGGCGAGTGGCCCGGCCCCAAGGAACGCAGACTGATGCTGCGTGAGTCGATCGAGCTCATCCGCAGGCTGTGGTCCGAGGATCGGGTCACGTTCGACGGCGAGTACTACCGCACGGACCGGGCGACGATCTACGACCGTCCCGAGACCCGGATTCCGATCTATCTCGCAGCTTCCGGGCCGCTCGCGGCGAAGCTCGCCGGCCGGGTGGCCGACGGCTACATCGCGACCTCGGGCAAGGACCCCCAGCTCTACCGCGACCTGCTGGGAGCACTGGCCGAGGGCGCAGAGGCTGCCCAGCGCGACGTGAACCGGATCGACCGGTTCATCGAGATCAAAGTCTCCTACGACAAGGACGCCGACTACGCCAGGGACGCCTGCCATTTCTGGGCGCCGCTCGCGCTCAAGCCGGAGGAGAAGACCGGCATCGACGACGCGCTGGAGATGGAGCAGGCGGCCGACAAGATCCTCGACCGGGCGCACACCCGCTTCATCGTGTCCGACGACCCCGAGGAGGTCGTCGAACGGATCGCGCCGTACGTCGAGGTCGGGTTCACCCACCTCGTCTTCCACGGGCCGGGACACGACCAGGAGCGGTTCCTGCGCGGCTTCTGCACCGACGTCCTTCCCAAGCTGCACGACCGGTTCGGTCGTGCCGCAACCACCACGAGCCCCGGGGAGGGCCAGTGAGCATCGACAACGCCAAGAAGCTGCAGCCCCGCGCGAGCGTGCCGACCGAGGTCCGACGTGGTCCGTTCGATCCCGGCGGTCAGCCGTCCCTGGACCGCGACCACCCGCTGCACCTGTCGCTGTTCGCCTGGAACGTCCGTTCCGGGCTGGCGGCGACGAAGGCGGTGCTGACCGACGAGGGGCGCTACGCCGACCAGTGGAAGTGGCCCGCGTCGCGAGACCTCCTGCAGGCCGCCGAGCGGGTCGGCTTCGACAGCCAGCTGCAGTACGGCATGTGGAGCGGCTACGGCGGCGAGACGAACTGGAACGGTGCGGCGCTGGACTTCGCGACGGGCGCGGCGGCGTCGGCGGTGGCCACGGAGCGGCTCGGTCTGTTCACCACCGTGCACGTCGGCTACGACTTCCACCCGCTGCTCGTCGCGAAGATCACCGCTGCCACGGACCACGTCTCGGGCGGCAGGCTCGGCGTCAACATCGTCGCCGCCTACGACCTCGCCGACTACGCGCAGTTCGGCTTCGGCGGCAAGGAACGCGACCGGGAGGCCGACGAGCGCGGGATCACGCGCACCTCGGCCGAGCGCTACGCGATGGCCGACGAGTTCTGCACGCTGCTCAAGTACCTGTGGACCTCGGCCGACCCGGTCGACTTCGAGGGCGAGTACTTCCAGGCCTACGGCGCGCAGGTGAACCCCCGACCGACGAGCGACCCCCGCCCGCTGCTGATGAGCGCGGCCTCGTCGGACCTGGGCATCGACTTCGCGGCCCGGCAGTGCGACGCCATCTTCATCGCGGGTCTCCAGTCGGGTGGGCACAGCCGCGACGAGGTGCGGGCCAGCTACGCGACCACGGCCGCCAAGGTCCGTGCAGCGGCCGAGTCCTACGGCCGCAAGGTCCGGATCTGCGGGATGTGTTTCGTCGTGATGGACGAGACGGACGAGAGGGCCGCCACGACGATGTCGTGGCTCGAGAACGAGATCGACGTCGCGGCCGTGACGAACCTGTACGGGAGGTACCGGGGCGTGCCCACGGACGCCCTCCCGGCCGACGTGAACGAGAACTGGATCCGCAACCTCGGCCTCGGGATCAGCGGGCGCCAGATCGTCGGCTCGTACGAGACCGTCGCGAACGAGCTCGCGGATCTCCACGAGGCGGGCGTCGAGCACGTCGCCATGTGCTTCTGGGACCCGGCTCGCAGCGTCGAGGCGTTCGGGGAGCACGTCATCCCGCTGCTCAAGGAGCGCGGGCTCCGGCACTGAGTCTCTCTCGGCGCGAATCCGATGGCGGCTCCCGACAGTGCCGACGACCACGATCGAGAAGGAACCGGTGTGACCCCTCCGTTCTTCCGCGGCGAATGGCTCGTTCCCGGCGTGCCCGGGTACGACGAGGCCCGGCAGGTGTTCAATCGGCGCGTGGACGCGCGGCCCGAGGTCGTCGCGAGCTGCGCGGGCGTCGCCGACGTCGTCGCCGCGCTCCGATACGCGGCCGAGCGCGGGATGCCGGCCGACGTGCGCTGCACCGGCGTCACGTTCGGCGGCCTCACCGCAGGCCGCGGGGTCGTCGTCGACCTGTCGCTCATGCGCGGAGTCGAGATCCTGCCCGAGCAGCGCATCGCCCGAGTGCAGGGCGGGGTCCGTGGCGGTGACCTGCAGATCGAGGCGTCCGTGCACGGTCTCGCCGGCGTGACCGGCATCGTGTCGACCACGGGTGTCGGAGCGTGGCTGGCCGGGGGGATCGGTCACCTGGCACGGCGCGTCGGGTACGCGTGCGACAACATTCTGGCCGTCGAGCTGGTGACGGCGGCCGGTGAGGTGGTTCGGGCGTCGCCGGAGGAGAATCCGGACCTGTTCTGGGGCGTGCGGGGGTCGACCGGGAACTTCGGTGTGGTGACCGCGCTCGAGGTCCGGCTGCACGAGGTCCCGCCGGTCGTCCACGGCGGGACGATGAGCTGGTCCCTGGACCGGCTCGACGGTCCGGTGCGAGCACTACGGGAACAGGACTGGACCTCGGACGGCATGCTCGTCATCGGCCTGCTCGGTTCGGCCTCCCTCGGAGGGCGCGGGGGTCTCGATCTTGTCGTCAGCCACAGCGGACCGTCGGAGGCGGCCCGCGCCGACCTGGAGCGGCTGCGGTCGTTCGGTGCGCCCGACGAGGAGAACATGGGAACCCGGACGTTCCGGGAGCTGAGCGTCCTGTTCGACGAGGGGTACCCACCGACGCGCTGTGCGATGGACGAGCAGTCCGTCGTGGCGTTCGACGACGAGCTCGTCACCGCCTTGGTCGACAAGATCCGCGAGCCGGTGGGGGGCGGCACGCGCTCGGTCGAGCTGGTCCCGCGCACCGGAGCGATGCGTGGCGCTCCCCGGCACGCGAGCGCTCTGCGTGAGTCCGCGCAGGCGCCGACCTGGGGCATCGGTCCCACCTGCTTCTGGGACGACCCGTCCGAGGACGCCGTCCATGACCGTTGGGTCGCCGAGGCCGTCGACACCGTGCGGCGGGTGGCGACGGTCGGCGGTTACGAGCATCCCGGCAGCGTCGGTGCCGCCCGTGACGTCGACGGCCTGCGGGGTCTGTACGGCAACCGCCTCGAGCGCCTGCGCCGGCTCAAGTCGACATGGGACCCCGACAACGTCTTTGCGGGCGGCCAGAACATCCCGCCGGTCGATCGATGACCTCCGACGGCACGACCACCGCTTCGGGTCGCCCCGCGTTCTTCCGCGGGGAGTGGCTTCTCCCCGGTGGGACCGGGTACAAGGCGGCACGTCCCGTGTTCAACCGGCGTGTCGACGCGCGTCCCGAGATCATCGCCCGCTGCGCGGGAGTCTCCGACGTCGTGTCGGCCGTCGCGTACGCGCGGGGCCGGGGGATGCGGCTGGACGTGCGCAGCACGGGGACCAACCTCGGCGGCGTGACCCACGGCCACGGTCTGGTCGTCGACCTGTCGCTGATGCGCGGCGTGCGGATACTGCCCGAGCGGAGAGTCGCCCGGATCCAGGGCGGCGTGCGTGGCGGCGACCTGCAGATCGAGGCGGGCGTGCACGGGCTCGCCGCCGCCACCGGAGGACTGTCACTGACCGGCGTCGGCCTGATGCTCGGTGGCGGCCTCGGCCACCTGTCATCCCGTGCCGGGTACGCGTGCGACAACATTCTGGCCGTCGAGCTGGTGACGGCGGCCGGTGAGGTGGTTCGGGCGTCGCCGGAGGAGAATCCGGACCTGTTCTGGGGCGTGCGGGGGTCGACCGGGAACTTCGGTGTGGTGACCGCGCTCGAGGTCCGGCTGCACGAGGTCCCGCCGCTCGTCCACGCGGGCACCATGTCCTGGGCCGTGGACAACCTCGACGGGCCGCTGCGAGCGCTGAGGAACTGGGACTGGGCCTCGGAGTACCTGAATCTGCTGCCGCAGCTGGGCTCGTCCTCGCTCGACGGGCGTGGCGCCCTCGACATCTTCGTGTGCCACTCCGGCGCCGCCGACCTGGCCCGCACGGAGATCGATCGGCTGCGGTCGTTCGGGGCGCCGGACGAGGACGGCATCGCAGAGGTGCCGTTCACCGAGATGACGTTCATGTTCGACGATCAGTTCCCGGCCACTCGGGCCGCGATCGACGAGCAGCCCGTCACCGTGCTCGGCGACGAGCTGATCGAGGCCCTGGTCGCGAAGATCCGCGAACCGGCGGGGAGCAGCTTCCGGATGATCGAGATTCTCACCCGCAGGGGCGCGCTCGCCCGCGCGCCGGAGCATCCGAGCGCGCTGCGCGAGACCGCGGAGCCGCCGACCTGGCAGATCGTCCCCGGCAGCTGGTGGGAGGACGCGGCGGAGGACGAGATGCAGCGGCGCTGGATCGCCGAGGTCCTCGAGGTCACCCGCCGGATCGGCCCCACCCGAGACGGGTGCGGTCACCCGAACACAGCAGGCGACGAGCGCGACCCGGACGGCGTCCGCCGCCTGTACGGCGACCGGTTCGACCGCCTGCGCGCCCTCAAGCGCCGGTGGGACCCGGACAACGTGTTCACCGGGAACCAGAACATTCCGCCTGCCTGAGGGCAGCACCGGCACCCATGGAGGGGCTGCATGACCGGATCCGAACTCAGCCCGCACACCCACGATGTCACGGTCATCGGTTGCGGTCTGATGGGAGCAGGGCTGGCGCGCCAGTTCGCGAAGAGCGGGTTCCGGGTGGTGGCCTGGAACCGCACGCACGAGCGGGCCGAGGCACTGGCCGGCGACGGTGTCACGCCGGTCCGGGCCGTGGTCGACGCGGTCCGGGCCGCGCCGCTGGTCGTGTCGTGCACGTCGACCTACGACACGACGCGCTCTGCGCTCGACCCGGTCGACCAGTGGCACGGGACGACGCTGGTCAACCTCGCGAACGGCACGCCGGACGAGGCCGACGCGTTCGAGCGGTGGGCGAGAGCGCGGGGTGCCAGGACGCTCGAGGGCGGCATCTTCTGCTACCCGCAGGACCTCGGCTCGGCCGAGGCGACGATCTACTACTCCGGGCCGGCGATGCTCTGGACGGAGCACGAGCGGACCCTGACGGTGCTCGCCGGCTCGTCGCGGCACGTCTCGGAGCAGACGAGGACGGCGAACGTGATGTTCGTCGGGATCTCGGCGTTCTTCATACCTGCGATGAGCGCGTATGTGGAGGCGGCGACGTACCTGCTGGACCAGGGCGTGTCCCCCGACACGCTGCGCGAGATCACCGTCCCACCGCTGCGGACGATCACCTACACGACCGAGGAGACGACGGAGGCGATCACGACCGGTCGCTACGACTCGGACCAGGCGACCGTCGCGCTCTACGCCGAGACGTCGGCGATCTGCCTCGACGCCGTCCGGGCGGCCGGTCATCGGGCCCGACTGCTCGCCGCGGCCGTCGAGAACCTGGACAGGGCGGAGGCGGCGGGCCTCGGGGGCCTCGGCTTCTACGCGCAGGCGAAGACCGCCCGGGACCCGGGTACCACCGACACGCACTGAGCCGCGGACCCTCGCGACGCCGGGCGCACGAGACCGACAAAGTCTCCTTCATCTCGACGCCTGTACGGCAGGGATGAACTCCTCCGCTATCCCATGTCTCGCAGAACTTCCTGCATCTACGGGCACATCCAGGACTGCAGCTATGTACTAACTCAGCTGTTGTACAGTAATGTTAGCCAGCACCAACGGCTCGCGTCGATGTGGTGGGCCGAAGCTGGCGCCCGGATCCCGGGCGCCGTCGTGGCAGCCCGCCTGTCGGGGGCACGGGCGCCTCAGCTGGATCGGAGAACAGCCGTGGATCGTGACACCGAACGTCCGCAGGTGACCGCCGACACGACCACCGAGCCGGCAGGTCTCGACGGACACCTCGGCACGCCCGCCCTGCTGCTGTTGACGCTGTCCTACATGGCACCGCTGGTCGCGATGGGCGGCTACGTACCGGTGATCATCGGGTACGGGCTGGGTGCGGCGACGCCGGTCGTCTACGCCGGCGTGATGGCGGTGATGCTGGTGTTTGCCGTGGGGCTGATGGCGATGGCGCGCCACATGACGACGCCCGGCGCCTTCTACACCTACATCACCGCGGGGCTCGGGCGGGTCGCAGGTCTCGGTGCCGGATTCGCCGCCCTCACCGGCTACGTCGTGACCGGCGCGGCGACCTACGGCCTCGGCGGGATCGTCACCGGCGAGCTGGTCCAGGGACTGTTCCACGGTCCCTCGCTGCCGTGGTGGTTCTGGGCGATCGTGCTCTGGGCCGTGGTCTCGACGCTGACGATGTTCAACATCGCCGTGTCCGCGCGGGTGCTCACGATCTGCCTCGCCGCCGAGATCGCGATCGTGCTGCTCTGGGACGCACAGGTGCTGACCCACGGGGGGCCGGCCGGATACGGGCTCGATCTCACCGCACAGCTGGGCACCGGTTCGGTCGGGTTCGCCCTGCTGTTCGGCATCGCCTGCCTCACCGGCTTCGAGTCGATCCAGGTCTTCCGCGCGGAGACCCGTGAGCCGAACCGCACGATCCCCCGGGCCACCTACCTCACGGTCGTGATCCTGACCGGCTTCTGGGCGCTCGGCTCCTACGCCTACCTCGTGGCGTACGGCACCGACGCCGCGATCGCGACCGCGGCCACGCCCGCGGAGAGCTTCCTCGCCAGCCTCGCCCAGTACGCCGGAACGGCCGTTCGGGACGTCGCGAACGTCCTGCTCGTGACGAGCGTCGTCGCGGCCATGCTCGCCGTGCAGAACATCTGCGCCCGCTACAGCTTTGCGCTGGGGCGGGACCACGTCCTGCCGCCGTGGCTGGGGGTGGCGCACCCGCGGTACAAGGCGCCGACCAGGGCCGCGGTGGTCGTCGCCCTGGTCATCGTCGTGATCATCGCTGTGCCGGCCCTGCTGCGGATCGACTCCACGGTCGCCTACGTGGCGCTGCAGGGCATCGGTCTCTGGGTGATCCTCGTGCTCATGCTCGCGACGTCCGTCGCGATCACCGTCTTCTTCCGGAGGAACCCCGACACCGAGCTCGGGGTGTGGAGGACGACCGTCGCCCCGATGCTCGCCATCCTCGGCCTGGGGTACGCGGTTCTGCAGGCCACCGTGAACAGCGACGTGATGGTCGGTGGCAGCGGCGTCGTGGCGGCCTGGTGCATCGCGGCCGTCGTGGTCGTCGCGGCCGCCGGGATGGTCTACGCGACCTGGCTGCGGACCAGGCGTCCGCAGATCTGGACCCGAATCGGCGGTGTGCACGGTGCGGACGTCGGTCCGGCGCCGTCCGTCGAACCTGGAACGACATGAACCGAGCAATCTGGAGGAGTCCGATGTCTCAGCGTGCGTACGTTGTCGGGGTCGGGATGGTCCCGTTCCGCACCCCGAGCAAGTCCGAGTCCTACGACGTGATGGGTGTGAAGGCGGTGCGGGCGGCACTGGCCGATGCGCGCGTCGACCATGGTCTGCTGCAGCAGGCGTACGCCGGTTACGTCTACGGCGACTCGACCTCTGGTCAGCGCGTGCTCTACGAGGTGGGGCAGACCGGCATCCCGGTGGTGAACGTCAACAACAACTGCTCGACGGGTTCCTCCGCGCTGTTCCTGGCACGGCAGGCGGTCGAGTCCGGTGCCGCCGACTGCGTGCTGGCGTTGGGGTTCGAGCAGATGCAGCGTGGGGCGATCACGATGCACTGGACCGACCGGCCCGGCACGTTCGACCGGTTCGACGAGGTCGCGCAGTCGGTGCAGGGCACCTCGGACGCGCCGCTGGCCGCGCAGTACTTCGGCGGCGCAGGCGCGGCGCACGCGCAGCGCTACGGCACGAAGCCCGAGACGTTCGCGGCGATCTCGGTGAAGTCCCGCAAGCACGCGGCGAACAACCCGTACGCGGTGTTCCGCGACCCGCTGACCGTCGAGGAGGTGCTGGGGTCCCCGGCGATCTTCGGACCGCTGACCCGGTTGCAGTGCTGCCCGCCGACCTGCGGGGCGGCGGCCGCGGTGATCGCCAGTGAGGAGTTCGCCCGCGCGCACGGGCTGCGGACGGACGTCGCAGTCAAGGCCCAGGCGATGACCACGGACTTCGCGTCGACGTTCGACGAGAAGGACATGACCAAGCTCGTCGGCTACGACATGGCCCAGGCCGCGGCCCGGCAGGTGTACGAGGCGTCCGGGGTGTCGCCGGAGGACATCGGTGTGGCCGAGCTGCACGACTGCTTCACCGCCAACGAGCTGCTGACCTACGAGGCGCTCGGCTTCACGCCGGAGGGAACGGCGGAGAAGTTCATCTCCGACGGCGACAACACCTACGGCGGCCGGGTCGTCACCAACCCGTCCGGTGGGCTGCTGTCCAAGGGCCACCCGCTCGGCGCGACCGGGCTGGCCCAGTGCGCCGAGCTGGTGTGGCAGCTGCGTGGTGAGGCCGAGGGACGGCAGGTGGACGGCGCCACGGTCGCCCTGCAGCACAACATCGGTCTCGGCGGCGCCGCCGTCGTGACGCTCTACGAGAAGGTCAGCTGAGACGTGGCCGTCGACCAGGACGCGATCGGGACCGAGTTGCCACCGGTGCAGCTGACCGTCGACGCCGGCCGCCTGCGGTTCTTCGCCAAGGCGACCGGTGCGCCGGTTCCGGTCGAGGACGCACCCGCCGTGCCGCCGACGTTCCTGTTCAGCATCGAGTTCGAGCAGCCGGACCCGTTCGCCTGGCTGACCCGGATCGGCGTGGACCTGCGCCATCTCCTGCACGGCGAGCAGTCCTTCGCTTACCACTCGGTCGCGCACGCCGGCGACACGCTCGTTGCCACCCCGCGCATCGCCGACGTCTACACGAAGAAGGGCGGCACGATGGAGTTCGTCGTCAAGGACACCGCCGTGACCCGCGCCGATGGCAGCCAGGTCGCCGACCTCCGAACGGTCGCGATCATCCGCGCCCCGGAGGCGTCCCGATGACCGCGGGGACCGGGACGGCCGTGATCGAGCCCGGCGCCGAGCTGCCGCCGCTCGCGCTGCCGCCGATCTCCCGCACGACGCTCGCGCTGTACGCCGGGGCATCCGGCGACCACAACCCGATCCACATCGACATCGACCTCGCCCGCTCGGCCGGGCTCGCCGACGTGTTCGCCCACGGCATGCTCTCGATGGCCTACCTCGGGCGGCTCCTCACCGGCTGGGTACCGCAGGAGCGTATCCGCTCGTTACGGGTGCGTTTTGCCGCGCTCACGCCGGTGCACGCCACGCCGACCTGCACCGGACGCGTGGCCTCCGTCGAGGACGGCCTGGCGACCCTCGAGCTCGCCGTCACGCTCGCCGACGGCACCGTGACCGTCACCGGCGACGCCACCGTCGCCGTCGACCGACACCCCCGCTGAAAGGTCAGCCGAATCGTGGGAAACCTTCAGAACAAGACCGCCATCGTGTCCGGCTCCGGGCGGGGCATCGGCCGTGAGATCGCACTCAAGCTCGCCGCCGAAGGCGCGTCCGTCGTGGTCAACGACCTCGACGCCGAACCGGCGAAGGAGACCGTCGCCGCCGTCGAGGCCGCGGGCGGGCGGGCACACACCTGCATCGGCTCGGTCACCGAGGACGGCTTCGCCGACCGGTTCGTGCAGACTGCGGTCGACTCGTTCGGCGGACTCGACATCATCGTCAACAACGCCGGCTACACCTGGGACAACGTCGTCCAGAAGATGACCGACGAGCAGTGGGACGCGATCCTCGACGTCCACCTCAAGGCACCGTTCCGGATCCTCCGAGCCGCACAGCCGGTCATCTCCGCCGCGGTCAAGAAGGCTCGCGCGGCAGGAGACCCGGTGCCCTGCCGCAAGGTCGTCAACATCTCCTCCATCGCCGGGCTCGGCGGCAACGCGGGCCAGGCCAACTACGCCGCCGCCAAAGCGGGCGTCACCGGCCTGACCAAGACCATGACCAAGGAGTGGGGCCGCTACAACGTCACTGTCAACACCGTCGCGTTCGGACTGATCAAGACGCGGCTGAGCGATGCGGCGGCCGGTTCGGACAGCACGATCGACATCGAGGGCCGGGAGATCAAAGTCGGCGTCAACCCCGAGCTCCTGTCCACCATGGAGCAGATGATCCCGCTCGGCCGAGGCGGCACACCCGCCGAGGCGGCCGGCGCGGTCTACCTGCTCTGCACCCCCGAGTCGGACTACATCAGCGGGCAGACGCTCGTCTGCGGCGGCGGCTTCTCGCTGTAGGGAGCGCGATCATCATGACCGTTCGCGTTCCGTGCGCACCGGAGGCGTCGGCAGGTACGGACGGGCTCGGCCGAGCGCTCGCCGACCTGGCGGCGGGGCGCCCGATCGTCGTGGTCGACGACGAGGCCCTGGAGAGCTCCGGAGCCCTGGTCGTCGCGGCTGAGCGGGCGACCCCCGAGGTGATGGCGTTCGTCGTGCGCCACACCTCGGGTTTCGTCTGCGCCGCACTGGACCGGGCGGACTGCGACCGGCTCGCGCTGACCCCCACGTGCCCGACCGGCCGGGACCGGCACGGCACGTCTCGTCTCGTCTCGGTCGACGCCGACGCCGACGCCGACGCCGACGCCGACGACGGTGTCGGGACCGGGATCTCCGCCGCCGACCGGGCACGTACGGTCCGCGTGCTGGCCGACGCCGGGTCGGCCCCCGCTGACCTCCGCAGGCCCGGCCACGTGGTGCCGCTGCGCGCCGAGGACGGTGGGGTGCTGCGGCGCCCCGGCCACACCGAGGCCGCCGTCGACCTGGCGCGCCTCGCAGGGCTGCGTCCCGCCGGCGTGCTGGGAGAAGTTGTCTCCGAGCGACCGGGGGAGCAGGGGATGGCGCGCCGCGACGAGCTGGAGCTACTTGCCACCGACCACGACCTGCAGATGGTCACGGTCGCCGACCTGGCCGCCCACCGGCGACGCACGGAGACCCAGGTCGTACGTGTCACGGAGGCTTGCCTGCCACTGGCCGCGGCCACGTTCCGCGCGGTCGGCTACACGGACGCGCTGGACGGCGCGGAGCACGTGGCGCTCGTCCACGGCGAGGTCGAGGATGGCCAGGACGTCCCGGTTCGGGTCCACCGCGAGTGCCTCACCGGGGATGTGTTCGGATCGCGACGCTGCGGGTGCGGGCCGCGGCTGCGGGACGCACTCGAGCGCGTCGCCGACGAGGGGCACGGTGTCGTGCTCTACCTACGACCCGAGGGGCCCGGCGCGAGTCGGCTGCACGAGCTGAGTGCCTACCAGCGGCACGACATCGGCGGAGCTCACGGAAGCACTTCACCCGACGCGCATCCTCGGGCAAACGCCCGCGACCACGACGGCGTCGGCGCCCAGATCCTGCGCGAGCTCGGAGTGCGGTCGGTGCGCCTCCTGGCCGAGGACCCGGCGCAGCGGTCCGTACTGGAGGGGCACGGACTGCCGGTCGCGGCGCGCGCGGACCTGTCCGTCGCGTCCCCCGCCGACCGGACCGCGCCGACCTGCTGCGTGCCGTGACCACCGGCCCCGACGCGGTGGCGATTCGACGGGCCAGACCTGAAGGGAATGACGATGACCATCGATGAGCTGCGGGGGACGGTGGCGGAGTTCCTCGCCGCGCACGATCCTGCCACGATCGGGCGGACGGAGTTCCTGCGCGCCCGTTACGCCGCAGGGCTGGCGTGGGTGTACTTCCCGGCCGGTCACGGCGGTCTCGGTGCAGCGCGAGAGTGGCAGGCGGAGCTGGACCGGCTGTTCGCCGACGCGGGCGCACCGGACAACAACCCGCAGGCCAACGGCGTCGGGCTCGGCATGGCCGGACCGATGATCCTCGCCTTCGGCACGGACGAGCAGAGGCAGCGGTTCCTTCGTCCCTTGTGGACCGGCGAGGAGATCTGGTGCCAGCTGTTCAGCGAACCCGGCGCCGGATCCGACCTGGCCGCGGTGTCGACCCGCGCGGTGCGCGACGGCGAGGACTGGGTGGTCGACGGACAGAAGGTGTGGACCTCGGGTGCGCACCTCGCCCGGTTCGGGATCCTGGTCGCCAGGACCGATCCCGAGCTGCCCAAGCATCGCGGGCTGACCTACTTCCTGTGCGACATGACCGATCCCGGTGTGGACGTGCGCCCGTTGCGCCAGATCACCGGTGAGGCGGAGTTCAACGAGGTGTTCCTCAGCGGCGTGCGGATCCCGGACACCCAGCGGCTCGGCCAGGTGGGCCAGGGGTGGGCCGTGGCCACCGCGACGCTGAACGGCGAGCGCGTCGCCATCGGCGACCGCGCGCCGTCGCGCGAGAGCGGCATGATCGGCGTGGTCGCGCAGGCATGGCGGGACAACCCCGGCCTGCGCACCGCGGAGCTGCACGACCGGCTGCTGAGGCTATGGGTGGACGCCGAGGTCGCCCGGCTGAGCGCGCAGCGCCTACGGCAGAAGCTCGCCACCGGCACCCTCGGACCCGAGGGGGCGGCCATGAAGATCACCTTCGCGAGGATCAGTCAGCAGCTCTCCGGGCTCGAGCTGGAGCTGCTGGGCGAGCAAGGCCTGCGCTACTCGGACTGGGCCATGGTGCGGCCCGACCGGGTCGACTTCACCGCCCGCGACGCGGGCTACCGCTACCTGCGCGCCAAGGGCAACTCGATCGAGGGCGGCACCTCGGAGATCCTCCGCAACGTCGTCGCCGAGCGCGTGCTCGGCCTGCCCGCCGAGCCGCGCGTGGACAAGGACGTCCCCTGGAAGGACCTCGCCAAGTGAGCGAACTGGACCTGCTCTACACCGACGTCGAGGACGACCTGCGTGCCTCGGTGCGGGATCTGCTCACCGACCACTGCCCGCCGACCGCGGTGACGGCGCTCTACGACGGGGACCGATCCGTGGTGACCGGGTTGTGGAAGGCGCTCGCCTGCGACCTCGATCTGGCCGGCCTCTTGGTACCCGAGGAGCGCGGTGGCGCGGGCGCCTCGGCGCGGGAGGCGGCCGTCGTGCTGGAAGAGCTCGGCCGCGCCGCCGCCCCGGTGCCATTCCTGACCAGCGCGGTCGTCGCCGCCACCGCGCTTCTCGACAGCGACGGCGACGTGCTTGCCGAGGTCGCGGCGGGCGAACGCACCGCCGCGCTCGCGGTCCCGCTGTCCACGACGCCGCACGACACACCACCGGCCGTGCGTGCCGACGACGGGCTGCTGACCGGCGCCGTCGGCGCCGTGGCCGGGGCGCTGGAGGCCGACGTCCTGCTCGTGCCCGCAGTGGACGGCGACGGCGGGCCGGCCGGCGCGCAGCTGTTCGCGGTGTCGGCCGCCGCCGCCGGCGTCACACCCGTCGTGTCCCTGGACATGACCCGGCAGCTGGCCGACGTCACACTGGAGCGCGCCATCGGCACACCGGTCGTCGACCGTGCGGAGCCCGCCGTGCGCCGGGCGCTACGCGTCGGTGCGGCGCTGCTCGCCTCGGAGCAGGTGGGTCTTGCAGGCTGGTGCCTGGACGAGACGGTCGGCTACCTGAAGCAGCGCCGCCAGTTCGGTCGCGCGGTGGGCGGGTTCCAGGCACTCAAACACCGCCTCGCCGACCTCGCCGTCAACCTGGACGCCGCAACTGCCGCCGCCCGCTACGCCGCGGCCGCGCTGGCGGCGGACCACCCGGACGCCGGGATCGCGGCGTCCGTCGCGCAGGCCTGCTGCAGTGACGTGGCGGTGGCCGCGGCCGAGGAGGCCGTGCAGCTGCACGGTGGGATCGGCATGACCTGGGAGCACCCGGCGCACCTCTATCTCAAGCGCGCGAAGGCCGACCAGATCGCGCTCGGCATCCCTGGCGTGCACCGAGCACACCTCGCCGGACTGGTCGACCTGCCTCCACCGCGGTGACAAGCCCACGCCGCGGCACCCACGCTCTTCAAGCCAGCACCCATCCCGCAATGAACTCGACGACACCGGCCCAATCGAACCAAGGAGCGCGCGAGTCGTCCCCGCATAATCCCTGTTCACCGCGTCTGATGCGACCCGGATCGTCGTCTCGATCGCTTCCTGACGAGTTCTAGACATGCTTGCAATCTTGCAGATTTTCTGTAAGGTAACGCGCATCACTGAGGTGGAACCTCCGGTTGGTACGTGTCGGCGGACCCGCGGACTCCGATCGAGTCCGCCGGTTCGACCGTGTTCCCCGGCGTGAACCGTCCGCGCCGGGCAGCAGCAACGGCGTGTGACCAGGTCGCCGCTCGGCAGGACGGCGTCGTGCGACGGCTGACCGGCACGGTCACGGAATCAGACATGACGCAGGCGGAAGGACGGAAGCTGCATGAACCCCGAAGAGAACCGTTACGACGCAGTCGTGATCGGTGCCGGCTTCGCCGGGATCACCTCGGCGCGCGACCTGACCGAGCAGGGAAACCGAGTTCTGCTGCTGGAGGCCCGCGACCGTCTCGGAGGTCGTACCTGGACGAAGAAGTTCCCCGGGACCGACATGAACGTCGAGATGGGCGGCCAGTTCATCATGCCCGGTAGCAATCCGGCGGTCGAACGGGAGATGGCTCGGTACGGCGTCGAGACGGTGTACGTAGCCGAGCCCGGCGAGTATCCGACCATTCTGAACGGTAAGCGTAATCCCGGACCGTTCCCGGTGCCGATCGAACAGCTGCTCGACTTCGAGAAGGCTTTGGTCCACTGCGTGCTGGCGTCGTCGCGTATCACACAGGGGATCCCCCTCGATCACCAGGGAGTCGAGGATCTCGATATCCCGATGGCCGATTTCCTGGCTCCGCTTGATCTCCCAGTGGAAACGCGCGAGTTCGTCGAGACGGTTGCGAATCTCGTGTCGTTCCGCCCGGCGGAGGAGGTGTCGGCCCTTCAGTTCCTGAACATGATGTCCTGTTTCGGTAACAGTCCCCTCGGTCTCTACGGTGCGCTGGGCGCCTACCTGGAGACGGGCCTGCTGCTCGAGCGGATGACGGCCGACATCACCGAGGTGCGGTTGAACACCCCTGTCGCGCGCGTGGATCAGTCTGGCGCAGACGTACTCGTCACGACCGCGCACGGGGAGACGATCACGGCCTCGGCCGTCGTCGTCGCGACACCGATGAACACGTGGAACGACATCGAGTTCCTGCCGCAGCTGAGCGAGACCAAGCGGGTCACCTCCGACGAACGCCACGGTGCCGACCGATCCGGCAAAGCCATGCTGCGGCTGCGAAAGCTTCCGGTCGTTCCGCTCGTCGTCGGGTCCCCGAAGACCACCGGCGGCGCGTTCATGCTCGCCTCCGAGGGCGAGTTCGACAACGGCGACCCGTTGATGGCGATGTTCGGAATGCTATCGCTCGACACCGACGAATGGAATCTCGACTACGACAGCCGCGAGTCCGTCGACGCCGCATTGCAGTCGCTTCTGCCGGGCGCGGAACTGGTCGAATACGACGCTCACAACTTCAACGCCGACCCGTACTCCAAGGGTGACTGGGTGAGCTGGAAGCCGGGCCGTGTCACCAAGTCGCATTCGGCCCTTGGTGCTGCCGAGGGACGGATCGCGTTCGCGACGGCCGACGTCGCGCCGAAATGGCTGATGACGATCGAGGGTGCGGTGGAGTGCGGCCACAAGGCTGCACACCAGACCCTCAACCAGCTGGTGCGCCTGCGTGAATCGTCGCTCGTACGGCCGCTCTGACGGCGCCCGTCGCCTGCGCGGTGAATCGAACGGTCAGCAAATCGTGCACGTCGGTCGATCGGAGGTAAGCGGCTGTGTGGAAGTTGGCGGACAACAAGTGGGTCATCCTCGTGGTGTCCTATCTGGTCGTAGTGGGCCTGTCTCTCCCGTACTACGGATGGACGCCCGCGCTCCTGTCGGTCTCGGAGGACCTCGGGCTCGACTACACGCAGGCGGGTGCGCTGTCCTCGGTGACCGCGCTCGCCGGCGGGATCGCGTTGCTCCTCGGAGGAGCTGTCGTCGTCCGGACGGGACCCAAGAACGTCATCCTCGTCGCTCTGGTCATCGGCATCGCGGGCCAGGTGCTGTTCGCGTCGGCCGACAGCTACCCGGTTGCGATGCTCGCCCGCGCGATCAGCGGGGTCGCCGTCGGTCTGATGATGGTGGCACCCTTCACGATGGCGATCAGCTGGTTCATCGAATCCCGGCAGGCCGGTCGCGCGACGGGCGTGATGGTCTCCAGCGACGGCGCGGGCTTCCTGCTCGGGCTCGTGTTGTTCGGTGCGGTGCTCACCGCAGTCGGATGGCGCTCCGGGCTGCTGTGGCAGGCCGGTTACCTCGCGGTTCTGTTCGTGCTGGCTCTGGTCTTTCTACGGGACCCGGTCGTCGCGCAGCCGGAGCAGGCGACGCCTGAGGCCGATGAGCGGCGAACTGGTGCGACCGGTGTGGTCCTCCGTGCCCTCCGATCACGCAACGTCCTGCTCGGGATGGCCTTCTACGTCGGTGTCTGGGGGCTGTTCAGCCTCATCGCGGCATGGATGCCCACCGTTCTGGTGGAGGGCGCGGGCTGGTCGGAGTCGCTCGCCGGTCTGTTCGCGTCGCTTCCGGCGGTCTTCGGCGTTATCACCGCGGTTGCCGCCGGGCTGATGTCGGACAGGTTCGTCGCGAAGCGCTGGACGTACATCCTCGTGGCCGGTCTGGCGACGACCGCGGCGGTGGTCCTCCTCGCCGTCGGGATCAGCGTCGGGAACTACACCCTGGCGGCCGTCGCGCTGCCCCTGGTCGGTCTGGCGGGCTACGGCGGAATGCCTCTCGTGCTGGCGCGGTCGAACGAGTCGGTGGCGCCGGAGCACGTCGCCGCCTCCAACGGCCTCGTCCTGGGAAGCGGTTTCCTGATCGGTGGCATCGTCTACCCGTTCGTGCTGGGTGGTGTCCGGGACGCGACCGGCGGTTTCGGCGCCGGGTTCGTCGCGATCGCGATCGCGTCGTTCGTGCTGTGTGTCGCCGTCCAGCTCCTCGGTCGGGGAGAGCGGCAGCAGGCACCGTCGGCGCCGTCCGACGGTGCGGTGATCACTGGGTAGGCCGAGTCCCGTTCGCCGTCGGCGCACGCACGGATCGCTCGTCGACGGCGACCGGGTCACAGGCGCACCGGCCCGTCCGCACCCGACGGGGCCGCGGTCGCCGGATGGGAGCGGGTGTGGTGCCCGATGTGTGGTGAGGAGCGGACGTGAGGGACAAGGATCGCGTGACGGCGGAACCGTTCGGTGCGGTCGTCGTCGGCGGCGGGCTCGCCGGTGTCACGGCGGCGCGCGACCTGGAGCATTCCGGTACGCGCACGCTGCTGGTCGAGGCGCGTGACCGGCTCGGCGGGCGGACGGCGTCCCAGACGATCGGCGGTCACGAGGTCGACACGGGCGGCACCTGGTTCCACTGGTTCCAGTCCGCGATCTGGCGGGAGGTCATGCGCTACGAGCTGCCGGTGGTCGAGAGCGCGCTGACCGTCGCCGACAGCTACCTGACCGTCGACGACACCGGCGTCACCACCATCTCCGCCACGGAGTTCGACGAACGCCTGCGTCGCGGCTACGCGTCGTTCTGGGGCGATCCCGGCTACGCCGAGGCGTTCGTCCGTCCGTTCGCCCTGCAGACAGATCCCCGTGCGCGGGCGCTGGACGCGCTGTCGATCGAGGACCGGTTCCGGCAACTCGCGCTCGATCCCCGTGACGAACGGGTGCTGCGCGGCGTGCTGGCCGACTTCGGCCCGCCGGAGGAGGTCAGTCTGGCCTGGGTGCTGCAGCGGATGGCCAACGGCGTCTGGGGCCACGAGGCGTTCAACGCGCTGCTCGCCGTCTACCGGCTCGAGGGCGGGATGGCGGGGCTGATCAGCGAGATGGTGCACGACGGCGGCTTCGAGGTCAGGCTCTCGTCGCCGGTCACCGCGATCGAGCACGACAACGCCGGCGCTACCGTGACGCTGGCGGGCGGCCACCAGGTCTCGGCGCCCACGGTCGTGGTCGCGACGCCCACGAACGTCTGGAAGACCATCGAGTTCAGGCCGGGACTCGGGCAGGTGCACCGGGCTGCCACGCAGGAGGGGGTGGCCATGCGCGACGTGAGCAACGTGATGATGCACGTCCGTGGCCCGGCGGAGCCGGTGGTTGCACTCCTGCCGGTGGGCAGCCGGCCGTTCGAGATCATGATTACCCATTCGGTCCTCGACGACGGGCAGCTGCTGGCCGCCTACAGCCTGACCGGCGCTGTCTCGGTCGCGGACGGGCACGAGAACGTGCAGGACGCCGTGCGGAGCCTGCTGCCCGAGGTCGAGCTCGTCGACGTCGTCGGACACGACTGGCCGACTGATCCGTACGCACTGGGCGGGTGGGGATCCTTCCGGCGGGGCCAGGCACTGCGCTTCGTCGACGTGCTCGACAGGCCGGTCGGCTCGCTGATCTTCGCTGGAGCGGACATCGCACCCCAGTTCCCCGGCCTGCTCACCGGCGCGATCGAGAGCGGTGCGCGCGCGGCCCGGCGCGTCACGGGACGGAGCAGAGGCGAACACCGGTCTCCCAGATCGCTGACGGCCGCGTACCGGCGGGGTGGAGGTTTCCGATGACAGCGAGCACTGCCCAGCTGTGGGTGTGCGTGTCGTGTGCGTTCGTCTACGACCCCGCGGAGGGTGACCCGGACGGAGGCATCCCCCCGGGAACGGCCTTCGAGGACATCCCCGACAACTGGATGTGCCCGGTCTGCGGGGCGCGCAAGAGCGACTTCGTCCCGTTCGAGGACTGACTCCACGCAGACCGGCCCCGAGCTCTGGGCAGTCGAGCTCTCGGGGCCGATCTGCCGTCTCCGGGTGTCGAGCGTGCTACACGGCCCGCCCGGACCCGCGCGGAGTCCACGAACAGCACGTCCATCTCGAGTCGGCCAGCAGGTCCCGGGCTCTCGATGACGGCGATGATCGCGGGCGGATCCATGGTCGTCGACCACGGTGCTGTCCTCGGTGAGGAGCGACCGGAGCCGCTCGGGATCGCCGCGGGCGGCGGCCGCGCGGAGCACCCGGAAGAGGGCTTCAGCGGCGTGGGTACCGGACACCGTCACGCCCCTTCGTGTGGCCTCGGTTGAGAAAAGTCCACTGCATGTCAGCTGACTTGAAGGAGGTGTGCATGCCGATCGGCCCCCTGTCGCACGCCCGTGGTGTCCGGGTGAGCCACAGGGGGCGCCCTCAGGTGGGATCAGTCGCGTCCTCAGGTGAGCTCGAACGACAGCTTCAGGCTCGGCAGGGACCTGACGAACGGCGACTCGGGGTTCGGGGTCGGCTCGAACCCGTCGGCGATACGCACGTCGTGGGCGTGCTCGAGAAACACGTTCAGCGCGGTCTCCATCTCGGCTTTCGTGAGGTGGGAACCGATGCAGAAGTGTGGCCCGGACCCGAATCCCAAGTGCTGCGCGGCGCCGTTGAACGCCTTGCTCGGGTCGAGGTCGGCCCGATGGATGTCGAACGTGTCGGGATTCTCGAAGCGGCGCGGATCGTGGTTGGCGGCGGCGTACATGACGGCGAGCTGCGCGCCTTCCTCGATGTGGACGCCGCCAACCTCGAAGCCCGCGGGGGCGGGGCGGCTGCCGAAGGGGATGATCGCGTGGAAACGCATACTCTCGGCGAGGACGTTCGCCATCAGGCCGCGGTCCGCGGCCAGCGCGTGCTGGACGTCCGGATTGACGGCCAGCTCGTGCATAACCCACCCCAGCTGGTGGTCTGTCGTCTCGCCGCCCGCCAGGAACATGGTGGCGACGAACGACTGGATCTCGGCGTCTGACAGCGATATCCCGTCGAGCTCTGCCCGACACAACCTGGTGATCAGGTCCTCACCGGTGCCGTTCCGACGCTCCTGGATGACCGGAAGGATCAGTTCACTGAACTCGGCCTTCGCCTGCTGAGCCTTCGCGATGATCTCCGAATCGCCGGTGATGTTCCCCTCGGCGTTGATCCACGCGGCGAACCAGGCCGACATCCGGGTGTGGTCGGGAATCGGGAGATCGAGAATTTGGATCATCACGTTCGCCGAGAAGCTGGCCGTGAACTCCGTGACGAAGTCGATCTCCGCGCGGTCTCGTTCGCCAGCCTTGACCGCCGCGCGCTCCCGTTCGAAGATCGGATCGAGCAGGGCGTGCGCATGCTTGTCGACCTGGTCGGCGAAGCGCTGGACGCTGGAGCGGGCGAGTACCGGGGTGACGAGTGCCCGGCGACGTCGGTGGTCGATCCCGTCCATCGCGAAGAACGCCTGTGTGTCGGCGAGGTACTGGCCCAGAAGTTCCTGGGCCAGGCCGCCGATGTCGAGGTTCGCGAGACGCCGGACGTCCTCGTAGCGGCTGATCAGCCAGACGCCGAGGCCCTCGTCGAAGTGCACCGGATAGTGGTCGCGCAAGACCGCCAGGCCGGGCCACGGGTCCGCGATGTGGCCCTGCGAGAGGAGATCGGGCGGTGCGGGGGTGCTGACGGTCATCGGACTCCTGTTCGGGTGGCAGGTCGCGTCGTCGCGCCATGTCGCCGACGGCCAGGAACGAGAGATACCTTACTGCAGAGCCGTGTGCTTAGTAAAGTTCTGACGGGCCCGGCAGGTGGGTGCTGAGGTGTTCGCGGCCGGGTCTCGGGACCGTTGTCGATCACAGGCCAGCCGAGCAGGAACGTGCGTGCCTGTTCCGCCACCGGCTCGGGCGCCGTCCAGAACGCCGAGTGGTCCTGGTCGGGGAGGATCAGGAGCGTCGCGGTCCCCAGCATCGCGGACAGGGCTGTGATGGTGTCGTGGGCGCCCGCCGTCGGGGTAGCGGAGTGTGCGGCCTCGGTATCGTGGCGGATCACGAACGCTTCGACGTCGTGGCCGAACTCGGGGGAGTGCTGGCAGGCCACGCGCAGCAGGACCAGCAGCTTCTCTCCCGCCGTCGACCTGCCCAGCTTGATCGCGGCCCGGATCTGGTTGGCGCCGCTCGATCCCGCTCCCGGGTCGGGTGATCCCGTTCGTCCGCGATCATGTGCGGCTGTGGCTGATGGCGTCGAGGGCTCCGCTGTTCGCCAACGAGGTCGCGGCACCGCTACGCCGGTCGCTGTTCCGCACCCGGGTCTGGCCGCCGTCACTGGGTGCTCGGGCACGAGAAGGCGACCACGACGCTGGACCGCTGCACCCGGCGCACGGACGACAGCGAGCGGATCCTGCGGGCGCTCGACGACCCGGGGCGAGGAGGACCCGGACGACGACCCGCCGCCCGCTCCGATCCCGGTCTGACGGTCCGTGCTCCGGAAATGCTCCGGATCGTGGCACGAACATCAGAAAACGCCCTGGTCGGCTGGCTCTGATTGAGCCTCTGACCAGGGCGTTTCGGATGTGGTGCGCGATACTGGGATTGAACCAGTGACCCCTACCGTGTCAAGGTAGTGCTCTCCCGCTGAGCTAATCGCGCGAGGCGGAGGCGGGAATCGAACCCGCGTACAGGGCTTTGCAGGCCCTTGCCTAAGCCACTCGGCCACTCCGCCGGGTCTCGTGGACCGGGAGGTCCGGCGCAGGCCGACTTCCTCCGAGCGGACGACGGGACTCGAACCCGCGACCCTCACCTTGGCAAGGTGATGCGCTACCAGCTGCGCTACGTCCGCATGTGCACCGGATTCGGAACTTTCGCTGTCGTCCCCGGTGCGATGAGAGAACATTAGCGTAACCGCCCCGGGGGCCTGCAACCGGCCCCCTGCTCGCCGTCGGGTGCTCTCTCACCTGCGAAGATCGTCATCTTCGCCCGACGGCGGGCCGACTCAGTCGCGGGCGGTCGTGTCCAGGAGGTCGGACAGGGCGGCGTCGAAGTCGAGCCAGGAGTACTCGCTGGTCGGCGGGACGGCCTCGTAGGTGCGGTCGAGGAAGTCCGACAGCGACTGCGTCGAGGTGGTGAACAGGGCGTGCCCGGACGGGGAGGTGAGCTCCAGCTCGACCCGCGTCGGGTCCGACGGCATGGGCTGGACCTTGACGTCGCCGGTGCCCGCGGAGTCGACGAGGCCGTCGGCCAGCAGGTCGCGGGCGAAGACCCAGTCTACGGTGGAGTCGTGGCCGGTACGGAACGACGCCTGCACGGCGTACGGGTCCCGGCTGCTGTACGAGAGCTCCACCTTGACGGGCACCGGCGCAGCGTCCGGAGCGATGAGCTCGAACGTCGCCGTCGACCGGATCGTCTTGGACTGGTCGCGCATCGGTGATCCTCTTTCTGGGGCGGTGCCTTGGGGCGTCGATCGGAAAAACGAGCCAGCGGCCCGGGCGTGACGGGTTGGGCGTCGATGAACATCGGTCACAGTTGGATGACACCCGGTCGAGTCACACAGGTGTAACTCGCTGCTGCCGAACGGACGAGCAGCACTGCCCCAGGCAACCGAGAGTGTGAGCCGCCGCTCGCTGTCGCTACTACGCTGAACCGATCGGGCCCCGATCCCGAAGACGACTATGTGAGGACCACCCTGGTGCCGGACGCCACCGATACGCCGGGTCCGCCCGAGGCGGATCCGCCTCGTGGTGGCGCCCGTCGTGCGCCTGATCGCCGAGATCAGGAGGCCGACGTCGGCCTCGTGCGGCGGATCGCCCGGGGTGACTCCGGCGCGCTGGGGGAGCTGTACGACCGCTTCGGCCGTCCCGCCTACTCCCTCGCCCGCCGCATCTGTGCGGACGACGGCCTCGCCGAGGACGTCGTGCAGGAGGCATTCCTTGCATTCTGGAAGGACCCGTCGCGCTACGACGCGGCGAAGGGCCGGTTCGGTACCTGGCTGCTGACCCTCGTGCACCACAAGTCCGTGGACGCCGTCCGCCGGGAGAGTGCCATCCGGCGACGCACGGTGCCCGCCGCCGAGGACGGCGAGGAATGGTCGGCGCCGCCCGGGCCGGGCGCGGACGAGGACGCGATCGGGTCGCTCGTCGCGGGCCAGGTCCGGGACGCGCTCGGCCGGCTGCCCGTCGAGCAGCGTCAGGTACTCGCACTGGCCTACTACGGCGGCTACACGCAGCGCGAGGTGGCGGCGTTGACCGGAGTCCCGCTGGGGACCGTCAAGTCGCGGATGTTCACGGGGATCGCGCGGCTGCGGAGCCTGCTCGGGCCGGTCGTGGGGGAGTTCGCAGGGGGACTGTCGTGAGCGGGAACGACCGGAGGAACGAGAGGGACGAGGACGGAGGGGAGTGCCCGATGAGTGAACAGACGGTCGGTTGGGCGTTGCACTCCCTGGAGCCCGACGAGGAGATGGCGGCCCTCGAGCACCTCGACACGTGCGACGAGTGCCGGCAGCTGGCCGCCGACGTGGCCGAGGTGACGAGCGGGCTGGCCGAGGCCGTCGAGCAGCGCGAGCCGCCCGCGCGGCTGCGCGAGTCGATCGTCGAGCAGGCGGAGCGCACCGAGCAGGTGCCCCAGGCGCCGCCGTCGCGCCCGGAGCCCGTCCGGGAGGACCGCGGGGCGCCGGTGCGGACCTCGGCCCCGTCGGCGCCGCGTCATCGTGCGACGACCGGGCCGGACACCGGACGTCCGGGCGGTCGCTCGACGTCGCGGTCCCGGCGTCCGCGGAGCCTGCTGGCCGTCGTGGCCGCCGTCGCCGTCCTCGCCGGGGGTGGCGGGCTCGCCGCCTACGCCCAGCAGATGCGCGCCGAGCGGGACGCGAGCATCGCCCAGAGCCAGGACATCTTCCAGATGGTCGCTCAGTTCGACCGACCGGGCGCGCAGCACGCGTTCCTCGCGGCGTCGCCCGGTGTGCAGCCGGTCGCGGCCGTGATGGTGCACGGCGAGCAGCGGCAGGTGCTGGCCGTCGGGCTCACCCCGAACGCCGTCAGCGACCAGACCTACGTCCTCTGGGGGCTCAACAACGGCGCGCAGCCTCAGCCCGTCGGAACGTTCGATGTGCGTCCGACTCCGGATCGCCCGGTGTCAGTAGGATCTGCGACGGGCGGGTCGTTCAGCCAGTACGCGGTCTCGCTCGAGCAGGGCCGGGTGGCTCCGGCCTCGCCGTCGTCGGTGATCGCGAGCGGGCAGGTGGAGACCTAGACCATGAGCACGAGTCCTCCGAAGGTGCGCAGGGCGGGCGGAGGGCTACGCGGGTTCCGGGCGAGGATCGACACCAACCCGACGATGCGGTCGACGTACCGCATCGTCGTCGGGACCCTCGGCACGATCGTGCTGATCGTCGGGATCATCGCGATCCCGTACCCCGGCCCGGGCTGGCTGATCGTGTTCGCCGGACTCGGCATCCTCGCCAGCGAGTTCGAGTGGGCACGACGGGTGCTGCGCTTCGCCCGCCGCAAGTACGACGCGTGGACGGCGTGGCTCGGTCGGCAGTCGACGGCCGTGCGCCTTCTCGTACTGGGGCTCACCGGCGTGATCGTGGTGACGACGCTGTACCTGCTCAACGCCTTCTACCTTCTCGCCGGGTGGGTGGGGCTGGAGCAGTGGACCTGGTTGCAGAGCCCGTTCTTCGGGTGATGTAGGGTTCTGTTCACCGCTGAGGGCGATTAGCTCAGGGGGAGAGCGCTTCGTTCACACCGAAGAGGTCACTGGTTCGATCCCAGTATCGCCCACAGCAAAGGCCCTGGTCAGCGACTCAAACCGTCGAGTCGGACCAGGGCCTTTCGTTGTTCCTCGGCTACCGCGTGACCATCTGAGTGACTACCCGTCCCGGGTGTCCTCGGGGAACAGGCGGTTCATCGCGGTGGCGCCGTCGTCGATCACGGGCCGGATCTGCTTGCGGTAGATCAGCTCGGTGACGTTGCTGCCGCCGGTGTGGCCCACCAGGCGGGCGATCTGGTCGATGGTCACACCGCTGTCGGAGAGCAGCGAGACGAAGCTGTGTCGCAGTTCCCGCGGCGTCCAGTCGGCGGCGGGGAGTCCGGCGGCGTCGAGAACCCGGCGGAAGCCGCGCCGCACGTTGGCGGCGTTGAGCTCGGTGCCGGTGGCCGAGGCGAACACGAGATCGTTGTCGGTCCACCCGGTACCGACCTGCTCGCGCTGGCGCTGCTGGTCCGCGCGCCGGTTGCGCAGCGTCTCGACGCACCGGGCCGGGAGGGCGATCGTGCGGCGGGACTTGCGGGTCTTGGTGTCGCCGCCGGCACGGACCGAGCGCCACACGCGCATGTGCGGCGGCACCGGCGGGTCGGCGTCGGGTTCGCCGATGAGGTCGACGTGATCCCAGGTGAGCGCGCGCAGTTCCTCGGTGCGGGCGCCGGTCAGCAGACCCAGCAGCGTGTAGCCCCGTAGGTCGTCCGGTCGTCCTGGTCGAGCAGGGCGTGCGCCTGGGCCAGGGTGAGGGCCTTCGACGGCCTCCCCGATTGGCCGGTCGGGTTGCCGCACAGCAGAACGACGTTGCGTCGGACCTTGTCGCGGGCGTGGGCGCGGTGCACAGAGCGCTGCAGGATCGAGCGGATGTCCTGCAGGGTGCGGGTGCTCAGGGTGCGCGCCTTGTCGGCGAGCCAGCGGTCCACGTCGTCGGTGGACAGCTCGCGGAGCTTTCGAGCGCCCAGGGCCGGGATGACGTGTTGTTCGGCGAGTATGCGGCGGGTCTCCACGGTGCTGGCCGCGAGGTTGGTCAGCCCGTAGGTGAGCCAGTCCTCGACGGCCTGTTTGACGGTGTAGCCGTGCGCACCGACGGTGTGACCGTCCTCGGTGGCCCGCCGGATCTCGCGCAGTTTGTCCTTGGCGGCGGTCTTGGTCCGGCCGGAGCCTCGGCGCACGATCCGCTTGCCCGCTGCGGTGTAACCCACGGTCACCGAGGCGATCCAACGTTGCCGGGTTTCGTCCCAGTGCAGGCCGCCGTCGCCGCGGCTACGCCGCGCAGTCATGCTGGAGCCGGCCCGGATCCGCTCGACTCTCGCCGACGAGAGCGGTGCCGTCTCCGGGCTGTCACCGTCGAGGCCCCGGATGCGGCTCGGCAGCGGCTTCGTGTTCGAGGAGCTCGACATAGGCGTTGATCGCCCCGGCGGGGATGAGCCGGGTTCGGCCCTCGTGGACGGATCGTAGTCGGCCGCTGCGCAGCAGTTCGTACAGTCGACTCCTGCTCTGCGACAACAAGACCGCCGCCTCGTCGACCGAATAGAGTGCCTTGGGTACGGCGTCGTGCCGTGACGAACCGTCGGGGCGTGCGGATCGCCTTACAGCCATGGGAGTCTCCGGCGGGCCAGGTGGACGGTGCGGACGGCACCGACGCCGATGATGCGGAACCCCGTGGCCGTGCTGTTGTCGCGACAAGGGGCAGGAGAAGCCGGAGCTCGATCGCACGACGAGCAGCGTGGCCGACCACGCAACGGACCAGCGAGACGCGCGGTCAGCCTGTGGATAACCACGGACGCGGGCATCGGCAGAAGTTCATGCCCCGCGCCGGGGTGTTCTGGCCGCCCGTCACTATCGTCGGGTCATGGACTGGCCGATGGAGTCCGCCCAACCGCGATGGATCGCCCGCACGCTGCAGCTGAACGCCGGCCAGGATCCGCTGGGTTTGCAGTCGATGACCCAGGACCGGCTTATGCCGTCGTTGCTGCCCGGGATCCTCGAGCTTTCGGACACCGCCCGCTACATGTCGTTCCACGCGTTCCTGCTCGATGAGTACGCCCGGCGAAAGCTCCCGGCGACGACGGCGAACCTGTCGACGTTCGTCAAGCGCTGCGAGTGGGACCTCGGGCTGGCGGTTCAACGGTGCCCGCGGCGATGTGGCTCCAGCCCCGTCGGGCTGACCCGGCTCCGGCAGGCGACCATGGACGACGGCGAGATCGGTCGCGGGGAGTCGGTGCAGAGCCCACTGGGCGGGTACGGACTGTATTACCGGTCGCCAATGGCCACTCTGGGCCTCGTCGCGCGCGCCGGGACCGAGCTCGGCGATCGCCCGACGACCGTCGACGTGCTACGCACTGACTCCGCGCGTGCCCGGCGGCTGGCCGAAGGGTTCCGGTCCGCGGTCGCGGACACCGCCTACGTGCAGCACCACCTGGGGACGGAGGTGCCGCTGCCGCAGGCCGTCGTTGAGGAGTACGCCGAGCATGCCTGCCTGTGCAGGCTGGACACCCGGCCGGGAGAGCGGCAGGCGATCCACGACGCGCTGTTCACCGACGACGATGGCGCGCCGCAGCCAGCGGGGGAGCTGGATCAGCGGCGGCGCAGCGTCGCGCACTTCCTCACGCTGCTGCGCTCCGAACCGGATGTCGCCCGCACCGAGTCCGCGTACAGGCGCGCCGCCGCCGGTGCGTCCGGCGAGCGCGGCGCGGAGCACCGGTGGGTAGCCGGGCAGTGGGCGGCCGTGATGGCCAAGGATGTGTGGCAGGAGGCGCTCTGCTCGCTTTGGACGGACTTCTGCCGTCGCGGTCTGGCCCGCAGCCGCACCGACGGGCTCGGACTCGACGCCGGGACGGTGCGCGGTCTGGTGCCGGAACTGCTCGCCGGTCCGCCTCTGGTGGACCCCGCCATGCCGGCAAGCGAACTGGCCGCCGATCCCCCGCCGCTCCCGGTTGCGGACGACCGACCGGTGGCCGTCGCCGACGCCGACCTGGAGGACCTGCGGCAGGCCACGCGCCGCCTGGACTCGGCCGCCTCCGGCCTGGTCGTGATCCTGGAGCTGGCCGGCCGCGTCACCGCCCGCACCGGTCCCGGATGGACGGAGGTGCTGGAGAGCGACTCGGCGTGGCAGCGGCCGGTCGACACGGCGCTGACCGGTGTCCGGCGCCTGGTCGACGAGGGTGCGACGGCCGACGAGCTGCTCTGGTGGCTGCTCAGCCGGTTCGTGATCGAGCGCCACGAGGTGATCGCTTACTCGAAGCTGCCGGACTTCACCTTCCGCTTCCGGTGGGAGGAGGGCTTGCTACGGTTCGTCGACCACGGGCGCGGCCGGTTCCCGACCGCCTCCGTTCGGCACAGCCCGCTTCGCAGGCTCACTCGTGACCTCGGACTGTGGGAGGACGGCGATGTACCGCGGCTGACCGCCCGCGGTGCCGCGCTCGTGGACGAGGTCCTGACGTGAGCGAGGAGCCGGCGGGCGCGCCCGTCTACCGACCGGTCGCCGAGCTGTTCACCCGACCCGTCTCGGCGCTGTGGGCGACCACGTACAACGTCGACCTCGCGCTGGTGAACGAGTTCCTCCTGCCCCGCCTCGGCCAGCCGCCGCTGAACCTGACCGTGCTGGCGGATCACCGCACGCTGGGCCGGACGCTGGCCCGGATCCCGGCGGACCGCACGGACACGCTGGCCGCGGTGAACCGGCGGTGGTTGCTGCGTGGTGCCCGTGGACACGGCCCGAGCTTCCACCCGAAGTCCTACCTCGCGGTCACCAGTGCGCGGGCGACGCTAATGGTCGGGAGCGGGAACCTGTCGCTGCGCGGGCTCGACGAGGGCCGCGAGGTGTTCACCGCGTTCCGCTCCGGTACCCCTGGCGGGGACCGCGCGATCGCATTATGGCGCAATTGGATGCGGCAGCTGGTCCGTGATCTCGACGACCCGGTGGTCTCGGAGCGCTTCGGCGACCTAGAACGGCGGCTGCCATCGCCCGTGGCCGTCCCCGCCGACCCGGCCGCACCCCGGCTCGCGCACGACCTCGACGTCCCACTGCTGGATCAGCTGGCCGACGCGGTCGGTGACACCGCGGTGGACGAGCTCGTCGTCGCGGCGCCGTTCCACGACCCTGGGGCCACTGCGCTCGCCACGCTCGTCCAGCGGTTCGCGCCGCGTCGGACCGTCGTGTACGTCGCTGCGACGACCAGTGTGGACGGACCGGCGCTGCGAAGGGCCGTGGCCGGCACCGACGCCCGCTTCCGGATGCTCGACCCGGACCGGTTCACGCACGCCAAGCTCGTCGGCGTCGTGCAGGGTGACCGGGGCTGGCTGCTGAGCGGGTCGGCGAACGTGTCCCGCGCCGGGCTGCTGACCCCGGCGCGCGACCGCGGCAACGTCGAGCTGGGAGTGTTGGCATCGCTGCCGGCGGACGTCCTGCGTGGCTGTTTCGTGCCTCCCGGCGTCGCGGTCGCCGAGTGCGATCCCGATCTGGTGGATGCCCTGACCGCTGACCCGGACGACGAGGACGCCTCGTCCCGGCCGGTGCGCCTCGTGCGCGCCGAGGCGCTCGATGACGGGCGGGTGGTTGTCGTGAGCGACCCCCGTCCCGAGCAGAGCTGGTCACTCGTGGACCGGATCGGCACGTACTCGCTCGGGACCGGCGCCGACGGTCGGGTCGTCACCGGTGAACCGGTTGCCTCGCGCCTCGTCCGGCTCGCCGACCGTGAGGGTTCGCCGATCTCGGACGCCGTCGTCGTGGACGATCCGGTCGCGCTCGCCGCGCAGCTGTGCGACGGGGGCGATGCCGGGCGGCGCAGCGCGCCGCTCGAGCTGACCGACGGCGACCTGGACAGTGACCTGGGACAGGCGCTGCTGCAGCTACACCGCGAGCTGGTAATGGATGCCGCCGAGCTAGCCGACGGCCCGACCGTGGGCGGCGTCCCTGACGGGTCTGGCGCACCGGGGGACGACGACTTCTGGGACCGGCTCTTACGCGAGCAGCTCGCCGCCGACCCCCGCGCGTCCCGGTACCCCGGTCTGGCCGGTCCTGGCCGCCACCCGGGCGAGCTGGACGACCTCCTGGAAAAGCTACGGCTGCGTCTCCGGCCGGAGCTCGGTCCGCGGCATCGCTCGGGCTCCGACGAACGGCCTGACGGCGACCCGTCGCCGGAACTCGGAGTGCGGTGGAGCCCCCGCGCGCGGCTGCGCATACGGGCGCGCAACGTCCTGCGCCGCTGGGTGTCCGCGGTGGCCGACCCCCGGCTCGCCTGGGTCGACCCGGCCGCCCCCGAGGGCAACTTCACGGTACTCGCGAACGTGCTGGGACAGCTGCGTCTCGCCGCGGCCGAGCGACCGTACGCCGTCGAGCTGACCGCACATGACGTCGACGAGCTGTGGTGGTCGCTGTTGGCAACGTTCTGCGGGACCGGTCGCCGCGACGGCTACCTCGACCGTTTCGCCCGGGCCGAGGCCGACGCACGGGTCGGGGGGCTCGATCGGCAGGTCCGCGAGACCGCAGCATGGATGTGCTGGCTCGGCGTCCGGCCTGGCGCCGGCTGGCGCACGCGGGTCGTCCGCCACCAGGCCGCGTTGGCCTCGGCCGTCGAGCGGAACCTGCCGCAGCTCACCGAGAACGCGGCGCGGCACGCCGCCACGGCGCGCGGCGACGACCCGATACCCGCACCCACCCCGGCCGGGATGACCGACGGCCTGCTCCGCGCCGCCACCTTCATCGACGACGACCTGTGGTGCGAGGTGATGGCCGACCAGCTCGGGCTGGCCGAGCTGCGTTTCGTGCGCATGCGCGACCCGAGTCGGATTCGAACGGAGCTGCATGTCCACGGGCTCGACGACCCGCTGCAGGACCCGCGCGTGCCCCGGCTCCTGCTGGCCGCGGACCGGTACCGCGGCCGGGCCGGGGTCGTCCTGCGTGCCGCGCCGGCGTCCGGTGGTCGGCGGAACGAGGGCCTCGCGCCGGGCGGTGACTGGCGACTGGCGCATGAGCCGGAACACCCGATCGGCTACAGCGCCAGCCGCTCGCACGACATGGTCGACTCGCTGGTCGGGCTCGACTCGGGCCGGTTGGAGCGGATGAGCGAGGCCGGCCAGTCACTGGCGACGATCTTCGACGCTTTCGGGTGACGACCCGGCCCGGTCGGTACGGCGGGGCCTGTCACCGTGGCCCACGCCACGGCACGCGGTGCCGCGAGCGTGGGTCGGCGACCGTGTCGGTCGCGTGCGACGATCACGCACCAGGACCGTCACGAGCACCTTGTCGCGCAGGAGTAGGCAAGCGTCTGGGCAGGTCTCACTGAATCCGTAGATCACGTCAGGGCGCAGTACCACCGGCGGCCCGTACGTGGGCCGTGACTGCCAGTGCGCCGTGGAGATGAGCCTGCGAAGCCTGCGGACGGCCAGCCGAGCCGGCACGCCCTCGATCCGCTCGCGATAGCGCTGGACCGCGTGCGGGGTCAGCAGAACGGAGTTCGGGTCGACGGCGAGGTCGAGGTCCGGCCCGGGTAGGGCGAGCCGGAGCACCGCGGCGGCGTCGTCAGGCCGCGGCATCGTCGGCACCCGAGGTGTGGGCGCCGAGCGCCGCGCGGGCCTGGGTGAGCAGGCGCGAGATCTCGGTGCGCAGCTCGTCGGACTCGCCGCCGATGGTCTTGGCGTGCCGCTGGATCAGGCCGACCGACTTGGTGATCTCGTCGATCCGGACCAGTGCCGCGAGCGCGGAGGCGATCTTCTCGTCGGCGACGCGGACGTCGCCGTCCTGCTGCCGGCTCGCCGCCGCGAGGGCGGCCAGGCGCAGCAGCTGGAGGACCGTACGCAGCAGGTCCGCCGACCCACTGCCGGGGTCGAAGGCCATCACGAGGCGGCGCGGGCCGAGGCTGAGCAGGCTGTGCCCGCCGAGCTGCTCGGGGGATCGCACGATGCCGAGGGACGCGACGGCGTCGCGGTTCTGTTCCGTGTCGCGAAGGTAGTCGCTCCAGCCGTTGCGTTGGGAGTCGGACATCTCCACCGCGACGCGGACGTCGCCGCCGTTGACGGCGAGGACGCCGTCGCCCTTCTTGTTGTTCGGGAACCGGCCGGCCTTGCGGGCGGTGACGCGGTACTCGTCGCCGAATCCCGCGGCCAGCTCGGCGAGCAGTACCTGCAGCTCCTCCTCGAACTCGTCGCCCTTGAGCGAGCTGGTGCTGACCACGGCCGCCCGCGCGCTGGACGCCGCCTGGGCCACCTTCACGGCCTCGGCGAGAGCGTCGACCTTCTGGGTCAGCGCCTGGGAGTCGGCGGTCAGCGTCGCGGCGAGCCGCTCCTGCTGCTCGGCGAGAGCGCGGGCCTGCTGAGCGGCAGGGGAGGCCGGGTCGGCGGGGTCGAACGCCCGGGCGGCCGTCGCGACAAGCTCACCGGTCTGCGCGGTGGCACGGGCCTCCAGGTCGCGGCCGAACTTCTCGAGGACCGGCCCGAGTCGGGCCAGCAGCTCGGGGTTCTCGCCGCCCAGCAGTCGAGCCAGGTCCCCGCGCAACGCCGTGCCTGCGGTCTCGACGGACTCGGTGAAGGTGCGCCTGGACTGCGCGGCGATCTCGTCGAACGTCTTGCGCGCGGCGGCGGTTGAGGCCTCGATGGTCGCAGTGGCCTGCTGGACGGCCGCGCCGGTCGCCCGCTCGGTCTCGCGCGAGAGCCGGCTGGTGCGCTCGCCGACGTCGGCCACGAGTGCGTCGAGCCGGTACGCCTCCTGCGCCCCGCCGGCGGTGGCGATCGCCTGGGAACCGACGACGAGGGCCTGGTTGACGAAGGCGGTCAGGTCCCGGTCGGCCATTTCCGCAGTGGGCACGGCGGCACCGCGACGGCCGGTCGGCCAGTGGCGCGCCTCCGTCAGGACGTTCGGGTCGTTCATGGTCAGGTGCTCGACGATCAATGCGGGACCATCGGCATCGAAGTGCGCGGTCATGTGCTTCCTCGCTGGCTCCTGGCCGGCCCGGTTGGCCGACCGATGCGAGGAACGATGCGGCGATGCGGTCCTGCGGTCGATCCCGTTCGCTGAGAAGGGGGCTTCTCAGCGACCCACCTTTCCCGCAGGAACGCGCTGCTCTAATCTCAAGCGCAGATTGTGGGAGGGAGGTGCACCATGGTGGCGCAGCGCGCGACGGTCACGTTGCAGGACATCGCCGACCTGGCGCACGTTCGCCGGCACGTGGTGACGATGTGGCGTAGGCGCCCGCGGGTCCGCGGACGTGTCGTCCCGTTCCCCGAGCCGATGTCCTCGGCTGACGGCGCGGAGCACTTCGACCGCGACGAGATCGTTGCGTATCTGCAGGCCACCGGACGGGGGAACAACGTCGAGGCTGAGCAGGATGCTCCTGCGCTCTCGGTGCCGGACGGCGTCGACGCCGAGGACGTCGTGGCCCTGCTGGCCCTGCACGCCGCGACCGGGGAGGACGTCGACGGCCGCTCGGCGGCCGACCTGGCCGACCTCGCGCGCCGCGTCGACCCTGGTGACGATCTCCTGCTCAGCGAGGTTCGCGAGTTGATTATCACCGAAGCCATGGCGGGATACGTCGACGACCTCGTCGCGGCGTCGTTCGGCCCGTCCGATGCGCTCGCCCGTCTGGAGTCGAGCCGACTTCATCGGCACCCGGGTCGACGCGGTGTCGGGGAGGACCTTGCCGACATCGTAGCCGCGGCCGCCGGGGCAGCGCGCGATGCGCTCGGCGGTGAGGGCGTGGTTCTCGTGCCCCCGGCCGAGGCGTCGATGTTCCGGACGCTCGCCGCGGGATTCGCCGGCGTCGTGCTCGCACCGGATCAGAACCGGGCTCTGCGGCGCCGGGCGCAAATCGAGGAGATCGCCGTCCGGGACAGTCCCGCCGACGCCCCTACGGTGCACGTCCTCTCGGTGATCGGGATGTCCGAGGCCGAGGCGCTGCGCTCGGCCGATGATCTCGTGCTCGGTCTGGGCTCGTCGGACGTCGGCGTCGTGGTGGGCGCCGCCGGAACGCTGTGTGACCCGCTCGTCGGCGCCGCGAGCCGGGACCGCACCGACACCCTGTCCGGCCGGGTCCTCGCCGCCGCGATCCGGCTGCCCCGAGGCCTGTGGAGGAGCGCACACCGGCAGAGCCTGGCGCTGTGGGTGCTGCACGGAGCGCGCCGCAACGAGTTCGTGTCGCTCGCGGACCTGGAAGGCGCGGCGATCGACCTCGATGATCTCGCCGCCGACATCACGGCAGCCCTGCTCGAGCCCGCTACCGACGCGACCCGGGGGAGCCGCGCCCCGCGCTACGCCCGCCGGCGCGATCTCACCGCGGTGCTGGCCCAGGCGGCGGTCGTGCCCCGCGGCGTCACAGCAGTGCGACTCGGCAGCGGGCCGCCGTCCTGTCATCTGGACCGGGTCCACGCCGCGACGCTCACGACGAGCCGCCCCCTCGCGGGATGCGACGTCGCCGTCGCGGCCGCCCCGACCACCATCACGTTGCGTCGGCGGTCGCTCGCCGAGTTGGTGTCGGACGGACAGCTCCTCGTGAAGCACGGGACGCGTGTCGATCTCGCCCACGCCGATCCGGCGGGCACCGTCGCGATTCTCGCTGCGGACAGCGCGGCCGACCACGTTCGACTCGACCCCTTCGACGCGGCCCGTCTCTATCGACGCGCCCACCGCACCGAGCCGGGCGATGTCGTCTTCCTCGAACGACCCTCGCCGACCGCGCGGGTCGATGGGTCCGGTGGAGCGCTCGTCGCGGCGCCGAGCCGGATCCTGCGCCTCCAGCCCGGCGCCCCCGTCGGGCCGCACGTGCTCGCCGCCGTCGTCAACACCCTCACCCCGGCGGGGACGGCATGGACGACGTGGAGCCTGCCGTTGCTGTCTGCGGCCGATGCGGACGCGCTCGACGAGGCGCTCGCCGCCATCGCGACACATCAGGACGAGCTGCGGCGACACACCGACGCCGCGCGCGATCTCGTCACGAGCCTGATCGAGGGCGTAGCCGCCGGCGCGGTGACGCTCGACCCGACCCTCACCCGAACGGAAGCAGGTTGACGTGCCCCCACGCACGAAGAAGGCCCCCACGGCGCCGTCCACCATGAAGGAGCTGGAGGACACGCTGTGGAAGGCGGCCGACAAGTTGCGCGGCTCGCTGTCGGCGCACCAGTACAAGGACGTGATCCTCGGTCTGGTGTTCCTCAAATACGTCTCGGACGCCTACGAGGAGCGTCGCGAGGCGATCCGCGCCGACCTCACCGTCGACGGCCTGGACGACGACCAGATCGCCGACCTGATCGACGATCCCGAGGAGTACCAGGGATACGGAGTGTTCGTCGTGCCGCCCGAGGCCCAGTGGAGCTACCTCGCCGAGAACGCGAAGGGCAAGCCCGCCGATGGCAACGAGCCGAAGCGGTCGATCGGCGAGCTCGTCGACGCGGCGATGGACGCCGTCACGAAGGCGAACGAGAGCCTGAAGGGCACGCTCGTTGTCCGGTACAACCGGGACGGGATCGACCAGCGTCGCCTCGGCGAGCTGATCGACCTGTTCAACAGCGCCCGGTTCAGCCGCCAGGGCGAGCACCGCGCGCGGGACCTCATGGGCGAGGTCTACGAGTACTTCCTCGGTAACTTCGCCCGAGCCGAGGGCCGCCGTGGCGGCGAGTACTTCACCCCGCCGTCGGTGGTGAAGACGCTCGTCGACGTGCTGGAGCCGACCTCGGGCCGGGTGTACGACCCGTGCTGCGGATCGGGCGGGATGTTCGTGCAGACCGAACGGTTCATCCGTCGCCACGACGGCGACCCGACCAACATCCACGTCTACGGCCAGGAAGCGATCGCCGAGACATGGCGGATGGCCAAGATGAACCTCGCCATCCACGGGATCGACCACAGCGGACTGGGCTCGGTCGCCGGCGACACGTTCGCCCGCGACCAGCACCCGAACACGGCGATGGACTTCGTGATGGCCAACCCGCCGTTCAACATCAAGGACTGGACGCGCGACACCGACGACGACCGCTGGCGCTTCGGAGTGCCCCCGGCGAAGAACGCTAACTACGCGTGGATCCAGCACATCCTGTATAAGCTCGCGCCCGGCGGGAAGGCCGGCGTCGTCATGGCGAACGGATCGATGTCGTCACAGTCCAATGGCGAGGGCGACATCCGCGCCCGGATCGTCACCGCCGACCTCGTCTCCTGCATGGTCGCGCTGCCGACCCAGCTGTTCCGCAGCACCGGCATCCCCGTCTGTCTGTGGTTCTTCACGCGGGGTAAGAGCGGTGCAAAGTGGGGCGCGACCGACCGCTCCGGCCAGGTGCTGTTCATCGACGCCCGCGAGATGGGGTACATGGTCGACCGCGCCGAGCGCGCGTTCTCGGATGAGGACATCGTCCGGATCGGCGACACGTTCCGCGCCTGGCGCGGCGCGCCGTCAGCCGAGGCGTACGAGGACATCCCTGGCTTCTGCAAGTCGGTCCCGGTCGCCGAGATCAAGGTCGCGGACTACGCGTTGACCCCGGGCCGCTATGTCGGCGCCGCCGAGGTGACCGACGACGGCGAGCCGACCGACGCGAAGATCGACCGGTTGAAGAAAGAGCTGTGCGAGACCCTCGACGAGTCTGCGCGGCTGGACACGGTCGTGCGCGAGCAGCTGGAGCGCCTGTCGTGAGCGGAGGTTGGCCGACAGCCTCCCTCGGAGATCTCCTCGAGGATGGCGCTCTGTCGTATGGAATCGTCCAGCCGGGCCGCGACGATCCGTCCGGCGTACCGATCGTACGAGTCAAGGATCTCTCCGGTGGCCGGATCGACGGCATCGGTACACTGAAGGTTGCACGGGAAATTTCCGAGCGACATTCGCGCACTCGATTGCGAGGTGGCGAGCTTCTCCTCTCGGTAGTGGGTTCGGTCGGAGAAACCGCTGTGGTTCCGCCCGCACTCGAGGGCTGGAACGTTGCGCGCGCTATCGCCGTGCTTCGTCCGTCCGGAGTCTCGGCCCAGTGGCTCCGGCTCGTGTTCGAGTCCGCCAAGATGCGCGACTATTTCTCTGGCGTTCTCAACACGACAGTTCAGGCGACGCTCAATCTCGCTGATATCAAGCGAGCGAAGATTCCGATGCCGCCTGCTGATGTGCGGACAGCGATCACAGATGTCATCGGCGCGCTCGATGACAAGATCACCGTGAACGTCCGCGTCGTCGCGGCAGCGGACGCCCTTCGTCTGGCCTCGGTCACCGCCGCATCGGTCGGGGGAACCGTATCGCCGTTGTCGGCTCTGGCGCGCTTCGTCAACGGCCGGGCCTTTACTAAGAACGCCACAGGCACCGGGCGCGTGGTGGTTCGTATCGCGGAGCTCAACTCGGGCGTCGGGGGGTCAACCGTCTACAACGACATCGAGGTGGTCGACGATCATCTGACGCGTCCCGGCGACCTGCTCTTCGCGTGGTCGGGATCGCTCACGGTGGCGCGCTGGTACCGGGAGGAGGCCATTGTCAACCAGCATATCTTCAAGGTAGTGCCTGAGGCTGGTCGTCCTCTGTGGCTTGTTGACTACGCGGTGCGGACGAAGCTTGCCGAGTTCAAGGCCGTCGCAGCAGACAAGGCGACAACGATGGGTCACATTCAACGCCACCATCTCGATGAGCCGGTCCCGGTTCCGCCAGGTGAGAATGTCGAGGTCTTGGACGTAGCAATGACCTCGCTGTGGAACCGAGCGCTTGCCGCGGAGCGGGAGTCGTTGCAACTGGCACGGACGCGAGACGAACTGTTGCCGCTGCTGATGTCGGGCAAGGTGCCGGTAAAGGACGCCGAGAAGGTCGTGGAGGAGGTGGTGTAGGTGCTCAACGAGGCGCAGTGGGAGCAGATCGCGCTCGAGCAGTTCGCTGGGCAGGGTTGGCGGCCGTTGCACGGAACCGACATCGCGCCCGGTGCCGATCGCGGGCGGGAGACGTGGACCGACATCGCGTTGCCCGCGCGGATGCTCATGGCGATGCGCGATCTCAACCCCGACGTGCCGGACGGGTACGTGGAGCAGGCCCTCGCCGAGATCCTCTCTCCGACCTCGCAGGACGCCATCACCGAGAACCGTCGCATCCACGGGGTGTTGGTCGACGGGTACAACGCGATCAGCTACGTCGACGCCGAGGGTATCGAGCAGAGCCCGACCATCCGGCTGGTCAGCCACCGCGAGGAGGACAACGAGTTCCTCGTCGTCAACCAGGTCACGGTCCGGTCGACCGACCACGAGCGGCGCTTCGACGTTGTGCTCTACCTCAACGGCATGCCGGTGATCGTCATCGAGCTGAAGAACGCCGGCGACCCGAACGCCACGCTCAGCAAGGCGCACGGCCAGCTCGCGACCTACCTCGACGAGTTCCCCACCGCGTTCCGCTTCTGTGTGCTCACCGTCGTTAGCGACGGCCTCACAGCGCGGTACGGCACGCCGTTCACGCCGCTCAACCACTACTCGCCGTGGAACGTCGGCGAGGACGGGGAGCCGCTCGACACGACGACCGACGTCGACGACCAGAGCCTTGGTGTGGAGCTCGAGTACCTCGCCGACGGGATCGGGAATCCGGAGCGGTTCCTGCAGCTGCTGCGCAATTTCGTCGCGTTCGACGCCGGTGCCGGGGGCTACCAGAAGCGGGTCGCGAAACCGCATCAGTACTTCGCCGTCACCAAGGCGGTCGGTACGACGGTCGACGCCGCGCGCAGCAACGGCAAGGGCGGCGTCGTCTGGCACACCCAGGGCTCGGGCAAGTCAATGGAGATGGAGCTCTACGCCCACCTCGTCGCGCACCACCCGGCGCTGAAGAACCCGACGCTCGTCGTGGTCACCGACCGAACCGAGCTCGACACGCAGCTCTTCGACACGTTCCAGCGCTCCGAGCTGCTGGGCGAGAGCCCGGTGCAGGTGAACACGCGCGACGAGCTGCGCACGCGGCTCGGGGAGAAGAACACCGGCGGCATCTTCTTCACCACCTTGCAGAAGTTCGGCCTGACCGAGGCCGAACGCAAGGCGGGTCGTGACCATCCGACGCTGTCCGACCGCCCGAACGTCGTCGTCATCGTCGACGAGGCCCACCGCAGCCACTACGAGAAGACCTACGGGTTCGCCCGGCACATCCGCCAGGCGCTTCCGCGCGCGACGTTCATCGCGTTCACCGGCACACCGCTCTCGATGGCCGGACGCGACACCGTCGAGGTGTTCGGCGATGTCATCGACACCTACGACCTCACCCGCGCCGTCGACGACGGCGCGACCGTCCCCGTGCGGTTCGCCCCCCGCCTCATCGGTGTGCAGCGCGCCCTCGCCGAGGAGGAGCTCGACCGGGCGGCCGACGAGGCCACCGCCGGTCTCGACGACGTCGAGCGCGACCGGGTCGAGCGGTCCGTCGCGGTCATCAACGCCGTCTACGGAGCCCCGGAGCGTCTCAAGACGCTGGCCCGCGACCTCGTCGATCACTGGGCCCACCGCTCGGATGCGATGCGCCCGTACCTCTCGGCGGAGGACGTGTCGTCGCCGGGCAAGGCGCTCGTCGTCTGCGGCACCCGGGAGATCTGCGCGCGGCTCTACGACGAGATCGTCGCGCTGCGGCCCGACTGGCACGACGACGCCATAGACCGCGGTGTGATCAAGGTCGTGTACTCCGGGTCCGCCTCCGACCAGCAGCCGGTCAAGGCGCACGTCCGCCGCGAGGGCCAGAACAAGGCCATCAAGAACCGGCTGAAGGACGCCGAGGATCCGCTGCAGATCGTCATCGTCAAGGACATGCTGCTGACCGGGTTCGACGCGCCGCCGCTGCACACGCTGTACCTGGACCGGCCGCTGAAGGGGGCGCTGCTCATGCAGACCCTCGCACGGGTGAACCGCACGTTCCGCGGCAAGCAGGACGGGCTGCTCGTCGGATACGCCCCTCTGATCGACAACCTCACCAGCGCGCTCGCCCAGTACACGGCAACCGATCAGGAGCGCAGGCCCGTCGGACGCGACGTCGAGGAGGCCGTCGCGCTGGTCCGGGAGCTGATCGGTCGGATCGACTCGCTGTGCGCGGGTTATCCGTGGCGGACGATGTGGGACCGAAGCGACGCGAGCCTGGTCAAGGCGGCGGCGGGCCTGACCAACCACCTGCGCTCGCCGTCGACCCCCGGCAACCGGCCCGGCGAGGGCGAGGAGACCCTGGCTCGGCGCTTCCGCCGGTTGACCGGAGAGCTGGCCCGCGGGTGGGCGCTCGCAGGCGACGACCTGGCTGATCTGCGCGACGAGGTGCTGTTCTACGGCGAGGTCCGGGTCTGGATGGCGAAGCTGGACGCGCAGGAGCGCCAGGCCGCCGGCGAACCGGTTCCGGAGGAGATCGCGCGGCTGCTGTCCGGGCTCGTCGCGTCGTCCACCGCCACCGGCGACATCGTCGACATCTACGCCGCGGCCGGGTTGCCGACGCCGACGCTATCCAACCTCGGGCCGGACTTCCTGGCGAAGGCGCAGGAGGCGGACCAGACGCACCTGGCGATCGAGGCGCTGCGCAACCTGCTCACCGCGGAGTCGGCGAAGGTGGCGCGGCACAACCTGGTCCGCCAGCGGGCGTTCTCGGAGCGCATCAGCGATCTGATGAACCGGTACACGAACGAGCAGCTCACCTCCGCCGAGGTCATCGCGCGACTCGTCGAACTGGCGAACGAGGTGGCGGCCGAGGATGACCGCGGCAAGTCGTTCGACCCGCCGTTGTCCGAGGACGAGCTGGCCTTCTACGACGCGGTGAGCACCAACGAGTCCGCGGTCGACGTGCAGGGCCCGGACGTGCTCGCCCAGATCGCCCGCGAGCTGGTGGCCGTCATGCAACGTGATGTCAAGACCGACTGGACCGTCCGCGACGACGTCCGCGCCAAGCTGCGCTCGTCGATCAAGCGGCTGCTGGTGAAGTACCGGTACCCGCCCGACAAGCAGCCAGGCGCGATCCGGCTGGTCATCGACCAGATGGAGAGCATGGCTCCGCGCTATGCGGCGTGAGCGAGAGACTGTCCGGATCGAGCTCGGTGTCCTCGTCGGGGCTGGGTGGAGGTCGGTCGCAGCGGGGATCAGAGCCGATGGCTCGTCCGCGGAGATGACAGCAATGGAGCACGAGCGCTAATGCAGGTGCAGACCTCGAACGTCTGGGCCCGACCCGAGACCGTTGCCAGCACTGCGATTCGTCAGTTGCTCGTGCCCGAGGGGCGGCTGGAGCTCGTCGAAGACGCTGAGAACCTCTACGTGACGGGGCCTGCGGGCACATGGCCCGCGACACGGGCGCGAATCGACCCGAGTGTACTAACCGCCCAGGTTCCCGTTCTCGATCAGACCAGGCCCATTGCTCGATGGATCGGTCCGACCGAGCCCATTCCGCCCGATGCCGTGGTCAACTCCTATCGCGATGCCATCGGGTTCCAGCACTGGGATGAGCAGCACAGTCTGCGCCGGCCGCAGATCGGCGCCCTGCACGCGATCATGGGCCATTGGGCCTCCGGCACCGGCGACCCCGCCATCGTGGTTATGCCGACCGGCACCGGCAAGACCGAGACCATGATCGCGACGGCAATCGCACAGCGCGTTCCGAGACTGCTCGTCTTGGTCCCCAGCGTGGCTCTTCGGCGCCAGATCACCAGCAAGTTCCTGCGCCTCGGCATCCTGCAGCGCGAACACATCGTCGCGCCACACGCGCTGCGACCCCAGGTAGCTGCCCTCGAGCACGGCCTGAGCGAGCCCGACGATGCCGCGCAACTTATGGATACAGCCAACGTCGTCATCGCCACTCCCGCCGTCCTCCGCGCGTGCAGCGACCAGGCCCGAGCGGTGATCATCGAGCGGGCCACCCATCTGTTCGTGGACGAGGCACACCACGCACCCGCACCGACCTGGGCCACAGTTGTGGAGGGCTTCGCCGATCGGCCGGTCCTGCTATTCACCGCCACCCCGGCACGCGAGGACGGCCGCCCTCTACCCGGACGGGTCATCTTCCGGTTCCCGCTCCGCGAAGCTCAACGCGACGGTTACTTCACCCGCATCGACCATCGCGCCGTGCTCAGCCTGACCGGCGCGGACGAGGCGATCGCGCTGCTCGCCGTCGAGCGCCTCGAGCAGGACCTCGCCGCTGGCCGCGACCACATCCTGATGGTCCGCGCCGGCAGCGTCGACCGGGCCAAGGCCCTTCACAAGGTCTACGAGCGAGTCGCTTCCCGGCACCACCCTCAGCTCCTGCATGATCGCGTACGACCTCGTCCGCGCCGCGCGGTGATGAAGGCTCTCGCCGAGCGAACCAGCAGGGTCGTGGTCTGCGTGAACATGCTCGGGGAGGGCTTCGACATGCCTTCCCTGAAGATCGCGGCCATCCACGACACAAAGAAGAGCCTCGGCCCGATGATCCAGTTCATCGGGCGGTTCACACGTGGCGTAGACGATCCGGCCATCGGCACACCGAGCGTGTTCATCGTCCGTGACCCGACTCTCGCGACCACTCCGTTGCGCGCGCTTCTGCGGGAGGACGCCGACTGGAATCTGCTGCTACGCGACCTCACCGAGGACATGGGGCGCAGGGTGCAAGATCAGCAGGAGTTCGACGCGTCCTTTGCCGACGCCCCGGATGAGGTCCCGGCCGGGCTGCTTGCCCCCAAGATGAGTGCCATCGCCCATCGCGCCCCGAGCGCATCCTGGGATCCTGACCGTGCCGTGCAGACGTACGGCGCGGAACGGGTCCTCGGCGAGCGCATCACCGTCGGCGCCAACAACACGGTGGCGTGGTTCATCGTCGAGCACCGCACCGACGTCCGATGGGCAGAGCTGCCCGAGATCTGTGAGACCAGCTACGAACTCGTGATCCTCTACTTCCAGCCAGAGTCGAGAGTTCTGTGCATCCACGGCTCCGGCAACGCGGGGAACTATGCCGAGCTCGCGGCCTCAGTCCTGGGCGGTGACACCACACCGATCAACGGACCGAACACGTTCCGGGTGTTCGGCGGGCTCGATCGGCTCACACCGACCAATGTCGGCCTGCTCGACGTCCGCGATCACTTCAACCGGTTCTCTATGCACGTCGGTAGCGACGTCAGTGAGGCGATCGACGATCACGAACGCGGGACCCGCAGCCAGACCCACATCGCCACCAACGCCTTCGACGCGGGCGAACGCGTCAGTATCAGTGCCTCGCTTTCGGGCCGGTTCTGGTCGGTCCGCACTGCGGACTCGCTGAAGGCCTGGGTCGACTGGTGCCACGAACAGACGGAGAAGCTGCTCGACTCCGACCTCGACCTCGAGTCCATCCAGGCGGGGTTCATCATCCCGGTCGACATCGACCAGCGGCCCAACCTCGTCCTGCTCGGCCTGGAGTGGCCGTGGGAGCTCTATCTCGGCGTGTCCGAGGGGCCGACAGTCACATACGACGGCCAGTCGGCCCCGTTGATAGACATCGGCTTCAACGTCGACGACCACGGCAGGGAGGGGCCGCTGCTCTTCTCCCTCGTGAGTGATCACTGGCAGATCCCGTACCGAGCGGACTTCACCCAGGAGAACGGCCTGAAGTATCGCCCCAACGGAGCGGGCGACGGCCGAGTGACCGGGCGCTCTCCACAGCCGTTGGGCGAGTGGATCAATAATCACCGGCCGACCCTGTTCTTCGAGCGCGACCACCTCGTGACCGACCAGGGTCGGATGCTCGCCCCGCGAATCGATCTCTTGCCGTTCGACCCGGACAAGCTCATCTCCCACGACTGGGCGGGCACGACAATCACGGTGGAATCGCAGGGCGTCGAGCGCCGACCCGATTCGATCCAGGCGCAGATGTCCCGGTACCTGCAGCTCCACCACACCTTTGCGGTTCTCGTCGATGATGACCGCGCGGGCGAAGCTGCCGACCTCGTCGGCCTGGCCGTCAACGGCGAATGGTTCGATGTCACTCTCGTCCACTGCAAGTACTCGTCCGCACCTCAGCCCGGCGCGCGTCTCGCCGATCTGTACGAGCTCTGTGGCCAAGCCGTTCGCGGCGCTCGCTGGCGCCAGCATGGCGCGATCCCTCTGCTCCGCCACCTACAGCGTCGAGCGGAGCGCTACGCACAACGGACCGGGCGGACCCCCTTCGAGGTCGGCGACATCGACACGCTGGTGACGCTGCACGAGCGAGCGCCTCAGCTTCGCCCGCGGTTCCGGACAGTCCTCGTACAACCAGGGCTATCTAAGCGACGCTGCGGTGAAGAGCATCTCCGCCTCCTGGCTGGCGCGGAGTCGTACGTCCGGTCTCTTACCAAGGGCACGTTTGAGATCCGATGTAGCGAATGATGGACGCGGTTGTCGGTTCGACACGCAGAACGCGGCAGCGAGATATGGCGGAAGCGATGCATCCGCCTTACCCACCCAACGGGTCTTTCGTCCGGAACGGGGGCGTTCCGGGATCGATCCGCCGGCTTTCCTCTCGGGGTTCCCTCCCGGCGACCGCATCGTGACGCGCAGCCGCCTGCGATTCGGGTGAGGTCGATGGGGGACGGTGTCGACGTTGCCGTCCGGTCGACCGGACGTTGCCGAGCGGACGGAAGGAGATGACAGCCATGGTCGACGACTCGGCAGCGACTGTCCGAGTGGAGACAGGACAAGGTCGCCGGATAAGTTCGGATCATCGCCGTCCGCCGACACCCAGCCACGCTCTGACCACGCCTGCGTCGACGGTGTGGTCGAAACGCCGCTCCGCGCCGGCGGCATCGCGTCGGGTTGATGCTGGACCGCTTCAGTCGACTCGGTCAGCTTGCGCGCCAAGCGCCGCGGCGACGCGACCGGGCCGTGGTTACGGCGGCCCGCGCCGAGCTGCGCGGTCGCTACCTCCAGCGCTGACAGACACAGGGAAGCTCGCGTCGCCCGCGTTCGCGAAGTGCCCGATCGGGTCGGCGACCGGATCGCCCAGGGTGGCAGGATCTGTACCGGCTCGCGGAGGCCGTCACCAGGGACGCGGAGCTGGCGCTGGGCTTAGGAAGGCGTGGTAGGCGGTGGACGGCACCGGCACGCTCGCGGCGGCACTCGTCGCGAACCCGGACGTCGCGTCGTCACGCCTCGGTCGCTACCCCGGCGTCGTGCTCTGTTGCTACAGCAACAAGCCTCGGGGGCCACGTGCGTGTCGAACTGAGTGACAATCGAGACGAACTGTTCCGGACATGACCGGACCTCGGTGGAGCCTTTCAACTTCTTGAACTGCATGTTCGCTCTGGCAGTGGGCTCGCTCTTGTTGCTTCACACCGAAGAGGTCACTGGTTCGATCCCAGTATCGCCCACACGCGTTTTCGCAGTTCAGCCCCGGTCTAGTGCCGGGGCTGAACCATTTCGTGCCACTATCGTGCCACTAGCGACGGCTTGCTACGCCTGCCGCTTGAGTGGGCCGGTGCCTCGCCGGTACGTGGGCGAGGTAGAACCGCAGCGCGTGGCTGAACGCCGCTGGCCAGGGTGTGGTGGACCGCCGGGTCAGTGAACGTCGCCCATGCTGAGACGCCGTATCCGCGACCGATGACGGCGGTGAGCACCACGAGCCGCCCGACCCCGCGATTGTGTCCGGCAGATGCTTCGCGTTCCAATCGAGTCACTCCGCCCGCGAGTCGCCGAGCTCGGCCCCGGAACCGACACCGCAGCGCTGCGTTCCTCGAATCTGATGAGAGCGAACGGAGCAGCGGGCGCTACTCGTAACAGGCCCGCGCCGGCTGCGATAACCCGGGCAACTCGGACGTCACGGACGTCCGCAGCCACATCCCCCACCTACCACCTCGACGAGAGGTCACCTCGCCATGTCCAAAGGCAGCAGCCTGATCGGCGGCGCCGTCGTGATCGGCATCTTCTTTGCAGCCTGCGCCGGCAACAACGACGACGAGCCGACCCCGGCAGCCGCACCAAGCACGACGGCCAGCGCGCCCAGCTACTCGGCGAGCTCACCGTCCTACACGCCGACGACCCCGGCAGCCGACTACTCGCGTGCCACAGCCGACGCGGCACCGCCGTTCGCCGGCGAGCCGCTAACCGTGAGCGAGGTCGTCGACGGCGACACCTTCAAGACCAGCGACGGACGCACCATCCGCGTCCTCGGGATCGACTCCTGCGAGGCAGGCACCTACGGCGGCGACCTCGCCACTTCCGACGCCCGGCTGAAGCTCACGAGCACCTACGACGGGCCCGTCACCGTCACCAGCCAGGCCGGAGTCGACACCGACCCGTACGGGCGGCAGCTGCGCTACGTGCAGTTCGGGTCGAACCACGAGGACTTCGGCGAGTACATGGTCCAGAACGACCACACCGGGGTCTACCAGGGCCGCAACGACGCCTCGCCCGACTACGTCGCGCGGCTCTACGCCCTCGACACGAAGTACTCGGCGAACCCGCCGTCTGGCCGCGAGTGCGGCGACCCCTACCCGTCGACCACGAGCTCGGACGGAAACAGCTACTCGTACGACAACGACGATGACGACTACAACATGCCCGACGGCGCTCTGACCGGCGGCTACTGCGCCCGCAAGTGGTGGTGCTGAGGCCAGGGAAGTCACCCTGCGACGGCCCCCACGAGGGCAGCGCACGACGCGGCCGGCCGCAAGGCTGGACCGCGTACCTTGCCCCCGACCACGCCACACGCCAGGTCTGACGACGCCGCAGGACTGTCCGATCTTCGGCGTAACTGGTCCGACACGCCGAGTGCGGCTCGGCGGGGAGGAGCAGCCATGACCGAGACGATCGAGCCTGTGCCGGATCGGATTGACCAGCAGCAACTCGCCCAGCAGCTCATCGACACCGCCCGCGAACAAGGCGTCGAGCTTGTCGGGCCGGGCGGGATGCTCGCGGAGCTGACCTAGACGGTGCTCGAGACTGCGCTTGAAGCGGAGATGAGCGGACACCTGGGCTATGAGGCGCACGACCCCGCCGGCCGGGACGGGGCGAACTCGCGCAACGGAACCCGCACGAAGACCGTGCTCACCGAGATCGGCCCGGTCGAGATCGAGGTTCCGCGTGATCGCGACGCCAGCTGCTCACCCGCCTCCTACCTGCCGGGGCGCCCCGCCAGCTGGACGCCGAGCAGGCCGCTCGTCTACTGCGCACTGTCCGGCCCCGGGAGACGGGGCCGCGCATACTGCGTCGGCTGGTGGCCGAGCTCATCGCCGAGGTCCGGCACCTGGACCGGCGCATCGCCACCACGACCACCGAGATCAGCAACGCGGTCAGCGCCACCGCTCGCCCATGGATGTCCAGGCCACACGCAGCCGCTCGGGGTCCGCCGGCGGTATGGGCATCCCGAGCGGCTCGGTGGACAGGCGCAGGTAGTCCGCGGCGGTGAGATCATCGGGGAGTGTCGCGGTGGAGGCGCGGGCACGGGTGAGCATGTCTCGCACTACCGGTTCGTCCTCGGCAACACGCAGCGCCCCAGGTTGGATCAGGCACAGGGATCGGACGAGATCGGGCCGGGTGCAGGCGGCGAGCATCGCGGCGACCCCTCCGTAGGAGTGTCCGACGAGGTGGGCGCCGTCACCGAGAAGCGCGACGATGTCCTCGGCGTCGACCGCGTAGTCGGTCCGGTACGGGCCCTCGAGGTCCGGGCTTTCGCCGTGGCCGCGGCGGTCCATCAGGATCAGCCGGCGGTGCGTGGCCAGTGGGCGTTGGTTGCCGAACCCGTAGCGGTCGTCGGTGCCCCACGAGAGCACGCCGTGCACGAACACCGCTGGCGGCTCGGCGGCCCCCGGTCCGGCCAGTACGGTCGCGTTCACCGCGGTCATGTGGGCCTGCACCTCCTCACCGCTGGGACGCCGTTGTGCGGTGGTGTCGCTGCCAGATCTCCGCCGAGGCGGCGGTCGGGTCCGCGCCGACGGTCGGCGGGACGTCCCAGATCCGGGTGAGCCACTCGTCGGGCCGGTATCGCGGCCAGCCCGGATCCCCGGTGGCGGCGAACTGCGTCCAGGCCGACCGCATCGCCGCGGACAACGTGTCGAACTCACCGGGTTGCGCGCCGAGGTCCCAGCCGAGCGGGCCGGTCGGGAGACCGAACACGAACGACTGGTCGAGTCCGTGGTAGGCGCCCAACACCGGATCACCGACCCAGGCGAACTCATAGAAGAACGTGCGACCGCCGGCCTCGGCGTGGGCACGGGCAGACCGGTGCGCGGGCAGCCGGAAGAACGCGTCGGAGAGCACCAACGTGGACAGGTCGCTGTCGGTGATACCAGGTCGGGTGTGTCGGTAGGCGTCCACCGCGGCGGGATCCAGGCCGACACCACGGGCCACGCCGGGCGGATCGGCGTCGGCCGGGTCCAGGTTCGCGGTGAACATGCGGGCCTCAGCCGCGGTGCAGCCGCAGATCAGGTCGATCGAGCGACCGCCGCCCCGCCGTATCGCCCTCCACGGCAACTCGTCGAGCAACTCGCCGTCGAGGACCACGCCGAAGGGGCTGTTCGGATAGGTCCAGGCGTCCGGATCCGCGGACATCACCGCCACCGGGTTCCACTGCACGTCGTGGATCGCCTCAGCGGGGACGGCGGCGAGGGCTTCGGCAGCCGGGCGGACACCGAGCTCCTCGGTGATCATCGTGGAGACGGCGCGCGCTTCTTCCGGCGGGACGAACACGTTGCCGGGGCTCTGGACGATGCCGCGGTGGAACACTCCGTCCGCGCGGCCTCCGGCGATGAGCGTGGCGATCGAGGTTGCGCCTGCGGACTGGCCGAACACCGTCACCCGGCCCGGGTCCCCGCCGAACGCGGCGATGTTGTCCTGCACCCACCGCAGCGCGGCGAGCTGGTCGAGCACCCCGCGGTTCCAGGGGGCGTCGCGCACCCAGCCGAATCCTTCGTAGCCGACCCGGTAGTTCACCGATACCAGCACAACACCGGCCCGCGCCAGCTGTGTGCCGTCGAAGCCGGGGGTGTTCGCCGAGCCGCCGACGAAACCTCCGCCGTGCACCCACACTAGGACCGGCAACCCGTCACCGCCGGCATCGTGTCGTGATCGCGGAGTCCAGACGTTGAGCGTCAGGCACTCCGGACCGGACGCACTGCGCAGATCTGCGAGCTCACCGGTGGTGGCCCCGGAGACGGCAGGCGGGATCGCCTGCTGCGGAACCCACACCCCGAACTCGCGTGCGTCCCGCACATCGGCCCACTCGGGTGCCGGTCGCGGAGCCTGGAACCGCAACGCCCCGTGCAGTGGCGCTGCATAGGGGACCCCCAGAAACGCCACCACACCGGCGTCCGGCACACCCCTCACCGCACCGGATCTCGTCCTCACTACCTCGTCCACTGCAATCCCCGTTGTCGCGACTCAGCGTTCCTCGGACACCTCACGCGTGGTCCCCGCGTTACGACGTTCCGGACCATGTGGTCGGCGGCGCGGGCGCGGCGAAGCGGAGCGCCCCGACCGGGGGCTGGCGTAGGGGATGCCGCGGAACACCGCGTGCCCCCGCCGCCGGCGACGCCCACCACGCCGTCCGTGGTCCGCACCCTCGGCTGTTCGGGCATGAGGACTCCTTCCGTCGAGCGGACCCAGGATTATGGGTCAGGTGTATTATGTCAACCGTGTTGGATCAGCCCCCGGGGTGTGAGGGAGAGGGACCGGCGATGCCGAAGCAGGTCGATCACCACGGACGCCGCGAAGCGATCGCCCGCGCACTGTGGCGGGTGGTGGACCAGCGTGGCGTCACACAGCTGACGATGCGCACGGTGGCGCAGGAGGCGGACATGTCGCTCGGGCAGCTGCAGCACTACTTCCCGTCCCGGACCGCCATGCTCTCGTTCGCCATGGATCTCGCGTCCGAGCAGACCTCGCACCGCATACGCCAGGGGCTCGACAAGCTCGGTGACCGTCCGCACCCCCGCGACGTACTGCGACTGACCCTCGCGGAGATGCTCCCCCTGCACGCCGACGCCCGCGCGACCAGCCGCATGAGCGCCGCCTACGTCCTGGAGGCACTGCACGACGAGGCCGTGCACGAGCAGGCGCGCCACGGCCTCGTCCAGGGGCGGGCCCTCGTCGAGCAGTTGGTCCGCCAGGCGATCGCCGACGGGCACATCGACCCCGACCGCGACCCGGCGACCGAGACCAACCTGCTCCTCGCCCTCACCGGCTTCACCTCCCTGATCGAACTCGACGTCATCGAGCCCCAGGACGCGCTCGCCGCGATCGACGCACATATGGACCGGCTGTTCAGGAGCACAGAAGAGCGACGCGCCTATCTCGGAGAATCCGGAGAGAAATCGGCGCCACGCTGACGTTCGAAGCCCGACATCGGCGGTGCAGTCGCACCCGCACCCGGGATGGCCGCCGCCGGTGACCACGGCGATGGTCGCTTCACGCATCTGTCCGCGTGCTCGGCGAGGCCGACCGTGGTGGTCGAACAGGTTATGGGGGGCTCATCACGCTGAGCAGGCGGGTGAGTTTCCACGGCCGCTTACCCCACGCGGCGAGCTTGCCTTCCAGGATCGGTTTGCATACTCCTCGCCGGCCGATGAACAGCAGCTGGAAAGCCGCTGGGTCGGCGGAGATGGAGGCGTCGACGTCCGGTGCGCCAGGCGCGTCGAGCGTCAAGCAACCGCCATCGAGGACCATCACCGTGCGTTGTCCTCCCCGAAGGCGCAGCTCGATGCGCGCTCGGACGGATCCCGCCTTCTCCTGGTTCACGAACGCGGTGGGCGGTAGGGCGGCGATCAGTGGAAGCACGAAGCCCTCGATCGCGAGTAGGGCGTGGGGACGCTGTATCGGCCACGGTCGCCCCGTGGCTGTGGCGATGTCGTGGCCGTGGATGAGGCATTCATTGAGCAGGTGACCGGCAACCGCCGAAGGTGGCAGGCGGATGCCTTGCAGCCACTCGACCGCGGCCGTCCGCGACCGCGACGTGACGTCGTCGAACCCCTCCGCGAGCGTGGCGATGCGATCCGCGAGTACGGCTGGGTCCCGTTCGCGGTCCTCGGTCAGAATCTTGGCGGTCGCCTCGGCTATGCCCGCTTTCGTCACAACGGCTTCCGGAACCGGCCTTCCGGCGAGGGCGTCGGTGTCGGCGTGAAAGGAATGGGACAGGTGAGCCGCGACATCGCCCGCCGTCCACGTACCGATCGACGCCAAGTTGGGGTCGGGGATGCGGCGCACAAGTGTGACGAGGCGGGGGACGACGTCGCGCAATGCCGCACGGGTCTGAGCGAGGGCCTCGGGTCGGTCAGCGGTGTGTGCTGTGGCCGGGCATATCTCAACCTGTTCCTGCGCATCAGGTTCCGCGCCCTGCCGAGGGTACGAGCTGTCGGTCATTGATCCGCTTCCGTGGCGGGCTTGTTTCTCGCGGTGCTTGGATCGCTCGACCTGTCATGTCCATCGGTCGCGCGTCGGTGGTCGCGAGGAGAAGACCCGGTGAGCGAGATCCACGTCGTAGACCACTACGGCCGCCTCGGCGTTTCGCTTGGCGTTGTGCGCTGGCTCTCCTCGCGTGCCGGAGCTGTTCGCCGCCTGTCCGGTGCCGACCGCCAGCCACGGATCGCCGCCGCGAACTGCTCGGGCGCGTCGGACTGCACGAAGTGGCCGGCGCCTTCGATGATCACGGTGTGGTGGTCGGCAAAGATCTGCTCCCATCGCTGTCTTTCCTTGGCGCGAAAAGCGAAGTCGGCGTCGCCCCACACGATGAGTGTCGGCAGGGCTCCGAGATCTTTGAGCCCGGCCTCGATACCAGCGAGAAACGCGCGGCTGGCGGTGATGCGCCGGGGGAATACAGCTGATGCCTCGCGCCGCTCGTGGGTGGCGAGTGCGTTTCGGTAGTGCGCCATCTCGGCGGAGCTCGGGGTTCGCAGCCGGTGCCCGACGGGGATCATCGCGTTGACGAACAGGTTGAACCGCCGGATCAGCTCACGCCCGACCGGTCCCCCCATGAGGCGAGACACCAGTTCGACGACCAGGTCGCCGTTGAGGGGCCACGCCCAGGTGTTGGCCACGACGAGACGTGCGAACGCCTCCGGTCGCTGCTCGGCCGCGTACAAGCCGATCGGGCCTCCCCAGTCGTGCGCAACGAGGGTCACATCAGACAGGCCCACGCGATCGAGGAACTCCACGACCACGCCGGCATGCTCCTCGGGGAGATAGCGGTAGCCCGGCCCGGCCGAGGACAGCCCGAAGCCCGGGTAGTCCAGCGCGACGCAGCGGAACTCGTCGCGCAGCGCGTGGATCACGTCTCGATAGTCGAACGACCATGTCGGGTTGCCGTGCAGCAACAGCAGCGTCGGCCCCGATCCTTCGTCCACGTAATGCACCGTGTGTCCGTCGAGGGTGACGAAGCGGCTCTCGAACGGGAACAGCTGGTCGTCGACCCATGCGGGTCTCCCCGTGTCTGTCATGGCTTCCCCTCGTTCCGCTCCATCGGCTGGATATTGTCAGGTGTACTTGAGATTGTAAAGTGATGGGATGAGTCGAAGCTACGGCCACTACTGCGGCCTGGCCCGGGCGCTTGATGTCGTGGGCGACCGGTGGAACCTTCTGATCGTCCGCCAGCTGCTGATGGCTCCCGCCCGCTACCGCGAGCTGCTCGAAGGGCTACCCGGCGTGGCCACCAACCTGCTCGCTGACCGGCTGCGCGACCTGGGGGCCGCCGGAGTCATCGAGCGACGACTGGCCCAGGAGGGCAACGCCGTCGTCTACGCGCTCACCCCGTGGGGCGCCCAGCTGCGGGAGCCGGTCGAGGGCCTCATCCGCTGGTCCACGCCGCTCATGACGCGCGGGCCGAGCGGCGATCACTTCCGCGCCGAATGGCTCGTCCTTCCTCTCTCAGCCCTACTCGCCGGCACGGCAACCTCGCGCCGGTCATCGACGGTGGGGATCGCGGTCGACGATGTGCTGGTCCAGGTCCGGACGACACGCTCGGGCGCAGAGGTGAGTCCGCATGACGGTCGCAGTCTCGATGCCGTCATGCGCACTGACGCCCCGATCGTCTTCGGGCTGGCAGCGGGCGTGCTCGACTTCGACGACACCCGTGGACTGGTCGAGATCGACGGCGACGAAGCCGCCGTACGAGCCCTCTTCACCCCTGCACCGCGGTGAGCGCCCGCCGCGCAACGGGTGGAGCCACACGGTCATGCTCGACCCCGACGGCAAACCGGTGCCGGTGAGGAGACGAAGAATCGCCCCACATTCATGAGGCCGAATCTGGTGGCGGACCGGGGTTGTCGGCGTCAGGCCTGCACTACCACCCAACTTGCCAATCTCAACGTATAGCGCACTGGGGGGCTTGCCACAAGACCCCGGGTATGCCGCAGGATCGCCGACCTACTCAGAGCAAGGGAAGTCGGGTGGGCCCTCAGCGGCCCGGTTAAGGAAGTGCTGTGACTCGATCCGTCACTGCGACAAACGCTGGTAATGCGACGACCCTGTCGGAGAAACTCGACCGGAGAATCCTCGCGATCGGCGGCGTGGTCGTGCTCGGCGCGATGATGGCGATGCTCGACATCACCGTGGTCAATGTCGCGTTGGACCAGCTGATCATCGAATTCGACACCTCACTCGCCACGATGCAGTGGGTGGTGACCGGCTACACGCTGGCGCTCGCCACCGTGATACCGCTGTCCGGATGGGCCGCGGATCGGTTCGGCGCCAAACGGGTCTACCTCACCGCGGTGTTCCTGTTCGTCACCGGCTCCGCGTTGGCCGGCACCGCCTGGTCGGCCGAGTCCTTGATCATGTTTCGGGTCCTGCAGGGTCTCGGTGGCGGCATGCTGCTCCCGCTGAGCACGACGATCCTGGTCGGGGCGTCCGGTCCCGCGCGGATCGGCCGGGTGATGGCCGTACTCGGGATCGCGATGCAACTCGCCCCGATCGCCGGCCCCGTGATCGGCGGCTGGCTCGTCGACGACGTGTCGTGGCGCGCGATCTTCTTCATCAACATCCCGGTCGGGATCCTGACGCTGGTCCTCGGTGCGCGCATCCTTCCCGCGGCCGAGCCGCGGCCGGCGGAGAGGCTCGACGTGCTCGGCCTGTTCCTGCTCTCCCCGGGCCTGGCCGCCCTGATCTACGGCCTCGCGCAGGTGCCCGCGCACCAGGGCGTCACGCACCCGCAGGTGTTCCTGCCCGCGGGCGCCGGCGCCGTCCTGGTGATCGGGTTCCTGGTGCACGCGGCGCGCACGCCGAACGCGCTGATCGACCTGAAGCTGTTCCGTAACCGGAGCTTCTCGGTCGCCACGGCGACGATGGTGCTGTTCATGATCGCGCTGTTCGGTTCCATGCTGCTGTTCCCGCTGTACTTCCAGCAGGTGCGGGGGCAGGACGCGCTGCAGGCGGGCCTGCTCATCGTGCCGCAGGGAATCGGCGTCATGATCATGATGTCGATCGCGGGCCGCCTCGTCGACCGCGGCCACGCCGCCCGGCTCGTGCCGCTCGGCATCGTGCTGGTCATCGGTGTGGTCGCGACGCTCACGCAGCTCAGCGACACCACCCCGTACTGGACGATCGGCGCAGCGCTGTTCGTGCTGGGTCTCGCGGTGGGCATGGTCGGGATGCCGAACATGTCGATCGCACTCAAGACCTTGCGACCCCAGGACATCGCCCGCGGGTCGACGAGCCTGACCATCATCCAGCAGAGCGCCGCGGCGATCGGCTCCGCGACGCTGTCGGTGATCCTGTCCCACGAGATCTCGATCCGGCTGGCATCGGCCCGGCCCGGGACCACGTCGCCGGTTGCCAGCTCGGCGCCGGACCTGCTCGCCACTTCCTTGGCCGACGCGTACGCGTCGACCTTCGGATGGGCACTGGCGCTGCTGGTCCTGGCTCTGATTGCGGCGTCGTTCCTGCCCCGGACCACACCCGCGGCGGCGGAGCCGTCCACCGTGTCGGCCGATCGGGGCGAGCCGACGTTCCCTGACCAGAGGTCCGCAGACACCACGAGGAAGGCGACATGACCAGGCGCACGAGCAGGGTGATCTGCAACATCACGATCTCGGTCGACGGGTACGTGGCCGGGCCTGACCAGACCGAGGGACGCCCCTTCGGCGACGACGGTGGCGACGGCTTCGGGGACAGGCTGCACGCCTGGATCTTCGAGAATCCCGGAGAGAGCCGAGCCGAGGTCGACGAACTGGCCGCGTACAGCGCGGTCATCATGGGGCGGAACATGTTCGGCCCGGTACGAGGAGCATGGGATCGCCGGTGGAACGGCTGGTGGGGAGACAACCCCGTGTTCCACGTCCCCGTCTTCGTGCTCACCCACCACGCTCGTGAGCCGCAGCCGATGGAGGGCGGCACCACCTATCAGTTCGTCACCGACGGCATCGAGTCGGCCCTGGCCCAGGCCCGCACAGCCGCCGGCGACGGCGACGTGTCGATCCTGGGCGGCGCAGCCACCATCAACCAGTATCTCGCGGCCGGACTGGTCGACGAACTGCGGCTGCACATCGTGCCGATCACCTTGGGCGCCGGAGCGCGGCTGTTCGAGGGCGTCCCGCCGTTGACACTGCGGCAAGTGAAATCACGGGCCGCGAGCTCGGTCACGCACCTGACGTACCGGACCGCGGCCGGGACCGCGTCCGGCGCGGAACCACCCGAGGCCGCGGACGACACCCGAACCCGTTCGCTCGACGACGAGCGGCCTGCAGCCGACCAGGTACCACGAGGTTCACGATGATCAACGCCGCCGCTGGAGTCGCCACCCCCGACGCTCTGCATGCCTTCATCGACGACGTGGGCCTCGTGGTCAGCGCCACCCGCGACGAGCACGAGATCACCCAGCGCGTCGCCGATCGATTGTCCGCGCTGCTGGCCAGCGGCTACCTGCTTCCGCTGGAGCTCACCCGGACGTCGGACGAGCGCCACCTCAACTATCCGCTCCACGTGGCTCCCGACGACAGCTGGTGCGTGGCCGCCGTCGTCTGGAAAGCCGGTCAGCGCACCCCCGTGCACTCGCACGAGACATGGGGCGTCGCGGGAATCTACTCCGGCGCCGAACACGAGTCCCGCTACGTCAAGCCCACGGCGGACGAACGAGGAACGCCCCTCACCCCGACCGGCGAGCAGGTGTGGCGACGCGGACAGGTAACGGTCTGCTGCACGACCGACGACGACGTCCATTCCGTCGCGGCCGTCGGTGACGAACCCACCATCGGGATCCACGTCTACGGGGGCAACATCGGCACGCTCCAGCGCCGGTCCTACGACCCCGCCACCGGGACCGTGCACTGGTTCGTCTCCGGCTGGGACCCACGCCCTGCCGCGACGTACTGACATCGAGGAGCACCACCGAGTCACTCGTGCGCACACCTTCGTCCCGACGACCGCGGCGATGGTGCGGGCCTGACCTCTGCCATGTCTACGGCACCGGCCGCACCCGCATCGGCTCCGCCGCCCGCTGCTACACGACCGACGTTCGACACGGTCCGACCCGACTCGATCACGCGAGGAGCACCAGCCATGTCACAGGTCCGTATCCACAACTTCGCCGTCTCCCTCGACGGCTTCGGCACAGGAGAAGGTCAGAGCCGCGAGCTGCATTTCGGGCACGCCGGCGACCGGCTGCACCGGTGGATGTTCGCCACCGGGTGGTGGCAGCCCGGCGGCAGCGGCGGCGTCGACGACGCCTTCGTCCAGCGGCACGACCCGGGGATCGGCGCCGAGATCATGGGCGCCGGCAAGTGGGGTCACCCCGGCTGGCAGGACGACCCGGGATGGACGGGTGCGTGGGGACCCAACCCGCCGTTCCACACCCCCGTCTTCGTCCTCACCCACCACCCCCGTCCGCCGATCGAGATGGACGGCGGCACGACGTACCACTTCCTCGACGCCCCGCCCGCCGATGCGCTCAGCGCCGCGCGGGAGGCCGCGGACGGTAGGGACGTCCGTATCGGCGGCGGCCCGTCCGTGGTGCGCGACTTCCTCGCCGCCGGGCTGGTCGACCACGCCCACTTCGTCGTGGTCCCGATCCTGCTGGGCCGTGGCGTCCGCCTGTGGACCGGACTCGAGGGCCTCGAGAAGGACTACACGGTCGAGACCACTTCCTCACCGAGCGGCGTCACCCACGTGACGCTGACCCGCGCGGACACCTGAATCGGGCCGCGACCGGAGCTGTGCCGGACGCGCTGAGCCCATCGGTGGACAGGGATCGTGTCGTCCTCGGCGCTGGGGGAGACGGCTGGGCGGGAACGGCTGGTCGGCCAGCACAGAGCTGCACGCGGAGCCGGCCCGGGTACCGGTTCCCGGTCAGCTCGACCAGCTGCCCCGAACGTGGCACCAGAACCACAGGAGCAAGCATGCCCCGACCACCGCGCGCTGACACCGACGCGGGCCCGTGCCCCGGGTTCGACCGTCCGACGGTGTCCTCCCGCCGCCGTTCCGCCGTCCGTCTGATAGTCCTCACCCTGCTCATCGCAGGTCTCGCGGCGGGAACTCCGACGTCGCCTGCCGCCGCCGCACCCGTGCTGACCGAGAGCGAGGTGACGTTCCGGGGCGACGGCGTCGAGCTGTCCGGGACGGTGCTCGCCCCCGCCGGAGGCGGCCGCCGTCCGGGCATCGTTCTCGTCACCGGAGCCGGTCCAGGTCCCCGCGACGACCACCGCGCCGAGGCCGAGGCGTTTGCGCGTGCCGGCGTCGTCACGCTCATCTACGACAAGCGCACACGCGGCTACTCCCTGACCGAACGCGACTACACCGTCCTCGCCAACGACGCCCTCGCCGGAGTGCGACTGCTGCGCGGTAGGACCGACGTCGATCCCACTCAGGTGGGCCTATGGGGCCACTCAGAAGGCACCTGGGTGGGCGAGGACGCCGCCAGCCGGTCCTCCGACGTCGCCTTCCTCGTCCTGCTGGGAGCCTCGGGCGTCCCGCCGCTGCAGCAGCAGGTGTGGTCGACCGGAGAGTCGATCCGGTACGCCGGCGCCGGCGGATCGCTGGCCGATCGTCTCCCGGCGGCGATATACGGGCTACTGACGACAGCGGGCGGCTTCGCCGAACCGTACTTCGACCCTGTCCCGCGGTTGGCGCGCATCCAGATCCCTGTGCTCGCGATCTGGGGCGAGCACGACACGTCCAGCCCACCCGCGGAGAGCGCGGCAATCCTGGCCCGCGCCGTACGCGGCAACGGCAACGCGAACGTCACGCTGCGTACCCTGGCCGGCGGTCAACACGACGGGCGCACCACCACCGACGGCTTCGATGAGGGCGCGGAGTTCGCCGCTCCCTACCCGGACATGGTCGGCACCTGGGTGACCTCCAGAGAGCCCGGCCCCGACGACCCGGCGCCCCGGCAAGCAAGGCCCAGCACACCCGTCACCCCGACGCCGCTGTGGCTGCAGCTCACCGCGCCGGCCCTGATGCTGCTCGCCGCACTCGCCTACCTGCTGATCGCGGCATTGCGCCGATTCCGGGGCCGGACCCGACCGCCGCTGCGGGCACCGGCACGGCTGCTGGGCGTAGCGGGTCCACTGGCCGTACTCGGTCCGCTCACCTACGGCTTCGTCGGCATCATCGGCACGCAGGACGTGGGTCCGGTGCTGGCGGGACGCGCCGTCGTCTGGTCGGTGATGCAGGTGCTGGCCGCAGCTGTCGTGGCGGCCACGATCTGGCTGCTGGCCGGTCTCTGGCGGGCCCGGCAGTCGGTCGGCCCGACCGACCGGGCCCGACTGTCCTTGCTGGCCGCGTCCGGGGTGGCCTTCGTGCCGTGGGCGCTCGAGTGGGGGCTGCTCTTATGACGAGTCACCCCGCAGGATCGAAAAGGGGTGCTCGCCGTCGTCGGCCGGATGCCCGGCGTGCGGGCAGCTGTCACGACCGCGTCCCGGCACTCGCGCGGGATCGCTGCGACGGGTCCGTCATGGATCCTGGCGAGAGCCCCGGGCGGACCTCGATCGCGTTCGTACACCCGGGTCGACAGTGTCGACGGCGCTGCTCGCCGGTATCGGCTGGCTCGGCTCGGGCCGCGGTGGAGTTCAGCATCCGGTAGGGCTCGCGCGCCTCATATCTCTTGAGAAGTCGGCGGATCTCCCGGTCGCTGTTGCCTTCGAGCCTCTGCTCGCGGTCGGGCACGGGCGTGACCGGCTGCGGCAATCGCCCGGGCAAGCCCAACCCCATCGCTTCGGCTTCTCTCGACCTGGCCCTGGGTGGTCGGTCCGGTGGCACCGAACGGTGCAGCGGCGCCGATGCCATCCTTCGATGCAGGCGGCGCGGCACGTGCCCGGGGCATCGTCGACGGGCGGACACGACGCGGGCCGCGACGGACGAGCGACGAGGAGGGGCGAGCGTGCACCGACCCCCGAACCCGGTGACGGCGGTGGTGTCCGGACTGGTCGCGGTCGGGCTCCTGCTGCTGCTCCCGGTGCTGGCCGGCCCCGACCCGGAGGCGGCCGCCCTGCCCCGGCCGGGGAGTCCCGGGTGGACGGCGGTCGCCGTCGTCGTGCTGGGGCAGGCGGTCGCCGTGGCGTGGGTGCGCCGCCTGCCCCTCGTGCTGCTGCCGGGGCTGACCGCGCTGTTGCTGCCGCTCGCGCTGCTGGCGCCGGGGCCCGCGTTCAGCCTGACCGCCGTCGCGGTCCTGCCCGGCGTGTTCCTCGCCGTTCTCGCCCGTGATCTTCGACGGCTGTGGCCCGCCCTCGCCGGCACCGCGCTGCTGGTGGCCGTGGCGACGTTGGTCAACCAGGTCGGATCGGGGTCCGCTGCCTCGGTCGGACTCGCCATCGCGGCGGTGGCACAGGCGGCACTCGTCGTCGGCCTGCCGCTGCTGTTCGGCCTGGTGGTGGCCGCGCGGCGGGACGCCGAGGAGGCCCGGCGCCAGGAGGTGCGGGCCGTGCTCGGCGAGCAGGAGGCGCTGCTGGCCGCCGCGATATCGCGCCAGCGCACGGCGCTCTCCCGGGAGCTGCACGACATCGCCGCGCACCACATGTCCGGGATCGCGCTGATGGCGGCCGCGATCGGGCGGCAGGTCGACACCGACCCGGAGGCCGCGAAGCGCTCCGCGCAGCAGGTCCGCGAGCAGAGCCGCGCGGTCCTCGACGACCTGCGCCGCCTCGTCGGGCTGCTCCGCGAGGACGCCGACGCCGACGGGCCCGTCGAGAACGTCGCCGCCCTGGTGCGCACGTACCGCACGGTGGGCGGCGGCGTCGAGCTGTCCGCGCCGGACGAGATCCCCGAACCCGGCCCGCTCGCCGGGCTGGTCGCGCACCGGATGGTGCAGGAGTCGCTGGCCAACGCCCGCTCGCACGCGCCCGGCGCGCGCTGCGCGGTGCGGATCGAGCGGCTCGGCGACGACCGGCTCGCGATCACGGTCCACAACGGACCGAGTGCCGATCCGGACGCCGGGCCGGGCGGCGGCTTCGGGCTGATCGGGATGCGGGAGCGGGCCCGGCTGGTGGGCGCCGAGCTGACCTACGGGTCCACTCCGGACGGTGGCTGGGAGGTACGGCTGACGGTCCCGCTCACCGACGCCCCGGCTAGGGTCGGCGGACCGCTCCCGGAAGGCCTCGCATGATCCGTGTGCTCATCGCCGACGACCAGCACCTCGTCCGGTCGGGCCTGTCCGCGCTGCTGGGCGCAGAGCCCGACGTCGACGTGGTCGGCGTCGCGGCCGACGGCGACGAGGCGCTGGCGATGGCGCGGGCCCTCGCGCCGGACGTCGCCTGCCTGGACATCCGGATGCCCGGGCGGACCGGTATCGACGTGGCGCGGGAGCTGTGCGCGCCGGACGCCGCCGTCGTCGTGCCGGTGCTCGTGCTGACCACGTTCGATCTCGACGACTACGTGTTCGGCGCCCTGGAGGCCGGCGCATCGGGCTTCCTGCTCAAGGACGCCGAACCGGAGGTGATCGTCGCGGCGGTCCGTCAGGTCGCGGCCGGGCAGGGCACGATCGACCAGGCGCTGACCCGCCGGGTGCTGCGCGAGTTCGTGCAGCGGCGCCGCCTGCAGCCGGTCACCGGCCGTCGCGCCGAGGAGCTGCTCACCCGCCGTGAGCACGAGATCCTGCTGCTGCTCGCGCAGGGGATGTCCAACGAGGACATCGCCCGCGCCCTCGTCGTCGAGGTGTCGACGGTGAAGTCGCACCTCGCGCGGATGCTGCCCAAGCTCGGGGTGGCGTCCCGGCTGCAGGCGGTCGTGTGGGCCTACCAGAACCACGTCGTGTCCGTGCCGGAGCCGGGTGCCTGAGGCAGGCACCCGGCTCCTGGGCCGACGGGTCGGCGGGTCAGACCGTGCGCGGGGAGTAGCCGAGCCGCCCGCGGGTCCCGACCATGATCGCGACGGCGGCGATCAGAGCGCCGGAGGCCATCGCGGCCATCGCGTTGTCCGCGTCCAGCGACGGGAACATCTCCGACCACAGCACCGACGCGAAGTTGTTCACGCTGACGTGCGCCATCATGGCCAGCGGCAGGCTCTCCCCGGTCCGGTTGAACACCCACGTCATGACGACGTTGAACGCCAGACAGAAGATCACGAAACCGACCGGGCGGACCCACGTCGCGTCCGGCCAGCCGCCCCACTCGGTGAGGAACAGCGGCGCGTGCCACAGCGCCCAGACCGGGCCCAGGATCATCGTCCCGAGCAGCGGTCCGAAGCGGCGCTGCAGGCGGGGCAGCGCGAAGTCGCGCCAGCCCGGCTCCTCGGCGAGACCGGTGGTCAGCATCTGCATGACCAGGGCCGGGACGTAGACGGCGATCGCCATCAGCGACGGCGCGTTGACCTGCCCGCCGGAGTACGCGAAGCCGGTGGCGAGCATCGCCGCGGGGACGCCGAGCAGCGTGATCGCGTACCAGTGCCACCGCACCCGCCAGCGCCACATCCGGCCGAGCCAGCGCCGCAGCCCGGGCCGCCCGTCGGCGACGGCGGTCACGAACAGCGCCGCCCCGATCGGGCCCAGGTAGGCGCCGGGCAGCACGCCGAGCAGCTGGCTGGAGCCGAGCAGCTCCGGGAACCGGTACGCCCAGAGCCCCAGCCCCTGCTCGGACAGGATGTAGGGCACCCACGCCAGCCAGCTCATGGCCAGGGCGAGGACGACGAAGCTGCCCATCGGGTAGCGCCGCACGGGACCGAACAGGCCGCCGGAGCGCTCCGTTCCGCGGGTGTTCTCGGTGATCGTCATGGCGAGAACACTGCTGGCCGGAGCGGGTCGCGTTCGAGCGGCGGACGATCGAACCGGCCCGATGCCATCGAAGGATGCAGAGGGCGGGCGCCGGACGTCAGCGGCGCGGGCGCACGAGCGAAACGCCGAGCGTGATCGCCGCCGTCGAGACCGCTGAACACGTGCTCGTCGCGGTCAGCATCCTCGTCGCTGGCCGTTCACCTGGTCACAGGGATCCGCTGGCTCCGGCTGTCCCGACGCGGCCGGGATCGAGTCCCGTGATCGGCAGGCTCTCGAGCCCGCGGACACAGTTGTTGAGGTGCCGGACGGGCGAGCCGATGTCGAACCTGCTCACGCGTGCGGCCAGCGCGGTGATCACGGATTGGGCTTCGACGCGCGCGAGCGCCTGTCCCGCGCATGCGTGCGTGCCGTAGCCGAAGGACAGGTGGTCGACGGGGTTGCGGGTGATGTCGAACCGGTCGGGGTCGGGGTACTGGCGTTCGTCGCGGTTGCCCGACCCGAACAGCAGCAGGACCTGTGAGTCGGCCGGGATGTGTACGCCGTCGACGTCGGAGTCGGTGGTGGTCCGGCGGCCGAAGACCTGGACGGGTGCGTCGTAGCGGAGGACCTCGTTGACGGCGCCCGGGACGAGGGTGGTGTCGGCGCGGACGAGGTCCCACTGGTCGGCGTGGGTGGCGAACAGGTGGACGGCGTTCGCGATGGCGTTGATCGTGGTGTCGAGGCCGGCGGCCGCGTAGGCCGACAGCAGCGGGATGCAGGACTCGTGGCGGATGCGGCCGTCGTCGGCGGCGCGGAAGATGTCGCGCCCCATGCTTCCCTCCTTGAGATCGGCCGCCTGCAGGGTGCCGAGCCAGTGGAACATCTCGCCGAGCGAGCCGAGTCCGTCCGCGGCGCGGGCGTTCATCGGGCCCAGGACGGTGAACGTGGCGTCGGCCCAGCGCAGCATGTTCGGCCGGGCCTCGTCGGGCAGGCCGATGAGGTCGAACACGACGGAGAACGGGAACGCGACGGCCAGGTCGGTGACGGCGTCGAACGATCCGCGCTCGACGAGCTCGTCGACGAGCAGGGCGGCGCGGTGGGCGATGTCGGTGTGCAGCGGGCGGACGGCGCGCGGGCCGAGCCGGTCGGACAGGACGGCGCGCAGCGTGTCGTGTTCGGGCGGGTCGGCGGCGAGCACGGTGCCGACGAGCATCTGGTTCACGGTGTCGTTGAGCGCGACCCCGGACGACGAGAACGTCTCCCAGTCGCCGAGCGCCTGCCGGACGGTGGCGTAGCGGGGGAGGGCCCACGCGTCGAGCTGTCCGAGGTGGACGGCGCCTCCCCGGTCGCGGAGGTCGCGGTAGGCCGGGTAGGGGTCCATCAGGATGTCGTCGGTGAACAGGTCTACATCGGACTGCGGTGCGTGCGTGAGCGTCATCGCTGGGTCTCCGTCGATGTGGTGGTCGGTTCGGTGAGGGCGCGCAAGCGCCCGATGGGGATGCGCTTGTTCACGGCGGCGGCGGTTCCCGGCCACCGGAGAAGTACGCCGTCCGACGGCGGGTCGTCGCGGGCGACGGCGGGTTCGCCGTCGGCGGGTAGGGCGCCGCAGACCCGCACCCGCACGCCGAACTGGTCGGTCCAGAAGTAGGGCGAGGGGACGAGCGGGGGAGTGTCGTCCCCGTCGAGCAGCGCCATCGCCGCGGTGCGGGCCTGCTCGAGCGCGCTGGTCCACCACGGCGTCCGACGTGGACCGTCCGCGGACGGGAAGGCGGCGACGTCCCCGGCCGCGACGATGTCCTGCCGCACCCGGCAGCGGCTGTCGACCGTGAGCCCTCGCTCCCCGTCGAGGCCGGATCCGGCCAGCCAGCCGGTCTCCGCGGCGCAGCCGACCGCGGACAGGACGTGGTCGCCCTCGAACCGGCGCCCGTCCGCGAGTTCGACGACCGGTGGTCCGGACGAGCGCAGGAGCCGCACGCCGCCGCGATGGTGGGCGAACCGCACCTGCCGCCGCTGCGCGGCGCGGGTCAGCAGGCCCGCGAGATGCGGCCCGAGCTGGCTGCGTAGCGGTGGCTGGCGGTCGACGACCGTGACGGTCGCACCCCTGTCGACGCTCGCGGAGGCGAGCTCCATGCCGAGGATCCCGGCGCCGACGATCACGATGTGCGGTCGGGTGGCGAGCAGCCCGAACAGCAGACGGGCGTCGTCGAGGTCACGGAACGTCATCTCGCGCACGCCGTCCTCGGCGGCGCCGAGATCCGCGAGGCGGCGGGCCCGCGCGCCCGTGGTGACGGCGAGCCCGTCGTAGCCGACCCGCTCGCCGCCGTCGAGCACGACCTCGCGCCGGTCCGGGTCGAGGCCGACGGCCGCGGTGCCGATCCGCTCGTCGACCTCGCACGACAACGGCGGCAGGGCGACGTCCTCGTCGCCGGCCAGCACCCCCTTGGAGAGCGCGGGGCGGTTGTAGGCCGGGTGGGACTCGGCGCCGATCAACGTGAGCGAACCCGTGTATCCGTGCCTGCGGAGCGTGTCGACGACGGTGGTGCCGGCCAACGAGGCTCCGACGACGACGATGCGGTTCGGGCGGCGACGCATCAGCGCGCCTTCAGCGCGGCGACCGGGCACACCCGGACCGCCGCCTCCGCGGTGACGGACGACTCGGGGGGCACGTCGTCGGAGTCGAGGACGAGCTCACCGTCGTCGTCGAGATGCATCAGATCCGGCGCCGCCTCGGCGCAGAGCCCGTACCCCTCGCAGCGGTCCCGATCCACGGTCAGCTTCATGGCAACTCCTTCGTCGGCCGATGGGCAGGGGGCATCGCGGTGGGTCGGGCGGATCGCGCGGCCCACCGGGGTGGTGGTGCAGCTGCTCGCCGTCAGCTGCGGCGGTCGTCGGCCTCCGCCGGCACGCCGTCGGGCAGGAGCCCGGCGAGCAGCATCTGGGTGGAGAAGGCGATGTGGTCGCGCAGCAGCTCGACCCCGAGGTCCGCGTCGCGGGCGACGGCGGCGTCGGTCAGAGCCTTGTGCTCCGCCGCCGGGTCGCGCTGGTTCTCCTCCATCAGCGGCGCGGCCCACCGCCGGTAGAGCTCCGTCTCGGCCCGCAGCTCCCGGCTGATCTCGATCAGCCTGCGGTTGCCACCCCCGGCCAGCAACACCGCATGGAACGCCTCGTGCGCGACGAACCAGGGGTCACCCCGGACGCCGGTGGTGGCCACCTCACGCTCACGGATCGCCAGGAGGTGATGTGCCGCAACGACATCCGACTCCCACCGCTCGTCGCCGAAGAGGATCGCCCTCCGGAAGGCCAACCCCTCGACCTCGACGCGGGCGGCGGTCAGGTCGGTCAGCTCGTCCGCGGACAGCGGCGTGACCGTGTACCCGAGATGCGCCTGCAGCATGACGAGCCGCTCGCCCGTGAGCCGCGTCAACGCCTCGCGCACCGGGCCGACGCTCGTGCCGTACTCGGCGCACAGGTCCGGAAACTTCAGCCGCCGCCCCGGTTCGAGACGGCCCATGAAGATGTCCGACCGCAGCCGCTCGTACAGCTCGTCGGCACGTGTCCCGGAACTGGACCCCCGCTTCACCATAGTAGAAACTCTAACCATAGGAAGCCGATCGTCACAACTTTTCAAAGTTTGGTTGACACGCGAAAGTGCGTCGGGTCAGAGTTCCCGGTGTGAGGACGACGACGCTGTGCGACGACACCGTGTGGGGTGAGGCCCTGCGCTGCAGCGCGGGCACCGTGTGGAGCTCCGACACCCAGGCGGGGCAGCTCCTGCAGGTCGGCGACGCGGGGGTGTTCCGCAGGACGCTGGACCGGCCGGTCAACGGCAGCTGGGTCCTGCCCGACGGCCGCCTGGCCGTCGCACGCTGGCACGACAAGCGCATCGACGTGCTCTCCGACGACGGGTTCGAGCCCCACGCCGATCTCACCGGTCTCGTCCGGGAGGCGGTCGGGGACATGACCGGCACGCCCGACGGGCGGCTCTACCTCGATGACATGGGCCCGAACCCGCACAGCGGCGACCCGGTCGGGCGGATCCTCGTGATCGATCCCGACGGGTCGGCCCGGGTGGCCGCCGAGGGCCTGCGGTTCCCGAACGGGCTCGCCGTCGTCGGCGACGTGCTGATCGCCGCCGAGACGCACGCGACCCGGCTGACGGCGTTCGACATCGTCGCGGACGGCCGTCTGGAGAACCCCCGCACGTGGGCCGATCTCGCGGCGTCGCTCGGACCGGACCACCGGCCGGACGGGATCTGGCCGGCCCCCGACGGGTCGGTCTGGGTGGCCGCGACGGCGGGCGAGGAGTTCGTCCGGGTCGACGGGTCGCGGGTGCTCGACCGCGTGCCGACCCCCGGCGAGTTCGCGATCTCCTGCTGTCTCGACGGGACGTCGTTGTTCATCTCCGCCTCACGCAGCACCGACCCGGAGCTCGCGCTGCTGACCGAGGCACTGCCGCAGAAGAAGGTCCGTGGGCGGATCGCCCGCGTCGAGCTCTCCGGATGACCGAGAGGAAGACAACGATGTCCGACACGGCCGACGTCATCGTCATCGGAGCCGGGCCCGCGGGCCTGGCGACCGCGACCCTGCTCGCGGGCAAGGGGGTCCACGTCGCACTCGTCGATCCCTACCGCCTCGCCGTCGCGCACCCGCGCGCCACGCACGTCGACGACGAGACGGTCCGCATCATGCAGACGCTCGGGGCGGCACACCTGGAGCCGGAGTTCCTGTGCCACACCGACGGCGGCTACCAGATCTACGACGCCCACCACCAGCTCGTGCGCTACATGCCGTGGCGGCCCGAGCCGACCGACCAGGGCTGGTACGGCGACTACCAGTTCTTCCAGCCGGACTTCGAGAACCTGCTGCGCGGACGTCTGCACGCCTCGCCGTACTTCGCGTCGCTGCTCGGCTGGCGCGCCGTGTCGGTCACGCAGACCTCGTCCGGGGTCGACGTCGCGGTCCGCAACGAGCGCACCGGTGCGGAGCGCACGCTGACCGCACGGTTCGTCGTCGGCTGCGACGGCGCCCGCTCGACGCTGCGCGGACTGGTCAGCCCGGAGGTCGAGGACCTGCACGGCACGCACCGCTCCCTGATCCTGGACATCGCGCCGTTCACGACGAGCCCCGCCGTGCCGGAGAACGACGCGTTCACCAAGGCGATCCCGCCGAACCCGGTCACCTGCCTACCGATCGCGCACGACATGGTGCGGTTCGAGTTCCTGCTCAACCCGCGCGACGCGACCGAGGACTTCGAGGTCCCGTCGCGCTGGTACGAGCTGCTCGCCCCCTACTACGCACCCGGCGACTACCGCATCGCCCGCGCCGACGTGTACCGCTGGGAGTCGTTGCTGGCCACGCGGTGGCGCGACGGCAACGTGTTCCTCGCGGGGGACGCCGCCCACCAGATGCCGCCGCATCTCGGGCAGGGCATGGGCTCCGGCCTGCGAGACGCGATCAACCTGTCCTGGAAGCTCGCCGCCGTTCTCGACGGCGCGGACGAGACACTGCTCGACACGTACCAGACGGAGCGCGAACCGCACGTCCGCGTATACGTCCACGCCGCGGTCGGCGCCGCGAACGGCATCGAGTTCATGTCCGAGAACCCCGGCGAGCTGGGCGAGCCGCCCGAGGCACTCGAGGCGCAGATGCCCGTCCCGCAGCTCGGATCCGGCGTCCACGGCGACACCGAATGGCCCGTCGGTGCGCTCAGCATCCAGCCACGGCTGCTCGGCGGCGACCGTCTCGACGACGTGGTCGGCTACGCGTTCGCCGTCGTCGGCAACCCGACGCTGCTCGCCGGGGTCGATGTGGCGACCGCCGCGACCTGGCAGCGGGTGGGCGCCACCGTCGTCGGCGAGACGCCGTTGCCGTTGCGCCGCTGGCTCAACGAGCACCGCGCCCACGCCGTGATCATCCGCCCGGACCGCTACGTGTTCGGCCTCGCCGCGTCGGCCGCCGAGCTCGACGCCCTCACCGCCCGGCTCGCCGACGCGGTCGGCACGGTCGACCACCAGCCGGCCGGGGTCGGCTGATGCGGTTCGTCACCTATGCCTCGCCCGGCGGCGGGGACCGCGTCGGCGTCGTCGACGACGACCGGATCCACGGCGTGGAGCCGGGACCGACCCTGCTCGACCTCCTCGACGGCGGAGACCTCCGCCCGCGGGGCGAGCGGGCGCTCGCCTCGCCCACAGAGGTGCTCCCGCTGGCCGGCACGGTGCTGCGCGCGCCCCTGCGGCCGCGGTCCATCCGGGACTGCGCCGGGTTCCTGCAGCACCTGCGCAACGTGTCGGCGAGCGCGGACATGCCGGTCGACGAGCGCCACACCCGCTTCCCACCGTTCTACTTCACGAACCCGGCCGCGGTCGTCGGACCGCACGACGACGTCCCGATCGCGCCGGACAGCGCGATGTTCGACTACGAGCTCGAGATCGCCGCCGTGATCGGCACACCCGGGGCGACGATCCCGCTCGCCGGCGCCGAGAACCACATCGCCGGCTACACGCTGTTCTGCGACTGGAGCGCCCGCGACCTGCAGATGGCCGAGATGCCGCTGCGCCTCGGGCCGGCAAAGGGCAAGGACACCGCGAACACTCTCGGACCGATGCTCGTCACACCCGACGAGCTCGAGCCGTACCGCTCCGGCAACGCGTTCGACCTCGAGATGACCGGACACGTCGGCGACGAGCTCGTCAGCAGGGGGAACTGGAGCACGATCGACTGGGGCTTCCCCGATATGATCACCTACGCGTCGCGGGGCACCGCGCTGCGCGCAGGCGACGTCATCGGTTCCGGCACCGTCGAGACCGGGTGCCTGTTCGAGCACTACTGCACGGACCCCGACCGGTTCCGGGGCTGGCTCCAGCCCGGCGACGAGGTGCGGCTCGCCGTCGAGGCGCTCGGCGAGATCCGGCACCGGATCGTCACCGGCGTCCCGGCCGAGCGGCTCAGCAGCGGGTACTGACGTGGAGACGACGCTGCACTCGCTGTTCCGGACCGCGCTCGACCGCTTCGGCGGCCGGCCCGCCGTCCGCGTCGGCGACGCCGAGGTGACCTACGCCGAGCTCGTCGCGGCAGCGAACCGTCTCGCGCGCAAGCTGATCGCCCTCGGCGTCGCGCCAGGGGACCCGGTGGCGCTGATGATGTCCAACCGCATCGAGTGGATCGTCGCCGACCAGGCGATCATCCGGGCCGGAGCGGCGAAGGTGCCGGTGAACACGATGCTCTCCGAGCCGGAGGTGGCGTTCATCCTCGACGACTGCGGTGCCCGCGTCGCTCTCGCCGATGAGCCCCTGGCCTCGATCGCCCGCGCCTTCGGCGTCGAGTCCGTCCTGGTGCCCGGCGACGAGGGATGGCAGGGCGAGCCCGCCGCCGGCCCGCCCGACGTCGTCGTCTCCGGATCGGACAGAGCGCTGATCCTCTACACCGGAGGGACGACCGGCCGGCAGAAGGGCGTGGTCCACGACCAGGCCGGGCTCTCGCTGAACCTGCTCGCCCACGTGATCGAGATCGGGCTGCAGGACGACGAGCGGATACTGCTCAGCTCCCCGCTCCCGCACTCGGCAGGCTTCCTCGCCCAGGCAGGGCTCCTCAAGGGCGCCCGGGTCGGGATCGAGCCACGCTTCGACGCCGACCGCATGCTGGAGCTGATCGAGCGCGACGCGGTCACGTTCCTGTTCCTCGTCCCCACGATGATCTACCGGCTCCTCGACGCCGCCGACGGCACGGACGTCGACGTCACCTCGCTGCGCACGATCCTCTACGGCGCCGCGCCCATCACACCGGAACGCCTGACCGCGGGGCTCGACCGGTTCGGACCGGTGTTCATGCAGCTCTACGGCCAGTCCGAGGCCCCGAACTTCCTGACCCGGCTGACCCGCGAGGATCACGACCCGGACCGGCCCGACCGGCTGCAGAGCTGCGGCCGGGCCGCGTCGATGGTCGACCTCGCGATCCTCGACGACGACGGCGCCGTCCTCGCGCCCGGTGGGATCGGCGAGGTCTGCGCCCGCGCGCCCTACGTCATGACCGGCTACCACGGCCTGCCCGACAAGACCGCCGCCACCGTGCGGGACGGGTGGCTGCACACGGGCGACATCGGCGTCCTCGACGACGACGGCTACCTGCGCCTGCTCGACCGTCGCCACGACATGGTCATCAGCGGCGGCATGAACGTCTACACCGGCGAGGTCGAGAACGTGCTGAGCACCTGCGCCGGCGTGGACCGGGTCGCGGTCGTCGGTGTGCCGCACCCGGACTGGGGCGAGGCCGTCGTCGCGTTCGTCGTCGCGGGCGACACGTTCGACGCCGCCGCCACCGACGGACGCTGCCGAGCCGAGCTCGCGGCCTACAAGCGACCGAAGGCCTACGAGCTCGTCGAGACCCTCCCGACCACACCCTTCGGCAAGATCGACAAGAAGGCTCTCCGCGCGGCGTGGACGCGCTGGTGAGCCGAACGAGAGTGGAGACAACGATGCGGCTGGCGACCATCAGGACCGACGAGGGGACGCGCGCGGCCCGCCTGGACGACGACGAGCTCGTCGTCCTGCCGTTCGGCGACGTCGGGCGGCTGCTCGCGTCCGGAGACGACTGGGCGCAGCGGGCGGCGGCCGCCGACGGCACCCGGATCGCGGTGTCGGCGGCCGACTTCGCACCCCTCACGCCCGCGCCGGAGAAGGTGTTCTGCGTCGGGCTGAACTACCGCGACCACGCCGACGAGGCGAGCCTCGCCGTCCCGGAGTATCCGACGCTGTTCGCCAAGTACGGACGCAGCCTGATCGGCGCGAACGACGACCTCGCCATCCCGACCGCGTCCGACAAGGTCGACTGGGAGGTCGAACTGGGCGTCGTGATCGGACGACCCGCCCGCCACGTGTCCGAACAGGACGCCCTCGACCACGTCGCCGGCTACACGATCGTCAACGACGTGTCGATGCGCGACTGGCAGCTGCGCACGTCGCAGTTCCTGGCCGGCAAGACGTTCGAGGCGTCCACACCGGTCGGCCCGTATCTCGTCACACCCGACGAGATCGACCACGCGCGGTCGCTGTCGATGGAGCTGTCCGTCGACGGCGAGATCAAGCAGCGGACCTCCACCAACCAGATGATCTTCTCGGTCGCCGAGGTCGTGTCCTACATCAGCACGGTCATCACGCTGATGCCCGGTGACCTGATCGCCACCGGCACCTCCAGCGGTGTCGGGCACCTCGCGGAGCCGCCGACCTATCTCGGAGAGGGCAACGTCATGACCTGCACGATCGAGGGCCTCGGCAGCCAGACCACCCGCTGCACCGCGCCCGCGCTCGAGGCCGTCCGATGAGGGCCCCCGTCATCGCCGACGTCGGGCACGTCGCCCTGCGGGTCCGCGACCTCCCCGCGGCCGAGGAGTTCGCGACGAACGTGCTCGGCCTGCAGGTCACCGAGCGCACCGACGACACGCTGTGGCTCAGCCACGGCGACCCGCACCACAGCCTGCGCTACGTCGCAGGCGGCGAGGACGCGCTCGACCATGTCGGGCTCGTCGCCGCCGACACCGAGTCGCTCGAGGAGGTCCGCAAGCGCGTCGAGAGCGCGGGCCTGCGGATCGTCTCCGACGAGCCGGTCGGGCGTGGTGTCGACGACGGGTTCACCTTCTCCGACCCCGACGGGTTCGTCTTCGCGATCTACACCCGGATGCGACCGTCGGGGCTGTCCGCGCCGACCTCGGCGGTGCTGCGACCGCGCAGGCTGGGTCACGTCAACTTCTTCGTCGCCGACCCGCGTCGGACCGAGCGGATGCTGACCGAGGTGCTCGACTTCCGGGTGTCCGACCGCATGGCCGACGGGGTGTTCCTGCGCTGCAACGTCGACCACCACGGGATCGGCGTCTTCCCCGGCCCGGGACGCATCCACCACGCCGCGTGGGAGTACCCGTCGATGATCGAGATCGCCGCGATCGCCGACCTGGTCGACGCCCGCGGCGGCTCGGTTCTCTGGGGCCCGCTGCGCCACGGGATGGGCCGCAACATCGCCACCTACGTGCTCGAGCCCAGCGGGTTCGTGCAGGAGTTCTACTGCGACATGCAGCAGATCTACGACGACGCCCTGCACGTGCCCGGCGTGTGGAGCCCGGAGGGGCACAAATGGGTCAGCCTCTGGGGCCCGCACCTCACACCCGACGGCTTCACCGAACTCGGACTGCCGCCCGCCTCCGACCGGACGGTTCGGCAGGACTAGCGAGGTGGGCCCGCGCGTGGTCGATCAGGAACGCGCGCGACGGAGACAGGGCACTGCGAGGGCTGCGCCCGACAGCTCTCCCGCAACCGTCGGGAACCGGTTGACGTGCGTGCCCGGCTGAAGGCGGTGCCGTATGTCAGCGTTCTCCGATCCGCGTCTGACGGCTCGAGTCGTCCCTGCTCACCGACTCACTCGGGCGAGGGACCACCGTGGTAGGCCAGCAGCCCACCGTCCACGACGAATGTGGAGCCGGTGCAGTAGCTGGAGGCGTCGCTGGCCAGGAACAGCATGACCTGGGCGATCTCGTCCGGCTGGGCGTAGCGCTTGATTGGCGGCGCCGCGGCGAAGGCGTCCATGACCGACTGCGGGTCGTCCGGGTTGGCCTCCTGGTGCAGGCCGCCCATCATCGACGTGTCGGTCATGCCTGGGTGAACCGTGTTGACCCGGATCGCCTCCGTCGCCAGCTCGACGGCGGCGTTACGGGCCATGCCGACCACGCCATGCTTCGACGTCGTGTACGGGCTGGAACCGTAGTAACCACTCAGGCCCTGCGTCGACGACGTGATGACGATGCTGCCGCGGCCACGACGACGAAGGTGCGGCAGAGCCGCGCGCAGTCCGTACCACGGCCCTTTCAGATTTACGGCGAGGACCTTGTCGAAGAGCTCTTCGGGGTAGTCGCCCACCGAGTAACCCGAACCGAACAGACCGGCGTTCAGGATGACCGCGTCCAGGCCCCCGAACAGTTCCACAGCCTTCGTCGTGTACGCCTCGACCTGGTCCTTGTCCGTGACGTCAGCGGCGAAGGTCTCCACGCGAGCGTGTGGGATCTTCGAGCGGGCCACATCGAGCGCGTCGCGGTCGAGGTCGACCATCAGCACCGCGCCGCCGGCTTCGGCCAGAGCGTTGGCCGTCGCGGATCCGATGCCCCCCGAGGCGCCGGTGACGATGCTGACCTTGTCCTTCATGTCGATCACCAGTTCGTCCTCTACTTCATCAGGTGGTCGGTGAACCACTGGGTCTGGGCGGGGCCACTGATCTGGAACGCCTCGTCCACGTAGGCGTCGAAGTGGCCGCCGCGGAGCAGCAGGAGCCGCTTGGGCTCCAGAGCGTTCTCGTAGCTGGCGATAGCGAGGTCACAGGGCGTCAGCACGTCCTCGGTGGCGACGACCATCAGCAGCGGTGTGGGGCTGATGCGAGGGATGTAGACATGGGGCTCGTACTCGGTGAACAGCTCCACCGAACGAAGCGTCACCTCGTTGCGCCACGTGGTGGCGCGCTCCTGAATGGGCCCGAAGAAGAAGTCATGGGTGTCCTGCGTCGGCAGCGCGCACGGCTCGTCGGACGCCTTGTCGAATGCTACGGGGATCATCGCCGGCGCCTCACCCGCCAGGCGGGCCTGACGGTCGGCGTCGAAGCTGGCCCGGAGCCCGTCCCAGTAGTCGGAGCGGACGAGTCGACGGCCGTTCTCAAGACCGGTGACCAGCGGAACCTGAGACACGACGCAGCGCACTCGGCGGTCGAGCGCGGCGACGACGAGGACGTGCGCACCGGAATAGCTGGATCCCCAGACTCCGATGCGATCGGCGTCGATATCGTCCTGCTGGGAGAACCAGGTGATCGCATCGCGGTAGTCGCGGACCTGCTGCCACGGGTCGATCTCTCCGGGCACGGGGGCATCGGACTCGCCCAGGTTCCGGTTGTCGTAGACCAGGACGTCGAACCCGCGGCTGTGAAACAGGCCGGCGAAGTCGTCGAGGTACATCTCCTTGGTGGCTGAGAAGCCGTGGGCCATGACGATTCCGGGACGAGGACCGGGACCGTTCCCCTCGTACCACCATCCCCGCAGAACGATTCCGTCCTCGGTACGGAACTCGATGTCCTTACGCACGCTTGCTCCCTGTTCGTCGTTGAGCGGGTAGCCGGGCTTCGTGCCGCCAGGCGACAGACGCCATCGTGTCGACGAGTGGGTTGCCGAGATAGGTCGTCGACTGCACAGCTTTGGTCCGTGAGTGCAGAGTCCAGCAACCGGTACAGGCCCGATGACGTCGACTGACCCAGAGTTGGGTGTCGGTTCACGCCGAGATCGTCGAGCAGGCCAGCCGCACGTTCGTCGCTATGTGGGCGACAGCTCTCGCCGGCACGAAGCGGGCGGGCCGTGCCCGTGGCCGGGCACGGCACGGCACGGCACGGCACGGCACCGAGAGTCCTGCTTCCTCCGGGGCGGCGGGCGACGTACTTTGCGGAACTACGAGACGGCGGCGGCCCCTGGCTCGGACGCCACAGGAGGCGTGTGATGACACGGAGGATCGAAGAGGTTCCGACGACCGGTATGTCGTCATCCGAGGAGTGGGCCGACATCGTCAGTCGATGGCACGACGGGTGGCGAGTCCAGCCGGGCGGATCGTGGAACTCGCCCCACGTCGCTTCCTACTGCCTCGGCGAGGTCACTGTCGTCGGCTGCCGTACCGGGGCCTGCGCCGGAAGCCGGGTCGCCGATCGCGACGGGACCGACAAAGGCCGGGCGGATGTAGCGGTGCTCGTGTTGCACTCCGGGCGCGAAATCGTCGAGGAAGGCAGCCGCCAGGTGCTGCTCTCCGCAGGCGACGCCATCATCTGGGACACTCGGATGAGCGGCCGATTCGCCGTCGACGACAGTGTCGACAAGAGCACGATATTTCTGCCTCGGGCGGTGGTCGAGTCCTGGGTACCGAGCTTGGATCGGCTCATGGTCCGAGGGCCGGTACCAGCGGCCTGCACCACGGCTCTCCGTGGGCTCCTGCGGGGTGTAGCCGAGACTCCGAGCGCCGAGTTGGAGCGCCAGAACGCCGAAATCCTGGCCTCAGCATTGAGGGAGACCGCCTTCCTCGCCTTGAGCGGGCTCGAACCAGTTGCCGCTAATCGTGGTGGCCGATTCTGGAACGCGCTGACCCGTACCATCGAGACACGGCTCCCCCTTGCCCCGACGGCGGAAGAGCTCGCTGTCGAACTATCGGTTTCGGTGCGGACCGTCTACCAGGTGTTCGCCGACAACGGGACTACGGTACGCGCTTATATAAAGCGTCGGCGTCTCGCCCGCGCCCGTGAGGAGCTACTCGACAGCCGTCGTGACGACTCAGTCGCGACGATCGCAAGACGATGGGGATTCGTCGACCAGTCGGCGTTCACAAAGGCGTTCCGGCAACAGTTCGATATTACTCCCAGTATGGTGAAGCGTTCCGCTGCGAGGGGATAACGCAGAGCCGAGGGGGAAGAAACGGTATGCCCTCTTGCGGCGTTCGTCGGGACCCACGCGCGTCGCGGCCGAAGTGATCATCGATCTGTACCGCTGTCCGGTCTTGGGGCCGAGCCGAGGAGGCCGGCCCGCACGAGGGACGGCCGCCGGATCCGGGACCGGAACAGCGTGCGTCGCAGCGGCTTGCCAACGGTGTTGGGGAACACAGCCCTCGGTCTTCGCGGTCGACGCCCGGCCCGCGCTCGGCTGCGGACTGGTCGACGAGCTCGGCTGATCTTCACCTCGCCGCCCGGCCCGGCGGCGACGCGCGGTGTCGGATTTCGGCGGTCTGCGTAACCACGATCACGCTTAATCGTTGCAATGTTTGCTGGCTTGAGATCGACCCGGGACGTGGGTCGGGGTCGGGCCGGTCGTCAACGCCGACCGAGTAGAGGGAAGAGCTGATGGGAGCTTCGAGGACGAGGCGCAGGCTGGGCGTCGCGACGGCAGCGGGCACCGCCCTGGTCGTCGGCGTGGTGCTCGCCGCCGCAGGGCCGGCCGTCGCCGATCCCGGCGGCAACGGATCGCAGCCGGGATCCGAGGGCGCCGCCGCGGCGGCCGCGGAGCCGTTCGCCACCGACGTGCCAGGCATGAACATCGGAACGACGTCGTTCCCGAACGGCGCCGGCCCGATCAAGGAGTTCCCCGCGTTCCCGACGCCGGGCGGGTTCTCCTGCGAGGTCGCGATCGCGAACAACGGGGACCTGATCTCCGACGAGTTCCTGGGCAACACCATGGGGCGCGTCGATCCACACACCGGAGAGGTCGACGAGATCCCGCTCCCGAACCCCGGCGGTCTGCCCGGCGGACAGAACCGTGGTCCGGATGGCCACATCTGGTTCATGGAGGTCGGCGGCAACGCGGTCGGTGAGCTCGACCCGGAGACCGACACGATCACCACTCACCCGTTCCCGTGGGCCAACGTCAACGTCACGACCGGCCTCCCCCTGCCGGCCGAGATCAACAACGGCCCCGGCATCCCGTTCGACAACACGTGGGCGAAGGACGGGAAGCTCTACGTCACCGCGATCGGCCTGAACTCGATCGGTAGCTTCGACCCGGCGACGGAGAAGTGGGAGCTGTTCCCGATCCCCACGCCCGTGGCCGGACCGGTCGCGATGGAGGAGGGTCCCGGAGGGACCGTCGCCATCACGGAGGGGCTGTCGAACAAGGTCGCCCTGTTCGACCCGGAGTCGCACCGGTGGCAGGAGTTCCCGATCCCGACGCCCGGTGTCACCTTCCCGGCCGGGCTGACCGTGTCGCCGGACGACAAGTACCTGTACTTCGGTGAGACGCTGGCCAACAAGGTCGGCCGGCTCGACCCGGCGACCGGCGAGATCAAGGAGTACGACCTGGTCGCGCTGCGCAAGGACCTGCTCGGCGGGGCGTTGCCCGGCGGCAACCCGCTGCCCAACCCGGGCCAGATGCGCTTCGGCAGCGACGGGAAGCTCTACATCGTCCAGGGCACGTTCACCGGTGGCAGTCGGATCGGCCAGCTCGACGTCGACACGAGCGAGTACCACGAGCTGGAGACGCCGAGCCCGGTGTCCATGCCGTGCGACCTGAACAACACGGTCCCCGGAAAGATGATCTTCGCAAGCTTCCGGAGCAACCGGATCGCGTACTTCGACATCCCGAACACCACCGACGTCGGCAACACCTACCCGCTGCACGGCTGAGCCGGGCCACGGCAGGACCGCGGGGCGGCTCCGGGTTCGGACCCGGGGCCGCCCCGCTCGCACGAGGAGAAGGAGGAGCCCGTGTCCGACGATGTGCTTGTCGAGCGACGCGATGCGGTCCAGGTGATCGTCATCAACAGGCCGCACGCCCGCAACGCGCTCGACGCGTCGGTCGCCCACGCGGTCGCGGCGGCCGTCGACGAGCTCGACGAGTCCGACGAGCTTCGCGCCGGTGTGCTCACCGGTGCCGGCGGGACGTTCTCGTCCGGGATGGACCTGAAGGCCTACCTGCGCGGGGAGACCCCGGAGATCGAGGGCCGGGGCCTGTGCGGCATCACCGAGACCCCGCCGCGCAAGCCGCTCGTGGCCGCCGTGGAGGGCTGGGCGCTCGCCGGTGGCTTCGAGCTGATGCTGGCCTGCGACCTCGTCGTGGCGTCCCGGTCGGCCCGGTTCGGCGTTCCGGAGGTCAAGCGTGCACTGGTGGCGGGAGGCGGTGGCGCGTTCCTCCTGCCGCGACGGGTGCCGCAGGCCATCGCGCTCGAGATGCTCCTGACCGGCGACCCGATCGACGCGGCTCGTGCCCACGCCGTCGGTCTGGTGAACCGGCTGACCGATGACGGCGCTGCTCTCGAGGAGGCCCTGGTGCTCGCCGGCGGCGTCGCGGCCAACGGGCCGCTGGCCGTCGCGGCGAGCAAGCGGGTCGCTCGCGCGAGCACGGACTGGTCCCTGGAGGAGGGCTGGCGGGCCCAGCGCGAGATCATCGACCCGGTCTTCGACTCGCAGGACGCCCGCGAGGGGGCGACCGCGTTCGCCGAGAAGCCGGATCCGCGGTGGACCGGCCGGTGAGGGTCGAACCGAATCGACGCAAAGTTATGTAACGTTGACGCACCAACGTTCCGTCGTCGTCCGGCTACCCGCCATCCTGGGACGACCGCACCCGGCTACCAGGGGGAGCACGTCCGTGTCGGACAGAGACCAGCGACCGGCTGCCCGCATGCAGCCGCGGCTCGCCGAGATGATCGCCGCCGAGCTGCGCGAGGAGATCCTCAACGGCGTCCACACCAGGTCCGGCATGTTGCCGCGGCAGGAGGACCTGATCTCCCGGTTCGGGGTCAGCGCCCCGCCGCTGCGCGAGGCGCTGCGCATCCTGGAGGTCGAGGGCCTGATCACGGTGCGCCGGGGCAAGGTCGGCGGTGCCGTGGTCCACAAGCCGGACGGGGCGATGGTCTCGCAGGCCATCGGCATGGCGCTGCAGGCCGAGCAGGTCGCGCTGCGCGACCTCGCCGAGTCGCTGCGCGAATGGGAACCGGCCTGCGCCGCGGCCTGCGCGGGCGACACCGACCACCTCGACGAGCTCGCCCCGTTCGTCGAAGCGAACCTGGAGTTGACCGAGGCGGCCATCGGCGACGGCCCGATGTTCACCTACCGCTCCCGTCAGTTCCACGACCTGATCGTGGCGCGCACGCCGAACAGCACGACCCGCCTGATCGTGCGCAGCATGGTCGCGCTGTGGTCGGCCCAGGAGCAGACATGGGCCCGTGAGGCGAGCGAGTCCGGCCACTACCCGACGGCCGCCGAGCAGCGCACGGTGCTCGACGCCCACCGCCGGATCGGGGAGCGGATCATCGCGGGCGACGTCGCCGCCGCCGAGCGCGGAGCGCGGTCCCACCTGGTCGCGTCCCAGGAGCTCATCCTCGGAGCGTTCGGCGACCGGTCCGTCGACGCGTCGTCGGCCCGAGCGGTGCGCGGTCTGCGCGACGACATCGCGCGGCGGTCCGACGGCAACGACCTGATCGCCGATCTCGCGGCGTTCCGGGACCGCCGCGACCGGGCGGTCTGACCCGTTACCGGACCCACCACTCCGGCGGCCGGGCCGACGCCCGGTCGAGCCCGTCGGCGCCGACCGGGTTGCCGACCTGGGTGTACATCAGCGCCGTCGCGATGGCCTGGGAGCGGCCGCTGTCGCGGGACTGCCACAACGCCTTGACGGTGCCCTCGATCGCCGCGGCGGGGGAGCGCGCCATCGCGGCCGCGAGCTGGGCGGCCCGTGCGCGCAGGTCGTCGGCCGGCACGACCTCGGTGACCAGCCCGCAGGCCAGTGCGCGGTCGGCCGACATCCGCTCGGAGAGCCCCAGCAGTGCCATCCGCGCGACGTCGGAGAAGGTCATCCGGTAGGACAGCGCGATCGGCTCCAGCGCGGCGACCATCCCGTACGACACGTGCGGGTCGAAGAACGTGGCCCCGGGCTCACAGATCACGATGTCGCAGTCGGCGACCCAGTAGAACGCGCCACCGGCGCACATTCCGTGCACGGCGGCCACGACGGGCTTCCACACGGCGTTGCGCTTCGGGCTCAGCTGGTGGCCGGGGTCCTCGTGCTCGGCGAACGGCGCGGCCCGGTCCAGCCAGGGGCTGTCCGCGTCGGCCATCCGCTCGGTGACGTCGAGACCCGTGGAGAACGCGCGGTCACCGGCCGCCTGCAGGACTACGGAACGGACCGACGCGTCGTCGCGCACCGTGGCCCAGAGCCGGCCGAAGTCGGCGCGCATGGCCTCGTTGAACGCGTTGAGCACGTCCGGGCGGTTCAGGGTGACGGTCAGGACGCCGTCACCGGTGTGCTCGACGAGGATCGTGTCGTACGACGGGGAGGCGGCATCGGTGCTCACCGCGGAGACACTATCTTAGGCTAATTATCTTTACTAGCATAAGAGCTCCCGATCGAGAGGTGGCGCCGATGCCCAGCCCGACCGACCTGTTCTCCCTCGACGGCCGCAGGGTCCTGCTGACCGGTGCGACGGCGGGTCTCGGCCGCCGGTTCGCCGAGGTGCTCGCCGGTGCCGGGGCGCGCGTCGCGGTCGTCGGCAGGCGCAAGGAGATGCTCGACGAGCTCTGCGTCGATGTTCCCGGCTGCGTGCCGGTCCCGGCCGACCTGGCCGACCCCGCCGTGACCGCGGACGTCGTGGCCCGGGCGACGGCCGAGCTCGGCGGGATCGACGTGCTGGTCAACAACGCGGCCTACATCGCGGGCGGGGTCCGGGCCGAGGACGAGACGCCGGAACAGATCTCGACCACGCTCAACGTCAACCTGGTCTCGCCGATCCGGCTCACCCAGGAGCTGTTCGGCGCGTGGCGGGAGCGGGGGTCGGGTGTGGTGGTCAACGTGACCTCGATCGTCGCCAGGGCGGGGATCGCCCGGTTCCCGCAGGCCACCTACGCCGCGTCGAAGGGCGGGCTGGAGTCGATCAGTCGGGAGTGGGCCGCCCAGTGGTCGCGGCACGGCATCCGGATCAACTGCCTCGTCCCCGGCTTCTTCGAGAGCGAGATGACCAGCGAGGTCATCCACCACGAGAAGGTGCAGTCCTGGATCCTGAACAACACGCTGATCCAGCGCCACGGCCAGGTCGGCGACTTCGACGGCGCGCTGCTCTACCTCGCGAGCGACGCCAGCACGTACGTGACCGGGCAGACGCTCGTCGTCGACGGCGGGTGGACCGCCCACTAGCGGGTCAGCGCCCGGTCCACCTCGGAGGCCGCTTCTCGGCGAACGCGGTGAGCCCCTCGCGGAAGTCCTCGGTGCCGGACACGATCTTCCCTGCCTCGCGCGACAGCTCCCAGCCGCGCGCGTCGTCGGCCGTCGTACCCTCGTGCATCACCCAGCGGGACAGCTGGACCGCGCGCGGGGCGTTCTTCGTGATCCGCTCGGCGAGCGCGATCGCGCCGTCGAGCGCCTTGCCTTCCGCCGTCACCTCGTTCACCAGGCCCAGCTCGGCGGCCCGCGCGGCGGGGTAGGCGTCCCCGGTCAGCGCCCACTCCATCGCGACCACGTACGGGATCCGGCGGCCGAGCCGGAACAGACCGCCGCCCGCGGCCACGAGGGAGCGCTGCACCTCCGGGATGCCGAACGTCGCGGTCCGCGAAGCGACGACGAGGTCGCACACCAGCGTGATCTCCGTCCCGCCCGCCAGCGCAGGCCCGTCGACGGCGGCGATCAGCGGTTTGGTGCGCTCGCGGCGGATCAGCCCGGCGAAGCCGCCCTTCTTCGTCCACAGTGTCTTCACCCCGCCGGCGGCGACCACCTTGAGGTCGGCGCCGGAGCAGAACACCGGCGGGGTGCCGGTCAGGATCGTGACCCACAGGTCGTCGCGGGCCTCGACGTCGTCGAGCGCGGCCTCGATCTGCTCGGCCACCTCCTGGTTCACGGCGTTGCGGGCCTCCGGGCGGTCGATCGTGACGACGGCGATGTGCCGGTCGGGGTCGGGCTCGTAGCGGACGACGCTCATGGTGCCTCCGTGGCTGACTGTCGGAAACGCTATAAATTATCAAGGATTGCGATAGAATCTACGGTCATGGCGGCAGAACCCGTGTTCCCCCGGCGGAGGCGTGTCCAGCCGCGCCTGGCCGAGCTGATCGCCGCCGAGCTGCGCGAGCAGATCCTGAACGGTGTGCATGACGGCGGCGAGCTGCCCAAGCAGGAGGACCTGGTCGCCCGCTTCGGGGTGAGCGCCCCGCCGCTGCGCGAGGCCCTGCGCATCCTGGAGGGCGAGGGCCTGATCACGGTGCGCCGCGGCAAGGCCGGCGGCGCCGCGGTCCACATGCCCGACGGCGGGTCGATCGCGCACGCGATGGGGATGGCGTTGCAGGGCGGGCAGGTCCGCCTGGCGGATCTCGCCGCGTCCGTCGTGCTCGTCGAGCCGCTCTGCTCGTCGCTGTGCGCCTCCGACGAGGCGGTGCGGTCCGCGCTGCGACCGCTGATCGAGTCGAACCTGGAGCGCACGGCGGAGGCCGTCGGCGACGGCCCGGCGTTCACCCGCAGGGCCCGCCGGTTCCACGACCTGGTCGTCGCGCACACTCCGGTCGCGTCGACACGGATCATGGTGCGCAGCATGGTCACGATCTGGTCCGCGCAGGAGGAGATCTGGGCCCACGAGGCGTCGGATCGGGGCCGGTATCCGACGACGGCGTTGCAGCGCAAGGCGCTCGGCGCGCACCGGCGGATCGCGGACGGGATCCTCGACGGTGACGCGGGCGCCGCCGAACGGATCGCGCGCGAGCACCTGGGCGCGACCCAGCGGGCCGTGCTGGCGCAGTTCGGCGACCGCATCGTCGACGCCTCCTCGGAGCGGGCGGTGCGCGGCCTGCGGGACCCGGCCGCGCGCCGCGTCAGCGGGGCAGACCCAGCACCCGCTGGGCGATGATGCCCAGCTGGATCTGCTCGGAACCGCCGTAGATCGACGCTGCCCGCGCGTAGACGTAACGCCGCAGCCAGGCCGAGCGGTCGTCCGGCTCCTCGCCGGGTCGGGCCGGCGTCAGCAGGACGTCAGCGCCGAGGAGGTCGACGGCCGCCCGATGCAGCGCCTGGTCCACATCGGTCATGAGCAGCTTGTCCACCGACATCTCCGGCCCCGGCACGGTGTCTGCGAGGTCGCGTTCGGTCAGCCTGCGCCGGACGTGCTGGGACAGGACCCGGTAGCGGACCTCGAGGTCGGCGACCGTGCGGCGGACGGCCGCGTCGCTGTGCAGGCGGTCGCCGAGCAGGGTCCGGAGCTCACCGAGCGCGGCGCCGAACTTGGACAGGTAGCCGACGTCGGCGGCCCCGCGTTCGTAGGCGACGGTCATCATGGCGATCGGCCAGCCGTCGCCCTCGGCGCCGATCCGGTTCTCCTCCGGCACCTCGACGTCGTCGAAGAACATCTCGCAGAACTCGGACTCGCCGGTGGCGGCCATGATCGGCCGCACCGACACCCCGTCGGCGGACATCGGCACGACGAACGCGGAGACGCCCTTGTGCCGACCGCCCGGTTCCCCGGTGCGGGCGAGCAGGATGGCGAGATCCGCGTACTCGGCGTAGCTCGTCCAGACCTTCTGGCCGCTGATCCGGTATCCGGACCCGGTCGGTTCGGCCCGGGTGGACAGGTTGGCCAGATCCGACCCGGCGTCGGGCTCGCTGAAGCCCTGGCACCAGAAGTCGTCGCCGCTGAGCAGTCCGGGGAGGTACCGGCGGCGCTGCTCCTCGGTGCCCCACTGCAGGAACGCGCGGCCCATGTACCCGATGCGGGGCGCGTCGGGGGCGCCCAGCGCGCCGATCTCCTCGTTCAGGACGACGTCGTAGGTGTTGCTCAGTCCCCGGCCGCCGTACTCGGCGGGCCAGGACAGCCCGACCCAGCCGCCCGCATAGAGGACCCGGTGCCAGCGCTGCAGGAACTGTGCGTGCGGTTCGTCGGGCTCGGGGGTGATGACGTTGTCGCGCAGCCACTTGCGCAGACCCGACCGGAACTGTGCGAGCTCGTCGCTGTCACTGAAGTCCACGGTGCTCCTCCTGTGCGCTGCGCTCGACGAGGGACAGCAGCTCCTCACCGGACAGGTCCGCACCGCCGAACACGGCCGCGTCGAGCAGCGTCCGGCGCAGGTGCCGGTGCGCGGTGAACTCCCAGGTCACGGCCACGCCGCCGTACACCTGGACGGCGGTCTCGGCGACGGCGACGCCGGCACGCGCCGCGTAGGCCTTGGCCACCAGCGCCGCGGCCGTGGCCTCCTGGTCGGCGGTGTCGAGTGCCCACGCCCCGTACAGCACCGCACTGCGCAGCGCCTCCACCTGGGCGTACGCACCCGCACACAGATGCTGGACGGCCTGGAAGGACCCGATCGGCACGCCGAACTGGACGCGCTGCCCGGCGTAGTCGACCGCGCCGGCGAGCACGGAGCCCGCGGCGCCGAGCAGATCGGCCGCCACCATCAGGCGGGCGAAATCCTCGAACCGCCCGCGCGCGTCGTCGTCGAGGACGGCGCCGGTCGGTCGCGGGGCGCCGTCCGGGTGCGCGATCGGGCGGGACAGATCCTGGGTGCCGGCCACCGGTCCGAGACCGGCCGCGACGACTCGGCCGTCGTCGACGCCCAGTGCGTGCCGGACCGGTGCCGCCGCGTCCCAGGCCACGCCGTCCGTGCCGCCCGCGAGGCCGGACAGGTCCGGGGACAGCAGCACGGTGGCGGGGCCGTCCGGCGCGGTGCCACCGGACAGGCGCCGCAGCTCGGCGGCGAGCAACGCACCGACCAGCGGCGCGCCGCAGACAGCGCCGGCCAGCTCCTCCACGACGACGGCGGTGAGCGTCGTGCTCGCGGCGGGCGACCCGTCGTCCTCGGGGTCGCGCAGCGCGGTGAAGCCGGAGTCGAACAGGGCCTGCCAGCAGGCGAGGTGGTCGTCGGCCGCCCCGGACCGGGTGTCCCGGCACCGGACGGCGATGTCGCGCACGGTCTCCCGGACCGCCGCCTCCTCGTCGGACTCGGGTGCGGTCGTCGGCAGCAGGGTCGCCGCACTCATCGGGTCACCGTCCTCGGGTCGTCCACGGCGAACGCGTCGCGCAGCTCGCGGCGCAGCAGCTTGCCGGTGTCGTTGTAGGGCAACGCGTCCCGCACGGCGACGACGGTCGGTGCGCGCGAGGAGCGCAGGCTGCGGCTCACGAACGCCCGCAGGGCGTCGGCGTCGACCGCGCGGCCGTCCCGGGCGACCACGACGGCGGCGACGGTCTCGCCCCATTCCTCGTCGGGGACGCCGACGACGGCGGCCTCGGCGACGTCGGGATGCTGCACCAGCACGTCCTCGATCTCGCCAGGGGAGAGGTTCTCGCCGCCGCGCACGATCACGTCGTCGGCGCGGCCGTCGACGAACAGGTAGCCGGCGTCGTCGAGCCATCCGCGGTCGTTGGTGCGGAACCAGCCGTCGGCGTCCTTCGCGTCCGAACCCTGGTACTCACCGGCGATCTGGTCCCCGCGCACCACGATCTCGCCGATCCGCCCGCACTCGACCGGGCGGCCGTCCGTGCCGTGGATCTCGAGCTCGACGCCCGGCACGGCGCGGCCGACCGATCCGAGCCGCGCGGCGACAGCGGGATCGTCGCTGACGAACGCGTCGCGGTGGTCGTCCGGCCCGAGCAGCGCGATCGTGGAGCTGGTCTCGGTCAGACCGTACGCGTTGACGAACCCGACGTCCGGCAGCAGCGTCAGTGCCCGGCGCACGACCGGCAGCGGCATCCGCCCGCCGCCGTAGGACAGGTGGCGCAGCGCGGGCAGGGGCGTGCCGGTCTCCTCCAGCACGTCCAGGATCCGGCCGAGCATGGTCGGCACGATCATGGCGTGGGTGACGGCCTCGGTGCGCGCGAGCTCGACCCACCGGTGCGGGTCGAACTGCGGCAGGTAGACGAGCCGGCGGCCCGAGTACACGTTGGACAGCACCGAGGCGATGCCCGCGATGTGGTACGGCGGGACGCTGACCAGGGCGGCCTCGTCCTCACCCGCGTCGAGGAACTCGGTGGTCGACAGGATGTAGGAGGTCAGGTTGCGGTGGCGTAGCACGACCGACTTCGGCGCGCCGCTGGTGCCGCTGGTGAACAGCGAGACGGCCACCGCGTCGGCGTCGTCGGCCGGAGCGCCCCCCGCCGGTGGCTCCGCGGCGAGCTCGGTTGCCGTGCGCAGCTCGAGACCCGCCACGCCGTCGATCCGCGGGGCCGTGCGCTCGTCGGCGACGACGACGGCGGGGCTGCAGCGCTCCATCGCCTGGACGAGCCGGTCGTCGGCCAGCCGGTAGTTGACCGAGGTGAACGGGACGCCCGCCAGGGCCGCGCCGAACAGCAGGCCGGGGATGGCGTCGGTGTTCTGCGAGGCCAGTACGAGCCGCTGCGCTCCGCGGCGGGTGAGCGCGCCGGCGACTCCGGCGGCGGCGTCGCGGACGTCGGCGTAGGTCGCGCCCGTGTCGGCCGGTCCGACGGCGACCCGGTCGCCCGCGGTGTCGGCGGCCATGTCGAGCAGCAGGGTCAGGTTCACGGGTGACGCGCTCCCATGTGGACGGATGTGGTGGTCAGACCAGCGTGCGGGACGCGGACCCGACCAGCCCGTCGCCGTACAGGCCGGTGAACGGCACGTCGGCCATCGTGTCCAGCAGGCGCTCCCTGGTCCGGGACAGGCCCCACGGCAGGCGGCGCAGCGGCTGGCTGAACCGGGACAGCCAGCTCAGGTCCACCTCGTCGCAGAAGCCCATGGCACCGTGCATCTGGTGAGCCGTGCGGAACACCGCCTCCGCGGTCTCCAGCGCCGACACCCGGCACGCGAGCGCGTCGACGGCGGAGCCGGGCTGCCCGGTCAACACCGCCCACAACGTGTACCGGGTCAGCTCCTCGAACGCCTGGAACGCGGTCGTGGTGTCGGCGAACCGGAACTGCAGCGCCTGGAACGACGCGATCGGCTGGTCGAACTGGTGCCGGTCGAGCATGTGCTGCCGGGTCGCCGCGAGCGCGGTCTCCAGCATGCCCAGCAGCGTCCAGCACGGGAGCACGAGCGCGAGCTGGGTCGAGTCGTCGGCCTCCCCGGTGCCGAGCTCGACGTCGCTGACCAGCGGGCCCAGCTTGGTGCCCAGCGGCCGACCGGCCGACAGGACGGGACGGCGCCATCCGGCGCCGTCGGACACGGCCCACCGCAGCTCGGGCGTCAGCGCGGCGAGGTTGACCCGGGTGGCGGGCCCGGAGCCCACCGCAATGGCGTCGACACCGGCGTCCGGGTCGGCGGCCAGGCGTTCGGCCACCGGGTAGGGGAGCGCGACGCGACCGGCGGCACGGCAGGCCGCGGCCGCCGCCTCGCCGTCGTCGACGGACTCCCGAGGGCGCAGGTCCCACAGCCCCATCTGGTCGAGCGCGCCGGTCACCTCGGCCGGGACGGCCGTCGTGGCCTCCGCGGCGCGAGCGAGGTCGACCCCGCCCGCCCGCCGGAGCGCGGTGTCGACGACCCGCTCCATCTCGCGTGCGTCGTCGCTGAGCTGCGTGTGCATCAGAGGGTCCTCGGCTTCAGCAGGGCACGGGAGAGCAGCATCCTCTGCACCTCGATGCTGCCGGAGGCGACGGTGGCCGCCTGGGCGTAGCGCCAGTGGTCGTCGACCGCGCGCACGAACAGCTCCTCCGGTCCGGACGCGCCGACCGCCTTCTCCTCGATGATGTCCATCAGGACCTCGGCGACCTCCTGGTCGGTCTGCGTCGCGGCGATCCGGTAGGACGCCGTGTCGGCCGGGTCGACCTCGCCGGTCTCGACCTTGTCGATCACGCGGTAGGCCAGCAGGCGTGCCTGTCGTGTGTGGATCAACGCGGAGGCCCAGCGTTGGCGCAGCTCGGCGGGCAGGGTGCCCCACCGCTCCCCCAGCGTGGCCGGCGCGGCGTTGAGCAGGCGGTCGCACCGGGCGTAGCGGGCGATGCCCACGCGCTCGAACGCCAGCGCCTCGCGCACGATCGACCAGCCGGCGTCGACCTCGCCGAGCACGTCGTCCGCTGTGACCGGGACGTTCTCGAAGAACACCTCGTTGAGGTGGTGCGGCCCGACCATCGCGTCGATCGGCACCACCTTGATGCCCGGGCGGTCCATCGGCACGAGGAACACGGTGATGCCCTTGTGCTTCGGCGCGTCGCGGTCGGTGCGGGCGAGCAGGAAGCACCAGTCGGCCATCGTCGCGTACGACGTCCACACCTTCTGCCCCTCGATCCGCCAGCCGCCGTCGCCGTCGGGTACCGCGGCGGTCCGCAGGGACGCGAGGTCGGATCCGGCCTCCGGCTCGGAGAAGCCCTGGCACCAGATGACGGTGCCCGCCGCGATACGGCTCAGGTGCTCGTCCTTCTGGCGGTCCGTGCCGAACCTCATGATCGCCGGGCCGACCCAGTTCACACCCATGTACTGCGCGCCACGGGGTTCGAAGTGCGCCCACATCTCCTCGCGGACCACGGTCTGCTCCCACGGCGTGGACGCCGACCCGCCGTACTCGACCGGCCAGGCCGGGGTCAGCCGGCCGTTCTCGGCCAGGACCCGGCAGAACGCCTGCGACAGCTCCAGGTCCCGGGGGTCACGGGTGAACGCACCCAGGAACGTCGACGGCACGTGCTCCCGCACCAGCGCCCGCAGCTCCTCGCGCAGCGTGGCGCTGCGCTCCGAGTCGGTGAAGTCCACCCGCACACCTCCGTCTCCGGCGCCGCCCGCTCGGGCCGGCCGATGCAGACTCGCACACAGCTTTAATCTTTACAAGTATTACTGACTTGAGGTCAGGTGACCGCGAAACCTGCGTCGACCGGGACCGTGACGCCGGTGACCGCCCGCGACCGGTCGGAGGCCAGCCACAGCACGGTGTCCGACACCTCCTCGACCGTGATCCGCCCGCGGTGCATCGCGTCGCCGAAGCCGCCCGACACGCGCCCGACGTTGACCTCGACCCACCGCTTCATCGCCGGGTTCTCGATCATCGGCGTGGCAACGGCGGTCGGATGGATGGAGTTGACCCGCACGCCGTACGGGCCGAGCTCGTTGGCGTAAGCACGCATGATGCCGACCAGCCCGTGCTTCGCGGCCGTGTAGGCGTCCGAGCGCGGGTCGCCCCTCGACATGCCCTTCAGGCCCGACGTCGAGCTGACGATGATCACCGAGCCGCCGCGGGCGCCGTCGACGAGCGCGTCGCGCGTCGCCTGGACGGTGTTCCACGCGCCGGTGAGGTTGATGGCGATGTAGTCGGCCCAGATCCGGTCGATCGTCGCCGTCTCCTGCTCCGGAAACCCCTGTGCGACGCCGGCGTTGGCGACGACGACGTCGAGTCGCCCGAACTCCACGAGTGCCTCGTCGACGACGCCCGCCAGTGCCGGACGGTCCCGGACGTCGGCGACGCGGGTCAGGCAGCGCGTGCCCTCGGCCTCGACCAGGCGGGCCGTCTCGGCCAGGTCGTCCCTGGTGGCGAGCGGGTAGGGGACGGTGTCGATCGGCGCGCACACGTCGACCGCCACGATCGTCGCCCCGGCCCGCGCGAGCGTGACCGCGTGCGAGCGGCCCTGTCCTCGACCGGCCCCGGTGATGAACGCGACGCGATCCTGCAGGTCACCGGCATCGGCCATGCTTACTCCTCGCTATGTTTACAAAGATTGTGTAGATGTTAGGATCGTCGCTCGGCGCCGGTCAACGAGGGTTCCGGGGTGCGGGAGGTGGAGTGGTGCGCAGCACGCACGACGAGCACGAGGTCACGGTCGTGGTGACCCGGCGTACCGACGGCGCGGACGGCGTGACCGTACTCGACCTTCAGGCGACCGACGGCTCACCGTTGCCGCGCTGGGAACCCGGGGCGCACGTCGACCTCGCGCTGACCCCGGACCTCGTCCGCCAGTACTCGCTGTGCGGGGATCCCGACGACTCGTCGACCTGGCGTGTGGGCGTGCTGCTCGAGGCCGACGGCCGGGGCGGGTCGCGGTTCGTGCACGACAAGCTGCACCCCGGTACGGAGGTGCTCGCCCGCGGCCCGCGCAACCACTTCGCACTGGAGCCCGCCGCGCGCTACGTGTTCGTCGCGGGCGGGATCGGCATCACGCCGATCGTTCCGATGATCGGCCGGGCGGAGCGGGCGGGCGCCCGGTGGGAGTTGCACTACGGGGGCCGCAGCGTCACGTCGATGGCGTTCCGCGACGAGGTCCGGGTGCTCGGCGGGGACCGGGTCACCCTCACTCCGCAGGACACGCACGGCCTGCTGGACCTGCCCGCCATCCTCGCCGAGCCGCGCGAGGACACGCTCGTCTACGCGTGCGGTCCGGAGCCCCTGCTCGACGCCGTGACCGAGCTGGCCGCGTCCTGGCCGGACGGTGCGCTGCACGTCGAGCGGTTCACCCCGAAGACGCTCGACCTGCCCGATCCCGAGTCCTCGTTCGACGTGGAGTTCGTGCAGTCCGGGATCACCGTGACCGTGCCGCCGGACCGCTCGATCCTCGACGTCGCCCGCGAGGCCGGCGTGGACCTGCCGTCGTCCTGCGAGGAGGGCACGTGCGGAACGTGCGAGACGGAGATCGTCGAGGGCGTCGCGGAGCACCGTGACTCGCTGCTGACACCGGCCGAGCAGGAGGCGAACGAGACGATGATGGTCTGCGTCTCCCGTGCGGCCTGCCCGAAGCTCGTGCTCGACATGTGAGGAGATGCGGTGACGGACCGCGAGGACGTGCGCTCCGGCGGCCAGGTGGTCGTCGTCGGCGTCGGCCAGCTGCGCAACAACCGCGAGAAGGACCCGGCCCGGGCACGGGAGCCCCTGGAACTGATCCGCAGCGCGGTCGGGCGCGCCGCCGAGGACGCCGGGATCGGCGCCGATGCACTGTCCGGAGTGGACACCGTCGGGCTGGTCCAGGTCGTCTCCTGGAGCTACGACGACCTGTCCGGCTCGGTGGCGTCCGCGATCGGCGCCTCCGGGGCCCGGACCGTCGAGTCCGGCGCGGGCGGTCACCAGCCGGTCGCGGTGCTCACCGAGCTGGCGGCCGCGATCGCCGCCGGCGACTCCGAGCTCGCGGTGGTGTGCGGTGGCGAGGCCCAGTCCTCGTTGGAGTTGCTCGGCGCGGCGAAGGAGCCCGACCGCGCCGAGGGCTGGAGCCGGTCGCCCGGCGGCGCGGGTACGTTCTCCCGCGCGACCGGTGGGACCGAGCGGATGTGGGACCTCGGGCTGGTCGGCCCGATCCGGGTCTACCCCCTCTGGGAGAACCGGCTCCGCCACGATCTCGGTCAGTCGTTCGACGAGTCGCAGTCCTGGTCGGCGTCGATGTACGCCGGTTTCAGCGAGGTGGCCGCCGGCAACGAGGCCGCATGGAACCGGGACCCGGTCACGGCCGAGCAGGTCTCGGACATCGGGCCGGACAACCGGATGATCTGCTATCCGTACCCGCTGCGGATGAACGCGCTCAACCGCGTCGACCAGGCCGCCGCCGTGATCCTGGCCAGCCCCGCCGCGGCCGACCGGTTGGGTGTTCCGCGCGAGCAGTGGGTGTACCTGAGCGCGGCCGCGCTGGACGCGGACTGCGAGGACGTCCTGGAGCGCGACACCTACGGTGGCTCGCCCGGCCTGGGGCGCAGCCTGGATGCCGCGCTGGCCCAGTCCGGCTCGACGGCAGGCGCGCTCGACGTCGTCGACCTCTACAGCTGTTTTCCGATCGTCCCGAAGCTCGGCGCGTTGCACCTCGGGCTGGACCGCGACACGGAGCTCTCCGCGACCGGTGGCCTGACGTCGTTCGGCGGCGCGCACAACAACTACTCCGCGCACGCGCTCGTCGCGGTCGTGCGCCGGCTGCGGTCCTCGGGCGGGCGCGGGCTCGTCTACGCCAACGGCGAGTACCTGACCAAGCACGCTGCCGTCGTGCTGGACACCGATGACCCGGACGGGTTCCGCTGGTCGGAGGCGCACGCGTCGGACCATCCGGCGGTCCGGGTCGACGACGGCTACGTCGGTCCTCTGGAGATCGAGACGTACACCGTCGAGTTCGACCGCGAGGGGAACCCGGCCCGCGGCTTCGTGATCGGCCGGTCCCCTGACGGCGCGCGGACCGGGGTGCGGGTCTCGAAGTCGGATCGGGCCACACTGTCCACACTGGTCGACCCGGGCGTCGATCCCGTGGGACACGCGGGGACCGTTGTCGCCCAGGACGATCGCAGGCTGTTCACGCTCGGCGACTCCTGAGGTCGCTGCGCCGGTCAGACCCGGGCCGCCTCCGGGACGTCGTCGGTGCGGCGTACGCGTGTCCGGACGGCGAGCAGACCCAGCAGGCCGACGGCCGACAGCGCCAGCAGCAGGACGCTCATCGGCCAGGTCCCGGCGTCGAGATAGGCGAGCTGGACCGCGAGCAGCGGCACCGCGGCGGCGCCGATCATGTTGCCGGTCTCGCGGGCCAGCCCCATGCCGCTGAACCGGATGCCGGGACCGAAGAGCTCGGTGACCAACGTGCCGGCCGTGGCGACGATCGCGGACGCGGCCACCCCGTTGGCGAGGATCATCGCGATCCACAGGCCCGGCGGGAAGTCCGCGCGAATGAGGGCGAATAACGGGAACGCCATCGCGGCGGACGCGACCAGTCCGAACAGGATCAGGGCCGGCCGCCCGAACCGGTCGGACAGCGCGCCGAACACCGGAGTCAGCAGCGTCCCGGACAGCTGTGCGGCGAGGAGTCCCGCGAAGGTCTGCGACTGGCTCATCCCGACCTGGCCGCTCGCGTAGGAGACGACGAACACCAGGTAGAAGTATCCGAAGCCGGTCTGGGCGGTGACGATCGCGATGATCGCCACCACCTCGCGGGGATGCTTCCGGACGAGGTCGCGCAGCGGCGTGCGCGTCGTCTCGCCCGCGCCCTCGACCCGGCGGAACGCGGGCGTCTCCGGTAGCCGCAGACGCAACCAGATCCCGTAGCCGACCAGGACCCCGCTGAGCAGGAACGGGATCCGCCATCCCCATTCGAGGAAGGCCGGACCGGACACTGCCGACGCCGCCAGGAGCATCAACGTCCCGAGCACCCCGCCGAGGCCGGCGCCGGTGCCGGGGAGCGACCCGAACAGCCCGCGTCGTCCCGGCCGGGCGAACTCGACGGCGACGAGCGTGGCGCCGCCGAACTCCGCGCTCGCCCCGATGCCCTGGAGTAGTCGGCACAGGACCAGCAGGACGGGGGCCGCCCAGCCGATCGTCGCGTAGCCGGGGACGAGGCCGATCGCCATCGTGGCCAGCCCCATCACCAGCATCGTCCCGATCAGCACCCGTTGGCGCCCGATCCGGTCACCGATGCTGCCCAGGATGGCGCCGCCGAACGGGCGCACGAGGAAGGCGACCGCGAACGTGGCGACCGACTGCAGCGTGCCGAGGAACGGCGACGCGCCGGGGAAGAACACCTGCGCGAAGACCGTCGCGGCCGCGGACCCGTAGAGCGAGAAGTCGTAGTACTCCAGCACGGTGCCGACGAATGCGGCGCGGGCGGCTCGCCTCCGGACGGCCGGGTCGACCTGCGCGGACGCCTCAGACATTCGGTCGGACCGGGAGCGCGGCGAACCCGTTGTTCACGCCGACGAGCGAGTAGCGGCGGACGCGGTCGAGCACGACCTCGTAGTCCGGCATGCGGCGCAGGATCGCCTCGACGGCGACCCGGAGCTCCATGTGCGCCAACCAGATCCCCAGGCAGTAGTGGGTCCCCACACCGAACGCGAGGTGCAGGCCGCCGCGGCGGTCCAGCCGCACCTGCTCGGCGTCCGGGAAGCGGTCCTCGTCGCGGTTGGCCGAGCAGATCAGCGCGGCCACCCGGTCCCCGGCCTCGACGTGCACGTCGCCGAAGTCCTGGTCGGTCACCGCGGTGCGCGCGACCAGCGGGGTGACCGACGCCAGCCGGGTCATCTCCTCGACCGCTGCCGGGATCAGGCTCGGGTCCTCGACGAGGCTGCGGCGCAGGTCGGGGTGGGTGCCGAGGTGCAGCACGATGTTGTCCATCGACGCCGCCGTCGTGCGCACGCCGCCGAGCAGCATGGACAGCGACAGGTTCACCACCTCGTCCTCGGTCAGCCCGGACGACGGGTCGACCATGTGCGAGACGAGGTCGTCGCGCGGGTCGGCGGCACGGCGCCGCACCACGTCGCGGACCAGGTCGGACGCCTCGGCGAACTGGCGCGACGTGGACGCCGCGAGCGCGTCCCGGTCGCCGCCCGCCTCGGGGTCGATCGCGAACGCGTCCTCGAGCATCAGGATGAACTTCTCCGGCTCTGCGAGTTCGTCCAGCCCGACGAACTCGGAGATCGTCGCGACGGTGAGCCGGAAGCTGAACGCGTGCGCGACGTCGAACTCGTCACGGCCGACGAGACCCCCGAGCAGCTCGTCGGCCACCCGCCGGGCGATCGGCGCGACGTTCTGCTCGATGCTGCGCTTGGCGAACACCGAGCGGAGCGGCTTGCGGAGCCGGTCGTGCGCGGGTCCGTCCAGCGCGCCGGGCAGGATCGCCGGGGCGTGCGGCGCGGTGGGTATGAGCTTGCCGCCGCGCTGCCCGTCGGCGCTCTTCTCCACCGTGAAGTTGTCCGTGTCGGACAGCACGCGCCGGGCGTGCTCGTAGGTGGACGCGACCCAGTAGCCGTCGTGGGCGTCGGTGAAGCCCATCGGGCAGGAACCGCGTAACCGCGCCGTCGTCGCGGCCGTGTCCTGACCGAACTCCGGTGTGTGGTGGTCGAACGCGATGCGGGGACGGTCCTGGCTCGGCACGGGAGGAGTCCTTTCCGGCCGCTCAGGCCGACATCTCGGGAACGCTGACGCGGACGACGCCGCCGTCGACGAGCGCGTCCACGGCCGCCGCGCCGTACCCCAGCCCGGTGAGCACCTCGTGGCTGTGCTCTCCGAGGTCGGGCACGGTCTCGTCGGGAACCCGTCCGAGGTTCCAGAAGCCGCCGACCAGGTCGATGGCGCCGTAGCCGCGGGTGCGCAGGCGCCTGCTGAGGCCGAGCTCGCGGTGCATGGGGGAGTCCATGAACGCGTCCAGCTGGTCGAGCGCGACGGCGGTGGCGGTGACGCCCGCGGTGCTCAGATCGTCCAGTGTGGTCAGGAGCGTCCGGTCGCGAAGTGCCTCGGCGGGCCGGTCACCGAACCGCGCGCGGAACGCCGCGGCCTCCGCGTCGTCCGCGGCGTCGACCAGCACCCAGCCGTCGGTGAGCCGGTAGAGCCGGTGCGCGTCGTCGACGCCGGTCTGGTCCGCGGACAGGACCGCGTGCGGTGTGATCGCGTGGTCGGGCAGCGTGACGGTCACTTCGGACGCGGCGCTGATCCCGACGGCGAGCAGCGACGTCCCGGCCTCGCCCGCCTCGCCGGTCGTCTCCCGCAGGTACAGGCCCAGCAGCGCGCCGAGGCACCCGGCGAGACCGGCCTGGACGTCGAACACGGAGTTGCGCAGCCAGACCGGCGTCCTGCCCTCACCGGCGTTCGCGTGCTCCCAGCCGGTCATGGCCTGTGCGGTCGGGTCGTAGCCGGGGAAGCCGGCCATCGGCCCGCGCGGCCCGTACGCGCTGACGTGGCTGAACACGATGTCGGGGTTGACCGCCCGCAGACCGGGCCCGTCCAGGCCGAGCCGGGCAGCGGCGGAGAGCCGCATGTTGTGCAGCACGGCGTCCGCGGACCGGACGAGCCGCTGCAACGCCTCCCGCGCCTGGGGTGCCTTGAGGTCCATGGACAGCGACCGCTTCCCGCGGTGACACCCGGCGAACTGGGTGAGCCCGCGCCCGCGGTCGCCGCCGATCGGCTCGACCTTCACGACGTCCGCGCCGAGGTCGCCGAGGCACTGCGCGCCGAACGGCCCGGCCACGACGGACCCGAAGTCCAACACCCGCATCCCGGCCAGAGGCAGGGCGTCGCCGTCGGTCGTCACGGCGCCGGTGGCGCGCGCCGGCCACCCGTCGCACACCGCGTCCACGGTGGTCGATCCGAGCACCGGGGCCGCGACGGCCGGTGGGCCGGGCGGCGTGGTCGCCACCGGCGGTCCTGCCTGCAGCGCGGGCCCGACGGCTGGGTCGTCGACCTCGACGACGTAGTCGTTCGCGAGCGTCTGCTCGTCGGTGAAGCACTCGCCGAGCTCGCGCACGACGATGCACGGCACGTCCGCGTCGCTGAGCACAGCGAGCCACTCGTCGCTGGTGCGCGACCGGAACACGGTGTCCCATGTGGACCAGTTCTCCGGTGTCACGCCGACCTCGGACAGCTCGACGAGGTCGGACAGTGCGAGCGACTCCAGCACCGGCGGCGACTCGATCCATCCGCCGACGGCGCCGGCGAGCTGGACGAACCGGCCGTCCGCGCAGCCGAAGATGGACAGCGCCGCGTCCGGCCAGATCTTCGGCAGCGTGTGGCCGGTCAGACCGGTCGGCAGGCGCTCCCAGCGTTGCCAGTACAACGCTGCGGGGGCCAGCCCGCCCTGGAACACGCTGGTGGACACGGGGAGCACCACGCCGTGGCGGGCCCGCTGGACGAGCCGTGCGACGACGCCGGCCGCGAGCAGGTAGGCGGCGCACCAGCTGGGGAACGGCAGGCGGACGTGGACCGGGCCGTCGCGCAGGCCCTGTTGTTCGTCCATGAAGCCCTGGGCGGCCTGGACCATGGCGTCGGACGCGGCGACGTCGGCCAGCGGGTGCCCGGCCGGGTAGCTCGGCACGGTCGCGACGACCACCCCGGGCGCCGTCGTGGCGAGGGTGTCCGCGTCCAGTCCCAGCGAGCGGGCACGGGCGGCGGGGAGGTCGTGCACGAGCACGTCGGCGCGTTCCAGAAGGCGGTGCACATCCGACGACCCCGGGGCGAGCGCGATCGAGCGCTTGCCGCGGTTCCACGTCGCGAACCCGGCGGCACAGCGCGTCCGGGCCGGGTCACCGGCCGGCGGCTCGACCTTCACGACGTCCGCGCCCGCGTCGACGAGCAGGCGGGTCGCGAACGGGCCGGCGAGGCCGGTCGTCAGGTCGACGACGCGCACGCCGTCCACGGGAGCCGTCACGAGGACCGTCCGGCGAGCGGGGCCATCGTGTTCCGGGCCCATTCGTAGTCGACCTTGCCGTTGTCGTGCCTGCGGATCGCCGGGACGTAGGCGACCGCCTTCGGCAGCTTGTAGCCGGCCAGCCGGTCGTCGCAGCGTTCCCGGATCTGGTCGCGGTCCAGCTCGGCGCCGGTCGCGACGAGCAGCGCGACCACCTCGGACCCCCACCGCTCGCTCGGCCGGCCGAACACGAGCGCGTCGTCGATCTCGGGCAGGCCGCGCAGCACGTTCTCGACCTCCTCGCCGTAGATCTTCTCGCCGCCGGAGTTGATGACGGTCGCCTCCCGGCCGAGGAAGCGGATCTCGCCGTCCGGATCGACGGCCGCGCGGTCGCCGGACACCGAGACCCGCCTGCCCTCGACGACGCGGAACGTCGCCTCCGTGCGCTCCCGGTCGTTCAGGTAGCCGCGCGGGAGGTCACCGGAGTTGGACAGCCAACCGACACCCGGGTTGTCCGCGGACAGCAGCGACGCGTGGTCGTCGCTGACCACGTACGTGGTGGGCCCGGCGCGGAACTGGGTCTGGCTGCTGCTGGTCTGCACGGCCTGCGGACCGGTCTCCGAGGAACCGAGCGCGTTGACGAGCTTCAGCGTCGGGAAGTACTGCTCCAGCTCGGTCCAGGCGTCCGGGGACAGGGCCGCCCCGCTGGAGAACACGTACGTCAGCGACGACGGCGGCTCGGCCCCCGCGCGCAGCGCCCGTAGCAGCGGCTGGGCGAACGGGTCACCCACGATCGCCATCCAGGCCACCTGCTCGTCGCGGGCCAGAGCGAGCGCGCGGTCGGCGTCGAACGTCGCGTCCTCGCCGAGCACGAGCGTTCCGCCGCGTGACCACGCGCCGTAGGAGAACCAGGCGGCGGCGCCGTGCATGAGAGGTGGTGCCGGGAACGCCCGCAGCCAGGCGCGGCGCGGCGCCGCGTCCCGCGCTTCGTCCAACGAGGACACCGTGATCCCGGTCGGTCTCCCGGCGAGCTCGCGCAGCCGCCAGATCACGCCCTTCGGCATGCCGGTCGTGCCGCCGGTGTAGAGCACGTGCACGTCGTCCGGGGACGGCGCGACGGGCTCGTCGGGCGGCGTCGCGCCGGCGAGAGCGTCCTCATAGGACAGCGATCCGACGATCGGGTCCACACCGGATCCGTCGTCCACCTCGACCAGCACCGGGTCGAGATCGGGTACGAGTGCGAGCGCCTCCGCGAGCACCGGCCCGAACCCGCGGTGGTGGATCATCGCCGACGGCCGGGCGTCGCCGAGCAGGTGCGCCAGCTCCTCGGCCCGGTAGCGGTGGTTGACGTTGAACGGTGCGCACCGGGCGCGGTAGCTGCCGATGCTGCCCTCGAGGTACTCGGGGCTGTTGCGCAGGAGAAGGCCCACCAGGTCGTTCGGTGACCGCCACTCCTCGGTGACACCGGGCCGCGCCCCGAACCCCTGTGCGGTGAGGAACCAGCCCAGCCGGGTCGTCCGGTCCCGGACCTGCGCCCAGGTGAGCCTGCGACTGCCCTGGACGATGCACTCTCGCTCGGCGACGGCGTCGGCGACGGCGTCCCAGAGCTGCAGCAGCCCGAACGGTCTGTCCTCGGTGGACGGGGTCATCGGTTCCTCTCCGCGCGGGGGATCGGGGTCAGTTCGCGGGCTGCGGCTCGAACTCGATCCGCACGTCCTGGATCGCCCAGGTCAGCCCGATGACGTCGTGCGGGGTGCAGCCGTCCTGCAGCCGGAACGACGGGATCCGCTTGCGCAGCTCCTCGAACGCCACGCGCAGCTCCAGGCGGGCGAGGTGTATGCCGACGCAGCGGTGCGCGCCGAGGCTGAAGCTCAGGTGCGGCTTGGCCTCGCGGTCGAAGCGGACGTCGTCCGGTTCCGGGAAGTACTTCGGATCCCGGTTCGCCGCGGCCAGCGGGCAGAACACCCGCTCGCCCTCGGGCAGCTCGAGGTCGCCGACCGTCGCCGTCGCGCGGGCGACGTTGCGCGTCGGCATGGCGGGCGAGGTCCAGCGGACCAGCTCCTCGATCGCCGGCTCCAGCGCCTCGGGCGTCGCGAACATGGCGTCCCACTTGTCCTGGTGGGTCGCCAGGTAGGCCATGCTCTGCCCGATCACGCTCTGCACCGTGTCCAGGCCGGCCATCAGCAGCAGCACGAACAGGTCGGAGAGGTCGCTGTCCGGGATCGGCTTCCCGTCGATCTCGGCGTTCACGATCGACGTCGTGATGTCGTCGCGGGGATTCGCGCGGCGGTCCTCGACGATCGCCTGGATGTAGGCGCGAGACTCCTCGCTGGCCTTCATCCGGGCGGCGAGGGTCTCCTCCTCGGTGCCGCCCGGGACGCCGTGCAGGAACGTCTCGACCCACTCGTTCATCGTCTCGGCGTCCTCGACCGGCCAGCCCATCACCGACAGGAAGATGGTGCCCGGCAACGGGAACGCGAACTGCGGCACGACGTCGCACTTCCCGGTGCCGACGAACGTGTCGATCAGTCCGCTGGAGACCTCGCGGACCTGGTCCTCCATCGCGCGCACCCGCTCCGGGGAGAACAGCGGGTCGAGGATCTTGCGGTACTGACCGTGGACCGGGCCGTCGAGCTCGATCGGGATCTGGGCCTTCTGCCCGAACGCGACCTTGCCGTCCGGGATGTTCGGGAAGCTGACGAACCCGCGGTTGTTGCGCCGCAGCACGCTCGAGATGTCGTCGTACGTCGTCGCGAGCCAGAAGCCACCCTCCTCGGAGAACGAGAGCGGGCACGTCGAGCGGCGCTCGGCGAGCTCGTCGAGCTGCTCCTGGATCGTTCCGCTCGGGTAGACCGCGTAGTTCCAGCGCCGTTCGGCCTTGATCTCGTCGAGAGTCTTGTCGGTCATGGCAGGCGTCCTTCTCGGGCGGTGGTGGGGTGGACGGCGCTCAGCCGTTGAAGTCGCCCTGGCGGGCGTTGTCGTTGAGGTTCTCCCGCCAGTTGTCGCCGAACGGGATCGCGACCGTCGCGAGCGTGCCGCCGTCGGTCGTGGGCAGGCTGACGCCGGACATGTACATCGACTCGTCGGAGGCGAGGAACAGGGCCGGGTAGGCGTTGTCCAGGATCCGGGGCGCGCGCGGGAGCTTGAGCGGGATCGGGGAGTGCTCCGGTACCCAGGTGCCGCCCATCTCCTCGTGCGACTTCTCGAGCACCGGCGCGTCGGCGGGGAGGATGAAGTTCGCGGACCCGCCGTGGGTCGGGCAGATCGCGTTGATCCGGATCCCGTAGCGGCCGATCTCCCAGGCCGCGCAGATCCGGACCATCGCGTTGATGCCGCCCTTGGCGGCGCCGTACTGCGGGAAGCCGGGGTAGCCGACCATCGACGCGGCCGACGACGTGCAGATGATCGAGCCGCCTGCCGGGCCGTCCGGGTTCTGCTTCATGGCCCGCACCGCGTGCTTGACCGCGAAGAACACGCCCTTGAGGACGACGTCGTTCGTCTCGTCCCACTCGGCCTCGGAGATGTCCTCGAACGGGGTGAGCCCGAAGTCCTTCGCCGGGATGCCGGCATTGGCGAACATGACGTCGAGCCGCCCGTAGGTGTCGACCGCGGTGCGGACCGCGTTCTCGACCTCGGCCTCGACGGTGACGTCCGTCTTCACGGCGACCGCCTCGTTGCCGTCGGCGAGGATCTGCTCGACGGTCTCCTTCGCCCGGCCCTCCGAGATGTCGGTGACGACGACCTTCGCGCCCTCACGGGCGAACAGTCGGGACGACACCCGGCCGAGACCGGAACCGGCGCCGGTGACGACCGCGACCTTGCCTGCCAAACGCATGCCTCGCTCCTCCTGTGCAGCTGGTTGCGCCCCGACCCGGGGACCGCGGACGTGCCTGCGGTCACACTCCGGCAGTCTCACATATCAACTATATCCTTGCAAGGATTACATACATCGGGATCGCCTCGGTGGCCCTCGGTCGATCCCGCTCAGTCCGAGGAGGGGAGCCGCTTCGCCGCCTTGAGATCCAGCTCCGCCTCACCGATCCGCAGCCGGCCCGCGCCGGCCTTGGTGCACAACAGCTCCATACCGGAGTCCGGGTGCACGTAGCGCTTGCCGACCTCGGATCCCGGGCCGTCCTCGCCGATCGCGGTCGTCGTCTCGGCCGGTAGCGGCGCCATCGGTGCGTGCCCGCACGTCAGGTCGACGTCGTCGGACGGCGCACGCACCACGATCACCTCGGTCGCGCACGCGGTGCTGCCCAGCCTCGTCCCCGTGGACGGCTTCATCGCCTCTCCCGTTCCTCCTGCGTCACAGCAGGATCTGCACCGTCTTGTGGTCGACGAACTCCAGCACACCGCCGAGCCCGCCCTGCTTGCCGTAGCCGCTCTGCCGACGCCCGCCGAACCCGATGTGCGGACCGGCCGGAGCGGCGCCGCCGTTCACGCCGACGTTGCCGGTGTCCAGCGCGGCCGCGACGCGGTGGGCGCGCGCGAGATCGGAGGTGAACACGTAGCCGGCCAGCCCGTAGTCGGTGTCGTTGGCGATCGCGACGGCCTCGTCCTCGTCGTCGAACGTCTGGATGCCGACGACCGGGCCGAACACCTCGTCGCGGGCGAGCTCGCCGGTGTTGTCGGGCAGCGCCACGACGGTCGGCTCGACGAACCATCCGCCCTCCAGCTCGCCGGTGCCCCGGCCGCCGCCCGCGAGCACGGTGCCTCCGTACGTCTGCGCGCGGTGCACCATCCCCAGGACCCGGTCGAGCGAGGTGCGGTCGATCACCGGCCCCATCGTGACGCCGTCGCCGAAGGGGTCACCGACGCGGACGGTCCCGAGTGCGGACGTCAGGCGTTCGACGAACCGGTCGCGGATCGAGGTGTGCACGAGGAGCCGTGAGCCGAGCGTGCACACCTGCCCCGCGTTGGCGGTGAGCCCGAGCGCGGCCGTGACGGCGCGGTCGAGGTCGGCGTCGTCGAACACGATGCTCGCCGATTTCCCGCCCAGCTCCAGCACGCACGGTGTGAGCCGCTGGGCGGCTGCGGCCGCGATGCGACGACCGGTCGCCGGGCTTCCGGTGAACGTGATCTTGGAGATGTCCGGGTGGGTGATCAGGGCCTGCGACGCATCGACTCCTGCCGTGACGACGTTGAGCACGCCGGGCGGCAGACCGGCCTCGAGCGCGAGCTCGGTGGCGCGGATCGCCCCGAACGGCGCCAGCTCGGACGGCTTGGCCACCACCGTGCAGCCGGCCGCGAGCGGCGCCCCGATGGTCATCCCGTACGCGCCGGTCGAACCGTTCCACGTGGCGAGCGCCGCGACGACGCCGACCGGTTCCACGGCCGTGTACTCCAGCACACCTCGCCGGGACAGCGGAGAGGTCTCCCCGGTCAGACGGTCGGCCCAGCCGGCCGCCTCCTCGACCCAGTCCGCGCCCCACTGCACCGCGTACGGCGTGTACGCCCGTGGACCGCCCATTTCCAACGACGCGATCGTGGCCAGCTCGTCGACGTGCTCCCGGATCAGCTCGGCGAACCGGACCAGCACGCGCCGCCGGTCGACCGGGCTCCACCGGCGCCAGCCGGGAAGCGCGGCCCGGGCCGCCGCGACGGCGCGGTCGATCTCCTCCGGACCGGCCATCGGGACGGTCGCCTGTACCTCTCCCGTTGCCGGGTTGACGTGCTCGTAGGTGCCGCCGGACGCCGAGTCCAGGTGCGCGTCGCCGACCAGCAGGCGGGTCGGGAGGACCGAGGCTCGGTCCGTCGTGGTGGTCATGGATGAGCTCCTGTTCCGGGTGCTACGCGGGCGGGTCGGTGGAGAACAGCGCGACGCTGCTGAGCTCGGAGATGGGGCCGCCTGCGACCAGGCAGACGCGGGCGTCGGGGACCGGGTTCCAGGACTCGCCGCGCAGCTGCCGGACGGCTTCGACGGCGTTGCCCATGCCGTGCAGGAAGCCCTCGGCGAGATCGCCGCCACTGGTGTTGATCGGCAGCGTCCCGGCCGGTGCGACGAGGTTGTCGAACGTCAGCACCTCGCCCGCGGTCTCCGGCGTGCAGAAGCCGAGGTCGATCAGCGCCGCAACCGGCGGGCCGGTGAAGTTGACGTACAGCTGGACGACATCCACATCGGACGGAGTGAGTCCGGTCCGTTCCCAGAGACGACGCACGGGTCCGGCCTGCGACGACGCGGTGTACGGCTCGTGGTTCTCGTCCAGCTCGCCCCAGCGGGGTCCGAGCGCACCGTAGGCCGCGCCGAGCAGGTGGACCGGCTTGTCGGTGAGGTCGCGCGCCCGCTCCGCCGAGGTGAAGATGATCGCCGCGGCGGCGTCGTTCTCGCGCGAGGAGTCGAACAGGCGGATCGGCTCGGCGATCAGGCGGGCGGAGTCGTAGACCTCGTCGGTGAGTACCCGGTCCCGGCCGACGGCGTGCGGGGTCCGGTTCGCGTGGAAGTAGCTGGCCTGCGCGACGGCCTTGAGCGCGCTCGCCGGGACTCCCTCGGCCTCCAGGAGTCGCTGCGTACGCAGACCCAGCGCCTGTGCGGGGGCGTCGATCCCGTGCGCGCGGTACTGGACGCCGAACACGCCCTGGCTGACGGCCGAGCTGAGCCGGCCGCTCGTCGACTCGGCGGTCGCCCGGTACACGACGACCGTGTCGGCCTGCCCGGAGAGAATCGCGGCCTCGGCCTGGGCGATGGCGCCGGCGCTGCCGCCGCCCCCGCCGCCCCAGACCAGGCTGCTCCAGCGCAGCTCCTTCGTGCCGAGCGGGCCGGTCAGCCGGGGCCCGTCCTGGAGGTCCGCGCCGTAGCTCACGAAGCCGTCGATGTCGGCCGGGTCGATGCCGGCCATCGCCGCGGCCTCGTCGATCGCCATCAGCAGCAGCTTGCGCTCGGCGTGCGGCGATCGGCCGCGCCTGTAGTACGGCGTCGACCCGAACCCGACGGCCGCCACGGACGTCGCCCTCATGCGTCCGCCTCCGGAGCCAGCGACCAGACGAGGACCGGCAGGTCGGCGGTGCGCTCCGATGCGGGCTCGAACGAGCCGTCGACCGATGCTCCGACGCGGATGCCGTCCTCGCGGCCGACGAGCCGCCCCATGATCCGTGCGTTGCCCGCCTGCGGCAGTTCGACCAGCACGTTCACGTACGGCACGAGGTCGGCGAACGCCGGTACGAACGGCAGGTGCGAGCGAATCCAGGAGTAGACGCGCCCGGTCGGTTCGACCTGTTCCCATCGGAACTCGTAGCCGCCGCACGTCGGGCAGCGCCAGTCGGCGGGCCAGCACCAGCGGTCACACCCTGCACAGCGCTGGATCCGCAGCTCACCCGCTTCGAGGCCGTCCCAGTACGGGAAGTCGACCCGCTCGGAGAACGGGTGGACCTCGTCTCTCTCGTTCGCCATCGTCACCTTCGTCGACGCGTGCGGCGCTTGTTGCCGCCAGCCGAGGACCCATAAAAGTTTATAAAGCTTTTTAGGTCAAGGGAGGCTGGCGCGAGTCGGGCGTCATCCAGCAGGTGCTCGGGACCTGGTCCAGGTCGTCGAGGTCAGCGGCCTTCCGCTCACAATGTGATGCGCATAACCTCGGTGCCGTGTACGGCCTGCTCCTGCGACTGTCGGCACTCGACGCCGACGCCGCCAGTGCACTGCGGGTCATCGGCTTCTACGACGTCCTGGTCGAACAGAGCGCGTCTGTCGACGTGATCCTGCAACGCACGGCGGCACTCGCGGGATGTGCTGTCGGACTGCGGCGGGCGGACACCCCGCACGGGCGCCGGGCCGATGTGAACACGCCCGTCCACGACGGAACGCCCCCGATCTGGGCCCGGATCCGCGCGGTGCCCGAGGAACACGAGGTGTGGGTCGAGCGTCTCGGCGCGGAGCTGCCGTTGGACGACCTCCTGCTCGAGCGTTTCGCGCTGGCGAGCTCCGTCGCCCTGAGCAGGCGGCAGCGTGACGTCGAGGTCATGGACGGCCCCGCGCTCCTGCGCCTCGCGATCGACAGCACGGCGGACGAGACGCGCCGCAGGAGCGCGCTGAACCGGATGGGTCTCACCCCGAACGGCGTGGTCCACGTGGTCGCGGCCGACGGCGCACCGGATGCCGTCGACGTACTGGCCCGGCAGGCGGGCCATCTGCTGGCTCGAGCGTCGGTGGACACGGTGCACGCCCTGGTGTTCGGCGGACCCGTCAGCACGACGTCGGGCGTGCCCACGGGCGTCCGGGCCGGGATCGCCGCGCCCCATCCGGCCGTCTCGCTGCCGGACGCATGGCGCGAGGCGGGTATCGCGCTCCGCTACGCGTTGCCGAGCCGGCACGACCACCCGCCGTACTCGCTCGACGAGGCGGTCGCGGTGCGCTACGCGGCGCTCGGCGGGTTCGGCCTGCTCGCCGAACGCATGTCCCCTGAGGCGATCGGCGAGGTGGCCGACGTCCGGGCGCTGGACGGGCTGGCCGACGACCCGGCGGGGGAGGAGCTCCTGCACACGCTCGAGGTCGTCGCCTCCACCGAGTCGATCCGGCGCGCCGCGACGATCCTCCACCTGCACCACAACACCGTCGCCCACCGGGTGGCCCGCGCCGAGAAGGTGCTCGGCTTCTCGCTCGCCGAGCCCTACTCGCGGTCCCGGCTGATGCTCGCCCTGGTGCTGCGCAGGCTCCGCGACTCGGCCGAGCCGGCCTGAGCCCGACGGCCGCGCGCTCGCCAAGTGGCGCGTGGAGCGGACAAATCGGCGCCATGTGACCCACGACACGGATCTTCGTCTCCGGTAATCCTGAGGAAGGCGGGCCGACGCGAGTCGCCGTCCCGGAACCGAGGAGCGCCCGTTGACGTACCGCTTCGATCCCGAGCTCGCGCCGTGGGTGCCGCTGATGCCGACGTTCGACATCAGCGACCCCGCCGCCGCGCGTGCCGAGCTCGCCGAGCTGGTACGCCAGATGCCGCCGTACACGCCGTCCCGGCCGCTGACCGTCGAGGACCGTACGGCGCACCACTCGGACGGCGGGCCCGGTGTGCCGCTGCGGATCTACCGCCCGGCACACCGGACCGCGCCACTGCCGGCACTGGTGTTCCTGCACGGCGGCGGGTTCGTCGTCGGGAGCGTGGACGGCGAGGACGCGCGGGCCCAGGAGATCGCGGCGGACGCCGACGTCGTCGTCGTGGCCGTCGACTACCGCCTCGCCCCGGAGCACCCGTTCCCGGCCGGCGTGGACGACAGCTACCTCGCGCTGTGCTGGCTCACCGAGCACGCGGCCGAGTGGGGCGTTGACCGCGCGCGCATCGGGGTCGGCGGCGGCAGCGCGGGCGCGGGCCTGTCCGCCGCCGTCGCGCTGCTCGCCCGCGACCGCGGCGGGCCGGCACTGCGGATGCAGTACCTGAACATCCCGGAGCTCGACGACCGGCTCGACACGCACTCGATGCGGCTCTACACGGACACGCCGATCTGGAACCGGCCGAATGCCGAGCTGTCGTGGCGCTACTACCTCGGCGGGGAGCCGGCGACGCCGTACGCGGCGCCCGCCAGGGCGACCGATCTCCGTGGACTGCCCGCCGCGTACGTCGACGTCTGCGAGTTCGACCCGCTGCGCGACGAGGGGATCGCCTACGCGCAGCGCCTGACCCAGGCGGGCGTGTCCGTCGAGCTGCACATGTATCCCGGCACGTTCCACGGATCGTCGCTGGTCACCGACGCCGCCGTCTCCCGGCGGATGGCGGCCGACGGCGTCACCGCGATCCGGCGGTTACTGCACGACTGACCGACAGTACGAGACCCGCACGACCCCATCCCCGACGAGGAGGATCTTCGTGAGCGACAGCAGTTCCGGCCAGGGGCCACTGGACGTCCTGGTGATCGGTGCCGGGTTCGCCGGCCTGCACATGGTCCACAAGCTGCGCGAGCAGGGCTTCGCGGTGCACGGCCTGGAGAAGGGCTCCGGACCGGGCGGCACCTGGTACTGGAACCGGTATCCGGGGGCCCGTTGCGACTCGGAGATCATGTACTACTCGTTCTCGTTCCTGCCCGAGCTGGAGCAGGAGTGGCCGCTGCTCGAGCGCTACCCCGAGCAGCCGGTGATCCTCCGCTACCTGGAGCGCGTCACCGACGTGCTCGACCTGCGCAAGGACTTCACGTTCGACACCCGGGTGACCGGCGTGTCCTACGACGAGTCCGAGAACCTCTGGACCGCGCGCACCGAGGACGGCGGCGAGTGGCGGGCCCGCTTCGTCGTGACGGCCGTCGGGTGCCTGTCCGCGGCCAACACCCCGGACATCCCCGGTGCCGACACGTTCGCCGGCCGGTCGCTGCACACCGGTGCGTGGCCGCACGAGCCGGTGGACCTCTCCGGGCAGCGGGTCGGGATCATCGGCACCGGGGCCTCCGCGATCCAGGCGATCCCCGTGATCGCCAAGCAGGCGGGCCACCTCACGGTGTTCCAGCGGACGGCGCAGTTCACGATCCCCGCGGCGAACGGGCCGCTCGACCCGCAGTTCGTCGAGATGTGGAAGCAGAACTACCCCGAGTGGCGCCGGCGGGCGCGGCACTCCATGGCGGGCGTGCCGTACACGGCGACCGACGTGTCGGCGCTCGAGGTCACGCCGGAGGAACGGCGCGCCCGCTACGAGGAGACCTGGCGGGACGGCGGCTTCCTGTTCTCCCTCGGCACGTTCAACGACCTCCTGACGAACGAGCAGGCCAACGACACCGCGGCGGACTTCGTCCGGTCGAAGATCGACGAGATCGTCCGGGACCCCGACGTGGCGGAGAAGCTGAAGCCCTCCGGCTACCCGATCGCGACGAAGCGCCTGCCGCTGGACACCGACTACTACGACACGTTCAACCGGCCCAACGTCTCCCTGGTCGACCTGCGCCGCAGCCCGATCGAGGAGATCACGCCGGAGGGCATCCGCACCGCGGACGGGCTGCACGAGCTCGACGTGATCATCTTCGCGACGGGGTTCGACGCGCTGACCGGGCCGCTGTCCGCGTTGAACATCACCGGTCGCGGCGGCCGGTCGCTCGACGACGCGTGGGCCGAGGGCCCGCGGACCTACCTCGGGCTGGCCGTCCCCGGCTTCCCGAACCTGCTGACGATCACCGGCCCCGGCAGCCCGTCGGTGCTCAGCAACATGCCGGTGTCGACCGAGCAGCACGCCGAATGGATCGGGGACTGTCTGATCCATCTGCGGGACAACGGCATCGATCGGATCGAGGCGACCGCGGACGCCACCGAGGCCTGGACGGAGCACGTCCAGGAGGTCGCGGCCGGAACGCTCTACCCGCGGGCCGCCTCCTGGTACATGGGCGCCAACATCCCCGGCAAGCCGCGGCTGTTCCTGCCCTACGTCGGCGGTGTCGGTGTGTACCGCGAGAAGTGCGACCAGGTCGCCGCCGACGGCTACACCGGTTTCGAGCTCGCCGCGTCCGGCGCGCTGGTCTGAGACGGAGGACGACGATGGCGATCGACGAGGCGACCCAGGGCCTGCTCGCGCAGCTGGCCGAGATGGCTCCGCAGCAGCTGCACGAGATGACGCCCGCACAGGCACGCGAGTTCACGGCGTCGCTGAACGAGCAGACGGCCCCGGGACCGGAGATGCACGGGGTGCGCGACACCCGCGTCCACGTCAGCGGCGGGACGGTGCCGGTGCGCATCCTGACCCCGACCGATCACCCGCGCGGGGTCGTCGTCTGGTTCCACGGCGGCGGCTGGGTGATCGGCGGGATCGACGAGGCCGAGACCGTCGGATGGACGATGGCCGCCCGCACCGACTGCGTCGTGGTGCTGGTCGGCTACCGGAAGGCGCCGGAGTTCCGGTACCCGACGGCCGTCGACGACGCGTGGGCCGCGCTGCAGTGGACGTTCTCCCACCTCGACGACCTCGTGGGTGGACTGGCGCCGGTGATCGTCGGGGGAGACAGCGCGGGCGGGAACCTCGCCGCCGTGGTGGCCCAGCGGGCCGCCCGACGGGGCGGACCGTCGCCGTCGTTGCAGGTGCTCGTCTACCCGGTGACCGACTGCGACCTGGCCACCACGTCCTATCAGGACCCGGAGAACCAGCTGCTGCTCAGTCGGGACAGCATGGTCTGGTTCTGGGACCACTACGCCCCGGAACCGGCCACCCGGCTGCACCCCGACGCGTCGCCGATCCGCGGCGACTTCCTGAAGCTTCCGCCCGCGGTGATCCTGACCGCGGAGCACGACGTGCTGCGCGACGAGGGAGAGCTGTACGCCACCCGGCTGCTCAAGGCCAGGGTGCCGGTGCGGCACCGGCGCTTCCCCGGCCAGATGCACGGCTTCTTCACCATGATCGGCGCGCTGCCGGGGGCCGACGCCGGCATGGACTACGTCGTCGGGGCGATCGACGCGCAGCTGACCGGCGCGACAGCCGACGCCGGCTGAGCGCGCCGCCCCCGCCCGACCCACCCCGATCCACGGAGGTCCCGTGTCACATTCCACGCTCGACCCGGAGTCCCAGGTCCCCCTGACCGCGCTGCTGGAGGCGATGCCCGGCGGGTTCAACGCGATCCCCGACATCGTCGCCCGGCGAGCGGCCGTCGCCGAGATGCTGGCGTCGGTGGAGGTGCCGGACAACCCCGGTGTCGTGAAATCCGACCGGACGGTCCCCGGCCCGGACGGCGCACCGGACGTCGCGGTGCGGATCTACCGACCGGCCAACGCCTCCGGCGCGGCGCCCGGGATGCTCTTCATCCACGGTGGCGGGATGGTGCTCGGGTCGGTGGCCGGCGAGGACCCGACGGCGACGATGCTGTGCGACGCGCTCGGCGCCGTCGTCGTGTCGGTGGAGTACCGGCTCGCGCCGGAGTACCCGCACCCGGCGCCGATGGAGGACTGCTACGCCGTCCTCACGTGGATGGCGAAGAGCGCCGACGAGCTCGGCGTCGACCCCGACCGGCTGGTCGTCTACGGCGGCAGCGCGGGGGGCGGGCTGGCCATCGCCACGGCGATGCTGGCGCGGGACCGCGGCGGGCCGCCGCTGCGCTTCATGATGCCGATCTATCCCATGATCGACGACCGGAACACGACGACGTCGTCGCACGAGATCCTCGACGTCGGGATCTGGGATCGGGCCGGGAACGAGGAGGCATGGGGCTGGTATCTCGGTGACGCCGAGGCGGACGGCTACGCCGCTCCCACCCGTGCCGCCGACCTCTCCGGGCTGCCGCCCGCGTACATCGACGTCGGCACCGTCGACCTGTTCCGCGACGAGGACATCGCCTTCGCGCAACGGCTGATGGCCGCGGGTGTGCCGTGCGAGCTGCACGTGCACCCCGGCGCCTATCACGCCAGCGAGACGTTCGCCCCGGACGCCGCACTCTCGAAGCGGATCTGGGCCGGACGCGTCGACGCCCTCCGCCGCGCGCTCGGGTAGGCGACCAGGACGCCGTCGGGGTCGCCGGTCACGAGCCGGATCCCGGACGGCCCGCGTGCGGTCCGGTCGCGGGAAGGGCCCGAGCCGGCCGGCGCCGTCCTCGGCGGAGCCGGATGCTCGGCCCTTACGCGCTTCGTCACTTGCGACGAATATCTTGACGATATCGACGAGAGTGACTAGACAGTGCTCCATGAGGTCGCGACGAGTGGGTGTGATCGGCGGTGGCGCCGGCGGGTTGTTCACCGCTCGGTTGCTGGCGCTGCGGCACCCCACCTGGCAGATCGAGGTCTTCGAGCGGCTCGAGTCGCGCGGGACGTTCGGTTTCGGGATCGGCCTCACCGGAGCGGCGCTGGCTGCCGTCGAGTCCGTCGACCCGGAGGCCCGGGAGGCCATCGCCGCCGTGGCGTTCCGCTTCGCGACGGCCGAGTTCCGGCTGCCCGGCGGCACCGTCGGGATACCCGGGTTCCACCGGGGCGTGGCGATCGCCCGGTCGCAGCTGCTGACGACGCTGGTGGACCTGGCAAGGCAGGTCGGCGTCCGGGTGCACGTCGGCCACGACGTCGACGTGGACGACGTGCGGCGGGACTTCGATCTCGTCGTGGCCGCCGACGGGGTGTCCAGCTCGACACGACAGCGCTACCAGGACGCATTCGAGCCCACGGTCGTCGAAGGCCGTGGCCGCTACATCTGGTGTGGCACGGAGGCGCCCCTCGACGGGACCGTGTTCACGCCCGTCCGGACGCCTGCCGGGTACTTCACCGCGCACGCCTACCCGTACGCGCCGGACCGCTCCACGATCGTCGTCGAGACCGACGCGGCGACGCTCGAGCGCGCCGGGCTCGACGGGTTCGAGGCCCGCGGTGCGGACCCCGCGGAGTCCGACGAGGAGTCACTGGACGTCCTCACCGAGGCGTTCGCACCGATGCTGCGCGGGCACAAGCTGCTCGGGAACCGATCTCGCTGGTTCCGGTTCCGGACGGTGCAGTGCCGGTCGTGGGTGCACGGGAACGCCGTCCTGCTCGGTGACGCGGCGGCCACGGCCGACCCGTCGCTGGGATCGGGAACCAAGCTCGCCGTCGAGTCCGCGATCGCGCTGGCGGACGCGCTGGACACCGATGCACCGCTCGACGAGGCCCTGAGCGCCTACGAGAGCGCGCGACGGCCGCCGGTCGAGCGGCTGCAGGGCTGGGCGCTGCGCAGCCAGCGGTGGTGGGACTCGTTCCCGCGCCGGATGAACCGTCTCGCCCCGGCCCAGGTGGCCGTCGCGTTCCTGACCAGGGCCGGCGCCGTCGCACTGGACGAGACCCTGGAGTCCAACGCCGACGTCGTGCGGGCCGCCGTCGCCGCGTGGGCCGGCGTCGGGATCGACGGCGTGCCCCACCGGCGGATCGCCGACTGGGTCGTCGGACGGCCGTTGCGGGTGGGCGACCGGCAGGCCCCGAGCCGCCTGATCGACCTGGCACGGCGCCGGCCGGAGGACGGTCTGCGGTTCGGCGGCCCGGTGACGGTGACCTCTGGCGATCCGTGGGGGCCCGAGTCGGACCGGCTGGTCGACGCCGCGCGGGAGATCGTCCGAGACGGTCCCGACCGGGTCGTGCTGCTCCGCGGCGCCGAGGACCGGCAGGCCGTCCTCGACCGCGTCCAGGTCGCCGAACGGATCCGGCTCGACCTCGACGTCCCGGTCGGGGTGACGGTCGGGGAGTCCGACGTGCAGGACGTCGCCGGGGCGCTCGTCGCCGGCCGGATCGACGTCGCGTGCCTCGGTGCGGTGCCGGCCACGACCACCCCTTCCGGAGAGCGAGGAGCTTGGTGATGCGAGTCGACCGGTGGCGGGACGACGTCGTCCCGTTCCCCACGGACGAGGCCGCCGCCTACCGCGCGGCCGGGTACTGGACGGGGCGCACGATCGGCGAGCAGTTCCATCGCGTCGCGTCCGCGCACCCGCACGACCTCGCCGTCGTCACGTCGGCGGCCTCGTACACCTACTCCGAGATCGACGAGCGCACCGACCGGATCGCGGCAGGCCTGGTCCAGCTCGGGTTCCTCCCCGGCGACGCGGTGCTGCTGCAGATCGAGAACTCGGTCGAGGCCGTGCTGGCCTGGTACGGCCTGATCAAGGCCGGGACCGTCCCCGTCGCGACGCTCGCCGCGCACCGCGGGCACGAGCTCCACGAGATCGGGACGATCACCGAGGCCACCGGGCACCTCGTCCAGGCCGACCACCCGAAGGCCGACCTCGTCGAGCTCGCGCGGCGGATGGCGGCGGCGAGTCCCGTGCCCCGCACGGTCCTCACGGTCGGCGGCGACGACGGAGCCGCGGACGGCGTCGCCGACGGGGTGGTGCGGATCGAGGACCTCGGCGCGGCGATCGACCCGGCCGACGCGCGCGCGGTCGTCGAGCGCGTCGCCGCGGAGATCGACGGCGAGGACGTCGCCGTCTTCCAGCTCTCCGGCGGGACCACGGCCACGCCGAAGGTGATCCCGCGCCTGCACGACGAGTACTGGTACAACGCGTCGGCCTACGCGCGCCGGCTCGGCTGGGACCGCTCGACCCGGGTCGCGCACGTCCTCCCGATGATCCACAACGCCGGGATCGTCTGCTGCCTGCACTCGGCGCACTCCGTCGGTGCGGCGGTCGTGCTGAGCAGCCCCGACCCGGACGTGCTGCTGCCGACGATGGCCGCGAGCGGCACGACCGACACGATGGCCTACCCGGCGCTGGCGCTGGAGTGGGGCGAGCACCCGACGTTCGAGGCCGCCGCCGCGTCGCTGCGACGCATCGTCCTGACCGGCACGAAGGTCACCGACCCGAGCTTCGCCCTGTTCGAGCGGCGCGGCATCCGCGTGCTCGGCCTGTACGGGGCGGGGGAGGGACTGGTCATGGTCACGCCGCCGGACGACCCGGCGGAGGTCCGCCAGCACGCCCTCGGTACGCCGCTGTCGGATCTCGACGACGTCCGGGTGCTCGTGCCGGGCACCGAGGAGACCGCACCGGACGACACCCCCGGCGAGCTGTGCTTCGGCGGCCCGTACACGCTGCGCGGCTACCTGCGCAGTCCCGAGCGCAACGCGGAGGCCTTCACCTCCGACGGGCTCTATCGCAGCGGCGACCTGGTCGCCGCACGCACCATCGCCGGCGTCCGCTGCCTCACGTTCGAGGGGCGCGCCAAGGACCAGGTCGTGCGCGGCGGGGAGAAGGTGAACGCGGCCGAGATCGAGGCCCTGGTGGTGCAGATGCCCGGCGTCGCCCGGGCGGCCCTCGTCCCGGTGCCCGACCCGCGCCTGGGCGAACGCGGCTGCCTGTTCCTCGAGATGCTGCCGGGCGTGCCCGCCCCGGAACTGACCGACGTCATCGCCCACCTCGACGCGCGCGAGGTCGCCAAGTTCAAGTGGCCGGAACGGCTCGAGATCCTCGACGCGATACCGCGGACCCGGGTGGGGAAGATCGACAAGCGGGCTCTCGTCGAGCGGGTCGGTGTCGGCTCCGGGACCCCGGCGGGCACCCGATGACGCGCGGGAAGGCCGCCGACCGCCAGGACGCGGGCGCGAGCACGGCCCGTCGCGAGCTGGTCGAGAGCGAGCTCTACGAGCAGGCGGCCCGACTGTTCGCGCAGAAGGGGTTCGCGGGCACCAGCTTCTCCGACATCGCCGCAGCGATGGGGGTCAGCCGCCAGGCGCTCTACTACTACGTCAAGAACAAGGACGACCTGATCGAGAAGCTCGTCCAGGAGATGATCGACATCACCCGCTCGCTCAGCGAACGGTTCGTCGCCGACGCGAGCGTGCCCCCCGCGGACCGGTTGCGCGCGCTGCTGCGCGGGCTCGCGCTCGAGGTCGCCGAACGTCCCCACCGGCACCGGCTGATCGCGCAGAGCGAGTCCGTCCTGACCGGTGAGCTGGCAGAAGTGCACACGGCCCAGCGCCGGCGGTTCACGCGCGACGTGATCGCCGTGATCGAGGAGGGCCAGCGCACCGGAGTGTTCCGCCCGGTCGACCCGCGCGCGGCGGCGCTCACGGTCCTCGGGATGTGCAACTGGATCGCCTGGTGGTTCCACGGCGACTCGGCGAGCGCCTACGAGACCGCGGAGCAGGTCGCCGACACCGCGCTGCGCGGACTGCTCGGCCCGCAGCAGCAGGGCACGCCCGGCGACCCGCACGCGGCGATCGCCACGATCAAGGACAACCTCCGGACGCTCGAGAGCGCCCTGGACAGGAGGCAGGAATGACCGAAGAGGACAGGCACCTCGTCCGTGGCGTGGACCACGCCGCGTTCCCGACGTTCGATCCCGCTGCGACGGTGCGCTTCTACCGCGACGTGCTCGGCTTCCCGGTCGTGCACTCGATCTGCGCTGCGGGCTGGGGCCCGGACGACCACCCGGACTTCATCCACTTCTTCTTCGACATCGGCAACGACGACCGGCTCGCGTTCTTCTACTACTTCGGCGTCGCCCCGATGCACGACGAGGCCCGCGGCGACGCCTACGCCGGATTCGGCCCGGACGTCCCCGAGTTCTTCGTGCGCTCTCGTCACCTCGCGTTGCACGTCGACAGCGAGGAGGACCTGCTCGAGTACCGGCGGCGGCTGGACGCGAGCGAGTGGCCGGTGGAGATGCAGATCCGGCACGAGACGATCGAGTCGATCTACACGCACGACCCGAACGGCTACATGTTCGAGATCACCCGCGCGATGCGGCCGGTCACCCCGCAGGAGGACCTGGACGCGAACCTGACGATCGAGGCGCTCCTGGACGTCGTCGACGAGGCCGAACCGAGCATGGGCAAGCTCCTCGCGCGCAAGGCCGAGCTGATCGTCGAGCGCGCCGCCGACTGGGAAGCGGCGCGACGATGACCGCGCTGTACGTCCTCGACGTCCCGGAGAACACCGGCATCGCCAAGCTGGCCTCGCGGGACACGACGGTCACGGTCGGCCGGATCGGCCCGTACTTCGCGATCACCTCGGACGCAACGATCGTGATCGACCGCGAGGCCAGCGGCTGCCGGCACGCCGTCTGGTACAGCGCCGTCGCCGGCGTCGGGGACGGGGAGATCGTGCAACACGACAAGATCGCGCTGCGGATCGAGCCCCGGTGAGCGCCCCCGCGGACAGCCGGCTCGGTGCCGGGCGGACGGTGCGGGCGGACCCGCGGCCGGACACCACGACGACGACCGTGCACGAGCTGACGACCGCCGACGGCGCCCGGGTCAGCGGCGTGCTCGCGACCGTGCCCGGCGCCCGCACGGTCGTCTGCCTGATGCACCCGCGCGCCGACCTCACCCACCATCCGCTCGTCCCGGTGCTGCTGCACCACGGCGCGGCGGTGTGGACCCAGGGCACCCGCTCGGTGAACAACGACCTCACGCTCGTACACGAGCAGGCCCTGCTCGACGTCGCCGCCGGGCTGACCCACCTGCGTGAGCGCGGGTACTCCTCGATCGTGACGCTCGGCCACTCCGGCGGCGGAACGCTCTACGCCTACTACGCCGAGCAGGCCGGGCTCGACCCCGCCGCCCGGGCGGCGACGGGCCCGGCCGGGCGGCCGACGGGTTTCGCGGACGCGGTGATGCCGCAGGCCGACGGAGCGATCTTCCTGGCGCCCCATCCCGGCCAGGGCCGCCTGCTGCTGGGCTGCATCGACCCCTCGGTCACCGACGAGTCCGACCCGCTGTCGGTCGATCCCGAGCTCGACGCGTTCGACGCCCGCAACGGCTTCGCCGACCCGCCCGCGAGCTCCGCGTTCGACGGGGAGTTCCTCGCCCGCTACCGGCGGGCGCAGGTCGACCGCGTCGCCCGGATCGACGCCATGGCCAGGGAGTACGTCACCGAGGCCGCCGCGGCCCGGGCCCGGTACGAGGCGGGCCACGACGCGGCCGACCGTCGCCGGTCGCTCGCGCCGCGGATCCTGACCGTGTTCCGCACCGACGCCGACCCCCGCACGGTCGACCTGTCCCTCGACCCGAACGACCGGCCCTACGGCTCGGTGTTCGGGCGACGGCCCGACCTCACCAACTCCGGTCTGGTCGGGTTCGGACGGCTCACCACGCCCGAGGCCTGGCTGTCCACCTGGTCCGGCCTGAGCTCGCGGGCCGACTTCGTCCGGTGCGCGCCCGCGGTCACCGTCCCGTCGCTGTTCGTCGAGCTCACCGGGGACCAGGCCGCGTTCCCCGACGACTCGCGGCGGATGAGCGCGGCTCTCGGCTCGGCCGACCGGACCGTGGTGCGCGTGCGCGGCACCCACTTCGGCGGACCGGTCGCTCCCGGCGAGCCGACCGGCAACGCACTCGCCGGGCAGCTGATCGGGGAGTGGCTCGGGGCCCGGCACCCACTCGCTCCTGCAGTCCCTCGAACCCGTGCCGGTGCGTGCACCAACGAGACAGGGAGGTCGTCATGAGGTACGTCATCGGGGTCGACGTCGGAGGCACGTTCACCGACGCCGTCGCGGCCGACGAGAACGGTCGGATCGCCGGGGCCAAGACGCCGTCCACACCGGACGACTACTCGCGGGGGGTGCTGGACGCGATCGCCGCGCTGGCCGCCCAGCTCGGCATCGGTGAGCGAGAGCTGCTCGGCTCGACCGCCTACGTCGCCCACGGCACGACCGCCAGCATCAACGCCCTGGTCACGGGCGACGTCGAGCCGGCGGGCTTCATCACCACCAAGGGCCACGGCGACTCGATCGCGATCATGAACGTGGAGGGTCGCTACCTCGGGCTGTCCGCGCACGAGGCCCAGGACATCCTGCACACCCGTAAACCGGCGCCGCTGGTGCCCAAGAGTCGCGTCGCCGAGGTCACCGAGCGCATCGACCAGGCAGGCGCCGTCGTCGTCGACCTGAACTCCGACGAGGTCCGTGCCGCGGTCGAGCGCCTCGTCGCGACCGGCGTGCGGGCGATCGCCGTGTCGCTGCTGTGGTCGTTCCAGAACCCGGTGCACGAGCACCGGGTCCGCGAGATCGTGAACGAGACGGCGCCGGAGGTGTTCGTCGCGCTGTCCAGCGACGTCTCCCCGCGCATCCGCGAGTTCGCCCGCAACGCGACCACGATCATGAGCACGCAGCTCGGCCCGCCGCTGCGCCGCTACCTGGAGCCCCTCGAACGCGAGCTCGCCGACCGTGGCCTCGCGGGACCGCTGCTGATCATGCAGAGCTCCGGCGGCACGATCGCCGCCGAGGAGGCGCCCGGCTCGGCGATCACGACCGTCGGCTCCGTGCTCAGCGGCGGCGTCGTCGGCGCGACGCGGCTGGCCCAGCAGCTCGGGCACCGCAACGTCATCACGGCGGACGTCGGTGGCACGACGTTCCTCGTCGGGATGATCGTGGGCGGGGAGCCGGTCCGTTCGTCGAGCACGATCATCAACCAGCACCCGGTCAACGTCCCCACGATCAAGGTCAGCGTGATCGGCTCGGGCGGCGGCGCGATCGCCTGGATCGACGACGGCGGCAACCTGCGGGTCGGCCCGCACAGCGCGGCCGCGGTGCCCGGCCCGGCCGCCTACGGCGCGGGCGGTACCCGGCCCACGGTCACCGACGCCGACGTCGTGCTCGGCATCATCGACCCGGACTACTTCCTGGGCGGACGGCGGACGCTGCGTGCCGACCTGGCCGCCGAGGCCCTGCTCGAGCACGTCGGCCGCCCGCTGGGGCTCACGGCGGAGCAGGCCGCCGCGGCCGTCTACGAGGTGCAGAACGCGCAGACCGCGGACCTGGCCCGCAAGGTCGTCGTCGAGTCCGGCCACGACCCGCGCGAGTTCGCGGTCTACGCGTTCGGCGGCGCCGGCCCGATCCACGCCTCGGCGTTCGCCACCGAGCTCGGGGCGGGCGAGCTGGTCGTGCCACTGGGAGCCGCGGCGTCCGGGTTCTCCGCCTACGGGCTCGCCGCCTCCGACGTCGTCGTGACCGCCGAGCTGTCCGACCCGGCACCGTTCCCGCTCGATCCGGCCGTCGTGCAGGCCAACTTCGACCGGCTCGAGCAGCAGGTGCGCGACGCGCTGGACCGGCAGGGCGTCGACTACGCCTCGGTCGAGCTGCGCCGGGTCTTCGACGCCCGCTACACCGCGCAGATGTTCGAGGTCAGCGCCGCCGCCCCGGACGGCGCCGTCGACGCCGAGACCGTCGCGCTCATGGCGAAGTCGTTCGAGCAGCGGTACGCCGAGCTGTACGGCGAGGGCTCCGGCTTCCCCGCCGCCGGGCTCCAGATGATCACCTATCGGGTCCGTGGCGTCGGGAGGCTCTCGTTCCGCCCGAGCCTGCCGGAGCACGCCCGGGCCGACGGCGGCGACGCCGACGCGGCGATCAAGCGCCGCCGTCCGGTGTTCCTGGAGGTCGGACGCGGCTTCGAGGACACGGCCATCTACGACTACGAGCTGCTGCGGGCCGGGCACGTCGTGCCCGGGCCCGCCGTGATCGAGGTACCGACGACGACCGTGACCATCCCGTCGGGCCGCGAGGCGCGCGTGGACGAGCTCGGCAACATCCGCGTGAACCTGGACCGAGGGAGCCACCGATGACCATGCCCGTCCCGGGATCCGAGCGCTTCAACGGCCGTCCCGTCCCGCCCGACCAGCTCCGGGAGCGGATCGCCCCGACGCTGGAGCTGCACGACGTCCCGGCCGAGGCCGTCACCGACATCGATCCGCTGACCTACGAGGTCATCCGCCACCGCATCTGGTCGATCACCGACGAGATGGGGGAGACACTCAAGAAGATGTCCGGCTCGCCCGGCGTCACCGAGGCCAACGACTTCGACTTCGCCATCTGCGACGAGCTCGGCCAGGAGGTGCAGGTCGGGCTCTACAACACCGGACTCGTCGCCTCCATGGACCTGGCGATCTACTGGATCCTGCAGAACCGCAGCGCGAACCCCGGCATCGAGGCCGGCGACATGTTCCTGACCAACGACCCCTGGGTCGGCGGGGGACTGCACCAGAACGACGCCGCGATCATCGCCCCGATCTTCGTCGACGGGGAGCTGTTCGCCTGGACGAGCGCGATCTGCCACCTCATCGACATCGGCGGCGCCAAGCCCGGCTCCGCCGACCTCGCCGCGACCGACGTGTTCACCGAGGCCGCCCCGACCCCGCCGGTCAAGCTCGTCCGTGGCGGCGAGGTCCAGGCGGACGTCCTGGACACGTTCCTGCGCAAGTCCCGGATGCCGCACCACGTCCAGCTCGACGTGCAGGCCAAGATCAGCGCGAACCAGGTCGGCCGGCGCAGGCTGCTCGCCCTCGTCGAGCGCTACGGCGCGGCGACCGTCAAGGCCGTGATGAAGCGGATGATGGACGACGCCGAGCGTCGTCTGCGGACCCGCCTGTCCACCGTCCCGGACGGCTCGTGGAGCAGCGTCGGGCACATGGAGCAGGCCGTCATCGGCGACCGCGGACTGCACAGGATCGCGCTGACCCTCACCAAGACCGGTGACCGGATGACGTTCGACTTCACCGGCACCGATCCGCAGGTCGGCATGATCAACTGTCCGTACTCGGGCATGCGGGCCGGCGTCATGTTCGCGCTGCTGCCGATCCTGGCCGGGGACATACCGTGGTCCGCGGGCGGGCTGATGCGCTGCTTCGACCTCGTCAGCGACGAGGGCACCATCAACAACGCGAGCTTCCCGGCCGCCGTCGGATGGGCGCCGATCTCCTCGGCCTGGGCCACGTCGAACCTGGTCGCCGAATGTCTCGGGCGCATGCTCGACACGGCCGTCGAGCTCCGGCCGCGCGTGCAGTCGGTGTGCACCGGCTCCTACGACATCGTCACCCTCGCCGGCGTCGACCAGCGCGGGGTGCCCGGCGTGACGATCCTGTTCGACACGATGGCCGGCGGTTACGGCGCGCAGCCGGTGCAGGACGGCGCCGACACCGCCGGGATCCTGCCGATCCCGATGGGGCGCGCCCCGGACGTCGAGATGCAGGAGTTCCTCGCCCCCTACCTCGTCCTCTGGCGACGCGAGGAGGTCGACTCCGGCGGCGCAGGGCAGTTCCGCGGCGGCCTGTCCATCTCGTCGTGCCTGGTCCCGCACGGCACGCCCGCGCCGATGGGGGCCGCGTTCTCCACCAACGGGAAGGCACGGGGCGAGGCGACCGGCCTCGCGGGCGGCATGCCCGGCGGCTCCGGATTCGACGCCGTGGTCCGCGGTGCCGACGTGGCCGACCTGCTCCGGTCGGGCACCATCCCGGCCGATCTCGACGAGCTCGGCGGCGCACTGGAGGTCGTGCAGAACCGCAGCGAGACGCTGATCGGGCTGGGGGACGCCGTGTTCGTGCACCCCTCCGGAGGAGGCGGCTACGGGGACCCGCTGCTGCGCGACCCCGAGCTCGTCGCCGTCGACGTCCGCGACGGCAAGGTGTCGGCCACCGCCGCGCACGCCGTCTACGGCGTGGTGCTGGGCACCGACGGGCAGGTCGACGGTACGGCGACCGGGAAGCGACGTGACGAGATCCGCTCGGAACGGATCGGTGGCCACCCCGTCGAACGGGGCTCCGCAGGCCGCGACTCCGGCACTCCGCTCGACGCGAACCTGAGCCTGCACTCCGCGGGCGACACCGCCACCGTCGGCTGCCGGCACTGCGCCACACAGCTCGGCCCGTGGGGACGGGACCTCGCGGAAGCGACCGTCGTCACGGACGAGCCGGTGCTCGACGCGGTGCCCGGCACGAGGGCCGACGCCGCGACCTACGTCGACGACGGTGTCGTATTCCGCAGCTACCGTTGTCCCGGGTGCGCCACCCAGCTACGGGCGGAGATCGTGCCGGACGCGCAGCCGACGTCCATGCGGTGACCCGGCACCGGGAGGAGCGAACCCCGGCGACCGGACCGGTGGCGCTACCTGCCCGCAGCGGCAGTTCCCGGCGACGCCGCGACCCCGACGGGGCGCCGCCGTCACGGGCTGTCCGCGCTCCGCGCCGCCCGCGGGCCCCGCGCGGTGCCGCGACGACGGTGAGGCCGTCGTCCGTGCACGCGCTCGCCGCCGACGACGGTGGTGGCGACGTGCTCGCAGCTCGGCGCCCGCAGTGCCTCGGCGAGCGGGACGGCCAGCAGCACGAGGTCGGCGGGTGCGCCGGTCACCACGCGCCGGGAGCGGCCGCCCGGGTCGTCCGGAGCGGTGAGGAACGCGTCCAGGGCCGCGGTCGCGGTGAGCGTCTCGCCGGGCCCGAGTGGTGCCCCGTCCGCGGTGAGCCGTGTCGTCGCGGCGCGGACGACCGCCCACGGGTCGACCGGTCCGTACGGAGCGTCCGAGGACAGCGCCAGCCCGACGCCGGCGTCGATCAGGCTGCGGCAGCGGTACAGGTCGGCGTGCTCGTCGGCGGGCACGTCGCGGCGGTAGTCGTCGCCGCGGTCGGTGAGGAACCCCGGCTGCGTGACGACGGTCAGCCCGCGGAGCTCGGAGAGCAGCTCGGACGGGACGAGCGCCGCGTGCTCCAGGCGGTCGCCGGGGTGCCGTCCGGCCGCGTCGAGCGCGACGAGGAGCAGCACGAGTGACTCGCGCGTGACCGTGTGCACGGCGACGCCGCGACCGGCCGCGTGAGCCGCGCGGATCCGGTCGGTCAGCACGTCGGGGTCGGGCAGATCGGAGTCGGCCAGCACGATCTTGTAGGGGCCGGCGTCCGCCCCGGGCGGTGGGAGCTCGCCGAGCGGCACACCGAGCAGCGTGAGCCGCTGCGGTAGGGCGGTGAGCGCCGTCGCGGCGAACCGGTCGAGATCCGGTGTCGCGTCGGTGACGGCGGTGATCCCGTAGCCGGCGAGGTCCGCGCCGACCCCGTCGAGGTTCGGCGGTGCCCGCTCCGGCATCCGGTCGCGCAGCCAGTCGTCGGCGCGGAACATCCGGCCGGTGAGTGCCCCGTCGGCGGCGCGTTCGGCGCCGGCGTGGTCCGCGGCGCCGACCGCCTCGAGCGCCGCCGAACTCAACGTCCACAGTGCTCCGCTGCGGTGTTGCACCCGCACCCGCAACCCCGGGGCCAGGACGTCCAGCGTCGACGCGTCGAGTGCGTCGTCGGAGCTGCCGACGACGCGGACCCACCCGTGCTCGTCCGGCTCCGCCGCGGCGAGTGCGCGGGCGAGGTCGTCGCGGGTGCGGCCGGCCGGGACCGAGCACCGCGCGGCCGCCAGTGCGTGCAGGTGGATGTGGTGGTCGGCCAGCCCGGGCAGCAGCGCCCCGCCGGCGGCGTCGAGGACGTCGTCGACGCCGGCGGGGAGCGGGCCGGGCGGCGTCACCGAGACGATCCGACCGTGCTGGACGAGCACGTCGGCGGGGCGGCCGTCGACCTCGGCGTCGCGAACCAGCAGCGTCACCGGAGCACACCCAGCTCGGCGAGCACAGCGGCCGTGTCGGCCCCGACCGCAGGCGCCGGGCCGGGCACCGGACGGGCCCGCGGCGAGGCGACCCGGAGACCGACCGCGTCGCCGCCCGGCGTCCCGTCCAGCGTCGTGGCGACCACCCGCGTCATCGACACGTCGTGCAGCACACCCGGTGCGGTGATCGCGAGCGCGGCAGCGGCCAGTCCGGTGAGCGGGTCGGCGATCGCGTCGCCGACGAACACCGGCAGCCCGTCCCCGTCCCGCGCGACCAGCCCGGCCGACGCGGCGACGTCGTCGCCGAATCCGACGCGCTCCGATCCGCGACCCGCCGCGGTGATCGAGATCCACGTCGCGCCGCGGGCGACCTCCGCCTCGGCGTCGAGGCCGAACCCGCGCAGCGCACGCGGGCGGGACGCCTCGATGACGACGTCCGCGGCGGCGACGAGCGCGCGCAGCGCCGCACGGCCGGTCGGGTCGGCGGGGTCGAGTACGACCGAGCGGTCGCGGGCGTGAAGCAGGGCGTGGAAGCCGGGCGTGCGCTCCCGCGAAGGGTCCGGGCGTCGTGGCGTCTCGACGGTCACCACGCGCGCGCCCCGGCAGGCCAGCAGCTGGGCGCACAGCGGCCCGGCCCACAGCGCCCCGAACGACACCACCACGGCGTCCTGCACGGACCGCGGCGGGCCCGTGACGGTGACGGGGGTCCCGGCGGGCGCCCCGGACGCGACGGAGTGGGCCGCCACACCGAGCAGAGCGGCCCGATCATCCAGTGTGGATGACGGGATCGTGGCGAGTGCGGATGTCAGTGCGGGCCACGGTGCGTCGTCGGGGATCGGGCCTTCGACCAGCGCACCGAGCAGTGCCGGGTCGTCCGGTCGCGTGCAGGACACCGCCGCCCAGCCGTCGGCGACGCGGAGGAGGCGGCAGCCCCCGCCGGCCGAGATGCGTCCACGACGGCTGTGGCCGGTGAACGCGGCCCGTTCGGCGAGCAGCGCGGCGCCGTCCACGTCGAACAGTGCACCGAGCTCCTGCGCGTAGGACGCGGCCCGGCCCGGCGGGACGAGCGGGGGGCCGGCCCGATGGCCGGTGAGCGCGACGGCGCCGGAAGCGGCCCAGTCGCCAGCCGGATCGCTCACGCCGCCATACTAGGCGCCTCATGGGCAGCGTTCCCGTCGTCGCGCCGGATCGGCTGGCCGCGTTCACCGGCGACCCGGACGTGCCCCCTGTCGTCGGTGTCGACCTGAGCGGTCCAGGGCGGGATGTCGCTGTCCGGCACGGTGATCGGGTCCTGGTGGGGATCGGGCCGGTGCATCCGGACCGCGCGGGGCTCGCCCGGGCGCTCGACCTCACGCTCGTCGACGGAGCGGCGGCGCGGCGCTTCGAGATCGGTGTCGGGGACCCGGAGAGCGCACTGGCCGGGCTTGCCGACGTGGCGTACCGCGTGCCGCGGGCGGCCACGATCCTGGCCGGGCTGCTGCGCTGGAGCGGAGATCTCCCCGTCGAGGCCGCTCTGGACGCCGAGTCGTTCGCGTACTCCACGCTGCTCGGCGGCCCGGAGTTCGCTCGCTGGCTCGAGAGCCGTGGTCCCCGCCCGGCCCCGCCGGAGGCACCCGACCCGGTGCTCGTCGTGCGGGACGACGGCGTCCTGCGGGTCACGCTGCACCGTCCGGAGCGCCGCAACGCCTACGGCAGGCAGGTGCGCGACGCACTGGTCGACGCGCTCGACGTGGCCGTGTCGGATCCGTCCGTCGAGCACGTGGTCCTCGACGGTGCCGGTCCGGGATTCTGCTCCGGCGGTGACCTCGACGAGTTCGGCACCACCCCCGACCCGGTGACCGCCCATCTCGTCCGGACCCGGGCGGGCGCCGCTCGCCGGTTGGACGTACTCGCCGGGCGCACGACGGTCCACCTGCACGGCGCGTGCGTGGGTGCCGGCATCGAGCTGGCCGCGTTCGCCGGGCACGTCGTCGCGGACCCCGGGACGACGGTGCGGCTGCCGGAGGTCGGAATGGGCCTGATCCCCGGTGCGGGCGGCACCGTCTCCCTCCCGCGGCGGATCGGTCGGTGGCGAGCGCTGTACCTGGCGCTGTCCGGCTTCGCGGTCGACGCCCGGACCGCCCTCGGCTGGGGACTGGTCGACGAGCTCGCCTGATCCGGGCCACGGATGCCGACGTTGCGACCCTGCACGGCCTGCAGGTGTCAGGGCGGGTGACGGCCCTGTTGCGGATTCGTGTCGCGGCTACCGCGCCGCGCAGGAATGCGCAACTCCTGAGCAGGTTTCTGCGATGTGCTCCCGATCTCTCCCTGGCTACGTTCGTAGCCACTCAACCAGCCCGTAACCGGGAGTCAATCCATGCCACGCATCGCCTACCTCGTGTCGAGCGCACGGGAGATCGACCTCCGCCAGAGCAGCAACCATCCGACCGGCTACTGGGCCGAGGAGGCGCTGAAGTCCTACGAGCGTCTCGTCGCCGCGGGGGCCGACGTCGTGGTGATCACGCCCGACGGGAAGGCGCCGGTCGCGGACCCCTACAGCCTGGAGCCGCAGTTCCACTACCCCGACCAGGACCGGGACTACTTCGCCTCGGTGTACCGGACGTTCCACCAGGACCCGGACGACATCCGGATCACCCTGCACCACTCCACCGAGCAGCAGCTGGTCGCCGCCCGCCGGATCGTCTACCGGCTGGTCGACGCCGGGAAGACGCCCGCGGAGGCGCACGGGATCGTCAGCAGGGCAGCCAAGATCGCCTGGCAGCAGGACCGGCTGCTCGTCGACGTCATGCTGGAGAACGGCAAGAGCGGCGGGCTGTCCGAGCAGACGCTGCGCGAGGCCGTCGCGGACCTCGAGGCGGACGCCCAGGCCCTGTCCGAGGAGCGCCAGGCACGGCTGGAGGCCATCCCCGGCTTCAACGACCCGGTCGACCTGTCCGGCATGAGCGACGAGCAGATGGGCGAGTTCGACGCCGTGTTCGCGCCGGGCGGTCACGGCCCGATGGTGGACCTGGCGTTCGACGAGAACGCCGGCCGACTGCTGGAGATCCTGCACTCCAAGGGCGCGATCGTCGCCTCGCTCTGTCACGGCCCGGCGGTCCTGCTGGCCGCGCCGGAGCGCTGGGACGGCCAGTGGCTGTTCGCGGACTACCGGCTCACCTCCTACACCGACGAGGAGGAGGACCAGAACAAGATCGGCATGCTCGGCATGCAGTGGTATCTCGACGCCGCGCTGAAGAACGCCGGTGCCGTGTTCGACGACGCGCCGTTCGCCTGGGCGTCGCACGTCGTCGTGGACCGGAACCTGATCACCGGTCAGAACCCGAACTCCACCGAGGCGACCGCCGACGCCGTGCTCAAGGCCCTGCACCTGTGAACGGCCCTGCGCCTGTGAACGGCCCTGCGCCTGTGAACGGCGGAGCGCTCGCGAGCGTCCTGTCCCGCGTGTTCGGCCGCCTGCGCCGGACACCCACCACCGATCAGCACGAGGAGCCTGCCGTGTCCACCAGCCCACGCCAGACCGTCGAGGCGTTCCTGACGGGATTCCGTCACCTGGACACCGACGCGGCACTGTCCACAGTGTCCGCCGACGCGCAGGTGAACCTCTACCCGCTGCAGAAGATCGGCGGCGGGCGCGACGACCTGTCGAACCTGCTGCAGGAGATCTCCCGGGCGCTCCCGGACCTGCTGCTCACCGTCCGGAGCGTGCTGGAGCTCGGCCCGGTCGTCGTCGCCGAGGTCAAGATCGAGGGCACCCAGGCCGCCGACTTCCTGGGCGTGGTCAACCAGGAGAAGCACCTCGACTGGGACACCGCGTGGCGCTTCACGGTGACGGCTGAGGAGATCACCGGCATCGACGTCTACTGGTGCCAGAACCAGCTGCTGCGCCGCCTGGGTGTCAAGCGCACCGACCAGATCGCGATCGTCTGAGAAGGAGAGGGACACCATGACCGAACTGGCCTCCGCGCCGACCACCATGACCGCAGACCGTGCGATCGCCGTCGTCACCGAGTTCTTCGACCGTTACCGCAGCCAGGACGTCGAGGGGATGACGGACCTCTGCACGGACAACGCGGACTTCTCCTACATCCCGTTCGAGGTGTGGGCCAAGCAGCGCGTGTTCCGCGGTGACGGCAAGGTCCGCACCGTCGGCAAGGTGATCTGGAGCGGGCTGATCAACTCGTTCCCGAACCTGGGCAACGTGATCCACCACATCGACGGCAACGACGACGGCGACGTCGTCGTGGCCTGCGACATCACGGGCACGCAGCAGATCGCGTGGGCGTTCATCAAGCCGGCCGGCGGATCGATCGTCGCGCCGCACCTGTTCATCCTGCACGTCGATGCGGACGGCTTGATCGACAGCATCCGTGCCTACTGGGACAACGCCCAGGTCTGCCGGGACCTCGGCCACCTCGAAGTCGACTAGGAGGAATCACCGCTATGGCGCTGCTCAAGCGTGAGGAATGGCAGGACTTCGTCCGCGACGTCGACTGGACTCTGTCCTACGTCGACGACGAGGCGGTCTACCCGGAGTGGTTCTCCGGCACCGGCAAGGTGCCCCGCGAGGCGTGGCTGGCCTGGGAGGAGGACTACAAGGTCTCCTACCAGGAGTACGTCTACACGCAGAAGGAGAAGGAGGCGTCGACGTACGCGGTCAAGGCCGCACTGTCGCGTTCGGACACGTTCGACCACCTCGACGAGGGCTGGAAGTCCGCGACGAAGATGCACTTCGGCGGCGTCGCGCAGGTCGAGTACACGGCCACGCTCGCCGAGCTGAAGATGGCCCGCTTCGGCCTGAACGGCGCGTGGCGCAACATGGCCACGTTCGGCCAGCTGGACGAGCTGCGGCACAACGCGCTCACCACGTACTTCGGCCACGAGCTCGTGGTGAAGGACCCGCAGTACGACTGGACGCAGAAGACCTACACCACGAACGACTGGGTGCCGATCTCGCTGCGCACCCTGTTCGACGGCATCATGACCACGTCCAACGTGGTCGACTGCGCGCTGCAGGTGCCGCTGGCGTTCGAGACCGGCTTCACGAACCTGCAGTTCGTCGCGCTGTCCGCCGACGCGCTGCAGTCCGGTGACATCAACTTCGCGACCATGATCTCGTCGATCCAGACCGACGAGGCGCGGCACTCCCAGCAGGGCGTCGCGACGCTGCAGATCCTCGTCGAGCACGACCCGACCCGCGCGCAGTGGGTGATCGACAAGGCGTTCTGGGGCTCCGCCCGCGCCTTCTCGGCCCTGACCGGTCCGGCGATGGACTACTACACGCCCCTCGAGCACCGGAAGCAGTCCTACCGGGAGTTCATGGAGGAGTGGATCGTCGACCAGTTCGTCCGCACGATCGAGGACTACGGTCTGAAGAAGCCGTGGTTCTGGGACGAGTTCATGCGCGGTCTGGACACCTGGCACCACAGCCTGCACATGGGCCTGTGGTTCTGGCGCCCGACGATCTGGTGGCGCCCGAAGGCCGGCGTCAGCAAGGACGAGCGCGAGTGGCTCCGCGAGAAGTACCCGAACTGGGAGCAGACCTACGGCGACAAGTGGGACGTGATCATCGACAACGTCAACGCGAACAACGTCGAGGCCACGCTCCCGGCGACGCTGCCGTACCTGTGCAGCCTCTGCCACCTCCCGTGCTGCAACCCGACGCAGTCGCGCGACGGCAGCTGGCGCGTGCGCAACAAGCCGCTGACCTACGACGGCCGCACGTACCACTTCTGCTCGAACGGCTGCCGGCAGATCTGGTGGAAGGACCGGGACAACGTCAACCACGAGACGCTGGTCGACCGGTTCCTCGCCGGGCAGGTACAGCCCGCGGACCTCGGCGGGCTGATGAACTACATGTCCATGACGCCGGACGTGATGGGCGACGACGCGGACTACAGCGCCTGGACGAAGGACTACGTCGGTCGTCCGGCCACCGGTCTCGCGGTTCCGGCGGGAGCGCAGGCATGAGTAGCGAGACGATGGACGCGGCCCCGCAGCTGGTGCCGCTCAACGCGATCTTCTCCACCGACTTCGTCGAGATCCTGGTGCCGGTGACCACGGCGAACACGATGAACGAGGTCGCGGGTGCGGTCGCCGAGCACGTCGAGGGCAAGCGCGTGCGCGCCCAGCCGTACCCCAAGGTCGTCATCCACAAGGGACGCAAGGTCCCCGGTGACATGACGGTCGCCGAGGCGGGCTTCGCCCCGCTGGACCACGTCACCGTCGAGTACGACACGTCGGGAGCCCCGTCATGAAGAACCCCGTCGGGCCGATCCTGTCGTTGGGCGACGAGACCGACCAGATCATCGCGGCGATCGAGGACGACAACCCGCACACCGAGATCGAGGTCATCGACCGCGGCTCGTACGTGCGGATCCAGGGCGAGGACCGGCTCGTGCTGACCGAGGCGACGCTGCAGGAGTACCTCGGCTCGGACTACCGCATCCGGTCGCTGGAGAACCTGATGTCCTCGTTCACCGGCCGCGCCATCACCGCCAGCGACAAGATCACCTGGGAGCGCAAGGGCGCCCCCAAGGAAGGAACGCCGGCATGAGCACGCCCGCACGCAAGCCGCGCAAGCAGCGCACGTTCTCGGCGTTCGGCGACGTCCGCAAGATGCCGAGCGAGTACGAGATCGTCACGCACGCGCAGAACTGGAACACCCGCGACGGCCGCGCGTCGACGTTCGAGCAGAACCCGTCGTCGCCGATCAACCTGTGGTTCCTCACCTACCGGGAGAACTCGCCGCTGCAGGTCGACGACTGGGACGGCTGGAAGGACCCGGACAAGGTCGCCTACCGGTCCTACGTGAACCTGCAGGCCGACGAGCAGCTCAAGCTCGACGGCATCCTGGACAGCTACAACGAGGCGGGGTCCGACGCGTCGCTGTCCGCGGAGCAGGTGTCCCGTCTCGGCGCGCTGCACACGCCGTCGCGCTATCTGGTGCACGGCTTCCAGCAGGTCCAGGCCTACGTCGGCTACCTCGGCCACAGCTCGTACATCACGAGCGCGGCCGGCTACGCCAACGCGGACCTCCTGCGGCGGGTGACGATCGTCGGCTACCGCACCCGGGAGCTGCAGCTCGCGCACCCGGACTCCGGGATCGGCACCGAGGAGCGGAAGCGCTGGGAGCAGGACGCGGCGTGGCAGCCGGCCCGCGAGGCCGTCGAGCGCCTGCTGGTCGCCTACGACTTCGGCGAGGCGTTCACCGCGCTCAACCTGGTCCTCGCGCCGACGCTGGACGACGTGCTGCTGCGGCAGTTCGGCGAGGTCAGCAGGGGAGCAGGGGACGAGCTGGAGTGGCTGCTGGCCGCCCAGCTGACCAAGGACGCCAGGCGGCGCGACCGCTGGTGCGGCGGGCTCGCCAGGTTCTGCGTGGAGCAGCGGGCGGAGAACGAGAGGCCCCTGCACAAGTGGATCGACCGCTGGGCTCCGCTCGCCGACGCGGCGGCGGAGGGGCTCGCCCCGCTGCTCGGGAAGTCGGGGTCCGAGGTCGTGGCCGAGGCCCGCGCCGCACGCGAGAAGCTCCACAGTGGAGTCTTCGCGAGTGCCGGCGCTGCGACGGTCGGGTGATCGGTGGTGGGTGACACGGTGACACAGCAGTGGCACGAGGTGATGAACCTCGACGACCTCTGGGAAGGCGAGATGGAGGCCGTCGAGGTGGAGGGGCGCTCCGTCCTCCTCGTGAACCACGAGGGCGACGTGTACGCCTACAAGAACCGGTGCCCGCACCAGGAGTGGCCGCTGAACGACGGTGATCTCGACGGATGCGAGCTCACCTGCGCCAACCACCTGTGGGTCTTCGACGTGACCACGGGCAAGGGCGTCAACCCGGCCAACTGCGCGCTGATCGGCTACCGGTGCAAGGTCGACGACGACGGCATGATCCATGTGAGTCTCGGATGACACGGTTCGTCCTGGTCGGTGGCGGGGTCGCCACGGCGGCCACCGCCACCGGGCTGCGGGAGGGAGGGTTCGACGGCGAGATCGTCATCGTCGCCGGAGAGTCGCACCTGCCGTACGAGCGCCCACCGCTGTCCAAGGAGTACCTCGCCGGCACGTTCGCGGTGACGGACTTCCAGGCCAACGACGAGAGCTGGTACTCCGACAACGCCGTCGAGCTCGTGCTCGGCACCCGCGTTCTCGCGGTGTCGCCGGGGGAGCGTCGGGTGTCCCTCTCGGACGGTCGCCCGCTCGGCTACGACGCGCTGGTGCTCGCCACCGGCGTGCGGGCCAGGACGCTTCCGGGCTTCGACGGCGACCGTGTGCACGCGCTGCGCACGCTCGCCGACTCGGAGCGGCTCGGGTCGCGTCTCGTGGCCGGCAGCCGGCTGGCCGTCCTCGGGGCCGGGTTCGTCGGCTGCGAGGTGGCCGCGGTGGCTGCCGCACGCGGGGTGCGGGTGACGGTGTTCGAGCCGGAGCCGCTCCCGCTGGGGCGCGCGCTCGGGCCGGAGGTCGGTCGTGCGATCACCGGCATCCACGCCGAGAACGGCGTCGAGATCCGGACCGGTCAGGTCATCAGGTCGATGACCGAGACCGGTTCAGGGCTCGAGCTCACCACGCGGGACGGCGAGGTCGTCGAGTGCGACGAGCTGCTGGTCGGCGTCGGCTCCGTGCCGAACGTCGAGCTCGCCGTCGCGGCCGGACTCGAGGTCGGCGGTGCCGCGGGTGGGGGCATCCTCACCGACGAGTTCGGCCGCACCAGCGCGCCGGACGTGTACGCGATCGGGGACGTCGCCGAACGGTTCTACCCGCCGCACGGCCGCCGGATCCGGGTCGAGCACCACGACACGGCGGTCAAGCACGGTGCGAACACGGCCCGCAACCTCCTGGGCGAGGCCGAGCCGTTCACCGACCGGCACTTCTTCTGGTCCCACCAGTACGACCACAACCTGCAGTCGCTGGGCCGGTTCACCGCGGAGGGCACCCGGGTGGTCCGCGGCTCGCTCGAGGAGCGGTCGTTCACGGTCTTCTCGCTCGTGGACGGGCGGATCGGGGCCATGGTCGCGCTGAACCGGCCTCGCGACCTGCTGCAGGCCCGCAAGGTCATGGCCGTTCCGCACGAGGTCACCGCGGACCAGCTCGCCGACGAGGAGTTCCCGCTCAAGAGCCTGTTGCCGAGCAAGGCATCAGCACGTCGATCGGAGGTGGCCGGGTGACAGCACTGGCGGAGATGACCGACATCGTCGTCCGGAAGGAACAGGTCCGGATCGCCGAGGCCGAGGCGATGGCCGCGTTCGCGAGGGTGATGGGGAAGCCTGCCGTCGCGGCCCGCGCCACGCTGCGCTTCGGCCCGGGGAGGACCTGCGAGCAGCTGGCCCGCCTGCTGGACGAGGCGATCGTCCGGGCGAGTGAGTCCGGCCTGGACCCGGACGTGCTCGTGATCGGCGCAGGCCGAGCCGTGGCCGCCGAGGACATCGTGCGGGTGCGGCGCAAGGCGCACGGCGTCGCGGACTGGATCCACACCGCGACGAGCGATGTGACGATCGTGCTGCGCCCCAAGGGCGTGGTGGCCGCCGAATCGGCCACCATCCCGGAGCCGGCCGCGCCGCCTGCCGTCCCGCGGCCACGGGACGACCGGCCGGAGACCGCGGCGGAGGTCGAGGTCCGCGAGGCGCTCTACGACGTGATCGACCCCGACCTCGGCGTGAACATCGTGGACCTGGGTTTCGTGCGTCGGGTCCGGCTCGACGGCGACGGCGTCGCCACCATCACCATGACGCTGACGTCCGCGGCCTGCCCGCTGACCGAGGTGATGGAGGTCCAGATCGGACACGAACTGTCCGCCGTGGGCCGGCAGTTCACCGTGGAATGGGAGTGGCTGCCCACCTGGCGTCCCGCGGACATCACCGATGACGGTCGCGAACAGTTGCGGGCGATCGGTTTCAACTCTTTCTAGAAACAGGAGTCCATCAGAGATGGCGAATGGTCAGGGTGCGTCGACCGAGACGCTGAACGCGATCATGAAGGCGTTCAACACGCACGACCTGGACGCGATCATGGAGTTCTTCGACGACGACTGCACGTTCGAGACGTCGAAGGGCCCCGAGCCGCACGGCCAGCGGCTCGTCGGCAAGCAGGCGGTGCGCGACGGCCTGGCCGCGCGGTTCGAGGCCATCCCGGACGTGCAGTACGACGCCGACCGCCACTGGTTCTCGGCCGACGGGGACCGGGCCGTCTCGGAGTGGCTCGTGCACGGCACGACGACCGGTGGCGTGACGATCGCGGCGCGCGGCTGCGACCTCTGGGAGTTCCGCGGCGAGAAGATCGCGCGCAAGGACAGCTACTGGAAAATCGTCGAGGCATAGGCGACCATTCAGACCCCACCACGAAGGAGCCGGCAGCGGTGACCGCCTTCAACCCACTCGAGTTCCGGATCTCCCCGGGAGATCTGGTCGCCGAGATCAAGTCGAAGTGCCCGAAGATCGGGACGAACGACGGCCTCTGGCCCGGTCTCACGATGTACCGGTTCGACGGGCCCGCCGCGCCGATGTGGGAGGAGGTCCGCGAGCTGCACCTGTGCGTGATCGCGCAGGGCCGCAAGTGCGTCACCACGGACGGCGTCAAGACCTACTACGACCCGCTGACGTACTTCGCGATCCAGGACAGCGTGCCGTTCCGGACCGAGATCGTCGAGGCCAGCCGGGCCAAGCCCTTCCTGTCGTTCGGCCTGCAGCTCGACCACGAGCTGGTGCGCCAGGTGTCGTCGGACATCATCCTGGAGCGCCGGACCACGGCTTTCACCACCGCGCCGCGGGTCTCGGCGCAGGGGCAGGCGAAGCACTCGTTCGTCTCGGCACTGGACCGCGACATGATGGACGCGATCCTGCGCTTCCTGCGCGCGATCTCCAACGGCGCCGACCGGCGGGTGCTGGCGCCGGTCTACCTCAAGGAGATCGTGTACCGGGCGCTGCAGGCCGAGCAGTACGAGCGGCTGATCGCACGGGCAGCGAGCGAGAGCAAGAGCAACCCGGTCAGCGCGATCATCGCCTACGTGAACGAGCACCTCGCCGAGCCGCTGTCGGTGAGCGACCTCGCCGAGCGCGCGTTCATGAGTCCGTCGGCGTTCTCGCACCTGTTCCGGGACGTGGCCGGCCGCTCGCCGTACCAGTTCATCAAGGAGATGCGGCTGACGAAGGCTCGCGAGCTGCTGATCGAGAACGAGTCCAGCATCACGTCGATCTCGAAGTCGGTCGGCTACCGCAGCACCTCCCACTTCATCAACGAGTTCCGCGACCGCTACGGCATGACGCCCCGCGCGTGCAGCGAGGCGCTCGCCGGGCGGGACGGCGGGCAGGACGACGACGTGGTGGATCAGCGGCACGCGAGGTAGGCCGCGGTCGTCGATGCCGAGCGCGGTCCGGGCCCCGGGGTAAGGCTCCGCGCGCAGGTGGCCCGCGGCCCCGAACCTGAGCGTGCGGGGCGACCCGGGCGACCAGCGCCTCTCGAGGTGATCACGGCCGGGGCGGGGAGACGCTGTCGAGTCGGTCAGGTCAGCAGATGGCCGGCATCGACCGGCATCGTCACGCCGGTGACGTGGCGGCCGGAGTCGGACACCAGGTAGAGGACGGCCTCGGAGACGTCCTCGGGTTCGACGACCGGAACGGGAAGCAGGTTGCCCATGAGGTCGCCGAGCCGCGGGTGCTTGACGCCGTAGTCGCCCATGACCTGGTTGGCGACCATCGGTGTGTTCACGCCCGTGGGGTGGACGCTGTTCACGCGGATCCCGTGCGGGGCGAGGTCGGCGGCCGTGCAGCGCATCAGTCCGACGACGCCGTGCTTGCTGGCGGTGTAGGCGGTGAGCGCGATGTCGTTGTTCGCCGCGTACTTCAGTCCCTGGGTGGACGAGGTCAGCACGACGGCGCCACCGTTGCCGGCCGCGACCAGGATCGGTGCGACCGCCTCGACGGTGTTCCAGACACCGGTCAGGTTCGTGGCGAGCGTCGTCTCCCAGACCCGGCGGCGCTCCGCCGGATCGGTCGGCTCGTCCAGCGTGATGGACAGGATCCCCGCGTTGGCCACGACGATGTCGAGACGCCCGAGATCGGTGACCGCATCCTGCACGGCCGACGTCAGCGCGCCCAGGTCGCGGACGTCGACCTGCTTCGCGACGGCGCGGCGGTCACGCTTCTCGACCTCGGCGACCGTCTCGTCGAGGTCGGCCCGGGTGGGCATCGGATAGTGGACGGTCTCGACGTCGGCGCAGAGGTCGATGGCGATCACGTCGGCGCCTTCGTCGGCCAGGCGCAGCGCGTGCGCCCTGCCTTGTCCGCGTGCCGCACCGGTCACCAGCGCAACCTTGCCCTCGACCCGTCCCATCGCCGACTCCTCACGTCGTACTACCGGCTCAACCTATCGGTCGGTTGGGAACCTAGCCGACACCCAGTATGGGCGCTAGAACTGCATTTCATTGACCACGATGCGAGGCGTATCTAGTGTTGAGTCGACCGGTCGGTAGAGACGCCGCGCGGCCGTGGCGAGGAGTTCAACGGTGCACATCGAGTTCGTCGATCAGACGTTGCGAGACGGCCAGCAGAGCCACTGGGGCATGCGCATGCGCGCCTACGAGGCCGCCCGAGCGCTGCCGCACATCGCGCGCACCGGCTTCCGCGTGGTCGACCTGACCGGAGCCGGCATGTTCACGGTGCTGCTCCGCGAGTACGCCGACGACCCGTGGGCCACGACCGACTTTCTCGTGGACGGGCTGCGCGGCAACGAGCTCCGCTCGGGCCTGCGCACGATCAGCGTGATCGGGTTCGCCCACACACCGGAGTGCATCATCGACCTGTGGGCGCAGACGCTGATCAAGCACGGCGTCACCAGCTTCTGGCTCTACGACTGCCTGTTCGACCTGCCGACCATGCGCAGGCTCTCCGACGTGATCACCGCGGCCGGCGGCACCGCGGTCCCGGCGGTGATGTACGGGCTGACCGGCGTGCACGACGACGCGTTCTTCGCCGACAAGGCAGCGGAGATGGCGTCGTGGCCGGGCACGCGGACGCTCTACGTCGAGGACGCGGCCGGGGTGCTCACCCCGGAACGGGCCAGGACCCTGCTACCGGCCATCCGGACCGCGACCGGCTCGATCCCGCTCGAACTGCACTGCCACGCCACGACGGGCCTCGCCGAGCACAACTACATCGAGGGTCTCAACGCCGGTTTCACCTGGCTGCACACGGCGTCGCGGCCGATGGCCAACGGGGTGTCACTGCCCTCGACGGAGAGCATGGCGACCATCGTCCAGGCCTTGGGACACACCCATTCGCTGGACGCCTCGCAGTTCGCGCCGGTCGCGGAGAACTTCGCGCGGGCCGCACGCGCGGAAGGGCGCCCGCTCGGGCAGGTCGCGGAGTACGACCCGCGGGTCTACGACCACCAGGTCCCGGGCGGGATGATGGGGACCTTGCGCAACCAGCTGGCGACGCACGGGATGACGGAGCGGCTGCCGCAGGTGCTCGACGAGATTCCGCGGGTGCGGCGCGAGCTCGGCGAGCCGATCATGGCGACCCCCTTCTCCCAGTTCGTGGGGATCCAGGCGGTGCTGAACGTCGTGACCGGCGACCGCTACTCGATGGTGCCCGACGAGGTCGTGCACTACGTCCTCGGCCATTACGGGCCAGTGGCCGCGCCGGTCGACGACGAGGTTCGCGACCGTGTGCTCTCCGGCCCGCAGGCCGCGAAGATCGGTGCGTGGGAACGGCCCCGGCCGTCGTTGGCCGAGGTGCGGGCCCGATACGCGCCCGGGATGAGTGACGAGGAGCTGCTGCTGCGGTTCATGACGTCCGACGAGGAGGTCGACCGGATGCTGGCGGCCGGACCGATCCGCACCGACCCGCGGTGGGCGGCCTCGACGATCGTGTCCGAGGTCGAGGACCTGATCGCCGAACGCCCGTCGTTGACGTCGGTCGACATCAGCCGTCCCGGCCTGTCGGTGCGTCTTCGGCGGGCGTCGACCGGCGCGGACACGCCGTAGGAGCACTGTCCCGGCCGACGTTCCACGGACGTCACCGCTTCCGGCCAGGGCGTTCGCGGTCGGTCAGGCCGTGAAGGCGAGCGGCCGTATCGGAGACCCGGTTCCGCCCTTGATCCGCAGTGCCGAGGCGACGAAGAAGAACCCGTCGTGCACGCGGTCGGCGGCGAGGTTCTCGAGGTCGACCGACTCCATGATCGGGATCGCGGAGTGGACCAGCAGCTGGACGTGCACGTCGAGTGCGGGGACCGTCCAGTGCGGCTTGTGCTCGAAGCTCGCGGTGTCGCCGCCGACGGCGCGCACACCCCGGTCGGCGAGCCACCGAGCACCGGACACGTCGAGGCCGGGGAGCCCGACGCCCACACCGAGATAGCGCTCCGGCTCGGTCCAGTACTTCATGTAGCCGGTGCGCAGCAACACGATCGATCCCGGCCGGGGCGCCTCGCGGTCGGCGAACCAGCGTTCGAGTTCCGTGGCACCGATCCCGTCGGCGTGGGTGAGCTCGCGTCCGAACAGCTCCTCACCGTCGACGAGATGGCCGGGCCCCACCAGCGGGGGCAGCTCCTCGACCGAGCCCTCGGCGACCCCCTCGGTCCAGGACTGGTTGTCCATGATGTCGCGCTGGCCGGCGATGCAGCCGTCCAGGGAGATGTGGCCGAGCGCGTCGACGTGGGTCCCGCAATGGCCCGGCATGGTCAACAGCTCCATCGCCGAGGAGATGCCGCCCGGATAGTTGTGCTCGCCGTGCTTCTTGACCAGGGCATAGGAGAACGGAGGATGCGCGGCGTGGTGGGTCATACCGTGTTCCATGCGCACCGCGAGGTCATAGGCGCGGGAGGTTCCCGACCCGGCCGAGGGCCAGCTCGTCGGGCCTTCCCAGACGCCGCCGCCCCAGGTGCCGGGCGGGTTCGTGTCGGTCACGGTCATGACGGCTCTCCTTCGTCGGAAGCCTCGGGCGTGATGGTCGGCGGTGCCCGGGGTCAGAGCAGGGCGATGGCGTTGGCCGGTGAGCTGACCCCGCCGGGGATCGGCAGCGGGGAGGCGACGAACAGGAACTCGGCGCGCGCCTGCGCCCGGCAGGCGGCGGCGAGCGCGTCGAGGTCGAGTAGTTCGGCGAGGGCGAAGCCGAGCGAGGGGATCAGCCGGCGATGAAGCGAGCCGTCCTCACGCGTGCCGGGACCGCGCTCGACGGCGGGGTTGTCCGCCGCCACCGCGGCGACTCCGGTGTCCCACAGGAACCGGGCCGTCGACTCGGCCCCGGAGAGACCGGTCCATGACGTCACCGCGGCCGTCATGTCGTCGCCGGCGGCCGCCCGGCGCCGGTACTCGGCGATCCAACCGAACCGCAGGCACAGGATGTCTCCGCGGCGGATCTCCACGCCTGCCTCGCGGGCGGCCGCACCGAGCTCGTCGGGGGTGACCGGGTCGCCGGCGAACGGGTCGTAGGGCGTGCCGGTGCGCTCGCGGTGCGCGGGGATGTCGAGGAGAACCCCGCGACCGACGATCCCCCGGGCGGCCCAGTGGTGCATCCCGAGCCGCTCCGAGGCCGCGGCCTGGTCGGTGACACCGCTGAACCAGCCGTGTTCCCGGGCGCGGACGTGTCCGAGCCCGTCCCACTGCGAGGACGCCTGCGGGTTGAAGGCGTCCAGGGTGTCCTCGAAGGTGTTCCGGTCGTGGGCGACGACGTCGTGGGCCGTGGCGGCTCGCCCGAACAGCGGTGGGTCGAACGTGTCGAGGGGCAGGTTGAGCGGGAACACCTGACCGGTCCGCACCAGCCCGGCCGCCCGGATCACGTGCTCGGGGGCCAGCCGCGACAGCGTTCCGAGCTCGGCCGGCAGGACGTCCCAGGCGTGGCGCACACCGAGTTCCGCGAGCTGTGGCAGCTCGTCGTAGCGGGGTTCGGTCATCGCACGGTCTCCCGGCGGGTCTCGCGGTCCCATGCCGCTCCGACGCCCTCCTGGCGCAGCACGTACTTCTGGATCCGGCCGGTCTCGGTGCGGGGGAACTCCGCGCGGAACTCGACGTAGCGGGGCACCTCGTGCTCGGCGAGACGTTCCCGGGCCCAGCCGACGATGTCCGCCGGTGAAGGCTCGGTTCCCGGTCGCGCCACGACCAGGATCTTGACGTCGTCCTCGCCGAGCTCGGAGGCCACCGCGACCGCGGCGGCCTCGAGCACGTCGGGGTGCGCGGTGATCGCCTTCTCCACCAGGAACGAGGACACGTTCTCCCCGCGCCGGCGGATCGTGTCCTTGATCCGGTCGACGAACACGTGGTAGCCGTCCTCGCGCCGGTAACCGGCGTCGCCGGTGTGGAACCATCCGCCGCGCATCGCCTCGGCGGTCTTGTCCGGCTCCCGGAAGTACCCGGTCATGTACGCGCCGGGGACGTGCGAGCGGGTGATGATCTCGCCGACCACCCCGGCCGGGCACTCCCGGCCCTCCGGGTCGACGATCCGGACCTCGTTGTGGTCCAGCGCGATCCCGATCGTCCCCGACCGGGTGTCGGCGACCGGGTTCTTGCACGCCATCGTCCCGGTCTCGGTCAGCCCGTACCCCTCCACGATCTGCAGGCCGAACCGGCGCTCCAGGGGGCGGTGCAGCGCTTCCGGCACCGGGGCCGCGGCCATGAACCGCAGCCGGTTGCGCCGCTCCACGTCGTCGGCGGGCCGCTTGTCCATCAGCGCGAGCATCGACCCGAGCAGGTTGGTGATCGTGGCGCCGGACTCGTCGATCCAGGTCCAGAACCGCGACAGCGAGAACCGTCCGTTGAGCGCGACCGAGGCACCCGCCACCAGGGCGGGCATCACGGTGCACTGCTGGGCGTTGCAGTGGAACAGCGGCAGGCAGGTGTGCAGCACGTCGTCGGCGCCGAGGCCGTAGTGGCCGACGAAGTAGCGGCCGGTGTTGAGGTAGCTGGTGTGCGAGAGCACGACACCCTTCGGTGGCCCTGTCGTCCCCGACGTGTAGATGATCGACATCGCGTCCAGCGGTCCGGGTTCGACCGGGTCGGCCACCCCCGGCTGCAGCAGGTCGGCCACCGGGACCGCACCGGAGTCGCCGGAGTCGTCGGGGTCGTCGGAGTCGCCGGCCACGACACGCCAGACGAGGTCGGGTAGCGGGTCGATCCGGTCGAGACCGGCCGTCAGAGCGGCGTCGACGACGATGCCGACGGCGCCGGAGTGCTCCAGCGTGTAGTGCAGCCCCTCGCCGACCGAGGAGGCGTTCACCGGCACCGAGACCGCGCCGGCGCGGGCGATGCCGAAGAACACGTAGAGGAACTCCAGCGAGTTCGTCATCAGCATCGCCACCCGGTCCCCGGGCCGGACGCCGGTGCGCTGCAGCCAGGCCGCGACGTGACCGGCTCGGTCACGCAGCTCGGCGTAGCTGCAGGTGGTTCCCTCGAAGGTCACGAACACGCGGTCGGGGTGCTCGGCGGCGCGAGCCTCGATCAGCGCCGGGACCGAGTCGGCGGGCAGCATGATCCCGGTCATGAGCCGCTCCGGGCCAGCCGTACCTCGAGGCCGGGACGCGACACGTGCAGAGACGTGACCGACCGGGTCTCGGCGATCAGGTCGACCACCTCGTTGACGATCGCGTTCGCCGAGCGCCGGGGGTCGGTGCGGATCGGCCCAGCGGCCTTCATCGTCTCGACTTCCTCGTCGGAGGTCATGTAGCGCAGCAACAGGTCCTCGTCGGAGATGCCGAGCGGGTAGGACCTGCGGATCTCCTCGATGGTCGGCTGCGGGCGCTCCCACTTCGCGAGTGTTCGGGCCCGTTCCCCGGAGAGGATCTTGTCCGCGACGTCCGGGTCCAGTGGGGAGGCCAGCGGTCCGTAGTGCTCGAGGGCGTAGTGCACGACCTCGTCGGGCACCAGCTCGTAGCGGTCGCCTGCGACGATGTTGAGCACGGCCTGGATCCCGACGAACTGGGAGAACGGTGTCGCCATGATCGGGTGACCGAGCTCCTCGCGGACCCTCGGGATCTCGGCCAGCACCTCGTCGAGTCGGTGGGCCATGCCGTGTGTGGCGAGCTGGTTCCGCAGGGTCCCGGTCATCCCACCGGGGACCTGGTGCTGGTAGATGCGGGGGTCGTACTCGGCGGGCGCTCCGGGCTCGAACCCGGCGTCGCGGGCGGCCCAGACGAAGTTCTCCTCCACCGGCGCGAGCCGGTCGACGTCGAGACCGTGGGACAGGCCCAGGTGGTCGAGGATCGGCAGCATCCCCTCTGTGGAGGGCAGCGACGGCCCGTTGGCCATCGGCCGCGACGCCGTGTGCAGGATCGTGAACCCGGCCTCGAGCCCTTCGATGTAGTTGTGCTGGGCCAGCCCGGTGGTGGCGTGGCAGTGCAGCTCGAGGGGGATCGAGCCGGTCGCGGCCCGGATGGCCGGCAGCAGCGTGCGGGCCCGTTCCGGGGTCAACACGCCGGGGGCGTCCTCGACGTAGATCGATTCGACGCCGTCCCAGCCGGCGATCTCCTTGGCCCGGTCGGCGAAGAACGCGTCGTCGTGCACGCCGGTCAGCCCATACATGATCGACGGGACGGCCTGTCCGCCCGACTGGTTGATCACGTCGGCGAGGCGGCGCATGGTCGGCATGTCGTAGAGGCAGTCGTAGATCCAGAAGCTGGTGACGCCGTGCCTGATCAGCGTCCGGACCCACAGGTCGATGATCGCGTCAGGTGCTTGCGCGAAGCCGATCACGGCGGTGGTTCGCATGCCCGCGCGCACGGTGTTGTTGGGCAGGTTGCGGACCAGGAAGTCGGTCGATGCCCATGGGTCGTCGGCGAACTCGCGCAGCAGCACGGTGAACATGCCGGGTCCGGTCAGGTCGACGACGCGGAACCCGGTCCTGTCGAGGTGGGGCAGCGCGTCGGCGGCCTGGTAGGCGCGCATGCGCAGGCCCCAGAGGCTCTGCTGGCCGTCCCGCAGCGTCTGGTCGACGAACTCGACGTCAGGCATCGGAGGTCTCCTTCTCCCGGGCGGGCAGGTACTGCTCCTCGAGCCACCGGGTGGTGACCGGGGACGCCCGGAACTCCGGCGAGTCGAGTACCGCCAGTTGCAGGGGGATCGTCGTGGCGATCCCGTCGATCCGGCTGCCGCGCAGCACGCGCTGCATGAGGTCGATCGCCTCGAGCCGGGTCGCCGCGTGGGTGATCACCTTGGCGACCAACGAGTCGTAGTAGGGAGTGACGACCGCACCCGGGTAGGCGAACGTGTCGACGCGGACGCCGTGCCCGGCGGGGACCGCCCACCGGGTGATGGTGCCGGGGGTCGGGAGGAATCCACGTTCGGGATCCTCGGCGTTGATCCGGACCTCGACCGCGTGGCCGGTGATCGTGACGTCGTCCTGTGCGAACGACAGCGGCCGGCCGGCGGCGATGCGGAGCTGCTCGCGGACGATGTCGATGCCCGACACCATCTCCGAGACCGGGTGCTCGACCTGTACCCGGGCGTTGACCTCCAGGAAGACGAAGTCTCCGCGGTCGAGGTCGACGAGGAACTCCACGGTGCCTGCGCCGACGTAGCCGAGCTCGGTGGCGAGGCGGACGGCCGCTCCGCGGATCTGGTCGGCGAGGTCGGCCGGTAGATCGGGGGCCGGGCCCTCCTCGATCAGCTTCTGGTGGCGGCGCTGGGTGGAGCAGTCTCGATCACCGAGGTGGCAGACGGTGCCGAAGCCGTCGGCGAGGACCTGGACCTCGACGTGGCGGGCGCGCGTGACGTAGCGCTCGAGGTAGAGCCGGCCGTCACCGAAGGCCTGCTCGGCCTCACGGTGCGCCATGTCGAAGCGTCCCCCGATCTCGGCGCGATCGCGGATGATGGACATCCCGCGTCCGCCGCCACCGGCGCTGGCCTTGAGCATCATCGGCAGGGACGCACCGGCGTCGAGCGCGTCGTCGAGGGCCTCGACGGCCTCGTCGCGGGTCTCGAGTGGTCGGCTTCGCCCCCCGATCGGGATACCGGCCTTCTCGGCGACCTCGCGGGCGGTCATCTTGTCGCCGGCCCGACGCATGGTGTCGCCGTCGGGCCCGACGAACCGGAGCCCGTTCTCCGCGCACGCATCGGCGAGTTCGGGACGTTCGGACAGGAACCCGTATCCGGGGTGTACGGCGTCGCACCCTGCGGACAGGGCCGCCTGCACGATCCGGTCGATCGCGAGGTAGCTCTGTCCCGCGGAGGCCGGGCCGATCAGGACCGCGCGGTCGGCGAGCTGTGCGGCCGGCGAGTCCTGGTCGGCCGCCGACACCGCGAGGACCGTCTCGATGTCCTCGTCGAAGCAGGCCCGCAGGATCCGCAGAGCGATCTCGCCGCGGTTGGCGACGAGGACCCGGCGCAGTCCCGGCCCCGGCACTGGTGCGGAGCTCCCACCGGGTTCGGACGGCTCAGGCATCGGGCCGGATCGCCACCAGCGGCGTGCCGAACTCGACGTGCTCGGCGTTGGCGGGGAACACCGCCGTCACCGTCCCGGCCACGTCGGCGCCGACGTTGTTCATCAGCTTCATCACCTCGACGATGCCGACCGTGTCGCCCACCGCGACGTGGGAGCCGACCTCGACGAACGGCGGCGCGCCCGGCGACGGAGACCGCCAGAACACGCCGACGCTCGGCGCGGCGAGGACGTGGTCGTCGGCCGTGGACGCGTCGTACGGTTGCGGTTCGGCCGTGGCCGCGGCGCTCGCGACCGCAGGCGCGGACCCGGTGACGGCCGGTTCCGGTGCCGGGGCCGCGTGGGCCGGCGCGGGAGCCGCCACCGCAGGGGGTGGGCCGGCCGGCGCCGCCGCGGCGGAACCCGGCGCCGGCATGTCCTTGCGGCCGACCGCGATCCGCACGTCGTCGACGACGATCTCGGCCTGGTCCCAGGTGGACCGGTCGAGGGCGTCGATGACGATCCTGATGTCGTCAGAGCTGAGTGGCATGACGCTCCTTGGGCGTGGAACTCACTTCTCGCAGTAACCGAGGTCGACCTTGAGCTGCTGCGCAGTGATGTACCGCGATTCGTCCGACGCCAGGAACAGCACCGCGTTGGAGATGTCACGCGGCTCGGTCCACATGACCGGCAGCTCGTGCATGGACTGGAACAGCTCACCGAAGTCGTTGCGGCCCGGGTTGTCGATGTCGGGCCGGAACAGGTTGTACATCGCGGAGTTCTGGATCATGTCGGTGTCCACCGACGTCGGGTGCACGGTGTTGACCCGGATGTTGTACTGCCCGAACTCGGCGGCCAGCGCCTTCATGACACCGACGACACCGTGCTTGGCCGCGGTGTAGTGCGCCAGCGTGGGAAAGCCTTTGATCCCGGCGGTCGAGCTGGTCAGGATCATCGAGCCGCCGTTGCGCTCCTTCATCCCGGGCAGCACGGCCTGGCACGCGTTCCAGACGCCGGTCAGGTTGGTGTCGATCATGTCCTGCCAGGTCTGGCGGGCCATCGTCTCGCTCGCCTCGGTGCTGAAGATGCCGGCGTTGGCGACCAGGACGTCGACCGGCCCCACCTCGGACTCGCCGGCGGCGAGCGCGGCCGCGACGGCGTCGCCGTCGCGGACGTCGGCCTGACGGGCCACGATCCGGCGGTCGAGCTGCTCGACCTGCTTCGCGGTCTCCTCCAGGTCGCCAGGGGTCGACATCGCGTACGGGACACTGGCGATCTGTTCGCAGAGATCCACGGCGATGATGTCCGCGCCCTCCTCGGCCAGCCGCAGCGCGTGTGACCGGCCCTGCCCGCGGGCCGCACCGGTCACGAACGCGACCTTGCCCTCGAGACGTCCCATGGCCAACCTCCTCGTCGAAGCCCAAGCCTGCCGACCGCGAACCTACCGAGTATTTGGTTCAACCACAACGGGCACGGTGGCACGCTCGAGCTGTGAGCTGCTTGAAATGGTCTTTCAACTGGTGATGCGCCGTACAAGCCACAGCGAACAAGGGTTTGTGCAGTAGAAGTACCAATCGGTTGGTTGTACTGTGACGGAGTGGGCGGGTCGATCACCTGACAGACTGCGACGACGCCCATCACCGGGGCGGGGACCGACGAGAGGGACAGCGGTGGCGACGAAACGCAAGAGCGGGGTCAGCGACCGCCGGAACCGTGACTCGGAACTGATCGCCGCGGCGATCACGGTGTTCTACGAGAAGGGCTACGCCGCCGCATCACTGCAGGACGTGGCGGAGATCGTCGGCGTCCTCAAGGGCAGCCTCTACCACTACATCTCCTCCAAGGAGGACCTGCTCGCCCGGATCTGCGTCGAGTCGCACGCCCAGGCATCGGTGATCATGGCCGAGTCGTTGGAGTCCGCCGACGACCCGTTGGACCAGCTGCGCGTCTACCTGCACCGGATCGCGCTCTGGTACGTCAACAACATCGAGCGGGTCAGCATCTACTTCAACGAGGGCAAGTGGCTCACCGGTGAGCGCCTCAGCGAGGTGCGCACGCAGGGCCGTGAGTTCCACTCCTTCGTCCGGACCCTGGTCGACAAGGCCCGCAGCAGCGACCGCGTCCGCGACGACATCGATCCGCGCGTCGCGGCGCAGCTGATCCTAGGTTCGCTGAACAGCGTGTCGACCTGGTACCGCCCGGACGGGTTGTACTCACCGGAGGAGATCGCGTCCGCGTTCACCGACATGTCGCTGGCCTCCATCAGCGGCGAGGTACCGCCGGTTCTCTCCCGCGTGACCGCGCCCGACGGCGACGATTGATGCGCGATCCGGTGGTGGCGACCGGTCCTCGTGCTCCGCGTGGCTCGTTGGTCTCCCACGCGGTGGCGGACTGGGCCCGAGCCACGCCGGACCGGACAGCCCTCGCCGAACAGGGAGGGCGCCGGCGTACCTACGCCGAGCTCGACGTCCGTACCGACCGGCTGGCGAACGCACTGCTGGCCCATGGCATCCGCCCGGGGGACCGGATCGCCGTCTGGCTGGGTAACCGCGTCGAGTACCTGGAGACCTACCTGGCGTGTGCCAAGGCCGGGCTGGTCGTGGTCCCGGTCAACATCCGGTTCACCGCCGAGGAGGCGCGGTTCCTCCTGGAGGACTCCGGGGCCAGGGCTCTGGTGCACGAGGGCTCGGTGGCGCCGCGGGTCGACGAGCTCGGCGTGGACCTCCCGCTGTGTGTCGATGTCGACGGGGCGGGGGAGCCGTTCGCCAGGTTTCTCGAGGCCGGAGCTTCGGTCACCCCTCCGGAGCCCGATCCTGACGACCTTCTGGTCATCGGTTACACCAGTGGCACCACCGGCTTCCCGAAGGGGGCCGAGCTCACCCACCGCTCGATCACCCACCTCGGGTTGACCAATGCGTTGTCGTGCCGGTACGGGCTCGGGAGCGTCCAGGTCTTCGGCTTGTCGCTGTCGTTCACCGCGACCGTCCCGGCCCACGTGCTACCCCATCTCGCGGTCGGTGGCACGACGGTGCTGATGGAGCAGTGGGACACCGAGCGCGTCGTCTCGCAGATCGCCGCTCACCGTGCCGACTTCGTGATCGTGCCGGGGCCGGCGATTCCCGAGTTCGCCGACGTGGTCGAGGCGGACCCGGCCTCGGTGCGGTCGCTGCGCTCGGCCCTGCACTCGGCGTCGAAGGCGCCGCCCGAACATCTCGAGCGCCTGGTGGAGGTCATCGGCCCGCGCCTGGTGGAGGGGTGGGGGATGACCGAGAACTCCGGCGGACTCCTGACCGCCACCACCGAACGCGACTACGTCGACGCCGTGCCGGGCATCTTCTCCAGTGTCGGCCGCGCGGTGCCGGGCACCGCCGTCACCGTGGTCGACGAGGCGGGTGAGCCGCTGCCGCACGACGGTTCCACCGTCGGTCAGCTGGTCGCCACCACGGGCTCGGCGGCGCGCGGCTACTGGCGCCGGCCCGAGGCGAGTGACGCGACCTTCGGCGGCGGTCGGTACCGCACCGGGGACCTGGGCACGGTCTCCCCGGACGGCTACGTGTCCGTCGTGGACCGCCGCACGGATCTGATCGTCAGCGGCGGTATGAACGTCTACCCCAGCGAGATCGAGCGCGTCCTCGCCGGTATCGACGGTGTCGTCGAGTGCGCGGTCGTCGGCGCGCCGCACGAGCGGTGGGGCCACACGCCGGTGGCTTTCGTCGTCGCTCCGGGCCGAACCGTGCCCGAGCTACTGGCGCACTGCCGTCGCAGTCTGGCCGGCTACAAGCTGCCGACCCGGATCGAGGTCCGCGACGCGCTGCCCCGCAACGCGTCCGGGAAGATCGTCCGGGGTGCGCTGGCGGCCTCCCTTCCGTCGTCGGACTGATCCACTGGTCCTCGCACCGGCGCACTCCGGAGCCCGCGTCCGGTCGCTGCACCGTGGACGACCGGCCCGCGGCAGCAGACAGGTGAGGGGCGCTCCCGGTCGGGAGCGCCCCTCACCCGTGTCCTACGGGTCGGACGGCCTCAGCCCACCGCGGCCGGCAGCTTGACGCGCGGCGCGACCTCCTGGGCGAGCAGGCGGGTCGACTCGTTGAACGGCGCCGGGTCGTCGAGGTAGTCGTAGTCGTAGGTCATGATCGTCCCGAAGCCGCCGCTCGCCTCCTGGAACGCCTGGAACTTCTCCACGACGGTGTCGGGGCTGCCGCAGATCCACACGTGCTCGGCGAGGAAGTCGAGGTCGATGTCCGCGGCGTCCACGCCGGTGCCCTCGGCCAGGCCGTCGGCGATCCCGAACTGCTTGTACACCGGCAGCAGGTACTCCGCCCACGCCTTGCCCATGCCGCCTTCCTTGGCGAGCTTCTTGGCCTCGGCGTCGGTATCGGCGACGAACACGTCGCGCACGACGTGGTGGTCGTCGCGGTCGGCCTTGTGGCCGTTCTGCTCGGCGGCCTCGGAGTAGACCGACCAGTGGGTCTTGAGGAACGTGTTGCCGGCGTACACCGACAGCGGCAGGTACCCGTGGGCGCCGGCGAAGCGGATCGACGGCGAGTTCTGCGACAGCCCGGTGAGGCCCATCCGGACCTTGCCGTCGTGCGGGAGCATGTTGCGGAACGGGTGGCTCGGGTCCTCCTGCGGGAACCCGGCCGTGAAGTAGGTGCCCTCGTGCTTGAAGGGTTCACCGGCCCAGATCTTCTGCATGATCTCGATCGACTCGACGACCATCTTGTGGTTCGCCGAGAGGTCGTCGAGGCCCCGAAGGGCGCCGTCGGCCGGGTAGGCGCCGGCGCCGACGCCGAGGATGTAGCGGCCCTCGAGGATCTGGGTCAGCCACGCGATCTGGATCGCCAGCGAGGCCGGGTTGTGGTATGGCAGCAGGTGCGCGCCCGGCGCGAGGGTGATGTTCTCGGTGTTCAGCGCGGCCGCGGCGATCACCAGCTCCGGGTTCGGGATCGACTCCCATGACTGGGTCGCGTGCTCACCGATCCAGAACTCGGAGCACCCGGCCTGGTCGGCGACCGTCGCGCGGTCCACCGCCCACGTGAAGACCTCCTTGGCCGACCTCGTCGGCGGCATGAACGGGGTGTGGAACACAGCAGCGCGCACAAGCAGCTCCTTCGCCGGACTTCGTGACGTGTCGCGTAGTGATCAGGCCCGGAGGGCCCGGCACTGGAGTCGGCGGTGGAGAACCCAACCAACCGACTGGCAGGGTCAGACTAGCGACGTGTCTGATACCTAGTCAATCCGCTCTGAACTGCGAGTATGACTCCATTCGGAGCTGGCAACCAGTCGGATGGTTTGCTAGCTTCCGACTCGGTCGGGCAGCGGCGGGGTTCTCGAGCTTCCGTGGCGGCGATCGCGACCCGCGCGGAGTCACCGGGCGGACGGACAACGACGCCGACGCCGGCGTCGACCACGAGGAGTACCGATGAGCAGTTCCACGACCGTCGGCCTGACCGAGCTGGCCGAGGCGTACCTGGACGCCTACAACAGCGGCGATCTCGAGAGGATCACGTCGTTCCTGAGCGACGACGTGCACATCGTCCACCACAACCGCGGCGTGGACGTGCGGGGCAAGCAGACCGCGAGCGAGCTGTTCGCCGGCGCGGGGCAGGTCATCCCGGACAAGCGGTTCGGTGACCGGACCGCCCTCGACGTGATCGGGTCGGACAGCGTGGTGGTGCGCCACACCTTCACCGCCACGGCGCTCGGAGACATGCCCGGTTTCGCCGCGAAGGGCGAGGCCATATCGCTGGAGCTGGCCACGTTCCTGACGTTCCGCGACGGACTGCTCGTGGAGTACCACGACTACGGCTGAGAGCCGCGTGCTCGGGCATCGCGGACCGAGCACTCGCGGATCGGCCCCCCGGCGTTCCTGCCGGGGGGCCGATTCCGTGAGGGCGAGCTGCGTCAGTCCGGGAGCAGTCCGTCGACCAGCTCGCGCAGCGTCACGACGTGGCGCAGGAACACGTGCAGGCCCATCTCCCAGGTGAAGCCCATCCCACCGTGAATCTGGACGGCGCTCTCGACGACCTCCTGCGCGGTGGTCAGCGAGTGCAGCAGCAGTCGTCTGCTCTCGATCGACTCGTGGCCCTCCCGGTAGGAGTCCGCCGCGGCCCAGAGCACCGCCGTCTCGGCCCGCTCGGTCAGCTCCAAGGTGTGCGCGGCCCGGTGCTTGACCGCCTGGAAGCTGCCGATCGGCACTCCGAACTGCTTGCGGCCCGAGGCGTACTCCACCGAGTCGGCGAGGCACCGCCGCGCCGCTCCCACGCCCTCGGCCGCCCACAGCACGGCGAGCTCGCGGGCGGCCTGCGGCGAGAACACCGTGGGCCGCTCGATCGCGACCGGCCGTAACGTCATCGCGAACGTGTCCGCGGCCGCGGCCGACGCGTCGAGGAAGCCGTCAGGGCCGTCACCGAGGCCGCACAGCGGCCGAGCCTGCCTGCCGAACGGTGCGATGTTCCCGGCGCGGGTCCGAACCGCGACGGTGACCGGGGCGTCCTGGTCGCGGGCGGTGGCCGACCAGCGCTTGGCTGCGATCGTGACGGTCAGGGGGGAGGGGAGGCAGAACTCGCCGCACACCATCGCGACCTCGGCGAGATCGCGCAGCGTCGCCCCGGCGCCTCCGGCATCCTCGGGCACGCCGAGCTCGTCCCAGCCGCCGTCCCGCAGGACGGCCCACCCGAGCGGATCGGTCTCCGCGTAGTCGGCGACCGGGGTGTCACCGAGTGTCCCGGCGAGCACGTCCCGCACACCGTCGGCCGCGAGCAGCCCGATCTCGTTCGCGCGCATCCGTGTCGCCACGTCGGTCCGCCTCACTTCGGAAGGCCGAGCACCCGCTCGGCGATGATGTTGCGCTGGATCTCCGAGGAGCCGGAGTAGATCGACGACGCCCGGGTCTCCAGGTACTGGTGGCGCCAGTGCGCCAGATGCTCTGCCGGAGCCACCCGCAGTCCTAGCTGGGTCATCTCCTGCCAGAGCTCGCTCCAGGTCACCTTCAGCACCGACGAGGCGCGGACGAACGCGACCGGGTCGTCCTCCAGTTCGACGGACTTGGCCACCTGCCAGCGCACCAGCTCCAGCCGGACATCGAGGTCCGCGGCGGCCCGCTCGTACTCGGTGCCGGCGCAGTGCGCGATCAGCAGGTCCATGTCACCGCGCATCTCGACGTAGCGGGTGATGCCTTCGACGATGCCGCGCTCGTTCTGCAGCACGGTCATGGCGACCTTCCAGCCCTGGCCGTCATCGCCGAGCCGGTCCTCGTCGGCGACCCAGACGTCCTCGAAGAAGACCTCGGCGAAGTGCGTCGCACCCGAGATCTGCTTGATCGGCCGGACGACGACGCCGGGCTGACGCATGTCCAGCAGCAGCATGGACAGGTTCCGGTAGCGAGGCGCGTCCGGGCTGGACCGCGCAAGCAACAAGCTCCGGTCGGCGACGTCGGCGAAACTCGTCCACACCTTCTGACCGGTCACCCGGTACCCGTTGCCGTCCCGGCGCGCGACCGTCGAGACCCCGGCCAGATCGGAGCCCGCACCCGGCTCGGAGAAACCCTGACACCACACCTGCTCCCCGGACAGGATGCCGGGCAGGAACCGACCTCGCTGCTCCTCGGTGCCGTGCACGATCAGGGTCGGTGCCGTGAGGATCTTTCCGATCCGGCCGAAGCCTTCGGGCGCGTGCGCGCGGGCCGCGAGCTCGTGGAAGGCCACCTCTTCGGCCAGTCCCAGCCCCTGGCCTCCGTGCTCTGCCGGCAGCGACAGGCCCGCGAACCCACCGGCGAACAGCTGACGATCCCACTCGCGCTTCACCTCGGTGGTGTCCTGTTCGGACAACGCGCCCCGCTCGGCCTTCCATCGCTCCGGGACCGACGCGCGCAGCCACTGCTCGGCATCGGCCCGGAACTGAGCCAGGTCCGTCTGTCTGGACAGCGTCATCGCCACCTCGGCATCTCGTGTCGAACAACCGACAGGGAGATTACGAATCAACCGAGAGTCAGTCAACGATGCCATGCTCACAGCCTGCTGAAATGATGTGAAACTGAGGCCTGGACCACGATCCAACCAGACGGTAGGTTGTATCTCGTTCACGCTCGACGTCGAGGAGGAGCCGGTGCCGGAGACAGACCCGCAGGATCGAGCCGAGGTGCGCCTGGAGCGCGAGGGACCGATCGCGTGGCTGACGTTCGACCGGCCGGAACGACTCAACGCCCTGTCGATGGCGATGCTCGACGAGCTGGCCGACCACCTGGCCGATCTGGAACGCTCCGACGCCCGCGTCGTGATCCTGCGCGGCGCCGGCAAGGCGTTCTCCGCCGGGTACGACGTCTCCAGCGACTCCGAAGAGGTCGGCGACGCGCACACCCGCAGCTCTGTCGCCGATCGCGACCGCCAGGCGACCTACATCGACCGGTTCACCCGGATCTGGCGCCACCCCCAGCCGGTCATCGCCGCCGTGCACGGCTACTGCATGGCCGGTGCGACCCAGCTCGCGTTGTTCTGCGACATCACCGTCGTCGCCGAGGACACCCAGATCGCCGCCTCGCCCGCGGTTCCGTTGGGCGGCGGGTTCATCTCGCCACTGTGGTCGTTCCAGGTCGGCCCGCAGCGAGCCAAGGAGATGTCGTTCGTCGCCGGTCGACGCATCGACGGGCGGACCGCCGTCGAGTGGGGGTTCGCGAACTCGGCCGTCCCCGCCGCCGACCTCGAGCAGCACGCCCGGGATCTGGCGCTGTCCATCGCGAAGACCCCCGCCTCGATCCTGCGCATGAAGAAGCTGGCCATCAACCGGGTGCAGGAGATGAACGGCTTCCTGACCGTCGCCGGCATGGGTGCCGACACCGACGCGCTCATCCACACCACCCCGGACGTCGCCGAGATGCAGGAGCTCGTCAAGGAGATCGGCCTCAAGCAGGCCATCGCCCACTTCCGCGGATGACCCGCGGGCCGAGCCTCCCCTCGGTCCCGTCACCCACCGACAGGCACGGAGAACCACGCCATCGGCGCGACATCACCGACCCCTACCGAACGAAGGAGCTCCTGACGATGGCCGGACGACTCGAGAACAACGTCGCCTTCGTCGCCGCCGCGACGCTGCCCGTCGACGCAGGCGCGCTACCGAAGTGAGGGCACCGGCTGACCTGTACGGCCGGTACGCCCACCTCTACGACGACGGACACGCCGAGCAGTTCGCGGACCTGTTCACCGACGACGGCGTGTTCGCCGTCGCCGGGCGCGAGCCGGTCCGCGGCCGAGCCGCCATCGCTCGGGCGGCCCGCCGCGGGCGAGACGCGCTGCCCGGGGTGCGCCACCTGGTCTCCAGCGTCGCCGTGGAGACGGCAGCGGACGGGGCCACCGCGTCGGGCCGTGCCTACGTACAGGCCGTGCAGATCGGGGACACCTCGGTCCTGCTCGTCACCCTCGGGATCTACGACGACCGGTTCGTCCGCGACGGGGACGGGAGCTGGCGCATCGCCGAACACCGGTTCACGGCACTCACGTCGAGCGGCCTTCGTGGCGCGACGCTCGCCGAGGCCGCACCGAGCAGGTGGTGACCTACAAGAACGGCGATCCCCGCACCAGGCACCTGATCACCAACCAGCTCATCGAGCTCGACGGCGACACCGCCCGCTCGCGCTGCTACTTCACGGTGCTCCAGCGGGCGACGGGCCACGACTACCAGATCGTGGTCGGCGGTCGGTACCACGACCGATTCGCCAAAGTGGACGGTTCATGGCGGTTCACCGAGAAGGTCATCCAGGTCGACCACCTCAACCGCATCGAGCTGCACTTCGCCATCGCCGAGACCCGGAGCACGTCCTGACCCTGCGCCTGGACGACCTCCCGGACGGGGCGGTCGGACCAGACGGGCGGGGGAGCGCGTCCTCAGGGTGCGGGTGATGCCGAGAGGACCATCTCGTCGACGAGAGCGGCGGCGTTGGTGATCGGCGACGCGTCCCGGACCGCCTTGCTCCCGACCAGCGCGCCGTCGTAGATCAACTGAATCCTGGCGGCGAGTGCCCGCGGGTCGGGTACTCCGATCTGTTCGAGGGCGGCGACGAGCTCGTCGACGAGCCACTGCCGGTGGTCGAGCACGACCCGACGAACCGGATGGTCGTCATCGGGAAACTCGGTCAGGGCGTTGACGTAGAGACAGCCCCGATAGTTCCGGCGCTCGGCCGAGGTGGCCGCCGACGTGAACACGGCACGGATCCGGCCGAGAGGGCGCCCGCCGAGCTCGCGGACGGCGTGCGCGTACGCGGCCCGGTCGCGTCGGTCGGTGCGTTCCAGGTACGCGACGACGAGTGCGTCCTTGGAGCCGAAGTGCTGGTAGAGGCTGGCGCGGGCGACGTCGGCCTCGCTGATCAGCCGGTCGATGCCGACCGCCCGGATCCCCTCGCTGTCGAACAACTCGGCCGCGGAGTCGAGCAGACGGTCGGCCGGGGGAGCGCCGTCCTGTTTCCCGCGGGTGGGCATGACGATCAGCCTAGACCATTGACAGACCGACCGATCTATCTATTACCGTTGGGGCCGTGAGCCCCGTCCGTCTCGTGCAGCGTCGCCATGTCGACCTGCTGCGGGTCGCCGCCGCGGCATGTCCGGGCTCACCTCTCCGGGCGCGCTGAGACCGCCGACGCCCGACTTCCTCCCGTCGCCGCGCCCTGTCGTGCGTGGCCGGGTCCTCTCATGCGCTGGAGGTCGTCCCATGTCGCTGTTCCTGTACGAGTTCGTCCCGTCCCGTGGCGACGTCGACGGCGTGACCGCGCTGCTCGCGGACATCGACAAGGCCGCCGCGAACGCCTCCGGCGAACTGATCGAGTCCCAGGTCACGGGCAGCTACTCGACCGTCTATGCGGTCGTCGAGGCGGACGCTCCGGACGGAGCACTCGCGCAGGTGCCGTCCGCGGCGAGCGTGACCGGTCCGGACGAGGTGCGGCTGGTCGGGGCCGACCTGGCCGAGCTGAAGGCGGCCCGGCCCACCGCGGGCTGGCTCGTCGAGTGGGACCTGCCGGACGGGCTGGACATGGACACCTACCTGGCGCGCAAGAAGTCCAAGGCTCCGCGCTACGCCGACGTGCCGGAGGTGAGCTTCCTGCGCACCTACGTCCGTGAGGACATGGCCAAGTGTCTGTGCTTCTACGACGCCGACGACGAGGACACCGTGCGTCGCGGACGCGCGGCCGTCGACACCCCGATCGACCGCCTGTACGCGCTGGAGCAGCGATGACCGCGGCCTTGTCCACGTTGGACGGCATCGCGGACCGGTTCCGGGACGACGCCGCCACGGTCGACGGTCCGGGCGGGGACGTCCGGCCGGGCCTGCGCCGCCTCGGCGAGGCGGACCTGCTCGCACCGGAGGGCAGCGGCCTGCCGCACGCGGTTGCGCTCGTCGAACGGGTCGCCGGCGAGTGCATGAGCTCGGCGTTCTCGTTGTGGGCGCACCGGATGGTGATCGAGTACCTGACCAGGGGAGGATCGGGCGAGAGCCGGCTCGGGGCCGACCTGCGTGCCGGGCGCGAGATCGGCTCGACGGCCATGGCTCCGGCGCTGCGCGATCTCGCCGGACTCGAGCCCGTCCCGGTCGTCGCCACGCGAACCGCGTCCGGGCTGCGGCTCGACGGGCCGATCCGGTGGGCCTCGAACCTGTTCGACGGTGCCGTCGTCGTTCTGCCGGTGCGCCTCGGGTCCGAGGGGGACGGCCGCGCGGTGGTGCGGATCCGGACGGGCGACCCCGGCGTGACCGTCGACCCGGGCCCGACGCTGATGGCGCTCAACGGCACCGCGTCGTCCTCGATGCGCCTCGACGGCGTCGAGGTCGGTGCCGACGCGATCCTGTCCGATGACCTGAGCGCCTTCGTCGGCGGTGTCCGGCCCGCGTTCCTGCTGGTGCAGAGCGCGTTCTGCTCGGGGCTCGCACGGCGGTCCGCGGCCGAGGCGGAGCGGCGCGCCACCGGCGCCAACGTCGAGCTGGCCCCGGACGCGGCCGCGGTGTCCGGGAGGGCCGCGGACGTGCACCGGAGGCTGCACGCGGCAGCCGCCGACCCGTCGTCGCACACGCCGGCCGATCTGCTCCGGATCCGCCTCGACGCGGCGGGCGTCGCGACCGACGCGACCCGGCTGGAGTCCACGGTCCGCGGTGGTGCCGGCTACGTGGCGGGCAGCGATGTCGCCCGGCGGCTGCGCGAGGGCGCGTTCCTGCCGATCCAGTCTCCGACGGAAGGACACCTGCGGTGGGAACTGTCGCGCTCCGCCTGACCGACGCGGCCAAGCACTACGGCGACCGGACCGTCCTGGACGCCCTCGATCTCGACGTCGCCCGCGGCGGCCGACTGGTCGTGCTCGGCCCGAGCGGCAGCGGCAAGTCGACGTTGCTGCGCCTGCTCGCCGGGCTCGAGACGCTCGACGGCGGCGAGCTGACCCGCCCGGACGGGCAGGGCGCCGTCACCGCGACCGTGTTCCAGCAGCCGTTGCTGCTGCCGTGGCTCGACGTCGCCGGCAACGTCGCGCTCGGTGGCCGGTACCGGGCCAACCGCGGCCGCTACGACGACGCTCGCGCGCGCGACCTGCTCGATGTGTTCGGCATCGCGGAGCTGACCGCGTCCCGGCCCGACCAGCTGTCCGGCGGGCAGGCCCAGCGCGTCGCGATCGCCCGCGCGATGGCGATCGGACCGGACATCCTGCTGCTCGACGAGCCGTTCGGCGCACTCGACCCGGCCACCCGCACGCACCTGCAGGAGTGGTTGCGCGACACCGTCGTCCGGCTCGGCGTCACGCTCGTGCTCGTCACCCACGACGTCGACGAGGCGCTCTACCTCGGCACGACGATCACGGCGCTGGACGGGGCGGGCGCGACCGCCGGAACCTGGTCTCCCGATCCGGTTCCGGACCACGACGACCTGGCGTCGCACCCGCTGCGACCGGAGCTGCTCGCCAGCTACCGGTCCCAGGTGGACACACTTCCCGCGGCCGGCTGATGGCCGCGATCAGCCGACGCACGCTGCTCGGCGGTGCCGTCGCGCTCGGCGCCGCCGGTGGACTGGCGGGTCTGGCCGACCTCGTCACCGGCGACCGCCCGACCGCGCGGTCCGGTCCGTCCGCGGCGGGCGGCGGCGTGCTGCGGATCGGGTACCTCCCGATCACCGACGCCTCGCCGTTGCTCGTGGCCCACGCGCAGGGCCGGTTCGACCGGGCCGGGGTGCGGGCGGTCCGGCCCGTGCTGTTCCGAGGATGGGAGTCGCTCGCGCAGGCGTTCGTGGCGGGCGAGCTCGACGTCGTACACCTGCTGATGCCGTTCGCCGTGCAGCTGCGCTACGCGCTCGGTGCGCAGGTCCGGGTGCTGGCCTGGAACCACACCAACGGCTCGGCGCTCACCGTCGGCCCACGGGTGCGCGACCTGAGCGACCTGGCCGGGACGACGGTCGCGATCCCGTTCTGGTGGTCGATCCACAACGTGATGCTGCAGCGCATGCTGCGCGAGGCCGGCCTGCGGGCCGTCGTCCGCGACGCACCGTCCGCAGTGGACCGGACGGTGCGCCTGGTCGTGCTGAGCCCCGCCGACATGCTGCCCGCGCTGCACACCGGCACGATCTCCGGCTACATCGTCGCCGACCCGTTCAACGCCGCAGCCGAGATCCGCAAGGTCGGGCGGATCGCGCGCTTCGTCGGCGACGCGTGGCGCCAGCACGCGTGCTGCGTGGTCGTCGCACGCCAGGACCTGATCGACTCGGCACCGGAGGTCGTGCAGGGCGTGACCGACGCGCTGACCGGGGCGCAGCAGTGGGTCGACGGCCACCGGCCGGAGACGGCCGGTCTGCTGTCCGGTGGGAAGTACCTGCCCCAGCCGCAGCCGGCGATCACGAGGGCGCTGACCTACGACCCGTCCCACTACGCCGCCACGCTGCAGAACCCGGACTGGGGTGGCCAGCGGATCGGGTTCGCCCCGTTCCCGTTCCCGACCTACACCGCGGCGCTGGTGGACGCCATGCGCGACACCGTCGTCGACGGCGACACGACGTTCCTGCAGGGACTCGACGGCGCACACGTCCACGCGGACCTGGTCGACGACCGGTTCGTGCGCAGCAGCATCACCGCCCTCGGCGGGCCCGGTGCGTTCGGGCTGCCCGCCGACCTGACCCGCACCGAGGAGCTGGCCCGCACATGACCACGGTGACCCGTCCCGCACGCCCTGTCGATCGACCCGTCCCGCGGTCGCGGCCCCTGCTCGTCCCGGCCGCCGGCGTGGCGGTGGCCGTCGCGCTGTGGTGGTTCGCGACGACGGTGCTCGTGTCGCCGCCGTCGCTGCTCGCGGCGTTCGCGCCGCAGAACGCGCTGCCCGCCGTCGTCGACCTGGCGGCGAGCGGGGTGCTGCTCGACGACGTCGCGACCAGCCTGTGGCGCCTGCTCGTCGGGCTGCTCGTCGCATCGGTGCTCGGTGTCGGTATCGGCCTCGCGGTCGGCTCGTTCGGGCGGCTCGACGACGCCACCCGTCCGGTGTTCCAGTTCCTGCGGATGATCTCGCCGTTGTCCTGGGCGCCGGTGGCCATCGGCGTGTTCGGCATCGGGCACCGGCCGGTGTTCTTCCTGGTCGCGGCCGCCGCGGTCTGGCCGGTCGTGATGAACACGGTGGCCGGTGTCCGGTCCGTCGACCCCGGTCACGTGCTGGCCGCGCGCTCGCTCGGCGCGACGCCGTTCGAGACGCTGACCAGCGTCGTGCTGCCGACGATCCGTCCGCACGTGCTCACCGGGCTGCGGCTGGCGCTCGGCATCGGGTGGGTGGTGCTCGTGCCTGCGGAGATGCTCGGCGTGACGTCCGGACTGGGCTACGAGATCCTCAACTCCCGCGACCAGCTCGCCTACGACAAGGTCATGGCCGTGATCCTGGTGATCGGGCTGCTCGGGTACCTGCTCGACACCGCGGCGCGCCGGGTGCTGCGCGGGTGAGCGGGTCGCGCGGCCGGGGGAGTGCCCGGCCGCGCGACCCGCGGCTCAGCCGCCGGCGGCTGCGGCCTCCTTGACGGCCGACCCGACCCGAGCCCGCAGCTCCGCATACTCCGGGGAGCCGCGCAGCTCGTCCGGGTCGACCCCGGACCGGGGCAGCGGTACGGCCAGGTCCAGCGCGATCCGCCCCGGCCGCGCCGAGAGCACGACGATCCTCGAGCCGAGGAACACCGCCTCGTCGGCGCTGTGCGTGACGAACACGCTGGTCTGGCCGGTCTCGTGGCTGACCCGGCGCACGTCGTCCTGCAGCCGCTCGCGGGTCAGCGCGTCGAGCGCCCCGAACGGCTCGTCGAGCAGCAGCAGCGACCGGTGCGCGGCCAGAGCCCTGGCGATCGCGACGCGCTGCTGCTGGCCGCCGGAGATCTCCCAGATCTTCCGGTCCGCCGTGCCGCCCAGCCCGACCCGGTCGAGCAGGCCGTCGCGGGCCGTGTCGCGGTCCGCACCGTCCACGTCCGCGTACTTGAGCGCGAGGTCGATGTTGCCGCCGACCGACCGCCACGGGAACAGGCGTGGCTGCTGGAACACCACGCCGGCACTCTTCCCCGGCACCGGTGCCGCGCCGGCGACGGTCACCGTGCCCTCCGTCGGGCTCTCGAAGCCGGCGACGAGACGCAGCAGCGTGCTCTTGCCGCAGCCGGACGCGCCGACCAGCACGAGGAACTCGCCCGGCGCGACGGTCAGGTCGATCGGTCCGAGCGCCTGCACCCGCTCCCTGCGGCCGGGGTAGGAGTGCGTGACGCCGGACACCGCGATCGCCGGCGTGCCGTCCGCCGCGGTCCGCGCGTCCGCGGAGGACACATCAGCCTTGGAGGACATTCGGGAGCCCCTTCGTGTAGATGGCGTCCTGGAACGTGGAGAGCGGCGGAGCCGAGGGGATCTGCTTCTGCTCGGCGAGGAACTGCGCGGCGCTCTCCAGGTTCTTCGCGAGGTTGCCGGGCTTGCCGTCACTGCCCAGCCACTCCGCGGAGCCGAGCTGCTGGGGCGTCAGGAACACGCCCTGCTTCAGCTGGTTCGCGGCGTCCTCCGGCGTCGCACCGATCTCCTTCGACACCGCGTCCGCGGCGCCCGCCGGATCGGTGCGGATCGTCTCCAGCCCACGGGCCTGGACCTTGCGCCAGGTGTCGACGACGTCCGGGTGCTGCTCGGCGAACGAGCGGGACACCACGCCCAGATCGAGGGTGGGCTTGCCGGCCGTGGCCAGCTGGCGGCTGGCGATCAGCTGGGTGCCGGACTTGCGGAGCTGGTCGAGCGTGGGCAGCCAGGTGTAGACGGCGTCGACGTCGCCGCGTTCCCACGCGGCGAGCGAGGCCTGCGGCTGCAGGTCGACGAGCTGGACGTCCTTCGCCGTCAGCCCGGCCTGGCTCAGCGCGGCCAGCAGACTGTAGTGCGACGTGGACGCGAACGCGGTCGCGATCCGCTTGCCGCGCAGCCCCGCGACGTCCTTGACGCCGGTGGCGTTGCGGGCGACGAGTGCCTCGTTGTCGCCGGCGACGTCGAGCACGAACGCGACCTGGTAGGGGATGTTCAGCGGCGCGGACAGTCCCCGGGCGACCGGGCTGGAGCCGATCGCTCCGAAGTCGATCTGGTTGGCGACGAATGCGGTGTTGATGTCCGCGCCGGAGTCGAACTTCGTCCACTGGATGTTGTAGTTCGGCAGCGCGTCCTCGAGCCAGCGGTTGTGCTTGACCACGAGGTCGCCGCTGGGGAACGACTGGTAGGCGAGCCGGATGGTCGGCTTGTCGGCGTCCTGACCGGCCGGGCCGATCGCGCAGCCGGACAGCAGACCCAGCGCGGCGACGCCCGCGCCCAGCGCGGCGGCGAGTCTGGATCGGATCCTCATGCTCTTCCCCTCCACGGGACGGTGCGACGTTCGACGGCCCGCAACAGGGCGTCGATGACCAGGCCGGAGATGCCGATGGCGAAGATGCCGACCAGCACGACGGGCGTGTTGTTGTAGTTGCTGGCGTCCTTGACCATCCCGCCGATACCCGGGATGCCGTTGAACAGCTCGGCCGCGACCACGGACGAGTACGCGATGCCGACGGCCAGCCGGATGCCGGTGAACGTCTCGGGCAGAGCGGACGGGACGATCACGTCCCGGACCACCTCGGCGCGCGACGCGCCGAGCGCACGTGCCGCCTCGACGAGACCGAGCGGCGCGGCGGCGACGGCGGCCGTGGTCGCGACGGCGGCGGGCGGGAACGCGGCCAGCGCCAGAAGCGTGATCTTCGGGGCCTCGTCGATGCCCAGCCAGATCACCAGCAGGAAGAAGTAGGCCAGCGGCGGCAGCGCCCGCAGGAACGTCAACCACGGCTCGAGCACGCGGCGGACCCAGCCGACGGTGCCCATCAGCAGGCCGATCACGACGCCGACCACCACACCGGCGACCACACCGGCCAGGACGCGCCGCAGCGTCATGTAGAGGTGCTCCCAGAGCAGGAAACCCTGGTAGCCGCGGGTGCCGTCGTGGGTCGTCGACACCTCGAGGAACGCCCGCCACACCGTGGACGGGTAGGGGACGAACGTCTCGTTCCAGAGCCCGCTGGCCGCGGCGAGCTGCCAGACGACCAGGAACACGAGCAACGAGACCAGCGGCAGGACGGTCGCGCGGAGATCGAATCGTGGTGCGGGTCCGCGGACACGGCGGTCCGCGGGCGCCGCGGGGGCCGCGTCGTCCGCCTGCGGCGTGTCGGTGGGTGCGGTCATGGAGAGGCCTCTCGGGAACGCGCGCGGGCGCGCGGAGCAGGGGGCGTCGCCGGGCGACCGCACGCGGACGCCCGGGAACGTCCCGGGTGAGGTGGGGGAAGGAGATCCGGCGGGGCGGCGTCGTCGCGGACCCGCCGACGGGGCCGATCAGGCCGCCGGACAGGTGACGGTGGTCAGGCGGCAGAGGTCGACGGTGAGCCGTCGGACCAGCCTGGTGTGCGTCACGAACAGAAGTAGTACGTGATCGCGGCGAAACCGACAAGGCCGGTAGCCCTCCCGCTCCCGGGCCGTGATCGAGGCCGACGGGCTGCGCGCACTGCTCCCGCCGTCCCGGGAACCGTCGGTCCCTTGATTACGGCCGCGCGACTCGGTTACTGTCGGCGTCGTGGCGAATCGACCGGTGCTCACATCGCGCCTGCACATCGATTTCTGCCGCATCTTTTCCGCAGGTTGTTGATCTTGCGATCCCTGCTCTCCTGAAACGCGCTCTCAGCTGCGGCTGAGCGCGTCCTCCACGCGTGACCGAACGCTTCTTCCTGTTTCCGTGAAATGGCTGTCGTCTCTGTACGACGACGGTCGATTCCGCCCTGCCGGAAAGGAATCCGATGACCGCCGAGGTGCTTTCTTCGACGACCATCTCCCGCCTGCGCGTCCCCGAGATCGACGAGCTCCCGGCCGCCCTGCGCGACCAGATCTCGTCGCTGACCGCGCAGCTGGGCTACACCCCGAACTGGGTCCGCGCGTTCGCGCTCGGCGGCGCCCACGCGGCCCGGTTCAACGCCTACCTGCTCGCGCTGCTCGACCCGAACGGCGGCCTCCTGCCCTATGTGGACCGGGAGATCCTCGCGACCGTCACGTCCGCCGAGAACGGCTGCAGCTACTGCCGTCTCAACCACGCCGGGAGTCTCGGTGAAGCGCTGGGCGACAAGAGGATCGGCACCCGCGTCGCGATCGACTACCGCGAGGTCCGTGAGCTCTCCGCCCGGCACCGCACGCTCGCCGGGTTCGCGAGCAGGCTGGCCCTGCACCCGACCGACGTGACGGACGCCGACATCGAGGGCCTGCGCGAGCTCGGCCTCGACGACGAGCAGATCTACGAGGCGATCCAGGTCGTGGCCGCGTTCGTCGCGGCCAACCGCTTCTCGATCGTCCTGCAGGTCACACCGGACGACCAGTTCTTCGGCTGAGCAACCCCCCATACCAGGAGACGATCATGACGACACTCGAGACGAAGCCCGGCGCTCGCATCTCCCGCCTGCGCGTCCCCGCCCGCGAGGAGCTGTCCCCGGCGATCGCGACCTTCTTCGACCGGACCGAGGCCGCCGAGGGGCACGTCCCGAACTGGCTGTCCGCGTTCGCTCTCGGCGGCGCGGGCTTCACCCGCCTCAACGACTACCTGTTCCCGCTGCTGCTGGGCTCGCCGGACAGCAAGGCCCAGCTCACGCTGCGCGAGCGGGAGATCCTCGCGACCGTCGTCTCGGTCGCGAACCGGTGCAGCTACTGCCACGCCCTGCACGTCGACGGTCTCGGAAAGGTGCTCGGCGACCACCGCCTCGCCCACCGGATCGGCCTCGACCACCGCGAGGTCGAGGAGCTCTCCGACCGGGAGCGGCTGCTCGCCGATCTGGCGGTCACGATCACGCACACGCCCGGTGAGGTCTCCGACGCCCGGATCGACGAACTGCGCGCCGCCGGACTGTCGGACGAGGACGTCTACGAGGCCGTGCAGATCATCTCGATCATCAACGCCACCAACCGGATCGCGATCGCGCTCGGGGTCCTCCCGGACGCCGAGCTGTTCGGTGCACCGTCCACGAACGACTGAGCAGGATCCGATGACACTCACGACCGGGCCGGACACGGCCACCCGTCGTACCCCGCTGGACGACGCGCTGCTGGCGGCCGTCCACACACGCGCCCCGCACTACGACCGCGAGAACCTGTTCTTCACCGAGGACCTCGACGCGCTGCGCGAGGCCGGGCACCTGCGCGGGCCGGTGCCCGAGGAACTCGGCGGGCTCGGCCTCACGCTCGACGAGACCGCCCACGTCCAGCGCACGCTCGCGTACTGGGCACCCTCGACGGCGCTGGCCACGACGATGCACCTCTACTGGGTCGGGAACGCCGCCGACCGGTACCGCTCCGGCGACCACCGCCAGGAGTGGCTGCTGCGGGAGGCCGCGGCGGGCAAGGTGATCGCGGCCGGGCACGGCGAGCCGGGCAACGACACCGCGATCGACGACTCCACCACGGCCGCCGTCCCGGTCGATGGCGGTTACCGGATCACCGGGCACAAGATCTTCACCTCGCTCGCCCCGGCCTGGGACTGGATCGGCATCCACGCCCGCGACGACTCCGACCCGGACCACCCGCGGCTCGTGCACGGCTTCCTGGCCCGGTCCGACGAGGGCATCGAGACCGTCGAGACCTGGGACACGCTGGGTGTGCGCGCCACGGCGAGCCACGACACCGTGCTGCGCGACGTGTTCCTCCCGGCCGAGCGGGTGATCGAGGTCCAGGACCTCGGCACGCCGCCGTCGCCCGCCGTGGCCGGGATCTTCGCCTGGGTGCTGCCGCTGCTGGGCAACGTCTACTACGGCATCGCGCGCCGCGCGGTGGACGTCGCGCTGGAGACGGCGGGGAAGCGCACGGCGGTGAGCCGCGGAGGCGCGCCGGTCGCGGAGAAGCCGTTCGTCCAGTACCACGCCGCCGAGGCGGAGCTGCTGCTCGAGGGCGTCGTCGCGCAGCTGGACACGCTCACCCGCGAGCTCACCGACGGCGTCGACCACGGCGACCGCCTGCTGGTGAAGCTGTTCGCGGCCAAGGAGAACGGAACCCGGGCGGCGCAGAAGGCCGTCGACCTCGCGCTGGAGATCGGCGGCGCGGGGTCGATCGCCAAGCGCAGCGAGCTGGAGCGGCTCTACCGCGACGTCCGGGCCGGCACGTTCCACCCGCCGAACTCCGACTTCGTCCGCGACGTGATCGGCAGGACCGTGCTGGGCCTGTTCCCGTGAGCGTGTTCGCCGACGACGCGCTGGCCGCACGCATCGTGCTCGTCTCCGGCGCCGCGCGGGGGATGGGTGCCGAGCACGCCGCGGCCGTCGTCGCGGCGGGCGGCCGGGTCGTCGTCGGCGACGTCGACGGCGAGGGGGTGCGTGCCGTCGCCAAGGAGCTCGGTACGTCCGCGCTCGCGGTCGACCTCGACGTGACCGAACCGGACGACTGGTCCGCCGCCGTCCGGGCCGGTGAGGAGGCGTTCGGGCCGTTCACCGGTCTGGTCACGAACGCCGGGATCTTCGGCGACGGCGGCACGGCGGACGTCGGGCTGGAGGCGTTCCGGCAGGTGCACCGCGTGAACGTCGAGGGCACGTTGCTCGGCATCCAGGCCGTCACGCCGAGCCTGGTGGCGGCAGGCGGCGGGAGCATCGTGACGATCTCGTCGGTCGCCGGCCTGATCGGGATCGGAGACCATGCGGCGTACGTGAGCAGCAAGTTCGCCGTCCGCGGGCTGACGAAGGCGGCCGCGCTGGACCTCGGCCCGCACGGCATCCGGGTCAACTCCGTCCACCCCGGACGGATCTCGACGTCGTTCATCGAGGGGCTGGGCTCCCCGGTGCTGCCGAACCAGATCGTGCGCGAACCAGGTCTGCCGCACGACGTGAGCGAGCTCGTCGTGTTCCTGCTGAGCCCGGCGTCGCGGTTCTCCACCGGATCCGAGTTCGTCGTCGACGGCGGACGCTACGTGGGGGAGTACCGCCCGTGAGCGAGTTCGACGAGCTGGCCGAGCGCGTCGCGGGCCTCGAATGCGGCGGCGCGGACACGCACGTGCTCGACGCGCGTCCGGACCCGTTCGTCGTCGCAGCGGCGCTCGCGATGCGCACCACGCGGATCCGGCTCGTGGTGCCGGTGGACACGGCCGACGTGCACCCGTACACGGTGGCGCGCAGGCTCGCCGCCCTGGACAAGATCAGCGACGGCCGGGTGTCGTGGGCGCCGCACGACACCGATCCGCGCCGGCGGGCCGAGTCGGTCCGGATCGTCCGCGCGCTGCTCGGGTCGTGGCAGCCGGGCGCGGTCGTGAACGACACGGCGGCCGGTGTGCACGTGGATACCAGCCGGGTGCTGCCGGTCCGGATCGCCGGGGCGTTCTGGGCGACGGACTCCGCGCTCGACGTGCCAGCCGGGCCGCAGGGCATCGTGCCGGTGGTCGACGTGGCGGTCGTGGAGCCGGCGTGACGCTGCGCCTGTTCGCAGAGTTCCACCACAGCGGCGACCACGAGGCGGCGTGGCGGCTGCCGACCGCGCAGCCGGAGCGGATCGCCGACGCCGGCTACTACGTGGAGCGCGCCCGGCTCGCCGCACGCGGCGGGTTCGACGCTGTGTTCTTCGCCGACTTCCCGGGCTTCGATCCCGCTGTGCGCCATCACATCCGCTGGCCGTTCGAGCCGACCGTGCTGCTCGGGGCCGTCGCCGCGGCGGTACCGGACGTCCGGCTCGTCGCGACGGCGTCGACGGTGTTCTCGACGGCCGACCGTCTCGTCGACACGTTCGCCGCACTGCAGCGCGTCAGCGGTGGGCGGGCCGGATGGAACGTCGTCACCGCGGGGTCCCCGACGGCCGCGCGGGCACTCGGGATCGACGCGCTGCCGCCGCACGACGAGCGCTACGACGCCGCCGACGCCGTCGTCGCGGACTTCCGCGAACGCTGGGACCCCGACGTGCCGAGGCCGCTGCTCGTGCAGGCGGGCGCCTCCGACCGCGGCCGGGAGTTCGCGGCCCGGCACGCCGACGTCGTGTTCGCCGCGACCCCGACGCTCGCCGACGGGCGGGCGTTCCGCGACGACCTGCACCGCAGAGCCGCGACGTACGGACGTCCCCCGCCGCTGCTGCTGCCCGGGTTCCTCGTCACCCTCGGGTCCACGGTGGACGAGGCACGTCGGCTGCGCACGCGGCTGGACGATCTGCTCACCGACCCGAACCTGGCGGGCCTGCTGCGCGGCTTCGGGATCGAGCCTCCTGCGGCCGGACTGGACGCACCGCTGCCCGCGGACCTCGCCGACCCCTCGTTCGGCGGGATCCGCAGCCGCGCACCGGTGCTCGCGGCGATCGCCGCCCGGCTCGGCCCGTCGACGTCGCTGCGCACGCTCGCCCGGCACGTCGCGGGCAGCCGCGGACACCTCCAGCACGCCGGGACGCCCGAGGAGATCGCCACGATCATGGGCGAGTGGCACGCCGCGGGCGCCGCCGACGGGTTCGTGGTCAAGTTCTCGCACAACCCCGGCGGCGCAGAGGACTTCGTCGACGGCGTCGTGCCGGTTCTGCGCCACCGCGGGCTGCTGCGCCCCCGCGACGTCGGGACGCCGGTTCCGACGGCCGGGTGGTGAGGTCGCCGACGGCGGCCCACCGCCGCCGTTCGGGAGGTCGGCGGAGCCGTCCCGGTCTCCTCGATCACAGCCGTGCGGTCCGGGTTGCCATCGGCACCGGTAGATGCTGGTGTCGACACCGATGGGAACGAGTGAGCTGACCCGGCGCCGGTGGGTCGACCTCGGCCGCCTGCGCTCGGCGTGCTGTCCGGCCTGACGCCGCCACTGCCCACCCTCGCTCCGAAGGACCCGTCATGCCCGCGCTCACCCTGCACTGGTTCCTGCCCACCAACGGCGACGGCCGTCAGCTCGTCGGGGGAGGCCACGGCGTCGGTACCGGCTCGGCCGGGGCGATCCGCCCGGCGTCGATCGAGTACCTGACCCAGGTCGCCCGTGCCGCCGAGCAGGTCGGCTTCGAGGCCGTGCTGACCCCGACCGGTCTGTGGTGCGAGGACGCCTGGCTGACCACCGCCATGCTGATCGCACGGACCGAGCGGCTGAAGTTCCTGGTCGCGTTCCGGCCCGGCGCGCTGTCCCCGACGCTGGCCGCCCAGCAGGCCGCGACCTACCAGCGTCACTCCGGCGGCCGGCTGCTGCTCAACATCGTCACCGGTGGCGAGTCGTTCGAGCAGCGCGCGTACGGCGACTTCCTGGACAAGGACGGTCGCTACGAGCGCACCGATGAGTTCCTCCGGGTGGTCCGCGCGTTGTGGCGCGGCGAGACGATCGACCTGGACGGCAAGCACGTGCACGTCGAGGGCGCGTTCCTGGACCGGCTGCCGGACCCGGTGCCGCCGGTGTACTTCGGGGGGTCGTCACCGATCGCGGGCGAGGTCGCCGCCGAGCACTCCGACGTGTACCTGACCTGGGGCGAACCACCGGAGCAGGTCGCGGACAAGATCGCCTGGGTCCGGAGGTTGGCGGCCGAGCGGGGCCGCACGGTGCGGTTCGGGATCCGGCTGCACGTGATCACCCGTGACACGGCCGAGGAGGCGTGGGCGCAGGCGCAGTCGCTGCTGTCCGCGCTCGACGAGGACACGATCGCCGAGGTGCAGGCCGGGCTCGCGCAGAGCGAGTCGGTCGGGCAGCGGCGGATGCGGGAGCTGCACGGCGGGCGCCACGGCGGCGACGCGCGGAGCCTGGAGATCGCGCCCAACCTGTGGGCCGGGGTCGGGCTGGTCCGCGGCGGGGCCGGCACCGCGCTCGTCGGCAGCCACGCCGAGGTCGCCGACCGGATCGCCGAGTACCACGAGATCGGCATCGACGAGTTCGTCCTGTCCGGCTACCCGCACCTCGAGGAGGCGTGGTGGATGGGCGAGGGCGTGATGCCGATCCTGCGCCGGCGCGGGCTGTGGGAACCACCGGCCGGAGGTGGTCTCGCCGAGGACGCTCCGCGCTCGGTCCCGTTCGCGGCCGTCCGGCCGGGCCGGTGACCGCGGCCGTATCCGACCGTCGTGAGCAGGGCGCCGGACCGCGCACGGTCCTGGCCGCCAGCCTCGTCGGCACGACGGTCGAGTGGTACGACTTCTTCCTCTACGCCACGGCTGCGAGCCTGGTGTTCCCGAAGCTCTTCTTCCCGGTCGGCAACGAGACGGTCGGCTCGCTGCTGGCCTTCGGCACGTTCGCGGTCGGGTTCGTCGCCCGGCCGCTCGGTGGCCTGATCTTCGGGCACATCGGTGATCGGCTGGGGCGCAAGCGGACCCTCGTCGCGACGATGGTGCTGATGGGCGTCGCGACGGCGCTGATCGGCCTGCTCCCGTCCTACGCGTCGATCGGTATCGCCGCACCGGTCCTGCTGGTGGTGCTGCGAATCCTGCAGGGCATCGCCGTCGGCGGGGAGTGGGGTGGCGCGGTGCTGCTGGCCGTGGAGAACGCGCCACCCGGCCGTCGCGCGACGTACGGCAGCGTCCCGCAGATCGGGCTCGGGCTCGGTCTGGCGCTCGGTACCGGGGTGTTCGCGCTGCTCGGCGAGGTGCTCGACGAGCAGACGTTCCTGTCGGTCGGCTGGCGGGTCGCGTTCGTGCTCAGCGTGGTGCTCGTCGCCGTCGGGCTCCTGGTGCGGCTGCGGGTGCTGGAGACCCCGGAGTTCCGGCGGCTGCGCGACAGCGGTGCGACGGCGGCGGTGCCGGCCGTGCAGGTGTTCCGCACCCGCGCGCACCGGCGCGGCGTCGGCGCCGGGATGCTGGCCCGCTGGGCCGAGGGCGCGGCGTTCAACACCTGGGGCGTGTTCCTGGTCACCTACGCCACCGCGACGGTGAAGGTGGACAAGGTCGTCGTGCTGCTGGCCGTCACGGCGGGAGCGCTGCTGATGGCGGTGCTCGTCCCGGTCGCGGGCGTGCTGGCCGACCGCCACGGCCGGCGCCGGGTGTTCGGCGTCGGGGCGGCCGGGTTCGGGCTGACCGTGGTGCCGTCGTTCCTGGCCGTGCAGACCGGCGTCCCGTGGCTGGTCGTCACGGTGATCCTGCTGCAGCTCGGCGTCTGGTACTCGCTGATGACCGGCGCGGAGTCCACGCTGTTCGCCGAGCTGTTCGACACCGACGTCCGCTACACCGGCATGTCCCTGGTCTTCCAGGGCTCCGGGATCTGGGCGTCCGGTCTGACGCCGGTGTTCCTGACCGCGCTGCTCGCGTTCGGTGGCGGCGCTCCCTGGTGGGCCGCGGGCTACCTCGCGCTGACCGCGGTGATCAGTGTGGTGGCCGTCGCGGTGATGCCGCGCTGGATCGGCTGGCGACCGGCGTGGACCCGCGGCGATCGATGGTGACCCCACCCGGTCGGGCCCGCACGACCGCGGTTCGCGCCCCGCAGCGTGTGGCGCTCGGACCGCCTCAGATCCGTTCGAGCAGCTCGTGGGCCCGGCGCAGACCGTCCGCGCTGCGCCGGTGGTAGTTCCAGCCGGTGATCCGCTCGGACTCGACCAGACCGGCACGACGCAGGACCTCGAGGTGGCGCGACGCCGTCGGTGCCGCGATGCCCGCCTTCTCGGCGATCAGCGACGCGCACACGCCTGCCGGGCCGAGGTCACCGTCCCGGCGGGAGACGAAGTGCGTGTCCGGGTCCTTGAGCCAGTCCAGGATCTCCACCCGGGTCCGCGACGCCAGTGCCTTGGCCACCTCGACGACATCCACCTCTCCATCTTGTCATTTAGCTATTTAGCTAACTAGCATGAACCGGAATGAGATGTGATCACGGCGTGACGGCCGCCCTGGGCGCGGTCGTCCTCTGGTCGACCAACGCGTACGCGGCGGGGTACGCCCTGGAGCGGATGAGTGTGGGGTGGCTGCTGCTGGTCCAGTTCGGCACCGCAGCCGTCGTGTTCGGCGTCCTCCGTGTGCGGGCGCGCACCGCGCAGGCGGCGCCGGGGCGACGGGGGCCCGGCGTCGTGGCCGTGGGCCTGGTCGGCCTCACCGGGACGATCGTGCTGCAGTACGTGGCGTTCGCCCTCGCGCCGATCGTGGCCGCGAACGTGCTCGCCTACGGGTGGCCGCTGCTGGCCGCCGTGTGGGTCGCCGCGACCCGCCGGGACGCCCCGTCGCTGGCCGGCGCCGGGCTGGCCGTGCTCGGCTTCGCCGGCGTCGCACTGATCTTCGCCGGCCCCGGCCACGACGCAGGCGTCGTCGGCGACGACGCGGTCGCCGGGTACGCCGCCGCGCTCGGGTCCGCGCTGTGCATGACCTTCTACACGCTCGGCTCGGCTCGCTCCGCGATCCGGCCGGCGGACCTGCTGGCACCGGCGACGACGGTGGGCGCCGTCGTCGCCGGGACGGTGGTCGCGGTCACCGGCCCGCCCGCTCCCGGCCCCGTCGGGCTCGCCGCCGCGGTCTACATCGGACTCGGTCCGATGGCGGCGGGCTACGGGCTGTGGACCCGCGCGATGTCCGGCGGCGGCGCGGCACGGCTCGCGCCGCTGGGCTTCGCCACGCCGATGCTCTCGACGGGGCTGCTGCTGGTCGCGGGCGCCACCGCGGCCGTGTCGACGCTCGCCGGGATCGGGCTCGTCCTCGTCTGCAGCCTCGGCGTGCTGGTCGTGCACCGGTACGCCGGCCGCGCCGTGGTGCCACCGACAGCGGATCGGCCGTCGCCTCGACGACCGGATCGAGCGGCGGGTCGAGTTCTGGCGTGTCCACCGCGCCGACCCCCGCGACGTCCCGGGTGGTCCCGGTGAGTGCGGCCGCCCGGTCGCGGGCCGTCTGGTCCCGGCGCCGCCACGTGGACCTCTGCCGCACCGGGCCCCCACCGTCCCGGCTCGGCCGCTCAGTAACTGGACGCGCCGCCGTCCAGGACGATGTCGGTCCCGGTCAGGTGGCGCGCCGCGTCCGAGGCGACGAACAGCGCCAGCTCCGCGACGTCCTGCGCGGTCCCGATCCGCGGGACGAGGTGCTCCGCGACGAGGGCGTCGCGCACACCCGGACGGGAGAGGAGATCGGCGGTCGCCGGGGTCTCGACGACGCCCGGACTGATGCTGACCGCACGGACGCCGTGCGGCCCGCCTTCGACGGCCAGCTGCCGGGTCATCGCCAGCAGCCCGCCCTTGGTGGTGGCGTGGGCCAGCATCGAGACGGTGCGGTTGCCGCGGTGGGCGGCCACCGACGCGGTGTTGATCACGACTCCGCCGGACGCGACGAGATGCGGCCACGCGGCGCGGGTGACGAGAAAGACGAGATCCAGCTCGTTGCGCAGCGTGAAGTGCCAGTCGTCGAGCGTCAGGTCCGTGATCGGCGCGAACCGCGCCGCCGACGCGTTGTTGAGCAGGACGTCGATCTGGCCGTGCGCTTCCGCGGCGTCGGCCACCCAGCGTGCCGACCGGTCCGGGTCGGCCAGGTCGACCGGGGCCACCCCGGTCAGGCCACCGCCGGCGTCGGCGCCCAGCCGGACGGTCTCCCCGGCGCCCTCCGGGTCGAGGTCGGCGCCGACCACCGTGGCGCCCTCGGCGGCGAACAGCAGCGCGGCGGCGCGTCCCTGACCGCCGGCGATGCCGGTGACCAGCGCGACCTTCCCCTCCAGCCGGCCGGCCATCAGCCGGTCCCTCCGGACCCGGCCCCGACCAGTCCCCGCTCCTCGGCGAGCGCCCGAACCTGCGGGAACACGTCACGGGCCAGCACCTCCTGCTCGTCGACGGTCAACGAGTGGATCAGCAGGAACGTGAACCCGGCACCGACCACCTCGAGGACCTGCTCGACGACCGAGTCGACCGTCCCGGTGACCAACCCCGGGCGGGGCTCGCCCTCCGGATCGACCCGCACCGCGATGTTGCAGGCACACGTGATCGCGTCGGGGTCGCGACCGGCGTTCCGGGCGGCCGCGACGACCTGCTCGCGCATCTGCACGGCCTGCTCGAGCGTGATCCGTCCGAACGAGGGCAGCCACCCGTCGGCGCGTTCCCCGGTCAGCCGCAGGGCACGCGGACCGTAGGAGCCGAGCCAGATCGGGATCGGGTGCGCCGCGCGCGGGGAGATCCGTGCCTCGCTGGTCCGGAACTGCTCGCCCTCGTAGGTGGTGGTCTCGCGGGTCCAGAGGCTACGGAGGATGTCGATGGCCTCGTGCTGGGCGGTGATCTTCTCGGCGGCGGTGCGCACGGTGAGGCCGAACGCGGAGAACTCGTGGTCGTAGCCTCCCGCTCCGAGCCCCAGTACGAGTCGTCCGCCGGACAGCTGGTCGAGGGTCTCGGCCATCTTCGCGAGCACCGGCGGGTCGCGGTAGGGCAGGCCCAGCACGTTCGTACCGACCTCGATCCGCCGTGTCCGCGAGGCGATCCAGCTCAGCGCCGTCCACGGTTCCAGCGACTCCCGCTCGGAGTGCAGGTGGTCGCTGAGGGTGAACAGGTCGAAGCCCAGCTCGTCGGCGCTCTGGGCGAGGTCGACGACCTCCGGCGTGCCGAGGTGTCCGACGATGCCGCCGGAGCCGAAGCCGAGGCGGCGGCCGAGGATCGTGCTCATCGCGGTGCACCCTTCGTGTCGGTGGGAGTGACGTCGCCGAGTTCGGCCTCGCGCGCGGGATCGGCTCCCCACGCGGACCACGAGCCCGGGTACAGCGCGGCCGCCCGGACGCCGATCCGTTCGAGGGCGAGCAGGTCGTGACAGGCCGTGACGCCGCTGCCGCAGTACACGACGACGTCGGTGTCCTCGGTGACACCGAGGGCGGCGTAGCGGGCGCGCAGGGTCGCGTCGTCGGCGAACCGGCCGTCGTCGGCGAGGTTGCCGCGCCACGGCGCGCTGCGGGCACCGGGGACGTGGCCGGGCCGCGTCCCGGGAGCCGGTGCGGCGGCACCGGTGAACCGGTCGTGGTCGCGGGCGTCGAGCAGGACCTCGGAGCCCGCACCGACCTCGTCCGCCGACCGGATCAGCTCGGCCGGCCAGTCGACGGCCGTCCGGGGCCGGGGCGTCGGCGTGACCGGTCCGGTCTCCAGCGGGCCGGTCCACGCGGTGGTCCCGCCGTCGAGCAGCGCGGCCGGACCGCCGAGCCTGCGCAGCAACCACACCAGGCGGGCGGCGTAGCCTCCGCCGGAGTCGTCGTAGGCGACGACGGTGGTGTCGTCGCCGATTCCGAGACCTCCGAGCCGCTCGGCGAACGTGGCGGGGTCGAGCAGCGGATGGTTGCCCTCCCCGGGTGCCGGCGGACCGGACAGGTCGCTGTCGAGATCGACCCAGACGGCGCCGGGGAGGTGGCCCGCGAGATAGGCGTCGTACCCGCTGCGGCCGTCCAGGTACCACCGGACGTCGGCCAGGAGGACGTCGTCGCGCCGTTCGGCGAGCCAGGCCTGGTCGACGATCGGCTCGATCTGTTCGGTCACGGTCACTCCTCGGCGTCGGTGTGCCGGGGTCGTTCGCGCGGGTCGACGTCCGGCCGTTGGTCGGGCTCGGTCACGGTCACTCCTTGCGGTGGATGTGCCGGGGGAGCAGGCGCAGCAGCACCCGCTCGCCGTCCGACGGGCGCGGGGTCGGGTCGCCGGTCCATTTGGAGAACGTGGTGTGGGCCAGCGACAGCGCGGCCTCGCCCCGCTCGACGTCGACGACCTCGCCGCGGACCTCGATGTAGCGACGCCGGTTCACCTGGTCCATCAACAGGATCGTCGCGCGCGGGTCGGCCACCACGTTGCGGTACTTCTGGCGGGTCGTGCTGGTCCCGATCAGGACGTGCTCGTCGTCGGCGTGCGGCCAGACGAGGCTGACCTGCGGCGTCCCGTCGCGCATCAGCGTGGTCAGCGAGCCGAGCGTGACCGCACGCGCCAGCTTGCGGACGTCGTCGTCAAGCACGGGCGCCCGCCGCGACCGGGGCCGACGCCGGCAGGTGCGGGAGGACCTCGGCGGCTATCAGCTCGGCGGCGGCCGTGACCTCGGCCTGCGGGATGCCGCCGATGTCGACGGCGAGCAGGTGCAGGTCGTGGCCCCACAGCTCGTGCAGGCGGCCGAGCTTGTCGAGGACCTCGGCCGGGCTGCCGCACAGCGACGGACCGTCCGGACCGATCCGGCCCTCGAAGTCCTGCTCGTGGCGCGGGATGCGCGCGGACAGGTAGCTGCCGAAGTACTCCGCCCACCGCTCCCGCGCCTCCTGCGAGGTGCGGGCGACGAACGCGTGGCTCGCGGCGCCGATCCGCGGCACCGGACCGGAGCGGTGCTCGGCCCACAGATCCCGGTAGGACCGTGTGGCCGCCGCCCAGTCGTGCGGGTTGCCCGCGGTCGTCCCGAACACGATCGGCAAGCCGTGCTCGACGGCGAGCTGGATCGAGTCGGGCCGTGACCCGCCGCTGACCCACACCGGCGGCCGGTCCTGGTGGATCCGCGGCTCGACCCGGACCCCGTCCAGGGGCGGGCGGTACTCGCCGGACCAGTCGACCCGGTCCTCGTTCCACAGCCGCAGCAGCAGGTCCACGCCCTCGCGCTTACGGGCGGACCGGCTGTCCGGGTCCTGGCCGAACACGGCGTACGGCTCGGGGAAGAACGAGCCCCCCGCGACCAGCTCCAGGCGCCCGCCGCTGAGCTGGTCGAGCAGCGCGTACTCCTCGGCGACCAGCACGGCGTCCCGGTTCGCGACGAGCGTGGTTCCCGTCGCCAGCCGGATCGTCGACGTGTGTTCGGCCGCGGCCGCGAGGACGAGGGCTGGCGCCGGGATCGTGTCGCGCTCGCCGAAGTGGTGCTCACCGATCGTGTACCAGGAGTAGCCGAGCTCCTCGGCGGTCCGCGCCCCCTCGACCACCTCCCGGATACGGGCGTGCTGGCTGACCGCGACGCCGGTGTACGCGTCGGGGAGCAGGCTGCCGAAGGTGATCAGTCCGAGATCCACGAGAGCTCCTTGTCGGTGTCGGTGGGCGGCGCGACCCTGTGGTCCGGGTCCGTGACGGTCGGGGCGCCGTGGCCCGGGACGGCGGCGAGCAGTTCCGTCGTGTAGTCCGTCCGCGGGGCGAGGAAGATCTGTTCGGTGTCGTCGGCCTCCACGATCCGGCCGTCCCGCATGACCGCGATCCGGTCGCTGACCTGCCGCACGACGGCCAGGTCGTGGGAGATGAACAGGTAGGTCAGCCCGCGCTGTCGTTGCAGGTCCACCAGCAGCTCCAGGATCTGGGTCTGCACGGAGACGTCGAGCGCCGAGACCGGCTCGTCGCAGACCAGGACCTCGGGCTCCACGCTCAGCGAGCGGGCGATCGCGACGCGCTGGCGTTGGCCGCCGGAGAGCTCACCTGCCCGGCGCCGGTCGGTTCCCGCGGGCAGGGCGACCGCGTCGAGGAGGTCGCGGACCGCGCGCGGGCGCGAGTCGCGGTCGCCGACGCCGAAGTTGCGCATCGGCTCGGTGAGCAGCTCGGAGACGGTGAAGCGCGGGTTCAGCGACGAGTACGGGTTCTGGTAGATCATCTGGATCCGGCGGTGCAGCCCGCGCAGCGTCGTCCGGTCGGCCCCGGTGATCTCCCGGTCGCCGAGGTGCACGCTCCCGGACGTCGCCCGCTCCAGGCCGACCACGATCCGGGCGGTGGTCGTCTTCCCCGATCCGGACTCGCCGACCAGCCCGAGCGTGTGCCCGGCCGCGATGTCGAACGCGACGCCGTCGACGACGGTGCGGTGTCGCCTGCGCAGCGTGCCGCCGACCGGGAACGTCCGGGTCAGGTCGCGCACCCGCAGCCGTGCGGGTTCGCCCGCCTCCGTCCGGGGTTCCGGACTGCGACGCCTGCGGGTCGCGGTCGGGACGTCGGCGATGAGCCTGCGGGTGTAGGCGTGCTCGGGGTCGCCGAGCACCCGGGCGGTGGGCCCCTGCTCGACGATGCGGCCGCCGTTCATGACCGCGACGTGCGTGGCGCGGTCCGCGACGACCCCGAGGTCGTGGGTGACCAGCAGGATCCCGGCGCCGGTGTCGGCGACGACGTGGTCGAGCAGGTCGAGGATGCGCCGGGCGACCGTCGCGTCCAGTGCGGACGTGGGTTCGTCGGCGACCAGCAGGCCGGGCCGGGCCGCGGTGGCCATCGTGATCAGCACCCGCTGGCGCATGCCGCCGGAGAGCTGGTGCGGGTACTGACGGGCCCGCCGGGCCGGCTCCGGTAGCCCGATGGCGTCGAGCAGCTCGACCGCGCGCTCGCGGGCCTCGCGGCCGCGGGCCAGACCGTGCACCTGCAGTACGGCGGCGACCTGGCGCCCGACCGGCGTGACCGGGTCGAGCGCGATCGTCGGATCCTGCGGGACCAGCCCGATGCGGCGGCCCCGAACCGAGCGCCAACCACGGTCATCGAGGGTGGTGAGGTCCTCGCCGTCGAGCAGGATCCGCCCGGACTCGACCCGCCCGCTGCCCGGCAGCAGCCCGATCACCGACTGGGCCAATGTGGACTTCCCCGAGCCGGACTCCCCGACGACGGCGGTGATCCGCCCCGCCGGGACGTCGAGGTCCACATCGGTCACCGCGCGCACGCGCTCACGGGCTGTTCGGTAGCCGACCTGCAGGTCACGAATGCGCAGGAGCACGGATGCGGTGCTCATGCCGCCTCCGCGGGATCGAGTGCGTCGGCGGTGCTCATGCGCCCCTCCTGCGGTCCGCGTCCAGCAGCCGGGACAGCCGGTTGGCCGCGAGAACGACGGCGGCCACGACGGCGCCGGGCACGACCGTCAGCCACCACGCCGTCGCGAGGTAGTTGCGCCCGTCGGCCACCAGCGACCCCCACTCCGGTGCGGGCGGCGGCTGGCCGAAGCCGAGGAAGCTCAGCGAGGACACGGCGAGCACCACCAGGCCGAAGTCGAGCGCGGCGAGCGCCAGCACCGGGCCCACCGACGCCGGCAGCACGTAGCGGGGCAGGATCGACCACCACCGGGTCCCGCACATGATCGCGGCTTCGACGTAGGCGGCCGTCCGGATCCGGAGCACCTCACCGCGCATCAGCCGGGTGAACGCGGCGACGCTGGTCAGCCCGACCGCGACGGCGACCTCGACGGTCCCGAACCCGATCGCGCTGATGATCGTCAGCGACAGCAGCACGGGCGGGATCGACAGCAGGACCTCGACCACCCGCATGATCACGGCTTCCACCCAGCCGCCGAGGAAGCCGGCCAGCAGTCCGAACAGGACACCCAGGCCGAGCGCGAGCGTGATCGCGATCAGCGCGGCCTGCAGTGACGGCCCCGCCCCGTGCACGACGCGGGCGAACAGGTCCCGGCCGATCTGGTCGGTGCCGAACGGGTGCGCCCAGCTCGGCGGCCGGAACTTCGTCGTCGAGCTGCCGTCGATCGGGCTCACGCCGGTGAACAGGTCCGGCAGCACCGCCCACCCCGCGACGACCAGCAGGACCAGCACCGACACCACCACGCCGGGCCGCACCCGGACCGGGCGTCGTTCCGCCCGCTGGACCGGCTCGAGCACGTCGGGGGCCGTCATGCCGCCACCAGGACGCCGGTCGACCGGATCCGCGGGTCGAGCACCGGGTAGAGCAGATCGACGGCCAGGTTGACCAGCACGAACGCCACGGATGCCACGACCACGACGCCCTGCACGACCGGCAGGTCCTGGGCCCCGACGGCGGCCTGCGTGATCCGGCCCATCCCGGGTCGGGAGAACACGGTCTCGACGACGACGGCGCCGCCGATCATGCCGCCGACCAGCAGACCGGCGACGGTCAGCGAGGAGATCGCGGCGTTGCGCAGGCCGCGGGTGAGCACGATCCGGACCGGACCGGCGCCGGTCGCCCGGGCCGTGTCGGTGTGTGCCTCGGTCAACGTGTCGTGCAGGCTCTTCGCGAGGACCTGGCCGACCATCGCAGCGCCCGGGACGGCGAGGGTGATCGCCGGCAGTACCGCGCCGGCCACCCCGGACCCGCCGAGCGACGGGAACAGGCGCCAGTGCAGCGCGAAGACCTGGATCAGCACCAGACCGAGCCAGAACGACGGCACGGAGATCGACAACGACGGCAGCGACCGCAGCAGCTGACCGAGCGCGGGAGAGCGGACGAGGTTCGCCGCCACCCCGAGCGCCGCGCCACCGAGCAACGCGAGCAGCAGGCCGGCGATCCCGATCTGCAGCGTCGGCGGGAGGGCTGCGACGATCATCTCCGAGACCGGGCGGCCGGTCTGGATGGACACCCCGAAGTCGCCGTGCAGGGCGTTGAGCAACGATTCGAGGTACTGCACCGGAAGCGGGCGGTCGAAGCCCAGCTCGGCCTTGACCCGGGCCACCTCCTCGGCCGGTACGGCGTCGAAGCCGTTGCGGCCGCTGAGCATCAGCGCGACGGGATCGCCCGGGAGTAGCCGCAGCAGGACGAAGGTCAGCGTGAACGCGGCCCACACGACGAACAACGCCCGGCCCGCCCGCGCCAGCGCGAACCCCACACTCATCCGGACACCCAGGCGCTCTGCAACGCCAGCCGGGTGGACCCGTCGGCCCGCAGGTCGTGGGCGTCGTCGGACACGGCGTGGATCAGGGTGGTCTCGTAGAGCGGCACCGTGTCCGCGTGCTCCAGGATCCACTGCACGGCCTTCGTGACCGCCTCCTGGCGAGCCTGCTCGTTGTTCGCGCCGGCCTGCTGGGTCAGGAAGCCGTCGAGCTGGCTCGGCGGGAGGTGCCACAGGTTCGCACCGCCCGTGAAGAACAGGTTCCGCAGGATGTCCGGATCGGCCCGGGTGACCGCGACGGCGGTCAGGTCGAACTGGCCCTTCTGTTGCTGCTCGACGTACTTGGGCGGGGCGACCGGGTTGAGCCGGACCTCGACGCCGATCTTGCGCAGCTGCTGCTGCACCGGCTCGTTCGCCGGGGGAGTCGGCGCCGGGATCAGCCAGTTCAGGGTGAGCCGCTTGCCGTCCTTGATCCGGATCCCGTCCGGCCCCTGCACCCAGCCCGCGGCATCGAGCAGCGCGCCGGCCTGCGCGGGGTCATAGCGCAGGTACGTGCTCTGGTCGGTGTAGTACGGGGTACTGGCGGCCAGCACGCTCGTCGCGGGCTTCCCGGTGGAGCCGAAGACCGTGTTCACGAGCTCCTGCCGGTCGATCCCGATCAGGAGCGCCTTGCGCACCTTCTCGTCGGCCAGCGGCCCGACGTGGTTGAGCGAGAGCGGAGGGACGACGCCGGGCGTCGGGATGTCGAGCAGGCGGAAACCGGGCTGCCGGAACTGGTCCTGGTCGGTGGGCTGCACCTGCTCGGCAACCTGCACCTGGCCCGAGCTCAGCGCCCCCGACCGCGCGCCCGCCTCGGGCACGAACAGGAACTTCGCCTCGTCGACGTACGCCGCGCCGGTGTTCGGCGACAGCTGCGACGGCCACTTGTAGTCGGGCCGCTTGCGCAGCACGACCTCCTGGTCGGGTGTGTAGTGGTCGAGCACGAACGGGCCGGAGCCGACGTACTGGCCGCGGCACCGGTCGGCCAGCGGCGTGTTCGCCGTGGCCGGTGACAGGATGCCGAAACCCGGGATCGAGGTGGCCTGCAGGAACTGCGCGTTCGGGCTGCCGAAGCCGACGGTGAAGTGCCGGGCGTCGGTGACGGTGGTCCCGGTGTAGCCCTTGAGGTAGGCGGGTGCGCCGGTGCTGGGGAGCCCGACGAGCTTGTCGAACGTTGCCTTCACGGCGGCCGAGTCGACGGGTGTGCCGTCGCTGAAGGTGACGCCCTCACGCAGTACGAACGAGAACGACTTCGTGTCCGGGCTGGCCGTGAACGACTCCGCGAGCCACGGGACGATCTTGCCGGTGCGCGGGTCCTGGTCGGTGAGCGTGTCCACCAGTGACCGGGAGATCTCGGTGGAGGCGAGCTGACCGGTCTGCTGCGGGTCCAGGCAGGTCGGGTCGGACGGCAGCGCGATCGTCAGCGTCCCGCCCGGCTCCGGGGGTCCGCCCGCATCGCCGGACCCGACGGATGCCTCCGACGAGCAACCGGCCACGAGCAGTCCGAGGACCGCGGTCGCGGCGGCCTGTCGGAAGAGGCGTCGACGCAGGTGGCGACGTCGAACTGGTGTCACGGGGTGCTCCTGGTGGGAACAGGGGCCGACGGCCCGGTGGCAGGCCGAGCCGGACATGGAGCCGGACTCGTGAGTTGTCGCCGCAGTGGCGAACTGTGCGACGCCGCTCGGGCGCCGAGGTGTCACCGCCGGTGACAGAGCCCGCTGTCGGTGAGGCAGAGGTCCACGTGGCGGCGCACGGTCAGCAGCGATGGCGACACCGCGACGACGGTCGGGATCCCGTCGACGCCACGGAGGAGTGCGCTGGCCACGATTGGGTACATTACACCGTGCACGGCAAACTGCAACGGGCTGGAGTGCGGAGGCGCCGGAGTCGATGTCCGATCAGGAGAGGGGGCGTGCCCGGTGACGTCCGACGGGCCGGAGACCGAGTTCGGGCTCCGGTACCGGGCGTCCCTGCACCGCGCCCACGACTGGCTGCGCACGGAGCTGGACCAGCTGCGCGCCCTGGCCGCGCAGGTCGGGGCAGGAGAGGTCGGCGTGCGCGAGGCGCGCGCGACGATCAACGCGCTCGCCGTCACCGGGCACCGCTGGGACCTGGGCGCGTTCTGTGAGGCCTACTGCGGTGTGCTCGCCCGCCACCACGTCCGCGAGGACGTCGAGATGTTCCCCGCCGTGCTCGGCGTCCAGCCCGACCTCGGGCCCGTGGTCGACCGGTTGGACGCCGAACATCGAGCCGTCGCCGCCGTCGCCCGGCGTCTCGACGACGTGCTGGTGCGGCTGTCGCGGTCCGCACCGGACGGCACCAGGAGCCTGGTCGCCGAGCTGATCGGGATCGTCGACGAGCTGACCGTGCTGTTGCGCGCCCACCTGGCCCACGAGGAGGAGGCCCTGCACGACGCGTTGGGCCGGTTGCCCGCGCCGATCTGACCCGCCTGCCCCGGGCTGCTGTGACCCACGCCCGAGGTGGGCGTGACATCGTTGACACTGCGCGCACCCGGCTGGTTTCCTCGTGTAACGGAGAGTGCGTATCCCCTGGTGACGGGCATGATGTTCCGGGAGACGTGCGCCGAGGGGGTGGAGAGCGTTGCGGAGCGTCCTGTGCGACGGCGCCGTGCCCGCCCTGCCCCTCGTTCTGCACCGGCGCCGGCGCTACGTCGACTTCTGCCGTAGCTGGGCGAGCCAGTGTCGCCACGGCCGCAGCGTCCGCTCCTGACCCGACCGCACGTCACCCCGGGGGCGGATCCGCGCGGCGCAGTCGTCCGCCACCGGTCCCCGGCCCAGGAGCCGTCCGATGCCCGATCCTCTCCCGATCGGCCCACACGCCGCGAACACGGCGCCCGCCCGTCCCCTGGTGCCCGATCCGCGGACACCCGTCGACGTCCGCGTGACCGTGGACCTGGTCGTCGCCCGTGGACGGAGATGGGCGCCGCTGGCCGGCGACCTGCGACGTCACGACGTCGACGTACGTGTCGCCCACGAGCTGCACGACGAGCTCCGCGCGACGCCCGACGCCGTCCTGTTCGATCTGGACTCGCGCGCCCTCGGCGGGCTCGCGAGCTGTCGCCGGATCCGCCGCAGGAGCACCGTCCCGATCATCGGTCTGAGCCGGCGCACCGGTGCCTGTGGCGGCATCCGCAGCCTGCAGGCCGGGCTCGACGACCACGTGGCGGGCCACTGGTGCGGTGTCGAGCTGGCCGCCCGGGTGCGCGCCGTCCTGCGCCGCTCCCGGTGCGCCGCCCGGCGGGACGTGTCCGTGGACGGGGACACCGTCGACGTCGGGCCGATGCGGTTGCGCCGCAGGCCACCTGGCGTGCAGGTGAACGGGGTGCCGATCCTGCTCACCCCGACCGAGCACGAGCTGCTGGCCCTGTTCGCGTCGAACCCGGACGCGGTGTTCACCCGGTCGCAGATCAGCGAGGCCGTGTGGGGAACCCCGGACGTCGCGGGTCGCGCCATCGACACGACCATCGCGCGGCTGCGACGCAAGCTCGGGGAGAAGGCGTGGATCGTCACGGTGCACGGCGTCGGGTTCCGGATGGGCGGATCGCTGCGGACGGTCTGATTCACCACCGGGGTACAACGAAGAATGCGAATCAATGAAATCGTGTCCGGGCTCACATTCAGGTGGTTGTGACAGGAGCCGTGCCGGCGACAACGCTGTTGCATTTTCCTGAACATCTCGGCCTTGCCCGCCGCGTTCGCTCCGGTCACCATCGAATTCATGCGATTCGAGATCGGAACGAGGGAGGGCGACGGTGGCTGATTCGTCACTCGCCGGCAAAGTCGCTCTCGTTACGGGCGGAAGCCGGGGAATCGGTCGCGCGATCGTGGACCGGATCGCCGCAGCCGGCGCGCTGGTCGCCGTCCACCACAGTTCCGTGGCCGACGAGTCGGCCGGAGAGCCCGACGCGGTGAAGGAGCTCGTCGAGTCGCTGACCGCCGCCGGTCGCACCGCGTTCGCCGTCGACCTCGACTTCGGCGACCACGACGACGGGGACCGCCTCACCGAGGCGGTGGTGGCGGGCCTGCGGTCGCACGGCGTCGAACCCCGTCTGGACATCGTGGTGAACAACGCGGGGATCACCTCGCGCACCCCGTTCGGGCAGGTGACCGGCGCGCACGTCGACCGGCTCTTCGCGGTCAACGCCCGCGCCCCGTTCCTGCTGCTCCAGCGCGTGACGGAGCTGCTGGCGCGTGGCGCGCGCGTCGTGAACGTCTCCAGCGGGCTGACCCGCATCGCCGAGCCGGTCGACCCGCAGCAGGAGCTGGCGCACGCGATGTCGAAGGCCGCGCTCGAGATGCTGACGCTGCACCTGGCCCGTCCGCTGGCCGCTCGTGGGATCACGGTCAACACGGTCGCGCCCGGCATCGTCGACGTCGGTGACCCCGCGTTGTCCGACCCGGTCCTGCGCGACCGGCTCGCCGGCCTCTCGCCGTTCGGGCGCTGCGGGACGACCGACGACGTCGCCGACCTCGTCGAGTTCCTGGTGTCCGAGCGCAGCCGGTGGACCACGGGCCAGCGCGTCGCGGCCTCCGGCGGTGCCGCCGGCTGACACGGGAGGAACCCGCGCGCCGATGTCGTCGTACGCGCGCGGAGCACGACAGATCGAGGTCGAGGGGGACCTGTCCGGATCGGCCACCGGTGGGTCCCTCGACGTCGAGGGCGCCACGACGGCCGGGTGACCTGCGAGGACGTCGGGGGGCGACGAGATGGCACGGGTGTTGGTGGCCGAGGTGGAGTCGGTGGAGGCGATCGCGCTGACCGACTCGTTCCGGCGGCGCGGGTTCGACGCGAGCCGGGTCGTGACCGGGACGGAGGCTGTGCGCGAGGCCGCCCGTGTGGACCTCGTCGTGCTCGGCGTCGAGCCGGTCGACCTGTCCAGCCGCGAGGTGTGCGCCCTGATTCGCCGACGGTGCGCGGTGCCGATCATCGGCGTCGTGGTGCGGCACACCTCGCTCGACCGGCGCGCCGCGCTGGAGGCGGGCATGGACGCCTACCTCCCGGCCGGGTACTGCATCGGTGAGCTGCTGGCCAGGGCGGAGGTCTCGCTACGGCGGTTCCCGCCGGTGGCCGGAGACGCCGGCTCGATCGTCTGCGGGCCGCTGGTGCTCACGCCGGAGTCCCGTGAGGTGTTCCTGCACGGACGGTCGCTGACGTTGACGCGCAAGGAGTTCGACCTGCTGCGCCTGCTCGCCGACGATCCGTCCCGGGTCGTGTCCCGCCGGGAGATCATGGCCGAGGTCTGGGCCGACGACTACGGGCTGGCGAACCGGACCATCGACACCCACGTGAGCAGCCTGCGACAGAAGCTCGGTTATCAGCGCGCAATTCTCAACATTCGCGGGGTCGGATTCCGGATCGGATGGTGGGACGACGACTCCTCCAATCCTGCGGAGCCCGTCGGGGACCAATTCTCGACAGTAGATCTCCAGACTCGCTGAGTCACGCCGAAAAGCAGAAAGAAGGACGACATGGCACACCTGTCCGTCGAGGACGGTCATCTCACGGTTCTCAACCTGTTCGGTGCGCAGACGACCGCGGGCCAGGACCGCCTGATCGAGGTGATGACCGGAATCATCGACACCGCGGACTACCCCGGGTGGGTCTCCTCGACGTTGCACGCCGGCCAGGACGAGCGCGGGACGGCCAACTACATCCAGTGGCGCAGCCGGGAGGACCTCGAGGAGCGCTACGCCGGAGCGACGTTCCGGCACGAGACCGTCCCGGAGTTCCGCGAGCTGTCCACGTTCATCCGGCTGCTGCAGACCGAGGTCGTGTTCTCCCAGCAGAACCCCACGACAACGCTCGAGCCGGTCGAGCTCACGCCGGACCGCGGCGACCACACGGTGATCGTCCTGCTGACCGTGGATCCGACGGACCAGACCGAGCTCGTCGACACCCTGGCCAAGCCGGACGGATGGCTCACGACGGTGCCGGGCTACCGCTCGCACAGCTACCTGCGCGGCCTGGACGGGACGTTCCTGGTCAACTACGCCCAGTGGGAGAGCAAGGAGACCTACGACGCCTTCCACCACCTGCCGGAGAACGAGCGCCCGGTCGACGTCCGCCGCGGCCGTGAGATCGCGGGCGGCCTGGTCACCGACCGGTGGTCGAACACCTACCGGGTCGTGCACACGAGGTCGGCGCCGTGACGACCACGCCGCCCCCGCACGTCGGCCGGGTCGACGCCTCGGTGCTCGTCGTCGGTGCAGGCCCGGTCGGGCTGATGCTGGCCGGTGAGCTCCGGCTCGGCGGCGTCGACGTCGTCGTGGTCGAACGGCGCGACCGCCCCAGCGAGGAGTCCCGCGGCCTCGGCTTCACCGCCCGTGCCGCCGAGATCCTCGACCAGCGCGGGCTGCTGCACCGGTGCGGCGACGTCGAGGTGTCCCGGCAGGGACACTTCGGGGGCATCCCGCTCGACTTCGGCCTGCTCGACGGGGCGCACTTCGGTGCGCGGGGCGTGCCCCAGCACCGGGTCGAGGCGGTGCTGGAGCGGTGGGCTGCAGAGCTGGGCGCGACGATCCTGCGGGGAACCGAGCTGACCGGTCTGGAGTACCTCCCGGACCGGGTCGTCGCGGACGTGACCGGGCCGTCCGGGCCGTTCGCGCTGACCGCCCGGTACCTCGTCGGCTGTGACGGTGGCCGCAGCACGGTCCGCGGCCTGGCCGGGTTCGCGTTCCCGGGCACCGACGCGACCCGCGAGATGTACCTGGCCGACGTCGTCGGTGCCGGGATCCGGCCGCGGTTCATCGGCGAGCGCGTCCCCGGCGGGATGGTGATGTCCGCCCCGCTGGAGCCCGGCGTCGACCGGATCATCGTGTGCCCGCGCGAGGCGCCGCACCGCACGCGGGACCGGGCGCCGTCGTTCGACGAGGTGGCCGATGCCTGGGAGAGCCTGACCGGGGAGAGCCTGCACGGTGCCGAGACCCGGTGGGTCAGCGTGTTCACCGACGCCACACGACAGGTGGACGGCTACCGGCGAGGGCGCGTGCTGCTGGCCGGGGACGCCGCGCACGTGCATCTCCCTGCCGGCGGTCAGGGGCTGAGCCTCGGGGTGCAGGACGCGGTCAACCTCGGGTGGAAACTGGCCGCGACCGTGCGTGGCGACGCGCCGCCGGACCTGCTCGACACCTACGACACGGAGCGCCGCCCGGTCGGCGCCCGGGTGCTGCGCAACACGCTGGCCCAGGGGCACCTCTACCTCAGCGGCTCCGAGGTCGAGCCGCTCCGCGCGGTGACGGCCGAGCTGCTCGCGCTGCCCGAGGTCGCCCGCGTACTGATCGGCATGGTCAGCGGCTTCGACGTCCGCTACGACGTCGGGCCCGGCGACCACCCATGGCTCGGTGCCCGGCTGCGCCCGCTCCGCTTCGGCGGTTCGCCCGCAGCCGAGCGGCTGCACGCCGGGCACGGAGTGCTGTTCGACCCCACCGGGGTGCTGGTCCGGTCGACCTCGCCGTGGGCCGGCCGGGTGGACCCGGTCGTCGGTGCGCCCGGCCAGGACTGGCCGAGCCGCACGGCGGTGCTCGTCCGGCCGGACGGCTACGTCGCGTGGGCCGGCGACTCCGCCGCGGGCCTGCCCACGGCATTGCGCCGGTGGTTCGGCGCCCCTGATCCGTCCACACCGGACACCACGACTCCGCAGGAGGAGCTCACCCATGTACAGCACGCTGATCGTCGCCCGGATGGACCCGGAGGCGCACGAGTCGGTGGGCAGGCTGTTCACCGAGTTCGACAGGACTGAGACGCCGCACCTGATGGGGACCAGGCGGCGCGAGCTGTTCCACTACCGCGGCCTCTACTTCCACCTCCAGGACTTCGACGGCGACGGCGGGGGCGACGCGATCCAGGAGGCGCGCACCCGGCCCGAGTTCGTGCAGATCAGCGCGGACCTCAAGCCGTTCATCGGCGCCTACGACCCGGACACCTGGCGCTCGCCGCGGGACGCGATGGCGACCCGCTTCTACCACTGGTCCGCGGGCTGAACGGGGGAGTGGAGGACATGACACGACGTGTCGCCATCACGGGCCTCGGGGTGCTGGCCCCCGGTGCGATCGGCGCGAAGGAGTTCTGGAGCCTGCTCGGCGAGGGGCGGACGGCGACCCGCCGGATCACGTTCTTCGACCCGTCGCCGTTCCGCTCGCAGGTCGCCGCGGAGATCGACTTCGATCCGGCACTGCACGGACTGTCCCCGCAGGAGATCCGTCGGATGGACCGCGGGGCGCAACTCGCCGTCGTCGCGACCCGAGAGGCCGTGCAGGACAGCGGAATCGAGCTCGGCGACCTGGATCCGACCAGGCTCGGGGTCACGATCGGCACCGCGGTCGGGGCGACGACCGGGCTGGAGGACGAGTACCGGGTCGTGAGCGACGACGGCCGGCTGTCGCTGGTCGACCACCGCTACGCCGTCCCGCACCTCTACAACTACCTCGTCCCGAGCTCGTTCGCGTCCGAGGTCGCCTGGACCGGCGGAGCCGAGGGGCCGGTCACGGTCGTCTCCACCGGCTGCACGTCCGGCCTGGACGCGGTCGGGCACGCCGTCGAGCTGATCCGCGAGGGCACGGCGGAGGTGATGCTGACCGGCGCCACCGACGCGCCGATCTCCCCGATCACCCTGGCGTGCTTCGACGCGATCAAGGCGACCACGCCGCGCACGGACGAGCCGGAACGGGCGTCGCGGCCGTTCGACGCGACCCGCAACGGGTTCGTGCTCGGCGAGGGCGCCGCGGTGTTCGTCCTGGAGGAGCTCGACCACGCCCGACGCCGCGGCGCGCAGGTGTACGCCGAGGTCACCGGCTACGCGTCGCGCTGCAACGCGTTCCACATGACCGGGCTGCGCGCGGACGGTGCCGAGATGGCGGCGGCGATCGGGGCCGCGCTGGACGAGGCGCGGATCCCGCCCGAGCGGATCGACTACGTCAACGCACACGGATCGGGAACGAAGCAGAACGACCGGCACGAGACGTCGGCGTTCAAGACCAGCCTCGGCGACCACGCCTACCGGACGCCGGTCAGCTCGGTGAAGTCGATGGTCGGGCACTCGCTGGGCGCCATCGGCTCGATCGAGATCGCCGCGTCGGTGCTCGCGATCCGCCACGACGTCGTCCCGCCGACCGCGAACCTGCACGAGCCCGACCCGGAGTGCGACCTGGACTACGTGCCGCTGACGGCGCGGGACTGGCGCACCGACGCCGTCCTGTCGGTCGGCAGCGGGTTCGGCGGCTTCCAGAGCGCGATGGTCCTGCAGGCCGAGGGGACCGACCGATGACCACCACCGTGGTGACCGGGCTCGGCGTGGTCGCCCCCACCGGTCTCGGCGCCGAGGAGCACTGGGCCGAGACACTGGCGGGCCGCAGCGGCATCGGCGAGATCACCCGCTTCGACGCACGGGGCTACCCGTCCCGGCTGGCCGGTGAGGTGCGCCGGTTCCGGGCCGAGGACCACTTGCCGGGACGTCTGCTGCCGCAGACCGACCACATGACCCGGCTCGCGCTGGTCGCCGCGGACCGGGCGCTGGCGGACTCGGGCGTCACGCCGGATGAGTTGCCCGCGCTGCGGTCCGGGGTCGTCACGGCCAGCTCAGCCGGCGGGTTCGAGTTCGGGCACCGGGAGCTGGAGGCGCTGTGGAGCCGCGGCGGCGAGTACGTCAGCGCCTACCAGGCCTTCGCCTGGTTCTATGCGGTGAACACCGGCCAGATCTCGATCCGCAACGGGCTGAAGGGGCCGAGCGGCGTGCTGGTGTCCGACCAGGCGGGCGGCCTCGACGCGATCGGCCAGGCCCGACGTCGGATCCGGCGGGGCGACGCCCTGGTCGTCACCGGCGGGGTGGACGGGTCGCTGTGCTCGTGGGGCTGGGTCGCCCAGCTGGCCGGCGGCCGGCTGAGCACCGGGACCGACCCTGCGACCGCGTACCTGCCGTTCGACGGCGCGGCGGCCGGGCACCTGCCCGGCGAGGGCGGGGCCCTGCTGGTGCTGGAGGAGCGTGATGCGGCACTGGCCCGCAACGCACCCGTGTACGGCGAGATCGCAGGCTACTGCGCCACGTTCGACCCGCCGCCCGGCAGCGACCGGGAGCCTGCGCTGCGCCGGGCGATCCGGGGCGCACTGGACGACGCGGGCGTCCGACCGTCCGACGTGGACATCGTGTTCGCCGATGCGGCCGCGGACGACCGGCTCGACCGCGTCGAGTCCCGTGCGATCGCCGACGTGTTCGGTGACCGGGCGGTCCCGGTCACCGCCCCGAAGGTCCTGACCGGTCGGCTGGGCGCCGGGGCCGGGTCCCTGGACGTCGCGACGGCGCTGCTGGCGCTGCGCGACGGGGTCGTCCCGCCCACCCCGGGCCCGCAGCTCGCGAGCCACCACCCGATCGACCTGGTCACCGCGGCGCGACGGACCCGCCTGGACACCGCCGTCGTGCTGGCCCGCGGCGAGGGCGGCTTCAACTCGGCCGTCGTCGTCCGGACCGACCACACCCACCGGCCCGATCACCTGGGAGAACACCGATGACCGAGCGACTGACGCTGACCGACCTCACCCGGATCCTGCGCGAGGGCGCCGGAACCGACGAGGGGGTGGACCTCGACGCGAACATCCTCGACGTCGAGTTCGACTCCCTGGGCTACGACTCGATCGCGGTCCTGGAGACCGCGGCGCGGATCAGCCGCGAGTACGGCATCCATCTCGACGACGACGCCCTGGCCGAGAGCAGGACGCCGCGCGCCCTGCTCGCGCTGGCCAACCGGTGACGGTCACGACGGACGGTGCCGTGGCGCCGTCAGGGGGAGAACCGATGTCGATCGCACTCGACACCCGATCCGAGCACGGCCACGCGGACTGGTCGCTGTGCCCGTCCTGCGGCGGAGTGCTCTACGGCCGACGGCTGGCCCGGGACCTGCTCGTCTGCCCGGACTGCGGTCACCACCACCGCCTGACCGCCCGCCAGCGCCTCGACCAGCTGCTCGACCCGGGGTCGGCGGAGATGCTGGACGTCAGCGCGTCCAGCCGTGACGTCCTGGAGTTCACCGACACCGCGCCCTACCCGGAGCGTCTCGAGCGGGCGCGGCTGCACACCGGGCTCGACGAGGGAGTACTCGTGGCGTCCGGCCGGATCTGTGATCGGCCACTGATCGTCGCGGCGATGGACTTCCGCTTCCTCGGCGGCTCGCTCGGCGCCGCCGTGGGCGAGGCCGTCACGCTCGCGGCCGAGGCCGCCCTGCGCCGGTCGGTGCCCCTGCTGCTGGTGTCCGCGTCCGGTGGTGCGCGGATGCAGGAGGGCGCGATCGCGCTCATGCAGATGGCGAAGACCAGTGCCGCGCTCGGTCGGCTCGACGAGGCGGGCGTGCCCACGATCGCGCTGGTCACGGACCCGACCTATGGCGGTGTGGCCGCGTCGTTCGCCACGCTCTGCGACGTCATCGTGGCCGAGCCGGGCGCCCGGCTGGGGTTCGCCGGGCGGCGGGTGATCGAGCAGACGATCCGCCAGGAGCTGCCGGACGGCTTCCAGAGCGCGGAGATGCTGCTGGAGCAGGGCATGATCGACGCGATCCGGCCGCGCTCGGAGCTGCGCGCGACGCTCGGGCGGCTGCTCGCCGCGGGAGACCCGCCACCGGTTTCCGACGATCACCCGACGGCTGCGCCCGATGTGGTCCGCGACCCGTCCGCGCTGCCGGCGGTCGACGCGTGGCACGCCGTGCAGCAGGCACGCGACCTGGACCGGCCGACGACGCTGGACTACCTGGCCGGCGCGTTCGAGGACTTCGAGGAGCTGCGCGGCGACCGGGTCGGTGGGGACTGCTCGGCGATCGTCGCCGGCCCGGCCCGGCTGGGTGGCCAGCCGGTGATGGTCATCGGACACCAGAAGGGCCACTCGCTCGCCGAGCTCACCGCGCGCAACTTCGGGATGGGCAACCCGTCCGGGTACCGCAAGAGCGCAAGGCTGATGCGGCTGGCCGCCAAGTGGGGACTGCCGGTCCTGACGTTGGTGGACACGCCGGGGGCGTTCCCCGGTCCGGACGCCGAGGAGCGCGGTCAGGCCGTCGCGATCGCCGAGAACATCCGGCTGATGTCCGCGCTGCGGGTGCCGGTGCTGAGCATGGTGATCGGAGAGGGCGGTAGCGGCGGCGCGCTGGCGCTGGCCGTCGCCGACGAGGTCCTGATCTCCGAGCGGGCCGTGTACTCGGTGATCAGCCCGGAGGGCTGTGCCGCGATCCTGTGGGACGACCCCTCGATGGCGCCCACGGCGGCCGGCGCGCTGAAGCTGGACGCGCGCAGCCTGCTCGAGCTCGGGGTCGTCGACGGCGTCGTGCGCGAGGCGCCGTCCGGGACGTCGACCGCGGAGCGGGTCGGGCGGGTCGCCCCGGTCCTCGCCGCACATCTACGCCGCCTCGCGGCCCAGGACCCGGATCGGCTGGTCCGCCGCCGCCGGGCCCGTTTCCGGGCGTTCGGGCGCCCCGGCCCGGACTTCCCGAATCCACGGCGGGCCACCGCATGAGCGCCGGGACCGGGCAGAACGGCGTCGCGGCCCCCGCCGTGCCCACCGCACCGGACGCCGACCCGGGGCGGGCCGACGTGCTGGAGCAGGTCCAGCGCAGTGCGGTGGCGCTGTTGACGGCGGGTGGTGCGCCGCCCCGATCGCTGCGTGTGCAGGTCGGCGACGTCGTGGTGGAGGCCGAGTGGGGGCGGGTGCACGAGCCGGTCGCGGTGGGCCCGCCGCCGGCGTCCTCGGAGCCCCGCGACGCCGCCCCGCCGGACCCGGGCCGGGCGACGGTCACGGCGCCCACCGTCGGCGTGTTCTACCGGGCGCCCGAACCCGGCGCGCCGCCGTTCGTCTCCGAGGGCGACCTGGTCCGGGCCGGCCAGCAGATCGGGATCGTCGAGGTGATGAAACTGATGATGCCGGTCGAGTCCGATGTGGCCGGCCGGGTCGTCGAGTTCCTGCGCGCCGACGGCGACTCCGTCGAGTTCGCCGAGCCGCTGCTCGTGCTCGACCCGGGGGAGGTCTGAGGACGTGCTCGAGACGATCCTGATCGCCAACCGCGGCGAGATCGCGCTGCGGGTGGCCCGCGCCTGCCGCGAGCTGGGTGTCCGGTCGGTGGCCGTGTACTCCACCGAGGACCGTGACTCGGCCGTCGTCCGGTTCGCCGACGAAGCCGTCCACATCGGACCTGGACCGTCCCGGCAGAGCTACCTGAACGTGCCGGCGATCATCGAGGCGGCCAGGCGGACCGCGGCGGACGCGGTGCATCCCGGGTACGGCTTCCTCTCCGAGGACGCGGACTTCGCCGAGGTGTGCGAGGACAACGATCTGACGTTCGTCGGGCCGCCGGCGAAGGTCATCGCGAGTCTGGGCGACAAGGTCGCGGCGCGGGCGTCGATGGCCGCCGCCGGCGTGCCGCTGCTGCCGGGCAGCCGCGAGCCGCTGCGGTCGGCTGCCGAGGCGGAGGCGCTGGCCGCCGAGATCGGCTACCCGGTGATCGTCAAGGCGGCGGCGGGGGGCGGGGGCCGGGGCATGGCCGTCGTCGACGACCCGGCCGACTTCGCCCGCGCGTACCGGACCACGACGGCGAACGCACGCCAGCTGTTCGGCGACCCGCGGGTGTTCGTCGAGCGCTACCTGCCGTCCGCCCGCCACGTCGAGATCCAGGTCCTCTGCGACGGCCACGGCGGCGCGGTGCACCTCGGGGAGCGGGACTGCTCGGTCCAGCGCAGGCACCAGAAGCTGCTGGAGGAGAGCCCGTCGCCGGGCGTGCCCGCCGAGCGGATCGAGGAGATGGGCAGGCTGGCCCTGGCCGGCGCGCAGGCCGTGGGCTACCGCGGCGCCGGGACGTTCGAGTTCCTGCTCGACCCGGACGGGCGCTTCTACTTCATGGAGGTCAACTGCCGGATCCAGGTGGAGCACCCGGTGACCGAGATGATCACTGGGATCGACCTGGTCCAGGAGCAGATCCGGATCGCCTCCGGGGAACCGCTGGCGTTCGGGCAGCAGGACGTGACCCGCCGCGGCGCGGCCGTCGAGTGCCGGATCAACGTCGAGGACCCGGACCGGTCGTTCGCGCCCGCCCCGGGGGTGGTGACCGAGTTCGTCCCCGCGGCCGGGCCGTTCGTGCGGGTGGACACCCACGGGTACCCCGGCTACCGCGTCCCGGCGACCTACGACTCCCTGCTGGCCAAGCTGCTGACCTGGGCGCCGACCCGCGGGCAGGCGCTGTCCCGGATGGACCGCGCGCTCGCGGAGTTCCGCGTCGACGGCCCCGGCGTGCGCACCACGTCCGGCTTCCTGCGCCGCGTCCTGTCCGACCCGCAGTTCCGGGCAGGCGAGCACGACACCGGGATCGTCGAGCGGCTGCTCGCGTCCCCGCCGGATCCCGGCACATGAACCAGACCGTCCACACCCCAGGAGGGACCATGTCCGCACGGACCGCCGTCGTCACGGGCGCCACCAGCGGGATCGGGCTCGCCGTGACCGAGCACCTCGCCGACCAGGGCCACCGGGTCTACCTGTGCGCCCGAGACGCCGACCGCGTCGCGCAGACCGTGGAGCGACTGCGCGAGAAGGGCTACGACGTCGACGGCCGGGCCTGCGACGTCCGGTCGCCCGACGACGTCCGCGAGCTCGTCGACGCCGCCGTGGAGCGCTACGGCCCGGTCGAGGTGCTCGTCAACAACGCCGGCCGCAGCGGTGGCGGCGTCACCGCCGACATCGCCGACGACCTGTGGTTCGACGTGATCGCCACGAACCTGCACAGCGTCTTCCTCGTCACCCGCGACGTCCTGTCCCGGGGTGGGATGCGCGAGCTCGGATGGGGCCGGATCGTCAACATCGCCTCCACCGCCGGTAAGCAGGGGGTGGTGCTGGGCGCTCCGTACTCGGCGTCGAAGCACGGGGTCGTCGGGTTCACCAAGGCGCTGGGCAACGAGCTGGCCAAGACCGGCATCACGGTCAACGCCGTCTGCCCCGGCTACGTCGAGACGCCCATGGCCCAGCGCGTGCGCGAGGGCTACGCGGCCGCGTGGGGCACGACCGAGGAGCAGATCCTCGAGCGCTTCGAGGCCAAGATCCCGCTCGGCCGGTACTCCACCCCGGACGAGGTGGCCGGTCTCGTCGGCTACCTCGTCACCGACACCGCCGGATCGGTGGCCGCGCAGGCCATCAACGTCTGCGGCGGCCTCGGCAACTTCTGACCACCCCACCCACCCAGGAGGGACCATCATCATGCCGACCACCCGGGAGACCGAGCACGAGGTGCTCGTGGACGCTCCGCCGGTCGACGTCTACCGGATCGTCGTCGACGTCGAGCGCTGGCCGGAGATCTTCCACCCGACCGTGCACGTCGAGGTCGTCGAGCGCGAGACCGGCCCGGACGGCTCCGCACGCTCCGAGCGGATCCGGATCTGGGCCACCGCGAACGGCACGGCCAAGACCTGGACGTCGCGCCGCACGCTGGACCCCGACGCCCGCCGCATCACGTTCCGCCAGGAGGTGTCCCAGCCCCCGGTCGGGGGGATGGGCGGCGCCTGGATCGTCGAGGACGCCGGCGGCGGGCGCTCGCGCGTGCGGCTGCTGCACGACTACCACGCCGCCGGCGACGACCCAGCGGACCTGCAGTGGATCGACCAGGCCGTCGACCGGAACAGCCGCGTGGAGCTGGAGGCCCTGCGGTCGCATCTCGAGCGCGCGACGTCCGCGCCCGAGCTGCTGTTCACGTTCGAGGACTCGGTCGAGGTGGGCGGGGCCGGACGCGACGTCTACGACTTCATCAACGAGGCCCAGCTCTGGGACGAACGGCTGCCGCACGTGGCCAAGGTGTCGCTGGAGGAGGACACCCCGGGCCTGCAGCTGCTCGCGATGGACACCCGGACCAAGGACGGCTCGACGCACACGACCGAGTCGGTGCGGGTGTGCCGGCCGCACTCGCGGATCGTCTACAAGCAGACCCGCGTCCCCCCGCTGATGACGCTGCACACCGGCGAGTGGCAGATCGCCGACCGGCCGGGTGGCCGGGTGTCGGTCACGTCGCGCCACACCGTCCGGATCAACGAGGAGAAGATCGCCGACGTCCTGGGTGCGCAGGCGGGCGTCGGTGACGCGCGCGACTATCTGCGCCGGGCGCTGGGCGGGAACAGCCTGGCCACCCTGGAGCTCGCGCAGCGCTACGCGGAGTCGCGGTGAGCGCCGCGGACGGCGGCATCGACACGGTCGACACGGCGGACGTGGTCGTCGTCGGCGCCGGGCCGGTCGGGCTCATGCTGGCCGGGGAGCTCGGCTCGGCCGGCGTCGACGTCGTCGTCCTGGAGCGGCTGTCCGAGCCGACGGGGGAGTCCCGCGCCGGGCAGCTCAGCGCCCGCACGGCCGAGCTGCTGGCCGAACGCGGGCTGCACACGCTGCTGGGCGAGGCCCGCGCCGAGTCGGGGACCCATCTCGCCGGCATCCCGGTGGACCTGTCCGGTTCGGACAGTGCCCACGCCGGCGTGTGGAAGGTCCCGCAACGCCGCACCGAGTTGGCCCTCGCCGATCGTGCGCGGTCGGCGGGAGCGCGGATCCTGCGGGGCAGGCGACTGGTCGACCTCGACGACGGGCCGGACACGGTGTCGTTGCAGGTCGGTTCGACGTCGGGCACGCATCGGGTCCGCGCCCGCTACGTCGTCGGGTGCGACGGTGGATCGGGTCCGGTCCGCGAGCTGGCCGGTTTCGAGTCGGTCGAGGCGCCCGCCACCCGGGAGCTGCTCCGGGCGGACGTGACCGGCGTCCGGATCCCGGACCGGCGCTTCGAGCGCACCCCGCACGGGTTCGCCGTCGCGCACACCGCGGCCGGGGTGACCCGGGTGATGGTGCACCGGTTCGGGCAGCAGCCCCTGGCCCGGGCCGCCCCGCCGGATTTCGCCGAGATCGTCGAGACGTGGCGCGAGGTGACCGGTGAGGACCTCACCGGCGGCCGGGCGTCGTGGACCGACGCGTTCGGCAACGAGCACCGGCTGGTGACCCACTACCGGCGCGGTCGCGTGCTGCTGGCCGGGGACGCCGCGCACTGGCATCTCCCGATCGGAGGGCAGGCCATCAACGTCGGGCTCCAGGACGCGGTGAACCTGGGGTGGAAGCTCGCCGGTGTGCTGCGGGGCGACCCGCACCGCGTCCTCGACAGCTACCACGACGAGCGCCGCCCGGTCGCCGCCCGGACCCTGGAGTGGGTCATGGCCCAGGAGTCGCTCCTGCTCGGCGGGCCGGAGGTCGACCCGGTACGGGCGCTGCTCGCCGAGGCCGTGCGTGGGCCCGCGGCGCAGCGCTACCTGGCCGACGCGCTCGGCGGACTGGACGTCGACTACCGGCACCACGGACATGCGGGCGGTGGACGACGGTTCCACCCGACGCTGCTGCACACCGCCGAGGGCATCGTGCCCAGCGGCGAGGTGCTGGGCTCCGGACGAGGGATCGTCCTCACCGACCGGCCAGAGCTCGTCTCGGTCTGGGAGCCGCGGATCGTGGTGGCCCGTCCTCCGGACGGTGTCGCGACCGTGGTGCGCCCGGACGGCCACCTCGCCTGGTCGGGCACGAACGCGACCGGCCTGCTCAAGGCACTGACCCGATGGTTCGGCTCGCCGTCGCGCCGGGGCCCGGCGACGAAGCGCGCCGCCGCCACTTCGAGAACACAGAGGACACGGAGGACACAGCGATGAGCACCGTGCACGATCCCCCGCCCTACGCCCGGATCCTGCAGCTCGCCACGGCGAGCTGGCTCTCGGCCGCCGTCAGCGCGGCCGCGAGCCTCGGGGTCGCCGACGAGCTCGCCGGGGGTCCGCGGCCGGTCGACGAGCTGGCCACGGCCCTCGATGTTCACCCGGACGCCCTGTACCGGCTGCTGCGCACCTGTTCCGACGCCGGGCTGTTCCGCGAGGGCGAGGGCCGCCGGTTCGCGCTCACCGACGCCGGCCACGCCCTGCGCAGCGACGGCCCTGGGTCCATGCGCGACTTCGCGATCTGGACGGGGTCGCCCGCGGACCGTTGGACCTGGTCGGCCCTGACCGAGTCGGTCCGTACCGGACGTTCGGCCTTCGAGAGCGTCCACGGGGCACCGATCTGGGACTGGTTCCGCGACCACCCGGACGCGGCGGAGATCTTCGACGCCGCGATGACGAGCACGTCGAACCAGGTGATCGCGCCGGTGGTCGCGGCGTACGACTTCGGCGGGTTCGAGCGGATCGTCGACGTCGGGGGCGGGCGTGGCGCGCTGCTGGCCGCCATCCTGGCCGCCAACCCCGACGCCCGCGGCGTTCTCTACGACCAGCCCGGGGTGGTCTCCCCGGACCGGCTGCAGGAGGCGGGTGTGGCGCACCGGAGCGAGACCGTGGCCGGCAGCTTCTTCGACTCGGTGCCGTCCGGTGGGGACGCGTACGTCCTGTCGAACATCATCCACGACTGGGACGACGAACGGTCGCAGCACATCCTGCGCAACTGCCGCGACGTCATGAAGCCCGACGGCCGGGTGTTGCTGGTCGAGGCCGTGATGCCGGACGGTCCCGGACCGGCGCCGACGGTGAACCTGATGGACCTGGACATGTTGCTGCTGTGCGACGGCAGGCAGCGCACCGAGGCCCAGTTCGCCGCGCTGTTCGAGGCCGTGGGCCTGGAGCTGGTCCGCGTCGTCCCCAGTGGACTGTGCAGTGTCGTCGAGGCGCGCCCGGTCTGACCGGGGTCGGCGTCAGCGGGGCAGGTGGCCGTACAGGAACGCGCGCACCCCGGCCACGGCGGTCGCGCGGACCTCGTCCGGTCCGGCCGACAGGCTGAATTCCGACGGCAGCATGTCGGCCGATGTGATCAGGGCGGTGAAGTGCTGCGCGGCCATCACCGGATCGGCGACCTGCAGCAGGCCCTCGCTGGTCAGACGTTCCATCTGGGTGGCGAGCGCGCGGCGGGCGCGGTGCGGGCCCGCCTCGCGCCAGGACCTCTGGAGCTCTTCGGGGAAGCGGTCCGGTGCCGTCCGGATCTCGCGGACCAGCGCGAAGTGGTCGTGGAACGACTCGTCGGGGAGTAGCCACTCGTAGGCGAGGTCGACGAGTGCGGTCTCCAGGTCGTCGATCCGTCCGCCGAGGCAGCGTTCGATCAGGCGTTCGCGGGCGAGGGCGACCTCGCCGGAGCTCTCGACGGTGACGCTGGCGAACAGGTCCTCCTTGTTCAGGAAGTGGTTGTAGACGGTCCGGGTCGACACCTGCGCCTCGCCCGCGATCATCTCGATGCTCGTGCCGAGGTAGCCGGTCTTCCCGAAGGCCCGCCGGGCGGCGGTCACGATCGCGCTGCGCTTCGCGGCGAGCCTGCGGGACGGGCGGTCGGTCGACCGGGTCGTGGCCACGGTGGCTCCCATCACGTCGGGCAGTGGAGTGAAATGCAGATTGTATTGTACTGTTGTGCCCACCCGCGGCGCTCGCCCGGACGGCGGTCGAAGTCTGCCAGCCGGTGCCCGCGCCGACCGTCGCCGCATCGGCCGGCCGCGGGCACATCCCCCGGCCACCGTCGGTCGGCCCGACCCGGGGAGGATCCATGACCTCCGACGTGAACTCCGACGCCACGCCCGGTACCACCAGACGACCGGTGGTGGCCCCGTTCGGGGCCCTGCTGCTCGCCGTCCTGTCGTTCTCGTTGCTCCAGACGATGCCGGTGCCCGCCCTTCCCGACCTGCAGCGGGAGTTCGACGCCGGTCCGGCCACCGTCGCGTGGCTGCTCAGTGCGTTCCTGCTGACCGCGTCGGTCGCGACGGTGCTGCTCGGACGCGTCGGCGACATCGTCGGCAAGCGCAAGGTCCTGCTCGCCTGTCTGGGTGTGGCCGCCGCAGGCACGTTGCTCGCCGCCCTCGCGGGGTCGATCGAGGTCCTGATCGTCGCCCGGGCGATCCAGGGGGTGGGGGCGGCCACGTTCCCGCTCGCGTTCGGCCTGGCGCGGGAGGTGTTCGCCCCGGCCCAGGTGCCGGTCGCGATCGGCTGGATCAGCTCGATCTTCGGGGTGGGGTTCGGGGTCGGTCTGGTGATCCCCGGACCGATCGTGGACTCCCTAGGGTGGCCGTGGATCTTCTGGCTGATGCTGGCGGTCACGCTGCTCGGGGTCGTGGCGGTCGCGGTGGCGCTGCCGGAGTCCGCGATACGGGCGTCGGCGTCGGTGGACTGGGGCGGCGGGGTGCTGCTGGCGGGCGGTCTGGTCGCCGTGCTGCTCGCGACGAGCGAGGGCCGCTCGTGGGGCTGGGCCTCGCCGGCCACGGTCGGGCTGTTCGTGCTGGGGGCGGTCCTGCTCGTGGTGTTCGGCGTCCTGCAGTCGCGCCTGCCGCATCCGCTGCTCGACATCGGGCTGCTGGGGCGGCGGGCGGTGCTGACCGCGAACGTCACCGCCCTGCTGATCGGGATCGGCATGTACGGCGCGTTCACGCTGGTCCCGCAGCTCGTGGAGACGTCGCCGCAGGCCGGCTACGGATTCGGCGCGACCATCGGCGAGGCCGGCTGGTTCATCATCCCGATGGCCGCGACGATGCTCGTCGCGAGCCCGGTGGCCGGCCGGCTCGGCTCCCGGATCGGGTTCGTCCCCGTCCTGGTGCTGGCGTGCGTGATCGGTGCCGCGGGCTTCGTGTTCTTCGCCGCCGCCGCGACGTCCGCGTGGCCGGTCTACGTCGGCTCGGCCGTCCTGGGGGTGGGCGTCGGGTTCGGCTTCGCCTCGCTCGCCAACCTCGTGATCTCGGCCGTCGAACCGAGCCGGACCGGCGAGGCGACGGGCATCAACACGATCATGCGGACGGTCGGCGGCGCCGTCGGCGCCCAGCTCGCGGCCACGATCGTCGCCGCACACACCCCGGCCGGCGGCCGCACACCCGAGCTGTCCGGCTACACCACCGCGTTCGTCGTCTCGGCCGCGGCACTCGGGATCGCCGCGCTCGTGGCGTTCGCCGGCGCGCGCCGCGGTGTCCGTTCCGACTCACCCATACCGATCGAGAGGTGACCCATGACAGCCACAGTTGCGATCATCGGCGGCGGTTACGGCGGGGTGCTGGCCGCCCGGGAGCTCGACGCCGTCGCCGACGTCGTCCTCGTCGAACCGCGGGACGCGTTCGTGCACAACGTCGCCGCGTTGCGGGCGCTGGTCGACCCATCCTGGGTGGACGAGATCTTCCTGCCCTACGGCTCGCTGCTCCGGCGGGGGCGCGTGGTCCGGGATCGGGCCGTCGAGGTGACCTCGCATCGGGTCGTGCTCGGCTCGGGGGAGGTGATCGAGCCGGACATCACAATCCTGGCGACCGGATCGACCTACCCGTTCCCGGCCAAGGTCGACGTCGATCACGCCGAGCTGGGCAAGGAGCGCATCCGCGCCGCTCACCGGGCGCTGGTCGACGCGTCGTCGGTGCTGGTGCTCGGCGCGGGCCCGGCCGGTCTGGAGTTGGCCGGCGAGATCCGCTCGGCGCTGCCGGCGACGGCGGTGACGATCGTGGATCCGGGGCCGGACCTGCTCGGTGGCGGCTTCCCGGACGAGCTGCGCGACGAGCTCCGCGGCCAGCTCGCCGACCTCGGGGTGGAGCTGTTGTTGGGCACGGCGCTGCGCGAGCCGCCGTCGACCGAGCCGGGAACGTTCGGTCCGGTCGAGGTCACCACCGGCGGCGGGCGCACCCTGCGGGCCGACATCTGGTTCCGCTGCTACGGGGTGGTGCCCACGTCCGGCTACCTGGCGGGTGACCTGGCCGGTGCCCGTCGCGCCGACGGCCACGTACGGGTCACCCCGGAGCTGACCGTGGAGGGCCAGGTGGACGTCTTCGCGGTCGGCGACCTCACCGACCTGCCCGAGGCCAAGATGGCGAAGGCGGCCGAGATCCACGCCGGGACGGTCGCGGACACGATCCGTCGCCGGCTCAGCGGCGAGGGCGGCGAGCCGTCGCGGTACGCGGTGCCCTCGCCGGGGATCTCGCTCCCGCTGGGCCCGAAGGGCGGCGCGTCCTACAACGAGGCCGTGGGCGTGCTGGGCGCCGAGCAGACCTCAGGACTCAAGGGCACCCACCTGCGACTGGACGACTACCGGGAACGACTCGGCCTGCGATGACACCCGTCGTCGTCGTCGGAGCGGGGCCCACCGGCCTGTTGCTGGCCGGTGACCTCGCTGCGGCGGGTCTGGCGGTCACCGTGCTGGAGCGCCGCCCGGCCGGGATCAGCAACCTGAGCCGGGCGTTCGGGGTGCACGTCCGCACGCTGGAGTACCTCGACGCCAGGGGCCTGGGCGACGAACTGGCCGAGATCGGGCAGCGGGTGTCCGAGCTGCGGTTGTTCGGCACGGTCCGGATCGACATCTCCGGCACCGACGCCCGCTACCCGTACATGATCAGCACGCCGCAGTACGAGGTGGAGCGGCTGTTGCTGCGGCGTGCCGTCGAGCACGGTGTCGAGATCCGCCACGAGAGCCAGGTCGTCGGGCTGGCACAGGACGGGTCCGGCGTCGCCGTCTCCGTCCGGGGCCCGGCCGGTCCGGACACCGTGCGTGCGAGCTGGGTCGTGGGCGCGGACGGCGCCTACAGCGCGACGCGTGCGGCCCTGGCCCTCCCGTTTCCCGGCCGGGCGGTCGTGAAGTCGGTCGTGCTCGCCGACGTCCGGCTGACCGACGAACCGCCTCGCACCGTGACCGTGAAGGGCGCTCCGGATGCGTTCGGCTTCCTCAGCCCGCTCGACGCGACCACCTGGCGTGTGGGCGGATGGTCCCGCAGCCACGACGACCGGCCGGAGTCGGAACCGGTCGAGCTCGACGAGCTCCGGGAGACGTTCCGGCTGACGTTCGGCACCGACTTCGGGATGCACGACCCGACCTGGCTGTCCCGCTTCCACAGCGAGGAACGCCAGGTCCCCCGGTACCGGGTGGGGCGGGTGCTGCTGGCCGGCGACGCCGCCCACGTGCACTCGCCGGCCGGGGGCCAGGGGATGAACACCGGGCTCCAGGACGCCGCGAACCTGAGCTGGAAGCTGGCCGCTGTCCTGCGCCACGGTGCCCCTGAATCCATTTTAGACACTTATCAGGCCGAGCGCCATCCGGTCGGGCGCAACGCGATCCGGAGCAGCGGCCAGAACCTGCGGCTGACCATGGCGCGCAGCTCGGTGGCGCGGGCCCGCCGTGCGTTGTTCTCCTACGCCGTCGAGCGGGTCCCTCCGCTGCGTCGCGCGGTCGTGGGGGAGGTGAGCGGGGTCGGTCACCGCTATCCACGTCCACGGGGGTCGCACCGGCTGGTGGGCAGGAGATGGGGCGATCTCGAGCTGGTTCCGGGGCGGCTCTACGAGGCACTGCGGTCGGGCCGATTCGTGCTCGTCGCACCGAAGGACGTCACCGCAGGCTGTCGGGACGATCGGGTGGAGGTCAGGAACTGGCTCGACGAGCGTCGCACGACGGTTCTCCTCCGTCCGGACGGGCACGTCGCCTGGGCCGCCGAGGACGGGACGTGGGAGGCGGGGCTGTCCGCCATGGCTCGATGGGTTCCGGAGCGGGCGCCGGGCGGAACGGAATGACGGGTGCTCGGCAGCAGGGTGGGCGTCCGCCGCGGCCTCAGCGCAGGATGTCGGCGAGCACGTCGATGCCACGGCGCATGTCGTCGCTGGTGGTTCCGGCGTACCCGAGTAGCAGCGCCGAACGGGGGTCGGGTCCGAGGTAGTGGGTCGACAGGGGCCAGACGTGCACCCCACGACGGACGGCGTTCCTGGCGACGGCGCGGTCGTCGCGATCGTCGGCGAGCCGGCCGACGAGGTGGAGGCCCCCGTCGGAGGGCGTCATGTCGAGGCTCCCGGCGATCGGCTCGGTGAGCCCGACCAGCTCGTGCTGGCGTTCGTGATGCAGGACACGCATCCGGCGCAGGTGGCGCGCGAGATGTCCGTGGTCGATGAAGTCGGCGACGACGGCCTGGTCGATGAGATGGGCGTGCATGTCGGTGCTCAGGTGCGCGGCGACGAATCCGTCGACGAGGTCCGGCGGTGCGACGACGTAGCCGAGCCTCAGGCTCGGGAACAGGACCTTGCTGAACGTGCCCACGTAGATGACCCGCTGGCGGTTGTCGATGGCCGCCAGTGCCGCGTGCGGCTTGCTCACGTAGCGGAACTCGGCGTCGTAGTCGTCCTCGACGATCCAGGCGTCCTTGCTGCTGGCCCAGTCGATGAGAGCGAGCCGGCGTTCCAGGGACATCGTGTGGCCGAGCGGGAACTGGTGGGAGGGAGTGATCGCGGCGAGGCGTGCGTCTGGTTCGAGGTGGATGCCGGCGGTGACGTCCAGTCCGTTCTCGTCGACCGGTACCGGGACGATGCGGGCACCCGCCGAGGTGAGCGCGGCGCGGGTGCCGAGGTAGCCGGGGTCCTCCAGCCAGGCGGGGTCGCCGGGGTCGAGCAGGATGCGGGCGCAGAACTCCAGGGCCTGCTGGGAGCCGGTGGTCACGATGACCTGGTCGGCCGTGCAGCGGATGCCGCGCGCGGTGCTGATGTAGGTCGCGATCGCCTCGCGCAGCGGGCGGTAGCCGGCCGCGTCGTCGTAGCGCATCAGCTGCGGTCCCGACCTGCGGATCCGGGTCGTGTAGAGCTTCGTCCACGTCTCGAACGGAAACGCGTCGAGGGCGGGAAGGCCAACCAGGAACGCGGTGCCGTGCGGCGCCCGCCCGAGCACGGAGGGGAGCGGCAACCGACGGGCCCGGATCAGGCGCTCTCCGCGCGCGGAGAGCCTGGCGGCCGGGCTCGCCGAGGATGCCGTGGTGGCCGGCGTGCCGGGACCGGTCGTCAGCAGCTGCTCGGGGAGCACGTGGGCGACGTAGGTGCCGGAGCCCTGCCGGCCGGCGATGTAGCCCTCGGCCCGTAGCTGCTCGAACGCGGCGAGCACCGTGTTGCGGGACAGGCCGGTCTCGGTGGCCAGGTGCCGGGTCGGAGGAAGCCGGGCGCCCGCCGCGAGCTGACCGGTCAGGATGCTCGTCCGGAGCTGCTCGTACAGCGCCTTGTAGGCGGGCACGCCCGACGGGCCGGGGAGGTCGTCGCCGCCGCTCGTGTTGCGGGCAGATATCACGTGGTTCCCCCACCCGGTCTCGGATTGGCTCTGGTGAACCTAGGCGATCTGGCTAGCGTGAGGGAACCAACAAACCACCTTGACGGCCAGCCGTTCGCGCGAAGTGCCGGCCGGATCGCGAGCGCGGACGACCATGACCGCGCCCGACCGAACGGCTGCCCACCCACCACTCAGGAGGTTCTCGTGCCGATCTACCTCAGCATGCAGCGCGTGCGGTTCTCCAGCCCGGACGCCTACGAGAAGTTCAAGGTCGTCTTCGGTGACACCCGCCATCACCTGATGCAGCTGCCCGGGTTCCTGCACCTGACCTGGTGGGAGCACCCCGACGACCGAGGCTGGTTCAACGAGTGCAGCTTCTGGACCAGCAAGGAAGCCCTCTACGACTGGCACACCGACACGTACCACAAGCACGCCAAGGCGTGGGCCGCCAACGGCGCGATCATGGAAGACATCATCTGCAACTTCGAGCTGGTCGGGACCCGGCTGTTGCGGATCTGTCCGTGTTGCGGCGAGCTGCAGGACAAGGCCTACGAGCTCGCCCAGGAGCAGGCCGTTCTGGCCGAGCAGTGTCCGAAGTGCGGGTTCCATTTCCCCGTGCTCGGCGAACAGCCGTCGAGCTTCGCCGTCTTCAAGGACGTACCGCTGAGCCAACTGGACGAGAGCTCGGCCGGTGAGGACAGCGGGGTCAACGTCGACGGCGAGACCGAGATCGAGGAGGCGATCGAAGGTCATCACCCCGTCCAGGTGTGACCGACCCCGGAGCGCCCGGCGGGTCGGGCCCGTACCGGGCCCGACTCCGGTCCGAACGATCCACTTCTGAGCTGGTGGCGGAGGACCGCCGGCCGTCCCGATAGTCCTTGCAGCAAAGGAGCTGTGGCAGTCATGACGACGTCCGACGAACTGTGTTGGATTCCGGCCGCCGAACTGGCGAAGCGGATCCGTGCCGGCGACGTGACCCCCACCGACGTGGCGGAACAGGTCGTCGCGCGGATCGACGCGGTCAACCCCGAGCTGAACGCGTTCATCAACTTCGACCGCGAGCAGGTGCTGCACGACGCCCGGCGGCTGACCGAACACCAACACCGCGGCGGCGAGCTCGGCCCGTTGCACGGGGTCCCGTACTCGATCAAGGACCTGACCGCCGTCGCCGGGCTGCCGCTGACATTCGGTCTCGAACCGCTCAAGGACAACATCGCCTCCCGCGATGCGGCGGTCGTCACCCGGCTGCGCGCGGCAGGCGGGTTGTTCCTCGGCATCACGAACACGATCGAGAGTGGCTACCACTGTGGAAGCACCGACAACCACTTGTTCGGTGCGACGCACAACCCGTGGCGGCACGACCTGATCGCCGGCGGCTCCAGTGGCGGCGCGGCCGCCGCGGCCGCCGCCGGTCTGGGACAGCTGCACGAGGGCAGCGACGGCGCCGGATCGGTTCGCTCTCCCGCCTCGCTGTGCGGGGTGGTCGGGATGAAACCCACGGGCGGCCGCATTCCGCAGTCCATCCTCCCCGGCCGGTACAACAGCTGGGTCCACCACGGCCCGATCACGCGCACGGTCACCGACAACGCACTCATGCTGAACGTGCTGGCGGGACCTGATCCGTCAGACCCCACCAGCCTGCCCACCGAGCACCTCGACTACGTGACCGAACTCGACAACGACATCACGGGCTGGCGGATCGCGTACTCACCCGACCTCGACTACGCCCACGTCGACTCCGAGGTCGCCGGCATCTGCCGGACGGCGGTGTCCGCGTTCGAGGAGCTCGGCGCACACGTCACCGAGGCGACCCCGCACTGGGGCAACCCGGTCGACGCCATGTGGGACGGCATCTGGGTGCCCGGCATCGGCAGCGCCTACGACCTGGTCGACTGGGAGGCCCAGCGTGGCCACGTGGACGACAACCTGATCGAACTGATGCACGAGAACGAGCGGCTGTCCGGCGTCGACGTGGGGCGCGCGGACGTGTTCCGCGGCGCGATGTGGGACACGTTCTCCGCGTTCATGAACGACTACGAACTGCTCGTCACGCCGACGTTGGCCGACCCCGCGTTCCCGCTCACCCAGTTCGCGCCCGATCGGCTGCTCGGTACGCCGCTACGCAGGCAGGCACTCGAGTGGGTGCTCACGTTCCCGTTCAACATGATGACCACCCCCGCCATCTCGGTGCCCGCTGGCTTCACCTCCGACGGGCGGCCGGTCGGACTGCAGATCACCGGCCGGATGCACGCCGACTCCGCGGTCCTGTGCGCTGCGGCCCACTTCGAGCGAGCCCGTCCGTGGGCACCGCACCGCCCGTAGACCCAGGGGGCTCACTCCGGCAGCTGGTCCTTCGTGATCACCCAGAGCTTCTTGGTGAACGGGCCCTTCGAGGTCCACGTGATGTGCTGGCCCGAGTTGAGGCCGATCAGGTCACCGGCCCGGTAGTTGGTCACCCGTCCGGAGTCCGTCTCGCGGACCTCGACCTCGCCCTCCAGCAGCAGGATCGTCTCGTCACCGAGGGTGCCGGTGTAGGGGGTTCGCAGGGTCCCGTCCGGGTCGACCTCGGTGCCGGCGATGCCCTTGCCGGAGCGCCAGACGCCGCTCAGGTGCGTGCCGGTCGATCCACCCTCGCGGATGAAGAACAGCTCACCGGCGACCTGCGGACCCTCCGCCGGTTCGGTGAAGTGGTACTCGGCCCACTCCTGCGGGTTGTCGTTGTGGTTGACGACTGCGATGTCCCGCGGCGCGTTCGGGTTCGCGTCGGTGCCGTCCCAGATCACCCAGTACTTCTTGAAGTACGGCGCGTGCACCTCCCAGGTGAGCTCGACGCCCTTCGGGTGGCTCAGGACCGAACCCGGCGTGAGCTCGTGCTTCTCACCGGTCGCGTTCACGGTCACCGTCGCCGAACCCTCGATCACGACCGCGGTCTCGTCACCCAACGGGGACGAGTAGACGATCGTGTGCGAGCCGTCCTGGCTCGCGCCGGGCGAGGTCGGACCGGTCCGCCAGAAACCGGCCTGCAGCGATCCACTCGTGCCGTGCGGCCGGAAGATCGCGACCTCGCCGGCGACCTGCTTTCCGAGGCGGGGCTCCTCCCACTCGAACGGGACCCACTCCTCGGGTGCGGGGTGCGGGGTGCCGCCGTGGACCTTGTGCTCGACTACCGAGGTCATTGCCTGCTCCTTCCTGATGCCCGGTCCGGACACGGACCTGGCAAACCTGCCCGGGGGCCCTCGGCCCGGTACGGCTGCGCCGGGTGGCGACGTGCCGCTCACCCGCTCCGCCGTTCCGGCCCGACGGTCTGGCTCCGTCCGGCGGACGGAGCCCGTCGCCGACCGCGGGCGCCCTTCTCCTACGAGTACGTCGAGCGGCCGTGGCGTGACGCAGAGCACGCTAGAAGGTGTCCGGACGTGGGTGTGTTCTCCGGGCGACACCGCACTTGTCGTTGCGCGCCACGGCCGCGCACGGAGCGGTCGGCGGGCGTCTCGGCGTGACTCACCACACTCCTGCCTCGTATCCTCCGGCGGTGGCGACCGCCGGACCCGACCGGGCGATGGTCGAGACAGCACGCTCGCTGTCGGGGTGGTCGGACCTGATCAGGGAACGTTTCGTGCCCCTCGACATCACCCCGCACGGTGCGCCCGACCTGCGCGGCGCCGTCCGCTACCGGCACCTGGGTCGGCTCCAGGTGGCCGCCGTGCGGTCCGCCCCGCAGACGTTTCGCCGCACGCGCTCGCAGGCCGCGGTGGCCGACGACGATCTGCTCGCGATCGGGGTGATCGCGGACGGTACCGGCTGCCTGGAACAGGACGGCCGGTCGTGTGTCGTCTCCGGCGGGGAGTTCGCGCTCTACGACACGAGCCGTCCGTTCAGCTGGAGCCTGGACGGGACGTGGGACATGCGGGTGTACACGTGGCCCCGGACCTCGCTGCCGTTCCTGGACGAGGAGATCGAACGGCTGACCGCGCGAACCGTCACGCGGGACTCCGCCATCGGCGCGCTCGTGACGCCGATGCTGCACCAGCTCTCCGACGTCGACGCGCCGGACCTCTCGCCCGTCGGCGCCGCACGATTGTCCGGAGAGGTCGCCGAGCTCGCGGTCATCGCGGCCTCCGAGCACGTTCCGCCCGGCCGCGCCGTCCACCCCGACGACGACCTCTTCGCGAGGATCCAGGAGTTCGTGCGGGACAACCTCAACGACCCACTGCTCGGTGCCGAGAGCATCGCGCGCGAGCTCTTCGTCTCCACCCGGACCCTGCACCGGATGTTCGCCCGTCGCGATCTCACCCTCGCGAACTGGATCAAGGAACTGCGCCTCGACGCCTGCCGGCGGGCGCTCTGCTCACACCGATGGGAGCACGTTCCGATCGGTCAGATCGCGGCCCGCCACGGGTTCACCAACGCGTCGTTCTTCAGCCGGGAGTTCACCGCCCGATTCGGGACGTCCCCCCGCCGCTACCGGCAGGGGGCGATCTGAATCCCGCCCCGACCGATGCCGGGACGTGACGGTCGCCTGAACGGCCTCGTGCACCGGCCACACCGCGACGTCGGGCCGGACGTTCTCCTCAGGTGCCGGTCTGCGCCGCGCCGGCGACGGCGCCGTCCCTCTGCGGTTGGTCGCCCGCCAGTCCGTCGCGGAGGAGCCGCTTGAGCACCTTGCCGGAGACGTTCTTCGGGAGTTCCTCGCGGGCGTGGATCGACTTGGGCAGCTTGTATCCGGCGAGGTGACGGCGGGTGCGGGTGAGGATGTCCGCGACGTCGACGGTGTGACCGTCGTGGAAGGTCACGAACGCGGTCACCGCCTCGCCCCATTTCGGGTCGGGCACTCCGAGCACGGCGACCTCGGCGAGCTCGGGGTTGGCGGCGAGCAAGGCCATCTCGATCTCGAGGGAGTACACGTTCTCGCCCCCGGATTTGATCATGTCCTTCTTGCGGTCGACGAAGAACAGGTAGCCGTCCTCGTCGCGGTAGGCGAGGTCGCCGGTGTGCAGCCAGCCGCCGCGCAGGACGTCGGCGTTGACGTCGTCGCGCTTGTAGTAGCCGCGGAAGACGTTGGGGCCCTTGATCGCGATCTCGCCGATCTGGCCGGCCGGTAGAGCGTTGTCGTTCTCGTCGAGGATGCGCACGTCGAGGTACCAGGCGGGACGTCCGAGCGTGTTCTCGCGGTCGGCCATCTCGCCGACGTACTCGGTGACGCTGACCATGGGAGCAGCTTCGGTGAGGCCGTAGGCGAACCACAGGTGCTGCAGCGACAACTTGTTCATGATCGTGGCAGGGAACTCGCGATCATATTTCGCGGCAGCGGTGAGCACCGAGCGCAGCGAGCTCAGGTCGGCGTCGGCGAGGCCGGGGTAGCCGAGTAGCTGCTGCATGGGTGCGACCAGGATGCAGGCCTGGGTCACGCGGTGTTCGGCGATCAGTCGGCAGGCTTCGCCGGGCTCCCACTGCCGCATGACCACGATCGGCAGCGCGCGGACGAAGTAGGCGTTGACGATCATGTGTAGGCCGCTGACGTGATTGGTCGGCATGGACAGCAGGGTGCAGTCGCCGTGCTGGGGTGCGGCGTAGGTGAGGTAGGAGATCGTGTCCCAGCAGATGTTGCCGTGGGTGAGGACCGCACCCTTGGGGAGACCGGTGGTCCCCGAGGTGTACATGATCAGCGCCTCGTCGTCGCTGTTGACCTCGACTCCCGGGTCGGTGTCGGCGGCGGCCGCACGCAGCTCGTCGTAGGCGAGTGCGTCGGGCAGGGTCACCTCCCCGTCGTAGACGACGATCGTGATCCCGGTCAGTTCGTCGCGGACGGATCCGACAAGATCCTGGAAACCGGCCTCGACGAAGAGCACCTTCGCGTCGCCGTCGGTGACGATGAACGAGATCTCCTTCGGCGCGAGCCGCCAGTTGATCGTCCCGAACACTGCGCCGATCCGGCCGGCGCCGTGGCAGATCTCCAGGTACTCGATCGAGTTCCGTCCCAGGATCGCGACGTGCTCACCGAATCCGACGCGAAGGTCCCGCATCAGGTTGGCCGCCTGGTTGACCCGCCTGTCGTAGGCGGCGTACGTCCATCGGCGGCCTTCGTAGATGATCGCCGTTCGCTGCGGATGGGTGGCCGCGGCCCGGCGTACCGCCGCGGCCATCGTCAGTCCGTCGATCATCGGGAGACCTCCATGTCGTCTCGGTCGGGACAGGTGCCGGTAGGTGTGGTCGGTGCTGCCGGACCTGTGCATCGGCCGCGCCCGTGCGCCGCCGGTCCTGGCTAGGGCGTGTTCGCTGCGGTGCGCCCGCCCGTGGCCGGGTGTGCGGCGCGAAGGGCGGCGGCGTCGAAGGCGAGGTTGTAGCGCGCACGTCCTTCGAGCCGCACCCGGCACTCGGGTGTGGCGTAGATCGAGCCCCGCCGCAGCAACCCTTCGATCGCGCCGAGCGGGCTGGCACGGCGCCAGAAGGGATCGCGTCGGCGCACCCGGAGGGCGGCGCTCGTGTACTCGGTGACCGCGGCCGACAGCGGCACGAGCAGAATGTCGACGAGCACGGCTCCGTCCGGATCGTCGTCGAGCAGCGGGCGTTCACGCAACGGATCGAGCCCGGCCAGGCGGTTCCCCCCGACGTCGTGTCCGCCTCGGCCCGAGCCGGTTCCAGCGTCGGTCAGCACGCCCGCGGCGGCACGTACCGCGGCCGGGTCGTCGGCGCGGTGGTCGAGCTCTCGACACCAGAATCCGATGATCGCGGTCCAGTCCGTGGGATCTCGGTGGTGGGCATCAGGGCTGGTCATTGCTGATCCCGTCCAGCACGACGCGGGCGTAGAACCGGCCGATCTCCCGCGCGGTCATCGATCCCTCGTGGTACCAGTGATACGTCCACGCGCTCATCCCGACCAGCCCGAACGCGAGGATCTTGGGGGAGCTCACGGCGCGGAACTCGCCGCGATCCACGCCCCGTTCGATCAGTCGCACGACGCGGCGCTCGAACTCGTCGCGCTTGGACTTGACCGCCTCGAATCGTTCGTCGGTCAGGAAGCGGTGCTGCTCGTAGAAGATCCGTTGGTGGGCCTGGTAGGTCTCGACCCCGACCACGATCTCCTCGATCAGCTCGGCGAGCGCGTCGCGCACCGGCCGGTCGCCGGTGGTGATCGAGTCGAGCACGTCCAGCTGGTGATCGATGAAGGTGTCGTGGACGACCAGCAGGACGTCCTCCTTGCTGCCGAAGTGGTGGTAGAACGAGCCTTTCGTGACCCCGGCACCCTCGACGACCTGCTGGACCGACGTGGCCTCGTAGCCGTGCTTGTCGAACAGCTCGACCGACGCCGCGACGATCTTGTCTCGGGCGCCGGTCCGCCGGCCGACAGCGCGGCCGGAGCCGCCCTGGGGCATCGTCATCTGGGTCTCCATCTTCCGGGGTCCGCGGGATGTCCGACGTGCAGACTGACTCAGCCCGACGCCTGCGCGGTGCCCGGGCCGGTGCGCCGACGCACCGTCGACTCGTGTCCGGTCGAGCCACGGGCGACCCCGACCAGGCCGCGGGCAGCGGGGTCCCCGCCGATCGTGTCGCCCACCCGCGGCCCTGCGGCGGTCACGCCGCCGTCCACATTGATCGACTCGCCGGTGACGAACGCGGAGTCGGGACCGACCAGGAACGCGATGACCGAGGCCACGTGCGTGGGCTCGCCGACCTCCGGCCACGGCTGTACGTCGCCGAGCAGGCGCTCGATCTTCTTCACGCCCGTGCCCAGGATGGGGGTGCGGATGAAACCGGGGGAGACACTGTTGACCCGGACCCGGTGCGCAGCGAGCTCGACCGCCACGGAACGCGTGAAGTTGATGACGCCCGCCTTGGCCGCCGAGTACGCCTGGGGCCCGGCTCCGCCGCTGATCCCTGCCAGGGAGCCCGTGTTGACGATGCTGCCTCCGCGACCGGAGGCCGTCATCGCGCGGGCGGCGTACTTGGTTCCGAGGAACACCCCGCGGCTGACGATGGAGAACGTGTACTCCCAGTCCTCGAGCTCGAGCTCGGTGATCGGCCCGAACGCGCCCCCGACGCCGGCGTTGTTGACCATGGCATCGATTCGGCCGAAACGTTCCTGCGCGCGTGCGACCGCGGCCTCGACCGACCCCTCGTCGGAGACGTCGGTCCGCACGAAGTCGACCTGCCCGCGGTCAGCCCCCTCGGTCCCCCCGGTGCCGGTGAGGTCCCGTACCAGTGCGTCACCGTTGGCCTGGTTGAGATCGGCGACCACGACGTTCCAGCCGTCGCCGACGAGCCGTTCGACGGTGGCCCGCCCGATGCCGCTTGCGCCGCCGGTGACGACGGCGACCCGGCGCCCGCCGCTCATGCCCGTCCTCCCACCATGGCCGCCGAACGCTCGGTGGCGGCTCGCACCTGGCGGTAGTAGTCCTGCAGGCCGATCTCGTTGCGCCCGTAGACGATCTCGTCGAGCGCGCCGCCGGTCAGGTTGCGCTGGATCTGGGCCATGGTCTCGAAGTCCTCGCCGTAGACCGTCTCCAGGGTCTTGTCCCAGTTGCGCTGCCAGTGGCCCCGGGCACCGTCGGTGGTCGGCTCCTCCTCGGTGAGCAGCCACAGCCGCACGTCGCAGGCCCCGAGGTCGTCCGGACGGGGCGTGAACCGCCACAGTTCCAGGTGGTCGAGCTGCCACACGAACACCGTGTTCGGGAACAGCACGTACACCAGGGTGCAGTGGGGGAACAGGCTCCGCTTCTCCACCGGCTCGGTCAGCATCTCCGGAAAGGTGCTGCGCACGACGGTCAGCCGCTGATGTGGCGGGTAGGAACGGAACGCCGACACGTTGCTGATGAAGGCCCGACCGAGGCTCTCCTTGTGCAGGAACGCCAGGTGGAACAGTTCCTGGAAGGTGTTCACCCCGAGCTTCCAGTTGAACGGAAACCTCTGGCGGTCGCTCTCGAACAGGTGGCCGGTGTGTGAGGCGAACCCGGCCAGCTCGGTGTCGAGCTCGGCACCAAGACAGCTCGCCACGTCGACGTCGCCGCCCTGCCGCGGTGAGAACCAGATCAGCCCGTGCCGCTCCTGGCTGGGGAACTCGCGCAGCCCGAAGTCGGCCGTGCTCAGGGTGTCGAACCCGGCCCGGTCCACGAACCCCCGGCACCGTCCGTCCAACCCGTAGGTCCACGCGTGATACGAACACGAGAAGGCGGCCTTCCGGTTGCCCGCCTTCTCGAAGCACAGCCGGTTTCCACGGTGGCGGCACACGTTGAGGAACACCCGCACCACGCCGTCGCGGCCGCGCACGGCCAGCAGCGGAAGCCCTGCGATCTCCTCGGTGACGAAATCACCCACCTTCGACACCGCCGAGCTGGGTGCGAGCACCAACGGTCGCTCGGAGAACAGCACGTCCCGCTCGGTGGCCGCCTGGGCCGAACCCAGCAGCTCGTCCGGGTGCACCCGCGCGACCTGCGCCGCCATCGACGTCGTGCCATCGGCGAGCAGGCCGCCGATCTCGTCGATCAGGGCCAACTCGGTCGTGCGATCCACGGCGACCTCCTCATCGAGCACCACTGCTGCCATACCGAGCGGTCTGCTAAATCACAGGATCCGCACGGTAGTGAGAAGTAGTAGCAGCTAGAGGCGGTGCGAACAAGCCTCTGTTGTACGTACCGGTCGGTATGGCAGGGTGCGACCGGGCCGCCTGTGGCACTGGGACCGCCGCGCCGCCGGTACCAGTTCACGCTCAGGACCGATCAGACCTGCTGGGAGATCTCCTTGCCCGACCAGCCCGCACCGGACCCCGCCCTGGACCGCGACCGCCTCGCGGCCGCGGTCGAGGCCGGGAACATCCCGACCTTGCTCATGGTGCTGGCGCACCTGACCGGAGACGACCGCTGGCTCGACGATCCGTACAGGCCGACCCGCACCCGCGGGCTCGGGGAGCACGACGACGGCGGCCTGACGGCGGAGGCGCAGGCCGAGGTCCGTGCCGCGGCGGCCGATGCCATCACCGCCTGGCACGCGGGACGCCCGGCCGGCCTCCCCGAGCCCGGCGAGGCGCAACTACAGGTCATGATGAGCACCTGCATGGGCGAACCGGTACCGCCGGAGTACGCCAGCATGATGATGGTCGAGATGGGGTTCCTGCGCCCGCCCGACCAGACCACGCCACGGACCGGAGCGGGCACGGCCGCGGTGCGGGGCGGCCCGGACGACCCGGCCCCCGCATCCCACGACGAGTTCACGGTGGCGATCATCGGAGCCGGTGTCGCGGGGCTGATCGCCGCTGTTCGGCTGCGGGAAGCGGGCATCCCGTTCGTCGTGCTGGAGAAGAACGACGACGTCGGCGGAACCTGGCTGGAGAACCGCTACCCGGGCGCCGGCGTCGACACGCCCAGCTACATCTACTCGTTCTCGTTCTACCAACGCGCCTGGACGAGCCATTACGGCAAACGCGACGAGGTCTTCCGGTACGTCCGCGACATGGCCGATCACTATCGACTCCGCGACTCGATCAGCTTCGGCTGCGAGGTCACCTCGGCCGCTTTCGACGACCGCACCCAGCACTGGACGGTGCGCTACACCCGCACCGACGGGACCACGACGACGCTCACCGCCAACGCGGTGATCACCGCTGTCGGCCTGCACAACCGACCCAAGGTGCCGAACCTGCCCGGCCTGGACTCCTTCTCGGGACCGCTGTTCCATACCGCACGCTGGCCCGCCGACCTCGACCTCGGCGGCCGCCGGGTCGCCGTGGTCGGCACCGGCGCGAGCGCCATGCAGGTCGTCCCGGCCGTCGCCGATCAGGTCGGGCACCTGACCGTGTTCCAGCGCTCACCGCAATGGGTCGCCCCGGCAGAGAACTACTTCACCGCATTCAGCCCCGACGTGCACTGGCTGATGAACCACGTCCCGTTCTACTACCAGTGGTACCGCTTCCGACTGGCCTGGACGTTCAACGACAGGAACCATGCGGCCTTTCAGAAGGACCCGGACTGGCCCCACCCGGAGCGGTCCCTGAATCGGATCAACGACGGCCACCGCAGGTTCTTCGCCGACTACCTGCGCGATCAGCTCGCCGGGCGTGACGATCTCATCGAGAAGTGCCTTCCGGACTACCCGCCGTTCGGGAAACGCATCCTGCTCGACAACGGCTGGTACGCCGCGCTGCGGCGCGACGACGTCACCCTCGTCACCGAGCCGGTCGCTGGGATCACGGCCACCGGCGTCCGTACCGCCGGCGGCGACGACCACCCCGCCGACGTCATCGTGCTCTCCACCGGGTTCGAGCAGCAACGCTTCCTGTACCCGATGCAGATCACCGGCCGAGCCGGCGCCGACCTCCGATCGGTCTGGGAGGACGACGACGCCCGCGCCTACCTCGGGATCACCACACCCGGATTCCCGAACCTGTTCATGACCTACGGCCCGAACACCAATCCCGGCGGCGGCAGCACGATCTTCATCCTCGAGTGTCAGGTCCACTACATCGTCCAGGCCCTGCAGCTCATGCTCGACCGCGGACTCGCGGCCATCGATTGTCGCCGCGAACCCTTCGACGACTACAACGTCCGCGTCGACGAGGCCCACAGCACGATGATCTGGACCCACCCCGGCATGGACACCTACTACCGCAACTCCCGCGGCCGAGTCGTCACCAACATGCCGTGGCGGGTCGTCGACTACTGGCACATGACCCGCACCGTCGACCTCGACGACTACACGGCCACGCCACGCAGCCAGGCATCCCGCTCGCGCAACATCCCGGGCACGGTGGTCCCGATTGTCCACTGAACCCGACCGGCACCGCCGTACGACGCCGTACGCGACGGGGCGGTCGCGACCCTCACCCTGAACCGAGCACCGGTCAACGCGCTCGACGCCGACGGCTACCGCAGCCTCACCCGCACGCTCGGCGCCCTCGACTCCGACCCGCACATTCGTGCCATCATCCTCACCGGCGCCGGTACGAAGGCATTCAGCGCGGGAACCGACACCCGCGCACTCGCCGATCCGGGATCGGTCGATCGGACCTGCGAGGCCGGACTGGCGTTCTTCGAGACCCTCTCCGTCCTGGAGACACCACTCGTCGGCGCCCTCAACGGGCCCGCCGTCGGCGGCGGCGCCATGATCGCCGCCGAGTGTGACGTCCTGGTCGCCGTTCGTGGCGCCCGGCTCGGAATCCCGGAACTCCGTCTCGGGTTCCCCGGCGCAGGCAGTCACATCGGACGACTCGTTCCCCGGCCGGTCGCGCTCCGGATGCTCCTGCTCGGCGAGCAACCCGATGCCGGCCGACTTCTCGAGCTGGGGACGCTGGCCGCCGTCGTCGACACCATCGATCAGCTTCGCGCCGTCGCACATGACTACGCCGACACGATCGCCGAGCTCGACCCGGCCGCCGCGGGCCCGGCGCGCGCGATCCTGCGACGCCACGACGACCGCGCCGCCCTGGACGGCTACCGCGAGGAACTCGCCGTCCTCCGCCGGATCCTGACGGACGACCCCGGCGGAGGCCGCTAGCGGCGGGTACGGATCCGGCCGGCGTGGTCGTACGGCTCGTCGAGGCCGTCGTGCGGCCGGCGCCGTCGAGACGGTGCTGGCTCGGACCTCAACGCGGCAACAGTCGCCCCAGCACCAGTTCGACCTGCTCACCGCGCAGTTGTTCGGCGCTCACCTCGCCGAGCAGGGCCCACTTCTTGAAGGACGGCATATGGCCGAGGAACACGATGTCCATCGCGAGGACGGTCGCGTCGACGGGCTGGAAGACACCTCGACCGCAGCCACCGCGGATGAGGTCGGCGAAGACGTCGGCGATGGCCTTCTCGCGCTGCATGAAGAAGCGTTGGGCGTCGTCGGGCAGTCGACGGTACTCGCGGTAGACCATCGCGATCTGGGCGCGCTGGTTCTCGCACTCGCGTAGATAGAGGTCGATCGCGGACCGGAGTTTGGCCTCGTGGGACTCGTCGCCGGCGGCGATCTCCCCGAGCTGCTCGCGCACGCCGTCGTAGATCCCGCGACAGACCATCACCAGCAGGTCGGTCTTCGTCGTGATGTAGCGGTACATCCCGCCGACGCTGAGTCCGGCTGCCTCGGCGATGTCGCTGACCGAGAGGTTGTCGAACCCGTGCCGGATGATCTCGACGGAGGCCGCCTGGGTGATGAGGTCGAGCCGTTCCGTGGAGCGTTTGGTCGGCCCACGCTGCCCGCTCATCTGAACCCTCGCTCGTCGTCGTTCGCCCGTCGGGCCGTCGTCCCAGGTCAAACCTAGCAAGTGCTCGGGTCGATCGAGCGACGGTCCGCTCGCGTCCGGGCGCCAGCGGAGAGAACCGGCCTCCGGGCGCCATGGAGTCGTCCCGATCTGGTGTGGTCGACGGCCTGGAAGCTTGTCAGCCGCGCCGGTCGATGACCCGGCGCGCCTTGAAGACCTGGGCCTCGAAGGTGCCTTCGTCGACCAGGCGCACGGCTGTGCGAACCATCAGACGGTCCTTGAGGCCCGCTTCGAGCTCGGCGACGGAGCGGGCGGCGTCCGGACCGTCGGGGTCCAGCGGCGACTCCAGTTCGACCCGGAGTTCGTCGAGGTCTCCGACGCGTTCGACGATGACACGGTATTCGCCCCCGCCGGCCGGGTGGTCGCGTAGGACGGCGTCGATCGCGCTGGGATAGACGTTCGCGCCGCGGATGAGCAGCATGTCGTCGAGCCGGCCGTACACGCCCCTGGGCAGACGCGGGTAGGTACGCCCGCACGGGCACGGTTCCTCGGACAGGACCCCCTCGTCCCCGAGCCAGAACCGGATCATCGGTTGGGAGTCACGCCAGAGGTGCGTCGCGACGACGGCGCCGCTGGTACCGGCCGGCACCGCGACGTTCGGATCGTCGCGGTCCACGACCTCGGTGTAGTTCTCGTCCTGGATCAGGTGGACCCCACCATCGGCGTGGCGGCATCCGACGTTGGCATAGAAGGGATGCATCTCGGAGGAGGCGCCGGCACCGAGATCGATGACGACCGGCCCGCCGAGGGTGCTGGAGATGGCGTGACGGATCTCGGGCGAGCTGCCGCCGGGCTCGCCGGCGACGATGACGGCCCGCAGCGAGGCCGTGTTCATGTCGAGACCGAGCTCCACAGCGCGCCGGCCCAGGTGCAGGGCATAGGACGGCGTCGCGACCAGTGCGTCGATCTTCAGATTGAGCATCTGCTGGAGCTGCTGGTCGGTCGGCATGAGACTGCCGACCGGGAAAGCGCCGGCTCCGAGGAACTCGCAGGCCTGCAGCAGGCCCCATCCGCCGAGGAACAGACCGAAGGGGAACGAGATCTGCACGAGGTCGTCGGGCCGGACCCCGGCCGACCACAGCGCCATCCTGCACACCTCCTCGGTGCGCAGCCAGTCGTTGCCGGAGATGCCGTACAGCGTCGGGACCCCGGACGTGCCGGACGAGCCGTGCACGCGCGCGATGTCGGCGCGGTCGACACCCAGATAGGTGCCGAACGGGGGGCTCGCGAGCTGGTCGGCGACGAGCATCTTCTTCGTGACGATCGGCACGAGCCTGGTGAAGTCCTCCAGCGACCGCACGTGAGCGGGGTGGAACCCGTGCTCGTCGTAGTGCTTCCGGTAGAACGGAATCGTCGAGTACGCGTAGTGGAGCTGGTGCTGGACTCGTTCGAGAACGACCTTCTCGCGCTCGGCCGGTGGCATCGTCTCCCGGGCCGAGTTCCAGAACTCCTCCGTGGCATCACTGCCGGGAGCTCGTGTCTGCATCGTCATGGTGCTGATCTCCGTTGATTCACCTCGAACGCTCGCCCCGTCCCGTCTGAACGGATCGGACGGAGCGCGAGCGTTCCTCTGAGCTGCTGGGGCGTCTAGTACCGGTAGCCGGAGGTCACCGCGAGTTCTTCGAGATCGCTCTCGGGGTGCCCACACAGCTCGGCGATGAAGGACAGGGGGATCCGGGTGCCGTTGTCCAGGGCCGACTTGTGCAACCGCAGCGCCTCGACCTTGGACAGGGCGCGGAAGTGGGCGATCAGGTTGTCCGAGAGGTCGTCGATCCCGCGCGAGTAGAACTCGCCGATCTTGAGGCGCAGCCATGGCACCGAGGACTCGATGCTCTCGGAATCCGCGACGACGTTGAGCACGGCGACCTTGCCCGAGTCGAGCGCCCGCCGCAGCGCCGGCCGTAGGTCGGCGGCGTGTTCGACGTGCTCGACGTGGCAGCCGAACGGCTCGAAGACCCGGTCGTAGCGCAGCCCGGGAGTCATGTCCCAGGAACCGATGTCGGGTTGGATGTCCTCGCGCATCAGCGAGTTGCCGCCCCACGAGCTGTTGTTCAGCACGACCAGCACAGCGGGCACGTCGTAGCGGATCAGCGTCTCGATGTCCATGCCGGCCAGGCCGATCCCGCCGTCACCGATGAGGCTGATGATCTGACTGCCGGGGCGGGCGACTCCGGCCCCGAAGGCCATCCCGACACCCTGACCGAGCGCCACCCGCGGGCCGGCGTCGAGGATCTGTGCCGGCCGCACAGCGCTGACCGCGTCGGTCAGGTAGAGCGATCCCTGGTAGGAGTCGTAGATGATCGTCGCGTCCTGGTCGGCCTCGTCGGCGATCGCCTGGGCCAGCTCATAGGTGTGGATCGGCTCGCGGTCGCGCACGACATTCAGGTGGGCGGCCCGGTTCTCGGTGAACGCCGACCGTGCCGACTCCACACGGGCCAGCCAGTCCGGCCTGGAGACCGGCTCGTCGGTGGCCCGCTCGGCCTTGAGGCCCTCCAGGATCTGACGCAGCACGAGCTTGCTCGAGCCGACCAGGTCGGCCCGGGAGTCGAGGCCCCACCACAGGTCCTCGGCGGTCTCCTGGATCTGGATGTACGTCGCGGTGTCGGGGGTCGGCCAGTCCGGCGGCTCGAACCACGACTCGAGCTCACCAGCCCGCAGGCCGACGACGAGCACCGTGTCCGCGGCGCGCAGCAGCTGTCCGCGATAGCCAGCGGCGACGGCCAGGGGATGCTTCTCGCTGATCGCGCCGCGCGCGGTGCGCCGGGAACCGGTCGGAGCGTTGAGGTACTCGGCCAGCTCGACGAGCTCGCCGGACCCGTCCGACCAGTACACACCGTCACCGGCCAGCAGGATCGGGCGCTCGGCAGCGGCCAGGATCTCGACCGCGTCGGCCACTCGGGCCGGGTCGGCCTGGGTCTGCGGGACGACCGGCGTGAACCCGTTGCCCGGGATGTACTTGCGCTGCACCGCTTCACCGTGGGCGAACTGGTTGTTCAACGGGAACTCGAGCACCACCGGGCCCGCCGGGTAGCTGACCGAGTCGGTGATCGCTTTGTGTACCCAGTAGGAGTTGAGCTCCCAGTCGGTCATGCGGTGGGTCCACTTCGCGACGGTCGTGAACGCCTCCGCGGCGTAACCCTCCTGCAGGATGCCGAGGTGGTCACCCGCGGTGCCGTGCTGTCCGACGAGCAGCAGGATCGGGCTGCGCGTGCCGATGCCCTGTGAGAGCGACGACAGGGCGTTCGCCATACCGGCCGACGCAGACACGAAGAACACGCCCGGCTTGCGCGTCATCCGCCCGTAGGCCTCAGCGGCGAACCCGGCAGCCTGCTCGTGGCGGAAGTGCCACATACGGGCACCGAGCCGGACGGCCTCCTCGATGACCGGGTTGATGTAGCCGTGAATCCCGAACAGGTCGGTCACGCCGTTGTCGACCAGTGCCTGTGCCGCTTCGCGCGCGCCCGTGCGGTGCTCGTGGCGGCCGAACGCGGGAGCAAGCCCGGTGAACGACGGGTCTACTGCGGACATTCTCTCCCCGATCTGCGCTCGCCGGCTCTCATGAGCGGCTGCGCCTGTGGAACGTCGACTCCACGCTCACGAACTCGTTCCCGCCGCCCGCGGCCTGTGGCGTCGGCAAGGAGCCCGCTGTGCCAAGGCGGTCTCCTGCGTGTCGTGATGGTCGGCCGCCGTTGTCAGCCTGAGCGTTCAGTCGCATCACTTGATGACCTGACTGTGGAAAAATAGCCGCTCAGCGACGTACATGCAATAGGATGCGAGCGATCGTTCGCTTGTTAGAAGGTCGGCAGCTGCGGTGCAACGGGCTCGCGACGGGGGGCGTCCACGGGCTCGCCAGCTGTGCTTGCGCTTTCAATCAAAGATGGCGATCGTGGGCAGATATCGATTTGTGCCTCTACCAGGCACCTACGGCGAGGGGAGCAGCGTGAGGATCACGGTCATCGGCCGCGGCAGCGTCGGGGGAGGGCTCGCCCGTCTCTGGGCGGCCGCCGGACACGAGGTCACCGGACTCGGGAAGGACGGCGGTAGCGCCGAGGGCTCCGACGTCGTGGTCGTCGCGGTACCCGGAGCGGCCATCGCCGGGGCGCTGGCCGGGGTGTCCGGGATCGCCGGGCAGCCCGTGATCGACGCGACGAACGTGTACGGCGCCCGCGACGAGCGCTTCGCCTCGAACGCGGAGCAGATCAAGTCGATCACCGGCAGCCCGGTGGCCAAGTCGTTCAACGTCAACTTCGCCTCCGAGTACCCGCGCATCTCCGAGCAGGAGATCCCGCCGGGAAACCTGGTCGCCGCGGACGAGGGCGCGCGCGACGCCGCCGAGCGGCTCAACCGCGACGCCGGCTACGAACCGGTGTACGTCGGGGACCTGCGGTTCGCCCGCATGATGGAGGACATGGCGCCGCTGGTGATCGCGGTCGCCGGCGAGCTCGGGCCGTACTTCTACCGCTTCGCGCCGTCCCGCTGAACCGTCGCCCGAACCGCCGGTGCGCGGAAGGCCCGGTCCTCCAGCGCACCGGCGAGCGGTCGCCGCCGGCGGCTCGGGTCCTGGCAGGGGCCATCGCATGCAGTCGGCGGCCGTCCGAGGTCATCGCAGCGTGTAGAGGTTCATCGCGTATGTGTTCACCAGCGGTGGGGCGAGCCGCGCCAGCAGCGGCATCCCGTACCGGAACCGGTGGGGCCAGCCGCGGGCGACCTCGGGCTGTGGTGTCGCGAAGGTTCGGCTGTCGAGCAGGCGCAGTCCCCAGGCTTCGATGGACGCGGGGTCGTCGCAGACCCACCGCATCCGCGCGGACAGCGTCTTGAACACCGGGTTGCGGTCCTGGTTGCCCATCATCGCGCGGCCGCCGGTGTCGAAGCTCAACCAGCTTCCGGGAAACCGCTCGCCGAGTTGGCGGACAGCGGTGCGCACCTCGTGCTCGGGGAGGTAGAGCAGTACCGCCTCGCTGACGAACAAGTACGGACCGGGCGCGTCCGCGACCTGGTCGAACCAGTCGACGTCCAGCACCGAGCCGGCGATCATGGTGGCGCGGTCGGTGTCGTCGAAGAACTTGCGGCGCAGGGCGATCGAGTCCGGGAGGTCGAGGTCGAACCAGCGGGCCCGGCCGTTGTCCAGGCGGTCAGAGCGGGTGTTGAGCCCGGACCCCAGCTCCACCACCGTCCCGGCCGGGTGCTCCCGGAGGAACCGGCTCACCCAGCCGTCGAAGATCGCGGTCCGCAGCACGGAGCCCGCCAGCGATGGGCCGGTGAACGTCGAGAAGTCGTAGTCGATCCGCTCGACGAGCTCCACCGCCTTCTGATCGCCCAGCACCGGGTTCCGGGACCGGGCGTCGCGGGCCCGTCCGTACAGCGGAATGAGCAGTGTCTCCTGCACCGTGCCGAGCTCGACCGGCTCCTTGACCACGACCCCTCCCCACCGTCAGGCGTTAGGGTCACCTAAGTCGAAGTCGCGCAGAGGGGCAAGCCCGGCAGGGGGAGCGGCGCGGAGAACGGCGTAGGCGGCGCTCGCCGGAGCCGGATGCCCGGAAGGCCGGTCCGGCGTCAGCCGCCGAAGTCCCCGGTGAGCCAGCGGTCCGGTCGGATCTCGACGACCTCCGGCGGCCCGTTCCCGTTCCCGCCACGCAGCTCCCACTCCACCCAGGAGTCGACCGCATCGTGGGGGAGGTAGCGCCGCAGCACGACCACCAGGTCGTCGCGTTCGGCGGGCTGCTGCCGGACGACCGTCCCCTCGACCGTGGCGTACCGGTACGGGACCTGCGCGCGCTGGACCGAGAGCGACAACGCGCCGGCGCCGCGGATCAGGCGGGACTTCCGCTTGCCCTGGCGTGTGACGAGCGTGATGGTCCCGCCCGGCTCGTAGGCGTACCAGGTGGGGACGGTCGCCGGGGGCCGGCCGCCGTCGTCGGCGACGCTCACGATCGCGACGTGCGGCTCGGCGAGGAACAGCTCCCGCTCCCGGTCGCCGAGCCGGCCGGGGCCTGCCGCGGAGCCGCTCGCGTCCTGATCGGTCGACATGACCCGGTCAACCGGGGCCGAACCGCCGCCATTCCCTCGAACCGGTCCGACTGGCGAGTCTCTCACCTGCTGAAACGCCGATCCGGGCTGACCGGACAGCTCCGCGGTCGACCACGCTCGCCGCATCGACCGCGACCGTTGACAAGCGGACAGACGGCTGCCTACCGTCCCGCTCGGACCCCGCCGGTCGGCGTGGGTTCTCCGAGCACGGCTCCCGGGGACGATCATGGACACGGCATCGCGGACCGACGTGTGGCGTCGCCACGGTCGCGCGACATCCTGCGTCCGCCGGCATGTCGATCTGCTGCGCGTCAGCAGCGCCCTCTGTCGCTGACCTCGGTCCGCCTCCCGGCACCTGACGACGGGCGCCGGGTCGCGCACGCCTGAGCGTCGCCGCGTCGCCCGGCACCAGCTGCGGCCCCGACGCAGGCGTCGGCCTGTCCGCATCCCCGTCTGGAGTCCGCCGTGTCCCCACCCCTGTCGACGACCGGAGAAGCGCTCACGGCGCGACCGGCCGGACCGGACCTGACCGCGCAACGGGTGATCCCGCTGCGCCACCCCGGCCGGTGGATCGCCACCGTCGTCGTGCTGGTGGTGCTCGCCCAGGTCGTGCACGGCATGGTGACCAACCCGTTCTACCAGTGGGACCGGTTCGCCTACTGGTTCACCCGACCCGCCGTGCTCGAGGGACTGGTGGTCACGATCGAGGTGACGGCGCTGTCCGCCGTGCTCTCGCTGATCGGCGGGATCGTCCTCGCGTTGATGCGGCAGTCGGCCAGCCCGGTGCTGCAGGCCGTCAGCTGGGGCTACATCTGGCTGTTCCGGTCGGTGCCGCTGATCGTCGTGCTGCTGTTCCTCTACAACTTCAGCGCCCTCTACAAGGCGCTGGGGATCGGAGTCCCGTTCGGCCCGACGTTCCTCACGTTCGGGGTGACGTCGCTGGCCACGACCCTGGTCATCGCCGTGGCCGGACTGACCCTCAACGAGTCCGCGTACGCGGCGGAGGTGGTCCGCTCCGGTCTGCTGTCGGTCGACCAGGGCCAGCACGAGGCCGCCGCCGCGCTCGGCCTCCCGCGCGGCTACCAGTTCCGGCGGATCGTCCTGCCGCAGGCGCTGCGCACCATCGTCCCGTCGTACGTGAACCTGCTCATCAACCTGGTCAAGGCCTCTTCACTGGTGTTCTACGTGTCGCTGCTCGACCTGTTCGGGTCCGTGCAGAGCCTCGGGTCGACCTACTCCGGCGACATCGTCCCGCTGCTGCTCGTGGCCACCGCCTGGTACGTCGTGCTCACCAGCGTGATCTCCGTCGTCCAGTACTACGTGGAGCGTCGTTACGCCCGCGGCGCCGTGCGGAGCCTGCCGCCGACGCCGCTGCAACGGCTGCGTCGCGCGATCGGGGCCGCACGATGACCGCCCTGGACGCCGGGCTCGCGCCGGTCCGCGCCGCCGGGGTCGAGGTGCACGGGGCGCACAAGTCCTACGGCACGAACCACGTCCTGGCCGGTGTCGACCTGACCGCCGCCCCCGGCTCGGTCACCGTGGTGCTGGGCCCGTCCGGGTCCGGCAAGTCGACGCTGCTGCGCGTGATCAACCACCTCGAGAAGCTCGACCGCGGCTACGTCAGCGTCGGCGGTGAGCCGATCGGCGTGCGCCGGGCCGGGGACCGGCTCAAGGAGCTGCCGGAGCGCGCGATCCTCGTCCAACGCAGGCGGATCGGGTTCGTGTTCCAGAACTTCAACCTGTTCCCGCATCTGACCGCGCTCGAGAACGTCGCGGCCGCGCCCGCTGCCACCGGCGATCTCTCCCGGCCCGACGCCGTAGCGCTGGCAGAAGAGCTGCTGGAACGCGTCGGGCTCGCCGACAAGGTCGCCGCCTACCCACGGCAGCTGTCCGGCGGCCAGCAGCAGCGGGTCGCGATCGCGCGGGCGCTGGCCCTGCGACCGGGGCTGATCCTCTGCGACGAGCCGACGTCCGCGCTCGACCCCGAGCTCGTCGGCGAGGTCCTGTCGGTGATCAAGGACCTCGCCGCCACCGGCACCACGCTCGTCGTCGTCACGCACGAGATCGGCTTCGCCCGCGAGGTCGCCGACCAGGTCGTGTTCCTCGACGGCGGTGTCGTCGTCGAGCAGGGACCGCCCACCCAGCTTCTGGACCACCCCGCCCACGCTCGCACCCGCGAGTTCCTGGGCAAGGTCCTGTAGGAGGAGACCCCGAGATGCTGCTCACCCGACGCCGAACGCTCGCCACCGCCGCGGCGGCCGCCCTGCTCTCGCTCGCCGCGGCCTGCGGCGGCGGTGGAGGCGAGGGAGGGGACGCCGGCGGCACCACCGCCGTCCAGGTCGGGGCCCTGTCCAACGGGGCCGCGAAGGAGACGACGCTCGATGTCGCCACCGTCGAGTCGATCCGCGCGGAGCTGCCCGCGCAGGTCCGCGACGCCGGTGTGCTCAACGTCGGGCTCGGGCTGCTGCCCGCCGGTTCGCCGCCGCTCGGGTACACCGGCACCGACGACAAGACGCTGACCGGGGCCGAACCCGACTACGCCCGCCTCGTCGGCGCGGTGCTCGGGCTGAAGGTGGAGCTGAACAACGCGACCTGGCAGAACCTGTTCGTGGGCATCGACAGCGGCCGCACGGACGTCGGGTTCTCCAACATCACCGTCACCGAGGAGCGCAAGAAGAAGTACGACTTCGCGACCTACCGGCTGGACAATCTCGCGTTCGAGACGCTGGCGTCGAAGACGTTCGCCTTCACCGGCGACCCGCAGGTGCTCGCGGGCAAGAAGATCTACGTCGGCGCCGGCACCAACCAGGAGCGCATCCTGCTGCAGTGGCAGTCCCAGCTGCGGGGCCAGGGCAAGAACTTCGACGTCGTGTACTTTCCCGACTCGAGCGCCGTCACGCTCGCCCTGGAGTCCGGGAAGATCGACGCCGCGTTCGAGCCGAACCCGTCGGCCGCCTACCACGTCACCCAGAGCGCCGGGACCCCGAACCCCAAGGCCGTCGCCGGCACGTACTCCGGCGCGGGGTCGTCCCTGCAGGGGCTGATCGCCGCCACGTCCAAGAAGGACAGCGGCCTGGCGAAGCCGATCGCCGACGCGACGAACCACCTGATCCAGAACGGTCAGTACGAACAGTGGCTGAGGGCGTGGAACCTCTCCAACGAGGCGGTGAAGACCTCGCAGGTCAACCCGCCCGGACTGCCGATCACGAACTCCTGATCCCACGATGTGGCACGTACTCGACAATCCGGCGCGGGCGTCGCTGCTCGGACCACACGCCCGCTTCGCGGTCCGGCAGGGATCCGTCCTGCGCTACCCGCCCGACGTCGCGCCGTTCGTCGCGATGCCGGACGAGCCGGACTCCGGGGCGTGGGCCGACGTCGTCGCGCTCGTCGGGCCCGGCGCACTGGCCCAGATCTCCGGGGGCGACGTGACCCCGCCGGAGGGCTGGGTCGTCGTCACCGACGGAGAGGGTGTCCAGATGGTGGACGGCGGCATGAGGCCGGAGCCCGACCCGGAGGCGGTCGTGCTCGGGCCGGACGACGTGCCGGAGATCCTGGAGCTGGTGGCCCGCACGCGTCCGGGGCCGTTCGGGCCCCGGACCGTCGAGCTCGGCACCTACCTGGGTCTGCGCCACGACGGCGAGCTCGTCGCGATGGCGGGTGAGCGGCTGCATCCACCGGGCTGGACGGAGATCAGCGCGGTCTGCACCGATCCGCGGTTCCGCGGCCGCGGCCTCGCGTCACGGCTGGTCCGCGCCGTGGCGGCGGGGATCCGGGAGCGTGGGGAGACCCCGCTGCTGCACGCCGCCGCCACGAACGTCACGGCGATCCGGCTGTACGAGGAGCTCGGGTTCCGGCTGCGCCGCCGGACCCGGTTCGTCGCGCTCCGGGCACCGGCTCCTCCGTCCGCGGCGTGACCGGGGAGGGCCTGCATGTACTACGAGTGCGTCACAGACGGCGGCGCGTCGCTCGCGTACCTCGATCTCGGCGCACGGGAGGGGCCGGCCCGGGTGTACCTGGGCGGTCTCGGCTCGGCCGGCACGGTCGGGTTCGCCCCGGTCGCCGGGCACCCCCTGCTCGCCGGGACCGGCCGGCACGTGCTGGTCGACCTGATCGGCAGCGGGTGGAGCGACCACGACGACGCGTTCGACCACACGATCGACCGTCACGCCGCCACCGTGGTGACGCTGCTCGACCGGCTCGGACTGCGCGACGTCGTCCTCGTCGGGCACTCGCTGGGTGGCTCGGTCGCGATCAGCCTCGCCGCGCAGCGGCCGGACCGGGTCGGACGGCTGGTGGTCGCCGAGCCGAACCTCGACCCGGGTGTCGGAACGTTCTCGGTACGGATCGCCGCCCACGACGAGGACGAGTTCGCCGCGACCGTGCATCCGCGTGCGGTCCGCGACGGGCTCGACGCCGCGGCGCGCGGGGACGTCGTCGCCGCCCAGTTCGCGCGGACCCTGCGTCGCTGGTCGCCGCGCGGGCTGCACCGCACCGCGGTGTCCCTGATCGCCGAGCGGCCCGTGAGCTTCCGTGACCAGCTCGCGGCCCTCGACGTGCCGCGCCACTACGTCGGCGGCGGACGGTCGGGCGAGGACCTGGAACCGCTGCGTGCGGCCGGCTGCACCGTGCACGTCGTTCCGGACGCCGGTCACGTCATGATGTGGGACGACCTGGACGGGTTCGTCGCCGCGCTGCACGACGCCGGACACTCATGACCGGTCCGTGCTTGACACCCGATCGGGTGGCGGGTTTGAGTGGACGAGGTCCATCCGGAGCGGCCGAGAGTCCCGGTTCGTCGACGCCGCAGCAACCCGCAGCCCCGTTCGTCGCGGGCGCAGGGTGCTCCCGCCGGGGATCGATGGGGGAACGGATGTCGCGAGGCGGGGGAGTGCTCCGGCGGTTGCCGGCCCACCCGTCCGACGGCCGTCTGCGGTGGCGCTGGACCCGGCGCAGGCACGTCGACTTCGGTCATCTGCGCAGCGACCTCTGTCGCTGACCGGCGCCGTCGTCCGTCGTCGTCGCGACCCGTGCCCGGCACGGTGTCGCCCGCCTGCCGCGTTGCGAGGGATCCGCGTGTCCGTGTCCTCCTGTGCCCACCCGTCGCTCGACCCGCCGTCCGGGTCCGTCCCGCCCGAGGTCGTCGCCCGCTGGGTGGACTACACCGATCCGCTCGTCCGGCCGATGCTCGTCGAGCTCGACCACGAGTACGGCGCCCGCTACGGCCACACGCTCGGTGACCTCGACGAGGAGACCCGGCGCGAGCGCGAGCGGTTCGCCCCGCCCGACGGCGGTCTGGTCCTGCTGCTCGACGACAGCGGGCGTCCGGTCTCCGGCGGCGCGTTCCGGCGGTGGGACGCGGTGACCGCCGAGCTCAAGCGGATCTGGACCGACCTCGGGTACCGGCGCCTCGGCCTGGCCCGCCGGGTGCTCGTCGAGCTCGAACGGGAGATCGCCGCGCGCGGCTACCGGCGGATCCACCTCACCACCGGCCCGCTCCAGCCGGAGGCGCAGAACCTCTACCTGGCGGCCGGGTACACGCCGCTGTTCGACCGGGCGCTGCCACCGGAACGCGTGGGCAAGCACCCGTTCGAGAAGACGCTGCCCGCGACGACCGGGCGGGCGTCGTGACGCCGTCAGCCGCGGGACCGCGTGTCACCCCACCGTCCCCAGTGGACGACCTCGTCGACGGGCCTGCGCCGCGGCTGCGCCCAGCGTCCGCGAGCCGGGTAGCCGAGTGGGACCAGCCCCATCGTCGCGGCGTCGTCCGGCAGGCCGAGCAGCTCGTCCACCTCGGCCTCGTGCGCCAGGTGGAAGGACGTCAGCACGCCGCCGACGCCGTACGCGCGGGCTGCCAGCAGCAGCTGCTGGACCGCGCCGTAGACGGACGCGCCGAGGCGCTTGTCCTGCGATCCCGCTGCGCCGAGCAGCACCGGCACGACGAACACCGGCGCCTCCGCCAGATGGTCGGCGAGGTGCTCGGTGGCCCGGTAGGACGACGCGCTCAACCCGGTGTCGACCTGCGGGTCGCGGGCCGGGTCGAGGAGCTCGTCGCGGCGCACGCCGTAGGTCGCGTCCCATCCCTCCTTGTAGAACGCCGCGATGCGGCGCTTCACGTCCGCGTCGGTGACCACGACCCAGCCCCACGGCTGCCGGTTCCCGCCGGACGGCCCGCGCACGGCGGCGTCGAGGATCTCCCAGAGCACGTCGTCGGGGATCGGGGTGTCGGCGAGGTAGCGCCGGGCCGGCGTGCTGTGCAGGCCCTCGAGCAGGCCGACCCGGTCGGGCGGCGCGGACTCGGACGTCTCGGGCACGGCGCCTCCAGGTGTCGTGGTCGATCGCGGGGGACGTCGCCACCGTAGGCGTCCCGCGGTGGCGACGGCCCGTTCTCCCGGCATGTGGGCACGGAGGAGATCCTGTATGGACAGATCGACCGAGCATCTCGTCGTCGGCGTCGAGATCGACGGCGACGGCGCCCATCCCGCGTCGTGGCGCGCGGCCCGGCACCGGCCGGAGGACCTGCTGACACCCGGACGCCTCGCCGAGGTCGGACGGGCCGCCGAGGCGGCCGGGTTCGGGTTCCTGACGCTCGCCGACGCGGCCGCAGGCCCGCCGGGCGACGGCGTCGCGGGCCGGTTCGACCCGGTGACCGCCGCGGCGTTCCTGTCCGCGCACACCGACGCCGTCGGACTCGTGCCCGTCGTGGCGACGGCGCACGCCGAGCCGTTCCACGTGTCGAACCAGCTGTCCAGCCTCGATCACGGCTCGCGCGGCCGGGCCGGTTGGCTGCTGGACACGGGGTCGACCGCCGCCCGCTCGGCCGCGTACGCCGTGCGGCACGAGAGCGACCCGGAGGTGCTGGCCGCGGAGGCCGCCGACGTCGTCGACGCCGCGCGGTGGCTCTGGGACTCCTGGCAGGACGACGCGGTCGTCGCGGAGGAGGCCACCGGCCGGTTCCTGGACGCGGACCGGGTGCACCACGTCGACTTCCGCGGACGCACGTTCGGCGTCCGCGGGCCCGCGCTCGTGCCGCGGCCGCCGCAGGGGCAGGTGGTCGTGCTCGCGCCCGCCGGGGCGTTGCCGCGCGGGCTCGTCGACGTCGAGACCGTCACCTCGTCCACCGTGGACGGTCTGGTCGGCGCCGCGGAGGCGGCCCGCGCGCCACGGGTACTGGCCGAGATCGAGGTCGGCTTCGACGCCGAGCTGCTCGCATCACTCGGGGAGTGGCGACCGGGGGAGCGCCTGCGCCTTGTGGCCCCGCCCGACGAGCTGGTCGCCCTGCTGAGGCACGTCGCCCCGCACGTGGACGGCGTCCGGCTGCTGCCCGCCGTGCTCGACCGCGACCTGCCGGTACTCGCGTCCGACGTCCTGCCGGCACTCGACCTTCGCCGTCCCGATCCCGGGGCCACCCTGCGCGACCTGCTGGGCCTGCCGCGCCCGGCAGGCCGCTACGCGTCGTAGAGAGGAGTTCGGGATGGCCGCGCAGGAGTACGCCCGCCCGCACGCCCGGCTGCACCTGGCCGGTTTCTTCGGCTTCGGCCCGGCTTACGTCTGGTCGCGGGCCCCGAGCAACGATGTCTACTACGACTTCGCCGCGTGGCGCCGTCTCGCGCAGACCGCAGAGCGCGGCCTGTTCAGCACGCTGTTCCTCGGCGACAGCCAGCGCCTGCGCGAGCACCTGGGCCGGATCACGGACCACTCGGTGACCGGGCGCCCCGACCAGCTCGTGCTGTTCGCCCACCTCGCTGCCGTCACCGAGCGGATCGGCCTGGTCGCGACGCTGAACACGACGTTCACCGACCCCGCCGATCTCGCCCGCCGGCTCGCGACGGTCGACGTCCTCAGCGGAGGCCGGGCCGGCTGGAACGTCGTCACCACGGACAACGACTGGACGGGCGAGAACTTCCGGCGCGGTGGCGACGTCGGGCACGCGGACCGCTACCGGCACGCCGCAGAGCACCTGGCGACCGTCGAGGCGCTGTGGGCCGCGTGGCCGGACGGCGCCGTCCCCGGCGACGACACGTGGTCGGTCCCCGGTGCGCTGGAACGGGTCGTGCGCGGCGTGCGCCGCGCGTGGCCGTCGTTGCCGCCGAGCCCACAGGGGCAGCCGGTGCTGTTCCAGGCGGGCGAGTCGCCGGAGGGCCGGGACTTCGCCGCGCGGCACGCCGAGGGGATCTTCTCCCGCTACCTGCAGTTCGACGCGGCGCTCGAGTTCGCCGCCGACCTGCGGCGTCGGCTGGTCGCGGCCGGGCGCCCGGACGACGACCTGCGGATCTTCCCCGCGACCCGGATCGTTCTCGGCGACACCGAGTCCGACGCCGGGGAGCGGGCCCGCTGGTTCCGGGACGCGACGTGGAGCGACCGGCGGGTCCGCGCCGTCGTCGAGGCGGTCTGGGGACACGACCTGACCGACCACCCGGTCGACGGCCCGCTGCCGGCGACCGACCCGGTCGTCGCGACCCAGACGATCACGCACGGCGTCGTCAACACCAGCGACCGTCCACTGCGGACGGCGGCGGCGTGGCGGGAGCTCGCCGAGGCGCGCGGGTTCACGATGCGCGAGCTCGTGCTGCACCTGAACGACACCGTCGAGTTCGTCGGGACGCCGTCGTCGGTGGCCGACGAGCTCGCCCGCTACGTGCGGGCCGGCGCGATCGACGGGCTGAACCTGCAGCCGAACTCCGTGCCCGACGGCTTCGACGACGTGGTGGACCGGCTGGTCCCCGCGCTGCAGGACCGCGGCGTCTACCGCACCGCGTACGAGGGCACGACGCTGCGCCACAACCTCGGCCTGCGTCCCGCCGTGGCCCGCAGACACGCGGGCCACACCGTCACCACGAGAGAGGAATCGGCATGACCGTCACCACCGACCAGACCATCGAGATCCGTCGGGCAGGCCCCCGGATCGGGGCCGAGATCGGCGGCGTCGACCTGAACACCGACGTCGAGCCGTCCGTCGCCGAGCAGCTGCGGCAGGCGTTCCGCGACCACAAGGTCCTCGTCTTCCGCGGGCAGCACCTGTCCCCTGACCGGCACGTCGAGGCGGTGCGGATCTTCGGGGAGCCGTTCGACCACCCGACGGCGACGCGTCATCCCGACAACCCGCTCGTCTACCCGTACCGCGTCGAGCAGACCGGCAAGGCCAGCACCTGGCACATCGGCGGGCTCTGGCGCACACCGCCGTTCCAGATCGAGTCGCTGGTCTACGACGAGGTCGCCGAGCTCGGCGGCCACACGCTCTGGGCCGACCTGCAGGCCGCCTACGACGACCTGTCCGAGCCGCTCAAGCAGCTCCTCGAATCGGTATCGGGTGAGTACGACGCCGACGCCGCGCACTACGCGCAGGGCGCGGAGAAGGGCGACGTGCGCCGCACCGTCGAGCACCCGGTCGTGCTGCGCCACCCGGACACCGGCAGGCGGGGGCTGTTCCTCAGCACCGGGGTGCGCAGGCTCGTCGGGATCGCCGAGGCCGAGAGCGAGGCGCTGCTGCCGTTCCTGCTGCGGCACGCGGCGTCGCCGCAGTACACGATCCGGTTCGGCTGGACGCCCGGCGACCTCGTGCTGTGGGACAACCTCGCCACATGGCACTACGCGATCGACGACTACGGCGACGGTCCCCGCGCCTACCGCAAGGTCATCGCGGCGCACCCGGAGGGCTGACCCCGGCGGCGGTGGTGAACACCGGCCGGCCGATCTCGGAGCGCCGTGCGGCCGGATCCTCGACGTCCGACCGTCCGGCGGCGACGGGATCCGTCACCTCACGATCCGGCCGCTCCGGGGGCGGCCGGCCGGCGGAGGTCGGTCCCGGCCACGTCGATCGGGTCGTGGGCGGTCTCGCGGGCCGAGAGGGCCGCCAGGACCGTCAGCACCGTCAGCCCGGCGAAGTACAGCAGGATCCACCACGGCCTGCCGTCCCCGGCGATCAGCAGCGCCGCCGCGATCAGCGGCGCGAAACCGCCGGAGAGCACCGAACCGATCTGGTAGCCCAGCGAGGCCCCGCTGTAGCGCAGCCGCAGGTCGAACAGCTCGGCGAACCACGCCGCCTGCGGCCCGTACATCGCGTCGTGCATGACGTTGACGCCCAGCACCATCGCGGCAACCACGAGGAGCGTCGACCCGGTGTCCACGGCGAGGAAGAACAGCACCAGCGCGACGAGCCCGCCGAGCGCACCGAACAGGTACGGGACCCGGCGCCCGACGCGGTCGGACACCAGCGCCCACACCGGCGTCGTCGCGATCCCGATCGCCGAGGCCACCAGCACGGCGGTGAGACCGGCGCCGGAGTCCGGGCCGAGCTTCTCCGCGACGTAGGTGAGCCCGTACGTCGTGAGCAGCGTGTAGAGCGCGATCTGCGACAGGCGCAGCCCGGTGGTCAGCAGGACCGGCCGGGGCGCGGTCCGGAGCACCTCGACCACCGGCAGCCGGGCGACGTCGCCGCGGTCGCGCAGCGCCCGGAACTCCGGCGCGTCCTCGACCCGCAGCCGCACGGCCAGCCCGACCGCGATCAGCACGACGCTCGCCAGGAACGGCAGCCGCCAGCCCCACGCCAGGAACGTCTCGTCGTCGGTCAGGGACCGGACCAGGAAGAACGAGCCGGTCGCGAGCAGCATCCCGGCCGGGGAGCCGATCTGGGTGAAGCTGCCGAACAGGCCGCGACGGGTCGCCGGCGCGTGCTCGACCGACAGCACCGCGGCCCCGCCCCACTCGCCACCGACGGCGAGACCCTGCAGCAGCCGCAGAACGACGAGCAGGACCGGTGCGGCGATGCCGACCTGCCCGTAGGTGGGCAGCGCGCCGATCAACGTCGTCGCGGCGCCCATCAGCACGAGCGCCGCCACCAGCACGGCCTTGCGCCCCACCCGGTCGCCGATGTGGCCGGCGACCACCGCTCCGATCGGCCGCGCCCCGAAGCCTGCGGCGTAGGTGGCGAACGCGGCGAGCGTGCCCGCCGTCGGGCTGATCGACGGGAAGAACAGCTTGGTGAACACGAGCGCGGTGGCCGTGGCGTAGAGGTAGAAGTCGTACCACTCGATCGTCGTGCCGACGGCGCTGGCCAGTGCGACCCGGCGTGGCGTGTGCGTGGTCGGACCGGGGCGCGCGGAGGTGTCGGTCATGGCAGCTCCAGGGAGACGGGCGCCGCGGGAGCGGCGGAACGGGGGCTCTCCGAGGGGCCGGCGCGACGCGGTCGGGGAGTACCGCGTGCCGGCTCAGATCCGACAGAGCGCCGAGGCGACGCGCAGGAGGTCGATGTGCTCCCGCACCGTCAGCCATGTCCCGGTCATCGCGTCCACGCTAGACACCCGGACCGACGACCTCAACGCGGAGCGTTGCGGTAGCGGCTCCCTGGATGGCGCTCGGCGAGGTGCGGGCCCTCGCCGAACAGCTTGTCCCGCAGGGTCCCCGGTGCGTACTCCCGCTGGACGATCCCGCGTTCCTGCAGGACCGGGACCAGGTGGTCGACGACGTCGTCGTAGGTGCCGGGGATGAGGTAGTTCATGAAGTTCACCCCGTCGCCGCCCGCCTCCTGCCAGCGCGCGAGGACGTCGGCGACCTCCTCCGGAGTGCCGACGAGCGTCGTGTCCCCGGTGATCGCGCGCAGGTACTGGCGCTTGGTCACGACGCCGTCCGGGTGCTTGGCCGCCTCGGCGAGGATCTTGCCGATCCCGCCCTGCGCGTTCGAGTAGTCGATCGGGTCGTCCGGTTCGAGCGCGGACAGGTCGATGCCGACGTTGCCGCCGACCTCGGCGGCGAGGGCCTCGGAGTTGAGCAGCTCGTCGAACCGCTCGCGCTTGGCCCTCGCCTCGTCGGACGTGCTGGCCAGGACGGGTGTGAGTGCGGCGAACACGGCGACGTCGGAGGCCTTGCGGCCGGCGGACAGCGCCTTCTCGCGCAGCACGCCGACGGTCCCGGCGGCCGCGTCCAGGCTGTTCAGCACGAGCGCGCCCTCGGCGAACTCGGCGGCGAAGTCGGTCCCGGCTGGCGACGAGCCGGCCTGGAACAGCACGGGCGCGCGCTGCGGCGACGGGTGCACGATCAGAGGGCCCTGGACCGCGTAGCGCTCCCCGACGTGGTCGACCGTGTGCACCCGCTCGGGGTCGGCGAACACACGCCCGGCCCGGTCGCGCCGCACCGCGCCCGGGTCCCACGAGCCCTCGAGGAGCTTGAGCACGACCTGGACGTGCTCGCGGGCCCACACGTAACGCTCGTCGTGCGGGGTGATGCCGTCGGCGCCGTAGTTGCGGTGCGCGTTCTCGGTGGAGCTCGTGACGATGTTCCAGCCGACGCGGCCGCCGGTGAAGTGGTCGAGCGTGGCGATCCGGCGGGCCAGTGTGTACGGGTGGTCCTGGATGACCGAGGCCGTGAAGATCAGCCCGAGGTCGGTGGTCGTCGTCGCCAGCGCCGAGGCGAGCGTCAGCGAGTCCAGCATCGGGAAGCGGTTGCCGTCGGAGACGTAGATGTCCCAGCTGCCGCGGTAGGGGGCGTAGAGGCCGAGCACGTCGCCGATGAACAGCCCGTCGAAGCGCCCGCGTTCGAGGGTGGCCGCCAGCCGGACCCAGAGGTCGAGGTCGTCGAAGTCGGCGAGCTCGTTGCCGGGCAGGTCGTAGGGCCACAGACCCGGCTTGACGTGCCCGGGCGACGGGCACACGAAGGCGTTGAGCAACAGGCGTCGTGGTGTCATGCGATCTCCTCGGTCGCGGGGGCGGGGCCGCGCAGGGCGGCCAGGATCCGGGCCCGTCGTGCGACGAGCGCGGGGGACGTCCGGTCGCGCGGGTGTGGCTCGTCGAGCCGCGTGTCCAGCGCGACGCGGCCGCCGTCGAGCAGCAGGACCCGGTCGGAGAGCACGAGCGCCTCCTCGACGTCGTGGGTGACCAGGACGACGGCGGGGCGGTGCTCGGCCCGCACGGCGACGAGCAGCTCCTGCATGGTCAGGCGGGTGAGCGAGTCGAGCGCCCCGAACGGCTCGTCGAGGACGAGCAGCGGCGACCGGGACGCCAGCGCCCTGGCCAGCGCGACGCGTTGGGCCTGCCCGCCGGACAGCGTGCGCGGCCAGGCCCGCAGCAGCCGCCGGTCGAGGCCGACCCGCTCGAACAGCGCTCCCACGTCGTCGACGCCACCGGCGAGCGCGACGTTGTCGCCGGCCCGCAGCCACGGCAGCAGCCGCGCGTCCTGGAACATCACGCCGGGATCGGCGCTGCGCCGCACCGTGCCGGCGTCCGGTGCGTCGTCGATGCCGGCCAGCAGCCGCAGCAGCGTGCTCTTCCCGGTCCCGCTGCGACCGAGGACGGAGACGAACTCGCCGGACGCGACGGCGACGTCCAGGTCGTCGAGCACCGTGAGGTCGCCGAAACGCCGGGTGAGCCCGCGCGCGGACACCACCGCCTCCGCCGGGTCCGATGTGGTCAGGCCCACCGCAGGCTCCAGCGCTCGCCGAGGACCACGAGCCGGTCGGTGAGCACGCCGAGCACGCCGTACACACCGATCACCGCGAGGATCACGTCGACGCGGTAGTACGTGCGGGCGTCGGCCATCAGGTAGCCGAGTCCCGCGTCCGCGTCGACCTGCTCGGAGATCACGAGGATGACCAGTGCCAGCCCGCTCGCGTACCGCAGCCCGACGAACCAGGACGGCAGCGCGGCGGGCAGGTACACCCGCCGGACCAGCGCCGCCCGCCCGAGCCGCAGGACGCGGGCCAACTCCAGGTGCCGCCGGTCGACGCCCGCGACGGCGGCCAGGACGTTGACGTAGATCGGGAACGTGGTCGCGAGGGCGATCATCAGCACCTTCGAGGTCTCGCCGATCCCGAACCAGATGATGAACAGCGGCACCAGCGCCAGCACCGGGAGGGCGCGCAGGGCCTGCAGCGTCGGGTTCAGCGCGGCCGCCGCCGTCGGCGACGCTCCACACAGGACGCCGAGGACGGTCCCGACCGCCACCCCGATCACCAGCCCGGCCGCGGCCCGGGACAGCGAGATCGCGAGCGCTTCGCCGAGATCGCCGCCGGCGGCGAGGTCGACGAGCGTGCTCCAGGCCGCGGCGGGCGACGGGAGGACCTCGGCACCGAGCACGCCGGTGGCCGAGGACAGCTGCCAGCCGGCGAGCAGCAGCACCGGGAGGACCAGTCCGAGACCGGCGCCGCCGATGCGCCGCCGCCGCGACCCGCCACCGGGCCCGCGCGGCGCGGCGCCGGCCGCGGGATCCGCGGGCGGCGTCGTCGAGGTGGTCGGCACGGCTGTCATCCGGTCGCCGCGGTCGCGCGGGTGACGACCTCGTTGGCCTGGTCGGTGAACGCGGTGGCCGGGTCCGGCTGCTGCGTGATGATCCCGAGCGTCTGCAGCTCGGCCGCCGTCGTGCGGTAGTCCTGGCGCGCACGGTCGTCGACCGGCACGAACGTGAACGTGTAGTTGCGGGCGAACTGCAGCGCCACCTGCGGGTCGAGCTTCAGGTCCGCGGCCAGGGTCTGCGACCAGCCCTGCGGATCCGCCTTCAACCGGTCGAGCGTGCGCACGAACGCGTCGGTGAACGCCAGGGCCGCGTCCCGCTTGGGGGAGCCGGGAGCGACGATGTCGCCCTTCGAGGCGAGGTAGATCGCGCCCGCGGTCTCCGGCACGGCCGTCTGCACGAGGCGCGCGCCGTTCTGCTGCTCCAGCTGCGCGGCGTTCGGCTCCCAGGCCGCCCACGCGTCGACGCCGCCGGTGCGGAACGCCGTCTGGGCGTCGGCGGTGGCGAGGAACCGCAGGTCGAAGTCGTGCACGGACAGCTTCGCGCGGGCGATCTCGGCGGTGATGAACCGGTGGGCCGCGGAGCCCTTCACGACGGCGATGGACCTGCCGCGCAGGTCGGTGAGCGACCGCACGGGCGAGCCCTGCGGCACGATCAGCCGCAACCACTTCGGGTCGGGCCGGGCGACGCCGAGGATCGTGACGTCGGCGCCGCCCGCCTGCGAGGCGATCGTCGAGATGTCCGAGCCGAACCCGATGTCGACCGCACCGGCGCGCAGTGCCTCGTAGACCGGACCGGCGCCGTCGAACTGGCGGAACGAGACGCCGGCCGTGGCGCCGGGGTCGACGCGCTGGTCCCACGCGGTCGAGAAGAAGTTGCTGGCGATGCCGACGGACAGCGCGGTCGACGAGGCGCCCGCGCCGCCGGAGCCGCAGGCGGACGCGGCGAGCAGGGCGACGGCGGCCGCGGCGGCCGCGGCCATCCGTCGGAGTGATCTGCCGGTGGAAAGCACGAGGATCTCCTGGGGAGGAAAGGGGCTCAGTGGCCGGGGGCGTGCTCGACGAGGACCCGGACGGGGCCGCCGCGGCGCACGGTGTTGTAGAGCGGGCAGGTGGCGGTGAAGCGGTCGGTGACCGCGCGGGCCGTCGCCTCCGCGGTGTGCGGGAGCGCGACGACGATCGCGATGTCGAGGAACCGGGTGACGTCGTCGGGGTCGCGTTCGGCGGTGACCGCGACCGAGGCGTCCGTCAGGTCGGCGCCCAGGTCGGCGCCGTGGCGTTCGACGTTCCCGATGCCGCAGCCCGCCAGCGACGAGAGCAGCAGCTCGGTCGCCGACGGGGCCTCGCCGGGACCCTGGATCGCGTCCGTCACGAGGTGGCGGCCGCGGGTGGCGACGACGTAACGGCCGGGGGTCGCGGTGAGCGTCGCCCGCACCTCTGCGGACGTCCCGGACGCCGTGCCGGCGAACCGATCGGCGGGCATGGCGGAGGGGTGGGACATGCGGGAGCTCCGCTCCGTCGTCTCGAGGGCGCCGCCGTGACCGCCGCTCGGGGCGGGGACGTCGGCGTGGAGCGCGGTGACCGGGGGTCCGGTCGGGGCGGGATCAGCGGCGGGCGCGGCGGAGCCGGCGACCCGTGGTCGGCCGTCTACCGACAGCCGTGACCGGGCGTCCGCATCAGGTCGATGTGGCGCCGCCGGGTCAGGCCCGCGTGGTTCACGTACCGGACTCTCGCCGACCACATCGCGAAATGCAATGCGATCGGCGACACATGTCGACGGCTGTCGACACCCGGCGCCGGGTGATGACCGCGGACGTCCGTGGGCGCACAATGAGCGGCATGACCGTGAGCGCGGGGGCGGGCGTCGCCGACGACACCGGGCCGTACGACCTCATCCGGCGGCGGATCCTGTCCGGCCACTGGTCCGCCGGCAACGTCCTGACCTCCAGCGGGATCGCTGCGGAGCAGGGCACCAGCCGGTCACCGATCCGCGACGCCCTGAACCGCCTGGAGTACGAGGGCCTCGTCGAGAAGGCCCCCGGCGGCTTCCTGGTCCGGGTCCGCAGCGCCGAGGAGATCCTCGAGATCTGCGACGCGCGTATCGCGCTGGACAGCGCGGCCGCCACGAAGGCGGCCCGGCAGGCGTCCGAACTGGACCTCGCCCGGCTCGATCACCTGCTCGAACAGGCCGACGGCGCCGACGTCCCGGCGCGGCTGGAGATCGACCGCCAGTTCCACCACGCCGTCCGCACCGCCGGGCGGAACGCCACGATCAGCAGGCTGCTCGACGGCCTGGAGACACAGCTGGCGGCGTACGACTCGACGTCGACGGCCGAGCCGGAGAACCTCGCGATCATCCTCGACGAGCACCGCGCGATCCTCGCCGCGATCCGGGACGGCGACGGCGAGCGGGCCGGATCGACCATGACCGCCCACCAGACGCGGGCGCGGGACCTGCGGATCGCCACGCTGGCCCGCCGGGTCGACGGTCCGTCCTGACCGGCGGCCGGTCCGGCGAGACCGGCGACCGCCCCGGTCAGCGGCGCAGCGCGATCCGGGCGAGGCGGTTCCCGAGCAGCTGGGCCAGCTGGACGATCGCAATGATGATCACGACGGTGAGGAGTGTGACCGGCCAGTTGAACTGCTGGTAGCCGTAGCTGATCGCGAAGTCGCCGAGCCCGCCGCCGCCGACGTAGCCGGCCATCGCCGACATGTCCACGACGGCGACGAAGATGAACGTGTAGCCGAGGATCAGCGGTGCCAGCGCCTCCGGGATCAGGACGCTCCAGATGATCCGCCAGCGGCTCGCGCCCATCGCCCTGGCCGCCTCGATCACGCCGTCGTCGACGGCCACGAGGTTCTGCTCCACGATCCGGCCGATCACGAACGTCGCCATCGCCGACATCGGGAACAGCACCGACCGCGTGCCGATCGTCGTGCCCATCACGAGCAGCGTCAGCGGGCCGACCGCGGTGATGAAGATGATGAACGGGATCGGGCGGACGATGTTGACCAGCACGTTGAGCACCGTGAACACGGGCCCGTTCTGCAGCAGACCGCCGCGCCGGGTGGAGTGGAGCGCGACGCCGAGCGCCAGGCCGAGCACGCCGGCGATCAGCATCGTCCAGAACACCATGTACGCCGTCTGTGCCAGCGAGAGCCACAGCACCGGCGAGAGGCTCGCCCAGTCGCTCACAGGTCGTCGACCTCCTCGACACGGGTGTGCCCGCGCAGCTCCGCGATCAGCGCGTCCACGTCGGAGTCCCGGCCGGCGAGCTCGAACGTGATGCTGCCGAACGGCTTCTCGGCGAGCTCGCGGATCCCGCCGTAGACGATGGTGCTGCGCACGTCGCGGGCCGCCAGGACGTCGGCCAGCGCCGAGCGGGCGTCGGTGTCCGCACGGACCCAGACCGTCACGATCCGGCCGGAGAAGTGCTGACGGAGCCGGGCGAGCGTCTCGTCGGACGGGCGGTCGCGCAGCACGCTGTGCACGAACCGGCGGGTCGCGGTCTCCTGCGGGTCGGCGAACACGTCGTACACCGGGCCCTGCTCGATCACCCGGCCCTGCTCCATCACGACGACGCTGTGGCAGATCGAGCTCACCACCTCCATCTCGTGAGTGATCACCACGATCGTCGTGCCGAGCTCGGCGTTGATCCGCCGCAACAGGCCCAGCACGTCCTGGGTGGTCTCCGGGTCGAGCGCGCTGGTGGCCTCGTCGGCGAGCAGGATGCCGGGCGAGGTGGCCAGTGCGCGGGCGATGCCGACCCGCTGTTTCTGCCCGCCGGAGAGCTGGGCCGGGAACTGCCGGGCCTTGTCCGCGATCCCGACGAACTCCAGCAGCTCGGCCACCCGCGCCCGGCGGCGCTCGGCGGACCATCCGGCGATCCGCAGCGGATAGCCGACGTTGCCCGCCACCGTGCGCGAGGAGAGCAGGTTGAACTGCTGGAAGATCATCCCGACGTCGGCGCGCAGCTCCCGCAGGCCGCGCTCGCCCAGCGTGGACGTGTCACGGCCCGCGACGGTCACCGTTCCCGACGTGGGCAGCTCCAACGCGTTGATCATCCGGACGAGGGTGCTCTTGCCCGCCCCTGAGTAGCCGATCACGCCGGTGATCTCGCCGGCGGCGACGTCGAGATCGACGGCGTCGACGGCGCGGATCTCGGCGCCGCCGCGGGTGCCGGCGAACGTCCTGCCCGCCCCGCGGAACGAGATCACCGGTGTGGCCGTGCCCATCGGGTCAGCCGCCGGCCTTCCGGATCGTGTCCTGGATCTGCACCGTGGTGGCCTGCAGGTCGGACGCGGTGTTGTCCTTGATCACGCCGCCCGTGCCGAGGTCCTGGCGGACCGCCGCGATCACCTCGGGGTCGTGGTAGATCTCGGCCAGCTTCACGTAGGTCGGGTTGTCCTTGTCCGCGGCGCGGGCGACGAACGTGTTGATGTACGGCTTGGCCGCGTCGGAGTTCGGGTCCTCGGCGTAGAGGACCTTGTCCTGGCCGAGCTTCGCGGCGGTCGCGTAGTTGTTGTTCACGATCGCGCCGTCCACGGAGTTGATGTTGGCGGCGGTCTGCGCCGCGTCCACCGGCAGCACCGTCACCTTCGACGCGGCCGGGTCGATCTCGTCCGGTGTGGACAGGGTGCTGCCGCCACCCCGCAGCGTCACCAGCTTCGCGGCCTGCAGCACGAGCAGGGCGCGGGCCTGGTTGGTCGGGTCGTTCGGGATCGCGACCTTGCCGCCCTGCGGGATCTGGGCGAGCTCGGTGTGCTTCGTCGAGTACAGCGGCAGGGGGTAGACGGCGGTGGCGCCGATCGGGACCAGGGTGTCGTCGTTCTTGACGTTGTAGTTCGCCAGGTACTGCAGGTGCTGGAACTGGTTCAGCTGTAGCTGGCCCTGGGACAGGGCAGGGTTGGGCTGGTTGTAGTCGGTGAAGTTGACCAGGTCGACGGTGATCCCGGCCGCCGCGGCCTTGGCCTTGTAGACGTTCCAGTAGTTCTCGGCGGCGTCCGACACGCCGATCGAGACCTTCTGCCCCGCACCGTCTCCACCGGACGGGGCGGAGCCGGGTGCGGCGCACGCGGCGGCGAGCACGGCGGCGGGGGCCAGCAGCAGCAGAGCGCGCGACCAGCGCGACATGGCAGTACCTCTCGCGGGAGACGGCCCGCGCGGCGGCGCCGGGGCGCGCGGCGAGGGGCCGGGAAGGGATGGACCGGACGGTCCGGAGTGGACGGGGTGGGGTCTCAGACGACCCGACAGGACGCGCTGGTCACGCGCAGCAGGTCGACGTGACGACGACCGACGAGAACCCGCCCGTGCACGTCCCACCCCCTGCGGGCCACGACGGCCCGACGACGTCCGTGATCGTGCGCGCTGTTCGTTCCCGCGGTCAAGCGGCGTGGCCCCGCTGTGGCGGCACTCTCAGCCACGGGGTCCGCGGCGCGTCGTGGGCGCTTGACACCCGGTCGCGGCGCGGGCTTGGGTGGGGCCGATCGGTCGTGTCGCGCAAGGCGTCGGAGGCCGAGCGGCGACCGGGGGGACGCATGACGCAGCGCGCGGGGGTGCTCCGCACGCGCTGGAGCAGGCGTCGGCACGTCGACTTCGGACGGTGGCAGGGCGACCTCTGTCGCTGACCCGGTCGCTGCCCGCGACCGTTCCCGGCGTCCCGTCCATACGGCGTCCCGAGGTGCCCACCCATGTCCGCGTCCACCCCCGCGCGTCCGCGCACGATCCTCGCGATCTGTCTCGCCACCGGCTTCACGACGCTGGTCGACCAGTCCATCCTCACCGTCGCCGTGCCCGCGTTGCGGACCGACCTCGCGGCGTCCGGAAGCGACGTCCAGTGGATCCTCGCGATCTACTCGCTCACGTTCGGCCTGGTGCTGGTCCCTGCGGGACGGCTCGGCGACGCGTGGGGGCGCGGCCGCCTGCTCGTCGGCGGGCTCACGTTGTTCAGCGCGGCGAGCGTGCTCGGCGCCGCCGCCACGGCCCCGTGGGTGCTGATCGTCGCCCGGCTGGTGCAGGGGATCGGTGCCGGCACGGCCAACCCGCAGGTCATCGGCCTCATGCAGGACCATTTCACGGGCCCGGCCCGGGCTCGGGCGCTCGGTGCCTACGCGGCTGTGGCCTCGCTGTCCGGCATGGTGGCTCCGGTCGTCGGCGGACTGCTGCTCGCCGTATCGGGGCCGGACGTCGGCTGGCGCCTGGTGATGGCCGTGAACCTGCCGTTCGGGATCGTGACGTGCGTCGTCGCGGCCCGCAGGCTGCGCCTCGGGAGGGTCGCGCGGGGTGCGCGCGCGGAGCTGGACCCGGTCGGGATCGGGCTGCTGTCAGTGATCACTCTGGCGGTCCTGCTGCCCGTGGTGGGCGGTGCCGCCGCGGCGCCCTGGATCGCGGCCGGGGTGGTCGCGGTCCCCGTGCTCGCGTGGTGGGAACGGCGGCTGGCCCGCCGCGGCGGCGCGCCGGTGCTGCATCCCGCGCTCGTCCGGTCACCGGGGTTCGTGCTGGGCACGGTCGTCGCGATGTGCTGGTTCGGGTCGAGCCTCGGGACCGGCGTGGTGGTGACGCTGGCCCTGCAGGAGGGGCTCGGACTGTCCCCGCTGCTCGCCGGGCTCTGCCTGGTGCCGTCGGCGCTGGCGATGGGGGTGACCTCGACGATCGGGTGGCGGGTCGTCGGGCGGTGGGGCCGGGCGTCGGTGACGACGGCGCTGGGCGTGCTCGCCGGCGTGCTCGCCTGCACTGTCGTCGCGGTGGCGGTCCTGCCACCCGCGGCGCTCGTGTCAGTCCTCGTGGTCTCGCAGTTCCTCACCGGGGCGGCCGGAGGGCTGATCGCCTCGCCGAACCAGGGTCTGACGCTGGCGCTGGCCCCACCCGGGGCACACGGGCTCGCGGCCGGTTTCTTCCAGGTCTCCCAGCGCGTCTCGTCGACGGTCTGCATCGCCGCTTGCACCGGCGTGTTCGTCGCGTCCGCCGGACCGGACGGTTACCGCACGGGGCTCGCGACCGCGCTGGGCATCGCGCTCGTGCTCACCGTCGTGGCTCTCGTCGCGTCGGCGTCCGACCGTCACCCGAGTTCCACTCCCGAGCACCGGGTCGCATGCCGGCCAGCCCGGCCGTGATCAGGCGGTCGGCCCGCACGGAACCCTCCTGCTCCCGGACCCAGGCCGCGGCGTTCATCAGCGTCACGACGTCCTCGACCGGGACGTCCTCGGCCAGCGAACCGGCGGCGCGGGCCTCGGCGACGAGCCGGTCCGTGCGCTCGGCCATGCGCGCGCAGTCGGCGGCCAGGCGGTCGCCCGCCGCGTCCGGCCCGCCGCCCGCCGCGAGATCGGACGCCAGGAACTCGGCCAGGCCGCGGTAGGTGGCGGCGTGCGAGGCGACCGTGCGCACCCAGTCCGCAAGGCCGTCCGGCCGGGTCGCGAACAGGGCGTCGTGACGGTCGGCGAGCAGCGCCCCGACCACGTTCCGGCGGGTCGGGAAGTGCTTGTAGAGCGTGCCGATCGCGACGCCCGCGCGGGCGGCGACCGCGGACAGCGACGCGCCGGTGCCGTCGGCGGCGAACACGGCGTCCGCCGCGACGAGCAGCGCGGCGCGGTTGCGCAGGCCGTCCGAACGAGGCCTGCGTGCGGTCGTGGACAAGGTGAGGGCTCCTCATGTTAGATAAGTCGAGTGATACTCATCTTAAGGAGCGCGACGTGATCGTGGTGATCGGGGCGACGGGTGCGATCGGCGGCGCGCTGGCCCGGCGCCTTGCGGCGGACGGGGTGCCGTTCCGCGCCCTGGTGCGTCGCCCGGACGTGAGCGTGCCCGGCGCCGAGACCGTCGTCGCCGATCTGGACGACCGGTCGTCGTTGCCCGCGGCGTTCGACGGCGCCACCCGGCTGTTCCTCAACGCCGGCGGCGCGGTCCCGGTCGACGGACCCCAGCCGATGATCGCCCAGCAGGAGGCCGCGATCGACGCCGCCGTCGACACCGGGGTGGAGCACGTCGTGAAGATCTCGGTCCTCGGCGTCGCCGACGGCGGGCCGCTCGCCGTCGGGGCGCATGCGCGGATCGAGCGCCATCTGGCCGCGTCCGGGCTCGCGGCGACCGTGCTGCGCCCCAGCGGCTTCCTGCAGAACCTGATCACCGGGGTCGCCGGGTTCACCGCCGACGGGGCCCTCCTCGACCCGTACGCGGGCGGCGCGGTGGGCTACATCGACGCCGAGGACATCGCCGCGTGCGCGCACGCCGTCCTGACCGGCGCCGCCCCTGGCGGCGGCACCCACGAGCTCACCGGGCCGGTGGCGCTGACGCACGCCGACCTGGCCGCAGCGCTGTCGACCGTTCTCGGCAGGCCGGTCGGGGTCAGCTCGCCGGCGCTCGACGAGCTGGAGCCCACGCTGGTCGCGCAGGGCCTGCCGCCATCGTTCGCCCGCGACGTCGCCGCGCTCGCGACGGGTGTCGCCCTCGGCGAGCTGGCCGTCGTGACACCGGAGGTCGAACGCCTGACCGGCCGCCCGCCGCGGTCGGCCGAGACGTTCCTGGCCGCGCACGCCGCCGAGCTGCGGGCGCTGCTCGCCCGGCCGTGACGCGAGAGCCGGAACCGGATACCACCGGTTCCGGCTCCCGTCCCGGCGCGGGACCGACCGCCGGCTCAGTCGTGCGTCGCTCCGGCCGGGCCCGAGTGCCGTGACCAGACGCGGACCACGTCGGTCGTCGTGACGATGCCGACGAGCCTGTCCACGGAGCCGACCAGGACGGCGTCGACGTGTCGCTCGGCCATCCGTGCGGCCGCGGCGGAGAGCCGGGTCCGCTCGCCCAGCACGACCGCCCGGCCCGCGACCTCGTGGACGCGCACGGTCGTCGCGCCGAGCGGGCCGTGCTCGGCAACCATGCCGCGCAACAGGTCCGGTTCCGTGACGAGCCCGACGCACCGGCCGTCGTCGATGACCGGGAGGTGGCGGACCTCGCGGGCGGCCATCGCCTGCAGCGCGGTCCGCACGGGCGCGTCCGGTGTGATCCCGACGAGGTGCGACGTCATGATCGTGCCCAGCGACGGGTCGTCGTCGAGCGTCTCCGGAGGGGCGTCGAGGCGGGCGGCGGGCACGGTCGCGTCCCCGCTCACGTCAGCCACGGGGTGCGCCGGACGAGCCGCGTCGTCGCCCACCAGCGTCCGAGCCCCCACGTGTCGCCGGCGCGAGTGAGTGCGACGACGATCAGCACGAGCGCGTAGACCAGGTGGTAGTCGACGATCGGGTTCGTCGACCCGGTCGGCTCGCCGGCGTTCGTGACCGCGTAGAACGGCAGCTCGGCGAGGTACATCAGCGCCATCATGAGTGCTCCGCTGATCGCCGCGACCCGCAGACCCGCGCCGAGGATCACCGCGACCCCGATCGCCGCGAGTCCGGCCATGAACAGGACGTCCGCCCACCAGGCGCCCGCGATCGCGCGGAACACCGGCGCCAACGGTCCGATGTCGACGTTGCTCAGGAACCCTCGCGTCGGCGAGCCGCCGTGGATCCAGGCGCGTGCCGCCGGTGTGGTGAACCCGAGTCCGAACAGCTTGTCCGCGAACGCCCACAGGAACACGAAGCCGGTCGCGACGCGCAGCAGCGCGAGGGACCGGCCCGCCACGGGGCGGATCGCCGGATCGAGGTCGGGGGTGCGGGTGGCCGATTCGGTTGTCATGGCCTCTCCTCGGTGGGGGATTCCAGACTCGCGTCGGCGCCATGGTGCGGTCAGGGGGCGAACGCCCCGGAGGGGCGGGACCATCGGCCCGGGTCGCCTCCGACCGCGGTCGACGTTCGTGTTGCCGTCGGTGCCGCCGACGTGACCCGGCGCAGGTCCACGTGACGGTGGTGCGTCAGGAGGCGGAGGCGGGGCACCGGCAGCCTCGCCGGGCCGGTGATCGCCTGTCGACCGGCGTTCAGCGGAACGCGTCGACGAGCGCGTCGCGGCAGCCGCCGACGGCGCCGGCGGGCAGGAGCAGGCGGACCGGGACGGTCAGCGACGGGGCGAACGGCCGGGCCACCGTGCCGCACGACGTCCGGTCCACACCGGACGGGTGCACGACGGTCCAGTCCGCCCCGCCCGCGCTGATCTCCAGCGCTGCGTCCTCCACCGAGACGACGTCCCGCCCGCGCCGCGGCACGAGACCGACCTCGGCGCACCGCGCCAGGACCGCGTCGTGCAGCGTCGGGTCCGACCGGCGGGGCGGGAGCCGAAGCCGCAGATCGGCCAGAGCGTGGACGTCCACGACGGACGTCGAGGCGGCGGGGTGCGCGTGGGGCAGCAGCGCCACGACCTCGTCGTCGCCGACACCGACGGCCGTCGTCCCGTCCACGGACGTGTCCTCGCGGACGAGCGCGGTGTCGAGCGCCCCGGTCGCGACGGCCGCCGCGTGCGCGCGGGCGCTGCCCTCGACGAGCACCACCTCCACGTCCGGGGACAGCGCGCGCACGGCGGTCAGGCCGCGGCCCAGCCGCTCGGCCAGGCCGGGAGTCGTGCCGATCCGCACGGCGCCCTCCCGTCCCTTCAGGAGGGCGTCGGCCACATCGCGCACCCGGTCGACGCCGGCCAGCGCGGCCCGCGCCTCGCCCAGCAACCGCCGCCCGGCCGCGGTCAGCACGACCCGGTGCGGGGACCGGTCGAGCAGCCGCACGCCGAGCTCGCGCTCGAGGCGCCCGAGCTGCTGGCTCACCGCTGGTTGGACCGTGCCGAGCCGGGCCGCGGCGCGCCCGAAGTGCAGCTCCTCGGCGACCGTCACGAACGCGCGCAGCTGGCGCAGCTCCATCGCACCTCCTCGTGTGACCGGGCACGATCACGAACGATGATCGCGCGCAGCGCGGTCGGCCGTTGCCGGCGCGGGCGGTCCGCGCTGCGCTGGGGGACATGAGAATCGGGCTGAGCATCGCAGGCGGCAGACCGCTGCCGGACGTCCTGACCGCGATCGAGGACGCGGGCGCCGCCGGGTACGCGCACGTGTGGCCGAACGAGACCGGCAGCTGGGACCCGCTGACCGTGCTGTCCGCGCTCGGCGGCCGCGCACCGGACGTCGAGCTGGGGACGGCCGTCGTCGCGACGTTCCCGCGCCACCCGCTCGCCCTGGCCGCGCAGGTGCTGACGACGCAGGCCGCCACCGGCGGGCGGCTGACGCTCGGGCTCGGGACCAGCCACCCGTGGGTGGTCGAGAGCCGCTACGGGCTGCGGTGGGACCGCCCGGCCGACCGCGTGCGGGAGTTCCTCGACGTGCTGACGCCCGCCCTGCGCGGGGAGGACGTCGACGTCGCAGGGACGACCGTGGGAGCACGGGGCGGTGTGGACGCCCCCGGCGTGGAGCCTCCACCGGTGCTGCTGGCCGCTCATGGCCCGCGGATGCTCGCGCTGGCCGGTGAGCGGACCGCCGGCGTGATCACGCTGTGGGCGCGCCCGGAGTACGTCGCGGACTTCGTGGTGCCGGGCGTCGACGCGGGCCGCGCGGTCGGGAGCCCGCCCGCGCGGATCGTCGTCGGGCTCAACGCTGCCGTCACGGCCGACCCGGACACGTTGCTGGCCGACGCCGCGGAGCACTTCGCGCTCGGCTCGACGATGCCGAGCTACCGCGGCACGCTCGACCGCCAGGGCGCGGGCGGCATCGAGGACATGATCGTCGCCGGGGACGAGGAGACGGTCGTGGCCCAGGTGCGGCGCCATGCCGACGCCGGTGTCACCGATCTCATCCTGTTCCCGACCGGCTCGCCCGCCGAACGGGAGCGCACGGTCGCCCTGTTCGGCGGCCTCGTGCCGGCTACCCGGCCGCACGTCCGCCGTCCTGCGGGCCCCACCGTGTCGTCGTGACCTCGCGGTCGTCGTGACCTCGCGCTGCACGAGCGGGAGCGTCGACCCGTCCGGGCGGGTGTCAACGGGTGCGGTGCGGGACACGCGCTTGCGCGCCGGGACGTGCCGGGCACAGGATCGAGGGGTGAGGGGCGGAATCCGGCTGGTGGGTCGTCGCCATCTCGACCTGGCCCTGATCCCGGTCACGACGGTCACCCACGACCACGCCGACCGGGTCGGGTCCTACCGCCTGCTCGCCGACGCAAGGTGACCGAGGTGCACGAGCGTGCGCTCCCGCTCGGCCGTGGTGCCGACGAGGCTGACGTTGACGTCGGTGGCGCCGGCCTCGGCGTAGCGGCGGAGCCCGTCGGCGACGGCGTCCTCGTCGCCTGCGACGACGATGTCGCCGGGCGTGGCGAACCCGTCGCGTTCCAGGGTGGCCGCGTACGACGGGAGCCGTGCGTACGGCGCGTGGCTGGTGGCGACGGCGTGGCGCACCCGCCGCGGGTCGTCGGTGACGGCCACCGGCAGCCCGACGACGACGCGCGGCCGCGGCCGCCCGGCGGCGTCGGCGGCCCGGGTCAGGTGCGGCACGACGTGCTCGCCGATCGTGCGCGGACCGGACAGGAACGTGATCGTCCCGTCGCCGCGCTCGCCCGCCAGCCGGAGCATCACCGGTCCGAGAGCCCCGAACAGCACCGGCACGCGCGGTCCGGCGCCGGGCACCGCCGTCGACGCGGCGTCCGAGCCGGTACCGCTCGACCCGGGAACCGCGCGGCAGTCGAGGATCGGGAGCAGCACGTCGAGGTGCTCGCGCAGTGCCGCGACCGGCCGCTCGAACGGGATCCCGTAGACCTCGAGCAGGCCGGGGTGGCTCACACCGAGTCCGAGCGCGAGTCGCCCGTGCGACGCGGCGTGGGCGGTCAGCGCCTGCGCGGCCAGCACCCGCGGGTGGCGGGGCTGGACGACGACGACCGACGCGCCCAGCTCGACACGCCCCGTCTCGCGGGCCAGCGCCGCGATGACGGTCAGCGTGTCGAACCCGTACCCCTGCGGGAGCCACACGGTGTCCACACCGGACGCCTCGGCGGCGCGGGCGCGGTTCGCCAGCTCGTCGACCACGTTGCCCACCGGGTCCGGCAACTCGGCCGCGACGTTCACTCCGATACCGATCATGCGACCAGGCTGGGCGGAGTGCTCGGCCGGAACCAGGAGCCCGACGGTGACAGGATCCGACGCCCGGCGCCGCGAGCTCGGGCGCTGTCTGCGCGCCTATCGTGACCTGGTCCGGCCCGCCGAGGTCGGTCTGCCGGCGACCGGGCGGCGTCGCGCGCCGGGGCTGCGGCGCGAGGAGGTCGCGATGCTCGCCGGCGTCGGGGTCACCTGGTACACGTGGCTCGAGCAGGGCCGGGTGATGGCGTCCGGCCACGTCGTCGACGCGGTCGGACGGGTGCTCGGGATCGACGGTGCCGGCCGGGAGCACCTGCGGGCGCTGTCCCGACCGGCGGGCCTCGACCCGTTCGCGTCCGGTCCGGAGTCGTTGCGCCCGTTGCTGGGCAGCTGGCCGTCGGATCCGGCCGTGCTGCTCGACGCGCGGATGGACGTGGTGGCGGCGAACGCGGCGTGGACCGACGCGTTCGGCCCGCCGGCCGAGCACGTCATGGCGACCGTGGTCTCGGTCCGGCCGCTCGACGACGTGCTGCCCCTCGTGCACGCCCTCGCGCGCCGCTTCCGGATGGTCGGCGACCACCTGCCCGGTGACGAGCGGCTGACCCGTGTGCGGGAAGGCCTCCGGCGCGTCGCGCCGGGCCTCGGGCCGCTCTGGGACTGTCGCGGCGTCGGCGCGTTCGGAGGACCGGAGGCCGACGTGGCCGGGACGCGCCGCCGCGCCTACCTCCTCGGGGACACCGGGACACCCGCGCCCGCCGCCCCCGCGGTCCTGGTCCTGCTCCCGGCCTGAGCGCGCGCCGACCGCACGTCGCAGTGCGTGGCGTGACGCCACGGGCCCTGCCCGCGCCCCGCTCGGCCGGTCATCCGAGCCCTGCCCGCCGGCGGTGGTCGTCGATCCGGGCCATGTGCTGCTCGGCCCACTCCCGCAACGCCGAGAGCGGAACCTCCAGGGAGGCACCGAGTTCGGTGAGCCGGTAGTGCACGCGTGGCGGGACGGTGTCCTCGACGCGGCGGGCGACCAGACCGTCGGCGACCAGGGTCTGCAACGTCGTGGACAGCATCTTCTGCGAGACGCCCGGCATCCGGCGCCGCAGCTCCGTGAACCGCAGCTCGCCGCCGTCGGAGAGCGACTTCACCGCCATCGACGTCCACTTCGTGCCGAGCCGGTCGAGCAGGCGGCGGGTCGGACAGGCCGGGGAGAACAGGTCCCCCCTCCTGGAGCCGGTCACCCCGGGGTCACCACCTGTCGTCGACGTGCCGTCTTCCGCGTCCATGGGCGATGAGTTTAGGTGATGTGGTCACCAGAAGTGACCGAGCAGAGGGGTGCGTCCATGCGGAGCGTCGCGGTGAACGGCGTCGAGCTCGCGGTCGACACGGCGGGACGGGGCTCGACGGTGGTGCTCGTGCACGGCTTCCCGCACACCGGTCTGGTGTGGACAGACGTGCGGGACCGTCTCCGCGAGGACCACCGCGTCGTCGTGCCCGACCTGCGGGGGTTCGGATCGAGCACGCGCACGGCCGAGGGGCTGGACGCCGGCACGCTGTCCCGCGACCTGGAGGAGCTGATCGAGACCCTGGACGCCGCGCCGGTCGTCGTCGTGGCGATCGACGCGGGTGTGCCGCCCGCGTTCCTGCTCGGGATGCGTCGCCCGGACCTCGTCGCGCGGCTCGTGCTGATCGAGTCGACGCTGGGGCCGCTGCCCGGCGCCGAGGCGTTCGGTGCGAACGGGCCGCCGTGGTGGTTCGGCTTCCACCAGGTGCCCGGCCTCGCCGAGCGGGTGCTGCGCGGGCACGAGGAGGAGTACGTCGCCTGGTTCCTCGACCAGGGCACGCGCGGGCGAGGCGTGCGACCGGACCTGCGTGCCGCGATGGCGCAGGCCTTCGCGCACCCGGACGCCCTGCGGTGTGCGCTCGGCGTCTACCGGGCGTTGCCGGAGAGCGGACGTCAGATCGCCCGGGCGGCGGCCGGCGCCCGGCTGTCGGTGCCCACGACGGCGGTCGGCGCCGCGCCGGTCGGCCGCGCGCTGGAGGAGCAACTGCGCGGCGTCGCCGACCACCTCGACGGGCACCTCATCGAGGACTGCGGTCACATCGTGCCGCTCGACCGGCCGGGCGAGCTCGTCGGGCTCATCCGGTCCGCGGGACGGTGACCGGCGACGGGCGGGAGCCGCACGGCAGGCGGTAGCGGCTCGGGGTCCGGTCGCGCCCGGAAGGACTGGATCATCAGCGCGGCGAGCCTGCGGGACGCGGCGACCCTCGTCGTGGGCGGGGCGACGCGCACGCCCTCGTTCGCCATCAGCGCCAGCACGACGTCGGAGACGACGAGGTCCGCGCGCAGGTCACCAGCCTCCTTCGCCCGTCCGACGAGCCGCAGCAGCAGGCGGAACGCCCGTTCCCGGTCGCCTGCGGCGTGGTCGACCACCACCGCGGGCGGGGGCGTCGACGCGGCGGGGCCTGCCGACCGGTCGAGGGCGCGCGCCTCCATCAGCCTCTCCACCACCAGGGCGAAGCCCTCCCACGCGTCGTCGGTGGCCAGCCCGTCCGCGACGATCCTCGAGCAGACCGGCATTCGCCCGGCCGCGGCGAACAGCGCGTCCCGGCCCGAGAAGTGCCGGTAGACAGTCGCGGTGCCGACCTCCGCGCGCCGGGCGATCTCGCGGACCGTGACGGCGGTGTCCCCGGTGGCGACGGCGACCCTGGTGACCGCGAGGATCCGGTTCCGGTTGTCACGGGCGTCCGAACGCTGCGGGTGTCCCACTTGGACCGTCCCCCTTCTCGTTTCGGGCGTGGCCGCCCCGCGTCGACCTAGCGTCGGTGGGCATGAGAGCCGTCCAGTTCGAGGAGTACGGGCCACCGGACGTCCTGCACGTCGCGGACGTCGCCGAGCCGCACGCGGGACCGGGCGAGGTCCGGGTCGCCGTGCGGGCGTCCGGGGTGGCGGCGGGGGAGACCCTGATCCGGGCCGGAGCCGTGCGCGAGACGGTCCCGGTGACGTTTCCGTTCCGCACCGGGTTCGACGCCGCCGGCGTGGTCGACGAGGTCGGCGACGGCGTGACCGGTACGGGTGTCGGCGACGAGGTCTTCGGCGTCGTCGCGGCGGCCACGCGCGGCGCCAACGCCGACCGCGCCGTGCTGGTCGCATGGGCCCCGAAGCCGACCGCCTGGAGCTGGGCGGAGGCGGGCGGCGCGGCGGGCTCCGTCGAGACCTCGACCCGCGTCCTCGACCGGCTCGGCATCGGTGCCGGGCAGACCCTGGTGGTCCAGGGCGCGGCCGGTGGTGTGGGCACGGTCGCCGTCCAGCTCGCGGCCGCCCGCGGAGCCACGGTCATCGGCACCGCGAGCCCACACAACCACGACCTGCTGCGCTCGCTCGGCGCCGAGCCGACGACGTACGGCCCGGGCCTGGTCGAGCGGGTCCGCGCGCTGGCGTCGTCCGGGGTGGATGCGGTGTTCGACTGCGCGCGCGGAGCCCTCCCGGACCTGATCGCCCTCGCTGGCGACCCGTCGCGGGTGGTCACCATCGCCGACTTCGACGCCGCCGCCCACGGCGTGCACTTCTCGCTCAGCGCCCCTGGCGTCACGGTCGGGACGGCCGACCCACCGGCACTGCACGGCCTGGACAACGCGGTCGGTCTCGCCGACGACGGTCGGCTGCGGGTCCCGGTCGCGGCGGCGTTCGAGCTGGAACGGGCTGCTGCCGCGCACGAGCTGAGCGAGACCCGCCACGCCACCGGCAAGATCGTGTTCGTGCACTGACCGGACCCGGTTCGCCCGCGGCGTCACCTACCCGCGGGCGGCGGCGGCCGGCAGCGGGGCCGGCGTCCAGTCGTTGACGAACTCGAGTCCGCTGCGCTTGAACAGCTGCGTCACCGGGCAGCGGCGCTCGGTCTCGGAGACGAGCCGCGCGAACGCCTCGGGGGCGGCGTCCGTCTCGACGGTCGCGCGGACCTCGACCCGATCGAAGTTCGCGTTGCCGTCGGCGCCGCCGACGAGGACGTCGGTGTCCAGGTCACCGCGGACGTCGAACGTCCAGGCGCCGAGCGTGATGCCGAGGTCCTTCGCGACGAGGCTCGCGGTCACCTGGTTGCACGAGGTCAGCGAGCCGAGGGCGTAGAACAGCGGGCTCGGTGCGGAGTCGGCGCCTCCGAACGCGGGGTAGGCGTCGGCGTGGAAGACGTGTCCGGCGTCGCCTTCTGCGGTGAGCGTCTGGGCAACGCCGGTGCCCTCGCCGTGGACGGCGAAGGGGACGACGCTGGGCTTGGGGGACAGTGCCATGGGTGAGCTCCGGGGGAGAGGTCGGGCAAGGGCGGGAGGGCGCGCCTCACCGACAGCTCTGGGCCGTCACCCTCCGCAGGTCGACGTGACGACGACGCGTCAGCATTCGGCTGCGGGGCATGGGTCGAGCCTTGCCGGGTGGTGACCGGCTGTCAATGGGGTGTGGTGCGGTCGCAAGCCTCTCACCTGCTGGAACAACTCCACCCGTTGACCGGACAGCCGCGCCGCCGTGGATGCTCGTCGCATCCATGCTGCGTGCCGACGGGCAGGGCGTTGTCCGGCGGGTGCCGCGCGGCCGAGGCTCACCACGTCTCCCACCGCAGCACCTCGTCGACAGGTACCCGGGGCGCCGGTCGGAACGTCGTGCCGACGGTGTGGGCGACCGGGATGAGAGCCGCCTGCATGACCGACTCGTAGGGGATCCCGAGGAGCGCGGCGACATCGCGCTCGACCGGCATGGTGCCGGTCGTCCACACCGTGCCCAGCCCGTGCAGCCGCGCGGCAAGGGCGAAGCTCCAGACCGCAGGCAGGATCGAGCCCCACTTCCCGGCCTGGCGGTCGGCACCGAGCCCGTCGGTGCGGCCCTCGATGCACGGGACGACCAGCGCAGGCACGCGGTGCAGGTTCTCGCGCAGGTGGTCCAGCCCGCTCCACACCCGCTCCATCGACGCCGTTCCCGCGCGACGCAGGTCCTCGGCCGACATCGGGCTGTCGCCCTGCCCGATCCCCCTTCGCCACAGGTCGGCGAGCGCCGCTCGGCGTTCCCGGTCGGTGACCACGACGAACGACCAGCCCTGGCTGTTGCGCCCGGTCGGTGCCTGCAGTGCGATCTCGACGCAACGGCGCAGCAGGCCCGGTTCGACCGGGCGGTCCAGGTCGAGGCGCCATCGCACCGACCTGGTCGTCGTGAGCAGTTCCTCCGGGGTGAGCGTCTCGGGCATCCGTCTCCTCCGTCGCGGCCGTCCCGGTCAGCATCCCCGTCCGGGTGCCGCGTGGTGGCGTCCTTACTCCGGCGGTATCGCTGTCTACCGTTCCCGGCATGGAGATCCGGCAGTTGCGGTACGCGGTAGCGGTTGCGGAGCACGGCCATTTCGGACGGGCCGCCGCGGCACTCGGGATCGCGCAGCCGCCGCTGTCGCGCCAGATCGCCGCGCTGGAGTCCGAGCTCGACGTCCGGTTGTTCGAGCGCGGGGCCCGGGGCGCGGTTCCGACGGCGGCCGGAGCCGTGTTCGTCGACCACGCCCGGCAGATGATCGAGAGGCTGGGCGCCGGGGTGGAGGACACACGGCGGGCAGCGCGCGGCGAGTCCGGACGGCTGCGGATCGGGTTCATCGGCGCGGCGCTGGTCGCGCTGCTGCCGTCGTTGCTGGCCCGGCACCGACGGGTGCACCCTGCCGTCGAGCTCGAGATGACCGAGCTCTCCAGCGCACGGGCCACGGCGGCGCTGCACGCCGGGGAGCTCGACGTCGCGGTCGTGCGGGGAGCGCCGCGCGGCCGGGGCGCCGACCACCTGGTGTCGGTGCCGGTGGCCACCGACCGCCTCGTCGTGGCCTGCCGCCCCGGACACCCGCTGGACGGGCAGACCCGGATCACCGTCGACCGGCTCCGCGGCTACCCGCTGATCGCGGCGTCGAGCAGCGAGGAACCCGCGACCACGGACAGGCTGCATGAGCTGCTCGACGCCCCGGACAGAGTCACGCCGGTCACCCGCGCCCGCGACGTGCACACGATCCTCGGCCTCGCGGCGTGCGGCGTCGGCGTCGGGCTGTTGCCGTCGTGCGTGCGGGTGCTGCGACGGCCCGACGTCCGCATCCTGGACGTCGACCCGCCGCTCGAGCTGCCGGATCTCTGCTTCGTGTTCCGGCGCGACGATCGCTCGCCGGTGCTGCGGGCGTTCCTGGACGTCACCGCGGAGCACTGCCCCGGCACCGGGGCGCAGCTCGCTGCCCTCGGCGTCGTGGACCCGTCGGTGGCGGCCCCGGTTCGTGCTTGACGAAGGGACTGGACCCGGCTCGTCGAACACGTTCCTTCGTCGGTTCCCGGAGGCCGCCGGGCCGACTTGCGGATCGTGTGAACCACGGCATAGCACGGGCGGGGAATATCGAGGTGGCGTCCGTGGGACCGGCCTCGCCGGTGCCGCCGGGTATTGACATCGCAGCTCACGTGCGACGTACGGTCTCCGTGAACCATCAAGAGCGGCCGAGAGACCTGGCTCGTCGAAGCCGCAGCAGTCGTGCGTCGTCCACCGGTGCGCGGTGCTACAGCCAGGACCGATGGGAGTCACGGTGCGGGCAGCTTGCGCTCAGGACGCACTGTCGGCCGCCATGCGGCCGGACCGAACGAAGCGTCGGCACGTTGACCTGTGCCGCACGCAGGCCGCGCTGAGTCGCTGAACCGTCCTCCGACAGGTCCCACCGAAGAACCTCGACGCCACCGGCGCGGGTGACGACGTCACCGGCGGCCGGTGAGGACGGACGACTCGTGAGCGTCATGCGCTCCATCACCATCGAGACCCTGACCGGACGGTGCGCAGCACGGACGATGTCATGACCGGCGCCTTGTTCCTCGCACTCGACGTCGACGGGGACGGCGCCCATCCGGCGGCCTGGCGGCACGCGGGCCGGCCTCCGGGCTCGGTGCTCGGCGGAGCTGCCCTGCGGGCGGTGACGGCGGACGCCGAGAACGCCGGCTTCGCCCTGGTGACCTTCGCAGACTCGCCGGTGCCGCCGAGCTGCGGGCCGGACGCGGCGGGCCGGATCGAGGCGGGCACCAGGGCGGCGTTCGCCTCGACGATCACCGATCGGATCGGGCTCGCGCCGACGCTGCACGTCACGACGACCGAGCCGTTCCACCTCGCGACCCAGCTCGCGAGCCTGGACCACGCCTCCCACGGCCGGGCGGCGTGGGTCGTCGGCGCGGCGAACGGCGCGGTGGAACGGCAGACGATCGGGGCCGACCCGCTGCCCGCCGACGTGTTGCGGCGCGAGATCACCGACGTGATCGACGTGGCGCGGTCGCTGTGGGACTCGTGGGAGGACGACGCCGTGGTCAAGGACGTCGCCACCGGTCGCTACCTCGATCCGGCGAAGGTGCACCACGTCGACTTCACCGGGGCGGCGTTCACCGTGAAGGGCCCGTTGATCACGCCGCGGCCGCCGCAGGGACAGGTGGTCGTGATCGCGCACGACGACACCGGTGTCACGGATCGGGCCGACGTCGTGCTGGTCACGGGTACCGACGTCGCGTCGGTAGGGACCGAGGCGGCACGGGTGCGGCGTGCCGGTGCTGACCTGGTGGTCGCCGACGTCGACGTCGTTCTGGACGCGGACATCCCGGCGTCTACGCGTCTCGCCGATCTGGACGCCGCGACCCCGTGGCCGCACACCGGGCGGATCCGCCACGTCGGCCCGCCCGCCGAGCTGGTCGCGCTGCTGCGCGAGCTGGCAGGCGTCGTCGACGGCGTCCGGCTGCATCCGGCCGTGCTCGCGTCGGACCTCCCGGTCCTCGCCGAACGGGTCCTGCCGGAGCTCGCGTCGGCCGGGCTGCTCCTGACACCCCGTGCCGGCGACACCCTGCGCACGACGCTGGGCCTGCCCCGGCCCGCCAACCGGTTCGCCACGACGGCGGCGAGGGAGACACGATGAGTCCCGATCCCGCACCGCAGGTACACCTGGGTGTCTTCCTCACCGGCGTCGGACCTCAGCTGATCTGGTCCGACCCGGCGTCCGCCCCGCACACCGCCATCGAGACGTTCGTCGAGGTCGCGCAGCTGCTCGAGCGCGGACTGTTCGACGCGTTCTTCCTCGGCGAGGGTCTGCGGGTGCGGGAGAACCGCGGACGGCCCTACGACCTCGACGTCGCCGGGCGACCGGACGCGATCACGCAGCTGTCGGCGCTCGCCGCGGTGACCGAGCGGATCGGTCTCGTCGCGACCCAGAACACGACCTACAACTTCCCGGCCGACCTGGCCCGCCGGCTGGCGAGCCTGGACCTGCTCTCCGATGGCCGGGCCGGCTGGAACGTCGTCACCACCGACAACGCCTGGACGGGGGAGAACTTCCGGCACGGTGGCTGGCTCGACCACGAGCGGCGCTACGAGCGCGCCGGCCAGTTCGTCGAGGCGGCGACGGCGCTCTGGTCCTCGTGGGCGCCCGACGCGGTCAGCGGGTCGCCGGAGGCGACGAGCTGGGCCCGGCCCGGAGCCGTCGACGTCGTCGAGCGGCACACCGATCTCGTCGACCTTCGCGCGACGGCCACGGTGCCGGGCAGCAGGCAGGGCCGTCCGGTCCTGTTCCAGGCCGGGGACTCCGACGGAGGTCGCGAGCTCGCCGCCCGCCACGCCGACGTCGTGTTCTCGGCCAACACCGAGTACGACAAGGCGGTCGCCTACGCCGACGACCTGCGCGCCCGGCTGGCCCGGCACGGCCGGTCCCCGGACTCGCTGCGCATCCTGCCCGGGGCAGGAGTCGTCCTGGGCGACACCCCGGCCGAGGCGCAGGAGAAGGCGCGGTGGGTGCGCGGCGAGCAGATGTCCGGTCCGCGCGCGATCGCGTTCTTCGAGCAGTACTGGGGGGCCGACCTGTCGGCCTACGACCCGAACGGGCCGCTGCCGGACATCGAGCCGTCCGCCGAGGAGCTGGACCCCTCCCGCGGCACGCTGGCGATCGACCGGCGCACCGGCAAGCTCGCCACCATCGCGGCGTGGCGGGCCCGCGCCGAGGCGGAGAACCTGTCGATCCTCGAGCTGGCTCGCGAGGTCTCTCCGGAGCGCAAGCCGTTCGTCGGGACGCCCTCGCAGGTCGCCGACGAGTGGGCGCGATACGTGCGCACCCGCGCCGTCGACGGGTTCAACCTGCTCCCGCACCTGATCCCGACCTCGCTGCACGAGGTGGTCGAGCGCCTGGTGCCGGAGCTGCAGGATCGCGGCGTGTACCGCACCGGCTACGACGGGACGACCCTGCGGGAGCACCTGGCGCTCCCACCACTGATCGCAGCGGCGGCGACCGGACCCGCCGGCCGGGCGCCAGGGCGGGCCGACGGCGTCGACATCCACGACGTCCCGGCGGCCGCGCGATGACCCCGCCGCTGTCGGTGCTCGACCTCTCCCCGGTGCCCGCCGGCGGCACGACGGGAGACGGGCTGCGCGACTCGATCGACCTCGCCCAGGTCGCCGAACGGGCCGGGTACGCGCGTTACTGGGTCGCCGAGCACCACCTCAACCCCGGCGTCGCGTCGTCGTCGACGCCGGTGCTGGTCGCGCTGATCGCCGCGGCGACCGAGCGGATCCGGGTCGGTTCGGGCGCGGTGCAGATGCCGAACACGCCACCGTTGTCGGTCGCCGAGCAGTTCGGGACGGTCGGTGCGGTCCACCCCGGCCGGGTCGACGTCGGCCTCGGGCGCTTCGACCTGCACCGGTTGCTGCGACTGGTCGAGAACGGCGGGGTGCTGCCGGGCGCGGCGTCCGGGCCCGACGCACCGGCACCGGAGTCACGCGTGGTGGACGGGCTGCTGATCCCGTCGCCCGGCCGGTTCACCGGTGACCTGTCGTTGTTCGGCACGTTCGCGAGGCTCCTCGGGTTCAGCCCCGAGGACACGCCGCCGGACTACCGCGCCCAGGTCCTCGAGGTGCTGTCCTACTTCGACGGCTCGTCGCGGCGCCCGGACGGGCGGCCCCTGGAGGTCAGCCCTGCTGCGGGTGCCGACGTCGAGGTGTTCGTCCTCGGTTCCACGCCCGGCACGAGCGCACAGGTGGCGGCGGAGATGGGTCTGCCGTTCGCGGCGAGCTACCACACCGCGCCGCACTCGGTGCTGGACACCGTCGCGGCGTACCGGGCGGCGTTCCGGCCGGGGCGACGCGAGCGGCCGTACGTCATCGTGTCCGCGGACGTGGTGGTGGCCGAGGACGACGAGCGCGCCGCCGAGCTCGCGGCGCCGTACGGGCAGTGGGTGCTCGACATCCGCTCCGGTCGCGAGGCCCACCCCTACGTGACGCCCGCCGAGGCGCGGGCACGGGAGTGGACGGCCGAGGAGCGGGTCGCCGTCGCGGACCGGGTGGAGACGCAGATCGTCGGTGGCCCGGTGACCGTGGTGGAGAAGCTCGCGACGCTGGCCCGTGTCACGGGCGCCGACGAGCTGCTGGTCACCACGATCTGCACCGAGCACGCCGATCGTGTCCGCAGCTACGAGCTGCTGGCCAAGGAATGGGGAGCACAGAGCTGATGGCGCGGGACGGGATCTTCCTGGCCTACAACCTGCGGACCTACGGCAACCTGCCCGAAGCCTGGCTCTCGCCGCGGCTGCACAGGTTCTCGCTGTTCGACCCCGCCTACTGGGCGGAGTTCGCGCAGCTCGCGGAGAAGGGCCTGTTCGACGCCGTGTTCACCGGCGACGGCTCGCAGATCACCGACCCGACCACGGCTGTCGCCGACGGTCTGGACCGGTTCACCGCCTGGACCGCAGCAATCGAGGCGACCGAGCATCTCGGCTTCATCCTCACCGCGTCGACCACCTACAACGACCCGTTCAGGCTCGCCGAGCGGCTGCTCTCGCTGGACGTGCTCACCGGCGGGCGACTCGCGTGGAACCTGGTGACGTCGCACTCCGGAGAGGCGGCGGCCAACTTCGGCCTCCCCGCGCATCCGGAGCGCGACACCCGCTACGCCAGGGCCGGGGAGTTCGTCGACATCGTCACGGCGCTGTGGGCGAGTGCCGCGGGCGGCCCACCGGTCGACCACGACAGCAAGCAGTTCGTCGTGCACGGCAGGCTGTCGGTGCCCCCGTCGCGGCAGGGACGTCCGCCGATCATCCGGGCGAGCACGTCCGAGGCGGGGCGGGACCTGGCCGGCGAGTACGCCAACGGGGTGTTCGCCGCCGACCTGACCCGCTCCGGGGCGATCGCCAACCGGGCCGCGATGCGCTCCGACGCCCGCCGGTTCGGGCGGCCGGAGGAGGACCTGAGCTACCTGTCCGGGCTGCGGCTCGTGCTCGGCAGCACCCAGGCCGAGGCGGAGGCCAAGGTCGGCGACATCTACGGCTCGCCCGGCCGGACCGCCGACCAGGTGGCCTGGCTCGGGAAGCTGATCGACTTCGACGTCTCCACCCTAGACCCGCACCGGCCCCTGCCGCCCGAGCTCCTGGCCGAGACGCGTCTCGCCGAACTGCCCGCGCCCGCGACGGGGAGCCTCGGGTTCCGCGCGTCGGTGCTCGGCTTCCTGCGGGAGAACGCGGACCTGCCGCTGGATCAGCTGTTGGTGCGGAGCCGGTTCGTCGGAGCGGGGCACGCGACGTTCGTCGGCACACCCGAGCAGCTGGCCGAACGGCTCGAAGACCGCTACCGCGCCGGTGCGGCGGACGGGTTCGTGTTCGCGCCGGACCTGACGCTCGACACGCTCGAGGTCCTCGTCGACGAGCTCGTGCCCGCCCTGCAGCGCAAGGGCATCTACAAGCGCGAGTACACGTCGGACACCTTCGCCGGGCATCTGCGGCTCCCGCCGTTCCCCGCGGCGGGCGAGCTGCGTTTCGACACCGATGCCGCACGACGGGCACGGGTCCGGGCGAGCGTCGTCGCCGACCGGGCCGACCCGCGGTCGGAGACCCCGTCCGCGGCGGCTCCCGTGGGCGCCGCCGCACCGCTGACGGCGGACTCGCTCCGGGAGCGGGCCGAGCAGCGGCCGCTGTCGTTCGTCGCATTGTCCGAGCCCGCACTGCGGGAGGCGGTCGCCGACCCGGACCGGCTGCCCACCACGCCGGACGGATACCTGCTCGGGCTCGACCGCGCGGCCGTTCCGGCGCCGGGCCACGAGGTCGCGCTCGACCCGACGACGGCCGCGGCCGTGCTGGGTCTGCGGATCCCCGGGACGACGTTCCTCCCGGTCGTCGGGATCGAGCGGGAGCATCCGTGGAACCTGGCGCGGACCGTGTCCAGCCTGGAGCACTGGCTGCGCGGCCGGACCGGAGTCGTGCTGAGCACCCACGACCGGTTCGGCGCCGCGGGCCGCGCCGGTGCCGGGGCGTGGGATCCCGGCCCGTTCGCCGATCCCGTTCCGGCCGGCGTGGCGACGACCTCGGAGGCAGCCGAGATCGTCCGTGCCCTGGGGGACTCGTACCCGAACTCCGCACTGGTCGTCGACCGCGAGCGCCGGGTCTACGCGACGGGGGAGGGGATCGCGCCGATCGACCACGCAGGCGCCTACCGCATCGCCGGCCCTGGCGCCGTCGCCTCCTCGTTCCACGGCCGGCCGCTGATCGCCCAGGTGGTGCAGGACCCGGCCGACCTCGTCGACGCACCCGAGGCGCTCGACCTCGCGTTCGTCGAGTCCGCGCAGGTCCCGGCGCTGGTGGACGTCTTGGGGCGGCTGCCAGCGCATCTGGTGTTCCTCGTCGCCGGCCCCGACGACCCGGTCACACGGCGTGCCGTTGCCGATCATGCACGGATCCTCGGGAGCGTCCGGACGGTCCGGTCCCTGGCAGAGCTGGACTGACTGGGAGGATGGGCCTGCTGGCTCGTCGGTGGTGAATCAGGAGTGGCGGGGTGACCGGGCGACGAGGAGCTGGTGCCCGGTGTCGCCCTCGTCGTAGTGCGGGCGGGACCTCGTCGTCACTGCGGTAGGCGAGCGACACCGATCATGGGGCGGACCGGACGCGGACGGCGTCAGCGGAGGGCGGCCGCGGAAACGGATGGCGCTGGCGTGACGTCGCAGATCGAGGTGGCGGCCGGAGCGGAGATCGGACGTTTGCGCGGCGGCACACGCGAACGGGGATCCGATCACGCGACGACAGTGACAGCCTCGCGCGGGTCGTTCACCCATCGGATCCGGCGTCAGGCGGCGATCTTGGTGACGAACCGCTGATAATGCGGGTCGAGCCGGCCGGGCCCGCATTCGAGGGCATCCCGGTGCGCCCACCAGCGGGCTTCGGTGAACTCGGTCCGGTCGATCGTGACGGGCATACCGCGGGTGCCCGCGGTGACGAACCAGAGGCTGACGTCGGTGTGTCGGTCGCCGGTGCCGACGGTCCGGGTGACCGTCAGGAAGGACGGCCGCGGCGGGTCGTGGACGAACCCGGCGTCGATGCCGAGCTCCTCGCGGGCCTCGCGGTCGGCGGTGGCGGCGGGATGCTCGTCCGGTTCGACGTGGCCGCCCGGCGGGAGCCAGAGACCGGACTTGACGTGGTCGACGAGCAGGCTGCTGTGGTCGGCGTGGTCAACCACAGCGATGTACGAGACGAGATGACGCGACGGGGTCGCCGGCTTCACGCGCCGGAACACGTCCTCGGTGCCCTCCAGCCAGCGCAGTGTGTCCCGCCGGTGCTCGGCCTCGAGCTCGTCGGCGGGGTCGATGCTACGGACCAGCTCGTGGACGACGGCGACGGTGGGGCGCACGGGCAGAACGTCTCACGACCCACCGACGATCCCGTCGGGCGTGGTCCTCACACCGTGCCGGCGCCGTCGAGGAGGCCCGCGAGCCGGTCGCGCAGCGCGGCCACGTCGGCCAGGTGCCGGTCGAGAGTCGCGAGCCGGGCGCGGGTGACGGCGATCGCGGTGGCGCAGCGCGGGGTGACAGGCCGGTCGGTGAGCGTCTCGGGGACGGGCCGGTCGAGGAGCTCGGTGAAGGCGGCCAGGTCGCCCAGCGTGAACCCGGTGGCCTGCAGAATCGTGATGGTCGTGATGCGGCGCAGCTCCGGCTCGCCGTAGTCCCGGTATCCGGCGGCGGTGCGCGACGGGTCGAGCAGGCCGTGCTCTTCGTACCAGCGCAGCGCCCGCGGGGTGGTGCCGGTCGCGCGGGCGGCCTCAGCGATGCGCATCGTCCAAGTAGACCACCACCGTGCCGCGGGTACGGCCGGCGAACAGGTCCAGGATGCCGTCGACGGCGGCCTGCAACGGCTCGTCGCCGACGGCCTCGGCACGGTGCACGGGTAGGTGGAAACGCCCCTCTGCGAGCCAGGTCGCGAGCCGGTCCGGCCAGGCCGCGACCAGCTCCGGGTGGTCGGCAGGGACGAACCCGGCCAGTGTCAGCCGGCTGCCGATCACGACGGACGGGTCGAGATGCAGCCCGCGGTCGCCGTCGCCGAACTGGGAGGCCAGGGACCCGCACAGGGCGATCCGCGCCCGGGGGCGCGTCAGCGCGACCGCCGTCTCCAGCTGGGTACCACCGACGGTGTCGAAGACCGCGTCGAGTCCGTCCGGAACCTCCGCGGCCAGCGAGACACCCAGGTCGGAGACGCGGTGGTCCAGCACCCGGTCGTACCCGAGGACGGTCTCGGCCCACGCGGCCTTGTCGGCGCCGCCCGCGGTGCCGATCACCCGGGAGGCACCCAGCAGGCGCGCTACCTGCCCGGCCAGGCTGCCCACCGATCCGGCCGCGCCGGTCACCAGCACAGTGTCACCGGCCCGTACCCCGGCGGCGGCGCGCATGCCGACATCGGCGACCGGCCCGGGCAGCAGGTGCGCCACCGGGTCCGGCAGTGTCGCGGTGTCGAGCGGCGCGAAGCCGGCCGCGGGTCCCCACGCCAGGTCCCGCCATCCGGACCGGTGCCGGACCCACTGCCCCGCGCGCAGGTCCGGGACCGTCGAGTCCACGACCCGCCCGACCGCCGGTCCGAACAGCGCGTCACCGACCGGATAGGCGGGTAGCGGAGCGGCGCTTCCAAGGATCAGGCCGCGCATCACCGCCCCCAGTGCCAGGTGGGTGTTGCGGACCAACACCTGCCCGTCGGCGAGCGGCGGGACCGGCACCCGAGCCACGGTGAAGTCGTCGCGGGACGGGTCGACCGAAGGGCGGCGGGTCAGCCGGACCTGGTGCGAGACGGGGTGGGACGCGGTGTGGGTGGTCACGGCCGGGACGCTAGGCCTTGACGTGCACGTCAAGGTCAAGTCTGCCCGGGCTCGGGTACGACGGTTCCCTGGTGGAAGACCACGCGCCACGGCCCACCGTCGCGGCGACGCCACACCGAGCTGCGCAGCGCGGTCCGGCCGGGACGCCGGGTGCGGTAGGTGAGCAGCACGACGTCGTCGGCGAGGCGGGTCGCGACGATCCGGTCGGTCTCCGGCGGCGGCGCCTCCTCGACGGCCATCATGTCCAGGACGGACTCGTGGTCCCACGTCCGTCCGGACGCGCCGAACTCGTGGAAGTCCGGATCCAGGAGCTGCGATGCGGCCGCCCTGGAGCGCCGCACGGCCGGGTCCTGCAGGCGCAGCTCGCGGTCGACGACGTCGTGCAGGTCGGGGTCGTCGGTCATCGGCCGATCGTCGGCCGGGCACCGCGGGTCACGCCATCGGGTTTCTTCCGGCCCGCCGACGTGATCTCCTCGGCGTGGTCGCGGATCCAGTCCAGCATCGGCTGCAGGGCCGCCGATGCGCCACGGCCGAGGTCGGTCAGCGAGTAGGTCACCTCCGGCGGGCTCGCCGCCGTCACGACGCGGTCGAGCAGGCCGTCGCCGGTCAGAACCCGCAGGGTGTGGGACAGCATCTTGTCGCTGATGCCGTCCACCTCGGCCCGCAGCTCGTGGTAGCGGTGCGCGCGGCTCCGCAGGACGCCGAGCACGAGCACCGCCCAGCGGCCGGTGAGGTGGTCGAGAACCTCCCGGGCGGGGCAGTCGGCATGACGTGCGTCACTCACGTGGACCGTCGCCTCCCTCCTTCCGGCGGGCTCACCGTCCGGTGAGCCGCTCACCCGGCGGTGAGCGCGTTCCGGAACCGTCGCGCTCTCCGTAGGTTAGCGACCAGGTCGCAGGGTCGGGGAGGGTGTGATGGGCACGGTTCTGGTGACGGGTGGCGGTCGCGGCATCGGCGCGGCGGTCGTCCGGGACCTCGGTGCCCGCGGGCACCACGTGATCGTCAACTACCGGCGCGACGGCCCCGCCGCCGACGCCGTCGTCGACGAGGTGCGGCGCGCGGGTGGTGGCGCGGAGGCGGTGCGTGCCGACGTCACCGATCCGGACGAGGTCGCGGAGATGCTGGCGCTCGTCGTGCAGCGCCGGGGCGGCGTCGACGCGCTCGTTGTCAACGCGAACACCGCGCCGCCGCCGTTCGCGCCACTCACGTCGCTCGGCTGGGACGCGTTCGCCTCCAAGATCACCGGCGAGCTCGCAGGCGCGTTCCACGTGACGCAGCAGGTCCTGCCGCTGATGCGGGCCCGGGGGCAGGGGCGGATCGTCTACGTGGGCAGCACCGCCGCGGACTACGTGGGCGGCGGGCGCCTCGCACACGGGACGGCGAAGGCGGCGCTGGCCACGTTCGCCCGGCACGTCGCGGCCGAGAGTGCCCGGGACGGAATTACGGTGCTGACCGTCGCGCCGGGAGCGGTGCGCGGCCCGGCCACGGAAGCGCTCCCGGCGGACCGCCATGCGGAGCTCGACGACGCGTCGGTCCTGGGCCGCATGGTCGAGCCGCGCGACGTCGCCGCGGCCGTCGCCGTGCTGCTCGGCCCCGAGCTGCGTATCGCGACCGGCTCGACGGTGCGCCTCGACGCCGGTTGGTCGGTGCTCGTCGGCGGGCCGAGCGCGGTCTGACGCCGCATGTCCGGATCGAGAGTGCCGGAGTGGTCCGCGTCGCCTTGACACCGCGTCCGACTGCCGACGTACGGTCGCGATCGGACCCCGACGTGCGGCCTCCCGCCCGGACCGATGGAGAGTCGTCGTGATCGCCACGCCGCGCAGGACGCTGAAGACCGTGACCGGAGCTGGCGGCACCTCGGAGACCTACGACCTCGCCGTCGACCCGAATCGGTCTACATTGGACCAGGCCGTCCGGGTGGCCGGGCTCGCCGAGGCCGCGCGGATCGACGCGCTGTTCACCGCGGACCTGCTGAGCTTCGATGCGCAGGGCGCGATCGGCTCGCAGGAGCCGCTCGTGTTCGTCTCGGCGTTGAGCCAGGTGACGTCCCGGATCGGGCTGATCGCCACGGTCTCGACGACGTTCCACCACCCGTACAACCTGGCCAGGCTGTTCGGCACGCTGGACCACGTCAGCAACGGCCGCGCCGCCTGGAACCTGGTCACCTCCTCGATCGGAGAGGAGAACTTCGGTCCGGGCGCCCTGCCCAGCCCGGAGGACCGCTACGCCCGTGCGGCGGAGACCCTCGATGTCGTCAACGCGCTGTGGGACAGCTGGCGGCCCGGCGCGCTGACCGCGGGACCGGACGGCCGCGCGGTGCTCGACCGCGACCGCGTGCACCCGATCGACCACTCGGGACGCTTCTTCTCCGTGGCCGGACCGCTGAACATCCCGCCGCTGCCCCAGGGCCGGCCGGTGCAGATCCAGGCCGGCCAGTCCGAGGCGGGGACCGCGCTGGGCGCCCGCTACGCCGAGATCGTGTTCACCTCGCTGCCCACACTGGACATCGCGCGGGAGTTCACCCGGAACATCCGGAACCAGGCCGAGCGGCACGGACGGCCGGGCGGACTACCACTGATCTTCAGCTCGTTCCACGCCACCTACGGCGCGACCGAACAGGAGGCGCAGCGCATCGTCGCCGAGCGGCGCGAGGCGCTCGACTTCGACCGCGGCCGGGTCCAGGTGGCCGACATGCTCGGCGGCGGCCTCGACCTGTCCGAGCTCCCGCTCGACGCGCCGCTACCGGAGAGCCTGCTGCCCGACGTCGCGTCGGTGAACCGCCGCCGGGGCCGGGTCGGCATCTTCTCCGGCTACGTCCGGCAGGGCTACACGCTGCGCGAACTCGTGGTCGCCGCCCAGGACACCGGGCACTGGGCGGTCGCGGGCACCCCGGAGCAGCTGGCCGACGCGGTCGAGGAACGGTTCCGGGCCGGCGTGCTCGACGTGATCTCCCTGCAGGGCCTCGCGAACCCGGTCCAGCACGACTTCGTCGTGAACGGCCTGCTGCACGAGCTGCGCAAGCGCGGGATCGTCGCCGACGACTACACCGGGACCACCCTGCGGGACAACCTCGGGCTGGATCTGCCGCCCCGGTCGGGAAGGACGGCATGACCGGCGGTCTGATCGTCGCACTCGATGTCGACGGTGACGGCGCGCACCCGCTGCGTGGCGGTGACGGCGGACGGTGAGAACGCCGGCTTCGGTCCGTACGTCGGTCCAGGCCGGGTCATGCGCCGACGGGCCTGGTCCGGCTCCGGGACCAGGGGTTCGCCGGGTGTCCTAGTCCCAGGTGCTCGCGCAGCGTGCGACCGGTGTACTCCCGTCGGAAGAGTCCGCGCTCGCGCAGGATGGGCACCACGGTTTCGACGAACACCTCGAGGCCGCCGGGGTAGGACGGCGGCATCACGTTGAAGCCGTCGGCTGCGCCCCGGGTGAACCACTCCTGCATGGTGTCGGCGATCTGCTCGGGTGTGCCGGCCACGACACGGTGGCCGCGGGCGCCGGCCAGCCGGTGCAGCAGCCGTCGCAGGGTCGGGTGCTCGCGTTCGACGATGCCGGCGACGACCTGCAGCCTGCTGCGCTGGTTGTCGGTGACGTCGCCTGAGTCCCCGAACAGTCCGGGCGGCACCGGGGCGTCGAGGTCCAGGTGGGCCAGCGTGCGGTCGGTGATCTTCTCGAGCTGGCGCAGGCCGTACGCCGGGACGGTCAGCTCGTCGAACTCGCGCTCCAGAGCCTTCGCCGCCTCCTCGGTGCCGGCGATGAACGGGCTGATCCCGGGGAGCACCTTGACGTCGTCGGGGTTGCGGCCGAACGAGCGCGCCCGCGACCGCACGTCGTCGTGGAAGGCCTGCGCGTCGGCCAGCCGCTGGTGCGCGGTGAAGATCGCCTCGGCGTTGCGGCCGGCGAACGCGCGACCGTCGTTGGACGCGCCGGCCTGCACCAGCACGGGATGCCCCTGTGGCGGGCGTGGCTGGTTCAGCGGTCCGCGGACCCGCAGGTGGACGCCGCGGTGGTCGATCTCGTGGATCTTCGACGGGTCGGCGTACAGACCAGCGGCCGTGTCCAGCAGGATCGCGTCGTCCTCCCAGCTGTTCCACAGCCCGACCACGGCGTCGACGAACTCCTGCGCGCGCTCGTAGCGGGTGGCGTGGTCGGGGTGGGCGTCGAGGCCGAAGTTCGCCGCCGCCGCGTCGTTGCCGGTCGTGACGATGTTCCAGCCGGCACGCCCACGGGAGAGGTGGTCGAGTGACCCGAACAGGCGGGCCAGGTTGTAGGGCTCGTAGTAGGTCGTCGACGCGGTGGCGATCAGCCCGAGCCGCTCGGTCGCCGTCGCCATCGCGGTCAGCACGGTGATCGGCTCGAGGCGGCCGACGGCGTTGTAGGTGACGTCGCCCTGCAGCGCGGGGCCGTCGGCGAAGAAGACGGCGTCGAGCGTCGCGGCCTCCGCGGTGCGGGCGATCTCCCGGTAGTAGTCGACGTCGTAGATCCGGTGCGGTGCACTCGTCGGGTGCCGCCAGGCCGCTTCGTGGTGCCCGGCCGGGTAGACGAACGCGTTGAGACTCAGCTGCCGGTTCATCGGGCCACCCCCAGGGCTTCGAGGAGGATGTCGCGATGGGCGAGCACGTCCGGGTCGCGGTCGTCGCGCGGCCGGTCGACGTCGATCCGGCGGTCGGTCACGACCCGCCCGGCCTCGAGCACGAGCACGCGGTCGGCGAGCGCTACGGCTTCGTCGACGTCGTGGGTGACGAGCAGGACGGCGGGTCGGTGCCGGTCGTAGAGCTCGCGCAGCAGCACGTGCATCCGGATCCGGGTGAGCGCGTCGAGGGCGCCGAACGGCTCGTCGGCCAGCAGCAGCGCGGGTTCCCGGACCAGTGCCCGCGCGAGCGCGACACGTTGCGCCTCGCCGCCGGACAGCTCGTTCGGCCAGGCCCTCTCGCGGCCGCCGAGTTCGACCTCGGAGAGCGCGGTCCGGCCGCGCTCCAGCGACGCCGGCCCCGGATCGAGGCCGATCACGACGTTGTCGAGTGCTCGCGCCCACGGCAACAACCGGGAATCCTGGAAGATCACCGCCCGGGAATCGGGCACCCACAGATCCCCGGAGCCGTCCACACCGTCGTCGAGCTCGGCCAGTGCGCGCAGCAGCGTGCTCTTGCCCGAGCCGCTGCGCCCCAGGAGCACGACGAACTCGCCGGGCGCGATGTCGAGGTCCACGTCGTCGAGCACGGCGTGCCCGTCGAACCCTCGGGTCAGGCCGCGTGCACGCACCGCCGTGGTGGTCAGCTCCCCAGCGTCCGTCGCCACGACAGCGCCCTCCTCTCGATCCGGCGCACCACCGTGTCGCTGACCAGGCCGAACAATGCGTAGACCACGAGTCCGACGACGATGATGTCGGTCTGGGCGTAGTTGCGGGCCTGCGTCATCAGGTAGCCGATCCCGCTCGTCGCGTTCACCTGCTCGACGACGACGAGTGCCAGCCAGGAGATCGTCACGGCCAGCCGCAGACCGGTGAAGAAGCCCGGTAGGGCTCCCGGGAGCGCCACCCTGCGGATGAACACCGACCGGCTCAGCCGCACGGTCTCCGCCAGCTCGACGTAGCGCGCGTCGACGCCGCGCAGCGCGGCGTGGGTGTTGATGTAGACCGGGACGAACACGCTCGCCGCGATCACGATGATCTTCATCTCCTCGCCGATCCCGAACCAGATGATCGCCAGCGGGATCAGCGCCAGCGTCGGGATCGCCCGCTTGATCTGCACCGGGCCGTCGATGACGGCTTCGCCGACCCGGCTCAGCCCGGACGCCAGCGCGAGCACGACGCCCGCTGCCACACCGATCACCAGCGCGATCGCCGCGCGCACGACCGAGGTGAGCAGGTTGCTGGGCAGCCGGCCGTCGACGGTGAGCTCGACGGCCGTCGTCACCACCGTCCACGGTGGAGAGAGCGTGCTCGAGCCGAGGAGACCGGTCCCGGACGCGATCGCCCAGGCGGCGAGCAGTAGCAGCGGGCCGAGTGCGAGGCCGCCGGGGACGGCCCGTCCGGGCCCGAGCCGGCCGCGCCGCACCGGGCGGGGCAGGAGCCGGTCGCCGTCGGCCGGCTGAGCGCGACGGCCGGCGGGCCGGGACAGGGAGAGCTCGGTCATCGTGGTGCCCCCGTCCTCGTGCCCGCCTCGGCGACGACCTGGTCGAAGCGCAGGTCGAAGCCGTCGGCGGCGGTCGCCGGTCTCGGCAGTTCCCCGGCCCGGGCCATGACGTCGATCGTGTTCTGCTGGCGGGCCACGAGCGCGGTGTCGAGCCGTGGGAACGAGCTGGGTCCCAGCGAGTCGATGATCCGCTTCCCGTCCGCTGCCGGGATGCCCTGGTTGTCCACGTAGTACTGCTGCACCCACTCGGCGTTGTGCGTGTTCACCCACTGCTGGGCGGCGATGTAGTGCTGGACGTAGGCCCGGATGGCGGCGGCCTTCGCCGGGTCCTGCAGCGCGGCGCGCCGCGCGTAGAGGTAGTTCAGCCCGGACGACGTGTCCGCCGTCTCGGCGGGGTCGATCACACCGCCGCCCCGCGGGCCGGCCTCGGTGAGGAAGCGGGTCAGACGGGGCTCGTTGAGGACAGCGACGTCGACCTGGCCGGTCCGGACGGCGTCGTTGAAGTCGCCGAGCTGCAGCCGCACGAGCTGGACGTCGGCGGTCGTCAGCCCGGCCTTCGCCAACGCCCGCAGCACGATCACCTGCTGGGCGGTGCCCTCGGCGTAGGCGATCTTCGCCCCGCGCAGGTCGGCGAGCTTGCGGATCGGCCTGCCAGGGGCGACCGCCAGCTGGGTGCTCGACGGGTCGTTCTGCTTGGCCAGGACGATCGGCACGTCGTCGCCGGCGACGAGGGCCTGGATCGGCGGCGTGTCACCGACGCTGGCGATGTCCGCCGCGCCGGCCCGGAACGCCTCGAGGATCGCCGGGCCGCCGGTGAAGTTGGCGAACCTGGGTGTGAACGGCAGCCGGCCGAGCTCGCCGGAGGCCTTCAGCGCGACCTGCTGCGCCTCGGCCTGGTCGGCGATGACGAGTTCGGTGCCGGGCGGCACCTGCGTCGGCAGCGGGGCATCGGCGGCCAGCTCGGCGCCGCCGCCCCCGCCGCACGCGGACAACAGCAGCGCCCCGGCGAGCACCGCGGCCCCGGCCAGGGTGGATCGGGAACGTCGAACGGTCACGGTGTCGTCTCCGGGAGGCAGCTGAGCCGTCAGTCGACGACGACGGCGTGGTCGGCGGTGAACGGACGCCCCGACACGAGCTCGGACTCCCGACCGTCCGGTCCGACCGGACGGTCACCGATCACGGTGACGCGGTGCAGCGTCCTGCGGACGTCGAGATGGTCCAGGTCGGCCGGCGCGAGGTGCGCGGTCGCCCGGTTGTCCCAGACGGCCAGACTGCCGGGCCGCCACCGGAAGCGGACCGTGTACTCGGGGCGGGTGATCTCGGCGTAGAGAAGGTCCAGGATCGCCCGGCTCTCCCGCGGCTCGACGTCGAGGACGTGGCTGGTGAAGCCCGGGTTCACGAACAGCGCCCGCTCGCCGGTGACCGGGTGCACCCGCACCACGGGGTGGTGGGCGACGAGGAGGTTGTCGTTGACGCGCTTGGCGTAGCCGTTGTCCCCGGTGGGCTTCCGATCGCCGCCGTAGCGGTGCTCGGCGCGCAGTCCGTCGACGAACGCCCGTACCGGCGCGGACAGGCCCTGGTAGGCGGCGACGAGGTTCGTCCAGGTGGTGTCGCCGCCGATCTCGGGCACGACCTCGGCCCGCAGGACCGACACCGCGGGTGGGTTCACCGCGGCCGTGACGTCGGTGTGCCAGCCGGCGACGTAGCTGTACTTGCGGCGGTTCGTCGCGGCCGGGTCGTTGCCGTAGCGGCGGGCGTAGCGCTCCGGGTCGATCGTGAAGATCTCCGGGTGGCCCTCCGGTGGTGCGTCGTCGTGCGGGTGGGCGTAGGTGAGCTCGCCGAAGTGCCGTCCGAACGCGATCTGCGCGGCGTGGTCGAGCTCCTGGTCACGGAAGAAGATCACCTTGTGGCGGTGCAGGGCCTCGGTGATGCGGGCGCCGGCCTCGTCGGTGAGCGGGCGGGTCAGGTCGACGCCGGTGATCTCGGCTCCGATGTGGCCGGCGACGGGCGCGACGTCCACGCCGGTGCGTTCGGGTGCGACGGTCATGGTGGGTCCTCTCGGCGGGTTCGAGCAGGGGTGATCACCCGCTCGCACCCGGACACGGGTGCGGGCGGGACGGGCTCGGTGAAGTGCGGGGGACCGGGGCGCAGGGCTGCTCAGCGCTGAGGACGGCGCGCGGTCACCCGCGGATACAGCGACACGCGCACCCCGGGCGAGCGGCCCTGGTCAGGTGCGCGGCGGTCATGGATCCATCGTGGGCGGGCCGCTGGAACGAAGTCAATTTTGCGACGCCGGTAATTAAGTCCGTGCTGGTCGCGGCACCGATACCGGCTGAATCCACAGAGGACGGCTGTAGGTCTCGTCGAGCACGACCGCGCTCGCGGCGACGCCGAGCGCGCCCGGCCCGAACGAGCTGGCGACCACGGCGTCCGCCGGATCCGGGCGTGCGTGCGAGAGCCGCCCGACCTCCGCGTGCAGCACGTCGAGCAGCTCGGGGCGACGGGCCAGGCCCGCCTCGCTCACCACGAGGATCTCCGGGTTGATCACGTCGATCAACAGCGCGACGACCCGGGCCACGAGCCCGATCCGGTCGCGGAACAGGTCGACGGCCCACGGCTCGTTCGCCTCCAGCGACGTCAGGACATCGGCGAACGTCGCGTCCGGCAGCAGGTTCCGCCTGCGGACGTGTGCGGTCAGCTGTCGGTCGGCGACCGTCGCCTGTACGCAGCCGCTTCGCCCGCACGGGCAGCTGGCCGCCGGCAGGATCGTTCCCGCGCCGGTGTGCAGGTGGCTGACGTCGCCGGCGGCCGAGCGGGGGCCGTGCAGCACCGTGTCCCCGGTCGCGATGGCCGCGTCCACGACGTTGCCCACGAACAGGTGTACCTGGCTGCTGCGGGCGCGCGTCCGGTGGTCGCCGATCAGCTGCTCGGCCTTGGCGAGCGCACGCGAATGGCTCTCCACCCGCACCGGGATCCCGAGGGTGTCCTCCAGCACCCGGCCGACCTCGACGTCGGTCCAGCCCAGCTGTGCGTGCCGGACCACGACGCCGCTCTCGGGGTCCACCCAGCCACCGGTGGCGACGCCGACGCCGAGCGGTGCGCGGCCCTCGGCGTGCTCGTCGAGCAGGGTGGGCGTACGTGATCCGATGTCGGCCAGCACGGCCAACGGGGACGGGTCCCGGTGCGGCGTCCGCCGCTCGGCCAGCACGCGGCCGCGGAGGTCGGTCAGGACGAACGTCCAGTGCAGCAAGGCGATGTGGACGCCGACGACCACGTGGCGCCGGACGTCGACGTCCACCGGAACGTGCGGCCGACCGACGACGGCACGCGCAGGCCGCACCGGGCGTTCGCGCAGCAGGCCGAGCTCGCTCAGCTCGGCGCACTGCCTGCTCACCGCGGCGCCGCTCAACCCCGTGAGACGGGCGATCGTGCTGCGGGGCAACGGGCCGTGGTCGAGAACTGCGCGCAGGACCACCGACGCCGTGCTCGTGCGTCGGTCACCGGGCGGTTCGGGACGGGTGGTGGGGACGTCGGCTCGCGCGAGGGTCATGGCTGTCCGGATCTGCTCGGCGGACGGGGCACCGAAGCGTCGAGGGCGCCCGGGGCGGACCCTCGGACGCGGACGGCTTCAGCGGGGGGCGACCGCGGAACAGATGGCGCTGGCCTGACGTCGCAGATCGACGTGCCGACGGGAACGGAGGTCGGACGCCTGCGCGATGACACTGACGCACCGGAGACCGATCACCGGGCGACAGTAACAGTGCGGCGCGCGTCGTTCACGACATCGTGAAGCCCGACGGCCGGGTGCTTCGCCGCGCTGCTCGAGGCCGCGGACCTGAGCCTACCCGGCGTCGTCCCTAGTGGACTGTGCAGTGTCGTCGAGGCGCGCCGGGGAAGCGGTCCGGTGCCGTCCGGATCTCGCGGACCAGCGCGAAGTGGTCGTGGAACGACTGGTCGGGGAGTAGCCACTCGTAGGCGAGCTCGACGAGTGTGCGGCCTCCAGGTCCTCGATCCGTCCGCCGAGGGCAGCGAGGGCGGTGCGGTACGCGGTGCCGTCGGGATGACGGGCCGGTCGTGTCGTTCGCCACCACGGTGCCAATGGCGCCACGGGTCGGCCGACCCAAGTCACATCCCCCCGGGTGTCAAGCAGGCAGGATCCGTCCGGTCAGTCGCCGGACGCGGAGGCGGTGTCGCCCATGAAGATCGGCCTGCAGCTCTCGGACTTCACCGTCCCCGGCGGTCCGCCTGCGCTCGCGACGACGCTGCGGCGGGTCGCGACCGTCGCGGAGGACGCGGGTTTCGCGCGACTGGCGGTCGCGGACCACCTGTGGCAGATCCCGGCGAACGGGTCGGCCGAGAGCGAGATGCTCGAGGCCTACACGACGCTGGGCTTCCTTGCGGCCTGTACGTCGCGGGTCGAGCTGCTGACCTGGGTGAGCGCGGTGACGTTCCGCGAACCGGCGCTGCTGACCAAGTGCGTGACCACGCTGGACGTCCTCAGCGGCGGCCGGGCGTGGCTGGGCGTCGGCGCGGGCTGGTACGCGGACGAGGCCCGCGGGCTCGGGCTGCCGTTCCCGCCCACGGCGGAGCGCTTCGACCGGCTGGAGGAGACGCTCCAGATCTGCCTGCAGATGTGGTCCGACGAGGACAAGCCGTACGCGGGCAGGCACTACACGCTGGAGCGGACGCTCAACGCGCCGCAGCCGCTGCGCCGTCCACCGATCCTGGTGGCGGGTGGGGGTGAGCGGCGCACGCTGCGTCTCGTCGCCCGGTACGCGGACGCGTGCAACCTGTTCGCCTCACCGGAGCTCGAACGGAAGCTGGACGTCCTGCGCGAGCACTGCGCGGCCGTCGGACGCGACTACGACGACATCGAGAAGACCGTCGTGCTCCCCCTGGATCCCGGCCCGCGCGGCGAGCACGTGGGGGCGATCGTCGACGAGCTGGACCGGCTGGCCCGGATGGGGTTCACCCACGCCCACGGCCGGGTCCCGGGGGCGGCCGCGATCGCCCCACTGGATCTGTTCGGGGAGCGGATCATCCCGGCGGCCGCGGCGCTGTGAGCGGACCTGGGTCACAGACCCGGCCACGCGGCACGGCGACCATGGCCGCGGACGCGGAAGGAGGCGACGACGTGGACGCGACAGGGCGGCGATGGACGGTCCCGACGTCGGACGACGTACGGCTGGCGGTGACCGAGACCGGGAGCGGCACTCCGATCCTGCTCCTGCACGAGTACGCGGGGGACCAGCGCAGCTGGGCCGCGCAGGTCGCGGACCTCGCCGCCGACCACCGGTGCATCACGTTCGCCGCGCGTGGTTACCTGCCGTCCGACGTCCCGTCCGATCCCGCGGCGTACTCGTGGCGGCGCGCCGTGGACGACGCCGTCGCGGTGCTCGACGCGCTCGGCGTCGGGTCCGCCCACGTCGTCGGTCTGTCGATGGGCGGGTACACGGCCCTGCAGCTGGGCCTGCGCCATCCCGACCGGGTCCGTTCGATCCTGGCCGCGAGCGTCGGGTCGGGCTCCGACCCGACGACGCGTGCGGCGTACCTCGCGGAGACCGGCGCGGTCGCCGCCGCGCTGCGCTCGCGCGGGGCCGGGCACGTGGGCCGGCGGATGGCGGACGGGCCCAGCCGGATCCAGCTCAAGGCGGCCGACCGGGCGGCGTGGGACGCGATGGTCGCGCAGTTCGCCGGGTTCTCCGTCGAGGGACTGGCGCACACGATCGTCGAGGTCCAGGGCCGCAGGCCCGCCCTGCACGACCTGGTCGACGACCTCGCCGGGCTCGCGGCGCCCCTGCTCGCCGTCGCCGGGGACGAGGACGAGGCCTGCCTGTCGACCGGCCTGCTGCTCAAGCGGACCGTCCCCGCCTGCGGACTGGCCGTGCTGCCGAACGGCGGGCACGTGCCGAACCTGGAGGACCCGCACCGCTTCACCGCCCTGCTGCGCTGGTTCCTGGCCCGTGTGCGGTCGGGGTCGTGGCCCCGACGGGACCCCCGGTCCCGGGCGACCTTGCAGTTCGACATGGATCGGCCCGAGTCTGTTGTCCGGTAACGGCGTCCTCGTGCAGGGGAACCCCGGCGACGAGGCGAGGTGCGAGATGAACCCCCGTGCACTGCAGGCGTGGTCGAGGAGCTTCCTGTCCGACCAGGACCCGCAGATCCGGGACACGCTGCTCGGGGACAGCCGGGTCGCGACCTACCCGGCCGGGGCGGTCATCTGCCGGGCGAACGACGACTACCGTGTCGCCCTCATCCACAGTGGACGGGTACGGGCAGCGATCACGTCGTGGGACGGCCGCGAGGTCACCACGCGCTACATGACCGTCGGGCAGATCACCGCCGTCCCCGCGATGCTGACGCACGGGGCGCCCGCCTCGCTGCATGCGGTCACCGCCTGCGAGGTGTCGGTCCTGAACCCCGACACGTTCCGGCGTCTCATGCTCCGGCATCCCGAGCTGAGCTACCGGGTGGCCGTCTACCTGGCCGAGTCCACCTACGAGACGGTCGCCTACTACGAGGACAACCTGTTCGGATCCGTGCAGCAGCGGGTGAGCAGGCACCTGCTCGAGATGGCGACGCCGACCGCCCGTGGCCTGCTCGTGCAGACCGACCAGACGGAGCTGGCCAACGCGATCGGCTCGGTACGGGAGGTCGTCGCGCGGGCGTTGAAGAAGCTGACCGACACCGGCGCGATCCGCCGCTCGCGACGGCAGATCTGGATCGAGGACCCGGCCCGGCTGCGCTCGCTGGCGTCGAGCCCGCTGGGCGGCTGGACCCGGGACTCGGACCCGTCGTGAGCACCTACGCACTGGACGCCGAGCTGCGCGCGGCCGCGGCTGCCCTGCCCCGGATCGACCGGACCGACGTGGCGCGGGCCCGGCGGATCACGGCGAGTCCCTCTCCGCCCGCGCCTCCCGACGACGTCACCGTCTCCGACCACACCGTCCGCGCCGCCGACGGGCACGACGTCCGGCTGCGGATGTACCGGCCGGACCGCGCCACCGGCGACGGGGCCGTCTACCACGTGCACGGTGGCGGCTTCGTGCTCGGCGGCCTGGGTTCGGACCACCTCCGCACCGTCGAGATCGCGCGGGAGACCGGCGCCGCCGTCGTGTCGGTCGGGTACCGGCTGGCACCCGAGTGGCCGTTCCCGGCCCCGGTCGACGACGTCTACACCGGACTGACCGGTCTGCCCGACCTGGACATCGATCCCGCGCGGGTCGTCCTGCACGGTGTCAGCGCGGGCGGCGGGCTCGCCGCCGCGGCGGCGCTGATGGCCCGCGACCGGGGCACACCACCGGTCCGCGGCCTGGTCCTCGTCTCGCCGATGCTGGACGACCGGCTCGCGACCGCCAGCAGCCTGCGGTTCACCGACACCCCGGCCCTGACGCGACGTGACCTGCAGATCTGCTGGTCGGCCTACCTCGGGGCCCTCGCGCCGGGCAGTGCCGAGGTGCCGGCGTACGCCGCACCGGCACGGGCCCTCGACCTCCGGGGACTCCCGCGCACGTACGTCGCGGCGGCGGAGCTCGACCCGCTGCGCGACGAGGCGGTCGCGTTCGCGCAGTCGCTGCTGGGCGCCGGCGTCCCCGTCGAGCTGCACCTGTTCCCGGGCACCTACCACGGCTCGGTCCTGGTCCGGGGCGCCGCGGTGAGCGAGCGCCAGACAGCGGAGGAGGGCGTCGTGCTGCGCACGATGCTCGGCCCGGAAGGAGATCGGTAGGTGCACTTCCTCGCGGGTGTCCGGGTCCTGGACGTCACCGGCGCCCTGGCCGGTCCGTACTGCACGACGATCCTGTCCGACCTCGGCGCGGAGGTGATCAAGGTCGAGCCGGTCGAGGGGGACGCACTGCGCCGCAGGCTCGTGGGCGACGAGCAGACCCCGCTGCCGTTCGACATGATCCACCGCAACAAGCGCAGCCTGGCCGTCGACATCCGGTCCGAACGCGGGCGGGACGTCGTGAAGGCGCTGGCCGCACGCTCGGACGTGCTGGTGGAGAACTTCCGGGTCGGTGCCATGGCGCGCCGGGGCCTGTCCTACGACGACCTCAAGGGCGACTGCCCCGACCTCGTGTACTGCTCGATCTCCGGGTTCGGGCAGTTCGGGCCGATGCGCGACGCGAAGGGCATCGACCTCGTCGCGCAGGCCTACGGGGGGCTGCTGAGCGTCACCGGCAGCACGGGTGGCGACCTCGCGAAGGCGGGCTATCCCATCGGGGACCTCGGCACCGGGATGTGGGGGGCGATCGGGGTGCTCGCGGCGCTGCTGCGGGCCAGGGCGGGACACGGCGGTGCCTACATCGACGTCTCGCTCGCGGACACCATCGCTGGCTGGTCGGTCTGGGAGGTCGCCGACTTCGTCGGCACCGGTACCGCGCCCGGTCCGCTGGGGACCGCGCACCGTCTCACCGCGCCGTACGAGGCCTTCACGTGCTCCGACGGCGAGACCCTGGTGATCGGCGCGACCGAGCGGTCGTGGAAGGACCTGTGCGCCGTGCTGGCGGTCGATCTGTCCGCCGACCCGCGCTTCGACGGCGAGTACGCCCGCTTCACCCGTCGCGCGGAGCTCGCCGACCTGCTGCAGCAGCGGTTCGGCACGGCACCGCGGGACCACTGGATCGAGCGGCTCCGGGAAGCGGGAGTCCCCTGTGGACCGGTCAACGACGTCCCGGGGATGCTCGCCGACCCGCAGTACGCCGCGCGCCGGATGTTCCCGGGCGAGGGACCCGGCGACGCGGAACGGTTCGGGCAGCGGCGGATCGTGAACACCCCGCTCGTCGCCGACGGCGCCCCCCGTGCCCACCGGAGGGCCCCTGCGGTCGGTGAGGACACGCTCGCGCTGCTCGCCGAGATCGGGATCGAGGGGGAGGTCGCCAGGACGCTGGTCCGCGACCACGTGGTGGGGCGGGAATGACCGTCACGCTCGACGTCACCGACCGGGTCGCCCGCATCACGCTCGACCGGCCCGCCAAGCGCAACGCCGTGACCGGCCGGATGTGGACGACGCTGCGGCGCCATCTCGACGCGCTCGAGGACCGGGACGTCGTCGCGGTCGTGCTGGGCGGAGCCGGCGGGAGCTTCTCGGCAGGCGCCGACCTCGACGAGCTCCGAATCCCGGACCCCGAGCACGTCGGCGGGATCCAGGAGCTCGCCGAGTCCACGGTGCTGCGGCTGCGCGATCTCGCCCCGCCCACGCTCGCCGTGGTCGACGGCCCGTGCCTCGGGGCCGGCGCCAGCCTCGCCCTGGCCTGCGACCTGCGGATCTGCACGCCACGCTCGCGGTTCGCCATCCCGTCGCTGCGCCACGGGATCGTCTACGAGCCGGTCCACGTCCAGCGGCTCCTGCAGGTCGTGCGGCCCGGCTCGGCCGCCCTGCTGCTCTACGGCGGCGAGACGTGGGACGGGGACGCGGCCGCCCGCCACGGGCTGGTCGACCGGTGCACCGACGACCTGCAGGCCGCCGTCGAGCCGATCCTGGCCGGGCTGCGCACCGCGCCCCGCCACGCCGTCCTGGCGACGGCCGCGACGCTACGGGCCGGCGGGTAGGTCGTGGACCTGCAGCTGACCGGCGCCCGCGCCGTCGTGACCGGCGGCTCGGGCGGTCTCGGCTTGGCCGTGGCGCGCGAGCTCCTCGGAGAGGGAGCGCGGGTCCTCCTCGCGGCACGCGATCCCGACCGCCTTCGCACCGCGGCCGACCACCTCGGAAGCGACCGCGTGCTCACCGTCCCCACCGACACCACCGACGACGCCTCGGTCCGGGCCATGGTCGGCGAGGTCGTCGCGGCGTGGGGCGGTGTCGACGTCCTCGTCAACGCGGCGGCCGAACCGTCTCCCGCCACGCCGCCGGCGCTGGCCGACCTGACCGACCGCGAGATCCACCGCGAGCTCGACACCAAGCTGATGGGCTACCTGCGCTGCGCGCGGGCGGTGGCACCCCACATGACCGCGCAGGGCCGCGGGCGGATCGTCAACGTGTCCGGGCTCAACACCCGTCGCACCGGCTCGATCGCCGGCACGGTCCGCAACGTCGCCGTCGCCGCCCTGACCGCGAACCTGGCCGACGAGCTCGGCCCTGCGGGCGTCGGGGTCACCGTCGTGCACCCCGGCCTGGTCGGGACCGACCGCGTGCGCGCACTCGTCACCGCCCGCGCGGCGGCCACCGGGGAGACCGAGGACGACGTGCTGGCCCGCCTCGCCGCCGGCACGAGCCTGCACCGGCTCGTCACGGCCGAGGAGGTCGCGGCCGTCGTCGCGTTCCTCTGCTCCCCGCGGGCGGCCGGGGTGACCGGCGACGCCGTGACCGTCGCGGCCGGGAACCGCGGTTCGGTCCACTACTGAAGGAGCACCCATGGACTTCACCGGTCAGGTCGCGCTGGTCACCGGCGGCGGCAGCGGAATCGGGCGGGCGGCCTGCGTGGCGTTCGCCCACCACGGGGCCGCCGTGGCCGTCGTCGACCGGGAGGTGTCGGCGGCCGAGGAGACCGCCGAGCTCGTCCGGAAAGCGGACGCGACGGCGCTCGCACTGCGCGCCGACGTCACCAGCTCGGCCGACGTGCAGGGCTACGTGCGCAGGACGGTCGACGAGTTCGGCCGGATCGACTGTTTCGTCAACAACGCCGGGATCGGCGGCACCGTGGCGCCGGTCGCCGAGTACGACGAGGCCGACTTCGCGGCCGTGCTCGCCGTCAACGTCACCGGCGCGTTCCTCGGGCTGCGCCACGTCCTGCCCCGGATGATCGCCCGGGGCGGCGGCGCGGTGGTGAACACCGCGTCGGTGGCCGGCCTGGTCGCCACCCCCGGGGCGTCCGCGTACGTCGCGTCGAAACACGCCGTCATCGGGCTGACCAAGACCGCGGCGGGCGAGGTTGCGCGACAGGGTATCCGGGTCAACGCCGTCTGCCCCGGCCCGGTCGACACCGGCGCCATGCGCCGCCTCGAGGAGCAGATCGCGCCGGACGACCCCGACGGGCTGACGGCACGCAACCGGGCCGCGCAGCCCACCGGCCGCTACAGCACGCCGGAGGAGGTCGCCAACGTGATCCTGTTCCTCTGCTCGGACCTGGCCTCCAACACCACGGGCGCCCAGTACGTCGTCGACGGCGGCCGCAGCGCGACCGGCTCTGCCACCCCGACCAGGAACTGACCGAACCCAGGTCACAGTCACGGCCGTCGTCGCCGACCAGACTTCTGCCTACCGGACGCGACGGGACCGCAGAGGCGGACCCGACCCCGGATCGGAGACGCACCGGGCCGCCGGCCCGGGGTTGGAGGCATTGTGCAGACCCTCGACCTGGTCGACGCCGGCAGCGGCGTCGAGTTCGGACGACACGGTGTCCACCTCGACACCCACCGCGGCGGTGCCGGCGAGCGGGTGGCCCTGGTGCTGCCCGGCGCCGAGCGCGCCGTCGAGGACACGGCGTTCCTGGACGCGCTGGCCGAGGAGTTCACCGTCGTCGCCCCGACACACCCCGGGTTCGGGCGGTCGCCGCGACCGGACTGGTGCACCTCGGTCGACGACCTCGCCTACCTGTACCTGGAGTGGCTCGACCGGTCCGCGCTGACCGACGTCACGGTCGTGGGGCTGCAGTTCGGCGGGTGGGTCGCGCTGGAGATGGCGGTGCGCAGCTGCGCACGCATCGGCCGGCTCGTGCTGGTCGACCCGCTGGGTATCAAGCTCGGCGGCCCGCGCGACCGCGACGTCGTCGACCTGTTCGCGACGCCGCACACCGAGCTGGACCGGCTCCTCTACGCCGACCAGCGCCACGCCCTCGGTGACCTCGGCGCGGCGCCCGTCGAGGCGGTGCTCGAGCTGGCACGCAACGAGGAGGCGCTCGTGACCTACGGGTGGGAGCCATTCCTGCACAACCCGCGCCTGCCCGACTGGACGTGGCGGATCAGCAGGCCGACCACGGTCGTCTGGGGCGGCCGGGACGGCATCGTCACACCGGCGCACGGGCGCGGCCTGGCCGAGCTGATCCCCGGCGCCCGCTTCGAGCTCGTCGAGGACGCCGGTCACCGCCCGCAGGTCGAGCGACCCGAGGACGTCGCGCGGCTCGTCGCCAAGTCCGCCGTCTGATCAGCGAAGGAGGGACCACCGTGCAGTACTGGCACTTCAGCGAGACGGCCTACCCGGATCTCCCCGACCCCGCCGACTACTCCTCGATCCGCGTCACCCTGCCCAACGGCGTCATCGACCCCGAGCGCGCCGCCCGGCTGTGGGACCGCTACATCCGCGAGTGGCAGGTCGCCGACGAGTGCGGCCTGAACGTCATGGTCAACGAGCACCACTCGACCGCGACCTGCATGAACTCGGTCGCGCCCGTCGTCGCCGGTGTCCTGGCCCGGGTCACGTCGAGGGCCCGCATCCTGCTGCTGGGCAACCCGGTCGCGAACCGCAGGGACCCGGTCCGCATTGCCGAGGAGATGGCGCTCGTCGACGTCCTCAGCCACGGCCGCCTGGAGGTCGGCTTCGTGCGCGGCGTGCCCTACGAGATCGCCGCGACGAACACGAAGCCCGTCCGGATGACCGAGCGCATGTGGGAGGCCATCGAGCTGATCACGCGGGCGTGGTCCACCCACGACGGCCCGTTCAGCTGGGAGGGCGAGTTCTTCCATCACCGCCAGGTCAACATCTGGCCGCGGCCCTACCAGCAGCCCACGCCTCCGGTGTGGGTCACGGCGGTCAGCCCCGGCAGCGCGGCCCGGATCGCGGACAACGACTTCACCATCGGGACGTTCCTGACCGGGCTCGACGGCACCCGCCGCGTGTTCTCCGAGTACCGGGACCGCCTCGCCGCGACCGGCAGGCCGACCGCGCCGGACGACCGGTTCGCCTACGCCGCTCTCGTCTACACCGGACGGACGGACTCCGAGGGGCTCGACGGTGCCCGCAAGCTCCTCTGGTACATCCACTCCAACAAGGTCGCCACCGAGTTCCTCTACCCGCCCGGCTACATCCCCTATCAGGCCAGGGCGGCCGGCCTGCGGGCACGCAGCGCGATCGGCGACCCGGCGCTCCTGCCCGGCAAGGGCGTACCCGGCCCGAAGGACCTCGCCTCGATGTCGCTCGAGGAGCTCATCGACCAGGGGATCGTCTTCGCGGGCAGCCCGGGCACCGTGGCCGGGCAGCTCGAGCGCTTCCACGACCACGTCGGCGGCTTCGGGAACCTGCTGCTCATGGGGCAGGCCGGGCACATGACCCACGACGAGACCGTCCGCGGCCTGCGGACGTTCGCCGAGGACGTCGTTCCCCGGCTCGACCGCGTGACCGGCGCGGTCACGGTCTGACACCGACCATCGGAGGACGACGATGTCCCAGCCATCCCCGCCGGACGCGGTGAGCCAGGTGCCCGCCGCGCCGACGTCGACCGGGTTCTCGCGCCGGTCGGTCGTCGCCGCAGGCACCGGCAACGCCCTCGAGTTCTACGACTTCGCGATCTTCGCCTCGCTCACCCCGGTCATCTCCCAGCTGTTCTTCCCGTCCGGTGACCCGCTGGCGGCGATCCTGTCCACCTTGGCGCTGTTCGCGGTCGGGTTCGTCATGCGCCCGGTGGGCGCCGTCGTGTTCGGCCGTCTCGCGGACCGGCACGGTCGCCGGATCCCGCTCGCCGTCTCCATCCTGATCATGGGCGTCACCACCGTGCTGATCGGTGTCATGCCGACCTACGACCGGGCCGGGATCCTCGCGCCGTTGCTGCTCTGCGTCGCACGGCTGCTGCAGGGCCTGTCGATCGGCGGCGAGTTCGGCACGTCGGCGAGCTTCCTGGTCGAGCACGCGCCGCGGCACCGCCGCGGCCTCTACGGGTCCTTCGCGTTCTTCTCCTCGACCGCGGGCAGCGTGCTCGGCGCCCTGGTCGTCCTGGTCCTCACCGTCGGGATGCCCCCGGCCGTGCTGAACGACTGGGGCTGGCGGGTCCCGTTCCTGCTCGGGTTCCCGCTGCTGGCGGTCGGGCTGTACCTGCGGTACCGCATCGCCGAGTCCCCGGAGTTCGAGGCGGTCCGGGCCGGGAACGCGCGGGCGACGAGCCCGGTGAGCACGCTGTTCCGGGAGCACCGGCGGGCGTTCCTGACACTGCTCGGCGTCTGCATCGGGTTCAGCGTCGCCTCCTCCACCGTGCAGGCGTTCGTGCTCACCTACATCCGGACCGTCGTCGGTCTGCCCGCGGTTCCGGCGCTGACGACGGTGGTGCTCGCGACGAGCGTCGGGGTCGCGCTGGTGCTCCTGTTCGGACAGCTCTCGGACCGGTACGGGCGCCGGGCGGTCCTCGTGTTCGCCGCCGTGCTGACGGTGCTCCTGCCGTACCCGAGCCTGCTGGTCATGGGGCTGGGTGGTTTCGGCCCGGCCCTGGTCGGGCAGCTGATCCTCTGGGTGCCGGTGGCCGCGTTCGGCGGCGCGATCCCGTCGCTGTTCGCCGAGCTCTTCCCGGCCAGGGTGCGGGCGTCGGGCTTCGGCATCGGGTACGGCTTCGGGTCGGCGATCTTCGCGGGCACCGCGCCGTTCGTCGCCACCCTGCTGATCGAGCTGACCGGAGACACGGTCTCGCCCGCCTGGTACATGACCGCGGCCGGCGCGGTGACGCTGGCCGTCGTGCTCGCCTCGGCGTCGGTCCGCCGGAGCTCGGTCTCGTGAGCCGGGGCCGGCTGACCGGCAGGTCCGCGGTGGTCACCGGAGCGGGGTCGGGAATCGGCGCGACCACGGCGGAGGTCTTCGCCCGCGAGGGGGCCCGGGTCGTCGTGGCGGACCTCGACCGGGCCGCCGCGGCGGCGACGGCCGAGCGGATCCGCGACGAGGGCGGGACCGCGGAGCCCCACGCCGCCGACGTCTCCGACGAGGGCGAGGTCGAGGCGCTGATCGCGTTCGCCGTCGAGACGTTCGGGGGGCTCGACATCCTGCAGAACTACGCCTCGAACCGGGGCGTCGTGCCCGAGGACGTGCCGGTCGCCCAGGCCGACGCCGCGGCGTGGGTCCGGCAGCTGAACGTGGATCTGATGGGCTGCGTCCTCACCGCGAAGCACGCGCTGCCGCACATGCTGCGACGGGGCGGTGGGAGCATCACCAACGCGTCCTCCCTGGTCGGGTGGCTCGCGCTGGACGCACGACCCGCCTACGCGACGGCGAAGGCAGGGGTGATCGGCCTGTCGAAGTCGATCGCCGTCGAGTACGGCAGGCAGGGGATCCGGTGCAACGTCGTGGCCCCGGGCCCGATCGTCTCGCCCGGCACGGAGGGCATGTACACCGCGGAGCAGACCCGGGTGCTCGCCGAGCACATGGCGGCCCCGCGCCTCGGCCGCCCGGACGACGTCGCGCTGGCGGCGCTGTTCCTCGCCTCCCCGGAGGCGTCGTTCGTGAACGGCCACGTGCTCGTCGTCGACGGCGGGATGTCGGCCTACGCGCCGATGGTGCCGTCGTTCCGGCGGCTGGCCGGGGAGGGGTGAGCACGTGCGGGTGACGGTGACGGGCGGTCTCGGGGTGAACGGGGCCTGGGTGGTCCGGGCTCTCCTGGCCCGCGGGCACGAGGTCGTCGTGTTCGAGAACCGCGAGGACCTGACGCTGGTGCGGGACGTGGCGGACCGCATCGAGCTGGTCGTCGGCGACGTCCGCGATCCCGGGCAGCTCGGCGCCGCGCTGGACCGGGCCGACGTCGTCGTCCATCTGGCGGCGTTCGTGGCCGCGGAGCAGGACCCGCACACGGCGATCGCGGTGAACGTCGGGGGCACCGCACAGGTCTGCGCGGCGGCGGCCGCCGCGGGCGTGCGCAGGCTGGTCCACACCAGCTCCAAGGCCGTGTACGGCCCGACGACGGGCACGCGCGGCTTCCCGGCCTACGACCCGATCACCGAGGACGGTGAGCGCCGACCGCGCGGGATGTACGACATCACGAAGACCGCCGCCGAGGACGTCGTGGGCTGGTACGGCCGCACGACCGACCTCGAGTGCGTCAGCCTCCGGTTCTCCACGATCTACGGGCCGGGCAAGCTCCACCGGCACGGCGGACACGTCGGCATCGGGCTGGTCTCGGTCTACAGCTCGATGGTCGAGCTGCCCGCCGCGGGCGAGCCGTTCGCGCTGGAGCACGGTGGCGAGGAGCGCGACGACCTCGTCTACGTCGTCGACGCCGCAGAGGCGATCGCGACGGTCGTCGAGGCCCCGGAGTCATTGCCGCACAACGTCTACAACGTGTCCAGCGGCCGGGCGCTTCCGGTGGCCGGGTTCGCCGACGTCATCCGGACGGTGCTCCCGGACGCGGTGCTCGACATCGGTGGTGGGCTCAACCCGATGGACGCGAAGGAGAGCGCCTACATGGTCCTCGACAACACCCGGATCCGACGCGATCTGGGCTGGTCCCCGCGCTTCGACCCGGAGCGCGCCGTCCGCCACCACGTCGACCACGTACGGGCGAGCCGGTGAGGGCCGCCGTCTTCCGGCGTCCCGGACCGGCCGCCGAGGTGCTCGAGGTCGTCGACGTGCCGGCCCCGGAACCGGGCGCCGGACAGGTGCGGGTGCGCATGGTCACGTCCGGGGTCAACCCGACGGACTGGAAGGGCCGCGCCGGGCTGACGAGCCGCCGCCCGGACGGGTTCCAGGTCCCGCACCACGACGGGGCCGGGGTGGTCGACGCGCTCGGCCCTACGGTGGCCGGGCTCGCCGTCGGGCAGCGGGTGTGGGTGTACCTGGCGGCCTACCGCAACCGGTACGGGACCGCGGCGGAGTACGCCGTCGTTCCCGCGGCGCGGGTGGTTCCGTTGCCGGACAGTGCTTCCGACGACCTCGGTGCCTGCCTCGGCGTGCCCGCGCTGACCGCAGCCCACTGCCTCGGCGGGGTGCCCGGGGCGCTGGAGGGGCGGACCGTCCTCGTCGCCGGGGGAGCCGGGGCGGTGGGGCACTACGCGATCCAGCTGGCCGCGCGGGCCGGCGCGCGGGTGGCGGCCACGGTGAGCTCCGCGGAGAAGCAGGCTCTCGCCGAGAAGGCGGGCGCCGCCCATGTGGTGCGCTACACCGACGGGGACGCGGCGGACCGGATCCTCGAGCTCGCGGGGCCGGTGGACCGGGTGGTCGAGGTCGCCCCGATGGCGAACCTCGACCTCGACCTCCGCGTGCTCGCCCCCGGCGGCACGATCGCGACCTACGCGGCGGACGAGACGCTCACGCTGCCCGGCGGGCCGCTGATGAGCGCGAACGCGACCCTGGTGTTCGCGCTGCTCTACACGCTGACCCCGGAGCAGACCGACGCCGCGGTCCGGTGGACCTCGCAGGCTCTCGCGGCGGGCGCGCTCACCGCCCTCCCCGTCACGACCTACCCGCTGGAGCGGGTGGCGCAGGCACAGGACGCCGTGGAACGAGGAACGGTCGGAAAGGTCGTGGTGCGGCTATGAGGATCGGATCCGTCGAGGTCCTGCCCGTGCTGGACGGTGTCGCCCGGCTCCCGCTGGAGATGGCCGTGCGGAACACGAGGGGCTCGGCCTGGGACTGCCCGCACCAGTCGCTCGACGACGACGGGCGGCTCCTGATGGGCATCGGCGCCTTCCTCGTCCGCGCGCGGGACCGCACCGTCCTGGTCGACCTCGGCGCCGGGAACGGCTTCATCCACGAGGCGTTCACCACCGGTGACCTGCCCGCCAACCTGATCGGCGCGGGCGTCGAGCCGGACGACGTCACCGACGTCGTGCTCACCCACATGCACGTGGACCACGTCGGTTGGGCCACCACGCAGGGCCGGCTGACCTTCCCGCGGGCGACGTACCGGGTTCATGCGGCGGACTGGGACTACTTCATGGAGGGAGCCGGTGCGGAGGAGTCGATGTCCGAGTTCCTCGCACCGGTGGAGACCCGGCTCGAGACGTTCGACGAGGAGGTCGAGCTGCTCCCGGGGCTGCGCGCCCGGCCGGCACCCGGCCACACCCCCGGATCGACCGTCTTCGTCGTGAACGACGCGGGGGAGAGGGCGCTGCTCCTCGGCGACGTCGTGCACACGGTCAACGAGCTCACCGACCCCGAATGGGAAGGGATGTTCGACGTGGACCGCGAGGCCGCCAACGCCGTCCGCGCCGCAATCGCCGACGACCTCACCGACAGCGGCGACCTGTTCGCGCCCGCGCACCTGCCCGGCCTCGCGTTCGGCCGGCTCGTCACCGCCGACGGACTGAGAACGTTCCGCGCGGCGACGGAATCGGCCTGAGCCGGCAGCACCCGACGTCACGGATCGCGGGCACCCCGCGCCTGCAGCGAGCGGGCGGACGGCTCGAGGACGACCGCCGGCCGGTGCTCGAAGGTCACCCGCCCGTGGCTGATCTCTATCGTTTATCGGTGTATCGTTCATCGATATACGTAAGGGGGACGTCATGACGGTGCATTCGTGGGTGGTGGGCGCGACCCGGCTGGTCGCCAAGTTCTACTTCTGGTTCCTCGCGATCTTCCTGGGGATCTTCGGGTTGCTCGTGATCGAGAAGATCGGTGTCGCCCTGTTCGGCGATCCGTCGTCGTACGTGTTCACGCTGGGCTGGGACCACCCGCCGCTGGCGGGCTCCGCCCGGATGATCGAGGACTCGCCGCTGGTGGTCGGCCACGACTCGCCACGACTCGGGTCGGTGCTGGCGGAGCTGCAGCAGATCCTTCCTGCCGTGTATCCGGCGGTGATCATCGGCCTGGCGCTGCGGGCGCTGGACAGGGCTCGCGACGAGGGCACGTTCAGCGATGGTCTGCCGCGTCGGCTGGCGTGGCTGGGCTGGGCGCTGATCGCCCAGCCGGCGTGGGCCCTCTTCGTCGCCCTGTGCATCGCCTACCTGCGCGTCCAGGTGCTCGCCGGTTCCACCTTCGGGGACGAGGTGAACTCGGCGTTCACCGGCTCCCTGGCGTGGCCGGCAGTGGGCGCCGGAGTCGGTGTCCTGGTGCTGCGCTCGATCATCATCGAGGGCATCGGGTTGCGCCGCGACCTCGACGGCACGGTGTAGCGGTGCCTCCGGAGTCGCCGTCGGCGATCGCGATCCACCTCGACGCGCTCCTCACCGACCGCGGGATGACGTTGACCGAGCTCGCCCGTCGGGTCGGGGTCACGCACGCCAACCTGTCGGTGCTCAAGAACGGCCACGCCAGGGCGATCCGGTTCTCGACACTGTCCGCGATATGCGACGTCCTCGAGTGCCAGCCCGGGGACCTCATGACCCACCAGGTCGCTTCGCCGAGGTAGAGGGGCTCGATGACTCGTGGGGGTGCCGCCGCAGCGGGACCAGGGTGACGCCACCGGGCGCCGACGCCCGGGATTGCGCGATCGCCCACCGGGTAGCCCGAGGCATGATGGAACGACTGCGTCGCCTCGTCGGTATGCACCCGTCCCCCGAGGACGTCGAACCGGATCCGAAGCTTGCGAACAGCAGGAAGACCGGCGGCCGGGACGCCCGGCACGCCGACAGCCCGTCGACGACGGGGGTCGGCGAGTCGGGCGAGTTCGTCGGCCGCACGGCAGGCCAGGACGAGGGGTTCGCCGAGACGACCGGCGCCGAACAGCGCCACGAAGCCCAGAACGACGGGCGCGCGTGACGCCCCCGTCCCGCGGGCCGTCACCCACGGACCGGCTCGAGCCCGACGACGGGAGGGCCATCGGCAGCGCGCTCACCGGTCGTGGCGACGGTCAGTCGAGCCCGGTTCGTCCGGCGGCCCAGTAGGCCTTGCCCTTGATGCGGTCGGGCCCGGGGGTCCATCCGCGGGTGTCGCGGCGGACGGTGTGGACCGCTGCGGCGTCGCCGGTCAGCACGAGGTCGAAGGGTGCGCCGACGTCGTGGGCTGCCCGGCGTGCGGCGTCGCGCAGCGGGGCGTGGTCGTCGGCTCGGGGAACGACGACCGCGGAGCTCAGGTCCAGGCCGTCGAGGACGGCGGAGAGCTCGTGGGGGTCCACGGACTCGACGACGTGGGTCGCGGTGGCGTCGATCGAGCGCAGCGCGCAGGCCAGACCGAGGCTGGACTCGTCGCCGACGAACAGGACCCGCTCGTGCTCGGTGCGCAGGTCGATCGACCTGCGCGGTCCGAACAGCTCGCAGTCGTCGCCTGGCCGGACGTCGGTGAACCAGTCGGAGGCGGGTCCCGCGCCGTGGGTGAAGGCGAGCACCCGGGTGGTGCCCCGCTCGTCGTCCCAGTCGAACGGTGTGTAGGTCCGCAGGCCGAGCGTGCCGCGTCGGGGACGTAGCTGGAGCTTCGCGCCGGGTGTCCAGGTGGCGGACCGGAACGCGGGGCACTGCAGCTCCACGGTGACGAAGTGCTCGGAGAGCCGGTCCGTGGTCGTGACCCGCGCGGTCTCGAGGAAGGTGCTGGTCGCCAGGTCCGCCAGCAGTTCGGTGAGCATGGCCATCGGGTTCCTCCGCAGGCTCAGGTGGTGCGGACCGAGATCTCGGTCCCACCGTGGAAGGGCACCTGGACGGACACGAACCCGTTCGCGGGATCGCGCAGCCAGGCGAGGTAGGCGGCGTACTGCTCGGGCATCAGCCCGACGTTGTCGGTGATCACCACGGCGCCCGCCCGCATGGCCGGCGCCACCAGCCGGTGGACGTCGAGCGCGGCGTCCGGGAAGCCGTCGTTGAGCAGCAGGTCAACGGGTCCGTCGAGCCCGCGCAGCGTCTCCCGGGCGTCGCCGAGGCGGATGTCGACGTACTGGTCGAGACCGGCTTCCTGCAGGTGGGTGCGCGCCCGTTCGGCCTTGGCCCGCACGCGCTCGGTTCCGATCACCGTTCCGCCGCCGTTGTCCCGCACCGCGGCGGCCAGCCAGATCGTCGAGAGCCCGAGCGAGGTCCCGAACTCGACGACCGTACGCGCCCCGGTCGCGCGTGCCTGGAGGTAGCAGTACGCCGCCTGGTCCCGGTCGAGGGACAGGAACTGGTCGTCGAACGCCCGGATCTGGGCCTCGATGAGCGCCTCGGCGCCGGCGCGGTCTGCGGCGTCCTCGGCGCCGGGTACGTCGGGCGGGGCCTGGTCCCGGGCCTCGGCGTAGAGACGCTCCAGCACGGCGGTGCTGCGGGGGTCGAGCATCGAGAAGACGTCGGGGGTAGGGGCGGTCACGACGGCCCATCCTTCGCTGTCGGTGGCATCGGTGCTGGTGGGAGCCCTATTCTAAGTAAATGCTCACTTTCTCGACTACTCGCTTTCGCTGCGTGCGGCCGGGTGCGCCGTGACCGGCCGATCGCGCCGCCTTCAGGCACGTCGGCAGCCCCGTCAGGTGCGTGCCGAGCTCACCCGGGAACGGATCCTCGACGCGGCGGCTCACGTTTTCGCCGAGTACGGCTACGCTGGTGGCACCACGAACCGGATCGCCGAGCGGGCGCGGTGCTCGATCGGCTCGCTGTACCAGTACTTCCCGAACAAGGACGCGATCCTGGGGGAGCTGCTCACCCGCCACCTCGACGCCGGGGTCGCCGCCCGCGCCCCGCTCGGCGAGGGCAGCGAGCAGACCACGCTCGACGAGGTCGTGCGTGTGATGGTGCGGACGGCGATCGCCAACCACCGCGACGATCCGCGGCTGCTCCGGCTCCTGATCGAGGAGGCGCCCATGGGCGGCGACGTGCTGCGGCGCATCGAGGAGCACCAGCGTCGGCGGGTCGATGCCCTGCAGGGCTTCCTCACCCGCCACCGGGAGGTCCGGGTCGAGGACACCGAGACCGCCGCCCGCATCATCACCATGATGGTCGAGATCGTCGTGCACGGGCTGTCGGCCACCTCGGACCGCGTCGACGAGCACCGCCTCGAGTCCGAGCTCACCGCGATGATCACCCGGTACCTCTGCGCGCCGGAGTACTGAACCCGGAGCTCGTTCCTTCCGGTGCCGGCCGGCGTCGACCGTCGCCGCGTTTCCGTGCACGACGATCCCGGCCGCCGGCCCCGGCCCCCCGCAGCAGCGGGAGGCCGGGGCCGGTGTGTGGTCTCAGCTCACGATGGTGTCGATGGCCTCGTGGTGCTTCTCGAACTTGACGTAGTCGTCCTCCATGATCGCTCGCGGGTTGAACATGGGGTCGGCGAGGATGCCGTGGACGCGGCGGCGCTGCATGCCCATGTTGCCGCCGTCGTAGATCGGCAGGACGGCGGCCTCACGGAGGAGCTTGCCGAAGCCGTTCTTGGTCTCCAGGCTGTTCACGCCGACGATCTGCATGCACTTGTAGACGCAGTCGAACATCAGCTCGGTGACCTGGATCTTGTTCATGGCGCCGACGAGCTCGGCGTGCTGGTCGTGCTTGTCGAGGTAGTCGGCGGCCCGCCAGGAGAAGTACCGGCCCATCTCGATCTTCGCGGCGACGTCGCCGAGGACGTAGCCGACGTTCTGGAACCCGATGATCGGCTTGATCGCGCCCGCGGTGTTGCCGTGGGCGAACTCCAGGGCCATCTCGAAGGCGGCGCGGGCCATGCCGACGGCGGCGATCGCGGCGACCGGTCCGGACCAGGCGAAGTTGCGGTTGATGACCAGGTCACCGTTGCCCTCGGCGCCAGGCAGCAGGTTCGCCGCGGGGATGCGCGCGTTGTCGAAGATCACCTCGGAGTTCGACGCGAGGCGGTGCCCGACCTTGTCCAGGTGGCGGTAGGTGACTCCCGGTGTGTCGCGTTCCAGCACCAGCGCCGACAGGCCCTCGGTGCCGCCCTTGTCCGAGTCGGTGCGCACGATCAGCGTGCCGGCGTTGACGCCGCGCTCGTCCCAGCCACCCGAGGACGGCCAGTACTTGCGGCCGTTGACGACGAAGTCGTCGCCGTCCCGGGTGGCGGTCAGCCCGACCCCGGCCGGGCGGGGCAGCGGGATGTCGAAGTTGGCGGTGCCGGCCGGGTTGCCCGGGGGTTCGCTGGCCGTCCAGCCGCCGAGGTACTCCCCGCTCGGGTCGGAGGTGGCCGCGCTCAGGAAGCGCTCCTTCTGCTCGTCCGTGCCGTACCAGGCCACCGGCATGAGACCGAGGCCGTTGCACAGCACGGTGCAGGCGAAGCCGGGGTCGACCGTGCAGATCTCCTCGGCGGCGATGACCAGGTCGACGCAGGAGACCCCGCCGCCGCCGTACTCCTTGGGCAGCATGCACATGGCGATGCCCGCCTTGTAGGACTCGATGTAGGCCGGCTTGGTGGCCTGGAAGCCGGCCAGCGGGTCGGACAGCGCGTCCGCCTCGGTGACGACCGGCTTGAGGACGTTCTCCGAGAACGCCCGTACGTCGTACTGCAGCTTCTTCTGCTCGTCGGACATCGAGAAGTTGACGGTCATGGCGACCTTCCGTCGTCGGGCCTACCCGCCACATCCATGGGCGGGATACTGGTATCCGGCATACCTGTTATGAGCCGAGGGTGTGCCGAGTTCGCAGCGTGCCGCACGCCAGCGGCGACCGGAACTGCAGGCAGACGCTCTTAACAGACATGTCACATGCAGCTTTGGGTGGTCGCCGGGTCCGTCGAACTAGCATGTCGGCACCATGTTTGATCGATGTCGGCACACCGGAGGTGACGTGGCCCGCCTGTCCGTCCCCGTCGCGCGTGGTGACGGGTACGGTTTGGTCCGATCCCGATCGAGACGAGCCGACCATGAGGCACACCGCGCACGCCGACTACGCCCTGCGCGTGCTGCTCTACCTGCGTGTGGCACCCGGGCGGCAGGGCTCGGTCGCCGAGATCGCCGACGCACACGCGGTGTCTCGCCACCATCTGGTCAAGGTCGTCCAGCGGCTGGCGAGCGCGGGCATCGTCACGACGATGCGTGGACGCGGCGGCGGGGTGCGGCTCGAGCGCGACCCGTCGGCGATCACCGTGGGCGAGGTGATGCGCACGATGGAGAACGACTTCGCCCTCGTGGAGTGTCTCGGAGCCGCGCGGTTCTGCCGGGTCGCGGGCGTGTGCGGCGGCCGGGACGTGTTCTCCCGCGCGCTGGATGCCTATTTCGCGGTCCTCGACGACGCCACCCTCGACGACCTCGCTGCGAACGACCAGGGCTTGCGCGGCGCGCTACGCCTGACCCAGCACCGCGCTGGATCGTGACCACCCCTCGGGACCAGCCCGGATCACGCTCGGCCGACGAGGTCCGACGTCGACGTTCCCGCCACGCACGACCGGTGTCGCGAAGGAATCATCGTGCCCATCGACTTCGACCTGACCTCTGAGCAGAAGAAGCTGAAGTACACCGCGCGCGAGTTCGCGCAGGAGGTCCTGCGGCCCGCGTCCGAGCGCGCCGACGCGACGACCGACCCGCAGGACGCCTTCCGCGCGATGAAACCGGTCTACGCCCAGGCGGCGGCACTGGGGTTCACCACGATGTTCGTTCCCCGGCAGTACGGTGGCGGCGGGAGCACCAACGTCGACTTCCTGCTCGCGATCGAGGAGCTGTGCGCCGTCGACCCCGGCTTCCCGACGATCCTGCTCGTCAACGGGCTCGCGCTGATGCCGCTGCTCCTGCACGGCACCGACGAGCAACGCACCACGTGGCTGCACCGTGCGACAGGCGACACCTCGGGAGAGTTCCTCGCCGGATGGGTGGTCAGCGAACGCGGCGGCACAGCCAACTTCGACCACCCCAGCCCCCAGGCCGGCATCCAGCTCGTCGCCGACCGTCGTCGAGGGGGCGAGTACGTCCTCAACGGTGAGAAGCACTGGCCCTGCAACGCAGGCGGCTGGGACCTGCACGGTGCCGACGTCAACCTCTGTGTCGTGCGCACCGACCGCACCACGGGCGGCAAGGGCGGCCTCAGCGCCGTCCTCGTCGAGCGCGGTACCCCGGGGATCACCTACGAGGCCATCGACAAGATGGCCCACCGCACCTGCCAGAACGTCACCATGACCTTCCGCGACGTGCGCGTCCCCGCGGAGAACCTGCTGGCCCGCGGGGACGGTGACCTGCTCATCAACCGCAACTTCACCTGGTCGGCGCCGATCGCCGCCATCGCCGCCGTCGCCGTCGCACGAAGCGCCTACGACTTCGCGCTCAAGTGGGCGAAGTCCTACACGGGCGGCGGCTCCGGACCGATCATCCAGCACCAGGCCGTCGGGCACCTGCTCACCGACGTCGCCGCGCGGATCGAAGCCGGCCGCTACCTGTGCTGGAAAGCCGCCCACTACATGGACCGGCACCCCGGCGAGGGCCACGCCCTCGGCGCCATGAACAAGACCTTCTGCGGAGACACCATGCAGAGCGTCGTGTTCGACTGCATGCGCATCGTCGGGGTGAACGCGCTCGACCGGAAGTTCCCCATGGAGAAGCTCTACCGCGAATCCATGGTCTTCCCCCTCTACGACGCCGGCAACCTCGCCATGCAACGTCGCCGAGCCTGGGGCGTGATCGCCGACATCGGCTTCTCTCCCGACCTGTTCGTCGACGGTGAGCCCCTCCCGTTCACCCGGAGCATGGAGGGGTTCGGCACGACGTCCGACGCCTCACCGCCCTGAGAACCCGCTCGCCGGCTCAGGGCTGCGCCGCGCGCCGGTAGGCCGTGGGGGTCAGCCCGGTCTCGCTCTTGACGACCTGTCCGAATCGGGTGGGGTTGGGGAATCCCCATCGCGCGCCGATCGCCGAGACCGGACTCGTGGCCATGTCCGGGTCGGCGAGGTCGGCGAGAGAGCGCTCGAGGCGTCGGCGGCGGACCGTCGTGGCGACGGTGCGTCCGTCGTCGGCGAGCAGGGCGTGCAGGTGCCGGGTGGACACGAACAGCGCCGCGGCGATCGATCGCGGGGACAGGTCGGGGTCGGCGAGGTGCTCGTCGATGTGGTGGTCGATGCGTCGGCGCATCCGGTCGTGCGGGTCGACCGGGTCGAGCAGGCCGCGGCGGGCGAGCTCGTCGTCGAACAGGATGCGGGCGAGCTCGGTGGCGTGGCGGACGGTCGCCCGCAGTGACGCGGCGCCTGCCGGGCTCGCACCGGCGCGGCGGTCGAGGCTCGTGTGCAGCCCGGTCAGCAGACCGGCCAGCGCCGGGGTCAGTCCGTGCGCGGCGTGCAGGGTCGTGGCGGTCAGCTCGCCCGCTCGGCGGTCCACGCCCGCGGCGTCGCGCGGGAAGCGGAAGCACAGGCTCCGGTAGCCCTCGCCGCTGGTGATCTCGACCGGGCGGGTGGAGTCGTAGAACACCATGTCGCCGGGCCGTACCGTCGCGCTCCGCCGGTCCTGGCGGAACTGCGCCTCGCCGTCGAGCTGCAGCGAGAGCAGGTAGTCGGCGGACGTCTCGTCGCCGATGTGCTCCGCGTCGCGCACGGCCCGGTGCGGGCGCGATGTCATCGCGACGAGCGACGTCTCGCCCAGGTCGACGCGTTCGACGCGGCCGTGGAAGTGGTCGGGACGGGCGCACTCGACCTCGAAGCGCAGCAGCGCGCCGGAGACGGCGTTGCGCCAGGTGTCGACGTCGCGCACCTCGGCGCCGATGCCGTTGCCGGTGCCTCGGCCCGCCTCGTTGCGCATCGCGTTCCCACCGCCGCACAGCATCCCGGCCCCGGACCGCGCGGTCGTGCAGCCGAGCGAGATGTCCGTGCACTGTAACGACAGACACGTGACGGCGGCCACGCCTAGCGTCGGGGACAGGCTCGAACAGAGGAGACGACGTTGTCCCACATCCGCGGCTCGCATCACCTGACGTTGTCCGTCGGCGGTGCCCAGGAGGACGTGGGCTTCCACGTCGGCACGCTGGGGATGCGCTTCATCAAGCGCACCGTCCTGTTCGACGGCACGCTGCCGATCTACCACCTGTACTACTCGAACGCGTCGGGCGAACCCTCGTCGGTGCTGACCACGTTCCCATGGCGCCAGGCCGGACTGGTCGGGCGGCGCGGCACCAACCAGGCCCGCGAGGTCCTGCTGTCGGTGCCGACCGGCTCGCTCGACTACTGGCACGGACGGCTGTCCGAGCACGGCGTCGAGGTCGCGGACATCGAGGTGTTTGACCGGCGACGCCTGGAGTTCCGCCACCCGTCGGGCATCGAGTACGTGATGGTCGGCAACGACGACGACCCCCGCGTCGGGCACCCCGGTAACGGCGTGCCGCCGGAGCACGCGATCCACGGGTTCCACGGCGTCGGCGTCCACGTCGCCACGCCGGAGCGCATGGTCGAGTTCGCCGAGGAGGTGTTCCACTCCCAGGGCAAGATCGTCGAGGACGGGGACCGGGCCGCGTTCCAGGTCGGGCAGGACCCGCACGGCAACCACGTCGAGCTGGTCGCGGACCGGGGCGACGACCAGGGCACGTGGCGCTACGGGGCCGGCACGTTCCACCACTGCGCGTGGAACCTGGAGACGCTGGAGAACCAGGACGACCTCAAGTTCGAGATCGAGGGCAACGGCTACACCGACATCTCCGAGCTCAAGGACCGGAAGTACTTCAAGTCGGTGTACGTGCGCACGCCGTCCGGCGCGTTGTTCGAGCTGGCCGTCACGCACACCGAGGGTGGCTGGACCTGCGACGAGTCGCCGCAGGAACTCGGCACCCGGTTCCAGCTCCCTGAGCAGTTCGAGCACCGGCGCGAGGAGATCTTCTCCACGCTGGAGCCGATCGAGGCGCCCTGATCGACGACCCCCACTCCGACGAGGCGCTCGCGGTGGTCCGGGACCGGATCGCCGCGCGGGCGCCGCATCACGAGGTGAATCCCATGACCGACCAGCTCGACCGCCGGGGAACAGGCCTGCACGTCAGTGACCGGTTCGAGGAGGTGATGGCCCGCATCGGCGAGATCGACCCGCTGCTTCGGGCCGAGGCCGACGCCAACGAGGCCGGTCGGCGCCTGACCCCGCGCGTCGAGGAGGCGTTGCACGCCAGCGGCGTGTACTCGATCAGCATGCCCCGGGACCTCGGCGGTCTCGAGTTCAGCCCGCGCCAGGTGATCGAGGTCGTCGAGGCGCTGTCCCGGGCCGACGCGTCCACCGGCTGGGTGGCGATGACGCTCCAGATGGCCATCGGCACCACGGCCGCCTATCTCGGACGGGAACCGTTCGCCGAGATCGTCGCCGAGGCCGGTGGGCGCGCGCTCGCCGCGGGTCAGGGCACCCGGCCGGGACGGGCGGTCCCGGTGGAGGGCGGCTTCCTGCTGTCCGGCTCCTGGCAGTTCGCGTCCGGGCTGCTGCACGCGACCCACCTGCACACCGCGGCGCTGGTCGAGGGCAGCGGCGAGGTGCGGGTGTTCACGCTGCCCAAGCAGAAGGCCACGATCGTCGACGACTGGGACGTGATGGGGCTGCGCGCCACCGGCAGCGTCGACTACCACTGCGACGAGGTCTTCGTCCCCACCGAGCACACCTACCTCGCCACGACCACCGAGCCGCTGCTCGGCGGGGCGGTGTTCCGGCTGGGCCTGGCCAACTTCGCGGGCATCCAGCACGTCGGCTGGGCTCTCGGTGTGGGCCGGCGCCTGCTCGAGGAGATGCAGCGCGTCGCCGCGAGCAAGACCGGAACGCCGGGCGGCGCGGGCGTGGACAGCGCGGAGTTCCACGCCGACTACGCCCACGCCGAGGCCACCCTGCGCGCGGCCCGCGCGTGGAACATGGAGGTGTGGGCGGACATCGAGAGCACGCTGTCGGCCGGCGGGTCACCCTCGACCGAGCAGGAGACCCTCGCCCGTCTCGCCCTGAGCCACGTCACGTCCGTCGCGCGCGAGGTCGGGCAGATCGTCTACCGGTGGGCCGGTACCTCGGCCCTGCGCGGCGGTGACCTCAACCGGGTGTTCCGCGACCTGCACGGCGGCACCCAGCACGTGACGTCCGGTCCCGGTGTACGCCACGGGTGTGGTCGCAAGCTGGCCGGGCTCGCCCCGGACGCCTCCTGGGTCTTCCTCGCCCTCGTCGATCCCGCCTGATGCGCGCCGCGTGACCTCCGACGCGCCGCACCGCGGGCGGCGATACGGTCAGTCCAGGCCGTCGCGCACCACCGTGCGGTGCCGGACCAGCCAGGACCCGGAGTCCTGGACGAGGACGTCGTCGCAGGTCGTGCTCCGGCGCAGGATCGGGTCGCCGCCCTCGGGGATCTCGTAGACGAGCGCGTAGGACCGGGCGCGGACCGTCCCGTCGTCCTGCGGCTGCGCGTCGACCATCCCCAGCCAGTGACGCCGGGTGATGCCGGCCCGGTCGAACTGCTCGGCGACGCCGCGGGCGCCCGCCTCGATCGTCGACCGCCCGCGGGCCGGCTCCGGGATACCGCCCGCGGCGAAGACCCCGTCCTCGGTGAACGTGCCGGCCCACGCCTCCACCCTGCCCGCGTCCAGGAGCTGCATCTGCGCTGCGTAGAACGCCTGGACGGACGCCGTCAGCCGTGTCGTCGTGTCGGTGTCGATGCTCATGGTCACGACCGTCGTCGACGGCGGTGGAGCCACGCTCGAACGGCGCAGGCTCCGCGGTTCGTTCACCGCGGTGACACGAACGGGTGGTAGACCTGTGCGAGCGATTGCTCACCGGGGGGTGACTATGATTCGCGTTCTGGTCGCCGAGGACATGCACATGGTGCGTGGTGCCCTCGTCGCCCTTCTCGATCTCGAGGTCGACATCACCGTCGTCGCGCAGGTGACCGGGGGAGACGAGATCCTCGGAGCTGCGACGGAGTCGTCGGCCGAGGTCGCCGTGATCGACATCGACCTGCCCGGCACGGACGGGCTGACCGCGGCCGGGCACCTGCACGAGTACCTGCCCGCCTGCCGCACACTGATCCTGACCAGCATCGACCGGCCGGCGACCGTCAAGCGTGCGCTGAGCCAACGGGTCAGCGGCTTCCTGCTCAAGGACGCGCCGGCGGGGGAGCTGGCCGAAGCGATCCGGCGGGTCGCGATCGGGCAGCGGGCGATCTCGCCGGAGCTGGCGCTCGGCGCGTGGGACGCCGAGGACTGTCCGCTCACCGATCGCGAACGCGACGTGCTGCGGATGTACTCGACGGGTGCCGAGGTCGAGGAGATCGGAACCGAGCTGTACCTCGCCGTCGGTACCGTGCGTAACCACCTGACCTCGGTTCGGACGAAGCTGAACGCCCGCAGCCGGGTCGACGCGGTACGGATCGCCGAGTCGTCCGGCTGGATCTAGTGCCTGCGAACGCCTGGATCCGCCGATTCCGGCACCAACGTTGCGCGACACGGCACTAGGGCACCGACGCCCTGAGGCGGAACGTGCCGTCGTCGCGGGGCCCGGCCTCGAACGAGCCGCCGACGTCGGCCATCCGCTGGCGCAGGTTCCCGAGTCCGCCGACGCGTCCCGGCTCGCCGTCCGGGCCGCGAGCGTCGGTGCGGTCGTTGTCCATGACGAGCTCGACCGGGCCGGGCCCGTAGGTCAGGCGCAGCGAGCAGGACGACGCGGCGCTGTGCCGCAGCAGGTTCGTGACCGCCTCCCGCAACACCACGGCCAGCGCGGTCCGGACGTCGTCCGGCACCGAACCCAGGTCGCCGTCCTGGGTCACCTCGAGGTCGATCCCGGCGGCGGCGAGCGTCGAGTGCGTGGAGCGGATCTCGTTGGACAGGGACAGGGCGGTGATGCCCCGCGCCAGGCCGCGCACCTCGGAGAGCGCGTCGCGCGATATCCCGAGCGACTCGTCGAGCTCGGTGCGGGCCCGCTCCGGCCGGGCATCGATCAGGCGCTGGGCCAGCTCGGTCTTGAGCGCGATCGCGGAGAGCTGGTAGCCGAGGATGTCGTGCAGGTCGCGCGCGACCCGGTCCCGTTCCGCCTCGATCGCGAGCCTGGCGAACTCCGCGCGTGCCCGGGACAGCATGCCGACGAGCGTCGCCAGCTTGCACAGCCCGTACACGACCAGACCGGTGAGGACGGTGGAGATGCCGGTGTACAGCACGTCGTCCCACGAGCCGCTCATGTCGAACTGGACGACCGCGATGCTGACGACGACCACCGCGAACAGCGACCACGCGGGCACCGCAGGGAGGGCGAGCAGGACGCTCCCCGCGAACAGCCCCGGCATGCCCACCCAGGCGCGCCCGAACTGGAGCAGCGGGAGATACGCGAGGAGGCCCTGCACAGCGAGGGCGATCAGCGTCGCCCGTCTGCTCGGCCCGGCACCCTCGTCCTGCCAGGCGAAGTAGCGCAGCTGGAGGGCGACGACGGCCGCCAGGTAGACGAGGCACAACACCGTCTGCAGGACCGAGAGCCGTGTCTCGACGACCTTGATCACGGCGACGATCCCGATGCAGGTCATGACCGCGACCAGGATGCCGCGCGCCAGCCGGGGCGCGAGCCCGGCACGTTCCATCGCCGTGGCGAGCGCGCCGCCGACGCCTGAACGCGCGGTCGGTCGAACCACCTCAGCCGACACGACCGACGTGCCCCCTGCCCGTCGTCCCGTCCGTGATCGTCCGAAGGCTATCCACACCGGACGGACCACATCAGGGCCGATCGGGTGAGCGGGTCAGGGGGCGTCGCGCAGCGCGCCGACCGCGCGCAGGTGGCCCGCCGTCGCGCCCACCAGGTCCTCGTCGAGACCCGACGAGCGGGCCGCGCTCGCCACGGTGGCGGTGTGCCGGAACGGGCGGACGGCTCGCAGGGCGGGTCCCGTGACGACCACACGGTGGCCGGCACCGCCGTCCGGTGCGGCCGGCCGCGGGACGTCGACGACGAGCCGGTCCGGGCGTCCGGACGGTGGCGGTTCGAGCGCGACGTCACCCGTCCAGCGCAGCGCGACGTCCGGCGCCGGGACGGACACCGTCAACGGCGGCGGCCCGGGCCCGGTCGACTCGATCGAGAGGATCTCCACCCCGCTGTCCGACGCGACCAGCGACCGCACGGCGACCGGTCCCAGCGACTCGAGCACGCGCGCCGGTGCCGTCTCGAACCCGACGTTGGCGATGGCGACCGGTCCGAGCGCCATGCGCGTGACCAGCTGGCGTGCGGCGTCGGACGGGTCGCGGACGCAGACCCGGGCGTCACGGCACTCGACCCGGAGCGTCCCGTCCGGAAGGTCCGCGACCCCGCAGTCCGGCCGCAGGGACCAGCGCGTCCATTCGGCGCATCGTCGGTCGGCATCCGACGTCATCGTCGTCACCTCTCCTCCGTCCGCCGGGGCCGGTCGGCGGAGCGTGTGTCACAGGAACATCGGGACCGGGTTGAGCTCGTCGTAGCCCAGCGCGGCCGGTATCCGGCCGGTCCGGACCGGGACGTCGAACAGCCGGCCGGGCGCGAACCGTGCCCAGAAATGCCGCAGGCCGGGGGCGACCACGCGCACCACGGGCAGCCCGACGTCCGGCCGCGTCTGGTCGAGCACCAGCACCTCGTGCCCGGCGGCCTCCACGCGGTCGCGGACCGTGTCCAGCACGTCCCGGACGTCGTCGCCGTGCGGGGCGATGCGCGTCAGCACGTGCGCGTCCGGGTCCGGCGCGAGCCACGGCTCCCCGGCCAGCGTCGCGCCGGTCCACCACGCGCGGGCGTCCGGGTCCGAGCAGGTCCGCGGGGCCAGCGCGGCGGGCAGGAGCTGGCCGAGCTCGCACAGCGCCCGGTGCAGCGCCACGGCCGGGTCGGGGTGCGCCCCGAAGCCGAACGCGATGCCCTCGCCGGGACCGTCCGGCCCGCCCGGACCGCGGGACACCGCGGCCACGACCGGCACGCCCAGGTCCGACGTGAGGTCGAGGGCCCACAGCGTCCGCCCGAGCGCGGCGTGGTCGCACTGCGCGGCATCGGCCACCGGGTCGCCCGGCGGGAGCTCGCACTCCGGGTGGCTCGCGCGGGTGTACCACCACGTCGCCACCGCGTCGCGCTCGACGAGCTCCAGCAGACCCTGCAGCACGGCGTCCTCGAGGCTCGCCCCGGCGGCGCAGCCGTTGGAGTCGGCCCGCAGCCCGGAGCCCGCTGGTCCGGGCGGTGCGCCGAAATAGCACATCCGGGTCGGGAGCAGCCGCCTGCGATCCGTGGTGAGCGACCACAGTGGCGTCCAGTCCAGCTCGTCGTCTGCTCCGGGTGGCACCGGGACGTGCTGGAACGTGCCGTGGGCCGCGTTCCAGACGTCCCGTCCGTCGAGCTGGCGGTCGTCGACCAGCAGGCAGTCCGCCGGGTCGACCGCGGCATCGCCCAGATCGGCGCGTGCCGCGCGGATCCGCGGCTCGTCCCCCTGGTACGCGCCGCTCCAGCGCTCCAGTGCCTCGCACAGCGCGCCGGTGCGGGCCTGGACCGCCGTGACGCCCTTCCCGCCGCTGTGCGACCGGACCGTCCCCAGCACGGCTCCGAGACCGCCGCCCGCGGCGAGGTTCGGCCCGGAGCGCCATGCGTGCAGCGAGCCGGGGACGCGGTCGTCGCGCACGATCTCGCGGACCACCCCGGTGACCGGGCCGACGAGGTGCCGGTAGCGCTCCCACACCTGGTCGGGTCCCTCGGCGCGCAGCCCCCCGGAACGGTCGGCCACCGGCCGTCGCCGCAGCGCGACGGGGCGTTCGGCGGCCCGGGCGACCAGGCCCGGGTCGCCGCAGGCGGGGCACTGTGGGCGGGCGGTGAACCGATGGTGCTCCGTCGTCAGCTCCAGCGTGTCCCAGGTGGTCACGCGGCGGCCGTCCTCCGGTGACACGCCGGCGACCCACTTCGCGGCCTCGCCGGCCATCACGTGCAGCGCCGCACGAGTGTGCACCGGCAGCCCGACGCGTGGCCGGGGCAGCGGCTCGTCGTGCCCGCGGCCGGCCTGCAGGGCCCGTTCGGCAGCCCGTTGCCCGCCGAGGCGATGCGCCAGGCAGTGCCAGCAGCCGCTGCGACGGGAGAACACGGGCCCGATCCAGGCGTGCCGTCCGGTCACCGTGCCGAGCAGCCATGGCCGCCCCGCCAGTCGGTGGTCCGCGTCCACCGCGGCCAGGCGCGGGTCGAGGTAGTCCGAGCAGAGCACGACGCTCATCTCGGCGTCCACGCCCGGCGCTGCGGCCCGCAGGCCGGCCAGGTCGAGTGCGCCGTCCAGGTCGTCCGGGCCGTCCGGGCCGTCGGCGGGACCGTCGCGCAGGTCGACGACCGCCACGGCGCTCGACCGGAGCGTCGTCGCGTTGTCGGCGGGGGCGAGCCCGGCGCCCGCCCACCACGCCGCCTCGGCCATCCGGGTGCCGGGGACGGGGGCGGGGGCGACGAGACCGGCCGAGACGAGGTCGTCGAGCACCGGCCGGAGCCGCTCGCGCCCGACACCGAGCCGCCCGGCGAGGGCCGCGAGGTCCAGCGAGCCGTCCAGCAGGGCGAGCAGCTCCCCGACGTCCACACCACCGGCCCGCTCGCCGACCGCGGTGATCCCCCGCTCGCCCGCCAGCCACGCCCGGCCGGCGGCCGTGCCGACCACGACGAGGTCCGGCCGGACCCGGGGAGGTGCGGACGTCATGCGATCGCGTCCGCCGGGACGTCGAACCAGCAGATGGTGGTGGGTTCGACGGCCGACGGCGTCTCGTCGGTCCATCCGTCGAGGTGCTCCACGGTCAGCTCGGTGCGCTCGTGCACGGGATCTCCTCCGCGTCGGTGTCGGGCCGCCGTGTGTGCGACCCGCCCGACCAGCGTCGTCCTCGCGCGCCCGGCCGCCCCAGTGCGTCGGACACGGCCCACCCGTGAATCCGTCACGGGTGCCCCGGGCACGACTCATCCCGGACGGATGACGGTCGTCGTGCCGATCTTCGCAGGTCATGGGGTCGACTGGACGTCGAACGGCCGGTCGGGACGTCGTCCCGGCCGGCACCGGTGAGACACAGAGGGAGGCCACCGTGTTCGTCGACATGCTCGGGACGCTGACCGTCCGCGCGGAGGACGGTTCGGACATCACGCCGTCGGCGGGGAAGCCGCGACAGGTCCTCGCGACGCTGGCCGCGTCGCCCGGCCAGGTCGTCACGGTCGACACGCTGGTCGAGGAGCTGTGGGGCGAGCAGCCCGTGCGCAGCGCCGCGACCACCATCCAGACCTACGTCATGCAGCTTCGCCGGCTGATCGCGGGTACGACGACGGGCTCCCGGGCCGAGCGGTCGGCGCGGGCGAAGGACGTCCTGCAGACCTGCCACACCGGATACCGCCTGGCCGTCGAACCCACCGTGGTCGACCTCACGCGTTTCCTGGAGCGGGCCGAGTCCGGCCGCAGGGCCGCCGACCTGGGCGACGACGCCGGCGCGGCGGAGATCCTGCGGGACGCGCTGGACCTGTGGCGCGGCCCGGTGCTGATCGACGTGAACACCGGCCCGGTGCTCCGCCTGGAGACGACCCGGATGGACGAGCACCGCCTGACCGTGCTCGAGACCTGCATCGACGCCGAGATCCGGCTCGGGCGCCACACCGGGCTGCTCGCCGAGCTCACCACGCTCTGCGGCAGGCACCCGATGCACGAGGGCCTGGCCGCACGGCTGATGCTGGCACTGCACCGCAGCGGCCGCTCGTCGGAGGCGATGCGGGTGTTCGCGACGCTGCGCCGCCACCTGGTGGACGAGCTCGCGATCGAGCCGTCGGCCCCGGTCCAGCGGCTGCACAGCGGCATCCTGGACGGCGACCCGGCGCTCGACCTGCCCGACGCGGCCGTCGCGGCCTGAGCGCGGGAGGACGCCGATGACCGCTGTCGCACCACGCCCCCACGACACGGGAGACCCCGACGCACCCGACCCCGGCGACGACCTGCGCTCCCGGGCACGGGCGCGCCGCGAGCTCGATCTGTCCGTCCAGGACGGGCCCGACCCGGCGGCCACCGACCGCCAGCACGACCGCGGGAAGCTGACCGTCCGCGAACGCCTGGAACTGCTGTTCGACCCTGGCACGTTCGTCGAGATCGAGCCGCTGCGGCGGCACCGGGCGTCCGCGTTCGGGATGGACGCGAACCGTCCGTACACCGACGGCGTGGTGGCCGGGTGGGGCAAGGTCGAGGGCCGCACCGTCTACGCCTACGGTCACGACTTCCGGATCTTCGGCGGCGCGCTCGGCGAGTCGCACGCCGAGAAGATCCACAAGACGATGGACCTCGCGATCTCGACGGGCAGCCCGCTCGTCGGCATCTCCGACGGGGCGGGCGCCCGGATCCAGGAGGGTGTCACCGCGCTGGCCGGCTACGGGGGGATCTTCCGTCGCAACACCGCGGCGTCCGGCGTGATCCCGCAGATCAGCGTCGTGCTCGGGCCGTGCGCGGGTGGCGCGGCCTACTCTCCGGCGCTCACCGACGTCGTGTTCATGGTCCGCGGCACCGCGCAGATGTTCGTCACCGGGCCGGACGTGGTCGCCACGGTGACCGGCGAACGGGTCCCGATCGACGAGCTCGGCGGCGCGGGGGTGCACGGCAGCCGCTCCGGCGTGGCGTCGTTCGTGCACGAGGACGAGGCCTCCTGTTTCGACGACGTCCGCCTGCTGCTGTCGATGCTGCCCGCCAACAACCGGTCGGGCCCGCCGGTCGAACGTGTCGGCGACCCGCCGGAGCGCCGCTGCGAGGCGCTCTACGACATCGTCTCGACCGACCCGGCGCAGGCCTACGACGTACGTGACGTCATCACCGAGGTGACCGACGACGCGTCGATGCTGGAGATCCACGAGGGGTGGGCTCCGAACATCGTGTGCGCGTTCGCCAGGCTCGACGGGCACGTGGTCGGCATCGTGGCCAACCAGCCGTCGGTGCTGGCCGGCACGATGGACATCGACGCCTCGGACAAGGCCGCTCGCTTCGTGCAGACCTGCGACGCGTTCAGCATCCCGATCGTGACGATGCTCGACGTGCCGGGGTTCCTGCCCGGCTCCGAGCAGGAACATCGGGGGATCATCCGGCACGGCGCGAAGCTCCTGTACGCCTACTGCGCGGCCACCGTGCCGCGGGTGCAGGTCATCCTGCGCAAGGCCTACGGCGGCGCGTACATCGTGCTGGACAGCCGGTCGATCGGGGCGGACCTGTCGTTCGCGTGGCCGTCCAACGAGGTCGCCGTGATGGGGGCGGAGGGAGCGGCCGGGATCATCTTCCGACGCGAGATCGCCGGGTCGCCCGACCCGGAGGGAACAAGGGCCGCCCGCATCGAGGACTACCGTGACGAGCTCCTGCATCCGTACTACGCGGCCGAGCGGGGGCTCGTCGACGACGTGATCGATCCCGCGGACACCCGCCGCGTGCTGGTCGGGGCGCTGGACGCGCTGCGCTCCAAGCATGCGGAGACGCCGGTGCGCAAGCACGGCAACCCACCGCAGTGAGGAGCGAACCGTGCCCGGCACACCCGACATCAGGATCGAGCGCGGCGACCCGGACGACGTCGAGGTCGCCGCGCTGGTCGCCGCCCTCGGCGCCGTCCGGTCCGCGGGCACGCACGACGGGCCTGCCGCCGCGTCGGTGACGTGGCTGCGGCCCGCCGTGCTCGTGCCCGCCGCGGACTGGACATCGGACCCGGCCGCGTGAGTCCGGTCCCGGCGTCAGGGTAGGAACGCCGCGATCCGTGCCCACAGCTCGGCCGGCGCCTCCTCGGGCAGGAAGTGCCCGTAGCCGCTGAGCGTGTCGTGGCCGACGGAGGCGCAGCCGGCGTCGGCCAGCGCCTCGGCGTAGACGGCCGCGTCCCCGCCCTGGTAGCCGCTGTGCAGGTACAACAGCGGCGTCTTGACCGGCCGCTGGACGGCCTCGGTGCGGTTGTGCTCGGCGTCCGCGGCGAACGTGCGGTACCAGTCGAAGCCCGCGGTCAGGGCCTCCGGGCGCGAGTACGCCTCCGCGTAGTCCGCCCTGGCCTCCTGCGTGATCCGGGACCCGTCCGCGGACACGGCGTCGAAGAAGAAGTCGAGGTACACCCGCTCCCGTCCCCGGACGAGCTGTTCGGGCAGGTCCGGGAGCGCGTGGAACGCGAAGTGCCAGATGTACGGGTTGGCCAGCACCTCGTCCCACGGCGGGATGCCGGGCACCGCGGCGTCGACGAGCACGGCGCCGGACATGTCGTCGTGGGTGCGGACGTAGGAGTGCACGACCATCGCGCCGATGTCGTGCCCGACCAGCACCGTGTCCCGCAGACCCATGGCCTCGACGAGCCCGTGCACGACGTCGGCGACGGCCTGCTTGGACCCGTCGGTCGCGTCGCCGGTCGAACCGCCGACGCCGGGAAGGTCGACCGCGATCGGGCGGATCCCCTGCCCGGCGGCCAGGCCCATCACCTCCGTCCAGGCGCGCCAGGTCTGGGGCCAGCCGTGCAGCAGCAGCACGGGCCGCCCGTCGGGGTCGCCTGCCTCGGCGACGTGCAGGTGCGAGCCACCCACCGTGACGTGCCGGTGGCGGACGTTCTCGCTCATGCGTGATCTTCCTCTTCGTCCGGGGAGCAGGGATCGGTGCCGGCCGACCGGTAGCGTCGCTCCAGGACGCGGCACTGCTCCCGGAGCTCCGGCGGGTCCAGCACGGTGAAGTCGGCGTCGAAGGAGCCGAGCCACCAGGCGAGCGTCTCCACCGAGTCGCCGCCGCAGTGCAGCACGCACGCGTCGGGCCCGTCGGCGTCGACGCGTTGACGGTAGGCGTTCGCGCGCGCCGCGACCCGGTCGGCGGGCAGCGCGAAGCGCACCCTCGCCCGGATCGTGCTCAGCGCCTCGGTCACGCCGCGGGTGACCAGCTCGCGGGCGTCGGAGTCGGACAGCGGCGTCGGCGTGAACCGCGGGCCGGTCGGGGTCCTCGGCTCGAGCCGGTCGACGCGGAAGCTGCGCCAGTCGTCCCGGTCGAGGTCGCGGCCGAGCAGGTACCAGCGGCCGTCCAGGAACACGAGCCGGTGCGGCTCGATCTCCCGGCGGGACGCGGCGCCGTCGTGCGACCGGTAGTCGAAGCGCAGCCGTTCATGACGGTGGCAGGTCTCGGCGAGCGACGTCAGCAGCGCGGCCGGGACCTCGGGCGGCGCGTGCCTGCTGTGCTCGGTGGCCAGCTGCATCGAGTCCAGCCGGCCGCGCACCCGCGGCGGGAGCAGCTCGCGCAGCTTCGTCTGCGCCGACGCCCCCGCCTCCTCCAGGCCGGTGACCCGGGTCGACGCCGACCGCTGCAGCCCCAGCGCGATCGCGACGGCCTCGTCCTCGTCGAGCAGCAGCGGGGGCAGCCCGCCTCCGCTGCCGAGCCGGTAGCCGCCGGACGAGCCACGGCTCGAGTTGATCGGGTAGCCGATCTCGCGCAGCCGGTCGACGTCGCGGCGGACCGTGCGCCGCGTGACCTCGAGCTCGTCGGCCAGCTCCGTGCTGCTCCACTCCGGGCGTGCCTGCAGCAGCGACAGCAGGCGCAGGAGCCGGGCCGGGGTGTCGAGCATGTCCGCAGCGTAGAGACCGATGCGGACCGGATCGGTCCCATTCGGTACGCGTCGGCCCGGCCGGGGAGTCCCGGGCCGGGCCGACGCGATGGTGCCGCTGCGGTCAGGCAGCTGCGGCGATCTGGGACGTGACCAGCTCGAGCAGCTCGCCCGGCGTCTCGGCGGCGGCCGCGGCGTCCTCCGGAAGCGCGACGCCGTACCGCCGCTCGATCTTGCTGGTGGTGTCGATCACGGCCAGCGAGTCGAAGCCCAGCTCGGCGAACGGGACGTCGACGATGTCGCCGTCCAGGTCGACCGAGTCGTCGTCGCCGACGGCCTCGCGCAGGTAGGTCTTCAGGTCCTCGAGGGTGAACGTGTCCATGCTCGTGCTCCTTGTCCTCTCGTACGGTCGGTTCAGGCCGATGTCGTCGCGGTGACGCCCTCGACGTGGGCCTTCGCGTGGGCGAGCGTGGCCCGGCTGTTCGAGCCGAGCGCGTGCCGCACCAGCGCGCGGGCCTCGTCGAGGTCGGCGGGCGGGTTCGGCAGCGAGGCGAACGCGTCCGGGTCGAGCACCACAGTGTGTCGCGAGGTGACGGCGACGCGTCCGGCGTCCTGGCGCTCGAACGTCCACTCCCCGCGGTGCCCGGCCAGGCCGCGCGGCGGGGTGGTCTGCTTGTAGACGATCCGCTCCCCGTTGAAGCAGACGCGCCCGGAGACGGTGGTGTGCACCGAGCCGTCGGCCGAGCGGGTGTCCATCTCCATCATCTGCAGGCCGGGGGTCGTCTCGTCGACGTCAAGGCGTGCCACGTGCGGCAGCCGCTCCGGCCAGCGGGCGCAGTCGTTCACGAACGCGTAGGCCTCGCCGACCGGCCCCTCGATCACCTCGGTGTCGGCGAACGAGTAGACGAGGTCGGCCGCCGCCCGCTCGGCCGAGTTCTTGAGTGCGGCCAGCTCGGCGGTGCTGTTCGTGTCGACGGCCCGGTTCATCTGCTCCAGCACGCCCGGGTCGTCGTCGACGGCCGCGTAGTGGTGCAGGAGCACCACGCGGCAGCCGTCGCCGTCGGGAGTGATCCGCCAGGAGCCGCCCATCGCCGCGACCGGGTGCCGGGGCTGCTGCTGCTCGAAGTCGACCCGCCTGCCGTCGGCGGACAGCGTGCGCCGCGACGTCCAGGTCCGCAGCTCGCCGTTGGCCGTGGCCCAGATCCGGATCGTCTCCTCGTGGTCGTCGCCCGCCTCCCGCCTGGCGTGCACCGTCGGCGGGAAGAACGTCGGCCACGACGAGACGGCGCCGACGATGGCCGCGACGGTCGCGGCGGGCGCCGCGACGTCGATCGCGTGCTCGGAGTGGGTGAGTTCCATGTTCGCCTCCTCTCAGAAGTTGCCCAGGCCGCCGCAGACGTTCAGGGCCTGGCTGGTGATCGAGTTCGCGCTCGGGGTGGTCAGGTAGCCGACCAGGCCGGCGACCTCCTCCGGTGTGCTGTAGCGCCCCATCGGGATCTTCGACTCGAACTTGCGGCGCACGTCGTCGGTCGTGACCCCGAAGTGCGCGGCGTGGCCGGCCCGGATGCCCTCGGCCATCGGGGTCTCCACGTAGCCGGGACAGACGGCGTTCACCGTGATCCCGGTGGCGGCCAGCTCGTTGCCGAGCGCCTTGGTGAAGCCGACGACCCCGTGCTTCGACGCGGAGTAGGGCGCGCCGTAGACGACGCCCTGCTTCCCCGCCGTGGAGGCGATGCTGATCACCCTGCCCCATCCGCGATCGCTCATCCCGCTGGTCAGCACCTCGCGGGTCATGCGGAACACGCTGGTCAGGTTCGTGGCGACGACGTCGTCCCACAGCTCGTCGGACAGCTGCGCGGTGATCCCGCCGCCGCTGCGGCCCGCGTTGTTGACCAGCACGTCGACGTCGCCGAACTCGTTCGCCTCGGCGACCGCGCGGCGGATGTCGTCGGCGTCGCGGACGTCGCAGGTGGTGCCGGCGACCGCGTGGTCCTCCTTGGCGAGGCGCTCGACGGTGTCGGCGACCCGGTCGCCGTCGCGGGCGACCAGGAAGACCTTGTTGCCGGCCGCGGCGAGGTTCTCCGCGACGGCGAGGCCGATCCCGCTGGTGCCGCCGGTGACGAGCGCGGTGTCTCCCTCTCGCAGTGCCATGCTTGCTCTCCTCCTCGGGTGGGGTACCGGGTCTGCCGGTGGTCTCGTACGGATCAGACGGCGGCCAGCCGGTCGTGCATGAACGTGGCCAGCGCCTCGGGTGTGCGGTGCTCGATCACCGCCTCGGCGGGCAGGGACAGGTCGTCGACGGCGGCGTTGAGCCGGTTGCGCAGGTCGAGCCCGAGCAGCGAGTCGACGCCGAGGTCCCGGAACGGCTCGTCCGGGCCGATCTCCGCGGCGTCGCCGAGACCGAGGACGTCGGCGGTCGTCTCCCGGACCACGTCGAGCCACCGTCCGGTGTCCGCGCCGTCCGGTTCGTGGGCGGGTGCGGCCGGTGCGGCGGGCACCGGTGCGATCAGCGCCGCCAGCTCCCGGGGTGTCGGGTGGGTCATGACGGCCTCCGCGGGCAGATCGAGCCCGCCGACCTCGGCGTTGAGCCGGTTGCGCAGGTCGAGCCCGAGCAGCGAGTCGAACCCGAGGTCGCGGAACGCGTCGTCCGGGCCGATCCCGTCCGCGTCGTCGACGCCCAGCACCTCCGCGGCGTGCCGGAGCACGAGCTCCAGGCCGTCGACGGCGGGGTCGGCGGAGGCCGGTGGGGCCGCCGGTTCTCGCCGTGACCGCTCCGGCTCTGTCTCCGGCTCTGTCGCCGGCTCTGTCTCCGGCTCTGTCGCCGGCTCTGTCTCCGGCTCTGTCGCCGGCTCTGTCTCCGGCTCTGTCGCCGGCTCTGTCTCCGGCTCTGTCGCCGGCTCTGTCTCCGGCGCCTCGCCGGCGAGCTCGGACAGCAGGTGCGAGCGGCGCGGGTTCCGCGCCAACCCGTCGGCGTCGACCATCATCGGCACGTAGACGGCGTCGTCACCGGCCAGTGCGGCGTCGAGCAGCGCGAGCGCGTCCGTCGTCGGCAGCGGGGCGATGCCGGCGCGGCGCAGCCGTTCGACGTCGCCGTCGGTGAGGTGCGCGGTCATGCCGCTGCGCTGCTCCCAGAGGCCCCACGCGACGCTCGTGGCGGCCAGGCCGGCCGAGCGGCGGTGCCGGGCCAGGGCGTCCAGGAACGTGTTGGCCGCGGCGTAGTTGCCCTGGCCAGCGTCGCCGAGGACGCCGGCCGCCGACGAGAACAGGACGAACGCGGACAGGTCCGTCCCGGACGTCAGCTCGTGCAGGTTCCAGGCCGCGTCGACCTTGGGGCGCAACGCCTCCGCCAGCTGGTCGGCGCTCATCCGCTCGACCAGGCCGTCGGCCAGCACCCCGGCGGCGTGCACGACCGCGGTCGGCCGGTGCTCGGCCACCAGCGGCGCGAGCGCGTCCCGGTCGGCGGCGTCGCACGCGGTGACCGTGACCGTGGCGCCCAGCGCCTCCAGCTCGGCGACCAGCTCCGCGGCGCCCGGCGCGTCCGGGCCGCGGCGGCCGACGAGCAGCAGGTTCCGTGCGCCGTGGCGGGTCACCAGGTGCCGCGCGACGAGCCCGCCGAGCTCGCCGGTCCCGCCGGTGATCAGGGTCGTGCCGGACGGGTCGTAGGTGCGCGGCATCGTCGCGACGAGCTTGCCCCGGTGCGTGGCGCGGCGGAGCGTCCGGAGCGCGGTGTGCCCGCGCCGCACGTCGGAGACGGTGAGCGGCAGCTCGTGCAGGTCGCCTGCGCCGAACAGGGCGATCAGCTCGTCGAGCACCTCGCCGATCCGCTCCGGCTCCTCGCCGAGGATGTTGTAGGCCGCGTAGTGCACGCCGGGATGCTGCGCGACGACGTCGGCGCGGTCGCGGATGTCGGTCTTGCCCATCTCGGCGAACCGGCCGCCGGGGGCCAGCAGGCGCAGCGAGGCGTCGATCGACTCGCCGGCCAGCGAGTTCAGCACGACGTCGATCCCGCGGCCCCCGGTCGTGGACCGGAAGTGCTCCTCGAACTCCAGCGTCCGCGACGACGCGATGTGGTCGTCGTCGATCCCCATGGCACGCAACATGTCCTGCTTGGCCGGACTGGCCGTGGCGAACACCTCGGCGCCGAGGTGACGGGCGATCTGGATCGCCGCGACACCGACGCCTCCGGTCGCGGTGTGGATCAGCATGCTCTCGCCGCGGGACAGCCGGGCGATCTCGACGATGCACTGGTAGGCGGTGACGTAGACGATCGGGACGGCGGCCGCACGGCTGAACGACCACCCGGGCGGGATCGGACGTACCGTGCGCGCGTCGGCGACGGCGACCGGGCCGAGCGAGCGCTCGAACACGCCGAACACGCGGTCGCCGACGGCCAGGCCCTCGACGCCGGCCCCGGTCCCGGTCACGACGCCCGCGCCCTCGCTGCCCATCGTCAGCTCGGAGCGCACCAGGCCGGTCCCGACCGCGACGTCGCGGAAGTTCAGGCCGGCCGCCCGCACCGCGATGCGCACCTCGTGGTCGCCCAGCGGGGCCACCGCCTCGGGGTGCGGGACGAGCGCGGCGTCGTCGAGGGACCCCTTCCGCGTGACGTCCAGGCGCCAGGCGGGCGCGTCCTGCGGGACGGCGAGCAGGTCGTCGTCGGCGGGCCTCAGGTGCGGTACCCGCAGCAACCCGTCGCGGACCAGCAGCTCGGGCTCGCCGCAGGCCAGTGCCGAGTCCAGCGCGGCGGCCGAGGCCGGGGTGTCGTCGAGGTCGACGAGCCTGACCCGTCCCGGGTTCTCGGTCGCGGCCGACCTGGCCAGCCCGGCGACGGCGGCCTCGGACAGCCCGGCCAGCGTCTCGCGGCCGGCCGGGGCGGCGGCACCCCGGGTGACGACGGCGATCGTGCTGCGGGCGAGGCGCGGGTCGCCCAGCGCCTCCTGCAGCAGCCGCAGCGCCTCCGCGGTCCGGCCGGTCACAGCGGCGGGGACGCCGCCGGTGCCCGCTGTATCGCCGTCGCCGTCGCCGTCGCCGTCGCGCACCGCGAGCGCGACGACCGCGGGTGCCGGGCCGTCGCCAACCTCGTCGAACCAGGCCCAGTCGACGGGTGCGGCCGGTGCGTCCACCTGGCGAGTCGAGTGGACGAGCAGCTCCGGACGCCCGGCCGGCGCGACGGCCTGCATCCGCAGCCCGCCGACCCGCGCGACCGGACGGCCCCCGGGGTCGGTCACGAGCGCCGACACGGTGTCCCCGTCGACCCGCACCCGTACCCGGACGGCCGTCGCGCCGGCCGCCGCGTCGTGCACGGCGACGTCGGTCCAGCCGAACGGAACGGCGAGGCGTCCGTCGCCCGCGACCAGCGCCGGGTGCAGCGCGGCGTCGAGCAGGGCCGGATGGATCGTCCATCCCGCACCGGCGCCGTCGGGGACCGGGAGCTCGACGTCGGCGACCAGCGTCCGGTCGTCGTCCGGGTCGCGCCACAGCGCGCGCAGGCCGCGGAACGCCGGCCCGTACCGGTACCCGGCGCCGGCCAGCCGCTCGTACGCGCCGGTCAGGTCGACGGTCCCGTCGCGGTCCGGTCGCTCGGCCGCGCCGACGGCCGGGACGGTGCCCGGCAGGGCGGCGTCGGCCGGGGCGAGCGTCGCGGTGGCGTGCCGCACCCAGCCCGCGCCGGGGCGGGTCGACTCGACGGTTACCGCGCGGTGACCGGCCTCGTCCGCGCGGGCCGCCGTGACGCGCAGGCCGGCCGGACCGCCGTCGGTCTCCAGCGGCTCGGTCAGGACCATCTCGGCCACCCGCGGCAGGTCCAGCTCGCGCCCGACGGCCACGAGGACGTCGACGAACGCGGTGCCGGGCAGGAGGGCCGTGTCCCGGACCCCGTGGTCGAGCAGCCACGGGTGGGCCTGCGGGTCCACGGTCCCGTGGGCGATCGTCGCGTCCCGGGTCTCCAGGACGCCGTCCACGAACGGGTGCGGTCCCCGCCGGGCCGCCGCCTGCGGTGTGGCGGTCAGCCAGTGGCGGGCGCGGTCGAACGCGTAGCCGGGCAGGTCGATCCGGCGGCCCGCCGCGGGGGCCTCCACCCGCGCGCCCGCGACGTGCAGCGCCGCGAGCGCCGTCCGCAGCTGGCCGAGCCCGCCCGCGTCGCGGCGGATCGAGCCGACGACCGTGCAGCCGTCGTCCCCGGCGAGCTCGGCGATGCCGTGCACCAGCACCGGGTGCGGGCTGGACTCGACGAACGTCCTGTGCCCGTCGGCGGCCATCGCCCGGACGGCCGTGGAGAACTCGACGGTGTTGCGCAGGTTCGCATACCAGTACCCGGCGTCCATCGTGGACGTGTCGATGCGTCCGCCGGTGAGCGTCGAGTAGAGCGGGACGTCGGTCGTGCGGGGTGCGACCGTGGCGAGGCTCGCCGTCACGGAGTCCCGGATCCGCTCGACGGCCTGCGTGTGTGACGCGTAGTCGACGTCGATCCGGCGGGCGTCGACGCCCGCGGCCTCGCAGGCGGCGAGGAACTCCGTCAGCGCCGCAGCCTCCCCGGCGACCGACGTGGACCCCGGGCCGTTGACCACGGCGAGCTCGATCCGCGGGGCGAACGGCGCCAGCAGCTCGCGGGCGCGCTCGTCGCCCACCCGCAGCGCCACCATGCCGCCGTCGCCGGCGATCTCACGGATCGCCTTGCTGCGCAGCGCGACCACGGCCGCGGCATCCTCGAGGGACAGCGCGCCTGCGACGTGCGCCGCGGCGATCTCGCCCTGCGAGTGCCCGACGACGGCACCGGGCCGGACGCCCTCGGCGCGCCAGAGCGCGGCCAGCGAGACCATCACCGCGAACAGGGCGGGCTGCAGGACGTCGACCCGGTCCGGGGCGTCGCCGCGCAGCGCGTCGTGCAGGTCCCAGTCGACGTGTGGCGCGAGGGCCCGTGCGCACGCGTCCACGGAACCGGCGAACACCGGAGAGGTCTCCAGCAGCTCGCGCCCCATGCCCGACCACTGCGATCCCTGGCCGGGGAACACGAACACCGGGTCGTGCGTGGCGGCGGCGGAGCCGCGCAGCACCGTCGGCGCGTGGTAGCGGCCGGCCGACGGCGGCACCGGCGTGCCTGCGGCCAGCGTCTCCAGCCCGGCGCGCAGGTCGTCACCGCTCGCTCCGACGACGGCCGCGCGGCGCGCGAACGCGGTGCGCTCGGCGAGCGTGCGGGCGACGTCGGCGGGGCGGGCGTCGTCGCGGGAGAGGTGCTCCGCCAGCCGGGCCGCGGTGCGCCGCAGGCCGTCCACGGTCGGCGCCGAGACCCGCCAGACGACCGGGCCCTCGTCCGCGGGCTCCGGACCGGCCGTCCGGGCGGGCGGCTCCTCGACGATCACGTGCGCGTTCGTGCCGCTGATGCCGAACGAGGAGACGGCGGCGCGGCGGACCCGGCCGGTGTCCCAGTCCCGCGCGCCGGTCAGCAGCTCCAGACCGGACGTCGGCCAGTCGACGTGTCCGCTCGGCCGCTCCGCGTGCAGCGTCGCGGGCAGCCGGCCCGCGCGCATCGACTCGATCATCTTGATCACGCCGCCGACGCCGGCCGCGGCCTGAGCGTGCCCGATGTTCGACTTCAGGGAGCCCAGCGCCAGCGGGCCGGCCGGGCGGTCGGCGCCGTAGACGTCGGCGAGCGCCTGCGCCTCGATCGGGTCGCCCAGCGGTGTGCCGGTGCCGTGCGCCTCGACGGCGTCCACGTCGCCCGGCCGCAGACCGGCCCGGTCCAGCGCGGCCCGGATCACGGCCCGCTGCGCGGCGCCGCTGGGGGCGGTCAGCCCGTTGCTGGCCCCGTCCTGGTTCGTCGCCGTCCCCCGGATCACCGCGTGCACGGTGCGTCCGGCCGCCCTGGCGTCGGCGAGTCGTTGCAGGACGAGCACCCCGGCGCCCTCGGCCCACGCCGTGCCGTCGGCGTCGTCCGAGAACGCCTTGCAGCGACCGTCCGGGGACAGCCCGCCGGAGCGGCTGAAGTCCACGAACAGGCCGGGGGTGCTCATCACGGCGACGCCGCCGGCGAGCGCCGTCGAGCACTCGCCCGCGCGCAGCGCCTGCGCGGCCAGGTGCACGCCCACCAGCGAGGACGAGCACGCCGTGTCCACCGTGACGGCGGGCCCGACGAGCCCCAGCACGTAGGAGATCCGCCCGGAGGCGACGCTCGTGGTGCTGCCGGTGATCCGGTGCCCGCCCGCCTCGCTCGGCTCGTCCAGCCGCGGGCCGTAGTCCTGCGCCATCGCTCCGACGTAGACACCGGTGTCGCTGCCGCGCAGCGTGTCCCGGTCCAGCCCGGCCCGCTCGAACGCCTCGGAGGCCACCTCGAGCAGGACGCGCTGCTGCGGGTCCATGCCGGCCGCCTCGCGCGGGGAGATCCCGAAGAACCGGGCGTCGAACGCGGTGGCCTCGTCCAGGAAGCCGCCGCGGCGTGCGGCCGTGTCGATACCGTCGAGGTCCCAGCCCCGGTCGGTCGGGAACGGGCCGGTCGCGTCCGTTCCGGAGTCGACCAGCCGCCACAGTGCGGCGGGGGAGTCGACCCCTCCCGGGTAGCGGCAGGCCATCGCGACGACGGCGATGTCGTCGGGTCCTGCGGTGTCGGCGCCGAGCTCGGTGTCGGTGTCGGCCCGCTGCTCGGCGACGGCCGCCTCCGGGGCGGGCGCGACGGGGGCGGGCGCGACGGGGGCGGGCGCGACGGGCGGGTCCGCCGACGGCCCGACGAGCGCGGCGACGTGCGCGGCCAGCAGGTCCGGCGTCGGGTGGTCGAACACGAGCGACACGGGCAGCGTCAGGCCGGTCCGCTCGGCCAGGCGCCCGACGAGCGCGACGGCACCCCGGGAGTCCAGCCCCAGCTCCCGGAACGGCGTGTCCCCTCCGGAGCGGGTGTCCTCGCGGCCGAGCAGCTCGTCGACGGTGGCGCGCACCAGATCCCGTGCCGAGCCCTCGTCGGCCGGCGGCCGCGCGGCCGGCGTGTCCGGGCGCGACGGCTCCGCAGGCGGCGCGAGACGGTCGCCCGCCCAGTACCGGCGGCGGCGGAACGCGTAGGTCGGCAGGTCGACCCGGCCGGCGCCGCCGAACACGGCCGGCCAGTCCACGCCGGTGCCGGTGACGTGCAGGGTGGCGAGCGCCGTCGTCGCGGAGGCTGGCTCGTCGGTGTCTCCGAGCGGCGCGGCCAGCGTGCCGCCCGGGGCGGTCTCGGCCGCCATCGTGGTGAGGCCGTGCCCCGGCCCCAGCTCGAGGAACGTCGTCGCGCCGAGGGAGCGCGCGGTGGCGACGGCGTCCCCGAAGCGCACGGTCTCCACGAGGTGCTCGGCCCACCGCCGCGGAGAGGTCAGCTGCTCGACCGTGGCCGGGACGCCGGTGACCGCAGAGACGATCGTCGGCCCGGTCGGGGCGTTCCAGGTGAGGCGCCGGGCGGCCGCGTGCAGCGGCTCGCGGATAGGCTCCATCAGCGCGCAGTGCCCTGCCCGGCTGATCCGCAGCGCGCGCACCCTGCGGTCCATGGCGCGGAACCGGTCCGCGACGGCGCCGACCGCCTCGGACACACCGGACACCACGACGGACCGCTCGCTGTTGATCGCGGCGAGCTCGGCGCCGGGGTGCTCGGCGAGCACCGGCAGCAGCTCGTCCTCGGTCGCCTGCACGGCGACCATCGACCCGCCCGGCGGCAGGCTGCCGATCAGCCGCCCGCGTTCCACGACGAACGCGGCCGCGTCCTCCAGGGACAGCACGCCGGTCAGGTGCGCCGCGGTGATCTCGCCCTGGGAGTGCCCGATCAGCAGGTCCGGCATCACGCCCCAGGACTCGAACAGCCGGTACAGCGCGACCTCGACCGCGAACAGCGCCGGCTGGCCGTACTCCAGGCGGTCGACCCACTCGTCGGAGGATCCCCAGACGACGTCGCGCAGGCTCTCGCCGAGCGGGCCGTCCACGGCCGCGCACGCGTCGTCGAACGCGGTGGCGAACGCGGGGAACGCGGCGTGCAGCTCGCGGCCCATGCCGGCCCGCTGCCCACCCTGCCCCGGGATGAGGTGGGCGAGCACGCCCTGGCGGGCGGTCCCGGTCACGACGCCGTCGTCGCCCGCCGTGTCCCCGGCGGCCAGCGCGCGCAGGCGGTCGCCGAGCGGCTCGCCGGGGCGCGCCAGCACGGCGGCACGGTGCGCGAACGCCGTGCGCGTTGTGGCCAGCGACAGGCCGAGCGCGTCCGGATCGGCCCCGCCGGGCCCGTCGGCCCCGAGGTGGTCGGCGAGTCGCCCCGCCTGCGCCGACAGCGCGGCCGGGGTCGCGCCGGAGAGCACGAGGGGGCGGGGGACGCCAGCGGGCATCGCCCCCGACGGGTCGGCCGCGTGGGCCGGCAGGCCCTCGCCGAGCACGGCGTGGCAGTTCGTGCCACCGAGCCCGAACGAGGACACGCCGGCCACCAGGTCACCGTCCGGACCGGGCCACCGCCCGTCGGCGGTCCGCATCCGCAGGGTGCCCGCGGCCCAGTCGATGTCCGGGTTCGGACGCTCGTGGTGCGGTGTCGCGGGGAGCGTCCTGTGATGCAGCGACAGCGCGACCTTGATCAGTCCCGCGATGCCGGCCGCGCCCTCCAGGTGCCCGATGCTCGTCTTCACCGAGCCCACGTCCAGTGGCCGGCCGGACGGCGCGCCGTCCAGTGCCCGGCCGAGCGCGGCGGCCTCGATCGGGTCGCCGAGCCGGGTCCCGGTGCCGTGCAGCTCGACGTAGCGCAGGTCCGCGCCCCGCACGCCGGCGTGCGCCCAGGCGGCCGTGACGACGTCGAACTGTGCGGACTCGTTCGGCGCCGTCAGCCCGGCGCCGTGCCCGCCGCTGTTGACGGCGCTGCCGAGCAGCGTGCAGTAGACGCGGTCGCCGTCCGCGCGCGCCCGCGACAGCGGCTTGAGCACGACGAACCCGCCGCCCTCCCCGCGCGCGATGCCGTCGGCCCGCTCGTCGAACGTCCAGCAGCGCCCGGACGGCGACAGCACGCCGAGGGCGTCCATCGCGGACTCGGTCTCCGGTGACAGGTTCAGCTGGACGCCGCCCACGACGGCCGTGCCGCACTCTCCCCGCCGCAGTGCCGCCGCGGCCTGGTGCACGGCGACCAGCGACGACGACTGTCCGGTGTCGACGGTCATGCTCGGCCCGCGCAGCCCGAGCGCGTACGACGTGCGGTTGGCCAGGAACGCGCGGCCGGTCCCGGTCATGGTGAACGGGCCCGCCGGTTCCGCCGCGGCGCGCACGACGTGCGCGTAGTCGTCGGACATCGCGCCGACCACGACCGCGGTGTCGCTGTCGCGCAGCGTCGCGGGCACGATCCGGGCGTCCTCCAGCGCCTCCCACACCAGCTCCAGCACGAGACGCTGCTGCGGGTCCATGACGTCGGCCTCCTGGGCCGGGACGTCGAAGAACGCGGCGTCGAACAGCTCGATGCCGTCGAGGTAGCCGCCCCGGCCGCGCTCGCCGCGCCAGTCCGGGGCGGGGCCGACGGCGTCCCGCCCGGTGGCCAGCAGCTCCCAGTAGGCGTGCGGGTCGGCGGCGCCGGGCAGGCGGCAGGACAGTCCGACGACGGCGAGCGGCTCGTCGATCGGCGTGGTGCTGGCGGAGCTGTCGGTGGTCACCGGTGTCCCCTCGGTGTCGAGTCGGTGCGGGTGGCGGGTGTCGGCCGGATCAGGCCGCGCGGGTCGACGGGCCGGTCAGGCGGCGGCGGGCGTCCTCGACGCAGGAGCGGTCCGCGTCGTCGCCGCGGTGGCGCTCCGGCAGGACGGCGAGCACCTCGCTGCGGCCGGCGCGCACGGCCGGGTGCCGCATCGCGAGCGTCGCCAGGCTGCGGCCGGGGCCCGCCTCGACCACCAGGCAGTCGTGGTCGGCGAGCACCTGGTCGAGGATCGAGGCGAACATGACGGTCTCGCCGGGCTGGCGTGCCCAGAAGTCCGGGTCGAGCGCCTCGTCGAGCCCGATCGGGCTGCCCGTGTAGGCCGAGTAGACGGGCGTCTGCGGGGCCCGCAGGCTCGCGCGGCGCCAGTCCGGGCGGGACTGTTCGACCGCGCCCGCGACGACCGGGCTGTGGAACGCCTGCCGCGCCTCGGCGGGCACGCACGTGACGCCCCGCTCCCGCAGCGTGCGGGCGGCGCGGTCCAGCGGGCCGCTCTCGCCGGCGAGCAGGAGCTGGCGCGGCGCGTTCACCGCGGCCAGGTGCACGTCGCCCTCGAGCACGTCCTCGACGTCGGCGACGGACGCGGCGACCGCGAGCATGCCGCCCGCCGGGGTACTGGCGAACTGGTGCTGACGGGTGCGCATCAGCTCGACGCCGTCCTCGACCGGGATGACGCCGGCCAGCGTCGCCGCGACCATCTCGCCGACGCTGTGCCCGAACAGGGCGACCGGCCGGACGCCCCAGGACAGGACCATCCGGCCGAGCGCGTGGTTCACGGCGTAGAGCAGCGGCTGGGCGACCGTCACGTCGGCGAAGTCCGCCGACGGCGTCGCGGCCAGCCACTCGTCGCGGACCCGGGGGCCGACGTCGGGCCCGAGCCCGTCGAACGCCGCGTCCATGGCCCCGGTGAACACCTCGTCGTGGCCGTAGAGGCCTGCGGCCATGCGCGGGTGCTGGGCGCCCTGGCCGGGGAACGCGAGGACCACCGGCAGCGTGGTCTCGGTCGTCGACATCCGTACTCCTCACCTCGCCGTTCGTCGGGGCCCAGTGCACGGGCCGGGTGTGGAGCGGCACCGGAGGCCCGCTGGAGGACACCGGCTCGTCCGCCGCTCCAGCGGGACGCGATCGGCGACGGCGAGGCTCCGGCCGACCGCCCACGCACGGATCCCGTGCCGGCGGCCGACGATCCGACCGCCGACCCCGGGAGGTCCCATGAGGTTCGACGAGCCCCTGTACGTGTCCGGTACCGGCATCGAGCTGGCCGAGACGACGACGCTGGAGGCCGCACTGGAGGCCGGGCTGTGCCGCAGGGCGACGGTCTGGCGGACCGGCGTGCGGTCGGTCTGCGTCTCCGCCGAGCTGTCCGGCCCCGAGCTGGCGGCGCGCGCCGCCCGCCGGGCACTGGGCGGCGCCGGTGCCGGCCCGTCCGACGTGGACCTGGTCCTGCACGCGTCGACCTACCACCAGGGGCACGACCTCTGGTCCGCGGCGTCGTACGTGCAGCGCGAGTCGCTCGGCAACGCGTGCCCCTCGATGGAGGTTCGCCAGCTGTCCAACGGCGGGCTCGCCGCCGTCGAGCTGGCCGCCGGGTACCTGACGGCCGCGCCGGCACGGCGGCACAGCGCACTGGTCACGACCGGCGACCGCTTCGCGCCACCCGGCTTCGACCGGTTCGCCACCGACCCCGGCACGATCTGCGGCGACGCGGGCACGGCGCTCGTGTTGTCCACCGTGGACGGTTTCGCGCGGCTGGTGGCGCTCGTGACCGTGTCCGACCCCGGCCTGGAGGTGATGGGTCGCGGGGAGGACCCGTTCTCGGACGCCCCGTTGCAGGCCCGCCCGACGATCGACGTCGGGGTGCACCGGCCGCACCTGCTGCGCAGCATCGGGATGACCGAGATGCTGGAGCGCATGGTCGCCGGCCAGCAGGAGTCGTTCCGGACCGCGCTCGACGACGCCAAGATCGACGCCGACGACGTCCGCCGGTTCGTGCTGCCGAACCTGGGGGCGCCGAAGGTGGCCGCCCAGTTCCTGGAGCCGCTGGGCATCGACCCGGCCCGCACCACGCAGGACTGGGGCCTCGGCCTCGGCCACCTGGGCGCCGGCGACCAGATCGCCGGTCTCGCGCACCTGCGCGAGGAGGGCCTGCTCGCCTCCGGCGACCACTGCGTGCTGGTCGGCGCGGGCGGTGGCTTCACCTGGACGACCGCCGTGCTCGAGATGCTGTAACACACCCACGACGAAGGCCCCGCCGAATCCGGCGGGGCCTTCGTCGCGGGTGGCGGACGGTCGATCAGTCCCGCCCGATCAGGCCGGCCGTCCAGGCGGCGGCCGGCTTCTCGAACCGCAGCGCCGCGTGCGACGCCGCCACCGTCACGTCGCGCCAGGCGCGCTGCAGCGCGCTGCCGCGGTGCTGCGCGGAGGTGCCCGCCGAGGACATCAGATCGCCGACGGCCTCGGTGAGCAGGTCCGCCGCGTGCGCGCAGTCGCGGGCGTTGCGCACGCCCAGCGACGAGCGGCCCTCGCCGGCGTCGAGCACGTCCGCCGCCCGCTCGACGAGCATCTGCGCGGTGTCCACGCGGACGGCGGCGCGGGCGATCGCCATGTCCGCGGACGCGGTCCCGGCACCGGTGCCCGCCGCCCCCGGCTTGCCGCGCACGATCGCAGCGGCGGCCGTCAGCGCGGCGCGCGCGGCCCCGAGTGCGGCCGGGGCGCAGGTCACCCCACCCACGGCGGGCAGCGGCAGGTTGTGCTGGGCGACGTCGGAGACGTCGTTGCGCCCTCCGAGCACGGACGGCAGCGGCACCGTGCGGTGCTCCGGCACGACCGCACCGTCGACGACGAGCGCGTGGCTGCCGGTGGCCCGCATCCCGACCGCGTCCCATGTGCGCTCGACCCGGAAGTCGCTGCGCGGGACGGCCATGAACATCGGTGCCGGTGCGTCCGGGCCGGGCACCGGACCGGCGAGGATCGCCCAGTCCGCGTGCTCCGCGCCGCTCACCCACGTCCACCGGCCCTCGACCCGGTAGCCGCCGTCGACGGCGGAGGCCGCGCCCGCCGGCACCAGGCCGGACACCCACAGCGCGTCCGGGCCGTCGGCCCACGCCTCGGCCTGGGCCCGCTCGGGCAGGTGCGTCGCGAACCGCGCCGCGTAGCCGAACATCGCCGCGCACCACGCCGTCGAGGTGCACGCCTCACCGACCTCGGCGACGGCGCGGGTCATCTCCGCGACGGTGCCCTCGTGCCCGCCGAAGCGGGCCGGGACGTAGTGCCGGGCGAAGCCGGCGGCGGCGATCGCCTCGGCGGCGCCGGCGGGCAGGTCACCGTCCTCGTCGGCGTCGCGCGCCCCGGAGGCGGCGAGGTCGACGAGCTCTCCGACGGCGATCGTGTCCGGGTCGGCGGTCGGGATGGTGGAGGTCACGTCCGGTCTCCTTCCGGTTCGGGTTTCGGTGGGGTCACCAGGTCACCGGCAGCGACTCGACGCCGAACACGAGACCGCCCTGCCGGTAGCGGAGGTCCTCGAACGGCACCGCGAGCTGCAGCTCCGGGACCCTGCGGAACAGCTCGGTGTAGGTGACCTGCAGCTCGAGCCGCGCCAGGTCCATCCCGAGGCACAGGTGGCGTCCGTTGCCGAACGCGAGGTGGTTGCGGGTGCCGCGGGTGATGTCGAGCTCGTCGGGCCGGTCGAAGGCGGCGGTGTCCCGGTTGGCCGACGCCGTCGTCGGGTAGACGCCCTCGCCGGCACGGATCGTGGCGCCGTCGATCTCCATGTCCTCGGTCGCGACGCGGGCCGTGGTCAGGTCCGTGACCCCGAGGAACCGCAGCATCTCCTCGACCGCGGACACCGCCAGCGACGGGTCGTCGACCAGGAGCTTGAGCTGGTCGGGATGCTGCAGGAACGTCAGCGTGCCCAGCGAGATCATGCTCGCCGTGCTGTCGTGGCCGCCGTTGAGCAGCAGCCGGACCATGTTGCCGATCTCGTCCCAGTCCTTCGGGTCCGGCCAGCGCGCGACGAGCCGGCTGATCACGTCGTCGGCCGGGTGGGCGGCCTTGGCCTTCGCGATGTCGACGAAGTGGCCGTTCAGCTCCGTGACGGCGCGCCTGCGCTCCTCGGCGGTGCTCTGCCCGCCGAACATCACCTTCGTCCGCGCGTGCATGAAGCCGCGGTCGAGGTCCTCCAGGCCGAGCAGCTCGGTGATCGTGTCCATCGTGATCCGGACGCCGAGCGCCTGGTGCAGGTCGGCCGGGTCCGGGCCGTCGAGCATGTCGGTGATCGCGCGGGCGACGTTGCGCTCGACCGTCGGGCGCATCGCCTGGACCCGCTTGTGCGTGAACTCGCCCGCGACGAGGCGCCGGGCCGGGCCGTGCTCCGGCGGGTCCATCCCGAGCAGCGACCCGCCGACCTTGAACTCGTCCGGGATCGGGATCGGGGACGGGAAGCCGGGCGCGCCGCGGTCGTTGCTCAGGCGGCCGTCCTTGAGCGCCTCACGGACCTGGTCGTGGCGGGTGAGCAGCCACGCCTGCCCGCCGGTGCGCAGCGGGACCCGCTGCGGCCGCGGTGCGTCCCGCAGCTCGCCGTACTCGGCGGGCGGCGCGAACGGGCACGTCCTGGTGAAAGGGAACTCGGACCGGGTCATGTCGGGTGCCTCCCCGAGAGGTCGGAGATGTCGGAGATGTCGGAGGTACGGGCGTCGTCGACGGCGCGGGCGAACCCGGCGAGCGTGTCGCCGGGGCTGGGGCCCTCCAGGTGCGAGCGGATGGCCATGGCGTCGGCGCCGTGGCGGTCCAGGTCGACGTGGCCGATGCTGGCCAGCGACCGTCCGGGACCGAGAGCGGACAGGACGATCCGGATCCGGCTCGCGAGCCGGTCGTCGTCGATGGGTGCGAAGCGGCCGTCGATCAGCCAGGAGAGCGTGAGGCGGTGGCCGGGCACCCACTCGAGGACCCGGCCCCAGTCGCGCTCGGAACCGTCGCGGTAGCGCTCGTACCAGCGCCCGCCGACACACGGCTCGAAGACGACGGCCTCCCTGCCCTGACCCAGCCGGTGGTTCTCCGGCCACCACACGGTCGGGTGTCCGGTGAGGAACGCGAACGCGTCGGCGCGTCCGCAGGCCACCTCCGCCGACTTCCAGACCGGTGGCACGTCGTTCGCTGAGGACATGGGCAGAGCGTGCGGTCCGCCGGTGGAATGCCGATGGAGACGGGCTCGACCCGTTCGAACGGCAGCAGGGCCGCCCGCGAGAGGGGATCGCGGGCGGCCCTGCAGGTGGTGGGGGCAGCGGTCAGGCGTCGACCTCCTGCTTCGTCCCCGCCTGCGGCGTCTCCTTCGAGGCACCCGCCGTCTCCGCCGGACGCTCCGGTGCGGGCACCATCAGCGCTGCGACGATCCCCAGGACCGGGAACGCGGCGGACACCAGGAACGCGAGGCCGTACCCGTCGGCCAGCACGCCCGGGTCGGTCGAGCCGCCCGCCTGCGACTGGGCGATCACGGCCAGCACGGCGAGCCCGACGGCGCCGCCGACCTGGCGGCTCGTGTTCAGCAGCCCGGACACCAGCCCGGCCTCGGCGTAGGAGACACCGGTCGTCGAGGCGACCGTGACCGACGCCGACACCAGGCCCTGGCCGATCCCGAGGATCAGCGTCGGGACGAACAGGTCGGCCCAGAACGAGGCACCCGCCCCGGTGAAGCCCAGCCACAGCAGGCCGGCCGCGGACAGCGCGAGCCCGGTGACCAGCACCGGCCGCGCACCGATCGACGGCACGTGCTTCGCGATCTGGCGGGCGGCGAAGAAGATGCCGAGCGACAGCGGCAGGTAGGCCAGACCGGTCTCCATCGGCCCGTACCGCAGCACCAGCTGGAGCAGCAGCGTGAACAGGTAGAACGTGCCCCAGAGCGCGGCGCTCGAGGAGAACGCGACGATGTTGCCCGCCGTCACCGAGCGGTTCCGGAAGATGGACAGCGGCACGAGCGGGTTGGACGCGAGCTTCGCCTCGTTCACCACGAAGAACGCCAGCAGGACGACGCCGACACCGAGCACGGTGAGCACCTCCGGGGAGCCCCAGCCCTTCTCCAACGCCTGGACGGCGCCGTAGACGAGGGCCATCAGGCCACCGGTGATCGCGACCGACCCCAGCGTGTCGATGCGGCGGTTGGCGTCCTCACGACGGGACTCGCGCACGGCGTACAGGGCGAGCCCGAACAGGAGCGCGCCGACCGGGACGTTCACCAGCAGGATCCAGCGCCACGACAGCCACTGGGTGATCGCCCCGCCGATCAGGACACCGACGGCTCCGCCCGCGGCGGCGACGGCGCTCCACATGCCGAACGCGCGGGCGCGCTCCTTCGCGTCGGTGAACGACGTGAAGATGACGGTCAGGGTGGCGGGCGCCATCACGGCGGCGCCGAGCCCCTGGAACCCGCGGGCCAGCAGCAGCGACGTCGGCCCGAAGGCCAGGCCCCCGGCGAGGCTCGCCACCGAGAACAGGGCGATGCCGCCGAGCAGGACGCGCCGGCGTCCGAACAGGTCGGCCAAGCGCCCGCCGAGCAACAGGAACCCGGCGAAGACGATCGTGTAGGCGTTGATCACCCACTGCAGCGAGGAGGGCTCGAGACCGAGCGCCTCCTTGATGGACGGCAGGGCGACGTTCACGACGGACGCGTCCAGCACGACCAGGAACTGGCCGGCACAGCAGACCGCCAGGACGAGGCCGAGCCTCGACGGGGCGTTCGTGCCCCGGGTCTCGGCGCTGTCGGTACTCATCGAGTCCTCCAGGATTCGGTGTCGTTCGCTTGCGGGTTGCGGGAACCGTAGGAACCCATGCGGACAGCTCCGGTCCCATTGGGTCCGGAATCCGGCGGGGATTCAGAGCCGCTTCGCGGCGGGCAGGACGTACCGGCCGAACAGCAGGTCGCGGACCACGTCGTCGCCGCCCTCGACGAGCCCGACGTAACGCAGGTCACGGACGAGCTTGCCGATGACGTGCTCGTGGGTGAACCCGAGGCCGCCGAACATCTCCGACCCCGTGGTGGCGACCTGCCATCCGGCCTGGCCGCAGTGCATCTTCGCGGCCAGCGCCGAGCGAAGGGCGCCCGCGCGGTAGAGGGCGCCGGAGGCATTCGGCGCGGCCATCAGCCCGTCGAACTGGGCCGCCGCGGCCAGGCACTGGTTGCGCATCACGTCGATCTGCGCCTCCATCTGGCCGAGCTTCGCCGCGAACACGTCGTTGTCGACGAGCAGGGCCCCCTTGACCTTCTTCGTCGCGGCGTAGGCCATGCAGACGTCCCGGACCCGGCGCGCGGTGCCGATCGCGGTCGCGGCGATGAGGATCCGGCTGGCGTTCAGCCCGGCCTCCAGGTCCCGCAGACCGTTGCCGGACAACCGGTTCACGGCCGGTACCCGGACGCCGCGCAAGGTGGCGGCGTACGTACCGGAGCCGCGCAGCCCGATCATGTCCCAGCGTTTCGTGACCTCGACGCCGGGTGCGTCGCGGGGCACCAGCACGAGCGAGTACCCGGACGGGTCGTCCGCCGCGCGTCCGGCGACGATCAGGAAGTCGGCGGCGTCGGTGTTGGTGGAGAAGTACTTCTCCCCGTCCAGGACGAGCGCGTCGCCGTCCGCGGTGATCGTCGTCGCGGTCCGGTGGAGCTCGCTGCCCGCCTCCTGCTCGCTGATCAGGATGGCGCAGCAGCCTCCGCCGCCGGCCATCCGCGTCAGGTACCCGTCGGCCAGGTCGTGGTCGCCGTAGAGGTGCAGCAGCGTCGTGCCGAGGATCGACAGGAACGAGCCGAACGCGAAACCGGCGTCGCCGTAGGAGAGCTCGGAGACGACGTCCACGCTGGTGGACAGCGACGCCCCCGGCCCGCCGTAGCGCTCCGGCAGCCACCAGTTGGACAGTCCGGCCTCGTGCCACCTCGACGTCAGCGGCGTCGGCACGTCGGGGCGGGCGTCGAGCCACGCCGTCTCCGGCAACACCTCGGTGTCGACGAACTTCCGCGTCCGTTCGAGCAGGTCGTCGGTCATCGTTCCTCCTCAGGCGTGGCACACCGGAGGGCCGCCGTGGAACGCGACCATCTCCGTGTAGGGCTCGCGGATGTCGATCAGAGCGCCCGGCTCGGCGCCGTCGAGGTCGACGAGCGCGCGGTGCAGGTTCGCGACCAGCCGTTCGGAGTCGCGCAGGGCGGCAAACGGGCCGAGGTCGGCCCGCCGCGCGGCCTCCAGCGGAGGGACGCCGTCAGCCATGGCGTGCAGCGCGAGCCGGATCACCCAGCGCAGGTACGCCTCCGCCTCGTCGAGCAGCTCGGGTCCGCCGACCGGACCGTGACCGGGCACGATCGTGTGCGGGTCCAGTCGCCGCAGCCGCCGCAGCGTCGCGATCGACCGGGTGACGGAGCCCATCAGGCAGAACGGCGTGCACCCGGACAGGACGACGTCGCCCGCGAACAGCACACGCTGCTCCGGCAGCCAGGCGACGACGTCGTTGGCCGTGTGCGCGGCGCCGACGTGGATCAGCTCGACCGGCCGCCCCGGCTCCGACGATCGCGGCGCCAGCAGCGTCATCCGCTCGGAGAACGTGACGGTCGGCGGCGCGAGGGTGATCTCGCCCCACTCGACGTCCGGCCAGAGCCCTGTCATGTCGAGCCCGGCGGCCAGGATCTCCTCGCGCGTCCGGTCGTGCCCCACGATCGTCGCCCCCGGCAGGAACTCGGCGTTCCCGAAGTGGTGGTCGCCGTGGAAGTGCGTGTTCGCGACGACGGCCGGTGGGGCCCCGGCCACTCGCTCGACCTCGGCCCGCAGGCGCCGGGCGCGGGCCTGCGTCGCGGCCGTGTCGATCAGGACCGGCCCGGCGCCGGAGGGGTCGAGCACGACGCCCGCGTTGTTCAGGCACCACCCGCCGTCCGGCTGGACGTAGGCGAGCACGCCGTCGGCGACGTCCTGGAGGGTCCCGGTCTCCGGCCCGAACGGCCGCCGTGCGGTCGCCCCTGTCGTGGTGCCCGCCGTCGCCGTGTCGGTCACGCTGCTCATGTCGTCCTCCTCACCGGGTCAGGACGACGGCGGAGGCGAACCCGCCGCGCCCGCGGGCCAGGACCATCGCGGTGGCCGCCGGTACCGGGCGGGGACCGCCCGTCACCAGGTCCACCCGCGGGTCGACGGCGTCCGGCCGCACGTTCACCGTCGGCGGGACGACGCCGTCGCGCAGCGTCAGCAGCGCGGACACGACGTCGACCGGAGCCCCGCCGGACAGCAGGCGCCCGTAGGCCGCCTTCGGTGCGGCCACCGGGACGCCCCGCTCGCCGAACAGGGCCGTCAGGGCCGTGGCCTCGGCGTCGTCCAGGGCCGGGCTGCCCGCGGCGTCGGCGTACACGACGTCGACGTCCGCGGCGGCGATCCCGGCGTCGCGCAACGCGGTCCGCGCGGCGCGGGCCAGGCCGGCGCCCCCGGACGTCGACGGGGCCGGGTCGAACGCCGCGCCGTACCCGGCGACCGTCCCGTAGCCGGCTCCCGCGCCGCGCGCTCGCGCCGCGCCGGTGTCCTCGACGACGAGGATCGCGCCGCCCTCGCCGGGCACGTACCCGGACGCGTCGGCCTCGAACGGCAGGTAGGCCCGCGCCGGGTCGGTCCGGACGCTGACGTCCGGGTCGGTGCCCTGGATCGCGACGCCGTACGGGCAGAGCATGCTGTCCAGCCCGCCGGTCGTCATGACGGGCGTGCCGCGGCGCACCCGGCGACGGGCGAACGAGAGCATGTCCAGCCCGCCCGCCTGCTCGGAGACGACCACCCCGCCCGGGCCGCGCATCCCGTTCTTGATCGAGATCTGGCCGGTGTGCACGGCGTAGTACCAGGCGAACGACATGTAGGCGCTCACGCTCTGCCAGCCGCTGCCCCAGAGCTTCTCCAGCTCGCGCTGCCCGAACTCCAGACCGCCGGTGGCGCTCGTGGTCGCGACGCCCATCGCGTAGTCGGACAGCGCGTCCGGGTCGACGCCCGCGTCGTCCAGTGCCAGGTCCGCGGCGATCAGCGCGATCCGGGTGATCCGGTCGGTCTGCGGCATCAGCCGCTTGGCGACCCGGTCGGCGTGCTCGACGTCGCCGATCTCGCCGGCCAGGCGCACCGGGTACCCGTCGGTGTCGAACGTCGTGATCGGACCGATCGCGGACGTCCCGTCCAGTGTCGCCCGCCAGAACCGCTCGGTGCCGACGCCGGTCGGGGCGGCGACGCCGATCCCGGTGACCGTCACCGGCGTCGTCGTGGCCGACTGCCCGTCCGCGTGGGCCTGCGGCCTGCTCTCGAGAACCGTCATGCCGCTCACCTCTCCGGGTTCGTCAGGACCATCGCGCTCTGGAAGCCGCCGAACCCGCTCCCGACGGTGAGCACGGCGTCGAGCCGGCGTTCCCGGGGGACCAGGGGCACGTAGTCCAGGTCGCAGTCGGGGTCGGGGTCGTGCAGGTTCGCTGTCGGCGGGACGACGCCGTGCTCCATCGCCAGCGCGCAGGCCGCGATCTCGATCGAGCCGATCGCGCCGAGCGAGTGCCCCACCACGGCCTTGATGCCGCTCATCGGCGTCGTCGTCGCGTGGGCGCCGAGGCTCCGCTTGACCGCGGCGGTCTCGTGCTTGTCGTTCTGCTTGGTGCCGGAACCGTGCGCGTTCACGTAGTCGACCGAGTCCGGCGCGATCCGGGCCTCGCCCAGCGCCACGTCGATCGCCTCGGACATCTCCCGCCCGTCGGCCTTGAGCCCGGTCATGTGGAACGCGTTGCAGCGCGAGCCGTGCCCGCCGACCTCGGCGTAGACGTGCGCGCCCCGGGCGCGGGCGTGCTCGTACTCCTCGAGCACGAGCACCGCGGAGCCCTCACCGAGGATCAGGCCGGTGCGGCTCACGTCGAACGGCCGGCAGGCGGTGGCCGGGTCGTCGTTGCGTACCGACGTCGCCTTGATGATGTCGAAGCACGTCACCGTGATCGGTGAGATGGGCGCGTCGCTGCCGCCGGTGACCATGACGTCGGCCTCTCCGTCGCGGATCAGGTCGGCGGCGTGGCCGACCGAGTCGATCCCGGAGGTGCAGCCGGTGGACACGACGCCGACCGGGCCGAGCGCGCCGGTCGTCAGCGCCACCTCCGCGCCGATCGAGCTGGGCAGGAAGTAGTCGTAGAGATGCCTGCCGGCGAACGACGGGTCGACGACCCAGTCCCTGCCCGCGTTGGACAGCACCACGTACTCCTGCTCCATCGTCGTGGTGCCGCCGACGGCGCTGCCCATCGAGACGCCGGTCCGCTCGGCGAGCTCGCCGTCGATCTCCAGACCGCTGTCCACGACGGCCTCGGCGGCGGCGACCTTGGCCAGCTGGCTGACCCGGTCGCTGCGGCGGGCCTCCTGGGGGTCGAGCCCGGCCGCGACCGGGTCGAAGTCGCACTCCGCGGCGACCTGGCAGCGGTGCCCGGTGGCGTCGAACTGGCGGATCCGGCGGGTCGCGGTGCGGCCGTCCCGGACGCGCTCCCAGAACGCGTCCCGGCCGGGGCCGCCGGGCGCCTGCACCCCGATGCCGGTGATCACGGCGCGGCGGCTCATCGGCCGAGCTCCAGCACGTCGCCCAGCAGCTCGAGCTGGTCGGGATCCGACGAGCAGGGCAGCAGCACGAGCTCGTCGCACCCCGCTGCCGCGTACGCGTCACGTGCCTCCCGGATCGCGTCCGGCGAGGTCAGCGCGCCCTTGGCCAGGAACTCCGCGGCCGGGCCCGCGAACGCGAAGTAGTCGTGCAGGTAGCCGGAGGCGACCTCGTCGGCGTCCGGTCCGAGCGCGTAGTAGAGCTGGGCGACCATCCGCGGACCCCCGGGGCGGCCCGCCTCGCTCCAGAGCTCCTGGGCCTGCGCGGCGCGCTCCGGGTAGGAGGCGGGCGGGTTCGTCACGACGACGCCGTCGGCGTACCGGGCGGTCCGGCGCAGCGCGGCCTCGCTGCGACCGCCGACGAGGAGCTCGGGGAGCACGTCCGGGCGCGCGCAGACGCGGCCCTCCGACCACATGCCGGTCATCTCCTCGATCATCTTGTCGAGGCGGCGGCCGCGGTCGTGGTAGCTCGCACCCGCTGCCTCGTAGTCGTCCGGACGCACGCCGGAGGAGACCCCGACCGAGAGCCGGTTCCCGCTGAGCTGCTGCAGCGACGCGAGCTGCGCGGCCAGCGGCGCCGTCGCGCTGCGGTACGGCGCGATCAACACCTGGGTGGAGAGATGGATCCCGGTGGTGACGGCGGCCGCGGCCGTCAGCGCCACGACCGGCTCGTGCCCGCCGTAGACCAGCCGGTCGACGACCGAGAGCGTGGAGAAGTTCCGCCGCTCGGCCGTGCGGGCCCAGGTCAGCAGGTCACCCGCAGGGGTCCCGGGGATCATGTTCGGTAGTCCGACGCCTGTCTTCACGGTGTTCGGCTCCCTTGGCCATCGGCGTCCGTTGCCTGTCGCAACCGACGGTGGAGGGGGGCCGTCGACATCCGGTGGAGCCCGCCTGGAGACGTCAGGACGTGCCGTGGGCGACCGCGACGTCGGCGTCGAGTCCCAGGTGCCGGGCGTAGTCCCCGGCTGCGGAGTGCAGCTCGTCGACCTCGTCGCGGTGCAGCCCGACGTCGAGCGTGACCTCGATCCGGACCGAGCGTGCCGAGGTGGTGCGTCGCCAGCGGCCGACGGCACGGCCGTCGAGCAGGACGACGTGGCGCGAGCCCTGGTGCTTCGCGGTGGCCGGGCTGTCCGGGTGCTCCCGGTACCGGGGGTCGGCGTAGCCGACGACGTACTCGTCGTAGGCCTGGACGAGCACGACCCGCGGGCCCGGGCGGGGCGGAGGTGCGTCCGCCGCCGCGAGGAGCCCGTCCGCGTCGACGGCCGTGACCACATCGCCCAGCGCGTCGAGCCCGCGGCGTACGTCGGCGACGGTCAGGCTCGACCACCAGACGACGTCGTGCACGGTGGCCGGACCGTGGCCGGCCAGGTAGCGGTGCACGAGCTCGGCGAGCATCTCGTCGCGCTGCCGCGGGGCGGCGGGCGGGACCCTGGCGTCGACGAGCATGTACGTGTGCTGCTTGCCGCGCATCGGCCCGCTGCACACGAGCGCCTGCTGCTCGGCGTGCATCAGCAGCAGCGAACCGGCGACGCCGCCCAGCTCGATCCCGTCGGCGGCGAGCTGCCCGGCCAGCTCGGCCCGGGTCAGGGCCGTGCCGTCCGACAGTGCCGCGGACACGGCGCGCAGGGTGCGGAGGCGGAGCTCGTCGTCGATCCCCTCGCGCCGGGCGTAGTAGGCGTTCTTGACCTCGACCCGCGGCCCGGTGAGTTCGAGCAGCCATCGCAGATCGTCCGGGAGGACGAGATGCCAGGTCGGCCGCAGCACGTGCGTGCGGATCAGCCCGCCGGCGTCGAATGTGGACTGGACCTCCGCGTCGCCTGCCCCTGCCCGCTGGCCGACGGACCACTTCGCCGGACCGAAGTCCTGGCACTGCACGGCCGTCAGGGCTCCGACGACCGACTGCGCCGTTCCGGCAGGGCCGTGCAGCCCGGTCGAGGTCAGCCGGTGCCGGGCGAGCTCAGGGAGGTCGATGCGTGCGCTCACGGCGCGAACCGTGTCAGAACCGGGTACCGCCGCACACGTTGGCCAGTACGGCGGCCCGGTGCTGTGCCTGGACCAGGTCGGTGACGATGGCGCGGATCGCGTCCGATGTCGCCCGCGGTGGCAGCCCGACGTCGACGTCGTCGGCGAGACGGGTCAGCCGGGGTATCCAGTCGGTGGTCGCTGCTCCGCTGCTCTCGTGGTCGTTCACGATGCCCTCCAGACGAGGTCGGATGTGCGAAGGGCACGAACTCTCGACGGTCGCGCTGGAATCCACCTCGAGGGCCGGGCGTCTCCACTTCCCGGACGGCAGGCCGGGCACCGTCGCGCCTCCCTACGATGGCGGGGTGGAGATCGGCGTGCAGACCGCCCGATCGGCGTGACCGGGACGCCGCCGCACGCCGTCGCGCTCGTCGTGAGCGTGCTGATCACGGTGCTGGCGTCGTGTTCGACCGGCCCGACGGACCCGGTGCCCGGGCCGGCCGCGGTGTCCGTCACCTCGCCCACGCACGCGGACATCGCCTACGCGCGGGCGTCGCCGTCGGAGGTCCTGGATCTGTGGCTGCCCGGAGACGACCGGCGGCCGTACCCGCTGGTGATCTTCCTGCACGGCGGTGGGTTCTCCGGTGGCGACAAGAGCGCCGTCGGCCCGAAGGTCGCGCCCCTGCTGCGCGCGGGACTCGCGGTCGCGAGCGTGAACTACCGCCTGTCCGGCGAGGCGACGTTCCCGGCCGCGGCGCAGGACGCGAAGGCGGCGGTCCGTCATCTGCGGGCCGGTGCGGCCACCTACGGGCTCGACCCGGGCCGGTTCGCCGTGTGGGGCGAGTCGGCCGGGGCGAACCTGGCCGCGCTCGTCGGGACGACCGGCGACCAGCCGACCGTCCTCGACGACCCGGCCCTCGGCAACGGCGCCGTGTCGGACGCCGTGCAGGCGGTCGTCGACTGGTACGGGCCGGTCGACTTCGCGCAACGGGAGCGGCAGTCCCGCGCCGGCGGATCCGACTGCAGGACACCGCAGATCGCCCGGGCGGACCGCCACATGACCGGATACCTCGGTGCCGACGTGGACACGGTGCCGCGACGGGCCGCGGAGTCGAACCCGATCACCTACCTGCGCACGGCGGCGTCGCTCCCGGCGTTCTCGATCGCGCACGGCACGGCCGACTGCCTCGTCCCGCTCGCGCAGTCGACGCTGCTCGTCGACGCCCTGCGGGCGGCCGGGAACCGCCCGGACGTGCACGTCCGCGACGGCGCGACGCACGGTGACCCGCGCTTCGACCGCGAGTTGCTCGCACCGACGATCGCCTGGCTCGACGGGGTCCTGCGCCGCTGAGGACTGCGGTCCGCCCGCCATGACCCGACGACCCGTCCCGGCTGCGGTGGCCCCTGTGGTCCGGTCATGTCCGGGGTGTGATCTCCCGGCGTAGACGGCCGCGTGCGACGAGCTCGACCGTGGTCAGGACGGCGACGGATTCCGCCGCGAGCAGCCCGATCAGCACGAGGAGCTGGGCGGCGCCGGCCTGCACCGGGTCGCCGCTGCCGATCAGCACGCCGACGAACGCGCCCGGTAGCGTGACCAGGCCGACCGTGCGTGTCTGGTCCAGTGGCGGTACGAGCGCGTCGGCGGCGGACGGGCGGATCACCAGCATCGCCGAGTCGCGCACGGTGATCCCGAGTGACAGTGCCGCCTCGTATTCGCCCCATCGTCCGTGTAGCTGGTCCAGGGCGCGTCGGCCTGCTTGTGAGGTCGCCGTCATCGCGCCTCCGATCACGATGCCGGCTATCGGGACCAGGGCGATCCCGGTCAGTGGTACGGATCCCGACGCGAGCACGACGGCGAGTACCGGTGCGACGCCTGCGGCGATCGGGAGCGCCGCGGTCGATCCGCTGCGGTCCTTGGTGATCCGTCGCGCGGACGTCCAGGCCGCGATCGCGAACATCAGCAGCACGAACAGCGCCGTCGCCCAGAGGTACCGGACGACGGCCAGGATCACCGAGGACACGACTGCCAGCTGCACCGTCGCCCGCAGGGCCGCGACGACCGAGGCGCGGCCGGTCCCGATCCGGCCCGCGAACCCGGCCACGGCGGCCACGACGACCAGCGCCAGGAGCGCGGCCGCGAGCCCCCAGCCGACGACCACCGTCGAACCGCCCACGACCGGACCTCCCTTTCACCCGTCGTCGGACGTACCGGCAGGCCCCTCCCGACGATTATCACGACGACGGCCGGGCCCGCCGCGACACCGGGGGTGAGCCGGTCCGCGGCGCCGGGACGTCGCCCCGGCCCTCGGGTGGTCAGCCGGATCCTCGGAACAGGCGTGCAGGCGGCCCGGCGGCACCGACCCGCACGGCGCGGCCGAGGCCAGCTCGTCGTCCACCCCGCAATGACGGATCCGGGCCACCCGTACTGCGGATGACCCGGATCGGGTGAGCCTGCCGGGCAACTGTGCTGCAAGCCCCGGACGCCGCCCACGACGTACGACAGGGGAGTGCCCACCTCCAGGCGACGTCAGACCCACTCGATCGTGTGGTGTGACATCGCGTGCGGTGGTCGCGATGGGCCGTTCGGGCGGGCCCGGCGACGCCCCGCGACGTCGGCGGCCGCGATCGTTGCGGGAGGACGCGCACGTCGCCGGTGGACGCGCTCGCCCGGACGCGGGCGTTCGCCGGATCCGTGCGCGTCCCGCGCGGACGGGTCGGGGAGTGGTGGGAGCTCGCCGAAGCATCAGGATCGACTTATCGGAGCATCGCAGGGCCGGAACGCCGATCCGTTCCGCACGGTGTGCGCGGCCTCCAGGGTGGAGCCGTCCCGATCGGAAGGGTCCACCGTGAATCGCGATCATCGACATGTCGTCGTCGGCTGCGGGGGCGTCGGCTCCGCAGCCCTGTACCGGTTGTCCCGCAAGGCTCCCGGGGCCGTCCTGGGCCCGGAGCGCCACGAGCTCGGCCACGCCCACGGAGCGAGCCGGGACCGCAGCAGCATCCGCCCCGCCCACTGTCCGGGGCGCCCGTGACCACCGCCCGCACGGCCGGGATGTCCCTGCCACAGGCCGCCTACACCGACCCGGACGTGTACGACGCCGACCTCGAGCGGGTGTTCGCCACCGGCTGGCTGTTCGCCGGGCACACCTGCGAGCTCGACGAGCCGGGCCGCTGGATCGCCGTGGACATCGGGCGGGACCGGGTGCTGGTCGTGCGCGGTGACGACGGTGCACTGCACGCCCACCACGACGTGTGCGCGCACCGCGGGTCGCGGCTCACCACCGACGACCGGGGGTGCTCCCGGGCGTTCGTGTGCCCGTACCACCAGTGGGTCTACGGCCTGGACGGTCGGCTGCGGTCGGCCCGGCTGATGGGGGACGGCTTTCCGTCCGCGTCCTACCGGCTCGCCCCGGTCGCGGTGCGCGAGCTGGCCGGGCTGGTGTTCGTGTGCCTGGCCGGCACCCCGCCGGACTTCGACGGGTTCGCCGCGGCCGTCGGGCCCCCGCTGGAGCCGCACGGGCTGGCCGGCGCCCGGATCGCCGTGCGGGACCGCTACCGGGTGCGCGCGAACTGGAAGACGATCGTGGAGAACAACCGCGAGTGCTACCACTGCCGCGGCAGCCACCCGGAGTTCACGCTGTCCAACTTCGACGCCGGCACGCACGGCGAGGTGCGCGCGAACCCCCGCTTCGAGCAGGCGGTCGCGGCGGCCCGCGAGCGGTGGCGGCGGCGGGGCCTGCCGTGCGAGGAGGTGAGCTTCCCGGGCGGCGCCTGGTACCGGGTCAGCCGGATGCCGCTGCGGGAGGGCTACCTGACCGAGACGCTCGACGGCGGCCCGGTGGCGCCGCTGATGGGCACGCTCACCGACCCGGACACCGGCAGCCTGCGGATGACGAGCCTGCCGAACCTGTGGGCGCACGCGGACTGCGACTACGCGACGACCACCCGCCTGACCCCGGTGGACGCCGGAACCACCGACGTCGAGGTCTGCTACCTGGTCCGCGCCGACGCCGGCGACGTCGACACCGACGCGCTCACGGCCGTCTGGCGCGCGACGTCGGCGCAGGACTGGGCGCTGTGCGAGAACAACTGGGCCGGCATCGCCTCGCGCGGCTACCGGCCCGGGCCGCTGTCACCGATGGTCGAGGGCTCTGTCGAGGCGTTCCTGTGCTGGTACGCGGCGACGTTCGACCGGGTGTGACCCGGGTGTGGCCGTCCGTGCCAGTAGCTCGGCCAGCGCACCCGGCGCGGTGACCATGGCCTCGTGACCCGTCGGCATCTCGTGCACGGGCCAGCCGGCCGCGCGGGCCCGGTCGGCGTGCGGGCGGAAGGCACGCATCCAGCCGGTGCACTCCACGAACTCGGCCGGTACGTCGACGTGCGCGCCGGTGAGATCCAGCGGCTCGGTGTAGGTGAGCCACGGGTGCGGTGTCAGTCGCGGGCCGAGCCAGGCCAGGTCGTCGTGGTCGGTCACGCCGAGCACCTCCAGCGAGCGGACCGGGATGAGCCATCCGTGCCCCGGGCCCGCGACCGACGACCGGTAGTGCTCGGCGACCGTGGCCGGGAGCAGGTCGATCGCGGCCTCCCCGTGCCGCCCGGCGAACGCGTCGAGGTACACCCGTCGTGCGATGCGGTGCGGGCGCTGGTCGGCCACGGCGGTCACGACCTGGCCGGCGTAGCTGTGCCCGACGAGGACGACGTCGTGCAGGTCCTCGGCGTCGAGCAGGGCGAGCACGTCGTGGACGTGCGTGCCGAGCCCGACGCCCGGGTGCACGAGGTGCGCGCGGTCGCTGACCCCGGTCAGGGTCGGGGCGAGCACGTGGTGGCCCGCGGCGCGCAGCCGGGCCGCGACGCGGCCCCACACCCACCCTCCGTGCCAGGCCCCGTGCAGCAGCACGAACGTCCCCATCGCCGTCTCACCGCTCCTGGGGGTGGGTGGCCACGGCCTCCACGGTGATGTCCATCCACGGGAACATCGGCAGCGAGGCCAGCGCGTCGTGCAGGGTGGTGGCGTCGGTCGTCTCGTAGAGGCCGATCGTCGCGTTGCGGCCGGGCACCCGCCACAGACGCTTCAGGACGCCCGCGGCACGCAGCTCGTCGGCGCGGGCGCGTTCCCCGGTCTTGAGGCGGGCGCGGACGTCGTCTGCGGTGTCCGCGGGGAGCCGGTTCTCCGCCCGGACCAGGAACTCCACGCCGTCACCGGCCGTTCGTGGACGCGAGTGCCGCGCCCTCCACCAGCGAGCGGAGCTTCTCCACGGCGAGCTCGGGGACGACCCCGCCCCAGCCGGCGAACGTGCCGAACCCGCAGTCGGTCCCCGCCATCACGCGGTCGTGGCCCACGATGTCGGTGAACCGGGAGATCCGCTCGGCGACCAGGCCGGGGTGTTCGACGAAGTTCGTGGTCGTGTCGATGACGCCAGGGCAGAACACCGTGTCGTCGGGGATCTTCTCGGCCGCCCATCCCGCCCAGTCGTGTCCGTGGCGCGGGTTGGCCGCCTCGCACAGGATCGTGCCGGGCTTCGCGCGCAGCACCACGCCCGCGACCTTCTCGACGGCGATGTCGTAGGTGTGCGGTCCCTCGTAGTTGCCCCAGCACAGATGGATCCGCGCCCGCTCCCGCGGCACGTCGCGCAGCGCGTGGTTGAGCACCTCGACCAGCACCTCCGCGCGGGCGAGGAACTGCTCGTCGGTCAGCTCCTTGTACTTGTTGTGCCGTCCCATGCCGAGGTCGGGCGCGTCGATCTGGAGGTCGAACCCGGCCGCGACGATCGCGTCGTACTCGGTCTTGAGGGCGGCGGCGACGGCGTCGAGGTAGGCGTCCTCGTCGCCGTAGTACTCGTTCGGCTGGAACAGCGCGACGATGCCGGGGGAGGGCGCGTTCATGAACGCGCGCGACCCGCCGGTCGCCTCGACGGCGGCACGGAGTGTCGCGAGGTCCGTCTCCAGTGGACGGGTGTCGGTGTAGGCGATCGGGCCGCGGCAGATCGGCCGCTGGTAGGTGACCGTCGCGCCGGAGCGGTGCAGGCGCTCCTTGTAGTCCGGGTAGGCGTCCAGGTCAGCCGGGGTCGCGCGGGGGGCGTCACCGAGCTCGAAGCCGCTCATCCGGTGCCGCAGGTACGTCGCGTACCCGATCTTGCTCATCTCGCCGTCGCTGGGGACGTCGATGCCGATCTCGGCCTGCAGCGCGACGGCGTCGTGCACGGAGCGCTCGACGACGCGGGCGAGCTCGCCGGTGTCGACCTCCTCGCCCCGGTCGTGAGCGTTGATCAGATCCAGCAGGTCCGCCGGCCGGGGCAGGCTGCCGACGTGGGTGGTAAGGATGGTCATGGCCTGCCTCCTGGCGTGGTCGGGCTGGGTGTCACCACTGCGTCGTCACCGGTCACCACTGGTCGGAGAGGTTCGCGTCGAGCTGCTCGAGCGCGGTGACGACGCTGAGCAGGTGGTCGCGCATGGTGCGCTCGGCCAGATCGGGATCGCCCGAGCAGACCGTGCGGATGACCTCGAGGTGCTCCGCCAGCCCGACCACGGGGCGGCCGGGCAGGAGCGCGACGCTGTAGTGGAAGCGCACGCTCTGCGTGCGCAGCCGGTCGAGCATCACGCCCGCGGTGTGGTGCGCGGCCACCTCCCGCACGGCGTGGTGCACGTCCTGGTTGATGCGGGTGTAGGCGAGCACGTCGGACCGCTCGACGGCGTCCTGCAGCTCCGCGCCGAGCGCCCGGAGGCGCTCCCGGTCCCCGGAGGTGGCCCGCTGTGCGGCCTTCGCCGCGCACAGCCCTTCCAGCACCGCGCGGGTCTCGGTGATCTCCACGGCCTCGTCCAGCGAGATCGGACGCACCCGGGCCCCCCGGTTGCGTTCGCGCTGCACGATGCCCTCGTTCTCCAGCTGGGCCAGTGCCGTACGTACCGCGCCCCGTGAGGCGCGGTAGCGCGTCACGAGGTCGTTCTCCGGGAGCCGCTGTCCGGGGGCGTAGCTCCCGCGCATGATCCCCTCCCGGACGGCCGTCACCACCTCGGTCACGGCCCGTGCGGACCCGTCATCGGGGGCCGACCCGGTGGTCGGGGTACCGGTGGTCATCGGTGTCCTCGACGTCCTCTCGTTCCGTGCTCGCGGGTCGTCCCGCCAGGGGAGCGTAGCTGTAACCAAGATTGTTAACAATATCGTTGCCAGAATGGTGAGCAGTAGCTACGGTCGGTTTGCGCGACAACGAGGTCGGAGGATGACGAATGGGACGCACGGCACGGCTCGTGGTGGTCAGTGCCCACGCCGCCGACTTCGTGTGGCGGGCGGGCGGGGCGATCGCCCGGTGTGCGGACGACGGCGGTGAGGTCACCGTCGTGTGCCTGAGCTACGGCGAGCGCGGCGAGTCCGCGGCGCTGTGGCGGGCCGAGGGCGCGACGCTGGAGTCGGTCAAGGCCGCACGGGCCGATGGCGCCACGACGGCGGCGGACGAGCTGGGCGCGGCGATCGAGTTCCTCGACGCGGGGGACTACCCGCTGCGCGCCACCGACGAGCTGCTCGACCGGCTCGTCGCGCGGTTCCGCGCGCTGGCGCCGACGCTGCTGCTCACGCACTCCGCGTCCGACCCGTACAACCTCGACCACGCCCTGACCCACGAGCTCGTGCTGCGCGCCCGGATGGTCGCCCAGGCCGAGGGGCTGCCGGACCGCACGACCGCGCCGCTCGGTGCCACGCAGGTGATGGCGTTCGAACCGCACCAGCCCGAGCAGTGCGGGTTCGTGCCGGACAACCTGCTCGACATCACGCCGGTGATGGAGCGCAAGCGTGCCGCGATGAAGGCGATGGACTCCGCACAGGGTCACCTCGTGGACTACTACGCGGAGCTGGCCGTCCGTCGCGGCGTGCAGGCCCGTCGCAACGGGGCGCCGTCGTCGGTCACCCACGCCGAGGCGTTCCAGCAGGTCTTCCCGACGGTCGGGGAGCGGCTGTGGTGAGCGGGCTCGTGGTGCGCAGCGGCCCGGTCCCGGATCCGGACATGGTCGCCGAGCTGGTGACGCAGGGCGTCGCCACGGTGCACGAGGCGCAGGGCAGGCGGGGACTGCTGGGCCCGGAGATCATGGCGCGCCAGGACGGCGCAGCGGTGGCCGGCCGCGCGGTCACCGTGCTGTCCCACCCGGGGGACAACCTGATGGTGCACGCGGCCGTCGAGCAGTGCCGTGACGGTGACGTGCTCGTCGTCGCCACCACCAGCCCGTCGACCGACGGCATGGTGGGCGACCTCCTGGCCGGGTCACTGCGCGCCCACGGCGTGCGCGGGCTCGTCACGGGCGCCGGCGTGCGGGACCTCGCAGCGTTGCGCGCCATGGGTTTCCCGGTCTGGTCGCGCGCCGTGCACGCGCAGGGCACGGTCAAGGCCACCGCCGGGTCGGTCAACGTCCCGATCGTCGTGGCCGGTGCGCAGGTGCATCCCGGGGACGTCGTCGTCGCCGACGACGACGGGGTCGTCGTCGTACCGCTCGCGGACGCCCCCGCCGTCGCCGCCGCCGGCCGGGAGCGCCTCGCGTCCGAGGAGGCCAAGCGGGCCCGCTTCGCGGCGGGCGAGCTCGGCCTGGACCTCTACGACCTGCGCCCCCTTCTGGCTCGCCTCGGCGTCGTCCACCGCGACCCCGAACCCGGCCCGGTGCCCGGTCCCGCAGCCGGCGCGCCGTTGCCCGGCTGACCTGCCGTCACACCACCACTCACCAGAGAGGCCGACATGCTCTCAGCACAGGACAACGAACTCCTCTGCCGCGTGGGTCCCGGAACCCCGATGGGGGACCTGCTCCGTCGCTACTGGACGCCGGCGCTGCTCGTCAGCGAGGTGCCCGCGCCGGACAGCGACCCCGCGCGGGTCCGGCTGCTCGGCGAGGACCTCGTCGCGTTCCGGGACACCACCGGCCGGGTCGGCCTGGTCGGCGAGAACTGCCCGCACCGCGGCGCGTCGCTCTACTTCGGACGCAACGAGGAGTGCGGGCTGCGCTGCCCGTACCACGGCTGGAAGTTCGACGCCGACGGCGCGTGCGTCGACATGCCCAGCGAGCCGCCGACCAGCGTGTTCAAGGACAAGGTGCGCCTGAAGGCCTACCCGACCCACGAGTCCGGCGGGATCGTCTGGACCTACATGGGCCCCGAGGAGCACCGCCCGCCGTTCCGCGACTTCGGCACCGAGAGCCTGGACGAGGGGCTCGTCTCCGCGACGAAGGTGCACACGCCCTGCAACTGGGTGCAGGCCATGGAGGGCAACCTCGACACGTCACACATCTCGTGGCTGCACCAGTGGGACGGTGTCGACCAGATCCCGGACGACGGCAGCGACAAGCCGGGCTACCCGACGAACGCGATGTCCTGGAAGTTCTGGCGTCACGACCGCGCGCCGCGCCTGGAGATCGAGGACACCTGGTACGGCTTCAAGTACGTCGGGATCCGTGAGACCCCGGCCGGCAACACCCACGTGCGGATGAGCGCGTACTGCTACCCGTACCACACGGTGATCGCGACGGTCCCGTTCGGAACCGGGCACGGGATGTTCGTGCCGGCCGACGACCACAACACGGTCCGCTACCAGATGGCCACCCGCGACCTCGGGTCCATCGCCGAGGTCGGCGGCGAGAACCTGTTCGCGCTGTCCCCGTTCGAGTTCGGACCGTCCGAGGTGGACCGCAACGGCATCATCCCGCGTCGCTACACGGCCGAGAACGACTACGGCATCAACCGCGAGGAGCAGCGCCACCTCACGTTCTCCGGGGTGCGCGAGTTCGTCAGCCAGGACTTCATGGTCACCGAGTCGATGGGGCCGATCTACGACCGCACCCAGGAGCGGCTCGGCACGTCGGACAAGGCGATCATCCGGATGCGGCGGCTGCTGATGGCCGCCGCCAAGAAGGTGGCCGCTGGCGAGCCGGCACCGGCCGTGGCGGGCGAGCTCGACTACCTCTCGATCCGGTCCGGGGAGAAGATCCTGGAGCCGGACGAGGACTGGCGCGAGCTCGGCACCGACCGCGACCCGATGGTGCACCGGTACGACACGACCTCGGTGCGCACACCCGTCGCGGGCGCCTGAGCGCCCGCGCCGAGGGGACGGGAGATGACCTACGTCATCGCCGGCGGGTGCGTGGACCTGATGGACCGCAGCTGCGTCGAGGTGTGCCCGGTCGACTGCATCTACGTCGGCGACCGCAAGCTCTACATCAACCCGGCCGAGTGCATCGAGTGCGGGGCGTGCGAACCGGAGTGCCCGGTCGAGGCCATCGTGCTCGAGACCTTCGCGGGGCCGGAGGAGGTCCCGCACGTCGAGGACAACGCGGCCTTCTTCCACACGGTGCTGCCCGGCCGGGACGCCCCGCTCGGCGACCCGGGCGGTGCGTCCGCCGTCGGGGCGATCGCGGCGGACACGCCGCTGGTCGCCGCGCTGCCGGCCAGGGAGACCTGAGTCCGGTGTCCGAGACGACCGCTCCTCCCACCACGCCCGCCGGTCCTGCCACCGACCGGGGGACACCTGCCGCCGGCCAGCCCCGCCCCTCGGGCAGGCGTTCGTTCCCGCTGCGGCGCATCGGGTCCCGGCTGACGCACCTGCTCCTGGTGCTCGTCGCGGTGACGTTCCTGTCGTTCGTCGTGGTGGACCTGCTGCCCGGCGACGCCGCCGTCGTGGTGGCCGGGGACAACGCCACGCCGGAACAGGTCCAGCAGGTGCGCGAGCAGCTGCAACTGGACCGGCCACTGGTGGTCCGCTACGTCGACTGGCTCGGCGGCGTGGTCACCGGCGACCTGGGACAGTCGTTCCGCACCGGGCAGCCGGTGGCCGAGGCGCTCGCCGAGCGGATCCCGGTCTCGCTGGAGCTGACGATCATCGCGCAGGTGCTGGCACTGCTCGTCGCGGTGCCGCTGGCGATCTACTCCGCATACCGGCCGGGGCGGCTGCTGGACCGGGCGTCGATGACGGCCGGCTTCGGCGGAGCCGCGATGCCGCAGTTCGTGCTCGGCATGGTGCTGATCGTGCTGTTCGCGGGCGGGTTCTCCAGCATCCTTCCGGCGACCGGGTTCACCCCGTTCCTCGACGATCCCGGCGCGAACCTGCGCTCGATCGTCCTGCCCTGCCTGACCCTGATGGTGGCCGAGGCGGCCGTCTACCGGCAGCTGCTGCGCTCGGACATGATCTCGACGCTGCAGGAGGACTTCATCCTGATGGCCCGCTCGAAGGGCCTCTCACCGCGCTCGATCCTGCTGCGCCACGCGCTGCGGCCGTCGTCGTTCTCGCTGATCACGCTGTCCGGCCTGAACATCGGCCGGCTGCTGGGCGGGACGGTGATCGTGGAGACGCTGTTCGCGATCCCGGGGCTGGGCCAGCTGATCGTGCAGGCGGTGTTCAACCGCGACTACATGCTGCTCCAGGGTGCGCTGCTGTTCGTCGCCGTGGCCTACGTGGTGATCAACATGCTGATCGACCTGCTGTACCTGTTCCTCGACCCGCGGGTGCGTCGCGATGCCTGAGACCACGCAGAACACGCCGGCCACCCGTCCGGCGCCCGCCGGACCGGCACCGGACGCCGCCGCGCCGCCCGGCCCGTCGCCGCGGCGGCGGTCGCGTCCCGACCGTGCACCGTGGGGCTGGTACCTGGCATGGACGTGGCTCGGTGCCGTGGTGCTGGCCGCCGTGTTCGCGCCGCTGCTGCCGCTCTGGGACCCGGACGTCCCGGACTACGCGAACGTGTTCGGCGGCATCACGCCGCAGCACTGGCTGGGTGGCGACACGCTCGGCCGGGACACGTTCGCCCGTGTCGTGTTCGGGGCCAGGGCATCGCTGCTGGTCGGGCTGTGCGCCGTGGTGCTCGGCGCCGTCGTCGGCGGAACGCTCGGGATGCTGGCCGGCTACTTCGGCGGGCGTACCGAACGCGTGCTCGCCTGGCTGACCGACGTCGTACTGGCGTTCCCCGGGCTTGTGCTGATCATCGCGCTGGTCGCGATCCTCGGGGCCAGCCTGACCAACCTGGTGATCGGCCTGGCCGTGCTGTCGGTGCCGACGTTCATCCGGCTCTCCCGCGCCGCGACGCTCGTCGTGGCGCAGCGCGAGTTCGTGACGGCCGCCCGCGCCTACGGGTGCAGCCCGCTGCGGATCATCGTCCGGGAGATCGCGCCGAACGTGGTGCTCCCGGTCGCCGCCTACGGATTCATCATGGTCGGCGTCTTCATCGTGGTGGAGGGCTCGCTGAGCTTCCTCGGCCTCGGCATCCCGCCGCCCACACCGAGCTGGGGCGGCATGATCGCCGCCGGCCGGACCGAGCTGCTGACGTTCCCGCACATCTCGCTGTTCCCCGCCGCCGTCATGTTCCTGACCGTGCTGTCGATCAACTACGTCGGCGAGCGCACGCGGAAGCGGTTCGAGGTCAAGGAGAGCAACCTGTGAACGCCGCGCCGACGGACCGCCCGCTGCTGGCGGTCGAGGACGTGCACGTCCGCTTCCACACCCCGCAGGGGGTGGTGCACGCCGTCGACGGGGTCTCGCTGCAGGTCGGCGCCGGTGAGGTGCTCGCGGTGGTGGGGGAGAGCGGGTCGGGCAAGACCGTGCTGACCCGCCGGGTGATGGGTCTCGTCGCGGGCAGCCGCGGCACCGAGGTGTCCGGCACCGTGGACTTCGACGGGAGCCGGATCTCCGAGCTGTCCGGTCGCGAGCTGAGCGCGTTCTGGGGCGCGGAGATCGCGCTGGTCCTGCAGGACCCGATGACGTCGCTGAACCCGGTCAAGCGGATCGGGGCCCAGCTCACCGAGTCGATCCTGCTGCACGAGAAGGTGAGCAAGGCCGATGCCACCTCCCGCGCCGCGGACCTGCTCCGACGGGTGGGGCTGTCCGAGCCGGAGCGCAGGTTGCGCCAGTACCCGCACGAGCTCTCCGGCGGGATGCGCCAGCGCGTCACGATCGCGATCGCACTGTCGGCCGGCCCGCGGCTGCTGCTCGCCGACGAGCCGACCACCGCGCTCGACGTCACGGTGCAGGCGCAGATCCTGGACCTGCTGGCCGAGCTCCAGCGCGAGCGACGGATGGCGATGCTGCTGGTGACGCACGACCTGCGGGTGGTGCGCAGCCGCTCCGACCGGATCGCGGTCATGTACGCCGGGAAGGTCGTCGAGACCGCCCCGACGGCGGAGCTGTTCGCGAGCCCGATGATGCCCTACACCGAGGCGCTGATGAGCGCGGTGCCGCCGGTGGCGGGGCCGAATCACGTACGGCTGCAGGTCATCCCCGGCCGGCCGCCGAACCTGCTCGACCCGCCGGCCGGATGCCGGTTCAGTCCGCGCTGCCCGTACGCGCAGGACCGCTGCCTCACCGAGGACCCCCCGCTGCGCGACGCCGGCTCCGAGAAGCACCGGTACCGCTGCTGGTTCCCGGTCGGCTCCCCCGCCTGGGCCGAGGCCCGGGCCCGCAACGCCGAACGCGGCGCGAGCGCCGCCGGTACGCCGGTGACCGAGGAGATGGTGCTGTCATGATCACTCGACGACGAGGGTCACGCCTGCTCGCCCTGCTGGTGGCGGGGCTCGCCGCCGTGCTGCTGGGCGCTTGCGGTGCCGCTCCCGGGATCAACGGGGGAGGCGGCGGGGAGGGCATCCGCGAGGTCAACCCGTACGGCGGCGACCTCGCGGCCGAGGGTGAGCCGCGACGCGGCGGGGTGCTGGTGATGGGCACCGACCGCGAGGCGATCGGGTTCGACCCGACGAAGCAGAACACGAACATGGCCGCGCTCGCCGTGTTCGACTCGCTGATGAAGCTCCGACCGGACGGGACGGCCGAGCCCTACCTGGCGCGCTCGATGGACACCCCGGACGCGGGCCGCACCTGGACGATGGGCCTGCGCCCCGGCGTGCGGTTCTCCGACGGCACCCCGCTCGACGCCGAGGCCGTCATCTTCAACGTGCAGCGCCACATCGACACCCCGTCCTCGCCAGGTAACCGCTTCGCCACCCAGATCGCGTCCATGCGGGCGGTCGACCCCACGACCGTCGAGTTCACGCTCAAGGCGCCGTTCGGCGCGTTCCCGATCGTGTTCGCGCAGTCGTTCACCACCGGCAACCTGGGGTCGATGCTCTCCCCGGCGGCCGTGCGCAAGGAGGGCGCGCAGATCGCCAACCGGCCGGTCGGCGCGGGCCCGTTCGTGCTCACGGAGTGGACCCGCGACTCGAAGATGGTCCTGACCCGCAACCCGAACTACTGGCAGGAGGGCAAGCCCTACCTGGACGGTCTGGAGTTCCGCCCGCTGCCGGACACCGAGAGCCGCTACGCCTCGATCGAGAACGGCGACGTCGACCTGATCTTCGGCGGCTACCACACCGAGCTCCTGCGCGGGCTGGGCAACCCGAACCGGACCGTCTACTACGGACCGGGCAACGGCGCCGAGTACCTGTACTTCAACCACAAGATCGCGCCGTTCGACGACCGCCGCATGCGCGAGGCGGTGGTGCGCGGCCTCGACCTGAACGCGCTGGCCGCCACGCAGTTCCGCGGTCAGATGGAGCGTGCCGACGAGTGGTTCGGCGCCTCGTCGCCGTACAGGAGCCAGGAGGCGGCGGCCGCGTGGCCGGCGTTCGACCAGGAGCGGGCCCGCCAGCTGGTCCGCGAGTACGTGGCCGCCGGCGGCAACGCCACGATCAGCTACAAGACGACCAACGCGCCGAACCGGGTCGCGTTCGCCGAGTTCCTGCAGGCCCAGATGGCGGCGATCGGCATCACGCTGCAGCCGCAGTTCTTCGACCTCGCGCAGTACTCGTCGAGCGTCGTGCAGGCCCGCGACTTCCAGGTGGCCGGCTGGGTCGGCGGGCCGTACGACGCCCCGTTCCCGCTGCTCGGCAACCTGTTCGCCAGCAAGGGCAACACGAACTACGGCAACTACGCCAACCCCGAGGTCGACGCGCTGGTCCAGACCGCGGCGGCGACGACCGACGAGGCCGAGCGGGCCCGCGCCTACCAGCGGATCTCACTGCTGACCAACCAGGACATCGCCGTCGGCTACTACAGCCGCGGCTACCTGTCCACGATCACCAAGCCGGAGGTCAAGGGCATGGTCCGGTACCTCACCCGCGACATGTTCTTCGCGACTACCTGGAAGCAGCAGCCGTGAGCGGGGTGGTGGAGGAGGCGCCTGCGCCGGAGGACGACGTGGTCCTCGAGCTGGAGGGCCTGGTGGTGGAGTTCCCGGCGGCCGGCGGGCGCACCGTGCACGCCGTGTCCGGCATCGACCTTCAGGTCCGGCGCGGCGAGACGCTCGGGCTGGTCGGCGAGTCCGGATGCGGCAAGTCCACCACCGGGCGGGCGATCATGCAGCTGCCCCGGCCCACCGGCGGCGCGGTGCGGTTCGCCGGGCGCGACCTGGCGTCGCTCTCACCGGCGCAGGTCCGCGAGCTGCGCCCGAAGCTTCAGATGATCTTCCAGGACCCGATCTCGTCGCTGAACCCCCGGCGGCGGATCACCGACATCGTCGGCGACCCGCTGGCCGTCTGGGGACGGGGGGACGAGCGCGAGCGCGTCGTGCCGGAGGTGCTGGAGGCGGTCGGGCTGGACCCGGCCCAGGTCGGGGACCGGCGCCCGCACCAGTTCTCCGGAGGCCAGTGCCAGCGGGTCTCGATCGCCCGCGCGCTCGTCCTCGAACCGGACGTGCTGATCTGCGACGAGCCGGTCTCCGCGCTCGACGTGTCGGTGCAGGCGCAGATCCTCAACCTGCTCGAGGACATGAAGGCCCGCTACGGGCTGACGCTGGTGTTCATCGCGCACGACCTCGGCGTGGTGCGCAACATCTCCGACCGGGTTGCGGTGATGTACCTCGGCCGGATCTGCGAGGTCGGCGAGACGCGGGCCCTGTTCGACACCCCGGCGCACCCCTACACCCGGCTGCTGGTGTCGTCGATCCCGTCGATCGACGCCGCCCACGTGGCCGCGCCCGCCGACCGGGCCGCTGGCGAGATGCCGTCGCCGGTGGACCCGCCCAGCGGCTGCCGCTTCCGTACCCGGTGCCCGTTGGCGTCCGAGCGGTGCGCGGCCGAGGTGCCCGCGCTGCGCGAGGTGGCGCCGGGACGCCGGGTGGCGTGCCACCACCCGCTCGTCGAGCCGGCCGCCGCCGGTCCGGGGACGAGGGAGGTCGCCTGATGGGCACGGGGGTCCACACCGTGATCGACACCGACGTCGTCGGGCGGACCGGAGAGCCACGCACGCGCTCCTGGACCGCGACCGACGCGCAGCTCTACGCGCTCGGCGTGGGCGCGGGCCTGGGCGAGCCGGCGTCCGAGCTGGCGTTCACCACGGAGAACAGCGACGGCGTCGAGCAGCGGGTGCTGCCGACGTTCGCGGTGCTGCTCTCGCAGGCCCCGCCGCCGCCGTGGGGTGACGTCGACCCGTCCCGGGTGGTGCACGCCGAGCAGGCCGTCACGCTGCACCGCCCGGTGCCGACGTCCGGCACGGCGACGGCGACGGCCCGCGTCGACGGCGTGTACGACAAGGGAAGCGGGGCGCTCGTCGTGCTCCGCTCCGAGGCCGTCCTGGCCGACGGGTCGCCGCTGGCCACGAACCGCAGCGCGATCTTCGTCCGCGGCGCGGGCGGGTTCGGGGGCGACCGCGGCCCGCGCGAGGACTGGGCGCTGCCGGACCGGGCGCCGGACGAGGTCGTGACGTTCGCGACGCGACCGGAGCAGGCGCTGCTCTACCGACTGTCCGGGGACCGCAACCCGTTGCACTCCGACCCGGTCTTCGCCCGTCGCGCCGGGTTCGACGCGCCGATCCTGCACGGCCTCTGCACGTTCGGCGTGGCCGGCAGGGCACTGCTGGCGGCGGCCGGCGGCGACCCGGACCGGCTGACGGCGGTGTCCGGCCGGTTCAGCGCGACCGTGCGCCCCGGGCAGTCGCTGACCACCGAGATCTGGCGCGACGGCGGCGGGCTGCTGTTCCGCACCCGCGACGGGGACGGCACGGTCGTGCTCGACCGTGGCCGGGCCACGCTCACAACATGATCGACTTCTCCCTCTCGGACGAGGAGCGCGACGTGCGGGACACCGTGCGCGCGTTCGTCACCCGCGAGGTGCGCCCGTTGGAGGCCGAGGTGCTGCGCAACGAGCGCGAGCACCGTCCGGCGCTGGGTCCCGGCGTGCTGCGCGAGCTGCAGGACAAGGCGCGGGTGGCCGGGTTCTGGGGTGTCACCACGCCCGAGAGCTACGGCGGGATGGCACTGGGGCCGGTGCTGCACGCCGTGCTGGAGATGGAGCTGGCCCGCACGTTCGTGCCGTTCCGTTTCGGCGGCTCGGCGGACAACATCCTGTTCGCCGCGACCGCGGAGCAGCGTGACGCCTACCTGGTGCCGACGATCGAAGGCAGGCGCCGCTCGTGCTTCGCGCTGACCGAGCCGGGCGCGGGGTCGGACGCGCGCAACCTGCGCACGCGCGCCCGCCGCGACGGAACGGACTGGGTCGTCGACGGCGAGAAGACGTTCGTCACCGGAGGCGACGCGGCCGACTTCGCGATCGTGTTCGCGCGGGCCGACGAGGGCGTGACCGCGTTCCTCGTCGACCGTGCGGCGGGCTGGACGTCGGCGCCGATCGAGACGATGGGCGAGTGGAGCTGCGCCGCGCTGCACCTGGACGGCGTGCGGGTGCCCGCGTCGGCCGTGCTCGGCCGGGTGGGCGGCGGGCTGGACCTGGCCATGTCCTGGATCGGCCAGGGCCGGTACGTGATCCCGGCCCGTGCCGTCGGGGCGGGCGAGCGCCTGCTCGCGATGGCCGTCGAGCACGCCCGCACCCGTGAGTCGATGGGACACCCGATCGCCGAGTACCAGGCGATCCAGTGGCAGATCGCGGACAGCCAGGTGGAGCTGGAGGCCACCAAGTGGCTGACGCTGCACGCGGCGTGGCGGGCCCAGCAGGGGATGGACGCCCGGCACGCCACGTCGATCGCGAAGCTGCACGGCGCCGAGACCGCGAACCGCGTCGTCGACCGGGTGCTGCAGATCCACGGCGGCATGGGCTACACGCGGGAGCTGCCGGTCGAGCGCTGGTACCGGGAGCTGCGGGTGCTGCGCATCTACGAGGGGACCGACGAGATCCAGCGGCGCACCATCGCGCGCAACCTGATCCGGGGCCACGTGGCCCTCGGCGCCGTCGGCGAACAATGAGGGGAGACCGACACGTGCTGGCAGGCAAGGTGATCGTGGTGACCGGGGCCGGTCGCGGGCTGGGACGGGCCTACGCCCGCGCCGTCGCGGAGGCCGGTGCCGCGGTCGTGGTGAACGACGTGGACGGGGGCGCCGCGGCGGCGGTGGCCGACGAGATCGGCGCGGACGGGGGATCGGCCGTCGCGCACGCCGGGCCGGTCGGGCCGACCGCCACGGCCGACGAGCTGGTCGCCACGGCGGTGGCGGAGTTCGGGCGGCTCGACGCCATGGTCACCAACGCGGGCGTGCTGCGGGACCGCTCGGTGGTGAAGATGACCGACGAGGACTTCGACGTCGTCGTCGAGACCCACCTGCGAGGCACGTTCACCTGCGCGCGCGCCGCGATCGCCCGGTTCCGCGAGCAGGGCGGCGGAGGCCGGCTGGTGCTCGTCGGCTCCCCGGCCGGGCAGCGGGCGAGCTTCGGCCAGGCGAACTACTCGGCGGTGAAGGCCGGCATCGTGGGGATGGCGCGCACGCTCGCCGCCGAGACGGCCAAGCACGGCATCACGGTGAACGCGCTGGTCCCGGTCGCGTTGACGCGGATGGTCGCCACGATCCCCGCGTTCGCGGACGCGGTGGCCGCCGTCGAGCGCGGCGAGCCCGCACCCGACGAGCTGCGCGCGAACGGCGTCGGGACGGCCGAGGACGTCACGCCGCTGCTGGTCTACCTGCTCTCCGACGACGCCGCCGAGGTCACCGGGCAGGCGCTCGGCGCAGGCGGTGACCGGATCACGGTGTGGACGCACCCGTCGGTGGCTGCCGAGGCCTCCCGGCCGGGAGGATGGACCGCCGAGGGCGTGGCCGAGGCGTTCGGCGCCGAGCTCGCCGGTCGGCTGCAGCCCTACGTGCCGCCGGTGGCCGCGCGATGAGCGGCCCGACCGGGCACGCCGCGCTCGCCGCCGCGGGGAACGCCGCACTCGCCGGGGCCGGGCTCACGGCGATCGACGTGCACACGCACGTGCACTTCTCCGTGCGCGGCGCGCAGTCCGACGCCGGGCGGGAACGGATCCGGCAGATGCAGGAGCACTTCCGCTCCGACGTCGCCGGCATGGACCTGCCAGGGCTCGCCGCGTTCTACCGGGAACGGCGGATGGCCGCCGTCGCGTTCACGATCGACTCGCTCGGCGAGACGGCCGAGCACGCCCCGACGAACGAGGAGATCGGCGAGCTGGCCGCGGAGCACCGCGACGCGATCGTCCCGTTCGGCAGCGTGCACCCGTTGCGCGGCAGGGGCGGCGCCGCCATCGCGCGCCGTCTGATCGAGACCTACGGGATGCGCGGGTTCAAGTTCCATCCGAGCGTGCAGGAGTTCTACCCGAACGACCGGACCGCCTACCCGATCTACGAGGTGCTCGCCGAGTACGGGCTGCCCGCGCTGTTCCACACCGGACAGAACGGCGTCGGAGCCGGGACGAAGGGCGGCGGCGGGGTGCGCCTGAAGTACTCCGACCCGCTGTACCTCGACGACGTCGCGGCGGACTTCCCGGACATGCCGATCGTCATGGCGCACCCGTCGTTCCCGTGGCAGGACGTGGCGCTGGCGATCGCCACGCACAAGGCGCAGGTGTACATCGACCTGTCCGGGTGGTCGCCGAAGTACTGGCCGGCCCAACTCGTGCAGTACGCGAACACGCTGCTCAGGCACAAGGTGCTGTTCGGGACGGACTTCCCGCTGTTCACCCCGGAGCGCTGGCGGGCCGACCTGGAGAAGACCGAGGTCCGGGACTCGGTGAAGCCGGGGATCATGCTGGACAACGCGCTGCGGCTGTTCGGGATCGAGCCTGCGTGAGCGCCGACGTCCACGACTTCGCCACCTGGTTCGAGCGGATCGCCGACCTCGCCCCGGACCGGCCCGCCGTGCTCTGCGGTGACCGGACGCTGACCTGGGCCGAGCTGGACGCCCGCGCGGACCGGCTCGCCGGGTACCTGGACGCCCGCGGCGTCGCTGCGGGGGACCGGTTCGGGCTGGCCGCGCGCAACGGCCCCGAGTACCCGGTCGCGCTCGTCGCGCTGCTCAAGCTCGGCGCGACCCCGGTGAACGTGAACCACCGCTACCAGGCCGCCGAGATGGCGCACGTCCTGGCGACCTCCGGCGCGCGCGGCGCGGTCGCCGAGGCCGACCTGGCCGCGACGGTCGCCGAGGCCGGGGCAGGGGTCGTCGTGACCGTCGACCCGTCGTCGGCGAGCGGGTTCGGCGCGTGCGTCGACGCCGCGGAGGCCCTGCCCCGCCGTTCCCGCGGGGACACCGAGTGGGTGCTCTACACGGGCGGGACGACCGGGGCGCCGAAGGCCGTGCTGGGACGCCAGTCCGAACGGCTGCGTGCGGCCAGGGGCGGGTTCGCCACGCTCGGCCTCGACGCGGCCGATCCGGAGGCCGCGCTGCGGGCGGCCGTCGCGCGCGACCCGTACGGGCCGGACGGCATGGTTCATCTGCCCGCCGCCCCGCTCATGCACGGCACGGGGTTGTACGCGGCGCTGGGCGCGTTGACCGTCGCCGCGCCGCTGGCGCTGCTGCCGGAGCGGTCGATCACCGGGGAGGGGCTGGTGGCCGCGATCGCCCGGCACGGCGTGACCGACCTGACCCTCGTCGGCGACGCGGTCGCGCTGCGCCTGCTCGACGCCCTGGACGACGCCGCGGCCCGCGGGCGCGACCCGGGCATCGGCGGTCTGCGACGGATCCGCAGCATCGGCGCGGTCTGGAGCCCTCCGGTCAAGCGGCGGCTGCTCGCCCACGCCGACGTGACGCTGCTGGACACGGTGGCGGCATCGGAGGGCGGCGTGTACGCGCACTCCGTCCTGACCAGGGCGAGCTCTGACCGGGAGATCGGCACGTTCGTGCTCGCGCCCGGCGCGCGGCTGCTGGACCCCGACCACGCAGGCGCCCGCGACGTGCCACCGGGATCGGACGCGGTCGGCGTGCTCGCCGCGCCGGTCGGGCCGCGGGCCGGGTACGAGGGCGACGCGGGCTCCACCGCGTTCCGCGACCTCGACGGGGGCCGCTGGTCGGTGCCGGGGGACATGGCCCGGATCGGCCCCGACGGGCGGCTGACCCTGCTGGGCCGGGGGAGCCAGGTGATCAACACCGGTGGCGAGAAGGTCTACGCCGACGAGGTGGAGCTCGTCCTGCGCGAGCATCCGCAGGTGCGCGACGTGACCGTGCTGGGCGTCCCGGACGAGCGCTGGGGCTCCGTGGTGGGCGCCGTCGTCGCCCTGGACGCGGGCGGGACGGCCACCCCCGACGAGCTGGCGGCGTTCGTCGGCGACCGGCTCGCCGGCTACAAGAAGCCACGCCGGATCGTGCTGGTGGACGAGGTGCACCGGCTCGTCACCGGCAAGTCGGACCTGCGCTGGGCGGCCCGCACGCTGGCGCCCGCGGCGCATCCGGCCCGATGAGGCGCGGCCCGGCACGCAGCGGATGGTGGGTCGTCGTCGGCGGCTCCGTGCTGCTCACGGTCCAGAACGGCCTGATCATGGCCGCGTTCGGCGCCTATCTCGTGGCCGTGACCGCCGACACCGGGTGGGCGGCGGGCGTCGTCGCGCTCGGCTACGCCGTCGTGCAGCTCGGGAACGGCTTCATCGCACCGCTGACCGGCTGGGCCTGCGACCGGGTCGGGACCCGGCTGGTGGCCGCGTGCGGCTCGCTGCTCGGCGCGACCGGGTTCGCCCTGGCCGCGCTGAGCGCCGACGAGACGCAGTTCCTCGGTGCCGTCGCGGTGATCGCGCTCGGGTGCTCGGCGAGCGGGATCATGCCGCTCACCGTGGCCGCCGTGCAGGCGTTGCCGCAGCGGCGCACGCTCGCGCTGGGCCTGCTGCCCAGCGGGATCGCGCTCGGCGGGCTGGCGGTGCCGCTGGTGGCGCTCGCGCTGGAGTCCTTCGGATGGCGCGCGACGTTCGTCGGGGTGGCGGTGGTGATCGCGGGCGTCGGGCTGGTCGCCGGCTCGGTGCTGCCAACCCGTGCGCCTGCCCCCGTCCCGGCCCGACCGCCCGCGGCCATCCCGGACGAGCCGCCGTCGTGCCCCGGACGCGCAGGTCCGGCCGGAGCGGACATCGGGGCGGACACGGGAGCGGACACAGCACTGGGCACCGCCCTGCGCTCGGGCACGTTCTGGCTGCTGGTCGCCGGGCACGGGACGGCGCTGGTCGCGGTGAGTGCCATGAACCTGCATCTGGTGCCGCTGCTGGCCCACCACCACGCCCTGCCGCTGGCGGTCGCCGGAGCCGCCGTGGCGGCCATGTCGATCGCCCAGCTGCTCGGCCAGGTGGTGACCGGCCTGATCGGGGACCGGGTGGACAAGCGGCGGCTCGCCGCGGGATGCATGGCCGTGCAGACGGCCGTGCTGCTCGTGATGGCCTCGGTGTCGGACGCCAGGGCGCTGGTGGCGGCCGCGGTCGTGCACGGGCTCGCGTGGGGGTTACGCGGACCGATCATGACCGCGATGCGGACCGACTACTTCGGACTGTCGTCGTTCGGCACGATCATGGGCTGGTCGATGGGCTTCGTGTCGCTCGGGCTGGTCACCGGCCCGTTACTGGTGACCGCGCTCGAGGCCGGGCCGGGCGGCTACCCGGCCGCGATGCAGGCGCTCGCCGCGGTGTCCGCGGTCGGCCTGGTGGCGTTCCTGCTGCTGCGCCGCCCCGCCCTCGTGCCAGAGCGCAGGCCGCGGGGTGCCGCATCGGAGGCTGCCCGACGGCGCGACGCGGGAGCTACCGTGCCGGACGACCGGAACGCCCGAAACGTCAGGAAAGGGATCACCATGTGCAACGACGCCGGCGATCCGGCTCTCCAGCGACCGGGAACCTACGTCTTCGACGGGGCCACGAGCCGACGCGGGTACCGCATGAACAAGATGTTCATGTCCCTGCGCGACACGGCGTCCCGCGCGACGTTCGGTGCCGACGAGGCCGGCTACTGCGACCGCTTCGGCCTGACGCCGGACCAGCGACGCGCCGTCCTGGAGCGCGACTGGACCGCGATGCTCGAGCTCGGCGGCAGCATCTTCTACGTCTACAAGCTCGCCATGATGGACGGGCACTCGATGCAGTACCTCGGCGGGGTGTTCACCGGCACCGACGAGGAGTCGTTCACCGCGGCGATGCGGGCGGGAGGCCGCCGCGATGGCTGAGGTGATCTGGGGGCTCGGCACCTCGCACGTGCCGTCCATCGGTGCGGCGATGGACCGCGGACTCACGACCGACCCGCGCTGGAAACCGCTGTTCGACGGCTACGCGCCGGCCCGCGAGTGGCTCGCCGGACGCATCCCCGACGTCGCGATCGTGATCTACAACGACCACGCGAACGGCCTGGACCTCGACGTCGTCCCGACGTTCGGGATCGGCACGGCGGAGCGCTACGCCGTCGCCGACGAGGGGTACGGCCCGCGACCGGTGCCCGACGTCGTCGGCGCGCCGGAGCTGTCGCTGCACCTGGTGGAGCAGCTGGTGGACGCGGGGTTCGACCTGACCGTGTTCCAGGAGCTCGACGTCGACCACGGCCTGACCGTCCCGCTGTCGGTGTGGACGCCGGAGCCCGGCGGGGCGTGGCCGTGCCCGGTCGTGCCGCTGCTGGTCAACGTGATCCAGTACCCGCAGCCGACGGCCGCGCGCTGCTACGCGCTCGGGCAGGCACTCGGGCGCGCACTGGCCGTCTACGACGGTGTCCGGACGGTCGGCATCCTCGGTACCGGCGGCATGTCCCACCAGCTGGCCGGGAGCCGCGCCGGGTTCATCAACTCCGAGTTCGACCACATGTTCCTGGACGCGATCGAACGGGACCCGGCCGCGCTGGCGGCGCTGAGCAGGCAGGACTACATCCGGCAGGCCGGGTCCGAGGGGATCGAGCTCGTCATGTGGCTGATCATGCGAGGGGCGATGAACGAGCGGGTGCGCACCGTGCACTCCACCTACTTCGTGCCGGCCTCGAACACCGCGGCCGGTCTCGCGCTGCTCGAGAACGCATGACCGTCCCGGAGCTGGTGGACGCGCTGCCGAAGGCCGAGCTGCACGTGCACCTGGAAGGGACCCTCGAACCGGACGATCTGCGCGCGCTGGCCGCGCGGAACGGCGTCGAGCTCCCGTGGGCCGACGGGGGGCGGCTGCGCGCGGCCTACTCCTTCACCGGCCTCGAGGACTTCCTCGCCCTGTTCTACCTCGGGTGCACGGTCGTCCGTACCCGCCGCGACGTCTACGACCTCACCCGCACCTACCTGCGGCGCGCCGCCGCCCAGAACGTACGGCGGGCGGAGATGTTCTTCTCCCCGCAGAACTTCCTGGACCGCATCGACATCGCCGACCAGGTCGCGGCGCTCGACACCGCGATCGCCGAGGCGCGGGTCGACCTGGGGATCGACGCGGCGGTGATCGTCGTCGCGCAGCGCCACCGTGACGAGTCGGAGGCGCTGGAGCTACTGGAGATGCTGGCGCCGCACCGCGGGTCGATCCTCGGCGTCGGGCTCGGCGGCCCGGAGGTCGGCAACCCGCCCGCCAAGTTCGCGCGGTTCTTCGACGCGGCTCACCGCGCGGGCTACCGGCGCACGGCGCACGCGGGGGAGGAGGGGCCGCCCGCGTACGTCCGGGAGGCGCTCGACGTGTGCCGGGTGGAGCGCGTCGACCACGGTTACGCCGCCACCCGGGACCCGGATCTGGTCGCGCGCCTGGCGGACGACGGCGTCGCGCTGACCCTGTGCCCGCTGTCGAACCTGCGGCTGCGGGTCGTCGACGACCTGCGGTCCTACGCCGTGCGACGCCTGACCGACGAGGGCGTCGCGGTCACGGTCAACTCCGACGACCCGCCCTACTTCGGTGGCGGGGTCAACGACAACTACCGCGCCCTCGTCCGGGCCCTGGACATGGACGCGGACGAGGTCGTCGCGCTGGCCCGCCGGAGCGTGACCGCGTCCTTCGCCGACCCGGCCGACGTGGCCCGCACCCTCGCCGACATCGACACGATCCACCGCGCGGTGGGAACGACCGGTCCCGACACCTCGGAGGAGCGCCGACGATGACGACGACCAGTGATCCGCGGCCGGCCGGCCCCGCCGATCCCGACGTGCCAAGGGGGCTCGACCGGCGACGCCGTGCCGTGCGTCATTCCTTGACGGCCACCAGCACCGCGTAGAACAGCTCGGTGCCCGCCATGCTCACGCGGTGGCGGAAGCGCCGCTGGAGCACCGTCCGGGTGGTCGCCCGCCGCGCCAGCATCCCCTCGACGTCGGCGACGTCGCTGCGACCGTCGACATCGGACACGGTCAGGGCGAGGAAGGACCCGGATCCGAACGCGTCCCAGAGCTCCCCGAGGGTGTCGACCGGGACGTGGCCCTGACCGACGGCACCGGCGGCGACCAGGGCGTTCAGGGCCTCGTCGGCCACTAGCCGCCGCACCTCGTCGGAGTCGATCCGTTCCCCGACCAGGTAGTGGCGGTAGAGCCCCGGGCGGTCGCGGTGCGCGGCGTCGCGTGCCTCGGGGATGCCGTCGGCGCCGACGACGACGGTCACGCCGCGGGCGGTGAGCTCCTCGCCGACGACGCCGTTGCCCGCGCCGAGGTCGAACGCGCGGAGCCCGGTGACACGCTCTCCGGCCGCGTCGGCCAGTGCCGCGGCGACGGTGGCCGGCGACGTGCACTCGAGCTGCCGCTGCACGACGTCCTCGTAGAGGCCGGGCACCGCGTAGACCGAGGCGTAGTCGTGCAGCACGATCCGCTCGGTTCCGCCGTCGTCGGGCCGGTGCAGCAGGAACTCCTCCTGGTTCTGGAGCCGGTTCGGCGTCGGATCGAGCTCTGCGGTCCAGTGGTTCTGCGGCGCGGCCATCGGTCCAGTCTGCCCGCCGGACGGCTCTCGATCCGTTCCGGTGAGCCCCCGATGTCGGGGCCGGACGGGCGCGTGGTTGCCTGACGGTGGAGGTGGTCGCATGGCACCGCCGGTGTTGCGACGACGGGTTCTCCCGCTGACGGACCGCCATGGCCCGTCGTGGTGGCGGCGCCTGCGTGAGAGCCGGCGGCTCTACCGCGCCCGTCACGGTGACCATCTCGCCGCCGCGGTCACGTTCTTCACCGTGCTCGCGCTGGTGCCGTTGCTGATGCTCGCGGTGTCCGCGGTCGGGTTCGTGCTGTCGTCGAGCCAGACCGTGTTCGCACGGATCGAGCAGACCATCGGGGCGGCGCTGCCCCAGCCGGTGAGCACGCAGGTCGTCGACGTCGTCCACGTGGTGGTCGCCGAGCGCGGAACACTCGGCGTGATCGGGCTGGCGGCCGCGGCCGTATCGGGGTGGAGCTGGATCAGCCACCTGCGCGACGCCGTGACCGCGTTGCTGGGACGGCCGTGCCCGGAGCGCAGGCTGCGCCACGCCCACTCGGACGTCGTGGCGCTGCTGGGCATCGGGCTCGCCCTGGCGGTGTCGTTCGGGCTGGCGACGCTGACCGGGATCGTGGGGTCGCGGCTGCTCGACCTGCTCGGTGTGACCGCCACCGTCGGTCCCCGCGCGGTGCTGGCGGTCGGGTCGATCGTGATCGGCCTCGTGGCCAACTGGCTCGTCGTCGCGTGGGGGCTGGCTCACCTGCCGCGCCCGGCGCGACCCGTGCGTCCGCTGCTGCGGGCCGCCGCGGTGGCCGCGGTCGGCCTCGCCGTCCTGCAGCAGCTCGGTGGCCTGTACCTCCGGCTGCTGGGCGGCTCACCCGCGCTGACGACGCTGGGCGGCGCGCTGATCGGTCTGCTGCTGATCGTCTACGTCGTGGTCCGCTGGCTGTTCCTGGTCACCGTGTGGACCGACACCGACGCGCCGGACTCGGTGTCGGACCGCAGCGAGGCCGGTCGCGCCGGCATCGAACTCGTCGCCGACCTCATCGGGTGAGCCCGGAACGCCGCGTGCTCACGGGGTCGGGCCGGCCCCCTCCGCGACGCTCGCCGGGTCGAAGAACGTGCGCAGTACCGGACGGCCCCGCATCGCGGCGGCGAGGCTGATGCCGTCGATGTTGATCCTGGCCTCGCGGAGGTAGTCGCGGCCGACCTGCCCCCACGCCGTGCGGGACGCGTCGATGGTGAAGTAGTACGCGAACCCCTGTGCCCTCAGGTAGTCGTACTTCGGTCCACTGTAGGCGGGGAGACCGGAGATGTCGGCGCCGAACGGGTAGATCAGCAGGTCGGTCGGCCCGACGATCGGTTGCACCTCGGCCTTCCACAGCCGGGTGTCCCGTTCGATGTCGCCGAGGCCGGACGTCGTGAAGTTGATGTGGCCCCACGAGTGCGACGCGAACTCCCAGCCCTCGCCCTTCAGGGCGTCCGCGACCCGCGTCGCCGTGTCCACGTCGGCGGCCAGGTGCGGGTTCCTCCCACCGTAGACGCTGGGGGAGGTGCGGTATCCGAGGACGCCGTTGTAGCCGGTCAGCCCGATGATGCCGCGTGCCCCGTCGTGCGAGAAGTCCGGGTGCTCGCGGACGAAGTCGTCGACCATCGGCATCACGTCGTACGAACCGACGTGGGTGGTGCCGTTCGCGTCGACGTAGGTGTTCCGCACCCGCCCGTCGTCGGCGACGACCAGGTTGTCGGCGAACCCGTCGCCCGCCATGTACTCGTAGTAGGAGACGTCGTCGACCGAGAGCACCAGCGGCTTCTTCCCGGCGGGCAGGCGCAGGGGCTTCGTCGCGACCGTGCCGTCGGCGGCCACCGACGCGAGCTGGTGCGGGCCGACCAGGACGTAGTTCCGCGCGTAGAGCTGGTCGAGGATCCGGGCGAACTGCGCCTGCGTGATCATGTAGTCGTGGTAGCCGGCCGCGGAGTGCCGGTCGGCGAACGCCCGCTCCGGGTCGACGATCAGCGAGTGGAAGAACAGGTGGGACACGCCCGCGTTGTCCTGCCAGAGCACGTCGGTCGGCGCCGGTGCGGGAGCGGCCGGGGGTGCCGGAGCGGCCGCGGGTGCCGGCGCGGGAGACGACGGCCCGGCCCGGCCGGTGTCACCGCCGGCACCGGCGATCGCATACGTTCCCATGAGGACGACCACCGTCACCGCCGCCGCCACCGCGGCGATGCGCCGTCGTCGACGACGTCGTTGCCGCCGCACGGCCGACCCGGTCCACGGCTGAACTCGCGTCCTGGTCGGACGCGCACTCTCCAGGCCCACCGCACCCACCGCGACATCATGTGATCCCCCGGGGATCGTGACTCGGAAGCCGCTCCGGCGTGTCGGCCGGGGACACCCGGATGCCGCAGCGGTGTCGGCGTCGCCACAGTTCCGCGGACGGCGGCCGTCCACCGTCCGACCTAGTGTGTGGATCCGTGATCCTCGACGGTCGACCTGCCGGGACGGCGTGACGCCCGGTGCTCCGAGCCCGCAGGCGATACCTGCCGTTCGTGACGGCGTCCGTCGCCTTCGTCGTGGTCTGCGGCGCGGCCGGGGTCCCGGCGCCCCTCTACGTCGTCTACCAGCGGGCGTACGGCATCTCGACGGTCGCGCTGACGGCCGCGTTCGCCGTCTACATCCTCCCGCTGCTCGCCGCGCTGCTGTGCTGCGGCAGCCTGTCCGACCATCTGGGTCGACGACGGGTGGCCGTGCCAGCGCTCGTCGTCGGCGCGGTCGGGTGCCTGATCCTGACGACGGTGGACTCCGCCGTCCCGCTGATCGTCGGACGGTCGGTGCAGGGTCTCGCGGTGGGGCTCGCGCTCGGTGCGCTCGGAGCGTTCGTCGTCGACCTGGAACCGTCGTCGCGTCCCGGACTCGCCGGGGCGGTCACCAGCGGCGCCCCGCCCGGCGGCATCGCGCTGGGCGCCCTCGCGTCGGGCGCCGCGGTGCAGGTGGCCCCGGCTGCCGCGCCGGTCGTGTCGTTCGTGGTGGTGGCCGGGCTCCTGGTCGTGGCCGCCGTCGCCCTGGCGTTCCTCCCGGAGCCTGCCGGCCGGCGTCCCGGCGCGCTGCGGTCGCTCCGGCCGGTGGTCCGGGTGCCCGCGACCGCCCGCGCGGTGTTCCCCGCGGTGTGCGTCCTCGTGGCGGCGACCTACGTCCTCGGCGGGTTCACCCAGGCGCTGGCGCCGTCGTTGACGACGTTCGTCCTGGGCCGCGACGACCTGTTCAGCGGCGCACTCGCGGTCGCCGTCTACCACCTCGTCGGACCGGTGGCCGGCCTCGCGGCGAGCCGATTGCGTGCCGCGCGAGCGCTGACCGGCGGCGCGGTCGCTCTCATGATCGGCGTCGCCGGGTACGTCGCGGCGATCGCCGCCGCGAGCTTCGCCGCGTACATGGTCGCCGCCGTCGTGGCCGGCGCGGGCTTCGGCGTCGCGTTCGCCGGTGCGATGCGGGTGCTGCTCGACCGGAGCCCGGCCGGCACGCACGCCGGGACGCTCGCCGCCGTCTACCTGTACTGCTACCTCGCGGCGGCGGTGTCGAGCCTGCTCGCCGGCGTCGCCGTCGAGATCTGGGGACTGGCGCCGGTGGCGTCGGGACTGTGCGGGCTGGTCGTGCTGCTCGTCGCGGCCGGCGCCGGTGGGGCCGCGCTCCGGATGCGGACCGCCTGACGTCAGCGGCGGCCCCTGCCGCGACGGGCCGGTCGACGCCGGTTCGCGGCGGGTGTCGCCCGTGCCGGTGTCTGCTCCCGGCGGGGCGTGCGGGTGCTGTTGACCGTGCGCCCGCGGACGATCCCGATGAACTCCTCCATCAGGTCGGTGTTCTCCGCGTCCGGCCAGGTGAGGACCACGGTCGACGACGGCGCGTCGGTCAGCGGCCGGTAGGTCAGGTCCCGCCGGTGGTGCAGCCGGGCCAGCGACTGGGGAACGACCAGCACGCCGACACCCGCGGCGACGAGCTCGACCGCCTCACCGGTCGTCGCGGGCGTGTGGTCCGCGGGCCGTCCCGGAGCATCACCGGCCCAGTCGAGCGTGTCGTCGCGCGGGTGGAGCAGCGTCTCGTCCGCCAGGTCCTCGACGGCGGCCTCCTCGGCCACGGTGAGCAGGTGGCCCTTCGGGACGACGGCGACGGTGGTCTCGGTGTAGAGCGGGATCGCGTGCAGCCCGGTCCGGTCGATCGGCAGCCGCACCAGCCCGGCGTCCAGCGCACCCGTCCGGATCATGTCGACCGCCCCGTCCGTGGTCGCCGGGACCAGTTCCAGCAGGTTGTGCGGACGGCGCTCGGCCCACATCCGCGCCCACTTGCCCGGCGTGACGCCCTGCACGTAGCCGAGCCGGAACGGCGCGGGGTCGCTCGGCTCGGTCACCGGTCCAGGCTATCCATCGGCCCCGATACCCTGGGCGCATGGCGCGCCAGATCCAGACGATGAAGGCCGCGACGGCGGCGAAGAAGCTCGGCGTGCTCCTCGACGCGACGCCCGAGGAGTTCCGCGACGGCGTCGTCTCGCGCGACGAGCTCGACGCCCTGCAGGCCGATCCGCCGGAGTGGCTGCGCGAGCTGCGGCGCGACGGCCCGCACCCGCGTCCGGTCGTCGCGGACCGGCTCGGGGTGTCGATCTCCGGCCTGGCCAGGGCCGACATCACCGAGCCGCTGACCACGGCGCAGATCACGGCGCTGAAGGAGGAACAGCCGGAATGGCTGGTCCGCGAGCGCGCCACCCGTGCCGAGTCCCAGCGCGAGGAGGCCCGGGTGCAGGCGAAGGAGTCCGGCCGACCCGCACGGTAGCCGCCGTCGAGCAGCCCGGACCGGCGCGCGGTGATCCGGAGTTCGCGAACGTCTCGGGCGAACGCGCGCGTCGGGGCACGCGCGTTCGTCGGGTCGGCGCGCGTCCGCGGGTCGGCGCGCGTCGGGCCGAAGGGACCGAATCCCGGCCGTCGCCCCGGGAGCCCTCCCGAGATCGACTCCTAGCGTGCCTCCTGTCGCACGACGAGAGACACCGACGAGAGGAGTCCCACCATGACACCGACGAGGATGCTCACCCGGATCACGCTCGGAGCGGTCGCGGCCGCCGCGGCGGCGGTCGTGGCCGCGCCGATGGCGAGCGCCGGCCCGCCCACCTACCGGTCGCTGCAGGAGTGCCAGGACGCGGGCTTCGCCCAGGTCGGCGCCGCGGGCGGGGCGTTCAGCGGTAAGCAGTTCGAGTGCGAGAAGACCTACGGCGTGCCGGCGGGTGTCGCCGGGTGCCCGACGACAGCGGGCTCGAGCGGCTGCATCGGCGAGTACTACATCCTGCGCACCAAGGACGCCTGACCACCGGACGCGCGGTGATCCGGCGTTCGCGCGCGGCTCGGGCGGACGCGCGCGTCCGGACACGCGCGTCCGCCGGGTCGGTGCGCGTTCCGCGGATCACCGCCCCGCGCGCCTGGTAGCGGCCGGGCGGACCTGTGCGCGCTCGCCCGTCCGCATCTCGTCGACCCGTACCGGACGTGGAACGCCGCGCCGGACCAGGACGTCCGCGGCCACCGGGTGCCGCAGCAGTACCGCTCGGGACTGTCCGCCCGCCGTCGGGACCAGACGCCGTGAGGCTCAGTAGCGGTTGACCCGCGCGTCCCGACGCAGAGCGGCGTCGATCAGACGGGCGGGCAGCCGGACGCCGAGCTGGCTGCGGGCCATCCGGCCTGCGGTCGGCACGTCGTCGCGGTCCGGCCAGGTCCCGGTGTCCCAGAGGTGGGAGCGGGCGAACGCCTTGGCGCAGTGCAGGTACAGCTCGGTGACGCTCACCTCGATGCTCAGCGACGGGGTGGAGCCCTCGACGGCCAGGGCGTCCAGATAGGGGGCCTCCGCGACGATCCGGGCGGTCCCGTTGACCCGCAGGGTGTCGCCGATGCCGGGGACCACGAACAGCATCCCGACCTGCGGCTGCTCGAGGATGTTCGTGAGGCTGTCGAGGCGGCGGTTGCCCTTGCGGTCGCCGAACGCGAGGGTGCGCTCGTCGATCACCAGGACGCTGCCGGGGGGATCGCCGCGCGGGGAGACGTCGACCCTGCCCTGCGCGTCCGCCGTCGCGAACAGGAAGAACGGGCTGGCCGCGACGAACCGCGCGGACTCGGCGTCGATGTGGTCGATGGCCTTGTCCGCGATCTGCCGGGGCGGTTCCTTCACGATCTCACGCAGCTCGGACAGGGAACGGATCTCACGGGCCATGATGTGAGGCTACCCTTAGCCATTGCGCGCTCTCGATGTCGATCCAGCGATCGGTCCAGGATCGGCGCATCGGGCCGTGGTGACGCGATTTGACCGGACGACGAGTGCGGCACAGAATCGACTCATCAGTCGAGTTCAGGCTCCGGGGGCAGACAGCGACCGCGCGTCCCGCCACCGCACCAGGAGGTGTCGATGACCGTGCTCGCGACGGCGCTCGATCCGGAGTCGCCGAGGTACGCCGAGGACCGGACGGCGATGCTGGAGGCGCTGGACGCGTTCACCCCGCTCGCCGAGCGGGTCCTCGCCGCGGGCGGGGAGCGCGCGGTCTCCCGGCACCGGGCGCGGGGCCGGTTGCCGGCGCGGGAGCGGGTCGACCTGCTGCTCGACGAGGACGTGCCGTTCCTCGAGCTGTCGATGTTCGCCGGCGCGCACGAGGACGGCGGGCACCCGGGTGGCCGGATCATCACCGGGATCGGCCAGGTCAGCGGCGTCGAATGCATGGTGATCGCGAACGAGCCGACCGTGAAGGGGGGCTCGCTGGGGCCGGCGTCGGTCGCCCGGCAGCTGCGCGCGCTGGACGTCGCCGAACGCAACCGGCTGCCGGTGGTGAGCCTGGTCCAGTCCGGAGGGGCGGACCTGCCGCGCCAGGCCGAGACGTTCGTGCCGGGCGGCCGGACGTTCCGCCAGCTCAGCCGGCTGTCCGCCGCGGGTATCCCGACGATCGCGCTGGTGTTCGGCAGCTCCACCGCCGGTGGGGCGTACATGCCGGGGATGAGCGAGTACACGGTGTTCGTCAAGGACCAGGCCGCCGTCTACCTCGGCGGCCCGCCGCTGGTGAAGATGGCGCTCGGCGAGGACGTCGACGACGAGACGCTCGGCGGCGCGGACATGCACGCCAGGGAGTCCGGCCTCGCCGACCACCTCGCCGTCGACGAACGGGACGCGCTGCGGATCGGCAGGCAGATCGTGGGCGCACTGGGATGGCGCAGGGCAGGGCCCGGCCCGTCGCGGCAGGCCGAGGCCCCGGTGCACGCGGCGGAGGGGCTGCTCGCCTGCGCGAGCGCCGACCCGAAGCGCTCGGTCGAGGTCCGTGAGGTGCTCGCGCGGACGCTCGACGGCTCGCGGTTCGACGAGTTCAAGCCTCTCTACGGGCCGCAGCTGGTGTGCGGCTGGGGTCATCTGTGCGGCTTCCCGGTCGGGGTGCTCGCCAACAACGGGATCCTCTTCTCCCCCGAGTCCCGCAAGGGTGCGCACTTCGTCCAGCTCGCCAACGCCCGCGACATCCCGCTGCTGTTCGTCCAGAACATCACCGGCTTCATGGTGGGGACCGATGCGGAGCGGGGCGGGATCATCAAAGACGGTGCGGCGCTGATCAACGCGGTGTCCAACTCGGCCGTCCCGCACCTGACACTCATGATCGGCGCGTCCTACGGCGCCGGGAACTACGGCATGTCCGGCCGGGCCTACGACCCGCGCTTCGTGTTCACGTGGCCGAGCCACCGGATCGCGGTCATGGGCGGCAAGCAGCTCGCCGGGGTGATGTCCGCGGTGCGGCGGGCGTCCGCCGAGCGCAACGGCGACCCGTACGACGACGCGACGGACGCCGCCGTCCGCGCCGAGACGGAGGCGATGATCGACGCCCAGTCCGGGGCGCTACGGGCGACCGGCGAGCTCTGGGACGACGGCGTGATCGACCCCCGCCACACCCGCACCGTGCTCGGTCTCGCTCTGTCCGCCGTGCACTCCGCCCCCGTCGCCGGCACCGGCCGGTTCGCCCCGTTCCGGATGTAGGAGCCCGCCGTGATCCGAACGCTGCTCGTCGCGAACCGCGGCGAGATCGCCCGACGGGTGTTCCGGACGGCCCGCGCGATGGGGATCCGGACGGTCGCCGTCTACTCCGAGCCGGACGCCGGGGCGCCCCACGTGCGCGACGCCGACCTCGCCGTCGCCCTCGGCGGACGGACGAGCGCCGAGTCCTATCTGGACGTCGACGGGATACTGGCGGCGGCCGCGGCGACGGGCGCCGACGCCGTCCATCCCGGCTACGGCTTCCTGTCGGAGAACGCCGGGTTCGCCGTCGCGTGCGGTGACGCCGGGCTGGTGTTCGTCGGGCCCGCTCCGGAGTCGATCGCCGACATGGGACTCAAGGACCGGGCGAAGGCGCTGGCGCGCAAGGCCGGTGTCCCGGTGCTCCCGGACGCGCCGCTCGTCGGTGACGACGCGGGCGGGTGGCGGGCCGCCGCGGCGGAAGTCGGGTACCCGCTCCTGGTCAAGGCCGTCGCGGGCGGCGGCGGCCGCGGCATGCGGCTCGTCGGGCACCCGGACGACCTGGCCGGGGCCGTGGCGGCGGCCCGCCGCGAGGCGCAGGCGTCGTTCGGTGATCCGGACGTGTTCTGCGAGCGGTACCTGCGCGTGGCCCGCCATGTCGAGATCCAGGTGTTCGCCGACGCGCACGGTCGGGCACTGCATCTCGGCGAACGGGAATGCTCGATCCAGCGCAGGCACCAGAAGGTGCTCGAGGAGGCGCCGTCGCCCGCCGTCTCCCCGGATCTGCGACGGGCGATGGGCGACACCGCCGTCGCCCTCGCCCGGGAGATCGGCTACCTCGGGGCGGGCACGGTCGAGTACCTGCTCGACGACACGACGGGCGAGTTCTTCTTCCTGGAGATGAACACCAGGCTCCAGGTCGAGCACCCGGTCACCGAGGAGGTCACCGGCCTGGACCTGGTCCGGCTCCAGCTGGAGGTGGCACAGGGCATGCCGCTGCGGATCGGCAAGGACGACGTGACGATCCGTGGTCACGCCATCGAGGTGCGCCTCTACGCGGAGGATCCGGCACGGGGGTACCTGCCCACGCCCGGTCCGCTGCACCGCTACGCGCATCCGCACGACCTGCCCGGCGTCCGCTTCGAGGACGGCGTCGCCGCGCCCGGCGAGATCACCCCGTTCTACGACCCGATGCTGGCGAAGATCGTCGCCGTCGCCGACGACCGCGCCGAGGCGGCCGCCCGGCTCGCCGGCGCGCTCGACGCGACCGAGGTGCACGGGACCACCACGAACCGCGCCCACCTCGCCGCGGTGCTCCGTGATCCGGACTTCCTCGCCGGCGGGACCCGTACCGACTACCTGGACGCGCACCCGGGCCTGGCCACCCCGTCTCCCCCTGACCTGCACCTGGTCCACCTGAGCGCGGTCGTCGCCACGGCGGCCGCCGCGCGCCGTGCCGACGACCGCCGCACGCCGTTCGCCGCTCCCGGGTTCCGCCTGCTGCCCGGCAGCCCGCTCACCCGGTCCATCTGGGAGGGACCGGCCGGCGGGACCCACGAGGTGGAGTACCGCCTCGACGACGCGCGCGGTGACACCAGCCTGGTCCTCGCCATCGCGGACGGCCGGCACGAGGTCCACCTGCGCGACCTCGGTCCGGACGCCGTCCGGGTCGAGTGCTCCGGGGTCGAGCACCGCTGTGCGGTGCACCGCTACCCGGACGGCTCGCACTGGGTGACGTCGGCGCTCGGACAGACCGGATGGCGTCCGGCGCCGCGGCTGCCGGAACCGGACCCGGTCGCCGCCACCGGGGGACCCACTGCGGAGCTCCCGGGCACCGTCGTCGCCGTGCTCGTCGTGCCGGGGGACCGGGTCGAGCCAGGTCAGCCGCTCGTCGTGGTGGAGGCCATGAAGATGGAGCACCCCGCCGTCGCGGCGGGTCCCGGTGTCGTGCGGGCCGTGCTGGTGGAGGTCGGGCAGTACGTGCCTGCCCGCTCCGTGCTCGTCGAGCTCGCCCCGGACGTCGACGCGCAGAGTTGATCGAGGTGTCGGCTTCGCCGGGGCGCCGCTTGCGGTTGCAGCGGCGTCGTTCGCGTCCGTGATCCACCGCGGCGCGGAGAGATCACGGCATATAGTTGACACGCGAGTCGACTTGCGGTTGTGTGGCTCACACCACGTTCGGTGCCCGGTCGACCCGGGCGCGCGTGGGGCCGACCAGCCGATCACGACCGGGTCCCCCTGGCAGAAGGGCGAGTGCGGTGTCGACGACGACCACTGCGTTACCCGGTGACGGCACGCCGCCGCCCACCTCGCCGGCCACACTGCCGTCCGCGCTGCGCCGCACCTGCGAGCTCCGCGGCGGCGCGCCCTTCCTGCTGACGGCCGAGAGGGACTGGACCTACGCCGAGATCGAGGACGCGAGCGCCCGGCTCGCCGACGGTCTGCTGGCCGCCGGTGTCCGGCCGGGCGAGCGGATCGCGATCGCCGCGCCGAACTCGGCCGAGTGGATCATCACCTGGTTCGCCGCCGCCCGGATCGGCTGCCCGCTGGTCACGCTCAACGTCGCCTACCGCGAGCACGAGTTCGACCACATGCTCAACCAGTCCGGCTCGGTCGCGCTGGTGTGCGCCGCCCGCCACGGCGACTTCGACTTCGTCGGGTTCCTGGACGCACTGCGCGCGCAGCTACCGACCGTCCGCGAGTACGTGTTCCTGGGCGGGACCGGGTTCGACGGGAGCCGGACATGGGACGACCTCCTGGCCGCCGGACCGGCGTCGGACGCCCCGCCGTCCGACGCTCCGGTGGCACCGCACGACCCGCTCGTCATCCTGTACACGTCCGGGACCACCGGGCTCCCGAAGGGTGCCGTCCTCACCCACGCCGGCGTCCTCGCCTCGGCGCGCGCGCAGGCCGACCACCTCGGGCAGCGCCCCGACGACGTCGCCATCGGGCACATGCCGATGAACCACGTCGGCGGCATGACGTGCACGGTCGCCGCGGCGATGGTCTCCGGCGGTGCCGTGGCGCTGCTCGCCGGCTTCGGACCGCAGATCGCCCTGCGGACCGTCGTCGAGCGGCGGGTGTCGATCTTCGTCGGCGTGCCGACGATGTACGCGCTGGTCATGGGGCTGCCCGAGTTCCGAGACGCCGACACCTCCTCCGTGCGCACGTGCGTGATCGGCGGGTCCAACGTGGAGCCCGAGATGGGCAGGCGGATCCTGCAGGTCTTCCCGGGCACCCGCCTGGCCAACCTCTACGGCCTGTCCGAGTCCTCCGGCGGCTGCGTGATCTCCGCGGCCGACGACGACCTGGACACCCTCGTCGAGACGATCGGCGTGCCGATCGGCGACTTCCGGGTCCGGGTGGTCGACGCGTCGGGGGAGCCGCTCCCGCCGGACGCGGAGGGCGAGCTGCAGGTCGCCGGCGCGTGCGTGGCGGGCGGCTACTGGGGCATGGCCGAGGAGTCCCGCGCGGCGTTCCGGCGGGACGGCTGGCTCGCGACCGGGGACATGGCCGCGATCCGGGCCGACGGGCGGGTGGTGCTCCGCGGCCGGACCAAGGACATGTACGTGCGGGGTGGATACAACGTCTACCCGGCCGAGGTCGAGAACGTCATCGCCGGGGATCCCGCGGTGGCGATGAGCGCGGTGATCGGTGTGCCGCACGAGATCTACGGCGAGGTCGGCCGTGCGTACGTGGTGCCCGTCGCGGGCGCGCGGGTGGACGTCGACGCCGTGCTCGAGCGCTGCCGCGCCCGGCTCGCCCGCTACAAGGTCCCGGCCGAGGTCGAGGTCGTCGACTCCCTGCCGCTGACCCCCTCCGGAAAGATCAAGAAAGTGGCCCTGAAAGCGATCGCGCGGTGACTGAGAGGGATCCACGGTGACAGCAACGACCGGCAAGGACACGTCCACGATCACCCTGGGCACGGGCGGTGGTGGCGACGTCGACGTGGACGTCGTGATCATCGGCGCGGGCTTCAGCGGGATCCGGATGCTGATCGAGACACGGCGCCTCGGCCTGACCGCCCGCCTCATCGAGGCCGGCAGCGACGTGGGCGGCACCTGGTACTGGAACAAGTACCCCGGAGCCCGCACCGACAGCCAGGCCTGGGTCTACGGTTTCCCGCTGGACGAGGTGCGCAACGACTGGCGGTGGGAGGAACGGTTCGCCACCCAGCCCCAGACACACGCCTACATCCGGCACGTCACCGACACGTTCGACCTCTGGTCCGACATCACGCTCGACACCCGTGTCGGGTCCGCGGTCTTCGACGACGACGCGCGCACCTGGACGGTGACGACCGACGGCGGCGAGACGATCTCGTCGAAGGCCGTGATCACCGCGACCGGCCAGCTGTCGCTGCCCTACTACCCGTCGTTCGACGGACTGTCCGACTTCGAGGGCGACTGGTACCAGACCCAGAACTGGCCGGACGACGGCGTGGACTTCCGTGGCAAGCGGGTGGCGATCGTCGGGACCGGTGCGACGGCCGTGCAGGTCATCCCGATCGTCGCCGAGGACGCCGCGCACCTCTCGGTCTTCCAGCGCACGCCGAACTACGTCCTGCCCGCGCGCAACGACAAGCTGTCCGAGCACGACGTGGACGTCATCCGCACGAACTTCGACGAGATCTTCGATCGCGCGTTCTCGCAGCCGTTCGGCATGGACATCCCGCCCGCCGCCGGCCGGATCGCGGCCGACTGCACGCCCGAACAGCAGCAGCAGGTGCTGGACCGCGGCTGGGAGGCGGGCGGCTTCCGCTACCTGTTCGAGACGTTCGACGACCTACTCGTCGAGCAGTCCACGAACGATCTCGCCGCCGAGTTCATCCGCAAGAAGATCCGGTCGATCGTGCGCGATCCGGAGACGGCGGAGAAGCTGTGCCCCAAGGACTACCCGCTCGGCGGGAAGCGGCCACCGCTCGGGCACTACTACTACGAGACGTTCAACCGGCCCAACGTCACACTCGTCGACATCGGTGAGACGCCGATCCGGATCGAGCCGAAGGGGATCAGGGCGGGCGACGAGTTCCACGAGGTCGACGCGATCATCTTCGCCACCGGGTACGACGCCATCACCGGGACGCTCGACCAGATCGACATCCGTGGCCGCGACGGCCGGGTCCTGCGCGAGCGCTGGGCCGAGGGCCCGAAGACGCACCTCGGCATGATGGTGGACGGCTTCCCGAACCTCTTCATGGTCGCCGGCCCGCAGACGCCGTTCGCGAACATCCCGGTCGTGGCCGAGTACTGCGTCGGATGGCTCAGCCGCCTGCTGAGGGTCATGCACGAGCGCGGCGCCGACACGGCAGAGCCGACGACCGAGGCGGTGCAGGAGTTCAGCCAGCTCGTCGAGGCCGTGCTCGACGCGACCGTGCTGCGCCAGGGCGGCAAGCGCTCCTGGTTCCTCGGGACCAACATCCCTGGCAAGCCGGCGGCCGCGGTCATGTGGCTCGGTGGAGTCGGCGCCTTCCGCGAGGTCGCCGAGGCCGAGGTGGACGGCGGCTACGGCAAGGTCGTGATGGAGTCCGCCACGGCGAACGTGTCCGGGTAGGGCCGGAGAGCGATGTGAGCGCCGGCCCGCGATCGCGGGCCGGCGCTCACGTGCGTCGGGTTCAGGCGAGCCCGAGGTGCCTGCGGGCCCATCCGGCCGCCGCAGCGAGCGCCTCGTCGGCCTCCGGGGCGCGGCCGGCCATGAACGGGTAGACGTGCTGCTGGTCCGGGGCGACCGTGACGTCGACCTCGACGCCGGCCGCGGACGCCCGCTCGGCCAGCCGCTCGGCGTTGTCCTGCAGCGTCTCCGCGCTCCCCGCGGTGACGATCAGCGGCGGGAGGCCGGTCAGGTCGGCGTGCAGGGGGTTGGCGAGCGGGTCGGTGGGGGAGCCACTCTCGCCGAGGAACATCGACGCCATCGACTCCGCGACCCCGCGGTTCACGAACGCGTCGGTCTCGGCGTTCGAGTCCAGGGTCTTGCCCAGGTGCTCCATGTCCACCCACGGGGAGAACCCGATGATCGCGGCGGGCAGCTGCTCCCCGCGGTCGCGCAGCGCCAGCACGAGCGTGACGGCCAGGTTGCCGCCCGCCGAGTCGCCCGCGGTGACGATGTTGCCCGCCTCGAAGCCCTGGCCCCGCAGCCACGCGAACGCGGCGAGCGCGTCCTCGAGCTGGGCCGGGTAGGGGTTCTCGGGCGCGCGCCGGTACTCCAGGACGAACGAGCGGGCGCCGACGGCCTTCGCGAGATGCGCGGCCATCTTGCGGTGGCTGGCCGCGCTGTTCCCGACGAACCCGCCACCGTGGCAGTAGAACACGAGGTGGTCGGGCGACGCGTCGAGCGGGTTGCACCAGATGCCCCGGACGCCGTCGGTGTCCACCTCGCCGTAGGTGACGTTCTCGGGCTCGGAGGCGAGGTCGCCGAGCTCCTCCATCATCGACCGCAGGGTCGTCAGGCTCATGTCCGGATCGGCCGTGAAGCGGTCGCTCATGTTCTGGAACTGCGCGCGCAGTGCGTCGGACTCCTTGCTCGGCATGCCGTCCTCCTCGACGGTCGACGCGAAGCCTGCCGGGCGTCGTCGGATGACAACCGGCTCGACTCCGTGAGCTCGCGGCGGAGGTCCGAAGCGATCTACGGTGCTCTCTGCCTGCGAAAGTCCAGCGAACCGGATTTCGACTCGTGCGTCAACTCTTTCGCAGAGGTGGGAACGGTGGTCGCCCGGGCGAGCGGCTATCATCGGATCTCCAGTACCCGGGAAGGGGACCTCGCAATGGCCCGATCGACCGGCAGCGCGCCGCGTCGCCGACGCAGCGACCCCCCGTCGGTGCGGCCCGCCGAGGAGCCGATCCTGTCCGGCGTCGCGACGGTCCCGTCCACGACGAGGGGGCGGCGGACCCGCGCGGCCCTGATCACCGCCGCCCGGGAGGTGTTCGAGGAGCTCGGGTTCCGGGACGCCCGCATCTCCGACATCTCCGCGCGTGCCGGCACGTCCTACGGCGTCTTCTACCACTACTTCGACTCCAAGGAGTCGGTGCTCGACGAGCTGTTCACGTCCGTCACGGGCGAGATGTACAACGCCTCGCAGGCGAAGGCGGGCTCCGGTGGGACCGTCGTCGACCGGATCCGGGCGAGCAACCGGCAGTACCTGACGGTCGCGGCGCGCAACGCACGCCTGATCGCGATGATCGAGGAGCTCGCGTACCGGGACCCCCAGTTCCGGGAGCTGAAGCTGCGCATCCGCGAGCCGTTCCTGCGGCGCAACGAGGCCGGCATCCGCAGGCTCCAGGAGCAGGGCCTCGCCGACCCGCACCTCGACGCGGGGACGGCGGCGTCGATGCTCGGCGGGATGATCGAGCACTTCACGCTGCTCTGGTTCTTCCACGGCGTCGAGTACGACGAGGCCGTCGCCGTGGAGACGCTGACCCGGCTCTGGGCCCAGTCGCTCGGTCTCCGGCTCGACGCGTCCGGTCAGCTCGACAGCGCGAACCCCGTGTAGCCGTCGTCGGCCACCTGCAGGAGCCGCTGCCGGTACCGGCCGAAGTGTCCGAAGTAGAAGACGTACGCCCGTGCCTTGCCCGGGATGTTCGAGCCGTTGTACCAGGAGTCGGCCCGGGAGATCATCGAGCCGCTCGCCACCGAGTCGACGTGCGCTGACCACTCCTCCTGCGCCTCGGGCGTCGGCTCGATCGTGGTGTGTCCGTCGTGGCGCATCGTCGCGATGCAGTCGGTGATCCAGTCGACGTGGGTCTCGATGCTCAGCGGGAGGTTGCCCAGGGTCGCGCCGGGGCCGGTGACCATGAACATGTTCGGGAAGTCGACGGTCTGCAGCCCGAGGTAGGCACGGGGGCCGTTCCGCCAGTTCTCGGTGAGGGTCGCACCGCCCCGGCCGCGCAGGTCGATGCCGAAGTACGGGCCGGTGATCGCGTCGAACCCGGTGGCGAACACGATCACGTCGAGCTCGTGCTCGGCCGCGGTGGTCCGGATCCCGCGCGGCGTGATCTCCTCGATCGGGGCGGCCCGCACGTCGACGAGGTCGACGTCGTCGCGGTTGTAGGTCTCGAAGTACCCGGTGTCGACGATCGGGCGCCGGGACAGGAACGGGTGCTCCGGGATCAGCTTCTCCCGGGTCTCGGGGTCCTCGACGACCTCGCGGATCTTCGCGCGCATGAAGTCGGACATCGTCCGGTTGGCGTCGAGGTCGTAGGCGACGTCGCGGTAGGTGCCCAGCGCGAACTTGAAGCCGCCCTCGGCCCACGCCTTCTCGTACGTGGCCAGCCGCTCGTCGTCGGGGACGTCGAGTGCCCTGAGCCCGTTGTGCTGCCACGGGAAGCCGCCCGCCGAGGTCCGGGAGCGCTCGAAGATCGCGCCGTAGTCCGCCTTGACCTCGCGCCAGAACGCGTCGTCGACGGTCTCGTGCCGGGCCGGGATCGAGTACTGCGGCGTCCGCTGGAACACCGTGAGATGCCGGGCCTGCTCGGCGATCACCGGGATGGACTGCACGCCGGAGGACCCGGTGCCGATCACGCCGACCCGCTTGCCGCCGAGGTCGACGCCGTCGTGGGGCCAGGATCCGGTGTGGAACCACTGCCCGTCGAACGTCTCCAGCCCCGGGATCGACGGCACGTACTTCGAGATCGACAGGTGGCCGATCGCGGCGATCAGGAACCGGGTCCGCACGGTCTCGCCCGCATCGGTGGTCACCGACCACGTGGACGTCGCCTCGTCGTACTCACCCGAGACGACGCGCGTCCCGAAGTCGATGCTGCGGCGCAGGTCGAACCGGTCCGCGACGTGCTCGAGGTAGCGCCGCAGCTCGTCCTGCTCCGGGTACTTGCCGCTCCACCGCCACTCCTGCAGGAGGTCCGGGTCGAACGAGTAGCAGTAGACGAACGCGTCCGAGTCGCACTTGGCGCCGGGGTACCGGTTCCAGTACCAGGTGCCGCCGACCCCGTCGCCCGCCTCGAAGGCCCGCACGTCCAGGCCGAGGTCGTCGCGCAGCCGGTGGATCGTGTAGAGGCCGGAGAACCCGGCTCCGACGACGACGGCGTCCACCACGCTCACGACCGCACCCCCCGCTCCGGGCGGTCGAGCAGGTCCCTGGCGACGAGCTCGTTCATGATCTCGGTCGTGCCGCCGCCGATCCCGAGGATCCGGGAGTCCCGGTAGTGACGTTCCACTTCGGACTCGCGCATGTACCCCATTCCCCCGTGGATCTGCACCGCCTCGTTCACGACGGTGTCGCAGGCGGCCACCGCCGTGTTCTTGGCCATCGCGATCTCCGGCCCGACGTCCTCGCCGGCCGACCAGCGCGCGGTCACGTCGCGCACGTAGGTCTTCGCGACCGCCACCTGCCGGGCCATCTCGGCGAGCTTGTGCCGGACCACCTGCCGGTCCGCCAGCGGGGCGCCGAACGTCCGCCGGTCCAGCGCCCACCGGCGGGTGAGGGCGAGGCTGCGTTCCGCGGTGGCGACGGCCTGCACCGACATGATCAGGCGTTCCGACTCGAACCGCTGCATGATCTGGGCGAACCCGGTCCCCTCGAACCCGACGAGGTTGCGCGCCGGGACCCGGACGCCGGCGAACGACAGCTCTGCGGTGTCCGAGCAGAGCCAGCCCATCTTGCGCAGCCGTGAGGTGACCGCGAAGCCCGGCCGGTCGGTCTCGACCACCAGCAGCGAGATGCCGCGGTGACCGTCGCCGCCGGTGCGCACGGCGGTGGTGACGAGATCGGCACGGGTGCCGGAGGTGATGTACGTCTTCGCCCCGTCGACGACGTACTCGTCGCCGTCGCGCACGGCCCGTGTGGTGATCGCGCCGACGTCGGAGCCCGCCTCCGGCTCGGTCACCCCGAGGGAGGCGATCCGGCGGCCGGCGAGCACGGGCCGGACGAACTCGTCGATCTGCCACGGGTCGCCGGCCGCCGCGATGTGCGGCACCCCGATGCTGTGTGTGAACAGCGCCGACGTGACGCCGGTGCTGCCGCCGGACAGCACGATCTGTTCGTGCACGACCGCGACGTCCACGAAGTCGCCCGCCCCGCCCGCCTTCTCCGGGAAGCCGAGCTCCAGCAGCCCCAGCTCGGCCGCCTTCACGTGCAGGTCGCGCGGCAGCTCGCCGGCGTCCTCCCAGGCCGCGAGGTTCGGGACGATCTCGCGGGTGGTGAACGCGGCGACGGTGTCCCGCAGTGCCTTCCGCTCGTCGGTGTTCCACAGCTCGTGGGCTGACGTCATGTGGGCCCCTTCCGGCTCAGCGGTGCACGCTCTCCGCGGCGCCCGCGTACCGCTCGCGCAGGTCGCGCTTGAGCACCTTGCCGGTGGCGGTGCGCGGGAGCTCGTCGACGAACTCCACGCGTCGCGGGCACTTGTAGTGCGCGATCCGGCCACGGGCGTGGTCGATCAGGTCCGCGGGTGCTGCGTCCGTGCCCGGCCGCAGCACGACGACGGCGAGGACGGACTCGCCCCATCGCTCGTCGGGTGTACCGATCACGGCCACGTCCAGCACGGCCGGGTGTCCGAACAGGACCTGCTCCACCTCGATCGGATAGATGTTCTCCCCGCCGGAGATGACCATGTCCTTCTTACGGTCGACGAGCGTGACGAACCCGTCCGCGTCCGACCGGCCCAGGTCCCCGCTGTGGAACCAGCCGCCGCGCATGGCCTCCGCGGTGTCGGCGGGCCTTCCCCAGTAGCCGGCGAACACGTTCGGGCCGCGCAGGACGAGCTCGCCGACCTCGCCGACGGGCACGTCGTGGTCCTCGTCGTCGACGAGCCGGACGTCGACGTGCATGAACGGCCGCCCGACGGATCCCGCGTGCGAGACGACGAAGTCCGCGTCCAGCAGCAGCGCGCACGGCGCGGTCTCGGTCATGCCGAAGCCCTCGAGGAAGCGCCAGCCGCGGGACCGGTAGAAGTCGATCACCGGGAGCGGGCACGGAGCGCCGCCGCACAGCACGAACTGCATGCTCGAGACGTCGACGGAGTCGAAGTCCGGTACCTGGGACAGGGCCGCCCACATCGCGGGCACCATGAACTGCGACGTCACCCGGTGCTCGGCGAGCAGCTCGAGCGTCCGGCGCGGCTCGAACGCGCGCACGGTGACGACCGTGGCCCCGGCGTAGAGGAACGGCAGGACGGAGTTGCCGAGCGCTCCGATGTGGAACATCGGGGCGACGGCGAGGGTGACCGACGCCCCGGACAGGCCGGTGCCGATCGTCGTGCAGTTGATCGCGTTCCACAGCATGTTCCCGTGGGTCAGCATCGCGCCCTTCGGGCGTCCGGTGGTCCCGGACGTGTACATGATCATGCAGAGGTCGTCGTCGCGGATCGCGCCGTCGGGCGGCCGCAGCGACGGACCGGCGGCCGAGGCCGTCAGCTCGGTCGTCGGGACGCCCCCGGTCGGCTCGGGCGGCCCGTCGACGAGGACGTGCCGCACGCCGTGGCCTCCGGTGCCGAGTGCGGCGTCGGCGAGCGTGCGGAAGCGCTCCGAGACGGCGATCGCCGTCGCGCCCGAGTCGGACAGGATGTAGCCGATCTCGGACGCGCCCAGCCGGACGTTGACCGGGACGGACACCGCACCGAGGTTCGCCACCGCGAACACGACCTGCATGAAGCCGATCGAGTTCTCCATCAGGACGACGACCCGGTCACCGCGCCGGATCCCGAGGTCGTGCAGCGCGTGGGCCGTGGCCGCTGAGGAGCGCTCGAGCTCGTCGTAGGACATCCGCCTGCCGGTGTCCCCGTCGACGAGGGCCGTCGCGGTCGGCTTGCGCCGTGCCCGGCGCACGATCCAGTCCCCGATGCCACCCTGCACGCTGTTCCTCCTCGAACCCCCGCGAGCGAATCAGGAGTCGACTCGTCAGTCAAGTCAGCCGACGAGGACGTGCGCCGCCCACCGGGACGGGGCGGTCGGCTGGTCCGAGCGCAGCGCGAGCACGGCGCGGTGGAGGGCCCGCGCGGCGGGGTCGGCGTCGGTCGTCGACGCCAGCTCGGCGTAGAAGCCCTGCGCGATCCGCCGTGCCGCCGTGTCGGCGACCGGCCAGAGCGTCCCGACGACCTGGTGGAACCCGGCGATCCGGAACGCCGTCGCGATGTGCACCGCCTCGTCCGCGAGGCGGTCGCTCGACGTGGCGGTGGAGCACGCCGACAGGAACGCCAGCCCGGCGTCCGGGAGGGACAGCGCGGCGAGGTCGGCGACGGTCAGCGGTGCCGTCCGGTGGTCGTGGAGTACCAGCCGGCTGAGGGCGGGGGTGACCGGGTCGTATGTCGCGTGACAGGCGAAGTGCGCGAACCGGTGGGTGGCCAGCGCGTCGAGGACGGCCTCGCGGGTGGCGTCCGGTCCGGAGAGGACGGTCGCCGCCGGGAGGATGTCGGTGATCCGCTCGATCTCGGCGCGCGCGCCGGGGAGGGCGGTCGCCCCCGGGGTCGTGCTCATCTCGACCGCCAGGACGTCCTCGCCCGTGGAGGCCCGGTGGCCGGTCCCCGCCGCTCGTCCGGACCGGAGCGCGTCGATCGTCGGCGTGTAGGAGGAGACGACGTGATCCATGACGGACGGTCCGGTACCCGGGCGGCGGTGGTGCCCGGCGGCATGGAGCGGGAGGAAGGACGCGATCCCGACCGGGCACCACCGGATCGCCGGAAGATCGGACCGTCCGGGACGGACCGGCGGGCTCAGGTCCAGCTCCGCGAGGACCGGACCGGTGACGTGGTCCCACAGCCAGGCCAGGTCGTCGAGCATGCGTCGTTCGACGTCCGTGCCAGCCGGCAGGCGGAAGGCGTCGGCGCGAATGCGGAGCTCGTCGTAGGTGCAGTCGAGCCGGACGGTCCGGACCGGCTCGTCGCCGACCACGAGGAGGGCGTCGCACCGGTGCGGGCCGGCGGTGACGACCACGATCGGCTCGTCGACGGGCGAGGACGTCCACGGGCCGATCTCCGCCGGACGGAGGAACTCCTCCAGCCCGGCCCGGGTCCGGATCCGGTCGATCAGTGCCTCCCACCGCGCGACGACCTCCAGGTGACGGTCCCTCCTGCCGTCGTGCGGGGGAGCGGCACCCTGCCCGCTCTCGTAGAGATCGAGGCCGGCCAGGTCGGACGCGCCGAGCAGGTCCCGCAGGAGCTCGAACTCCTCCGCCAGTGCGGGGTCGGCCTCCCGGAGCAGGTCGAGCTCACGTCGGCCGTCGAGGGCCTCGCGGAGCAGCACACCGCGTGAGTGCTCCAGGAGCTGGACCGCGTGCTCGGGGCGGCCGGCCTCCAGCGCGACCGACGCCGCCTCCGCCGGGAGTCCGGCGAGCTCGCCGAGTCCGTGTTCACGGTCCGCGCGCCGGAGGCGGCGGGGCGCGATCCCGGGAAGCCGGGTGACGGCGTACTCGTACGCGGCCAGTGCGACGTCCGGCCGCCGCTTCTCCGCCGCCATGGCCGCCCTGCCCAGGAAGAGGTGCGCGACGACACGGGTCCGGGGCGCGACGCCGTCGTCGTCCAGCTCGGTGCAGTGCGCCCGGATCTCGTCCACGATGCCCGGGTCGCGGACCGGCGCGAGTGCGCGGATCAGCGACAGCACGGCCAGTTCACGCACCTCGGATCCGACCGGTGCGACGGCGACGGCCCGGCGCCCGGCCCGCACGGCCTCCTCCAACGCGGTCTCGTCGCCGGTGACCTCGTACAGGGTTCGCGCGATCAGGCTGAGATTGCTCAGCCGGCCGCCGACGGGTCCGCTCCCCGGGGCGGTGGCCTCCGCCGCCGTCCTGGCCACCCGGACCGCCTCCCGGAACGGGGCCGGGTCCGGCGGAGCCTGCTCGGCGTCGGCAGGCACCGGCCCGCTCAGTGACGCGATCTGCAGCGCGTTGGCGAGGTTGCCCAGCCGGGCCGCGTGATGGGCGCTGCCCGGGACGCTCAGGCGGACGGCCTCGTCGCAGGCACGGACCGCCGCGTCGATCGACCCGGGACGACCGGTCCGCTTGAACAGCTCCATCTCGGCGACGCTCAGATTCACCAGGCACGGCGCCCGGTCGACCGGATCCGGCCCGGACGCCGACACCGCGTCACGGCAGACGTGCACCGCCTCGCGGAGCAGTTCGAGGTCGGCGGTCGCCTGGTACTGCGAGCGCAGGGCCAGCCCGAGAGCGGTCAGGCAGGAGGACCGTTGGGACCTGTCGGCCACGGCGACGGCCCGGCGTCCGAGTGCGGCCGACTCCTCCAGTGCCGCGATCGACCGGTCCAGTACGCCGTACCGTGCGTGCACCGAGTTGCCGAGACTCCGCAGGCAGGCCGCCTCGTGATCGTGACCGGGCGGACAGACCGCGACCGCGCGGCGTCCGGTCGCGACGGCCTCGTCCAGCAGCTCGGGCCGGTTCGTGGCCAGGGCGAGGTCGCGCAGGCCCGCGCCGAGGTCGGAGAGCAGAGCGCCGAGGTCCGGATCGTCGACCGCCGTCTCGGCCACCCGGCGGCGATCCAGCGCGACGAGCTCGGCCAGGACGTCCGGATCACCCGTGCTCCTGGACAGCTCACCCAGGCACAGGGAGAGCACCTCACGGAAGGCGGTGACGGCCGCCGGCGACGGATCGACGACGGCTTCGCGGGCCAGCGGGGTCGCACGTGCGAGAAGCCCGGGCCCAGGGCTGTTCCGTGCCAGGTCGACCAGGAACGTCCGCAGGTTGCCCCGGTACCGCGCTCGCTCGGGGTGCTGCTCCGTCACGGCGTCGACGAGTGATCCCTGGACCCGCACCAGGTCGTCGACGACGTCGGCGTCGCCGGTCCGCCGGAACAGGAGCACGTGGCCTACTGCGAGGTTCGCCAGGCAGGACGGCCGGTCGGGATGGTCGGGTGACATGACGTCGAGGACCTCGTCGAACGCCCGGATCGCCTTCCTCAGCGGGCGTGTGCCGCGACGGCGCCCGGCACGCTCCATCAGCCAGAGCGCGCGGCGCGCGCGCTGGTTGTGCTTCAGGAGATCGTCAACGATGCGGATCCCTCCGGCCCCGGGTGACGTGCGGACGCGTCACGGTACGGACTCCGCGATCCGACGTGCCGGGATGCGAGCCACCAGGCTCCCCACGACGACTCCGAGCACGAGGGAGACCGGATGGCTCCATACGAGGGCGGCGAGCCAGACGGCGGCCCCGACGATCAGCGGTCCGAGCCACATCATCGAGCGCAGCCGGAACGGCGCCATGCTGAACGTCGTCGCGATCAGGCCGAGCACGAACGCGGCAGCCGTCATGCCGAGGAACACCCCACACGCCTGACCGAAACCGGGCGGCCCGAGCAGGTACCCGACGACGCCGCCCACGACGGATCCGGCCGCGACCATGACGATCGCCCACGAGTCGTGGACCTCGACGTAGCCCGTGCTGTTCCGGTGCGCCACCTGCCAGGCGGCCACCAGGAGGTCGGGGAACGTGGACGCGCCGACGAACGCCCCGATCACGGCACCGTTCCAGCCGGCGAGCAGCCCACCGACGGCGAGCCCGACGACCAGGCCGGCGAGGAGCCCCCACGGGGCCAGGTGGGTTCCGTCCCGCTCCTCGTGGCGCCTGCGCGACGCGGCGGTCGCGGGCCCGGTGTCCGGGAGATGGTCGGCATCGAGCACGATCCGACGGGCCGCGTCCGCCGGGATGAGGACGGAGCGCAGGACCTTCAGCAGGAACCGGTCCCGCTCGTCGGGTGTGTCCCGGCCGGCGTGCTCCACGAACGCGACCATGTGGCCACCGAGCCGAACGAACCCCACCGTGCGGAACACGTTCTCCTCGGTCTCGTAGGTGTACTCCAGCGGGAGGTCGGTGGTCCTGTCGACGTGCAGGACCGCCATCCGCAGATCGAATCCAGGCATGCGGTCCTCTCCGTGAGCCGGGGTCGGACAGGACGATGTCACGGGAGGTCGGGGAGGGTCCCCGCACGAGCCGTCGAATGCGGGCCGTGGTCGGGAACGGGTGACGGCCCGCTACTGTGCCGCGCATGCCCGATCATCGGCTGGTGCTCGACGAGGACCTGCGCGCCGACGCGATCGACGTGCTGAAGGACGCGGCGAGCTGGTCTCTCGGCGGGCCACGGTGGGGAGCCGTGGCGGGTGCCCTGTCGACGATGGGCGACGCCGCGCGGGCCGGGGACGTCGACGCGTTCCGCAGGGCCGTGTACGCGCTCGAACTGGCGGGCCCGGTGCGGGCGGTCGGCGCCGACGAGCAGCCGGTCGTCACGGCCCCCGAGACCGTCCGGGTGGAGATCGGCCGGCTGTCCGGCATCGTGGAGAGCGCCGAGACGGACGAGGGCTAGCCGGTGCCGACGTCGCCCGCGTTGGAGGGCTTCGAGCTGGTCACCCACGTCTTCGTGGCAGCGACCGGGGACGCGGCGGCGGATCAGGATCGTGCGACGCGGCTGTGGGCGGGCCTGGACGGGACGCTGGACCGCAGGACGGCGATCGGCCACCATCCGACCGAGGTTCTCGAAGGCGCGCGCCCGGGCCCCGACGGAGTCCTGGCCGCGGCCAAGGCGTCGGGTCCGGCCGTCCACCAGGCACTGCTCCGGCGCGAGAACGACATGATCTGGCTCGCGACCGTCCGCGCCGTCGCGCCGGGGGAGCCGGGCACCTGGCCCGACCTCGAATCCGACTGGGATCGCTTCGACGGGCCGCGGGGCGACGCCGTGATCGGTTCCGTCCGGATCCTCCAGGCGCGGACGGACCGTCCGGGTGTCGCGCCCGACCCGGTCGAGCTCTCCGACGCCGTTCGGGCCGCCACCGGGATCGACGGAGCCTGGGCCGACACCGGCATCGCCTGGACGGATGCCCAGCTCGGCTCGTTCGCGGTGTGGGAGGCGCCGCCTGCCGGCCCGCCGCCGCACGATCCGGACGGCCGGACACACCGCCGGCTCGTCGTCGTCGCCGCGCACGACCGCGATCCTCAGCTGAGTGCCTGGACCTGGACCCGCGGTCCGTACCCGACGCCGCTCGGGCGTTACCTCCTCCAGGCGGCGACACTGCGTCACGAGTACCGGCTCCGAGGCCGTCGCGACGGTGGGACGTCGCTCGACGAGGCCGACCGGCGCTGTGAGCGCGTACTGGCCCTCGTCCGGGGTCCGATCACCGCCGACGTCGATCCTGCCCTGACCGCGCTGACGGAGCTGACGTCCACCGGGCCGGAGCTCGTCACCCGAGCCACCCGGCTGCGGGAGGGCGCTCGGAACGTGACGATCGCCCGTCGCAACATGGTCCTCCACCTCGGCCCGGCCGTGGCCGGTCCCTTCGACGACGACCGCCGCCTCGCCGAGTGGCTCGAGCGGCAACTCGACAACGACCTGACCTATGTGGACACAGCGCTCGAACGGCTGCGGAGCGTGGCCGGTCTCGGTGAGCGGTTCGTGGAGCGTGGACTGCAGCGGGCCCAGGAGCGACTGCAGAGGCGTCGCGAGCTCCAGCAGCGTCGCCAGGAACGGTTCAACCTGACGCTCACCGGGCTGGTCGGTGCGATCCTGATGGCGCTGGCCGCGATCCAGGCGTTCGGCTACACACCCCCGCTCCCACCGGCGGCGGTTCCGGCCATGATCGCCCTGCTCGGCGCGTTCGCCCTGCTCATGTCCATGATCGTGGTGCGGATCTCGACCACGTCGCGGGCTGTGGGCTGGGCGCTGATCGTGGCAGCGGGACTTGTCGGCGCGACGGCGGGATGGCTCGTCCAGTCGTGGGCCCAGGAAGGCCCGGTGGGCGTGACCTGGGCCGCGGCCGGGGTCGGTGCGGTCGTGGGAGTGTGTGTGACGCTGTTCCGCCGCCCCTGATCCGCCACGACGGTTCCGCGATCACTCAGGCGCCGAGGTGGACGAAGCCCGCCCACGCCAGCGGGTCGTCCCTGGGCGAACGCTGCAGCTCCAGTTCGGGTGCGGTCGTCCGCGCGGCCGGATCGACCGCCCATGCCCTGGCCCGGTGCAACGCCTCGGCCGGTGGGAGTCCCTCGACCCTCAGGTAGTGGTGCAGGCGGATCATCAGGCCCGAGGTGAAGCTGTCCGGTACGGCCCACAGCGACCCGACGGCGGATCGTGCCCCGGCCGCGAGGAACGCCGTGGCGAGGCTGAACGCCTCGTCGTAGTCGGCGCCGCCGACGTTCGTCGAGCACGCCGCGAGCACCACGGTGTCCAGCGTCAGCGGCGCGGTCGGACGTCGTTCCAGCAGGTCGGCGACGGTCAACGCACCGTCGGCCAGCTCGAGGGCCGAGCGGGCGGGATCGTCGGGTTCGGCATTCCCGTGGCACGCGAGGTGGACGACCGAATGTGATCGGTCTCCGGCGAGACGGTCGAGTACGTCGTCACGGTCGCCCGGCCCGGCCGCGTGTATCCCCGGTGAACCGGGGCCGAGGTAGTCGCCGTCCGGGTAGTACCGACGGTGGAGTGCGTGCGCCTCCTCGAGGGCCTTGCTCAGACCGCTGCCGGCCGGAGCGCCGAGAACGAGGGCCCGTCCGTCCACCGCACGGGATCGACCCACGGAGCGGCAGAGCAGCCGGCCCGACGGCGTGTGGGACACGACTGCTCGCACCGCCAGCGTCTCGACCGGATCCCCGCCGCGTGGGCGTGCCGCGTGCCAGGGGACGAGCGCGGCACGGCCGACCGGCACGAGGACGATCCGGGGGAGTCCGGGGTCGACGGCGTGTGCCCGGACGGCCGGGAGCAGTGCCGCGACAACGGTCTCCCACGCCCAACCGGTCAGGTCGCCGAGCTCGGAGCTCCAGATCGCCCGGTCGCCGCCCTCTCGATGGGCGCGCTGGTAGGCCTCTGCGTAGCGGTCGATCGCGCCGTTCGGCTCGTCCCGCAGCCCGGGCAGTGCCAGCACCTCGACCTCGGCCCCGGCAGGCACGACGACCGCCAGACCGGGCTCGTCCCCATCGCCGGGGAGCAGGTAGACCAGTGCGTCCGACCCCTGGACGCGCAACGCCGACCGGATCTCCGGGAGCGACGGGGGGTCGAGGAGGCCTGCCGGGTCGTCGGCGAGCGCGTCCAGGACCCGCCGCCAGAGGTCCCCGCTCAGCCCCGAGCCGGCCAGAGCGGGCACCTCGGCGTCCAGCAGGTCGCGGCCTCCGCTGCGCTCCCACTCGTCGGCGAGCTCCGTCCGGCCCTGTGCCCGTAGCCGGGTGGCGACGTCGCGCGTGGTCAGTGCGGCGTGCAGGACGAGACCACGTCCGGCCTCCAGGGCGGCGACGAGATCATCCGCTGCACCGTCTCCGGCGCACTGCCGTGCGAGGGCCATCGCGTCCGCCGCCGCCGACCGCGCGACGCGTACCGCCTCGTCGCTCCCGGACTGACCGAGCACGAGCCGCGTCCGTCCGCGCAGCGCGTCCGCGCCGAGTCGCCGCGACGCCGCCCGGTCACCCGGTGCGTCACGTAGTCGGCGGGCCTCCGCGGCGGTACTGCTGCTCGGGCCCCACCGAGGGTGCTCCGGGCCCGGCAGCTCGGCGAGCGTCCGGTCCGACCACAGCACGGCATTCTCGACGGCCTCGCGGTCGGTCGGTACCGCCCGCGCCCGATCGGTCCACATCAGACTCAGCTGGGTCGTGCACGCGGGACGTAGGCCGTTGTGCCGCAGTGGTCCGTTCGCGTCCGCCTCGACCATGGCGGCCATCTCGGCCAGGAGGCGCCGGGCGTCGTGGTCGGGGGCGGTCCGCATGCGGGCGGTCAGGTCCATGATCCGGGCGATCGACCCCATCGCCTCCTGGAACGGTCCCGGCACGTCGCTGTCACCGGCGACCGCGGGCGGGCCGGCCGGGGCGCGGCCCGCGAGCATCTCGCCGAGCCAGTCCAGCATCGCCCGGAGCGGATCGTTGCCCGAGCCGCTCCCGTCGATCTCCTCCTGCGCCTCGGCGACGGCGGTGCGCAACGTCTCGAGGTCGGTTCCCTCGATCACGGCGGCGAACAACCGGGCCAGCCGGGCGAAGGCCCGCCCGTCGGGACCATGCTGCTCCACCACCGTGATGGCCGAGTTCAGCTGAGCCAGATCAGCGGTCCGGAACGCGTCCGTCATGGCGTGCACCGCGAAGAGCGGAGCCATCAGCGGCCCGACCTCGTCGGAATGATCGCTGTCCCGGATCGCTGTCAGCACCGCGTTCCCGTCGGCGGGCCGGCCGCTGACGACGGCGTCGTGGTCGGCGACGGCGACACGGGCGATCCCGAGCCGGGTGTGCCACTCCGGCGGCGGCTCGGGGTGTGCGGCGGCCAGCGCGATGAGCCTGCGGATGCGGTCGATGTGGATCGAGCCCTCACCCGCGAACCAGAGATCGAGCGCGACCGCGGGCATCGCCGTCAGGGCGACGGCTGCCGCGTCGGGTTCGCCGGACGCGACGGCCCGCTCCAGGGCGGCGTTCGCGTCGTCGAGCAGGGTGGCTGCCATCGGCCGCAGTGCCGAGTCCCGTGTGCGCCGGGCCCGGTCCTCGACGAGCTCGAGCCGGTAGGCGAGGCCGGCCAGCGCCGTCCCGGGATCGACCGGGCCGGCCGACAGCATCGCGGCGAAGCACCCGTCGGCGCGGTCGCGGTCGTCGTCCGAGCCGGCCAGCCGCCAGCGGAGCAGGTGCGCGTTCCCCGTCTTGTGCCACATCTCGACGCGTTCGTCGCCGGGCCGCGCGAGCGGGTCGCCGAGAAGCGCGAGGGCCTCGGCGATCCCGGACGGATCGTCGGTCAGCTCGGCCTGCATCACGAGCCATTCGGCGAGCTCGTCGGAGACGTCGAGGTCGTCGGGCCGCTCGGCGCGGACGCGCCGCAGCAGTCCGATCACCCGGGCCGCGGCCGCGGGGTCCTCGTCGCGCCACATGCGGGCTTCGACGAGCCCGGCCTCCAGCAGATCCATGTCGGCCGGTTCGACACCGGGATCCGGCAGCGCCCGGAGCCGGTCGAGCGCGTCGGCCGCCAGGTCCAGGTGCCCGGTCATCGTGGCCGCCCGGCAGACGGTCGTCAGTGCGTCGCCGAGTAGCGGAACCATGTCGGGGACGTCCGTCAGCCCGTTCGCCAGCTCGGTCAGGTGACCGGTGAACAGGGCGGTTTCCTCCGGATCGGTCTCCAGGAGGCGGGCGGTCCCGGCGAACATGGACAGGACCGCGTACGCCCGCGGGTCCGAGGCGCGCGCCGCCTCGGCCTCCAGCGCGGGTACCGGGGACACGTCCCGCGCCTCGGCGTCGCGGAGCAGCACCATCCCGAGGTCGATCGCGAGGCCGCCGCGGTCGACGTCCGGATGGGGCGCGCCCCGCCATGCCCGGCGGGTCCACCCGACCGCCTCGGTGAGATCGTCCGTGTTCCCGGTCAGCTCGGCGCGCAGGTCCAGCGCGCAGCCGAGATCACGGTGCCGGGGAACGATCGCGGGATCGTCGGGAAGCGTCGCGGCCACGGCGGCTCGCAGGGCGTCGACCGCCTCGTCGAGCATGTCGCGGGCGTCCGTCGGCGCGACGTACGCCTCGATCGCCCGCTCGATCAACCGCGAGCCCAGCCGGGCCAGCTCGTCGGCGGACGGACCCGCGGTCGGGTCCAGGGTCCGATCCATCCCCGTGCGGCCTCCCTGCGTTTCTGCCGTGCGCCGGTGAGTCGGAGTCGCAGCTCGCGGCGTTACCCCCACCCGAACGATCGATGCGTCGTGTAACGCCGATCACCGACGAGCCGACGAGGTCCGGGACGTGCCCCTCTCGCGAAAGGTCGTGCCCGTGGACGCCCTCGGCCCCGTCCTGGTCGGCGTGTACCTCATCGGGATCCTGGTCTCGGGCACGGTGATCCGGGCCCGCGCCGGGACCGGCGTCTGGCTACGGCTGAAGGTCTTCGGTCCCGACGGGTTCGGTCCGGTGTGGATCGCGACGGCGACGGCCTGCTCGATGGCCTGGCCCGTCACGCTGGCCGTATGGCTCGCCAGGGGCCGCCCCGAGCCGCGGGTGGTGTTCAACGAGAAGGCGGAGGAGCGCAGTCGTCGGGAGACCGCGGCCGCCGCGGCCGCCCAGCCGGCACCCCCGCGACCGGCGGTGGCGAGCCAGACCGCGCGGGCCGGGTCGGTCCCGCCGGCGAGTCCGATCGCGCGGGCCGGAGCGGCGGTGGTTCCGCCCGTGAACCCGGTCGCCCGGATCGCCCCGGCCACGACCACCGTCCCGACCACCAGCTTCGGCTACACCGCTCCGCCCGACGCCGTCGTCGACGGGTGGGGCTGCCCGAACCGCGACTGCGGGCGCGGCGGCCCCGACGTCCCGCAGCGGTGGCCGCACCCGTGCCCGGGGTGCGGAACCGCGACCGACCCGACGTTCGCCGAGCCGTGGGCGCACGACGCTCGCGGCCCGTTCCTGCGGGCTGCCGTCGCCGGGTCCGCCCCGGCCGTCCGGGAGGTGTGGGTCGGCGCTCTGGCCGGCTGGGAACACGCCGATGCGTTGCGCAGAGCCGACGCCGCCGCGGCGGAGCGCGCCCGGCTCCGGGCCCGCGACGTGCTCGGCCAGGTCTCCGAGGCCACCGCCGGGTCGCTGCAGGCCGGGATCGTGAACGGATGCCTGGCCCACGGCCTCGCCGACTCCGCCGCGGACGAGCTCCTGTACTGGTCGGCCCGCGTCCGCACGGCAGGCGCCGCCGCCGACTCCGGACGACGCGCGGACTGCCGCACCCTGATGGACGGTTCGCTCGACTTCCTGGAGAGCGCTGCCGGTGCCGGGCACCGGTTCGCCCCCGAGATCCGTCGCTCCGCCCTGCTCCTCCGGTCAGCCGTGGGGGATCTTCTGGCCGCCGGCGTCGACGAGCGGGCGGCGCGGGTACTGGACGGCGCGCCGTTCCCGGTCGCGGTCCCGGCGCCACGGACAGCGCAGGCATCCGCCGCGACCGCCGTCGACCCCGCGCCTGCGGCCGCCCCGCCGTGGCCGGAGAGCAGGCCAGCACGGTCGACCGTCGTGCAGCCCACGACCGGTTCCCGGGCGGCGCAGGCCGTGCCGCCGGACTCCGGGTCATTCCCGCCGCCGGTGGCCCGTCCCGTGGCCGCGCGACCGACGACCCGGGCCGAAGCGCGGTCCGAGGACCCGGACCGCGTGTTGGCGGCCGTGCTCGGCGGTGTGGTCGTCGGCAGCGCGCCGGTCCTCGACGCCGTGCGCGCCTGGGTCCCGGACGGCTCGTCGGCGGTCGAGGACCCGGCGCCCGCCGACGGTCCAGCGACGATCGGTGGTGCTGCCCTCGGGCGGGTCCGCCGCGGTGCGGGCAAGCTCGTCGGCTCGTCCGGACCGGGCACTCCCGACTGGGCCGCGGCCGGCCCGCACCACCGGGCCGCGTGGTGGTCGGAGCGGATGGGTGCGGTGGTGGCGGCCGCGGTGGCGGCGGCCTCCTCGAGCGGCCCCGTCGCGGAGCACGCCAGCCTCCGGCCCGCCGTGTCGATGGCCGGGCAGGCGTTCGTGCTCTGCGCGGTCGCCGCCGAGTTCGGTGTGGCCGACCGTGACGAGCTGGTCGCCCTCCTGGCCGACGTCCTGTTCGGACGGACACCGCCCGCCTCCGCGACGGAGCCCGATCCGGGGACCCTCGCCGACGTCGCACGCCGGCTCGACGGCACGGGCGCTGCCCGGGTCACGGCGTTCACCGAGATCGCGTGGAGGCTCGGACGCTCCCTGCTCACCCTTCGCACGGAGCTGACGGACCGCCCGGAACCGGCCCGGCGCAGCCGGCTCGGGAAGGTGCCGGGTCTCGGTGCGGTCGGCGGTTTCCTCGACGAGCGGTCGGCCCTGCGGGAGGTGACGGCGTCCGGTGTCGCCTGGCTCGAGAGGCGCTCGGCCCCGCCCGGTCCACCGTTCGGCGACCCGGTGTCGCGTTCGTCGTAACGAGCGCGTTCCGGGTCCCGAGATCGCGGAAGAGCCGCCGACAGCCGGCGGGAGAGGACGACGACGTGAGCGACCACCCCACACGGGCCGCACGACCCGACCGGCCGCTCTGGGGGCCCGTGCGGCGTCCGGGCGAGGTGACTCCACCCGGTCCGCTCGACGCGCCCACCGCGGAGCCCGACGCGGCGACGCCGGCCGGGCCGCCGTCGACCGGCCCTGACATGCCGGGTGCGTCGCCGTGGTCCGGCCCGGAGGGGCCCGCCGCCTCGCCGTGGTCAGGCCAGCAGGCGCAGGGCGCGCCGTGGTCGAGCCCGGAGGTGCCGGGTGCGTCGCCGGGGACGGTCGCGGCCGGCGTGGCGGCGCTGCCTGCCCCGGACACCGCGGCCGCCCCCGGATGGGCTCCCGCCCCCGGGGCACCCGACGGTCCCGCCATGTTCGGCGGACCGGCAACCGGCAACCCGTACGCAGGCACGCTCGGGGGCGACCTCTACGGGCCGGCGACCCCGTCCCACCCCCTGTCGTCCCCCTTCACCGAGACCCGTCAACGGCCCACCGTCCCTCCTCAGTGGACCGGACCGGACCGGACCCACGCGACTCCGCCGCCCACGGTCCCGCCTGCTCCGGCGACCCCTGCTGCCGCAGGTGAGTGGAGCCGGACGAGGCTGATCGCCGTCGGCATCACGTGCGCGGTCGCGCTCCTCGTCGCCGGATCCGGTGTGGTGTGGGCGATGAACCGCGTCCCGGGACCGGCCGCGGACGCGGCGTCCGTCGGACAGGACCCGGTCAGCCCGGCGTCGGTCGCGCCCGCCCCGGCATCCACCCAGGCCGCCCCCGACCCGACCGTGCGGTCCGGCTCGGGACTGGTCCAGGTCGACGCGGCAGCCGCCTCGAACCCGCTGGCCCAGCCGGTCGCCGACCTCCTGGACCGGCACTTCACCTCGATCAACACGCTGGACTACCCGACGTGGACCAGCACGGTGTCGTCACGGCGTGCCGCCGACCAGACGGCGGACCGGTGGCGGTCGGACTACCGGAGCACCCGCGACGGCGACGTCCACGTCACCTCGATCTCCGACGACGGCAGCGGCGCCGCGACCGTCGGGCTGCGGTTCACCAGCCAGCAGGACGTCGCGGACGCGCCGTCCGACCTCTCGGTCGGGAAGATCTGCTGGTCGAGCCGGTGGCCGATCACCGGGCTGCCGTCGGCCGGGACGATCGGCACCGCACCCAAGGGCACGACGACCAAGCAGGCCTGCTGACCTCCCTCAGCCCAGCACGACCCGTCGCGGCCGGGGGCGTCCGTGCTCCGGCACGGCCACCGGCCGACCGGACGCCGGGATGGCCCGGTCGCCGAACGCGCGGATCTCGGCGATCCGTTCGGGCGCCGAGACGGACAGCGGGACGACGTTGCGGAACGCGTCGCGCATGAACTCGTCGGTGACGTGCGGGTCGCCGATCCGCATCGCCTCGTGGCCGATCTCCTTGACCGCGGACTCCAGGTCCGACCCCGCGAAGCCCTCGCTCATCTCGACGAGCTGCTCGACGACGTCCGGTGGCACGGGGACGCGCAGGTAGCGGCGCAGGTACATGCCGATGATGTCGCGTCGTTCCACGGCGTCGGGCAGGTCGACGAAGAACATGTCGTCGAACCGGCCGCTGCGCAGCAGCTCCTGCGGCAGTGACCGGACGTCGTTCGCGGTGGCGACGACGAAGACCCGCGCCTCGGACTCCTGCAGCCAGTAGAGGAACTGGCCGACCAGCCGCGTCGTCACGCCGGTGGAGTCGCTGCCGGAGCCGGCCAGGCCCTTCTCGATCTCGTCGATCCACAGCACACAGGGGGAGACGGTGTCGGCCGTGCTCAGCGCCTCCTTCAGGCGGCCCTCCGACTGGCCGACGTACTGACCGAAGATGGACGCCATGTCCAGCCGGTACAGGGGGAGCTGCCAGTTGGCGGCGATCGCCTTGGCCGACAACGACTTGCCGCAGCCCGGGACGCCGATGAGCAGCACTCCGCGAGGCGGGCGCATGCCCCGGTCGCGCAGGTCCATGGTCAGCAGGGGGCGCTTCTTGCGCAGCCATTCGCGCAGGCCGTCCAGCCCACCGACCTGGTTCTCGCCCTCGCGCAGCGTGACCCGCTCGATCCCGTTGAGATCACTGAAGATCGAGTCCTTGGCGCGGCTCAGCTCGGCGAGGTCTCCCCGGCTGATCCCGCCGCGGACGACCAGTGTGGACAGGATGTTCAGCGCCTCGATCTTCGTGATTCCACTGAGGATCGACGCGGCGAGTCCGAAGTCCTGTTCGGTCCACTCGATCGGGATCTGGCTCCGGTAGCCGTCGAGAAACCCCCGGATCTCGGCGCGCATCTCGTCCAGGTCGGGGACGTCCAGGGTGATCGACATGCCCAGCCGCTGCAGCCGGGGCCAGATCGGATCAGCGGTGAGCACGACGATCGTTCCGCCGCGCTGCTCCCCGAGGGCGGCGAGATCGGCGAAGCGACGGCTCATGTCGTTGTCGTCGCCGAGGTTCTGCACGTCGGTGAACACCACGGTGACGTTCTGCCGGGCCTGGAACTGCTGACCGGTGAACTCCAGTGCACCGAACAGCGACCGGTCGTCGATCACCTCGGCGCCGGTGCGCAGGTCGCACAGGCCCTGGCTGTGGCTGTGCACCAGGACCTGCAGCTGCTTCGCCCCCGCGACGGCGGCGAGCATGTCGCGGACACGGGCCTGCTCGACGGTGCGCACCGAGACGAACGGGATGCGGGCCAGCAGGAAGGACTCGATCTTGTGTGCGGTCTCGGCGCCGTTGGGCACTGCGAGGAACTCCTGTCTACAGGATGACCCGTCGTCCGACGGGTGGGGGCGGAGCGCCTGGCGACGCCATGGGTGGTGCGGGCGGAGGGACGGCCGTCAGCCGGTTCTCCCGCACCGTCGCGATCAGCCGGTCGGCGCCTGGCCTGCGCCGCACGGCCTGTTCGAGGCTGTCCTGCGCCTGACCGGTCAGGTCCCGCAGCGCCGTCGACAGGGCCGTGCGGACCTCCTCGGGAAGCCGGGGATCGGCGGCGAGCGCCGTCAGTGGCCGGAGCCTGCCGCGTGCGGCGACGAGGATCGCGGCGAGCTCGGTCGGGGTGCCGAGCGGGCCGACGTCGAGGTGCCGTCGCAGCGTGTCGGTCCACCGGTCGGCCCTGGCCCGGAACGCGGCCGCGAGCCGGTCCAGGAGCCTGCCGACCATGTGCGGTCCGAGCTGCTCGTCGACGACCGTCAGGTGACGGGACGGGAGATCCTCGCCGCGGGCGAACGCGTCGAGCCAGCTCACCCACTCCGCGTAGGGGCCGTGCGCGGTCCGCACCTCACCGCCCCCGGTGGCGCTGGACGAACTCGGTGGGCGGCAGCAGGTCCCACGACGGGAACCGCATGCCGAGCGGCCGCCCGGACGAGTCCTCGTCCGGTGAGCGGGTCTCGTGCCGTGGGGCAGCGGCCGGTGCCTGCACCGGGATCCGGAGCGTCGGCGGCGAGGACTCCTCGGCGGGCTCGGCGGGCTCGGCCGGCAGTGACGCCCACCCGCCGCCCCAGCCGTCGTCGGCGGGCCGGTCCGGCGCCGGGCGTGGTGACGGACGGTGGTGGAGAACGGGCTCTCCCGCGGGAGGCGGCGGCACGGGCTGCGACATCAGGCGACTCCCTCGCGTGCGTGGTCGTGGTGGCCGGTGACGAACGCGTCCCGGCTCAGCGCGGACATGTAGGTGCGGAACCCGTGGGCCCGTGCGATCTCCTGCTCCCAGGCCGACCGCCAGTCCACGACCTCGGCGATCGCGCCCCTGACCTGCGCGCAGGCCTGGTCGCGTCGCCGGTCGCCGAGCACCCGGATGTGGTCCTTGCGGGGCTGCAGCCGGTAGTAGCCGTAGCCGGCCCACACACCGAGGGCGAGCATGACGATCACGAAGAACACGGCGCCGCCCGCACCGGCGTTCGCGGCGGTGACCACCGCCAGGATCGCCGCGAGCACGGCCCCGGCGATCGCGAACGGCCCGGCGTCGAACCGGACCGCGGCGATCTGCGCCTCGGTCTCGGCGTCGATGTGCCGTGACAGGGAGGCGACCAGGTCCTGTTCGGACGCTCGCTCGTCGATCCGGCCGGTCCAGCCCTCGGTGGCCAGATCGACCCCGGCCGGCATCGCCTGCAGGTTGGCCGCCTCCAGCTGCCCGTCCGCCTCGATGATCCAGTCCTTGGCGAGCGCGACGGCCAGGCGCTGGGTGCCGTCGGAGGCCCCGACCTGGTCCGGGTAGAAGCCGGCGTTGGTGATCAACGTCAGGAAGTCGACCGTCCCGTCGTGGACCGGTGCGGCTGCGGCAACGGTGGCCGCGGCGGCCTTCTTGTCGCCGTCGTGCGCGATGATCGCGTCCAGCTCGGCGTGTCGGCGGCGCAGCGGCGCCTCCTCCTCGTCGTAGGACGTGACGAGCGTGTCCAGGATGTCGTCGACCCGGCGCTCCAGGTTCGGGTCCCGGTGCAGCGGCCGGTCGAAGATCCCGCGGAAGTGGGCTTCCGCGCGGCCGTGCACGGTGGCCCCGGCGTAGAGGTCGGCCAGCAGCGGCCACGTCGGGCTGATCGCCGGCAGCACCGTGTACCCGGTCGGTGCGGGTGCTCGCAGGCCGTCGACGAGCTGCCGCCACCGCGTGACCTGGGCGGCGACGATCGCCGGGTCGGCTCCGAGTCGCTCGTACCACTCGTGCAGGTGGCTCATCACCATCGGCTTCGCGTCGGCTCCGAGCGCGCCGGTGGCGGACGCGTCGAGCACGACCGTGAACTCCTGGGACAGCAGGGCCGGGTCCTGCCGGGCCATGTACTGCCGCAGCCAGCGCGCGGTGGCCGCGTCGCGCCGGTGACGGCGGAGCACGAGCGCGAAGAACAGCGCCGTCTTGTCGTTGTCCCGGCTCAGCGCCTCGCCGAGCGCGCGCTCGGCGAGCAGCTGGTCGTCGCGGATCCAGGCGGCGAGCGCGACGAGCGCCGGTGCCAGCCAGTACCGAGGCGTGGTGATCATCAGTTCCTCGGCGGTGCCCTGCATCGTCTCCTGGGTGACGATGCCCGAGTCCATGCCCTGCAACGTGCCGGTGGCCAGGCGCCGGACCTCGGCGAAGTGCCCGTACTTGCCGTCGAGCTCCTGTACGACGGCGATCACCTGCGACTGCGCGAGCTGCAGGTTGTTCGCCAGCTCGTCGCGGAGCAGGAACTCGTCGAACAGGCGCCGGAGGTCGTTGAGCTCGGCGCGGGTGACGTCCTGGTTGTCCGAGACCTGCTCGACGGTCTGGTGGAGGGCCAGCTGGAGCCGCTGCAGCTGGTCGAGGTCACGGCTGAGGCCGTTGATGTTGCCGGAGAGTCTGTTGATGGCGTGGGCGACACCAGGATCAGACATGTCTCAGTCCTCCATCGAGACGACGGAACCGTCGGCGCGCACGCACACCAGCCGGTCGGGGTAGACCTCGATCACGAGGTAGTGCTCGGTGCGGGCCAGCGAGCGGGCCGACTCCAGCCGGCCGGGGAGTGCCTGGCCCCGCACGTAGTGCTCGATGATCTGGCCGTCGATCGTCAGCGTGTGCGCCTCGTAGGGCGGGCCGAGGTAGCAGTGCCCGACGAAGCCGAGTGGCACCGACGCCCACTGGTCGGCGAACTCGCGGGCGATCGCGTCGGCGACCTCCGCGAGATCCAGCGGGCCGAGCGTCGCCGACACGTCCAGCCGCCCGATCGCGGTCAGGTAGCGGGCGGAGCGCGGTGTGGTGAGAACCCGTCCACCGGTGTGGGTGGACGGTCGGGTGTTCCGCAGCGCGTCCGGTGTCACCAGCCGCCCCTCGGAACGGACGATCGGTCGGGGCATCAGGACTCGCCTTCGGTGGGGAGGAACGGGGGAACGGATCCGGTCACGACAGACCGTCGACGACCAGGACGACCACGCAGGTCAGGACGATGAGCGCCGCGGTCGCGTCCGCGATCCGCGCGGCGACGACCGTCGGTGCCGGACGGGCACCGATCACGGCGCCGTCCTCGAGCCGGACGGCTTCGCGGACCCGGACGGTGCCGTCGTGACCGGCTCGGCCGTACACCTCGACGACGTCCCCGCGCCGCGGTGGGTCTCCGACCGGCTCGCCGTCGAGGTGGCATGTGTGCCGGGCCCCGGACGTCTCGGTCAGCTCGACCGTGCGGCGTCGCCACGCGTACGCCCCGACGGGGCCGTCGCCACCCGAGACGCGGAGCGCGATCGAGGCGACGCGGGCGACGACCAGCACGCCGCCGAGAGCCAGCAGCAGGACGACGGTCTGCGACGCGGGCCCTCCGACCACGGCGACCCCGAGCACGCCGAGGACCGCCGCGACCGTGATGACCACGGCCGCCATGCGATGCCGGACGGCGACGTGACGGGACTCCTCGATCCGGCCGGTGACGGTCCCGGTCACCAGGGGGCCGGCCGTCCGGGGAGACCGACGACGTGGGCGCCGTGCCGATGGCGGGCGGACGGGTGCGGTGCTGGCCGTCGCGACGGTCGCGGGCGATGCAGGGACGGCTGGGCCGAGGATCACCGCACGGCCGACGGGTGCCGCAGCGGGACGGGGGAGGGCCGCACCGCACCGCGGGCAGTCGAGATCGGTCGACGAGCCAGGGGCATGACACCGGGAGCACTGTGCGGTCATGTCATCCCTCGCCTCGACCTCCGCGTTCCTCCTCCCGGGTCGGCAGATGGGAGCAGGGTGTTACCACCGTCCACAGATTTGACGACGGGGTATCGCGCAGGCGCGGCCACGAGGTCGCCGGCAACACCGGTGACCGACTCGGGACTGGGTGCCCGCACCGCTCGTCAATGTTGGCGATGTCCTCTCTCATGGAGAGGGCCACGCTTCGTGACGAGGTTCCGAGGAGCGATCCCCGTCCAGAGGTTGCCATGTCGACTGCATCCTTGAACAACGCTGAGACAGTGGCCGATGATGACGAGCCGACGAGGAGCGGCGTCTATCTTCTCGACAGGCGGGACCTGCCCCTGAGGCGGCGACACGGTTATCGGATCAAGGGCCACTACGCGAAGGCGCAGGACCCGAGCGTCGACGACGCGATCCCCCGCACCGGCAGATCGGGCCGAGCCCTGCCGTGCGGTGCGGCCGCGATACCGAGAGCGTCGTGACGGTCGTGCGCGGCGCCGGGGTCTCAGACGCCGCGGCCGTAGCGCACGATCACGCGGCCAGGGCGTCCGAACCGGGTTCGACCACGAATGCCTCGTCCGCCCACCACCGGCGGAACGTCCGCAGCCCGACGCCGTCGACAAGCCTCTGGGCCTGGCTGTCCTGTGCGCGCAGGGCGGCCACCTTGCGGTCCAGCCGCTCGCCACGGAGGCGGAGGTGGACGTCCGGTCGCACGTGCGCCGCCGGGCTGTTCATGAAGATCCCGAACGAGTCGTTGATCTCGGCGAACCGGCTGGTGAACCGCGGTGGCAGCACGGCCTGCAGCAGGGTGGAGCCCGGTCGTGCGTCGCGGCGGGCCCGCCGGGTCCAGGCGCCGACGGCCCGGTGGTCGAGGTGGCCTGTCACGCCGTCGGACCCGAACGTCACGATGGTGTCCGGCCGCGTCTCGTCGATGATGGCGCTGACGGCGTCGACGGCCGCGCCCTCCGGCACGTTCGGGCAGTCGCCGTCGGTGTAGCCGAGCCAGCGGTGCTCGGTCACCCCGAGCACGGCGAGTGAGGCCGCGAGCTCGCGCGCCCGGTGCGCACCGAGCCGGTCGGGGGGCCACGCCGCCGGATCGTCGGTACCCAGCTCGCCGCGGGTGGCGGTGACCACGACGACGCGGTCGCCGCGATCCCGCGCGTCCAGGATCAGGCCGGAGGACAGGAACGCCTCGTCGTCCGGGTGCGCCCACACACCCAGCAGGGTGCGGGGCGGTGCGACCTCCGCACGGGTACGGCGATCGAGGGAGACCGCACCGGTGCGGCGGTCACGCGGCCGTCCGTCGGCCGTGGCGGCGGTCCCGCCGCGGCGGACGAGCGTGGAGAGCTCGATGGTCATGCCGGAGTCCTTCCGGTCCAGGGCCAGGGCCGCGCCGGCCGGAATGTCAGGCGGCGGCCGGCGCGACGACCGCGACGAGGTCGCCGCTGGTGACGACGTCGCCCTCGGCGACGGCGACACGGACGACGACACCGCTGTCCTCGGCGAGGACCGGGATCTCCATCTTCATCGACTCGAGCAGGACGATCGTGTCGTCGTCGGCGACGCGGCTCCCCTCCGCCGCGGCCACGCTCAGCACTGTCCCCACCATTTCCGCGCGAATCTCGGTGCTCACGACGGTTCCCCCATGGTCGTTCTCTTCCGGACGTATTTCCCGATCGGACGATAGCGCCGCCGGACAGCGAGTCGGCCCCTGTCACGACGAGTCCGTCCGCGACAGCGGTGACCACTTCCGGTCGGACGGAAACGGTCACCGGCGACGCCCTGGATTCGGCGACCGGGCACCGTCATCCTGCGGTCGGACATCACGACAACCGCGTCGGAGGAATCCGGGAATCCGGATCCGAACGATATCGACGCATCGATTCCGACCGTCCGGGTCGGCCGGCACCCCTGCCCGAGGAGATCGATTGTGACTGCCGCAGAACACGCCGGACCGCCCGTCGACACCGCAGCGCCGACGGCTCGCATCGCCCGGCTCCTCGACCGGGGGAGCACGGCGCTCCTCCACGAGCCCGACGACTCCGGCGTCCAGACGGCGCGCGGGCGCGTCGACGGCGTCCCGACGATCGTCTACGCCACCGACCCGGGCCGCATGGGCGGCGCGCTGGGGGCCGCCGGATGCCGCCACCTCGTCGCGGCGATCGACACCGCGGTGGCCGAGGGGAGCCCGGTGATCGGCCTGTGGCACTCCGGAGGTGCCCGGCTGACGGACGGGGCGGCGGGTCTCGACGGCGTCGGGCACCTGTTCGCCGCCCAGGTGCGCGCCTCGGGGCGGGTGCCGCAGATCTCGGTGGTGCTCGGGCCCGCCGCGGGCGGCGCGGCCTACGGGCCAGCCCTGACGGACGTGGTCGTGATGGCCCCGGCGGGCCGGGTCCTGGTCACCGGTCCGGACGTCGTGCACAGCGTCACCGGCGAGCGGATCGACCAGGAGTCGCTGGGCGGCCCCGAGGCGCACGGCCGCCGGTCGGGGGTGGTGCACGTCGTCGCCGACTCCGAGGACGACGCGCTGGTCCGCGCCCGTCGACTGACGGCGCTGCTGACCAGGCCCGGCCTGTTCGACCTGTCGACCGGCCCCGGTCCGGTCGACCCCGGCTCGCTGCTGCCGGAGCGCCCGCAGCGGGCCTACGACGTCCGGCCGCTGGTGGCGGCCGTCCTCGACGGCGGCGCGACATGGGAGGAGCTGCAGGCCGGGTACGCGCGGAACGTCGTCACCGGGCTCGGCCGCCTCGGCGGCCACACGGTCGGCGTGGTGGCGAACAACCCGTTGCGGCTGGGCGGGTGCCTCGACTCGCCCGCTGCGGAGAAGGCCGCCCGGTTCGTCCGCTTCTGCGACGCGTTCGCGGTACCGCTCGTCGTGCTCGTCGACGTGCCGGGATATCTGCCCGGCGTGACCCAGGAGTGGGAGGGGGTGGTGCGCCGCGGTGCGAAGCTGCTGCACGCGTTCGCCGAGGCGGTCGTGCCGCGGGTGACGGTGGTCCTGCGCAAGTCCTACGGCGGCGCGTACATCGCGATGAACTCCCGCGCGCTCGGCGCGACGAGCGTGCTGGCGTGGCCGGACGCGGAGATCTCCGTGATGGGCCCGGTGGCGGCCGTGCGCGTGCTGAACCGGCGCGAGATCGCGGCCGCCCCCGAACCGGACCGGGAGGCCGTGACCCGGCGTCTCGCGGCGGAGCTGCGGATGCGGACCGGCGGGCTGGAGGAGGCGTGCACGATCGGTGCGGTCGACGAGGTCGTCGAGCCCTCGCAGACCCGGCGGCGGATCGTGCACGCGCTCGCGACGGCACCGGCGCGGCGCGGCCGGCACGCCAACATCCCGCTCTGACGCCCGGCCCGTCGAAGATCGGTTCGGCGGGCCGATCCGGACCAACCGGGTAGACCTCCCCGGCTCGTGCAGGCATGATCTGGGCCGCGGGTGTCCGGGGGGATCACGCCGCTGCTGCTGGGGGGCAGGATGCAGCTGAGCGTTCTGGGCTCGTTGGAGCTCCGGATCCAGGGTGAACGGGTCCGTATCGGTGGCCGTCGCGAGTGCGTGGTGCTGGCCGCGCTCGCCCAGCGTCCGAACCGGGTCGTGCCGGTGGAGACGCTGGTCGACGCGGTGTGGGGGGAGGAACCCCCGACCACCGCGCGCGCCCAGATCCAGAGCTCCGTCCACCGGCTCCGCAAACATCTGGGCGGGACGGGCCAGGCGATCGAGACACAACCGTCCGGGTACCGGCTCCACATCGCCGACGGGGTGCTGGACAGCGAGCGGTTCGCCGGTCTTGTCGGCGACGTCGGACCGCTGACCGAGGCGGGCGACATCGAGGGCGCCGTCGCGGTGCTGGACGAGGCGCTGGCGCTCTGGACCGGACCGGCGTTCCACGGCGTGGACAGCGACCTGGTCCGGCAGGGGGCCGTCGCGCTGCAGGACGACCGGCTGGCGGCCGTCGAGGAGCGCGTACGGCTGCTGCTGGAGCTGGGCAGGCACGAGTCGGTCGTGGGTGAGCTGCGGACGCTCTGCGCGGAGAACCCGCTGCGCGAACGGCTGCGCGGGCTCCTGATGCTCGCCCTCTACCGCTCCGGCCGCCAGGTCGAGTCGCTCGAGGTCTACCGCGAGGCGCGCCGGACGCTGCTCACGGAGGCGGGCGTCGAACCGGGAACCGAGCTGCAGGAGCTGGAACACGCGATCCTGAACCGGCACGCCGAGCTCGACCCGCCCACCACGCCGCAGGCCGGCCCGGCCGACGGCGGCCCGGCGCGACCGGGCAGCCCCCGCCAGCTGCCCATGTGTGCGGCCGACTTCGTCGGCAGGCAGGACCGGGTCGCCGAGATCCTCGAGGTGCTGGACGCCGCGGAGCACGACGATGCGTCGCGGTTCGCCGTGCCGGTGATCGCGATCTCCGGGGCGGGCGGGGTCGGCAAGTCCGCACTGGCCCTGCGCGTCGCGCACGAGATCGCCGACAGGTACCCGGACGGCCACCTGTACGCCGACCTGCACGGCGACCCGCGGATGGAGAACACCCACGCCCAGCTGGCGCGCTTCCTCCACGCGCTCGGGTACGGCGAGTCGACCATCCCGGAGGACCCGCAGGAGCGCGCCGCCACGTTCCGCACCCGGCTCGCCGGACAGCGCCAGCTGCTGGTCCTCGACAACGCGTCCACCGAGGACCAGGTGATGCCGCTGCTCCCGGGCAACCCGCTCTGCGCGGTCATCGTGACCAGCCGGATGCGCCTGTGCGGGTTGCCCGGAGCGCACTGGATCGACCTGGACCTCTTCGACGACGCCACGTCGACCGAGATGCTCGCGGAGATCGTCGTCGACGGGCGGACCGTCGACGAACCCGGTCCCACCGCGGATCTCGTGCGCTACTGCGGCCGGCTCCCGCTCGCGCTGCGCATCGCCGGTACCCGCCTGGCGTCCCGGCCGCACTGGAAGGTCGCCGAGCTGACCCGCAGGCTGGCCGACGAGGCCCGGCGGCTCGACGAGTTCAGCTACCGCGGCATGGACCTGCGTCCCAGCATGGCGCTGACCTACGGCACCCTGCCGGAGCAGGCCAAGCGGCTGTTCCGGCTGTTGGCCGTCCCCGAGGTGCCGGAGTTCTCGGTGTGGACGGCGGCCTCGCTGCTGGACACCGGCGTCGACGAGGCGGAGCACCTGCTGGAGACGTTGGTCGACGCCCGGATGGTGGAGTACCGCCAGCACGAGGGCAGCCAGATCCGGTACGGCTTCCACGAGCTCGTCCGCTTCTACGCCAGGGAGCTCTCCGAGCAGGTCGAGTCCGACGGCGAGCGCCGCGCGGCACTGCATCGCATGCTCGGCGCGTGGATGACGATCGCCCAGCAGGCGCACCGCCACGAGTACGGCGGTGACCATCTGGTCCTGCACGGCACGGCGCCCCGCTGGACCGTCCCGCCGCACCTCGTCTCCGAGGAGCTCTCCGCGATGCCGGCCGGCAGGCTCGAGACCGAGCCGGAGACGATCACAGCCGTGATCCGGCAGGCAGCGGCGCTGGAGATGGACGAGCTCTGCTGGGACCTCGTGCTCACGTCCGTGAACCTGTTCGCGGTGCGGGGGCTGCTCGACGAGTGGCTGGAGACGGTCGACATGACCCACCGGCTGTGCGAGCGGACCGACAACCGCACCGGCCGCGCGGCGATGCTCTACGCGATGGGCACGCTGCGGGCGATGCAGCAGAAGGGGCTGGGAGACGCCCCCCGCTACTACTCGGGCGCCCTCGACCTGTTCCGGGCCGACGGGAACGAGCACGGACAGGCGCTGGTGCTCACCGGGTGGGCGGCGGTCGACCGGATCCGCGGCGACGTCCCGGCGATGCTCGAGCGGTACGGGGACGCGCTCGTCAGGATGCGGCAGGTCGGTGACCCGGCAGGCGAGGCGCGTGTCCTGTCCGGGCTGGCCGCGCACCACGTCGGCGAGCGGGATCACGAGACCGCCGAGACCCTGCTCACCGACGCGTTGCGCCTCAGCCGGGAGGCGGGCCACCTCCGCGGCGAGATCGACGTGATCACCGGGTTCGTGACGCTGTACCTGGCGACCGGCCGGATCTCCGCTGCCCGGACGGCGATCCACCGGGTGCTGCGGGAGGTGCGGGCGGTCGGGGACCGGATCGGCGAGGCGCGGGCCCTCTACGGACTGGCCGCCGTCCGCCACAAGGAGGGCAGGCTGGACAGCGCCGAGACGACGGCGGCCGGTGCCCTGGTCATGGCGGAGGAGGCCGGTGATCCCCTGGTGGTCGGCGAGACCCGGCACCTGCTCGGCGAGATCGGGATGATCCGGGGCGAGGAGTCGGCGGCCGAGGGGCACCTCGTCGCGGCGACGGCACTGTTCCGGGATCTCGAGGGGCACCTGCTGCAGGCCAGGTCACTGGCGTTGCTGGCGGAGGTCCGCGACAGCCTGGGGGAGATCGACCAGGCCGCGGAGGCCGCCGCTCGGGCGAACGCCCTCCTGTCGGACATCGACTCCCGGGAGGCCGTCGACCTGAGGGCGTCGCTTCCCGAGGCGTACCGGGAGGACGGGGCGCTGCCGGCGCAGTCGGACCCCGCGGTCCCGGACGCCGGTACCCCGGCCTGACGACCGGGCCACTGCCGTCGGGCCCGGTCCCGGTCGCTCGTCAGACGACCGATACCGGCGACGGGAACAGCGCGTCCGGCACGTCGTCCACCGCCTCCCACAGGTCGTCGACCCGGCTCGGGAGACCGGTGGCGGCCCGTGCGGTGCCCGCGGCGACGGTACGGAGGATCCCGGCCAGCCCGTCGGCGTCCACGACGTCGGGATCGGTGCGCAGCCGGATCTCGGTCGTCCCCCGCAGCAGGTTCACGCGGACGTCGATCGGCTGACCGCAGGCGCGCGGGGCCGGCGTCCACGTCACCTCGGCGGGCTCGTCGTGCCCGGCGGGCGGCTCGTCGTCGAGCTGGACGTAGTTGAACCAGAACGGGAACTGGTGGTTGAACCAGCAGTCGTGGTCGCCCTGCGCGCCGCGTTCGGCCGCCTGCCGGGCCACCCGGTCGATGTCGTAGCAGGAGTGCCGGTAGGCCTTCGTCACCGTCCAGTGCACCGCCGTGAGGTGGTCACCGAGCGAGCCCGCGCCGTCGACCTCGACGACGACGGGCATGAGCTGGTTGAACGTGCCGAGCGCCTGCCGGTAGGACGGCGGGAACCGGTTGGAGGACATCACGCCGACCGGGATCCGGTGCGCTCCGGTGTGCCGGGCCAGCGCCGCCGTGAGCATCGCCAGCAGCGCCGCGGGCACGGTCGTCCGATGGCGCTGTGCGGCCTCGGCCGCGAGTGACCCGAGCAGGCCGGACCGCAACGTCGCCTGGATCCGCTCCTTGGTGGTGTCGTACGGCAGTGTCGGCAGCCGCAGCAGGCCCGGCAGCCCGTCCACTCCCGCCCAGTGCTCGGCCCAGTAGCGCTCGGCCGCCTCCTGCCTGCGGGCGAACGCCGGGTCGTGCTGGGCGGCCCCGACCTCGCGCTGGCTCGGCGTGCCGGGGTCCGGTGCGTCCGGGTCCTCGACGAGCCTGCCGAACTGGCGCACGACCTCCAGGGAGGTCCACACGTCGCTGATCAGGTGCGAGAACGAGAACACCAGCAGCATCGGCTCCCCGTCCGTGCTGACCAGCAGCGCCCGCCAGAGCAGGCCCCCGGTCATCGGGATCGCGACGGCGAGGAAGTCCTCGGTCAGCTCGCCGACCTCGGCGGGGCCGATCCGGCGGTCGATCCGCTCGACCGGGATCTCGACGTCGTCGTGGATCCGCTGCACCGGGGCGCCGGACTCGGTGTGGTACGTCGTGCGCAGGATCTCGTGCCACGCCACGAGCCGGGACAGCGCGTGCTCGACCCGGTCCGTGGGGATGCCCCGCAGATCCAGCGTCGCCGGCACGTTCGCCTCTTTCATGCAGCTGGGCGGATACGTCTCGATCTCGCGCCAGCTGTAGAGCTGACCGTGACTCAGGGCCGCTTCCACAGACACCGTGGCTCCTCCTGAAGAGATTCTCCCGACGAAGCCATCGTCGGTATTCCGCGCGCAGTCCGACAAGGAATGCGCGACGGCACCTTTCTGCGTCCCGTTGCTGTCACCGCTCCTTACTTGTCGGGCCGCGAATGCGCTGCCGACGATGAGATTCCTCAGCGGGGGAAAGGATCGCGATGGAGACCGAGAACAGGCTGCGCGACTACCTCAAGCGGGCCACCGTGGAGCTCACGGAGGCCCGCAGGCGCCTGGCCGAACTGGAGCAGACGGGGACCGAGCCGGTCGCCGTCGTCGGGCTTTCCTGCCGGTACCCGGGTGGCGCGGACACCCCGGACGAGCTGTGGCGCCTGCTGCGCGACGGCCGGGACGCCGCCGTGGAGGTGCCGGAGTCCCGCTGGAACTTCGAGGACTTCCTGCCTCCCGAGGGCCCCGCCGCGCAGTCGATCTACAGCAAGCGCGGTGCGCTGCTCGACGACATCGCGGGCTGGGACGCGGGCTTCTTCGGCTGCTCGCCGCAGGAGGCGCTGCGGATGGACCCGCAGCAGCGCCTGCTGATGGAGCTGGCCTGGGAGGGCATGGAGGACGCCGGGCTCGACCCCGGCGGCCTCGCGGGCAGCCGCACCGGTGTGCTGGTCGGGCTGATGGACTCGACCCAGTACGGGCGCATGCAGCTGTCGAGCCTCGGTGCCGACGTGGGCGCCGACCCGTACTTCGCGCAGGGCACCTCGTCCAGCGTGGCGGCCGGGCGGCTCGCCTACCACTACGACCTGCGCGGACCGACGCTCACCGTGGACTCGGCGTGCTCGTCGTCGCTGGTCGCGGTACACCTCGCGATCGAGGCGCTGCGGCGCGGCGAGTGCGACACCGCGCTGGCCGCCGGCGTCGCGCTGACCATGCACCCGGACATGTTCGTGCAGGGCTGCGTCACGTCGATGTTCGCGCCGGACGGCCGGTGCAAGACGTTCGACGCGGCCGCCGACGGCTACCTGGTCGGTGAGGGCGCGGGCCTCGTCGTGCTGACCCGGCTGTCCACCGCGTTGGAGAAGGGCTACCGCGTCCGCGCCGTGCTGCGCGGCTCCGCGGTCAACCAGGACGGCCGCAGCAACGGCCTCACCGCGCCGAACCGCACGGCCCAGGTCGAGGTGATCCGCCGCGCACTCGACGACGCGGGCGTCGCACCGGGCGAGGTCGACTACATCGAGGCGCACGGCTCCGGCACCGGCCTCGGTGACGCCATCGAGCTGTCCGCGCTGCACGACGTGTTCGGCGGGACCGGCCGGGCCGGGCACCCGCTGCGGGTCGGCGCCGTCAAGACGAACCTCGGGCACACGATGTCCGCTGCGGGCGTCGCCGGGTTGATCAAGACCGTGCTGGTGCTGGAGAACCGGGTCGTGCCGCCGAACGTGCACCAGAGCGAGCCGTCGGACGCCGTCCCGTCGGACGGCACGGTCCGCCCGGTCACCGGCGAGTGGTCCCTCCCGGACGACCGTGAGGTGCGGGCCGGGGTCTCCTCGTTCGGATGGTCCGGGACGAACGCGCACGTCGTCGTCGAGACGGCGCCGGAGGCATCGGGGCAGCATCACGAGTCCGGTGTGGACGCCGGCGACGGGCCCGCGCAGGTGCTGCCGGTCTCCGCGCGGTCCCCGGAAGCACTGCGCGACCAGCTCACCCGCCTCGGGAACCATCTGGCGGACGGCGGTCCGGCGCTCGTCGACGTCGCCCGCACGCTGCAGGACGGCCGCGCCCGGCACGCCGAGCGGCGTGCCGTCGTCGCCGCGGACGCCGCCGGTGCGGCCGCCGCGCTCGCCGCCGCGGCGTCCGGTCCGGAGGGCACCGCCCCGGCCGGAGCCACACGGGTCGCGTTCCTGCTGCCCGGCACCGGCGACCAGTACGCGGGCATGGGCCGCGCGCTCTACGACACCGAGCCGGTCTACGCCGCGGCTGTCGACGAGTGCGTCCGGATCGCCCACGAGCGCTGCGGGATCGACCTGCGGCCGTCGCTGTTCTCCGAGCCGGCCGCAGGGGCCGGTGACCTGGCCGCGCTGCTCGGCCGCGGCCCCGGCGCGGACGGGGCGGGCGAGGACCCGCTGCGGCACGCGGAGACGGCGCACCCGTTCCTGTTCACCGTGCAGTACGCGACCGCGGAGCTGCTGCGGCACTGGGGGATCGAGCCGGACGTCCTGGTCGGGTACAGCCTCGGCGAGTACGTCGCGGCGTGCCTGTCCGGTGTGTTCACGCTCGAGGACGCGATGCACCTGGTGGTGGAGCGCGCCCGGCTGATCGAGGCCGCGCCGCCGGGGCTGATGCTCGCGGTCGCCGCGGACGAGGCCACGGTGCGCGCGCACGTCGGCGCGGACGCGGGGGTGGACCTCGCGGCGTTCAACGGCCCCTACATGACGGTGCTGTCCGGCGAGGCCGGCGAGGTGCACGCGGCCATGGCGCAGCTGCAGGACGGCGACGTCGCCTGCCAGCTGCTGCGCACCGAGCACGCGTTCCACTCGTCGCTGCTGGAGCCGGCGCGGGACAAGCTCGGCGAGCTGCTCGCCGAGGTCGGGCGCACGGCGCCGCGGATCCCGATCGTCTCCAACAGCACCGGTCGGCTGCTGCGCGACGACCAGGCCGTCGGCAGCGACTACTGGACCGCGCACATGGTCAACCCGATCCGGTTCGCCGACAGCGTGCGGACCTGCCTGGACGAGGGTGTGACGGTGTTCCTCGAGCTCGGCCCCGGGCAGCTGCTCGGCGGCCTGGTCCGGCAGAACCTGACCCCGTCCACCGGCGCGCGTACCCTGGGCACGCTTCCACCACTGTGGACGTCCGGTGAGCGGCCCGACGTCCGCGGCGAGCTGCTCGGCAGCTGCGCCCGGCTCTGGGAGTCCGGTGTGGACGTCGAGTGGTCACGCACCCGGCACGGCGCGGGCCGGATCGTCAGCCTGCCCACCTACGCGTTCCAGCGGTCCCGCTACTGGCCGGAGGTCGGCCGGAGGGCCGCCGCGCGACCCGCCGCGCCCGTCGCCGACGAGCCGAGGGAGGTGGGCTACCGGTCCACCTGGAACCGGGACGTCACCGAGCCGCCCGCCGGGACCGCGCTGCCGGGCACGCTCGTCGTGTTCTCCGACGCGGACGGCATCGGCTCGGCGCTCGCCGCACGGGCCGCCGCGGACGGCACCCGGGTGGTCGAGGTCGTCGCGGGCGACCGGCGGGAGGACGACGGCGCGCGGATGGTCGTCGACCCGGCCGTGCCGGAGCACATGACCGACGTGGCCACCGCCGTGGCGGGCGCGGCCGGTGACGGGCCGGTGCACCTGGTCCACCTGTGGAGCCTGCTCGACGAGGGGAGCGGTGACCTGTCCCACCGGCTGCGCTGCGGCTACCACAGTCTGATGCACGCGGTACAGACGTTCGGCGAGCAGCCGGACGTCCGGCTGCTCACGGTCAGCCGGGGCGCGGCGACGATCATCGGAGGGGACGCGCCCGCACCGCACCGGGCCGCCGTGCACGGCCTCGGCCGCTCGGTGCGCCACGAGTACCCCGGCCTGACCTGGTCGGGCGTCGACCTGGACCCGGACGGCACCGACGCGTCGGCCGCCGCCGCGGCACTGGCGGACGAGCTGCGCCGGGACCGGACGGACCCGCGCGGCGTCCTCGCGGGCGTGCGTCGCGGCCGTCGCTGGACCGAGGACTGGACCGAGCTGCCCGCGCCGGACACCTCGGCGGACGAGGTCGCGTCGCCCTGGCGCGCGGACGGGGTCTACCTGATCACCGGCGGCACCCGCGGGCTGGGCATGGGCCTGGCACGGCACCTGGTCCGGGCCGGCGTGCGGAAGCTGACCCTCGTCGGCCGGACCTCGCTCGCGGACGGCGAGCCGGGAAGCGCCGCGGCGGCGAGCGCCGCCGACGTCGCGGACCTGGAGTCCGCGGGCGCCGAGGTGCTGACGCTCACCGCGGACACCGGCGACCCGGAGGTGCTGCGCGCCGCGTTGCGCACCTGCCGTGAGCACTTCGGGGCGCTCGACGGGATCGTGCACGCGGCCGGGGCGCCCGCGAGCGGCGTGCTGGCCCGGCAGACGGCCGCGTCGAGCACCGCGGTGCTGGCGCCCAAGGTGGCCGCGATGGAGCCGCTGGCGGAGCTCGTCGGCCCGGACAGCCCGCCGGAGCTCCGCCCGGAGCTGCTGGTGCTCTACTCCTCGGCGATCGTCGCGTTCGGCGGCATCGGGGAGAGCGACTACTGCGCCGCGAACACCGCGCTGGCGGCCTACGCCGACGCGCTGGCCGACACCGCACCGTCGACGACGGTGCTGAGCGTGTCCTGGGCGCACTGGCAGCACGACGCCTGGCAGCGCACGGCCGCCGAGCAGGGCAGCGAGCTGGCCACCCGCGCCGACGAGTACCGGGCGCGGTACGGCTTCACCGAGGAGGGCGGCTGCGCGTTCCTCGACCACCTGATCCGGACCGGCGCGGGCAGCACGGCGGCGTTCCGCCAGCCGCTGGCCGAGATCGCCCGCGAGTGGACGGCCGTGCTCGACCTCGACTCGCTGGTCGACGCCGCGGCGACCGAGGCCGCCGAGCGGTTCCCGCGCCCGCAGCTGCGCACCGGGTTCGTCCCCGCGCGCACCGCGACCGAGATCCTGGTCGCCGAGGTGTGGCAGTCCTACCTCGGCATCGACGAGGTCGGCGTGCACGACCCGTTCTTCGACCTCGGCGGCAACTCGCTCGTCGGCATGGCCGTCGTGCGGGCCGTCGCGAAGCAGCTCGACACGACCATCGCGCCCGCCGTGCTGTTCGAGCACCCCACCGTGGCCGCGTTCGCCGCGGCGGTGGGCGACGCCGGACCCGACCGGCAGGACGAGACCCGACAGCGGCTCGCGGACAGCTCGGCCAGGGGCCGGCGCCGTCTGCGTGCCCGCACGACCAATCGGAGAGGGGACCGACGTGGCTGACCAGCCGATCTTCGACGCGGACGTCGAGGACGACGAGGAGGCCGTCGGCATCGCCGTCGTCGGCATGGCGGGGCGGTTCCCCGGAGCGCCCGGCGTCACGGACCTGTGGCGGACGATCTGCGCCGGCGAGTCGGGCATCACCCGGTTCACCGAGGAGGAGCTGCGCGCCGCGGGCGTGCCGCAGGAGCTGATCGACGACCCGGACTACGTGCGGGCGGGCGCCGTCGTCGACGGCGTCGAGGACTTCGACGCCGACTTCTTCGGCATCGGCTCCACCGAGGCGCAGATCATCGATCCCCAGCACCGCCTGTTCCTGGAGCATTGCTGGGAGGCGCTGGAGGACGCGGGCTGCGACCCGTCGCGCTTCGACGGCACGATCGGCGTGTTCGCCGGCTGCGCGATCAGCTCCTACATGACCAACAACCTCGCCGACAGCGAGGCGATGGCCCGGCTCGGGGAGCTGACCGTCGGCCTGGGCAACGACAAGGACTCGCTGACCACCCGGGCCGCGCACACGCTGGGACTGGGCGGGCCGAGCTACACGATCCAGAGCTACTGCTCGACGTCGCTGGTCGCCGTGTGCGCGGCCGCCAGCAGCCTCGCGGCGTGCGAGGGCGACCTGATCCTCGCCGGCGGCGTCGCGGTCTCGGTACCGCACCGCGTCGGCTACCTCTACCAGCCGGGTGGGATCGCCCCGCCGGACGGCGAGTGCCGGGCGTTCGACGCGGCCGGGCTGGGCGCCCCGCTCGGCAACGGTGTCGGCGTCGTGGCGCTGCGCAGGCTGTCCGACGCGCTGGAGAACGGCGACCGGATCTACGCGGTGATCCGCGGCTGGGCCACGAACAACGACGCGGGCCGCAAGGTCGGGTTCACCGCGCCCGGCGTGCAGGGACAGGCTGCCGTGATCGAGGAGGCGCTGGGCAGCTCCGGGCTGACCGCGGCCGACATCGACTACGTCGAGGCGCACGGCACCGGCACGGCGCTCGGCGACGCGGTCGAGCTGTCGGCACTGCAGCAGGTGTTCGACGGCGAGTCGGTCCGGATCGGGTCCGTCAAGACGAACGTCGGGCACCTGGACCGGGCGGCGGGCGTGACGAACCTGATCAAGGCGTCGCTCGCGCTGCACCACGACGAGATCCCGCCGACCCGCAACCTCGGGACGCCGAACGAGCAGCTGAGCGCCGGTGGAGCGGACATCGAGGTCGTGACCAGCCGCACGCCGTGGCCGGCCAGGCCGGACCGGCTGCGCCGGGCGGGGGTCAGCTCGTTCGGCATCGGCGGCACCAACGCCCACGTCGTCGTCGAGGAGGCGCCGCGGCCCCCGCACGCGGGCGGGCCGGACCGCGCCGAGCTGATGGTGTGGTCGGCGCGCAGCGCCGCCGCGGCGGACGCGATGACGTCCCGGCTGGCCGAGCACGTGTCAGGGGACGTGCCCGCCGGGGACGTCGCCTACACGCTGCAGACCGGTCGCCGGGTGTTCGAGCACCGGCGGATGCTGGTCGTCCCGCCAGGACAGGACGCCGCGGACGTGCTGCGCGCCCGCGGCCCGGTGTCCGGCGAGGACAGCCGCACCGACCGCGAGGTCGCGTTCCTGGTCGCCGGTACCGGCGACCACCGCCCCGGGATGGCCGCGGACCTGTACCGCGCCGAGCCGGTGTTCGCCGGGGTGCTCGACGACTGCCGGGCCGAGCTCGTCGGTCTGGTCGACGGCGGCGAGACGATGCTGCGCGACCCGCTGGGCTGGACGCTGCACGCCGACCGGGAACCCGCACCGGAGCTCCTCGACGCGGGCGTGTTCACCGTGCACTACGCCATGGGCAGGCTGCTGGGGTCCTGGGGGATCCGGCCGTCGCTGATGGCGGGCGACGGCGTCGGCGAGTACGTCGCGGCCTGCCTGTCCGGCGTGCTGACGCCCGCGGACGCGCTCGCGCTGCTCGTCCACCGCGCCGAGCTCGTCGGGCGCACGCCCGCCGGGGCGACGGCGTCGGTCCCGCTGCCCGCGGCCGAGCTGCTCCGGCGGATCGACGCGGCGGGTATCGATGGCGTCGACACGGCGGCCGTGCACGGTCCCGAGCTGACCGTGATCGCCGGGCCGCCGGACGCGGTCCGTGCGGTGGGTCTGGCGCTCGGGGCGGACGCGATCCCGTGCCGCCCGGTGCCGGGGGAGCACGCGCTGCACTCCCGGATGCTGGAGCCGGTCGCCGACGAGCTGACCGAGCGCGTCGCGCGCACGATCACGCCGCGCCCGCCGGAGATCCCGTACCTGTCCGCCGTGACCGGGGAGCCGGTGACCGAGTCCCAGGTGCTCGACCCCGCCTACTGGGCGCAGCAGATGTGCGCGCCGGTGCAGCTGGACACGATGCTCGGCGAGCTGCTCCGCGACCCGGAGCGCGCGCTGCTGGAGATCGGCCCCGGCCGCACCGTGACCGGGTCCGTGCGCGGCAGGCCGGACTGCCCGCCGTCGCGCTGGCCGACGGTCGTGTCCGCGCTGCCCGACGAGGACGACCCGCGCGCCGACGTGCTGCTCACCGAGACGCTCGGCAGGCTGTGGCTGGCCGGCGTGCCGGTCGACTGGGACGGCTACCAGGCCGGACGGCCGGTCGCGAAGACCGGGCTGCCGACCTACCCGTTCCAGCGCCGTCGCTACTGGATCGAGCCGACCCCCCGGCGCCGCTGTTCCGAGGCCGCCGCCCGGACCCGGCGGGCCGCGCTGCTCGAACCACTGTGGACCGAGGACGGGGGCACCGGCCCCGGCGGCGGCACGGGCACCGTCCCGCCGCGCTGCGTGCTGCTGGCCGACCGCTCCGGCGCCGCCGAGGCGCTGGCCGGGACCCTGCGGGACGCCGGCGCCGACGTCACCGTGGCGTCCGACGTCGACGGCGGAGCCGACGGCACCGCCGTCGTCGTGGACCTGCGCCTGCTCGACGACCTCGCATCCGGCGAGGAGACCGACGGCACCGGTGCCGACGCCGTCGCGGCCGTTGCCGCCCGGCTCGACGCCGTGGCGAACGGTGGGCCGGCACGCGTCGTGCTGGTCACGCGCAACGGCCAGGCCGTGCGCGACGGCGAGCGTCCCTCGCCCGGACACGCCGCGGCCGCGGCGCTCTGCGTCGTCGCGAACCAGGAGTACGCGGACCTGTCGTGCCGCGCCGTCGACGTCGGTCCGGACGACGACGCGGCCGCCGCAGTGCACGCCGAGCTGTGCCGGGACACCGACGACGTGCTCGTCGCCCACCGTGAGGGGAAGCGGTTCGTGCCGGAGTACCGGCCGACGACACCCGGGACGGACGCGCAGGCTGCCGTCCGTCCCGGTGGCACCTACCTCGTCACCGGCGGGCTCGGCGGCGTCGGCCTCACCGTCGCCCGCCACCTGGCGGAGGCGGGCGCCGGCACGCTCGTACTGACGAGCCGGACCGGCCTGCCGGACGACCCGGCACACCTGCGCGCGACGGCCGTGCGTGAGCTGCGCACGCTGGGCGCCAGGGTGCTGACGCCCGCGGTGGACGTGACCGACGAGGACGCGATGCGCTCGATGCTGGCCGGGACGGTCGGCGACGGGAAGCTGGACGGCGTCGTGCACGCCGCCGCGGCCACCGGACTGGACACGTTCCGCGCCCTGTCCGACACCGATGCGGCCGTGGTGGCCGACCACTTCGCGGCCAAGGTCGGCGGAGCGCTGGTCCTGCGGCGCCTGCTCGACGAGCGGCCCCTGGAGGCGGCTCCCGGGTTCTGCGCCCTGTTCTCCTCGACGTCGGCACTCCTCGGCGGGATCACGTTCGGCAGCTACGCCGCGGCCAACGCCGCGCTGTCCGCCGTCGGACACGAGATGGCCGCCCGCCACCGCGCGGGCGCGACGCCCACCCGCTGGGTCACCGGCTGCTGGGACCCGTGGGGGAGCACGGTGGCGGACCTGGACGGCCCGGACGGCGCGACCACGATGGGGGCCGAGCTGGCCCGCCTGGCGATGACCGAGCCGGAGGCGCTCGCCGCGTTCGACGGGCTCGTGTCTGGTGTGGACGGATGCCGGGTGGTGACCGTGGCCGGTCTGGACGACCGCATGCCACGCGCCGGAGCCCCGGCGCAGGCCCCCGCCACGACCGGTGACCGGTTCCCGCGCCCGGACCTCGCGGCGCCGTACGTCGCGCCGTCCACCGGCACCGAACGCACCGTGGCCGAGCTGTGGTCGGCGGTGCTGGGGGTCGAGCCGGTCGGTGCCGACGACGCGTTCTTCGACCTGGGCGGGAACTCGCTGCTCAGCGTGCAGATGACCGGCCTGGTCCGGAAGCGCCTCGGCGGGTCCGTGCCGCCGGTGGCGCTGCTCGAGGCACCGACCGCCCGCGCGTTCGCCGCCCTGCTCGACGAGCAGGGCGTGGCGGTCCCGCAGGAGCGGGCACCGGCCGCCGTACCGGAGCCGCGGCCGGATCGGGAGTCCGGCGGGCCGGGCGCGTCCGGGGTGGACGCCTACCTGCCCAGCTGGCGCCCGCGGACGGTGCCGCTCGGCGACCTGGACGCGCGGCTGCGGGCCGCGGGGCCGTGGATGCTGCTGGTCGACGACGAGCGCGGGGAGGACCTGGTCGAGCGGCTGGCCGTGGCCGGTGCCGAGGCCGTCGTCGTGCGGCCGGGGGACACGCTGTCCGCCGAGGCGCACGGCGACTTCACGCTCCCGGTCGGCGAGCCCGGCCGGTACGCCGAGCTCCTGCGCGCGCAGGTGGTCGCGCCGCGCACCGTCGTGGCCGGGTTCAGCCTGGCCGACGGCGGTAACGAAGCGGCGCACGCCGACCTGGACGGCCGGTTCGCGGCCGCCCAGGAGCGGGGCCTGCGCTCCGTGCTCGACCTGGTGGACGCGTTCGCGGCCGAGCACCGGCGCGGCGCACCCGCGGTGGAGCTGGTCGTGCTGACCTCGGGCGCGCTCGGCGTGCTCGGACCGGACGCCGAGCACCCCGAGCACGGAGCGCTCGCCGGCCTCCCGTCCACGCCCGCCGCCGACGACCCGTTCCTGACCTGCCGGCACGTCGACGTGGACGCGGAGCCGGACGTCGAGCAGACGCTCGCGGCCGTGGTCGGGGGCCACGACGGGACCAGCGTGGTCCGGTCCGGCGGTACGTGGCTGCGGCACTACGAGCCGCTGCCCGCCCCACCGGACGGCCCGCTGCCGCTCGTCGGTGCCCGGGACACGGTGCTGGTCACCGACGGGCTCGGCGGGACCGGGCGGCCGATCGCCCGGCACCTGGCGCGGGCCTACGGGTGCCGGCTGGTGCTGACCGGAGGGGAGACCCTGCCCCCGCGGGAGCAGTGGGACCGTCTCGACGACGACGACCCGGCGGCCGCGACCGTCGCCGACGTCCGCGAGCTGGAGGACGCGGGCGCGACCGTGCGCGTACTGGCCGCGGACCCGGCCGACGAGTCGCAGCTCGGCGCCGCCGTCGACGCGGCCGCCGCCGAGTTCGGCGGGATCGACGTCGTGGTGCACGCGGCCGAGCCGGTACCGGCTGAGCCCGCCGCGTCCTGCCGGGCCGCGGTGCACGACTTCCGGGTGCTCGACTCCGTGCTCACCGACCACGCCGTCGGCCGCAGGGTCGTCGTGCTCACGCAGCCCGACGACGGCGGCCGCCGCAGCCACGCCGCGACGAACGCCGCGCTCGGCGCCCAGGTCGCCGCCGCGCGGCTGGGCAGGCGGGGGCACTGGACCACCGTCGAGCCCGCACCGTGGCTGCCCGCCACCGCACGGCAGGAACCGGCCGCGATGGTCGAGCGGGCACTGGCCACCGAGCACGTCGCGACGGTCGTGGTGGCCACCACCCCGCCCGTGACCCGGCACCCGGCCGCGCGGCCGGTCGAGCGACCGATGACCGAGACCACGTCGTCCGCAGGAGGCGCGCGATGAGCGACACCGACCACACCCGCACCGTCCAGCGTTTCGTCCGCAGGGAGGTGCTCGGCCGGGAGCCCGAACTGGACTCGCTGGCCGAGGCCCCGCTCCCGCTGTACGCGGAGTTCGGGCGGACCGGGCTGGCGAACTGGTGGCTGCCGGAGGAGTTCGGCGGCCTCGGGGTGGACGTCGAGCGGGGCGCCCGCATGGTGTCCGCGCTCGCCTACGGCGACGCGGGCGTCGCGTTCACCCTGTTCATCTCCGTGCTGGCCACCACCATGGTGGACCTCTACGGCAGCGACGAGCTGCGCAAGCAGTGCTTCGACGGGCTGGCCGAGGAGGGCGGCTTCTGCGCCACGCTGGGCAGCGAGCACGCCGCGGGCAGCGAGCTCGCGAACATCGGCACGACCGTGCGCCGCGACGGCGAGGAGCTCGTGCTCGACGGCGCCAAGGCGTTCTCCACGAACACCGACTTCGCCCGGTTCGTCGTCGTGATCGCCCGGTCGGCCGACGACCCGGACGACTACCGGGCCGTCGTCGTGCCCCGGGAGACGCCGGGCCTGACCGTCGAACGTCGCTGGGACGTGATGGGCGTGCGAGCGTCCGCGACCTACGAGGTGACGCTGTCCGACTGCCGGGTGCCCGCCGGGAACGCGCTGCGCGGCCACGGGCTGCGCCTGCTGGAGATCGGGCTGAACGTCAGCCGGATCTTCATCGCCGCCACCGCCGTCGGGATCGCCCGCCGCGTCCGGGACCTCTGCATGGACTACGCGGCGTCCAAGTCGGTCGGCGGCGCGCCACTGAGCACGAACGCCGTCTTCGCGAGCCGGCTCGGTCAGTTCGAGATGCAGATCGAGGTGATGGCCAACCAGTGCGGTGCCGCGGCACGGGACGTCGACGCGATCCGGGAGCGTCCGGACGCGGCCGAGGAACTGTTGCGGAAGGGAACGCTGAAGTCCGCGATCGTCGCGAAGATGTTCTGCGGGCAGACCGGATGGCAGATCGCGTCGACGGCCTCCGAGATGTTCGGCGGAATCGGGTACACCGCCGATTCCGCTATCGGAAAGCTGCTGCGCGACGTCCGCTACGTCTCGATCATCGAGGGCGGCGACGACGTCCTGCGTGACATGGTGTTCCAGCGGAACGTGGTGCCCGTCTCGAAGCGTTCCTGACCCGCCTCACGACGAAGGGGCCGGTGGCGTCCGCCACCGGCCCTGTCGTCCTGCGTGCTACTCGGCGATCGTCGTGCGGGTCACCCACCGGTACACGACCGGCCCCTGAGCTGCGTCGTCGTGCCGCTCGAAGTGCTCGTAGCCCCCGCGGTGCGGGATCTTCAACCGGTCCGGGCCGGTCGGCAGCGCCGCCACGAGCGCGTCCGCGAGCGTGGCGCCCGCCGGCCCGCCCTCGAGCACGACATCGGTTCCGCTGTCGATGGTCCTCTCCATGATCTGCCTCCTCGTCGCTCCCCGTGATGCGTTTCCGAACAATGTGACAATTGCTACCGGCGCCGGGAGGGAATCGTCAACGACGTCACCGGCGTCAGCTTGTCCCCGCCTTCTCCGGTCCCCTTCCGCATCTTGCCGGTCACGGGAGCCTAGACACATGCTGACTGGGATTTATCCAGCTTCTTCGCATGATTCACAGGCGGTGGACGAATGCCTTCAACCAGCGGCGGTCCGGTGGTCGACGAGCCCGTGGCGATCGTCGGGATGTCCTGCAGGCTGCCGGGCGCCCCCGACGTCGGCCGGTTCTGGCGGCTCCTGCAGTCCGGCGACGACGCGGTGGCCGAGGCCCCCGCCGACCGCTGGCCGGCGGCGGCCGAGTACCGCCGCGGCGGCTTCCTCGACGACGTCGCGGGCTTCGACGCGCGGTTCTTCTCCGTCTCGCCGAACGAGGCGGCGGCGATGGACCCGCAGCAGCGGCTGATGCTCGAGCTGGCCTGGGAGGCGCTGGAGCACGCCGGGATCGCGCCGTCCGGGCTGCACGACGCGCCCGCGGCCGTCTACTTCGGAGCGATCGCGAGCGACTACGCGACGCTCGGCGACCGGGTGGACGTCGAGGCCCGTGACGCGCACGCGTTCACCGGCTCGCACCGCAGCATGATCGCCAACCGGGTCTCCTACCTGTTCGGGCTGCGCGGCCCGAGCATGACGGTGGACGCCGGCCAGTCGTCGTCGCTGCTGGCCGTCCAGATGGCCTGCGACGAGCTGCGCCGCGGCGACACCCGCCTGGCGCTGGCCGGCGGGGTGAACCTCAACCTGCTGCCGGAGACGAGCACGACGATCGGCCGGTTCGGGGCGCTGTCCCCGGACGGCCGCTGCTACACGTTCGACCGGCGCGCGAACGGCTACGTGCGCGGGGAGGGCGGCGGCGTCGTCGTGCTCAAGCCGCTGTCCGACGCCGTCGCCGACGGCGACGACGTCCGCTGCGTGATCCTCGGCGGCGCGTCGAACAACGGCAGCGTGGACCGCGACGAGCTGACCCGGCCCAGCCGGGGCGCGCAGGAGGAGGTCATCCGACTCGCCTGCGGCCGCGCCGGCGTGCGCGCGGACGACGTGCGCTACGTCGAGCTGCACGGCACCGGCACCCCGGCGGGCGACCCGGTGGAGGCGGCGGCGCTCGGCAACGCCCTGGCCGCAGGGCGGCCGGACGGCGAGCCGCTGCACGTCGGCTCCGTGAAGACGAACATCGGCCACCTGGAGGGCGCAGCGGGCATCGCGGGCCTGCTCAAGGTGGCGCTGTGCCTGGAGAACCGCACGCTGGTGCCGAGTCTGAACTTCGAGCACCCCCACCCGGAGATCCCGCTCGACGACCTGCGGCTCGACGTCGTGCGCGAGACGAAGGCCTGGCCGGACGGCCGTCCGGTGGCCGGTGTCAGCTCGTTCGGCATCGGCGGGACGAACTGCCACATGGTGCTCGCCGGCGCCCCGGAGCCGACCGGCGACGCGGGACCGGCACCGGACGCGGCGGCCGACCTGCCGCTGGTGCTGTCCGCCCGGTCGGCGCAGGCGCTGCGGGCGCAGGCGGGAGCCCTGTCCGAGCACCTCGCGGCACACCCGGACGTCCCGGCCGCTGACGTCGCGGCCTCGCTGGTGCGCACCCGCTCGGTGTTCGAGCACCGCGCCGTCGTGACCGGTCCGGACGGGTGGCGCGACGGCCTGGACGCGCTCGCCGGCGGCCGTGCCACCGGCCCGGTCGTGCTGGGCCGGGCGCGCCCCGGCGGCACGGCGCTCGTGTTCCCCGGCCAGGGCTCGCAGTGGGCCGGCATGGCCGCCGACCTGCTCGACGAGCCGGTGTTCGCCCGACGGATCGCCGAGTGCGCCGCGGCGCTGGAGCCGTTCGTGGACTTCTCGCTCACCGACGTGCTGCGCGGCGTCCCCGGCTCTCCTGACCTGGACCGCGTCGACGTCGTGCAGCCCGCGCTGTGGGCCGTGATGGTGTCGCTGGCCGACGTCTGGCGCGCGCACGGCGTGACCCCGGACGTCGTCGTCGGGCACTCGCAGGGCGAGATCGCCGCCGCGACCGTGGTCGGCGCGCTGGACCTCGCGGACGCGGCCCGGGTGGTGGCGCTGCGCAGCCGCGCGATCACGCGCGTCTCCGGTGGCGGCATGATGTCGATCGGGATCGCGCTGCAGGACCTCGTCGACCACCTGCCCGACGACGTCACGGTCGCCGCCGTGAACGGGCCGCACGCCGTCGTCGTCTCCGGTGAGGTCGACGCGCTGGCCCGGCTGCGCGAGGCCCTGCCGGGCCACCGCTCGAAGATCCTCCCGGTGGACTACGCCTCGCACTCGCCCGCCGTGGACGCCCTGCGCGACGAGCTGCGCGAGGCGCTGGCTCCGATCCGGCCGCGGTCGGTGGACACGATGTTCGTGTCCACGCTGACCGGTGAGGCGATGGACACCGCGGGTCTCGACGCCGACTACTGGTTCCACAGCCTGCGCAACCCGGTCCGGTTCGCCGACGCCGCCCGCCGGGCACTGGCGGCCGGCTGTGGCGTCGTCGTCGAGTGCAGCCCGCACCCCGTGCTGGTCGGCAGCCTCGCCGACATCGCCGACGCTGCCGAGTGCGACGCCGCCGTCGTCGGGACGCTGCAGCGCGACGAGCCCGGCCCGCAGCGCCTGCGCCGCAGCCTGTTCGAGGCGTTCGCCGGTGGCGCGGACGTCGACGTGGACGCGCTCTGCGCGATGCCGGGCGCCCGCCGGACCGCGCTGCCCACCTACCCGTTCCAGCGGGAGCGCCACTGGCTCGACGGCGCAGCCGCCCGCCCCGCCGCGGTGACCCCGGAGCCCGCCGGCCGCGACCCGGAGCCCGCGTCGGTGGCCCCGGAGGAGCTGCGCGAGCTGGTGATCCGCACGACGGCGGACGTGCTCGGCTACGCCGACACCGACGTCGACCCGCAGGAGCCGTTCCGCGCGCTCGGTGTCGACTCGGTCGGCTCGGTCGAGCTGCGGAACCGTCTCGCCGCTCTGACCGGCCTGCGCCTGCCGACCACCGTCCTGTTCGACTTCCCGACGCCGGACCGGCTGGCCGCCCACCTGCGTGACCGCGTGTCCGGCACGGACGCCGGGCCCGCGCCGGCCGGCCGCGTCCCCGCACGGACCGACGACGACCCGGTCGCCGTCGTCGCGATGGGCTGCCGCTATCCGGGCGGCGTCACGTCGCCGGAGGACCTGTGGCGGGTGCTCACCGACGAGACCGACGCGATCACGTCGGTGCCGGTGAACCGGGGTTGGGACGTCGACACCCTGGTCGACGCGGACGACCCGGACGACCGGGCCGCCCTGTACGGCGGGTTCCTGCACGACGCCGACCTGTTCGACGCCGAGTTCTTCGGCCTGAGCCCGCGCGAGGCGCTGGCGATGGACCCGCAGCAACGGCTGCTGCTCGAGACGTCGTGGGAGGCGCTGGAGCGCGCCGGGATCGAGCCGTCCACCCTGGCCGGATCCGCGACCGGCGTGTTCGTCGGCGCGATGGCGGGCGACTACGGCCCCCGCATGCACCAGCCCACCCCGGGCAGCTCCGGTCACCTGCTGACCGGCACCACGTCGAGCGTGGCGTCCGGGCGGATCGCCTACCACTACGGGCTGCTCGGACCGGCCGTCACGGTCGACACGGCGTGCTCGTCGTCGCTGGTGGCGCTCGACCTCGCGGTGCGGTCCCTGCGCCGCGGGGAGTGCTCGCTCGCGCTGGCCGGCGGCGTCACGCTGATGTCCAACCCGGGCATCCTCGTCGAGTTCAGCCGGCAGAACGGGCTGGCCGCCGACGGGCGCGCGAAGGCGTTCGCGGACGGCGCGAACGGCACCGCGTTCGCCGAGGGCGCCGGCCTGCTCGTGCTGGAGAGGCTGTCCGACGCCCGGCGCGCCGGGCACCCGGTGCTCGGGCTCGTGCGCGGCGTCGCGGTGAACTCCGACGGCGCCAGCAACGGCCTGACCGCCCCCAACGGGCGGTCCCAGCAGCTGGTGATCCGCCAGGCGCTGGCCGACGCCCACCTGGATCCATCCGATGTGGACGCGATCGAGGCGCACGGCACGGGCACGGCGCTGGGCGACCCGATCGAGGCGCACGCGTTGCTGGAGACATACGGCGCGGACCGTTGCGGGGACCCGGTGTGGCTGGGCTCTGTGAAGTCGAACATCGGGCACACGCAGGCCGCCGCCGGCGTGGCGGGCGTGATGAAGATGCTGCTGGGCATGCGGCACGGGACGCTGCCGCGCACGCTGCACGTGGACACGCCGAGCTCCCGGGTGGACTGGGACGCGGGCGCCGTCCGGGTGCTGGCGGAGTCCCGGGACTGGACGGCGGTGGACCGGCCGCGCCGCGCCGGGGTGTCGAGCTTCGGCATCTCCGGGACCAACGCGCACGTGATCCTCGAGCAGCCGCCCGCGACCACACCGGCCGACGACGACACCGGGCCGGTTCTCGGGGAGACCGTCCTGGCGTGGGTGGTGTCGGCGCGGACGGCCGCCTCGGTGCGGGCCCAGGCGGCCCGGCTGAGGGTGGCTGCGGACGCGGCCGGCTCGTGGGACGAGCTGGCCGGCATCGGCCGGGTCCTGGCCGCCCGGTCGGCGTTCGAGCACCGCGCCGTCGTCGTCGCCGGGGCGCGCGACGACCTGCTCGCCGGGCTGGACGCCGTCGCCGCCGGGGAGGAGCACCCGTGCGTCGTCACCGGGCGCGCCGCCGCGGACGCCGCCCGGATGCCGGTGTTCGTGTTCCCCGGCCAGGGGGCCCAGTGGGTCGGCATGGCGCTGGAGCTGATGGACGAGAGCCCGGTGTTCGCGCGGTGGTTGCGGCGCTGCGACGAGGCGGTGGCCGCGCACGCGGGCTGGTCGGTGATCGAGGTGCTGCGTTCCGGCGACGAGTCGGTGTTGTGGGACTCGCGGGTGATCCAGCCGGTGCTGTGGGCCGTGATGGTGTCGGTTGCCGGGCTGTGGCGCGCCGTCGGCGTCGATCCGGCGGCGGTCGTCGGGCACTCGCAGGGCGAGATCGCGGCGGCGTGCGTGTCCGGTGCGCTGACGCTGGACGAGGCGGCCCGGGTGGTCGTGGTGCGCGCCGACGTGCTGTCCGAACTGGACGGTTCCGGCGGGATGGTCTCGGTGATGGCGTCCGCCGCCCGCGCCCGCGAGCTGGTCGCCGCGTGGCCGGACCGGCTGTGGGTGGCCGTGGACAACGGGCCGTTCAGCTCGACGGTCGGCGGCGACCCGGAGGCGCTGGAGGAGTTCATGGCCGAGCACTCCGGCACCGTCCAGATGCGACGGTCACCGGTGGGCTACGCGGCGCACACGCCGCACGTGCAGGCGGTGCGCGACGCGCTGGTGGAGCGTCTCGGTGAGCTGTCCCCCGTGGACTCGGAGATCGGGCTGAGCTCGTCGTGCGACGGCGGCTTCGTGGACGGCTCGGTGCTGGACGGGGAGTACTGGCTGCGCAACGTCGCCGAGCCGGTGTGCTTCGACGCCGCCGTCCGGGCGTGCGTCGACCGCGGGCGCGGGTCACCGCTGTTCGTCGAGGTGAGCGCGCACCCGATCCTGGTCGGCGCCGTGGGCGACGTCCTCGGTGACGCCGGCGTCGAGCAGGCCGCCGTGGGATCGTTGCGGCGCGACGACGGCGGACCGGTCCGGTTCGGCGCCGCGCTGGCCGAGGCGTTCGTGCGCGGTGCCGCGGTGGACTGGGCGGCGGCGCTCGGGCCGGTGCGCGAGCAGGTGCCCGCGCCGACCTACGCGTTCGACCGGCGGCGGTTCTGGCTCGAGCCGACCGACCGCGTGCACCCGCTGCTGGACCGCATCGTCGGGCTGGCCGACGGCGGTGCCCTGCTGACCGGGCGCCTGTCGCCGAACTCGACGCCGTGGCTGGCCGACCACGGCGTCCGCGACGACGTCCTCGTGCCGGGCACCGCGTTCGTGGAATGCGCGCTGGCGGCCGCGGGCCGGATCGACACCGGCGGCACCGGCGGCGGGACCCAGCTGGGCGAGCTGATGGTCGAGACGCCGCTGGTGCTGGGCCACGGCGTCGGGGTCGACGTCCAGGTCGCCGTCGGCGCACCGGACGACGGCGGGCGCCGGACGCTGGCGATCCACGGCTACTCGGCCGAGGACGGCGAGTGGGTCCGGCACGCGTCCGGCGTGCTGGAGACGGCGGACGCGGCGCCCGGCCCGTCGCAGACCGTGTGGCCGCCGGTCGCCGACCCGATCGACCCGGACGACGCCTACCGGCGGCTCGACGGGCGCGGCTACCGGTACGGACCCGCGTTCCGCGGCGTGACCGCCGCGTGGCGCTCCGGCTCCGAGCGCTGGGCCGAGGTGCGGCTGCCGGTCGACCCGGACGGCTACACGGCGCACCCCGCGTTGCTGGACGCCGCCCTGCACGTGCTCGTGCTGGACCTCGCCGAGCAGGGCGGGACCGGCGCCGGGCTGCTCGTCCCGCACTCGTTCGCCGGCGTCCGGATCGACGTCCGCGGCGCCGACACGGTGCGCGTGCACGTGACCGAGAAGGGCGCCGGCCACGCCGTCGACCTCCACGACACCGACGGCCGGTGGATCGGCGGCATCGACGAGATCGCGTTCCGGCCGGTCGGCGGCGAGCTGTCCGCCGGGTCCGACCTGCGCCGGTTGGACTGGGTGCCCGCCGACGTCGCCGCCGCGGACACCGGCGCGCGTCGCTGGGCCGTCGTGGGCACCGACCCGCGCGCCGCGGGCGTCGCGGAGTCCGTCCGCGCGGACGGGTTCACGGCACCGCTGTGCTACGAGCTCTCGTCGGTCCCGGACGACACGGCCGTCGTCCTCGCGCCGTGCTTCGCCGACCTCGACGACGCCGACGACCTGTCCGACGCCGAGGACGTCGGCGACGCCGCGCGCGACGCGCTGTCCGAGGTGCTCGACACGATGCAGCGCTGGGTCACCGACGAGCGGCTGGCCGGTGCACGTCTCGTGTTCCTTGCCGACCGCTCGTCCCCTGTGCTCGCGCCGGTCACCGGCCTGGTCCGCACGGCGTGCGCGGAGCACCCCGGCCGGTTCGGCCTCGCAGACATCGGAGCCGACATCGGAGCCGACACCGGAGCCGACACCGGAGCCGACACCGGAGCCGACGAGGCCGCAGACGGAGCGTGGCGGCTGCTCGCCGGCGCGCTCGACGCGGGCGAGTCGCAGTGCGCCGTGCACGACGGCGAGGTCCTCGTCCCGCGCGTGGTGCGCGGCGGGACCGCCGACGGCGAGCCGCTCGACCTGGGCGACGCCGACGGCCCGGTGCTGGTCACCGGCGGGACCGGCGACCTCGGCGGGCTCGTCGCGCAGCGCCTGGTCGAGAACCACGGCGTGCGCGAGCTGCTGCTGGTCTCGCGCCGCGGCCCGGACGCGCCCGGCGCCGACGAGCTCGTCGCCCGCCTGACCGATCTCGGCGCGTCGGTGCAGGTCACGGCGTGTGACGTGACCCGCCGCGTCCCGCTGCAGCGGCTGCTGGCGGCGCACCCCCCGTCGGCCGTCGTGCACGCGGCGGGCGTGCTGGAGGACGCGACGGTCGAGCGGCTGTCGCCGGACCTGCTGGACGCAGTGCTGGCGCCGAAGGTGGACGCGGCCTGGCTGCTGCACGAGCTCACCGCCGATCTCGACCTGCGCGCGTTCGTCCTGTTCTCCTCCGTCGCGGGCGTGCTCGGCAACCCCGGGCAGGGCAACTACGCCGCGGCCAACGCCGGCCTGGACGCGCTGGCCGAGCACCGGCGCGGCCTCGGGCTGCCCGCCGTGTCGGTGGCGTGGGGCGTGTGGGCGAGCGGGATGGCCGCCGAGCTGTCCGCGACGTCCACGGCGCGCCTCGCGGCGACCGGCGTCGGCTCGCTGAGCGAGCAGCAGGGCCTCGACATGCTCGACGCCGTGCTGGCCGGCGGGCGCGACGAGCTCGTCGTCGCCGCGCGGTGGGACACGGCCGCGCTGCGGGCGGCGGACCCCGAGCGGCTGCCGACGGTGCTGCGCGGCATGGTCCGTCCCCGACGGACGGCGCCGACCGTCACCGACCCGGAGACGGGTGCGGCCGCGCCCGCCGAGCTGTCCGGGCTGGCGGCCCGTCTGGCCGCGATGGCGGCGCAGGACGCGGCCCGGACGCTGGTCGACCTGGTGCGCGCCCAGGTCGCGTCCACACTCGGGCACTCCGACCCGGACGGCGTCGACGCCGACCGGCCGTTCAGCGAGATGGGTTTCGACTCGCTGACGTCGGTCGAGCTGCGCAACCGGCTCGGCACCGAGACGGGGCTGCGGCTGCCGCCGACGCTCGTGTTCAACGAGCCGACGGTCACCGCCGTCGCCGCGTACCTGGGCCGGGAGCTCGTACCGACCGCGCCGTCGCCGGGCGAGATCGTCCACACGGCACTGGACCGGGCGGCGACCGAGCTGGACCGGCTGGAGCCGGGGTCCGAGGAGCGCGATCGCGTCGCGTCGCTGCTGGCAGCCGGACTGTCCCGGCTCGGTGGGGACGAGCGCGTGAGCGCGGGCGACCCGGGCGCCGCCGAACCGATCGCGATCGTCGCGATGGGCTGCCGCTTCCCCGGCGGGATCGCCTCGCCGGACGACCTCTGGCGGGTGCTCGCCGACGGGTCCGACGAGATCTCCGGCCTGCCGACCAACCGCGGCTGGGACCTGGACGCGCTGATGGGCGACGACGCCGGTCGTGGCGGACCGCCGGTCCGCCACGGCGGGTTCCTGCACGACGCCGACGGGTTCGACGCCGAGTTCTTCGGCCTGAGCCCGCGTGAGGCGCTGGGCATGGACCCGCAGCAGCGGCTGCTGCTGGAGACGTCGTGGGAGGCGCTGGAGCGCGCCGGGATCGAGCCGTCGAGCCTGGCCGGCTCGCTGACCGGCGTGTTCGTCGGCGCCATGGACAGCGACTACGGCCCCCGCTGGCACGACCCGGCGGGCGGGGCGGCCGGTCACCTGCTGACCGGCACGACGCTGTCCGTCGCGTCCGGCCGCGTCGCCTACACGTTCGGGCTGCGCGGCCCGGCGATGACCGTGGACACGGCCTGCTCGTCGTCGCTGGTGGCGATCGACCTGGCCGTCCGGTCGCTGCGCCGCGGCGAGTGCTCGCTGGCGCTGGCCGGCGGCGTGACGATGATGTCCAACCCGGGCACGCTCGTGGAGTTCAGCAGGCAGAACGGCCTGGCCGCCGACGGGCGGGCGAAGGCGTTCGCGGACGGCGCGAACGGCACGGTGTTCTCCGAGGGCGCCGGGCTCCTGGTGCTCCAGCGGCTGTCCGACGCGCGACGGGCCGGGCGGACCGTGCTCGGCGTCGTCCGCGGCGTCGCGGTGAACTCCGACGGCGCCAGCAACGGGCTCACCGCCCCGAACGGCCAGTCGCAGGAGGCCGTGATCCGGCAGGCCCTGACCGACGCCAGGCTGTCACCATCCGATGTGGACGCGGTCGAGGCGCACGGCACGGGCACGGCGCTGGGTGACCCGATCGAGGCGTCCGCCCTGGAGGCGGTGTACGGACGTGGCCGGCCGGCCGACGCGCCGGTGTGGCTGGGTTCGGTGAAGTCGAACATCGGGCACACGCAGGCGGCCGCCGGTGTGGCGGGCGTGATGAAGATGGTGCTGGGCATGCGGAACGGCACGCTGCCGAGCACGCTGCACGTGGACGAGCCCAGCTCGCGGATCGACTGGGACGCGAGCGGGCTGGCCGTGCTGACGGAGTCCCGGGACTGGGCGGCGGGGGACCGGCCGCTGCGTGCCGGGGTGTCGAGCTTCGGCATCTCCGGCACGAACGCGCACGTGATCCTCGAGTCGGCTCCCGCGCCCGAGCCGCCGGAGGGGCCGGAGCCGCCGGAGGGACCCGAGTCGCCGGAGTCGCCGGCGCCGCCCGAGCCGGTGCTGGGATCCGCGGTGCTGCTCTGGACCGTGTCCGCACGGTCGGCCGCGTCGCTGCGCCTGCAGGCCGCGCGACTGCGGGCGGCGGCCGAGCGGGCCGGCTCGGCCGACGAGCTGGCCGAGGTCGGCAGGGCGCTGGCCGCCCGGTCGGCGTTCGCGCACCGTGCCGTCGTCGTGGCGGACTCGCGGGAGGAGCTGGTCGCGGCTCTGGACGCGCTGGCCCGCGGCGACGAGCACGCGGGCGTCGTCTCCGGCCGTGCGGGCGCGGGGGCCGACCCGGCCCCGGTGTTCGTGTTCCCCGGCCAGGGTGCGCAGTGGACCGGGATGGCGGTGCGCCTGCTCGACGAGAGCCCGGTGTTCGCGCGGTGGTTGCGGCGCTGCGACGAGGCGGTGGCCGCGCACGCGGGCTGGTCGGTGATCGACGTGCTGCACGCGGGCGACGAGTCCGTGTTGTGGGACTCGCGGGTGATCCAGCCGGTGCTGTGGGCGGTGATGGTGTCGCTGGCCGGGCTGTGGCGCGCGGTCGGCGTCGATCCGGCGGCGGTCGTCGGGCACTCGCAGGGCGAGATCGCGGCGGCGTGCGTGTCCGGTGCGCTGACGCTGGACGAGGCGGCCCGGGTGGTCGTGGTGCGCGCCGACGTGCTGTCCGAACTGGACGGGTCCGGCGGGATGGTGTCCGTGATGGCGCCCGCCGACCGCGCCGCGGAGCTGATCGCGCCGTGGGCAGGACGGCTGTGGGTGGCCGTGGACAACGGCCCGTCGAGCTCGACGGTCGGTGGTGACGTCGAGGCGGTCGAGGAGTTCGTCGCCGAGTGCGGCGACGTCGTCCAGCTACGGCGCTCGCCCGTCGGCTACGCGGCGCACACCCCGCACGTGGCGGCCGTGCGCGACGCGCTCGTCGAACGTCTCGGCGAGCTGTCCCCCGTGGACTCGGAGATCGGGCTGAGCTCGTCGTGCGACGGCGGGTTCGTGGACGGGTCCGTGCTGGACGCGGACTACTGGCTGCGCAACGTCGCCGAGCCGGTGTGCTTCGACACCGCCGTGCGCGGGTGCGTCGAGCGGTTCGTCGCACCCGCCTTCGTCGAGGTGAGCGCCCACCCGGTGCTGGTCGGCGCCGTCGACGACGTCCTGTCCGACGCCGGGGCCGGCGGAGCGGCCGTCGGGTCGTTGCGGCGGGGCGAGGGTGGAGCGGTGCGGTTCGGGCTCGCGCTCGGTACGGCGTTCGTGCGCGGCGTGGCGGTGGACTGGCCGCGGGTGCTCGGGCCGGTCTCCGACCGGGCGGCCGCACCGACGTACGCGTTCGACCGCACGCGCTACTGGCTCGACCCGGTCGACCGCGCGCACCCGCTGCTCGACCGCGTGGTGCCCGTCGCCGACGGCGGCGTGCTGCTGACCGGGCGGCTGTCGTCGAACTCGACGCCGTGGCTGGCCGACCACGCGGTCCGCGACGAGGTGCTGCTGCCGGGCACGGCGTTCGTCGAGTTCGCCGCCGCCGCGGCCGCCCGCGTCGGTGCGGGCTCGGTCGCCGAGCTGACCGTCGAGGCGCCGCTGGTGCTGCACGGGGGAGTCGCGGTGGACGTGCAGGTCGGCGTCGGTCCTGCGGACGGGAGCGGGCGACGGACCGTCGCCGTGCACGCCCGCAGCGGTCAGGACGAGTGGGTCCGGCACGCCGCGGGCGAGCTGGACGCGGAGGGCACCGTCCCGGGCGCGCCGCTGCCGTGGCCCCCGCCCGGTGAGCCGGTGGATCTCGACGGCGCCTACGGGCGGCTGGCCGAGCGGGGCTACCGCTACGGCCCGGCGTTCCAGGGCCTCGTCGCCGCCTGGCGGGACGGCGCCGACCGGTACGCCGAGGTGCGGCTGCCGGTCCGCCCTGACGATCACCTGCTGCACCCGGCACTGCTCGACGCGGCCCTGCACGTCCTCGTGCTGGACCTGGCAGACGGCGCCGACGACGGCACCGACGACGGCACCGACGACGGCACGGAGCTGCTCGTGCCGCACACGTTCGCCGGGATCCGCGCGGACGCCGCGGGCACGGACACGCTCCGCGTGCGCGTCGTCCGGGACGGGACCGCCTACCGGGTCGACCTGTACGCCACCGACGGCCGGTGGGTCGGCGGCATCGACGAGCTGCTGCTGCGCCCGGTCGCGGGCGCGGCCACGACGACGTCGGGTCTGCGGGAGATCGACCGGGTGGTGCTGGACGTCGAGCCGGTCGACGCCCCGGAGCACCGGAGCTGGGCCGTCGTCGGCGACCCGGCCCGAGCGGCCGGTGTCGCGCGGGCGCTGGAGACCGACGGTGTGACGGCGCCGGTCTGCGCGGACGTCGCCGCGGTCCCGGACGGCTCCACGGTGGTACTGGCCGCGGGCGGCGTGCACACCACGTGGGGCACCGATCCCCGCGAGGCGGTGCGGGCCGGGCTGGCCGAGGCGCTGGGCACCATGCAGCGCTGGCTCGCCGAGGACCGGCTGTCCGACGCGCGCCTGGTGTTCCTGCTCGACCCGGACTCGCCGGTCGGCGCGCCGATCGCGGGCCTGGTGCGCAGCGCGCAGGTCGAGCACCCCGGCCGCTTCGGGTTCGCCCACGTCGAGCACGAGGAGACGGCGTGGCGGCTGCTGGCCGCCGCACTAGACGACGGCGAGGAGCAGTGCGTCGTGGCCGGCGGCGAGGTCCGCGTCCCGCGGATCGTGCGGCGCGACGACGACGCCGCCGCACCGCCGGTGTTCGACGGCGGACCGGTCCTGGTGACCGGCGGCACGGGCGGGCTCGGCGCGCTGGTGGCGGAGCGTCTCGTGCAGTGCCACGGCACGCGGGAGCTGGTGCTCGTGTCCCGGCGCGGCCCGGACGCGCCCGGGATCGACGACCTCGTCGGGCGGCTGACGGAGGCCGGCGCCTCGGTGCTGGTCAGGGCGTGCGACGTGACCGACCGGGCGGCACTGGCGGCCGTGCTGGCCGAGACGCCGCCGTCGGCCGTCGTGCACGCCGCCGGGGTGCTCGACGACGCGACGATCGAGCGGCTGACGCCGGAGCTGGTGGACAGCGTGCTGGCGCCGAAGGTGGACGCGGCGTGGCTGCTGCACGAACTGACCGCGGGTCTGGACCTGCGGGCGTTCGTGCTGTTCTCCAGCCTCGCCGGCCTGGTCGGCAACGCCGGGCAGGGCAACTACGCGGCCGCGAACACGTTCGTCGACGCGCTGGCCCGGCACCGGCAGGAGCGCGGGCTGCCCGCCGTCGCCGTCGCGTACGGGCTGTGGGCGGCCGGCATGGCCGCGGACCTGTCCGCCGTCTCGACGGCGCGGATGGCGGCCTCCGGCGTGCTGCCGCTGAGCGAGCGGCAGGCACTGTCCATGTTCGACGCCGCGCTCGGGGAGGCACGGACGCCGACGGTGGTCGCCGCGAACTGGAACCCCGGTTCGCTGCGCGCCTCCGGGGCCGAGGTGCCCGCCGTGCTGCGCGACATGGTCGGGCGGCCGCGCGCCTCGCACGGCCCGGCGCAGCAGGCCGTCGCAGCGGGCCCGGCGCTGGCCGACCGGCTGGCCGCGATGGCACCGCCGGACGCGGGCCGCGAGCTGACCGCGACCGTGCGCTCGCACGTCGCGTCCACGCTCGGCCAGGCCGACGTCGAGCGGATCGACATCGACCAGCCGTTCAGCGAGATGGGCTTCGACTCGCTCACGTCCGTGGAGCTGCGCAACCGCCTGAGCGCCCAGACCGGGCTGCGGCTGCCCGCGTCGCTGGTGTTCAACCAGCCGACGGTGCGGGCCGTCGCCGACCACCTGCTCACCGAGCTCGTCCCGGCGCCGCCGGAACCCGAGGAGATCCTCCGCGACGCCGTCGCCGAGGTGGCCCGGCAGCTCGAGCGCTCCGGCGCGCCGCCCGAGGAGCACGGCCGGCTGGCCGCGCTGCTGCAGGAGGCGGCCGCCCGGCTCGGCGGTGCCCCGACCGACACCCGGGACACCGACCACCTCGTCACGGCCAGCGACGAGGAGATCTTCGACTTCATCGACAAGCTCTAGAAGAGGACAGGACTCACTCATGGCGAACGAGGACCGGCTCCGCGACTACCTCCGACGAGCGACCGTGGACCTGGCGAACACCCGGCAGGAGCTGGCCGACGAACAGGCCGGCAGGCACGAGCCGATCGCGGTGGTGGGGATGGGCTGCCGGTTCCCGGGCGGCACGTCGTCCCCCGCGGATCTGTGGGAGGTGGTCGACGAGGGCAGGGACGTCGTCGGCGAGTTCCCGACCGACCGCGGATGGAACCTCTCCGAGCTCTACGACCCGGACCCGTCGAACCCGGGGACGACGTACACGCTGCGCGGCGGCTTCCTGCCCGACGCCGGGGACTTCGACGCCGGGTTCTTCCAGATCAGCCCGCGCAACGTCGTCGCCATCGACCCGCAGCACCGGCTCGTGCTGGAGACCTGCTGGGAGGCGTTCGAGCAGGCGGGCATCGACCCGGCCGGCATCCGCGGCAGCCGCACCGGCGTCTACGTCGGGTCGATGTACGACCACTACTCGACCCAGCACCTGGGCGACACGCCCGCCGAGTACGACGGCACGCTCATGGTCTACAGCGCGCCCAGCATGATCTCCGGCCGCGTGTCCTACACGTTCGGCTTCACCGGGCCGGCCGTCAGCGTGGACACGGCGTGCTCCTCGTCGCTGGTGGGCGTGCATCTCGCGACGCAGGCGCTGCGCCGCGGCGAGTGCGGCATGGCGCTGGCGGGCGGCGTCACCGTGATGGCGTCCCCGGACCCGTTCGTCGCGTTCTCCCGCCAGCGCGGGCTCGCCGAGGACGGCCGCTGCAAGGCGTTCTCCGCCGACGCCGACGGCGCCGTGTGGTCCGAGGGCGCAGGGGTGCTGCTGCTGGAGCGGCTGTCCGACGCGCAGCGCAACGGCAGGCGGATCCTCGGCCTGGTCCGCGGCACGGCCGTCAACCAGGACGGCGCCAGCAACGGCATCACCGCGCCGCACGGCCCCGCCCAGGAGCAGGTGATCGGGCAGGCGCTGGCCGACGCGCGGCTGACCCCGCAGGACGTCGACCTGGTCGAGGCGCACGGCACCGGGACGCCGCTCGGCGACCCGATCGAGGCCGGCGCGATCCTCGCCACCTACGGGCAGGGACGGGGCGACGCGCGCGCGGTGCGCTTCGGGTCGGTGAAGTCCAACCTCGGCCACACCCAGGCCGCCGCCGGCGTGGCGGGCATCGTCAAGATGCTGATGGCGATGCGGCACGAGCGGCTGCCGCACTCGATCAACGTGAGCGAGCCGTCGGCGCACGTGGACTGGGCGGCCGGTGCGGCCGAGCTCGCCACCGAGAGCGCGGACTGGCCGCGCCACGGCGACGCGCCCCGCCGTGCGGCCGTCTCGGCGTTCGGCATCGGCGGCACGAACGCGCACGTCGTGCTCGAGGAGCCCGGTGAGCCGGAGCCCGTGCCCGCCGACGAGCACGTCGGGCCGCTGGCGTGGCCGCTGAGCGCATGCTCGGAGACGGCGCTGGCCGAGCAGGCACGCAGGCTGCGCGACCACGTGGCCACCGACGCGTCGCTGCGCCCGGTCGACGTGGCGCACACGCTGACCGCGGGCCGCTCCCGGTTCGACCACCGCGGCGTCGTCGTCGGACGGGACCGCGCGGAGCTGCTCGACGCCCTGACCGGCTGGGTCGACGGACGCCCCGGTGCCGCGGTCACCGGCGTGGCGACCGCCGCCGGACACCGGGTGTTCCTGTTCACCGGCCAGGGCGGCCAGCGCCCGGGCATGGGCCGCGAGCTGTACGAGACGTTCCCGGTGTTCGCCGTGGCCCTCGACGAGGTCTGCGACGCGCTCGACACGCACCTGGACCGCCCGCTGCGCGAGATCATGTGGGCGGCCGACGGCACGCCGGACGCCGCCGAGCTGAACGAGACCCGCTGGACGCAGCCCGCGCTGTTCGCCTACGGGGTCGCCGTGTTCCGGCTGCTGGAGTCGTTCGGCGTCGCGCCGGACACGGTCGCGGGCCACTCGGTCGGCGAGCTGGCCGCCGCCCACGTGGCCGGCGTGTGGAGCCTGGCCGACGCCGCGCGCGTCGTCACCACCCGCGCGCGGCTGATGCAGGAGCTCGACGAGCGCGGCGCGATGGTGGCCGTCGCCGCGTCCCACGACGAGGTCGCCGTCGAGCTCACCGACGTCGCGGACCGGGTGTCGGTCGCCGCGGTGAACGGCCCGGAGAGCGTCGTCGTCTCCGGTCACGAGCAGACGGTGCTCGCGGTGGCGGAGCGCTGGGCGGAGCAGGGCAGGCGCACCCGCCGGCTCGACGTCAGCCACGCGTTCCACTCGCCGCTGATGGAACCGATGCTGGACGCGTTCGCCGACGTGCTGGCCGGCGTCACGTTCGGCGCCCCGCAGCTGGGCTACGCGACGAACCTCGGCCCGGACCGCACCTGGACCGACCCCGCGTACTGGGTCGACCAGATCCGCAGCGCCGTGCTGTTCGCCCCGATGGTCGCTCGCCTGGCCGCCGCGGGCGCGACCACCTACCTGGAGGTCGGTCCGCGTCCGGTGCTCGCCGGGATGGTGCAGGGGTGCCCGACCGGTGGGGCCACCGTGACCACGGTGTGCCGCAAGGACCGCCCGGAGCCGGACGCGCTGCTGGCCTGCCTGTCCGACGTGTTCGTCTCCGGCGGCGAGGTCCGGTGGAGCACCGACGGCGGCACCGTCGCCGACCTGCCGACCTACGCGTTCGACCGCAAGCGGTACTGGCTGCAGCCGGCGCGCTCGCGCGTCGACGTGGCGGCGGCCGGTCTGGACCGGGCCGCGCACCCGCTGCTGAAGGCCTGCCTCGACGTCGCGGACCAGGACGGCCTCGTCGCCACCGGGCTGCTGACCACCGGCGACCAGCAGTGGTTGGCCGACCACCGGATCGGCGGGGCCGTTGTGGTGCCGGGAACGGCCGTGCTCGACGTCGTCGCCGAGGTCTGCAGGCGTGCGGGCTACGGCCGGATCGACGAGCTGACGTTCGAGCGGCCGCTCGTGCTGCCGGATGACGCGGCGCTGCTGCTGCAGGTCGCGGTGCGCGACGGCGCGGTGTCCGTGCACTCCCGCCCGGACGAGAACGAGCCGTGGGCGCGCAACGCGACCGGCACTGTGTCCGCGTCGGAGCCACTGGGCGGTGCCTGCGTGTGGGCCGACCGCTGGCCGCCGCCGGGCGCCACCGAGGTCGACGTCGAGGACGCCTACGACCGGCTCGAGGAGCTCGGCTACGACTACGGACCCGCGTTCCGCGGCGTCGTCGGAGCCTGGCGTTCCGGGGAGGACCGCTACGTCGAGGTCGCCGTGCCCGACGGCGTGGACACCGACGGCTGCGGGCTGCACCCCGTCCTGCTGGACGCGGCGTTCCACCCGTACATCCTGGACGGCGTCGACGAGGCGGGCGACCCGGAGCTGCCGTTCGCGTTCCGCGGCGTCCGGGTGTCCGGCTCGAACCCCTCCACGCTGCGGGTTCGCCTGGGTACCGGCCCGTCCGGTCCGACGGTCGAGGCGGCCGACGCCGACGGCAACGCCGTGCTCTCCGTCGAGGAGATCGCGACGCGGCCGGTGTCGGTCGCCGCGCTGGCCGCCGCGGCGGGCTCGACGACCGGGCCGGTCGGCAGCCACCGCGTCGACTGGACCCGGTGCACGGCCACGGCCGACGCGGGCGCCCGGTGGGCGAGCGTCGGGGCGATCGAGGTGGCGGGCCTGCCCCGGTACTCGACGTTCGACGAGCTGGCCGAGGCGTGTGCTGTTGGCGACGGGCGTCCCGCGTTCGTCGCGTTCGCGTGCCCGAGCGACGGCGCCCGCGAGACCGACGGCGCCGCGGGCGTCGCGGCCCGCGCGCGGGCGGTGGCCGGCGAGGCGCTGGCCGCCGCGCAGCGGTGGGTCGGCGACGAGCGGTTCGCCGGCGTGCGGCTGGTGTTCCTCGCCGGCGGCGAGGACCCGGTGTCCGCAGCGGTGTGGGGCCTGGTCCGGGTGGCCATGGCCGAGCACGCCGGCCGGTTCGCCTTGGTGGACAACGGTTCCGGCGGCGACCCGTGGGCCGCCGTGGCCGGAGCGGTCGCCGCAGGCGAGTCCCAGTGCCGGGTCCGCGACGGGCAGGTGCTCGTCCCGCGGATCGTGACCCGCACGCCGGAGCCCGCCGCGCAGCAGCCCGGGCTCGGCGACGGCACGGTGCTCGTCACCGGCGCCACCGGCGGGCTGGGCGCGCTCGTCGCCCGGCGCCTGGTCGAGCGGCACGGAGCCCGCGATCTGCTGCTGACCTCGCGCCGCGGTCGCGCGGCCGACGGTGCCGACGAGCTCGTCGCCGGGCTGGAGGAGCTCGGGGCGTCCGTGCGGATCGAGGCCTGCGACATGGCCGACCGCGACGCCGTGTCCCGCCTGCTGGCGTCGGTCGGCGCGGACCGCCCGCTCGTCGGCGTCGTGCACTGCGCCGGCGTCCTCGACGACGGCGTCCTGACCGCCCTCACGCCGCAGCGGCTGGACACCGTCTTCCGCGCCAAGGTCGACGCCGCCGCGGTGCTGCACGAGCTCACCGCGGCGCTGCCGCTGCGGGCGTTCGTGCTGTTCTCCTCGCTGGCCGGGGTACTCGGCAACGCCGGACAGGCCAACTACGCCGCGGCGAACACGTTCCTGGACGCGCTGGCCGCGCAGCGGACCCGTCAGGGGCTCGCGGCGCACTCGCTCGCCTGGGGCCCGTGGTCGGTGTCCGGCATGGTCGATGGCCTGGACGACGCGGAGGCGTCGCGGATCACGCGGGGCGGCATCACCCCGCTGTCCGCCGAGCAGGGGCTCGAGCTGCTCGACGCCGCGATCGCGGAGGCGCCCGGCGGGGACCCGCTGACGGTGGCGACCCGCTGGGACAAGGCGGCGCTGCGCAGCTCCGCGCAGAGCGGCGGGACGGTCCCGGTGATGCTGCGCGACCTCGTCCCCGCCCGTCGGGACGCGGGCGGCGCCGGCGCGGCGTCGCTCACCGACCGCCTCGCCGGAGCCGCCGAGACGCAGGCCCGGCCGATCGTGCTCGACTTCGTCCGCGCGCAGGTGGCGGGCGTGCTCGCGCACGGCTCGGCCGAGGACGTCCCGACCGACCAGCCGTTCAGCGAGCTCGGCTTCGACTCGCTGGCCGCCGTCGAGCTGCGCAACCGCCTGACCGCGGCGACCGGGCTCGAGCTGCCGCCCAGCCTGGTGTTCGACTTCCCGACGGTCTCGGCCGTCGTCGACCACCTGCACGCGTCGCTGGCGCCGTCCCCGCCGGAGGCCGCGTCCATCGCGGACACGGTGGGGGACATGCTGGAGCGGCTCGAAATCGACCTGCTGGCGGCGGACACCGAGGAGCGGGACCGGGTGGCCGTCGTGCTCCGCCAGGCACTGAAGGAGCTCACCGCGACCGACGAGCTGGAGACCGTCGAGCTCAGCGTGGCGTCGGCCTCCGACGAGGAGATCTTCTCCATGCTGGACCGTCAGCTGTAGCGACCCGGCCCGGAACGACCGTGGCGCCCGTGCGGATCATCCGCACGGGCGCCACGTCCGTCTCGAACCCACGCGGGTCGAGTGGCGCGACGGGGCGCCCCCCGCCGCGGCGTCTCCGCCGGGGTGCACGCCCGTCCGTTCTCGCCGGCGTGATCCACTCCGGCGGAGCGGGACGTTCGCAGCGCGAACGGCTCCCGCCACCACCGTCGATCATGCGCGTGCGTCGCGGCAGGCGTCGCGGGCCGCGGGCGACGCGGAACGGCCCCGGAGTCCGATGAGGACTCCGGGGCCGTGGTGGTCGTACGGTCGGTCAGGCCCAGGTACTCAGGGCCTCGCTCAGGTGGCGCCGAGCCGTGTCGCGCTGCTCGAGCACCGCGAAGTGGCCCCCGGTCAGCGTGCGGACCGTGCAGGACGACGTCGTCTGCTCGCTCCAGCGCCGCTGCTGCGCGTCCGTGGCGCGCGGGTCCGCGTCGCTGGACAGCACCGTGACCGGCAGGTCCAGCGGCGGCTCCGGGCGGTAGGCGTAGGACTCCTTGACGCCGAAGTCCGCGCGCACCGCGGGGAGGATCATGTCCAGGCAGGCCGGGTCGTCCAGCAGCCAGGACGGGGTCCCGCCGAGCCGGCGGAGCATCTCCACGAGCTCCGCGGTGGTCATCGTGCCCACCCCGGTGCGGTCCTCGGTGACGCACTGCGGCGCGACGCAACCGGACACGATCGCCGTGACCGGTCCGGTGCCGCCGCGGCGGCGGATCTCGCGCAGCAGCTCGAACGCCACCAACGCGCCGAGGCTGTGCCCGTACACCGCGTAGGGCTCGCCGCCGGCGGCGTCCAGCACGACCGTCGCGAGCTCGTCGACGAGCGTGGTCATCGTCGCGTGGCCGGGCTCGGCCAGCCTGCTCTCCCGTCCGGGCGGCTGCACGGGCAGCACCGCCACCCCGGGAATCCCGCCCTGCCACGGCCGGTAGGCGCTGGCGCTGCCGCCGGCGTGCGGCAGGCAGAACAGCGGAAGCCCCGACTGTCCCTTGTGGAACGGGAGCCACGGCGACGCGACCGTCGTCGGAGCGCTCACGACAGCACCTCCAGCCGGACGTAGGAGGCAGGCTCCTGCAGGTCGGACAGCGAGGCCTCCAGCACGACGTCGGCGCCGTCGCGGGACACCTCGGTGAACCCGGCGAACCCGTACGTCACCTGCATCATCCGGTTCCGCCCGGTCTCGACGAAGTCGGCCTGCAGGCGCGCGCCCGCGTCCCGCGCGAGCCGCATGACGTGGTTGAGCAGCACCATGCCGACGCCGCGGGACATCACCCGGCAGGACATCAGCATCATGTGCAGCCGCCAGACCGGCCCGGCCGTCTCGACGAGCGCGACGCCGACCTTGCCGTAGCTCCCGAACCGGTCGGTCAGCGACGCGGTCAGCAGCAGGTGGTCGTCGGAGCCGCGGAGTTCGTCGAGCTCGTCGTAGGAGTAGGTGCGCCCGGTCGCGTTGAGCTGGTTCGTGCGCACCGTCAGCTCCTCGGCGCGCTGCAGGTCCTCGCGCCGGGCGGGCGCGATGATGAACGTCATGCCGAGGCTCGCGAGGAACTCCTCGTTCGTCCCGACGAACTCGCGTTCCTGGTCGTCGCGGGCCAGCTGGCTGCGGTAGAGCTCGCGGCGCCCCGCCGACTCGTCGGTGACGAAGCGCGGGCGGAACTCGCTGCGCGCCAGCGCCTCGTCCACGTCGACGACGTCCACACAGGTCACGTCCGGCAGCTCGTGCGCCACCTCGGCGCGCTCGAACTCCTGGTCGTCGACGAACGCTAACGCGTCGAGACCGAGGTTCAGCGCCGACGCGATCTCGCGGATCGAGTGCGACTTGGCGTTCCAGTTGATCTGCGGGCAGAGGAACATCTCCTCCAGCCCGAGCTCGCGCAGGCGCGCCAGAGCCGTCTGCTCGTCGTTCTTGCTGGCGACGGAGTTCAGCACCCCCATCGCGTCCAGGGCGTGGATGTGCGCGACGATCCGCTCGCGCACGTCCACCCGCCCGTCCTCCAGCAGGACGCCGTCCCACAGCGTGTGGTCCAGGTCCCAGACCACGCACTTGATCCGGCCCTGCACCGGCTTGGCCGGTGTCACCCGGTCCGCCACGGCCTGGCTCATCGGTCCCCCCTGCTCCCCACGCCGCGGTAGGCGACGTCGGCGATGGTCGTGCGCTGGATCTCGTTGCTGCCCTCGATGATCTCCATGACCTTCGCGTCCCGGTAGAAACGGCCGACCGGGTAGTCCGGGCCGCAGCCGTTCGCCCCGTGCACCTGCACCGCCTCGGAGGCGTGCCGCGCGGCGGCGGTGGACGCGAAGTACTTCGCCATCCAGGTGGTCATGATCGTGGACGCGTCGCCCGCGTCCTTCTGCCGTCCGGCCTCGGCCACCAGCAGACGCGCGGCGTGCACGTCGGTGACCATGTCCGAGACCTTCGCCTGGATCAGGGCCAGGTCGCGCAGCGGGACGCCGCCGACCTCGCGGTGCGTCGTGTAGGACGCGCACGCGTCCACACAGGCCTGCACGATGCCGACCGAGCCCGCGGCGACGCTGTACCGACCGAGGTCGAGCGTGCCGGCGAGGACCATCCCCGCGGTGAACCCGGTCGGGCCGAGCGGGCCGTCCTCGCCGAGCCGCACGCCGTCGAGCGTGACCTCGGCGAGCATCGACGCCCTGGTACCCATGATCTCGGTGATCGGCCGGACGCCGACGCCGGGAGCGGTCCTCGGCACGAGGAACGCCGCGACCCCTTCCGGAGTGCGGGCGAACACCAGGAACAGGTCGGCGCGTTGACCACCCGTGATCCACTTCTTGACGCCGTCGAGCACCCAGCCGTCCGCGGTGCGTTCCGCCGTCGTCCGGATCCCGCCCGCGTCGCTGCCCGCCTCCGGCTCGGTCAGGCAGAACGCGCCGAGCATCTCGCCGCGTCCGAGCGCCTCGCCGTACCGTTCGATCTGCGCCGGGGATCCCCAGCGCCGCAGCGCCCAGCTCACCATCGTGTGCACGGTGAGCAGGCTGCGCACCGAGGAGCAGCCGCGGCCGAACTCCTCGTGCACCTCGCCGAGCGTCGCCAGGTCCGTCCCGGTGCCGCCGAGCTCCTCGGGAAGGAACGGGGCCCAGAAACCGGCCGCGGCCATGCGCCGCAACAGGTCCTCCGGGATCCGTCCGTCCCGTTCGAACCCGCAGGCGAACGGTGCGACGTGGGCGTCCACGAACTCCCGCGCCGACGCCCGGTCGACGACGGTCCGCTCCCGTTCGAGCGTCTCCACGCGGGCCCCCACGATCAGGCCGTTCGGGCGGCGAGCGCGGAGCGCTGCCGGTCGACGAGCTCGTCCATCACCACGGCCGTCCGGAAGTTGTCGATCCGCAGCTCGTCGTGCGAGATGGTGATGTCGAACGTCTTCTCCAGGAACAGCACCAGCTCCATTGCGAACAGCGAGTTGACGAAGCCGAGGGCGAAGATGTCCTGGTTCTCGTCGATCTGCTCCTGGGGGTACCGGTTGCGGACGAACTCGAGGATCTGCTGCGCGGTCTCCGACATGGCGGACGCTCCTTGGGTTGTGATCGTCGTCAGGCGACGGCGCGGGCCGCGCCGCCGTCGTAGGTGTAGAAGCCCCGGCCGCTCTTGCGGCCGTGCAGGCCGGCGTCGGTCATCTGCTTGAGCAGGGGGCACGGGCGGTACTTGCTGTCGGCGTAGTGCTCGTGGAGCACCTCGACGCTGTAGAGGATCGTGTCCACACCGATCAGGTCGGCCGTCTCCAGTGGACCCATCGGGTGTCCGAAGCAGCCGCGGAACACCTCGTCCACCGACGCGGCGTCGGCGACGCCCTCGTGGACGAGGAACGCGGCCTCGTTGACGGTCAGCATGAGGACCCGGTTGGAGACGAACCCGCACGCGTCCTTCACGTCGATCTCCCGCTTGCCCATGGCGTGCAGCAGCCGGCGCGTGCGCTCGACGGTCTCCTCCGACGTGTGCACGCCGGGGATCAGCTCCACCACGTGCTTGGCCGGGACCGGGTTCATGAAGTGCACGCCGACGACGCGCGACGGGCGGCCGTGCACCGAGGCCATCGTGGTGATCGGGATGGCCGAGGTGTTCACGACGACGACGGCGTCGGAGTCGAGCACGGCGTCCAGCTCGGTGTGCACCGCCCGCTTGACGTCCCAGTTCTCGGTCACGTTCTCGATCACCAGCTCGGCACCGGCCAGCCCGGCCACGCCGACCGCGGTGCGGATCCGGCCCAGCACATCGTCCGGGTCGAGCCGGGGACCACCGGTGAACGGGCTCATCCGGCAGTTCGTCCGGATCCCGTCCAGCGCGGCGGTCAGGATGGACTCGTCGGTGTCGACGAGCACCACGTCGTGTCCGGTCTGCGCGAGGTTCTGGGCGACTCCGATGCCCATCACCCCGGCGCCGACCACTCCGATCACGGTCATGTTCTCCTCCGTTGTGGTGTGGCGTCAGGCCCGCGGGCCGAGACGGCCGCGGGAGACCCGGTACACGGCCACGCAACCCGCGGCCAGACCGATGGCGAGACAGACGAGCGCGGGGACGACGGCGCCGGCGAGATCGCCGACCACCGCAGCCCGCAGCAGGGACAGCGCCCAGTACACGGGCGTGAACGGCGCGATCGCCTGGACCCAGCCGGGCATCAGGTCCACCGGCGCGAGTGCCCCGCCGAGGGCGCCGAAGCCGATGGCCGACAGGTCGCCGACCATCGCCAGCTGCGGGAAGTCCGGCAGCACGGTGCCCAGCGCCGTCCCGATGGCCAGCAGCGTGAACGCCCAGATCGCCACGGCGGCGACCACGTAGCCGATGTTCGGCGGGAACTCCAGCCCCGCCACCAGGCAGCCGTACCCGATCAGCACCAGCTGCTGCAGGATCACCAGCAGGTAGACCGGCACCGCCTTGGCCACCAGTACCTCGATCCTGCGCGCCTGCGTCGTGTGCAGCTGTTCCCAGGTCCGCCAGTGCCGCTCGACGAGGATCGAGTTGCCCACGATGACCATCGCGTAGACGGAGAACATCACGAGCGGCCCGAGTGCGGCCTGGGTGCCGTCCACGCCGCCGACGGCGTCGTACAGCGGCCGCAGCAGGACCATCAGCACCATCGGGATCAGCACGTAGCTGATCAGCTGCGCGGGATCGCGCAGCTGGAGCGTCAGGTTGTGCCGGGCCATGACCTCGGTGCGGTGCAGCGTCGGCGCACGCATGGGGACCTCCGGGTTCGGCGAACTCGTCTGCGAATTTCGCACGATCGCCGCATCGGGCGGAATCGTCGTGCGGCGCCATCTTCCGGTCGTCACTTCCTGCCACTGGCGACGCCGCCGAGCCGGGTTACCGTGCTGATCGAGGCGCCGAATCGCATCGGCATTTCCGGACGGCCGCTCAGGAGCCGTCCACCTCGAATCCATTTCTTTCACCGGCTCGTCGGCGGGGGCCTGTCGACGCCGATCAGGAGGCGATCATGGACGCGAAGTTCCAGGACATTCTGCTGGCGCACCTCCAGCACGCCGACACGACGGAGCTGCACGAGTCGGACGACCTGTCCGCTCTCGGGCTCGACTCGATGGGCGTGGTCCAGCTGATGACCGACCTGGAGGACACCTACGAGTTCGTCATGCCGGACGAGGCGCTGACGGAGGAGACGTTCGCGACGGTCGGGTCGCTGTGGCGGACGGTGTACGAGCTCGTGGCGTCGGGTGAGACCGCCGATGTGTGAGCGGCAGCCGCGACGGATCGACGAGCTCCTCGCCTGCGGCGAGCCGGACCACCCGGCGTTGACGTTCCGGTCCGAGACCGTGACCTACGGCGAGCTGGCGGCCCGCGTCGCCGAGACCGCGCACGGCCTGCGCGAGCTCGGCGTGCGCCGCGGCGACCGGGTGGCGGTCTACGCCGAGAAGCGGATCGAGACCGTCGTGGCGATCCTCGCGACGGCGGCGGCCGGAGCGGTGTTCGTGCCGGTCAACCCGCTGTTCAAGGTCCGCCAGCTGGAGTCGCTGGTCGCCGACTGCTGGCCGCGGGTGGTGGTCACCACCGCCGAGCGGCTCGGCACCGTGCGCCAGGCACTCGCCGGTGCGGACGGGCCGCAGCCACGGCTCGTCGTGATCGGCCAGGACTCCGACGACCGGGTGACCGGCTGGGACGACGTCGCCGTGCGGGGCGCGTGCGGGCCGGTGCCGGGCACGGAGGCCGTGATCGACGCCGACCTCGCGGCGATCCTCTACACCTCGGGCAGCACCGGGGGCCCGAAGGGCGTCGTGCTGTCCCACCGCAACCTGCTCGCCGGCGCCTCGTCGGTCGCGGAGTACCTCGGTCACACGCCCGACGACGTCGTGCTCGCCGCGCTGCCGATCAGCTTCGACGCCGGCCTGAGCCAGATCACCACCTCGCTCGTCGCGGGCGCGCAGGTGGTGCTGGTCAACTACCTGATGCCGCGCGAGGTCGTCCGGCTGTGCGCCACGCACGGCGTCACGGCGCTGACCTGCGTGCCGCCGCTGTGGATCCAGCTCGCGGCCCAGAACTGGCCCGAGGAGTCCGCGGCCCGGCTGCGGTACTTCGCGAACACCGGCGGCCGGATGCCGCGCGCGACGCTGGGCCGGCTGCGTGCGGCGCTGCCGCACGCGCGTCCGTTCCTGATGTACGGGCTGACCGAGGCGTTCCGCTCGACCTACCTCGACCCGTCCGAGGTCGACCGCAGGCCGGACTCGATCGGGAAGGCCATCCCGAACGCCGAGGTGCTCGTCGTGCGCCCGGACGGCACGCCGTGCGAGCCGGGGGAGCCCGGCGAGCTCGTGCACCGCGGCGCGCTCGTCGCGCACGGGTACTGGAACGACCCGGCGCGCACCGCGGAACGGTTCCGCCCGGCGCCCGGTGCGAGCGGGGCGACCGTCCCCGAGCTCGCCGTGTGGTCCGGCGACACCGTCACCCGCGACGAGGAGGGGTTCCTCTACTTCGTCGGCCGCGACGACGAGATGATCAAGACGTCCGGCTTCCGGGTCAGCCCGACCGAGATCGAGGAGGCGGCCTACGCCACCGGGCTCGTCGCCGAGGCGGCGGCGTTCGGCGTCACCGACGACCAGCGCGGGCAGCACATCGTGCTGGTCGTGTCCCCGATGTCGGCGCCGGACGCGGACCTGCTGGGGGACAAGCTGTGCGCCGCGCTGGCCGACGACCTGCCCACCTACATGGTGCCGCAGCGCGTCGAGGTGCTCGACCGGCTCCCGTTGTCGGTCAACGGCAAGTTCGACCGGCCGGAGCTGCGCCGGACGGTGGTCGCATGACCGCGCCGTCGGTGGACGCGTTCGGGCGGGTCGGCGGCCGGCTGGCCGTCGGTGGCGTCCCGGTGGACCGGCTCGCCGACCGCGTCGGGAGCACGCCGTTCTTCGCCTACGACCGGGAGCTGGTGAGCACCCGAGTGGCCGCGGTACGGACCGCACTGCCGGAGGGGATCCACCTCAGCTACGCCGTCAAGGCCAACCCGATGCCCGCGCTCCTGGCGCACATGAGCGGTCTGGTGGACGGCCTGGACGTCGCGTCCTCCGGCGAGCTGCGGCACGCGCTGGACACGCCGTTCGGGCCGGACCGGATCAGCTTCGCCGGGCCCGGCAAGACCGAGGCGGAGCTGGCGCAGGCCGTCGCCGCCGGCGTGATGGTCGAGCTGGAGTCGGCCACCGAGCTGCGACGGGTGCGCGAGATCGGGGAACGGGCAGGCCTGCGCCCGGTCGTCGCGCTGCGGGTGAACCCGGACTTCGCCGTGCGCGGGTCCGGGATGCGCCTCGGCGGCGGGCCGCAGCAGTTCGGCGTGGACGCCGAGCGGGTGCCGTCCGTGCTGGCCGAGCTCGGTGACCTGGACTTCCGTGGCTTCCACGTGTTCGCCGGGTCGCAGAACCTGAGCGCGGAGAGCCTCGCGGAGGCGCAGCGCCGGACCGTCGAGCTGGTGCGGGGTCTGAGCGACCATGTGCCGGGACCGCTGCGCTACCTCAACCTCGGCGGCGGGTTCGGCATCCCCTACGCGGCCCGCGACACGCCGCTGGACCTGGACGCCGTCGGCGGGAACCTCGCCACGCTGATGGAGGACGGGATCCGTCCGCACCATCCGGACGCGCGCGTCGTCGTCGAGCTGGGGCGATACCTGGTCGGCGAGGCGGGCATCTACGTCACGCGGGTCGTCGACCGCAAGGAGTCCCGCGGCACGACGTTCCTGGTCGTCGACGGCGGGCTGCACCACCAGCTCGCCGCATCCGGCAACTTCGGGCAGGCGATCCGGCGGAACTACCCGATCGCCGTCGCCGACCGGATCGAGGAGCCCCGCGACGAGACCGTCGACGTCGTGGGATGCCTGTGCACCCCGCTGGACCTGCTGGGCAAGGGGGTGGAGCTGCCGCACGCCGGGCCGGGTGACCTGGTCTGCGTCTTCCAGGCCGGCGCCTACGGGCTGACCGCGAGCCCGACCGCGTTCCTCGGCCATCCGGCCCCGGTGGAGGTGCTGGTCTGACCCGGTTCCGCAGTTCCGGTACGCGACGACGGTCCCGCCCGACCCGGGCGGGACCGTCCTCGTGTGTGCGGGAACGAGTCCGCCGCCTCGACCGGCCGGACCGAGTCCGTCGGTCAGGCCGCGCGGGCGAGCTCCGCGGCGGTGGCCAGGCGCAGGACGTTCGTCGTGCCGTCCATGAACTCGTAGGCGCGCAGGTCGCGGCACCACTTCTCGAGCAGCGGGTGCTCGAGCAGGCCACCGGGCCCGACCGCGGCCTCGGCCCACGCCCCGAGCCGCACGGCCAGGTTCACCGCGTGCAGCTTCGCCACGGCGGGCCACTGCCGCCGGTCGCGGCCCTCGTCGAGGATCCCGGCGGCGTCGAACACGAGCTCGCGGGCGGCCGCCAGCTCCGCCGTGACGACCTCGTGCCCGGACCATCCGGGCCGCAGCGCGCGCACCTCGTCGACGACGGCCGTCGCCACGCCCACGGCCTGGGCGGCCAGCTGCAGGCGCATCGTGTTGAACGCCTCGCCCGCGCCCCAGATCCCGCGCCGGGACGCCGGCAGGTGATGGCCGAGCACGGACGCGCGGGGGACGTGCACGTCGTCGAAGCGCATCTCGCCGATCCGCGCCCCGCGCATGCCGAGCATCTCCAGTGCCTCGCCGTCGAAGCCGTCGGCGGGGCGGCGCAGCAGCGTGGCCCGCAGGTTCAGCGGGGACGGCCCGGTCCGGGCGAACACGACCCCGATCGTCCCGCGCGCGGCGTTGCCCACGTACCGCTTCGCGCCGTTCAGTCGGTAGCCGCCGTCGTCGTCGACGGTCAGGGTGGACCCGATCGCGGTGGCGTCGCTGCCGTGGTCGGGCTCGGTCATGCCGAAGAACGTCCAGGTCCCCGGCTCGGCCGCGACCCGGTAGAACTCCTCCTGCTGCGTGTCGTCGCCGAGCGCGTCGACGGCCAGACCGGCCAGCGACGGGCCGGGGATCGACTGCAGCACGCCGGCGTCGCCGCGGGCCAGCTCCAGGTTGGCGACGACGCGGGCCAGGCAGCGCCGCGTCAGCACGGCGGCACCGTCCGGCAGCTCCTCGGTGCGGAAGCGTTCCGGCGTGCTCACCGAGCGCAGGATCCTGGCCGTCGACGACGGGCCCCGCAGCAGCTCCAGGGTCGGCTCGTGGTCGCCGGGGTCGGCGTCCACGGCCAGTGCCCTGGCCCGCAGCGTGAGCGCCACCTCGCGGCACTGCTCCCGCAGGTCGTGCAGCTCGGGGGTGAACGTGGTCCCGGTGTTCACGAGGTCCTCCGTGGGGTCCAGCAGTGGGCGGCCAGCCGCGCGACGTAGGACGCGCGGGCGCCGCCGTCGGAGAGGAAGCCGGAGGCGCCGAGCAGGCGGGCCAGCTCCCAGTCCAGTGCGGTCAGCCGGTCGTGCAGGTCGGCGACGGCGGCGGGCACGTCCGCGGCGACGCGCAGCCTGCGCCGTGCCGCCTCGAGCTCGGTGTGGCCGTCGGCGACCGTGGCCTGCACGAGCTGCTTGCGCAGGATCGGCTCGCCACCGCTGAGCCGGCCGCCCAGGTGGTCCACGACGTGCTCGGACAGCTGCCGCAGCACGCCGATCCGGACGGCGGCCAGGCGCGCGGCGACGGCCGTCGTCGCCTCCGTCGGTGCCGTCCGGTCGCACCGGACGAACGCGACGTCCTCCTGCGCGGCCGGCCGGTGCGGGACCGTCGGAGCGCCGCCGACCCGGTCGGCCGGCAGCGCGGCGACCCGGCCGGGCGGTGCGCCGGTGTCCGCGCCGGCCAGCGCGGCCGTGAGCCCGTCGACGAACCTCTTCTCGTGACCGAGCCGTTCGCATTCCTCGAGCGTGTCGGACATTCTCGTTCCTCCGAACCGGCAATTCGCGCGCGAAACATCGGTGCTCGCCGGACCGTATCCCGGAATTCGCGGCCCGCCGGTGTCCGGTTCCGGGCGGGAAATAGGTGCTGCCGTCGAGCCCTGTCGCCCGGTCGTGGAATGGGTGAGCATTTCCGGCATGCCACGAACCGCTGGACGACGACAGCCCGTGTCGCGCACCGCGGACCTGTGCTGGGGCCAGCGCTACCACTGGCTGCGGTACCAGTCGGTGCCGCCCGGCGCCCGGCACGACGCGCACATCACCGGCAGCTACCCGTTGCCCGACGGCACGACGCTCGACCGGCTGCGGACGATGCTCGACTATCTCGTGCGCCGCCACGAGGCCCTGCGCACCGTCTACGACGCGGACGCCAGGCCGTGGCCGCAGCAGCGCGTGCTGCCGCCGGCGCCGCTCCCGCTGAGCACCGTGACCACCGAGCGGGACGGCACCGAGACGCCGGCCGAGGCGCTGCGCATGCTGACCGTCACCGACTTCGACCTGGGTTCCGAGTGGCCGATCCGTGCGTGCGCCGCCACCACCGGCGGGGTGCCCGTGACGCTGCACGTGGTCTTCAACCACCTCGCGTTCGACGACGTCGGCCTCGCCACGCTGCGTTCCGAGGTCGAGACGCTGCTGGCCGCGATCCCGGACGGCGGGCCCGCCGCACTGGACGGCATGCCGTACCAGCCGGTCGACCTGGCCCGGCACGAGTCGGCGCTGCCGGCGTCCGCGACCGTGCCCGCGAGCACGCACTGGCAGGCCGAGGTCGCCGCGCTGCCGACCGACACGCTCGTACGGCGCAGGCGGACCGGCACCGGGCACGAGGCGCACAGCGTGTCGCTGACCTCGCCCGCGCTGCTCGGGATCGCCCGCGACATCGCCGACCGGGCGCACGTGTGGCCGTCCGCGGTGCACCTGGCCGCGTACGCCGTGACGCTGGCCGGATACGCGGGGGTGCCGCGCGTGGCACACCGGATGTACACCAGCCAGCGCCAGGCCAGCGGGCACGCGTCCGTGATGACCTGCATGTCCTACCCGACGCCGATGGTCGTCGACCTGTCCGACGACCCGCCGTTCAGCGAGGTGCTGCGACGGGCCTCCGCGCGCGTCGACGACTCGCTGCGGCACGCGCACGTGCCCTACGACGAGGTCGTCGAGTCGATGGCCTGCGAGGGGGAGCGGCGCGGCCAGCCGGTGCGTCTCGAGTCCGAGCTGAACTTCCTCAACCTGGCGCCGCGCCCGTGCGGCACCCGGCGTGACCGGGTGACCCGCAACGCGCCGCCGCGGGACTGGGCACTGTCAGGTTCGGACACCTACCTGCGCGTGTACGAGTGGTCGGACGGGATCACGCTGATGCTGCAGGCGATGGCGAGCGTGTTCGACGCGGACGCCGTGGAGGCGTTCCTGCGTGGCTACGCGCAGCTGCTGCACACCCACCACGACGCCGCGGCGGACCAGCGCGTCGGCGAGGCCACCGCGGCGATGGGTTTCGCGCCGCCCGGGCCCGAGCCGGTCGAGCTCGGCCACGCCGCCGTCGACGTCCGGGCCACCACGGCCGCGCTGGCCGAGCACGCCGCGGTGCACGACGCCGCGGTGCGGGTGACCGACCACGGCCTCGTCGCCGACGTGCGGGCCGACGGGCCGGTGACGCCCGCCGATCTCCGCGCCCACGTGCTGGACGCCGCCCACCGGTACCCGGGGGCCTGCTCCCCGGACCGGTTCCGGATCGGACCGGTCGACGGCGGGGGCCGGCTCGAGGGCGACGGCCGTCACCGCCGCGATGCGGTCACACCCGCCGAGCGGGCGCTCGCCGACGCCGTCGCGGACGTGAACGGCCTGGACCGGGTGGACCCGGTGGACATGGGGCGGAGCTACCCGTCGGCGGGCGGCCGGGTGCTGCGGGCGCCGGGGGTGCTCGCCGCGCTCGACGAGCTCGGCTGGGCGGGCGTCCGGCTCGACGAGCTGACCTCCGCCCGCCCGCTGTCCACGCTGGCGTCCCGCCTGACACGCGTGCGAGGAGGTGTCCCGTGCTCTACCTCGAACGCGTGAGCTCGGCCGTGCCGGACACCACCGTGTCCGTGGCCGACCTGCAGGAGGTCGTCGGTTTCTCCGACGACGAGCTGCGCCTCTACACGCGCTACTTCGGACTGGACCGGATCGCCGTCGCGGGCGAGCTGGAGCTGGGCGACATGCTGGTCGCGGCCGGAGACCGGGCGCTGGACGGCGTCGACCGGGACGCCGTGCGCCACCTCGTCCACACGCACAGCCTGCAGCACGTCGGTCCGCGCTACCGGCTCGACGACGTGCGCCGGGAGCTCGGCCTGCGGAACGCGTCCGCGTTCGACCTGAGCCACGTCAACTGCGTCGCGGGCCTGCACGCGCTGCACGTCGCCCGGTCCCTGCTCGCCGGCGGCGCACCGGAGGACAAGGTGCTGGTCCTCGCGGGCGACCGGACGTTCGTGCCGCAGATGCGGGTCATCCCCGGCACGACGATCCAGGGTGACGGCGCCGCGGCCTGCCTGGTCGGCCGGGACACCCGCGGGCACCGCGTGCTCGGGCGCGCCCTGCACGTGATGGGCCGCTTCTACCGGGGCGCCGCGTCGCCGGAGGACCTGCAGCGCGAGTACGGACGGCTCTACGTCGACAGCCTCACCGACGCGATGCGGGCGGCCCTCGACGACGCACGCCAGGACCCGTCGGAGATCGCGCTCGTGCTGCCGCACAACGTGAACCGCCTGTCCTGGCCCAAGATCTCCGCGTCGCTGGGGATCCCGAAGGGCCGGACGTTCCTGGACAACGTCCGCCGCTACGCGCACTGCTACAGCGCGGACCCGTTCATCAACCTCACCGACGTCGTGGACAGCGGCCGGGTCCGCCCCGGCGACGTCGTGCTGCTGGTCAGTGCCGGTGTCGGCGCCGCGTTCGCGAGCACCGTCGTGCGGATCGGGGAGGGGACCGGGCGATGAGCACCGAGACGGCGACGCTGCGGCTGTCCGGCGTGCTGCACCACGAGTTCGACGAGCGCAGCGAGCCGGTGTTCGACCTCGACCCGTCATACGTCGGCGACGCGGTCCGCTGGTGCGGGCACACCGGCGACGACGTGCTGCGACGCACCGGCACCACGTTCGTCACGATGGGCGCCGCGCTGCTCGACGCGCTGCCGGGCCCGCTGCCGGAGACCGACGCCGTCCTGCTCGCCTACGACCGGCCGGACCTGCTGCGGCCCGAGGTGGCCGGGTGCTACCTCGCGGACCGGCTGCCCGGCTCTCCGGTCCCGTTCTCGGTGTCCGGCCAGGGGGGCTGCGCCGCGTTCACCGCGCTCGGGATCGCGCAGGGGATGCTGCGCGAGGGCGTGGCGGAGACCGGAGCGCTGTTCGTGATCGACCAGCAGGTCGCCGCGTGGGACCGTGAGCCGGCTGCCCCGGACCCGCCGGACGCGTCCGCGCTGGTCGTGTTCGGCGCCGAGGGCGACGTCGCGGTCCGTGACCTGACCGAGGTCCGCACCGCGGAGCCCGGTGACCCGACGCCGTCGGAGGCCGTGGTCCGCGTCCGCGCGGACCACCCGGGCATCCCCGCGGTCGTCGGGCCGGAGCTGGCCGCGGTCCTGGACACGACGGACACGGCCGAGGGGATCGAGCCGGCCGGCCCCGGGGCGCCGTGCACCGGCGTCTGGGCCGCCGTCGCCGCGCGGTGGCCGCTGCGCGCCCCGCTGCTGCTCGCCGACCGCCAGCCGGACAGCGGGCGGGTCCACGCCTGCGTGCTGGAGCCGGCCCGATGAGCGCCGTACCGGGGCTCGCTATCCGTCCGCTGTCCGCGACTGCGCGGCGGCGGGAAGCCGATCGGAAGAGGGCGAGCAGGACACCCGTCCAGGGTGGTCGCAGCCCGGTTGGCCAGTGTGGTGTGGGGGGAAACGAGATGCGGACCGAGACGGAGTGTGGCGGGGGGAGCCCGGTTCTCGACGAGCCGGCCACCGCCGTGTACCGGCACGCGACGGGCAGGGGGGTCATCGACTCCATGGACGCCGTCGCCCGGGACCTGGGCACGGACACCGCCGAGGTGTGCGAGGCCGTCGAGCGGCTGGTGGACAACCGCCTGCTGCGGGCCGAGCAGAACGGCGCCGACCAGCAGTTCGTGCCGGTGGACCCGAAGATCGCGGCGGCGCTGCTCGTGTCGCCGATGGAGCAGGAGATCTACCAGCGCAAGGAGCTCATCGCCCAGGTCAACGAGTGGAGCGAGGCCCTGAGCGACGACTTCGACCAGGCCGCGGGCCGGGACCTGCCGTGGTCGGCGGCGCAGCCGGTGATCGGCGAGCTCGAGGTGCGCGGCTACCTGCGCACGGTCGCGGACTCGTGCCGCGACGAGGTGCTCGTGATGCACAGCGGCTCCGAGGATGCCGACACGCTGGACGACTTCGCGTCGGTGTGCCTGGACCTGCTGGAACGCGGCATCACGGTGCAGATCCTGTGCCGGCATCGCAACCGGGCCGACATGGTGGCCCGTACGACGATGAAGAGGCTGCTGGAGGCGGGCGCGATCGTCCGCACCGCGTGCCGGGTGCCGCGGGAGGCCGTCGTGTTCGACCGGTCCCAGGCGGTGCTACTGGGCACCGGCTCCGACGAGGACCCGACGGCCGCGCGCGTCGCGGAGCAGGAGCTCGTGGAGTTCCTGCTGGACATGTTCGAGCACCTCTGGGACCTGGCGCTGCCCCTGACGCGGGTGGACTGCGGGTACTCCGACGTGACCGGGGACCTGCACCGCACGATCGCCAGCCTGATGGCGAAGGGGATCACCGACGAGGTCGTCGCGCGCCGGCTCGGCATCTCGGTCCGGACGTGCCGCAGGCACATCGCCGAGCTGATGTCCACGCTCGGCGCCGTCAGCCGGTTCCAGGCCGGGCTCTACGCGGCGAACCAGGGACTGCTCTGTACCGCGTAGCCGGTGCCGGGCGGAGGGGAGACAGGCGATGTGCGGGATCACCGGATGGGTCGACTACCGGCGGGACCTGAACACGGAACGGGCGGCCCTCGCGGCCATGACGGACACGATGAGCTGCCGGGGCCCGGACGCCGCGGGCATCCACATCGACGGGCACGCGGCGCTCGGGCACCGCAGGCTCGCGATCATCGATCTCGACGGCGGCGCCCAGCCGATGGTGTTCGACCGCGCCGGACACCCCGGCGTCGCGATCACGTACTCGGGAGAGGCCTACAACTTCCGTGAGCTCGCCCGCGAGCTCACCGCCCGCGGGCACGAGCTGCGCACCACCAGCGACACCGAGGTGGTGCTGCACGCCTACCTCGAGTGGGGCGCCGGGATGGTCGAGCACCTGAACGGCATGTACGCGTTCGCGATCTGGGACGCCCGTACCCAGGAGCTGCTGCTCGTGCGCGACCGCATGGGCATCAAGCCGCTCTACTTCCACGACACCGGCGACGGCGTGCTGTTCGGCTCGGAGCCGAAGGCGATCCTGGCGAACGGTCTGCTGCCACCGGTCGTCGACGCGGACGGGTTCCGCGAGCTGTTCGCGCAGATCAAGTCGCCGGGGCGGACGTACTACCGCGGGATGCGCGAGGTGCAGCCAGGACACGTCGTGCGGGTGCGACCGGAGGGTGTCACCGAGCACCGCTACTGGGCGCTGGAGGCCACCGAGCACACCGACGACCTGCCGACGACCGTCGCGCACGTGCGCGAGCTGCTCGAGGACGTCGTCGCACGGCAGATGGTCGCGGACGTGCCGCAGTGCACGCTGCTCTCCGGCGGTCTCGACTCCAGCGCGATCACCGCGCTGGCGCAGCGCACGTCGCGGGCGGCGGGTGGCGGGGCCGTCCGCTCGTTCTCCGTGGACTTCTCGGGGCGGACCGAGAACTTCCGGGCCGAGGCTCTGCGCGCGACCCCCGACGCGCCGTTCGTGGCCGACCTCGCCGGGCACGTCGGCTCCGACCACACCGACATCGTGCTGGACACCGCGGAGCTGCTGGCCCCCGACGTCCGCTCGGCGGCCATCACGGCCAGGGACGCGCCGACCTGGGGCGACATGGACACGTCGCTGTACCTGCTGTTCCGGGCCGTGCGCGAGCGCTCGACGGTCGCGCTGTCCGGCGAGTCCGCGGACGAGGTGTTCGGCGGCTACAGCTGGTTCCACGACCCGGCCGTCGTCGACGCGCCGACGTTCCCGTGGCTGGCCGCGATCGACAACACCGGCACGATGTCGCTGCTCGACCGGGACCTGGCCGCGACGCTCGACCTGGGGACCTACATCGGCGACAGCTACGCCGCGGCGCTGGCCGACGTGCCGCGCCGCGACGGCGAGACCGGCCACGAGCGGCGGATGCGCGAGATCAGCCATCTGCACCTGACCCGGTTCGTGCGCACGCTGCTCGACCGTAAGGACCGGCTGAGCATGGCCGTCGGCCTCGAGGTCCGGGTGCCGTTCTGCGACCACCGGCTCGTCCAGTACGTGTTCAACGCGCCGTGGTCGATGAAGACGTTCGACGGCCGGGAGAAGACCCTGCTGCGGGCGGCGGTGTCCGACCTGCTCCCGACGTCGGTGCTGGAACGCGTGAAGGTGCCGTACCCGACCGTGCAGGACCCCGGCTACCACGCCGCGCTGCAGGACGCCGTCGGCAAGCTCGTCGCCGACGGGCAGGCGCCGGCCCTGCGGGTCTTCGACATCGACGTGATGCGGGCGATGGCCGAGGCGCCGCCGTCCGGCGACCCGCTCCAGCGCGAGGGGCTGGAGAGCGTGCTCGCCGGCAACGAGTGGGCCGAACGCTACGACCTGAGCATCGAACTCTGACCGGTGAGGAGCACCGCTGACATGCTCGACGTCAAGGACCTGAGGAAGAACTACGGGCCGGTCACCGCGCTCGACGGCTTCAGCCTGCACGTGTCGGCGGGCGAGATCGTCGGCCTGCTGGGGCACAACGGCGCCGGGAAGACGACGTTCCTGGACATCGTCGCCAACCAGATCCGCCCGGAGGCCGGGTCGGTGACGATCGACGGCCGGAAGCCCGCGAAGGCGGGGGAGCTGCTCGGCATCGCGCCGCAACACCTGGCGCTGTACCCGGCGATGACCGTCCGCGAGCACCTGCGGCTGTTCGGCGGTGTCGCCGGCCTGCGCCGCGCGGCGCTGCGCTCCGCGACCGAGGACGTGGTCACCGCCCTGCAGCTCACCGAGTGCCTCGACCGGCACGTCGGCACGCTCTCCGGCGGCCAGCAGCGCCGCACGCAGGCGGCGATCGCGCTGGTCCACCGCCCGCGGCTGCTGCTGCTCGACGAACCGACCGCGGGCGCCGACCCGGAGACCCGCCAGGCGCTGCTCGACGTCGTCAAGCAGCAGGCGGGCGACGGCGCCGCCGTCGTCTACACGACGCACTACCTGCCGGAGCTCGCCGACCTGCACGCCAGCGTCGCCGTCGTGCGCAACGGCCGGGTGATCTCCCGTGGCACCAGCGACGAGCTGCTCGCCGGCCTGCCCAGCGAGGTCACGGTGAGCTTCGACGGCGACGAGGTCCGCCGGACCACCACGGAACCGGCGCAGATGCTCGTCGAACTGCTGCGGGACACCGACCGCCCGCTGTCCGGTGTGGACATCCGCGACCCGTCCCTCGACGACCTCTACCGCTCGCTGGTGGGTTCCGATGTCCGTTGACCGCGCTGACGTCACCGACACCCTGCACCGGTCCCGGGTCCTGATCCGGCACAACGTCGCGCTGGTCCTGCGGGACGTCTACCCGGTCGCGAGCTACCTCGTCATGCCGATGGTGCTGATGCTCGTGCTCCGGCCGCTCTACGTGAACGCGCTGGACGACGGCCTGATGCAGGTCGTCGTCGGCCCCGTCGTGATGGTGTCGGTGCTGTCCCTGCACCTGGTCGGCAACCTGGTCGTCGTCGAGCGCGAGTGGGGCACGTGGGACCGCCTGCGCGGCAGCCGCGCGTCGATCGTCGAGATGATGCTGGGCAAGGCCGTGCCCGCCGGGCTGCTGCTGCTCGCGCAGCTCGTCGTCCCGTTCGCGTTCGGCTATCTGGTCATCGGTCTGCCGCTGCCCGCCGCCCCGGTCCAGCTGTTCGGCGCGATGCTGCTGTGGACGGCCTGCCTGCTCTCGCTCGGCTACGCCGTCGCGGCGGTGGTGCGCAGCCGTGCCCAGATGGGGGCCGTCGCGGACATCGGCGCGCTGCTGCTGAGCGCGCTCGGGGGCGCGCTGCTCCCGGTGGGGCTGATGCCCGGATGGGCCCAGGTGCTGGCACACGTCTCGCCGGGCTACTGGGCGATCGCGCTGATGCGCGCCGCGAGCGACGGCGACGTGCACGCCGCACTCCTGCCCGCCGTCGTGCTGCTCGTGATCACGGTCGTCGTCGGGGCGTTCGCGGCGCAGCGGTTCTCCCGTCGTCGCGATCACTCGTTCGCGCTCTGACACCGTTCGGGCGGCCTCCCGGCGCGACGGCGGATCGTGCACGGGTCCAGAATCAAGATCGCGGGCCCTGGCGACGGCGCCGCGCCGACAGCGAGGAGAAGAACGTGCTCACCCGGCGTCCACGGCGGATCCTGACCGTGCTGGCCGTTCTGGTGGTCGTGGTCGGCGCCCTGTTCGTCGCGGTGGAGACGACGACCGACCGGTTCTACCTGTCCCGGGTGCTCGCCTGGCACGGCGCGGATTACCAGGACTGGCAGCGGTTCCCGTCCCGGCCGGTGCCGACGGGACCGGACGGGAACCCGTTCCGGCCCGCGCCGGCCACCCCGCCGCCATGGCTGCAGACCGTCACCGGCCACCCGGACGCCCCGCCCCCCGCCGACGAGCGCGAGCCGTGGGTGACCGAGGGCGGTCAGCGGGGCGGCGCGGCCGTCACCGAGCCGCTGGACGAGTACATGGCGAACTCGGGGACCACGGCGTTCCTGGTCGCCCGCGACGACCAGCTGCTCTACGAGCGCTACTACAACGGGTCCGGTCACGACGCCACGCAGACGTCGTTCTCGATGGCGAAGTCGTTCATCTCCGCCCTGGTCGGCATCGCCGTCGAGCAGGGTCGCATCCGCAGCGTCGACGACCCGGTGGTGCGCTACGTCCCCGAGCTCGCCGGCCGCGGGATGGACACCATGACGATCCGGAACCTGCTCACGATGTCCTCCGGACTGGCGTTCTCCGGAGAGGACGGTGCGGGCGGTCCGTTCGGCGACGACGCCAAGATCTACTACACGCCGCAGCTGCGGAAGCTGGCGCTCCAGGTGCAGGCCGCGTCACCGCCGGGGCAGCACTGGCAGTACAACGACTACGACACCGTCCTGATGGGACTGATCCTCGAGCGGACCACGGGCCGTCCGGTCGCGTCGCTGCTGTCCGACGAGATCTGGAAGCCGATGGGCGCGGAGGCGGACGGGTCCTGGAGCCTGGACAGCACGGCCGACGGCTTCGAGAAGATGGCCAGCGGGATCAACGGGCGCGCGGTCGACTTCGCGAAGTTCGGGCGCCTGTTCCTGGACGGCGGCCGGGTGAACGGCAGGCAGGTGGTCCCCGGGGACTGGGTCCGGGAGTCGACGAAGATCGACACGACGACCGACCCGGCGGACTTCTACCAGTACTTCTGGTGGATCGACGTCGCGCGCCCCGGCCGGTACATGGCCGTCGGGAACCTGGGGCAGTTCATCTACGTGGTGCCCGACAAGCACCTGGTTATCGTGCGTTTCGGGGAGCGGTTCGGCGCACAGCAGTGGACGCCGCTCCTGCGATCCATCGCAGACGCGGCGCCCCGGCCCTGACGTTCTCCTCGCGCGGGACTCAGGCGAGCATCCCGCGCATCTGAGCGATCTCGCGCTGCTGGGAGTCCACGATGGACTGGGCCAGTGCCCTCGCCTGCGGGTTGGCGCCGGAGGCCAGCTCGGTGCGGGCCATCGCGACGCCGCCCTCGTGGTGGGCGATCATCATCGTCAGGAACGCCCGGTCGAAGGCGGGTCCGCTCGACTGCTCGAGATCACGCATCTGGCCGGCGCTCATCATGCCGGGCATCCCGTCGGAGGCGTGATCCATCCCGTCCGACGCGTGGTCCATCCCGTCGGATGCGTGGCTCGTGCCGTCGGACATCTGGTCCATCCTGCCGGACATGTGGTCCATCCCGGGGATGCCAGCCGTCCCGGCGGGGGGTGCGGGGGCCGGGGCGCCCGCGGGGGCCTGCGGTGCCGGCCGGCCCGGACTCGTCGTGCACCACGCCGCGAGCATCGCGTTCATCTCCTGGATCTCCGGCTCCTGCGCACGCTGGATGGCGGCGGCGAGCGAGCGGACGCGCCCGTCGGCCGACCGGTCGGTGGCCAGGGGCGCCATCTGCACTGCCTGCTGATGGTGCGGGACCATGGCCGTGGCGAACGTGACGTCCGCCTGGTTGTGCGGCTCCGCGGCGGCCTCGTACGACGCCGCCGCGTACGCCGGTGCGGGCGAGATCCCCTCTGCGGCGGGACAGTCGGCAGGGCATCCGGTGCCGCATGCGGACAGGACGACGACGGCTGCGGCGGACACCACTGTGGCGGCCGCCGCGTGAGTGGTCTTCATGGGTGATTCGGCTCCTCGGTCGCGAACGAGTGCGATGACCCGGGAGGCGGTTCTCCCGCGCCGACCTCGATCGTCGATCAGCGGCCGAGGGGGCACCACGGATCGCCGACGGCGAGAAACGGCCGCCGGTTGCTGTCACCGCGGGCGGTGCTCGACGCCGGGTGCGGCGTCGGGCCCGGTGGCCATGATCGGTGGCTCCGGAGGACGGCGGCCGTGGGTGGCCGTGATCCGCCCGAGTCGCTGATCATGGTGCGCCGGGACGGCTGGCTCGACGGCGCTCATCGCGCGATCCCGTACGCGACGGCCCTCTCCGTGGGGTCGTCGGAGGCGTCGAACTGCTCACGTACCCGCACGACGACGGGTCCGAGCGCGGTGCCCACTCTGGCGATCTCCGGTGCTGCGGGTCCACCGCTGGCGGGCGGGTTCAGGCGAACACGTCCGGGTAGGCGTTCAGCGCGGGCTGGCCGCCCAGGTGTGCATAGAGGACGGTCGAGTCCGCTCCGATCTCGCCGGACGTCACGAGGTCGACCAGCCCGGCCATCGACTTCCCCTCGTACACCGGGTCGATGATCATCCCTTCGAGCCTGCCGGACAGCCGGATCGCGTCCACCGTGGACTCGACCGGGATGCCGTAGAGGTCGCCGGCCCATCCCTCGAGGAGGGTGATCTCGTCCGGTCGCAGGTCGCGGCCGAGCTCGATCTGTGTCGCGGTGTTCGTCGCGATCCGCTCGACCTGCGCGCGGGTCCTGTCCGGGGTCGCCGACGCGTCGATGCCGAGCACCCGCCGCGGGCGGCCGTCGCCGCTCTCCTGGAGCGCGGCGAAGCCGGCGATCATGCCGGCGTGCGTCGAGCCGGTGACCGTGCAGACGACGACCGTGTCGAAGAAGACGCCCAGCTGCCTCTCCTGCTCGGCGACCTCGAACGCCCAGTTGGCGAAGCCGAGCCCGCCGAGCGGGTGCTCGGACGCCCCGGCCGGGATCGCGTACGGCTTCCCGCCCGCCGCTTCGACGTCGGCGAGCGCGTCCTCCCACGACCGCCGGATGCCGATGTCGAAGCCGGACGGGTCCAGGCGCACGTCGGCGCCCATGATCCGGCTCAGCAGGATGTTGCCGACCTTGTCGTTCTCCGGGTAGTCCCGGTCGACCCAGTGTTCCTGCACCAGCCGGCACTTCAGGCCGAGGCGCGCGGCGACGGCGGCGACCTGGCGGGTGTGGTTGCTCTGCACGCCGCCGATCGAGACGAGCGTGTCCGCGCCGCTGGCCAGCACGTCGGGGACGATGTACTCCAGCTTGCGGGTCTTGTTGCCGCCGAACGCCAGGCCGCTGTTGACGTCCTCGCGCTTGGCCCAGACGCGGGCGCCTCCGAGGTGGTCGGACAGCCGCTCGAGCGGGTGGACCGGGCTCGGGCCGAACGTCAGCGGGTGCCGGGGGAACTGCTTCATCGGGACTCTCCGTGGGGGTCGAGGGTCGCCCAGGTCTCGCGGGACACGATGGCGGCCTCGGCCGCGTCCCCGCGTTCGCACAGGTCGACGAGCCGGGCGTGCCGGGCGACCGAGGCGCGTCCGGCGAGGGTGGCGAACCGGACCCGCTCGAGGCGGCGCACGAGCGGGGTGAACTGGTCGAGCACGGACACGATCGCCGCGTTGCCGCCTGCCCGGACCGGGACGGCGTGGAACGCGTCGTCGGCCGCCAGCGCGGCGTCCACGTCGCCCGTGGCGACGGCGGTCCGGAACCGCTCGTTGGCCGCGCGCATGGACGCGAGGTCGTCGGCGGTCAGCAGCGGGACGGCCGTCGCGACGGCGAGCTCGTGCATCGCCGCGACGACCGCCTGCGCGTCGTGTGCGGCGCGCGCGTCGAGCGAGCTGACCGTCGTGGACCGCCCGGGTGCCGCGACGACCAGTCCCGCCTGCCCGAGCCGTAGCAGCGCCTCGCGCACCGGGGTGCGGGAGACCCCGAGCCACTGCGCGAGCTCGCCGTCGCGCAGCTGCTCGCCGGGTGCGAGCGAGCCGTCGACGATGGCATCGCGCAACCGCAGGTAGACGTCGTCGCGCAGCAGCGACCGCTCCAGCGGTCCGGCACCCTCCGGGATGGGCATGTAATATATTGCATTCTGAACCGTCGCGGTTGTCAAGCTCGTGAACGGACGACCGGCAGGGCGGGCGCTCGACGGCGACGCGCAGGCGCGGACCGTAACCCGCTGGCGGGCGAGGACGTGACCGACCGCGGCGCGGATCCTGACCCGGCGCCTCGACCGTCTCCGACGGGACGGTTCAGCCGGGCTCGCCCGGCTGGACGCGGTCCGCGGCGGCCTGCCCCGCCTTCTTGGCCTTGTCCTCCCGGTAGCTGCGACGGGTGGCCTTGATCGTCACGACCGCGACCAGCGCCAGAGTGATCCAGAGGGCGTACTTGTCGATCATCAGGACGACGTCGACCCCGTGCTGGCCGACGCCGAACCCGAGACCCGCGACGAGCCCGGCGATGGCAGCGGCCCCGATCGCGTCGAAGACCAGGAACGGGATCAGACGCATGCCTCCGAGCCCCGCGACGGCGAACACGGCGGGAGCGGGGACACCGGGCAGTGCCGCGGCCGCCACGACGAGCGGCATCGCCCAGCGCGGCCAGGACCGGATCCGGGCGACGAACCGCTTCGCGAGCTCTCCGGGAGCCCACAGCTCGATGATCTTCGCCCCCCACCGCCGTCCGGCGAGCCAGAACAGCCAGTCGAACTTGACCATGCCGAACACGCCCGCGGCGATCACGAGCCACAGGTCGCCCTGGCCGATCCGGGCGAACGCGGCGCCCGCACCGATCGCGGACAGGCTCCCGGTGACGGCGCTGAGCGCGACCGGGTGCGACGCCAGCAGGAACGGCCGGAACGGCATGGTCGCCGCCATCAGCAGCAGGACGGCCAGCGTGGAGAACACCAGGATCTTGTCGCCGCGCGACATCGGGTGGTCCCACGGCATCGCGTCGCGCCAGGCCTTCTTCGCCTCGGCGATCTCCTCGGGGGAGTAGTCCTTGCTCCGCCAGCGGAACCGCTTCGGTTTGCCGGCGGCCGCCGCACCACCGTCCGCCGGATCCGTGCCCGTGGTCTGCGCGGCGTCCACCGTCTCCGGCTGCGTCCCGTCCCCCGACATCCGTTCTCCCCAGGTTCCGGTGACGTGCGGTCACGCCACCTCGACGAGGAGAAGTGGACACCATGCCGCTACGGCAGGGTCAAGCACGCCCCCGGATCGGGCGTATCAGGATGTTCCGGACGGGTCGAACTCCACCGCCGCGAGCTCGGCCGAACGATCCCAGACGCGGCGCGCGTCGTCGGCGCTGCGCAGCGGTGGGTAGAGCTTCTGCAGCCCGGGCGGTCCGCCGACGTTCCCGGGCCCGCTCGGTCCGACGAGCACGCCGCCGCCGACGTCCGGTGACGTCGCCGCGTACAGGGCGGTGAGCAACGCGGTCTCGACGGTGCCGAACAGGATGCCGCGCGACGACAGCGCGCCGATGACCCGGCGGCCGACGGTGTCGCGGGACCTGCCGACCTCCGGCCGGGCGGCGAGCAGGTTCGTCGGGACGACGCCGGGGTGCGAGAGGTTGCTGGTGATGCCCCATCCGTCGGCCCGGCTGCGGCGGTCGAGCTCGAGGCCGAACAGCCCGAACGCGATCTTGGACTGCCGGTAGGCGCGCATGCCGTCGTAGGAACGCTCCCAGTTCAGGTCCGCCCAGTTCACCGAGCCCCGGCTCGCCGCGACGCTGACCTGCGACGTCACGCGGGCGCGTCCGGCCCGCAGCAGTGGCAGCAGGTGGGCGACGAGCGCGACGTGGCCGAGGTGGTTCGTGCCGAACTGGAGCTCGACGCCGTCGACGGTCGTCTGCCGGTCGGGCGGGGTCATCACGCCGGCGTTGTTGATCAGGATGTGGATCGGACGGTCCTCGCCGCGCAGGGTCGCGCCGAGCGCGGCCACCGACGCGAGCGAGGACAGGTCGAGCTCGCGCAGGGACACGTCCGCGCCGGGGACCCGGTCGCGGATCGCGGCGACGGCCGCATCGCCCTTGGCCGGGTTGCGGACGGGCATCACGACCTCGGCGCCCGCGGCGGCGAGCCGGCGGGCCAGGCCGAGACCGACCCCGTCGCTGGCTCCGGTGACGACGGCGCGGCGGCCGGTGAGGTCGGGGACGGTGATGTCGGGTCGACGACGGGGCATCGGTCGGGTCCTCTCGTGGGTGTCCACCCGAGACTCGGCGATCGCGCGGACGGTATCCACGGCCCGCCGATCCGTGGCCGGCGCGTCCACCGCAGGCGCGCAGGCGGGGGATCGACGGGCCGTGGATACGCCGGGGCGCAAGCGGTACGAACGGGTGCAGTACAGAGGGAGGGCACACCGTGATCGATCGGACCGGGCTGGCGGAGTTCCTGCGCCGCCGCCGCGCGTCGCTGCAGCCGGAGGACGTCGGCCTGACGCGCGGACCACGCAGGCGGACCGGCGGCCTGCGACGGGAGGAGGTCGCCGCCCTCTGCCACATGTCGACCGACTACTACGCCCGCCTCGAACGCGAACGCGGGCCGCACCCGTCGGAGTCGATGATCGCGTCGATCGCTCAGGGCCTGCATCTCTCGCTCGACGAGCGCGACCACCTGTTCCGGCTCGCCGGGCACCGTCCGCCGGTCCGCGGGCCGGTCGGCGAGCACATCAGCCCCGGCATGCTGCGGGTGTTCGACCGCCTCGGCGACACCCCGGCGGAGATCGTCACCGAGCTCGGCGAGACGCTGCGGCAGACTCCGCTCGGTGTGGCGCTCACCGGTGACATGACCGTCCACACCGGACCGTCGCGCAGCATCGGGTACCGGTGGTTCACCGACCCGGTGACGCGGGCGCTGTACGCGCCGGAGGAGCACCCGTTCCTGTCCCGGATGTTCGCGTCCGGCCTGCGCGAGATCGCGACGCTGCGCGGGTCCGGCTCCCGGGCGGCCCACCTCGCCGACCTCCTGCTCGCCGGCAACGAGGAGTTCCGCGCGGTCTGGGACGAGCACGAGGTCGGCATCCGGCCGCGCGAGGTCAAGCACTTCGTGCACCCGGAGCTCGGCGCTCTGGAACTGCACTGCCAGACGCTGCTCGACCCGCACCAGTCGCACTCGCTGCTCGTCTACACCGCCCGTCCGGGGAGCGAGAGCCACGAGAAGCTCGAGCTGCTGTCCGTCGTCGGGGCGCAACCGCTCGGGTGAGCCGGCGTTCAGCCCGATGTCGGCTGTGCGTCACCTGTATATCGAGTTCGCTACTGGGCCGGACGGTGCAGCGGTAGTGGGCGGTACGGTCGCTGCGCGCGCAACGACCAGCCTCGGCGGTGTCGTCGTTGCGCCGCAGGACCGGCTCGTGACGGGCCGGTCCGGCTCGGGTGTCGCGACCGGCGGCTGTGGGAGTCCCCGGTCGTCGCACTCCCGCTCCGGCGGGCCGCTCGCCGGGTCGCGCCCCTCCTCTCCAGCGCGACCCGGCGGCTGCGGCCCGGCCGTCCGGCCTCGGGCGACGACGGCGGAGCCGATCGACTGCGGCGCGTTCTGCGCCACGCCCCGAGCCCCGGCGAATCGATCGATCCTCGTATTCGTGAAATCCGCCGGAATCGCTCCACGTGGTTGTGGCGTCGATCACAAAGTGGGAGAGTCGGGCAGGTCAGGCCCCACCCACCACCTCAGGGGGCCCCGTTCGCGATGTCGGAACTCGAACCTCGGAACTTCCTGCAGCCGTGCCTTCTGCTGCTGCTGCGCGAGCAGGACGACCACGGCTACGGGCTGGTCGCCCGACTCCGCCCGTTGCACGACGGCGAGGGCGACGCCGGCGGCGTGTACCGCGCGCTGCGCGGGATGGAACGCCACGGTCTCGTGCTGTCCGAATGGCAGGCGTCCGATGTCGGTCCGGCGCGGCGCACCTACCGCATCACCCCGGAGGGCCGTGCGGCCCTCGACGCGCAGGCGGTGGAGCTGGCCAACGTGCACATGACCCTGCACGTGTTCATGGACCGCTACGAACGGCTGCCCGGCCATCGACCACGGGGGGTGATGACCCATGTCGACGATCGAGGCGCCGGACGTGACGGCGGCGTTCGCGCGACGCCGCGACCCCGTCGCGGCGCTGGCCACTGACGCGGACCGTCTCGCGGCCGCATGCCGCGCCATGGCGGGGCGTTTCCGCGACGGTGGTCGTCTGCTCGCGGCCGGACGGGGGCTCTCGGCCGCCGATGCCGCACACGTCGTCGTCGAGTTCGTGCACCCGGTGATCGTCGGGACCAGGGCGCTGCCGGCACTGGAGCTGCCGGACGGCGGATCCGCGGACTCGGTCGCGCTGTTCGGCGAGCCCGGCGACGTGCTGCTCGTGTTCGCCCCCGACGGCGTCGATCCCGATCTCACCGGAGCGCTCGCCGCCGCCGACGACATGCTGACGATCGCGCTGACCGGGCCGTCACCTGCGCGGGCCGACCACGTGCTCGTCGTGCCGTCGGACGACCCGCGAGTCGTCCGCGAGGCGCACGTGACCACCTACCACGTGCTCTGGGAGCTGGTGCACGTCTACCTGGCCGGAGGTGTGCCGTGACCGACTCGTGCGAGGGCGACGTCTGCATCACCTGTTCCGACGCGGCCGTCGAGGTCGTCGTCGCCGCGCTGCTGCCCGACGGGCTCGCGCTGGTCGACACGGACGCGGGGACGCGCGAGGAGGTCAGCGTCGCGCTCGTCGAAGCCGGGGTCGGTGACGTCGTGCTGGTGCACGCGGGCGAGGCGATCGCCACCGTGCGTCGGGAGGCCGCTCCGTGACGACCGACGGGCTGTACCCGTTCCTGCGGGCCGCACCGGAGCCGCAGGCCGATCTCGACGCCGCCGTCGCCCGCTCCACCCGGGACAAGATCGCGGAGATCGGCCGGCTGCGTGCGGCCGTCGCGGATCGGGAGGCGACCGCGCTGGCCGCGTGTGCGACGGCGATGGCCGACCGGTTCGCCCGCCGCGGGCGGCTGTACGCGTTCGGCAACGGCGGCTCGTCGACCGACGCGCTCGCCGTCGCCTCGCTGTACGCCGCGCCCGGTCTGGGCCACCGCGCGCTGCCGGCGCTGTCCCTGCCCGCCGACGTCGCGTCGCTGACGGCGCTGGCCAACGACGTCTCGTTCGACGTCGTGTTCGCCCGGCCCCTGCGCGCCGTCGGGCGCCCCGAGGACGTCGCGTTCGGGCTGTCCACCAGCGGCGGCTCGGAGAACGTGCGCCGCGGGATGGACGCCGCGCACGAGCGGGGGATGCTGACGGTCGCGGTGGCCGGGTCCGACGGCGGGGCGCTCGCCGAGGCGCACCGGCAGGGGCGGATCGCGCACCTGCTCGTCGTGCCGTCGCAGTCCGTGCACCGCATCCAGGAAGCGCAGACCACCGTCTACCAGGTGCTCTGGGAGCTGGTGCAGCGCGCGCTCGCGCCGTGAGGAGGCTGGCCGTCCGGGTCGGTGGCACCGTCCAGGGCGTCGGCTTCCGGCCGTTCGTCCACGGGGTCGCGACCCGGTTGGGGCTGGCCGGGCACGTCGGCAACGACGAGCGCGGCGTCCTGCTCGAGGTCGAGGGCCCGGAATCGGATCTGGAGGTGCTGGTCGCGGCGGTGCGCGAGGGGCCGCCGCTCGCCGTCGTCACCGGTGTCGAGTGCGCGCCGCTGCCGGTGCGCGGCGAGCGGGGATTCGTGATCGTCGCCAGCACCGGGCACGACCGGACGGCCGCCACGACCATCCCGCCGGACACCGCCACCTGCGACGACTGTCTGGCCGAACTGCGCGACCCCACCGACCGCCGCCACCGGCACCCGTTCGTCAACTGCACGAACTGCGGGCCCCGCCTCACGATCGTCACCGGCGTGCCCTACGACCGGGTGGCGACGACCATGGCCGCGTTCGAGATGTGCCGGGCCTGCGCGGCGGAGTACGAGGATCCCGGTGACCGGCGCTTCCACGCCCAGCCGGTGTGCTGCCCGTCCTGCGGGCCCACCCTGCGCTACGAGCCGCTCCACCGTCCCGCTCCGCCCGAGCCGGCGTTCCACCCCACCGTGCCGAACGAACGGCACCTTCGAGCAATGTCACTGCCCGAAGGTGCCGTTCGTTCGGAGGTGGCGGCGGTGGCGGGGGTCGCGGGGGTCGCAGCGGTCGATGCTGCGGCGGTCGATGCGGCCGGGGACGTGCTGCGGGCGGGTGCGGTGCTCGCCGTGAAGGGGCTCGGCGGGTACCACCTGGCCGTGCTCGCCGGCGACGAGGACGCGGTCCGGACGCTGCGCGGGCGCAAGCACCGCGAGGATCGTTCGTTCGCCGTCGCGGTGCCGGATCTCGCCACCGCCCGCGGGCTCTGCCACGTCGACGACGAGGAGGCGGCGCTGCTGTCGTCGCACCGGGCGCCGATCGTGCTGGTGCGGCGCCGGGCGGGAGCGCCGGTGGCGGAGTCGGTCGCGCCGGGCGACCCGTACCTCGGCCTGATGCTGCCCTACACGCCGGTGCACCACCTGCTGCTCGACGCCGTCGGTGAACCGATCGTTCTGACCAGCGGTAACGTCTCCGACGAGCCGATCGCGCACCGCGACGACGACGCCGCCGAGCGCCTCGCCCCGATCGCCGACGGCATGCTGACGCACGACCGTCCGATTCGGACTCGCGCTGACGACTCGGTCCTGCGCGTCGTCCGCGGGCGGCCCTACCCGGTGCGCCGCTCGCGTGGATACGCCCCGTCGCCGATCCCGGTGCCCCTCGCCACGCCGCGCCCGGTGCTCGGCGTCGGTGCGGAGCTCAAGAACACGTTCTGCCTGCTTCGCGGCGACCAGGCGTTCGTCTCCCACCACATCGGCGACCTCGCCAACGCCGAGACCCTGCGGGCGTTCACCGACGGCGTCGCGCACCTGTCCCGGCTGCTCGACGTCGTGCCCGAGGTCGTCGCGCACGACGTGCACCCGGAGTACCTGTCCACGAAGTGGGCCCTCGACCTGTCCGATGTGGAATGTGTTGGCGTGCAGCATCACCACGCCCACCTGGCCGGCTGCCTGGCCGAGCACGGCGAGACCGGGCACGCGATCGGGATCGCGTGCGACGGCACCGGGTTCGGCACCGACGGCACGCTCTGGGGCGGCGAGATCTTCGACGTGTCCCTGGCCGCATTCGACCGGGTCGCGCACCTCGAGCCGGTCCCACTCCCGGGCGGCGCCACCGCGATCCGCGAGCCGTGGCGCACCGCCGCCGCCTGGCTGTGGACTCTCGGCGAACCGATGCCACCGGAGTGGGCGACGATCGGTGCGCTGCTCGACGCGCACGCGTCCGGACGCCTTCCGCAGCCGGTCACGACGAGCGCCGGCCGCCTGTTCGACGCCGTCGCCGCGCTCTGCGGCGTGCGGGACCGGATCACCTACGAGGGACAGGCGGCGATCGAGCTGGAGCGGCTCGTCGCCCCCCGTGTGCGTGACGGCTACCCGGTCCCCGTCGCGGTCGCGCCACCTGCACGCGACCCGGGCCGCCCGGCGGACCGCGCCGGATCGGCTCCCGTCGCGCTGCCCGCGAGCGAGCTCGTGCGTGCCGTGTTGTGCGACCTGCGGGCAGGCGTCGGGGTCCCGGTCGTCGCCGCACGGTTCCACATCGGGCTGGCCGCGATGCTCGTCGACGCGGCGACCGCCGCCGCCCGTGCGCGCGGCCGCGACACGGTGGCGCTGTCCGGCGGGGTCTTCGCGAACCTGGTCCTGCTGGAGGCCGTCCGCTCCGGCCTGGAGGCGGAGGGCCTGCGCGTCCTCGTCCACTCGCAGGTCCCGTGCAACGACGGCGGCATCTCCCTGGGGCAGGTGGCGGTGGCCGCCGCACGGGAGGATCCGGACGCGCACCCGGGCGGACGCGTGATCGCCGGCTCACGCTGATCCGGCGTCCGCGCGCTGATCCGGCGAAGGCGAGTGTCCGGGCGCACGCGTTCTCCGGATCACCGTGAGTGGACCGGCTCCGCCCTCCATCGCATCCCCGGCAGACCCGGGCCTCCGTGACGACCTCCGCCACCGCCGATGAGTTCGGCTGTCGTCGCCGGTCGGAACGGGGAGCACGTCCGTCGAACCCGGGAGACATCGTGACCCCCTCGCGCATCGGCCACCTGCCGATCAACGGCCTGGACCTCCACTACGAGGTGTACGGCGAGCTCGGTTCCTCGCCGCCGTTGCTGCTGATCCCCGGCGCGTTCATGGCCACCGGCTCGATGGCCGTGTGGGCGTCCGCGTTCGCGGCCGACCGCCCCGTGATCGTCGTCGACCAGCAGGGCCACGGCCGCACCCCGGACACGCCCCGCGCGATGTCCTACGAGCAGTTCGCCGACGACGCCGCGGCGCTCCTGCGTGCGTTGGACGTGGAGCGGGCGGACGTCATGGGCTACTCGCAGGGCGGCGGGGTCGCGCTCCAGCTCGCGCTCCGGCACCCGACGCTGGTCGGGAAGCTGGTCTCGCTGTCCGCGACGTTCCGCAGGGACGGGTGGTACCCGGTGGTGCTGACGAGCATCGCGGGCCTCGACACCTCGCCGTTCGCCGGCACGCCCGTCGAGACGGCGTTCCTGGAACACACGCCCGACCCGGCCGCGTTCGACGCCTACCTCGAGAAGATGAAGGTCCTGAACAACGAGGACCAGGAGATCAGCGACGAGGAGATGCGGTCGATCACGGCGAAGGCCATGGTGATCGTCGGCGACGCGGACGGGGTGCGGCCGGAGCACGCGGTGGAGATGTTCCTGCTGCTCGGCGGCGGTGACCAGCAGGCGGCGGAGACCGGGATCATGCAGACCTCGCCGAAGGCGCGCCTGGTGATCCTCCCGGCGACGTCGCACATCGGGATCTCGGGGGAGTCGGCGGTGCTCGTGCCGATGATCACCGCGTTCCTCGACGACGTGCCCCCGACGACGCCGGACCTGTTCGGAGAGTCCGGCTGACATGGCGCTGACGGCTGTTCGATCATGGCCGGGACAGCCCTGAGCGCCATGTCAGCCGGAGTCGATCACCCGAGGGCCGACGCGACCTCGCGGACGATGCGGTCCGGGTCCCTGCGGATGTCGCGGGCCGTGTAGCGCAGGACGCGCCATCCGGCGGCGGCGAGCCGGGTGTGCCGTTCGATGTCCCTGAGCACCTGGTCCGGGTCGAGGTGGTCGCGGCCGTCGTACTCGACGCCGAGCATGTGCCGCGGGTAGGCGAGGTCGAGCCAGACGGCGCGCCGGCGGTCGTCGTCGAGGACCGGGTGCTGGACGACGGGCCGTGGGAGTCCGGCCTGGACGAGAACCAGCCGCAGTCGGGTCTCGGGAGGGGACCCGGAACGGCGGTCGGACAGGTACAGAGTGTCCAGCAACCGGTCGACGCCACGGGTGTGCGGGTAGCGGATGGCGAAGTGCAGCAGCAGGTCCGGCGAGAACCGGTGGACCCGGGCGAGCGTGTCGACGGCCACCACGGACTCGACCAGGTCGAGCCGCCGTCCCAGGTCGAACGCCGTGCGGAGCGCCGTGGTGACGCGCAGGCCGTCGACCGTCGTGACCTCGCCGGGGTGCAGCTCCCCGTGCCGCACGACGACGTCGTCGCGGGAACGCAGGACGTCCTGACCCACGGTGAGCTCGGCCGGAGCCCCGTGCGGCGCGCACGACGCGTCGAGCAGCTCCGCCGCCGAGTAGCCGGACAGCACACCGCGACCGCGTGACCAGCGGAACGCGGCGTGCGAGAGGAGCAGCAGGTTCGGCTCCGGCCCCGCCGAGGCGTAGGTGTCCGGCAGGAGGCATCGGAACCGGGGACCGCGCAGCACACCCCGCGTGACCAGGCCGGCGGCGATGGCGTCCGAACCGCGGAACACGTCGGGCCAACCGGGCACCGTCATGCACGGAGGCTCGCCCGGCGACGAGCACACCGGGACCGGATCCGGGGGCGGGGTTCGCTACCGCGAATCCGGGTGAGATGGCACTGAGGGCTGTTCGATCATGGTCGGGACAGCCCTCAGCGCCATGTCAGCGGGATCGACGCAGCCAGGAGTACCAGTCGTCGAGGCCGTCGCCGCCGGTGGCGGACACGAGCAGGATCTCGGCGTCCGGGCGGGCGCGACGGATGTACCCGGCACACCGATCGACGTCGAAGTCCACGTACGGCAGCAGGTCGATCTTGTTGACCAGCACCAGGTCCGCGGTCCGGAACATGTGCGGGTACTTCAGCGGCTTGTCCGCCCCCTCCGTCACCGAGACGATCACCACCCGCGCGGACTCACCCAGGTCGAACAGGGCGGGGCAGACGAGATTGCCGACGTTCTCCACGAACAGCAGGGAGCCCTGTTCGAGATCGAGCGTGCGCACCCCCTCGGCGACCATGTCCGCGTCCAGATGGCAACCGGCCCCGGTGTTGATCTGCAGCACGCGGGCGCCGGTGGCGGCGATCCGGTCCGCGTCGAGCAGCGTCTCCTGGTCGCCCTCCAGGACCGCGCAGGGCAGCTCGGCGCCGAGGTCGGTGATCGTGCGCTCCAGCAGCGTCGTCTTCCCGGAACCCGGGGAGCTCATCAGGTTGAGCGCGACGACCCCGCGCTCGGCCAGCCATCGCCGGTTGCGGCCGGCGAGCCGGTCGTTCTTGGCGAGCAGGTCCACCTCGAGCGGGACCGTGCGAGTGTCCCGGTCGACGGCGTGCCCATGCCCGTGTCCGTGCCCGTGGTCCGCGGCGTGCGAGTGCGGGGCGGTCACCCTCACGCCGGCGTCGTCGGAGCATCCGCAGGTGGCGCACATGCCGGCTCGACCTCCACTTCCCTGATCCGCAGGCTCGTCCCGCCGGTCACCTCGACGTCGGCACTTCCGCAGTCGCACAACGGGAGCGGCTCCGAGCAGCGGAACTGCGCACCGCACGTGCGGCACCGGGCGGAGCCGGACGGCCGGTCGAACTCCAGCGCGGCGCCCTCCAGCCCGGTCCCGGCCGTGACCAGCTCGAAGCAGAACGCCATCGCGTCCGGCACGATCCCGGACAGCCGCCCGACCTCGAGCCGCACCCGTCGGACCCGCACGTCCCCGAGCTTCGCGACGATCTGGTCCACGACCTCCTGCGTGATCGACAACTCGTGCATCAGCAGATCCGGGGCAGCGGGTCGCCGACGAGCAGGTCCACGATCCGCGTCCCGCCGAACGAGGTCTTGAGCAGCACCAGCCCCGGCGGGTCGTCGGCGACCGTGCCGATGATCGCCGCACCCTCGCCGAGCGGGTGCGCGGTCAGTGCGGCGAGTGCGGCGTCGGCCGCTTCCGGTGCGACGACGGCGACGAGCCGGCCCTCGCACGCGACGTACAGCGGATCGATCCCCAGCAGTTCGGACGCCCCGTTCACGACCGGCCGCACCGGGACCGCCTTCTCGTCGAGCACGACGGCGACGCCGGACGCCGTCGCGACCTCGTTGCAGATCGTCGCGACGCCGCCGCGGGTGGCGTCCCGCAGGCAGCGCACACCGGCGCCGGCCGCGTCCAGCAGGTCGGCCGTGATCCCGTGCAGGGACGCCGTGTCCGACGCGACGTCGGCGACGATGTCCAGCTCGCCGCGCGCCAGCATCACGGTGATGCCGTGGTCGCCGATCGGTCCGGACACCAGCACCCGGTCGCCGGGCCGCGCGCCCGCCGCGGACAGCACGAGGTCGCGTTCCAGGGCGCCGACACCGGCCGTCGTGATGTAGCAGCCGTCGGCCTTGCCACGTTCGACGACCTTCGTGTCACCGGTGACGATCTGCACGCCCGCCTCCGCGGCGGCCGCGGCCATCGAGTCGACGATCCGGCGCAGGTCGACGATCGGGAAGCCCTCCTCCAGCACGAAGCCCGCGGACAGGTACAGCGGCCGGGCTCCGGTCATCGCGAGGTCGTTCACCGTGCCGTGCACGGCGAGCGACCCGATGTCGCCGCCGGGGAAGAACAGCGGCGAGACGACGTGCGAGTCCGTCGTGAACGCCAGTCGCGCCGCCCCTGGCACGGACGCGCCGTCCTCCAGCTGCTCGAGCACCGGGTTGCGGAACGCCTCCAGGAACAGCGCCTCGACCAGCGTCTGGGTCGCCTTGCCGCCCGCGCCGTGCGAGAGCGTGATCCGCTCCTCGCGCAGCTTCGGACGGCGGGCGCGGGCCTTCGCGATCCGGTCCAGCACCTGTTGCTCGCGCGTGGGGTGGTCGGTGCCCGGCAGCGGCCCCTCCGAGGCGACCGCCTGCTCCGCCCAGTCGGCGCGGGTCGGGATGGACGCCCCGAGGTCCTGCGAGGTCACGACCGCACCGCCGCGTCGAGGCGCTCCCGGCTGAACCGCCCGAAGTTGTAGTACGCCGCGCACGCGCCCTCGGAGGACACCATGCACGTGCCGATCGGCGTCTCCGGCGTGCACGCGGTGCCGAACACCTTGCACTCCCAGGGGCGCAGCACGCCCTTGAGCACCTCGCCGCACTGGCAGGCCTTCGGGTCCGCGACACGCACGCCCGGCACGTCGAAGATCCGTTCCGCGTCGAACGCGGCGAACTCGGAGCGCACCTGCAGCGCGGAGTGCGGGATGAACCCGAGCCCGCGCCACTCGAAGTGCGGCCGCAGCTCCATCACGCGTCCGATCACGCCGAGCGCGGTCGGATTGCCCTCCCACGGCACGACCCGCGCGTACTGGTTCTCGACCTCGCAGCGCCCCTCCTTGCACTGGAGCAGCAGCTGGTAGACCGACTGCAGGATGTCCAGCGGCTCGAACCCGGCCGTGACCAGCGGCTTCCCGTGGTCGCGGGAGATCCACTCGTAGGGCCTGCAGCCGATCACGGTGGAGACGTGACCCGGCCCGATGAACCCGTCGAGACGCAGGTCCGGTGAGTCCAGGATGGCCTTGATCGCGGGCAGGATCGTGACGTGGTTGCAGAAGATCGCGAAGTTGTCGAGCTTCTCGGCCTGCGCGCGCAGCACGGTCATCGCCGTGGACGGCGCCGTCGTCTCGAACCCGATCGCCATGAACACGACGCGCTTGTCCGGGTTCTTCCGAGCGATCTTCAACGCGTCCAGCGGCGAGTACACCATCCGGATGTCCGCCCCGGCGGCCTTCGAATCGAAGAACGACCCGCGCCCGCCGGGCACCCGCATCATGTCGCCGAACGACGTCATGATCACGTCGTCGTGCTCGGCGAGCGCGATCGCGTCGTCGACCCGGCCCATCGGGATCACGCAGACCGGGCAGCCGGGACCGTGCACGAGCGAGACGGTCTCCGGGAGGTAGTCCTCCAGGCCGTGCTTGTAGATCGTGTGCGTGTGCCCGCCGCACACCTCCATGAACTTGTAGTGCCGCCCGGGCTCGCACAGCGCGGCGATCTCGCCGGCCAGCGCACGGGCGGTCCCGGCGTCGCGGAACTCGTCAACAAACCGCACTGCAGCTCATCCCTTACGTGATGTCGGACGCGCGCAACGCGTCGAGCTCGTCGGTGTAGGCGTCGCCGACGCCGGTGAGCCACTCCAGCGACGCCTTCGCCTCGGCCTCGTCGATCTTGGACAGCGCGAACCCGACGTGGATCAGGATCCAGTCGCCCGGCCGCAGGTCGAGATCGCCTCCGTCCTCGCGCAGCAGCCCGATGTTGACGGCCCGCTGCACGCCCTCGACGCTGACCATCGCCAGGTCCTCGTGGCCGGGCATCAGCTCGACCACCTCGCCGGGTATCCCGAGGCACATGTCGGTCCCCCTCACATCGCGCTGATCTTGCGGTACCGCTCGATCTCGTCCGCCGACGCGATCACCGTCGCGGCGACCCCGGCCAGAACGGCCAGGAACAGCAGCTTCACGAACTTCACGGGTGAGCTCCCTCCTTCGTCTCGAGCACCAGGTCCAGGAGTTCGTCGACGACGTCCAGTGCGGGTTCGACGGCGGCGGCCACCGGTGGGGAGAGACCGATGCCCTCAGCGGTGGTCGCGGGTTCGCAGCCGACCACCAGCACCCGCCCGACAGGTCGGTCCACATCGGTCGCGACAGCCAGCTCGCGCAGCAGCCCGAGGACGACGTCCGGGCTCATGTCGTGGCCGTCGACCTGGATCCCGGCCCGCCGGGGCGGCCCGTCGTAGGTGTGCTCGAGGCGGTAGAGCGTTCCGGGCGGCCCGTCCCGGTGCATCGCGTCGACCAGCAGCAGCCCGTCCCAGCCGTCGAGGAGCTGGTAGGCGAGGTGCACGCCGCGGATCCCCACGTCGGCGACCTCGACGCCGTCCGGCAACCCGCCCCGGGCCAGCAGGCGCTGCGCGACCTCGACGCCGAAGCCGTCGTCGCCGAGGAACACGTTCCCGATCCCGGCCACGAGCACCCTGGGCGCCGCCGACGATTCGCTCACGAGCTCGCTCATGCCGGCTCCAGCTCGTCCGGGCGGAAGTAGCGGAAGCGACCGTGCGCCAGCTGCATCTCCGCGGCCGGGTCGTCGTCGACCGATACGGCGACGTGCACGCCGCCGTCGACGTCGTGCACGACGGCCTGGACGGTGGCCCGCATGCCGGTCAGGAAGCGGTCCTGGGCGTCGGTTCCCCGGCCCGGGCGCAGCACGACGGCGCTCCCGCGGGCCACGGATCGGTCCCCGACCAGCACCGAGTCGGTCTCCGGGTCCACATCGGAGTCCGCACCCGGGTCCCACCACGGCGTCGACTCCGGGGGCGCGGCCTCCGGTGAGTCCGCCCCGAGCGGCGCCACAGGCGAACGAACGCCACGTTCGTCACGTGTCATTGCACGAACGGCACCCTCGTCCAGTTCGGCCGGCGGGTTGCCCGGCGTCGTGAACGTCGGGACGCCGTCGTCCGCCCGTCCGGTCGGGCCGCGCAGGGACCGGATCGCCCCGTGCAGGCGGTCCAGCATCTCCGGCGGCAGTGCGTCGACGGCATCGATGATCTCGGCGGCGCGCGGGTCGGTCGCGCGGGCCTCGGCCTTCTCCGCCTCCGTCAGCACCATCGTGCGCAGGGTGAGGATCTCGTCGTTCTCGGTGCCGTCGAACAGGTCGATCCCGCTCTCCGGGGCGATCCGGGCGTGGTCACCGAGGATGATCGGGGTGCAGAGCAGCAGGTCGGAACGGTCCTCTGGTCCGGCCAGCGACGGCCAGACGTTCTCGGAAGCGCATCCGGCGACCAGTTCGCGCGCCCACTCCGGCGGGTCGGTCGGCGACACGAACGACCCGGGCGTGACGGCCATCAGCGTGTGGGTGCCGATCATGGCGGTGCGCAGCGCCTCGTCGCGGGTGTCTCCTGGCGTCACGGCGGAGGCGTTGTGGATCTCCAGCGTGAGCCGGAGCGTCGCGTACGGGCCGGGGATCTCCCGCGCGGTGAGCCCGGCCGAGGCGGTCAGTGCCGAGCGGGTCCGCACGATCCGCCCGGCGAACGATCCGTCCGGATGGGACAGACGCTCCTCGGTGCGGGAGGCGGGCAACCTGATCGGGATCGTCGTTCCGTCGCGGATCGAGTCGATCGTCGGCACGGCGTCGACCTGGGACGGCACGCCCTCGTCGAACGCCAGATGCCGGACGTCGCCGACGGTGAGCGACTCGACCGGCCGGCCGTCCGCGTCGAACAGGGCCCGCCGCTCCTGGCGCAGGAACCGGACGCGCACCCGCAGCGTCGCGTCGTCACCGCGCGGCTCGACCAGCACCTCGGCGCGCTGCGACGAGACCTCGCCGGAGTCGGCTCCGTGGCCGGACGGCATCAGCACGCCCCACTGCCAGCGCACCCGGTTCTTCTGCGCCGACGCCCGGTACGGGTAGAGCAGGTAGCCCTCGTACAGCACGGCGTCCGCGAGGGCGGCGATCTCGGAGAACGGATCGGTCATGCGCCCGCCTCCTTGAGGAGGCGGTCCACCGCGTCGTCCCAGGTCACGGCGTGTGCGGAGCGGTAGGCGACGAGCCGGTCGAGGACGTCGCGGCGCAGCCGGACCCATCCGGCGTCCGGGAAGTGGGCGTCCATGGCGTCCCGCCACACCGCGACCGGGAGCCGGTGGTGGGCCTCCTCCTGCCAGGACACGAGCCCGACCTGCACCCCGGCGTCGCCCGCGTAGAACAGCGTGCCGGAGAACAGCAGCACGAGCGGCACGTGCCCGCCGTCGAGCCCGGTGAAGTAGCGCCCGGACGCGACGTCGAGGTCGTAGGACAGCGGGACGGCGACGGGCACCGTGATCGCCCCGGTGAACGACGGGACCATCACCGGCACGGTCGTGAGCTGCAGCGGGTTCAGCGTCTCGCCCCAGCGGTGCGGCTCGCCGAACAGGTCCGTCAGGCGCGCCGTCTCGGAGTCGGTGTAGCGACGCCCGCGCGGGTCGATCCGGATCTGCACGCGCAGCGCGATCGCGTGCACGCGACGTCCGGTGCCGTCCTCGATGCGCAGGTCCAGCGTCAGCGACGGGGCGGCGGAGTATGCCTCGGCCCGCGACCCGGTGCAGGTGAACGTCACCGTGCCGGTCACGTCGCGAGCTCCGACGCGCGTTCCAGGAGCGACGAGAAGAACGCGTCGACGGCGGCGTGGGCGTCCGCGCCGCCGTCGAAGCCGCGCCAGTGCAGCCGGACCAGCCCGACGAGCCGGTAGCAGGCGTCGATCGGCACGAGCAGGCAGGTGGACGGTTCGCGGCGGACGAGCACCGCCTCCACGTCCGGGACCAGCTCGGCGACGAGCGGACTCACCTGCGACCAGCGAGCCGACGGCAGCTCGCTCTCCGTCGCCCCGGCCGGGCTCGGGTAGCAGGCGACGAGCGCGTCCTGCACCGAGTTGTGCAGGAAGAACGCCATCCCGACCGGGATCTGCAACGCGTCCCACTGCCCGTCGTCGAGGGCGAACGCCGGATCCACGAGACAGCGGTCCGGCACCCGGCGGTGCTGACCGGCACCGGGGTCGTCGAACAGGAACGAGCAGGGTCCGCACGCGCAGACCAGCCGCCGGTCGGTCACATGCACGAGGTGCGGGTGCTCGTGCGACACCGGCGTCGCGCACAGCTCGCAGCGCTCCGGCTCCGGTTCGGGCCGGACCAGGAAACGCCGGAGGGACGTCACGACGAGGCCCGCATCCCGATCTGCAGCAGCGTCGGCCCCGCTTCGGTGTCCACGAAGGACACGCCGGCACTGTCCGGCGCCGCGGCCGTCACCTCGTCGGAGACGACCTCGCGCAGCGTCGCCGCACCGCAGCCGGCGGCCCCGAGCGCGACCCGCACCGTGCCGTCGGCGTCGATGCCCAGCAGGTCGACGTCGCCGCCGTGGCTTCCCAGCTTCCGCTTCGCCGCGGCGATGGCGTGCTCCACACGGGTGCGCAGGTCCACCGGGTGCAGGTCGTGCAGCGCGAGCAGCGCACCGACGAGCGGGTCGGCCGCGAGCCGGTGCACCGCACCGTCCCCGGTCCCGGCCCGGCTGATCGCGACGACCTGCTCCAGCCCTGCGCCGTAGAACCGCATGAGCAGCCGGACCAGCTCCTCGCCCGCCGGGCGTGCCGACGGGTCGAGTGACTCGAGCACCTCCTCGATGCGTTCCGCGACCTGGACCGGATCCAGCTGGTCACCCATCTCAGATGACGTTCAGCGAGCCGGGGGAGTGCGTGACGTGCCGGTCCACCCCGCCGCCGTACATGTGCACGCCGCACGGCAGGCACGGGTCCATGCTCCGCACCGCACGCATGATGTCGATCCCCTTGAAGTCCTCGCCTCGGTTCTCCTCGAAGATCGGCGTGTTCTGCACGGCGTCCTCGTACGGGCCGGGCGTGCCGAACTGGTCGCGCACGCTGCCGTTCCACGGTGTCGGCGGGTACGGGTGGTAGTTCGCGATCTTGCCGCCGCGGATGACCATGTGGTGGCTCAGCACGCCGCGCACGGCCTCGGTGAACCCGCAGCTGATCGCCTCGTCCGGGACGACGAACTTCTCCCACGTCTTCGAGTTGCCGCCGCGCACCTCGGCCAGCGCCTTCTCGATGCAGTGCAGCGCGATGCCCGCCGCGTAGGCCTGGAAGTACGTCCGGGCCCGGTCCCGCTCGATCGCGTTGGACAGCGGTTCGCCCTTGGGGTCCATCGGTGGCTTCCACTCGAAGCTGACCTCGGGCTTCAGCGCCGTGCGGGGCAGGTTGATGATCACGCTGTGCCCGGTGGACTTGACGAACTCCGTGTCCACCAGCCCGGACAGCGCCGTCGGCCACAGCCGCGCCAGCGGGCCGCCGCCGGTGTCCAGGGGCAGGAAGTCCTTGCCGTCGTACCAGCGCGGCGACATCGTCCAGGAGTACTTGTCGTCGAAGTCGCGTTTCTGCGGCGCCGGGATCGTGTGCTGGTTCCACGGGTGGCGCATGTCGACCGCGTTGCCCAGCGGGTCGTGCTTGACGAACTGCTCCTGGTCCTCCCAGTCACGGTAGAACGAGTGCCCGAGCAGGATCCGGATGCCGAGGTTGATCTCGACGAGGTCGTTCGTGACCAGCTTCCCGTCGACGACGACGCCAGGGGTCACGAACATCTTGCGTCCCCAGTTGGTCATGTTCTTGTAGTCGAAGTCGCAGTGGTCCGGGTCGTTCAGCGAGCCCCAGCAGCCCAGCAGCACCCGCCTGCGCCCGACCTCCTCGTAGCCGGGCAGCGCCTCGTACATGAAGTCGAACAGGTCGTCGTGCATCGGGACGACCTTCTTCATGAACTCCACGTACCGCATGAGGCGGGCGTAGTAGTCGGTGAACAGCTGGATCGTCGCGTGCGTGCCGACGCCGCCCGGGTACAACGTGGACGGGTGGACGTGCTTGCCCTCCATCAGGCAGAACATCTCGCGCGTGTAGCGGCTGACCTGCAGTGCCTCGCGATAGAACTCGCCGGTGAACGGGTTCAGCGCCCGCATGATGTCGCCGATGGTCCGGTACCCGTGCTCGGCGGCGTGCGGTGACTCCTTGCGGTTCGCGAACTCCAGCACGCCCGGGTTCGTCTCCGCGATCATCTTCTCGCAGAAGTCCACCCCGACCAGGTTCTCCTGGAAGATGTTGTGATCGAACATGTACTCGGCGGCCTCGCCGAGGTTGATGATCCACTCGCCGAGGTGCGGCGGGCGCACGCCGTAGGCCATGTTCTGGTTGTAGACCGAACACGTGGCGTGGTTGTCGCCGCAGATCCCGCAGATCCGGCTCGTGATGAAGTGCGCGTCCCGCGGGTCCTTGCCCTTCATGAAGATCGAGTAGCCGCGGAAGATCGACGACGTGGAGTGGCACTCGGCCACCCTCCGGTTCGGGAAGTCGATCTTCGTGTAGATCCCGAGCGACCCGACGATCCGGGTGATCGGGTCCCAGGACATCTCGGTGAGGCCGGTGGTGTCCTCGCCCGACTGGGCGTGCTTCGGCTGGGTGGTGGTCATCGGGTCACCAGACCTTCGCGTAGCCGGTAGTGAGCTCGCGTCCCTTGTGCCGCCACTTCGGCTCGGCGTCGAGCTTCTTCTCGGTGATGGAGCGGAGCTTGCGCATCACGCCGCCGTAGGTCTTGCTCGCGTTCGAGCTGACCAGCGATCCGGGCGGCGCGTCCATGAACGGCATGAACTTGTCCGGGAAGCCCGGCATCGTGCAGCCGATGCAGATCCCGCCGACGTTGGGGCAGCCGCCGACGCCGTTCACCCAGCCGCGCTTCGGCACGTTGCACTTCACGACCGGGCCCCAGCACCCGAGTTTGACCAGGCACTCCGGCTGCCCGTACTCGGTGGCGAACTGGCCCTGCTCGTAGTAGCCGCCGCGGTCGCAGCCCTCGTGCACGGTGGCGCCGAACAGCCACTGCGGCCGCAGCGCCTCGTCCAGCGGGATCATCGGCGCCAGTCCGGCGGCCTGGTAGAGCAGGTAGAGGATCGTCTCGGACAGGTTGTCCGGATGGGTAGGGCAGCCGGGCACGCAGACGATCGGGATCCCGGCCTTGGACTTCCAGCTCCACCCCAGGTAGTCCGGTACGCCCATGGCGCCGGTCGGGTTGCCGGCCATCGCGTGGATGCCGCCGTACGTGGCGCACGTGCCGACGGCGAGCACGATCGTCGCCCTCGGCGCGAGCCGGTCCAGCCACTCGCTCACCGTGATCGGCTGCCCGGTCTTCGGGTCGTTGCCGAATCCGGACCAGTACCCCTCCGCCTTGATCGCCTCGTTCGGGATCGACCCTTCCACCACCAGCACGAACGGCTCCAGCTCACCGCGCTCGGCTTTGAAGAAGTTCTCCAGGAAGTCGTTCCGGGAGCCGATCGGCCCGTTGTCGAAGTCGATCAGCGGCCAGTGCACCGCGACCTTCGGCAGGCCCGGCAGGGCCCCGAGCGCGATCTCCTCGATGGTCGGCTGCGTGGCCGTGGTCAGCGCGACGGAGTCCCCGTCGCAGGACAGCCCCGCGTTCAGCCAGAGGATGTGGACCGGGGCCTCGGCCCCGTCGTCGGGTGAGGACATGCGTCGCCGCCTCGGATGTGTGGTGGGGATCACGTTGTAACGGGGATCGGCCGGGCGGCGTAAGTGAGATCGGCAGGTAGGTGGCGGGCACTGGGTGGTCGCCGCTGGGTGCGTCCGGCAGGTAGTGCGTCCGGTCTCCCGCGTCCGGCCCGAACTGGGCAGACTCTCCTGGGACACACGCACCGTCGTCCGAGGGGAGCGGTATGACCGACGATCTGCTCGAGGCGATGTCGGTCGAGGAACGTCGCGACCTCGCGGTGCGGCTCGCGCGGTTCGAGCGGCCCGAGCAGCCGGGCGCCGCCGAGCGGCGCCGGCGCCGGTTCGTGACGGTCGCGGCCGCCGGCTCGGTGGTGCTGGTCCCGTGGATCGCCGTGCTGGCCCTGACCCTGCCGCACCGCTACGTCGCCGCGCACTGGACGCTGGCGTGGGTCGGGTTCGACGTCGCGCTGCTCGCCGGCCTGGCGACGACCGCCTACCTGGCGTGGCGCGCGCGCCCGACCATGATCGTTCCGGCGTTGATCACGGCGACCCTGCTGGTGTGCGACGCCTGGTTCGACACGACGACGGCGGACCGTTCGGACCGGCTGGTCAGCGCGCTGTCCGCACTGCTCGTCGAACTTCCGATGGCGGTGGTCCTGATCGCCGCCGCGATCCTCGTGATCCGCAGGCGGATCCTGCTCCGCTGAACGGCCCGTGATCCGCGTGACCCAACCCGGCTCGACTCCCCGCCCATGATCGGCGGAACCGGCGGCAGCACGCCACTGGTGACGCGATCCGACCACTTCCGCTGATCACTGCCGGGCCGCCCGGCGTCGGCCCCGCAGAAGGCCCGGTGATCAGCGGAGCGCGCTCGGCCATACCCGTGCCGGGTCGTCGCCGGATCAGGCGGTCGTGACGGACGTCGTGTTCTCCCGGGCGCCGAGCGCGCGACCGCGGCGCCAGACGATCTCGGCCTGGAACGCCACCATCAGGCCGATCATCAGCAGGACCTCGCCGAACCCGCCCTGGTCGCTGAGCCCCTGGAAGTACGCCCACGTGCCCAGGCCGAACTTGACGATCACCATCCCGAGGAACAGGCCGATCGTGAGCGCCGTGCCCTGCGCGTAGACCCGGCCGTCGTCGCCGCGCCAGATCCGGGTCAGGCGACCCCGCGCCAGACCGACGCCGACGCTCAGCAGGAGCGAGACGAGCAGGAGGATCTGCTCGGCGGGCCGGTTCGGCAGGTCCAGCCCGCCCAGCGCGAGACCGACGACGACGTAGACGATCGCGAGCGTGAACCGGTGCGCACCGACGACCTCGTGGCGCTGCGACTGCTTGTAGATCGCGTAGCCCACCAGGGCAAGGATCGCGACGATCGCGAACGGGGACATGACACTCCTGACGGATCGAGGTGGGCACCGTGCTCCGACGCTAGGTCGCGATCGCGCCTGCCGAATCATCAGAACTGAGGACACGGCGCGCAGTGCCCACGACGGCCGCGCGGCTCACGACCACGTCCGCGAGGCTCCGGACCGGTCGGCCAGTCGATCGTCCACAGTGCGCCGATCGTGATCGTCACGACGATCACACGCGATCATCACAGCGATCTCAACGCTGCGCGTTCCGGGTTCCGGGCGGAGTGTGATCCGGACTACGCTTCGCGCACTCCTGAGGTCCCGGGTGCGGCCCGACGGCCGCTCGACCTCGGCGTGTGCGAACCGTACTTGAACGGCGAGGAGGCCGTATCCGATGAAGCTCGCTCTGTACCTCCCGAACTTCCGTGACGAGGTCACGATCAAGGAGCTCGAGGACCTCACCGAACTCGCCGAGGAGCTCGACTTCGACTCGGTCTGGACGCTCGACCGGATCGTCGTGCCGGAGGTCTCGGACCACGAGGGACTTCAGTACTCGTTCGGCATGATGGACGGGCTGCCCAACGCGCTGCCCGTCACCTCCCGCGGCAAGTGGTTCCAGGGCTACCCGCTGATCCCGTGGCTCGCCGCGAAGACCTCGAAGGTCCGGATCGGCATGAGCATCATCGACACGCCGTTCCGCTCGCCGGGCGTGCTCGCCGCCGAGCTCGCCACGATCGACCACCTGTCGAAGGGCCGGCTCAACGTCGGCCTCGGCTCCGGCTGGATGCCCGAGGAGTTCGCCGCGGCGAGCGCCGCGCACATCTTCCCGAAGCGCCACAAGCACGTGCGCGAGTCGATCGAGATCATGCAGGGCGTCTGGGCGGCGGAGAACGACCACTTCGAGTACCACGGCGAGTTCGCCGACTTCGACCTCTGCGGGTTCGGCGCCAAGCCGCTGCAGCAGCCGCGGCCGCCGATCTTCATGAGCGGTCTCAAGGACCCGCTGCGCTCGGCGAAGCGGATCACGAAGTACGACCTCGACGGCTGGATCGGCATCCAGGACTCGCCGGAGGGCCTCGGCAAGTGGCTCACCGCGATCGACCAGCAGTTCGAGGAGATCGGCAGCTCGAAGCGGTCGAAGGACCTCGAGATCTGCAGCATGATCTGGACCGTGATCACCGACGAGGACACCGACCAGACCGTCAACGGTGTCGCGTCCAACCTGCTCGTGGGCTCCGAGAAGCAGGTCACCGACCGGCTCAAGGCCTACAAGGAGGCCGGCATGACCATGCCGCTGATCTGGCCGCCGTTCGCCGACGTGCCGGTGGCGAAGACGCTCGACGACCTCAAGCGGATCAAGAACGACATCATGCCGAAGGTCGAGGCCTCCTGACCTCGTAGGACATGGCACGACGGGGCGGGGCGGACCGACCGGTCCTCCCCGCCTCCGACGTGAGCACCAGCACCGAGGCGCCGGAGGGCGTGCGGTTCATCGTCCGCTCGCGGCTCCTGACCGACGACGAGCTCGCGGTGCTCGACGCGGTAGGGCGTCAGGCCGCCTTCATGGTCGTCCAGGTCGCCCACGGGATCGTCCAGTCGTAGATGTCGCCGTCCGCGGCGGACAGCGTCACCGGGCTGCCGGTGACCTCGACCGGGTCACCGATCAACGTGTCCTCGTAGAACGCGTGCGCGTTCTGCTCGTTGATGTTGATGCAGCCGTGGGTCAGGTTCTGCTGCCCGATGGCGTTCAGCGTCAGCGGGTTGAAGTGGACGAACTCGCCGTTGTTGTTGATCCGGACGGCCCACCGGACGTAGACGTTCGCGTACCCGTAGGCCGGGTTGGACAGGTACTTCACGGGGTCCTTGTTCGTCACGACGTGCGTGCCGGAGCGGGTGACGAGGTTCAGGTCGTCGCCCATGCCGAAGCTGGCCGGCGCGCGCAGGACCGGCTTGCCGTCGCGGTAGACGACGAGCGTGCGCGTCGTCGAGTTCGCCTTCGTGACCTGGTTGCGGCCGATGACGAGGTGGTTCGAGACGTCGGCGGCGCCGTAGGTCCCGCCGCCCATGTCGACGCCGAGCAGATCGGCCGTCACGTCGACGACCGTGCCCGGCTGCCAGTAGACCTTCGGCCGGAAGTGGATCCGGGATCCGTCGGCGGTGTCCGGCAGCCACGCCCACGCCCCCTCGTTGGGCCGCGACATGCGGACCGTCAGCGCCCGCTGCACGGCGGCCTTGTCCTTCACCGTCCCGTCGAACTGCAGGACGACGACGGCCGCGACGCCGACCGTCGTGTTGTCCGCGATCGTGAACCGTGCCTCACGCAGCTGCTGGGGCCGCACCGTCCGGAACGACCCGCGGATCGCGACCGGCTTCCCGTCGTCACCGGTCGCCGAGCCGGACCAGGTGTAGGCGTGCCCGTACGCGAGGTTCCCGGTCGTGGACCACGAGGTCCGGTTCGTGGGTCCGGACGCCCCGGCGATCTTCCTGCCGGTGTCCTCGGTCAGCGTGACGGCCTCCAGCCGGCCGTCGGCGACGTCGATCGTCGCGGGTCGACCGGGGTTCACACCGTTCGCGCCCGGGCCGGGCGACGCGACGACGCGCGCCGGTCCCGGGGGAGGGGGTGGTGCGGCGGGCGGCACCGGCGGCGGCGCGCCGACGACCCCCGCGAGGGCGACGAGCGCCACCAGCAACGCGACCAAGCCGAACAGGCCACGAGTTCCGGTCACCGTTCCCCCACCCGAGTTCGTGAGATGTGCACGCAGTGATCTCACTCTTGCTCATGCGGGTGTCGGCCGCCACGAACGACTCACCCGCTACGTGCTTTGTCCGGACTTCCCACCGCGGCGTCGCCCCCGACGTCGACGTCGACGGTGCTTCGAGATCGGCGGGACGGCTCACCGCGTTACCGTCGATCGGGACGCGCCGGTGTGTCGAGCCCGCCGCACACCGCGGCCGGGCAGCGCTCGCCCCGTCCGGATCAGGCCGACAGAACGGGGTCGCGCTCCCTCCCGAGCCGGACCGGGTCGAGGCCGGGCAGATGCTCGGGACGGTGCGTGACCAGCAGTGCCGTGCGTCCCTCCGTGGCGGCGATGAGCTCGGCGGACAGGCTGTCGGCGGTGGCCGGGTCGAGGTGGGCGGTCGGTTCGTCGAGCACGAGCACCGGGCGGTCCGCCAGCAGGGCACGGGTCACGCCGAGGCGCTGGCGCTCCCCGCCGGAGACGGCGCCGCCGTGCTCGCCGAGCGGCGTGTCCAGGCCGTGCGGCAGCCCGTCGAACCAGGCACCGAGACGGGCGCGGCGCAGGACGGCGACCATCTCCTCGTCGGACGCGTCCGGCCGGGCGAGGGCGAGGTTGGCCCGCAGCGTGCTGTCGAACAGGTGGGTCCACGGCCCGCACCAGGCGATGCCGGCGCGTACGTCGTCCGCGGCCACGGTGGTGACGCCGCGCCCGTCGGCCTCCAGACGACCGCCCGCCGGATCCAGCGTGCGCAGCATCGTCGCGACCACGCTGGACTTCCCGCTGCCCGACGGTCCGACGAGCGCGACCCGGTTGCCACGCAGGTCCAGGTCGAGGCCGTGGACGGCGTCGGTGCCCGCGCCCGGCCAGCGCACGGCGAGGTCGCGGGCCCGGAGCTCGTGCGGCGGGTCGACGCGGGCGGCGAGCGGCCGGTCCGCGACGGCGGGTTCCACCCTGTCCAGCGCGCGGAGGCGTTGCAGCGCAGGCCGGACGGACAGCAGGCGCACCGCGGCGTCGGGCAGGCCGGCCACGACCTCGGCCAGCGCGAGCGGGGTCAGCACCAGCACGGCGAGTGCCGGGCCGGGCAACGTGCCCGCCCGCAGTGCGACGAGCCCGGCGGCGGCGCAGGCGACGGTCGCGGCACCCAGACCGGCCGTGGCCAGCGCCTGACCGGCCCCGACCGCCAGCGCCGACCGGCGGCGCACCCGGGCGAGCCGGTCGTCGACCTCGGCCAGCGCGTCGCGGTAGCGCTCGGCCGCGCCCAGCACGAGCAGCTCCGGTGCGGCCGAGAGCAGCTCGACCGTGCGGGAGGTGACGTCGCCACGCAGCGCGGCGCTCCGGCGTTCGGTCCGGCGGGCGGTCGCTGCGGCGAGCGCCGGCGCGGCGATCCCGGCGATGCAGAGCCCGCACGCCAGCGCCAGACCGGCGGCGGGACGGAGCAGAGCCAGGCCGACCGTCGTGGCGGCTCCCACGACCACCGCGGACGCGGCGGGGAGCAGGCTCCGGACGAGGAGGTCCTGCGGCGCGTCGGCGTCCGAGACCAGCCGGGCCAGCAGGTCGCCGCGGCGCAGGCGGGCCGACGCGGCGGGCCCGAGCGCGACGAGCCGGGCCCAGATACGGGCCCGCTCCGCGCTCCCGGCGCGCAACGCCGCATCGTGCGAGACCAGGCGCTCGGCGTAGCGCAGCACGCCCTTGCCGAGTCCGAACGCGCGGACCGCCACGATCGCGACCATCAGCGTCAGCACCGGAGGCTGCAGCGCGGCCGCCGAGATCAACCACGCCGACGTCGCGGTCAGCGCCACCCCGGAGCCGAGCGCGGCGCTGCCGAGGACCAGCGCGAGCGGCAGGCGCCACCTCTGCCCGGGCGCCACGAGCGAGGACCACCACGCGGCGGGTGCGGTGAGGGACGGGTCGTCCGCGACGGCAGGCACCGCGACCGCTCCGGCCGGCGCATCGGCTCGTGCCGCCGGGGCGGGGACGCCCGTGGTCGGGGTCGCCGCCGTGCGCGCGGCGGGCATCGGCACGAGCCCGTCGACCGCGCGGACGTGTCGTGCCGGCGGGAGCACCGTCAGCACCCGGTCGCACCGGGCGAGGAGCTCCGGCCGGTGGCTGACCACGACCACGGTGCGGCCCATGGCGATGCGCCCCAACGCCTGCGCGATGTCCACCTCGGTCTCCGCGTCGACGCCCTCGGTGGGCTCGTCGAGCAGGAGCAGCGGACGGTCGGCGACCAGGGCCCTGGCGAGCGCGACCCGTCGCCTCTGGCCGGTCGACAGCCCGGCCCCGTCCTCGCCGACCGGTGTGTCGAGCGAGACGTCGAGCCCGGCCAGCTCGGCCGCCCGTCCGAGTTGCTGGACGCCCGCGCCCGGCGAGCCGAGCAGAAGGTTGTCGGCCACCGTCCCGGCCAGCAGCACCGGCCGCTGGTACACCCGCGCGACCCGGCCGAGCCACGCGTCGCGGTCGATGTCGGACAGGTCAACGCCGCCGACCCGGATCGACCCGGCGTCCGGCGTCCGGAGCCCGGTGATCACGTCGAGCAGCGTCGTCTTGCCCGCACCGCTCCGGCCCTCGACGCCGAGCAGCGTCCCGGGCGCGATGTCGAGGTCCAGCCCGTCAAGGACCGGTCCGGAGCGGCCGTCGATCCGGATGCCGCGCAACCGGATCGTCTCGCCTGCCGGGTCCGGTGCAGGATCCCCGCCGCGGGCGGGCACCGGCAGGTCGATCACCGCGAGCGCGTCGTCGACGGCCGCGGCGCCCGCCGCGGCGTCGTGGAACCGGGCGCCGACGGCACGCAGCGGCAGGTACACCTCCGGCGCGAGCAGCAGGACGAGCAGCCCGGTGGCCAGGTCCAACCGGCCGTCGACGAGCCGCAGGCCGATCGACACGGCGACGAGCGCGACCGACAGCGTCGCGACCAGCTCGAGCACGAGCGCGGACAGGAACGCGACGCGCAGCGTGCGCATCGTCGCCCGCCGGTGCGCCTCGGCGAGCGCCCGGAGCCGCCCACCCTGGCGGCGGGCCCTGCCGAACGCGACGAGCGTGTCCAACCCGGACAGCAGGTCGAGGAAGTGGTGCCCGAGCACGGCCAGCGCCCGCCACTGCCGTCGCGTGCTGCGCTCGGTGTGCAGGCCGACGAGGATCGCGAACACCGGGATCAGCGGCACGGTGGCGCCGACGATCACGCCGGACAGCCAGTCCGCGGTCAGGATGCGGACCCCGACCACCACCGGCACAACGGCGGCGACGAGCAGTGCGGGCAGGTACCGCCCGAAGTACCCGGCGACGTCGTCGAGCCCGCGGGTGGCGACGGTGGTGACCTCCGCCGTGGACGGCAGGTCGGGGTGCTGCGGGCCGAGTCGCAGGACGCGGTCGACGAGCGTGCGCCGCAGCCGTCGCACCACGTCGGCGCCCGCCCGGTGGGCCGCCGCCTCCCCGGCCCAGACGAGCCCGGCGCGTCCGAGCGTCACCGCCGCGACCCCCGCCAGCGCCGGCGCGAGCGCCGCGAGCCCCGCGCCACCGAGGAACCCCTCGGCGACCAGGCGGGACAGGAGCTCGGCCTGCACCAGCACCAGCACCGCCGCGACGACGGCGATGCCGGCGCCGAGCACGACGAACCGCCGCGCGGCGGCCGCCTCCCGGAGCAGGCGGGGGTCGAGGGGCCTCATCGCGCCGTGGCCTCCGTCCGTCGCGGGGGCAGCCCGACCTCGGTGCCCACCGTCGAGCGGTCGAGTCGCCTGCGGAACACCCAGAACGTCCAGGCTTGGTAGGCCAGCACGATCGGCGTGAACACCGCCGCCACCCAGGTCATGATCGTCAGCGTGTACGGCGTGGACGCGGCGTTCGTGACGGTCAGGCTGTGGGCCGGGTCCGTGCTGGACGGCATGACGTCCGGGTAGAGCGAGCCGAACAGCGTCACGACGACCGCCACGATCGCGGCGACCGTCGCGGTGAACGCCCACCCGTCGCGGTCGCGGCCGGCCAGCACGGTTGCGACCACCAGGGCCGCGGCGGCGATCACGACCGGGACGAGGAGCCACGACGGCCCGTAGCCGAGCGCCGTCCACAGCAGGAACGCGCCGCCGAGCGGGACCACGGCCACGCCCGCCCGGATGGCGGCGGTCCGCGCGCGGACCCGGACGTCGCCGGACGTCTTGAGGGCCAGGAACACCGCCCCGTGCAGCGCGAACAGGGCGACGAGCGTGACGCCGCCGAGCAGCGCGTACGGGTTGAGCAGCGTCAGCAGCGTGCCGGTGTACTCGTGGTCGGCGTCCAGCGGCACGCCGCGCGCCAGGTTCGCGAACGCGACGCCGAACAGCAGGGCGGGCGCGACCGACGACCCGACCAGGATCCGGTCCCACACCCGTCGCCACCGGCCGTCGTCGATCTTGTTGCGGTACTCGAGAGCGATGCCGCGCAGGATCAGCGCGACGAGCACCAGCAGCAGCGCCAGGTAGAACCCGGAGAACAGGCTCGCGTACCACTCCGGGAACGCGGCGAACGTGGCCCCGCCCGCGACGATCAGCCACACCTCGTTGCCGTCCCATACCGGGCCGATCGTCCCGAGCGCGACACGGCGGTCGGTCTCGTCGCGGGCGACGGCAGGCAGCAGCATGCCGACGCCGAAGTCGAAGCCGTCCAGGACGAAGTACCCGGTCCAGAGCACGGCGATGAGCAGGAACCACACGTCGTTGAGGGACATCGTGGACACTCCTAGTAGGACACGGCGAGCGGCCGTGGGGTGTCGTCGGGATCGAGTGCGTCGGGGTCGACGGGCGGTGCCCCCGCGGCCGCGTAGCGCACCATCAGCACGCCGTTCACCACGGCGAGCACCCCGTAGAGCACGGTGAGCACGACGAACGAGGTGAGCACCGTCCCGGCCCCGACCGACGGCGAGACCCCGTCGGCGGTGCGCAGGGTGCCGAACACCAGCCACGGCTGGCGGCCCATCTCTGTGAAGATCCACCCGACGCTGTTCGCGGCGAACGGGAGCACCAGGCCGACCATGGCGACGATCCAGAACCAGCGCGGGACGTCGCGCCTCGCCCGTCGCCGCGTGAACCACAGCCCGGCCACCGCGATCAGCGCGGCCAGCAGCCCGAACCCGATCATCAGCCGGAACGTCCAGTACGTCGCCGGGATGTTCGGCGTGTAGTCGCCCGGCCCGTACCGCGCCTCGGCCGCGGCCTGGAGCTGGTTGACGCCCTCCACCGACCCGTCGAACGAGCCGGTGGCCATGAACGACAGCACCCGCGGCACGCGCAGGCTCCAGATCTCCTCCGAGCCGTCCAGCGAACCGATCGTGAACAGCGAGAACGACGCGGGCGCCGCCGTGTCGTAGAGCGCCTCGGCCGCGGCCATCTTCATCGGCTGCTGCTCGGTCATCAGGCGCGCCTGCAGGTCGCCGGTGACGACCACGCCGAGGCTCGCGATCAGCACCGTGACCAGGCCGATCCGGATCGACGGCCGGAACACCTCTGCGTCGCGACGGCGGCCCAGGTGCCACGCGCTGATCGCCAGGAGGAACATCCCGGCGGTCACGAAGCAGGCCATGATCGTGTGCAGGAACGCCCCGACGGCCGTCGAGTTCGTCAGCACGGCGCCGAAGTCGCGGAGCTCGGCGCGGCCCGCCGCGTCGTTCACGACGGAGCCGACGGGGTGCTGCATCCAGGAGTTCGCGGCCAGGATGAAGTAGGCGGACAGGACGGTTCCGATCGCGGCGAGCCAGATGCAGGCCAGGTGCACGCGCTTCGGGAGCCGGTCCCATCCGAAGATCCACAGGCCGAGGAACGTGGACTCCAGGAAGAACGCGAGCAGTCCCTCGATCGCCAGTGGGGCACCGAAGATGTCGCCGACGAAGCGGCTGTAGTCGCTCCAGTTCATCCCGAACTGGAACTCCTGCACGATGCCGGTCACCACACCCATCGCGAAGTTGATCAGGAACAGCCTGCCCCAGAACCTCGTCATGCGCAGCCAGTGCTCGCGCCCGGTGGCCACCCAGACCGTCTGCATGCCGGCGACCAGCAGGGACAGGCCGATCGTGAGGGGGACGAAGAGGAAGTGGTACACGGTGATGACGGCGAACTGCCACCGTGCGAGATCGAGGTTCATCAACCCCTCCAGCGAGGTGCGCCGGACCCTCCGGCGGTCGGGCACGAGCCTCGCGCCGCGTGCGCCGGCGGGGCAGGGGCCGAGTGATCCGGACGGCCCGGACCGAGGTCCCGTCCGGTTCGGGACCCTGGACCTCCTCGCGTGGGCCGTGCGACCGCAGTGCCGACGGCGCGGTCGGAGAAGCGTCGTCGGCGTCGAGAGGAGACGACGATGGACGCACAGGCCGAGTGGCCGATCCTGGTCGGGGTCGACGGGTCCGACACCGCGCTGGACGCGGCCCGTTGGGCCGCCGGGGAGGCGGGCCGCCGGGGACTGCGCCTGCGGCTCCTTGCCGTGACGGCGTGGACGGTCTACCAGCCTGCCCCGGAGATGCTCGGGCCGGACACCGCGCGGGAGGTCGCGCCGCGGTTCGCCGCCGAGCACCTGGCGCGTGCCCGCACCGAGGCGGCCCGGACGCTTCCGGACGACCGGATCGACCAGGACGTGCACAGCGGCTATCCCGCCGAGGTGCTGCGGGAGGAGTCGGCGCGGGCCGCGCTGCTCGTGGTCGGCAACCGCGGCCGGGGCGGGTTCACCGGCCTGCTCGCCGGCTCGGTGTCGACGACGCTCGCGGCGACGTCGGCCTGCCCGGTCGTCATCCACCGTGGATCCGCGACGCCGGACGGCCCGGTGGTCGTCGGCGTCCCCCGCTCGGCCGACGGCGACGGGGCGCTGGGGTTCGCGTTCGAGGAGGCCCGGCTGCGCGGCGCCGACCTGGTCGCCGTGCACGCGTGGAGCGACGCGTTCTTCGATCCGGACCTGGCGGCTCTGGTGGACCGCGCCGCGATCGAGCTCCGCGAGGCCGCCGCCCTCGCGGACGCGCTGGCGTCATGGCAGGAGAAGTACCCGGAGGTGACCGTCCTCCCGCGACTCGCCGCGGACCCGCCCGCGGCCGCGCTGGTCCGGGAGTCGGACGGCGCGCAGCTGGTCGTCGTCGGGTCGCGGGGCCGCGGCGCGGTCGCCGGTCTGCTGCTCGGGTCGGTGGGCCGGGCGACCGTGCACCACGCGCACTGCCCGGTGGCGATCGTCCGCCCGGCGGGGGAGCCACCGGCCGAGGTCTGACGCCGGGCTACGAGACGTCCGTGCCGGGCCGGTGATCCACCGGCCCGGCACTCACGTGTCGTCGACGATCTCGGCCGTCGCGCGCCGTGGCGTGCCCGGCACCGCGACGCCGTGCCCGAACCGCATCACGACGCGCGGTGGCCGGGTGCCGCCGAGCAGCCGTCGGACCTGCTCGCGCACGTCCGGCAGCTCGACGAGCTGGGACAGGAACGAGGCGGAGAGCCCGTGCACGGTCGCGGTCAGCAGCACACGCTGCATCGCCGCGCCGGCCCGGACGTCCTCCCTCGGCCCGTCGGTGTGCACGCTCAGCACGCCGATCAGTGGATCCGGCTCGCTCGCGGTCGCCGGGGCGGCCGTGCCACCGGAGAAGTCGCGCACGACCCACGCCTGGTTCGGCGCCGGGGCCGGGCCGCCAGCGCGTGCGGGCACGCCGTCGTCGCGACCGCCGTCGTGGCCGGTCCACGCGGCCAGCTCGGCCGTGAACGCCGGGTCCGCCAGCTGGCGCAGGTGCGCCGCCCGTGCGAGTCGCCCGAGCGCCGCCCGCTGCTCCGGCGCCGACACGAGGTACAGCCAGGCGCCCTCGTCGAGCGCGGCCCGTCGCAGCGCGAGCTGTTCGGGGGCCCCGACCTCGGCCCCGGTGAAGGGGTGCCGGTTCGTCCGGCGGTGCCCGACGGCGTCGCGCAGGTGCCGCAGGTCGGGCGTCATGGTGCGACGGCCGCCGTGCCGGACGGCGGCGACGAGGGCCGGGTCGTCGCGGTCGGGCAGCACCGACACGAGCGGCCGGACCCCGAGCTCGATCAGCGCGAGCCGCAGGGTGAACAGCGCGGCGCCGCACGCGACGCGCATCTCCACGCCGTCCGGGTCGGCGACCGGGAGCCGCCGTGCCGGGTCGGCACGCAGCTCGATCACGTCCGGTCGGACGTGGAACCGCCACGGCTGGCTGTTGTGCAGCGACGGGGCTCTCGCCGCGGTGGCGACGGCACCTTCGACCTGCGATGCGGTGAGCCCCAATGCTTCCACGGCGACCACTCCTTCGTCTCGGGGGTCGAGCGTGCTCGCCCGCGCCTCCGGGACCCAGGTCCGAAGGTCCCGGGACGTGGGGGTCGAGTGCCCTGCGACACGGGACCGGGCAGCGCTTGCCGGTCCGGTGGACCGCTGAAAACCTGAGCGCATGACGGGATCTCCGGAGGACGACGCCGGACTGTCCGGTCTGCTGTCCGGCCTGCGCCTGGACGAGCTGCTCGGAGAGGTCCAGGACCGGATCGGGCAGATCGTCTCCGCGCGCGGCCGGATGCAGGCCCTGCTCGACGCCGTGCTCGTCGTCGCGGCGGGGCTGGAGCTGGAGACGACGCTGCGCCAGATCGTCCGGTCCGCCGTGGAGCTGGTCGACGCCCGCTACGGAGCGCTCGGGGTGCTCGCCCCGGACGGGTCGATCGCGCGGTTCCTCGACGTGGGGCTCGACGACGCCGCGCGGGCCGCGCTCGGCCGCCCTCCCGAGGGGAAGGGCCTGCTGGGCACGCTGATCGAGGACCCGCGTCCGCTGCGCCTCTCCGACCTCAGCGCGCATCCGGCGTCCGTCGGCTTCCCCCCGAACCACCCGCCGATGAAGAGCTTCGTCGGGGTGCCGATCCGGGTGCGCGACGCCGTCTACGGCAACCTCTACCTCACCGAGAAGCGCGGTGGGGGAGAGTTCACCGCCGACGACGAGGTGGTGCTGCAGGCCCTCGCGGCGGCGGCGGGCGTCGCCGTCCAGAACGCGGACCTCTTCGAGCGGAGCCGCCTGCGGGAACAGTGGTTGGAGGCGCTCGGCGAGATCCGCAACGAGGTCCTCGCCGGAGCGGGCGACGAGGACGTCCTGATGCTGGTCGCGCGCCGCTGCCTCGAGCTGGGCCGCGCCCGCGGGACGCTGATCGCGCTGACCACGGGGGACGGGCGGTTCCACGTGGCCGCGTCCGCCGGCCGCACCCCGCCCTCCGCTGAGCTGGCCGACGGTCCGCTGCGCGACGTCGTGGACGGGCAGGAGCCGGTGCTGGCCGACTCGCCGCGCACGCTCCTCGACGACGGGGGGACCGGAGGGCACGGGTCCACGCTCGCGGTTCCGCTGCGCTCCGCCGAGCGCACGATCGGGGTGCTGGTCGCCGTCCGGGACGCCCACGACGACGCGTTCCAGCCGACCGAGATCCCGCTGCTGAACTCGTTCGCCGAGCAGGCGGCGCTCGCGCTGGAGCTGGCCGAGCAGAACCGCACCCGCCGCGAGCTCGACGTGCTCGCCGATCGCGACCGGATCGCGCGCGACCTGCACGACCACGTGATCCAGCGGCTGTTCGCGACCGGGCTCAAGCTGCAGAGCACGCTGCGCCGCAGCGGGAGCGAGGACGTGCGGCAGAGGATCCAGCAGGCCGTCGACGACCTGGACGAGACCGTCCGCGAGATCCGGACCTCGATCTTCGACCTGCACACGGCCACCCAGGACGACACCGGGCTGCGCAGGCGCCTGCTCGACACCGTCCACGACACCACCGCGGAGTCCGGGATACCGGTGTCGGTGCGCACGGCAGGCCCGGTGGACACGGTGGTGCCGGCGGACATGGTGTCGCAGGTGCTGGCCGTGGCCCGCGAGGGCGTCAGCAACGCCGTCCGGCACGCGGACGCCCGCTCGATCACGGTGACCGTCGACGCCGGCGACGACCTGCTGGTGGAGATCGTCGACGACGGGGTCGGGATACCGGCGGACGTGGGCCGCAGCGGGCTGCGCAACCTCGCCGACCGCGCCGAGGACCTCGGCGGCCGGTGCGAGGTGGTCCTGCGCCCGGCCGGCGGGACGCGGTTGGCCTGGCGGGTGCCCCTGCCCTGAGCCCGCTCAGCGCCCGGTCTGGCGCCGGCGTTCGGAGGCGTAGACGGCGGCCTCGGTGCGACGCGTGTAGCCGAGCTTGTGCAGCAGCGAGCTGACGTAGTTCTTGATCGTCTTCTCGGCCAGGAACAGCTCCGCGCCGATCTGGCGGTTCGTCATGCCGTCCGCGATCAGGTCCAGGATCCGGCGCTCCTGCGGGCTGAGCGTCTCGTAGCGGGGGTCGGCCGGCTCGTCGCCGCGGCGCAGGCGTTCCAGGACGAGTGCCGTCGCCTTCGGGTCGAGCAGCGAGCCACCGGCGGCGAGCGTCCGGACGGCGCCGACCAGGTCGATGCCGGCCACCTGCTTGAGCAGGTACCCCGACGCGCCGGCCATGATCGCGCCGAACAGCGCCTCGTCGTCGGAGAAGGAGGTCAGCATCAGGCAGGTCGGCGGCGGGTCCACCGTGGACCGGATGTCCCGGCAGACGGACACGCCCTCGCCGTCCGGCAGGCGGACGTCGAGGATGGCGACGTCCGGGCGGGCGGCCGGGATCCGGGCCAGCGCCTGTGCGGCGGTGCCGGCCTCGCCGACGATGCGGATGTCGTCCTCGGACTCGAGGAGCTGCGCGATCCCGCGCCGGACGATCTCGTGGTCGTCGAGCAGGAACACCGAGATGGTCACCGGATCTCCTCGGGTAGCGGTCACCGACGACCGTAGCGGCACGGCCGTACCTCCGGCCCGGTACCAGGTCCCGGCCGGATCGGGACCAAGGTCCCGAGCGCGGCGGTCGCTCGCCCGCAGCGACCGCACCGCGCCGGGTGCGACGGTCGGATCGCAGGATCCGGACGGGATCCGAGGACGGAGGAGCAACGATGGACGCCGTGACACCGAAGCGTGCGAACGAGATCGTCGTCGCGGTCGACGGGTCGCGCCCGAGCCTGGCGGCGCTGTCCTGGGCCGTGCGGGAGGCGCGGACGGCCGGGCGCGACGTCTGCGCGGTACGGGTGTTCGACCCCGCGTACCTGTACTCGCCGCCGGGCGCCGTGTTCGAGTCGATCGAGGCGGCGCGCGCCGCGGAGCGGGAGGTACTGCGGGAGGAGGTCGCCGGGCTCCTCGGCGCCGTGCAGGACGTGCGCGTGCGGGAGGAACTGCTCGAGGGCCAGCCGGCGGCCGAGATCGTCCGCCGCTCGGAGGGCGCGGCGATGCTCGTGATGGGCAGCCACGGCCGGACCCGGATCGGGTCGACGTTCCTCGGCTCGGTCGGCAGGGCGTGCGTGCGCAAGGCCGGCTGCCCGGTCGTGGTCATCCCGCCGAACGCGGCGGAGCCGGTGCTCGCGGACAGCGCGGCGGGCTCGGCCGAGGCGCCCGCCTGAGCGGCGGACACCACGGAACGGGACGGGCCCGGGACCGCGAGGTCCCGGGCCCGTCCCGTGGTGCGCGTCGGTGGGCGAGAACTCCGCTCGTCCGGGCGGGGGAGGTGCCCTCGTCCGACGCCACGGTCACTCGCGGCCCGCCGGTTCCCCGGCCAGCTCCGCCGCGAGCCGTCGTGCCCAGCGCCGTGGTGCCCCGAGGTCCCCGTCGGGGAACGTGACCGGCGCGGGCCCGTCCAGGGGCCCCGCGTACGCGTGCCCGACGGCGAACAGACGCAGCGGGCGCACGCTCAGCACGGCGGCGTGGCGGCGCAGGAAGCGGAGCACCGACGGGTGCCAGCGCCCGAACCGCACCCGGCTCCCGAGCACGACGGCGCCGTAGCCGGCCAGGCCGCCGACGCGCGACGGGACCGTCACGTCGACGCGCAGCCCGGCCGCGACGAGCTCGGCGGCGACCGCCTCCGCGATCCCGGCCGTCGCGTGGTCGGGTGAGCCCCGCAGGACGAGGACGCGTCCCGGGCGGTCGAGTGTCGTGGTCATCGGTGCCTCCGGCGCTGGTCGGCGGGTCTGCTGCGGACACCGTCAGCGTGCGTCGACCGGCCGGACCGCAGGAGGGGCCGGAGGTCCCGTCCGCGACGACGTTCGGCCCTGCCGGCGACGGGCCGCGGCGTGTGGACTGGGTGCATGGCCCGGAGTCGCAACGCCGCCGTCGTCCTCGAGATCGTGATGGCCGCCGCGGCGGTCGGTGGTGGGGTCGGGCTGATGGCGGACAACGCCATCGGGATGACCGACGACTGGCTGGCCGCCACCGGGTTCGCGTCGTGGACCGTGCCGGGGCTGCTGCTGATCCTGGTCGTCGCCGTCCCGACGGCGGTCGCGGCCGTGCTGGAGATCCGTGGCGCCGGGCACGCCGCCGAGGCGTCGGTCGTGGCCGGGCTTCTGCAGGTCGGCTGGATCCTCGCCCAGCTGGTGGTCGTGCAGCGCTACGTCGTCCTGCAGCCCGTCGTGCTGGCCTGCGGCGTCGCGGTCGTCGCGCTGCGCGCCGGGGCCGTCAGGCGGTCGCGACGAGCGTGGTGACGCCCGCCGCGGCCAGCAGGACCACCTTGGCGACCTCGAATCCGATGTAGACGAGATGGGCCCGCGAGCGCGGCGGCTCGCCCTCGCCGGACAGGACGAGGTCCGACCGGCGGTGCAGCACCGGTCGCACGAGGCCGAGCTGGACGGCCACCACGGCGAGGGTGGCGACCACGAGGACGGTCGGCGCCCCGGCGGGTGCCCATGCCAGCACCGCCACGGTCACGACGGCGAACACGAGCTCGACCGCGTTCAACGCCCGGAACACGATCCGCCCGATCCCGAGGCCCAGCCGGACGGTCACGCCGGGCGCGCGGAACTTCAGCGGCGCCTCCAGGAACGAGATCGCCAGCACCATGCCGAGCCAGACGAACACCACGGCCAGCAGCACGGCCGGACCGATCCTGTCCACGGTTGCACCTCCGCGGACATCAGACACCGAAGGGCGGGGGCCGCGCCACCTCGTGCCGCGGTGGCGCGCCGATGGGACAATGGGCGGTGGTCGAGGGTGGGAGGTGATCATGGCTTCGCCGGATCCGGGTACGTCGTCGCCGAAACGGCCGGACACGTTCGCCGCGAAGCTGAACCGGCTGTTCGATGTCCTGCGCCCCGCCGGTGGCAAGCCGGTGACGACCCGCGAGATCGCCCGCCGGGTGACCGAGCAGGGCGGGTCCATCTCGCCGGCCTACATCTCCGAGCTGCGCAACGGGGTCAAGACGAACCCCGGGATGGAGCACGTCAAGTACCTCGCTGCCGCGTTCGGCATCAGCGCCGGGTACTTCACCGACCCGGACGTCGCGGACCGGGTCGACGGGGAGCTCGAGCGGCTCGAGGAGCACCACCGGTCGAGCAGGCTCGTCGAACTGGCCGAGCGCACGGCGAGCCTCGACGCCTCGGACCGCGTCGCGCTTGCGGCGCTGGTCGACCAGTACCTGCAGGACCGCGACGACCGGAGCTCGTGACCGCTCAGCGATCACCACGTGAATTGTTCGCTACAGCGATCGACGTTGCCGAGTGTTCGCTGTTACGGTCCCCTCAGTCGGTGGTGGCGCCTGTACGGGGTGTCCGTCGGGTACCGGGGGCGGTACGGAAGGCCTCGGCCACCGGTCGCGCCAGGGGGGTGCGTGACCGGGCAGGCGCCTCCACCGACGGTCACCGGTCACACCGCGCTCGTCGCCGTGGCCCGTCGCTCGCGCACGATCCTCGAGAGCTGGTCGAGCAGCTCGTGGTCGCGCGGCTCGTCCGGGGTGGGATCCGTGTCCGAGGTCGCCCGATGCTCGTCGACGAGCGTCCAGAGACGCTCCCCGTCGGGCCGGCTGCGCTCGAAACCGGCCACCGCGGTGCGGAGCTCGTCGGCCGCGTCCTCGTTCCGCGCGGCCGTGCCGTCGCCACGGAGCAGGTGCAGCGCGTCGAGGCACTCGGCGCGCCGTCGTCGCAGGCGGTAGGACAGTGGCCTGCGCCGGTCCCCGTTCGGCAGCACGACCTGCGGGAACGCGTCCTGCGCGAGCGTCCACAGCGGTTCGATCCTGGCGAACGCCCTGCGGTTGCGGCGCCATGCGGCCACCGCCCGGACGCGGCCCGCGACCAGCGGGTAGGACATGCCGCCGAGCTGCAGCGGCGTGGCGATGATCGGCGCCATGGCCAGCAGGAACGACGGCGTCGAGATCAGCGGGCCGCCGAGGAGCACGACGAACGGCGGGATCGCGCGGACGACCGAGATGCCGCCGGAGGCGACGAGACCGATCGCGGCCACCCGGATGCCCAACCGCAGGTCCCGCGAGGCCTCCCGGGAGCGCCGGAACATCCAGACGACGACGAGCGCCCTCGCGCCGCCCAGGTAGAAGCCGATCAGCGTGAACGCGATCGCGCCGCGGACGTGCCCGTAGGCCTCCGCGCCGCCCGCGATCGGGAGCCCGTCGGCCTGCGCGCTCAGCGTGAGCCACAGCATCGCGACGACGACCGCCGCTCCGGTGAGCACGGTCAGCACCGACCGCCTGCTCGTCGGCGTGTACCCGTCGACCGCCAGCCGGAACAGGTACAGCCCGATCGTGGCGGCGACCAGCAGCACCATCCCGACCAGGAACGTCATGACCCTGGGGTCGAGATCGCCGTAGAACCCGGCGTCGGCCAGTCGGGCCTGGCCCGAGTTCAGAAGAGACAGTGCGATGTGGACGAACAGCGCGACACGGGCGAACCTGCTCACCCGTCGTCGCAGCTGGTAGCCCTGCCAGAGGAGGAAGTACAGGACCAGCAGGACGATCATCTCGACCGGCACGTCACCAGGCTCCCTCTTCGCCGAGCACCTCGTCGAGCCGTCCGGCGGGCCGCGCCGGGACGTGTCCGGCGTGTCCCGGTACCCATCCGAGCAGGATCGTCGCCAGCGTCTCGGCCTCCTGTTCGGCGGCCTCGGCGTACAGCCCGGACACCGGTTCGGCAGGTCGCCCGCGCCGTCGCCGGAGCAGGGAGGACCACCGGCGCGGCGGCGCGGCGGGCGGCGTCCCCGGCCGGGCCGGGCCGGCGTCCAGCCCGAGCGTCTCGGCGACGACCGCGGCGTCGATCTCGTGGAACGCCCCGACGTCCGGCTGAGCGTGCAGGGTCTGCGACGGCGGGTGGCGCAGCAGCATGTGGGCGTACTCGTGGAGCAGGATCAGCTGCTGGTGCGAGCGGGTCGTCCTGGCCTCGTGCAGGACGACCTCCCGGTCGTCGAGGCGCCCGGTGACGGCGAACGCCGATCCGGGAGGTAGCTCGTCCGTCGCGACGACCGTGATCGTCGTACCCCGTTCCTTCTCCAGGGCCCTGCGCAGGGCGTCCGGCTCCAGCGGGGGCGTCACGTCGAGGCGGCGCAACCTGCGCCTCGCCAGCGTCACGAGCTCGGCGTAGCCGCGCGGTGCGTCCTGTGCGGACATCGAACCTCCCTTCGGCGCATGGTCGTCGTTCAGTCCGCCCGCTCCAGCTCGCGCAGGAGCCGCTCCCGCACCGTGTCGACTCCCCGGGACGGGACACCGGTCCGGCACGGTCCACGGGTCGCGACGCCGCGGGGCGCCGTTCCGGCGGCCAGCCGCAGGCCCCCGTCGACGACGCGGGTCGTGTCGGGGTCGGTGAAGTAGGCCGCCGGGACACCGAGCACCCGGGCGAGCAGCACGAGCGCACCCTGCTCACCGCCTGCGGTCAGGGCGACCTCGGCGGAGTCCAGCCAGGCGAGGGCCAGCGTCCGGGCCGCGCCGCGGTCGGTGGTGCGGATGCAGGCCGTCAACGCCGTCACGACGTCCGGCCCGGACCCGGGCGGTGTGTCGCCGACCGTGGCCGACCTGCGGAGGCGGTCGATGCGCTCCCGGATCAGGGGTCCGCCGTCACCCCGGCCGTCGTCCATGCACGTCACCCCCCGCGAGCCGCGCCACCCGTGTCGACGGAGCGTATCCGGAGCGACATCCGATCGCCGGGTGGGCCGCTACCCGGATGCCTGCCGCGCCAGAGCGGCGCGGTCGACCTTCCCACTGGGCGTCAGCGGCAGGTCGGCGACGAGCCGGACCTCCGACGGCGCGACCGTCGGGCCCCGGTGTCCGGCGACCCACCCGATCAGCTCGTCCGCCGTCGGCGCGCAGCCGGCGCGGGGCACGACGGCCGCGGCCGCGGTCTCGACGCCGTCGCCGTCCGCGCGGGCGAACACGCCGGCGGCCGTGACACCGGGGTGGGCGACGAGGCAGTTCTCCACCTCGCTCGGGTAGATCCGCGCGCGCTCGGCGAAGATCACCTCCTTGGCCCGTCCGACGAGCGTCAGGTAGCCGTGCTCGTCGAGCGACCCGAGGTCGCCGGTGCGGAACCAGCCGTCCCGCAGCACGGCGGCCGTCTCCTCCGGGTTGCCGATGTACCCGGGCATGACGGCACCGCTGTGCACCCACACCTCGCCGGTGGTTCCGGCCGGGACCGGCGTGCCGTCGTCGTCGCACACCGAGACCGTGACGCCGCGGACCGGCCTGCCGACCGTGCCGCGCAGCTCCGGACGGGCCAGCTCGTCGGGCTCGATCGAGCAGATCGTCGTGGCCTCGATGCTGCCGTAGGTCTGGCCGACGATCGGACCGAACCGCTCCAGCGCCTCGCCGAGCCGGTCCGCGGACGCGGGTGCGCTACCGATCCGCACGCGCCGCAGGCCGGACGTGTCGGTGGTGGCGAGATCGGGATGGTCGAGCAGCTGGTACAGGTTGCGGGGCATCAGCTGGATCGTCGTGGCCCGCTCGCGGGCGATCGCGGCGAGCACCCGGGCCGCGTCGAACTCCGCCTGCAGCACGACGCGCCCGCCTGCCGCGAGCGTGACGAGCGAGAGCGTGCCGGCGATGTGCGCGATCGGCGTGCACACCAGCAGGACCGTGTCGCTCCAGCCGGCGAGCGCGGCGGGCGACGAGTACGCGGGGACGGCGGCGTAGCGGGGGACACCCTTCGGGACGCCGGTGCTGCCGCCGGTCAACGAGATCGACGCGAGGTCGTCCGGCCGCAGCCGCACGGGGAACGGCGCGGCGTCCGCGGGCGGGTCGGGGTCGACGTCGACGACGGTCGCGCCGGTACCGGCCGCCGCCCGGTCGGCCGTCTCCCGGCGCCCCGTGCCTGCGACGACGAGGAGGCGCGCCGAGCACGTTCGCAGCAGCGCGGCGACGGTCGTCGGGGAGGAGCCGTCGGCGAACGACACCCACGCGGCACCGACGACGTTGGCCGCCCACCGCATCACCAGACCGGTCGGAGTGCTGCCGACCATGATCGCGACGACGTCGCCGCGGCGTACGCCGAGCCCGTCGAGCCGGCGCGCCTCGCGGTGGACACGGTCGAGCACGTCCCGGAACGTCCACTCCGACCGCGAGCCCGGATCGTCGACGGTGATCGCGACACGGTCGCCGTACCGGGCGAACCGGTCCAGCGTCAGCTCGATCGTCGTGGCATACCCGTCCGAGTGGTCGGCCATGGTCACCAGCGTCGCACGATCACCGGTGCACGAACGAATGGTGCTCGTGCTGGACGGTCCACCGCCCGTCGCGGCGGTTCAGGCCGATGCTGAGCCGCAGACGCCGGTCCGGCTCGTCCGCGAACTCGGCCTCGGTGCCGCACCGCACCAGCGCGTAGGCGTAGGCGACGTCGCCGCCCGCGTGGACGGTGAGCGACTCGATGTCGAACGACGCACCCTGCGCCTGCCACTCGAAGAACGGCGGCCACGTGGTGCGGTAGTCGTCGATGCCGCGCACGCCCTGGTCCGGGGGCGGGACGTCGAACATGACGATGTCGTCGGCGTGGTCGGCCAGGAGGGTGTCCATGTCGCCCGCGTGGACGGCCGCCGCCCAGCGCCTGATGAGGTCGTCGATCTGCTGCTCGTCAGGGGTCATGGGAACTACGACCCGATCCGTGCGGCGAAGTCATCGGATCGTCTCCGGGCACGGGCCCCGCGTGCGGTGGTGGCAACGGGACTCGACCCGCCGGCTGCTCGCTCCGCCGCCCGCGTTCCCCGCCCTGCTCATCCCCGCGAACCCGCAGGTCCGGATGCTCGCCCGGCCCGGCAGTTCGCGATCGCGAACGATTCCGGGCGCATCCTGGATAATTTCTGACAAGGCGGTAGTATCGAACGCATGTTCGCATCAGTCGCCGAGGTGGAACCCGACCTCGTCGAGCACGACACGACCCGCTGTGCGCACGGGATCCTGGCCGTGTGCTGCGATGACGCCCGCTGCCTCGGCCCGCTGGTCGACCCGCGTCGGGAACCCGGAGCGCGGCTCGCGGCGCAGATGCAGTTCGCGGGCGAGATGCCAGGGGTGCTGTCGCGGGCCGAGGTACTCGATGTGGTCGAGGCCGCGGAGCGGCAGATCCGCTGGATGATGGGGCTGCGCACGCGGATGCTGGCCGAGTTCGTCGACCGGCACCCCGACGGCTCGATCACGGCACCGCCCGGGGCCGACGCGGCCGCGGCGGTCCCGTCGCAGCGCTGGGTGCCCGACGAGGTCGCCCTGACCCTGAACGTCTCCCGGTTGGAGGCGCTCGGCGAGATCGAGCAGGCGAGACGGTTCGCCCACGTCCTTCCAGACACCCTCGCCGAACTCGAACGCGGCCGGATCGACCTGCGCCGCGCCGAGGCGATCGCCCGCGCGACCGCGGTCCTGCCCGACGACAAGGCCCGCGCGGTCGAGGCGACGGTGCTACCGAAGGCGCACGACGCGACGCTGCGGCAGGTCCGGGACCGGGTGCGGCGGGCGATCGCCCGAGTCGACCCGGACGGCGAGTACCGGCGCCACAAGGAAGCCGACCGGGGCCGGCGAGTGTCGATCCGCGCCCTCGAGGACGGCATGGCGTCGCTGTGGTTCTACGGGGCCGCGGCTGAGATCGAGTCGGCGTGGCAGGTCGCGGACCGGGTGGCGCGGTCGTTGGGCAAGGAGGACTCGCGGACGCTGGACCAGCGGCGCTTCGACCTGTCGATGGAGATCCTGCAGGGCCGGTTGACCGTCACCGACCGCGCGGACCTCGAGACGGCGGTCGCCGCAGCTCTCGCCGGACAGAGCGCCGACGGCGCAGGATCGGGGAGTGCCGGGTTCGGGAGTGCGGGGGCCGAGACTGCGGTCGCCCCGGCCGGTGAGGTGGCCGGTTGCGGGTCTCGGGATCGGCCACCGCCCGAGCACACGATCTCGCCCGACGTCCTCACCGCCGCCGTCGCCGAAGCACTGAGCCGCCGCCCCGACCCAGGTGGCGTCGGACGCACACCGCTCGTGCAGGTCGTCGTCGGCATCGACACCCTCACCGGATCGAACCGGCCCGGTGAACTCGTCGGACACGGACCGATCGACGCCGACACCGCCCGTGCCCTGGCCGCCGACAGCGTCATCATCCGGCTCCTCACCGACGACGCGACCGGCACCCTGCTCGAACACGGCCGCACCCGCTACGCCCCACCGGCCGCGCTGGCCGACCACGTCCGTGCCCGCGACCAGATCTGCCGCGGCCCCCGCTGCACTCGCCGCGTCCGCGATCTCGACCACCACCAGGACTGGGCCCTCGGCGGCGACACCGACGTGGCCAACCTCTACGGCTTCTGCCAGCACTGCCACCGGCTCAAGGACGCCTCCGGCTGGAGCTGCATCACCGACCCGCACGACCCGAACGGCGACGTCGTCTGGATCTCCCCGTGCGGACGGACCACGACCAGCCGCCCGTACGACTACCGCGACCTCACCGCCGACCTCACCGACCTCACCGACCTCACCGACCTCACCGGTCCGTCGCCGACGGCCGGGACGCACGCCGAGCCGCGTCTCGACTGCCGGGACGACGATGCCGAACCGGGCGATACGCCGCCGTTCTGACGCACGGCGACATTCGGATCACGCGGCGGCGGTCGCTGCACCTCGGCCGGGCCGCGCCTCCGTACGAACCTCGCAAGGCTGCTTCGATGGGGGCATGACACCGCACGATGTGCCGACGGTCGTCCGCGTGGAGCGGGAGATCGCCGCCGACCCTGCGACGATCTTCGAGCAGATCGCCGACCCGGCAGGGCAGCCCGCATGGGACGGCAACGACAACCTCGCCGACGCCGCTGCGGGACAACGTGTCCACGCCGTCGGCGCTGTGTTCTCCACGACGCTCACGATGGGCGCGGTGCGGGAGAACCACGTCGTGGAGTTCGAGGAGGGCCGCCGGATCGCCTGGACGCCGGCCGAGCCGGGCGGCCGTCCACCCGGCCACCTGTGGCGCTGGGAGCTCGAGCCGCTCGGGCCGGGGCTCACCCGGGTCGCGCACACCTATGACTGGACGCACCTGACCGACGAGACCCGCTTCGAGCGGGCCAGGGCGACGACCGCGGACACGCTGCGGGCCTCCCTGGACGGGCTGGCCGCCGTCGTCGAAGGCGAAGGCTAGCTAGACCCGGACCACCTTCGGTCCGCCGTTGGCGGCGTACCGGTCGGCCTCCGCGGAGGACAGCGCACTGTCGGTGACCAGCACCTCGAAGTCCCGGACGTCGGCGAACTTGTGGAAGCTGGAGACGCCGAACTTCGTGTGCGTCCCGATGAACACGCGCCGCCGCGACGACGCCACGGCCTGCGCCTTGACGGCCGCGACCGCGGGGTCCGGCGTCGTCATGCCGTAGTCCGCGGAGACCCCGTTGGCGCCCAGGTAGGCCACGTCGATCACGAGCCGCTCGAGCGTCCGGGTCGTCCACGGCCCGACCGCGCCCATCGTGCGTCCGCGCACCTGCCCGCCCAGCAGCATCGGGGTGACCTGCGGGTTCTCCGAGACGAGCGAGATCACCGGCACCGACGCCGTCACGATCACCAACGGCCGTTCCAGCCGGAGCAGCTCCTCGGCGATCAGCAACGGGGTGAAGCCCTCGTCGACGAACACCGACTCGGCGTCCTGCAGCCACGCCACCGCCTCGGCCGCGATCCGGCGCTTCATCGGCACGTTCGTCTGGGAGCGGCGGTCCATGCTGCTCTCGTACGCCGTCGTCTCGACCGGGTAGGCGCCGCCCTGCGTGCGCCGGAGCAGCCCGTGGCTCTCGAGCGCCTGCAGGTCGCGGCGAACGGTGTCGGTGGTCACCTCCAGCTCGTCGGACAGCGGGACCACGTCGACCCGCCCCACCGCCCTGGCTCTGGCGAGGATGACCTCACGTCGCTTCTCCGGCCGCACCGTCACCTCTTCCCGCCGGCGGGCACCGACGTGCCGATCATGGCACGCGCACACCGTCCCGGTCGCCGACATTGTCCCGAAACCAGGGAATCCCCGGTCATTCGGGAGTCGGCAGCCCGACCGGCGCGAGCAGGACGGCTGCCGCGGCGCCGTCGTGCGGGTGGCCTGATCGTTCCTGCTGTCCCCGAACGACTCTGGTGATGTGGGCGTCCGGTACGTACGATTTCGCGTCACACGATCGAAGGACACCCGCACCGACGCGGGAGGCCGGGGGGATCCGATGGCGCATCCAGCACCGACCGCACCGACGGCGAAGGAGACGCGACGGGTCGCGTTCGCGACCCTGATCGGCACCTCCATCGAGTGGTTCGACTTCTTCGTCTACGGCGCGGCCGCCGCGCTCGTGTTCAACAAGCTGTTCTTCCCGACCGAGAACCCGCTGACCGGCACGCTGCTCGCGCTCTCGACGTTCGGTGTCGGCTTCGTCGCCCGGCCGTTCGGCGGGGTGATCTTCGCGCACTTCGGCGACCGCATCGGCCGCAAGTCGATGCTCGTTCTGTCGGTCGTGATGATGGGCGGCGGCACGTTCCTGGTCGGTCTGATGCCCACCTTCGAGACGATCGGGGTACTCGCGCCGATCCTGCTGGTGCTGCTGCGGATCGTGCAGGGCATCGGCCTCGGCGGGGAGTGGGGCGCGGCCGCGACGATGGCCGTCGAGTTCGCGCCGCCGCACCGACGAGGGCTGTTCGGCAGCTTCCCGCAGACCGGCGTGCCCGCCGGCATGCTGACCGCGAACCTGTCGCTGCTCGTGATGTCCGCCGTGATGTCCGACGAGGCGTTCCTCGCCTGGGGCTGGCGGGTGCCGTTCCTGGCGTCGATCGTGCTGGTCGCGGTCGGGATCGTGATCCGGCTGAAGGTGGCCGAGTCGCCGGTGTTCGAGCGCGCGAAACAGGCGGGAAAGATCGAACGCCAGCCGGTGCTCGCCGTGCTGCGGCGCCAGCCGGGCAACGTTCTGCGGGCGGCGGGCCTGCGGTTCGCCGAGAACAGCACGTTCTACATCCACACGACGTTCGTGCTCACCTACGGCACGGTGGCGCTCGGCATGCAACGCGCCGACCTGCTCATCGCGGTGATCGTCGCGTCCGCGCTCGGGCTGGTCAGCATGCCGCTCTACGGCTACGCCTGCGACCGGTTCGGACGACGGCCGGTGGTGCTGTGGGGCTCGATCGTCCTGCTGCTGATGAGCTGGCCGTACTTCTGGGCTCTCGACACCCGGTCGCTGCCGTGGATCATCCTGGCCACGGTGATCGCGGTGAACATCGGCAACAGCGCCGTGTACGCGCCGCAGCCGGCCTGGTTCTCCGAGCTGTTCGAGCCGGAGGTGCGCTACAGCGGCGCGTCGATCGGCGCCCAGGGCGCGAGCGTGTTCGCGGGCGGACTGGCCCCGGTGATCGCGACGGCGCTGCTGGACGCCACCGGCGGCTACGACTGGATCGCGGTCTACATGTCGGCGATGGTGCTGATCACGATCGTCGCCGCACTGGTGTCGCCGGACCGGTACAAGGCGTCGCTGCGTGGGGGTGAGCCGGTCCCGGTCTAGCGGTCAGGACCGTCCGAAGTCGACGGCGGCCGCGCCGTTCGCGAGCGTGGACATCAGCACGCTGCCGACCGGGCCCCACCGGTCGACGACCGACGTGCGCAGGACGGCGATGCCGTCGTCCTCCCGCCGCTCCTCGGCGACGAGCCCGATGCCGCCGTCGGCATCCGGTAGCCGGGTCAGCGTCAGCGTCAGGTCGGGGTTGATGAACTCGATGCCGGCACTGCCCCAGCTGCCGACCAGGTTCGAGGAGTCCGCGACCGTCGCGACCCGGACGAACGGGCTCGGCTTCTCGCCGTCGACGAGGGCCTCCGGCAGGTGCCACGTCCGCTTGCGAGCACCGTTCTGGTGCTCGGGCATCTCGGCGCTCCACCCGACGCCGTCGCTGAAGTAGAGCATCGCCTCCTCGCCCGGCTCCAGGTCGGGGACCTCCGGCGGGTCCTCATCGGGGGCGGCCCAGACCCGGCCGGTGCCGGCGCCGCCGCCGGTCCGGAGCAGCAGTGCCGTTCCGCGTGCCACGGCGACGCCGTCCTGCGTGAGCGTGGCGTCGACGAGCCGGATGCGGCGCCCGGAGCGCACCACCGTCGCCGCGGAGTTCGTGGGCGCGAGTGCGGCGGGCCGGAACAGGTCCACCGTCCAGCGGACCGGGCGGAACGCGTCCGCGTCGTCCAGGGCCGCGGCGACCCTCTCGGCCGCCCTGGCCAGCACGCCGCTGACGGCCGTCCCGCGGATCTGCCCCCGGCCGCCCCAGCCGCTGCGGGCCCGCGGTTCCGGGACCAGCGTCTCCGTGCCGTCGGAGACCTCCCTGCGGAAGTACGTCACGCGATCAACGTATCCCGTGGGTGCTCCGGGTGCCGATCGCGCGCAACCGGTCGGCGAGCAGCGCGATCGCGGGCGAGTCCGCATTGGACACACTGATCCGCATCGTGCGCCGGTCGTCGGGGAGGAACGCCGTGCCGGGGATGACGAGCGTGTCGTGCGTGAGCAGCAGGTCCTCGACGACCTCCGGGGTGGGCCGGTCGTCGAACGGGTGGCGCACCCACGCGAAGAACCCGCCGAGCGCGAGCATCTCGAACCCGCCGGGCCGGTCCGCCATCACCTCGGCGAACGCCGCGCGGCGGCGGGCGATCTCCGCAGCCCGGTCGGCGCGCCACGCCCGCGCCCCGGTCAGCCCGGCCCACGCGGCCTCCTGCCCGATCTGCGGCGAGCAGATCGCCACGCAGTCCATCACCTTCAGCACCTCGCGCCCGAGCTCCGGCGACGCGACCACGGCGCCGACCCGGTAGCCGGGGATCGCCAGGTCCTTGGAGAACGAGTGCAGCGACACCACCGTCCGTCGCCACGCCGGGTCGGCGAACAGGGCGTGCGGCGGGGCGTCGGTGTCGCGGAACGAGCGGTACGTCTCGTCCAGCACGAGCGCGACGTCGTACCGCGCGGCGAGTTCGGCGAACTCCGCGATCACCTCCGGCGGGATCGTCACGCCGCTCGGGTTCCCGGGTGTGACCAGCGAGATCGCGCGGGTCCGCTCGGTGATCAGGGCCGCGGCGTCGGACGCGCGCGGGACGAGGTCGTCCCCCGGCTCCAGGTACACCGGCCGGACGCCGTTCATGCGCAACCACATGTCGTGGTTGAAGTAGTACGGCAGCGGCGTGACCACCTCGTCGCCCGGCGTCGTCAGTGCGGCGGCGACCACGCAGAACGCCTGGTTGCAGCCCGCCGTGACGACCACGTCGCCCGGCTCGACGGCTCCCGCGTAGTCGCGGCTCAGCTCGTCGGCGACGGCGGAGCGCAGCTTCGGGATCCCTGGCACCGGCGTGTAGCCGGACAGCCGGTCCTCGCGCGCGACGTCACGGACGTGGTCGACGATCTCGGCGGGTGCTGGCCACGGGGGAGCGGCCTGGGAGAGGTCGAGCAGCGTCCCGCCGCCGGGCCACCGCGCCAGCAACGCCTTCGCCGCGCCGATCGGGGAGTCGATCCCGGACACGGCCCGGGGGCTCATCTGCATGTCGCCGCCGCCCGGAGCATCGGTGGGGTGAGGATCCCGGTGATCACCCACCGACCGTACGACGGGTGTGGCGTGCGCGACACCCGTCGGTGACCTCCTGGTCGTTCGTGGTCCCCCGATGGGGTCGCGGGTGACGCCTGCCGTTAACGACGGTCGCCGGTTCCACGGTGTACGGGTCGGGACCGCACCTCGTCGGTGCGGCGGTCGAGCGGAGGTCTCCCCATGAGCGAGAACGAGCGGTTCCGGACGGTGTCCGAGGTGGCGGACACCATGCGGGTGTCCCCGATGACGGTGTACCGGCTGGTCAAGTCCGGCGAGTTGGCCGCGGTCCGGGTGGGGCGCAGCGTGCGGATCCCGGCCCGCGCCGTCGAGGACTACCTGCACTTCGCGCTCAGCGCGGCGCGTACATGATCACCCCGACGCCGACGAGGCAGATCAGCGCCCCGATCACGTCGTAGCGGTCCGGGCGGAACCCGTCGGCGACCATGCCCCACGCCAGGGAGCCGGCCACGAACACGCCGCCGTAGGCGGCCAGGATGCGCCCGAAGTTCGCGTCCGGCTGCAGGGTGGCGACGAAGCCGTACAGCCCGAGCGCGACGACCCCGGCGCCGATCCAGACCCAGCCGCGGTGCTCGCGCACCCCCTGCCAGATCAGCCAGGCCCCGCCGATCTCGCACACGGCGGCGGCGACGAACAGCAGGACCGACCGCAGCACGGTCATCCGAGCAGTTCCCGCAGGAGTTCACGAGCCCACGACGGGGCGTGCGCGTCGAGCGTGACGCCGCCAGGGGCGGCGGTCAGGCGGAACGTCAGGAACGCGCAGCACCGGGCCTCGGCCGCGACGAGCGCGGCGACCTCGGCCATCTGCTCGACGGGCGGGTGGACCCGGATGCCGCCGTCGGCGAGCTCGTCGCGGGGGGCTCCGGCCAGCGCGTCCCGCCAGCGCTGCATCCGGTCGGCCCGCTCGGAGCCGCTCAGCGTGCAGGCGATCGGGGGCTCGGGTGCCCGCGCGGTCCCGAGGAACGCGCAGTCCGGGTCGCACGGGGTGTCCCTGGCCGGCAACGCCTCCAGGTGTCCCAGTGCCGCGACCAGGTGCGCGCGGGAGGCGTCGAGCGCCGCGACCTGCCGGTCGGTGTCGGCGATCCGCTCGCGGAGCAGCGGGCCGAGCGTGTCGCGGACGTCGCGGCACCGGCCGTCGTCGCGGACGTCGACGAGGTCGCGGATCCGGTCCAGGGACAGCCCGAGGTCCTTCGCGGTCCCGATGAACCGCAACCGGTCCACATCGGACTCGTCGTAGGTTCGGTACCCGGACGGGCTGCGCCGCACGGGCATCAGGCCGCGGCTGTCGTAGTAGCGCAGCGTCGTCGCGGGCATCCCGGCGCGCTCGGCCGCCTGCGAGATCCGGTACCGGTCCACGCCGGTGACGCTAGACCTTCGAGTCGGGGTGAAGGTCAAGCCGGACACCGGACGGGGGACACTGGACCCATGTCCTCGATCCCGCGCCGCGTGCTCGCCGTGCTGCTCGTCGCGTCGGCGGTGCTGCACGTGCTGAACGCGGTCCGCGGGTGGCCGTCGGTCACGGCCGTGATCCTCGCGGTGCTCGCGCTGGCGGCGATCGTGGTCGCGTTCGTCGTGCCGGTCCGCACGAAGCAGGCCGATCTGCTGGCGGCGATCGTCGTCGGCGCTCTCGGCGTGCTCGCGTTCCTGGTCCCGACGGTCATCGCGCTCGGCGGCGGGACCGCGCCCGGCACGGTGCTGGACCTCCGGTCGGTCGGGGGCTTCCTGGTGGACACGGTCGTCGTCCGGCTGGCCGCGATCACGTTGCGCCGCGAGGCGAAGGCGACCACCGACAGTCGCTGACCCCGAGCGGGCCGGTCCGCGATCCCGCGCGTCCGGGACGGCTGTCAGTCCTCGGGGGCCTGGCGCGTACCGGGTGGCGTGGCCCGGCGGCCGTACCAGGCCAGCAGGCCCGGCATCACGAGGAGCACCGTGAGGATCACGCCGACCATCAGCCACTCCGTCGGCACCAGCACGGCCGCCACCGCGGCGACGGCGAGGATCTGCAGCATCCGCTCGGTCGCAGGGCTCGCCGTCGGGGCCGGCTCGCGGAGCCGGGCGGTGAAGGCCGGGTCGGAACCGTTCTCGTAGCCGGCGATCTCGTCGAGCACGCGCCGGTCGCGCTCGCTGAGCTCACCCGCGCTCGTCGGCTCGTCGCGGCGGTCGTCGGGTTCCGGGGCGGCGTAGGCGGCGCTCATCGGCGTCTCCCTGGGTGGGTCGGCTCGTCCCACCAGGATGCTCCCCGAACCCGGCAATCCTCTGAAAACGGACTGAGGGTTTGCTGTGAACCTCAGGTCCCGGACATCCGCTTCCAGGCGGCGGCCGCGCCGGACTCGTACTCCTTCGTCGCGTGCTCGACGGCCGCGACCGCGTTGCCGGCGAGCATGCCGACGTTGTTCTTCGCGAAGTCCAGCGTGCCGACCCGGTTCTGGTTGCGGTAGCTGCGGAAGTACGGGATGACCTCGGAGGCGAACAGCTCGAAGTTGCGCAGCGTCGCCTGGTGGTCGGCCAGGTCGTGGATCAGGATCAGGAACGTCCCGAAGCCACCGGTCTGCTCCTGGAGCGTCTCGATCCGGGCGATCGCCTCCTCCGGGCCGCCGAACGTGCCCTTCCCGAAGATCGTCATGCCCTCGTCGCGCCAGTGGTCGATCGTCGCCTTCGAGGACCGCGTCCAGGCCAGGTCGTCCTCCGGCGCGGCCCACACCTGGGCGTACTCGGCGGCGTACGGGATGCGACGGGCGACGATCCGGTCCAGCTCGTCGCGGTCGTCGGCCAGGAACATCGGCTCCAGCACGCGCCAGCGGTCCCGTCGTGCCTCGTGTCCGTGCGCGGCGGCGACCTTCTCGTAGGCGGCCCAGTTGCTCGGCAGCGTGTCGAATCCCTGGGCGGTGCCGGCGGCCAGCGACAGCAGCGACAGGCCGAGCGTCCCGCACAGCTGGGACCCGGACGGCGACGCGATCGACGCGGCCGCGACCTCCATCTCGCCCGGCCCGCGGTAGGGGAGCAGGTGAAGGCGCGCGTCCTGCAGGCTGAACCAGTCGGTCTCGGCGGTGACGGTCTCGCCGCGCAGCAGCGGCATGATCACCTCGAGCGCCTCGCGCTGGCGCCGGCGCTGCACGGTGGTGTCGATGCCCATCATGTGCGCGTCCAGCGGGAGCTTCCCTGGGCCGGTCCCGAAGATCACCCGGCCACGGGTCATGTTGTCCAGCTGCACCATCCGGCTCGCCGAGACGAACGGGTGGTGGTAGCTCAGCGACATCACGCCGGTGCCGAGCCGCATGTGCTTCGTGTGCTCGGCGACCGAGGCGAGGAACAGGTCCGGCGCGGAGATCGTCTCGGAGCCGTTCGAGTGGTGCTCGCCGATCCACACCTCGTCGAAGCCCATGTCGTCGATCTCGGAGATCACCTTCAGGTCCTGGCGCAGCTGCAGGGCCGGGTCCGCGTGGTGCGGGTGGTGCGGGGCGAAGAACACTCCGAAGTTCAGGTACGACACTGCACGTCTCCTCGTCGACCTCGATGTCCGCGACTGCGCGTGGCCACCGAGTGTGACGCGGATCGCATCGGGCGCACCATGTCCGCACGACCAAACGCGACGACCGGGAGTTGGCCCGCGGGCCAACTCCGATGCTCAGGGCAGATGCGGGGCGACGAGCTCGAGGCTGCGGGTCCGCAGGGTGGCGCGGGCGCCGGCGTCGTAGGCCTGCGCCTTCGCGCGGGCCGGCTGCATCCGGTCGAAGAACTCGCCGGTCACGGTGTCCAGCTCGGGATCGAGCGCGGCCCGGGTCACCGACTCGACGCCGGTCTCCAGCGAGTCGACGGAGCTCGACCGCTCCCCGAGGACGATCTTCGTCGGCATGTACGTGCCGGGGTGCAGGCTGGCCACGGTCAGCTCGGCGGCCGGCACCCGGCCCGCCATCTCGAAGCCGCCCATGATCTGGGCGAGCTTGCTCTGCGCGTAGGCCCTCGTCCCGGAGTAACCGTGCTCGAGCATCAGGTCGTCGAAGTCGAGGTGTTGTTGGCCCAGCGATGCGACGTGCACGACGCGCGAGGGCACACCCGGCTGCGCGCACGCGCGCAGGTGGTCGGCGAGCAGCTCGGTGAGCAGGAACCCGGACAGGTAGTTCACCGCGAAACGCAGCTCGTGACCGTCGGCGCTGGTCCGCCGTTCCCGGCCGTACGGCACGCCGGGGCCGATCCCGGCGTTGTTCACCAGCACGTCGACGTGCATGTCCCGCAGCTCGGCGCCGAGCCGTGCGACCTGCGCGAGGTCGTCCAGGTTCGCGACGACCGTGCGCGGCCGCTCGACGCCCGGAGAGCGGGCGATGTCGTCGGCCACGGTCGCGACCCGGCCCTCGTACCGCCCGTGCAGGACCAGCCGCAGCCCGTCGGAGGCGAGGCGGCGGGCCAGCGCGCGGCCCAGGCCGTCGGTCGCGCCGGTGACGACGATCGTCGGCGGTCCGGGGTCGGTCATGAGAGACGCTCGCTGTTCTCGTACACACGGTCGGGTGTCCCGACGACGAGCGGGTCCGGTTCGCCGACGGCGTCCGGGTCCTTCGCCGGGTAGTCCAGGCCGGAGAGCACCCAGCTCAGCGCCGCGACCCGGCCGCGCCGCTTGTCGTTGCTGCGCACCACCGACCACGGTGCGGACGGGATGTCGGTGGCGGCGAACATCGCCTCCTTGGCCCGCGTGTAGTCGTCCCAGCGCTCCAGCGCGGCGAGGTCGACCGGGCTCAGCTTCCACTGGCGCAGCGGGTCCAGCACGCGGATCAGGAACCGGGTCCGCTGCTCGGAGCGGGACACCGAGAACCACAGCTTGACGACGTGGATGCCGTCCTCGACGAGCGACTGCTCCAGCCGGGGCGCCTGGCGCAGGAACTCGCGGTACTCGTCGTCGGAGCAGAACCCCATCACGGGTTCGACGACGGCGCGGTTGTACCAGGACCGGTCGAACAGCACGATCTCCCCGGCCGCGGGCAGCTGGGAGAAGTAGCGCTGGAAGTACCACTGCCCCTGCTCGCGCGGGGACGGTTTCTCCAGCGCCACCACCCGGGCGCCGCGCGGGTTGAGGTGCTCGGTGAACCGCTTGATCGTGCCGCCCTTGCCTGCGGCGTCGCGGCCCTCGAACAGGACCGCGACCCGCTGGCCGGTGTCCTTGACCCACGACTGCATCTTGAGCAGCTCGATCTGCAGCTCACGCTTGCGCGTGTAGTAGAGGTCGCGCTCGATCCGCTCGTCGTAGGGGTAGTCCTCGCGCCACGTGCCGACCTCGGTGCCGTCCCTGCGGATCAGGACCTGCTCGTCGTCGTCGATCTCGCGGACGGTGTAACCCTCGAGGTCGTCGAGCAGGTCGGCGGACCGCAGCGCGTTCCGCAGCTCGCGGCGCGTCCGTTCGGAGTGTCCCGCGCCGCCCGGTGCGCTGCGGAACGCGTCGACGACGCGGTCCAGGGAAGACGTCATCGGTCCATCCCAGCGAACCGGGGCGCCGGGTGTCCAGGAACCGCGCCGGGCGTCACCGCTTTCCGGGGAGCTGGTCGTACCCGATCACCCGGTCCAGCACCCGGAACCGCAGCACCACGCTCACCGCGACGAACCACAGCCCGAGTGCGGGCAGCACGATCACGAAGACCGGGCGCGCGGGCCCGGTCAGCCCGAAGTAGTCCGACAGCACCGGCGTGAACAGCACGGCGGCGAACGCGACGACCAGGCCCGCGACGAGCCACGCGGGCCGCCTGTCCGGCACCGGGTCCCGCCACGCGGCGAAGATCCGCGCCGGGGGCCGGAGCAACAGGATCAGTCCGAACGACGCCAGGCAGACGAACGTCGACAGGCCCGTCTGCGCGCCGATCGTCGCGGACGCCTCGACGAAGTCCGCGTCGGTGGCCGTCAGGCCGGTGTAGCGCTGGAACTGCTCGACCGCCTCGGCCGGTGTGCGGCCGCTGGAGAACCCCTTGCTGATGCTCACGTACAGCGCGGCGTACACGGCGCTGCCGAACGCGCCGGTGATCAGGGCCGTGGGAACGACGAACCGGGCCAGGTTGCCGAGCAGGTTCGGATCGGGCGGTTCCGGGCGGGCCCACATGGTCAGGAAGAACGTCGGTACGCCGACCGTGAGCAGCGTCAGACCGACCTGCGTGGGGGAGTAGGGGAAGCCCAGCCCGAGCATCGTGACGGTCAGGATCACCAGGCCCTGGGTCGCGACCCGGGCCAGGAACACGTACATCGACACGGCGAGCCCGTCGATGATCCGGCGCCCCTCGGCCTGCGCCGGCAGCAGCGCCGCGAACGAGTCGTCGACGAGCACGATGTCGGCGACGTCCTGGGTCACGGCGCTGCCGCTGCGCATCGCGACCCCGACGTGGGCGCCCTTCAGCGCGCGGGCGTCGTTCACGCCGTCGCCGATCATCGCGACGTAGTCCCCGCGGCGGCGCAGCGACGCGACGATCCGTTCCTTCTGCTCCGGGGCCACCCGGCCGAACACGGTCGTGCGCGCGACGAGCCGGTCGAGCGCGTCGTCGTCGAGCGCGTCGAGGTCGGGCCCGGCGACCGGGTCCCCGGCGTCCAGCCCGGCCTGGGTGGCCAGCGCCGCGACCGTGCGCGGGTCGTCGCCGGAGAGCACCTTCAGCGCGACCCCGTTCTCCCGGAAGCGCGCGATGCTGTCCACGACGTCGTCGCGCAGCTCGTCGGCGAGGACGACCAGTGCCACCGGCTCGAGCGACGGCAGCGACGGACGGTCGTTCCGGTCGCGGAGCGGGCCATCGGCGCGGGCCAGCACCAGCACCCGCAGGCCGAGCGCGGTCCGGGAGGCGACGGCGTCGGCGAGGTCGGTCGCCATGTGCGGGGCGAGCGCGTCCGGTGCTCCGAGCACCCACGCGCCGTCCACCGTCACGAGCCCCGACCAGCGCAGCGACGACGAGAACGGGATCTCGTCGCGCGGCTCCACGGCGTCCCCCGGCAGCGCCGCCGCGAGCGCCGTCGTCGTCAGGTTCGGCGTGGTCACCGACCGCGCGAAGCGGCCGAGGGTCCTCTCGGCATCCGTCCCGCCCAGCGGCTCGACCTCCTTGAGGGTCAGCCGTCCGGTGGTGAGCGTCCCGGTCTTGTCCGTGCACACGACGTCGACGTGGGTGACCGACTCGACGGCGTTGACCTGCTGGACGAGCGCGCCGCGCCCGGCGATCCGGGCGGCACCGCGGGTGTAGGCGACGGCGATCAGGAAGAACAGCCCGTACGGCACCAGCCCGGAGAGCACGGCCGTGGTCTGCACGACCCGCAGCAGCGTGAACCCCTCCAGCGCGGCCTGCGCCAGGATCGCGCCGCTCATCAGCAGGACCAGCACCATCGTCAGGCGGACGACGAAGTCGATCCGCCGCTGCAGCGGGGTCTTGTCCGTGGTCACCCGCCGGGCCTCGAGCGTGAGCCGTCCCGCGTGGCTCGCGGCGCCGACGTCGCGGGCCAGCTGGTGCCCGTCGCCGGCCACGCAGAGGCTGCCGGAGCGCAGGTCGTCGCCCTGCGCTTTGGCGACCGGGTCGGACTCGCCGGTGAGCAGCGACTCGTCGGTCTCCACGCGTCCGCCGTCCAGCAGCGGCCCGTCGACGACGATCTGGTCGCCCGCCCGGACGCGCAGCACGTCGCCGCGGACCACCTGGTCGGCCGCCAGCTCGGTCTCCACGCCGTCGCGCAGGACGGTGACCGACTTCTGGTCCAGCAGCTGCAGCCCGTCGAGCTTGCGCTTGGCGCCGATCTCCTGGACGGCGCCGATCACGGCGTTGACCAGGCCGAGCCCCACGCTGACGAACGCATCGTTGTAGCGGCCCAGCGCGAGCAGCGTCGCGCCGATCACGAACAGGATCGTGTTGTAGAAGCTGAAGACGTTGGTCCGCAGGATCGTCGCGTACGTGCGGGACGATCCGCTGACCGCCGTGTTCCCCTCGCCGGCACGCAGCCGCGCGGCGGCCTCCTGCGTGCTCAGGCCGGAGGCCGCCGCGTCGTCGACGTCCGGCGCCGCGCTGGTCTCCATCCGGTCGTTCTCCTCGCGATCGGGTCGTTCCGGCGGCATGATCGCAGGTCCGTGGCCCGCCCCGCCGGGAGCGTCCGGTCAGCGCGGGTGATCGCCGCCGCGTCGTCGAGCCGTGCTCAGTCCTGCTCCGGGGGGACGAGTCGATCGGGGCCGGGGCCGGGCCTGCCGTCCTCCTGACCGACACCGGGTGGACCGTGCCCGTGGTGGCCGGGCCCTCCCCAACCCGGACCGGGTCCGGGGCCGCCCGGCCCGCCAGAGCCGACGGCGGCGAGCGTGATCCCGGTGGCGGCGCCCGCGATGCCGAGTGCGGCGACGAGGCCGGCCAGCACCAGCAGCGAGCGGCGGCCGCGGAGCCGGAACCGGCGGCGCCGTCGGGGCGTGGGCTCCGGCGTCGCGGCCTGACCGGCGGTGGGCTCCTCCGGGGCGGTCACGCTCCCACCACCAGCGCGCCGAGCACGGCACAGAACACGAACCACGCCACCGCCACCCACGCGAGCCGGACGGCGGTGCGGCACTGCGCGGCGGTCGGCCGGGCCGCGTCCGGGCCCCGCACCAGCAGGTGCGCCCGCCAGACCAGTGCCTCCCGGATCCAGGACCAGGTCGGGACGCCGGTCACCGGCCCGCCGCCGGGCAGGTCGGCGACCAGCGGGGCGAGCTCGTCGCGGTACCGGGTGGCGTACGCCGTGGTCGTGCGGGACTCGGCCTCGTCGAGATCGAGACGGCCCTCGCCGACGGCGGCGTGCAGCCTGCGCACGACGTCCTCGCGTTCGGCGTCCGAGGCACGCATGCGGACGTTCCGCGACGCGGGGGCGACGGCCGGGTGCGTGGTGGGCGGGGCGGGCTCGGAGATCGTGGTCGACATCGGACTCCCGTGGTGGTCGTTCAGGTGCCGCCCATCCTTCGGCCGTCGGGTGAGACGCCCGCGTGTCCCGGTTCGGAGTTCGGTAAGAACCGCGACCGGTCCACCGTGAACCCCACCTCGGCGCCCCCGCCGTCACGGGACCGGGCGGACACCGTGCCCCCGTGCGAGCGAGCGACGTCGGCGACGATCGCCAGCCCGAGCCCCGAACCGGGCAGGCCGCGCGCGGTGTCCGCCCGGCGGAACCGGTCGAACACGTACGGCGCGTCCGCCGGGTCGATGCCCGGCCCGCGGTCGGCGACGGTGACCGTCCCGTTGCGCACGCGGACCTCGACGGGCCCGGCGCCGTCGTCGAACTTCACGGCGTTCTCCAGCAGGTTCCCGACGGCCCGCTCCAGCGCGCGCGGGCGCCCGAGGACCCGGACGTCGTCCGCGTCGACGGTGATCTCCCGGCCGGTGCGCCGGTGCACGCGGTCGGCGGCCCGTCCGGCGACGTCGGCGAGCCCGACCGGTTCCTCCGGCTCGTCGGTGTGCCGGGACAGCGCGAGGTCGACGAGCTCGTCGACCAGCCGGGACAGCTCGCGGGTCTCGCCCTCGACGTCGCCGACGAGCCGGGCCCGCGCGTCCGGGGACAGCCGGTCGTAGCGGCGCAGCACGGACGCGTTCGTGCGCAGGCTGGTCAGCGGCGTGCGGAGCTCGTGGGCGGCGTCCTGGACGAGCCGCTCCTGCGCGGCGCGGGCCGTGGCCAGCCGGTCGAGCATGGTGGTGAACGACGTGGACAGCCGCCCGATCTCGTCGCGTCCGCCGACGCCGACCGCCGTGTCCGTGCGGCCGGACTCGGCAACCCGCTCCGCGACCGTCGTGAGCCGGACCAGGCGCCGCGTGATCTGGCGGGCCAGCAGCCAGCCGACGGCGGCCGCCGCGAGCAGCACCAGCGCGCCGGTCCAGGCGATCTGCGCGGCCGTCCCGGCCAGTACCCGCCGGTTCTCGTCCACGTCCGTCGCGACCTGCAGCGCACCGCGGCCGTCGCCGAGCGCGGTGGTCATCTGCCGGTAGGTGTCCTGGCCGACGTCCACCTCGGTGGTCGCGGTCCGGCCGGCGGGGGCGGTGGCGAGCCTGCGGACGTCGTCGGTGACCGGGAGCGTGACCGGGCGGCCGCCGAGGAACCGGGCCGTGCCGTCCGCGGCGACGGCCTGCGCGACGAGTGGCTGCCGGTCCTGCTCGTCGGCGGGGCCACGGGGCCGGCCGGGCCCGCCCTGACCCCCGCCCGGCGGCCCGCCGCGGGGACCGCCGGGGCCGAAGCCGGGACCACGGACCTCGACCGTCTGCGGGACGGGCGCCAGCACCTGCGTCCCGCCCGCCGCCAGCGCGGTCGTGACCGAGCGCAGCGACCTGTCGATCTCCTCGGTCGTCCGTTCCGCTGCCGCGTGGTAGCTCAGCGCTCCCACCCCGGTCGCGACGACGGCGGCGACCAGGGCGAACGCCAGCGCCAGCCGGGTCCGGAGACTCACGGCTCGCGCACCGTGTAGCCGACACCGCGCACGGTGTGGATCAACGACGGCGCCCCGGCCGCGGCGAGCTTGCGGCGCAGGTAGCCGACGTACACGGCCAGGTTCTTCGAGTCGGCTCCGAAGTCGTAGCCCCAGATCCGCTGGTAGACCGATCCGTGGTCGAGCACGATGCCGGCGTTGCGCACCAGCAGCTCCAGCACGTCGAACTCGGTCTTGGACAGCGTCAGCTCGGTGTCCGACCACCACACCCGCCGCGCCGCCGGGTCCACCCGCAGCGCCCCGACGGCGAGCGCGTCCCGCTCGCCGTGCACCTCGGCCTGGACCGACGCCCGCCGCAGCAGCGCCCGCAGCCGGGCCAGCAGCTCGTCGAGCTCGAACGGCTTGGGGAGGTAGTCGTCGGCGCCCGCGTCCAGCCCGGCGACGCGGTCCGGTGTCTCGACGCGTGCGGTGAGCATCAGGATCGGCGTGTGGTCGCCCTCGGCGCGCAGCACGCGGCACAGGCCGAGTCCGTCGACACCGGGCATCATGACGTCGACGACGAGCGCGTCGAACGCGTCGCGGTGCACCGTCGCGAGCGCCTCCACCCCGTCGCCGACCCCGATCACGGCGTACCCCTCCAGCTCGAGCGCGCGGGCGAGCGACTCGCGGATGGCGCGGTCGTCGTCGGCGACGAGGACTCGGTTCGGCACCCGGTCATGGTGCCCGTTCCGCGGCTGACACCGGCGGCCGGAGCACGCAGAATGCCCCGATGACGACGGTCGAGCCGGATCCGGAGCTGTACCAGGCGCAGGGCACGGACTTCTTCGCCATCGACGACTGGTTGACCGACGACGAGCGCGCGGTCCGGGACCGGGTGCGCACGTTCGTCGACGAGAAGCTCCTCCCGGTCGTCAACACCTACTGGGAGCGGGCCGAGTTCCCGCGCGAGCTCGTCGAGCCGTACGCGGGCCTGAACGTGGCCGGTGGGTCCGTGCGGGGGTACGGCTGCCCGGGCATGAGCGCCGTCGCGGAGGGTCTCGTGACCGCGGAGCTGGCTCGCGGCGACGGCAGCTTCTCCACGTTCAACTCCGTCCACTCCGGACTCGTCGCGTCCTCGATCGCGCTGCTCGGCGACGAGGAGCAGAAGCAGCGCTGGCTGCCCGAGATCGCCGCGTGCACGGCGCTCGGCGCGTTCGCGCTGACCGAGCCGGACCACGGGTCCGACGTCGTCCGGCTCGGTACGCGCGCCCGCCGGGACGGCGACGAGTGGGTGCTCGACGGGCGCAAGCGCTGGATCGGCAACGGGTCGGTGGCCGACCTGGTGATCGTGTGGGCGCGCGACGAGGACGGCAACGTCGGCGGGTTCGTCGTCGACCACCAGTCGGGTCCGGTACCCGGCTACGAGGCGACCGTGATCACCGGCAAGACGAGCAACCGCGCGCTGTGGCAGGCCGACATCACGCTGGACGGCGTGCGGCTGCCGGCCGACGCGCGCCTGGCCGGCTCGCGCACGTTCGCGGACACGAACCTCTGCCTCACCAAGAGCCGCCAGGCGATCGCGTGGGAGGGACTCGGGCACGCCGTCGGCGCCTACGAGTACGCGCTGGCGTACGCGAAGCGCCGCGAGCAGTTCGGGAAACCGATCGCGGCCTACCAGCTCGTGCAGGACAAGCTGTCGCACATGCTCGCCGACATCGTCGGGATGCAGCTCACCTGTATGCGGATGGCGCAGCTGCAGGACCAGGGCAGGATCGAGATCCAGCACGCCGCGCTGGCGAAGCTGCAGACCGCGTCGTCCGCGCGCCGCGTCGTGGCGATGGCCCGGGACATCTTGGGCGGCAACGGGATCCTGCTGGACCACCATGTCGCCCGGCACCACGCGGACATGGAGGCCGTCTACACCTACGAGGGGACGGACACCGTGCAGTCGCTGATCGTCGGCCGCGCGGTCACCGGGCACAACGCGTTCGCCTGACGGGGGTGCCGGACGGGGGTGGCGCCGAGTAACCGGCCCGTCACAGGGTCGTTGGCCCCCCATGCACCGAACGAGTGAGGCTCTCGCCCAGGCTCCCGAGGTCGGCAGCCCGGTGGTCAACATCGCCGTGTTCGGTGTCCTGGTGGCGGTCACGCTGGTCGTCGTCGTCCGGGTCGGACGGACGAACCGGACGGCGTCGGACTACTACACCGGTGGGCACTCGTTCACCGGCCCGCAGAACGGCGTGGCGATCGCGGGCGACTACCTGTCCGCGGCGTCGTTCCTCGGGGTCGCCGGCCTGACCGCCCAGTTCGGCTACGACGGGTTCATGCTCTCGGTCGGCGCGCTGGTCACCTGGCTGGTCGCGCTGCTGCTCGTCGCGGAGCTGCTGCGCAACACCGGGCGCTACACGATGGGTGATGTGCTGGCCTACCGGACGCGGCAGGGCCCGGTGCGCGCAGCGGCCGCCGTCGCGACGCTCGTCGTGTCGTTCTTCTACCTGTTCACCCAGCTCGTCGGCGCGGGCGGGCTGATCGCGCTGCTGCTGCACATCCCGAACGCGGACCGTGTCGGGCAGAGCCTGGTGATCGCCGCGACGGGTGCAGTGATGATCTTCTACGTGCTGGCGGGCGGCATGAAGGGCACCACCTGGGTACAGATCATCAAGGCCGGCCTGCTGATGGCCGTGACGCTCGTGCTCGCGTTCTGGGTGCTCGGCCGCTACGGGTTCGACTTCTCGGCGCTGCTCGGAGACGTGGTGCGCCGCAACGCAGAGGGGGAGGCGCTGCTCGCGCCGGGCCTGCAGAACCCGACCGCGACGAGCAAGCTCGAGTACCTGTCCCAGACCCTCGCGCTGGTCCTGGGCACGGCCGCGCTGCCACACATCCTGATGCGGTTCTACACGGTGCCGACCGCCGTCGAGGCCCGCCGGTCGGTGGTGTGGGCGATCTGGCTGATCGGCGGGTTCTACCTGGCGCTGGTCGTCGTCGGGTTCGGTGCGACGGCGCTGGTCGGCAGCGAGCGGATCGCGACCGCGCCGGGCGGGTCGAACGCGGCGGTGCCGCTGCTCGCGTTCCGGCTCGGCGGCGAGCTCGTGCTCGGGTTGGTCGCGGCCGTCGCGTTCGCGACGATCCTCGCGGTCGTCGCCGGGCTGACGATCACGGCGTCGGCGTCGTTCGCGCACGACGTGTACGCGCGGCTGATCAAGCGCGGCAACGTGACCCAGCAGCAGGAGCTGCGCGTCGCCCGTCGGACCGCGCTCGTGGTCGGGGCCGCCGGGATCGGCGGGGCGATCGTCGCCAACGGGCAGAACGTCGGGGTGCTGGTCATCCTCGCGTTCGCCGTCGGGGCCTCGGCGAACCTGCCGACGATCCTGTACTCGCTGTTCTGGAAGCGGTTCAACACCACGGGCGCCCTGTTCAGCATCTACGGCGGCATCCTGCTCAGCGTCGGGCTGATCGTGCTGTCGCCCGCCGTGTCCGGCACGCCGAAGTCGATGCTGCCGGACGTGGACGTCGCCGTGTTCCCGCTGTCCAACCCGGGGCTCGTGTCGATCCCGGCGTCGTTCCTGCTCGGAGCGATCGGGACGTTCCTCGGGCGGCCGGACGCCGAGCGTGGCGGGCGTTTCGCCGAGATGGAGGTGCGGTCTCTGACCGGCGCCCGGCCTGCGCCGCCCTCCGTCCCCGCTGCCGCCGAGCCCGAAACGGCCGCCGTCCCGGCCGGCGTGTTCCACGGTGACGGTTCGGCGCCGGACGACCGGACGCCGCGGACCACGGCGCTGCCGCGTGTCCGCACCACCGCTCCGGCGCGCTACGAGGTCGACCGGGGCCGGGCGGCCGATCCGGTCACGAAGCCCGTCCGGTCGGTACGGAGGTTCGACGGGCGCTGACCGGGCGCCGCGCACACCGACGGGTCGTGCCGCACCCTGTCCCGGCGTGCCGCACCCGTCGCAGCCGGTGCGGCACGCCGGAGCGGGGTGCGTCGGGGCCCGGAGCGGTCTCCCCGCAGGTGCGGCGTCACTCGTCCGGTCGAACGCGGGCGCCCCGGTGCCCGCCCCGGACCGTGCCGGGACATGATCACAGGCGAACGCGCGCACGGAACCGGGGGAGCAGCGATGGCCAGGACGCGATGGGATCTCGTGGCGGCGGTGCTCGCCGCAGGTGTGGCACTGACGGCGTGTGCGGGAGGGTCGGACTGGCCGCAGGGTTCGGTCCCGGCGGCGTCGCCGACGTCGGGTGCCGCGGCCCCACCGACCGGATCCGCGGCTCCGACCTCGGAGGCCGCGACCTCCCCGGCGGCCGACGCGGGCGGGAAGTGCCGTCTCGACGACCTGCGGGCCTCCGTCGGTGCGACGACCGGTGGCTCGCAGAGGCGCACCGCGGTCGTCTGGACGAACTCGTCGGACCGGGCGTGCACGATGACCGGCTTCGGCGGCGTCGACCTGGCAGGCCCGAACGACCCGATGGGCCCGGTGTTCTCGCTGCGCCGCCAGGAGGCCGCCGCCGAGCCGGTGCGGCTGGCACCCGGCGGGACGGCACACACGACGATCACCTGGCTCTCCGACGGCGGCTGGACACCGACGACGATCCGCGCCACGCCGCCGGACGAGACGCGCTCGGCGAGCCTCGCGTGGCCGGGCGGGCCGGTGCTGCGCCAGGACGGTGCCACCCGGCCGGGCACCTACATCTCCCCGGTCACCGCCGGCTCCGGCTGATCGGGAGCATCGCACCTCCTCGCCGGGTGGGCCGGCGCGCCGGACGCCGGTATCGTCGTGATCTGCCGCCGACGAGTCGAGGTGGGGCAGTGGACGACAGGTCCGCCGACGGACGTCCGCTGGACGACGAGGAGACCCGGGCGCTGCAGGGGATCGAACGCGATCTGCGCGACGACGATCCCGAGATGGGCCCGCGGCTCGGCAGCTGTCCCGGCGTGTTCCACCCGCCGGTGCGCCAGACCGGCACGCCGTTGAGCGCGCGCCTCGTCCTCGGCGTCCTCGGTGTCGCGGGCGCGTTCGCGCTGCTGCTCTACCTGATGGTGCCGCAGGACGTGGTCATCCCGGTCGTGCTGGTCATCATGTTCGGCCTGCTGCCCGCCGGGTGCCTGCTCTGGGCGCGGCACTCCGGCGAGCTCTGAGCTCAGAAGTCGACGCTGCGGGCCGAACCGTGGAGCGTGTCCGCCGGTCGGCGTCGGCAGCGACGACGTGCCGCTCGATCCGGGCGATCACGGCGCGGCGCTACGGTGAGGCATGCCCGAGCCGCCGTCCGGCCCGTCCGCACCGGCCGGGTCGCCGACCGGCACGCGGCTCGTCGTGCTCGGAGCGGCCGTGGTGATCGGGTCGCTCGCGGCGCCGATCGCGACCCACACGTGGGAGTCGACGGCGGTGACCGGCGCGATCGGGCTCGTCGCGCTGGCAGCGATGGTCTCCGGTGTCCCGCAGCGCGTCGGGCGGCAGATACCTGCCGGCTCGCGGAGCGCGGTCGGGCACGGAGACCGGCGACGTCTCCGGTGGTCCGCCGCGCCATGGTTCGTCGTCTTCGCCGCGATCACGGCACTCGAGCTGGGTGCGCTCGCGTACGGCGACCGGCCGTCGTTCCCGACGCTGAGCTGGCTGCTCGGCCCGTACTTCGTGGAACCCGTCGTGCGGTTCGCCGGGTACGTCGTGTGGATCGTCGCCGGGTGGTGGCTGGTGCGGCGATGAGCGCCGGCTACGCCCTGACGGTCACGGCGTACGTCGCGCTGGTCGTCGCGGTCCTGGTGCTGGAGCTGCTCGGACGGCGCGCGGGCAGCACCGTCCCGACGTTCTCCGACGTCGCGACGACCGTTGCGTCGACCACGGTCGGCCGGCTCGCACTGCTGGCCCTGTGGTGGTGGACCGGCTGGCACTTCCTGGCGCGCAGCAGCCTCCCGCCGGGGTGGCCGGGCTGGTGAACTGCGCCATCCCGTCGTACTCGCCCAGGCGCGCGGCGCCGGTCGACTCCAGCTCCAGCAGGAGCAGCCCGCCCGGCGTGAGGTCGTGACGTACCACCCGGAGACCGGCCGGAGCGGCCGGGTGCCTGAACAGCCGTCGTCCCTGCCCGAGCACGGTCGGCGCCACGACGAGCCGGACGACGTCGACCAGCCCGGCGTCGAGCAGCGCGTTCCCGAGCCGGGCACTGCCGTGCACCTGCAGCTCCCGCCAGCCACTCCGAGGCGCGCGCGACGAACGCCTCGTCGATGTGCGGGACCAGCCAGCCGCCCGCGGTGAAACCGTCCGTCGTGTCCTCCGTGGACGATCCCGGGCCCTGGCTGACGCCGTCGAGCGTGACGAACTGGGTCAGTGTCAGCCTCACGACGACTCCACCAGGTCCGCCAGCTGAGCGACGACCGTGCCCCACCCGTCGAGGAAACCGAGGCTCTCGTGCGTGTCGCGGTCGGTGCGATCGCGGTGCATCGCCATGGCCCGGTAGGCGGTCCCGTCGGGATGGTCGGCGAGCGTGATCTCGGCCGTCATGAACGGCTGCGACGACGGCCGCCACCCGCCGGTCAGCGCGTCGGTGAACAGCAGACGCGCGCCGTCGTCGACGGCGAGTACGCACGCGTCCATGTGCGGGACGAAGGCGCCGTCGTCGGTGCTGATCAGGGTCCGGAACGCGCCGCCGGGCACGAGCTCCATCGCCTCCACCCGGCAGCGGGCCGGGGCGGGGACCCACCAGCGCTCGAACCGCGCCGGGTCGGTCCAGGCCCGCCACACCCGGTCGCGCGGCGCGCGGATCACGCGCTGGACCTCCAGGTCGAGCTCGGTGTCGATCACCGGTCCTCCTCGCGCAGGAACCGCTCGAGCCGGTCGGTGCGCGCCTCCCAGACGGCGCGCTGTTCGCCGAGCCACCCCTGCGCGCGCTCCAACGGTGCGGGCAGCAGGCGGCAGGTGCGGACCCGACCGGTCTTCTCGGTGGCGACGCACCCGGCGTCCTCCAGCAGCGTGACGTGGCGCAGGAACGACGGCAGCGCCATGTCGAACGGCCGGGCCAGCTCGGTCACGGCGGCCGGGCCGCTGGCCAGCTCGACGAGCACGCGGCGCCGCACCGGGCTGGCGAGCGCGCCGAACGCGCCGTCCAGTACGTCAGAATAGTTAGGCATGTCCCTAACTATTGCCCGGCCGGGGCTCCCGCGCAAGCTGCACGTCGCGGACCATCAGCGCGACCTGCAGCTCGAACACGCCCTCGGTCTCGCGCGGATCCGTGCCGGTGAGCGCCGCCACCCGGCGCAGCCGGTAGCTGACGGTGTGCGGGTGCAGGTGGAGCGCCCGAGCGGTGTCCGTCGTCGAACAGCCGGTGCGCAACCACGCCCGCAGCGTGTGCACGAGCTCGCCCGCCCGGGTGCGGTCGTGCTCCTCCAACGCTCCGAGGCGGCGGTCGGCGAGACGTCGCAGCCCGTCCGGCGTGCCGGTCTCCAGCAGCATCCCGGCCACGCCCAGCCGGTCGAGGTCGATCACGCCGCCGTCGCGGGCGAGCCGGTGCGCCGTGCGGACGGTCCGCCACGCGACCGGGTAGTCGGCGACCTCGGTCACCGTGCGCCCCAGCACGATCGGCCCCCGGTCTCCGACGAGCGCGGCCAGCGCCGCGGCGAGCGTGTCGCGTCCGGAGGGATCGCCGGGCACGAGGACGACGAGCGCGCCGTCGTGCTCGCCGGCGAGCGGCCGGGCGCCCGACCGGGCGGCGAGCCCGCCGGACAACGCCGCCGTGCCGGGGGAGGCGGCGGCCGGGATCAACACCACGGTGTGCGGCCGGGTCAGGTCGTGGCCCAGCGCGCGGGCGCGGTCGAGCAGGCTGCGCTCGTCGCCGGTGCCGCTCACCAGCTCGACGGCCAGGTCGCGGGTCAACCGCAGCTCGGTCTCGACCGCGCGCCTGCGCTTGAGCAGCTCCAGCGCCACGAGCAGGGAGAACCGCTCGATCACCGGACGGTCCGGCCACTCGGTGTCTGCTCCGGTGTCGCCGCCCGAGCCGGAGCCCGGGTCGGGCCGGGACACCCACAGCCGGGCCGCCAGCTCGTCGGCGACCGCCACCGGCACCACCCACGCACGCCGCCCGCGCGACGGTCGCAACCGGACCGCTCGCCGGTCGTCGTCCACGGTGGACAGCGCACGCAGGAGGGTCCGGCTCGTCCGGGTCGGTGGCGCCGGTGGGACTCCGGGAGCCGGGTCGCCGGCGCGGCCCAGGACCGTGCCGTCGAGCGCCTCCAGCACCACCGACGCCCCGAGCGCGTGGGCCAGTGCGTCCAGCACGCCGTCGAGCCCGGCGTCGTCGAGCAGCAGCCGCATCACGTTGCGGTCCTGCTGCTCGGCCCACTCCCGGCGCTCACGCTCGCGCAGCAGGTCGGCGATCGTGCGCTGCTCCGCGTCGCGCAGGTCCGCCGTCTTCAGCACGGTCGCGGCGTACTGGGCCATCAGCTCGGCGAGCGCCAGCTCGTCGGAGCCGAACTCACGCACGGTCGTCGTGTAGCCGACGAGCACGCCGGCGACCGGCCCGTCGGAGTCCCCGAGCGGGACGGCGAGCACCGACCGGATGCCCTCGGCGCGCACCAGCTCCTGCCACGGCTGCAGCGTGTCGGTCGCCGTCACGTCCGGCAGCAGGACCGTCCGGCGCTCGCGGACCGCCTGCGCGGCAGGCAGATCGGAGGTGTGGTCCGCCGGGTGCACGAGCAGCGGGTGTGCGGCGTCGAGGTCCTGTAGGTAGTGCTCGGTCAGCGCGTGCCCGGCGCGCACGACGAGCCGCTCGCCGGAGGGGTCGAGCAGCATCACCGAGCACCGCTCGACGCGCGCCAGCTCGCACGTGTGCCGGGCGACCCGGCCGAGCACCGCGTCGCGCGGTTCGTCGGCGTTCAACGCGCGCAGCACGTCCGCCGCCGCGGCCATCCACCCCAGGTCGGTCCCGATCATCGCCGCTCCCGGGCTCGATACGTGGCCGGCACAACGACTCGCGGCCGACGTTGGTCGTCGCGACATAGCGTAGCCCCGGCCGGGAAGCGAGCATGTGTCACACGTCACGAGGATGGGGTGGTCCGCTTGTTCCGCGTCGGCATCGACATCGGCGGCACGTTCACCGACTGCGTCGCCGTCGACGAGGACACCGGAGCGGTCACCACCTGCAAGGTCCCGACGACGCCGCACGACCAGTCCGAGGGCTTCCTCGCCGGGATCGAGGCGCTCGGCATCCCGGTCGAGCGGATCTCGCTGGTGCTGCACGGCTGCACGGTCGGGCTGAACGCCGTCCTCACCCGCACCGGCGCGACGATCGGCGTGATCACCACAGAGGGCTTCCGGGACGTGCTCGCGATGGGCCGCGGCCAGCGCCCGAGCGGGGACCAGTTCAACCCGCGATGGCAGCGGGCGTTCGGCGACACCCGCGACCCGTTCTGCCCCCGCCACCTGCGGCGCACCGTGCCGGGCCGGATCGACCGGACCGGTCAGGAGGTCGTCGCGCTCGACGAGGAGGCGGTCCGCCGGGAGGCGCGGTTCCTCGTCGACCATGGCGTCGAGGCGATCCTGGTGTGCTTCCTGAACTCCTACGCCGACGACAAGCACGAGCGGCGCGCGGCCGCCGTCGTCGCGGACGTGGCGGGGGACCTGCCGGTCTGGACGTCCACCGGCGTGCACCCGTGCTTCAAGGAGTACCCGCGGTTCTCGACGGCGGCCGTGAACACCTACGTCGGCCCGCTCGTGCAGCGCTACCTGGACCGGGCCGAGCGCAGGCTCGCCGAGGCCGGCTACACCGGGCCGCTGATGCTCATGCAGTCCAACGGCGGCGTGCTGCCCGCGCGGACGGCGCGCGAGCGCCCGGCGTACACGCTGCAGTCCGGCCCGACCGGTGGGGTGACCGGGACCGAGCGCGCAGGCCGCCGGATCGGGAAGGCGGACCTGATCACCCTGGACATCGGCGGGACCAGCGCGGACTGCGCGGTGATCGCCGACGGGCGGCCCGCGCTCACCACCGAGCTCGAGCTGGAGCACGACGTGATCATCGCCCTGCCCGCGATGGACGTGCACTCGATCGGTGCCGGCGGCGGGTCGGTGGCGTGGGTGGACCGGCGCGGAGCGCTGCGGGTCGGTCCGCGCAGCGCGGGAGCCGTGCCCGGCCCGGCCTGCTACGGCCGTGGCGGGACCGAGCCGACCGTCACCGACGCGCTCGCCGTGCTCGGCATCCTCGACCCGGCCCGGTTCATGGGCGGGAACGCGGAGTTCGACACGGACGCCGCGCGCGCGGCCGTCGCGCCGATCGCCGACTCGCTGTCGCTGACGCCGGAGGCCGCCGCCCAGGCCGTCGTGGACATCGCGACGTCGGCGATGGTCGAGGCGGCCCGCGAGGTGTCCGTCTACAACGGGATCGACCCGCGCACGTTCGGGCTCTACGTCTACGGCTCGGCCGGGCCGGTGTTCGGGCCGCGGATCGGGCGGGAGCTGGGCGCCGAGTCGGTGATCGTCCCGCCGCAGCCGGGAGAGCTGTCCGCGTACGGGCTGGCGCTCGCGGACCTGCGCTGCGACGTCGGCGAGCCCGTCGTGCGGGCGCTCGGCGCGCTGTCACCAGACGAGCTCGAGGCGGCCTACCAGCGCCTGCGCGACGAGGCCGGACGCACTCTGAGCAGGGGCGACACCCCTCCCGACCCCGAACGAACGGCACCCTCGAGTACCGGCACTGCCCGAACGGCCCGTTCGTTCGGCACGGACGGCGAGATCGGCTACACCCGGTGGCTGGACGGCCGCTACCAGGGCCAGACCTGGGAGACGAACGGCGTCCCGGTGCCGGCCGGCCCCCTGGACGACGCGGCGATCGACACCGTGCGCGCCAACTTCGACGAGACGCACCGCCGCACATGGGGCTACGCCGTCCGCCGCGCGGACGTGAAGGCGACGATGGCCCGGGTGACCGCGACCGTCGAGCTCGGCACGCCGGACGCGCCGGAGCTGTCGTCCACACCGGACGGACGGGAACCGGAGACCGGACGGGTGCATCTCGGGGGTCGATGGCGGGAGATCCCGATCGTGCGCCGGGACGCGCTGGCGGCGGGGGAGGCCGTCGCCGGACCAGCACTCGTCGTACAGCCGACGGCGACGACCGTCCTGCACGACGGCGACGCCGCGACCGTCGACCCGACCGGGCACCTGATCGTGACGTGGGGGAACCGATGAGCGAGCAGCCGGTCGGCGGCGAGCACGCCGTCACCCTCGAGATCATCCGCAGCGCGTTCTTCGCGACCGTCCGCCAGGCCGGGCGGATCATCCTGCGCTCCAGCTTCTCGCCGATCATCCGGGACGCGTTCGACTTCTGCGTGACCCTGATCGGCCCGCCACCGGGCGTGCGCGACGACATGGACCTCGACGTCGTCGCGATGAACGAGAGCCTGGCCCACTTCTCCGGCGTCATGCCGTTCATGGTGCGGAACATGCTGTGGGAGTACGGCATCGAGAACCTGCGGCCCGGCGACATGATCGCGCTGAACAACCCGTTCAAGGGAGGCAACCACGTCTACGACAACGGGTTCTACAAGCCGGTCTTCGCCGACGGCGTGATGATCGGCGGCGTCGCGGTCAAGGCGCACCTGATGGACATGGGCGGCGTGACGGCGGGCGGCTACTCGACGCGCAAGCGCAGCCTGTTCGAGGAGGGCGTCGTGATCTCCGGGGTCCCGGTGTTCTCGGGCGGCGAGCCGTACACGCCCGGCTTCAACCTCTACTTCGACAACTCCCGGCTGCCGGACAACATGCTGGCCGACCTGCAGGCGTTGCACAGCGCGTGCTCGTTCGCCGAGGAGCGGCTGCTCGCGCTCGCCGGCACGCACGGCGTCGCCACCGTGCACGACGCGATGGCGTACACGTTGGACTACGCCGACCGCTCGATGCGGGAGGGCCTGCGCGCGTTGCCGGACGGCGACTTCGTCGGGGAGGACGGGATCGACGGCGACGCGTTCCACGACGAGCCCTACGTCGTGCGCACGACCGTTCGCAAGCGCGGCGACGAGGTGGAGGTCGACTTCTCCGGCACCACCCGCGAGGCCGCATCGAGCGTGAACTGCTCCGTGTTCGACGCCGCGAACGGCGTCTACACCGCACTCAAGTTCCTGTGCGACCCGCACAACCCGAACAACGCGGGCGCGTTCCGGGCCATCTCGGTCGTCGCGCCGGAGGGCACGTTCGTCACCGCCCGGCCGCCCGCCGCGACGACGATGTACTTCGACGCCGCCGAGGCGGTGTTCAATGCCGTCACGAAGGCGATCCTGTCCGGCACCGAGGCCCAGGCCGGTTTCGGCGGGCACTACGGCTCGAACATGGGCCTGCTGATGACCGGCACGACGGACTCAGCCCCGTCGTCGGGCCGCCGGGACGCCGCGGGCGGGGTGGGGGAGCGGCTCGCCGCGGCGACGCAGTCGATCCCGGTCGTGCTGGAGGACGGGGCGGGGTCCGGCCGGAAGCTGTTCGTGGCGCCGATGCTCGCCCTCGGCGGGTTCGGCGCGAGCTCCGACGGCGACGGCGAGAGCTTCGTGTCGATGAGCCAGCAGAACATCATGGACATGTCGATCGAGTCGATCGAGGAGGACCACCCGGTCGTCGTGCTCCGCAAGGAGTTCGTGGCCGACACCGGCGGGCCCGGTGAGCACCGTGGCGGCGTGGGCGTCGTCTACGACCGGATGCTCGCCGGCGACGCCGACGTCTACCCGATGCTGCTGCACCTGCGAATCCTTCCGTGGGGCGCCGACGGTGGCGCCGCGGGACGTCCGGGCGGCGCGTGGATCGGCGAGCCCTCCGGCAACGGGACGGCGGCGGCGCAGTCCTGGCTCGGCGACGACCCGCCGCTGCGCCCGCTGGGTGGCTGGTTCGACGACGACGGCGCGGCCGCCGCGCCCGGCGAGGGTCGTTGGGTGTCCGGCCTGGCCGACGTCGCGGCGGGGCCCGGCACGCTCTTCCGGGTCCGCACGCCGGGCGCGGGCGGTTGGGGCGCGGCCTGGGACCGTGACGCGGACGCCGTGCTGCGCGACGTCCGCGACGGGTACGTGACCGTCGCCGGTGCGCGCCGCGACTACGGCGTCGTCGTCACCGGCGACCCGGAGACCGAACCGGCGGCGCTGGCCGTGGACGGGCCGGGCACCGACGAGCTCCGCGGAGGTGTGGCATGACCATGCTGTTCGGACGGCCGGGCGAGACCGAGCTGTCGGTGACCCGCACCGACCTGGACGAGACCTGCCCGTCCTGCGGGAGCGGTGCGGTGCAGGGCTACCCGCTGCTGGAGGTCACCGGATGGTGCCTGGTGGCGCGCTGCGCGGACTGCCTGCACGTGCTGCGCCGCGAACCGAGCCCGACGCCTTTCGGATTCAGCTACGTTCCCTACTCCGCGCATCTCAAGGAGCTCTGACCAGTCGGATCGCGTCGGCCGCACGGAGCTGCCCGTCGAGCTGTCGTCGGCGGCCGTGCCGTGCCGTGCGGCGCGCGGGAGCTGGATCGCGCGGTGTCGGGCTGACTACGGTGCCCGTCATGGCGAGGTCGCGACGGGCCCGGGTGGACGACGTGCACGAGCTCGCGTCCGGGATGCCGCACGTGACGGTCGTCCACGGCAGCTCCGGGAACCCGGTCTACCAGGTGGGCGGCAGGTCGTTCGTCTTCTTCCGCACGCCGCGTCCGGACGCGAAGGACCCGGAGACCGGGGAGCGGTACGCCGACGTGATCGTGTTCTGGGTGGAGTCCGAATCGGACAAGATCGCGCTCGTCCAGGACGACTCCACCCCGTTCTTCACCACGGCGCACTTCGACGGGCACCCCTCGGTCCTGCTGCGCGCGAGCCGGATCGGTGAGCTCGGCCGCGACGAGCTGGCCGAGATCGTGCAGGACGCGTGGCTGGCCCAGGCGTCGAAGCGCCGCCGGGACACCTGGCTGGCCGAGCACGGAGGCTGACGTCCCGGGCCGCGCCGTGTGAGGGTGGCCCGGTGAGCGTTTCCGACGACGACGTGGCGCGGGCGGCCGGGCTGATCGCGCACGCCCGCGGCGTGACCGTGCTGACCGGGGCCGGCGTGTCCACCGACTCGGGCATCCCGGACTTCCGCGGCCCGCAGGGTGTGTGGACGAAGGACCCGGCCGCCGAGCGGCTGTCCTCGATCCAGGCCTACGTCGACGACCCGGAGGTCCGCCGCGAGTCGTGGCGGCAGCGGTCGGCGCACCCGGTCTGGTCGGCCCGCCCGGGTCCGGCGCACGAGGCGCTGGTGACGCTGGAACGCTCCGGCAAGCTCGTCGCACTGCTCACCCAGAACATCGACGAGCTGCACCAGGCCGCCGGGTCGTCGCCGGAACGCGTGGTGGAGCTGCACGGCACGATGCACCACGTCGTGTGCCTGAGCTGCGGGATGCGTGCCCCGATGTCGGACGCGCTGCGCCGCGTCGAGGCGGGGGAGGACGACCCGCCCTGCGCGGACTGCGGCGGGATCCTGAAGTCCGCGACGATCAGTTTCGGACAGGCGCTGGACACCCGGGTGCTGCTCAAGGCGCACGCGGCCGCGCAGAACTGCGACGTGCTCGTCGCGGCCGGGACGTCGCTGGGCGTGCACCCGGCGGCCGGCTTCGTCGAGGTGGCCGCCGACGCCGGGGCGGACGTCGTGATCGTCAACGCCGAACCGACGCCGTACGACGACATCGCGGCCGTCGTCCTTCGTGGCGGGACGGGGGATCTCCTGCCGCGGATCGTGGGCGGGACCGGCGGGCTCTAGCGGAGGTCGCCGGGAAGGCGCTCGTTGACCTCCGGGAGCAGCGCCTTGCGGAGGTCGCCCGCGGTGCCCGGCGACATGCCCGCGGTCTTCGCCCCGTCCGCGACGGCCTTGCTCACGCCACCCCGCTGGACGACGCGCGCCACCTGCGTCGCACCCTCGGCCACGGCGGAGGCGCCGAGGATGCCACCCATCCAGTTGACGAGCGTCGGCCCCAGATCGCCGGCGACGTCGCGTGCGCCGGGGAAGGCGACCAGACCGATGAACAGCACGACGACCGGAAGGGAGGCCGCGACCCGCAGGGTCCGGAACAACAACAGGCCGATCGCCAACGCGCCCAGTGCCGTCCCCCCGATGCCGAACGCGACCTTCATCGCTGACGTGAACGGCCGGATCCCACTCGCGGCCAGCCACCAGAGCGCGGTGAGCAGCAGGAAGAACAGGAACAGGACGATCGGCCCGACAAAGTCGATCTTCTTGCGGCCGAGGGTGAACCAGGTGATCCCGATGATGACCAGAGGTAGGACCACGGCGAGTCCCAGCAGGAGCACGGTGACGCCGTTCGCCGCCGACGAGCCGACCGGCAGTCCTGTCGCGCCGCCGTCGCTACCCGGTATCAGCAGTGCGGCGACCCAGAACGAGACGACGGCCAGTACCACCCCGCCGACGTGCCCGTTGGCGAGATCCAGCGGATTCCGCGACTCGACGCCGCCGTCGCCGGTGCCGTCGACGGCCGGCGGAACGGGTGGGTTCACGGGCTGTGCGTGGGCAGCCGTCTCGGTGAGCGCCGTCATCTCGGTCGACCCTCCAGGCGTCGGCAGGTGGGACGTCACAGCGTGGGGTCCGGCCGGCCCGACGGCATCGCCAACGTTGACGAGGTCCGCGCGCGAGACCGTCCGATCCGGATGAATTGCGCATTCGACGCGAATAAAATTGATGACCGATCCGCGGAATGGTGTGACGATTTCGGCGTGACGAACGCCGCCGCGCACCACGCCCCACCACCCGAGCTCCGCCCCGTCGTGACGTTGCTGCTGGTCAACCTCGCGTTGTCGGCACTGCTCGCGATTCTGCTGGTCGTGTTCCACACCAGCCTCGTCGATTACCAGATCGGCCGGATGAATCTGCCTCCCGGCACCGACGTGGAGGGCGTGCGCACCGGCCTGACCGCGAGTCTGTGGTCGCGCGTCGCGACGGTCGCCGTGATCGCCGTCGTCTACACGTTCATCATCCGTTCCCTGCGCCGGGGACGGCGTCGTTCCTGGATCCGGATCATCATCCTGTCCGTGGTGAGCCTGCTGGCCATCCTGTACCTGATCCTGTCCGGCCAGTACCCGGTCTGGGTGCGCGTCGAGCAGATCGTGCAGGCGGTCGTGCTCGTCGGGCTGCTGTGGGCCGCGACCCGGCCCGCCGTCCGGGCGCACTTCCCGAAGGCGGCCGCTACAACAGCGTGAGCAGGGCCGCCCCGGCCAGCCCGCCGAGGACGACGATCCCGGTCGTCGCGGCCGTCGCCCGCCACCCGACGGCACGACCCACCATGACGATCCCCGGGATGCTGACGGCGGGCAGCGTCACCAGCAGCGCGCCGACCGGCCCGGCCGTGGCACCGGCGAGCGCGAGGCCCTGCAGGACCGGGATCTCCCCGGCTGTCGGCAGCACCAGGAGGGTGCCGACGACGGCGGCCACCACGACGGCGAGCACGCCGGCGCTCGCCGCGCCCAGCGGGAACAGCCATCCGCGGAACGCGCCGATCAGCAGCACCACGACGAGGTACTCCGGGACCAGCACGATGCTCAGCCGGGACAGGGCGACGAGGAACCGGCGCACGGTCGACCGCCCGTCGTCAGGCTCGTCCGCAGGCGGCGTCACCTCCGTCACCCGCCGTCGCTCGGCGATCCACCCGACCAGCGCCGCTCCGCCCACGACGACGGCGATCCCGACGACGAGCCGGGTCGTCGTCCACTGCCACGGCGCGACCAGCGCGAGGAACACGAGCACGGCGGGGTTGAGCAGCGGGTTGCCCAGCCACCAGGCCACGGCCGCGGACACCGGCACACCCTGCCGCCGCAGGGTCACCACGACCGGGGCCGAGCAGCAGGTGCACATCATCGACGGGGTGGACAGCAGCCCGCCCGCCGCGGCGGACCGGACCCGTCCCGGCCGGTCCAGCACCCGCAGCAGCCAGGTGCGGGGGACCAGCGCCTGTACCGCCGCGCTGATCAGCAGCGCCGCGACGAGGGCCTGCCAGACGGACGCCAGGTAGGCCGTCGTGAACGATGTCGCCGCCCGCCAGCTCGGCGGATCGCCGGGCAGGACTCCGCCCGCTCCGAGCACGTTCGACCCGGTCCACGTGTGGGATCCCGCCAGCGTCACGACGCGCTGGGCGTAGGGCCACCACTTCGCCCACAGCAGCAGGACGACGGCGAGCAGCACGGCCACGGCGACGCCGGCGACGACGTGCCTGCGAGCGGGCGATCCGGGTGCCTGTGCGGTGGTCACCGCTCCACGCTAGTGCCGTGTCGCGCAACGTTGGTGCCGGAATCGGCGGATCCAGGCGTTCGCGGGCACGGCGCCGCCCGCAGCTCATACCGGGCGTCTTCGCAAGGGCGGCAACGCCGCCTGCGGGCGCCTGGGCCTCCGAGACCGGTGCCGGACGTTTCGCGATGCGGCGCTAGGTCGCCCGTCGCCGTCGGGCATGATGGGCCGCGATGCCCCGCGTCGTCATCCAGCCGTCGTTCGGCCTGCCCCGATTCCGACGGAACTGGGCCCGCACTCTCGATCGATCGGTCCCGTTCCGAGACGAGCTCCACGGGCCGGCGCTCACCACCGCTCAGCGCGCGGATCTGGATCGATTGCATCCCGACGGGTGGTCGCATTTCTGGGGTGCCACGGCCGTGCACGACCGCCGGATCTCCGCACTCAGCACCGGTGACGTCGTGTTGCTGACCGGGCGCAAGAACGTGCTCGCGATCGGCGAGATCGGCGTGGTGCTCCGCAACCCGGCGTTCGCCGCCGCACTGTGGCGACCGGAGCCCGGCACCTGCCCGTGGGACAACGTCTACAGCCTGCTGCACCTGGCGCACACGAAGATCCCCTACGAGGACGTATGGGCGCTCGACGGCTTCAGTGTGGGCGACAACTTCATGGGACTGCGTCTGCTCGACCCGGCGAAGGCGGCGTCCGTGCTGGCCGGGCTCCGGATCACCACGACGACGCACGGTGACGGGTTCGCTGTCGGCGCATGATGCGAATGCACACTGCAGATGAATGCGCATTCGCACCGGCGCGCATCGGAATCGCCCGTTCGCCCCTGCGCCCTGCTCCGTCTGACCCGAAAATCTTCACCATTTCTCCTGCAGTTTCGACGATCTCGGGAATCGCGTTTCTCCGGCCGCGATCGACGGGTAGCCCACGGTTGCTAACGGCGTCGACGAGGGGAATGCCATGACCGATCTTCCGTCCGGATCGCTGCCGAGAGGGTCGGTCCCCGGCCCGCCGCCCGTGCTGTGGGCGCCGAGCCTCGGTTCCTCCACAGGCACGTTCCAACCCCCGCTCGCGATCTGGCACCCGCACTGGAAGGTCTGGGTCGTGCTCGAGCTCGGCGACCCGATCGGCGACATCCCGCCGGAGGACGCGGTCCTGATGTCCCCCGCGGTGGGGGCCCACGAGTAGGCCCGGCCGGGATCCGGGGTCGTCCCGGTGTCGCCGGTCAGGTGCGGGTCGCCTGCCCGTCGCGCAGCGACCGGTACTCGATCACCAGCTCCTCCACCGTGGACAGTCGCGGGCCCGCCGGGACCGGGTCGTAGGGCAGGACGTTCACGGCGCGCACCTGCCAGACCGTGCCCTCCGGGCGGACGTCGAGATCGAGCACGTTGACGCAGGTCGTGGTCTGTTCGATGTGGCCGAGATAGGTTCCCCTGCCGATCAGGGCCCGGGAGAGGATCGCCCGGTTCACGCCGCCGTGGAGCACCATCAACATCGTCGACCAGTCGTCGGCGAGCAGGCGGTCGATCACGGCGTTCACCCGGTCCAGCATCGCGCCGACCGTCTCGCCGCCCAGATAGGAGGCATCGCGCGAGGGCTGCTCCGGACCCCGGAACGCCATCGTGAAGGCCTCGTACAGGTCGTCGTCGGGAACGTCGTCCGGTCGTCCGGGGTGGAACTCGCGCAGATCGGGCTCCGGTTCCGGCTCCGGACGGCCGGTGCCGCTCTCGGTCAGCACGATCCGTGCCGTCTCGTCGGCCCGGTGCATGCCGCTGGTGATCACGCGGTCGAACGTCACGCCATCCAGCGCCCGTCCGGCGACGGCCGCCTGCCTCCGGCCCTCCTCGGTGAGCCCGACGGCATCGGGGTCGGCGACACCGGAGTCGGGGAAGTAGGCGACGGCGCCGTGGCGCATGAGGTAGATCCGGCGCCGCGCGGCGACATCCGGGGCGCCGCGGCCGGTGCCTGCGAGGGTGACCACGTCAGCAGACCGTAGCGGCGGTCGGGCCGGACACGCCTGTGGTGGTTGACACACCACAACTGGACACGACGGCCGAGCTGCTGCGCTCAGCGGGGTGACGCCTCGACGCGCACCCGGGTGCCCGCCCCTGCTGACAGGAACGCCGCCACCTGGCGTCCCTCCTCGGCGACGGCGGAGCGGTCGGTCCTGGTGAAGCGCCGCAACGGGGTCACCGTCACGGACCCGTCCGGAGTGGACGTCCACGTCGCGGCCACCCGGCCGTCGACGAGCACGGCTCGCTGCCCGTTGACCGACAGTCCCTTGTGGGCGTCGTCGACGATCCGGGTGCGGTCGTCGTAGCTCAGGATCGCGTTGTCGAACGCCGGGAGGAACCGCACCGGTGCGGGCGTGTCCGGATCCGGGCGCGGGGCGTCCGGGAGGTCGAGCAGCTCGCGGCCGCGCTCGTCGCGGAACGAGACGAGCTCGTCGCGCACGGCAGCCACGGCGGCGGGCAGCCCGGCTAGGCCGCACCAGGCCCGCAGGTCGGCCGACGCGGCGGGCCCGTACGCGGCGAGGTAGCGCAGCGCCATCGCCCGACCGGCGGTGTCGGCGGCGTCGAGCGGGTCCGGCTCGCGCCCGAGCCAGTCCGCCACGAGCTGGTTGCGTGCGCCGGCGACCTGGCCCCACACGCCGCGCGGCGGGAGCTGCACCATGGGTACGAGCACGACCGCGGCCTCGCCGAGCACCCGCGCACCCGGCTCCGGCCACCTGGCCGAGAGTGCCCGTCCCAGCTCCGGCATCGTGCGCGGCTCGCCGTCGGCCATCAGCGCGCGCGTCGCGGAGGCCACGTCGCCGAGGTCCACACCGGACAGCTCGCCGCGGTAGACGCCGAGCAGGCGCTGGACGAGCATCGCGTCATGCCGTGTGCGCCAGGCCAACGCGTCGTCCGAGGTGACGAGATGGACGGTGCGCCGCATCAGGTGCGTGCGCACCACCCGCCTGTCGGTGAGCAGCTCGGACAGCTCCGCCGGGTCGAACCCGCGCAACCGTGACCACAGCCCGACGAACGGCTCCTGCGGTTCCTGCGCCTGCAGCCCACCGAGATGGGCGACGGCGTCGAGCGCCGGCAGGTCGGCACGCTCCAGCAGGAACTGCCGGGCCAGCGCGGCGCGGTTGAGCGCCCGCGCGTCGAGTGTGGTCACGGTCGTCATCGCGTCGCTCAGCCCGCGGTCTTCCCGTCGATGCTCTCCCGGACGATCTCGGCGTGTCCCGCGTGCTGGGAGATCTCCTGCACGAGCCGGATCAGCACCCGGCGGATGCTGCGCGTCTCACCCGGCTGGTGCCACGGCACCGCGGGCAGCGGCTGGGCAGCCGACAGGTCCGGTGCGGCCGCCACGACCTGGGCGGTCCGCTCGGCCACCGCCCGGTAGCGCTCGCGGATCGCGTCACCGTCGTCGTCCGGCTGCATCCGGAACTCGGCACCGTGGTCGGTCATCCACCGTGGCGGCGTCGCGTTCCCGGTGAACAGGTCCTGCCAGGACACGCCGTCCGGCAGATCGAAGCCCATCGCCGCCGCGCCCCCCTCGATGAAGTCCATCCACTTGTCCTCCATCGACGCCGTGTGCTTGAGCAGCCCACCCAGGCACAGCGCGCTGGCCGTCGGGGTCTGGCCGAGCTGCTCGTCGGACAGCCCTTCGGCCGCGCCGATCAGAGCGGCCCGCGCCTCGGCGAGCTGGTCGAGCAGGTCGGCGCGCTCGGCGTCGAGGGTCGCGGTGGTGGTCATCGGGTCCTCCGTCGTTCGTCGTGCTGGCAGACGAACTCTCCCCAGAGTAGCGGCCAGTTTCTGGCCTCTTCTTCGGTGCATCATGAGATTCATGCGGGAAACCTCGGCGCGGCTGCTGACTCTGCTCTCGTTGCTGCAGGCCCGGCGGGACTGGCCGGGGCAGCTGCTGTCCGAACGGCTGGCCGTCAGTCCCCGCACGGTGCGCCGGGACGTCGACCGTCTGCGTGAGCTGGGGTATCCGGTCCAGGCGGTGAAGGGTCCGGACGGCGGGTACCGCCTCGACGCCGGGACCGCGATGCCCCCTCTTCTGTTCGACGACGAGCAGGCCGTCGCCCTCGCCGTCGCGCTCCAGATGGTGGTCACCAGCGGGGCGGGCCTGGAGGAGGCCGCCGCCCGGGCACTGACGACGGTCCGGCAGGTGATGCCGGCCCGGTTACGCCACCGCATCGACACCCTGCAGTTCACGAGCGTCTCCCGCGGTCCCGCGACCGAGCAGGTGGAGAGCGCGGTCCTGGTCGCGGTGAGCGGTGCGGTGCACGCCCGCGAGGTGCTGCGCTTCGACTACGTGGCCCCTGGCGCCTCGCCGAACGGTTCGCCGCGCCGGGCCGAACCGCACCACCTCGTGACGTGGGGTGGGCGCTGGTACGTCGTCGCCTGGGACCTCGACCGCGCGGACTGGCGCACGTTCCGCGTCGACCGCCTCACGCCGAAGATCCCGAACGGGCCGCGCTTCGCCCCGCGGGAGGTGCCCGGCGGCGACGTCGGCGCGTTCGTCGAGGCGCGGTTCCAGGGGGTGCGCGGCCCGGACGGGTGGCCGTGCCGCGGTGAGGTGATCCTGGACCTGCCGGCGTCGGTCGTGTCGACCTACAGCCGCGACGGAATGGTCGAGGAGCTCGGCCCGGACCGCTGCCGGCTCGTCGTCGGCTCGTGGTCGTGGGCGGGGTTGGCCGCTGCTCTCGGCCGCTTCGACGCGGACATCGAGGTCGTCGGGCCGCCCGAGCTCCGGGATGCCTTCGCCCGGTTGTCCCGCCGCTACGGCGTTGCGGCCGGATGGTGACCGGCCGTACGCGGCGCGGATCGGCGGCTCGTTCGTAGCGGTCACGAAATCCGTCGCGATCTCGTTTTCCCGACGTCCGTGCACGGAGCACCTCCGTCTCCATTGCGCGATGCCACGATCAACAGCTCTCGTTAAAAGTGGGTAATTCACCCGAGCCTATTCTTCTCCGCGTGCAGCGGGTCGCAGCGCGATTCGCGGACGTGGTGAACCGGCAGGCAATCCGAGCGGACTGCCTGCGGCTCGCTCGGGCGATCTGGTCAGTCGTCATCGTGGTCGAACGTGAGGACCTCTGAGCTGCTCTTCTAAGGCGTACCTTCATGAATTGCGCGTCCGTTCCGGTAGCGACCGACCGCAGGCGCGTCGGCCGGTCGCACGCTTGTCCGGGCAGGTGGCGAGGGTGGGCTCCGTGATCAATTCACAGGTTCGGCCGCTCGGGTGACACGGCTGTTCTGTCCGGTCACCGCCTCGGAGGATTGGCGTCCGTCGCGGTGGCGACTCGCTCGGGACGGGCATTTCCGTGATGCCCCGAATGGAGAAATCGGACGAATTCGAGCAGAAGGCGAGGAGTGGTCGAAATGACGATGTGGGATGGGAGACTGCCGCGTCTGCAGGAGATGGAGCGCACGGTCGAGCCGGCCCAATGGGGTGACGACGACCTCGGGCCGCTCAAGGATCTGCCCGGCACCTGGGAGGGGCACGGAACCGGGTGGAACATGATCGCGCTCCCGTTCGCCGGTGGGCCGGGCTTCCGTCTCCTGCTCAATCAGTACGACGAGACGCTGAAGTTCGACCTCGTCGACAAGGCCGTGCCGAATCGTGGTGTCGACGCGGGGCAGCAGACCGACCAACGGATCGTCACGCTCGACTACGAGCAGGTGATCCATCAGGTCGCTGTCGTGGACGAGCCCGCCAGCCAGTTCCAGGGAGCGGTCGGGGCTGCCATCCACCACGAGCCGGGCCTCTTCCTGAACATGGCCAACCTGACCGAGGACGGCCTCGACGTGGCCCGGCTCGCGACGATCCCGCACGGTGACTCGGTTCTCGCGCTGGGGACGAGCAACCCGGCCGACACCGTCGACATCCCGGCGGTGAACGGGCTTCCGCTCGGCGTCGAGCACGACCTGTCGAGCCGCTACCTCGCGCCCTACAAGAAGTTCGACGACAGCCCGTTCTTCGGCACCGTGCCGGCCGACGCACCCGGTTTCCCCGGCTTCAACCCCGTCGAGCCGCACAAGCTGCTCGAGCTCGCGAACCAGGGAGTCACGTTCACTCGGGTCACGGTCCTGGAGCTGGACACGACGTTCGACACCGGCGGCATCCACAACATCCCGTTCGTGGTGAAACAGGCCAACGCCGCATCGATGAAGTCGACGTTCTGGATCTCCGAGCTGGCGCCGGAGCAGCCGGGTGGATCGCCGGTCCTTCGACTGCAGTACCTGCAGATCGTCATGCTGGACTTCCTCCCCCGCTTCGACGGCCTTCCCGGCCGGATCGGGTGGCCGCACGTCAGCATCAACACGCTCACCAAGGCGGCGTAGGACGTTCCGCCCGCCGCCGTTCCCGCCGGCGGCCCGCTCGTGCGTCTCGTCCGTCCGGCTCGGTGCCTATCGGTCCCGCGCCACCACCGGCACCACGGAGTGGAGACGCCGGCCGTCGGGCGTCGATCCCGCGAGCACCCGCACCGGGTTGCCGTAGACGCGGGCCAGCCGGTCCTCGGTGAGCACGTCGACCGGCGTGCCGGTGGCCAGCTCACCGTCCGGGGCGAGCACGGCGGCGGTGTCCGCGACGGCGAACGCGTGGTCCGGTGCGTGCGAGACCATCAGGGCGGCCATGCCGTCGTCGGCCAGCTCGCGGACCACGCGCAGGAGCCGGGCCTGGTTGCCGAGGTCGAGATCGGACGCGGGCTCGTCGAGCATCAGCAGCCGGGGTTGCTGGGCGAGCGCGCGGGCGACCAGGACGAGCTGGCGCTCGCCGCCGCTGGTCGCCGTGAACGGGCGGTCGGCGAGGTGGGCGATCTCCAGGCGTTCCAGGCTCTGGGCCGCGATCCGTTCGTCGGCCCGGCCGGGGGACCGGGCGGGGCCGACGTGCGGGGTGCGGCCCATCAGCACGACCTCACGCACGCGGAACGGGAACGGCGTCGCCCTGGCCTGCGGAACGTGCGCGACCGTGCGGGCCAGCTCGCGCCGCCGGAACGCGGTGAGCTCCCGGCCGTCGACCCGGATCCGCCCGTCGCGCAACGGGAGCAGGCCGAGCACGGTCCGGAACAGGGTCGTCTTGCCGACGCCGTTCGGACCGAGCAGGCAGACCACCTCGGACTCCGCGACGGTCAGCGACAGTCCGGTGAGGACCTCCGTCGCGCCGTACCCGCTGCGCACGCCGTCGACGTCGAGGACTACGTCCACGACCGCCCCCGACGGGCCAGGAGCACGAGGAAGAACGGGGCCCCGACCAGCGCCGTCATCACGCCGAGCGGCACCTCGGACGGCAGGAGCGTGCGCACCACGTCGTCGACGACCAGCAGGAAGATCGCGCCGAGCAGGGCCGACACCGGGAGCATCCGCCGCACGTCGGCACCGACGAGCAGCCGTGCCGCGTGCGGAACCACCAGCCCGACCCAGCCGACGATCCCGGCCGCGGACACCGACGCCGCCGTCATCAGCGTCGCCCCGACGATCACCACGCCCTTCACGACGCGCGGGTCGACGCCGAGCGAGCGCGCCTCGTCGTCGCCGATCGACAGGACGGTCAGCCGCCAGCGCAGCACGAGCAACGGCACCAGCCCGACGAGGATCGGGGCGAGGATCGGGAGCAGGCCACGAACGCTCACCGAGTCCAGCCCGCCCAGCAGCCAGAACGTGATCTGCGGCAGCGTGTTGTCGGGGTCGGCCACGTACTTGGTCAGCGAGATCAACGCCGAGCACAGGCTGGACACGACGATCCCGCTCAGCACGAGCGTCAGCGTCGCGTCGCCCGCCCGGCCGAGCACGGAGCCGATCGCGTAGGCGAGCAGGACGGCCGCGAGTCCGGCGACGAACGCGGCCAGCTGGATCGAGGCCGCGCTCCACGCCAGCAGGATCCCGGTCGCGGCGCCGACCCCCGCACCGCCCGATGCGCCGAGCAGGTCGGGGGAGACCATCGGGTTGCGGAACAGCGCCTGGTAGGCGGCGCCGGCCGCGGCCAGCGAGGCACCGACGAGCACGGCGGCCACGATCCGCGGCATCCGCACGAGCCACACCGTCGCGTCGTCCACCGGGGCGACGCCGGACGGCGGGCCTCCGAGGTGGTCGACGACCACGCGGAACACGACGCCCGGCGGGTACCCGGCCACCCCGAGCGCGAACGACGCCGCGACGGCCGCCACCAGGACGACGGTCAGGACGGCGGGCACCAGCCACGCACGGCTCATCCGGGATCGCGGGCGTCGAGCATCTGCCTGGCCTCGGCGTCGGTGAGCGGGTGGTGCAGGAACCGGCCGTAGAACCCGCGGGTCTCGGCGACCATGTCGACGTCACCGAACAGCTCCGGGTGCAGCGTCTTCGCGGCCCAGCGCAGCTGCAGCGCCGACTCGATCCCGTAGCGGTCCCAGTGCCAGCCGCCCGTCGGGTTCACGACGGTCCGGCCCTGCGCGACGGCGGGCAGCGTGCTCCAGAACGGGTCGGCGCGCAGTGTCGCGACGGTCTGGGCGCCGGTGTCGTTCGCGACGAACGCGCTGTTGGCCAGGATCACGACGTCCGGGTTCCAGCGCGCCACCTGCTCGACGGACACGGGCTTGACGTTGCCCTTCACGTCGGCCGCGTTCCGACCGCCCGCCGCTTTGATCCACTCGTCGATGATGCTCCCGGTGCCGTCGACGACCAGCGGGTTCAACGAGTAGACGTGCAGCACGCTCGGGCGCTTCGCCTCCGGCAGGTCGCGGGTCCGCGCGGTGACCGTCGAGAGTGCCTGGTCGAGATAGTCGTTGTAGGCCTGCGCCTGCGTGCGCGCGTCGCCGCCGAGGACGTCGGCCGTTCCGGTGACCATCGTCTTCAGGTCCGGGTAGGTCTGGAAGCCGAGCTGTACGGTCGGGATCCCGAGCTCACCGGCCTTCGACGCGATCTGCGTGCTCTTGTCGGTGAACAGCACGTCCGGGCGGGTCTGCACGAGCTGCTCGGTGCTCACGGTCGAGTTCGTGAACGTGGTCTGCGCGTTGGCGAGCGCGGGCTGCACGACGTAGAGCCACGGCGCGGCGTCCCGCTTCAACACGGTGGCGACGATCTTGTCGCCGGACCCGAGCATCTGGACGACCTCGTTGTGTGCCGGCCAGGCGTCCGCGATCCGGTTCACCGTGACCGGCACCGTGACCTGCGCTCCGGTCGCGTCCGTGACGACGTGCGTGGGCGTGGCAGGCGCCGCGGTCTGTCCACAGCCGGCGAGCACCACCGCCAGCGCGCCCGCCATCGCGACCCCGATCCGTCGCGCTCGCGTCCCTGGCATGACCGCCCCCTCGAAGATCACCACCGCAGTTGCGGCGCAGTATCTGTCATCGGTACGCGTTCCCGCCAGCATCCGTCTCGCGCGGGGGTGGGTGCGGAGATCTACGGCCCGAGCACCGACGCCCGCGCGACGCGGACCATCCACTCCCGGAACGCCGGAACACTCCAGCCCCGCTCGAGGACGAGCAGCCGGTACCCGGCGCCTTCGTTCAACGCCCACAGCAGATCCGCCGCGTCCTCGGTGGACAGATCGTCGCGCAGCCCGCCGATCGCCCGCAGGTGGCCGGCGAACGCCCTGGCGCCCACCAGGCGCTCCGTGGCGGACCGTTCGAGCAGCGCCGCGGCGTCCGCGTCGGTGTCGGCGGCGGCGACCACCGCCCCGGCCAGCCCCGCCGCCCGCTCGGCGACCTCGATCATCAGGTCGACCCACGAGGCGACCGCCTCGGCCGGGTCGGTCGTCGCCACGATCTGCGCGACGGCGGGACGGTCGGCCATCGAGACCGGCTCGTCGTCGCCGACCAGCGACTGGTCCCACGCCAGCTTCAGCAACGCCGGCTTGCCGCCGACGGCGTTGAACACGGTCTTGCGGCTCACGCCCGCGGCGTCGGCGACGGCATCCAGCGTCGTCGCCGCGTAGCCGTGCCGGACGAACAGGTCGGCGGCCGCGGCCACGACGGCGCGACGTGTCTCCCGCGCCTGGCGGGCCCGCAGGTCCGAGCGGTAGGGCCGCCGTCCGTTCCCGCCCGTCATACCCGCTCGACCTCCGGTCACGTTTCCAGTACCTTCTCGTAGTAACGAATTCCTCTCCAGGGTAGCGGATGGAGTGATCACCATGCGCGTCGCGATCATCGGATGCGGTCCGACGGGGCTGTTCCTCGGTGCGGCGCTCGCGCGTCGGGGTCACGAGGTGACGGCCGTGGACCGCGACGGAGGCCCCGCCCCGGACGGCACGTGGGCCCGCCGCGGCGTGATGCAGTTCCACCACGCGCACGGCGTGCGCCCCCAGGTAGGGGAGGCGCTGCTGGCCGAGATCCCGGAGGCGTACGCCGCGTGGGAGGCCGCGGGCGCCGAGCCGATCACGTTCGTGCTCCCGGACGGGCGCGGCGTGCGGGGCGGGATGCGCTCGCGCCGGGAGACGTTCGAGCGCGCGCTGCGGCAGACCGTGACCGGCGAGCCGGGGCTTCAGCTGCGGCAGGGTCACGTCGACGAGGTGCTGGTCCGCGACGGGCGCGCGGTCGGCCTGCGCGTGGACGGCGCCGAGATGCCCGCCGACCTGGTGATCGACGCCTCCGGCCGGACCGGGCGGGTGACCCGCGACCTGCGCCCGGAACCCGCCGTGTACGGCGACACCGGCGTCGCCTACGTGGACCGGCAGTACCGGCTGCTGCCCGGAGCCGAGCCGGGCCCGATGACCAACCCGTTGGCATGGCAGGCCGACCTCGACGGGTACCAGGTGATCGTGTTCCTGCACGAGGACGGCATCTTCTCGGTGCTGATCGTGCGCCCGGTCGAGGTGACGGAACTGGCCGGGCTGCGGCACGAGGCGGCGTTCGAGGCCGCGTGCCGGGCGATCCCGGGCCTGGCCGCGTGGACCGACCCGGCCCGCGCCGAGCCGATCACGCCGGTGCTCGCCGGCGGGCGGCTGATCAACCGCTACCAGGGGCAGGCCCGGCCGGAGGGGCTCGTGCTCGTCGGCGACGCCGTGTGCACGACGACGCCGATGTTCGGCCGCGGGCTCGCGACGTCGATGATGCAGGCCCGCGAGCTGCTGCGGCTTGTCGACGAGGCGGGCGGCCCGCCGGACCGGGACGCGTTCGAGGCCTGGTGCGACGTGACCATGCGGCCCTGGGTGGACGACCACGTGCGCACGGACGCGACCATGCGGCACCTCTGGGACGGCGGCGCCCTCGACCTCGACGCGCCGCTCCCGGCCGTGATGATCCTGGCCGCCGCCGAGCAGGATCCGGAGATCCGGCCGGCGCTGGGCCCCTACCTCGGGATGATCAAGGGCCCGGACAGCCTCGCCGACGTGGAGGAGCGCGCCCGAGCGGTGTACCGCTCCGGCTGGTCCCCGACGCTCGACGAGGGCCCGGACCGCCGCGAGCTGTGCGCGATCGTGCAGTGGGCGCTCGCCCCGGTCTGATCTCTCAGGCGTGTGCGACGCCCGCGATCTGGGTGTTGAACGGGACGAACGGGGTGTGCAGCCGGTAGGCGTCGACGTCGACGCGGGCGAACCCGGCGTCGCGCAGCAGGCCGGCCAGGTCCCGCTCGCAGGAGCAACCCTCGAACGTCCAGGCCCACGGGCGGCGCAGCGCGCGTTGCAGTGCGCGCGTCGGGGTGCCCTCGGCCGCGGCGACGTGCTCCACGAACCGGAACGTGCCGCCCGGGCGCAGGATGCGGCGCACCTCGGCGAGTACCGCGGCCGGGTCGGCGACCGTGCACAGCACGAGCGAGGAGATCACGCAGCCGGCGCCGCCGTCGTCGAGGCCCGTGTCCTCGGCCGGGCGTTGCCGCAGGTCGAGGTGCACGCCGCGACGGTCGGCGGCGGCGCGCAGCCCGCGGTGCATGGGGACGTTCGGCTCGACGGCGACGAGTGTCGATCCCGGTGTCAGGTACGGCATGTTCGCGCCCACCCCGGAGCCGAGCTCGACGACGGTCGGGGGCAGGTCGGCGAACACGCGTCGTTTGTGCGGGCGCAGGTCCCGGTCCAGGACGGGTCCCAGCACGCCGAAGAACGCGGCGTTGAACGGTCCGCGCACGGTGTGCGTCTCGAAGCGGGTGGTGGTCGTATCGGTCACCGGGACACCCTGCGCCGATCGCGGCCGCCGGTCAGGCGGGGAACTACCCCACCTCGCGCTGCGTGCCGACCCACGCCGCGATCTGGGCCCGGGACCGGAACCCCAGGCGCAGCCGGATCCGCTCGACGTGTCCCTCCGCCGAGCGCTCGTCGATGCCCAGGCGCGTCGCGATCTCGCGGTTCGTGCAGCCCTCGCTCACCAGCTCGGCGACCTCCCGCTGGCGCGGCGTCAGCGCGTCGGGCCGCCGCCGCCCGACCGGCAGGCCGAGGAACCGGCGCACGACCCGCACCAGCTCGTCGCGGTCACCGGCGTACGGCAGGTGCGACCGCCCGGGCAGCACGACGAGCTCGGCGCCGGCGATGCCGTCGGCCAGGACCGACGCCTGGGCGAGAGGCGCTGCGCGGTCCCCGCTCCGGTGCACCACCAGCGTCGGTGCGCGGACCTCGGCGAGCCGGTCGACGACGTCGAGGTCGTAGCTGAGCGCGAGCAACGCCCGCGCGGTCGCGGCGTCCGAGCAGGCGCGCTGGTAGCGGGCGGACCCGGCGCGCGTCGCGGCGTCGGCGTCCGGGGCGAAGATGTCGGTCAGCACGTCGGAGCCCAGGCCCCAGTGCGACTCGACGAGGCCCAGGACGTGGTCCCGCACGAGTGGCGGGGACAGGTCGTCACCGCGCGCCCATCCGCCGTAGAGCACCAGACGTCGCACCGTCTCCGGGTGCGCGGCGGCCCACGCCACGGCCACCGGCACCCCCATCGACGTGCCCATCAGGTCGAACGGCTCACCGAGTTCCGCGGCGATCGCCGCCAGGTGCTCCAGCTCGAACTCCAGCGACGCCGGACGGTCCACCCGCGGCGAGAGCCCGCACCCGGCGCGGTCGTAGCGCACGAGCCGGCAGCCCGTGGCCAGCGCCTCGTAGAGCCCCCGCTCGGCGGGGAGCTCCCAGCCCAGCTCGAGGTGGGTGAGCCAGCCCATCACGTAGACCAGCGGTCTGCCGGAACCGACCGAGGCGTACGCGACGGAGGTGCCGTCGGCCAGCGCCACCCGACCCACCGACTGTTCCACGGCGCGATCGTGGCGTATCGGGAGCTGCCGCGGTAGCTCGTCCGGCTCGGTTGATCCGTCCCGTTCCCGGCGCGTCTTCCTGGTGATCCGCCCGTGTCCGGGGACCATGTGACGCGAACGACCTGTGGCGCAGGGGTGTCGATCCCGCGCGGCGGGGGTAGTCGCACGTCGTCGGGGAGCAGATCGCAGAGGAACGACCATGCGCCAGGGGAGCGGCGAGTCGGTCGGCAACGGCCGGTACGAGATCGGTGACGTGATCGGCAGAGGACGCCGATCACGGGTGCACGCGGGGTACGACACGGTGCTGCACCGGCCGGTCGCGCTCAAGTTCCTGCCGGCGACCGACGACGGTCCGACGCCGCGCTGGCGGGCCGAGGCCGCGGCGCTGAACCGCTTCGACCACGCCCACCTCGTGCGCCTCCTCGACGGCGGCGAGGTCGGCAGCGAGGCGTTCCTCGTGCTCCCGCTGATGACCGAGTCGCTGGCCGTCCGGCTCGACCGGCGACCGCTGCGCCGGGACCACGCGGCAGCCGTCGTGCTCGCGCTGGCCGATGCGCTCGGACACGTGCACCGGGCGGGCCTCGCGCACGGTGCCGTCGACGCCGACGGCGTGCTGCTCGACCCGAACGGCAGGCCGTGCTGGGGTGGTCTCCCGGTCTCCTCCACCGGCGCCGACGAGCGGGCCGACGACGACCTGCGGGCCCTGGCCGTGCTCGCGGTGCGGTGCGTGGCCGGTGCCGCCCGTGGCGGCGTTGCGCCGGCAGCGGTGCTGGACGCGGTACGCGCCGCGGCCGAGTCCGGCCGGGTGGTCGGCGCGGGCCGGCGCCTCGAGGACTCCCTGGCGTCGGTCGTCCCCGCTCCTGCCCGGCCTGCCGACCATGTCGCACAGGCGTTGCGGCGGATCCGGTTGCGCGGCAGGCCCGGTTTCGCCGCCGCGCTGGCGGCGGGGTTCGCGGCGAGCCTGCTCGGCGCGATCGTCGTCGAGGGCGGTGGACACCGGCCGGGCCCCGACGTCGAGCTCGGCGGACCGGGCCCGACGACCGTCCTCGCCGACCCGGCGGGGTCGGACCTGGTGGGATCGGTGCAGAGCGCGTTGAACCGGCTCGGTGCACTGGCCGCGGAGCCGCCGACGGCGCCCGCCGAGACCCGGGAACCGCGGGTGGCGCGCGTTGCCGAGGACGGTGACTCCCCGGATCCCGCGCCGATGACCCGACGGGCCGCTCCACCCGCGCCGTCGCCGTCGAAGCAGCAGGTCGACAAGCCCCGCGACGACGCGCACGAGCCCGCGGACGCGCAGGACGACGAGAAGGACGGCGACGACCGGACGAGCCGGGACGACGACGGCGGCGGCCTCGGACTCGTTGGCGACCTTCTGACGGGTTTGCTCTGACCCTGGACGCGACGTCCGCCCCCGGGCAACGATCGACGGGTCGCCGTCGACGAGGAGGCCCCGCGTGGTCACGTCCGCTTCCGCCCGCACGCTCGGGGACCTGCTCGCTCTGCGCGCGACGGAACGTCCTGGCGACGAGGCCGTCGTGTTCCCCGGGGACCGGCACACCTACGCCGAGCTTGCGGCCCGGTCCACCGCGGTGGCGCGTGGGCTGCTCGGGCTCGGGGTCGCGCCGGGGGACCGGGTCGGGATCCTGCTGCCCGCGTCCGTCGATCTGCTCGCGGTCCTGTTCGGCGCCACGACGATCGGGGCGATCGCCGTCCCGGTGAACGCCCGGTTCACGGCGGGCGAGGTGGCCGGTCTGGTGCGGCACTCCGGCATGGCCGTACTCGTCACCGACGCCGACGACCTCGTCCCGGCGGACGCCCCGGAGCTGCGGCACGTCGTCGCGCCCGCCGACCTGCCCGCCGTGTCCGGCGCGACCGACGCCGACGTGGCGTACGCGGCGGAGGCGGTGCGGGTCCGGGACACCGCGGTGATCGTCTACACGTCCGGGACGACGGCGGCGCCGAAGGGCGCGATGCTCTCCCACGAGGCGCTCACCCGGCTCCCGGCCGGCATCGCCGAGCGGATGGCGCTGACGTCCGACGACCGCGTCTGGACGGCGATCCCGCTGTTCCACGGCGGCGGCATCACGTTCGCGCTCAGCTGTGTGACCGCGGGCGCGCCGTTCGTGCATCCCGGTACGTTCGATCCCGCGTCGACGCCCGCCTATCTCGAGTCCGAACGGGTCACGGTCGCGCTGGCGGCGTTCGAGACGATCTGGATGCCGGTGCTGAACCATCCGGAGTTCGCGTCGCGCGACCTGACCCGGATCCGCCTCGTGATGGCCGTCGGAGTGCCGGAACGCTTGCGCAACATGGCGAGCCGGGTACCACAGGCGACGCACGTGTCCTGTGTGGCGATGACCGAGTCGTCGGCGTTCCTGACGCTGAACCGACTCGACGACCCGGCCGAGGCCCGTGCGACCACCGGTGGGCACCCGATGCCCGGGATGCGCTGCCGCGTCGTCGACCCGGACACCGGGCGCGACGTGCCGTCCGGTGTCGAGGGGGAGCTGTGGTTCCACGGCCCGAACGCGTTCGACGGCTACTTCCGCGACCCGGAGGAGACGGCCCGTGTGATCGACGACCGGGGCTGGTTCCACTCCGGGGACGTCGTGGTCGCCGACGCGGACGGGCGGCTGACGTTCCGCTCGCGCCTGAAGGACATGCTCAAGGTCGGCGGCGAGAACGTCGCCGCGGCCGAGGTGGAAGGGCACCTGCTGACCCACCCGGCCGTCGGGATCGTCGCCGTCGTCGCGGCACCGGACGCGCACTACGTCGAGGTGCCGGCCGCCTACGTGCAGCTGCGCGACGGCGCGACCGCCACCGAGCAGGAGTTGATCGCGCACTGTCTGGACGCGATCGCGACCTACCGCGTCCCGCGCTACGTGCGGTTCGTGACCGAGTGGCCGATGTCCGGCACCAAGATCCGCAAGGTGGAACTCCGCGCGCGGATCGCGGCCGAGCTGGAGGCCGCTGGTGTCACGGAGGCCCCACGCCTGCGCTCGGCGAGGTCGGCGGCCCGGCAGCCCTGAGCGCCGCACCCCTCCGCCCCGCCCCGCCCCGCCGTCGCGTGTCGCACCCCGCCCCGGCGTGCCGCACCCGTCGCAGCCGGTGCGGCACGCCGGTAAGGGGTGCGGCAGGTCAGCGCGGCGTGCCCGCCGGGGCGGCGAGCCGGGGTGCTTCGGTGATCCCCGCCTCGGCCAGCTCCGCGGTCAGCGCGTCCCGCAGCCGGAACTTCTGCACCTTCGTCCCGGACATCGGCCACTCGTCGACGAACCGCACGTAGCGGGGCACCTTGAACGTCGCGATCCGGCCGAGGCAGTGCGCGACGAGTTCCTCCTCCGTGGCGGCGGCCCCGGCGCGGAGCTGCACGAACGCGGCCGCGACCTCGCCGTAGCGGGCGTCCGGCACGCCGACGACCTGCACGATCCCGACCGCGGGATGCTCGGAGAGGAAGCCCTCCACCTCGGCCGCGGCGACGTTCTCCCCGCCGACCTTGAACATGTCCTTCAGGCGCGAGCGGAACGAGAGCCGCCCGTCCGCGTCGGCCACGACGAGGTCGCCGGAGGAGAACCACCCGTCGTCGTCGATCCGGGCGGCGGTCAGCTCGGGGTCGCGGTGGTAGCGCACGATCCGGGACGCGCCGCGGAACCGGAGCTCGCCGGGCGTCCCCGGCGGCACCGGCTCCCCGGTCACCGGGTCGACGACCTCAGCCTCCATGTGCGCCAACGGAAACCCGCTCGTCGTGGCGCGGGTCTCCGCCGGGTCGTCCGGAGCGCCGAGGCAGCAGAACCCGAACGACTCCGTCATGCCGAGGCAGGACACCTGCACCGCGTGCGGCAGCCGCGCCTGCATCGAGCGCATCCGCTCCGGCGCACCGATGTTCGCGACGACCCGCAGGGCGGACAGGTCGGTCGTGGAGAAGTCCGGGTGCTCGAGGACCGGCAGCCAGATCGTCTCGAACGCCGGGAACCCGACCGTGCAGCGCTCCGTCTCGAGCTGGCGCAACGCCGTTCCCGGCTCGAACGGTCCGGAGTGGACCATGCCGCACCGCCCGGCCATGGCCGCGACGGCGACGTCGAACCCTCCACAATGGAACATCGGGAGCGGGGTCCAGAAGCGGTCGTCCGGACGCAGGCCGAGGCGCTCGGCGACAGCGGTTCCCTCCGCGACGAGCGACGCGTGGTCGTGCAGGCAGCCGCGCGGCCGGCTGGTGGTGCCGGACGTGTAGAGGTTGAGGATCACGTCGTCCGGGCGGACCGCGGCGCGGGCGGCGTCGGCCGGGTCCGGGTCGCCGCCCGCCAGGCCGGGGAGGAAACCGGGCGGGGTGGCACCGTCCAGCGCGACGACGGAGCGCAACGACGGCGTTCCGGGCAGCGCGAGCCGTCCGGGCGTCGCCGCGTCCAGGCCGGGCAGCGCGTCGGTGAGCCGGTCGCCGAACGCGCTCGTGGTCAGCAGCAGCCGGACGTCGGCGTCGTCGATCTGGTAGGCGAGCTCCCCGGCGCGCAGCCGGACGTTGACCGGCACGGTGACCGCGCCGATCCGGGCGGCGGCGAGCCACCAGGTGGCGCTGTCGAGGCCGTCCGGGACCAGGAGACCGACGGCGTCACCGGGCCGGATCCCGGCCGCCCACAGCGCCCCGGAGAGGCGGCGCGCCTCGTCGGCCATGGCCGGCCAGGACAGGCGCCCGTCGGGGAACACGACGCCCTGGTCCGGCGCGTCCGCGGCACGGCGTTCCAGCAGGTCGAGCAGCGTTGCGCCGGCCATCGAGAATCACCTACCAATCGTTTGACAAACTAGCAGCGCTGCTCGACGGTGGACAGGTGCGCGAGGAGGATCTGCGTGCCCGTGTGGGCCACCGGTTCCCGGGCGGGACTGTGCGGATCGAGCCCTACGTGGACTGGCTGGTCCGGGACATGACGAGCGCCCCCGCGCCGGACGGCTCGGGGGTCACGCACCCGACCGTCGCGTTCCTGGCCGCCACCGAGGGGCTCGGCGTCGGGTTGGAGGAGGTCTTCGCGCTGTTCGGCTCGTCCTCCGGCGAGGGCCCGCTGCTCGGCGAGTGGGCCGTCGACGTCAAGCAGCCCCTCCGTGCCGGCGTCGTCTACGACGTGATGGCCGAGGTCGAGGACGTGAAGCGCCGATCAGGGACCTCGGGCACGTTCGACCTCGCCACCGTCAAGATCGAGCTCACCGGGCCGGACTGGGACGTGCACGCGATCGTCCGCCCGACGTACGTGTTCCCGCGGCGGTCCGGGACCGAGGGCCCGCTGTGAAGATCGGCGAGGCTCTCGAGCCGCTGGAGGCGACGGCGGACCCGGCCGCGATGAAGACGATGGCCGCGCTGCTGCGCGACCCGAACATGATCCATCTGGACCCCGCGGCGGCCGAGGCGCTGGGCCTCGGACCGCGCGTCGTGAACCAGGGGCCGATCTCGATGGGCTGGGTGCACACGATGCTCGCGCGCGCCGCGGGCGGGCCGGAGAACGTCCTGTCGACGCGGATCCGGTTCCACGACGTCGTGTTCGGGGGCGAGCGCGTGATCGCGGGCGGGGAGGTCACGGCGATCGTCGCGCGACGCGGCGAGCGCGGGGTGGGCCGCGGCGTCGGCCCGCGCAAGGACTCCGACGACCTCGACGAGTCCCGGCGTGGTGACGTCGTCGAGTGCGCGGTCTGGTTGGACGTGCAGCGCCCGGACGGCCCGGTACGGGCGCTGTCCGGAACGGCGCGGCTGAAGGGGTAGGGAGACATGCCGAGCTACGACGTCGTGGTGATCGGGGCGGGAGCGGCGGGCCTGTCCGCCGGGGCGTTGCTGGCCGCCGAGGGCAAGAGGGTGTGCGTGCTCGACCGCAGCACCGTCCTGGGTGGACGCGCGCTCGCCGTGCCGGACGAGGGGTTCACGGTGAACCTCGGCGGGCACCTGATCGAGGACCCCGGCTCGGGCCTGACGAAGGTGTTCTCCCACGTCGGCAAGGAGCTCGTGCACGGCGAGGTCTCCGAGGACATGCCGATCTGGGACAACGAGAAGGGCTGGACGTCGGTCCGGGACCGCTACACCGACCGAAGCGAGCTGAAGAAGGTCATCAAGGCCCTGGTCCAGACGCCCTACGAGGATCTCGACGCGTGGGACGACCGGCCGATGCGGGAGTGGATCCACCAGTACACCGACGACCAGGGCGTCGTGGACCTGTTCGAGTTCATCAGCGTGCTCGAGTGCATGACCGACAACTGGTACGACCACTCGGCCAGCGACAACCTCTACGTCCGCAAGATGCACTTCGAGGAACGCAACACCGCCGCCTACTCGTGCTGGCCGGGTCAGGGCTGGGACGGGATGTGGCGCGACCTCGCGGACGCGATCGAGAAGCACGGGGGCGAGCTGCGGCTCGGCACCGCCGTCGAACGCGTCGTGATCGAGGGCGGTGAGGTGCGCGGCGTCGCGGTCGGGCGCGAGCCCCAGGTCCTGCCGAACGAGTTCTACGAGGAGGAGATCCTCGAGGCCTCCGCGGTGATCTCCACGCTTCCGGTGTGGACGGTGCTGAACGTGGTGCCGCGCAGCGAGCTGCCGGAGTGGTACACCGCCCAGATCGACTTCCTGGCCCAGGACAGGTTCCGGATCGCCTGGCTCGGGCTGCACCTGGCGACCGAGGAACCGGTCTGGCGCTACGACCCCCGGGAGCTGTCCACCTGGACGTCGACGCCGTCCACCCCGTCGTCGGGCTTCATGTTCGACCAGTCGGCCATGGACCCGTCGAGCTCGCCGCCGGGGACCCACCTGCACACGATGGGCTCGATCATCCCCGGCTCCAGGGGACGGGACCGGGAGTGGTGCCGCCGGCGGATGGACGCGTTCGAGCACGACATCGCGACGATGTGGCCGCAGTTCGCGAACCCGGTGTGGCGCAGGCGGCACCTGGTGTTCGAGCCGTCGTTCGGCGTGATCCAGATGCCCGGGCTGGTCGGGCGCTACCGGCCGCACTGGCGGGCCCCGAACGTCGAAGGACTGTGGTTCGCCTCGGAGACGTTCCGCTCCCGCGGCATCGGGACGGACCGCGCCGCCCGCGCCGCCCTGACCTGCGTGGAGGACTACCTCGGACGCCGGATCCCGACGTTCGGCGAAGGATGGCGCTACTGATGGAACGCCTGGAGCTCGGTGTCCCGGGGCAGATCATGCCGCCGGCCGCCGGGGCGGTGAAGTTCGCGCAGAAGGCGGAGGCCGACGGGTTCGACGCCGTCTGGTGGCCGGACCACCTGATGGGCTGGCACCCGGACACGATGTGGACGCCGGACCTCACGCCGCTGGCCGAGGTGCAGTCGTCGCCGCACGTCTACTTCGACCCGCTGATCATGATGGCGGCGGCGGGGGCGCAGACGTCGTCGATCCGGGTCGGGGTGTGCGTGACCGACCTGATCCGCCGTGACCCGTCGATGGCCGCGGCGTCCGCGCTGACCCTGGACCACGTGACGGGGGGCCGCGCGATCATCGGGCTCGGTTCGGGGGAGCGGCTCAACGTCACGCCGTACGGGATGTCGTTCGACAGGCCGGTGGCCCGGCTGTCCGAAGGCATCGACGTGATGCGACGGCTGTGGGACGCCGACGGGCCGGTCTCGTACTCCGGTGAGTTCCACACGCTGGACCACGCCGTGCTGGGCCTGAGCCCGTACGGCGACCGGCCGCCGGAGATCTGGACGGCCGCGCACGGGCCGCGGATGCTGCGCCTGACCGGCGAGCAGGCCGACGGATGGCTGCCGACCAAGATGACCGCGCCGGACTACGGGAAGTCGTTGTCCGCCATCCGTTCCGCATCGGTCTCGGCCGGGCGGGACGAGGACTCGGTGACCCCCGGCATGCTCGGCTACGTCCTGATGGGACCCGACGAGGAGACCGTGCAGCGGCTCACCGAGGCGCCGCTGGTGCGGGCGCTGTGCGTGCTGCTGCCGTCGCAGGTGTTCCGTGACCTGGGGGTGGAACCGCCGCTGGCCGGTGACTCCGGGTTCCACCACTTCATCCCGAGCACCGTGCCGCGCGAGGAGTCGCTGCGGATCATCGGCGCGATCCCGCCGAGGGTGGTGCGCCACTACGCGTTCGCCGGGACGCCGGAGCAGGTCGCCGAGGAGCTGGCCGAGTACCGGGCGCAGGGGCTGCGGCACCTGGTGCTGTGGAACATCACGGCGTTCGGCGACCCGTCGCTGGCCGGGTGGTCGTTCAAGGCGATGCGCGAGCTGAAGGAGCACGTCTCGTGAGGACGCTGGTCGAGGCCTACTTCGCGGCGATCAACACCGAGGACTTCGACGGGCTGGCCGCCGTGTTCGCGCCGGACGTCGAGATCCACACGACGGGGTCGGACCCGGTGCTCGGACGGGACGCGGCGCTGGCGCACTTCCGCGCGGTCCTGGCGAACTACCCGTCGCACACGGACGCGGTGACGCGGTGGATCGAGGCGCCGGACGCCGTCGTCTGCGAGATCGCGTTCACCGGACGGCTGGCCGACGGCCGGGAGATCCGCTTCGACGCGCTCGACGTGTTCGACGCCGGCGACGACGCGATCACCCGCGTGAGCACCTGGTACGACACCCGCTCGGTGGCGCGCCAGGTCCGCGGGTGAGGCTCGGCGTCACCCTGCCCGTCGAGGACGGGCTCTCCGCGCCGGAGTACGTGGCGATCGCCCGGACCGCCGAGGAGCGCGGGCTGGACTCGGTCTGGGTCGGCGAGGTGGCCGGACCGGAGGTGTTCTCCATGCTCGGGCTGATCGCGGGCGCGACGGGCGGGATCGGGCTCGGCACCGGGATCGCGACGATCTACCCGCGCACCGCGCCGTTGGCCGCCATGGGGTTCGCGACGCTCGCCTCCGCCGCGCCGGGTCGCGTGACGGCCGGCCTGGGTGTCAGCAGCCCGACGATCGTGCGCGAGTGGCACGGTCTCCCGTACGACCGTCCACTGAAGACGATGGAGGCGTACGTCCGGGCGCTGCGCGCGGCGTGGGCGGGGGAGAAGGTCAGCGGGTTCCGCCTGTCGATGGGCCCGCCGGCGCCGGTTCCGGTCGTGATCGGCGCGATGAACCCGCGGATGCTGCGGCTGGCCGGCCGGATCGCCGACGGCGTGTTCGTCGCCTGGTGCCCGCCGTCCGAGATGGCCGGGCGGCTCGCCCACGTGCGCGAGGGCGAGCGTGAGGCCGGACGGGAGCCGGGCTCGGTGTGGGCGATGACGTCGTTCTGGGCCTACGCGGGCGACCGGACCGGCGAGGCGAGGGAACGGTTGCGGCGCATGGTGCTCCAGTACGCCATGGTCCCGACGCACGCCCGGTCGTTCGCCGGGGTGTTCGACGGGCTGGAGCGCGCCACCGCGCTCTGGCGGGCGGGCGATCGGCGCGGCGCGCTGGCGCTCGTGCCGGACGAGGCCGTGCACCACCTCTGCGCGCTCGGCGACGGCGCGACGGTCGCGCGACGGGTGGCCGAGTTCGGTGACCGCGGCGTCGACCTGGCCCTGATCCTCACGCCGGGCGCCGAGCCGGGTGACCTCGACGGCCCGCACGACACGATCCGCCGGGCGGCCGAGGCGCACCGCGCGGTCACATCGAGAAGCGGCGCACCCTCTCCGGGTGGATGACCAGGCGGACCCATTTCTCGGCCCGCATCCCGTCGAGCTCGGTGGCCCGGGCCGGGTCATCGAGGTCCCAGTAGCGCGCGGCGAGGCGGTCGAGCAGGTCCGACGCCCCGTCGGACTCGACCGTCGTGGGGCCGGCGACCGACACCCACCGTTCGATCTCCCCGACCGGGGCGGCGACGACGAGCGACGCGCGCGGGTCACGCTCCTGATGGCGCAGCTTCAGCGAGTCCGGGCCGGTGAACAGCTGGACCGTGCCGTCGTCGGTCGCCTCGAACCACACCGGCCGCGGCTGTGGAGGGACCGGGCCGCCGGCCATGGAGAGGAACCCGTGTAGCGGGCGGCGGAGGAACGCGAGGTCGTCGGCGGTCAGTGACGTGGTCATGGCGCCGAGTCAACGCGACTTGCCCGGACGATTCCATAGGTGGAACGCCGGATCGCCTGCGCGATCGTCCGTCTCTCGGCCGGCGCGGTCGTCGTCGGTGGCGCCGGCTCGGTCGAGATCGCAGCCATCGCGGTTCCGGGTGGCCGCGAACCGCTACCGGTGCGATCTCGGCCGGGAGCGGAGCCGACGACCGGTCACCTCAGTCGGACGAGGACGACGACGACCCGGAGTCGGACGACGAGGACCCGGAGTCCGACGAGGACGAGCAGGAGTCCGACGAGGATGATCCGGAGTCCGACGAGGATGATCCGGAGTCCGACCAGGACGAACCGGAGTCCGGGCATCCCGGGGCGGACCATCCGGACGATCCGTTGTCCGACCAGTGGTGCGAGTCGTGCCAGCCCGAGTGCGGTCCGTGGTGCTGCGTGCCCCCTCCGTCGTCGGACGGCGGGTACGGGTGGCCCGCCTGGTGCGTCCGGAGATACCCGTCGTCGTCCCCGTGCCCGCGGGAGCCGGACCGTCCGGCCGGGCCGCGCGGGTGGCCGCCCGCCGCGTTCACGAACGCCCTGGAGATGAGCGGCGCCGGGCCGCCGGACCCGCTCACGCTCAGCACGACGATCACCACGATCGAGCAGATCACCAGGGGGGTGGCGACGATCAGCGCGGGCCAGCCGATCACGGCGTAGAGCACGCCGATCACGGCGATGTCGCCGACGACGGCGGGCAGGAGCCAGCGGGGCATGCGGACCTCCTCGGGTGTCCGGAGCGGACTCGCCGGGTGCCCGGTTCCGTTACGCGTGGGCGGAAGATCCGCAGGTCGCGGGCGCTTGTCGGCCACCTGGTGTGATGCTAATCTCGCCGCTACCAAACGGCCGTTAGACACCGACGTCGAAGCCCGGAGGGTCCGTGTCCGCACCCGACATCCTGTCGCCCGAGTTCGCCGCCGACCCGTACTCGGCGTACCGCACGATGCGCGACGAGCACCCGCTCATCTGGTACGAGCCGATGCAGAGCTACGTGATCAGCCGGTACGCCGACGTCGAGAAGGCGTTCAAGGACCCGGTGTTCACCAGCCGCAACTACGACTGGCAGCTCGAACCGGTGCACGGCCGCACGATCCTGCAGATGGAAGGCCGCGAGCACTCCACGCACCGCAACCTCGTCGCGCCGGCGTTCCGCGGTCGCGAGCTCGCCGAGAAGTTCGTGCCGGTGATCGAGCAGAACTCCCGCGAGCTGATCGACGCGTTCGCCGCCGACGGGAAGGTCGACCTCGTCGACCGGTACGCGACCCGGTTCCCGATCAACGTCATCGTCGACATGCTCGGGCTGCCGAAGACCGACCACGAGCACTTCCACCGCTGGTACACGTCGATCATGGGGTTCCTCTCGAACCTGTCCGGCGACGAGGCCGTGATGGCCGACGGGATCCGCACCAAGGGCGAGTTCTCCGACTACATGATCCCGATCATCGCCGCGCGTCGTGAGAACCCGGGCGACGACCTGCTGTCCACGCTCTGCACGGCCGAGATCGACGGCGTGCGGATGACCGACCACGAGATCAAGGCGTTCTGCAGCCTGCTGCTCACCGCGGGCGGGGAGACGACGGACAAGGCGATCGCCAGCCTGATGTCCAACCTGGTCGCGCACCCGGAGCAGCTCGAGGCCGTCCGGGCCGACCCCTCGTTGATCCCGGCCGCGTTCGCCGAGACGCTGCGCCACTCGCCGCCGGTGCACATGATCATGCGACAGCCGTCGGAGGACGTGGAGCTGTCCGGCGGCACGGTCGAGGCCGGGACGACCGTCACCTGCCTGATCGGTGCCGCGAACCGGGACCCGGAGCGCTACGCCGACCCGGACTCCTTCGACGTCCACCGGTCCGACCTGGACCAGGGCCGCGCCTACACCGCGGGCGCCAACCACACGGCGTTCTGCCTCGGCAGGCACTTCTGCGTCGGCGCGATGCTCGCCAGGACCGAGCTGGAGACCGGCATCGCGCAGCTCCTGGACGCGATGCGGGACATCCGTTTCACCGACGGCACCCCGCCACCGGAGCACGGGGTCTTCACCCGTGCACCGTCCGAGCTGCGGCTCACGTTCACCCCCGCCTGATCCGAAGGAAGATCACCATGAGCGCACGTGCGGAGATCGAGGACGTCCTGGGGCGGGCGTCCTGGGGCTACGACGAGAACGACGTCGACCTCATCGCGTCGCAGTTCACCGAGACGGCCGCGATGACGCTGCAGATCGGCCGCGACGGCGACACGATCGGCCCGTTCGAGGGCCGGGAGCAGATCCGGAAGCTGCATGCGGACTCCCTTGCCGCGCAGACCGACCAGCGTCGGCACAACGTCTCCAACCTGACCGTGTGGTCGGAGTCGGCGGACGCCGCGACGGTCACCAGCAACCTCACGCTGCTCTCCATCGAGAACGGCGCGATCCAGGTGCTCTCCTCGGGCTGGTACCGCGACGAGTTCGTCCGCGACGGCGGCGGTTGGCACATCGCGAAGCGTCACGTCTACCTCGACCTGCCCTACTGAGGGCTGGGCCGTCATGGTCAACATCGGACGGATCCCGGAGAAGTGGGCGGCGCTCACGCCGGAGCGGGACGCGATCGTCGACACCCCGAGCGGGCGTCGGATGAGCTGGCGCGAGCTCGACGGGCGCGTGCGCCGGCTGGCCAACGGCCTGCTCGCGCTGGGCTGCGCGCGCGGCGACCGGGTGGCGATCCTGGCCAAGAACTCGATCGAATACCAGGAGCTGTACTACGCGGCAGGCCGCGCGGGACTCGTCGCGCAGCCGCTGAACTGGCGTCTCGGTGTGGCCGAGCTGGCGAGGATCGTCGACGACGGTGCCCCGAAGGTCCTGATCTGCTCCGACGAGTGGCGCTCGACCGCCGATGAGCTCGCCCGCCTCGTCGACGTGCCGCACTGGCTGCAGTACGGCGCGGACGGCGACGGGTCCTACGAGGACCTGCTGGCGCGCAGCCCGGACAGCGAGCCGGAGACCACGGCGCAGGTCGGCGACGCGGACCCGTTCTTCATCCTCTACACCGGCGGGACGACGGGGGAGTCGAAGGGCGCGCTGCACACGCACACGTCGACGTCGTTCGGGATGCTGAACCAGACCGTCGCGGAGCGGATCGTCGCGACCGACGTCTACATGCTGACCGGGCAGATGTACCACATCCCGGTCGTGCTCTCGATGAACTACATGCGCCACGGCTGCCCGCTGGTGCTGATGAACTTCGAGGCCACGTCGTCGCTGGAGATCATCGAGGCGGAGCGGGTCTCGGCGTTCCTCGGCATCACCACGATGCTGAACTGGATGATGGCCGTGCCCGGGTTCTCCGGCTACGACCTGAACTCGCTGCGCAACATCCAGTACGGCGGCGGGCCGATGCCGTCCAGTGTGGTCAAGGCGGCGCTGGACTCGTTCCCCTGCACGCTGATCCAGGGCTACGGGCAGACCGAGGGCACGACGATGTGCTTCCTGTCCCAGGAGGACCACGCGGACGCCGTGCGCGGCATCCACCCGGAACGGCTCAAGTCGTGCGGGCGCGAGGGGTTCGTGACGAACGTGCGGATCGTCGACCCGGACGGCAACCCGGTCCCGAAGGACGGCGTGACGGCGGGCGAGATCGTCATCCGGTCCGAGGCCAACATGACCGGCTACTGGAACCGCCCGGACCTCACCAAGGCCACGCTGCGCGACGGCTGGATGTGGACCGGCGACGTGGCCTGCTGGGACTCGGAGTCGTACGTCTTCATCGTCGACCGCGCGAAGGACATGATCATCTCGGGCGGCGAGAACATCTACTCGGTCCAGGTCGAGGAGGCGGTGAACCAGCACCCGTCGGTGCTGGAGTGCGCCGTGATCGGGGTCCCGGACGACGAGTGGGGCGAGAGCGTGAAGGCGTTCGTCGTGCTCAAGCCGGAGACGACGGCCACCTCCGAGGAGATCGTCGCGACGGCACGGCAGCACCTGGCGTCGTACCAGAAGCCGCGGTCGGTGGAGTTCGTCGACGCGCTGCCCAAGGCACCCACGGGGAAGATCCTCAAGCGCGACCTGCGCAGGCCGTACTGGGCGGAACGGGACCGCTCCGTATGACGCGTGTCTGCGTGCTCGGCACCGGCGGCGCCGGCCTGGTCGCGGCCGTCGCGGCGGCGGACGCCGGTGCCGACGTGACCGTCGTCGAGAAGGGCTCGCGTGTCGGCGGGACGACGGCGCTGTCCGGCGGCACGACGTGGATCCCCGCCGTCGAGGGCGGGCGCGACGACGCGTTGTCCTATCTGGACTCGTTGTCGCACGGGCTGATCGACCGGTCGCTGGCCGAGGCGTTCGTCGACACCGGACCGGAGTTCCTGGCGTGGGTGCAGGAGCGCACGCCGGTCGGGTTCCACGTTGCGCCCGGTCTGCCCGACTACCACCCGGAGCACCCGGGCGGGAAGCCGAAGGGCGGGCGCTCGCACGACCCGGACCTGTTCCGCGTCGGGTCACTCGGGGAGTGGGCGGACCGGATCGTGATGCCGGAGCGCACGCCGAGGCTGATGCTGACGGAGGTCGGGCTGGGCGGCGGTGACGGCCTGGCACCGGGCACACCGGACCGCGCTCGACGCAAGGCCGAGGACTGGAGGGGCTGCGGCCACGCCCTGGTCGCAGGCCTGCTCTCGTACCTGCTGGACCGAGGCATCGAGCCCCGCCTCGGCGCGGGCGCCGTGGAACTGCTCCACGCGCCGACCTCCCTCCCGAACGAGGGTGCCGTTCGGGCAACGAGATTGCCCGAAGGTGCCGTTCGTTCGGGGGTGGGGCGGGTCGTCGGGGTCCGGTTGAGCGACGGGTCGGTGATCGAGGCCGACGCCGTGGTGATCGCCACCGGCGGGTTCGAGTGGGACCGCGGGCTCGTCCACTCGTTCCTGCGCGGGCCGATGACCGACCCCGCCTCCGTCCCGACGAACACCGGCGACGGGCTGCGGATGGCGATGGCCGCCGGCGCCGAGCTGGGCACGATGCGCGAGGCGTGGTGGGTGCCGACGATCCGGATCCCTGGCGCCGAACGTCCCGAGCTCGTGCTGCCAGAACGCACCCGGCCCGGTTCGATCATGGTCAATGGCGCGGGCAGGCGGTTCACGAACGAGGCCGCGAACTACAACGCGCTCGGCGGGGCGTTCCATCAGTTCGACGTGTCGTCGTTCCGGTACGCGAACCTGCCCTGCTGGCTCGTGGTCGACGCCGCGCACCTGCGCCGCTACGGGTTCCTGTCCGTCCCGCCCGGAGCGTCCACACCGGACTGGATGACGACGGCCGACACGCTCGACGACCTCGGCGCGGCCCTCGGCCTTCCGGACGGTGCGCTGGCCGCGACGGTCGCGCGGTTCAACGCCCACGCCGTCGACGGGACCGACCCGGACTTCGGCCGTGGCGTGTCCGCCTACGACGGCTGGAACGGGGACCTGGACCACTACCCGGGGCCGGGCGCGACGCTCGGCCCGCTGCTCGAACCGCCGTTCCACGCCGTCGAGGTGCACTCCGGATGCCTGGGCACGAAGGGCGGACCGCGTACCACCGTGGACGGCGAGGTGCTGCATGTGACCGGCGGCGCGATCCCCGGCCTGTACGCGGCCGGCAACGCCATGGCCGGAACGACCGGCATGGTCTACGGCGGCGCGGGCGGGACGCTCGGCCCGGCCATGGTGTTCGGCTACCGCGCCGGACGCCACGCGGCAGGGGTGCGCTCGTGACCGCGCCGACCCCCGCGGCTCCCGGATCGGCCGCAGCTCGCAGGGGATCCGAGGACGTCGCACGCCCCGCACGGCCTCGGAGGTGGGACGAAGGCCTGCGAGGGCGGAGCCCGGTCGGCGGTGGTCGGAGGTGACCCGGGCGCAGGAAGATCCGCGCATGGATCGCACCACCACCGACGCCGCGCACACGCTGCCCGGCACGCTCCGGCGCACGGCCACGGTCGCGTCGCTCACGAACCCGGACGCCGGCGTCGTCACCCCGGACGAACGGGCGCCGTGGGGCCGGATCCTCACCGGCGCCGAGGCGCTCGCGGCGCGCTTGGCCGACCTCGGCGTCGAGGAACACGGGCGGGTCGCGCTCGTGGCGTCCAACGGCGTGCCCGGCGTGGAGATGCTGTTCGCCTGCGGGATGCTGAACGTCGCCTGCGTCCCGGTGAACACGCGCTACACGCCGTCGGAGATCCGGCACGTGCTCGCCGACTCGCAGGCGGACACGGTCGTCGTCACGCCGGACGCGGAGCTCGTCGAGCTGACCCGGCTGGCGACGGCGGACGGCGTGCCCGCACTGCGCAGGCGGGTGGTGATCGGTGCCGACGAACCCGGCTTCGTCCGCGTCGACGACGACCACGGCCCGCCTGCGCCGTTCCGGTTCGCGCAGCCGCACGACATCGCGCTGATCCCGTACACGTCCGGCACGACGGCGCACCCGCGCGGCTGTCCGCTCACGCACGCCACGCTCGTCGAAGCCGGGAGGGCGGTCGGGCGGACCCGGTTCCGCGTCGGGCCGGAGGACGTCCTCTGGGACGTGCTACCGCTGTTCCACCTGTCGTTCGTGAACCCGCTGCTCGCGATCCTGGACGCGGGCGGCACGTTCGTCACCGACCGCCGGATGGACGCCGAACGAGCGCTGCACCAGATCCGCGACGAGCGCGTGACGGTCGCGTTCACCTGCTTCCCGACCGTGATGGACGCGCTGCTCGCCCACCCCGAGTTCGACGCGTGCTTCCGCGGCGTCCGGTTGATGCTCAACGTCGGACCACCGGACACGTTGCGCGCCATCCAGTCCCGCGCACCCCGGACCATCCAGCTGACGTCCTACGGCAGCAGCGAGATGGCCGGCATCGCGGCGACCACGAGCCCCGACGACCCGGACGACATCCGCCTCGGCACGAACGGCTACCCGCTGCCCGGTGTCGAGTTCACGGTCGTCGACCCGGACACCCGCGGGCCGCTGCCCACCGGGGAGCCGGGGGAGATCCTGGCCAGGGGCACCGGCCTGTTCACCGGCTACCTGGGCGGGTCACCGCACGACTCGGCCACCTGGTTCGCCTCCGGGGACCTCGGGCTCGTGGACGCCGACGGGCGCATCCACTACCGCGGGCGGATCAAGGACATGGTCAAGGTCGGCGGCGAGAACGTGGCCGCGCTGGAGATCGAGTCCGTGCTGGCGGGGCACCCGGCCGTACACACCGTCGCCGTCGTCGCCGCTCCGGACCCCCGCTACACGGAGGTGCCGGCCGCGTTCGTGCAGCTCCACTCCGGCGCGAGCGCCACCGCCGCGGAGCTGCAGGACCACTGCGCGGGCACGCTCGCGAAGTTCAAGATCCCGCGCCACGTCCGGTTCGTGACCCAGTGGCCGATGTCCAGCACCAAGATCCGCAAGGGACCTCTGCGCGAGCAGATCGCCGCGGAGCTGAGGGGAGATCCATGAAGACCGTAGGCGCCCTGCTCTGGGAGCCGGGGACGAACTCCGGCTGGAGCGTCGAGGAGATCGAGGTCGATCCGCCGAAGCGGCGCGAGGTGACGGTCAAGCTCGCCGCCTCCGGGATCTGCCACTCCGACCAGCACCTCGACGACGGCGTGATCCCGCTCCCGTGGGCGCCGGTGCTCGGCGGGCACGAGGGCGCCGGCGTGGTGACCGACGTCGGTGACGAGATCCACGACCTGGCCGAGGGCGACCACGTCGTGCTGTCGTTCCTCCCGTCCTGCGGGCGCTGCAGGATGTGCGTCTCCGGCCGCTCCAACATGTGCGACCTCGGCAACGGCGTGCTCGCCGGCACCGCGCCGGACGGCACGCACCGGGTGCACGCCCGCGGCCAGGGCGTCGGCTGCATGTCCTACCTGGGCACGTTCAGCCCGTACGTGACGGTGCCGGTGGACGCCGTCGTGAGGATCGAGAAGGACATCCCGCTGGACAAGGCCGCGCTGATCGGCTGCGGCGTGCCGACCGGGTGGGGCTCGTCGGTCTACGCGGCGGACATGCAGCTCGGCGACACCGTGGTGATCGTCGGGATCGGCGGCGTCGGGATCAACGCCGTGCAGGGTGCCGTCCACAAGGGAGCGCGCAACATCGTCGCCGTCGACCCGGTGTCGTTCAAGCAGGAGCAGGCCCAGGAGTTCGGCGCGACACACGCCGTCGGGTCCTACGAGGACGCGGCGAAGGTCGTCGAGCAGCTGACGAACGGCCAGGGCGCGGACCGGGTGATCATCACCGTCGGCGTCGCGACCGGGGACGTGCTGCAGCCCGCGCAGGAGATGACCCGCCGCGGCGGCGTCATGGTGCTCACCTCGGCCGCGCCGATCATGCAGCGCGACGTGCAGTTCGACCTGTTCACGTTCGCCATGTCCGGCAAGCGCCTGCAGGGCTCGCTGTACGGGACGACGAACTCGCGCAACGACATCCCGCTGATGGCGGAGCTCTACCGCAACGGGTCGTTGAAGCTCGACGAGCTGGTCACGCGCACCTACAAGCTCGAGGACATCAACCAGGCGTTCACGGACATGCAGGACGGCAGGAACCTGCGTGGCGTGATCATGTACGACTCCTAGGAGACCCAGTGAGCGACCGGGCGACCGACATCCAGCAGATCATCAACGCGACGCTCCTGTACGCGCGCGGGCTCGACCTGTTCGACCCCGACGAGGCGCTGAGCGCCTACACCGACGACGCGTACTGGGACGCGACGGCGGTGGGGCTCAAGCGGTTCGAGGGTGCCGAGGAGATCCGTGGGTTCTTCCAGGCCGATGCGGACTCGATGGCCGAGCAGTTCCACATCATGACCAACCACATCGTGGAGTTCGACGGGCCGGACTCCGCCCACGGCACGAACTATGTGTTCTCCGAGGGGTCGACGAAGAACGGCGCGACGATCAAGGCGATCGCGCTGAACCGCGACGAGTACCGCCGCGTCGGGGACACCTGGAAGATCTCCGGCCGCGCGATCTCGCCGCTGACCGCGCCCCAGATGGAGGGGTTCGAGGCATGAGCTCCGCCGACGTACTTCTTCCCGCGGAGGCGGCATGAACACGACCGACACGACGGGCGACGCGGTCCGCCGCTACCTCGAGATCATGAACAAGCTGGACGTCGAGGCGCTGAACGACCTGTTCGCCGACGACGTCGTGGTCCGGCTGCCGTACGCGCCGGACCCGGTGCCGAAACGCACCGAGGGGCGGGAGAACGCCGTCGCGCTGTACTCCGGGTTCCCGCAGCTGATCACCCCGCCCGGCTTCCACGATGAGGTGATCTGGGCGCTCGAGGAGCCCGGCGAGTTCGTCGCGGAGTACCGCAGCGACTGCACGATGCTGTCCACCGGCAAGCCGTACCGCAACGACTACATCGCCCGGTTCTCCGTGCGCGACGGCCGCCTCACGCAGGTGGCCGAGTGGTTCGACCCGATCGTCTTCCTCCAGGCACAGGAGCCCTGATGACCACGACCGCACCCGCCGTCCGTTCGTTCGACAAGCTGTTCGTCGGGGGCCGCTGGGTCGAACCGGCGTCGTCGAACGTCATCGACGTCGTCTCCCCGGTCACCGAGGAGCACCTGGCCACCGTCCCGGAGGCGTCCGCGGCCGACGTCGACGCCGCCGTCGCGGCCGCGCGGAAGGCGTTCGACGAGGGCCCGTGGCCCCGGATGAGCCCGGCCGAGCGCGGCGAGGTCCTGCGGCGCATCGGGGCGGAGGTGCAGAAGCGGATCCCGGAGATGGTCGCGTCGTTCACCGCGGAGATCGGCGCGCCGTCGATCATCTCGCAGGCGTTCCACGGCAACGCGACCGCGATGTGGGACGACGCCGCCACGCTGCACGAGCGGGTCGCGTTCGAGGAGCGCCGCGACTGGGACGGCGGCTCGGCGCTGATCGTGCGTGAGCCGGTCGGCGTGGTGGGGACGATCATCCCCTGGAACGGACCGGTCGCGACGGCGTCGCTGAAGCTGTCGCCCGCGCTGGCCGCGGGCTGCCCGGTGGTGCTCAAGCCGGCACCGGAGGGCCCGGTCAGCACGCTGATCCTGGCCGAGGCGCTGGAGGCGGCGGGCCTGCCGGAGGGCGTGGTGTCGGTGCTGCCCGCCGGACGGGAGGTCGGCGAGCACCTGGTGACCCACCCGGGCGTCGACAAGGTGTCGTTCACCGGGTCGACGGCGGCCGGTCGACGGGTGATGAGCCTGTGCGGCGACCGGATCGCCCGCGTCACGCTCGAGCTCGGCGGCAAGAGCGCCGGCATCGTGTGCGACGACATCCCGCTCGACCGCGTGCTCGGCTCGCTGCTGCCCGCCGGGTTCGGCCACTCCGGTCAGGTGTGCGCCGCGATCACCCGGATCCTGGTGTCCCGCAAGCGCCACGACGAGCTCGTCGAGGCCGCGGCGGGCGTGCTGTCGTCGTTGAAGGTCGGCGACCCCTGCGAGGAGGGCACCGTGATCGGCCCGCTGGCCGCCGAGCGCCAGCGTGACCGCGTCGAGGGCTACATCAGGGCCGGCATCGACGAGGGCGCCACGCTCGTCACGGGCGGCGGCCGTCCGCAGGGGATCGACAGGGGCTGGTACGTCGAGCCGACCCTGTTCGCGAACGCGGACAACAGCATGCGGATCGCCCAGGAGGAGATCTTCGGCCCGGTCCTGACGGTGATCCCGTACGACGACGTCGAGCACGCCATCAGGATCGCCAACGACTCGGAGTACGGGCTGTCCGGAGCCGTCTACACCGACGACCGCGAGCTGGGCGAGCACGTCGCGCGGCGGGTGCGGACCGGGCAGATCTTCGTCAACGACGCCTCGATGTGCGTGACGCAGCCGTTCGGCGGGTTCAAGCAGTCCGGGCTCGGACGTGAGGGCGGTGTCGAGGGCATAGAGCCGTACCTCGAGACGAAGATGATCCAGGGGGTCTGATGGGACGGATGGAGGGGAAGGTCGCGCTGGTCACCGGCGCGGCCCGGAACCAGGGGCGCAGCCACGCGCTGCGCCTGGCACGGGAGGGCGCCGACATCATCGCCGTCGACCTGTGCGGGCCGGTCGACACGATCGAGATGTACGGGCCGTCGTCCGAAGAGGACCTCGCGGAGACCGTCCGTCAGGTCGAGGACCTGGACCGGCGGATCGTGTCGCACGTCGCCGACGTCCGGGACTCCGCCGCGCTGGGGGCCGCGGTGGATGCCGGCGTGTCCTCCCTGGGCGCGCTGGACGTGGTGTGCGCCAACGCGGGCGTGTTCGAGATCGCTCCGGCGCTCGAGATCACCGACGCGATGTGGCAGACCATGCTGGACGTCAACCTGACCGGCGTGTGGAACACGTGCCGGGCGGCGCTGCCGCACCTCGTCGCGAACGGGGGCGGCTCGATCGTGATCACCAGCTCGACCGCCGGGATCAAGGGAACGCCGAACACGGTGCACTACACGGCGACCAAGCACGGGATCGTCGGGGTCATGCGGACGCTGGCCAACGAGTTCGCGGAGCAGGGCGTCCGGGTGAACACCGTGCACCCCACCGGAGTGGACACCGACATGATCATGAACGAGAAGACATGGGGGCTGTTCTCGCCGGAGAATCCGACGCGCGAGGCCGCCGCGCCGCTCTACGAGTCGTTGCACGCCCTGCCGATCCCCTGGGTGGAGCCGGTGGACATCTCGAACGCCGTGCTGTGGCTGGCCAGCGACGAGGCCCGCTACGTCACCGGCGTGATGCTGCCGGTCGACGCGGGATGGACGATCCGATGAGCGCGCCGACCGGGACGCACCGCCGCATGGAGGGCAAGGTCGCGCTCGTGACCGGCGCGGCCCGCGGGCAGGGCCGGGCACACGCGGTCCGGCTGGCGCAGGAGGGCGCCGACGTGATCGCCGTCGACGCCTGCGCGCCGATCGACACCGTCGACAAGTACCCGCTCCCGACCCGCGAGGACCTGGACGAGACGGTCGCGGAGGTGGAGCGTCTCGACCGCCGGATCGTGGCCAGGGTCGCCGACGTCCGTTCCCCGGACGCACTGGCCGCCGCGCTGGACGAGGGCGTCACGCAGCTCGGGGGCCTGGACGCCGTCGTCGCGAACGCCGGGATCGCCACCTACGGTGCCGCCACGGACATCACCGAGGACATGTGGCGCACGATGCTCGACGTCAACCTGACCGGCGTCTGGCACACGGCCGTCGCGGCGGTGCCGCACCTGCGGGCCCGCGGCGGCGGGTCGATGGTGTTCACCAGCTCGATCGGCGGGCTGAAGGGGATCATGGGGGTGGCGCACTACGTGTCCGCCAAGCACGGTCTCGTCGGGCTGATGCGCACGATGGCGAACGAGCTGGGCGGCGACCGGATCCGGGTGAACACCGTGCATCCGACCAACGTGGACACCCACATGATCCAGAACCCGGGTACGTGGGGGATGTTCGCGCCGGGGGACCCGGAGCCGACGCAGGAGAAGGCGATGGACGGGTTCCGATCGCTGAACGCGATGCCGGTGCCATGGGTCGACCCGGTGGACATCGCGAACGCGGTGCTGTTCCTGTCCAGCGACGAGGCGCGGTACGTGACCGGGGTGGCGTTGCCGGTCGATGCGGGTGCGGCCGTACGCTAGTTCCTCTACCAAACAGGAGGTAGGCGTGCGACAACCAGCAGGCCGCAGCGTGCGGCGCTCCGGAGGGGAGCGCAAGCCCCGCGAGGAGCGCTGGGCCGAGCTGATCGAGGTCGCCACACAGGTCTTCTACGAGAAGGGCTACGACGGCGCGTCGCTGCAGGACATCGCGGACCGGCTGGGGATGCTCAAGGGCAGCCTCTACTACTACATCCAGTCCAAGGAGGACCTGCTCTTCGACGTGATCAGCTCCGTCCACCGCGACGGGCTGGCCGTGATCCGGGCCCGTGCGGAGCTGCCGGGCGATCCGCTGCAGCGGCTGGAGAACGTGATCGTCGGGCACGTCGAGCACACGTGCCGCAACCTCGTCCCGACGGCGGTGTTCCTGCACGAGCTGTCCGCGCTGCCGCCGGACCGCCGGGTCGAGGTGCTCGGCAACGAGCACGCCTACCAGGGTGTGTTCCGCGGCCTGATCGAGGCCGGCCAGGCCGAGGGGCTCGTCCGCACCGACATCGACCCCCGGCTGGCCGCGCTCTCCGTGCTGGGGTCGACGAACTGGGTGTACCGCTGGTTCCGGCCCGGCGGCGCGTTCTCCGCCGACCAGATCGCGACGGAACTGGCCGGCATGGCCGTGCGCGGGATCGCGACGCCGGACGCTCTGGCCGCCCGGGGTGTCTGACCGGTTCGGGTGCTTTTCCCGGCTCGTCGGGAATCGCTACTCGTGTCGGTAGATTGCGCCCCTTTTTCACCGGTATGTGCTGGTCAGTGGGCTGCGTTTCACCGCGAATAGGTAAGCGGCCGGCAATTTCGGAGTAGGTCGCTACTCATGGCACCGGCCTCGTTCCGGAGGACTGTTCGGTGGTAACAGCAACGACACCGGAACCGCATCCCGAGGAGCCCGCCATGAGCGACCTGACCGCCGACCTCCTGAAGCTGGCCCAGGACGAGGTCAAGCTGGACGGCGACATCGCCGTCCGCGACGCCGACCGACTCACGGTGGCGAACGACGAGAAGACCGTCCACGACGACGAGAAGGCCGCGGGCACGGCCGCGAAGGACGTCGTCAACGCGGACAGGGCGCTGGCCGAGGCGGCCGCGCGCGTCCAGGCCCAGCAGCAGGTACTGGCCGCCGCGCAGGCCGCAGGGGACGCCGACGAGATCGCCCTCGCCAAGTCGAAGATGGCCACGGCCGAGCAGGACGCGCACACCGCCGCGCTCTCGTCGGCCCACGCCCACAGGACGCTCGACGACGCCGCGGCGAAGCTGAAGACCGACACCGACGCGCTGCACGCCGACCAGGACAAGCTCGCGAAGGACGAGGCGCAGGTCGACAAGGACGGCCACGACGTCGCCACCGACGAGCACCACGTCAACCACGACCTCGGCCTGCCGGAGGACACCCCGATCGACGGCGCGCCCGAGCTCGACGGGCACGGCGGCGTCGTCGAGCCCCCGCCCGTCGTCGTCACCGGTCCGATCATCGACGACTGGCCCACGCCGCACGGCCCGCACGACCCGATCGTCGTGCACGAGACCGTGCACCCCGAGGGTGACCCGCTCGACCCGGCCCCGGCCGGTGGCGACCCGGCTCCGACGACGACCGGCGGGGACCACACCCCCACGACGTTCCCGGTGCTCGCGCACGACCCGGACCCCGGCTACACGCAGCCCGCCCACGACATCGACCCGGGCTACTCGCCGGACCACGAGGTGTTCTCGCACGTGAAGGACCTCCCCGGCGACGCGCACGACGTGGACAGCTCGACGAGCACGTCCGAGCCGACGACCACGCACGAGCCGTCCACGCACGAGACGCACGAGACGGCCGCTCCGGTCGAGCACGAGAACGCGCCGGTGTCCCACGAGGGCTCCGGGCACGCCGCGGCGACGGACCACGACACGTCCGACGCCGGGCACGCCGACGTGGCCGCGCTGCACCACTGAGCGGCGAACCGCGGCGAGATGCGGTCCAGCGGGCGTCGTCGATCATCGGCGCCCGCTGAGCTGCATCTCGGCGGGCGAGTCGCAGCCGGCGGGGTCCCGGTCAGGCCGGGGTGACGTCCGCCAGCACCGTGCCGGCGGCGACCGACGCCCCGGACGAGACGTGCACGGCGGTGAGCGTCCCGTCCACCGGGGCGCGGACCTCGATCTCCATCTTCATCGCCTCCAGCACCACCAGCACGTCGCCGGCGGAGACCGCCGCACCGGCCGCGACCGGCACGTCGACGACGGTGGCGTCCATCGGGGCGGTGGGCGCGGCGCCGGACGTGGCGCCACCTACGCCGGACGAGCCCTGCTGGATCCGCTCCGACCGGTCCGCCCGGCTCGGGATCGCGATCTCCACCGGACCCCGGTCCGTCGCGATCCGCACCCGCCGGGTCCGGGGTCCGGCCTCCGGACGCCCGGAGGCCGGGGCCGGAGCGGGCCGGGCCTCCGGTGGCGTCGTCGGCACCCAGTCCCGCTCGACCGAGCCGGTGTCGTGCGTGCCGTCCACGAACGTCTCCTCGTCCAGCACCGTGCGCAGGTAGGGCGCCGTCGTCGGGACACCGTCGACGAGGAGCTCGTCGAGCGCGGCACCGAGTCGGCGACGCGCGGAGTCCCGGTCCGGGCCGCGGGCCAGGATCTTGCCGAACATCGAGTCGTACTCCGGGGCGACCGCGTCACCGGCCTCGACGCCCAGGTCGCAGCGCACCCACGGCCCGAGCGGGAGGTGCAGCCCGCGCACCGTGCCGGGTGACGGGCGGAATCCCGCGTACGGGTCCTCGGCCGCGATCCGGGCCTGGATCGCGTGGCCGTCCACCGTCACGTCGTCCTGGGCGAACCACAGCTTGTCCCCGGCCGCGACACCCAGCTGTGCGGCGACCAGGTCGACGCCGGTGACCAACTCGGTCACGCCGTGCTCGACCTGCAGGCGGGTGTTCATCTCGAGGAAGAAGAACTGCGCGCCGTCGACGAGGAACTCCACCGTCCCGGCGCCGACGTAGCCGACCTCGCGCGCCAGCCGGACGGCCGCGGCGTGCAGCCCGGACCGGACGTCCGACGGCAGGTCGGCGGGCGCCTCCTCGATCAGCTTCTGGTGGCGGCGCTGCACCGAGCAGTCCCGGTCACCGAGGTGCAGGACGGTGCCGTGCGCGTCGGCCAGGATCTGGACCTCGACGTGGCGCGGGCGGTCGAGGTAGCGCTCGACGTAGACGTCACCCCGTCCGAACGCGGCGCTCGCCTCCCGGGCGGCGGCGATCAGCGCGGCGTCCAGGTCCTCAGGGGACCGCACGACGCGCATGCCGCGCCCGCCCCCGCCGAACGCCGCCTTGACCACGAGCGGGAAGCCGATCTCCGACGCCATCCGTGCAGCCCGCGGCCCGGCCTCGACGGTGCCGTCACTGCCCGGCAGCACCGGGACCTGTGCGGCACGGGCTGTCTCGAGTGCCGCGACCTTGTCGCCCATCCGCGCGATCACGTCCGGTGCCGGGCCGATCCAGGTCAGCCCGGCGTCGACGACGGCGGCGGCGAACGCGGCGTTCTCGGAGAGCAGCCCGTAGCCCGGGTGCACGGCGTCCGCCCCGCTCGCCGCGGCGGCGCAGAGCACGGCGTCGACGGACAGGTAGGACTCCCGGGCGGGTGCCGGACCGATGCGGTGTGCCTCGTCGGCCAGGCGCACGTGCAGCGCGTCGGCGTCGGCGTCGCTGTAGACGGCGATCGTGCGCACGCCCTGATCCCGGCACGCGCGCACGATCCGGACGGCGATCTCGCCGCGGTTCGCGATGAGGACCGAGCGCACCATGTGCTCCACTCTGTCAGGCCGTCTGTCCGGGCAGAACGGCTTTCTACCAACCGTCCGTCTGGTACTCTATCGCGGACCGGACGAGCCGACGAGGAGGCGCGTTGCCAGGGCAGGATCAGCGGGTCGGACCGACCGGCGCGTCGACCATGGCCGACCGTGTGGCGCAGCTGCGCGAGCACCGCGGGCGGGCGCTGGCGATGGGCGGGCCGGAGGGCCTGGACAGGCACCGCGCGTCCGGACGGCTGCCGGTGCGCGAGCGGATCGACCTGCTCGTCGACGACGGGTCGTGGTTCGAGATCGGCGCGCTCGCGCTGCCCGAGCTGCGCAGGGCCAAGGACATCCCGGGCGACGCCGTCGTCACCGGGTTCGGCCTGCTGGACGGCCGCCGGATCGGCGTGATCGGGATCGACGCGAGCGTCGTCGCGGGCACCACGGCGCCGGTCTCGATGCGCAAGCAGGGCAGGCTGATCGAGCACGCGCAGCGGCACGGTTTCCCGCTCGTCCTGCTCTGCGACGCCGACGGCGGCCGCATGCCGGACGTGTCCGGCTGGCGGTTCTCCGGGCTCCCGCTGGACTTCCGGACGTTCCTCAAGCCGCGGCCGGGCACGCCCGCGGTGCCGCGCGCCGCCGCGGTGCTCGGGCCGAGCTACGGCGACTCGGCGCTGCACGCGTCGACGGCGCACTTCGTAGTGATGACTCGCAGCGCGTCGCTGGCGCTGTCCGGGCCGTCGGTCGTCGAACCCGCGATCGGCGAGAAGATCAGCGACGAGGAGCTCGGCGGGCCGTCCGCGGCGACCGAGGCGGGCAACGCGCACCTCGTCGTCGAGACCGAGGCCGACGCGTTCGACGCGATCGCCGCGTTCCTGTCCTACCTGCCCTCGCGGGCAGGCGGTCCGGTCCGCTGGGGTGCGCCGCTCGAGCCGGTCCGGAACGACTGGGACGACGTGGTCCCGCTCGGCAACCGCTCCGGCTACGACATGCACGACGTTCTCGACTGCCTCGCCGACGCGTCGTCCGTGCTGCCGTGGGCGGACGGCTGGGGCGGCTCCGTGCTGTGTGCACTGGCCCGGATCGACGGGCGCCCGGTCGGGCTCGTCGGCAACCAGCCGATCGTGCGGGCCGGCGCGCTGGACCCGGCCGCGCTGGCCAAGGAACGCGCGTTCGTCGACCTCTGCGACACGTTCGGGCTCCCGCTCGTGTTCCTGCACGACGTGCCCGGGCTGATGATCGGCACCGCGGCCGAGCGCGGCGGCATCCTGCACGGCTACGAGGCGCTCGTGTCCCGGATCGCGGAAGCCACCGTGCCGAAGATCGGTGTGGTGCTGCGCAAGGCCTACGGGGGCGGGCACTTCGCGATGGGCGGGCGGCCGACGGCGCCGGACTTCCTGTTCGCCTGGCCGTCCGCCGAGCTGGGGTTCATGGCGCCGGAGACGGGCGTGCGCACGGTGAACCGGCGGCGACTCGAGACCGTGCTGGCCGAGCAGGGGCCGGAGGCGCACGCCGCGCTCGTCGAGGAGCTGACCGCGGAGTGGATCAGCGAGGCGGAGCCGTGGGAGGCCGCCGCCCACCTGTCGCTCGACGACGTGATCGAACCGTCCGAGACCCGGCGCGTGGTCGTGGCGGCGCTGTCCGTCGCCGCGCACGAGGAGGCCTGAGTGAAGCTGCGGGTGCAGACGGACGGCGCCGTCACGACGATCACGATGGACGCGCCGGAGAAGCTCAACGCGATGGGCCGCGACTTCTGGCCGGACCTGCGCGACGCACTGTCCACATGCGAGACCGACGGCGCGACGCGCGTCGTGGTCATCACCGGCGCGGGGGAGAAGGCGTTCTCGGCGGGTGGGGACATCGCGAGCTTCGCCGAGCTCGACGGGCCCGCTGCGAAGCGCGAGTTCCAGCGCGACTGCATGCGGACGTTCGCCGCCGTCGAGGAGAGCCCGCTGCCGGTCGTCGCGGCCGTGAACGGGTACGCGATGGGCGGCGGCTGCGAGCTGGCGCTGGCCTGCGACGTCGTGCTCGCCGCGGACACGGCCGTGTTCGCGATGCCGGAGACGGCCGTCGGGCTGGTGCCCGGGTTCGGCGTGCTGCGCGCCCCGTCGGTGATCGGCCGCTCCTGGACGAAGCTGATGATGTTCGGCGGGGAGCGGGTGGACGCCGACACGGCGGTGCGGATCGGGCTGGTGCAGAAGGTCGTCCCCGCCGCCTCGCTGATGACCACGGCGCGCGGGCTGGCCGAGCGCATGGCGGCGGCCGCACCACTGGCCGTCGCGACCGGGAAGGCATTGGTCAACCGCGGTGTCGACCGCGGGGAGTTCGAGCACTCGACGGCCGCGCTCACCGCGCTGCACGGCACCGCCGACGCCGCGGAGGGGATCGCCGCGTTCGTCGAGAAGCGCACGCCGACGTTCGAGGGGCGGTGAGTCTCCGGTGGAGCCGCTGGTCGCGCTGATGCGCCGGTACGTCGTGGACTACACGAACCGGCACGACACGTCGGTCTGCGCGGACCTGATGGAGCCGGACTACACGCTGCGGATGGGCGCGCACGAGATCTCCGGGCGCGACGAGCTGTACATCCCGGCCGCCGAGAGGCAGTTCACGCAGTTCCCGGGGCTGGGCCTGACCGTGCACGACGTCGTGACCAACGGCGACCGGCTGGCCATGCGCTTCACCGAGCACGGCGCGTCGAACCGGCACGGCGGCGCGGCCGCGTCCTGGTCCGGCCTGGGGCTCTACCGGTGGAACGGGCGGAAGCTGACGGAGAACTGGGTCGAGCAGGACTACCTGTCCCGCCGCCGCCAGCTCTGCGGCTCCCGGCCGGACCCGGTGGACGCGCCCGCCGTCGCGCCGTGGGACACGGTGGCCGTGCCCGCCGACCCGGATGCGGAGAACGTCGTGCGGGGCTGGGTCGCCGCCGGGTTCCCGTCCGCCGGCGTGCACTGGGACGACGGCGACGACCGCGCGCTCGTCACGGACACCTCCGACCGCGTGGACGACGTGTTCTCCGCCGGGGACCGGGTCGCCGTGCGGGTCACGCGGACCGGCACGTACGCGGGCGGGCTCGACGGCGTCGACCCCTCTGCCGTCGGGTGTCCGGCGACGCTGCACCTCGTCGCGCTCGTCCGGGTCGCGGGCGGGGACGTCGTGGACGGGTACGGCGTGCGCAACCGGCAGGACCTCGCGCGGTCCCTGACCCGGGCGGAGGCGGCATGAGCGACGACACCGCCGACGTACTCCGTCCCGCGGAGACGGCATGAACACAGCCCTCGACGACGACCTCCTCACCCCGGAGGCGACGGCGGACCCGTATCCGCTGCTCGACGCGCTGCGCGAGCACGACCCGGTGCACTGGAGCGCCGACCACCGCGCCTGGCTGCTCACCCGCTACGACGACGTGTCCGCCGCGTTCGCGAACAAGGCGCTGTCCAACGACCGGGTCCGCCCGGTGCGCGCTGCCCGGGCAGCCCGTGGCGAGACGTCGGACAGCGCGGCCGACCGGGTGCTCGCGCTGATGAGCGAGTGGATGGTCGTGTCCGACCCACCGGCACACAGCCGCCTTCGGAAGCTCGCCGCCGGCGCGTTCAAGGGCCAGCGGATCTCGGCGATGGACGCGTCGATCACGGCGCTGGTCGACGAGCTGATCGACGCCTTCACCGGGGGCGACCTGATCGCCGGTGTCGCGTACCCGTTGCCCGCCACGGTGATCGCGACGATGCTCGGCGCCCCCGTCGCCGACCGCGACAGGTTCCGGGACTGGTCCGACGAGCTCGCCCTGGTCGCGTTCGGCGGCGGCGGGAGCGACCGGCACGAGCGGGCGCTCGGCGGCCTGCACGAGATGGACGCGTACTTCCGCTCGCTGATCGAGCAACGCCGGTCCGAGCCGGGGGACGACATGCTCACCGCGATGATGGGCACCGAGCAGGACGACAAGCTCTCCGACGACGAGCTGTCCGCCATGTGCGCGCTGCTGCTGTTCGCCGGGCACGAGACTACGACGAACTCGATCGCGAACGCGACGCTCGCGCTCCTGCGTCGCCCGGACGACCTGGCCCGCCTGCGGCGCGACCCCGACCTGCTGAACACGACGGTCGAGGAGCTGCTGCGCTTCGACGGGCCGATCAAGGTGATCAACCGCTGGGTCGTCGACGAGACGGAGATCCGCGGCCGGACGATCTCGCCCGGAGAGCGCGTGCACCTCGTGCTGGCCGCGGCGAACCGGGACCCGGAGCGGTTCGCCGATCCGGCTACTGTGGACATCGAGCGCAGCCCGAACCCGCACGTCGCGTTCGGCAAGGGGATCCACGCCTGCATCGGCGCGCAGCTGGCCCGGATGGAGACCCGGATCGCGGTGGGGCGCATCGTGTCCCGGCTGCCGGATCTCGCACTGGCCGCCGAGCCGCGCTGGAAGCCCGCCGTCGCCTCCCGGTCGCTGGAGGCGCTGGAGGTGAGCGTGTGAAGGTCTCCGTCGACAGTGGAGTGTGCGAGGGACACGGCCAGTGCATGGTCGTCGACTACGACCTGTTCCCGCTCGACGACGACGGCCTCAGCGCCGTCGGCACCGACCGTCCCGTTCCGGAGGGCGAGGAGGACGTCGCCCAGGCCGGCGTCGACGCCTGCCCGGTCCGCGCGCTGACGCTCCACCCATGAGCGGCGTGCTCTTCGAGCCGGTCCGGCTGGGGCCCCTGACGCTCAGGAACCGCTTGGTCATGGCGCCGATGGGCACCTGCCTGGACAACGGCGGTTACATCACCGACGACACGGTCGCCTACTACCGCCGCCGCGCCGAGGGCGGCGTCGGGACGATCACCGTCGAGGGCTGCCTCGTCTCCGCCGACACGGTCGGGCCGGAGCCGCGCCTGTCCGGGCCGGAGTTCCTTCCCGGGCTGCGCGGTCTCGTGGACGCGTTGCGCCCCTTCGAGGTCACGGTCGGCGTGCAGCTCATGCACCCGGGGCGCCAGGTCGTCGACGGGCCGTCGGTCGCGCCGTCGCCGGTGCCGCTGAACTCCGCCGCTCCGGTGCCGCACGAGCTGACCGGGGGCGAGATCGGCTCCGTCATCGCGGACTACGCGGCGGCCGCCGTCCGCGCCCGCGAGGCCGGGTTCGACTTCGTCGAGGTGCACGGCGCGCACGGGTACCTGCCGTCGAACTTCCTGTCGCCGGGGTTCAACCGGCGCACCGACTCCTACGGCGGCGATCTCGCCGGCCGCGCCCGGTTCAGCGTCGAGGTGGCGCGGGCGATCGTCGACTCGTCGGGGTTGCCGCTCGTGTGGCGGCTGAACGGCTCCGACGGCCCGAGCGGTGGGCTGGAGATCGACGAGGCCGTCGCGGCCGCCCGCATGATCGTGAACGCGGGCGCGTCCGCGATCTCGGTGACGGCCGGGACGTGGCTGTCGTTGCAGGTAACGCTCGCTCCGATGTCGACACCGCGCGGGGCGATGCGGCACTTGGCGGCGGCCGTGCGGCGCGCGGTCGACGTGCCGGTGATGGCCGTCGGGCGGCTCGACGACCCGGCGGACGCGGCGTCCGCCGTCCGTGACGGGGACGCGGACCTGGTGCTGCTCGGCCGGGGACTGATCGCCGAGCCGGACTGGCCGTCGAAGGTCGCCGCCGGACGGCTCGACGACGTGCGGCCGTGCATCGCGTGCAACGCGTGCGTCGATCTCGTCGGGCGCGGGGAGCGGGCGCGATGCTCGGTGAACCCGGAGGTCGGGCGGGAGCGGACCTGGGTGGTGGAGGCGGCTTCCGTGAAGCGCCGGGTGATGGTCGTCGGGTCGGGCCCGGCCGGGCTGGAGGCCGCCCGGATCGCGCGGCTCCGTGGTCACGAGGTCTCGTTGTGGGAGCGTGACGGCGAGCTCGGCGGCAAGCTCGAGGTCGCGTCGCTGGCGCCCAGCAAGCACGAGGTGCTGCGCTACCGCGCCCACCAGCGACGCGTGCTCGACGAGCTCGGCGTCACCGTGACGGTCGGCGTCGACGTGACCCCGGCCGTCGTCGCTTCGGAGGGTCCGGACGTGCTGCTGCTCGCCACCGGCGCCTCGCCCCTGGTGCCGCCGATCCCGGGCATCGACGCCCCGCACGTGCACGACGCCCAGCGCCTGCTGCGCGGTCAGATCACCGTGCCGGACGGAGCGCGCGTGGTCGTGATCGGCGGCAGCGCCACCGGGTGCGAGACGGCCGAGCTGCTCGCCGACAGTGGCGTCCCGACCACGATCGTCGAGATGCGACGGTCGGTCGGCGCCGGCATCGAGGCGATCACCCGCCGCACCATGGTCCGCGGACTGCGCGACGCCGGCGTGGAGATCCTGACGTCGGCGACGGTCGTGGGGATCGAGTCCGACGCCGTGACCTGGACCGACGCCGACGGCGCCCTCCATGAGACGCCCGCCGACCTGGTCGCCCTGGCCATCGGGTGGCGCCCGACCGGCGCGCTCGACGCGCTGCCGCCCGGCCTCGAGGTCCGGGTGGTGGGGGACGCCGACACCCCGGCCGACTTCGTCCGCGCCGTCAACGAAGGCGCCGACGCGGGCCTGACGGTCTGAGCCGGGGTGCTGCCGGCCGGCGTCCGATCCCGACCGTCTCCCGAACGAGTGCGACGTTCGTTCGCGTCATCGGCACGGGTGTCACCTCCGTCGGCGGGGCGGGCACGGGTCGGCACACGCCCGTCCTGGCCCGCGACGCGTTCATGATCAGCGGTTGTGGAGGCAGGCGTTCGATATGCGAACGAGTTGCGGCCCGACCGTCGATCACGCCGTCTTGTCGCGCCCGGACGCGCGGTGGTGATCGCCGGACTGCGCGCTGATCCGGCGTTCGCGCGCTGATCGGCCGGCCGCGCGTTGATCCGGTGTTCGCGGTCCGATCCGGTGTTTGCGGCCTGATTCGGTGTTTGCGCGTGTCCGGACGCGTGTGTTCTCCGGGTGGATGCGCGTTGTGCGGATCAGTGCGTGTTCGACGGCGATCGGTGACGCTGTGCCGCTGTCGTGGGTCCGCGCTGCGTCCGTGATCAGCGATTGCGGAGGCAGGCGTTCGATACGTGAACGGGTTGCGGCCCAGCCGTCGATCACGGCGTCAATGTCGCGCCCGGGGGGCGGCGTGGTGATCGCCGGAACGTGCGCTGATCCGGCGTTCGCGCGCTGATCAGCCGGACGCGTGCTGATCCGCCGGCCGCGCGTTGATCCGGTGTTCGCGGTCCGATCCGGTGTTTGCGGCCTGATTCGGTGTTTGCGCGTGTCCGGACGCGTGTGTTCTCCGGGTGCGTGCGCGTTGTGCGGATCAGTGCGCGTTCGACGGCGATCGGTGACGCTGTGCCGCACTCGGGTCCGCGCCGCGTTCATGATCAGCGGTTGTGGAGGCGGGCGTTCGATATGCGAACGGGTTGCGGCCCGACCGTCGATCATGGCGTCTTGTCGCGCCCGGACGCGCGGTGGTGATCGCCGGACCGCGCGCTGATCCGGCGTTCGCGCGCTGATTCGGCCTGTTCGCGCGTTGGTCCGGCGTTCGCGCGCTGATCGGCCGGTCGCGCGCTGGTCCGGTGTTCGCGCTCTGATCCGGCGGTCGCGTTGATCGGGCCTTCGCGGTCTGAGTTGGTGTTCGTGGTGTGATCCGGCGTTCGGGGTCCGATTCGGTGCTCGCGGTCCGATTTTGGCGTTCGCGCTCTGATCCGGTGTTCGCGCGTGTCGGGACGCGCGCGTTCTCCGAACGACAGCGCGTTCTCCGGATCGTCGTGCGTTCTCTGGACGGCCGCGTGTGGCGTCCGCGGGGTGGGGGCGGTCCCGGGTCTACAGCGCTCCGTCGTCGCGGTCGGTGCGGCTACCGGCCGGCCAGCAGGCGATCGGCCGTCGGGTCCGGATCGGGGTGGTGTCCCGCCCCGATCCGGACCGGACCGGACCGGACCGGACCGTCAAGCAGGTCAGACGGACGACCGACCGACCAACCGGCCGACCGACCAACCGGCCGAGTGGTCGACCGGCCGGAGCGGTCAGGCGGCCGAACCGAGGACGAACCCGCGATACCCGTCCGCGGCGATCGCGTCACACTGCTCGCGGTACGGTCCGACTCCGCCGACGTAGGCCATGAACACCCGGGGCTTGCCCGGGACGTTCGAGCCCATGTACCAGGAGTCCGCGGTCGGGAACAGCGTCGCGTCACCGACGACGCGGACGTGCTCCACCCACTCGTCCTCGGCGGCCGTCGTGGGCTCGACCCGGTCCAGGCCGTTCGCGCGCAGGTGCTCGATCAGGTCGGTCACCCAGTCCACGTGCTGCTCGATCGAGACGATCATGTTCGAGAGCACCGACGGGCTGGACGGCCCGGTGATCGTGAACAGGTTCGGGAACCCGGCCACGGCCAGGCCGAGGAACGTGCGCGGACCGTCGGCCCACTTGTCCCGCAGGGAGACCCCGTCGCGGCCGCGGATGTCGATCGCGTTCAGGGCGCCGGTCATCGCGTCGAAGCCGGTCGCGAACACGATCGAGTCCGCCTCGTACTCGCGCTCCGACGTCCGCACGCCGTTCTCGGTGATCTCGACGAGCGGCGTCTCGCGCAGGTCGACCAGGTCGACGTTCGGCTTGTTGAACGTCGCGTAGTAGCCGGTGTCCAGGCAGGGCCGCTTCGTACCGAACGGGAACGTGCGCGGGGACAGCTTCTCGGCCGTCGCCGGGTCGTCGACCGTCTCGCGGATCTTGTCGCGGACGAACTGTGCGGCGGTGTCGTTGGCCGCGGCGTCGGTGATCGTGTCGGTGTAGGCGCCGAGCACCGCGACCAGGTTCCCCTGCTCCCACGCCGCCTGGTATCTCTCCGTGCGCTCGGCCGCCGGGACCTCCAGCGCCGACTGGGTGGCGTGCTCCACCGGAACCCCGAACGCCGACTCGCGCTGGGCCTTCCGGAACTCCGGGTACCGGCCCTTCATGTCGGAGATCTCGCCCTCCTGGAGAGGGCGGTTCCCGGCCGGCATCGAGAAGTTCGGCGTGCGCTGGAACACCACGGTGGACGCGGCCTGATCCGCCATGATCGGGATCGACTGGATGCCGGAGCTGCCGGTGCCGATCACGGCCAGGCGCTTGCCGGTGAGGTCGACGCCCTCGTGCGGCCAGTGCCCGGTGTGGTGGATCGGGCCGCGGAACCGGTCGGCGCCGGGGATCTCCGGCGCCTTCGAGTGCGACAGGCAGCCCGTCGCCATGATCACGAACTGCGCGGTCACCGCCTCCGACGGCGTGGTCACGGTCCACCGGCCGGCCGTGTCGTCCCACACGCAGGACTCGACGCGCGTCGAGAACGTGATGTCCTTGCGGAGATCGAAACGGTCCGCGACGTGCTCGATGTAGGACAGGATCTCCGGCTGCGTCGGGTACTTCTCGGTCCAGACCCACTCCTGCTCGAGCTCCGGGGAGAAGGAGTACGAGTAGGCCATGCTCTCCACGTCGCAGCGGGCGCCCGGATAGCGGTTCCAGTACCAGGTGCCGCCGACGCCGTCGGCGGTCTCGAACACGCGCGCGGACAGCCCGGCGTTCCGGAGCCGGTACAGCTGGTACAGGCCGGCGATCCCGGCTCCGACGATGACGGCGTCGACGTCGTTGTGCGACAACAGTCCCCCTCAGCTCAGGTGCTTCTCGAGAAATTCGACTACATAGGACAGCCCGGCGTCGTGGCCGGGCAGGACGCCGACCATCGTGAAGAACCCGTGCATCTGCCCCGGGAAGCGTCGCGACTCGACGTCCACGCCCGCCGCGCGCAGCTTCTCGGCGTAGGCCTCGCCCTCGTCGCGCAGCGGGTCGTGCTCGGCGGTCAGCACGACGGCCGGCGGCAGCCCGCTCAGGTCCCCGCTGCGGATCGGCGACGCGTCCGCGTTCGTGCGCGTGTCCGGGTCCGGCGCGTAGTGATCCCAGAACCAGACCATCGACTCGCGGGAGAGCAGCAGCTGGTTCTCCGGGTCGGTGTAGCTGGCGTTGTCCAGGTCCGCGTCGGTCACCGGGTAGACGAGTACCTGCGCGGTGACCGCCGGCCCGCCGGAGACCTTGGCGCGCTGGGCCACGATCGCGGCCAGGTTCCCGCCCGCGCTGTCCCCGGCGACGACGAGCGGCACGTCCCCGCCCGCCAGCTCGATCTTCCGTGCCGCCGCCCACTGCAGCGCCGCCCACGAGTCCTCGGAGGCCGCGGGGTAGCGGTGTTCCGGAGCCAGCCGGTAGTCCACGAGCACGACGGTGCACCGCGTCAGGTTGGCCATCTTTCGGCCCAGGTGATCGGTCTCCTCGATGTTGCCGATCACCCAGCCGCCGCCGTGGTAGTAGACGATCAGGCCGCGCGGCGTGCCCTCCGGCACGATCACGCGGACCGGCACGTCACCGTTCGGGCCCGGTGCCACCGTGTCCTCGACCCGCCCGACACCGGGCCCGGGGCCGTACATCTCGCGGAGCATCCCGCCGAGGCCGCGCGCCTCATCGGGTGTCATCTCGTGCAAGGGCTTCATGCCCGTCTCGGCCATCTGGCCGAGCAGGGCGGAGGTCGCGTCGTCCAGGGCCAAGAGATCCACCTCGTCGTGCGAATCGACGTCGTCGTCTCCCGCAGTCTGACGGTCGTTTGGTGGGTTGTCGACGGCCGATCGGCGGCTCCGGGCTCGCCGTGTGGCCGCGGATGGAGCAGGGTGATCCACCATGACGGATGTTCTGTTCCCGACGGCCCTCGTCGGCAGTGCGCCGCAACCGGACTGGCTGATCGACCGGGCCGGGCTGGCCGGCCGGATGCCACCTCGGGTGCGCGCGAAGGAGCTGTGGCGGGTCGCGCCGGAGCACCTGCCGGAGGCGCTCGACGACGCCACGGTCGTCGCGATCCGGACGCAGGAGTGGGCCGGGCTGGACGTCGTCACGGACGGGGAGATCCGCCGGGAGAGCTACTCGAACCACTTCGCCACGGCCCTCGACGGTGTCGACGTCGACAACCCGGGCACCGCGCCGAACCGCAGCGGGGAGCCGATCCCGGTGCCGCGCATCGTCGGCCCGATCCGGCGCACGCACCCGATCCAGCTCGAGGACATGCGGTTCCTGCGCGCCCGCACCGACCGCGTCGCGAAGATGACCGTGCCGGGCCCGTTCACGATGAGCCAGCAGGCGCAGAACGACCACTACCCGGACATCGAGGCCGCGGCGATGGACTACGCGGCCGCGGTGAACGCCGAGATCAAGGACCTGCACGCGGCGGGCGCGGACGTCGTGCAGATCGACGAGCCGTGGATGCAGTCCCGGCCGGACGCCGCCCGCGCCTACGGGCTGGCCGCGCTGAACGCCGCGCTCGACGGCGTCACCGGGACCACGGCCGTGCACATCTGCTTCGGCTACGCGGCGATGATCTCCGGGCGGCCGTCGGAGGGGTACTCGTTCCTCCCGGAGCTCGCGGACTGCGCCGCGGACCAGATCTCGATCGAGTCGGCCCAGTCCGGTCTGGACCTCGGCGTGCTGGCCGACCTGTCCGGCAAGACGATCGTCCTCGGGGTGATCGACCTGTCGGACACCACTGTGGAGTCCGACGAGGTGGTGGCCGCCCGGGTGCGCAGGGCGTTCCCGTACGTCGCGGAGGAACGGCTCGTGATCGCCACCGACTGCGGCATGAAGTACCTGCCCCGGGACAGCGCCGAGGGCAAGATGCGCGCGATGGCCGGAGCAGCGGCGATCCTGCGCGCGGAGTCCGGGCGGTAGGCCGGTCGCGGATCAGTGGCGGAACGGACCGTCCGGCCCGAACGCGAACGCGGCGAACCGCGCGCCGATCCGCTCGTGCGTCGCCGCGTCCGGGTGCAGGTTGTCGGGCAGCGGCAGCTCCGCGGCGTCCGCGTCGCCGTACAGCTCACGGCCGTCCAGGTAGTGCAGGTTCGGGTCGTCGCGGACCGCGACGACCCGGTCGAGCTCCTCGCGGACGACGGACAGCGTCAGCCTGCCGGCCGCGATCTCGGCCGGATCCCCGGTCGCGCGGAACCTCAGCGTGCCGGCGGCGAGGGAGTCCGTGTCGACCGCACCGGGCCCCGGCGTGTCCTCGTGGATCGGGCACAGGACCGGAGAGACGAGCAGCAGAGGTGTCGTCGGATGCCCGTCGCGGACCGTGTCCAGGAAGCCGTGCACGGCGGAACCGAACGCGCGTCGTCGCATCACGTCGCCGTTCACGACGTTGATGCCGAGCTTGACGCTGATCAGGTCGGCCGCGGTGTCGCGCATCGCGCGCGCCGTGAACGGGTCGACCATGGCGCTGCCGGAGAACCCCAGGTTGATCAGGTCGACGTCGGAGGAGCGGGCGGCGAGCGCGGGCCACGTCGTCGCCGGGCTCGCCGCGTTCGACCCCGCCGAGATCGAGCTGCCGTGGTGCAGCCACACCCGTCGCTCCGCGGGCGCCGGCGTGACGTCCGCGTCCGCCCTGAGCGCGACGAGCTGGGTGATCTCGTTGTGCGGCAACCAGATCTCGACGGCCTTCTCGGCGTCGGGCAGGCCGTCGAACCGCACGGTCCCGACCGGGCCCTGCTCGGTCTCGGTGGCGCCGGTGGCCGGGTCGGTCCAGAGCACGAGCCCGCCGGACGTGCTCGCCGTGGCGGCGGGCTCGCCGTCGACGACGAGGTCGTAGACCCCGTCCGGACGCAGCGGCGCGCCGCGCAGGCCGATCCGCGTGCGGAGCGTGTCCAGCTCGACGGTCGTCGCACGCGTCCGGAACACCAGCCGCACCCCGGACGGCTGCGACTCCGCCAGCGCGAGCTGGGCGTCGGCGCACTGCGCGCGGGCACGGGCGGGCAGGCGGTGCGGGAGCAGGCCGTGCTCGGTGCGCACCAGTTCCAGCGCGCCGCGCACGAGGTCGGGGGTGATCGTCCGGGGGAGCGGGCCGGTCATGATCCCCAGCCTGCCGTGCGCACCCGGTGGCGCGCACCGGAGTTGTGATCAGAGCTCGCCGGCGAGCAGCGCCTCGTCGCTGATCCGGCAGGGGGCGTCCTCGTCGGCCTCCGGTGCGGATTCACCGCGCAGGCGCAGGCGTGCCTCGTCCAGCGACACCACGTCCGCACCCATGCGCACCTCCCGTGTTACGGCCAGGTTACCGACCCGGTGCGGGTGGGAGAAGGGCGGCGTGATCGGTCTCCGTAGACTGCCGCGGGTGTCCGAGACCGCCAGCGGAACGCGTGCCGGGGACGAGGGGGTGGCCCGTCGTCTCAAGGCGTTGGCCTGCACCGCGCCGCTGCACGACCTGGACGCCCGCAAGGGGCTCCTGGACTGGGCGGACGCGTCGCGCTACCAGATGGCCGAGATCGGGTTGCAGGCGATCGACCAGGTCACGCTCGCCATGGACTTCGACCACGGCGCGGACGCCGACCAGGTCGTGCGTCGCCTGCAGCCGTTCATCGCCGCACAGGCGCCGGGCTCGCCCACGGCCGAGCACGAGCACGTCGGGCACTGGGTGATCGAGAACCTGATCAACGTCGGCAGCCTGGACCGGGGGTTCGCCGTCGAGTACGGGGCCGTCGACGCCGGCGGGCGCTACGTGCGCCGACGGTTCGACTTCAAGCTGCTCGTCGAGGTCGCGGCGCCGGACGGCCAGGTCTACCTGCGGGCGTCCGACGAGGCGATCAACGTGCTCGTCGGGGCGCTGGACACCGACGTCGAGTCCGCCCAGGTCGCGGCCGAGGTGAAGCTGGAGAACCTGATCAGCCGCGGACGGCTCGGCGACGCGCGCCTGGCGGCCGAGCAGGCCCGCTACCGCACCGTGCAGTACGCGGAGGCGTTGCGCGCCAAGCTGGAGTCCACCCGTCGCGACGTCCGGTCCGTCGACTGGTTGGAGTCGGTCCCGGCGCTGCTGGACGACGCGCTCACCCACATCGAGGGCCGCTACCGGGCCGAGACGGCGATCCTGTCGAACATCGCCGACGCCCGCGACGACGCGACCGAGCCGGACCGCCGCAGGCAGGCCGCGGAGCTGGTCGGCGTCGTCGAGGACTGCATCGGCAGGCACACCCAGCTGCAGGCGCGGCTGCAGGAGGCGGGTGCCGCGTTCCGCGCCGAGCAGGACCGCCAGCAGTTCGCCGGGCGCCCGCAGCGCGCCGCGATCGACGTGTTCGGCCAGCTCCTGCGCCCGTCGCTCGGTCTGCCGGTCGGCATGGCCGGGTTCCCGGCCGTCGCGTTCTTCTCCGCGGGCGCCGGGATCAGGGTGCCGAGCGTGCCCGGCCTCGGCGGCCTCGTCGAGACCCTCCTGACGCCGCCCCCGGAGCGCGACCCGCTCGGCCAGGAGATGCCGGAGCCGGACCTGTCGCCGTCGGAACCGGAACGTTTCGGCGACCAGCGCTGGGGCGCCGCGGACGCCGTGCTGCCGTCGGACGCGGGCGGGGTGCGGCTGTCGTCGTTGCTGGCGCGGGCCAGGGAGTCCGATGTGGAGCTGCCGGCGCTCGTCGCGCTGCGGGCGCTGAACGCGGTCGGGACGGCCATCGGCACGGCGCGCAACCAGGGCGACGAGCGCGTGCTCGTCGCCGTCGACGACGGCACCGTCCTGCGCGACGACGAGTTCGCCGGCTCCGACCTGCTCGTCGCACTCGCCGGGGTGGAGACGGCGTGAGGGGCGTCGACGTCGAGTCCGCGGCGCGCCTCGTCGCGTTCGGCATGCGCCCCAAGGCACTGCCCGGGCGGGACGAGGCGTACGCGGAGCTGGTGCGCCGCTACCGCGAGGACGACGAGTTCGCGGACACCGTCCAGCGCGTGGCGTCCGGGCTCGGGCTGGTGGTGCTGGCCGTCGACAAGTCGCCGGGGATCGTGCTGGCGGCCGTCGAGGAGTCCGTCTTCGAGATCAAGATGGACGAGTACGCGCGCCGCACGGCGCTCGCGAACCGGCAGGCCGACCGCGTCCTGCACGGCCTCGCGCACCTGGCGGCGGCCGCGCTCGCGTTCCCGCGCCCTGACGACCTCGGCAACGACAGCTACGTCGGGCGGGTCTCCGTGGACCAGGTCGACGGCGCCGTGCGGGAGGCGTCGCGGGTGCTCTCCGAGCGGGTGGCAGGCACCGAGGAGTCCGATCCGGAGTCCGATGCGCCGCAGCTGGAGGCCGTCTGGCGGGTGTGGCTGCGCCGCCCGGAGGCGACCGCGACGAAGGACGGCCGTGCGGGGGAGTCGACGACCCGCGGCATCGTCGGGAAGGCACTGCGGTTCCTCGCCGACCAGGGCTTCCTGCACCCGGTCGGCACCGAGGGCGCGTACCGGACGACCGCCCGCTACCAGGTCCAGGTGCGCGAGCTGGCCGCCCAGCGCGCGTTCGACGAGCTGCTCGAACTCGGTGTGCTCCCGGCCGGGACGCCCGAGGGCACGTTGCGCAAGGAGCCCGCCTCGGATGTATGAGCTCTCCCGCGTGCGCCTGTTCTCGGTGGGACCGGCGGGCGCCCGGTACCAGGACGTCACGCTCGACCTGCGCGGTGTCGGCGAGCCGGTCACGGTCGCGCACCAGGAGGACCTGTTCGCCGCCGACGACCCGTTCGAGGGCGCCGCCCGCGTTCCGCGACGGCCCGCGCCCGCGTCGGTGCTGTTCCTGGAGAACGGCGGCGGCAAGTCCGTCCTGCTGAAGCTGATCTTCTCGGTGCTGTTGCCCGGCCGCCGTCAGGTCGTCGGCACCACGAGCACGAGCGTGCTGGAGAAGTTCGTGCTGGCCGAGGACGTCGCGCACGTCGCGTGCGAGTGGATGCACACCGGCACCGGACGGCTGCTGGTCACCGGCAAGGTGTCCGAGTGGCGGGGGCACGTCGCGTCGTCGGACCCGGAGAAGCTCGCCGACGCGTGGTACTCGCTGCGCCCGCACACGGGGTTCGGGCTGGACGAGCTGCCGTTCACGGTGGACAAACGGCGGGTGACGGCGACGGCGTTCCGCGAGCGGCTGCACGAGGCCGACCGGGAGAACCCGGAGTGCGAGCTGACCTGGGAGACCGGCCAGCGCGACTGGACCCGCCACCTCGTCGACACCGGTCTCGACCCGGAGCTGTTCCGCTACCAGCGCACGATGAACGCCGGCGAGGGCGAGGCGGCGGAGGCGTTCTCGTTCCCGTCCGACGAGGCGTTCGTCGACTTCCTGCTGCGCGCCGTGCTCGACCCGGAGGAACCGCAGAACCTGGCCGACCTCGTCGCCGGCTACGCGACGAAGCTCGCCCAGCGCGAGGAGCTCGAGACCGAGCGGGAGTTCGTCGACGGCACGCTCGAGCGGCTGGGCCCGCTGGTGGAGGCCGAGGCGCTCGCCGGGTCCGCGCGCACCAGGGAGCAGGCGGCCCGCGACGCGGCGCGCTCGCTAGCCGGCGCGATCGTCGCCCGTCGGGCCGCGGAGGACGAGCGGGTCGCGGGCGCCGTGGCGACGCTCTCCGACACCGAGGACACCGAGAAGGAGGCCGTCCGGGCGGAGAAGCGTCTCCAGGAGACGGTCGCGGAGCTGCGACGGCTGACGGCGGCCCTCGAGGTCGATGCGGCGACCCGGGCGGAGGCGGACGCGACCCGCGAGCGCGACGACGCACGCTCCACGGTGGAGGCCTGGGCGGCCGTCGAGCCGGTGCTCCGGTACCGGGTCGCGGCCGGGGAGGCGGCCCGGCTGCGCACCCGCGTCGACTCGGAGCAGGAGAAGGCGCGTCCGGCGCTGCACGCCCGCACCGACGCCGCCCGCGCGCTCGGAGCGGCGTTGCGCGCCACGGCATCCGAGGCCGACGCCGCCGCCGAGGCGGCGGGCGCGGAGCAGGAGGCTGCGGACCGTCGGGCCGCGGCGGCACGCGCGGTCGAGGTGGAGCGCTCCTCCGAGGCCGCCATCGCCGAGCAGGCCGGCGAGCGGGCGCGCGCCGACCTCGCCGCGATCGACGACGCGGTGAGCGCCGCAGAGCGGGACGGCCGTCTGGAGCCGGGCGCCGACGTCGCGACGGCCGCGGACGAGGTGCGGGAGCGAGCCCGGCAGGCCACGCGGGCCGTCGACGAGCTGCACGCCGAGTCCGAACGGCTGCGGCGCGAGCGGCGCGGTGCCGAGGAGCGCCGGTCCGACGCGCGGTCGGCCGCCGAGGCCGCCCGGTCGGCGGTCGAGGTGTCCGCGACGGCCTACGACGACGCCGTCGCCGCCCGGGACGCGCTCGCCTCCGAACCGCGCGCTGCCGAGCTGCTCAGCGTGGACGCCGTCCGCCCGGACACCGACGCCGACCTGCTCGTCGAACGGCTCACGGCCGCGGTCGGGACCCACGAGCGGGAGCGCACCACGCTGTCCGGTGAGCAGCAGCGCGACGAGCGGGCGCTGCAGGCGCTCGGGTCCGGCGGCCTGCTGCCGGAGCCGCCCGAGGTCGAGGCGGCGCTCGGCGTCCTGGAGGCGGCCGGGATCACCGCGTGGTCCGGCTGGCGTTACCTGACGATGCTGCCCGCAGGCTCGCGGGAGGAGGTGCTGGCGCGGCTGCCCCATCTCGTCGACGGCGTGCTGCTCAACAACCGCGACGACCTCACCCGGGCCGGCGAGGAACTGACGGCGGCGCGGCTGCTGCCGTCGTGCCTGGTGGCGGTCGGGACGACGGCCGCGATGCACGGGACGGACACCGCACCCGGCGTCGAGCTCGTCGTCCCCCCGAACCCGGCCCTGTACGACGAGGACGCCGCCGCAGAGGTCCGGGAGACGCTCACCGCGGAGACGGCGGCGCGGGCGTCGCGGATCGACGAGCTGGCCGCCGCCGTCGACGCCGACCGGGAGCTGCGGACCCGTTTCGCCGCGTGGCGGGAGCGCCGCCCGACGGTCGACGAGCTCGCGGACGCGCTGCAGGAACGGCGCGACGCGCTGACCGCGGCCGAACGCGCCGTCGCGGAGGCCGCGGCGGCGGTCGAGGCGCTCGACGATCGGGCGGACGCGCTGGAGGCGGACCGGCCCGAGCTGCAACGGGCCGCGCTGGCCGCCCGCGAGCGGGCCGAGGCGCTGGAGGCGTTGCGCACCAGGGTCTCCGGCCGCGAGGAGCTCGTCGAACGGCAGCGCGCGGCGACGGCGGACGCGGCCCGCGCGATCCAGGCGGCGGCGAGCGCACGGTCCGACGCGGAGACGGCGGCGGCGTCCGCAGTGGACGCCCGGCGTACCCGCGACCGGCAGGAGTCGACGGCCGTCCGCGCCCGTGAGGACCTGGCGGCCCTGCCGCTGTCCGAATCGGACACCCTCCCGGAGCCGCCGGACAGCCCGCTGTCCGTGCTGCGGGAGGAGTTCCGGCGCGCCGACTCCGCCTACGCCACCGCGGAGGTCGACGCGGACCTGCGGGGCCGCCTGGAGTCCGCCGAGCAGGCGGTCGTCGCGGCGAAGCAGCCCCTCGACGCCCTCGCGGCCGGCGTGCTGGACGCCGCGGAGGCGTTGCTGCGCACGCCGGACGGCTCCGACTCCGGGTCCCGGCGCGCGGCGTCGGACCAGGCCCGGGCCGCCCTGAACGCCGCCGACGACCGGCTCCGCAGGGCGTCCGGCGCGCTCGCCGTCGCCGAGCGGGAGCTGGCGTCCTATCCGGACCGACCGCGCCCGATCGACGGCTACGACCGCCCGCGCGACGCCGCCCACGGCCGCGAGCTCGTCGAACAGGCGGACGGTGACCGTCGGGCGGCCGAGGATGCGGCCGTGTCGGCGCGGCGAGCGGCACAGGCGGCCCGGGACACGCACGGGTCGGCGGTGCGGTCCGCGGAGGGATTCGGGCACGTCGTCGCCGGTATGGACGACGCGCCGGACGCGACCGGTGCGGCCCCGTTCGACGGCGACGTCGACGCCGCGCTGGAGGCGACGAAGCAGCGGCAGTCGGCCGTGCGTGCGGCGGCGGCGGAGCGGCACGGCGCCGAGAAGGACGTGCGCGAGGCCGTCGACTCCGTCGCCCAGTTCGCGCAGGACGCACGGTTCTCGTCGCTGTCCGGCCCGGTGCGCAAGCACATCTCCGGAGTCGCCCGTGCGGACATGCCGGGGCTCGCGCCGGAGTGGATCGCGGCGCTGCGCCCGCGGCTGCGCTCCCTCGACGACGACCTCGCCCACATCGAACGGCACCGCTCCGGCATCGTCACGCGGCTGACCGGCATGGTCGGGGAGGCGGTGCGCACGCTGCGGCTGGCCGAGCGCCTGTCCGAGCTGCCCGACGGGCTCGGCGACTGGTCCGGGCAGCGGTTCCTGCGGATCCGGTTCGAGGCCGTCGAGGACGCGGTGCTCCGGCACGAGCTGGGGGACGTCGTGGACCGGGCGGCGTCGTCGGTGAACGCCCCGAAGGCGTCCCGCGAACTGCGCGACGGGATGTCCCTGCTGCTGCGCGGTGTGCGTGCCGCGATGCCGAAGGGCGTGCGCATCGAGATGCTCAAGCCGGACGCCGTGCTGCGCACCGAGCGGCTGCGGGTCTCCGAGATCCGCGACGTGTTCTCCGGCGGTCAGCAGCTCACCGCGGCGATCGTCCTGTACTGCACGATGGCCGCGCTGCGGGCCCACCAGCGGGGACAGGGTCGTCGCCCGCACGCCGGCGTGCTGTTCCTGGACAACCCGATCGGCCGCGCGTCCGCCGGGTACCTGCTGGAACTGCAGTTCGGCGTGGCCAGGGCGCTGGGGGTGCAGCTCGTCTACACGACCGGCCTGTTCGACGCCGGCGCGCTCGCGACGTTCCCGCTGATCATCCGCCTGCGCAACGACGCCGACCTGCGCGCGGGGCGCAAGTACCTGTCCGTCGACGACCGGGTCGCGACCGTGCTGGGGGAGCCGCCGGAGACCGACGGCACGGGCTCGGTCACGGCGACGCGTCTCTACCGCCGACCCGAACCGGCCGTCGAGTCAGGATGACCCCGGGTGCGGCCGGACCGGGCCCCGCCCGGTCAGATCTCGGCCAGGCGGAAGCCGACGCCGCGGACGGTGACCACCCAGTCCGACGAGCCCAGCTTGCGCCGGAGGCTGTTCACGTGGGTGTCGATCGTCCTGCTGCGGGTCAGGTCGTCGTCGTCCCAGACCTGCCGCAGGATCTGCCGCCGCCCGACCACGTCGCCCGGATGGCAGGCCAGCAGCGTCAACAGCTCGAACTCCTTGCGGGTCAGCGGGACCGGGCGGTCGTGCACCCGCACGGTGTGCGTCACGCCGTCGATCGTGGTCCGGTCCGGCTCCGGGGCGGCTCATCGCCCGCACGTCCGTCCCGGCCCCGACCAGCTCGTCGACGACCCTGCGGCCCACGACACCGCGAGCCCCGGTCACCAGGGCGGTCACCGCGCGGTCCCGTCGGACGAACCGTCGGACGACGCCGCGGCAGGCACGTCGTCCCGGCCGAACGCGTCCGTGTCCCCGTCCTCCGTGTCCCCGTCTCCCGTGTCCCGGTCGTCCGGGCCGGAGGTGTCGTGCCCGCCCGGCGTCCCGGGCTCGCGCAGGACGAACGCGACGGCGACGGCGACGGCCAGCGACACGACCAGGGTGATCGTCGCGGCGGCGTGCAGCCCGCCGGCGAACGCCTCACGAGCCGCTCGGAACAGCTCGGTGCCGAGCGGGCCGGGTAGCGTCCCGGCGACCGAGGCGGCACCGCCGAGCGTGTCCGATGCCGTCCGGACGGCATCGGCCGGGATCCCGGCCGGCATCGCGTCGGTCAGCTGCGAGCGGTAGACGATCGCTCCGATCGTCCCGAACGCGGCCAGCCCGAGCGCATTGCCGAACTGCTGGCTGGTCTCGGACATCGCGGACGCGGCGCCCGACCGTTCCGGTGGCGCGGAGCCGACCATCGCCGCGACGCCGAGCGTGGTCGACGGGCCGAGGCCGAGGAACACGAACACGAAACCGACGATCAGTCCCGGCAGCCCTCCGTCGACCGGGACCGTGCTCAGCACGGCGAAGCCGACGGCGGCCACGACCAGACCGCCCGCCATGACGTAGGCCTGCTGGACCCGGGCCGCGATCGTCGGGGTGAGCGACACACCGACGAACCCGGCGACAAGCAGCGGCAGCGACCACATCGCCGACGCGAACGTCGACTGGCCCTCGACCAGCTGCAGGAACTGCATCCCGAAGTAGCCGGTGCCCGCCATCAGCAACGAGCCCAGCAGCAGTACGCCCATCGCGACGACGAACCGGCGACCGGCCAGCAGCTCGAGGTCGAGCATCGGGTCCTCCAGCCTCCGCTGGCGCACCAGGAACGCGATCCCGACCGCGACCCCGAGCACGACCGCCGCGAGCGCGGCCAGGTCGAAGCCGTCCTCAGCGGAGCGCTGCACCCCGTAGATCACCCCGAGCACCGCGACGAGCGACAGCACCGCGCTGACCGGGTCGATCCGGCCCGGCCGCCTCTCGCGGTACTCGGGCACCAGCCGTGGGCCGGCGACCAGCAGCAGCACCATGACCGGCACGCCGATCAGGAACACCGAGCCCCACCAGAACCACTCCAGCAGCAGGCCGCCCACCAGCGGGCCCGCGGCGTTGCCGGCCAGGTTGCCCATCATCCAGACCGACGCCGCACGGGTGCGCTGGCCCTCGTCGGCGAACATGTTGCGGATCAGGGACAGCGTCGACGGCGCGACCGTCGCCCCGGCGACGCCGAGCAGCCCGCGGGCGAGGATCAGCATGCCCGCCGTCGGCGCCCACGCCGCGAGGACCGAGGCGAGCGCGAACGCGACGGCGCCGACCAGCAGCAGCCTGCGGCGCCCGATCCGGTCGCCGAGCTTGCCCATGACGATCAGCAGACCGGCGATGACGAAGCCGTAGATGTCGATGATCCAGAGCAGCTGGGAGCTGCTGGGCGCGAGATCCTCGCTGATCGTCGGCACCGCCAGGTGCAGGACGGTGAGGTCCATGCCGACGATCATCGCGGGAAGGACCAGGACGACCAGCCCGAGCCACTCGCGCCGCCCGGCGCGGGCGGACACGGCTCCTCCCGACGCTGCGGATGACGGGCCCGTCGAGGACGCGCCGCGGGATTCCTCACTCATGGCACTCATGACTCCCCGACGATCGGCCCCGGTGGTGGCCGGCCGCATCCGTCACGTGACGGTAGCCGGCCGCCCGCTCGTCCGGGCATCACACACCGTTGGACAAGATTTGCAGGTCCGGCTCTCCGGCGTGGTTGACGCGGTTCTCCGGCCGGTTTCAGAATCGATGACGCGGGAATGATCGGCGCGCCTCGCCGCCGTCCCGTCGTGAATGCGGACCGGCAGACTCCCTCGGCGCCGCCGGAACACCCCGCAGCGCCGTTCCGAATGGATTCCGTCCCGCGGAGGACTCGATGCGTTCTCGTCATCAGAACGGTCACGACGATCCGTCGGCAAGAGTGTCGGTTATCGGTTCCCGCGGTTTCATCGGGCACCGCCTGACCCGGCGGCTGACCGGGACGGGGATCGCCGTCGAGGAGTTCCACCGGGATCGCCCGTTCCACCGCGGCGGCAGGCCGTTTCACTTCCGGAGAAGATGGTCTGCTGTTCGTGACCAACCGAGAACCGCTCCTGGTGGGAGCCACTGCGCGCGGCGGCCGCCTCGCCTCCGTGACGACTCCGGCGCTGACGGTGATCATGGCCGTTCCCCCCGCGTAGTATCCCGTCCATGCTGCTGGGCCGCGAGCACGAGGTCACGGCGATCGACGAGCGGCTCGCGCGTGCACGGGCGAGGGAGAGCTCGGCGCTGGTCCTGCGCGGCGACGCCGGGATGGGGAAGACCGCGCTGTTCGACCACGCGGCCGCGGCGGCGGCGGACATGCGGGTGCTGCGCGCGGTCGGCATCGAGTCCGAGGCCGAGCTGCCGTTCGCCGGCCTGCACGTGCTGCTCGGTCCGGTGGTCGACCGGATCGACCACCTCCCGGACCCCCAGCGCAACGCGCTGCGGGTCGCGCTGGGCATGCAGACCGGTCAGCCCGGTGACCGCTTCCTGCTCGGCCTCGCCGTGCTCATGCTGCTCTCCGACGCGGCGGGTGACGGGCCGCTGCTGTGCCTGGTCGACGATGCACAGTGGATGGACCGCGGGTCGGCGGACGTGTTGTTGTTCGCCGCGCGGCGGCTCGACGCGGAGGGCGTGGTGCTCCTGTTCGCCGCGCGCGACTTCGACGGGCCCGGTTTCCCCGCCCCCGGTATCGCGGAGGCCCGGCTCGAACCTCTGCCGGACGAGACGGCCGCCCGACTGCTCGAGGACCGTGCCGGAGACCTGCCGCGCGAGACCAGGGACGGGATCGTCGCCGAGGCGCAGGGCAACGTGTTGGCGCTGCTGGAGTTCACCGAGGCCCAGCGCACCGGCGCGGCGGTGACCGAGCCGTTCCGCACCAGGGGGGTGCCGCAGCGCAGCCGGGTGCTGAGGATGTTCTCCGAGCAGGTCGCGGCGCTGCCGCAGCGCACGAGGGACCTGCTGGTCACGATCGCGGCGGACACGTCGGGCGACCCCGGCGTGGTGCTGGATGCCGGAGCGGGGCTGGGGTGCACCGCCGTCGACCTCGAGCCCGCCGAGTCCGGGAACCTGGTCGTGCTCGCCGGCGGGCGGCTGGACTTCCGGCACCCGATGATCCGGTCCGCGGTCTACCAGGAGGCGCCGCTGCAGACGCGGCTCCGCGTGCACGCCGAGCTGGCACGCGTGTTCGGTACGCAGGGCAACGTCTGCCAGCGCGCCTGGCACCTGGCCGCGTCGACCACCGGACCGGACGACGAGGTCGCCGCCGCGTTGGAGAACAGCGCCGGGATCGACGGCTCGCTGGGCGGGCACTCGGCGGCGGCCTCGGCGCTGGAGCGTGCGGCGGAGCTGAGCCGGGAGGAACCGGACCGCGGGCGGCGGTTGCTGATGGCTGCCGAGGCGGCCGTGCAGGGCGGGCACTCCGAGCGCGCCGACGGGCTGGCCGGCAGGGCATCGGCGCTGCTGACCGACGGCGGGTCGCAGGCGCGCATCGCGGTCGTCCGCGCCCGCGTGGCCGAGCAGGAGGCGCGCCCGGTCGAGGTGCACGGGCTCCTGGTGGACGCGGCCCGCGCGGTGCACGCGCAGGTCCCGGACGTCGCGATGGACATGCTGGTCTGGGCGGCCGAGGCGGCATGGTCGGACGGCAGCACCCACACCGTCGAGGACACCTGGCGTCTGGCCGGACAGCTCGCCCCGGGCCGCCCGGAGGCGCTGGCGGTACTGGAGCGGTTCGTCACGGCCGTCACCCGGCTCGGTCCGGGATCGGTGGCGGAGGGGGTCGCGGCGGTCCGGTCGCTGTTCGGCTCGGGGGAGTGGGAGCCGCGCGACGCCGCCACGGCGGTGTCCGGGCGCCTGCTGCTCGGCGAGGTGCGCGAGGCGCACGACCTGGCCGTCGCCCGCGAACGCGGGCTGCGCGACCGCGGTGCGATCGGGGCGCTGCCGTTGGCCCTGTCGCTGCACCTGGGCACCGCGCTGCATCTCGGCCGGCACGCCGAGGCCCGCGCCGCGGGGACAGAGGGACTGCAGATCGTCGAGGACACCCAGCAGTCCCGCGGCCGCAGCGAGCTCTGCGCCGGGATGGCCCGGCTTGCCGCGCTGGAGGGCGACGAGCCGCGGTGCGTCGAGCTGGCCGGCGCCGTGGACACCGGTTCCGGTGGCGCGGCGGCGCGGGCCAGGGGCGCGCTCGCCCTGCTCGACCTGGGGGCCGGCCGCGCGGAGTCGGCGCGCGACCGGTTGCGTGCCATCGTCGACGGGACCGTCCCGCTGGAGGGGCTGATGGCCGTGCCCGACCTGGTCGAGGCGTCCGCGCGCCTCGGCCACCCCAAGGAGGCGGCGGACGCGCTCGCCTGGTTCGAGGAGTGGGTGGACGCCGTCGAACGACCGTGGGCCCGGTCGCTGGCGCTACGCTGTCGCGCGCTGCTCGCCGAGTCCGAGCCGGATCGGGCCGGAGCGCTCTACGACCAGGCCGTCGCGAGCCACCGCGACGACGCGGAGTCGCCCTTCGAGCGGGCCCGCACGACGCTGTTGCAGGGCGAGTGGACACGCCGCAGCAGGCGTCCCGGCGCCGCCCGCTCCGCGCTGCGGTTCGCGGCCGACACGTTCGAGCAGCTCGGAGCCCGGCCGTGGGCCGAGCGCGCGGCCACCGAGCTGCGCGCCGCGGGGGAGAGCCAGGCCGGCGGCTACCGGCCCGCGGTCGGGTCGGGGCTGACCGCGCAGGAGCTGGCCGTGGTCCGGCTGGCTGCGACCGGAATGTCCAACCGCGCCATCGGCACCCAGATGTTCCTCAGCTCGCGCACCGTCGGATACCACCTCTACAAGGCGTTTCCCAAGCTCGGCGTCTCCTCACGCGGCGAGCTCGCCGCGCTCGACCTGGGCTGAGCAACGGTCCACCGACCCGACCGTGTCGGGGCCCGGCGGTTCAGGCGCGGCCGGCGGGCAGGTGGCGCTCGAGGTTCTCGGTCATCGCCTCCAGAAGGCGGACGACGGTGAGGTAGTCGGCGTAGCTCAGCCCGTCGAGCATCCGGTCCCAGGTACCCTCCTGCTCGGCGGCCATCGCCGAGAACGTGCTCTCTCCCTCCGCGGTCAGCGTCATGAGGCGGTCCTCGCCGGAGCCGGTGACGGCCAGCCATCCCCGTTCGCGGAGCTCCTCGACCGTCGCGAGCACGGACTCCTCGGCGTAGAAGACCCGCGCGGACTCGACGTACTCGCCGACCGCGAGCCCTGGCTGCTCGTGCACCCGCCGCATCATCTGCCAGTGCCGGCGCTCCGCCCCGAATCCGGCGAGGAGGTTCCCGACGTACTCGGTCACCGTTTCGTCGAGACGACGGGCGACGAAACCGATCGGTTTCGCGGCCTGTGCCTGTTCACGGATGGCGGTGTCGTCGACCGGCATTCTGGTCTCCCCGATCTTCTGCTGGAATTCGACGGGTCTCAGTGTAACCACGATCGGAAGTCGTGCGGTCGCGCGATTTCTTCGCGAGCGAGCGCAGTTGGCGCCGAAGGACCTCGTCGGCAGGGCGGTCGGCAGCACACTGGTCATCTGACGGATGCCGCCGGTATCGGTCGGTCATTACCCTTCCCGCCATGAGCGAGACATCCATCGACGAATCGACGCCACCGTCGGCCGGTCGCCGCGAGTGGACCGGTCTCGCCGTTCTCGTGCTTCCGGCGCTCATCATCGGAATGGATCTCACAGTCCTTCATCTGGCTGTTCCGGCAATCGCCGCGGATCTGCGACCAAGCAGTTCCGAGCTGCTCTGGATCATGGATGTCTACGGGTTCGTCATCGCGCCGCTGCTGGTGCCGATGGGCAAGCTGGCGGACAAGATCGGGCGGCGCAGGCTGCTGCTGATCGGTGCGACGGTGTTCGGGCTGGCCTCGCTGCTGGCGGCGTTCGCGCCGAGCAGCGAGGCCCTGATCGCGGCGCGGGCCCTGCTCGGTGTCGCCGGTGCCACCATCGGCCCGTCGACGCTGTCGCTGATCCGCAACATGTTCCACGACCAGACCCAGCGCAACCGGGCGATCTCGGTGTGGGGGATGTCCACGCTGGGCGGGAACGTCATCGGTCCGCTGCTCGGCGGGCTCATGCTCGAGCACTTCTGGTGGGGCTCCGTGCTCCTGCTCGCCCTGCCGGTCATGGTGCTGCTGCTGGTGGCGGGGCCGATCCTGCTGCCGGAGTACCGGGACACGTCGGTCGGGCGCATCGACCTGGCCAGCGCCGTCCTCGCGGTCGTCGCCGTGCTGGGGGTCATCTACGGCATCCAGCAAATCGCCCAGAGCGGTCCGGGCCTGCTGTCGCTGGCCGCCATCGCGGTCGGCGTCGTGGTCGGTGTGCTGTTCGTGCTGAGGCAGCGCCGCCTCGCCGACCCGATGCTCGACGTCGGCCTGCTGTCCGACCGTACCTTCGGCGTGTCCTTGTTCACGCTGACCATCGGCTCGCTCATGCTGACCGGCACGGGCTACTTCGGTATGCAGTTCATGCAGCTCGCGCTCGGTCTGTCGACGCTGGAGGCGGGCCTGTGGCTGCTACCGATCCTGCTGTTCGCCGTCGTGGCGACGATGATGACCCCGAAGCTGGCCACGACGTTCAGTCCGGGATCGATCCTTGCGGCCGGGATGGCCCTGTCCGCGGTCGGCTTCCTGATCCTCACCCGGCTCGATCCCTCGAGCGGCGGTCTTGCCGTGCTCGTCGTCGGCTACGTCGTGATCTTCGTCGGGCTCGCCCCAGCGACCATGCTGACGATCGGCCTGATGGTCGGCGCCGCGCCGCCGGAGCGTGCGGGCGCCGCATCGGCCATGTCCGAGACCACCCAGCAGCTCGGTGGTGCACTCGGGCTGGCCGTGTTCGGCAGTATCGGCACGGCCGTGTACCGGAGCTCGCTCGGTGACGGAGTGCTCGGCGGCCTGCCGGCGTCGGTGGCCGAGTCCGCCCGCAACACCCTGGGTGAGGCGGCCGCCGAGGCGGCTCGGCTCGGCGGCGCGAACGGGGACCGGCTGCTGGGAGCCGCGCGGGACGCCTTCAGCGACGGTGTCGCCGTGACCACCGGAATCAGCGCCGTCGTCGCCGCCGTGTCCGCGGTGGCGATCGGGGTGCTGCTGCGCTCCGGCGGATCGGCGGACGGCGCAGAGAGCACCGGAGGCGCCGGGAGCGGCGGATCCGCCACCGACGCCGGTGACCGGACCGGAGCCGGTCCCGGCCCGACCCGCTGAGACGCGGCGGTGCGTCGTGGTCCGGTGACCGGTCGTGCGGAGGAACGTCGGACGGCCCGCTAGCCGGCCTGCCCGCGCACGAGCACGTCCTGGAGATCTGCCCGCTGATCAGGCACGACTACCGCAACACGACGGATTCGGACCGCCGACGCCCGTCCTGGCGTCGTCGCAGGTCGCGCTCCGCGACTGCGCACCATCGACCGAGGAGGAAGCACGTGTCCGCCACCCACCCCATCCGACTTGTCGTCATCATCGGCAGCATCCGCCGTGGCCGCTTGGGGACCCCGCCCGCGCAGTGGACGATCCGGCAGGCCCGGCAGCACGAGTCCATCGAGGTCGACGTCGTGGACCTGGCCGACATCGAGCTCCAGCACGAGCTCCGGTCGTTCGACGAGGACCTCCCGCCGGCGATCGAAGCGCTCGGCGAGCGGCTGGCCGGCTGACCTGGTGGGCCGTCGCGCTCCGGGACGCCCGCGCGGTCCGCCCGTACGTCTCCTGAGATCTCCCGGCCGGTCCGAACCGGACCCGCGTCGGCCGATGTCCCGCCGATCGCCGGCCCGTCACCGGCGCGCGAGGCGTAGCCCGCCGTCTCGATTTGAGCCACCGGTGGCGCAGCGCCGCGCCACGACGCAAGGTGGAGCGGCCATGACCATGGAGATCCAGCACCTCATGTGGAAGATCGAGGGCATCCGCGACGCGTTCCACACGGCGGTGTTCGCCGACCGCGACGTCGATGCCGCGCTGGCATGCGTCGGCGAGGACGGCGTGCTGGAGACGGTGTCCGGCGTCGTCACGGCGCGCGGGCCCGATGACATCCGGCGGTTCCTCGTCGAGGACGTGATCGACCACCTGCCGTCCGGGCTGGAGTTCACGCGGGTCTCCAAGACGTCCGACCAGCGGCGCGTCGCGCACGAGATGACCGTGCGGTTCACGCACGACCGCGAGCTGCCGTGGCTGCTGCCCGGCGTCGCACCGACCGGCCGCGACGTCGAGACGAGCGCCGTCTCGGTGGCGTCGTTCAAGCACGCGTCGAAGTTCGGGAAGGTCAGCTCCCGGATCCTGGCCTACCGGATCACGTGGGACCGGCTCGACGTGATGGCGCAGCTCGGCCTCCTCGACCGGGAGACCGTGGCCGGCTGAGCCGTGACCGTGATCGGGGCGGGCCGGAGCACGAGGTCCGGGAGCACGACGTCGCGGTCGACACGGACGTACTCGCCGTGCGGGGCGGCCGAACCGGTGCCGGGCCGCGGTGAGGCGACGACCAGGTAGGTGCCCGGTGCCTCCGGGGTGATCGTGAAGCATCCGCGCTCGTCGGTGTCGGTCCGGGCGACCTGCCGCCCGGTGGGGTCGACGAGCGTGACGGTCGCCGAGACCGGCTCCCGGCCGGGGCTCTGGATCCGACGCGTGACGGCGGGGACCCGGGAGTCCTCGCCCGCCGATCCGGTCAGCGTGTCGAGCTCCGCGGCCAGCAGACCGACCTCGCGGGCGAGCGGCGCGAGCTCGCCCGCCGACCCGGAGATCGGGGCGAGCAGGTCGGCCACCGCGGTGAGCGCACCCGGTGCCGGAGCGCGGCCGTGCGCGGTGGCGGCGACGAGATCGCGCAGGCGTGCGCAGGCTGCGGTGAGGGCCGCCGGGTACTCCGACGGGCGCGCGGCCGCATCGACGGTCCGCGCGAGATGGCGGGCGTGGTGGGCGAGCGCGGTGTAGCTCGTCAGCCGCCGCACGCCCCACGGGTTCGGCGCCACCATCCAGGTCCGGCCCAGTGGCCTGCCGATCAGCAGCGCCTGGTGCAGCGCGGCGTCGAGCGCGCGGGCGGAGGCCGCCAGGTCGGTCTCGTGGCCTCCGCGACGCAGCCGCAGATCGACGGCGTCGAGCAGGTCGGCCAGCGCCGTGAGCAGGGCGCGGCGGGCCTCCCGGTCGGCGGTGAGCGTCCGGGTCGGGAGCACGAGCACCGCGACCAGGCACCCGATCGCACCGCCCGCCGCGGTCTCGGTGAGACGCAGGATCATCAGATCGACGGTGAAGCTGCCGAGCAGCGCGTACAGCTCGCCGAGCATCAGCGTGATGAAGAAGATCATCACCGCGTACGACACCCGGAACAGGTAGAACGCCCCGAACACGCTCGCCAGGATCACGGTGATCACCACGGCGACGTTCGTCCCGATCAGCGGGACCAGCGGGATCGCGGCCAGCAGCCCCACCAGCGTGCCCACCGTGCGGTGCACGGCCTTGCGGACCGTCTCCGCCACGGTCGCGGTGCCGGTGAACGCGATGAACGCGGCCAGCACGGCCCAGTAGTAGCGCTGCGAGGACAACGCGTCCCCGACGGCGACCGCGGCCGCCGTCGCCAGCGCGGCCTGGATCGCCTGGCGGGTGTTCAGCGACAGCCGGGGGAACCGCCGTTCTGGCGCGCCGGTCCCGGTGTCCGGATCGTGCACCCGCTGCACCGTGGGCGCCGACCCCGGCAGCGCACCGGCGAACAGCTCCACGGCAGGCGCGAACTCCGGCTCCGATCCGTCGGCCGGGTCGTCCGTCCCTGCGGTGCCGGCCCACTCGGCGCGCACCGCGGCCAGGACCAGCGCGTCCGCGGCGAGGCGGCGCGCGCGGACCGGTGTGCCGTCGTCGTGGGTCAGCGCGTCGGCCACGGCGTGCAGGCGGTCCCAGTCCCGGTGCCGCACCGCATCCAGGAGATCGACGGCCGCCTGCCGGTGTGTCGCGTCGGCCGCCGGGTCGTCGACGAGCCGGGCGACGGCGTCGACGAGAGCGCCCGCCGCGAGCTCGCCGTCGAAGACGGCACGGCGCAGCGTGCGGGCCATGGCGTCGTCGGAGACCGCGCTCGGGGTGCCGAGCTGGCCGTCGATCATCAACGCCGTCTCGTTGAGCTGGACCAGGCGGCTGCGGATCCGCCGCTGCGCGTCGTCGCGGTCCGGGTCGTCGCGGTCGCCGTCCGCGTGCAGCCGGGCGGTCGCCTCGGCCAGCGCGGCCAGCCGCGCCTCGAACGACCAGATCATCCTCCGCAGCACCCGGTCGTTGCGGATCGGCAGGAGCACGAGCGTCAGCAGCAGCACCCAGGCGATCGCCAGCACGACGGGCGGGAGCAGGTCCGGCAGCTGTTCCGGACGCAGGCCGAGGAACAGGGCGAAGAAGTAGCCCATGAACCCGACCATCCCGCACGTGAAGAACCGCGGTCCGAACCGGCGGAGCAGCACGGCCACGAACACGACGAGCACGAACGTCGCCAGCGACAACGGGCGGTTGCGGTCGACGGCGAGCGCGAGTGCCATCCCGGCCAGCAGGAACAGCGGCAGGAAGCACATCGTGACGGCCTGGCCGCCGCGCGTCGGGTCGAGGACGCCGAACGCGGAGAGCATGGCGAGCACGGCGCCGAGCATCAGCGGGATCAGCGGTGGCCTGCCGGTGACCTCGGCGAGCAGCAGCTCCAGACCGAGCGCCGTCGCGATGGCCAGCACCGCGCGCCCGGCCGAGATCAGCCGGACGAGTCCGGGATCGGACGCGAGTGCCCGGTCCCGGAACGCCTGCCACCACGTCCGCCCGGTCATGACGTCGCCCGACGGAAGTTGCATATGCTAACCATATCGGGTGACCCCGATCGGGGCCTCCCGGGCACGGGCCGCAGGTTTCCGTCTGACGGAAGAACGGTTCCGGACACTCCGGGCACTCGGCACGATCCGGTTGGTCTGACGACCAACGGAGGCCGCCATGTCCACACAGCAGGGTGCCGGGGTGACGCCGTCCCCGCCCGACGTCCGCCGGGTCCGCCGGGTCGCGCTGGCCGGTCTGATCGGGACGTCGATCGAGTGGTTCGACTTCTACATCTACGGCCTGGCCGCCATCACGGTGTTCGCACCCCAGTTCTTCCCCGGTGCCTCCCCGCTGGCGGCGACGCTGGCCGCGTTCGGGACGTTCGCCGTCGGGTTCGTGGCCCGCCCGGTCGGCGGCGTGCTGTTCGGGCACCTCGGCGACCGGATCGGCCGCCGGAACACCCTGGTCGCCACGCTGCTGACGATGGGAGGGGCGACGTTCCTGATCGGCGTGCTTCCGAACTACGCGACGATCGGGGTCGCCGCGCCCGTCCTGCTGGTGGCGATGCGCGTGCTGCAGGGGTTCGCGGTCGGCGGCGAGTGGGGCGGTGCGGTGCTGATCTCGGTCGAGCACGCCCCCGAGGGCAGGCGGGGCTTCTACGGCAGCTTCCCGCAGCTCGGTGTCCCGATCGGACTGGTCGCGTCCAACGCGGCGTTCCTGCTGGTGGCGGGCTTGCTGTCGGCGGAGGACTTCCAGTCGTGGGGCTGGCGGGTGCCGTTCCTGCTCAGTGCCGTGCTGGTGGGCGTCGGGCTCTACGTACGGCTGCGGATCGAGGAGAGCCCGGAGTTCGTCGCCGCGCCGCGGGCCGGCTCGATGAGGCTGCCGATCGCGACCGTGCTGCGCGAGCACTTCCCGCAGGTGCTGTGCGGGATCGCGCTGTTCGGCGGCATCACGGCGGTCGGGTACATGGCCGCGACGTTCGCCATCCAGTACGGCACCAGCCAGGTCGGCCTGTCCCGGACCGCGCTGATCGCCGTGGTGCTCGCGGTCTCCGTGCTCGAGGTCCCGCTCATCCTGTGGGTCTCGTCGATGTCCGACCGGTGGGGTCACGCCCGGACGATCATGTTCGGCGCGCTCGCCACGGCGGTGGCCGCCGCGGCGTTCCTGCCCCTGCTCGCGAGCGCGTCGATCCTGCTGATCGCCGTGGCCGTCGCCGCGGCCCGATGGTTCTCGGCTCCGATGTGGGGGCCGTCGGCGGCGCTGGCCGCGTCCTGCTACCCGCCCGAGATCCGCTACAGCGGGTCGTCCGTGGGGTACCAGCTCGGCTCGATCTTCGGTGGGGCGCTGGCACCGATCCTGTCCACGCTGCTGCTCGCCTCACCGGCGGGCCTGGCCGGGGCGTCGGCGTACCTGACCGGGATGGTCCTGCTGTCCGGGGTCGGCGCCGTCGCGGCCGACCGGCTGGCCCGCCGGCCGGCCGCGGGGTAGCGCGGTCAGCTCGCGCCGAACGTCTCCCCGGACGGCGAGACGTTCGTCCGCGACGCGACCCACGCCGCGATCTGCTCGACGGCGTCGTCGACCGGCACGCCGTTGCGCTGGCTGCCGTCGCGGAACCGGAAGCTGACCGCGCCCGCCTCCGCGTCGCGCGCGCCGACCAGCATCATGAACGGCACCTTCTGCAGCGTGTGGGTGCGGATCTTCTTCTGCATCCGGTCGTCGCCGGCGTCGACCTCGACGCGCACGCCCTTGCGCCGCAGGCGGTCCGCGACGTCGCGCACGGCCGGCTCCTGGTCGTCGGTGACCGGGATGCCGACCACCTGCACCGGCGCCAGCCACGCCGGGAACGAACCAGCGTAGTGCTCGGTGAGCACGCCGAAGAACCGTTCGATCGAGCCGAACAGCGCGCGGTGGATCATCACGGGGCGTTGCCGGGACCCGTCGGACGCCGTGTACTCGAGCTCGAAGCGGTCCGGGAGCATCATGTCGACCTGGATCGTCGACAGCTGCCAGTAGCGACCGATCGCGTCCTTGGCCTGCACCGAGATCTTCGGGGCGTAGAACGCGGCGCCGCCCGGGTCGTCGACCAGGGTCAGCCCGAAGCTCTCCGCGGCCGACCGCAGCGCCTCGGTGGCCTCGGCCCAGTGCTCGTCGGAGCCGATGGACTTCTCCGGGTTGCGGGTGGAGAGCTCCAGGTAGAAGTCGTCCAGGCCGTAGTCGCGCAGCAGGTCCAGCACGAACTGCAGCAGGCTGGTGATCTCGCCGGCCATCTGCTCGCGGGTGCAGTAGATGTGCGCGTCGTCCTGGGTGAAGCCACGGGCGCGGGTCAGGCCGTGCACCACGCCGGACTTCTCGTACCGGTAGACCGTGCCGAACTCGAACAGCCGCAGCGGCAGCTCCCGGTAGGACCGCCCGCGCGACCGGAAGATCAGGTTGTGCATCGGGCAGTTCATCGGCTTGAGGTAGTAGTCGACGGCCGGCTTCTTGATCTCGCCGTCGGCGTCCCGCTCCTCGTCGAGCTGCATGGGCGGGTACATGCCCTCGGCGTACCAGTCCAGGTGCCCGGACAGCTCGAACAGCTGGCCCTTCGTGGCGTGCGGGGTGGTGACGAACTCGTACCCGGCCTCGACGTGGCGCTGGCGGCTCAGATCCTCCAGCTCCTTGCGGACGATGCCGCCCTTCGGGTGGAACACCGCGAGGCCGGAGCCGATCTCGTCCGGGAAGCTGAACAGGTCCAGCTCGGCGCCGAGCTTGCGGTGGTCGCGGCGCTCGGCCTCGGCGATCCGCTCCAGGTAGGCGTCCTGGGCCTCCTGCGACTCCCACGCCGTGCCGTAGATCCGCTGCAGCTGCTGGTTGGCCTGGTCGCCGCGCCAGTAGGCGGCGGCGCTGCGGGTGAGCGCGAACGCCGGGACGAACTTCGTGGTCGGGATGTGCGGGCCGCGGCACAGGTCCGACCAGACGGTGTCGCCGGTGTGGGCGTGCACGTTGTCGTAGATGGTCAGCTCGCCGGACGAGTCGACCTCCATGACCTCGTCGTCCGCGCCGTCGGAGCTCTTGAGGTCGATCAGCTCGAGCTTGTACGGCTCGTCGGCGAGCTCGGCGCGGGCCTGGTCCTTCGACTCGAACCGGCGGCGGGAGAACCGCTGCCCGGCCTTGACGATCTTCTTCATCGCCGACTCGATCTTGCGCAGATCGTCAGGGGTGAACGGGGTGTCGACGTCGAAGTCGTAGTAGAAGCCGTCGGTGACCGGCGGGCCGATGCCGAGCTTGGCCTTCGGGAACAGCTGCTGGACGGCCTGGGCGAGCACGTGCGCGGCGGAGTGCCGGATGACGCTGCGGCCCTTCTCGGTGTCCGCGCGGACGGGGACGACCTCGGCGTCGGCGTCCGGGGCCCAGGCCAGGTCGCGCAGGACACCGTCGGCGTCCTCGACCACGACGATCGCCTCCGGCCCGCTGGTCGGCAGGCCGCCTTCCCGCACCCTGGCGCCGGCCGTCGTCCCGGCCGGCACCCGGATCGGGGCGGACGCGGGTGGGGCGGACGGTGCGGACACGGCGATGACCTCCGGGAAGAGCGGGAAACGGTGCACGTCGAGCCTACCGACGCCGGTCACGGGAATTCCGCCCGGTGCGGCCGCGGCGCTCCGCTCAGCGGTAGGGGATCTCCGGGCGCGGCTGCGTCGTCGGGTCCGGGAGGCCCTGGGCCGACGGCGGCTGCGGATCCGGGGTCGCCGGCGCCGGTGGGGCGGGCGGCGGGCTCCGGCGAGCCGGGGCGTCCGGTGCTCCGCCTGCCGGACGCGGCTCCGACGGGGCGGGGTCCGCGGTCCGACGAGGTGTCACCGGCGCGGCAGGCCGGGCCGCGGGTGCCGGACGCTGCGCCGTGCCGCCCGTCGAGGGCTGCTGCGGTGCGGTGGTGCCGGTGCGCTGCGGCGTCGCGGTCCGCCCGGTCGGCTGCGGAGCCCGGACGACGCCGAGCGTGCTGCCCGGGAGAACGGACGCCGGGGGCAGGTCGGCCTGCGTCGTCCGCGGCGGCGTGACCGGTGCGGCCGGTGCCGCGTGCGGCGGATCCGCCGATGGGGCGGACGCCGGGTCGGGGAGACCGTCGACGACCCGCCAGGCCGCGACCGCAACGGTTCCCACGGCCAGAGCCGCCGCCGCACCGCCGGCGGCGACCAGGGCCGTGCCGCGACGTCGTCGACGCCGGGCGGCGGTGCCCGGGAACCGGACGGGCGCCGCGACGGCGTCCAGGTCGACATCGAGATCGAGATCGGCCGGTCCCGCCACGGACCCGAGGACGAGCGTCGAGAGGGGCGACGGGAGCGTGGCCCGTCCCGGCGGTGTGAAGGCGGAGGACGCACGGGCGGTGGTCGGGCTCGGAACGACGTCCGGCAGGGCTCCCGACCCGCTCGCGTCGTCGGACCGCGGGTCGGCCACGATCGTCGCCGCCCCGGCGGTGTCGGCCGATCCGGTCTGTGCGGTCGCAGCGGTCCGATCCGGCCTCCGGGTCTCCGGTCGCTCGACGGGCAGCGGACCCGCCGACGGCGTGACGGACTCCGGCGGGTCGGCCGGGCGGGGGAGTGGAGCCATCCCGACGAGCGGGTCCCACCGCACGGCAGCGGGCCGCTCGGCGAGCGGATCGGTCTCGACGGCCGGGGGCCCGGCCGGTGTGGGCGCGATGCCGGGTGCCGGCTCGGCGGCGGGTGTGCCGGGTGCTCCGGGCTCGCAGGCCGGAGTGCCGGCCCGCGACGTCGGCGGCATCGCAGCCGACGGCTCGTCCGCCGCGCGAGCCGACGGCCGGGACACCCGCGTGTCCCACGGCCGGGGCGTGGACGTGCTCCGCCGGACGCGCGGGGTCCTGATGCGGCCGGTGCGAGCGTCGGGGTCCGTGCGCGGTGTGCGCCCCGGGTTCGCGACCGGCTCCCGGACCGGGAGGTCGGTCTCCGGACGGGTCGCGCTGAGCGTCCCGCCGGACGGCGCGGGCCGGGTGCCCCGCCCCGGCGTCGTCTCCAGGGCGGTGATCACCTCGTCGGTGGACGGGCGGTGGTCGGGGTCGAACGCCAGCATCGCGCTGAGCAGGCCGGCCATCTGGTCGGTCACGCCGTCCGGACGGGGAGCAGGCTCGTCGCGGGCGCGCGACCGGTACGCCGCGTCGTCCTCCCCGGGCCGGGGCGGGAACGGCGGCGCGCCGGTCAGCACCGTGTACAGCGTCGAGCCGAGCCCGTAGACGTCGGCGCGCTCGTCGATCACGACGCCCGGTTGCAGCGCCTCGGGGGCGGCGTGCAGGAGCGTGAACCCGGCGGCCGTCGGTGCGTGGTCGCGCAGCACGGCCAGGCCGAAGTCCGCCAGCACGGGGGCGCCGCTCGTCCGGAGCAGCAGGTTCTGCGGTGTGACGTCGCCGTGCAGCATGCCGGCCGAGTGCGCGAATCGCAACGCGCGCCCGATCGTCGAACCCAGCGCCGCGACCCGGTCGACCGGCAGCGGGCCGCGCATGCCGACGAGGTCGTGCAGCGACCCGTCGCACCGCTCCGAGATCAGGTACGGGCGGCCGTCGGCGAGCACGCCGGCGTCGTAGACCGTGAGCACGTGCGGGTACTGGTCGAGGCGGCCGATCGCCCGGCACTCGGCGCGGAACCGTTCCGCGGCCTGGTCGTCGGCGAGCGTGACGCGGAAGACCTTGGCGGCGACCCACCGCTCCAGGTGTTGCTGCCGGGCCAGGTAGACGTCGGCGAGCCCTCCCCGGCCCAGTAGGGAGAGGTCGCTCAACCCGGGCAGATCCGGGACCTCGGACGTCACGCTGACCACGCTAGGCGACAGGAACCACACGTTCCGTCTCGGCGCGCGCGGTGCGCGCGAGGATCGCCCGCTCGGGCGGACCGCTCGTCGCACTCCGTCGGGAATTCTCCGACGATGCTGTCGAGTCCGCGCCCGTCCGTTCGTCGTCATGCTGTGCGGCAACCGAGCCGCATCGGACAACAGGGAGAAACCTCGTGAAGTACATGCTGCTGATCTACGGTGCCCGCCCCGAGACCCCGCAGACGCCCGCGGAGATCGAGGCCGAGATGAACGCGTACTGGGGCTACGAGAAGGAGGTCGCCGAGGCGGGCGTGCGCCTGGGCAGCGAGGCCCTGCAGCCGGTCGAGACCGCGACCACGGTGGCGGTCGCCGACGACGGCACGCGTACCGTCACCGACGGTCCGTTCGCCGAGACCCGCGAGATCCTCGGTGGCTACTACCTGCTCGACGTCCCGGACCTCGACGCCGCGCTCGAGTGGGCCGCGAAGTGCCCGGGGTCATGGCACGGCAACCGGATCGAGGTGCGCCCGGTCCAGGAGTTCGAGGAGTCGTAGACCTGATCCTGCGATGGGTGCGACGGGTGGGGCTCGCGCTGGCGGCGGTCGTGGTCCTGGTGATCGCCGCCAGCGGGGCCTACCTGGGCTGGGACCGACTGGACCCGGAGCGGCTCGACGTACCGGTCGGCGGGTTCACGATCGAGGCGGCGGGGGTGTCGACGCACGTCGAGCACTGGCCGGCCGCCCGTCCGAGCGGGCTCCCGCCGCTGGTGCTGGTTCCCGGCTTCGCCGAGTCGACCTACGTGTGGTCGCGCGCGGCGCCACTGCTGGCCGCCGACCGCGACGTCTACGCCTACGACGTGCGCGGCTACGGGTACACCGCCCGCGTCGGCCCGTACACGTTGGACGCCGACACCGACCAGCTCGCCGGTGTGCTGTCCACATTGCACCTGTCACGGCCGGTCGTGGTCGGGCACTCGCTCGGGGTGGCGATCGCCCTGTCGCTGGCGCTGCGCGATCCCGCGTCGGTGACCGGGGTGGTCGCGGCGAACGGCGACGGCACGCCGTACTTCGGTGACGACCGTTCCGGAACCGGGAGCCGCGGTCCGCGGGTGCTGCTCGTCCCGCCGGTCGCGCCCGCGGTGATCACCGCGGGCGTTCGGAACCGTGGCCCGATCCGGAGCCTGGTCTCCGGCCAGTGCGGACCGGGCTGTCCGGTCGACGACGCCTCCGTCGACCGCTGGCGCGCACCGTTCCTGCTGCCCGGCGCCGTGAACGCGCTCGTCGAGATCGCCCGTGAGCCGCTGATCGGTCTCACCGACCCGCAGGAGCTGCAGGTCCGGGTGCCGGTCGGGATCGTGTTCTCGGACGGCGACGGGAGCTTCGACCGCGACTCGGCGACGGCCACGGCGTCCCGGTTGCACACGACGGCGGTCGCCGAGCTGTCCGGCGAGCGTCATCTCGCGTTGCTCGGTGCCCCGGATCGCTTCGCCGACGCCGTCCGTCGGGTCATGCCGCGGTCGATGTGAGCGGGGGCCGCGACGTCCTGGGCGAACCCGGCGAGGTCGCGTGCGGGCTCGGATCGAGTCAAGAGCAGTGCTCTCGTTCCTCGCGCTTCAGAGGGTGATGGGCTGCCCGTGCGGGGTGGCGCGTGCGGCCCGGCGCCAGTCCTCCTGGCGGTCCGATAGGTCGTCGTGGCAGGTCAGGCCCTGTGCGACGACGACTCGTTCGAGCGCGGTCAGCCAGCTCGCCCAGTAGTCGTCGCCGCCCGGCTCGCGCAGGACGCGGCCCAGCTCGGCCGAGAAGTCGGGCCAGGCGAACCGGCTCCGGTCGTGCAGGGCGTGGGCGAGCGCGAACGCCTGCGCGTGCCACGGCTCGTCGAACGGCTGCTCAGGCGGGTTCAAGGTAGCTCTCCCAGGCGTCCACGGAGACCTCGGTGGTCGGGTCGCTGTCCGCGCCCCAGAGCTCGTGCCCGTCGAACCGCACGGTGTAGAGCCACTCCGGGTCCTCGCCGAGGCGGTGCGCGTTGCGGTCGGGCAGCACGTGCGCGCCGTGCACGATCTCGACGACGCCGACACGGCCGCGCACGTACCGGGGCAGTCGCGTGTGGCCGGTGGGGTGGACGTTGCGCGCCCGGACGGCCTGACCGACCTCGAACGCTGCCGGTCCCGGTGGCTCGCGGTCGGCCGGGGCGCCCCGGCGGAGCGCGGTCGTCACGCGGTCCGGCGACACCGGGCCGATCCCGGCCTCACCGGACCGCAGCGACCGACCGGCCTCCACCTCGTCGTCGCCGACGATGCCGTGCCCCACGAGCAGGGCTTCCAGTGCGTCGAACCAGATCCGGTAGTACGGCGAGGTCAGGTACAGCGCGGGCGGCCGGTCCTCGCGGACGTGCCGCGACTCGTCGATCGACCATCGTCCGAGCATCGCGCAGGCGAGCGTGAGCGCCATCGTCCGGCGCTCCCAGTCGCCGCGGTAGTGCGGTGCGTCCTGCGCCTCCGGGACGACGGGGCCGAAGCCCATGGTCCCGCCGAGGTCGTGCGCGCCGTTCATGCCGGCGCGTTCGCTTCGCGCACGCCGACCATCGAGTCACGGCTGACCAGCGTGGACAGACGGGCGGCGTCCCAGCCGTCGGTGCCCTCCGGGCGGCGCGGGACGACGAGGTAGCGGACCTCGGCCGTCGAGTCCCAGACCCTGATCCTCGTCTCCGGCGGCAGCTCGGTGCCGAACTCGGCGAGCACGGCACGTGGTTCGAGCACGGCCCGCGAGCGGTAGGCCGACGACTTGTACCAGGCCGGCGGGATGCCGAGCACCGCCCACGGGTAGCAGGAGCAGAGCGTGCAGACGACGAGGTTGTGCACGCCCGCGGCGTTGTGCACGGCGACGACGTGCTCGCTCTGCCGCCCTCCGATGTCCATCTCGGCGAGCGCGGACGTGGCGTCGGCGGTGAGGCGGGCGTCGAACTCCGGGTCGGTCCAGGCACGGGCGACGGCCTGCGCGCCGAGGTGGGGCCCGATCCGCGTCTCGTAGGCCTCGACGATCTCGTCCAGCGCCGCCGGTTCGACGTAGCCCTTGTCCACCAGGATCGACTCGAGAGCGCGCACCCGGACGTCCATCGGTCCGAGCTCGCTGGGCTCGTGGTCGTGCCGCGTGTCCGCCACGGGGCTCGACACTACCGCCCGCCGGGTCGGGCCGACGCCGTTCCGGGAGCGGTCGGCCACGACGGCGCCGTGGGTGGGTCGCCTGCCCCGATGATCGGCGGGACCGGCGGACACGGCCGGTGGTGGCCGCTCGCCTCCGATCGCGCCGATCACGGGTCGGGGTTCCCAGCCGCGCCCCGGACGTCGTCCTGACGTTCCTCGAACATTGCCCGGGCACGCTGCTGGCATGCGTCTGCGACGTCCGATCCTCACCGCTGCCGTCGCGGTGGTCGTCCTCCTCCTGGCCGGGTGTGGAGTCGCCGCGGCCCTGGCGGCCGAGCCCGCAGCGACTGCCGCGAAGGGCGACGGCGCCGAGCACGTCCGCGGCACGGTCGCGGCGGAGAACGGTCCGTCGTGGACGGTGAGCACCGGGAGGAACCACCCGGTGACCGTCACGCTGACGCCGCAGACGGCGTTCGGGACGAAGAAGGCTCCCGCGGCGGCGGCGCAGTTCCCGGTCGGGAGCCAGGTGCGGGTGACCGGGACCGAGCAGGGCGAGGCGATCGTGGCCGACCGGATCAGCGCTCCACCCGCGGGTACCGCTCCACCGGCCGGCACCGCTCCCGGCGCCGCTCCGACGGCCGGCGCATGACCCGCCCGGCGTTCCGGCTGCTGTCCGCCGAGCCGTCGACGCCCGGGGGAGCGGTCTCCGAGCACGCGGCCGTCCGGCGCCTGCTCCAGCGCGTCGGGCTCGGAGCGCGGCCGGGGGAGACGGACGCCGCCGCACGCAACGGGTTCGACGTGACGCTCACCGGCCTGATGAGTCCCGCGGGACGGGACGCGGGCGTCGCGGCGACGCCTCCTCCTGGGTTGGCGCCGCTGGAACGCAGGGCGGGCAAGAACGACGCCGACGCCCGCACGGAGCAGCGCCAGGAGGCGACGAAGCAGACCGCGCAGCTCGGAACGTGGTGGCTGGACCGGATGGCCGCCGTCGACGAACCCCTGCCCGAGCGCATGACCTGGTTCTGGCACGGCCACTTCGCCACCAGCGCGCAGAAGGTGCGCTACCCGCCGTTGATGCTCGCCCAGAACGAGACCCTGCGCCGCCTCGGACGCGGCGACTTCCGGACGCTCGCCCAGGCCATGATCATCGACCCGGCCATGCTGGTCTGGCTCGACGGCGGCGGCAACAGGGTCGGCCGACCGAACGAGAACCTGGCCCGCGAGTTCATGGAGCTGTTCACGCTCGGCGTCGGCCACTACACCGAGGACGACGTCCGCCAGGCCGCCCGCGCGCTCACCGGCTGGCGGGTGGACTTCCGCACCGGAGCCGCGACGCAGGACCCGCGCGACCACGACGCGGCACCGAAGACCGTGCTCGGCACGACCGCGCCGTACGACGCGGCCGGGCTCACCGACCTGCTCGTCACCCGCCCTGCGTCGCCGACGTTCCTGGCCGGCCGGATCTGGCGGCGGCTGGTCTCGGACACCCCGCCGTCGACCTCCACACTGGACCGGCTGGTCGCCGCGTACGGCCCCGGTCACGACGTCACCGCGCTCGTGCGGGCGATCGCCGGTTCCGAGGAGTTCCGCAGCGCGGAGTCGGTGCTGGTCCGCCCGCCGGTGGACTGGCTGGTCGGAGCGCTGCGGGCGTTGCGGCTGACGGCGTCGGCGCTGAAGCAGCAGACGCTGACCAGCGGACTGCGCGACCTCGGGCAGATCCCGCTCCGCCCGCCGGACGTCGGCGGGTGGCCGTCCGGGCCGCCGTGGCTCTCGACGGCAGCCGCGCTCGCCCGGCTGCAGGTCGCCCGCGAGCTCGCCCGCACGGCCGACCTGTCCCCGATCACCGACGAGCCGCGGCCGGGCCGGGTGGAGGCGACGGCCGCGCTGCTCGGCCTGGACGGGTTCGGCTCCCGCACCACCTCCGCGCTGGCGCCGCTCGCCGGACGCCCGCCCGACCTCGTCGCAGCCGCCCTCGCGTCCCCCGAGAACACGGTGAGTGCCTGATGGCCCTGAATGCTCTTACCCGCCGCCGCTTCCTGACCTGGGCCGGCATGGGGACCGCGGCTGCCGCGGCAGCGAGCGTCGGATGGATGGAGCTGGCCGACCGCGCCCGCACCACACCGCTCCCGCCGGGTGCCCCGGTCCTCGTGCTGGTCACGATGTACGGCGGCAACGACGGGCTGAACACCGTCGTCCCCGCGGCCGACGGCGCCTACCAGAGCGCCCGCCCGGATCTGGCCTACGACCAGGGCGAGGTGCTCGACGTCGGCGAGGGACTCGGGCTCAACCCGGGCATGACGGGTCTGAAGAAGGAGTGGGACGCCGGGCGGCTGGCGATCGTGCGCGGCGTCGGCTACCCGAAACCGGACCACAGCCACTTCCGCTCGATGGACATCTGGCAGACGGCGGATCCGGCGAGCCCGTCGTCGACCGGGTGGATCGGGCGCTGGCTGGACGCGAACGGCCGGGACCCGCTCGCCGCGATCTCGTTGGAACCGGTCCTGCCGCCCCTGCTCTCCGGTGCGACGACGACGGGTGCCGCGCTGCCGCTGCGCGGGCTCACGCTGCCCGGTGGGACGCTCGGGACGGCGTTCGCCGCGATGGGCGCGGCTGGGCCGGGGGAGCCGGAGCTGCAGGCGGCGGCCGCGCGGTCGGTCGCCGACCTGCACCGCACGGTGGGGACGTTCGGCGCCGCGGTCGAGGGGTCCGACGGCGCCGACGGCAACGGTGACGGCAAGACCGGCGCGCTGAAGGCCCAGCTCGACGTCGTCGCGCGCTGCATCGCGGCCGGCGCGCCGACGCGCGTCTACTCGGTGAGCCTCGGCGGGTTCGACACCCACGCCGACGAGCGCGACACGCAGCAACGCCTGCTGACCGAGCTCGACGGCGCGCTGTCCGGGTTCCTGACGGGCACGACGGGGGACCGGCAGGTCGTCGTCATGGCCTACTCCGAGTTCGGACGGCGGGTGGTCGCCAACGCGAACGAGGGCACCGACCACGGCACGGCGGGCCCGGTGCTCGTCGCGGGCAACGGTGTGCGCGGCGGCTTCGTCGGCGAGCAGCCGAGCCTCACCGATCTCGACGACGGCGACCTGAAGGCCGGCGTCGACTTCCGTGACGTCTACGCCACGCTGCTCACGGGGGTCCTGACGTCGGACCCGGAGCCGGTGCTCGGCCCGGGCCGGAGGGAGCTGCCGCTGCTGGCGTGACCGTGAACGCCGTCCCGCCCTCCGGTGCCGGGCCGGCCTCGACCCGCCCGCCCATCTGCGTCACCAGACCCTGGACCAGGGCGAGACCGATGCCGCCGACACCGAGCGGGCGCCGTCCGCGGTACCGGTCGTGCAGTGCACCGGGCTCGAACACGACCGCGTAGTCCTCCTCGGTCAGGCCAGGGCCACCGTCGCGGACCTGCACCGACCCGTCGCGCACGGCGAGGACAAGGGGAGCGCCCGACGGGGTCACCCGCAGCGCGTTCGACGCCAGGGCGTCGATCACCTGGCGCAGGCGGCGCGGGTCGGCCCGCACCGGGACCGGCCCCGAGGGGATCTCCCGCCGCACGACGACGCCGGACGACCGGGCCCGCATCTCCCACACCCCGGCCGCCTCGGCGACGAGCGCGGCCAGGTCGATCTCGGCGATGTCCAGCGTGAAGTCGTCGGCCTCCAGGCGCGCCAGCTCGATCAGGTCGGCGACCAGCCCCTCCAACCGCTCCGCCTCGCGCACGACGGTCGCGCCGGCCTCCCGCGCGTCGTCGCCGGTCACGACACCGTCCGCGATCGACTCGCCGAACCCGCGGACGGCGGTCAACGGCGTGCGCAGCTCGTGCGACACCGACAGCAGGAACCGGCGCTGCCGCTCCTCGCTGTGCGCCAGCGCGTCGGCCAGCTCGTTCACCGCGGAGGCGACCCCCGCCACCTCCGCCGGACCGCGGACCGGCACCCGGACGTCGCGCTCCCCTCCGCGCAGCCGGCGCGCGGCGTCGGTCACCGCCCGCAACGGACGCCCGGACAGCGTCCCGACCGCGACACCCACCAGCACGGCGGCGGCCGCACCGACCAGCAGCGCCAGCCCGACGTTGCGCCGCAACGCGCCGAGCGGACCGGTGTCGACGGGTCGGACCAGCGCGATCCCACCGGACGGAAGCGGACGGGCCTCGACCAGGTAGACCCGCCCCGCGACGTCCGCGGCCGCCGAGACCGGGACCCCGGTGAGCGCGCGGTCGGCGCCGGTGCGGGTCACCGCGGTGCCGATCGGCCCCGGTGGTCGGGCTCGGTCCAGTGGGACGACCGTGATGTCCTGGGCCTGCAGGACGGCGACGACCCGGCCGATGTCGCCGCCCTGCGCGGCCACCACGTCGGCCTGCTCCGCGAGCGCCTGCCTGGCGACCTGACGCGCCGTCGTCGACACCAGCTGCAGGGCGACGAGCGCGGCCAGCGCCACCGCGACGAGCGCGACCACCAGGCAGGCGCCGGTCACCCGCCACGCCAGCGACCGGCGGGCCGTCATCGCTCGTCGGCGGCGTAGCCGACGCCGCGCACCGTCCTGATCGGACCGGACGGGCCGAGCTTCGCGCGGAGCTGGGCGACGTGCACGTCCACCGTGCGCGTCCCGGACGACGACGGGTAGCCCCACACGGCGGCCAGCAGCTGCTCGCGGGAGAACACCCGGCCGGGCGCGCGCATCAGGTGGGCGAGGAGATCGAACTCGGTCGCCGTGAGCTCGACGTCGGCGTCCCCGGCGCGCACCCGCCTGCGGTCGGCGTCCAGGCGGACGGTGCCGAGCTCGAGCACGTCGCCGACCGGGGCGCCACCGACCCGGCGCAGCACCGTCCGGATCCGGACGACGAGCTCGCGCGGGCTGAACGGTTTCGTCACGTAGTCGTCGGCGCCGAGCTCGAGGCCGAGGATGCGGTCCACCTCGTCGTCGCGGGCGGTGACGAACAGGACCGGCATTTCGTCGCGCTCCGCCCGCAGCGTCCGGCAGACCTCGATGCCGTCGATCCGGCCGGGCAACCCGACGTCGAGCACGACGGCGACCGGCCGGTGCCTGCGGACGGCCGCCAGGCCTGCGTCGCCGTCGGACTCGACGTGCACCCCGAACCCGTCCCGCCGCAGGTAGAGCGCGACGAGGTCGGAGATCGCCCGGTCGTCCTCGACGACCAGGACGAGCCCGCGGGACGGGGTGGACACCGGGGGTCAGGCGATCCGCTTGAGCCTGCTGATCGTCAGACCGTTCGCGTCGAGGAGGTCACCGAGCATCCCGGCGAAGCGGACGAGGTGCGGCGCGGCCAGGTGCTCGTCGAGCTTCGCCTCGGACTCCCAGTTCTCGTAGAGGTAGAAGAGGCCCTCGTCCTCGGTCGAGACGTGCAGGTTGTAGTTGACGAAGCCGTCCTCGGACGAGGTCGGCTCGACCAGCGCCTCCAGCTCGCGGCGCAGCTCCGCCTCCTTGCCGGGGGCCGCCTTCATGTGGGCGATCACGGTGAGCAGGTTCGGGTTGGAATCCGTGGGTGTCGTCACGGCGGTGTCGTACCACGGTCGACGTCCTGTGCGCCCGGCGACGCGGCGGTAGCGTCCGGGGTCATGAGCACCCCCGGCGCCGGCACCGAGGACATCGCGGCGGCCATGGCCGAGGCCGCGCGGGCCTGGCTGGACGGGCTCGACCCGGCGCAGCGGGCGACGGCCACCGGCCACACGCCCGCCGACGACGACACCGACGCCGAGCGACGCCGCTGGTTCTACACCCCGACCGACCACGGTGGACTGACGTTCCACGACCAGCAGCCACCACAGCAGCGGGCCGCGATGAAGCTCGTCGGGTCCGGTCTGTCCCGCGCCGCGTACGTCACGGCGGCGACCGTGATGGGGCTGGAGAACGTCCTCGACCACACCGAGGGCTTCGTGACGATGTTCGACCGCACCCGCGGCCGCGACCCGTTCCTGTACTACCTGCGGGTCTTCGGCGACCCCGGCCCGTCCGGAACCTGGGGCTGGCGGTTCGGCGGGCACCACGTCTCGGTCAACATGCTCGTCGTCGACGGGCTCGTGGTCGCGTCCACGCCGTGCTTTCTCGGGGCCGACCCGGCGACGTCCGAGCTGCTCGGGGCCGCGCGGCTGCGCCCGCTCGGCGAGGTCGAGGACCTGGCGCGGGACATCGTCCGCTCGCTGCCCGACGAGCTGGCGCGACGGGCGGTGCTGCTGGACAGGGCGCCGTCGGACATCGTCGCGGCGAACCGCACGACGGTGAGCGAGGGCGACCGGGTGATCCCGCTGGCCGGGATCTGGCGTGCTCCGTTCGGGAAGCCGGAGGAGCAGGAGAAGCTCCAGGAGATGAGCGACGGCATCGAGGACCGGCAGGGGCTCTCGGCGGCCGATCACCAGGTCGTCGAGCTGACCGACGTCCCGAAGGGCGTGCCCGCGTCCGAGCTGGACGCCGCGCAGCGCGAGCAGCTGCGGATGCTGCTCGGCACCTACCTGAAGCGGGTGCCCGACGAGCTCTCCCCGATGCGGGACTACGACGACGACGCGGCGCTGGACGCCGTGCACCTGGCCTGGGCCGGTCCGACCGAGCCCGGGGCGGGGCACTACTACCGGCTGCAGGGGCCCCGCCTGCTCGTGGAGTGGGACAACACCCAGCGCGACGCGAACCACGCGCACTCGGTCTGGAGGGACCCCACCCGCGACTTCGGGCTCGACGTCCTGGGTGCGCACCGCGCCGCGCACCACTGAGGTCACCCGTGCACGGCGGCGCGGAACTCCCACAGCAGGTCCAGGCAGTCCGGTGACGTCCAGGCCGTCGGGGTGAGCAGCAGGCTCGTCGTGTCGTGCGCGGGATCGGACAGCCAGGCCACGCCGGTGCCTCCGACCCAGCCGTAGCGGCCGCGGTCGTCGGCGCCCACGCCGAGGCCCCAGCCCTCGCCGTCCGGGAACACGCCGGTGTGCTGGGCGTCGGTGAGCCGGTCGGTCGTCATCTCGGAGACCGAGCACGGCGCGAGGACCGCGCCACCGCCGTCGCGCAGCATCCCGGCGAACGCCAGCAGATCGTCCACCGTGGACACCAGGCCGCCACCGCCGGACTCGAACGCGGGCGGGGCGGACCACGCGCCGTCGACCGGATCGAGCACGGCTCCGGACGGCTCCAGCAGCGGGCAGAACCGGTGCCGCACCGAGGCCGGCACGTGGAAGCCGGTGTCGCGCATGCCGAGCGGCGCGAAGATCCGCTCGGCCAGCAGATCGCCGAGGGACGTGCCGGTGGCGCGGGCGAGCAGGACGCCCAGCACGTCGGAGCCGGTGTGGTAGATCCATCGCTCGCCGGGCTGGGCGATCAGCGGCAGCCCGCCGAGGCGGCGCATCCACTCGTCCGGCTCCGGCTGGACCCGGGTCCCCGGCAGGTGGTCGCCGCCGAGGTCGGCGTCGGAGTAGGCGTGCTGGATCGGGTACCGCGCGGGGGAGACGTGCAGGACCCCGATCCCGAGCCGGAGGCTCATCAGGTCCTCGACGGTGATCGGCCGTCGCGCCGGGACGGTGTCGTCCAGGTCGGTGCCCTCGTGGCGCAGCACCCGCCGGTCGGCGAGCTCGGGCAGCCAGCGGTCCACCCGGTCGTCGAGATCCAGGACGCCGTCCTCGACGAGCGCCATCGCCGCGGCGGCGACGACCGGCTTCGTGAGCGAGGCGATCCGCACGATCGTGTCCCGCCGCAGCGGGGTTCCGCCGGGCCCGGCGGTCCCGCGGACGTCGACCGTGACGTCCCCGCCGCGCACGACGGCGGTGATCGCACCGGGCACCGTCCCGGCGTCCAGGTGCCGGGTCAGGACGTGGTCGGCGGTGTCCTGCATCGCAGGCATGGCGGGCCTCCCGGGGGTGGGGTCACCGATGTCGACTCCACGCCGGGGGCGAACTCATCGCGCGCCGGGATCAGGGCTTGCGGCCCACGCCTCCCGCGATCACGCGCTGCGGCACGGTGGTCGGCTTCAGGCGGGGTCCGTCCGGCCACCAGTCGGCGCACAGCACGAGACCCGGCTCGACCATCTCCAGCCCGGCGAACAGGGGCTCCAGCTCGGCCCGGGTGCGGAACCGTCCGCTGTGCACCGGACCGCGCAGCAGCACGTCCTCCAGCGTGCGGGCGAGCTCGCTGGCCTCACCGTTGTCGTCCGGGTCGAAGAAGTGCGCGATCACGACGTAGGAGCCGGACGGGAGGGCCTCGACGTACTCGTCGACGATCGACTCCGGGCTGCGTGCCGGGTCGTTGTAGTGGTGGATCGTCCCGTTGTGGATCAGCGCGATCGGCTCGTCGAAGTCGAGGAACCTGCGAACCTGCTCGTTCCCGACGACGTCCTGCGGGGTGAAGATGTCCGCAGGCAGGAACAGCGTCTGTTCGTTGTCCTCGAGCAGCGCCCTGCCGTGTGCGACGACGGTCGGGTCGTTGTCGACGTAGACGACCTTCGCGTCGGGATGGACCCGCTGCACCACCTGGTGGGTGTTCTCCGCGGTCGGGAGGCCGGAACCGCAGTCGAGGAACTGCCGGACGTCGGTCTGCGACACGAGGAACCGCAGGGCCCGGATCAGGAAGTTCCGGTTCTCGATCGCGACCTGGCGCACACCCGGTGCGATGGCGTCGACCTGGTGGATCGTCTCGCGGTCGATCTCGTAGTGGTCCTTTCCACCGAGGGCGTAGTCGTACGCCCTGGCGATGCTCGCCTTCGTCGGGTCGATGTAGCTGGGGGTCGTCGCCTCTACCATCGCGTCCTCGCGTCTCAGGTGCTCGTGCTCACGTCTCAGGGCTTACGGCCGACGCCGCCGACGATGCACCGCTGGGCGGGCGCGAGCGGCTTGATCGCCGGCCCGTCCGGCCACCAGCGCACGCACAGCTCGATGCCGGGCGTGACCATCTCCAGGCCGGGGAACATGCCGGCGATCTCGTCCCTGGTGCGGAACCGGCCGCTGCCCATCGGGCTGTGGACGAACACGTCCTCGAGGCGGCGGGCCAGCTCGCTGTCGGCGTCCTGGGGGTCCATGAAGTGGCTGAGCGCGACGTAGGAGCCGGACGGCAGCGCCTCGACGTACTCTTCCATGATCGACTGTGGCGTCCGCGACGGGTCGTCGTAGTGGTGCAGCGTGCCGAGCTGGAACAGGGCGATGGGTTCGTCGAAGTCGAGGAACTTCCGCACCGCCGGGTCCCCGACGACGTTCGCCGGGTCGAAGATGTCGGCGGGGCTGAACATCGTCAGGTCGTTGTCGGCCAGCAGCGCCTGCCCGTGCGCGATGACCGTGGGGTCGTTGTCCACGTACACGACCCGCGCCTCCGGGCGCAGCCGCTGGGCGACCTGGTGCGTGTTCTCCGCGGTCGGCAGACCGGACCCGCAGTCCAGGAACTGGGTGATCCCGGCCTCGCCCGCCAGGAAGCGCGTCGCACGGATCAGGAACGCCCGGTGGTCGACGGTGAACTGCTCGATCTCCGGCGCGACCGTCTTCAGTTTCTCGACGGTCTGCCGGTCGACCTCGTAGTTGTCCTTGCCACCCAGCGCGGCGTCGTACACCCTGGCGATGCTCGCCTTCGAGGTGTCGATGTAGCTCGGCGTCCCGGCCATGATCGTCCCCTCACACACACGCCCCGTGACGGGACGTCACCGGGGTGAGATCACGATAGCGGTCGTCGCGTGCACCGATCCATGCCCTCCCGGCCACGTCGCGGGGGCCACGACGCAGGTCGTCGCGGTGTACGGTGACTGTCCCGCTCGTCGCGCACGCGCGGCGGTCGAGTACGACGTCCAGGCGACCGGAGGAGCCCGTCCCGTGGTCTCGAGCCCCACTCCCGACGGTGACGACGAGGTCGGTGGCATCCCGGACGCCGGTCCGACCGCCCGGCGGATCCTGCTCGGGGCCATGCTCAAGCGGCTGCGCGAACGGGCCGGGGTGGCCAGGGCCGACGCCGCCTACGAGATCCGCGGCTCGGACTCGAAGATGAGCCGCCTCGAGGCGGGCAAGGTCTCGTTCAAGGAACGCGACGTCGGCGATCTGCTCAAGATGTACGGCCTCACCGACGGTCCGGACCGGGACCGGGTCATCGAGATGGCCAGAGAGAGCAACAAGAGCGGCTGGTGGCAGAGGTACAACGAGGTCATCCCGTCCTGGTTCGAGGACTACGTCGGGCTCGAGGCGTCCGCGTCCCGGATCCAGTCCTACGAGCTGCTGTTCGTTCCCGGCCTGCTCCAGATCCCGGAGTACGCCCGCGCCCTCGTCAGCGGCGGGCGCCCGGACGCGACCGACCCGGAGGCCGAGCAGCGGCTCAACCTCCGCATGCAGCGCCAGCGGATCCTGCGCCGCCCGGACGCCCCGACGTTCTGGGCGGTGATCGACGAGGCCGTGCTCCGCCGCCCGATCGGCGGTGAGGACGTGCTCACCGCGCAGATCGACCACCTGCTGGACATGGCCGCGCTGCCGTCGGTGGTGCTGCAGATCCTGCCGTGGCACCTGTCCGGCTACGCCGCGGAGCACGCGTTCACGATGCTGCGCTTCGCCGAGCCCGAGCTGCCGGACCTGGTCTACCTCGAAGAGCACACGGGTGCGTTCTACCTGGACAAGCGCCCGGACGTGGAGGACTACACCCGGGTGATGGACCGGCTCACGATCGACGCGCTCTCCCCGGACGACAGCCGGCGTCATCTCACGAAGCTGCGGGCCGAGCGGTAGCGAACCGACCGTCCGTCGCCGCTGTCCTACCGATCACCCGCAGCCACTGCGCTCGTTCCGTTGCACTGCTACCTTGCGTTTGTTCGCTCCAGATGCACATGCAAGTGAGGTAGGCGTTCGCATGGGTGAGATGCACGTGAATGAGCTGGTGTGGCGCAAGAGCCGTCGCAGCGGTTTCCAGGGCAACTGCGTCGAGCTGGCGGACGCGGGGAAGACGGTCGCCGTGCGCAACAGCCGGTTCCCGGACGGCGCCGTTCTGGCGTTCCCGAACCGCGACATGGCGGGCTTCCTGGACGCGATCAAGGACGGCGAGCTGGATGACCTCGCCTGAGGCTCCTCAGCCGTTCCGCTCGAACCGGGTGTGGGTGGCGTAGTCCTTCGCCGGACCCCGCACGTCCATGTCGACGGTGAATCGGTCGGGCAGCGCGAACGCGTAGCGCCCGACATAGGTGTCGGCGCCGCACAGGTGGGTGTCCGTCGCCGCGAGGGCCTCGGCCTCCGTCCCGTCCAGCCGGAGCGCGTGCAGCGTGCGACCGACCGTGCCGGGCTCGACGAAGCAGATCCGGATCGTGCCGTCCGGGTCCAGCAGGTAGTGGTACTCGCGGAACGCGTCGCCGGTGTGACCGCCTGCGAAGGTGACGCGACCGTCCTCGCGGTAGTGCAGGACGCCGTCGCCGATCGGGCGGAAGCGTGCCGTGCCGGTCATCGTGCCGAGGCCGGGGGAGAACTCGCGGGTCAGCCGCCACTCGCCGACCAGGTGGGAGAAGACGCCCGCGCCGGTCATAGGCCCACCCTAACCACGGTCGGGGTACGAATGGCGGTGAACCACGTCCCGCGAGGAGGACCCCGATGGCCGACCTGCTCAGCCGCCCCGGAAACCGCCGTGCCCGGCTGCGTGCACTGCTCGACGCCGACGAGCCGGTACTCGCCCCCGGCGCCTACGACGCGCTGACCGCCCACCTGGTCGAGCAGGCCGGGTTCGATGCCGTCTACATGACCGGGTTCGGCACCACGGCCTCGCTGCTCGGACGCCCGGACGTCGGGTTGCTGGGGCAGGCCGAGATGGCCGACAACGCGCGGCGGATGGCCGCCGTCGTCGACGTCCCGCTGATCGCCGACGCGGACACCGGCTACGGCAACCCGATCAACGTCGTGCGCACGGTCCGCGAGTACGAGCAGGCCGGCGTCGCCGCGCTGCACCTCGAGGACCAGGTGATGCCGAAGCGCTGCGGTCACATGGCCGGCAAGCAGGTCGTGCCGTCCGCCGAGATGGAGGCGAAGATCCGCGCCGCGGCCGACGCCCGCACCGACCCGGACTTCGTGATCATCGCCCGGACCGACGTCGTGCAGGTCGAGGGCGTGGACGCCGGGATCGACCGTGCCCGCCGGTTCGCCGACGCGGGCGCCGACGTGCTGTTCGTCGAGGCGCCGACGTCCGAGGCGGACATCGAGAAGATCGCCGGCGCGCTGACCGGCCACACGTTGCTGTTCAACTGGGCCGAGGGTGGCCGGACCCCGCAGCTGTCGCTGGACCGGCTGCGCGAGCTGGGTTTCTCGCTCGTGCTGTTCCCGATCAGCACGCTCCTGGCCGCGACGGACGCGGTGCGGGCCACGCTGCAGCGGCTCCGGACCGGGGCCGTCCCGGACGTCGAGGTCGGCGCGCTGGACGACTTCGCCCGGCTCGTCGGCGTCGACGAGGTCCGGTCGCTGGAGGAGCGGTACCGCTCCTGACGGCGCTGCGCGTCACCGCTCCGGACGGCGTTGCTCGTGCAGCGGCGGGAACCGGTGCGGGTGCTCGTCGTGCTCGAACATCTCCGCCGCCGGGCCGACGATCAGGCGGTCCGGCGGCGTCGCGATGCTCGCGTCCTTGTCCGGGTAGTCGAACTGGTTCAGGACGTGCCGCATGGCCTCCAGGCGGGCGCGCTTCTTGTCGTTGCTCTTGATCACCGTCCACGGCGCGTCCGCGGTGTCGGTGTAGAAGAACATCGCCTCCTTCGCCTCGGTGTAGGACTCCCACTTGTCCAGCGAGGCGAGGTCCATCGGCGAGAGCTTCCACTGTCGCACCGGGTCCACCTGGCGGATCAGGAAGCGGGTGCGCTGCTCGTCGCGGGAGACCGAGAACCAGAGCTTGACCAGGTGGGTCCCGGACCGCACGAGCATCCGCTCGAGCTCCGGAGCGGCGCGCAGGAACTCCATGTAGCTGCGCGCGTCGGTGAACCCCATGACCCGCTCGACGCCGGCGCGGTTGTACCAGGACCGGTCGAACAGGACGATCTCCCCGGCGCTCGGCAGGTGCGCCACGTACCGCTGGAAGTACCACTGCCCGAGCTCGCGCTCGGTCGGCTTCTCCAGCGCCACGACGCGGGCGCCGCGCGGGTTGAGGTGCTCCATGAACCGCTTGATCGTCCCGCCCTTGCCCGCCGCGTCCCGGCCCTCGAACAGCACGACGATCCGGTTGCCGGTGTCCTTGACCCAGTTCTGCAGCTTGAGCAGCTCGATCTGCAGGAGGCGCTTCGTCCGCTCGTACTCGTCGCGGTCCAGGCGGGCCTCGTACGGGTAGCCCTCGCGCCAGGTGTCGACCGCCGCGCCGTCGGGGGCGACGAGACGGGGGTCGTCGTCGTCGGAGTCGTCGACGCGGAAGCGGTCCAGATCGGCGTGGCGCGGGTCGGGTGCGGCGCCGCCCGGCGCGATCCGCGCGGCGGGTGCGGCGTCGGTCGTGCCCGGCTCCGGCGTCGGCGCGTCGTCGGTCTTCTCGGCATCGGTCACCGGGCACACGATTCGCCGCCGCGGTGACGGGAGGGCGAACACGACATGGCCGGAGGATGCCGGTGCGACACCGCGCACCCTTCCCGTGACGGGCCGCGCGACCTGCTCCGAACGGGCTCTTCGTTGCACGCCCGAACGGTCGCACCGTGTCGTTGATACGGTCTACCCGGGCGGGCTCGCGTGCCCTGATCGGCGCCCGCCCCGGCCACGGCGACTCCCCGCTGCCCCGTGCAGCCCGTGTCCGGAGGACCCAGCCGTCCCGGCGATGCCCCGTCCGGACGGCGGACGGCGAGGTGCGATGACCACGACCGGACGGCGCGTCCCCGACGACGCCGTGACCCAGCCGATCACCGGCGGACCCGCGGGTGCCGTCGACGTGGCGGCCCGACCTCCGCGTGGTTCCACGGAGCGGCGGCCCCACGTGACCGAGCGGCCGCGGCACGAAGCGGTGGCGGACGCCGTTCGCCGGGACCCGAGGTTCCGGGAGCTGCGCACCCGTCAGCGCCGGTTCGTGTTCACCGCGACGCCGCTGTTCCTCGCCTGGTACGGCCTGTTCGTCGGGCTGTCGGCGTTCGCTCCGTCGCTGATGGCCGTGCCGGTGCTCGGCGCGGTGAACGCCGGCATGCTGCTCGGGCTCGCCCAGTTCGCCTCCACCCTGGCGATCGTCGCGGCGTACCGCCGGTTCGCCCGGCGCGAGATCGACCCGCGCGTGCGCGACCTGCGCGCCGTGTACGCGGCCGGATCCTCCGACGCCCACGCCGAGATCAGGAGCCTGCGATGAACCCCGGGACGACGACGGCGGGCAACCCGCTGGTGAACGTGCTCGTGTTCGGTGTGTTCGTGCTGATCACGCTCGGGGTCGTCTACCGGGTCAGCCACCGGAACGACACGCCGGAGGACTACTACGCCGCGGGCGGCGGCTTCAGCGGCGCCCAGAACGGCGTCGCGATGTCCGGTGACTTCCTGTCCGCCGCGTCGTTCCTCGGGATCTCCGGCGCGATCGCCGTCTACGGCTACGACGGGTTCGTCTACTCGGTGAGCTGGGTGGTCGCCTGGCTCGTCGCCCTGCTGCTGGTCGGGGAGGGGCTGCGGAACACCGGGAAGTTCACGATGGGCGACGTCATGGCCTACCGCCTGCGGCAGAGCCCGATCCGTGCCGCCGCGGCCGTGTCCACGCTGGTGATCTCGCTCGTCTACATGATCGCCCAGATGGCCGGCGCCGGGAGCCTGGTCGCGCTGCTGTTGCACGTGCGCTCCGCCGCCGGGCAGTCGATGGTGATCGTCGGCGTCGGAGCGGTGATGCTGCTCTACGTGCTGTTCGGCGGCATGCGCGGCACGACGTGGGTGCAGATCATCAAGGCGATCGCGCTGCTGGCGTGCGTCGCGCTGCTGGCGGCGTTCGTGCTCGGCCGGTACGGCCTGAGCTTCTCCGAGCTGCTGGACCGGGCCGCGGATGCGAACCCCGGCGGTGTCGCGATGCTCGAGCCCGGCGGCTGGTACGGCGGCGGCCCGGCCAACCGGCTGGACTTCGTGTCGCTCGGCCTGGCCCTCGTGCTCGGCATCTCCAGCCTGCCGCACGTGCTGATGCGCTTCTTCACCGTGCCGGACGCCTTCCAGGCCCGCCGGTCGGTGACCTGGTGCTCGTGGCTGATGGTGGTGTTCTACCTGTCGATCCTGGCCGTCGGCTTCGGCGCCGCGGCCGTCGTGAAGCGCGAGGACATCCTGTCCGCTCCCGGTGGGGCCAACTCGGCGGCGCCGCTGCTGGCCTACGCGATCGGCGGCACGCCGGTGCTGGGCGTCGTCGCCGCCGTGGCGTTCGCGACGATCCTCGCCGTCGTCGCGGGCCTGGTGCTGTCCGCGTCGGTGTCGTTCGCGCACGACATCTACGCGTCGATCCTGCGCCGCGGCCGCGCCGACCCGGCGAGCGAGGTGAAGGTCGCCCGGCGCACGGCCGCCGTCGTGGGGGTACTGGCGATCGTCGGGGGCGTGATCGCCCGCAACCAGAACGTGGCGTTCCTGGTCTCGCTGGCGCTCGCCATCGCCGCATCGGCGAACCTCCCGACGATCGTGTTCGCGCTGTTCTGGCCGCGGTTCAACACGAGCGGTGCGCTCGCGAGCATCTACACCGGACTGGTCAGCGCGATCGTCCTGATCGGGTTCTCGACGACTGTGACCGGTCGGCCCGGCTCGCTGGTCCCGGACGTCGACGTGGCGTGGTTCCCGCTGACCAACCCGGCGATCGTGTCCGTCCCGCTGTCGTTCCTGGTCGGGATCGTCACCACGGTGCTGACGGCCCCTCCGCCCGATCCGGCGCAGGCCAGGGAGATGGAGGTCCGGGCCCTGACCGGCATCGGGTCCGGACGGTGAACCCGACCGGTTAGACTCGCCGCGGATGGCGATGGAGCTCGCCGACAACCGCACCGGAGTGCTGATGGCTCCTACCGACAGCGTCTGTGGGTAGGTGGTGTGCGTGTCCGTCCGTGTGATCGTGGCCGTGGCGGTCGGGGGAGTCCTCGGCGCCGAGGCCCGGTACCTGCTGGGGATCGCGTTCGCGACGCCACCCGGTACCTGGCCGTGGACCACGTTCTGGATCAACGTCACCGGCTGCCTGCTGATCGGCGTGCTCTACACGGTGCTCACCGAGCTGACCACGCCGCACCCCCTGTTGCGTCCGCTGCTGGGCGTCGGCGTGCTCGGCGGGTACACGACGTTCTCCACGTTCTCGGTGGAGACGGTCGGTCTCGTCGACGCCGGACGTCCCGGGCTCGCGCTGGCGTACGCGCTGGTCACGCCCGTCGTCGCGGTGCTCGCGTGTGCCGTCGGCGTCGGCGTGACCCGGCGGGTGGGGGCGACGGCGTGACGGCCTGGACGGTGCTGCTCGTCGCAGTGGGGGCGGTGGTCGGTGCGCCGCTGCGCTACGTCGCGGACACGGCGGCCAAGAAGCGGTTCGCGTCGGCGTTCCCGTGGGGGACGTTCGCGGTCAACGTCGCCGGGTCGCTCGTGCTGGGCGCGGTGACCGCGGGCGCCGGAGTGTTCGGGCATGCCGTCCAGGCGCTCGTCGGCACCGGGTTCTGCGGGGCGCTGACGACGTACTCGACGTTCGGCTACGAGATCGTCTCGCTGACCGAGCGCGGGGACCGCCGCACGGCGGTCATCTATCTGCTGGTCAGCGTCGTGCTCGGCGTCCTGGCCGCGGCCGCGGGTTTCGCACTCGTGCGGGCCGCACTGTGAGCACCGAGGAGGACCGGACCATGCTCGTCGCCTACGGCCACGGACCGGACGGGGACCACGTGCTCCGCGTCGCGGCCGGCCTCGCCGCCCGGATCGGAGCCACCCTGCTGGTGGTGCATGTCGTCGACATCCGCGACGAACCCGTCGACCCGGACGCCGCCGCGTTCGACGAGGACACCGAGCGCGCGGTCGCCGGGCTGCGGACGCACGTCGACGCCGTGCTGGGTGACCTGGACGGTCCGCAGTGGACGCAGACCGTCCTGCGGGGCGACCCGGTACGGGCGCTGTCCGCGGCCGCCGAGGAGCACGACGTCGCGATGATCGTCGTCGGGTCGCGCGGCGGCGGTGCGGGTGCGGCGCTGTCCCGGCTGCTCGAGCCGTCGGTGTCCCAGGGCCTGATCCGCCACCAGCACCGCCCGGTGCTGGTGGTGCCGTCCTGATCTACAGCTGCACCCCGCGGGTCAGGGCGCCGTCGGCGACGAGGTTCGTCCCGCTGATCCGGCTCGCGAGCGGGCTGACCAGCATGATCACGGCGTACGCCGTCTCCGTCGGGTTGCCCATCCGGCCGGTCGGGTTGAGGCCGAGCGCCGTGGCGAAGAACGCCGGGTCGCCCTGCTCCACGTTCTGCCACACGCCGCCGTCGAAGTAGACGTTGCCGGGGGAGACCGCGTTCGCGCGGATGCCCTTCGGGGCGAGATCGAACGCGAGCCCGGACACGTAGTGCACGAGCGCCGCCTTCATCACGCCGTAGGAGCCGTCCGCGAAGTCGATCTCGCGTCCGGACACACTGGACACGGCGGTGATCGACGCGGCGTCGCTGCGCTCCAGGTGCGGCAACGCGGCCTCGACGAGGTGCACGGTGTGCATGAGGTCGACCTCGAAGCTCGACCGCCAGTTCTCCTCGCCCGGCCCGATCGCGAGCGCGCTGACGTTCGCGACCACGGCGTCGATCTGCCCGAACCGCTCGGCGGACTCGGCCACCCATGTCGCGACGGCAGCGCCGTCGGCCACGTCCACCGCCGAGCCCGCCACGTCGGCGCCGGCCGCGGTCAGCTCGGCCTCGGCCGCCTTCACGCCCTCTTCGCCGCGCGCGCAGAACGCGACCCGCGCGCCCTCCGCGGCCAGGCCGTCGACGACCGCCCGCCCGATCCCGCGCGAGCCGCCGGTGACGAGCACGACGCGGTCCTTCAGCTGCAGATCCACTTCGGACTCCTAGACGGTTCTGGCCTGCTCGCGCAGGTGACGGTGGACGCCGCCGTACGCCGCGGCGTCCGGTAGCAACGACTTGGCGATCTTCGTGACGGCGCTGTAGTTCGTGTCGACGACGTTGGCCAGCGGCGACTCCGCGGCCTGGGTGAGCAGCTGGTAGGCGTCCAGACGGTCGAGCCCGTACAGCTCGCCGAGCCAGGCGATCATGCCGATCTGGCTGGCCCGCCAGGCGTCCTCGAGCGGCCGCGACGAGCCGACGACGACGTAGTGCGTGTCCGACTCGATCCGCGGCCATGCGGGCGCCGGCTGCCCCTTGATCAGTTCGACCAGCAGCGTCACGTCCATCGCGCCCTCGACGGCCGTCCCGCAGCTCTCGCCCTCGCCCTGCCGGTAGTGCCCGTCGCCGACGGAGAACAGCGCGCCCTCGACGTTGACCTGCAGGTAGCAGGTGACGCCCGCCCGCATCTCGGGCGTGTCCATGTTGCCGCCGAACACGTCCGGGACCAGGCTCGACCGGACCTCGCGGCCGGGCGGCGCGACACCGACCGTGCCGAGCATCGGGTTGCACGGCAGCTCGAGCTGCAGATCGATGCTCTGCGCCTCGAACCGGACGACGCCGCGGTCGCGGTCCAGCTGGTAGATCCACGTCCGCTCGGGCAGCGGCTCGTGCAGCAGGGCGGTCCGGTCGGTGACCGACAGGGCGCCGAAGAACGGGATCGTCGACGACGCGCCCCAGTCCCGGGCCGGGGTCAGCCGCGCGAGGTGCAGGGCCAGCGTGTCGCCCGGCTCGGCGCCCTCCACGTAGAAGGGGCCGGTCTGCGGATTGACCTCGGTCATGTCCAGCACCTCGCTGGCGCGGTGCGTGGTGCTGGTCAGGCGGCCGGAGAACGCGTCCTCGGTCCACAGCTTCAGGCACGTGCCCGGCGTGATCCGGTGCGTCGGCGCGACCCCGCCGAACGTCCAGGCGTACTCGTGGCGCTCGGGGCGGTACTCGACGACCTGCATCGGGCGATCCTGGCGCGCAGGGGGGCCGCGGGCAAGACCGTGATCACCGGTCCGGTACGGATCGATGCCGCCTGCGGCACCGATCGACGCCGGAGCGCCGATCATGCGAGGGCTGCGCTCGAAGCGTGCCCAGGACCTGCTGCGCTCGTCGAACCTGACGGTCACCGAGGTGTGCCTGCTCGTCGGCTACTCGAGCCTCGGGTCGTTCAGCTCCCGGTTCCGACGGCTGGTGGGGACGAGCTCGGCGTCGTCGAGGACACCGACGTGTCCATGGGGGACGGGTTCCGCTGGGTCACGATCCACCACCCGGACCACCCCGAGCTCGAGGTGACGCTGATGGTCCCCGGTCCGCCCCTGGACGACGGCATGGCCGAGGCGGTCCGACGTTCACTGGCCGCCGGCCGGATGGGTGGTTTCGGGCTGGCCACCGACGACTGTCACGGCGACTACGAGAAGCTGTCCGCCCGGGGCGTCGAGTTCCCGCAGCCGCCCGCCGACCGCCCCTACGGGATCGAGGCGGTCATGCGGGACAACTCCGGCAACTGGTTGGTCCTGGTGGAGCAGAAGCCGTACACCGGTTCGGACTTCCCGCACGCATAGTGATCGACGCTACGCTGCCGCGATGGCGAGGTACTTCGACGTGCACCCGCAGAACCCGCAGCCGCGCAGCGTCTCCCAGGTCGTGGACATCGTCCGCGACGGCGGCCTGATCGCCTACCCGACCGACTCGTGCTTCGCGCTCGGCTGCTCGCTGGGCAACAAGGAGGGCCTCGAGCGGATCCGGCGGATCCGGCATCTCGACGACAAGCACCACTTCACGCTCGTGTGCGCCGACTTCGCGCAGCTCGGGCAGTTCGTCACGATCGGCAACGCGGTGTTCCGCGCGATCAAGGCGTCCACGCCGGGCAGCTACACGTTCATCCTGCCCGCCACGAAGGAGGTGCCGCGCCGGCTGCTGCAGGCGAAGAAGAAGACCGTCGGCGTCCGGATCCCGGACCACGCCACGACGCAGGCGCTGCTCGCGGAGCTCGGCGAGCCACTGCTGTCCTCGACGCTGCTGCTCCCGGGGCACGACGAACCGCTGACACAGGGCTGGGAGATCAAGGAGGAGCTCGACAACGCCGTCGACGCCGTCATCGACTCCGGTGACTGCGGAGTGGAGCCGACGACCGTCGTCGACCTCTCGGGTGACGAGCCGGAGATCACGCGGGTCGGTGCGGGTGACCCGTCCCGCTTCGAGGAGTAGTACGACCGGGTTTTCGCGGACCCGGCAGACTGGGGTCATGCTGACCGCGCCCGAGCGCCCGTCCGAGGGGTGGTCCGCGCGTCCGGAACGTGTCCGGCCGTCGCGCCCGATGGCGATCGGGATGGCGGTCGTCGTGGTCGCGGTTGCCGTCGGTGTGTGGGCGACCTGGTCGACGACGATCGACGACGCGTTCATCACGTTCCGGTACGCGCTGAACTGGGCGCACGGCGACGGTCCGGTCTGGAATCCCGGCGAGGACCCGGTCGAGGGCTTCACGAACTTCGCCTGGACGGCGTGGGCCGTCCCGTTCCTCGCGATGGGGGCGCCGCCGGAGGTCGTCGCGAAGCTGACGTCCGCGGTCTGCGCGGTGCTGACCGGCTGGCTGCTGCTGCGCGAGCCGCGCACGACGGTCGGGCGGGTCGGTGCGGTCGGGGCGTTCCTGCTGTTCCTGCCGACCTACCTGCACATCGTCGCCGGGCTGGAGACGGTGGCGTTCGCGCTGGTCGTGCTGCGCGCGGTGATCGTCGGGATGCGGGTTCTCGACGGCCGCGACGCGCGTGTGTGGGAGCTGCCGGTCCTGCTGCTGGCCGGCGGCATGCTCCGCCCGGAGGGCGCGCTCGCCGTCGCGCCCGCGCTGGTCTGCTGGCTGTGGCTGCGCCGCCGGGACCGGACGGCCTGGCTCTGGACGGGTGGCGCCGCGGTCGTCGGAGCCGGGTACTTCCTGTGGCGGTGGTCGTTCTTCGGGCACCTGCTGCCGAACACGTTCTACGTCAAGTTCGGTCACCTCGACGCCGGGGAGCGCTGGATCTCCGCCACGGTGTGGGCGCTGCTGCCGCTGCTCGTGCTCGTCGTGCTGCTGGCGGCCAGGACGGCGACCCGCAGGCCCGGCGTGCTGGCCCTCGTGACCGTGGTGCTGCTCTGGGCGCCGTACGCCGTGTCCGGGCCGTCGATGGACTACGTGCACCGGTTCGCGTTCCACGCCGTCCCGGTGCTGTGCCTGGCGGCGGGCCTCGCGCTGGACGCGCTGCGCCCGCGCGTGGTCGCGGCGGTGGTGGGTGTCGTCGCCGTCGGATGGACGGCCGTGGCCGGGGTGTCCGCCCCGGACGCTCCGGTGATCCTGAACTACGGGACGGACCTGCAGCGCACCCACGAGGCGATCGGCAGGGGACTGGCCGAGTCGCCGGTGCCCGGCCCGCAGCGCACGCTGGCGGTCACCGACGCGGGGGCGATCCCGTACTTCAGCGAGTGGAACGCGATCGACTACATCGGGCTCAACGACGAGGCGATCGCGCACGGGGCCGCGCCGACCGACGTGGTCGGGGCGGCGAGCCCGACCGTGATCGTCGTGACCGGCGGGGCGGGCGGACCGCCCGTGGCGGCGTACGGGCTCGACGTGGGACGGGTCACCGCGGGCTACGAGCGGGTCGCGTCGGTGTGGCTGCGCGAGAACTACTGGCAGTACGTGTTCGTGAAGCCGGAGTTCGCTGGGCCGGTCGGTGCGGCCGTGCGGACCGAGGTCGGACGGGCCCAGGCGGAGTCCGACGGGCGGTGGGACGAGTCGTGGGACCGGTGGTTCGACCGGGTCACGGGCTGAGCAGGCGCCTCAGCGCCGCCGCCAGTTCGTCGGCCGGCAGGGTGCGGCCGAGCAGCGACTGCAGGAGCACACCCTCGACCAGCGCGACGACGGCGCGTGCCTGCGCCGGACCGGCGCCCGCGTCGACGAGCAGGGTGGTCAGGCGGTCCGCCCACCCGAGCGCGACCGGCGCGAGCTCCGGACGTCGCGCGGCCAGCAGATAGAGCTCGTACTCGGCGGCCATCGCCGCATCGCCGGCACGGCCGTCCCACCCCTGCACGGCCGCCGCCAGCGCCGCGACCGGCTCGCCGCCGTCGCGGACCGTCCGCGCGGCGTCCTCGACGGCCAGCTCGTACCGGCGGCCCGCCCGGGTCAGGGCCGCGACCAGGATGTCGTCGACGCGGGGGAAGTAGTACCCGGGAGCGGCGGCGGGCACACCGGCCCGCGCGGCCACCGCCCGGTGGGTGACCGCACCGGCGCCACCGGCGGCGATCACGTCCATGGCGGCGTCGAGCAGGAGCTCCCGTCTGCGGTCCCCGCGGGCCCTGCGGCCGTCCGTCTCCCCGGTCACCGGTGCTCCGCCTCCTCGGTCACCGGTGCTCCGCCCCGAGCTCCAGCGCCAGGACTCCGCCGATCACCAGCGCGATCCCGCCGAGCTGGACCAGGGTCAGTCCGTCGCCGAGGAACACCGCCCCGATGATCGCGACGAGCGCGACGCCCGCCGCGGCCCAGATGCCGTACGCGACGCCGAGCGGGATGCCGGCGACCAGAGCTCGGGACAGCAGCAGGAACGCGGCGACGTAACCGACCACGACGACGATCGACGGCACCAGCCGGCTGAACCCCTCGGAGAGCCGCAGGCTGACCGTGGCCGCCACCTCGCTGAGGATCGCCAGGGCCAGGAACACGGCAGCCGGCATCGCCGACCTCCTCCACAAGAAGTGAGACATATGTACAGCTAGTCTAGCGCGACACGCCGTGCGCACGGGGTGCGTGGGACGGATGGTGATCGGCGCTACGGTCGGCCCCACCGTCCCGGGATACGGCCCGTCGCGTCTGCCCGTCCGCCGGGCGTGTCGACGCTGTCACCTGGGAAGATCGTTCCCACTGGTGCACCGCCGACCCCCGCGTGTCGCACCGTCCACCGCACGCCGAGAGGCAGCCGGTCAACCGGCCGGTAATCTCAGGGCCCGAACATGCCGAATCTGCGCGAGGATCGGCCGTCGGGGTCCGCTAGGGGGCTCCGTTCCAGCGTTCGGAGGACAGCGCGTGCAGCGAGACGACCCGACGGGCCACGGGCCGGGCGGTCCCGCGCCGGTCGGGCCAGGGGCCGACACCGTGTTGGCCGCGCTCGCCCACCGGCTGCGGGCACGGTCCGAGCGCCAGCAGCTGCTGACCGAGCGGCTGCGCTCCGGTGAGCTCCGGCCCGGTGCGCTCGCCGACCTCGCCGAGCTGGCGGCCGCCGCCCGGCGCGGCGTGCGCGACGGCGACCACATCCTCGTCATGGCAGGCGCCGAGGTACCGGACCGGGGGAGCGGCGGGGGGCCGGTGCCGCTCGGGCAGGCGCTCTCCGCGGCTGTGGCGGCCAGCGAGGCCGCGTCCCGGACCGTCGTCCCGCCGACGCCCAGCCTGTCGCTGGAGCCGTCCGTGGCCCCGGTGTTCGCGCAGATCATGGCCGAGCTCCTGGCGCACGCGACGGCCGCGACCGCGCCGGGCGAACGCCTCGAGGCCCACACGCGGTGGGGGCCCGACGGCGGCCTGGTGCTGGAGCTGCTCAGCCCGCGCCCGGTGCCCACCCGCACGCCGCTGGACGATCTGGACCGGATGCTGTCCGCGGGCCGTCCGGACGGGCCGGTCGCTCCGCAGGAGATCGGTCTGTACCTGGCCGCGCGGCTCGCCAGGGCGATCGGCGGCCGCCTCGGCGTGCGCGGATCGCCCGGTGTCGCGTCGGCTCCCGGGCCGTCGCCGGTCGCCGTGCTGCAGCTGCCGCCGTCGGTGCTCGCGGGCGGTTCGCGACCGGGAGAGGACGCCCTGTCCTCGTCCGACGAGCCGGCCGTCACCGACGAGTCCGACGTGTTCGGCGACAGCGGTTCCGCGGGCGACGAGCCGACCGGTCTCGTGCCGTCCGCCCCGTCGCCGTCCTCTCCGCCAGGAACCTCGCCCGGCGACCCGCTGTCCGGTCCCTCCGACCCGGAGCCCTCGGCTCCGCCGTGGCCACCGGTCCCGGCCGCCGACGCCGGGACGAACGGTGCGCACCCGCACACCCCGATCCCGAACGACCCGTTCTCCACCGAGGGCGCGCCGAACGGATCCGGTCCGCCGGGCGCCGTGCCGAACGGGCCGCTGTCGCAGATCCCGTACGGCTCGCCCGCCGAGCAGCGGGAGACGCCGTCCGGGCCGGGTGTGGCCCGGCTCCCGGTACCTCCTCCACCGCAGGAGCCGCAGGCACCGCTGGCGCCCCCGTCGTCGTCCCCGCAGGAGGGCTCGCCGCTCCCGCCGCCCGGCCCGCCCGGTCCGACGGGCGCGGGTCTGCACATTCCGCCAGGACCGCGCGGTCCGGGTGGTCCCGGCAGGCCGGGGCAGTTCTCCGGTCCCGACCAGCCGGGTCCTCAGCTGTCCGGCCCGAACCAGCCCGGACAGAACCGGCACGGCCCGGGTCAGCCGGGTCCTCAGCAGCCCGGCTCGCCGCAGCGCGGCCCGAACCTTCCCGGCCCGAACCAACCCGGCCCCGTCCCTCCCGGCGCGGGTCCGTCCGGGCCGAACGGCGTCGGACCGAACCGTCCCGGACCCGGCCCGATCGGGCCGGGCGGTGCCGGGCAGAACGGGACCGGGCCGGACCGGGCAGGGCCGGGCCGGGACCCGCTCGCGCCGGGGCCGTTCCCGCCGGAGGAGCCCGACGCCCCGCCGGTGACCGAGGCGCTGCCGGTGTCCGGCACGACCCCGCCGGTGGAGCTGTTCGGGCCGTTCGACTCGGAGGTGCCGGTGCCGGTCGACGACCTCGACGGGACCCCGATCTTCGCCGCCGTCGCGTCGGCGTGGTTCCGGGACCCGAACACGACGCCGAACGGCGCACCCGCCGCTCCCGGCACGAACGGCCGCCGGCCGTCCGGGGAGCCGACGAACTGGACGACGGCCGGGGACGCCGAGTTCGAGGCTGCGCGCTCGCGGGCCGAGCGCGTCGTCGAACCGCCGGTCACCGCGAACGGTCTCCCGATGCGGCGGCCCGGGCAGCAGATGGTGCCGCCCGCGCGTCGGAACTCGCCGCCGCCCGCCCCGCAGGCGCCCGCCGCGTCCGAGCGTCAGCCGGACCGGGTGCGCAACCGGCTGGCCAGCTACCAGCGCGGGCTGCGGGAGGGGCGCCACCGCGCGGCCGAGGAGAACACGGGCGACCTGAACGGGGCGGCCCCGCACGGTCGCAACGGTCACGCCGCGGGCTGAGTGCCCTCGGCCCAGCCGTCCGGGTCGTCCCAGGCCTGCAACGTGCGGCGGCTCTCGAACCGCCGGTCCTCGCCGGTCACCGGGTCGGTGAACTCGAGCGTTCTCGCGAGCAGCTGCAGCGGGCGTGTGAAGTCGTCCAGCGGGCGTTCGTGCAGGTCCGGGTAGAAGTCGTCACCCAGGATCGGCACGCCGAGGCCGCTCATGTGCAGCCGCAGCTGGTGGGTGCGGCCGGTGCGGGGCCGCAGCGTGTAGCGGGCCGTCCCGTCCCGGTGCCCGGCGAGCTCGACGCGGGTCTCCGCGTTCACCGGGCCCGGTTCGGTGCGGGCCTGCACGATGCCGCGGTGCTTGACGATCCGCGACCGCACCGTGCGCGGCAGCGCCAGCGACGGGTGGTGATCTGCGACCGCCTCGTACGTCTTCCCGACCCGGCCCTTCGCGAACAACGACTGGTAGGCCCCTCGCAGCTCCCGGCGCACCACCAGCAGCAGCACACCCGCGGTCGCCCGGTCCAGCCGGTGCGCCGCCCCGAGCTCGGGAAGGCCGAGCTCCTCACGCAGGCGCACCAGCACGGTCTCCCGGACGTGGCTGCCGCGCGGGATCGTCGCCAGGAAGTGCGGTTTGTCGACGACGACGATGTCGTCGTCGCGGTGCAGCACCTCGATCCGGAACGGCACCGGCGCCTCGTCCGGTAGGTCGCGGTGCACCCAGAGCGTCGTGCACGGGACGAACGGCGCGTCCGGCGCGACCGGCCCGTCGCGCCCGACGATCTCGCCCGCGGCCAGCAGCTCGTCGATCCGGGCGGGGGAGACGCGGGTCAGCCGGTCGACGAGGTGCGCCCGCATGGTCGGCCAGTCGCCCTCGGCGGGCGTGCGCAACCGCGCCGCGTCCAGCCCGTGCCGCTGCGGCAGCGGGGAGCGCGGGGTGCGTCGCCGCCGTCTCGTCGTCACCGGACCATTGTCGCGGGAAACACGCTTCACCCCGCGCGGGGGCGTGTGTGAGCATCGCCGACCGTGACCCTCGCGACCTACGCTCCCTACCTCGCGATCTCCGTCGCGCTCGTACTGGCCCCCGGGCCGGACACGGCGGTGCTCCTGCGCTCCGCGCTCGTCGGCGGCAGGCGGACCGGCCTGGTGACGGCGGCCGGGGTGTTCAGCGGGAACATGCTGCAGGGGACGGTCGCGGCGCTCGGCCTGGGTGCGCTGCTCGCCGAGTCGCACGTGCTGTTCACGGTGCTGCGCTGGGTGGGTGCGGCGTATCTCGTCGTGCTCGGGATCCAGGCACTGCGGGCGGCCCGGCGGGGTGCGTACGCGGCGCTCGGCGAGGTGCCGCCGGGTGGTCGGCGACGGGCGTTCGTCACCGGGGCACTGTCCAATCTGACCAACCCGAAGGTGCTGGTCATGTACCTGTCGGTGCTGCCGCAGTTCCTCACGCCCGGGGTCACCGGGGTGGGCGACGCGCTGCTGCTGGCGTGGACGGTCGCCGTGCTCGGCGTCGTGTGGCTGGTGGCTCTGACCCTGGTGGTGCACCGCGCCCGCGCGTGGTTCTCCCGCCGCCGCGTGCGGCGGGCGTCGGACGCCGTCACGGGCGTGGCACTGCTCGGCTTCGGCGCCGCCCTCGCGGTGGAGTAGCCGCCCCGTCGGCCATCCCGACACGGCGCACGCTGATCCGTCGGATGCGCTCCGCCAGGGAGAACGCGTGCGCCCCGACGCACGCGTTCTCCGATCCTGAGCGCGTTCCGTGCGCCGGCGTGCTGCCGGCGGGACAGGCCCGCTGATCACGGTGCCCGGCTTGCGACAGCACGCTCAGCGCCGTCCGGCGAAGCGGGCCGGGCCCACGCCGAGCATCTTCGTGAAGTGCCGCGTCAGGTGCGCCTGGTCGTGGAAGCCGACGGCCGTCGCGACCTCGGCGGGCGGGACGCCGTCGAGCAGCAGGTGCCGTGCCCGGTCGATCCGGCGGCCGGTGACGTAGGTGTGCGGCGGCAGCCCGAACTCGCGTCCGAACGACCGGACCAGGTGGGTCGGGCTCGCGTGCAGGATCCGCCCGGCCTCGTCCAGCGTCACGCCGTCGACGAGCCGAGCGTCCAGCAGGTCGCGCAGCCGCCGGGCCAGCGGCCGGTCGGCGAGCCGGACCGGAACGTCGAGCCGCGGGGCGAGGTGGGTGCGCAGCCGCTCGGTGATCGGGCCGAGCCTGCTCTCCGCCTCCAGCGCGTCGTCGTCCAGCGCCCCGTGGAGCTCTGCGATCCGCCTGCGCAGCAACGGATCCGGTAGATGTGGCTGGTCGACCGCCGGACCGATCAACTCGGCCTCCAGGGCGCCGGCCTCCAGGTAGACGACGCGCTTGTGCAGGTCGGCCGTGCGCCCGTCGTGCGGGACCTGGGGCGGGAGCAGCATGACCGTGCTCCGGTCGGCGTCGTGCGAGTCGCGGTGCAGCTCGTAGCGGACGCCGCCGCGGTCGACGAGCAGGAGCGTCCACTCGTCGTGGGTGTGCATCGGGTAGGCGTGGTCGGTGAACGTCGCGTGCAGCACCTCGGCGATCCCCGGCACCCCGGGCCGCCACGCGCGCACGGCCGAACCCATGTCAGGAACGTACAAGACCCGGGGCCGCAGCCGTCCGACGATGTGCGGCATGAACGCCTTCCCGACGAAGATCGCCATCGTGGTCCGCGACGACCTGGAGCCCTGGCAGCGCCTCAACGTCACCGCGTTCCTGGCCGGCGGCATCGCGGCGGCCGTCCCGGAGCTCATCGGCGAGCCCTACGTCGACGGCGGCGGCGCGACCTACCTGCCCGTCTTCGGCCAGCCGGTGCTCGTGTTCGAGGCGACGAAGGACGTGCTCACGGCGGCGCACGGCAGGGCGCTCGGCCGCGGGATGCCGATGGCCGTGTTCACCTCCGACCTGTTCACGACCGGCAACGACGAGGACAACCGGGCCGCCGTGGCCGCCGTCGCGACCGAGGAGCTGGACCTGGTCGCGATCGCCGTGCACGGCCCGAAGAACGCGGTGGACAAGGTGACCAAGGGAGCGCGGATGCACCCGTGACCGCCGGGTAGCGTCCTGCGGGTGACGGATGAGGACCTGCCGCTCGCCGGGGTGCGGGTGCTGGAGCTGGGCAACTACATCGCCGCCCCGACGGCCGGGCGCCTGCTGGGCGACTTCGGCGCCGAAGTGATCAAGGTCGAGCGGCCGCGGAACGGGGACGAGCTGCGCAACTGGCGGCTCTACGGCGGGGACACGTCGATGCTGTACCGCACGGTGAACCGCAACAAGCGCTCGATCGTGCTGGACCTGCGCACGGGCGCCGGCCGCGACGCCGTCCTCGACCTGACCCGTCAGTGCGACGTCGTGCTGGAGAACTTCCGTCCCGGCACGCTCGAGCGCTGGGGCCTCGGCCCGGACGAGCTGGACCGCGCGAACCCGGGGGTCGTGCTCGTGCGGGTGTCCGCGTTCGGGCAGACCGGGCCGCTGTCGAAGCGTCCGGGCTTCGCGGCCGTCGCCGAGGCGATGGGCGGACTGCGGGCGCTGGTCGGGGAGGCCGACCGGCCGCCGTCGCGCACCGGGGTGTCGATCGGCGACTCGATCGCCGGGCTGTACGCCGCGTTCGGCGCGATGATGGGCCTGTTCCAGCGGGAGACCCGCCGGGGGACGGACCGGCCGCAGCACCGGCGCGTCGACGTCGCACTCAACGAGGCCGTTCTGTCCATGATGGAGTCGCTGATCCCCGACCACCTGGCCTACGGCGTCGAACGTTCCCGGGTCGGCGGACGCATGGAGGGCATCGCGCCGTCCAACGCCTACGTGTGCGCCGACGGCGGCAGCGTCGTGATCGCCGGCAACGGCGACTCGATCTACGGCCGGTTCATGCAGGTGATCGGCCGCGACGATCTCGGGTCGGCGGACGATCTGCAGAGCAACGCCGGCCGCTGGGCCCGCCGGGACGAGCTCGACGAGGCCATCGAGGCGTGGACCCGGTCGCTGCCCCGTGACGAGGTGCTCGAGCAGCTCCTGGACGCCGGTGTGCCGGCCGGCCCGATCTACGACGCCGCCGACATCGTCGCCGACGAGCAGTACGCGGCCCGCGGCATGGTCCAGTACTTCGACGTGGACACCGGCGGCGACGCTCCGGCCCGCGTCGGCTTCCCGGGCGTCGTCCCGGTGCTCGACGGCGCGTCGGTGCCGGTCCGCAACGTCGGCCCGGACCTCGGCGCGGACACCGAGGACGTGCTCCGCACCCTGCTCGGCTACGACGACGCGAGGGTGGCCGCCGCCGTCGGTGACGCATGATCGGCGGGAGTGGAGGCAGCGCGCCACGGATGGCACGATCCGGCCACTCCCGCTGATCACGCGAGGTCGATCAGTCCCGCTTCCGCGTGAGGTGCAGGTCGGCGGCCTCGCGGTAGCGCTCCCACAGCCCGTCGGTCTCGACGCCCTCGAAACGGGCGGGCGGGGCCGCGGGCTTCCACGACGGCGGCGCGTCCCCACGCCTCAGCACCCAGGCGGCCTGGCGCGCGGCCCCGTCGGCGACGTACTCGCCCGGCTCCGGGACCGTCACCGGCACCCCGAACACGGTCGGCGCGATCTCCCGCACGGCCCGCGACCGGGCCGCCCCACCGACCAGCCGCACCGCTTCGACGCGCACGCCCTGCTCGGCCAGCGCCTCCACCCCGACCCGCTGTCCGAGCAGCATGCCCTCGACGGCCGCGCGGGCCAGGTTCTCCCGGGTCGTGTTCGCGAGCGTCATGCCGTGCAGCGCGCCGGTGGCGTCCGGCAGGTTCGGCGTCCGCTCGCCCTCCAGGTACGGCACGACGGTCAGGCCGTCCGCACCGGGTGACGCGGCCAGCGCGAGCCTGCTGAGCTCGTCGAGGTCGCAGCCGAGCAGCCGGGCCGCCGCGTCCAGCACCCGAGCCGCGTTCAGCGTGCAGACCAGCGGCAGGAACGCTCCGGTCGCGTCCGCGAACCCGGCGACGATCCCGGTCGGGTCCTTGGCCTGGACCTCGGAGCGGGCGAACACCGTGCCGGACGTGCCGAGCGAGACGACGACCTCGTCACCCGCGTCGACGCCCAGCCCCGCGGCCGCGTTGTCCCCGGCGCCGGGACCGACCCGCACTCCGTCCGGCCCGTCGACCGACTCGGACGGCCCCAGCACGCGGGGGAGGGCCACGTCGCGGCCGAGCGCGCGCTGCAGCAGCCCGGTGCGGTACGAGCCGGTGCGGGCGTCGTAGTAGCCGGTGCCGGACGCGTCGGAGCGGTCGGTGACCAGCGCGTCCAGGCCGGGCGCACCGCGCAGCTTCCAGGTCAGCCAGTCGTGCGGCAGGCACACCGCGGCCGTGCGCGCCGCGTTCTCCGGCTCGTGCTCGGCGAGCCAGCGCAGCTTCGTGACCGTGATCGAGGCGACCGGGACCGAGCCGGTCAGCTCCGCCCACCGCTCGGCCCCCAGCTCGACGACGAGGTCGGCGGCCGCCGCGGCCGAGCGTGTGTCGTTCCACAGCAGCGCCGGCCGCACGACCGCGCCGGAGGAGTCGAGGCAGACCATCCCGTGCTGCTGCCCGCCCACGGCGAGCGCGTCGACGCCGTCGAGGCCGCCGGCCTGCTCCAGCGCCTGCTGCAGCGCCTCCCACCAGCGCTCCGGATCGATCTCCGTCCCGTCCGGGTGCGAGGCCCGCCCGGACCGGACCAGCTCACCCGAGTCCGCGTCCCGGACGACGACCTTGCAGGACTGCGTCGACGAGTCGACCCCGAGCACCAGCGCCATGACCCCACCCTGCCATCTCGTCGTCCGGTTCCCGGAATCCGGCGGACCGGGCGGTGCTTGTCGATGTGCACATACCGGTGGAGGCGCCAGAGCCGTCGAACTGACAGGCTTTCGCCCATGAGCGACGAGCAATGGTTCTGGTGTCTCAGGCACGAGAGGGTCGAGCCCCTCGAGGGCTGTCCGGCGAAGGACCGGATGGGCCCCTACCCGGACCAGGCGACGGCGGCTCGCGCGCTGGAGATCGCGCACGAGCGCACGGAGCGCCTGGACAGGGAGGACGAGGAGTGGGAGTGGGGCCCCCAGAAGTGAGCCGGGTCGTCGTCGTGACCGGCGGCAGCCGCGGGATGGGCCGGGAGATGTGCCGGGCCTTCGCCGCGCAGGGGGACCGGGTCGTCGTCGCGAGCCGGAAGGCCGAGGCGTGCGAGGAGCTGGCCGCCCGGCTGCGCGAGGAGCACGGCGTCGAGGCGATCGGTGTCGGCTGCCACGTCGGCCGCTGGGCGGACTGCGACGCGCTCGTCGACCGGGTGCTCGCGGACTTCGGCCGGGTCGACGTGCTGGTCAACAACGCGGGCATGTCGCCGCTCTACCCGTCGCTGACCGAGATCACCGAAGAGCTGTGGGACAAGGTGATCGCGGTCAACCTCAAGGGGGCGTTCCGGCTCGGCGCGCGCTGTGGCGAACACATGGCCGCGAACGGCGGTGGGTCGATCGTGAACGTGTCGTCGATCGCCGCCGTCGCACCGAACCCGCGCGAGCTGCCCTACGCGACGGCGAAGGCCGGGCTGAACGCGCTGACCGTCGGGCTCGCGCACGCCTACGCGCCGCACGTCCGCGTCAACACGGTGATGCCCGGCCCGTTCCGCACCGACATCGCCGACGCGTGGCCGCCGGAGATGCTCGAGCGGTTCGAGTCCGAGGAGGTCCCGTTGCGCCGCATCGGGGAGGCCGACGAGGTCGTGGGAGCCGTGCTCTACCTGACCGGGCCGACGGCGTCGTTCACCACCGGCGCCACGATCAAGATCGACGGAGGGCTGACCTGGTCGACCTGATCACCTGCGGGTCAGCCGCACCGGCATGCCGCCGACCGGGACCGGCAGCGACGTGTTGTCCCAGCGCAGCTCGTGACCGGACACGACGTCCCAGCGGTAGCGCCGCAGCATCTCGTGCAGGATCGCCGTGACCTCGAGCGTGCCGAAGTGCAGCCCGATGCACTTGTGCACGCCGCCGCCGAACGGGATCCAGGCGTCGCGGTCCGAGCGGTCCTCGCGCCGGTCGGGCCCGAAGCGGTCCGGGTCGAACCGGTCGGGGTCGGTCCAGCAGGACCGGTCGTAGTGGTTGACGGCCGGTGCGACGACGACGCGGGAGCCGGCCGGGACGTGGTAACCGGCGACCGCGGTGTCGTGCACGACGCCGCGCATCACGATCGGGACCGGTGCGTCGAGCCGCAGCGCCTCCTTGATCACCAGGTCCAGGCTGGTCAGCGAGCGCAGCGCCGCGACGTCCGGTACCGCGTCACCCCGTGTGCGATCGAGGGCGTCGGACTCGGCGCGGCAGCGTTCCTGCCACTCCGGGTTCCGGGCCAGGTGGTACGCCGCCGACGAGACCGTGATCGTCGACGTGTCGTGGGCGGCCATCATCAGGAAGATCATGTGGTTGACGACGTCGTCGTCGGAGAACGACTCGCCGTCGTCGGTCTCGGCGTGGCAGAGGGCGGAGAACAGGTCGTCGCCGTCCCCCGCGCGCTTGGCCGGCAACGCGTCGCGGAACCACTGCTCCAGAAAGGCCCTGCCGCGCAGGCCCTTCCACCACCGGCTGCCCGGGACCGGACGGCGCACGAACGAGTTCGCGGCCTTGACGCAGTCCACGAACGCGCGATTCACCGCGGCCGCCTCCGGACCGCTGCGCGCGTCCATGAACACCTGCTGCGCGACGTCCAGCGTGAGGTCCTTCAACGCCGGGTACAGCCGCAGCGTGCCCTCCCACGACGGGAGTGTCTCGCGCACGACGGGCACGGTGCGCGCCACGTAGCTCTCGATCCGCGGGGCGGTGAACGCCTCCTGCATGATCCGCCGGTGCATGCGGTGCTCGTCGAAGTCGAGCAGCATCAGCCCACGGTGGAAGAACCGGTCGATCGTGGACCGCCAGCCCTCCTGGGAGAACGCCTTGTCCCGGTTGGCCAGCACCTCGCGCGTCGCCGACGGACCGGTGACGACGACGGCGTTCCCGGTCGGCCCGCGCATCCACCAGACCTGCCCGAGCAGGTCGGTGCGGGCGCGGTTGAACCGGCTGCCGAACCGCACGTACGGCAGGGCATGGCCGAGCACCCGCAGGCCGGAGTCGCCGGGCACCGGCCGCAGACCCTCCGGCGCCGCGGAGAACGGGCCGGGGTCCCGACCGTGCAGGCCGCGCTCCATGAGCGCCGCCTCCCACCGGGCGGGGACGGGCAGCTGCAGCACCGACGACCAGCGCTCCCGCGCCGCGTCGACGAGGCGTCCGGGGCGCACGCGTTCCATGACCGTCACGGCGTCGAAGTTAGACATATTGCGCCGATGTGTCCAGGGAGTTGACGGCGGACGCTAGATTGTCGGAATGGCGGAGCGACGGTCGATGGCCCGGCGGGCGCGGGAGGACCTGCGTGCCGAGGCGCTCGACGTCGCCGAGCAGATGGTCGTCTCCGACGGGCCGCGTGCCCTGTCCATGCGCGAGCTCGCGACGCGCACCGGGGTCAGCCGCCAGACGCTCTACAGCGAGTTCGGCGACCGGGCCGGGGTCGCGTCCGCACTCGTGCTGCGCGCGACCGACGGGTTCCTGAGCCGGATGGAGGCGGCGCTGGTCGGCGCGGACGACCTGTACGCCGCGTGGTCGGCGACGGTCGGCGCCGCGCTGTCGGAGGCGGGGGAGAACCCGCTGGTCAAGGCGTTGCTGACCGGTGAGGCGGAGCTGTTCGGGGCGGACTCCGGGCCGATGGTCGACGCCGCGGTGGAGCGCGCCGTCGTCAACCTCGCCCGGCACTGGCCGGACCTCGACCCGGCCGACGTCGCGCTCGCCGCCGAGACGGCCACCCGCCTGACGGTGAGCCACGTGGTGCTGCCGCGGCACCCGCCGGACGTCGTCGCGGAGCAGGTCGCGACCGTCGTCGTGCGGATCCTGCGGCGCGGCTAGCCGATCATGTGCCGCAGGTAGAGATCCGGGTCGGTGAGGTAGCGGCGCCACTGCGCGACGAGGTCGAGGTCCTCCCACCGTGCCTGCCGGGTGCCGTGGTCCCCGACCTCGACGATCGCCGCGCCGGGTGTCGAGGCCAGGATCGGTGAGTGCGTCGCACAGATGACCTGCGCGCCGGTGCGTCCGAGCTCGTGCATGAGGGCGACGAGCTGCAGGCTGGACTGGAACGACAGCGCCGACTCCGGCTCGTCGAACAGATAGAGGCCGGGCCCGCCGAGCATCTGGTCGAACACGGTGAGAAAGCCCTCGCCGTGGCTCATCGCCGTGGTGTCGCCCGACCAGAAGCCGGGGACGCCGCGCACGGCCTCGAAGAAGCCGAATGCCGTCTCGGCCCGCAGGAAGAAGCCCTTGCGCGCGGACCGCGGACCGCTGCGCATGCGGCGGCCGCGGTCGGTGACGTCGAGCTCGAGGACCTCGCCGAGCGGCGACGGTGGCGGGCCGTCGTGCGCGTAGCGGTTGCCTGCCTTCCCGCCGTGGGGGTCCAGCTTGAACGCCTCGGCGACGGCCTCGACCAGTGTGGACTTCCCGGATCCGTTCTCGCCCACGAGGAACGTGACCGGCGCGGGAAACTCCAGCCCGCGTCCGACGAGGTCGGCGATGCACGGGACGGTGTACGGCCACCGGTCCCGGCGCTCGGGCCGGGACCGGTGCGGGATGTAGGCACGGCGGACGAGCACGTAGCCCAGCATCCCGCATGCGATCAGTCGTCGAGGCGGGCGGCCGATCGTCGCACCTGCCGGACGAGCCACGTGACGTACGCGGCGGGGGCGCCGACCACGGCGCCCGCCACGGCGACCATCAGGAGGAACGCGCCGAGCAGCAGGAACCACCCGCGCTCCCGGCGGCGTGCCTGCTCCTCGGTAGGAACCGGTGCCCGGATCGGTCATGCGTGACGTGTGACAGGGCGGACGTGGCGGCGCGGCCGTGCCGGACCGCCCATCGCCATCAGGCCCGGACGGCGTCCCCCGCACCGCGGTCGAGCCGCCACGCGTCGACGACGGCCAGCAGCGTCAGCGCCGTGAGCAGCCCGAACGCCATCCGGAAACCGCCCTGCAGCGCCGTCGCCGCGACGGCCACCCCGAGCCCCATCGCCGTCTGCTGCACGACGGCGTTCAGCGTGTTCGCGTGGCGCAGGGCGGCGCCGGTGAGCTCGGCGAACGCCATCGTCGTGTACGCGGTGAGCCCGACCGAGCGGGCCGCGCCGCTGACCACGCACACCGCGACGACGGCGGCGAGCGGCACCGCGGACGTCCAGACCGCGCAGGCCACGAGCGTCAGCGCCAGCACCACGCCGGACACGACCAGAAGCGTCCGCAGGCCGAACCGGTCGATCAACGCCGTGGAGACGGGCCGGACGCCGACGTTCCCGGCGAACACGGCGAGCACCACCGCACCCGCCGTCACGGCGCTCCAGCCGAACACCTCCTGGAACTGCAGCGGCAACAGGAACGGCACGGCCGAGACGACCATCCAGAACAGCGCCCCGCCCGCCGCCGTGGCCCGGAACGAGCGCACCCGCAGCACGGACAGGTCGACGAGCGGGTGCGCGGTCCGTCGCAGGTGCAGCACCGCGCACCCGAGCACGGCGAGGCCCACGACACCGGTGACCCCGGCCGTCGTCGCACCGCCGTCGACCACGAGATGCGACGCCCACACGACACCGCAGAGCCCGACGGCCGTGAGCACCAGCCCGGTCCGGTCCAGCGGCGCGACGGGGCGTCCGGCCGACGTCCGGATCCACCGCACCGCGAGGACGAGCCCGACGGCGCCCAGCGGGACGTTGATCAGGAACATCCACCGCCATCCCGCGTACGTCGTGAGCAGCGCGCCGAGCAGCGGGGCGATCACCGGCGCCACGAGGCCGGGCCAGAACACGGACGCCATCAACCGCGGGACGTCGCGCTTCGCGACGCCGTCGACGAGCATCAGGCGCCCGACCGGCACCATCAGCGCGCCGCCGACCCCCTGCGCGACCCGGAACGCGACCAGCTCGCCGAACGCCGTGCTCAGCCCGCAGCCCAGCGACGCCAGCGTGAACACCGCGATCGCCGCGAGCAGCACCCGCCGGTAGCCGAAGCGCTCCGCCAGCCACCCGCCCACCGGCAGCGCCACGGCCATGGCCACCAGGTAGGCGGAGATCACCAGGCCGACCGCCTCCGCCGTCGTGCCGAGCGACGCCGCGAGCGGGGCGGCCGACGTCGTGACGATCGTGACGTCGAGGTACTCCATGAAGAAGCAGCCCGCGACCAGCAGTGCCGGGCGGCGGGCCCCGGTCATCCCCGCGCGAGGCGGGGCAGCACCGCGGACGCGACGGCGATCAGCAGCGCGGCCGCGACGACGAGCACGCCGAAGTCCAGCGCGAGCCGCGCGTCGGTGCCGACGATCAGGCCGCGCAGGGCGTCCACCTCGTAGGACAGCGGGTTGACGTGGTTGATCCACTGCAGCCACGTCGGCATCAGCTCGACCGGGTACAGCGCGTTGGAGGCGAAGAACAGCGGCATCGTGATCGCCTGCCCGATGCCCATCAGCCGGTCCCGGGACAGCACGAGCCCGGCGATCGTGATCGACAGGCAGCAGAAGAACGCGGACCCGAGCATCAGCGCGACGATCACGCCCAGCCACTTCAGCGGGTTCCCCGTGACCCCCACCCCGAGCAACAGCGCCAGCAGGAGCACGACGACGGCCTGCGCCACGGCCCGCACCCCGGCCGCGAACGCCTTCGACGCGACGAGCGCGATCCGGGGCGTCGGCGTGACCAGCAGCTTGGACAGCACGCCCGCGTCGCGCTCCCAGATGATCTGGATTCCGTAGAAGATCGCGATGAACAGCGCGGACTGGGCGAGGATGCCCGGTGCGAGGAAGTCCAGGTACGGCGTGGAGCCGGTCGGGATCGCGTGGATCCGGGTGAAGACCTGGCCGAACACGATCAGCCACAGCGCAGGCTGCACGGCGCGCGTGACCAGCTCGGTGCGGTCGTGGCGGAGCTTCTGCAGCTCGACCAGGCACATCGTCCCGATCCGGGACAGCGCCGTGCGGGTCAGGGCGAGCGGGCCCGGCTCCCGGTCAGCCGAGGCGGCCGGCGGTGCGACGAGTGGCACGGACATCGCGCATCCCCTTCTGCTGGTCGTCGGCGAGCGTGTCGCCGGTGTGGTGGCGGAACACGTCGTCGAGCGTCGCGTCCTCGCCGACGTCCGCCTTGAGCTCGAACGGCGTGCCCAGCGCGCGCAGCCGCCCGCGGTGCATCAGCGCGATCCGCTCGCAGTGCTCGTCGGCCTCCTGCATGGCGTGCGTCGTGACCAGCACGGTCATCCCGGTCGTGGCGCGGATGGCGGAGATCCGTTCCCAGACGACGTCGCGGGCGACCGGGTCCAGGCCGACCGTCGGCTCGTCGAGCACCAGCAGTCGCGGGGCGCTGACCAGCGCACACGCCAGCTCGAGCCGGCGCACCATGCCCCCGGAGTACGTCTTGGCGGGGCGGTCGGCCGCATCGGTGAGGTCCATCGCGTCCAGCGCTGTCTCGACCTGGGTGGACCGGTCGCGGCGCGGCACGTCGAACAGCCGCGCGAACAGCGTGACGTTCTCCCGGCCGGTCAGCGTGCCGTCGGCCGAGAGCTGTTGCGGCACATAGCCGATCAGGCGGCGGACGGCGGTGCGGCGGCGGTCGACGTCGTACCCGAGCACGGAGATCGCGCCCGGCGGGGCGGGCAGCAGTGTGGTGATCATGCGGATCGTCGTCGTCTTGCCTGCCCCGTTCGGCCCGAGCAGTCCGAAGACCTCACCGGGCCGGACCTCCAGGTCCAGGCCGTCGACGGCAACGGTGTCGCCGAACGTGTACCGGAGCTCCCGGCACGCGACGGCGGGCTCGTCGATCATGTGCCCTCCTCGATCCGTTCCAACAGGTGGGCGAGCGCGGGCAGCGCCGCCGTGATCGCCGCGGCCTCGGCGGCGGGCAGGCCGGCCAGCGCGTCGTCGACGAGCCGGCCGCGGGCCTCACGCCAGTCGCGCAGCCGTTGCTCGGCGGCCTCGGTGAGCCGCAGCCGCACCGCCCGCCGGTCCGACGGGTCGCGCCCGCGTTCCAGTAGATCCTCCGCGACGAGCTGGTTGACCAGTGTGGACACCGAGTTCTGCGCGAGGTGCAGCGCGTCCGCGGCGGCGGCGACCCCGATCCCGGGCTCGGCCTCCACGGCCTGCAGCAACTCCAGCTGGGCGCCCCGCAGCCGCGGACCCGGGACCCGATCGCGCAACCGCCTGCGCACGACCCGGCGCAGTCCGGTCACGACCGCGAACAGCTCCTGCGCGGTCGCGGTGGTGGTGGGCATGCCATCGAGATTAGATCGTAGTCAGAGCTATCAGCAATGCTCACGTTCCGCGGATGGCCGTCCCGACGAGCGCTGTCTCGTGTGTCGAGCCCGTGACCTGCAGCGTTCCGTCGTCGCCGTCGACGACGGTGACCTCGAACGCGTCGCCCACCCGGACCGGCGCGACGAAGCGGACCCGCAGGTCGGCCCAGTCCGTGGTGACCTCGTCGAGCGCCCGTTCGACGACGGCGAGCAGGTAGAGGCCCTGTACGAGCGGGCGGCCGAAGCGGGTCGCGGCCGCGAACTCCGGGTCGGTGTGGATGTGCCCGGTGCCGCCGCTGAGCCGTCCGAACGCGTCGACGTCGTCCTGGGTGAACACGCGCTTCATCGGGTCGCCTCGCCCCACAGGTAGGTGCCGCTGGTCGTGCAGACCGGGGTGCCGTCGTGGGCGTACGCGATCTCGAGGTCGACGTGCCGACGCCCGTTGCGCTCGGTCGCGCCGGTGACGCGGACGACGACGTCGAGGACGGCGCCGACCGGGACCGACCCGTGCACGACGACCCGCTCCCGGGTGTGGATCGACCCCTGCTCCATCCGGCCGCCGAGGCCGGCGAACATCGGCCGGAACGTGCTGAACACCCAGGGGCGCACCGTCTCCGACGGACGTTCGGCACCCACCAGTCGGTCGTACTCCGCGACGAGCTCGGCGCTCAGGTGGTAGGTCGTGCGCAGCTCCCGTCCGGGTTCGAGAGCGGAGAACGGGACGTCGTCGAACTCCTGTGGCAGCCGGCCCACGGCTACCCGACCAGCAGCACGTGCAGCGTCCGCGGACCGTGCACGCCCTCGACGCGGTCCAGCTCGATGTCGCTGGTCGCGCTCGGGCCGCTGATCCACGTCTGCGGGCGGGAGGCGTCCAGTGTGGACACGGCTTCGGGGACGCCGGCGACGACCTGGTCGGCCCGCACGACGCACACGTGCAGGTCCGGCACCAGCGTCGCGGCCCGGCGGCCCTGTCCCGCACCGTGATCGAGGACGATCGTGCCGGTCGTCGCGATGCCGAGCGCGGCCGTCGAGACGACGCCGTCACAGCGGTCGAGCTCGGCGACGTCGACGTCCGGTCCGTCGTGGACGGTCTCGACGCCGTCCGGCACGAGATACGCCGGGAATCCGGGCGGGACGACGATCCGCCGGGCGCCCTCGACCGCCGCGCGGAGGCGGTCGGCCACGGCGTCCGGCGCGACCCGCTCCACCACGGCCCGGTAGTCCGCGACCCGTTCGGCGAACTGCTCGACCTGTTCCGGCGTCGCAGGGGCGGTCGACGGTTGCGGTCGCACGTACGGCACATCGGCTTCGGGCGCCGAGTCCGGGACGTCGACCAACGCCCGGCGGGCCTTCGCCAGGATCTCCTCGCGCGCAGTCACTCCGCCTCCGTCCGTCCGCCGTCCGTGCGCTCCCACCAGGCCCGGAACGACTCGGTCGCCGGCACCGGCACGTCGCGCGCGTTCGTCCACCCGGACGCCGGTCCGGGCAGCGCACCCAGCACGGGCGCGCCGCCGGGGGCCGCGTGCGCCAGCCGTCCGGCGATCTTGGCCCCGAGTCCGGCCACCTTCTCCGCGGCGCCGGTGCGCCCGGACGACGACAGCGTCCACGACGCCGCCCGCATCGCCATGTCCTGCACCGACGGCAGCGTCGAGCCCTCCTTGTGCGCGTCGACCACCTTGCCGCGCAGGTGGACCAGCACCTCCGGGATGTCGATCCGAACAGGACAGACCTCGAAGCACGCGCCGCACAGGCTGGACGCGTAGGGCAACGAGTCGGTCTGCTCGTCGTGCCCGACGCCGCGCAGCAGCGGGGTCAGGATCGCACCGATCGGTCCGGGGTAGACGGAGCCGTAGGCGTGCCCGCCGGTGCGCTCGTAGACCGGGCAGACGTTCAGGCAGGCCGAGCACCGGATGCAGCGCAACGACTGCCGCCCGACCGTGTCGGCCAGCGCGTCGGTGCGGCCGTTGTCCAGCAGGACGACGTGCACCTCCTGCGGCCCGTCGCCCGGCGTCACGCCGGTCCAGGTGGAGGTGTACGGGTTCATCCGCTCGCCGGTCGAGGACCGGGGGAGCAGCTGCAGGAACACCTCGAGGTCGGCCCACGTCGGGAGGACCTTCTCCACGCCGACGACGCTGACCAGCACCTCGGGCAGCGTCAGGCACATCCGGCCGTTGCCCTCGGACTCGACGACGGTCAGGGTGCCGGTCTCGGCGACGGCGAAGTTCGCGCCCGACACGGCGACCCTGGCGCGCAGGAACTTCTCCCGCAGGTGCGCCCGCGCCGCGGCGGCCAGCTCCCGCGGCACGTCAGTCAGGTCCGGCGGCGCCGCGCGTCCCGCGTTGCCCATCTCGCGCAGGAAGATCTCCCGGATCTCCGCGCGGTTGCGGTGGATCGCCGGGACGAGGATGTGCGACGGCAGGTCGTCGCCGAGCTGGACGATCAGCTCGGCGAGGTCGGTCTCCCAGGCGTGGACGCCCGCGGCCTCCAGCGCCTCGTTCAGGCCGATCTCCTGGGTCGCCATCGACTTGACCTTGACGACCTCGTCGGCCTCGTGGCGCTTCGCGATGTCGACGACGATCCGGTTCGCCTCGTCCGCGTCGCGCGCCCAGTGCACGGTCGCGCCGGCCGCCGTCAGCGACTCCTCGAGCTGTTCGAGATAGTGCGGCAGGTGCCGCAGCACACGGTCCTTGATCGCCTCGCCGGCGAGCCGGAGCTCCTCCCAGTCGTCGACCTCTCCGACGACGGCGGCGCGCTTGGCCCGGATCGTGCCGGTCGCGTGGGCGAGGTTGCGACGCAGCTGGGTGTCCGACAGCGCGGCCTTCGCCGCCGTCGGGAACGCCGGCATCCCGACGAACGTGGCGCTCACCGGGTCACCGTCGGTGCGCTACCCGCCGAGCGGTCGTCGGCGGCCCGCTCGGAGCCGGAGACGATCGGCTCGGTCCGGGCCAGCACCTCGGCCAGGTGCATGACCCGCACCCCGGACCGCTGCCGGGACAGCAGGCCGCCGATGTGCATGAGACACGAGTTGTCGCCGGCGACGAGGACCTCGGCGCCGGTCCCGCGGACGTGCCGGGCTTTGTCGTTGCCCATCGCGATACTGGTTTCCGAGTTCTTCACGGCGAACGTCCCACCGAACCCGCAGCACTCCGCCGCGCCGGGCAGCTCCTCGAGCCGCAGCCCGCGCACCGCCTTCAGCAGCCGGGTCGGGCGGTCGCCGACGCCGAGCATCCGCAGCGAGTGGCACGTCGGGTGGTACGTGACGCGGTGCGGGAAGTAGGCGCCGACGTCGGTCACGCCCAGCACGTCGACGAGGTACTCGGTCAGCTCGTACACGGGCGGGGCCGCCTCGACGGCGCGGACCAGGCCCGGGTCGTTCGCCCGCTCGGCCACGAGCCGGTGCTGATGGCGGACCGACCCGGCGCACGAGCCGGACGGCGCGACGATCGCCTCACACCCGGCGAACGCGTCGAGGTGGTTGCGCAGCAACGGAACCGCCTCGTCGAGATACCCGGTGTTGACCATCGGCTGACCGCAGCACGTCTGTGCGGCCGGGAACGCGACCTCGACGCCGAGACGGCGCAGCAGCCGCACGACGGCCTTGCCGGTGTCCGGGAACAACGCGTCGTTGAGGCAGGTGACCATCAGGCCGACCGTCATGGGGCCTCCGCTGTGGTGGTGGGGTGGGGCGCCGGTTCCAGCATCGTTGAGCGCGTGTCGGGATGCGAACCCGGGTCAGCCCACGAACACGCAGAACGGGTGGCCCGAGGGGTCCGCGAACACGTACAGCGGCTCGTCCGGGTCGTCGGTGCGGTCGAGCAGCTGCCAGGCGCCGAGGGACAGCGCCCGCTCGCGCTGGTGCTCCAGCTCGTCGACGTCCGGGACGGTCAGGTCCAGGTGCAGCATCTGCGGGTGCGCGCCGTCCGGCCACGTCACCTCGGGCAGCTCCTCGACCCGCTGGAACGCCAGTACGGACGCGCCGCCGGGCGTGTGCAGCACGAGCCAGCCTGCCTGCGGGTCCGGCCCGCCGGGTGCGGGCGGCTCGTCGCCGGGACGGTAGTGGTAGCCGAGGAACTGCCGGTAGAACTCGGCCAGTGCCCGGGTGTCGGTCGTGTCGATCACGGTCTGGCGCAGCTGTGGGACGCGGTCGGTCACACCGCCAGCATGTCGCCTGGACACGGTTCCGGCGCGTGGGCAGGCTCCGCCCGTGACCGATCAGGTGTTCGCCGCCGTCGAGCGGAACCGTCGCGCGTTCGCCGAGCTGGTCGGCGGCCTCAGCGAGGAGCAGCTCGCCATGCCGAGCCTGTGCGACGGGTGGGACTGCCGCACCGTCGCCGGGCACGTGGCCGCCGCGTCGTCGCCCGCGATGGGCGAGTTCCTCGGCGCGGTGCTGCGCTCCCGCGGCAACGCGCACCGTGCGAACACGCTGCTCGCCACCCGGATGGCGCGCCGTCCGAGGGCCGAGCTGCTCACACTGCTGCGCGAGCGGGCGTCCAACCGGGCCACCCCGCCCGTCGTCGGGCCGTACGGTCCGCTGACCGACGCGTTCGTGCACGGCGCGGATATCGCGTTCCCGCTCGGCCTGCCGTTCGAGCCCGACCCCGCCGACGTGCGGATCAGCCTGGGGTTCGTGACGGGTGGGCGTGCGATCGGGTTCGTGCGTCGGGGGTGGCTCGACGGGCTGCGCCTGGTCGCCGACGACGCGGGGTTCGTTCACGGCGACGGTGCCGAGATCCGCGGGCGCGGGCTCGACGTGCTCGTCGCCGTGTGCGGGCGTCCGGCCGCGCTGGAACGGGTCGACGGGCCGGGCGTGGCCGTCCTGCGGAGCCGGATCGGCGGGTGAGCCGGCCCGCGGGTCGTCTCAGATCTCGTCGGCCCGCGGGATCATCGGCGTCAACCCGATCTCGACCAGCCGCTCGTTGATCGCCTGCGCGACGACGTCGTACTGGTCGTCGTCGAGTTCGCGGCCGCCGGTCAGGGCCGACTCCAGCTCCGCGTCGCCGACCGTCTCGCCGAGCCGGGTGGAGGAACGCCGGAGCTCGTCGACGGTGAGCTCGCTGAGCCCGAGCCCGGCCCGCAGGGCACCGTTCCGGGGCGACAGTCGGTCGATCGTGGCCATTTCGCTGTTCACAGTCATTACTCTGTCCAACCGACGGCAGAACTCGTCGATGCCGTCCGGGCCCGTGACCCTGCTCATGCGGCGGACATCGCGGAGACAGCGCTGGTGGGAGCCCCGCCGGTCCGGACGCTGTGTGCCGGGTCTCCCTGTCGCCGGCCCACCTGATGAGGGCTGGCCCACCGTGCCCGGAAGGTCCAGGATGTCCCGATGACGGACGTGCTGGCGCCGTGGGCGAACCTCGGGATGCTCGTGGTGGTCGGGGGCGTCGTGACGCTCGTGCTCGTCGGCGTCGCGCTGACCGACCCCGGGGCGCGACGGTCCGATGTGCCCCGGACCGTCGGGGCGCTGGGGGCCGTGGCGGCGTTCGTCGCGGGGCTCGCCGTCACGGTGGTCGCGATGCTCGACCCCGCCGACTGGTGGCTCGACCTCGCCGGATGGGGCGTGTGGATCGTCGGCGACGTCGTCGTGTTCGCCCTGGTCGCTGTGCTGCTCGCCCGAACCCGGCGCTCGGTCCCGCCCGGCCCGGCCGCCTGACGTCGCTCCCGCACGTCGTCACCCGGCGCGCCGCAGCTCGCCGTCAGCACGTGATCGGCCACTCCGGCGGAGTCGGGCCACCGGCGGCCGGGATGCTCCGTATGCGCTGATCAGCGGGTGGCGTCGTCGTGCAGGCCCTTGTAGTGGACGTAGGCCGCGGAGGACACGTCGAGCATCGTGCGCTCGTCGTCGGAGATCTCCCGGCGGACCTTGCCCGGCACGCCCGCGACGAGCGACCCGGGCGGGACCTGCAGGCCCTGGGTGAGCACGGCGCCGGCCGCGACCAGCGACCCGGCGCCGATCGTGCAGCCGTTCATGACCACGGCGCCCATGCCGATGAGCACGTCGTCGCCGATCGTGCACCCGTGCACGACGGCGCGGTGCCCGATCGTCACGCCGTCGCCGATCGACACGGGGAAGCCGGGGTCGGTGTGCACGACCGTGCCGTCCTGCACGTTCGACCGCGCGCCGATCGTGATCGGCTCCATGTCGGCCCGGAGCACGCAGGTGTACCAGACGCTCGCGTCCTCTTCGATCGTCACGGCACCGCTGAGCACCGCGCCCGGGGCGACCCACGCCCGCTCGTGCACGGTCGGGCTCGTCCCGTTGATCTCGATCATGCGTTCTCCTCGGCGTCGATCACGGACACGGCGCGGTGATCGTGCCCGACACGGCCGCACGGGCCGCTACCGGGCCGATCCGGTCAGCTCGCGCACCCCGCGTCGGCGTGCCGCACCGGCTGCAACGGGTGCGGCACGCCGAGGAGGGGTGCGGCGCGCCGACGAGGGATGCGGTGCGGCGGGATGCGGTGCGGCGGGATGCGGTGCGGCGGGATGCGGTGCGGCGGGATGCGGTGCGGCGGGATGCGGTGCGGCGGGATGCGGTGCGGTGGGGCAGGCGCCAGGTCAGGCGCCGGCGGCGTCCCGGAAGGCGTGCAGCACGTCGTCGCTGAACAGGACGAAACGCGCCTCCTCGACCTGCGCGCCCGCGTCGCGGACGGTGGTGACGGCGATCCGTGCGGCGTCCGGGACCGGCCAGCCGTAGATCCCGGCCGAGACGGCGGGGAACGCGACGGTGCGGGCGCCGAGCTCGTCGGCGACGCGCAGCGACTCGCGGTAGGCCGAGGCCAGCAGGTCCGACCGGTCCTCCGACGTCGCGTACACCGGACCGACGGTGTGGATCACCCAACGGGCCGGGAGATCGCCCGCGGTGGTGGCGACGGCCTGCCCGGTCGGCAACCCGTCCCGGTAGTCGCCGTCGCGCAGCTCCTGACACGCCGCCAGGATCGATGGTCCGCCGCGTCGGTGGATGGCGCCGTCGACGCCACCGCCGCCGAGCAGCGACGAGTTCGCGGCGTTCACCACGGCGTCCACCCGGGCCTCCGTGATGTCACCGAGTTCCGTCACGATCCGGGTCATCTACGAACCTCCTCGGACAGCTTGCGCAACAACGGGATCGACGCGATCTTCTCGTCGGTCAGCGACTCCCAGACGATGCCGCCGGACGGGCGCTCCCGCCGGTGCTCGCGGCAGTCGACGATCCGGTCCGGCGTCACCACGAGGTCGACGGGCGCGTCGTGCGACGCCCACGGAATCTCGCCCGCCGCACGCACCTGGAGCTCGTGCACGGTCGTGACGACGAGCGTGTCGTCGCCGATCAGTCCCGCCTCGCGGGCCAGCGCGAACTCCAGGTCGGCGAACCCGCCGCCCTTGCCGAGGCGCGCCCCGTCCTCGCCGACGGCGACGCACCCGGTCACGACGAGGCCGACCGGCTCGAGCTCGTCCACCGCCACCCTCCGTGCCGACCGGGTGGCATTCTTGATCGACACGGCCTTGCGCGGCGGGTCCGCGAGGTGGTCCGGGTCGAGGAGGAAGAACGGGTCCTGCTCGGCCAGCTTCGGCACGGCCATGTAGACGGTCTTGCCGTCCTCCAGGGCGTACTGCCGGACCGGGAGCTGCGCGGAGTCCGGATTGGATTTCACGGTCCGCGCGGCTCCCCATGCGTCGGTCTCACGCAGACGACGGGCGGCGGCCTCGGCGCCGGTGAAGTTGGAGATCCGGTTCCGGGCGCCGGGGAAGCGCGCCACCTTCGCCTCGGTCAGGGCCGTCCAGACCTCGTCGCGCAGCGCGGCCTTGCGCTCCAGGACCTCGGCGTCGCCGCCGGCGTCGCGGTCGTGGCGTCTCACGCCTCCCAGTGTCCCGGGCTCCGACGTTCAGTGGTCGCGCAGGGCCTCGATCAGCTCTTCCTTGGTCATGTCCGAACGGCCGTCGATGCCGACCTTCTTGGCCTGCTCGTAGAGCTGCTCCTTGGTCATGTCCTCGTAGGTGCCCGCCTCGCCACCGCGCTTGCCGACCGTCGAGCGCCCCTCGTTGGCCGACGCGTTCGCGATCCGCGCCGCCTTCTCCTTCGACGCGCCCTCGTCGCGCAGGGCCTCGTAGGTCTTCTCGTCCTTGATGCTGCTCGCCATGCCCGTCGGGTACCCGCGATCCGGCGGATCAACCGATGCCGACGGTGTCGAGGAGCCGGTCCAGCAGCGGCAGCTGACCCTTGACGATCTTCTGACGCGCGGTGTCCAGGTCGAACCACTCGGCTCGGTCGATCTCCGGGAAGCGCAGCGTCCGGCCCGACCTCGGAGGCCACTCGATCTCCACCCAGCTGCCGTCGTCGGTGCGGTCCGCGACGGCCTCGGCGCCGGTGAACCCGGCGCCGTCCAGAGCGAACGCGGCGACGATCTTGCGGGACTGCCGCACCGTGCCCAGGTCGACGGCCTCGCCGTCCGGCGGCGGAGCGCCGATCTCCTCGGTGAACTCGCGCCGCGCGGCGTCCAGCGGCTGCTCGTCGGGGCCGTGCTCGCCCTTCGGGATGGACCAGGCCGCCTCGTCCTTGCGCGCCCAGAACGGCCCGCCCATGTGCCCGAGCAACACCTCGACACCGAACTCGCCGCGCCGGTGCAGCAGCAGACCGGCACTGGTCACCGGAGCCATGGCACCTCCCGTCGTTGTCGACGACCCGAACCCCCGCCGGACCCTAGTAGGCCCCGGTTTCTGGTCGGACGCCCAGTAGTTCCGGGGGTTCCCCCGGAGACGGCCCCACCGGCTCCGTCGGCTGCCTACGGTCGGCGGCGTGCCCGTCTCGGGAGGGAAGACTGATGGACGACGCGACCACCGGTGACCGGGAGGCCGCCGCGCCGGCCGGGCCCCGCGCGGCCACCGGGACGTGGCGGGACGCGCTGCCGTGGGACGGGCCGGCCCGTCGTGGCGACACGGTCCTTCTCTGGCTGATCGTCGGCGTCATCGTGTTCGCGATCGCGACGTTGCCTCTGCGTCCGCTGCTTCTCGCCTCGCACCCGGTTCTGGTGGAGTTCGTGACCGGCGGCCTGTCCGCGATCGGGGCGGGCGCGGCGTTCGCCCGGATCGGCGAGACCTCGCTGTGGCTGGTCGTCCTCGCTGGCGTGGTCGGGATGGCCAAGTTCGACTGGCTGTTCTGGCTGGCCGGACGGCGGTGGGGCGAGCGGGTGGTCGCGATGTTCGCGCCGGGGGAGCGGGCCCAGCGGTTCGTCGCGCGGGTCCGGGCCTGGCCGCCGTGGGTGCTGCGTGCGGTGCTGGTCGGCGCAGCGCTGCCCGGCATGCCGGCCGGTGCGCTGTTCGCGCTCGCCGGGCTCAGCCGGGTCGGGATCGCGACGTTCCTGCTGTTCGACCTGCTCGGGGCGCTGCTCATGACGGGGATCGTCGCCGGGCTCGGGTACGGCATGGGGCAGAGCGCCGTGGACGTCGTGCTGGTGATCGACTCCTACGCGTCGTGGATCAGTATCGGGCTCATCGCGGTGGTCGCGTTCCTGGCCAACCGCCGGGCGAGACGACGCCTCGTCACCCCGGCCTGATCACCGGACGGCGAGGCGCTCCCGCAGCCCGCTCGCCCGCCCCGCCGGACGGGCGATCGCCGCCCGGACCGCCTCCTCCGTGCCGAGCAGCCGGACGCGTTTCCGGGCGCGGGTGACGGCGGTGTAGAGAAGTTCGCGCGTCATCACGGGCGAGTCGGGCGGCGGCAGCACGACCGTCACCGCGTTGAACTGGCTGCCCTGGCTGCGGTGCACGGTCATCGCCCAGACCGTCCCGACCGCGCCGAGGCGGGCCGGCTCGTACCCGGTCGGGACGCCGTCGCGGGAGAACACCGCGCGGCGGCCGTCCGGGGTCCGGACGACGACGCCGGTGTCGCCGTTGAACAGGTCGAGGTCGTAGTCGTTCTCGGTGACGAGCAGGGGTCGGCCGGGGTACCAGGGGGCCTCGGCGTCGAAGCCGGGCCGGGCGGCGGCGAGCCAGCGCTCGACCTCGCCGGTCCAGCGCGCGACGCCGTGGGGACCGCGGCGGTGCCCGCACAGCAACCGGTGCTCGTCGAGCACCCGCAGCGACTGCTCGGCGTTTCCCTCGGACGCCGCGCCGATCAGGTCGCCGCCGGCCCGGACGACCTCGGCGCGCAGCGTCGCGAGCCCCTCCGCACCGACCGTCTCCGGATCGGCCTCGACGAACGACAGCTCGGCAGAGCCCGATCGCAGCAGCTCCACGGCCCGGTCGGCGTCGTCGCCCTGCACGGCGGCGGCGAACGCGGCGATCGTGCCCTCGAACCGCCAGTTGCGGGTCAGCCTCACGACCCCGTGCTCCACTCTCTGCGGCGGACACGGTTCGCCGGGTCCCGCGGCGGCCTGCTCCGCGCCGGATCCGAGCGGGCGCCGGTCCGCGCGGAACGCCCCGCACGCCACCAGCGCGTCCTGCAGTTCGGGTTCCTCCGGACCTCGTGCCAGAGCCAGATCGCCGAGCACGGCGCCCGCCTCGACGGACGCCAGCTGGTCGGGATCGCCGACGAGGACGAGGCGGGCGTCCGGCCGGACGGCGTCGAGCAGGCGCGCCATCATCGTCAGCGAGACCATCGACGTCTCGTCGACCACGACGACGTCGTGCGGGAGCCGGTTGCCGCGATGGTGGCGGAAGCGGCCGGTCGTTCCCCTGGCTCCGAGCAGCCGGTGCAGCGTCGACGCCGACGTGCCGGCGACCGCGCCCCGGTCCGCCTCGGGCATGGTGCCGACGGCGTGGGTGACCGACTGCGTCAGGCGCGCGGCGGCCTTCCCGGTCGGCGCGGCGAGCGCGACCCGCAGTGGCGGCCTGCCCGGGACGGCGCCGTGCAGGTAGTGCAACACGGCCAGCAGCCGTGCCACCGTGGTCGTCTTCCCGGTGCCCGGCCCGCCCGCGACGACGCTGACCGGACGTAGCGCGGCGACGGCGGCGGCCAGCCGCTGGCGCTCCGCACCGGGTTCTCCGAGCAGGCGGTCCAGTGCCGCCCGCAGCCGCTGCGGGTCGACGGCGGTGACCGGGCCGGAGCGTTGCTGGAACTGGGTGCGGACCAGCTCCTCCTCCTGCCAGTACCGCTCCAGGTAGAGCAGGTTCCCGACCAGCCGCAGCGGGCACCCGGGCGGGGCGTGCTCGCCGTCGGCGACGAGCGGGCTGGCGGCGCACTCCGCTCGCCACGCGGCGGGCTCCGGCCACGGCAGCGTCGACACGTCGACGACGACCTCGCCCTCGGGAGCGGCGGTCTCGCGCACCTCGGTCAGGTCGACGCAGACCGAGCCGCTGCGGATCGCGCGTACGGCGAGCGCCGCGGCGAGCACGACCGACTCCGGCTCGGCGGATCCACCGGGCGGCAGGCCGGTCGGGTCACCGCGCCCGCCGAGCCGGGCCAGCCGCCGGGCCACGTGCACGTCGCCGGGTGCGAGCACCTCGGCCTCGTTGAACAGCGCGAGCACCCCGGTCGCGGTGCGGGCGACACGGGGGCCGTACGGGTCGCGCTCCGGCCGCGATGGTGTCGTGGCGGGAGCGTCGGTGGCGGTCACGCGGGGACTCCGTCCAGCAGGTCGGACAGGTCGGACACGAGCGCGGCGGGCGGGCGCCAGGCGAACACCCCGCAGGGCGCGGAGAGCTCGCCCTCGCCGGTGAGCGGGGTGGCCGGACCGCACATGCCGCGCAGGAACAGGTACCCGACGCCGCCGAGGTGCGTCTCCGGTGCGTAGCCGGGCACCCGCCACCGCAGGTAGCGGTGCAGCGCGACGGCGTAGAGCAGGGCCTGCAACGGGTAGTGCGCGTCCACCATCGCGGCCCGCATCGCCGACGCGGTGTAGTGCGCCGCCACCAGCGGGACCCGCCCGCTCGGTCCCTGCGGGCCGAGCCAGTTCGTCTTGTAGTCGACGACGACGAAGCGCCCGTCGACCCGCAGAACCGAGTCGATGCTGCCGGTCAGGTAGCCGCGCAGCGGCTGGCCCGCGAGGTCGGGGGAGTCGAGCGCGTCGGCGTAGCCGTGCAGCACGTCGTCCGGACCGAGACGCCTCGCGACGGCGGCTCCCACGGCGGCCAGCGTCAGCTCACCGGACGGCGTGTCCCCACCGGCCAGGGGCAGCTCGAACTCCAGCTCGGACAGCCGGTCGCGCGGGACGACGTCGGCCAGTGCCCGCCCGGAGGTGAGTGACCCGAGCGGCGTGCGCAGCACCGGGACCAGAGCGTCGGCCAGCTCCGACGGTTCGACGGCCGACGGCTGGCGGCCCAGCTCCTCGGTGATCCGGTCGACGAGCTCGGCGCGCAGGGCGGCGTCCCCGCCGGACGCCGTCCTCGTGTCGACGTTCTCCAGCACGGCGTGCACGAGCGTGCCGAAGTCGGCCCCCAGCGGCAGGTCGGCCATCGGGGACGGCATGGACGCCGCGCCCACGGCGACCGGGCCGGAACCAGGCCCGGTGTCCGGCTCGTCGACCGTTCCCTCCTGCTCCGGCTCGCTGAGCACGCCGGGTGCGGTGGTGGCCTCCGGCTCGTCGTCGGCCGTGTCGAGGGCGTCGACGGCGCGGTGCGCGGCGTGGGCCCGGGCGGTCAGCGCCGTGTACGACGTCCGCCGCCACGCCGTGTCCAGCTCCCGGCGGAACTCCGCGACCTGCGGCTCGTCGCGCTCCCCGGCCGTCACCGGTGGCACCGGATCCCGGTCGGACAGCGTCTCCACCGACACCCCGGCGGGGGCGAGACGCTCGCGGAACAGCTGCAGTGCAACGGCATCGCCCGGTACCTTGACGGCGGCGGGCGGACCGTGACCCGGCTCGGGCCGGCCCACGAGCATCCGGTGCAGCGCGGAGGCCTTCGTGGTCGTCGTCGGCGCCCACCACGTGACGACCTGGCTGCAGGCGCGGGTGAGCGCCACGTACAGCAGGCGCAGGTCCTCGCCGGACTCCTCCTCGAGGTGGCGCTTCGTGTGCTCCTCGTCGCGCTGTGCGCCGATGTCGAGCTTGCGGACCGGACGGCCGGCGACGGTCTCGTGGTAGAGCAGCGTGGCCGGCTTCTCGTTCACCCACCGGTCCCACGCGAACGGCAGGTACACGACCGGGAACTCGAGGCCTTTGGAGCGGTGCACGGTGACGATCTGGACGGCGTCCGCGTCCGACTCCAGCCGGCGGCTCCGTTCGGCCGACGTGTCCCGGGCCGCCTCGCCGATCCGGTGCCGCAGCCACTCCGTCAGCGCGGTCGGGCCGAGGCGCCGCTCCAGCGCCGCGGAGTGCAGCACCTGGCCGACGTGGCGCAGGTCGGTCAGGTCCCGCTCGCCGTCCGGGCGGTGCAGCAGCTGCTCGGCGGGGTGGCGGCGGGCGAACACCGCCTCCAGCATCGCCGCGACGCCCCGCTCGGCGAGGATCGTGTGCCAGGCCCGCAGGTCCGCGCCGAGCTCGTCGACCAGACGGTCGGCGTCCGGGCCGCACAGCTCGGCGACGGTGAGCCCGACGAAGCGGGTCAGCGCGGCGGACCGCAGACGCAGCGACAGGTGCGGCAGCTCGACGGCCTCGAGCAGCGTCAGCCAGTCGGTCGCGGCCGCGGTGGCGAACACGCTGGCCGTGCCACCGAGCACGGCAGGCACCCCGGCCCCAGTGCACGCGTCCCGGATCTGCACGCCCTGCGCGTTCGTCCGCACGAGGACGGCGATCTGCCCGGGGCGCAAGGGCTTGCCGTCCCACGTCGCGCCGGAGGCGAGCAGCTCCGACAGGTCGGCCGCCGCGTCACGCGCCACCACCGGCCGCGCCTGCGCCACCTTCGCGAGTCCGCCGTCGTCGGCGCCGATCCGGTCCCGGTCCACGACGCGCAACCGGACCGGGTCGTCCGACGGGGCCCCGGCGAGCCGCCGTTCGGCGTGGTGGGCCTTCACGGGCAGCACCAGGATGTCCTGGTGACCGAGCGCGGCCTGCCCGAGCACCGCCTCGAGCGCGTCGAGCAGCGCGGAGTCGCTGCGCCGGTTCGTGTCCAATGTGGCCATACGGTCGGCCTGGTGCGCCGCCTGCAGGTAGCTCTGCACGTCGGCGCCGCGGAACGCGTAGATCGCCTGCTTCGGGTCGCCGATCAGCACCAGGGTCGTGCCGGGGGCGTGGTGGAACGCCAGCTCCAGGATCTCCCACTGCAGCGGGTCGGTGTCCTGGAACTCGTCGACGAGCACGACCGAGAAGCGGGACCGCAGCCGCTCCCGGGCCGCCGGCCCCCGCAGCGGGTCGCGCAGCGCCCGCGCGAGGCGGGTCAGCATGTCGTCGTAGCTGTAGAGGCGCAGCCGGCGCTTGCGGGCATCCACCTCGGTGCGCACGGCGGACGCGAACGAGTACCGGGTGGCCGCCGCGGAACCGGGGTCGGCACCGGACGGCTCCAGCTCGGCCTGCGGGTCGGCGACGGCGGCGCGGGCCAGCGCCACGGCGTCGTCGCGGCTGAACAGGGGCCGTCCCGCCCCTTTCGCGGCGTACTTGCGCAGGTAGAAGTCGTCGACGACCTCGGTGACGACATCGTCGATCTGCTCGACGAACTCCGCGTCCGGGTCGTTGTCCCCGGCGACCCCGAGCCCGGCGAGCATCTGCTGGCAGAACTGGTGCGTGGTCGCGATCGTCGCCGCGTCGAACCCGGCGGCGGCCGCGGCCAGGCGCTCCCGGCGCAGGGCCACCTCGTCGAGGTCGCCGCGCGACAGCAACGCCACGACCGGATCGGCGGGATCCGGCGCCGCGGCCAGGTCCCCACCCGCCGCCAGCACCGCGGCCAGTGCCCTCTCGGTGCCGGACAGCCGTTCCCGGACGCGTTCGCGCAGCTCCTGCGTCGCGTCCCGGCCGAACGTGACCAGCATCAGCCGGTCCAGCCCGGCCACGCCCTCGGCGACGTAGCGGGTCGCCAGCGCCGCGATCGTGTACGTCTTGCCGGTCCCGGCGCTGGCCTCCAGGACGACGGTTCCCTCGGGCAGCGGGCCGTCCACGGCGAACGTCTCGGCCGACAGCAGGTCGTTCATCGGACGTCCCTCCGCTCGTGGTCCAGCAGTGGTGCCCACAACCGCATGGCGAGCGTGCCGAACCGGGTCGGCTCCCCACCCGCACCCGCACCGCGCAGCAGCACGTCGAACGGGGCGCGGTCGCCGTGCACGAACGCGGTCGCGCGGTTGGCCCAGTCGCCCAGGTCGCCGTCGGCCCACGTGGTGCGCGCCCGGGCCGTCGCCAGCCCGACCGGACGGTCCCGGTGCCGGATCTCCGCGTACGCGTGGGACGTCTCGATCGGCAGCGGCAGCGGTTCACGCAGGCCGGCCCGGTGCAGCTCGACGAGGTCGGCCAGCGTCGTCCGCGCGAGCGGGGGATCGACGGGGCCGAGCAGCGACCGCGCGACCGACCCGCCACCGCGGCCGATCGTGATGGCCGTCCACGGGCGGTCGGGGTGGGCCACGGTGAGCGCGAGCAGCTGCACCCACGCCCGCAGGCGGTGCTTCGGCTTGAGGCTGGAGTACTCGACCCGGACCAGCGTGTCGCCGTGCAGCCCCGGGACGGTCCCGGCGACCGTCGTCCCCTCCAGCGGGGTTCCGTCCAGCGCCGCGAGCACGTCCTGTGACCCGGCCTCCCCTGCACCGACCTCCGCGGCGGCCGCGACCAGACCGTCGACGAGCCCGGTGATGTCGTCGAGCAGCGTCCGCCCGACCCCGCCCGGGGGCAGCTCGCCGCGCCGCCACTCCGCCTGCGCCGCGGCGTCCGCCGGAGCGCCGGCGATCCGGTCCGCGAGCAGCCGGTCGCCGATCCGGTACCTGTCCAGCCCGTTCAGCGCTACCGGCATCGCGTCGTCCGGCTCGGGGTTCTCGCCCGGCGGGGTCATCCCGACGCGTTGCCGCAGGAACGCCTGGACCGGGTGCTCCACGAACCGCGCCAGGTCCTCCAGCTCGACCGTGTCCGGGGCGGGGACGACGTCGGGCAGCGGCTCGGGAGGGAACAGCGCGAACGGTTCCCGCTCGCGGGCGGCCGCACGCGCGCCGCGCAGTGCGGCCCGGTCGAAGCTGAACGGACCGTCGGCCAGCAGTTCGCCGCGGGAGAAGTTGCGGCCGTCGAACGGCTGCAACGGGTGCCGCGCCCGCAGCACGTCCGACGCGCGCTCGCCGGACGCGGTGCGGACGGTCGCGTCCACGGCGTCGAAGAGCTCCCCGATCGGCACCGCCGGCGGGCGTTCGGCACCGGTCCGCTCGTCCGCCCCCGACCCCACGACGACGAGGTGCTCGGTTGCCGAGCAGATCGCGTCCAGCAGCAGCTGGCGGTCCTCACCCCGCGGATCCCGCTCGCCGACGACCGGGTCGCGGGCCAGCACGTCGTCCCCGTCCGGCACGCCGGCACGGGGGAACACGCCGTCGTCGCAGCCCAGCAGACACACGACGCGGTGCGGCACGGCGCGCATCGGCACCAGCGTCGCGACGGTCAGGGTCCCGGTCCGGAAGTTCGCCCGGCTGGGGCGCCCGCGCAGCCGCTCGGCCAGCAGCCCGCGGACGTCCGGCAGGTCCAGCGGCACGCTGGACGCCTGGGGCCCGGCCGTGCGCAGGACGTCGGACAGCTCGGCGTGTGCCTGGGCCCGCTGCCACGCGTCCGACGGCGACGTGTCGGTGAGCGCGGACAAGCCCTCCTCCAGGGCGGTCACCCAGGCGTCGAGCGGCTGCGGGCCCCGCAGGGCGTCCAACGTGGTGGACAGCCGGTCGACGATCTCGGCGAGCCGCCCGACCAGGTCCACCCGCGACGAGTCGACCTCGTCCAGCGGCAGCGCCGTGCCCAGCCACGCCGGCGCCCCCGGCGTCTCGGCCATCGCGACCCCGAGCAGCATCCGGTCCAGGCCCGCCTGCCAGGTGTTCTGGGCGAACCCGCCGAGCTTGTAGGGCGCCCGGTGCCCGGCGTCGAGGCCCCACCGCACGCCCGCCTCGGTGACCAGCTGGGAGATCCGTTCCAACGCCTCGTCGTCCAGCCGGAAGCGGCGCCGGACCGGTGTGGACGCCACCAGGTCCAGCACCTGGGACGCGGTGAGCCGCGACCCGGCCAGCTCCAGCAGCGTCGAGACCGTGCCGAGCAGCGGGTTCGACTGGCGCAGCGCCCGGTCCGCGAGCCGTACCCGCAGCAGGTGCCCGGGGTGCAGCTCGTCGCGCGAGGGCCCCGGCTGCTCGCCCGGCGCGCCCGGCTCCGGGGCGAGCCCGAACGACGCCGTGATCAGCGGGGCGAACACCTCGATGTCCGGGCACATCACGACGATGTCGCGCGGCTCGAGCGACGGGTCGGTGGCGAGCAGACCCAGCAGCGCCTCGCGCAGCACCTCGACCTGCCGGTCCGGCCCGTGGCAGGAGTGCAGGACGACGCTGCGGTCGCGCCCGTCGAGCACCGGGCGCTCGGCGGGCGGCACCGGCGCCGCGTCGTCGCGCAGCGCGTCCTGCAGCTTGCGCAGCAGCGTCGGCGTCCCGCCGGGTTCCGCCGCCGGATGGTGGACGTCGGCGACGCCCGGACCGGCCGCGGGGAGCCGCAGCGCCAGCTCCCGGACGTCGCGCCCGAGGGACCGGAGCAGGGGGTTCCGCACCCGCCGCGCGCCGGCGTCGGCGGCCCGGGCCGGAGGAACCGGGAGCGGGCCGCCGTCGGAGCGGACCTCGTCCCACATCACCGGCGACGGGTGCGGCAACCAGAGCCGGACGTCCCGGTGCGTCGAGAGCGCCTCCAGCACCGCGAGGTGCTCCGCCGCGAGCCGCGTCGGCCCGAACAACGACAGCCGGCGCGGCAGCACCCCGCCCGCCGACGGCACGTCGATCTCGCGGTCCTCACCCAGCAGGGCGACCGCGCGGTCCAGTCGCTCGGCCGGACCGTCCACCCTCAGCGTGGCGCGCAGGCGCCGCCAGAGCTCCGGCTGCCACCGCAGGTCCGGCGGCACCTCGTCCCGGCCGCCGGCCCACGCGCGCAGCAGCGCCGGCCGGTGCATCGCGTACGAGCCGAACAGCCCGGCCAGCGACCGGGCCAGCGCGTACCGCCGACCGTGCCCCGAGTTCGCGAGGTGCGCGGACAGTCCGGTGAACCGCTCGTCCCCGGACGCGGCCGCGGTGTCGATCAGCTCGAGCAGGGGCCACACGGCCCGGCCGGGCGCCCACGGGTCCTCGTCGGGATCCGTCCCGGTGACCGCGTCCACGATCTCCCCGAGCAACGCGGCAGGCGCCGGGAACAGGACGTTCGCGCACACGCCGCCACGGCCGTCGACGGCGCCGAGCCGGTGCGACAGCCGCTGCGCGAGCCATCGCTCGACACCGCGTTCCGGCACCGCGACGATCTCCGGCGCGAACGGGTCCTCCGCCGGTTCGGCGAGCACGCCGGCGAGCGCGTCCACGAGGGTGTCCGCGCGTTCCGCCCGATGCAGCTCCAGCACGGGAGTCACGCTATCGGCGGTCCCCGACAGAAACGGACCGGGTGTTCACGCCTGCGAACGGCCGGTCGAAAGGTTGCCGACGCGGACACCATCTGCGAAACTTCCTGCACGGGAAAGTTTCCGAACCGGGGGAGGGGTCATGGACGAGGAGCAGGCACGGGCGGCGCTCACCGAGGTGGAACGGCGCAGGGGAGAGGTCACGAGGATCGCCGCGCGGGAGAGCTCGCCGCTCTGGTTCGCGGTCGTCGCCGCGGCCGTGGTGCTGGCGCTCGCCCTGGTGTCCGACCTGCGCACGCAGGTCCCGGGGTGGAACGGCTGGTTCACGAAGTGGGGCGTCCCGCTGCTCGGGCTCGTCGTGATCGCGGTGTGCGGGTGGATCGTCTACCGCCGCGCCGCGGTCACCGCGCACAGGTCCGCGACGGGCAGGCAGATGGCCGAGGCCGCGGTGGCGCTGGTGGCGTACTACGTGGCCGCGATGGCCGTCGGCATACCCATGCGCTCCTACGACGTCCCGTTCGACCAGACCGTCTCGACCGTCGGCTCCGGGGTGCTGGTGCTGGCCGGCTGGCTGGTGTGGCGGCGGGTCGTCGCACGGAGGGTCTGAGCGGTGTCGGGCACGCCGGCCCAGCCACCGGGCTTCAACGAGCTCATCCACGCCCCGACCCGCCTGTCGCTGATGTCGTTGCTCTCGGCGTCGAACTGGATGGAGTTCGGCCTGCTCCGGGACACCATGGAGCTGACCGACTCGGCCCTGTCCAAGCAGCTCGGGACGCTGGAGGACGCCGGGCTCGTCCAGCTGCAGCGCGACGGCGTCGGGCGCGGCAAGCGGGTCCGGGTGCGGCTCACGCCGCAGGGTCGTCAGGCGTTCGACGTCCACGTGGGCGCCCTGCGCGCGATCGTCGAACGGTCCGCGACGAACGTCTGGGACCGGGCTCACCAGGACGAGACGGCGTAGTCCTTCAGGAAGCAGCCGTACAGGTCCTCGCCCGCCTCGCCCGCGACGATCGGGTGGTAGACCCTCGCCGCCCCGTCGGAGAGGTCCAGCGGCGCGTGGAACCCCTCGTCGGCCAGGCGCATCTTCAGCGGGTGCGGCCGCTCGTCGGTGATCCAGCCGGTGTCCACCGACGTCATCAGGATCCGGTCGCGGGTGAACATCTCGCCGGCGCTGGTGCGGGTCAGCATGTTCAGCGCGGCCTTGGACATGTTCGTGTGCGGATGGCCGGGGGCCTTGTACCCGCGTCCGAACACGCCCTCCATCGCGGACACGTTCACCACATACTTCCGGTCCGCCGTGGACGCGGCCATCGCCGCCCGCAGCCGGGAGATCAGCACGAACGGCGCCGTCTGGTTGCAGAGCTGCACCTCCAGCAGCTCGAGCGGCTCCACGTGCTGGACGTGGTCGACCCAGCTGTTCGCCGCCGCCGTGTCCGGCAGCAACCCGCCCGCGTCAACGGCCGTCCCTGCGGCGATCCGCTCCGGGGTGGCGCTGCGCGCGGTCGTCGCCAGCGCGGCGAGATCCGGCCCGGCCAGCGCGGACGGGTGCGCTCGCGAGACGGCTGAGTACGTCACGATCTCCGGCAGGTCCGACCCGGCCAGCGGCTCGTGCTCGGCCGCCTCCAACGCCGAGTACGAGCCCGCCGACCGTCGGACCGTCTGTGCCGCGTTGTTGATCAGGATGTCCAGCGGGCCCGCCGCGGCGACGTCGTCGGCCAGCGCCACCACCTGGCCCGGATCGCGCAGGTCGACGCCCAGGATCCGCAGCCGGTGCAGCCAGTCCGCCGAGTCCTCCAGCGCGGCGAAGCGCCGGGCCGCGTCGCGCGGGAAGCGGGTGGTGATGGTGGTGTGCGCGCCGTCGCGCAGCAGCCGCAGCGCGATGTACATGCCGATCTTCGCGCGGCCGCCGGTGAGCAGCGCGCGGCGGCCGGTGAGGTCGGTGCGCGCCGTGCGGTGCCGGTGGCTCGCGGCGGCGCAGTCCGGGCAGAGCTGGTGGTAGAAGGCGTCGACGAGCGTGAAGCGCTGCTTGCAGACGTAGCAGCTGCGCGCGTTGCGCAGCTCGCCCGCCGTTGCCCCGGCCGCGGTGGACACGAGCGGGATGCCGCGGGTCTCGTCGTCGATCCGGCCGGGTGCCCCGGTGGCGGTGGCCGCGGTGACGGCGGCATCGGCGTCGACGACGGCGCGGCGCTTCTCGGCCCGTCTGCGGAGCCGAACGGACTTCCAGATCCCGGCCGTGGCGCGCCGGACCGCGACGGCGTCCGGGTGCTCGGGCGGCAGGTCGTCCATACGGGACAGGACACGGAGGCAGGTGGCCAGCTCGTCGGGATCGATGCCGACGGGCTCGTCGGTGCTCACGATGCCATTTTAGATTCCGCTCAACGCACCCGGCGTGGTGCCCAGCTCGGCACGCACCATCGCCCCGAACGCGCTCGGCGTCGCGTAGCCGACGCGCGCGGCCACGCGGGACGGTGGATCTCCGCGGGCGAGCGCCTCCAGGGCGGCGGCCAACCGGGCACGGCGCCGCCACTGCGCGACCCCGAGCCCCGTCTCCTCCCGGAACCGCCGCTCGACGGTCCGGCGCGCGGCACCGCAGCCGCGGCACAGCGCGTCGGTGCCACCCGGCTCGCCGGGGTCGGCGAGCACCCGGTCCGCGACGGCGCGCGCGACCGGATCGGTGGGCAACGGCAACAGCAGAGGTTCGACGGGCGCGGCGCCGTCGAGCTCCTGGTCCAGCAGCGCGGCCAGGCGGGCGTGCCCCGGGTCGTCGCGGTAGAGCGGTGCCCGGTCGACGGCCGTGAGCACGAGCTCGCGCAGCAGCGGCGACACCGCGACCACCCGGGTCCGGTCCGCGACGGAGCCGCGCAGGTACAGGTTGCGCAGCCGGGTGCGGGAGGCGGCGCGGATCCGGTGCGGCACACCGGCGGGCACGTCGACGGCGGCGCCCGGCGGGACGAACCACGACCCCTCCGGCACCTCGACGGTGATCGCGCCCGCGGCCGCGAACAGCACCTGGCGCCACCCCGGCGGCTGCGGCGGCACGACGGTGCCCGCGGGGTGGGTGACCGCGTAGCTCCGCACGTCCGGTTCGTGTCGCATCCGCGACAGGATGCGGCGCACCGTCGACGGAGCGCCAGTGCCGGCGGTTCGAGAATCGCCGCATGAGCACACCGAGGACCGGCGACGTCATGCACGTCGCGATCAACGCCGACGACCTGGAGGCCGCCCGCTCGTTCTACGAGGGCGTGTTCGACTGGCGGTTCGAGGCGTGGGGCCCGCCCGGCTTCTACAAGGTCGGCCACCCCGGCGGCGGCGACCCCGGGCTCCTCGTCGCGGTGCAGGGCCGCCGGACGTTCGACGACGGCACGGTCGCGCCCGCCGAGATCACCGTCGCCGTCGACGACGTGGCGACGGCCTGCACTGCCGCCGTCGCAGGGGGAGGGCGGGTGCTGATGGAGGCGACCGTGATCTCCGGGGTGGGGGAGCTGGCGTTCGTCGCCGACCCGTCCGGGACGCCGGTCGGCCTCATGCGCCCGGATCCCGCCGCCGAGTGATCAGCCCAGTACCCGCAGCGTCCCGGTGGCGCCGAGCACGGCGACCCGGGTCGCGGTCGCGGTGACGTCGACCGGCTCCGGGCCGACCGGGACCGGGTCGCCGACGACGCGGGACGCGGGCAGGTCGACGACCGACAGCGTGCCCTCGAACCGGTTCGCGACGTAGGCGCGGTTGCCGTCCGGGGACAGCGTGACCGCCCCGGCGCCGTCACCGGTCCGGATCGGCGGCCCGGCCGACGCCCCCGCGGTGAGGTCGACGACGGACAGCGTCCCGCCCACCGCGTCGGTGACGTAGGCGCGGTCGCCCGCCGGGTTCACCGCGACGTCGGTCGCGCCGGTCCCGACCGGGATCGCTCGCCCGACGGGTGCCCGCCGTGCCGTGTCCACGACCTGCAGCGAGCCGACCCGCGCGTCCGCGACGACGAGCCGGGCGCCGTCACCGGACAGCGCCAGCCCGCCGATCCCGGACGACGCGACCGGGATCGGCTGCCCGACCGTCGTGCGCGTGCGCAGGTCGACGACGACCACCTCGGACTCGACGACGCCCGCGCTGCGACGCCAGACGAGCACGTACGCCCGTGTGCCGTCGGCGGAGACCACGACGGTCGTCGGGATCTCCCCGACGCGGATCCCGGCCGTCGACGTCCCGCTCGCGACGTCGACGAGATCCAGCGCGCACAGGCTCGCCCGGCACCGCGGCACGTACAGCGTGCGCCCGTCGGGCGAGGCGGCCAGACCGCCGCCGGCCGCCGTGACGTCGACCGGCTCGCCGATCGGGTCGCCGGTACGGGTGTCGATCGTGACCAGGTCGTCCACGCCCGGCGTGCGGGCGGTGACGACGTGCGCACGCCCGTCGCCGATGACCACGACCGTCGACGGGCGTCCCGGCACGGTGGCCTCGGCGACCGGTACCGGGATCCGGTCGGGTGCCGGAACCGTCGGGCTCGTCGTCGGACCGGTCCCGAAGCCGGGCACCGGGACCGACGGCGTCGGGTCGTCCGCGCGGCCGAGCAGTGGCACCGCGACGGCCGCGACGAGGACCACGACCGCGGCGGCCACACCACCGATCAGCATCCGTCGCCCGCCGCGGGGCGGGGAGCCCACGGCCGGACCGTCGGGGCCCGGGTCGAGGGACGACGGGGCGCCCGGCGCCTGCTCGTGGGCTGTCCGGCCCGGGTCGGCCCGCGTCCCGTCCGGCCGTCGAGCGGCGGGGTGCCGGAGGGTTGCGCCGGGTGCGGTCCCACCGAGTGGCCTCGTCGGTTCGGGTGACGCCTCGGCGGGATGCGTCGAGCCGGGGTCGGGGCGCGCCGGTTCCGCGTCCCCGGCGGCCGGGATCCGGGCGAGTGCCGCGGTGACCGCCCGCGCCAGCTCCCCGGCCGTCGCGTACCGCTCGTCGGGGTCCTTCGCCATCCCGCGCGCCAGCACCGGATCGACGACGGCGAGGCGCCGGTCCACGTCGGACGGTCGCGGGACGGGATCGTGCAGGTGCGCGGCCGCGACGGCGGCGGCCGTGGTGCGCGGGAACGGGCGCTCGCCGGTGAGGCACTCGTGCAGCAGGCAGGCCAGCGAGTAGACGTCCCCGCGCGGGTCGTCGCCCGCGCCGCGCAGGCGTTCCGGGGCCATGTAACCGAGCGTCCCGACCAGGCCGCCGGTCGTGACCACGGTCGCGTCCTCCAGCGGCTTCGCGATGCCGAAGTCGACCAGGTAGACGAAGTCGCCGTCGGTGAGCAGCGCGTTCGACGGCTTGACGTCGCGGTGCACCAGGCCCGCGGCGTGCGCGGAGTCCAGTGCGGCGGCCAGCTGCGTGACCACGGACGCGGTCCGGGACGGCGGCAGCGGCCCGTCCGCGGCGAGGACGGCGGCGATGTCCCGGCCGTCGACCAGCCGCATGTCCAGGTACAGCCGGCCGTCGATCTCCCCGAAGTCGTGGATCGGGATGACGTTCGGCGCCGCGAGACGCGCGGCGAGCTCCGACTCGCGGCGGAACCGGGCGCGGAACTCGGGGCGGTCGGACTGCCCGGCGGCCAGGCGCTTGAGCGCGACGGTCCGCTTGCGTCGCGTGTCGTAGGCCCGCCAGACCTCGCCCATCCCGCCGCGTCCGACGAGCGCCTCGAGCCGGTACGGGCCGAACGTCTCCTGGGCGGACGGGGGCGAGATCGTGGCGTCGCCCATCGCGCCCCCGTCCGGTTCGTCCAGTTCGGACGACCGTAGCGGAGCCCGGTCCTACGAGGCGAGAGCCGGAGCGATCCCGACGGCGTCCGCGAGCTCGTCGAACACCGCGATGTTCAGCTCGAACGCGTGCACCGCCTCGTCGGCGACGCGCGCCTGCTCGGCAGGGCCCCACGGCGCCGCGTCGAGCAGCGCGCGGTAGCGGGTGCGGAACTTCGACGGGCTGCCGAGGGCCCTGAAGTCGTAGAACGACGAGCCGGGCCCCGTGACGCCGTACGTCCGCTCCAGCAGCTTGCCGACCATCTGCCCACCCGCGAGATCGCCGAGATAGCGGGTGTAGTGGTGCGCGACGAAGCGCGGCGGGTCGTCCACCGACGCGCAGATCCGGGCGACGTAGGCGCGCGTGGCCGGCAGGACCCGCGGCGACCTGCTGCCCAGCGCCTCCAGGTCGGCGCGCAGGGCCGGGACGCGACGCAGCCCGTCGATCACGAACGGCCCGGCCACCGGGTCGTCGGCGAGCGCGTCGGACGCGGCCTCCAGCGCCCCGTAGATCGCACGGTGCTGCTCGGCCAGCAGCGTGAAGTCCGCCAGCGGCAGCTCACCCGCCAGCAACGCCCCCATGTACGACGAGTGGTGCGCCCGCTCGTGCACCTCCATGGTCGCCTGCCGCAGCGCGGTCGAGAGCGGTTCGCTCATGGCCCCTCCGATCGAGCTGACACCGTGTCAGCTCGATGCTAGGGCAGCGATCTGGGTAAGGCTAGCCTTCATCGCCGGACGGCGACACCATCCGGCGCACGATCCGCACGGCCGATTCGACGGACGCGTCCAGCTCGTCCGGCGGCACGTCGACGACCCGCCGCGCCGACAGCGCCGCCGAGACCATCGCGACCAGCACGGTGCCGTCCCCGCCCGCCCCCTCGGCGGCCATCTCGCCGGCCGCGATCCCGTCGGCGACGATCCGCTCCAGGCGTCCGGAGATCGGGTCGGCGTGCGCGGCGACCCTGCGGTACGCGGCAGGATCCAGCGCCCCGGCCAGTGCCTGCCCCGGCGGCAGGTGGAACTCGGCCAGCCGTCGGAGCTGCATACGACCGAACACGGCCAGCCGCTCGATCGGCGTCGCGGCGTGTGCGAGCGCCGCGTCCAGCTCGGCGACGTAGCGCTCGGCCTCCTGCTCGACGAACGCGACGAGCAGCGCCTGGCGGTCCGGGAAGTGGTTGTAGATCGAGCTACGACCCAGTCCGGCCGCCGACGCGACACCGGTCAGCGTGACCGACTCGAACCCGCGCTCGTAGAGCTGCTCGCGCAGCGCTGCGAACACCCGGGAGCGGACCTCGTCGCGGTGCGCGACGAGGGAGCCCCCGATCACCTTCGGCACGAGTCGAGGGTACTGCCGCTACAGCTTGGCGAGAACGGCCTCGGCGCTGCTGACGTCCACGTTCGTCGGCACGTCCTCGACGCCGATGTCGGTGACCTTGCCGTCCTTGATGATCGCGGCGAAGCGCTGGAAACGGGTGCCCAGCCCGAAGCCGGAGCCGTCCAGCTCCAGGCCTGCGGCCTTGGCGAACTCGCCGTTGCCGTCGGCCAGGAACTCGATCGCGTCCCCGGTGCCCCGCGCCTCGCCCCACGCGTCCAGCACGAACGCGTCGTTGACCGCGATGCAGGCGACCTTGTCGACGCCCTTCGACTTCAGCTGCTCGGCGAGCGCGAGGTAGCCCGGCAGATGCTGGTCCGAGCACGCGGGCGTGAACGCGCCCGGCACGCCGAACAGCACGACCGTGCCGGAGCCCAGCAGCGCGCCGGACTGCGCGGGTGCCGGGCCGTCCTTGCCCATGGTCATGACGGTGACGTCGGGAATGGTGTCTCCGGCGGAGAGTGCCACGTCAGCTCCTGGTGTCGTGATGATGATCGACTCGCGCGCAGCCTAGCGCCGCGCGCTCATTCCATCTCGGCGAGCGCCTTCTTCGCCTGCTCCAGCTCGGCCTCGAGCTCCGCGACGCGCGCGGCGCGCGTCGAGCGGGCCGCGTCGATCACCTCGTCCACCGGGCCCGCGAGGTCCGCGTGCAGGGCCGCGGCGGCCTGCGAGACGGCGGACGCGGTGACCGGGAGCCCGCGGGCGACCCAGGTGCTGCCGTTCTTCAGCTCGGCCTGCCACTCGCCGTCCGCGGAACCGGACACCGTCAGCGTCATCGAGACGACACGGGTGGTGCGGGCCGTGGAGCCCTTGGGGCGGCCCCGCTTGCGCTGGGTCGGCTGCTCCTCGGCGCCGGACTCCACCGTCGTCTCCGCGGAGGTGTCGGGAGCGGCGTCCGGGGCGGTGTCGGGGGCCGCGGGAACGTCGGCGGGCGCGGTGGTGCCGGTCGGGGCCTCGGTCACGTACTGCCTCACTTCGTTCGGGTCTCGGTGGCGCGATCCAGGGTGAGGATAGAACGGGCGTTCGACGCGACCGGCCCGGGGTCGGTTCCGCCGGTCAGTCGACCGGCTCCGTCTCCGGGAACAGCCGGTCACCGATCCACGACGTCGGGATCACGAGGAGCCAGGAGAGCGCGGCCCACCGCGGTGAGACGACGGCGAGCGGCAGGGCCGGGATCATCCCGATCGTCGGTGCGATCGTCCGTGCGAGCCGGACCGTCCTCTCGCGCTCCGTGACGCTCGGCTGGAGCAGGGCACGATGCCGCGACGCGTACCACCACAGCGCCAGCGACGAGACGCCGATCGCGACCAGGTTCACCCCGTAGAGCAGGATCGACGCCGTCGTGGGGCCGTGCTCGCCGAGCACCGACGTCGGGAACGGCAGGATCACGATCCAGAACAGGTAGACCAGGTTCAGGACCAGCACGGTCCCGTCCGCGCGGGTCAGCCGGTCGACGACGTTGTGGTGCAGGATCCAGTACCGCCCGATCACGGCGAAGCTCAGGACGAACGACAGGACGGTCGGCGCCAGCGCGAGAAGGCTCTCGCCGATGCGGTCGCCGTCGATCTCCGCGTCGGTCAGCGGGAGGACCAGCAGCGTGATCGCGATGGCGAACACGCCGTCGGAGAACGCCATCGTGCGTTCCAGCCCGTGACCGATCGCGGACCTGGTCTCGTCCATCGCCCGCACCACCTCCGCTAGCGTCCTGTCGCGTGGTCGCAACCGTTCGTTTCCATGAGCTCGGCGGCCCCGAGGTGCTGCGTATCGAGGATCTCCCCGTGCGGGCGCCCGGACCGGGCGAGGTGCGGATCCGGGTGGACGCGATCGGGCTGAACCGGGCCGAGGTCAACTTCCGTCGTGGAACCTACGTCGAGGACGCGCGGCTGCCCGCGGGGCTGGGCACCGAATGTTCCGGGACGGTGCTCGAGACGGGGCCGTCCGTCGGGCGGTGGACGCCCGGCGACGCGGTGAGCGTGCTCCCGGCGTTCAGCCAGAACGACCACCCGGTCTACGCGGAGGAGGCCGTCGTCCCGGCGTCGGCGCTGGTCGCGCGTCCGGACGGGCTGGACGCCGTCGAGGCGGCGACGATCTGGATGCCGTACCTCGCCGTCTACGGCATGACCCAGCACGTCGTGCGGACCCGGCCGGGGGACCGGTGGGTGGTCACGTCCGCGGCGAACAGCGTCGGGGTCGCCGCGCTGCGGGCGGCCCGGCACGCCGGTGCCGTCGTGGTCGCGACCGTCGCCGGTCCGGAGCACGTCGACGCGGTGCGCGCGGCGGGCGCCGACGCCGTCGTCGTCACCTCGGGGGCCGACGACCTGGTCACCGCGGTGCGCGACGGGCTCGGCGCGGGTGCGGATCTCGTGCTCGACGCCGACGGCGGCCCGCAGGTCGCCGACCTGGTCCGGGCCTGCGCCCCCGGCGGGGTCGTGATCGTCCATGGTGGACTGTCCGGGCAGTCGACGCCGCTGCCGGGCGGGACGTACGCGCCGGTCTGGTTGCGCCGCTTCCACCTGCACGAGGTCACCGGTGATCCGGACGCCCTGCGCCGGGCCGAGCACTGGGTGCGTTCCGGGCTGGCGTCCGGTGCGTTCGCGCCGATGGTGGACCGGGTGTTCGCGTTCGACGACGTCGCGGCCGCCCACGAGTACGTCGACTCGCCGGACCGTGCTCCCGGGAAGCCGGTGCTCTGCCCTCCCCGCCCCGCCGGCTCCGCAGGCGACCGGCCCCCGGGGGTGCGGTGACACGGGGAACAGTCGTTGTCATTGCCAACGATCAGCGTTGTCTGGTGAAATTCTCACCATGTCCGTGTCGTCCGGGTCGTCTGCTACGACCAACCCGTTCCGCCAGCCGAAGGCCGTCTGGGCCGTCGCGTTCGCCTGCGTGATCTCGTTCATGGGGATCGGCCTGGTCGACCCGATCCTGCCGTCGCTGTCCGGCCAGCTGCGGGCCACGCACGCCGAGGTCGAGCTGCTGTTCACGAGCTACCTCGTGGTGACGGCGGTGGCGATGCTGGTCACCGGCTGGGTGTCGTCCCGGATCGGTCCGAAGAGGACGCTCGTCGCGGGCCTCGTGCTGATCGTCGTGTTCGCCGCGCTGGCCGGCATGTCGTCGGGCATCTGGGGCATCGTCGGCTTCCGCGCCGGCTGGGGCCTGGGCAACGCGCTGTTCATCGCGACCTCGCTGGCCGTGATCGTCGGGTCCGCGACGGGCGGGTTCGCCGGCGCGATCGTGCTCTACGAGACGGCGCTGGGGCTCGGCATCGCGACCGGCCCGCTGGTCGGCGGGCTGCTCGGCACGGTGAGCTGGCGGGGTCCGTTCTTCGGCGTCTCGGTCCTGATGCTGGTCGCGCTCGTCGCGATCCTCGTGCTGCTGGAGAAGACGCCCGTCCCGACGCAGAGGGCACGCCTGTCCGAGCCGATCACGGCGTTGCGGCACAAGGCGTTGCGCACGACGAGCTTCGTCGGCCTGTTCTACAACTGGGGCTTCTTCACGCTGCTCGGTTACGCACCGTTCCTGATGGGCGGGCTGTCGCCGATCGCGCTCGGGGCCGTGTTCTTCGGCTGGGGCCTGCTCGTGGCGGCGTTCGCGGTGTTCGGCGCGCCGTGGCTGAAGGGGCACTTCGGGACACCGCGCACGCTGTACGGGGCGCTCGTCGGGATCGCCGTGCTGCTCGTCGCGATCGGGGTCTTCGACTCCTCGCCGGTCGTCGTGATCGTCGCGGTGATCCTGTCCGGGATCGTGGTCGGGCTGAACAACACGCTGGTGACGACGGCCGTCATGAGCATCGCGCCGGTCCCGCGCCCGACCGCGTCGGCGACGTACGGGTTCGTGCGGTTCATCGGCGGCGGTCTGGCCCCGTTCGCCGCCGGGCTGATGGCCGCGGCCTGGGGTGCGACGGTGCCGTTCGTGATCGCCGCCGTCGTCGTCCTGATCGGCGTCGGGCTGCTGGCGACGATCCACCGCCCGCTCACCGAGGCCGACGTCGAGTCCGAGCAGCCGGTCTCGCACGAGCGCGCGGACGCCGAGGAGGCCGTGCGCGAGGTCCCCGGCCTGCCGGGCGAGGCGGTCATCGCCCAGGACGCTCTCGCCCACGACACCCGTCGCTGAGGCATCCACGCATCCGCGCTCCGCCACCCGGGCCACGCCGGACGCGGAGACGGACGGTTCACCCGTCGCGCCCTATCTCGTCGGCCAGGTCCGCCCTAGCGTCGGCGGCGGACCCGAACGACAACGCCGTCAGGGGAAGATCGTCATGCGTACACGTGGAGCCGTCGTCCGGCAGGCGCCGGGCAAGTACGAGGTCGTGGATCTGGAGCTGGACGACCCGCGACCGGACGAGGTGCAGGTCAAGCTCGTGGCGTCGGGGATGTGCCACTCCGACGACCACTTCGCGACCGGCGACATCCCGGTCGGTACGTATCCGATGGCGGGTGGGCACGAGGGCGCCGGCATCGTGACGAAGGTCGGTCCGAACAGCAAGGGCATCGAGGAGGGTGACCACGTCATCTTCTCGTTCCTCCCGTCCTGCGGGCACTGCCGCTGGTGCGCCAGCGGCCAGCAGAACCTCTGCGACCACGGCGCGTCGATCCTGCAGGGGCCGCGCTGGACCGACGGCAGCTACCGGCTGCGGACCGTCGACGGCGACGAGCCGGTCGGGCAGGTCTGCGGGATCTCGACGTTCTGCGAGTACACGACGGCGTCGCTGGAGTCCGCAGTCAAGATCGAGAAGGACATCCCGCTGAACGTGGCCTGTCTGGTCGGCTGCGGGGTCGGCACCGGCTGGGGCTCCGCGGTGAACGCCGCAGAGGTGCAGCCGGGCCACACCGTGATCGTCATGGGCATCGGCGGCATCGGGATCAACGCGGTCCAGGGCGCCGCGCACGCCGGGGCGTCGAACATCATCGCCGTGGACCCGGTGGCGTTCAAGCGCGAGAAGGCCCAGGAGATGGGCGCGACGCACGCCGCCGAGTCGATGGAGGAGGCCACCGAGCTGGCCAAGCAGTTCACGAACGGACAGGGTGCCGACTCGGCGATCGTCACCGTCGGCGTGACGACCGGCGAGCACGTCGCGCAGGCGTTCGCGTCCATCCGTAAGGCCGGCACGACCGTCGTCACCGGGATCGGGAACATGGAGGAGGTCGGGGTCCCGATCGCGATCTCCGAGCTCACGTTGTTCCAGAAGCGCCTGCAGGGCGCGCTGTTCGGCGGCTCCAACCCGAACTGGGACATCCAGCGCCAGATCCAGCTCTACCGCGACGGCGCTCTGAAGCTCGACGAGCTGATCACGAAGACCTACACGCTGGACGAGATCAACCAGGGCTACCAGGACATGCGCGACGGCAAGAACGTCCGGGGCGTCATCGAGTACGCCTGACGCTCACCCGCCGACCAGGGCCGTGAACCGGTCCAGGTCGACGTTCCCGCCGGAGACGACGACGCCGACCCGCGCGCCCGCGAAGCGCTGCGGGTCGGCGGCGACGGCGACGCGCAGCCCGGCCATCGCGAGCGCGCCGGTCGGCTCGACGAGGATCTTCATCCGGGTGGCGAACGTCCGCATCGCGTCGACGAGCTGGTCGTCGGTGACGGTGAGGACGTCCGTGACGTGGTCGCGCAGGATCGGGAACGTGCGGGTGCCGAGCGCGGTCGTCGCGGCGCCGTCGGCGATCGTGCGGGGCTGCTCGATGCGCACGATCCGCCCGGCGCGCAACGACTGCCGGGCGTCGTCGCCCGCCTCGGGCTCGACGCCGTAGACGGCGGCGCCGGGGGAGAGCGCCTGCGCGGCGAGCAGTGAGCCGGACAGCAGCCCACCCCCGCCGAGACAGACGAACAGCGCGTCCAGCGGGCCCGCGTCCTCCAGCAGCTCGAGCGCGGCCGTGCCCTGCCCGGCGATCACGTCGGGGTGGTCGAACGGCGGCACGAGCGTCATCCCGCGCTCGCCGGACAGCGTGGTGGCGATCTGCTCGCGGTCCTCGGTGTAGCGGTCGTATCCGACGACGGCCGCGCCGTACCCCTGCGTCGCCGCCAGCTTGCCGGCCGGGGCGTCGGTGGGCATGACGATCGTCGCCGGGATGTCCAACACGGACGCGGCGAGCGCGACGGCCTGGGCGTGGTTCCCGGAGGAGAACGCGACGACACCCGCCCTCCGCTGTTCCGCCGACAGCCGGGACAGCGTGTGGAACGCGCCGCGGAACTTGAAGCTGCCGGTGCGCTGCAGGTTCTCCGGCTTGACCAGGACGCTCGCGCCGATCTCGGAGTCGGTGAGGCGGGAGGTGAGCACCGGCGTGCGGTGCGCGGTCCCGGCGATCCGCGACGCGGCGGCGCGGACGTCGTCGGGAGTGGGGAGATCGGTGGGGTCGGCGGCCATGGGGGCCAGCGTGCGTGAGCCGGACCGGCCGATCAAGCTGCTCCGTGCTGCGCAACGTCGACGCCCGGTGTGAACGGACGAACACGTCATTCCGGACTGCGCCCGAGCGGCGTCCAGACCCGGCCCGCTGTGGCCGACCATGATCGGCCACTTCGGAGGAAGCCGGCCGCTGGTGGCCGTTCCGCTCCGAAGATGCCGATCATCGGCCTCGACGGTCCCCGCGCCGCGGCTCCGGGCCCGCCCGGCCGGCGGGCGAACGGCTCGCTCCGCGAACGGTGATCACCGGCGGGGGCGGCCGGTGCCACGTCCCGGGATGGCCGTGCGCGGGTCCTCCGGCCAGGCGTGTTTCGGGTACCGGCCACGCAGTTCGGCGCGGACCTGCGGATAGCCGTTGTTCCAGAAGGACTCCAGGTCGCTCGTGACGGCGGCGGGGCGTCCGGCGGGGGAGAGCAGGTGCAGCACCACCGGCACCCGGCCGTCGGCCACGGTGGGCGACGCCGTCCATCCGAACGTCTCCTGCACCCTCACCGGCAGCACCGGCGCGTCCCCGGTGTAATCCACCGCGATCCGCGACCCGCTCGGCACCGGCAGGCGTTCCGGGGCGAGCTCGTCGAGCCGCCGGACGTCCGCCCCGACCCGCGTCGCGACGAACGCGCGCAGCGCCTGTCCGGCGTCGACCTTGGACAGATCAGCACGACGACGGGCGGTCGCCAGCGATCCGGCGAGCCAGCCGTCCGGCTCGATGGCGTTCGCGACAAGGCTCTGCTCGTCCACCGTCGGCCACGGCTCGCCGAGGGCGCGGTGCAGGAAGTCCAGCCGCTCGCGCAGCGACCGGGCGGCCGGGGTCCAGCGCAGCAGCCCGGTGCCCTCCTCCTGCAGGCCCTGGACGAGTGCGGCGCGCACCTCGCCGGGATCGGCGTCGGTGACCGGGCGCGAGTCCAGCTCGATGGCGCCGAGCCGACGGACACGGCGGGCGGAGACGTCGCCGCCGGACCAGGCCACCTCGACGGACTCGGTGAGCAACGCGCTGCCCGCCTCCTCCGCGAGCGACCGATCGGCCGGAGCGGCCAGCCGGACCCGGCCGTGCGTGTCACCGGGACGGCGATCGGCGAGGGCGACGGCGAGCCACTCGTTGTCCCGCAACGGTCCCGCCGGCACCTCGACGGCCGTCCCGCCCGCCATCAGGTACACGCCCGACCCCGCGTCGCGACGTCGCGCGAGCCGCTCCGGATGGGCGAGCCCGACGACCAGGGCCGGCTCGTCGCGCTGCGACCGGCCAGGGCCGCGACGCGCTCCCGGTGGCCGGTCGTCGCCCGGTGCCCCGTTGGCCGACTTGTCGCCGCTGCCGCTGCCGGATCGTCGGTCGGGTCTGCTGCTCCCCGGCGGCGTGGTGCCTCGACGTCCGGCAGTCGATTCGGCCTCGGCCGTCCACAGTCCACCGGCGTCACGCGGTCGCAGGTCGGTTCGCGTGTCGCCGGCAGGGGCGTCGGTCGACCCGCCCCGGTCGCCCGCGCCCCGCCCGGCATCGTCGTCCCGACCCGTCCGTTGCCTGCGGGCCAGGCCGGACAGGCGTCTCACCTCGTCGCGCCACCGGCCGGATCCCGGCGCCCGGCCCGAGCGCAGCGCACGCAGCGATGACTCCACATCGGACTCCGATGTGGAGCCCCGTCCGTCGTCGTCGAGGAGCGCCACCACCTCGGCAGCGGTCCGGGGATCGGCGGCGTCGTCGAGCAGAGCCCTGGCCAGCCGCGGGTGCAGCCCGACGGCGGCCATCCGCGCACCCTGCGGGGTCACCGCGCCGTCGGTGGAGAGGGCGCCGAGCGCGGTCAGGACGTCCCGGCCGGCCGCGAGGGGACCGGCCGGTGGCGCGTCCCACCACCGGAGCCCGGCGCCGTCCGGTGTTCCCCAGACGGCGAGGTCCAGCGCGAGCCGGGTGAGGTCCGCCGTCCGGATCTCCGGCTCGGGAGCGCGGACGAGCGTCTCGCCCTCCGGCCAGCAGCGGTACACGTGTCCGGCCGCCTCCCGCCCGGCCCGGCCTGCGCGCTGGTCGGCCACCGCGCGCGACACCCTGCGGGTGACCAGCCCGGACAACCCGCGGCGATGGTCGGTGTGCGGCGACCGGGCCAGCCCGGCGTCGACGACCGCCCGCACGCCCGGCACGGTCAGGCTGGACTCGGCGACCGACGTCGCGAGCACGACCCGCCGTCGCGGCCCCTCGCGCAGCGCCGCGTCCTGCTCCGCGGCGGGCAGGCGACCGTGGAGGGCGAGCACGTCCGTGTCGAGCGACGGGTCGTCGTGCAGGATCGCGGCCGTGCGGCCGATCTCCGCGACGCCGGGCAGGAACGCCAGGACGCTCCCGTGCGCCAGTGCGGTGCGGACCGCCCGGGCGACGGTCGCCTCGATCCGCTCCCCGCGGGCGGGCGGGACGTGGTGCACGTCGACCGGGAACGAGCGCGCCTCGACGGTCAGGACCGGGGCCGGATCGCTCCCGCCGAGCAGCTCCGCGGGCCGCCCGGCGTCCAGCGTCGCCGACGTCGCGAGCAGCCGCAGGTCGGGTCGCAGCCCGTCGCGGGCGTCGAGCAGCAGCGTGAACAGCAGGTCCGCGTCGAGGTGGCGTTCGTGGCACTCGTCGAGGATCACGGTGTGCACGCCCGGCAGCTCCGGGTCGGCCGTCAGCCGGCGCAGCAGCAGACCGGACGTCACGACCTCGACGCGGGTGCGCGCCGAGGTCCGTGAGTCGCCGCGGACCGAGTAGCCGACGTCCTCGCCGACGGCGGTGCCGAGCAACGCGGACATCCGGGCCGCCGCGGCCCGGGCGGCGACCCTGCGGGGTTCGGCGACCAGCACCCGCGACGACGGGCCCCGGAGAGCGAGCGGGACGAGCGTCGTCTTCCCGGTGCCCGGCGGTGCGACGAGCACGGCGGCGCCCCGCTCGTCGAGCGCCGCCGTCACGCCCGCAAGCGCGTCCCGCACGGGCAGGTCGGGCAGCTCGGACGGCACCGTCCCAGTCTGCCCGCGCCCGCACGCACGACGGCGGGGCGCCCCCGCCGGAGGGGCGCCCCGCCGTCGTCGCCGGGGAGTCGTCAGCCGCCGGAACCGGTGGTGGTCGTGGTGGTGGTCGTGGACGGAGGTGTCGAGGACGTCGACGACCCGGTGTCCGGCGCGACGAGGTTCGGCGCGACCAGGTCCGGCGAGTCCGACGTCGTCGGAGCGGCCGGATCGACCGGCTGCACCGAACTCGGCGAGAGCTGGAACGACGAGCCGCTCCAGGTGTAGGTCCAGTCCTGCGTCTCGCTCGGCGTGGACGTGTCCTCGGCGCCGTACACGGCCATGGTGGCGGTGAGGGTGGTCCCGCTGAGGGCGACCGAGCGGAACTCGGGCATCTGCGGGCTGTTCGGCACCGACTGCGGCGTGAGCGTGTCGATCACCGATCCGGTCGGGTCGATGACCTGGACCTGGGTCTGGTCACCGCAGGTCACGAGCACCGCCGTGTCCTGCTCGCCGGTGCTCTTCAGGGAGGCCGTTCCGGAGCTCTGGGCCTGCGACGAGCCGGCCTTCGTGCCGTCGGGGCACGTCGCCGCCTCGAGCGGATCGGTCGTCGCCTGACGCAGCCCCGGATCACCCGGCGTGCCGTTCCCGGAGCCGTCCGTCTGCGTGCCGTCGGTTCCGTCGGTTCCGTCGGTTCCGTCCGTGCCCCCGGGCGGCGTGGTCCCGTTTCCGCCCGTCGTGGTGCCGTTCTGCCCGCCCGGAAGCGTCTCGCCGTAGTCGCCGTCCGGGATCGGCTTCCAGCCCGGCTCGTAGCCGACCTTCCGCTCGAACGGCCGGTTCTTGTAGGGGTCCACCAGCGTGTAGTTGTTCACGACGTTCGTCGTGTTCTGCACGACCGTGATGTTGGTCTGGTTGAAGGTCACCCAGCTCTGGCCGATGTAGACCGGAGCGGTGAGCAGCGTCGGCGCGGTCAGCGGGTTGCCGCAGGCACAGCGCACGACGGGCGAGCCGTACTTGTCGACGAACACGGCGGATCCGGCCTGCAGCACGGAGCTCACGACCGTCGCGCGGCCGTTCACGTAGCCGTGGTTCGTCACCTGCGTGTCCGAGCGCAGCAGGACCGGCGTCAGCGTCGAGACGTAGCTGTCGATCTGCGACGTCTGGATGTTCAGCACGCCCGCCCAGGCCGCGGCCTGGCTCGGGTGGGCGTTCAGGAAGCCGGTCAGCTTCGCCGCGTCACAGGTGCGGTTGTCGCGGGTGCCGCCGTACAGACCAGGGGTGTCGCCCGTGAACGTACCGCCGGTCTTCGTCGGCGTCGCGACGTTCGGGGCGTCCGTACCGACGGCCGGCATGAACGGGTTCGAGCCCGCCGTGTTGACCGGCTCGCGGGTCACCTCGTTCGCGTTCGCGGTGCCGCTGGTCAGCGTGAGCGCGACGAACACACCGGCCGCGACCACCAGCGCCGCGACGGCCGCGATCAGGGCGATCGCCCAGCGCGGGGCTCCCGTGCGGGGCGGCCGCGGGGGTACCGGTGGCATCGGCGGTGGTGGACTCGCGGTCCATGGTGCAGTCATCGTTGGCTCCCGTCGGCGAGCGGACCCGGCGGTGAGCCGGTCGGTACACCACGCCTGTCGAGCGGGAGATCGTCGCCATTAGCCCGGTTCATCTTTCTTGATGAGACGGTCTCGCCGACGACGTCCTCGCGCGGGCGGCCGGGCTGATCTAGTTTCGGGGGCGAACCGCCGGATCCGGGAGGTCGCCGATGACCGCTGTACCGTCCACCGCCGTCTCGGACGCCGTCCGGGTCGAACAGGCGGCCCGCGCCGTGGTCGCGGACCATGATCCGCGGTCGGTGTCGCGGGAGGAGCTGTTCGGGGCGCTGTTCGATGCCGGCCTCGCCTTCGTCGGGTTCCCGGAGGGGCTCGGCGGGCTCGGGTTGTCACGTGGCCTGCAGAACGTCGTCGACGGTGTGGTGACCGAGGCGGGCGGTCCGCGCGGCTTCGCGATCAACCCGATCGGCTACGGCATGGGCGCCCCGGTCGTCGTCGAGTACACGCAGACCCGTGAGCTCGCCCGCGAGTGGCTCCGCCCGCTCGCGACCTGCGAGCACATCTGGTGCCAGCTGTTCAGCGAGCCCGGCGCCGGCTCCGACGTGGCCGGCCTGTCCACGACGGCGGTGCTCGACGGCGACGAGTGGGTCCTCAACGGACAGAAGGTCTGGACGACGCTCGCGCACGTGTCCCGGTGGGCGATGGTCGTGGCGCGCACCGACCCGGACGTGCCGAAGCACCGCGGGCTGACCTACTTCGTGCTGGACATGGACCAGCCGGGCGTCGAGGTGCGGCCGCTGCGCCAGATGACCGGCCAGGCCGAGTTCAACGAGGTCTACCTGAACGACGCCCGCATCCCGGACGCCCACCGGCTCGGCGACGTCGGTGCCGGCTGGCGGGTCGCGATCACGACGCTGATGAACGAGCGCACGGCGATCGGCGGCGTCACCGGACGGCGCGGCTCCGGTGCGATCGCCGAGGCGGTCGGGCTGTGGCAGGCCCACCCGGAGAAGCGCACGCCGGTGCTGCGAGACCGGCTGGCCCGGCTCTGGACGAAGGCCGAGGCGCACCGCCTGACCCTGGCCAGGGCCCGTCGCACCGCGACCGCCGGGCAGCCCGGGCCGGAGGGCTCGGTGTCCAAGCTGGTGGCCGCCGAGCTGAACCAGGAGATCTACGAGTTCTGCATGGACCTGCTCGGCCCGGAGGCCCTGCTCTACGACGACTACACGATGCACCGCACCGAACGGCTCGCCGCGGATCCGGGCGCCACCCTGCAGCAGCGGTTCCTGCGCAGCCGCGCGAACACGATCGAGGGCGGGACGTCCGAGGTGATGCGCAACATCCTCGGCGAGCGCGTGCTCGGCCTGCCGGGCGACCTGCGGGCCGACTCGGACCGCCCGTGGAAGGAGGTCCCCCGTGGCTGAGCCCCGGGAGTTCCCCGCCGAGTTCACCGTCTCGTCCGAGCAGCACGAGCTGCGCGCCGGGCTGCGCCGGTTCTGCGAGCGCCAGTCCGACGAGGCGACCGTGCGGCGCCTGATGGAGTCCGACGAGGGCTACGACCGTGCACTGTGGACGCGCCTCGGTTCGGAGCTGGGAGCGCTGGCGCTGGCCGTCCCGGAGGAGCTCGGCGGCGCGGGAGCCGGGATGGTGGACCAGGCCGTCGCGGCCGAGGAGCTGGGCGCCGCGCTGTTCTGTGGGCCGCTGCTCGGCACGGTCGGGCTGGCGATCCCGGCGCTCGTCGCCGCCCCGCCCGGCGCCGCCCGCGACGAGCTGCTGCCCGCGCTGGCCGATGGCACGAGGACGGCGGCGCTCGTCGCACCCCTGTTCGCGCCCTACGACGGATCGGCGACGACCGTCGCCGCCAGCGGTGCGGGGGCCAGGACCACGCTGTCCGGCACCGTCGACCAGGTCCCGGACGCCGCGGCGGCGGACGCGCTGCTCGTCGTCGCGTCCTCACCGGACGGCCCGATCCTGGCGCTCACCGAGTCCGCGGAGGTGACTCCGCGTGGGTCGCTGGACCTGACCCGCAGGCACGCCCGCGTCACGCTGGACGGCGTCACCGCCCGCGTGCTCGCCACCGGTGACGACGCGGACCGCGCGATCCGCGCCGCCTACCTGACCGGCGCCACACTGCTGGCCGCCGAACAGGTCGGGATCGCCCAGCACCTGCTGGACCTGACCGTCGCCTACGCCAAGGAGCGGCTGCAGTTCGGACGCCCGATCGGCTCGTTCCAGGCGGTCAAGCACCGGTGCGCGGACATGCTCGTCGCGACCGAGCACGCCCGCACGACGGCCCTGCACGCGGCCTGGACGCTCTCCGACCCGTCGCTCGACGACCCGGAGCTCGCCGTCGCGATGGCGCAGGCCACCTGCTCGGAGACCGGCTACCGGGTCGCCGCCGACACCATCCAGATGCACGGCGGCATCGGGTTCACCTGGGAGCACCCGGCGCACCTCTACTACAAGCGCGCGGTGGCCGACGCGGCCCTGCTCGGCAGCGCGGAGGCGTACCGGGACGTCGTCGCGGCCAGGGTACTGGACGCGGCGACCGGCGCCGGGGTGCCGGTGGTGGCGACGGGCTGAGCTGTCGGGGCCTCACGACCACGGGGTGACGCCACCCACCGACGGTTTCCGCGGCGTTGCCGCCCGGCGGCGGCGCGCGCAGACTCGCCCGCGTGGACCTCCTGGACGACGCCCGCACGCTGCTGCCCGACCTCGTCGCGCTCCGCCGTGACCTGCACCGCGACCCGGAGACCGGGCTCGAACTGCCCCGCACCCAGGAACGGGTGATGGCCGAGCTGGAGGGACTCGGTCTGGAGATCAGCACCGGCAGCGGGACGACGTCGGTGACGGCGGTCCTGCGTGGCGGTGCCGGTGAGGGCGAGACGGTCCTGCTGCGCGGCGACATGGACGCGCTGCCGGTCGCCGAGGCGTCCGGTGAGGAGTTCTCGTCGGAGAACGGGAACATGCACGCCTGCGGGCACGACCTGCACACGTCCGCGCTGGTCGGGGCCGCGCGCCTGCTCTCGTCGCAGCGGGAGAAGCTGGCCGGCGACGTCGTGTTCATGTTCCAGCCCGGCGAGGAGGGCTGGGACGGCGCACGGGTGATGGTGGAGGAGGGCGTGCTGGACGCGGCCGGTCGTCGCGTCGACCACGCCTACGGCCTGCACGTCCTGTCCGGCATCGTCCCCGCGCCGACGCTGACCAGCCGGGCGGGCACGTTCTTCGCCGCCTGCCACGACCTCGACGTCACGGTGCGCGGCGTCGGCGGCCACGGATCCAGCCCGCATTCCGCCCGTGACCCGATCCCGGCCGCCGCCGAGATGATCACTGCCCTGCAGACGTCGGTGACCAGGCGGTTCGACGTGTTCGACCCGGTCGTGATCACCGTCGGCCTGGTCCGCGCGGGGTCGCGGCGCAACGTCATCCCGGACACCGCGTCGTTCGAGGCGACGATCCGCAGCGTGTCGCAGCGGACCGCCGCACTGCTGCCCGAGGTGATCGACGAGGTGTGCCGCGGGATCGCCGCCGCGCACGGCGTCGACGTGGAGGTCGACTTCCGGGACCTCTACCCGGCCACCCGCAACGCGGCCGAGGAGGTGGACTTCGCCCGGGAGGTTGCCGCCGAGCTGTTCTCCGACGAGCGCTGGATCGAGTCCCCGACGCCGATGATGGTGTCCGAGGACTTCTCCCGCGTGCTCGACGAGGTGCCGGGCGCGTTCCTCGCGCTGGGCGCCTGCCCGTCCGATGTGGACCCGCAGCGGGCCCCGATGAACCACAGCCCGCTGGCCCGCTTCGACGACGCGGTGATCGCCGACGCGGCCGCACTGCACGCCGGGCTGGCGGTCACCCGGTTGGCGTCCCTGCGATGAGCGACGAGGGCGGCGACCCCGCCTGCTGGCTGCACCGGGTCTGCCCGGAGTGCGGCCTGTTCGCCGTCGAGGACCCGCCCACGGTGTGCGAGCGCTGCGGCGTGGAGGTCCCGGCCGGCGGAGAAGCACCGGCGGACACGCACGGTCGGGGATAGCCGCCGCCCGCCCACACCGCACCGCGCGCGCTGATCCGCTCGCCGCGCACCGATCCGGAGTCCGCGCGCGTCAGGGCACGCGCGTTCTCCGCACACCCGCGCGTACGCCGGATCAGCGCGCGCTGCCGCGCCGGCGGGAAAGCGGTCGCCCGCCCGAGCGGTGCGGCCTAGCGTCCGTCCCTCGTGACCGAGACGTCCCGCGCCCTGCGCCGCGAACCCGCGTTCCGCGCGTTGTGGACCGCGCGGGCGGTGTCCGTGGCGGGGGACTCGGCCGGGCTCGTGGCGTTGCTGCTCCACCTGTCCGAGGGTGCAGGGCAGGCGTTCGCCGTGGCCGCGTTGCTGCTGGTCGGCGACGTGGCGCCGGCGCTGCTCGGACCACTGACCGGAACGCTCTCCGACCGGTTCGACGCCCGCCGCCTGATGGTCGCCTGCGAGCTCGTGCAGGCGGTCACGGTCGGGGTGCTGGCGCTGACCCTGCCCGGCCTGCCGGTGATGCTGGCGCTCGTCGCGCTGCGGTCGGTCGCGGCGCAGATCGGGCAGTCCGCGGCGCGGGCGGCGCTGCCGTCGCTGCTGGACGGCCCGCGGCTCGGCGCGGCGAACGCGGCGCTGGGGCTCGGGTCCAACGGGACGGAGGCGGTCGGGCCGTTGCTGGCGGCGGCGCTCCTGCCGCTCGTCGGGATCTCCGGTGTGCTGGCGCTGGACGCCGGGTCGTTCGTCGTGTCCGCGGCGATCCTCCTGCTGCTTCCCGCGATCCCGCGCGGTGCGCCGGAGGAACGGTCGTCGCTGCTCGGCGACGCGCGGCAGGGGCTGCGCTACCTGCGTGGGGCGCGGTTGGTGCGGGCGCTGTGCCTCGGGTTCGTCGGGGTCGTCGCGTGCAACGGCGTCGACGACGTGGCGCTCGTCTACCTGGCGCGCGACGGTCTCGGTGCCGGCGAGCGGGCGGTGGCGGCGCTGTACGCGGCCGTCGGGATCGGCCTGCTGGCCGGATACCTGGTGCTGGGCAGGCGGTCCGGACGGCTGGTGCTGCTGGTCGTGGCCGGGTTCGCGGTCTCGAGCGCCGGGAACCTGCTGACCGGGCCGGCGTGGGCGGTGGCCGTCGCGTTCGGGCTGCAGCTGGTGCGCGGTGTCGGGCTGGCGGCGATCGACGTCGGTGTGACCACACTGCTGCAACGGACCGTGCCGTCCGCGCTGCTCGGGCGCGTGTTCGGCACGCTGTACGGCGGGATCGGCGCCGCGGCGGGCGTGTCCTACCTGCTCGGGGCCGTGCTGCTGGAGGCGGCGGGCCCGCGGGTCACGTTCGTCGTCGCGGGCGGCACCGGGCTGGCGGTCACGGCCGTCGCCGCGGTGGCCCTGCACCGGGCCCGCGCGGCGTGACAGGCTGGTTCCGTGCGCTCGCTGCTGCTCTCCCGTCGTGACCTGGACTTCCTGCTCCACGAGTGGCTCGACGTCGGGACGCTGACCGCGCGCGAGCGCTACGCCGAGCACGACCGCGCCACGTTCGACGACGTCCTGGACCTCGCCGAGCAGGTCGCGACCGAGCACTTCGCGCCGCACCGCAAGCTCTCCGACTCGTCCGAGCCGACGTTCGACGGCGAGTCGGTGACGTTGCCGGACGAGGTGCACGCCGCCCTGGAGGTGTTCGGACAGACCGGGATCGTCGGCGCCGCGCTCGACTCGCGGGTCGGCGGGATGCAGCTGCCCGCCGTCGTCGCACAGGCGTGCTTCGCGTGGTTCCACGCGGCGAACATCGGCACCGCGGCCTACCCGTTCCTCACGATCGCGGCCGCGAACCTGCTGCTCACGCACGGCAGCCGCGAGCAGGTCGACACGTGGGTCCGGCCGATGGTGGAGGGCCGCTACTTCGGCACGATGTGCCTGTCCGAGCCGCAGGCCGGTTCGTCGCTGGCCGACGTCACCACCCGCGCCGAGCCCCGCGACGACGGAACGTACCGGCTGCACGGCACCAAGATGTGGATCTCCGGTGGCGACCACGAGCTGTCCGACAACATCGTCCACCTGGTGCTGGCCAGGATCCCCGGCTCACCGGCGGGCACGAAGGGGATCTCGCTGTTCGTCGTACCGCGGTGGCTGGAGAACGGCGAGCGCAACGACGTCGTGCTGGCCGGCCTGAACCACAAGATGGGCTATCGCGGCACGGTCAACACGCTGCTGAACTTCGGCGAGGGCAAGCACGCGCCGGGCGGCGAGGCGGGCGCCGTCGGGTACAGGGTGGGGGAGCCGGACACCGGGCTCGCGTCGATGTTCCACATGATGAACGAGGCGCGCGTCGGCGTCGGGGCGGGTGCGACGGCGCTCGGCTACGCCGGGTACCTGCACGCGCTGGACTACGCCCGCACCCGGCCGCAGGGGCGCCCCGCCGGCGCCAAGGACCCGTCGTCGCCGCAGGTGCCGATCATCGAGCACGCCGACGTGCGCCGGATGCTGCTCGCGTCGAAGTCCTACGTGGAGGGTGCACTCGCGCTGAACCTGTACTGCGGCAAGCTCCTCGACGACGAGCGCACCGCCCCGGACGCCGGGGACCGGGCCCGCGCGCACCTGCTGCTGGAGATGCTCACGCCGATCGCGAAGAGCTGGCCGTCGCAGTGGTGCCTGCGCGCCAACGACCTCGCGATCCAGATCCACGGCGGTTACGGCTACACGCGCGAGTACGACGTCGAGCAGCTCTACCGGGACAACCGGCTCAACGCCATCCACGAGGGCACGCACGGCATCCAGGGCCTGGACCTGTTGGGGCGCAAGGTCGTCATGTCCGGCGGCGCGGGGCTCGAGCTGCTCGTGTCCACTCTTTCCCGGACGGTGCAGGCGGCGCGCAAGGCCGGCGGTGAGGCGGCCGAGCACGCGGAGGGTCTCGACGCGGCCGTCCGCCGTGTCGCCGAGGTGACCGAGACACTCCGGGGCGCGGGCGATCCGGCCGTGACGCTGGCGAACTCGTCGGTGTACCTGGAGGCCGTCGGGCACGTGGTGGTCGCGTGGGTCTGGCTGGAGCAGCTGCTGGCCGTCGGGGACGCCGATGGCGCGTTCTACGACGGCAAGCGCGCCGCCGCCCGGTACTTCCACCGCTACGAGCTGCCCGCGGTGCACCCGCAGCTGGACCTGCTGGCCTCACTGGACCGCACGACCCTGGACGCACGCGACGACTGGTTCTAGGCACCTCGCAGGGGATCACCGGACCTCGCAGGTCGCGCAGGACCTGCGACGTGGGGTGGCAGCCTGCGAGGTCGGGAGGTACGCATGATCGATTTCCAGCTGGCCGGACGGGTTGCCGTCGTGACCGGCGGCGCATCCGGGATCGGGCTCGAGTGCGCCAGGGCGCTGGCCGGGTCCGGTGCGCGCGTCTCGGTGTGGGATCTCGACGCGGACGCGGTCGAACGGGTCGCCGACGAGGTCGGAGGGCACGGTGCCGTCGTCGACGTCCGGGACGTGTCCGCCGTGGACGCCGCGACCGACGAGGTGCTGCGCGAGCTGGGCGGCCTCGACGTCGCCGTGCTGAACGCGGGGGTCGCGAGCTCGCCGACGCCGACCGGCGACATCGACGACGAGGACTGGCGCCGCGTGCTGGGCATCAACCTGGACGGCGTGTTCCACACGATGCGGGCCTCGGTCCGGGCGATGCGGGACACCGGGGGCGGCTCGGTGGTGACGATCGCGTCGGTGCTGGGGCAGGTCGCGTCGCCGAACAGCGCGTCGTACGTGGCGGCCAAGCACGGCGTGGTCGGGCTGGTGCAGGCCGCGGCCTGGGAGCACGCCGCGGACGGGATCCGGGTGAACGCCGTGGGTCCCGGGTACATCGACACGCCGCTGCTGGCGAGCCGCCTCGACGACGCGGCCCGGACCGAGATCGCCGCCCGCCACGCGCCGGGAAGGCTCGGCCGTCCCGAGGAGGTGGCCGCCGTGGTCGCGTTCCTCGCCTCGGACGCCGCGTCGTTCGTGACCGGCGCCTACTACCCGGTCGACGGCGGCTACCTGGCCCGCTGACCTGCCTCGCCATGATCGGTGGAACCGGCACGGATAAGCCACTGGTGGCGCGTTCCGACCACTCCCGCTGATCATGCCTGTCCCGCTGGCCGTGGGCCCCCGGCCGCCGAGGACGCCGAGGACGCGGAGCCGGTGTCCGCCGGACGCTAGGCCGAACGGCTCGCGTCGACGATCCGGCTCAGGCCGGCCATCGCGCCCAGGTCGTCGTCGAAGGGACGGCCGAGCTCCGCCCCGAGCTCGGCCACCTGGCGTGGGCGCACGGTCCACCCGGCCGCGGTGAGCCGGTCCACGACGTCGACGCGCGGCTCGGTGTTCCACAGCTCGCGCAGCTCGGTGCCCATGGCGGCACCGAGCTCGCGGACCTCGGGACGGCCGACGAACTCGTCGGCGTGATCCAGCGCGATCGCCTCGATCGCCATCCGGCTGCCCGGCGCGGACAGCGCGTCGACGTCGACGAACAGGTCGGCCTCGGCCTGCGCCGGGAGATAGGGGAGCAGGCCTTCGACCAGCCACGCCGTCGGTGTCGACGGGTCGAACCCGGCCTCGCGCAGCGCCGAGCCCCAGTCGTCGCGCAGATCGACCGGCACGGTGCGCCGACGGCAGGCCGGCCGGGCACCGGACACGTCGAGCACCCGCTGCTTGAACTCGATCACCGGCGGCTGGTCGACCTCGTAGAGCGTGGTCCCGGCGGGCCAGGCCACCCGGAACGCGCGGGCGTCCAGGCCGGCCGCGAGCACGACGACCTGGCGGATGCCGTCCGTGACGGCGCGCAGCAACAGGTCGTCGAGCACCCGGGACCGCACGGCCATCATGTCGACCAGCGCCGTCCATGCCGCGCCGGAGCCGTCGGTGCCGGTCGGCATCGGGTGGCCGGACGCGCGGACGAAATCGTTCGCGAACCGGTCCCGGACCAGCGCCTCACGGCGCTCGGACTCGGCGGCCCGTGCCGCGGCCACGGCGAGCGCCGTGAGACCGACGCTCTCCGTGATGTCCCACTGGCCCGGGACCGAGTTCCCGCCGGCCGGGGTGTGCCCGGTGGTCGTCATGCACCGCCTCCAGATCGTGAGCATCGCTCAAGATTCAGTGTTGCAGTGCGAAACCGATCATGCCCGGCGGAGCGTCCCGTCCACCGGGACGTCGAGCGCGAACACCGTGCCGTACTCGACGTCCGCACCGAAGTCGACGCTCGCGACCCGCAGCACCGACGGGTCCGCCTCGACGATCCGCACCACGATCGGCTCCGGACGCCCGGGCCGTTCCAGCAGCCACCGGTCGGCGAGGTGGCTCAGGCCGACCTCGTCCAGCCGTCGCTCGGCGTCGTCCCGGTCCAACGCGTCGTCGACCGCGAGGCCGAACACGGTGACCGGGGTCCAGGTCTGGCCGTCCCCGGGCACCAGGTAGCCGACCAGCTCGCCGTCGGAGGCGCGCCGGTGGCCCTGCCACTCGGTGGGAATCATGGTCGGGAACGGTAGGTCGGCCCCGACCGGCCCGACGACCGGTTTTCGGACCGCCCGGCGCGGCCGGCGCGCTGCCGGCGCGACGGCGTTCGACGAGCACGCTCCCTCGTTCGCGGCCGGGTGGGACGCGCTGCGCCCGTCCGCACGCCGGACGAGCCCGGAGGCGCCGGCCGGGGCCGAAACGGCCGGCGACCCGTCGGCGGCGGATCGACGGGGCGCTGACGACGGCGCACGACGCCGTGAGCTGACGCGCCGCGGGTCAGCGGTTCGCGGCCGTGCGGACGAGGTCGGCCGCGAGGTCGCGCGCGCGGACCAGGCCGGTGCCGTCGCGGTCGATCCCGCGCTGTGCCGCCGCCCCTTCCAGGAGCAGGAAGAGGTGCTCGGCCAGGGCGCCGTCGTCGTCGGGAACGTCCTCGGCGACCAGCCGCGCGATCTCGGCGCGGACGGCCCCCTTGTGCTCGCGGATCACCGCGGTACCCGGGTGGTCGTGGCCGAGCTCGGCCGCGCCGCGCTGGAACGCGCACCCGTGGTCGAGCCGGAGCTGCGGATGATCGCGGTAGGCGTCGAACACGACGAGGACCCGCGGTGACGGCGCGCCGTCCAGGCGCTCGGCCAGGTACTCCCACCACACGGCGTGCCGGTGGTTCAGGTACGCGGCGACCAGGTCGGCTTTCGAGCCGAAGCAGTCGTACAGCGTCTTCTTCGTGACGCCCGCCGCCTCGGCGATCCCGGCGACCCCGACCGCGGTGATCCCGTCGGCGTAGAACAGCGCGGACGCGGCCGCGAGCAGGCGCCGTCCGGCGTCGGTGGCGGGGGTCGTCGTCTCCATGACTCGACACTATACCGACCGGTGGGTTACCTTTGCCGTCGTAGCAGTAAACCGATCGGTATACCTTGGAGGGATCATGAAGGCCGTACTGCTGACCCGGTTCGGCGGGCCGGACGTGCTCGAGTACCGCGACGACGTGCCGGACCCGGTGCCGGGACCCGGCGAGGTCCGGATCCGGGTGCGGGCCGCGTCGCTGAACAACACCGACGTGTGGACCCGCGAGGGTGCCTACGGCTCCGCCGACGACCCGGACGCGTCGACCGGTTGGAAGCGCGGCGCGTTCGCGTTCCCGCGGATCCAGGGCGCCGACGTCGCCGGCGAGATCGACGCGGTCGGCGACGGTGTCGCGCCGGGCCGGGTGGGGGAGCGGGTGCTCGTCGACCCGATGATCTACGACGGCGGCGAGCGCGAGCTCGTCGACACCGACTACCTGGGCAGCGAGCGCGACGGCGGCTTCGCCGAGTTCGTGACCGTCCCGGCGTCGAACGCGCACGTGGTCGGCGGGGACCTGTCGTTCGCGGAGCTGGCGGCGCTGCCGACGGCCGCGACGACGGCGATGCGGATGCTCAACCGCGCCGCGGTGAAGGCGGGGGAGACGGTGCTCGTCACCGGCGCGTCCGGCGGTGTCGGGTCGGCGGCGGTGCAGATCGCCGTGGCGCGCGGGGCGACGGTGGTGGCGGTCGGGTCGTCCGCCAAGCACCCCGCACTCCGCGAGCTGGGTGCCTCGACCGTGCTCGGCAGGGACGACGCCGTCCCGGAGGTCGACGTCGTCGCCGACGTCGTGGGCGGACCGTCGTACGGGCGCCTGCTCGCCGCGCTGGCGCCGCTCGGCCGGTACGTGGTCGCCGGCGGCATCGCCGGGCCGGTCGTCGAGACCGACCTGCGGACCGTCTACCTGCGTCAGCTCACGGTGATCGGCTCGTCGTTCGGCACGCACGAGGACTTCGCCGACGTCGTCGCGCTCGCCTCGAGCGGTGCGTTGCGTGCGCCGGTGGCCGGCACGTACCCGCTCGCCCGTCTGGCCGACGCGCAGGAGCGGTTCGCCTCGAAGGACTTCGTCGGGAAACTGGTGGTCGAGCCGTGACCGTGCGGGCACTGACGTTCGACGTGGTCGGGACGTTGATCGACTTCGAGACGGGGTTGCTGGACGCCGCGAGGCCGTCGTCGTCGCACGACTTCCTGGCCGCGTTCGGCGACGCCGAGGGTGAGCAGCAACGGCTCACCCCGGAGATGCCGTTCCCGGCCATGCTCGACCCGATCTCGGAGCGGCTCGGGCTGGCGTCGTCGCTGCGGTCGTCCGTCGTGGACTGGCCCGCGTTCGACGATGCCCCCGCGGCGCTGGCCGAGCTCGGGCGTCGCTACCGGCTCGTCGCGCTGACGAACGCCGACCGGGCCGCGACCGCGGCGATGAGCAGCACGCTCGGCGACCCGTTCGACGACGTGGTCACGGCCGAGGACGTCGGGGTGAACAAGCCGGACCAGCAGATGTTCGTGTGGTGTCTCGGCCGGTTGAGCGCGCACGGGATCGGGCGCGACGAGGTGCTGCACGTCGCGCAGAGCCAGTTCCACGACATCGCGACGGCGACCCGGCTCGGCATCGCGACCTGCTGGGTCGAGCGACGCCGCGGACGATCCGGGAGCGGGGCGACGCCGCCGTCGTCGATCACGGAGCCGGACCTGCACGTCGGGACGCTCGCCGAACTCGCCGCCGCCCTGCGGTGACCGGGTCTACGCTCTGCGAGGTGGAGATCCCGCCCGAGCTGTGCGCCGTCGTCGAATCCGGTCCGCTGGTGCACCTGACCACGATCAACGCCGACGGCAGCCCTCAGGTCAGCGTCGTCTGGACGGGCTTCGACGGCGACGATCTCGTGACCGCGCACCTGCCGCGGCACCTGAAGGTCCGGAACATGGAGCGGGACCCGAGGGTGGTGCTGTCGTTCCTCGCGCCGCGCGAGGAGGGCGTGTTCCTCCAGCCGTACGCGGTGCTCCGTGCGCGGGCGACGGTGGAGCCGAGCGACCGGGCGTGGGACGTCCTCGACCGTCTCGCCAAGGTCTACATGTCGCCGGACGCGACGTTCCCGGCACCGCGCGCCGACGGGTTCATCGTGCGCTACGGCGTGGAGAAGATCGGCGGCGTCGGGCACTGGGCGTGATCGGTGTCGCGGAACCCGGGCTCGACGCCGGGAGTTCCTCCCGTGTGTCCCGGGTGCTGCGTGTCGCGATCATGGTCGTCGTCCTGGCGGCGCTCGTGCTGGTGGAGACGACGTCGCGGACCGGCGTGCTGTGGCGGCTGACGACGTTCACCTACCAGGTCAACGTGCTCGCCGCGGCGTACTACCTGTGGGCGCTGGTGTGCCCGAGGGCGGCGGCCCGGCCCGGCCTGCGCGGGGCCGTGGTGCTCTACGTCGTGGTCGCCGGTCTGGTGTGGAACCTGTTCCTGACCGGCATGAGCATGGGCTACTCGCCGGCGAACGTGCTGCTGCACGTCGTGATGCCGGTGCTCGCGCTGGCCGACTGGCTGCTCGTCGGGCGCACCCAGGGCGGGGTGCGGTGGTGGCAGCCGTTGGCGTGGCTCGCGTACCCCGTCGTCTACCTCGGACTCGCGCTGCTCGTGCTCAACGAGGCCGGGCGGCGGGCGCCGTACTACTTCCTCGACCCCGGCTCCGTCGGCGGTGCGGCGGTGGCCGGGAACGTCGCGCTGCTCGCGCTCGCGTTCGCCGGGCTGGGGTACGTGATCTCCGGGCTCGGGCGGGCGTCCGTGGCGGTCCGCTCGCCCGTGTGACGCTCAGAACGTCCAGCGGGTGGCGCCGCCCGGCTCGACCGTCGCGACGGCGCTCGCCGACCGGGTGGTCACGCGGTAGACCGACCACGGCGGCCCGCCTGCCGACGGTGCGCTGAACGGCGCGGTCAGGGCGGTGCCGGACTCGTCGACCTCGCACGGCCATCCGCCCTGCGCCCAGATCGCGGCCAGGCGCGCGACGGTGGCGGGGTCGGTGACGATCCCGGCCGTGCCGTCGACGACGAGGTCGGCGTCGTGGATCGCGATCGCGAGCGTGCACCGCGGGTCACGGGCCAGGTTGCGGCCCTTGCGCGTGGTCCGGCCGGTCTGGAACCAGAAGCCGCCGTCGAGCCACAGCGCACCCACGGCGGTGACGTGCGGGGCGCCGTCGGGATCGAGGGTGGTGAGCCACGTGGTGTGCCGGTCGGGTCCGCCCGCCCCGGGAACCTGGTCGACGCCGGCCTCCAGAGTGCCGGTGATCGAGGACCAGTCGAGGGCGGGGAGCTCGTAGCGGTCGGCGAGATTGTGCGTGTCCATGGGAGGGAGACCCCGGCCGCGCCCGCGGCTCATCGGTCGTACCGGCGCCGGCCTCAGGGCCGATCCCGATCGTTGTCCGAGACCGCGTCCCGGCCCGACCCGCCGACCCGGCGCCTCTGGACGACCGTGATCAGCCACAGCGGAGGGATACGGCCGCTCGTGGCCGCTCGACTCCGGACCCGCTGATCATCGGCAGGTGGTTCCCGTTCGTCCTCACCGACGAGCAGGCCGGGCCGCTCGACGTGTCGGCACCCGGCGGTTTCGAGGAGCACATGCCGGGCATCGCGACCTGGTTCCGCGAGCACCGCGCCCGCTGACGGCCGCCTACCGTGTCGGCATGATCGACGATCGGGACGAGGTCCACCTGCGTAGATGCGTGGAGCTGGCAGCCGAGGGGCTGGAGGCGGGGGACGAACCGTTCGGCTCCGTTCTCGTCGGAGCCGACGGCGCGGTGCTGTTCGAGGACCGCAACCGTGTCGCGGGCGGCGACGAGACGCGGCATCCCGAGTTCGAGATCGCCCGCTGGTCGGCGAACAACCTCGCTCCGGACGCGCGGGCCGCGGCCACCGTCTACACGTCCGGAGAACACTGCCCGATGTGCGCTGCGGCGCACGCGTGGGTCGGGCTCGGTCGGATCGTCTACGCCAGCTCGACGGAGCAGCTGACCGGGTGGCGGGCCGAGCTCGGCCTGCCGAGGAGCCCGGTGCGGGCACTGTCGATCACCGAGGTCGCGCCGGGCGTGCCGGTCGAGGGGCCCGACCCGGAACTCGCGGACCAGGTTCGCGAGCTGCACCGCCGTCACGCCGGCGCTCACCGCCCGAACCGCACGTCAGGGGACACAACGACCCGGCCCGTCCGCAACTCCGGCGATTCGCCGTCCGCCCTGCGCGACCGAGACTGATCACGTGGGGTGATCTCGGCAGGACCCGACGGCCCCGCACGTGTCCGCCTGCACCGTCCATGACCACCTGAAGTCGATCGTCGCGAAGGCCCGGGTGCGCAGCCGCGTCGGCGTGCTGCCGCAGGGGTGACATGGCTCGCACCCACCGTGACAGTCAGTGCTGACTGTTCGGTGTTACCGTCGCGCTCGTCGGCGGCGCACCGAGGCGCCGCGATCCCACCGCGAGAAGGAGCTGGGACGTGCGAGACGCAGTCATCGTGGAAGCGGTACGCACCCCCGTGGGCAAGCGCAAGGGCGGCCTGGCCGGGACGCACCCGACCGACCTGTCGGCCCACGTGCTGAGGTCGCTGGCCGAGCGCGCCGGCGTGGACCCGGCGCAGATCGAGGACGTGGTCTGGGGCTGTGTGTCCCAGGCCGGTGAGCAGACGTTCGACATCGGGCGCAGCGCGGCACTGGCCGCAGGCTTCCCGGAGACCGTGACCGGCGTGACCGTGGACCGCCAGTGCGGGTCGAGCCAGCAGGCGGCGCACTTCGCCGCCGCGGGACTGATCGCCGGGCAGTACGACGTCGTCGTGGCCGGTGGCGTCGAGTCGATGACGCGGGTGCCGATGGGCTCGACGCTGATGGACCAGAACCCGTTCGGCACCGAGTTCATGCAGCGCTACGGCGCCTTCCCGAACCAGGGCGTCGGCGCCGAGATGATCGCCGAGAAGTGGGGCTTCTCCCGCACGCAGCTCGACGAGTTCTCGCTCTCCTCGCACGCGAAGGCCGCCGCCGCGCAGGACGACGGCCGGTTCGACGGCCAGCTGGCCCCGATCGCGGGCGTCACGGCCGACGAGGGCGTGCGCCGCGGCGGCACGCTGGAGGCGCTCGGTCAGCTGAAGACCGTGTTCAAGGAGGCCGACCAGGGCGGCGTGATCCACGCCGGCAACTCGTCGCAGATCTCCGACGGCGCGGCCGCACTGCTGATGACGACGTCCGAGAAGGCGGCCGAGCTGGGCCTCACCCCGATCGCCCGGGTGCACACGGCCGTGCTGGCCGGCGCCGACCCGGTGATCATGCTGACCGCGCCGATCCCGGCGACCGAGAAGGCGTTGAAGCGCTCCGGCCTGAGCCTGACCGACATCGGCGTGTTCGAGGTCAACGAGGCGTTCGCGCCGGTGCCGCTCGCCTGGCTGGCCGACATCGGGGCCGACCCGGCCGCGCTGAACCCGAACGGCGGCGCGATCGCGCTCGGGCACCCGCTCGGCGGCTCCGGCGCCCGGATCATGACGACGATGGTGCACCACATGCGCGACACCGGGACCCGCTACGGCCTGCAGACCATGTGCGAGGGCGGCGGGCAGGCGAACGCCACCATCCTCGAGCTGCTCTGACCCCGAACGAGGGGCACCGTCGGGCAATGGCATTGCTCGACGGTGCCGTTCGTTCGGTTCCGCGCCTGTCTGTCGAAAGGACTGAGAGAGACACATGGACGTCAACGGATCCGTCGCACTCGTCACCGGCGGTGCGTCCGGCCTCGGCCTGGCCACCACCGAGAAGCTGGTGGAGAACGGCGCGAAGGTCGTGATCGTCGACCTGCCGTCGTCGGCCGGTGAGGCCGTCGCGGACAAGCTCGGCGAGAACGTGCGCTTCGCCTCCGCTGACGTGACGAGCGAGGAGCAGATCACCGCGGCGCTCGACGTCGCGGCCGAGCTGGGTCAGCTGCGCGTCGCGGTGAACTGCGCGGGCATCGGCAACGGGATCAAGACGTTCGGCAAGAACGGCCCGTTCCCGCTGGCCGACTTCACCAAGGTCATCAACGTCAACCTGGTCGGCACGTTCAACGTGATCCGGCTGGCCGCCGAGCGGATGAGCCATGGCGACCCGGTCGACGGCGACCGCGGCGTCATCGTCAACACGGCGTCCGTCGCGGCGATGGAGGGCCAGATCGGGCAGGCGGCGTACTCCGCGTCGAAGGGCGGCATCGTCGGCATGACGCTGCCGATCGCGCGGGACCTCGCGAGCCTCGGCATCCGGGTCGTGACGATCGCACCAGGGCTGTTCGAGACGCCGCTGCTCGGCGCGCTGCCCGATGACGTCAAGGAGTCGCTGGGCAAGCAGGTGCCGCACCCGTCGCGCCTGGGCCAGCCGTCGGAGTACGGGAAGCTCGCCGCGCACATCGTCGAGAACCCGATGCTCAACGGCGAGGTCATCCGCCTGGACGGCGCCATCCGCATGACACCGCGGTAGGAGGGACTGTCGTGAAGCGCACGCTGTACGACGACGACCACGAGGCGTTCCGGGACGCGTTCCGGTCCTTCGTGGACAAGGAGATCGTCCCGTACCACGAGCGGTGGGACGCCGAGGGCATCGTCCCGCGCGAGCTGTTCACGACGGCGGGCGCGGCAGGCTTCCTCGGGATGGACATCCCCGAGGAGTACGGCGGCGGGGGAGTGAAGGACTTCCGCTTCAACGCCGTCGAGTCCGAGGAGCTGATGCGTTCCGGTGCGGCGGCGGCCGGTCTCGGACTGACGCTGCACAACGACATCGTCCTGCCGTACTTCCTGGCCTACTGCGACGACGAGCAGAAGCAGCGTTGGCTGCCCGGCATCGCGTCCGGGGAGACGATCACCGGTATCGCCATGACGGAGCCCGGCATCGGTTCGGACCTGGCGTCGATGTCCACGACGGCGATCCGCGACGGCGACCACTACGTCGTCAACGGCGCCAAGACGTTCATCACGAACGGCATCAACGCCGACCTGATGATCACCGCGGTGAAGACCGACCCGTCGCAGAAGCACAAGGGCATGAGCCTGCTGGTGCTCGAGCGCGGGATGGAGGGCTTCGAGCGCGGCCGCAACCTGGACAAGCTCGGCCAGCACGCGCAGGACACGGCCGAGCTGTCGTTCACCGACGTGAAGGTCCCGGTCGCGAACCTGCTCGGCGGCGAGGAGGGGCAGGGCTTCACACAGCTCGTCACGAACCTGCCCCAGGAGCGGCTGTCGATCGGGATCGCGGCCGTCGCCGCGGCCCGCACGGCGCTGGACCACACGCTGACCTACGTCAAGGAGCGCAGGGCGTTCGGGCAGCCGGTCGGCTCGTTCCAGAACTCGAGGTTCGTGCTCGCCGAGCTGGACACCGAGATCGACATCGCCGAGCACTACACGGACGACTGCGTGCGCGCGCTGAACGCGGGCGAGCTGACCGCCGTGGACGCGTCGAAGGCGAAGTACTGGTGCACCGAGCTGCAGGGCCGGGTCGTCGACCGCTGCCTGCAGCTGCACGGCGGGTACGGCTACATGAACGAGTACCCGATCGCGCGGGCGTACGCGGACGCGCGGATCACCCGGATCTACGGCGGGACGACCGAGATCATGAAGGAGGTCATCGGCCGAGGTCTCGGCCTGTGACCGTGTCACGGGCGCAGCGGTCAGAGGACAGCCGCGCCCGGATCCTGGACGCCGCCGTCGCCTGCCTGGTCGACGGCGGCTACTCGGGTGCGACGACGCTCACCATCCAGGGCGAGGCCGACGTGTCCCGTGGCCGGCTGCTGCACCACTTCCCGTCCCGGGACCGCCTGCTCGTCGCCGCCGCTCAGCATCTCGCGGTGAAGCGGGTCGCCGACACCGAGACGCGGATCACACGTCTGCTGGAGGGTGTCCCGACCGGAACGTTCGAGAGGGCCGACCGCGTCGTCGAGCTGCTCTGGCAGAGCTTCTCCGAGCCGCACTTCTGGGCGTCCGTCGAGCTCTGGACGGCCGCCCGCTCCAACCGCGAGATCGCCGAGGCGCTGCAGCCCGAGGAACGACGGCTGGGTGCGGCGATCCGGGGCTCGATGGCCCGCATGTTCGGCGACGAGCTCGCCTCCCGTCCGCGTTTCAAGCAGCTGCGGGACCTCCTGCTCACGTCGATGCGCGGCACGGCGCTGACGTATACGTTCGATCCGCGCGATCCCGCGTCGGATCCGATGCTCGCGCAGTGGAAGGACCTGGTCCGGGTTCTGCTCGACGCATCCGCCGTATAGACCCAGACGCCCAATTCGTCCAGTCGCTCCACGGCGTTGGTTCGTTACGTCTCACATCGCGACGTCATCTGGTCAGCCAGCCCTCTCGTATGATCCAGTTAGCCTCGCCTAATCACAGGCATGCCGATGGTGACGAGCGCGAGGGGACATCGATGACCGACGCGACGACGGGGAACGACCACGAGGTCCACGACGTGGTGGGCGTGGGTTTCGGACCGTCGAATCTCGGCCTGGCAATCGCGCTGGACGAGCACAACGCGACGGCCGCGCCCGGCGATCGGGTATCGGCCCGCTTCGTCGAGCGCCAGGAGCGGTTCGGATGGCACCGCGGGATGCTCATCGAGGACGCGACGATGCAGGTCTCCTTCCTCAAGGACCTGGTGACGCTGCGCAACCCGACGAGCGGCTTCACGTTCCTGTCCTACCTCAAGGACCGGGACCGGCTGGTCGACTTCATCAACTACGGCAGCAACTTCCCGACCAGGGTGGAGTTCCACGACTACCTGGAGTGGGCCGCAGCGCGCTTCACCGACCAGGTCGACTACGGCGCCGAGGTGATCGAGGTCGAGCCGGTGCGGCCGGCCGGCTCCGAGGCCGTCGAGCTCGTGGACGTCGTGTACCGGAAGGGGAGCACCACGACCCGGCTGCGTGCCCGCAACGTCGTCGTGGCGACCGGCCTGAGTCCCGCCCTGCCGCGCGGCGTGACACCCGGCTCCCGGATCTGGCACAACAAGGACCTGCTGCACAACGCGGCCCAGCTCACCGGCACCGAGCCGAAGCGGATGGCGGTGATCGGTGCCGGGCAGAGCGCCGCGGAGAGCGTCGACTACCTGCACCGCTCGTTCCCGACGGCCGAGGTCTACGCCGTGTTCGCCCGCTACGGCTACAGCCCCGCCGACGACAGCTCGTTCGCGAACCGGATCTTCGACCCGGGCGCGGTGGACGACTTCTACACCGCACCGGACGGGGTGAAGGAGATGATCCTCAACTACCACTCGAACACGAACTACTCGGTCGTCGACCCGGATCTGATCGACGGCCTGTACCGCACGCACTACCACGAGCGGGTCGCGGGCAAGGAACGGCTGAAGTTCTGCAACGTCTCCCGTGTCGCCGACGTCGTCGAGGTCGGCGACCGGGTGGAGCTGGCCGTGGAGTCGCTGATCGACGGCGAGCGCGAGGTGATCACCGCCGACGTCGTGGTCTACGCGACCGGCTACCGGGCGGGTGACCCGCTCTGGCTGCTCGGCGGTGACCTCGCCGAGGCGTGCAACCGCGATGTCGAGGGCCGCCTCGACGTCCGGCGGGACTACCGGGTCGGCACCGACGCCCTGGCCGACGGCACGCCCGTGACGGTGGGCATCTACGTGCAGGGCCCCACGGAGCACACGCACGGCATCTCGTCGACGTTGCTGTCCAACGTGGCCGTCCGGTCGGGAGAGATCGCCTCCTCGATCGTCTCCGGCGGATCCACGGACGCCGGCAGGCCGTCCGGCTCACCGGCCGTCGACCAGCTCGACGCCGTCCGCACGATCCGCTGACGAACCCGACCCGGCGAGGAGCAGCCATGACCAACCCCTTCGACGACACCGACGGCCGTTTCCTGGTGCTGGTCAACGACGAGGGCCAGCACAGCCTCTGGCCGTCGCGTGTGGACGTCCCGGCCGGATGGACGCGGGCGTTCGGCGAGGACACCCGCGAGGCGTGCCTCGGGTACGTGGAGCAGAACTGGACCGACCTGCGGCCGCTGAGCCTGCAGCGCCGCATGGATGGCTGACCTGTGACGTCGACCGATGTGACGCTCGACCCGGTGACCGTGCCCGAGCTGTTCGCGCGGCACGTCCGCGAACGGGGCACGGCGACGGCGCTCGTGTTCGACGACGTGGAGCTCGACTACGCCGAGCTCGGTAGGCGGGTGTTCCGGCTGGCGCACCTGCTGATCGGCCGCGGGGTCGGCCCGGAGGACGTCGTCGCGGTGGCCGTGCCGCGCTCCGTCGACATGATCGTCACCGAGCTGGCGGTGATGGTCGCCGGGGCGGCGTACCTGCCGGTCGACGAGAACCTGCCCGCTGACCGGATCCGCTACATGCTCGCCGACGCCGCTCCGCGCGCGCTGGTGACGACGGCGCGGGCCGGTGTCGAGCAGGTGTCCGACGGTCTGCCGGTGGTGCGGCTGGACTCGCCGGAGGTGACGGCCGAGCTGGCCGTCGTGCAGGAGACCGATCCCGCCGTGGCGATCACGTCCGCGCACAAGGCGTACGTCATCTACACGTCCGGCTCGACCGGGCGTCCGAAGGGCGTCGTCCTCACGCATTCCGGCGTCGCGCCCCTGCTGGCCACCCAGACGGAGCGCTTCGGGATCGGCCCGCACAGCCGGGTCCTGCAGTTCGCCTCCCCGAGCTTCGACGTGGCGTTCTGGGACCTCGTGCTGGCCTTCGGCGGGGGCGGTGCGCTCGTCGTGGTGCCCTCCGAGCTGCGCGTCCCGGACGAGGCGCTCGCCGCGTACGCGACGCGGCACGGCGTCACGTTCATGATCCTTCCGCCCGCGTTGCTGGCGGCGATGCCCGCGGGCGTGACGCTGCCCGACGGCGCGACGCTGCTGGCCGGCACCGAGCGGATCTCCTCGGAGCTGGTGCACCGGTGGGCGCCGGGCCGCGACATGTTCAACGCCTACGGCCCGACCGAGGCGACCGTGAACTCGACGCTCGGCCTGTGCGACCCGGGCATCCCGGCCGGCTCGTCCGTCCCGATCGGCCTGCCGGACCCGGGCACGCGCGCCTACGTCCTCGACGACGCGCTGCGGCCGGTCCCGGCCGGCGTCGACGGCGAGCTGTACCTCGGCGGGGAGAGCCTGGCCCGCGGCTACCACGACCGGCCGGGGCTGACCGCGGAGCGGTTCGTGGCCGACCCGTTCGGCGAGCCGGGCGGGCGGCTCTACCGCACCGGTGACCTGGTCCGGTGGCTGCCGGACGGACGGCTGGACTTCCTCGACCGGGTCGACGACCAGGTCAAGATCCGCGGCTTCCGGGTGGAGCTCGGCGAGATCGAGTCGGTACTGGCCGGGCACGAGGCCGTCGACCAGGTCGCCGTCGTGGCCCGCGAGGACACGCCGGGGGACCGGCGGCTGGCCGCGTACGTCGTCGTCCGGCGTGACCGCGACCCGGAGGCCGAGGACGACCACGTCGGCGAGTGGCGGGAGCTGCACGAGTCGATCTTCGACGGCGCGGAGGGCATCGAGGAGAACTTCGTCGGCTGGAACTCCAGCTACGACGGCGAGCCGATCCCGCGCGAGCAGATGCGCGAGTGGCACGCCGCGACGGTCGAGCGGATCCGCGCGCTCGAGCCGCGACGCGTGCTCGAGATCGGTATCGGCAGCGGGCTGATCCTGTCCCGCGTCGCCCCGGACTGCGACGAGTACTGGGGCACCGATCTGTCCGAGCGTGCGATCGCGAACGCGCGCGCGGACGTCGAACGGAGCCCGGAGCTGGCCGGCACGGTCACGCTGACCGCGCGGCCCGCGCACGACCTGGACGGCCTGCCGGAACACCGGTTCGACACCATCGTGATCAACTCGGTGGCGCAGTACTTCCCGGGCGTCGGGTACCTGACCGACCTGCTGACCCGGCTGACCGGGCTGCTCGCGCCGGGCGGGCGGATCGTCGTCGGCGACGTGCGCAACCGTCGCACGCTGCGCCCGTTCCGAGCCGCGATCGCGCGCACCCGGTCCGGCGGGACGCCGTCGGCCCGCGAGGTCGACGACGCGATCGCCCGCGAGCCGGAGCTGCTGCTCGACCCCGACTACTTCGCGGCGGTCGCGGCGCGGATCGGCGCCGACGCCGAGGTGCTGGTCAAGTCCGGGAGCACCGGAAACGAGCTGACCCGGCACCGCTACGACGTCGTGCTGCGCACCGGCGCCGGCGACACGAGGCCCGACGAGAGCGTCCTGACCTGGGGCGTCGACGTCGCCGACGAGGCCACACTGGACGCTGCGGTCGCCGGCCACCGCGACGGACGCCTGCGCGTCACCGGGATCCCGAACCTGCGCCTGCACGACGAGCTCGCGACCGCCGCGGCCGTCGACGGCACCGGCGCGCCGGACGAGCCCACCGGGGTACCGGACGAGCCCCGGCTGCGCGAGATCGGTGAGAGCCGCGGCCTGCTCACCCGCGTGACCTGGGACGCGGGGTCCGACGACGGCGCGCTGGACGTCGTGTACGACGCCGTGTCCGATACGGACGCCGTGACGGCGCCCGCCTACCGGCCCGTGCGCCCGCTGCGCCGCGACCCGGGTGCGTACGGCAACGACCCGGCCGGCCGCCGCGACGAGCGCGCGCTGGCCGCCGAGCTGCGGGCGTTCGCCGCGGAGCGGCTGCCGGACTACATGGTCCCGTCCGGCTTCGTCCGGCTGGACGCGCTCCCGACGCTGTCCAGCGGCAAGCTGGACCGGCGCGCGCTGCCCGCCCCCGACCCGTCGGCGGCGCTGTCCGACCGGGAGCCGCGCACGGCGACCGAACAGGTGCTGGCCGAGCTGATGGCCGAGGCGCTGTCGCTGCCCAGGGTCGGCATCGACGACGACTTCTTCGCGCTCGGCGGGCACTCGCTGCTGGCGACCCGGCTCGTGCTGCGGATCCGCAGGGCGACCGGCGTCGAGGTGTCGGTCCGCTCGGTGTTCGAGTCGCCGACCGTGGCCGGACTGGCCGAGCTGGTCGAGGGGCACGCGGGCGCCGACGCCGGTCCGGCCGTGCCCGCGCGCCCCGAGTTGCGGCCGCGACAGCGCCCGGACTCGATCCCGTTGTCCTACGCCCAGCAGCGACTGTGGTTCCTGCACTCGCTGGAGGGGCCGTCCGCGACGTACAACGTGCCGCTCGTGGTGCGCCTGTCCGGCGATCTCGACGTCGACGCGCTGCACGCGTCGCTGCTCGACGTGATGGTGCGCCACGAGTCGCTGCGGACCGTGTTCGGCGAGCGCGACGGCGTCGCCGAGCAGCGGATCCTCGAGCCCGACGCGATCTCGCTCGACCTGGACGTCGTGCAGGGCACCGACGGCCTCGACGACGTGATCCGCCGGGACTTCGACCTGCAGGCCGCGCCGCCCGTGCGGGCCACGCTGTTCCGGGTCGGGCCCGACGAGCACGTGCTCGCGCTCGTGCTGCACCACATCGCCGCCGACGGCTGGTCGCTCGCACCGCTGTGGCGCGACGTCGCCGCCGCGTACGCCGCCCGCCGCGAGGGGATCCGTCCACGGTGGACGCCGTTGCCGGTGCAGTACGCGGACTACACGCTCTGGCAGCGGGAGACGCCCGACGAGCTGCTGGACGCGCAGGTCGCCTACTGGCGCGAGGCGCTGCGGGGGCTCCCGGACCGGATCGCGCTGCCCGCCGACCGGCCGGCGCCCGCCGTCGCGTCCTACGCGGGGGAGCAGTTCACGTTCGCCTGGGACACCGCGCTGCACGCCGAGCTGGCCGAGCGGGCGCAGGCCGCAGGCGTCAGCGTGTTCATGGTGGTCAACGCCGCGCTGGCGGCGCTGCTGACCCGGCTCGGCGCGGGCACCGACGTGCCGCTCGGCACGCCGGTCGCTGGCCGGCTGGACCCGGCGCTCGACGAGCTCGTCGGCTTCTTCGTGAACACGCTCGTGCTGCGCGTCGACACGTCCGGCGACCCGGGCTTCGACGAGCTGCTGGGCCGTGTGCGCGAGCGCAGCCTGGACGCCTACGCCCACCAGGACGTGCCGTTCGAGCGGCTGGTCGAGGAGCTCAACCCGACGCGGTCGCTGTCGCACCACCCGCTGTTCCAGGTCATGCTGGCCTGGCAGAACACGCCGACGGCCGGTGTGGAGCTGCCGGGGCTGGAGACGTCGGAGACGATGCCGGGCACCGGCACGTCGAAGTTCGATCTGTGGATCTCGCTCAAGGAGCGCGCGGGGGAGTCCGACGGTCCCGCCCCCATCGACGGGATCGTCGAGTTCAACACCGACATCTTCGAGCGCGCGACGGTCGAGACGGTGCTCGACCGCCTGGAGCGGCTGCTGCGCGCGGCGCTGGCCGATCCGGGCCGCCGACTGTCCGACCTCCCACTGCTCGACGACGACGAGCGCCGCGCGCTCGGCGAGGTGCGGCCCAGCACCGATCGCTCGCTGCCCGCGGGAACCCTGCCGGAGCTGCTGGACGCGCAGGCGCGGCGCACGCCGGACGCGACCGCACTCGTCGTCGAGGGCACGAGCTGGACCTACCGCGAGCTCGACACGTGGACGAACCGCCTGGCGCGCTACCTGATCGCCCAGGGCGCCGGTCCGGAGTCGACGGTGGCGCTGGCGCTGCCGCGGTCGGCCGAGCTGGTCGTCGCGATCCTCGCGGTGATCAAGAGTGGCGCCGCCTACCTGCCGCTGGACCCGGACTACCCGGCCGAGCGGCTCGCGTTCATGATCGGCGACGCCGAGCCGGTGCTGCTGTTCGCGACGTCCGCGACGGCCGGGCTCGTCGAGCACGACCGGACCGTCCTGCTGGACGGCGGCGACCCCGCCGCCGGGTTCGACGACGGGCCGGTCGCCGACGCCGAGCGCACCACACCGCTGCGGGCGACGCACCCGGCCTACGTGATCTACACGTCCGGGTCGACCGGGCGGCCCAAGGGCGTCGTGGTGCCGCACGAGGGCATCGTGAACCGTCTGCTGTGGATGCAGGACGAGTACGGCCTGACCACCGACGACCGTGTGTTGCAGAAGACCCCGTCGAGCTTCGACGTGTCGGTGTGGGAGTTCCTGTGGCCCGTGGTCACCGGGGCGGCCGAGGTGGTGGCGCGCCCGGACGGGCACCGCGATCCCGCCTACCTGGCCGAGGTGATCCGCTCGGAGCGGGTCACGACCATCCACTTCGTACCGTCCATGCTGGCCGCGTTCGTCGCCGACCCCGCCGTCGCGGGCGTCTCCCTGCGCCGGGTCCTGTGCAGCGGCGAGGCGCTCTCGCCGGAGGTCGCGGTCGCCGCGGCGCGGGTGCTGGGCGACGTCGTGCACAACCTCTACGGCCCGACCGAGGCGTCGGTCGACGTCACGTCGTGGGCGCTGCCACCCGCCGACGCGGTGTCCCGCGAGGGTTCCGTCCCGATCGGCCTGCCGGTCTGGAACACCCGCCTGCACGTGCTCGACGACCGGCTCCGCCCGGTCCCGCCGGGCGTTCCGGGTGAGCTGTACCTGGCCGGGATCCAGCTGGCCCGCGGCTACCTGGCGCGCCCGGGGCTGACGTCCGAGCGGTTCGTCGCCGACCCGTTCGGCGCCCCGGGGGAGCGGATGTACCGCACCGGCGACCTGGCCCGGCTGCGCCCCGACGGCGCGCTGGACTTCCTCGGCCGCGCCGACGAGCAGGTCAAGATCCGCGGCCTGCGGATCGAGCCGGGCGAGGTGGCGGCCGTGCTGGCCGAGCACGCCGGCGTCGCGCAGGCCGTCGTCGTCGGCGAGTCCGACCGGCTCGTCGGCTACCTGGTGCCCGCGTCCGGTGAGTCCTCCGAGGGCGGCGGCGACGCACGTGTCGAGGAGTGGCGCGAGCTCTACGACACGCTGTACGCGCAGGAGGACGACGCGTTCGTCGGCTGGAACTCCAGCTACGACGGCCGCCCGCTGCCGCGCCGCGAGATGGAGCTCTGGCGCGACGAGACGGTCGCCCGGATCCGCGCGCTCGGGCCGCGGCGGGTGCTGGAGATCGGGGTCGGGACCGGCCTGCTGCTGGGTGAGCTCGCGCCGGAGTGCGAGGAGTACGTGGCGACGGACTTCTCGCCGGCCGTCGTGGAGTCGCTGCGGTCGGACGCTCCCGAGTCGGTGCGCCTGGAGTGCCGGGCGGCCGACGAGTTCGACGGGCTGCCCGCCGGCCGGTTCGACACCATCGTGATCAACTCCGTGGTGCAGTACTTCCCCGGCGCGGACTATCTGGAGCGGGTGCTGCGCGGCGCGCTGGACCTGCTCGCGCCGGGCGGGGCCGTGTTCGTCGGCGACGTCCGCGACCTGCGCCAGCTCCGCACGTTCCACGCGTCGGTGGCGTTCGCGGGTGACACCGGCACCGACGCCGGGACGCTGCGCCGCGTGATCGACCGCGCGACCGACGGGGACAAGGAACTCCTCGTCGCGCCCGAGTTCTTCGCGCCGCTGGGTGCGGCCGAGGTCCGGGTGAAGGAGGCGGACTACTCGAACGAGCTGTCCGCCTACCGCTACGACGTCGTGCTGCGCCGCGAGGCGGCCCCCGCGCCCGGACCGGACCGGGAGCTGTCGTGGGGCTCCGACGTGGACGGGACGGACGCGCTGGAGGGCCTGCTCGACGGTCCGCTCCGGGTGAACGGTGTTCCGCACGCTCGCTCGTCCGCGGCCGCCGCGGCACTGGCCGAGCTCGACGCGCGCCCCGCCACCGCGTCCGTGCAGGACCTGGCAGGCGTCGGTGCGGAGCCGCCGGCCGGCCCGACCCCGGCCCAGCTCGACGAGGTGGCCCGCCGGCACGGCCTGCGCGCGTACTGCACGTGGTCCGGCGCCCGGCCGGGGGACCTGGACGTGCTGTTCGTCCACCCGTCCGAGCTGGACGACGGCTCCGGTCGTGCGGCGTCGGTCGGGACGGGGGCCTTCCGGCCCGGTGAGCCCGCCGCGCTCACCAGCGACCCCCTGCGTCAGCACGCGCACGCCGAGCTGGTCTCCGCCGTCAAGGCCGAGGCGTCGCGCGCGCTCCCGGACTACATGGTCCCGGCGGCGTTCGTCGTGCTCGACGAGCTCCCGTTGTCCCCGAACGGCAAGCTCGACCGCAAGGCGCTGCCGTCGCCGGACCCGGTCGCCGCGGCGTCGCACCGCGCGCCGTCGACGCCGGCCGAGGAGCGGCTCGCAGGCCTGTTCGCGGAGATCCTGAACCTGGAGCGGGTCGGCGCCGACGACGACTTCTTCGCCCTCGGCGGGCACTCGCTGCTGGCCACCCGGCTGGTGGCGCGCGTGCGTGCCGACCTCGGAGTGTCGGTGCAGGTCCGGACGGTGTTCGAGGCGCCGACCGTGTCCGCGCTGGCGGCCGTGGTCGACGACGCGGGCGGGACCGACACCCCGTCGACGCGCCCCGAGCTCGTCGCCCGAGCGCGCCCCGAGCGGCTGCCGCTGGCATCGGCGCAGCAGCGGCTGTGGTTCCTGGACCGGTTCGAGGGTGGCGCCGCCACGTACAACGTGCCGCTGGTGCTCCGGCTGACCGGCGAGCTGGACGCCGACGCCCTGCGGGCCGCGCTGGCCGACGTCGTCGCCCGGCACGAGGTCCTGCGGACCGTGTTCGACGAGCACGACGGCGTCCCCTACCAGCGGATCCTGTCCCCCGAGGACGCCGGCGTCGAGCTGGAGACGAGGCGACCGTCCGATCTGGACGCGGAGCTGGCCCGGACCGTGCGGGCCGGGTTCGACCTGGCCGGCCGGATCCCGATGCGGGCCCGCCTGTTCGTGCTCGGGGAGACCGAGCACGTGCTCGCGCTCGTGTTCCACCACATCGTCTCCGACGGCTGGTCGATGGTGCCGCTGTGGCGTGACGTGGCGGACGCCTACGCGGCCCGCCGCCGCGGCGAGGCCCCTGCCTGGGACCCGCTGCCCGTGCAGTACGCCGACTACGCGCTCTGGCAGCACGACCTGCTCGGCGACGCCGACGACCCGGACAGCGAGCACCGCCGCCAGCTCGACCACTGGCGCGAGCAACTGGCCGGCCTGCCGGCCCGGATCGAGCTGCCCACCGACCGTCCGCACCCGCCGGTCGCCGGGTTCGCGGGGGAGCTCTTCACGTTCGGCTGGGACGCGGAGCTGCACGCCGGACTCTCGGCGCTCGCCCGGGAGCGGAACGCGACCGTGTTCATGGTCGTGCACGCCGCATTGGCGGCGCTGCTGACGCGGGTCGGCGCTGGCGAGGACGTCCCGATCGGCAGCCCGATCGCCGGGCGCACCGACCCCGCGCTGGACGATCTCGTCGGGTTCTTCGTGAACACTCTCGTGCTGCGCACGGACACGTCCGGCGACCCGACGTTCCGCGCGCTGCTCGACCAGGTCCGCGACCGCGACCTGGACGCGCACAGCCACCAGGACCTGCCGTTCGAGCGGCTGGTCGAGGACCTCAACCCGGCCCGGTCGCTGTCGCACCACCCGCTGTTCCAGGTGATGCTGGCCGGGCAGAACAACCGCGTCGCCGACGTCGTGCTGCCCGGTCTGGACGTCGACCCGATGCTGGTCACGACCGGCACGTCGAAGTTCGACCTGGCGCTGTCGCTCACCGAGCGCGCCGACGGCGGCGGCGGGATCGAGGGCGTCGTCGAGTACAACTCCGAGGTGTTCGACCGGTCCACGGTGGACGCGCTGCTGGATCGCCTGCGCCGCTTCGTGTCCGCCGTCGTCGCGGACCCGGACCTGCCGATCGGCCGGGTCGACCTGCTCGCCGCGGGAGAACGGGAGACGCTGCTCGACGCGTGGAGCGGGACCCGGCACCCGGTCGGGACGGCCACGTTCACCGACGTGTTCGCCGACGTCGTCGCCCGTGACCCGGAGGCCACGGCGCTCGTGCTCGAGGACGCGTCGATGACCTACGCCGAGCTCGACGAGCGCTCGGACCGGATCGCGCGCCTGCTCGCCCGGCACGGCGCCGGACCCGAGTCCGTGGTCGCCCTCGCCCTGCCGCGCTCGATGGACGCCGTCGCCGCGCAGGTCGGCGTGCTCAAGGCGGGTGCGGCGTACCTTCCGATCGACACGGCCCTTCCCGCCGGCCGGATCGCGTTCATGATCTCCGACGCGAACCCGGTCTGCGTGCTCACCGCCGACGGGGAGACCGACTTCGGCGACGTCCCGAGGGTGCTGCTCGATTCCCTCCCCGAGCCCGGTCCCGTCCCTGGGCCGTCGTCGCCGGACAGCGCCGCGTACGTGATCTACACGTCCGGCTCGACCGGGACGCCCAAGGGCGTCGTCGTCACGCACTCCGGCGTGCTCGGGCTCGTCGAGACCCAGCGGACGAGGTTCGGCGACGACGCGACGCGGCGGGTCCTGCAGTTCGCCTCCCCGAGCTTCGACGTGGCGTTCTTCGACCTGTGCCTCGCGCTCCTGTCCGGTGGGCGGCTGGTGATCGTGCCCGCCGACCGGCGCGTGGCGGGCCCCGCGCTGACCGAGTACGCGTGCGAGCACCGGGCGACGTTCATGATCCTCCCGCCCGCGCTGCTGGAGGCGCTGCCGCCGGAGTGCGAGCTGCCCACCGACTCGGTGCTGCTGGCCGGGACGGAGCGGGTCTCCCCGCAGCTCGTCGAACGCTGGGCGCCCGGGCGGCGGCTGTTCAACGCCTACGGGCCGACCGAGGCGACGGTGAACTCGACGCTCGGCGCGTCCGACGCCGACGAGCTGGCCGGCGCGTCCGAGGTCCCGATCGGCGTCGCCGACCCCGGCACCCGGGTGTACGTGCTGGACCCGTCGCTGGCGCCGGTCCCGCCGGGCGTGCTCGGCGAGCTGTACCTCGGTGGCACCGGTCTGGCCCGCGGATACCTGGGGCGGTCCGCGCTGACCGCGGAGCGGTTCGTCGCCGACCCGTTCGCGACCGGCGAGCGTCTCTACCGCACCGGCGACCTGGTGCGCTGGACGCCGGACGGCAGGCTCGTGTTCCACGGCCGCGCCGACAACCAGGTGAAGGTCCGCGGCTACCGCGTCGAGCTCGGCGAGATCGAGAACGTGATCGCCGGGGACGAGCAGGTCACCGCGGCGCTCGCGACGGTGCGCGGCGATCGGGTCCTGGCCTACGTGGTGCCCCGGTCCGAGCGTGACGAGAGCGCAGAGGACGAGCAGGTCCAGGCGTGGAAGGACCTGCACGAGTCGGTGTTCACCGACGCGGGCGATGAAGGGTACGAGGAGAACTTCCGCGGCTGGCAGTCGAGCTACGACGGGACCGACATCCCGCTCGACGAGATGCGCGAATGGCACGCCGCGACGATCGACCGGATCACGGAGCTGGCTCCACGGCGGGTGCTGGAGATCGGCGTCGGCACCGGTCTGGTGCTGTCCCGGGTCGCCCCGGACGCCGAGCACTTCTGGGGTGTGGACCTGTCCGCACACGCCGTCGCGAACCTCGAGGCGGGCCTGGCCGCGCACGACCCGGACCTCGCGCGACGGGTGACGCTGGCCGTCCGGCCCGCACACGAGCTCGACGGGTTCGGTGCGTCCGATGTGGACACCGTGATCGTCAATTCGGTGGCGCAGTACTTCCCGAGCGCCACCTACCTCGTCGACGTGATCGACCGGGCCCGCGAGCGGCTCGCGCCCGGCGGGCGGGTGTTCCTCGGCGACATCCGCAACCTGCGCACACAGCGCCTGCTCCGCACGGCCGTCGAGGTCCTTCGTCGTGCCGACGACGGCGACGGCCCGGCTCCGCTCCCGGCCGACGTCGACGCCGCGGTGGCGCGCGACGGCGAGCTGGTGCTGGACCCGGACTTCTTCCGCGCGCTGTCCGGGTTCGCGCACGTCGAGATCCGGGTCAAGCGCGGGCACCGGCACAACGAGCTGACCCGCCACCGCTACGACGTCGTGCTGCACACCGAACCACCGGAGGCTCCCGCGCCGGAGACGGTGCTGGAGTGGGAGGACGAGCAGGCGCTGACCCGTGCGCTGGACGAGCACCCCGGCCGGGTGCGGATCACCGGCGTGCCCAACGCGCGCCTGGCCGGCGAGAACGCCGCGGCCGCCGTCGTCGACGCCGGGGGAGCCACCGCCGCCGACGCCCGCGCGGCACTCGCGGAGACCGGCACCGCGCCCGACCCGGAGGACCTGCACGCGCTGGCCGACCGGCTCGGGCGTCCGCTCGCGCTGAGCTGGGCTCCCGGGGCGGACACCGGCGATCTGGACGCGGTGTTCGGACCGGCCGGGGAGACCGAGGTGGTCGGCGCCTACCGCGGCGGGCCGGTCACCTCCCGACCGACGGCGTACGCGAACCACCCGGCGGCGCAACGGGAGGTCGCGGCGCTGGCCGGGCGCCTGCGCGAGCGCGCTGCCGAGCGGCTGCCGGAGTACATGGTGCCCGCCGACGTCGTCGTGCTGGACCGGTTCCCGCTGCTGCCCAGTGGCAAGGTGGACACCGCCGCCCTGCCCGATCCGCGACCCGTGCGCAGCACCGGCCGCGGCCCGCAGACCCCGTCCGAGGAGCTGCTCTGCGAGCTGTTCTCCGACGTCCTGGGCGTCCCGGTCGGCGCGGAGGACGGGTTCTTCGAGCTCGGCGGCCACTCGCTGCTGGCCACGAAGCTGGTGTCGCGCATCCGGTCCGTGGCCGGCGTCGAGATCGACATCCGCGACGTGTTCGCCTCGCCGACGCCGGAGGCGCTGGCCCCGTCGCTGGAGGCGGGATCGTCGGAGCCGGTCCGTCCGCCGCTGCAGCGTGTCGAGCCCCGGCCGGAGCCGGTGCCGCTGTCGTTCGCCCAGCAGCGGCTGTGGTTCCTGCACCGCCTCGAGGGGCCGTCGGCGACGTACGACATGCCGATGGCGATGCGCCTGACCGGCGAACTGGACGTCGAGGCCCTGCGCGCCGCGCTGGCCGACGTCGTCGACCGGCACGAGTCACTGCGCACCGTGTTCCCGGACACCGACGGCGCGCCGTACCAGCTGGTGCTCGACGACCCGGTCGTCGAGCTGCCGGTGGTGCCGACCTCGGAGGCCGCGCTGGCGACGGAGGTGACGGCGACGGCGGGTCACGCGTTCGACCTGCCCGCCGAGATCCCGGTGCACGCCCGCCTGCTGCGGCTGGCGCCCGACGAGCACGTGCTCGTGCTGGTGATGCACCACATCGCCGCCGACGGCTGGTCGATGGCGCCGCTGTGGCGCGACGTCGCGACCGCGTACGCGGCCCGCCGCGACGGGACGGCGCCGCAGTGGGACCCGCTGCCGGTGCAGTACGCCGACTACACGTTCTGGCAGCGCGATCACCTCGGCCCGCTCGTGGCCGGCCAGCTGGAGCACTGGCGCACGGTGCTCGAGGGGGTGCCGGAACGCACCGAGCTGCCCACGGACCGTCCGCACCCGGCGGTCGCGTCCTACCGGGGCGACTCGTTCCGGTTCGGCTGGGACGCCGACCTGCGCCGCGACCTGGCCGCGTTCGCGCGTGCCGAGGGTGCGAGCGTGTTCATGGTCGCGCACGCCGCGCTGGCCGCGCTGCTGACGCGGCACGGCGCGGGCACCGACGTGCCGATCGGCTCCTCGATCGCGGGCCGCACCGACGAGGCGCTCGACGATCTCGTCGGGTTCTTCGTGAACACGCTGGTCCTGCGCACCGACACGAGCGGATCACCGGGCCTGCGCGAGATGACTGCGCGCGCCAGGGCCGTCGACCTGGACGCCTACGCCCACCAGGACGTGCCGTTCGAGCGGCTCGTCGAGGCACTGAACCCGACCCGGTCGCTGGCCCACCACCCGCTGTTCCAGGTGATGCTGGCCTGGCAGAACAACGAGATCGCGCAGGTCCGGCTGCCCGGGCTGGAGGTCGCCGACGAGCCGATCCGCACCGGCACGGCACGCGCCGACCTCACGCTGTTCGTCGGCGAGACCGACGGTCCCGACGGCGGCGGCGTGAGCGGGCACGTCGAGTTCTCCACCGACGTGTTCGACGAGGACACCGTGCGCGCGCTCGTCGACCGCTGGCGGCGCCTGCTCGCCGGCGCGCTGGCCGACCCGGACCGCCCCCTGGACGCGATCGACCTCCTCACCGACGACGAGCGCGCCGCGGTCACCGCCCGCGACGAGGTCCCGGTCGGCACGGTGGCCGGAATGGTCGCCGACCAGGTCCGGAGCACCCCGGACGCGGTCGCGCTGCGGCACGGCGACCGGACGGTCACCTACGCCGAGCTGGACGCGCGTGCCGACGTGCTGGCCGCCGTCCTGACCGGGCGCGGGGTACGGCCGGACGACGTCGTCGCCGTCGCGCTGCCGCGGTCGGTCGACCTGGTCGCCACGCTGCTCGCCGTCCTGCGCTGCGGCGCGGCGTACCTGCCGATCGACCTGGCGCTGCCCGACGAGCGGATCGCGCTGATGCTCGACGACGGCGGCCCGCGGGCGATCGTCGGCGACGTCGGGGACGTGGACCTGCGGATCGACCCGGCCTCGCACACGTCGGCGCCGGGCGCCGCCCCGGAGCACGATCCGCATCCCGACCAGCTCGCCTACCTGATCTTCACGTCCGGCTCGACCGGGCGGCCGAAGGCCGTTGCGGGCACCCAACGGGCCCTGGCGAACCGGCTGGCGTGGGGGAGGTCGGCCCCGCGTGGCGCAGGCGGAGCGGGCATCGACACAGCTCCGGGCGTCCGGATCGCCAAGAGCGCCCTGTCGTTCATCGACGGCTCGACCGAGCTGCTGGGCGGTCTGGTGAACGGCGACACCGTCGTGCTCGCCGACGACGCGACGGCGGGCGACCCGCCCGCGCTGGGCCGGCTCGTCGCCGAGTCCGGTGTGGACACCGTCACGGTCGTGCCCGGCCTGCTCGCCACGTGGCTGTCCGACGAGCCGGACCTGCTGGACGGCGTCCGTACGTGGATCACCAGCGGCGAGGCGCTTCCGGCGGCGCTCGCCGACGCCGTCACGACCCGGTGGCCGCAGGCGCGCCTGCTGAACTTCTACGGCTGCTCGGAGGTCGCGGGCGACAGCCTCTGGTCGATCGTGGACGGTGAGGTCCGGATCGGGACGCCGGTCGCGAACACCGGCGCGTACGTGCTGGACGCCGCGCTGCGACCGGTCCCGCCGGGCGTGCGCGGCGAGCTGTACCTGTCCGGCGACGGGCTCGCCCGCGGGTACCACGGCCGCGCCGACCTGACCTCGGAACGCTTCGTCGCCGACCCGTTCTCCGGCGCCGGGGAGCGGATGTACCGCACCGGCGACCTCGTCGTGCGGCGCCGCGACGGATCGCTCGAGTACGTCGGGCGGGCCGACGCGCAGGTCAAGATCCGTGGGTTCCGCGTGGAGCCGGACGAGGTGGCCGCCGTGCTCGGCGGGCACCCTGGCGTGCGGCGCGCGACCGTCGTGGCCCGCGACGACCGGCTCGTCGGCTACGTCCTCGGCGACGTGGACGGCGAGCAGGTGCGCGCCGCGGCCGCCGACCGGCTGCCCGCCTACATGGTCCCGTTCGCCGTCGTCGTGCTCGACGAGTTCCCGCTCAACTCCAGCGGCAAGATCGACAAGGCCGCGCTGCCGGACCCGCGGACCACCCACCGTGTGGACAGCGGGCCGCGCACGCCGCAGGAGCAGGTGCTGTGCGAGCTGTTCGCCGAGGTGCTCGACCTGCCCGCGGTGTCGCCGGAGGACGGGTTCTTCGCGCTCGGCGGGCACTCGTTGCTGGCGACCCGGCTGGTGAGCCGCGTGCGGGCGGTGCTCGGGGCGGAACTGCCGCTGCGCGCCGTGTTCGACGCGCCCACCCCGCGACGGCTGGCCGGGGAGCTGGACACCGGCCGGGCGGCGCGGCCGCCGCTGACGCCGCGCCAGCGGCCGGAGCGGATCCCGCAGTCCTACGCCCAGCAGCGGCTGTGGTTCCTGGACCGGCTGTCCGGGCCGTCGTCGACGTACAACATCCCGTGGGCGTGGCGGATCACCGGACCGGTGGACGCGCCCGCGCTGGAGCGGGCGCTGGCCGACGTCGTCGACCGGCACGAGGTGCTGCGCACCGTGCACCGGGAGTCCGGTGGTGAGGTCGAGCAGGTGGTGCTGCCCGCCGGGTCCGACGAGGCCCGCCCGCGTCTCGAGGTCGGCCCCGGCGGGCTGCCGGAGCTGACCGCGGCCGCGGCCCACACCTTCGACCTGGCCGCCGACCTGCCGATCCGGGCGCACCTGATCGAGCTCGGGCCGGACGAGCACCTGTTCCTGCTGCTCGTGCACCACGTCGCGGGCGACGGCTGGTCGCTGCCGCCGCTGCGCCGCGACCTGGACGCCGCCTACGCGGCCCGGTGCGACGGCCGCGCACCGGACCTCGCGCCGCTGCCGGTCCAGTACGCGGACTACGCGCTCTGGCAGCGCGAGCTGCTCGGCGACGACACGGACGCCGACAGCGTGCTCGCCGAACAGGTGGGCTACTGGTCCGACCAGCTCGCCGGGATGCCGGACGAGCTGGCACTGCCCACCGACCACACGCGGCCCGCGCGGTCGACCGGACGCGGCGGGCGGGTGCGCTTCGCCGTGCCCGCCGCCGTCCACGACGGACTGCGGCGCGTCGCCTCCGAGACCGACGCCAGCACGTTCATGGTGCTGCACGCCGCGCTCGCGACGCTGCTGACGCGGATGGGCGCGGGCACCGACGTCCCACTCGGCAGCCCGATCGCCGGGCGCACCGACCACGCCCTGGACGACCTCGCCGGGTTCTTCGTCAACACGCTCGTGCTGCGCACGGACACCGCGGGCGACCCGACGTTCCGGGAGCTGGTCGGCCGGGTCCGCGAGACCGACCTCGCCGCGTACGCGCACCAGGACCTGCCGTTCGAGCGGCTCGTCGAGGTGCTCAACCCGCCGCGCTCGCTGGCCCGGCACCCGCTGTTCCAGGTGATGCTGGCCGTGTACCAGGTGCCCGGGCGCGCCGAGGAGGTGTTCGGGCTGCCCGCGGAGTTCCTCGACGCGGGGCTGCGCACGGCGAAGTTCGACCTCTCGTTCGACCTCGTCGAGACGTCCGACGGGATCGCGGGCGAGATCGAGTTCAGCCTCGACGTGTTCCGCGAGCCGACCGTCGCGTCGCTGGCCGAGCGCCTGGTACGGGTGCTGACCACGGTCGCGGCCGACCCGGACCGGCCGATCGGCGCGATCGACGTCCTGGACGCGCCGGAACGCACCCGGGTGCTCGACGAGTGGGGCGCCGGCCCGGAGCCCACGCCCGCGCCGCGAACGGCGCCGGAGCTGTTCGAGGCCGCCGTCGCCGCGACCCCGGACCGCGTCGCACTGTCCGATGCGGACGGTTCGTGGACGTTCGCGGAGCTGGACCGGCGGACGGCCGCCAGGGCCGGGCACCTGGCCGCGGCGGGCGCCGGGCCGGGTGAGGTCGTCGCGATCCTGCTGCCCCGCGGGGCCGGGTACCTGGAGGCGATCTGGTCGGTGCTGCGCTCCGGGGCGGCGTACCTGCCGCTCGACCCGGACCAGCCGCCCGCCCGGATCGCCGAGATCCTGGACGACGCGCGCCCGGTCGTCGTGCTCACCGACGCCGACCGGGACGTCCAGGGGCGACCACGGGTCGTGCTGTCCGACAGCGGATCCGGGGAGGCCGGGGGCGCGGTCCCGGATCCGGCCGACGCCGCCTACGTGATCTACACGTCCGGGTCGACGGGCCGCCCGAAGGGCGTCGTCGTCCCGCACGGCGCGCTGGCGAACCTGTTCGCCGGACACCGGGACGTGCTGCACCGCCCGGCCGTCGACGCCGCAGGGGGACGCGCGCTGCGGGTCGGCCACGCGTGGCCGTTCTCGTTCGACGCGTCCTGGCAACCGCAGCTCTGGATGCTCGACGGGCACGAGGTACACGTCGTCGACGACGAGACGCGCCGCGACCCGGCGCTGCTCGCCCGCGTGGTACTGGACCGCAAGCTCGACTTCCTGGAGCTCACGCCGTCGCAGCTGGCCCAGGTCGGCGCCGCAGGCGTGATCTCCGGACCGCGGTGCGCGCTGCCGGTCGTCGGGTTCGGCGGCGAGGCGGTGCCGCCGGTGATGTGGGAGGAGCTGCGCGCGCTGGAGGGCACGCGGTCCTACAACCTCTACGGCCCGACCGAGGCGACCGTGGACGCGCTGGTGGCGCAGGTCGCGGACTCACCGACCCCGGTCGTCGGGCGCCCGGTGGCCGGGGCCCGCGCCGTCGTGCTCGACGCGGGCCTGCGTCCGGTGCCGCCGGGTGTGACCGGCGAGCTGTACCTGTCCGGGGCGGGTCTGGCGCGCGGCTACCTGGGGCAGCCCGGTATGACCGCGGAACGGTTCGTCGCGGACCCGCACGGGCCTGCCGGCTCCCGGATGTACCGCACCGGTGACCTGGCGCGCTGGAACGCGCGCGGCCACCTGGAGTACCTCGGCCGGGCCGACGACCAGGTCAAGATCCGCGGGTTCCGGATCGAGCCCGGCGAGATCGCGGCCGTGCTGGCCGGGCACGAGGCCGTCGACCGCGCGGTCGTCGTGGTCCGCGACGGGCGGCTGGTCGCCTACCTCGTCGGGCACGACCTTCCGGACCGGGCCGCCCTGCGCTCGTTCGTCGCGGCGACGCTGCCGGACTACATGGTCCCGTCGGCGTTCGTCGAGATCGGTGCGGTGCCGGTCACGGCGAACGGCAAGCTCGACACCGCCGCGTTGCCCGCTCCCGAGGCGGACGCGCCCGGCCGCGACCCGGAGGGTCCGGTGGAGACGGCGCTGTGCGCCGCGTTCGCCGAGGTGCTGGAGCTCGAGCGGGTCGGCGCCGACGACGACGTGTTCGACCTCGGCGGCCACTCCATGTTGCTGGTCCGCCTGCGCGACACCATCCACGCCGCTCTCGGCGTGGAGATCCCGATCGCCGAACTGTTCACGAATCCGACGCCGGCCGATCTCGCCGGCTACCTGGAGGGACGCTGATGTACCGGACCCTGCTCAACGCCAAGATCCACCGCGCGACGGTGACCGAGGCCGACCTGCACTACGTCGGGTCCCTGACGATCGACGCCGGCCTGATGGAGGAGGCCGGCATCCTCGAGGGCGAGATGGTCCAGGTCGTGGACATCGACAACGGCGCCCGCTTGGAGACCTACGCCATCACCGGGGCGCGCGGCACCGGTGTGATCGGGATCAACGGCGCCGCGGCACACCTGGTCCACCCGGGCGACATGGTGATCATCATGACGTTCGCCGCGCTGGAGCCGCACGAGATCGCCGGGCACACACCGCGGGTGGTGCACGTGAACGCGGCCAACGAGGTCGTGGAGATCGGCACCGATCCGGCCGTGCCGGTCCCCGGTGACGCCGATCAGCTCAGCGGGCGGCGCTGACCGGACGAACGGGCCGGTTTCCGACGGCCCGTGGTCTGGTTAGGATCGCTTCAACTCAGGCTCCCCTTCATTCACTACCACCGAGGTGATCATGCAGGACCTCAGCAGGCGCTCGTTCTTCACCGTGGCCGGAGGTGCCGCGGCGGCGCTGGCCCTCACGGCGTGCGGCGGCGGCTCCGAGGGACCCGGAACCGGCGGCAGCGCGGCCGAGGGCGGCCCGTGGGAGTTCACGGACGACCTCGGCAAGAAGATCAGCCTCCCGGCGCGCCCGCAGCGGATCGTCGCCTACGTCAGCGGCGCGGCGGCTCTCTGGGACTTCGGCGTGCGACCGGTCGGCGTCTACGGGCCGACGAAGGACACCGACGGCAAGCCGAACCTGCAGGCCGGGAACATGGACGTGAACGCCGTCCAGTCCGTGGGCGGCGAGGACTACAGCCAGATCTCGGTGGAGAAGCTCACCGCGCTGAACCCGGACCTGCTGATCGCCAGCCTGGCCGGTCCCACCCCGGCCGACCGGTGGGTCCTCAAGGACGACATCGCGCAGATCGAGCAGGTCTGCCCGGTCTACTCGATCCAGGAGTACAACAAGCCGCTCCCGGACGTGATCACCGCCTACGAGACGCTCTCGAAGAACCTGGGCGCCGACGTCGCCGCCGCACCGATCAGCCAGGCACGGGACCAGTTCACCGCGGCCGGGGACGACCTGAAGGCGGCGATCGCCGAGAAGCAGGGCCTGCGTGTCGAGTTCGCCTACGCCGACACCGACGGGTTCTACGTCGCGAGCCCGCAGTACTACGCGTCGCTGCTCTGGTACACCCAGCTCGGGCTGAACAGCGTGCGCAAGGGCGACCCGAAGACGGACTTCCTGGAGCAGCTGTCCTGGGAGCAGGCCGCCAAGTACCCGGCCGACCTGATCTGCATGGACATCCGGACGTTCTCGCTGCAGCCCGCGCAGCTGGTGAAGGAGCAGCCGACGTTCGCCGGCCTGCCCGCCGTGAAGGCGGGCCAGCTCGGCGGCTACAACGGCGAGCCGCGGTTCAGCTACCAGCAGGCCGTCGGTGAGGTGCAGAACCTGGCCGCGTCCGTGCGGAAGTCGCGGACCGGGGTCGCCTGATGAAGGTCGTCCTGTTCGGCTACCAGAAGTGGGGCGCTCGGCTGCTCGCCGACCTGCTGGCCTCCCGGCACGAGGTCGTGCTCGCGGTCAGCCACCCCGAAGAGGGGGAGTGGGCGCCGGAGATCTTCCACGAGTCGATGGGCGACCTGGCCCGCGAGCACGGCATCCCGGTGGTGTACCGGGAGAAGGCCGTCGACGACGAGCTCGTGCGGACGATCAAGGAGAGCGGCGCCGAGATCGGGGTGGCGTGCAACTGGCGGACGTGGATCTCGCCGGACGTGTTCTCCGCCCCGACCCGCGGCACGGTGAACACGCACGACTCGTTGCTGCCGCGCTACGCCGGGTTCTCGCCGCTGAACTGGGCGCTGATCAACGGGGAGAGCCAGGTCGGTGTCACGGCACACTGGATGGACGCCGAGCTCGACCGTGGGCAGATCATCACCCAGCGCACGGTCCCGGTGACCGCCACCGACACCACGGCCGACCTGTTCCACCGGACCGTCGTCCTGTTCGGACCGCTGGCCCTTGAGGCGTTCGACCGCGTCGAGAACGGACCGTCCGACTGGCTCACCCAGGACCCGGCGCACGCGTCGTTCTTCCACAAGCGGGCCGACCCGGACAACCGGATCCACTGGGACCGCGCGGCCGGTGACCTGGTGAACCTGGTCCGGGCGCAGACCGGGCCGTACCCGAACGCGTGGTGCCTGCACGAGGGCAGGCGGTTGCGGGTGCTCGAGGCGTCGGTGTCGCGGGAGCGCTGCGGCGGCACGAACGGGCGCGTGTTCGCCAGGGAGGGCACCGGCGTGATCGTCGTGGCCGGTCCCGAGGCGTGGCGGGGCGGCCAGCACGGCCTGGTCCTGCAGCGGGTCAGGGACGAGGACGACGTCGAGCACGTCGCCGGGGACTGGTTCCGCCGGATGGGCGAGTACCTGACCTGAGCCCTGCGGCATCGCGCGCGCTCGCACGCCGCCGCGCGACCCGCCCCGCGAACCGCACGGCTGTGGCATCCGTTCCGATGATGCGGACGGATGCCACAGCCGTTTCGGTCCGACGGGGGTGTGGCGGGGCGCGGACGGGTCAGACGCCCGGCGCGGGGGTGCGCAGGCCGGACCAGGCCGACCAGAGTCGGGCGTAGGCACCACCCGCGGCGACGAGCTCGTCGTGGGTGCCCTGTTCGACGATGCCGCCGCCGTCGAGCACCACGATCCGGTCGGCCGCGGCGGCCTGGGTGAGCCGGTGCGCCACGACCAGCGACGTCCGCCCGTCCAGCGCCGCCTCGGCAGCCGTCTCCAGCGTGCGGGCGCCCGAACTGCCCGCCTCCGCGGTGGCCTCGTCGAGGATCACCACGGGCCGGTCGGCCAGCACCAGCCGGGCCAGCGCGAGCTGCTGGGCCTGCACGACGGTCAGCTCGTGCGCGCCGTCCCCGACGACCGTCTCCAGCCCGTCCGGGAGTCCCCTGGCCCACTCGCCGGCCCCGACGGCGTCCAGCGCCGCGTGCAGCCGCGCGTCGTCCGCGTCCGGGGCAGCCAGGCGCAGGTCCTCGGCCAGCGTCCCGGAGAACACATGGACCTCCTGCGTGACCAGGGCGACGGTCTCGCGGATCACCTCGGGCCCCTGCTCGTCGAGCCCGGCACCGCCGATCTCCACCCGGCCCGACGACGGCCGGTGCAGCCCGGCCACCACCTTCGCCAGGGTCGTCTTCCCGGCTCCGCTGGCGCCGACGAGCGCGACGCGCGTCCCCGGCTCGACGTCCAGGTCGATGTCCCGCAGCGCCGGGTGGTCCGCGACGTAGGAGTGGCTCAGACCGCGGACGCCGATCCCGGAGCCGTCCGGTCGCTCCGGGGTGTCCGGCACCGGCTCCGGCGGCAGGTCGGCCACACCGACCAGCCTGCGCAGCCCGGCCAGCGCGGACTGCGCGGCGTCGAGCTGGAACAGCAGGATGTTGATCGGGGTGAAGAGGTTGATGAAGTACAGCGCCGCGGCGCTCGCCGTACCGATCGTCGCGGTCCCGCTGCCGACCAGCCAGAACCCGGCCACGAGCACGCCCGCGACGCCGACGAACTCGGCCCCGTTGAGCCGTCCGAAGAAGCGGGTCTGCAGCCGGATCACCCGCAGCGACAGCCGCACCACGTTCTCCGCCCGCTCGCGGATCCGGCCGGAGTGCTCGTCGCCGAGGCGCAGCGCGCGCACGGTGGACAGCCCGGCCGCGGTGTCGAGCAGCTGCTGCTGCTGGGTGCCGTAGGCGATCCGCTGGTCGGCGTAGATCGGGCCGGAGCGGCTCAGGTACCAGCGCGCCGTCCAGGCCTGGATCGGCACCGCGAGCAGCGCACCGACGAGGAACCGCCAGTCCAGCGCCGCCAGCCCGACGAACGTGAGCACCACGAGCAGTGCGGCGCGGGCGAACTCGGGCATCGCCTCCCGCACGGCCTCCGCGACGACCGTGACGTCCTCGGTGATCCGCGACGTCAGGTCGCCGGCACCGGCGTCCTCGAGGCGCTCCAGGCGCAGACCGAGCGCGCGGGAGACGAACCGCTCCCGCAGCCGCGCCAGCATGGTCTCGCCGACCTGCGCGACCAGCGCGATACCCAGCACGGCGAGCACGCCCTGCCCGAGCGCCGCGCCGACCAGCCCGAGCACGGGGCCGGTGACGGCGTCCGCGCCGCGCTGCTGGGCGACGACGTCCACGATCTGCCCGAGCAGCGGCGCCACGAGCAGGCTGACCGCGGCCGCGCCGACGAGCGCGATCAGGCCGAGCACGGCCGTGCCGCGCTGGGGTCGCACGAGCTCCCGGAGCACGGCGCGCACGCGCGCGCCGTCCGCCGTCGGGAGCAGCCGGGTCGTGGTCTCGTGCGTGCTCATCCGGTCACCAGCGCTCGGTAGTCGGGGTCGTCCAGGAGCTCGGCGTGCGTGCCGTCGCCGACGATCCGCCCGTCGCGGAGCACGACGGCGCGGTCGGTCACGGCGAGCAGGGCCGGGCTGGTCGTGATCACGATCGTGGTGCGGTCACGCCGCAGCGCGGCCAGGCCGTCGGCGATCCGGCTCTCGGTGACGGCGTCGACGGCCGTCGTCGGATCGTGCAGGACCAGCACCGGTGGCTCGGCGGCCAGCGCGCGGGCGAGCGCGATCCGCTGGCGCTGCCCACCGGACAGCGAGCTGCCGCGGGCGGCGATCTCGGTCTCGTGGCCGCGCGGGAGGGCCTCGACGACCTGGTCGGCCTGTGCCGCCGTCAGCGCCGGGTCCGGCTCCGCCCCTGGCGCACCGGCCAGGACGTTCTCCCGGACGGTGCCGGCGAACAGGTGCGCGTCGTGCGCCGCGACCAGCACCGCCGAGCGCGCCCGCTCCGGGGTCAGCTCCGCCAGCGCGACGCCGTCCAGCGTGACCCGGCCGCCCGCGGGCTCCGTCTCACGTCCGAGCACGCGCAGCAGACCGGTCGCGGCCTCGGGGGAGTGCGCCACCACCCCGAGGAGCTGACCGGCCGGCACGTCGAGGTCCACGCCGTCGATGCCGTCGGTGTCCAGGCCGTGCAGCGCCAGTGCACCGCGCGGCGCGTCCGGACCGCTCCCGTTCCCCGCCCCGACGGCGTGCGGGCTGTTCAGCAGGTCCGCGATCCGGGACGCCGACGCCCTGGCCTGCGCCAGCTGGGCGCTCACCGCCCCGAACATCTCCAACGGCCCGACCAGGAACTGGGCCAGCCCGACGGCCGCGACCAGACCGCCGACGCTGAGATCGCCCTCGGCCGCCAGCCGGCCGCCCACCAGCGCGATCAACGCGAGGAACAGCCCGTTCGCCAGGCGGACCGACCCGAGGAACCCGGCCTCGGCGCGGGTGGCCCGCAGCGTCGCCCCGAGCGCGGTGCCGCTGACGCCGGTGTAGCGGCGGACCGCGGCGGCCTCGGCGCCCATGCCCTTGAGCACCCGGATCCCGCCGACCAGGTCGGCCGCCACACCGGAGGCCTGGGCGGCGCGTTCCTGCTCGGTCTCGCTGCGCCGCTCGAGGGGCTTGCCGACCTTCTGGATCAGCCACAGCAGCGGCGGGGTGCCGAGCAGGATCAGCAGGCCCAGCGGCAGCGAGATGGTCAGCAGCGCGATCGTCGAGACCAGCACGGCCATCACGGCGGCGATCCCGAGCGGCAGCATGAAGCTGGCCACGGCGATCCGCTTCGCGTCCGACACCGCGATGTTCGACAGCGTGCCGGGCAGGCGCCCGGCCTCGGCGCCGCCGCGCGGGTCGAGCATCCGGTCCGCCACCTGCATCCGCAGGCGGGCGTCCGCGCTGACGTCGGCGAACCAGGCCTGGCGGGCACCGAACCGGTAGCACGTGGACAGGAACAGGAAGTCCAGGCCGAGCACCGCCAGCCAGAAGACCAGGGCGAGCGGGTCGCCGGTGCCGACCGCCCGGTCGATCACGACGCCGACGAGCACCGGCACCAGCGCCTCACCGGCCTGGTGCCCGCAGAACAGGGCCGACGCGGCGGTCAGCCGGCCGCGGAAGGCACGGAACGAGCCACGGAGCACGGTCGCGCCGGTGGGTGGCGATTCCCCCGAATCAGGCATGGATGCAGGGTAGCCTCACCTGCCCGTCGTGATCACCTCCCCTGCACGTCCGCCGCCCTTCAGCCGATGACGGACGTACCGTACGCCTCGGTGGTGGCGTCGACGGCGTCGTGCATCGCGTACAGGGCGACCTGTCCCACGCCGAGCCCGGCCAGCTCGTCGAGCCGCTCGCGCTGCACGGACGGCGGTCCGAGCAGGCAGAACCGGTCGATCACGTCGTCCGGCACGAAGTCCGTGGACGCGTTCCCGGCGCGGCCGTGGTGCGCGTAGTCGTAGCCGTCGCGGGCGCCGATGTAGTCCGAGAGCTCTGGCGGCACCGCGCCGCCGTCGCCGTAGCGGGCGACCAGGTCCGCGACGTGGTTGCCGACCATCCCGCCGAACCAGCGGCACTGGTCGCGCGCGTGCGCCAGGCCGTCGTCCGACCCGTCGGTGACGTAGGCGGGCGCGGCGACGCACATCGTGATCTCCGACGGGTCCCGGCCGGCGTCCAGGGCGGCCGCGCGCACGGCGTCGAGCGTCCAGCGCACCAGGTACGGGTCGGCGAGCTGGAGCACGAACCCGTCGGCGACCCGCCCGGCCAGCGCGAGCGCCTTCGGCCCGTACCCGGCCATCCAGACCGGGACCGGGGTGGCGCTCGGCGCGACCCACGGCAGCGACAGGCCGTCGTCGGTCGTGCCGCCCGAGGTCAGCGTCCGGATCAGGTGCGTCGCCGCCTCCATCCGGGCCATCGTCGCGGGCGGGCGGCCCTGGGTGCGCAGCGCCGAGTCGCCGCGGCCGATGCCGCAGACCGTGCGCGGGCCGTGCCGCTCGTCGAGCGTCGCGAACATCGACGCCAGCACCGACGGGTCGCGCGTGGCCGGGTTCGTCACCATCGGGCCGACGACCAGCCGCGACGTGCGTTCCAGCACGGAGCCGTACAGGACGAACGGTTCCTGCCACAGCAGGTGCGAGTCGAACGTCCAGCCGTGCGTGAAGCCCTGCGACTCGGCCCGGACGAGCCGCTCCACCAGCAACGACGACGGCGGGTCGGTCTGCAGCACCAGACCGAGGTCGAGGTCGCTCATCGCAGGTACTGGCACGGTTCGCGGCGCAGGAAGCGCCCGTGGCCGGGTTCGCCGAGGTACTCGCCGCGGTCCAGGACCACCCGGCCCCGGGACAGCACCGTGCGCACCGCCCCGGCCGTCGTGCGCCCCTCGTAGGGCGAGTAGTCGACGTTCATGTGGTGCGTGGCGGCGGAGTGCGTCGTCGTGGCGGCCGGGTCGTAGACGACGACGTCGGCGTCCGACCCTGGCGCGATCGTCCCCTTGCGGGGGTACAGGCCGAACATCCGCGCCGGCGTGGCACAGGCCAGCTCGATCCAGCGCCGGTGCGAGAGGTGCCCGTCCAGCACGGCCTGGTGCAGCAGGTTCATCCGTGTCTCGACGCCCGGCATGCCGTTCGGGATCTTGGAGAAGTCCCCGACGCCGAGGTCCTTCTGCCCGGTGAAGCAGAACGGGCAGTGGTCGGTGGACACGACCGAGAGATCGTCGCTCCGCAGCCCGCGCCACAGGTTCGCCTGGTGCTCGGCCGGGCGCAGCGGCGTCGAACAGACGAACTTGGCGCCCTCGAACCCCGGCCGCGCCAGCTCGTCGACGTCCAGGAACAGGTACTGCGGGCACGTCTCGGCGAACGCGTTCACGCCCATCTCGCGGGCGTTCGCGATCTCGGCGAGCGCCTCGGTCGCGGACAGGTGCACGACGTAGAGCGGCGCGCCGGCGACCCGGGCCAGCGCGATCGCGCGGTGCGTCGCCTCGGCCTCGAGCAGCGCGTGCCGGACCTCTCCGTGGTACCGCGGATCGGTGCGGCCGGCCGCGAGCGCCTGCTCGACGAGCACGTCGATCGCGATCCCGTTCTCGGCGTGGATCATCGTCAGGCCGCCGGTCTCGCCGGCCCGCTGCATCGCGCGCAGGATCTGCCCGTCGTCGGAGTAGAAGACACCGGGGTACGCCATGAACATCTTGAAGCTGGTCACGCCCTCGCCGACGACCGCCTCCATCTCCTTGAGCGACTGGTCGTTCACGTCGGAGAGGATCATGTGGAAGCCGTAGTCGATCGCGGCGTTGCCCTCGGCCTTCGCGTGCCAGGCGTCGAGCCCCTCGCGCAGCGACGACCCGCGGGACTGGATCGCGAAGTCCACGATCGTCGTCGTGCCGCCCCAGGCCGCGGCACGGGTGCCGGTCTCGAACGTGTCCGACGCGTACGTGCCCCCGAACGGCATCTCCATGTGCGTGTGCGCGTCCACCCCACCCGGGATCACCCAGCAGCCGGTCGCGTCGACCACGGTGTCCGCCTCGAACGGCACGGCGCCGGGCGCGGCCACCGCGACGACCGTCTCGCCGTCGACGAGCACGTCCGCGGCGACCTGGTCGGCCGCCGTCAGAACGGCGCCGCCCTCGATCCGGGTCCTCACGGCGCCACCAGCGGTCCGTAGGCGTCCGGGCGGCGGTCCCGGTAGAACGCCCACTGCGTGCGTACCTCGTCGATCAGGCCGAGATCCAGGTCCCGGACGAGGAGCTCCTCGTCGGTGTCCGAGGCGACGTCGCCGACGAACTGCCCGCGCGGGTCGACGAAGTAGGACGTGCCGTAGAAGTCGTTGTCGCCGTACTCCTCGACGCCGACCCGGTTGATCGCGGCGACGAAGTACTCGTTCGCGACGGCCGCGGCGGGCTGTTCCAGCTTCCACAGGTAGGCGGACAGGCCGCGGCTGGTGGCGCTCGGGTTGAACACGATCTGCGCGCCGGCCAGGCCGAGCGCGCGCCAGCCCTCCGGGAAGTGCCGGTCGTAGCAGATGTAGACGCCGACGGTCCCGACGGACGTCTCGAACACCGGCCAGCCGAGGTTGCCGGGCCGGAAGTAGTACTTCTCCCAGAAGCCGGTGACCTGCGGGATGTGGTGCTTGCGGTAGCTCCCGAGCACGGCGCCGTCGCGCTCGATCACGACGGCGGTGTTGTAGAAGACCCCGGCGCTCTCGCGCTCGAACACCGGCACCACCAGCACCATGCCGGTCTCCCGGGCCAGCGCCTGCATGCGGGTGACGGTCGGGCCGTCCAGGGGTTCCGCCCACGCGAAGTGCTCCGCCTCCTGGACCTGGCAGAAGTACGGGGCGTTGAACACCTCCTGGAAGCCCATGATCTGCGCGCCCTGCTCGGCCGCGACGCGGGCGTAGGACTCGTGCACCTCGATCGTCGACGACGTGTCGCCGGTCCATTTCGCCTGGACGATCGCCGCGCGGACGGTGGTGGTCATGACGCGCTCCTCCCCGAGTGGTCGTCCGATCCTGGACCGTCCGGCGTCCCGGTGTCGGCACCCGGAACGGTGGTGTCGGGGCCGTCGGCTGGTGGACGCCGGTCGCGGGGCAGCGCGGCCCGCAGGCCGTGGTAGGCGACCAGCAGCACGATCGTGCCGAACGCGATGCCGGACAGCTCGAACCCGCCGATCGTCAGCGTCACGCCGCCGATGCCGATGATCAGCCCGGCGGCCAGCGGGATGAGCGTCGCCGGGTGCCCGAGGTCGACCCGGTTCTGCACCCAGATCTTCGCGCCCAGCAGCCCGACCATGCCGTAGAGCACGACCGTCAGACCGCCGAGGACCCCGCCGGGCACGGCGACGACGACGGCCCCGAACTTCGGGCAGAAGCCGAGCACGACGGCCACGGCGGCGGCCACCCAGTAGGCAGCGGTGGAGTAGACGCGGGTCGCGGCCATGACGCCGATGTTCTCGGCGTACGTCGTGGTGGGGGAGCCGCCGACCAGTCCGGCCAGCGCGGTGCCGAGCCCGTCGCCGGCCAGTGCCCGGCCCAGGTACGGGTCCAGGTCGGCGCGCGTCATCTCCTGCACGGCCTTGACGTGCCCGGTGTTCTCCGCGACGAGCGCGATCACCGAGGGCAGCACGAGCAGCACGAACACCCACGAGAACGTCGGCAGGTGCCACCCGGCGATCTCCTGCCCGTCCGGCCCGGTCATGGTGGCGGGCGGGAGCCCGACCCAGTCCGCCTGCCCGACGGTGGACAGGTCCACCCGCGGGTGCGTGGACACGTCGCCTCCTCCGTCTGGAGCGGTGATCGGGCCGGCCACAGCGTCCATCAGGAACGAGAACGCGAACCCCACGACGAGCCCGATCAGGACGCCGATCCGGCCCCAGAACCCGGGCAGCAGCACCGCCGCGGCGATCACCACGACCATCGTGACCAGCCCGGCCCACTGGTCCTGCGGCCAGTACACGGTCGCCGCGACGGTCGCGAGGTTGAACCCGATCAGCATCACCACCGCGCCGGTGACGGCCGGCGGCAGCACCCGGGTCACGACGTGCGCGCCGAGCCGGTGCACCACCAGCCCGATCACCAGCAGCACGACGCCCGCGACCAGGATCGCGCCGGTGACGGCCGCCGAGTCGCCGCCCTGCGCGCGGATCGCGGCCACCCCGCCGACGAACGACGCCGACGTCCCGAGATAGCTCGGCACCCGCCCGCGCACGATCAGCAGGAACAGCGCCGTCGCGACGCCGCTGACCAGGATCGCGATGTTCGGGTTCAGTCCCATGATCACCGGGAAGACGAACGTCGCCCCGAACATCGCCACCACGTGCTGGCCACCCAGCCCGACCGTCCGCGGCCAGGACAGCCGCTCGTCCGGTGCCACGACCTCGCCCGGGGGCGGCGCCTTCCCGCCGTGCACCAGCGTCCATCCAGCCATCTGGCATCGCCCCCTTCTCCGCCGACCCGGGTCAGGCTCGCCCCGCAGGCGCGCCGGGACAAGCGGCGGCCGCGACCGGAAACCGGACGTTCACACCGGCGTGTCACCGCAGGGGCGTCATGCTGGACCTGTGACGGAGCTGGACCACCTGATCGTCTTCCTGCCCGGCCCGCCGGAGTCGGCGCCGCCCGGCCTGGAGCTCGGTGCGGGCATGCGGCACGACGGGCAGGGCACCCGGAACCGCCGGATCGGGTTCGCCGCCGCGTTCGTCGAACTGCTGTGGATCGACGAGCCGGACGCCGAGCGCGCCTCCGGGCTCGGGTTCGCCGCGCGCTGCGCCCGGCAGGCGTACCCGTTCGGGGTCGTGCTGCGCGGGACCCGCCCGCCGGGCGCGTTCCGGGACTACACCGTGCCCGGCGGCCCGACGCTCGCGCTGCACGACGGCACGTCGGAGATGCCGTTCCTGGGGGTGCTCTTGATGTCCGACGACGAGCTGGCGGCGCGCGTGCCGCGGCCGCTACCCGCGCACCCGAACGGCGCGACCGGCATCGACGACGTCGTGCTGTCCGGTGCCGAACCACCGCCGTTCGGGCTGCCCGGGGTCACCGTCACACCGGGGCCGACGGCCGCGTGCGTGCGCCTGACCGGCGCGGGGGAGGTGGAGTTCCGGTGAGCAGGCTGCGTGGCGCCATCCGGGTCGGGATCGCGCACTGGGCGTTCGGCAACCTCTACGAGGAGGTCGTGCGGATGCCCGAGCGCGTCGCCGAGCGACCGGGTCCGGCCGGATCGCCGCTCGGACCGGTCAGGAGCCCGTCACGCCCTGACCCTTGAGGGCCGCGTCCAGCTTCGGCGCCATCTCGTCCACGGCGTACGGCAGCGACAGCGGGCTGGAGTAGCCGAGCGCCCCGGCGAACTGCGTGGTGAACGTGTCCGACAGGAACGCGACGCGCCCCGCCCTGACGGCCGGGATGCTCGCGAACACCGGGTCGGCCATCGCCTCGGCCCTGCTGCGGCCGAGCACGGCGATCACGTCGCCGTCCAGCTCGCCCTGACGTTCCGCGGAGAGCTCGGTCGACGTGGCCGGCACCTGGAACCCCAGTCCCTGGAACGCCTGGGCCCGCAGGTCGTCGGTGCCGAGGTTGGTCGGCGTGCCCTCGACGACGAAGTCGACGGTCAGCTTCGTGCCCGCGAAATCCGGGTGCGCGGCCCGGACGTCGGCGAACTTCTTCTCCGTGTCCGCGACGACCTGGTCGGCCTGCTGGGAGCGGCCCAGCGCCTGCCCGGTGATCCTGGTCTGCTCCTGCCAGGTGGCGGCGTCCTCACCGTCCGGGGTCGGCTGGGCGACCGTCGGGGCGATCTTGCTCAACGAGTCGTAGGTCGCCTTGTCCATGAACGAGTAGACGCCGAGGATCAGGTCCGGCTGCAGCGCCGCGACCTGCTCGATCGGGACCGTCGTGCCGTTCAGCGGCTCCGAGCGCTGCCCGCCGAGCGCCTGCTGTGCCCACGGCCGGTTCTGCCAGTCGAAACCGCCGGAGAACTCGCGGGAGCCGACCGGGACGACGCCGAGGGACAGCACGAAGTCGGCCTCGTTGTAGCCGATCGCGACGACGCGCTTCGGCTCGGCCGGGATCGTCGTCCGACCGAACGCGTGGGTCAGCGTCGTCGGGAACGCGCCCTGTGCGCCGCCCTCCTGACCGGAGGGTGCGTCGTTGCCGCATCCGGCGAGAGCGAGGAGCAGGACGGCCACGGCCGCCACGGAGCGGAGCAGGGACCCTGGTCGGGGCATGGGGAAGAGCCTTTCCGTCGTACAGGTGCCGTACGGCCGGCCGTCGGCTCCCCCGACACCCGTCCGCGTGTGGGCAGGCTAACCTGACAACGGAAGTGTGCGCGCGTCACGAACCGGACAGAAGCGCCCACAGCTCGTCGACGTGTCGGTCGGTCGTCCCGAGTGAGCCGAACGCCACACGGATCACGTACCGGCCGTCGATCTCGGTGTGCGACAACAACGCGCGCCCGGACGCGTTCACGTGCTCCAGCAACACGCGGGTCGCGTCGTCGCCCTCGGTCGTACGGAGGCAGACGAGGCCCAGCGACGGCGGCGCCGCGAGCTCCAGGCCGGGGTGAGTGCGCACCCGCTCGGCCAGGTCGGCGGCCATCCGGACGTGCCCGCGGACGTGCTCGCGGAGCCCGTCCAGGCCGTGGCCGTGCAGCACGGCCCACAGCTTGAGCGCGCGGAACCGCCTGCCCAGTGGCACCTGCCAGTCCCGGTAGTCGACGACGGCGCCCGAGTCGGAGGCCTTGTCCCGCAGGAACACCGGCGTGATCGACAGCGCGGCGGGCAGCGACCGGGCGTCGCGGACCCACATCAGCGAGGCGTCGAACGCGGTGAGCATCCACTTGTGCGCGTTCGTGCAGAACGAGTCGGCGAGCCCGACGCCGTCGACGAGGTGCCGGTGTTCCGGGCACAGCGCCGCGATCCCCGCCCACGCGGCGTCGACGTGCACCCAGGCGCCGTGCGGCCGTGCGACGCGTGCGACGTCCCGGACCGGGTCGACGGCGCCGGTGCCCGTCGTGCCGACGGTCGGGCACACGAGCACCGGGGTCAGGCCGTCCGCGGTGTCGGCCCGCAGCATGTCCGCGAGCGCGGCCGGGTCCATCGTGCGCGTGCCGGGCGAGAACGGCACGGTGCGCAGGCCACGCTCGCCGAGTCCGGCCACCCGCGCCGACTTCGCCAGCGACGAGTGCGTCTCGGCCGTGACGTAGACGCGCTCGGTGCCGGTCACTCCGGTCTCCCGCCAGGCCGGCCCGCCGGTGGCGGCACTGCGCCGGTGCAGCGCGGCCAGCAGTGCGACGAGCGCGGCCGATGACGCCGAGTCCTGGATCACGCCGCCCCCGCCGCCGTCGTGTGTGAACGCCTCCGGCAGGCCGAGCGCGCGGGCGAGCTGGTCGGTGACCGCCTGTTCCACCTCGGTGCACGCCGGCGAGGTGGACCAGAGCATGCCCTGCGCGCCGAGCCCGGTGGAGAGGATCTCGCCGAGCAGCGACGTCAGCGACGCGTTCGCCGGGAAGAACGCGTGGAACCCCGGGTGCTGCCAGCGGGTGTCGGCGCTCGCGACGACGTCGTCCACCAGGGGCAGGAGCGCGTCAAGGGGCTGCGCGCCGTCGGACGCCTCCGGACCGAAGCGGGACCGCACCGAGCCGGGGACGACGTCGTCGCGGACCGGGAGATCGTCGATGCCCGCGCGGTGGTCGGCGACCCAGTCCACGTACCGGTGACCGAGTCGACGGAACTCCTCGGGCGTCAGATCGGGCACCGGCGCGACGCTACCTGCCCGAACGAGAGGCACCTTCGAGCAATGCCATTGCTCGAAGGTGCCCCTCGTTCGGGATGTGGGCGGGGTGGGCGGAGCGGGCGGGACGGGCAGGAAGGAGGGAGTGGGTCAGACGGCCGGTTCCGAGACGAGCGTCCCGGCCGCGTTCTCCTCGCGCAGGCGGGTCTTGAGCACCTTGCCGCTCGGGTTGCGCGGCAGCTCGTCGACGACCGAGATCTGGGTCGGGCGCTTGTACGCGGCCAGCTTCTCCCTGCAGAACGCCTCGATCTCCTCTGCCGTCGGCGGGTCCGCCGGGTCCGCGGCCACGACGACGGCCAGCGGCGTCTCGCCCCAGCGCGGGTGCGGCACACCGACGACCGCGACGTCGGCGACCTTCGGGTGCCCGGCCAGCGCGTTCTCCACCTCGGCGCAGTAGATGTTCTCCCCGCCGGAGATGATCATGTCCTTCTTCCGGTCGACCACGTAGTAGTAGCCCTCCGGGTCCTCGCGGACGAGGTCACCGGAGTGGAACCAGCCGCCGCGGAACGCCTCGGCCGTCTCGGCGGGCTTGTTCCAGTACTCCCGCATCACGGTCGGTCCCCTGTAGACGATCTCGCCGACCTCGCCGGGGGCGACGTCGTTCATGTCGTCGTCCACGACGCGGACCTCGACGTTGATCATCGGCGTGCCGATCGAGCCGATCTTGCGGATCGAGTCCTCGCCGCGCAGCGTGCACGTCACCGGGCTGCACTCGGTCTGCCCGAACGCGGTCACGACGCTGGCCTGCGGGAACGTGTCGATCATCGTGCGGAGCAGCGACGTCGACGCGGGCGCGGCGCCCCATGAGATCCGGCGCAGCGAGGAGAGGTCGCGGTCGCCGATGTCGGGCACCGCGCACATCGCGGCCCACTGGGCGGGCACGAAGAAGCACGACGTGACGCGCTCGCGTTCGAGCAGCGCGAGCGTCCCGGCCGGGTCGAACCCACCGGACGTCGCGATGATCGTCCGCCCGCCGGTGATCAGGCCGGGGATCATCCCGGCCAGGCCGGCGATGTGGAACAGCGGCGCCCCGGACAGCCAGCACTTGTCGTCCGCGGTGATGCCCAGGTGGGCGATCTGGGAGAACGCGTGCAGCAGCAGGTTGCGGTGGGTCAGCACGGCTCCCTTGGGGCGGCCGGTGGTGCCGGAGGTGTACATGATGAACGCGGCGTCCTCGTCCGCGACGGCGGCCTCGGTGTACACGTCGGACGCCTCGGCGACCACGGTCTCCAGCGGGTTCGGCCCACCTCCGATGGTGATCACCGGGCCGAGGCCGGGGGCGTGCTCGCGTGCGGCGTCCACCGGGGGCCCGAACGACTCGTCGCAGATCACGGCCATCGCGCCGGAGTCGGACAGCGCGTAGCCGATCTCGTCGGCGACCAGCCGGAAGTTGATCGGCACGCAGATCGCCCCCGCGCGCAGCACGGCGAGGTACGCCTCGACCAGCTCGACGCTGTTCAGCCCCAGCACCGCGACCCGCTCGCCGTGCCCGACCCCGCAGGCGGACAACGCGTTCGCCAGCCGGGTCACCCGCTCGTCGATCTCACCGTAGGTGCGGTGGACGCGGGAGTCGGCGAACGCGGGCCGGTCCGGGCCGGTGCGGGCGTGCCGGGCGACGAGGTCGCTGAGCGTCATCCCGCGTCCGGTCACCCGGCCGGTGGTGGTGCCGGTAGTGGTGCCACTGGTCACCGCGAACCTCGCCCTCGTCGTCGGGGGTCGCCACCCGGGGAGTCGCCGGGGGCGGGCTCACTCTGACCCCCACCGGCCCGCTCCGGCAAGCGATCCGGCCGCGGGGGAGGGTGTCCGGGTGATCTCCCCGACCGAGGGCCGCCCGGACGACGCCGGCGTGCCGGACGGAGTCCGCCGCCTGCGGTTGCTCCAGCTGGCCTCGCTGGTCAGCACGTGCGACCGGTTCGCGATCGCCCCGCTGCTCGTCCCGATCGCCGCGGACCTCGGCGTCCCGCTCGCGACGGCGGCCGCGGTGGCGGGTGGCTACTTCCTGGCCTACGGGCTGATGCAGGTGGTCTGGGGGGTGGTGAGCGACCGGCTCGGGCGGGTGCGGGTGATGCGCCTGGCGCTGGTCGGCGCGGTGCTGGGCGGGTGTGCGTCCGCGCTCGCGCCGACGGTCGCGGTGCTGGTCGTCGGCCGGGTGGTGACCGGCGCGTGCTTCGCGGCGCTGATCCCGGCGTCGCTGGTCTACGTCGGGGACACCTGGCCGGAGCGGGTGCGCCAGCGTCCGCTGTCGGACGTGCTGGCCGCGTCCGCGCTCGGGACGGCGGTGGCGACGGCGGGTGCGGGCCTGCTGGCCGACCTCGTCGGCTGGCGCTGGGTGTTCGCGGTGACCGCCCTGGCCGGCGCCGGGATGGTCGCGGCGCTGCGGTGGCTGCCCGAGCCCGGTCGCACGTCGGACGCCGCGCCGGCGGGTCTGCTGGCACCGCTGCGCGTCGTCCTCGGCACGGGGTGGGCGTGGGTGATCCTGGTCCTCGCGTTCGTCGAGGGGATCGTCGTGCTGGCGGTGCTCACCTACCTGGCGCCCGCGATGCAGTCCCTGGGGTCGACGGCGGCCGTGGCCGGGCTCGTGTCCGGGGCGTTCGGCGTCGCGGCGCTGCTGTTCTCCCGCCTGGTGCGACGGCTGGTGGGCCGGATCCGCCCTGCCGGCCTGGCCGCGATCGGTGGCGGGTTCCTGATCGCGGCATGGGCCGCCCCGTCGGTCGCCGTGCACCCGGTGACGGTTCTGGCCGCCGGTGCCGGGCTCGGCGGGGCCTGGGCGTTCCTGCACTCCACGCTGCAGGCCTGGGCGACGCAGGTGACCCCGCAGGCCCGCGCGACCGCGGTGGCGCTGTTCGCCACCGTCCTGTTCCTGGGCAGCTCGGCCGGGACCGCGCTCGCCGCCCCGCTGGCCGACGCCGGCGGGTTCCGGACGCTGTTCGCCGCGGCGCTCGCCGTGTCCGTGCCGCTGGTGGCGGCGGCCGTGTGGGCCCGCCGCCGCTACGGCGCTCAGGACGTGTAGCGGTCCCGCAGCTCGCGCTTGACCAGCTTCCCGGTGGGCGTGCGCGGCAGGAAGTCCGTGAAGTCGATCGTGCGGGGCGCCTTGTAGTGCGCGATCCGCTCCCGGACGAACCCGATCAGCTCCTCCTCGAGCTCCGGCCCGGTCTCGACGCCATCGGCCGGCTGGACGACGGCCTTGACCGACTCGCCCATCTCCGGGTCCGGCACGCCGATCACCGCGACGTCGAGCACCTTCGGGTGCAGGGCGAGCTGGTCCTCGACCTCCTGCGGGTAGATGTTCACCCCGCCGGAGATGATCATGAACGCCTTGCGGTCGGTGAGGTAGAGGAAGCCCTCGTCGTCGACGTAGCCGAGGTCGCCGGTGGTGGTCCAGTTCTGGTGGTCCGGGTGCTCGGCGGAGCGCGTCTTGTCCGGGTCGTTGTGGTACTCGAACGGCCGTTCCTCGCGCTCGAAGTAGATCGTGCCGACCTCGTAGGCGGCGAGCTCCTTGCCCTCGTCGTCGCAGATGTGGACGTCGCCCAGCACCCCGCCGCGCCCGACGGAGCCGGGGTGGGTCAGCCACTGCTGCGAGTCGATGAACGTGATCCCGGCGCCTTCGGTGGCGGCGTAGTACTCGTAGAGCACCGGCCCCCACCAGTCGATCATCCGCTGCTTGACCTCCACCGGGCACGGCGCCGCCGCGTGGATCGCGACCTTCAGCGACGACACGTCGTAGCGGGTCCGGACGTCGTCGGGCAGCTTGAGCATCCGCACGAACATAGTGGGGACCCACTGGCTGTGCGTGATCCCGAAGCGCTCGATCGCGGCCAGCGCGGCCTCCGGCTCGAAGCGGTCCATCACGACGACCGTGCCGCCGACCGCGTGGATCGTGGCGGTGAACCGCAGTGGCGCGGCGTGGTACAGCGGTGCGGGGGAGAGGTAGACGGTGTCGGCGTCGAACCCGTACATCCGGCCGAACACCGAGACGTAGAGGTCGCCCGGCTCGTCGATCTGGCGGTCCGGCAGCGTTGGGCGGATCCCTTTCGGACGGCCGGTGGTACCGGACGAGTACAGCATGTCCGCGCCGCGTGGCTGGTCGGCCAGCGGCTCGGCCGGGACGCCCTGCAGCGTCTCGTCGAAGTCGGCGTAGCCGCTCGCGCCGGGGATCTCACCGCCGTACGCGAGGCGGACCCCGACGTCGACGAGCGGCTCGACGGCCGCGGCCAGGCCGGCCACCCCGGCCGACACGATCAGCGCCTTCGCGCCGCAGTCCGAGACGATGTAGGCGGCCTCGTCGGCGGACAGGTGGTGGTTCACCGCCGTGATGTAGAGGCCGGCACGCTGCGCCGCCCAGTACACCTCGTAGAGCCGCGGCGTGTTCTCGGTGATCAGCGCGACGACGTCGCCACGGCCCAGGCCCGAGTCGACGAGATGGCGCGCCAGCCGGGCGGAGCCGGCCTCGAGATCGGCGTAGGTGAGCGTCTCGCCGGTTCCGGCCATGACGACCGCCGGCTTGTCCGGTGTCGTCGCGGCGTACGTTCCTGGGAACATCGGGCCCTCTCGTCGGCGGTACAGGCGTCCGCCCGAGATCCTGCCAGTTCCGGCGACGAGAGGGGGCCCGGATCCGTTTCGGCTGCTGGAACCGGTTCCGGCTCAGTGCGCGTTGCGGTACGCCTCCAGAACCGACGACGGGATCCGTCCGCGCTCCGAGATCTTCATGCCCTGAGCGACCGCCCATTCCCGAACCGCGCGGTTCATGGCCCGGTCCGAGGCACTCGAGGAGTTGGACGAGCCGCCCGACGGTGCCGCCGAACGGCCGCCCGCGCGGCGGGCCGCCGAAACGTACGGCGCCAAGTGGTCACGCAACTTCTCCGCATTCTTCGAGGAGAGGTCGATCTCGTACGACTTCCCGTCGACGGCGAACTGCACCTGCTCGTCGGCTTCACCTCCGTCGAGGTCGTCGACGAGGGTGACGGTGGTGTGCTTCGCCACGGGCAGAATCCTTCCAGCGCATTCCGGGCGCACGAGCCGGGGAGACCGTCGAGAACCGTGCACCGGATCCGAAGTGTGAGATGTAGCGTGAAATTCCGAGGAAACGATAAGGGATGCGTGCCGGTGTTGTCGATCGACCCCGCATGCGTGTTACGGGCAGAACGGTGTGCTACCGCACCGTCACGCGCGTTCGGCCGAAGACAATCGGAGGAAAGGGTTACGTTCTCCCGTCCGACCGGCTGCGGGTTCCGATCAGTCCAGAACCGTCCACCACGAATCGTCGGGCAGCACCGATCCCGGTTCGACGCGGCCGCCGACCCGCGGGAACGCCACCGTCACCGACGCGTCCGACGCGGCCCGGGCGAGCCGCTCGGCCGGTTCGGCCCACGCGTGGAAACCGAGATTGAACGACGCCCAGTGGATCGGGACGAGCACGTCGCCGCGCAGCGCGAGATGCGCGTCCACGGCCTGTTCCGGTGTCATGTGGACGTCCGGCCACAACGTCGCGTAGGCACCGATCGGCAGAAGCGTGAGGTCGAACGGCCCGTGCGCGGCGCCGGAACGCGCGAATGCCCCGGTCGGGCCGGTGTCGCCGCCCGCGTAGACCCGGTGCTGCGGGCCGGCCACCGACCACGCGCCCCACTGCGTCGTGTTGCGGCGCAGCCAGCGCCCGGAGAAGTGCCGCGCCTCCAGGCAGGTCAGGCGCAGGCCGGCGACGTCGGCCGTCTCGTCCCAGTCGCACTGCACGATCCGCGCGGCCGGGACACCCCAGCGGCGCAGGTGCTCGCCGACGCCGAGCGGGGCCACGAACGTCGCCGTGGTGTCCGCGGCCAGCCGTCGCACGGTGCGGACGTCCAGGTGGTCGTAGTGGTCGTGGCTGATCAGCACGGCGTCCAGGCCTCCGGCGAGCGCGGTCAGTGCCGACAGCGGTCCCGGAGCGGGGTGCAGCCGCCGCGGCCCGATGAACGGGACCGGCGAGACCTGCTTCGACCAGACCGGGTCCACCAGCACCCGTCGTCCGTCGATCTCGAGCAGCACCCCGGCGTGCCCGAGCCAGGTCGCGGCCAGCGCTGCCGGGCGGGCGGGCAGGCGCAACGGGGCCAGCGGCACCCGGCCCGGCGGCACGCCGACCTCGTTGCGGTGCCGCACCATCCGTACCACCCGGCGCGGGCTCACGTCCGGGCGCGGCTCGCCCGGCTCGGTGTTCGCGAAGATCCCGTCCGTCGCGTGCGGGGATCGGGACGTGACCGCACGCAGGCTGCGGTCGTAGGCACCGGCGTTGCGGCGGAACCACCACGTCGCGCCGGCGATCCCGGTGAGCGTGGAGGCGGCGATCAGGGGGACGCGCGGGGACGGCACGACTCCAGATTACGGATCCGGATCTACGGTGGACGGTATGAGCGAGCCTGCGAGCGAGCCGGCGGCGGAGCGTGACCCTTCGCGCGTGGTGACCGAGCGGCACGGCCACGTGCTGCTGATCCGCATGCGGCGCCCGGAGAAGCGCAACGCGGTCGACCCGGCGATGACGGCGGGCCTGGACGCCGCGCTGAACGAGCTCGACGACGACCCCGCCCTGTGGTGCGGCGTGCTGGCCGGCGACGCGGTGGCGTTCTGCGCGGGCACCGACCTCGCCTCCGGCGCGGGGACCCCGACGGCGCGGGGCGGGAGCTACGGTGTCGTGCGACGCGACCGGTCCACGCCGCTGATCGCGGCCGTCGAGGGTCTCGCGTACGGCGGCGGGTTCGAGATCGTGCTGGCCTGCGACATGGTCGTCGCCGGGCGTGACGCGCGGTTCGGGCTCCCGGAGGTCGCCCGCGGTCTGGTGGCCAACTGCGGCGCGCTGTTCCGGGCTCCCCGGCCGCTGCCGTTGAACGTCGCGAAGCAGATGCTGGTCACCGGAGCCCCGCTCGGCGCGGAGCGGGCCCACACGCTCGGCCTGGTGAACGAGCTGACCGACGCCGGAGGGGCCGTCGCCGCGGCGCTCGCGCTGGCGGAGCAGGTCTGCGCCAACTCGCCGACGGCCGTCGCCGCGTCGCTGCGGGCGCTCGAGGACGTCGTCGGTGAGCCGGACGAGCGCGGCTGGGCGGCCACCGACCGCGCGAGCGCGGCGATCGAGGACTCGGCCGACCGGGCCGAGGGGATCGCCGCGTTCCTGGAGAAGCGCCCGCCGCGCTGGCAGGGGGCGTGATCGCGTGACGACCTCGCACCCCTCGCGCCGGGAGGAGCTGGTGCGCCTCCTGCAGGACTACGCGGGGGAGGCCGAGCGGCTCGGCCACGCGTTCGCCGGGCGGCACGGGCTGCACCCGACCGACCTGCACGGGCTGCTCGCCGTGCTGCGCGCCGAGACGGCGGGGGAGCCGCTCACCCCCGGCGCGCTGGGCGAGCTGCTCGACCTGTCGACGGGCGCGACGACGGCCGTCGTCGACCGCCTGGAACGCGCCGGGCACGTGCGCCGCAGCCGCGAGTCGACGGACCGCCGTCGTGTCACGCTCCGGCACGGGGAGGCGGCCGCGACCGTCGGCGCGGCGTTCTTCGGCCCGCTCGGCGTGCGGATGGACGAGGTGCTGACCGGCTTCACCGACGACGAGCTGGACGCCGCCGCCCGCTTCCTGGAGGCGATGACGGCCCTGGTCGCAGACCACCGCGCCGGCCTCGACGAGCCGGCCCCGCCTCCACGTGGGACCCGTGCGCCCTCCGCAGCGCCGGAGGCGGCCGGAGGCGCCTGAGTGCCTCGGCGGTCGGCTGCAGCCGCGCGTCAGGCGTTCGCGGTGCTCTCCTCCAGGTACGCGGCGAACTTGCGGCGGGCCGCCTCGGTCCGGGTCGGGACGTGCTCGGTCGGGACCTCGACCGGCGTGTAGCCGCGCAGGATCCGGCGGGCGACGGACTCCTTGTGCACCTCGTCCGGACCGTCGTAGATCCGTGCGGCCCGGGCGGCACGGTACATCTGCTCCAGCGGCAGGTCGCCGGAGAAGCCGAGCGAGCCGTGCACCTGGATCGCGCGGTCGATGACGTCGTGCAGCACGCGGGCACCCCAGTACTTGATCATTCCGATCTCGACCCGCGCGTTGGACGCCCCGACCTGGTCCATCGTCCATGCCGCCTGCAGCGTGAGCAGGCGCGCGGCCTGCATCTCGGCGGCCGACGTCGCGACCCAGTCCTGCACCATCTGCTTGTCCGCAAGGCGACTCCCGCTCGCCTCGCGGCTGACGGCCCGCTCGCACAGCATGTCGAACGCCCGCCGTGACTGGCCGAGCCAGCGCATCGCGTGGTGGATCCGGCCCGGGCCGAGACGTTGCTGGGCCAGCTTGAAGCCGTCGCCCGGGTTGCCGACCAGGTTCTCCACCGGGACCCGGACGTCGCGGTAGACCACCTCGGCGTGCCCGCCGTAGATCTCGCCGCCGATCTCCGGGTGGTCCATCACCGGGATGTCGCGGACGACGTCGACACCCGGCGTGTCCGTCGGCACGACGATCATCGACGCGCGCTGGTACGGCGCAGCCTCCGGGTCGGTGACCACCATGACGATCAGGAAGTCGGAGCCGGTGGCGTTCGACGAGAACCACTTGTGCCCGTTGATCACGTACTCGTCGCCGTCGCGGACGGCCGACGTGGCGAGCATCGTCGGGTCGGCGCCCGCGCCCGGCTCGGTCATCGAGAAGCAGCTGCGCAGCTCACCGCGCAGCAGCGGGTGCATCCAGCGCTCCTTCTGCTCCGGGCTCCCGCCGATCGCGAGCAGCTCGGCGTTGCCGGAGTCGGGGGCCTGGTTGCCGAAGATCGGTGGCGCGTACCGGCACTGGCCGAGGATCTCGTGCATCAGCCCGAGCGAGACCTGCCCGAACCCGCCCCCGCCGAGCTCCGGTGGCAGGTGCGCGGCCCACAGCCCCTGCTCCTTGACCTGCTCCTTGAGCGGCGCGGTGATCCGGTCGAACGTGGGGCGGTCGAGATCCAGCGTCTCCAGCGGGATGATCTCGTCGCGGACGAAGCCGCGCATCCACTTCAGCTTCTCCTCGAACTCCGGATCGGTGGAGAAATCCCACGCCATCTCTCTCGTCGCCTCCCTGCGCCGCCCTGCGTCTCCCCGGCAACGTAACCCGCCGGGATGGCCCACGCACCCATGCTCCGGTCACACCGGGGCCGGTCGCGTTGGAGGCCTCGACAACGGGGATCGGCACCTCGGCCGGACCGCTCCGCTGCCCGGCGCCGTCCCCTCGGCGGCAACCCGGCACGCCGGCCCCGCCCCGGTCCTGCGCCATGCCCGGCAGGCCCATATCACCGCCCGCCCGCAGGCGTTGCCGGACGGCCGGTGTCGGGAGAGGCTGCCCCGGTGACCACCCATCCCGCCGGGGTCCCGGACGACCTGCAGAGCCTGTCCTTCGAGCCGCTCACCCCGGTCGCGTTCCTGGACCGGGCGGCCGCCGCCCACGGTGACCGGGTCGCCGTCGTCGACGGTGACCTGCGCCTGACCTACGCCGAGCTGCGGTCGCGCTGCCGTCGCCTGGCCGGCGGCCTCGCGGCGATCGCGGACCGGCGGCCGGTGGCCGTGCTCGTGCCGAACACGCACGTCGGGATCGAGGCGGCCTACGGCGTGCCGTGGGCGGGCGTGCCGCTGGTCGCGGTGAACACCCGGCTCTCGGTGGGCGAGGTCGCCTACATCCTGGAGCACTCGCGGGCGTCGGTGCTGGTGTACGACCCGTCGTTCGACGACCTCGTCTCCGACGTGCTCGGACAGCTCGCGCAGCCGCCGCGGGCGATCCGGGTCGGCGAGGACTACGAGCGCCTGATCGCCGACGGCGAGCCGACCGCCGTCGTGCCGGACGACGAGCGCTCGCTGCTCTCCATCAACTACACGTCCGGTACCACCGGGAAGCCGAAGGGCGTGATGTACCACCACCGGGGCGCCTACCTGCAGGCGCTGTCGATGGTCGGGCACACCGGGCTGACGCCGTCGTCGGTCCACCTCTGGACCCTTCCCATGTTCCACTGCAACGGCTGGTGCTTCCCGTGGGCGGTCACGGCCGCCGCGGCGACGCACGTCTGCCTGCCGAAGGTGGACCCGACGCGGATCTGGGAGCTGGTGCGCGACCAGGGCGTCACGCACCTCGAGGGCGCCCCGACCGTGCTGTCCATGATCGCGTACGCGCCGGAGGCGGGGCCCGTCGAGACGCGCGTGAACGTCGCGACCGGCGGGGCGCCGCCGAGCCCGGCGATCCTGCGGCGGATGGCCGAGCTGGGCTTCGAGGTGACCCACCTGTACGGGCTCACCGAGACGTTCGGGCCGGCCATGCTCTGCGACTGGCGCCCGGAGTGGAACGACCTCGACGGCGAGGCGCAGGCCCGGATGAAGGCGCGCCAGGGCGTCGGGAACATGATCGCCTGCGCCGTGCGGGTGATCACCGACGACGGCTCGGACGCGCCGGCCGACGGCGAGACCACCGGCCAGATCGCGCTGCGCGGCAACAACGTCATGCTCGGCTACCTGGACGACGACCAGGCCACCCGGGACGCCGCGCCGGACGGCTGGTTCCGCACCGGCGACATCGGTGTCATGCATCCCGACGGCTACGTCGAGCTCCGCGACCGCAGCAAGGACGTGATCATCTCCGGCGGGGAGAACATCGCCTCCGTCGAGGTGGAGCAGGTGATCGCGGACCACCCGGCCGTCCTGGAGGTCGCCGTGATCGGGATCCCGGACGAGCGCTGGGGCGAGGTCCCGGCCGCCTACGTCACCCTGCGCGACGGCGAGAGCGCGACCGAGGAAGACATCGTCGAGCACGTGCGGGCGCACCTGGCGCGGTTCAAGGCGCCCAAGCGCGTCACGTTCCCGGACGAGCTCCCGAAGACCTCCACCGGCAAGATCCAGAAGTTCGTCCTGCGCGACGAGGCGTGGGCCGAGAGCGGGCGGAAGATCGGCTGAGGTCTACCGCTTCTGGGCCAGCGCCGACATACCCTTCCACTCGTTCCACGGGATCGCCCAGTCGTAGATGTCGCCGTCCTGCGCGGACAGCGGCACCGAGCTGTTCGTGACCTCGACCGGGTCGCCGAACATGGCCGAGTCGAAGTAGGCGCGGGCGTCCTTCGTGGACAGGTTGACGCAGCCGTGCGAGACGTTGCGGTTGCCCTGTGCGCCCACCGACGCCGGGTTGGCGTGGATGAACTCTCCGTTGTTCGAGATCCGCACGGCCCAGTACTCGGGCTGGTTGACGTACCCGTACTCCGGGTTCGACATGAGGACCTTCTCGGACTTGGCCATCACGATGTGCGTGCCGCCGCGGGTGACCCGGTTCGGGTCGGACTCCTTGCCGTAGGAGGCGTCGTAGCGCGCGACCTCCTTGCCGTCCCGGACGACCGCGATCTGGTGGCTCTGGGTGTCCGCCTTGACGATCTGGCTGCGGCCGATGGTGAACGTGCTGCTCAGGTCCTCCTCGCCCCAGCCGGCGTCACCCATGTCGACGCCGTAGAGCGGGGCCTTCACCGTCACCTTCGAGCCGGCGGGCCAGTACTTCTGCGTCCGGTAGTGCACCCGCGATCCGTCCGCCGTGTCCGGCAGCCAGGCCCACGAACCCTCGGCCTTCTTCGACGACGTCACGGTCAGCGTCCGCTCGACGGCGGCCTTCGCCTGGTCCGAGAGGTCGCGGTCGAACTGGATGATGATCGGGGCGGCGACACCGACCTGGTCGCCGTCGTCGATGTTCAGCCGCGCGTCGGTCGTGCGGTCCGGGTCGACCGTGCCGAACCCGCCGCCGAGCGGCTGCGGGACGCCGTCCGGGCGGATCCAGCTGCCGCTCCACGTGTACTGGTGGCCGTAGCCGAGCGGCTCCGACGGCGTCCAGCTCCGCCGGTCCGGCGCGAGCGTTCCGGCGACCTTCTTGCCCTCGTTGCTGGTCAGGGCCACGTCACGCAGCTCGCCCGACGTCACGTCGGCGCGAACGGGAGCCCGTGGCGCGACGTCCGTCGTGCCCGGGTTCGGCGCGACGGTCAGCACCGGCGGGACGTCCTGTGCGGCCGCCTGCTGGGAGGTCTCGCCACCCCCGCTGAGGTTGCGGGCGATCACGTCGCGCACCGATCCGGACGCGAACGCCGTCGCGCCACCGGCCGCGAGCGCGGCGACGGCGACTCCGAGCACGACGATGCGACCGAGCGTCCGCCGGTGCAGCGAACGACGGCGGCGCGGGACGTGCCGTCCCCGGGACGAGTCCCATGAGCGAGACATCAGGCCTTACCTCACAAGGGTGTAACTCACACGGGAGCACCAACATATCTCGTTTCGGTGGTGACCTGCGTACTCGTTACACGGATGGAAGGGTCGTGTCATGGGTTTCGACGTCGCCGCTCTCCGTTCGAGGTTCCCCGCGCTCCGGGCCGGACTCGCCCATTTCGACGGGCCCGGCGGCTCGCAGGTCCCCGACGCGGTAGCCGGCGCGGTGGCCGCCGCGATGACGTCGCCGATGGCCAACCGCGGCTCGATCACGTTGGGGGAGAAGGCATCCGACGCGATCGTCGTCGCTGCTCGGGCCGCGATGGCCGACTTCCTCGGTGCCGATCCGCGCGGGGTCGTGTTCGGGCGCAGCATGACGGCGCTGACGTTCGACCTGGCCCGCACGCTGGCCGCGGGCTGGGGTCCGGGCGACGAGGTCGTCGTCACCCGTCTGGACCACGACGCGAACGTGCGGCCGTGGGTGCTCGCGGCCGAGGCGGCCGGTGCGACCGTGCGGTGGCTGGACTTCGACCCGGAGACCTGCGAGCTCGACGACGTGTCCACGGTGCTGTCCGCGCGCACCCGCCTGGTCGCGGTCACCGGAGCGTCGAACCTGGTCGGGACGTGCCCGGACGTGCCGCGGATCGCCGAGGCCGTGCACGCCCCCGGGGTCGGCAGCCGGCGGGGTGGGGACGGCACAGGTGCGCTGCTCATGGTCGACGGCGTGCATCTGAGCGCGCACGCCACGATCGACGTCTCCGCGCTCGGTGCGGACTTCTTCGCCTGCTCGCCGTACAAGTTCCTCGGCCCGCACTGCGGCGTGCTGGCGTCCGACCCGGCGCTGCTGGAGACGCTGCACCCGTGGAAGCTCGCGCCGTCCACGGATGCCGTCCCGGAGCGCTTCGAGCTGGGCACCCTGCCGTACGAGTTGCTCGCCGGGACGACGGCCGCGGTGGACGTGCTGGCGGGCATCGCGGGCTCGCCGCACGACGGCCGCCGGGCGGCGGTGGCGGCGTCGATGGCGGCGGTGCACGAGCACGAGGAGCGGCTGCGGACCCGGATCGAGAAGGGTCTGGCCGAGCTCCCCGGCCTGCGGGTCCGCTCCCGCGCGGCGCGGCGGACCCCCACCCTGCTCGTGACGTTCGACGACCGCGACCCCGTCGACGCGCACCGCTTCCTGGCCGAACGCCGGGTCAGCGCGCCGTCCGGCTCGTTCTACGCCCTGGAGGCCTCGCGCCGCCTCGGCCTGGGAGACAGCGGATCGCTCCGGATCGGGCTGGCCCCGTACGTCGACGACTCCGACGTGGACCGCCTCCTGGACGGCCTGTCGGCGTTCGTCGCGTCCTGACCGGCATGATCGGCCGGTCCGGAGGGATCCGGCCGCAGGCGGCCGTATCGCTCCGGAGTGCCCGATCATGCGGCGCGATGTAGCGCGTGCCGGACCTCGGCGACGCAGGCGAGCGGGCGTTCGGTGATGTCGTGCCAGGTGAAGCGCAACAGCATCCATCCGGATGCGACGAGCGCATTGCCCTTCCGGCGGTCGTTGCGGAAGCGCGTCGTGTCCGAGTGCCACGCCCAGCCGTCGACCTCGATGGCGAGCCGGACGGCCGGATAGGCGAGGTCGATCTCCCACGGTCCGAACGGTTCGCCGAGCACCAGCCCGTCGGACAGCCCTCCGGCCCGCAGCGCCGCGGAGCCGGCGCACCAGCCCCGAGTCCGCACGGTCCGCGGCGGCGATCATCAGCTCGCCCGCCCGGGCCGTTCCGCGAGCGGACACCGAACGGCAGTACGCCCGGTGGACGTCGCGGAACCGGACATGACGCTGGAGCGCCCGGTCCAGGAGCGACGCGCCGTCGTCGAGCTCCGCCGCCGTCTCCGGCACGGTCAGCGGTCCGGCCGTCGTCGCCACCCCTTGCACCAGCGCGCGGTCGGCGGGGTCCACGGCGCGCCGTCGCATCCGGACGCCGGGCGGTGGAGTGCGCCGCGTCGCCGGCGGCACCGTCAGGCGCACTTCCGCGGGCAGGACGGACAGGTACCCGAACCAGAACGCGGCCGGCCGAACCGCTGAGCATCGACTCCGGCCCTCCCCAGAGCCACGCCGCGCGTGCACGGGCCTCGTCGGTGAGCCGGTGCCCGCCGACCAGCAGCACGCCCGGCGCGGGGCGGGACCACTCGCCGTCGGCGACCCTCCGCCGCAGTGTCCGGGCGGCGACGCCGTGCGCGATCGCCTGCGCGTCGGACACGACCCCGCCTGCACGCGCAGCAGGTCGGCCCAGTCCACGTGGGACAGCGTCCGGAACCCGCGACGCTCCAGGGACCGATTCCCCGCCGAGGTTCGCGATCGACATCACCCGGTGATCGGGGACTGCGGAGCGGAGCGGCCGTGTGCGGCCGGGATCCTCCACAGTGTCCGATCACGGACGTGTGCCGCGAATCACCCGGTCGGCGGTCGTCGACGCGGATGCGGGACGGGCGCCGGGACCGTCGACGCCGTCGCGGCGTGGAGGGTCCCGTGCCGACGCAGGACCGCGTTCGTGCACGTCAGAGCGCCTCTCCGGGAACCGCTACGGTCGGTTCCGGCGTCACCGGTCGGGGGCGCGGACGACGAGGAGGAGACGTCCATGACAGGTGCCACCAGCGCCGCCGAGCTGGAGTCGTTGTTGATGACCCGCTCGCTCGGCGACCCCGAGCTGCTGGCCGCCACCGACGCGGTCGCGGACAAGCGGACGCTGCCGGACGTGTCGGTGATCAAGGTGGGCGGGCAGAGCTTCGTCGACCGCGGCCGCGAGGCGGTCTACCCGCTCGTCGAGGAGATCCTGGAGGCGCGCCGCTCGCACCGGCTGCTGATCGGCACCGGCGGAGGCACCCGTGCCCGGCACGCGTACTCGCTGGCCGCCGAGCTGGGCCTGCCGACCGGCGTCCTGTCCCAGGTGGGCAACGCCGTGGCCGGTCAGAACGCGCGGATGCTGGGCTACCTGATGGCCGAGCACGGCGTGCCGGTCGTCGCCGGTGCCGGGTTCGAGGCGCTGCCGCTGCACCTGTCCGAGGTGCGCGCCGCGATCTTCGCCGGGATGCCGCCGTACGGCATGTGGCAGCCGCTGCCCGAGGAGGGCGTGATCCCGCCGTACCGCACCGACGCCGGGTGCTACCTGGTCGCGGAGACCTACGGCTGCAAGAACATGATCTTCGTCAAGGACGAGGACGGCCTCTACACGGCCAACCCGAAGAACGACCCGTCGGCGACCCTGATCCCGGAGATCACCGTCGACGAGCTGATCGCCCGCGACCTTCCGGACGTGATCATCGAGCGCCCGGTGCTGGACCTGATGCGGCACGCGCGGTTCGTGCGCTCGGTCCAGATCGTCAACGGGCTCAAGCCCGGCAACCTCACCCGTGCCCTGAACGGCGAGCACGTCGGCACGATCATCACCGCTGGAGAGCACGCATGAGCAGCACCTACGCCAAGGACGTCGACTCGGCGCTGATGCGCCAGACCCTGCTCGACCGCAGCCAGGTGCGGCCGGTCGACCAGCAGCAACCGGTGATCCGGATGCTGCCGATGCTCGACGTCGTCGTGCTCGGCGGCCGGTCGATCATCGACGGCGGCCGCGGCGTGCTGCTCCCGGTCGTCGACGAGCTCCGCGCCGCGATGGCCGACCGCAAGCTCCTGATCTGCACCGGCGCCGGCATCCGGGCCCGCCACGTGATGGGCGTCGGGCTGGACCTGGGCCTGCCGACCGGGGCGCTGGCCGAGCTGGCCGGGTGCGAGGCCGAGCAGAACGGGCACATGGTCGCCGCGCTGCTCGCCGAGCAGGGCGTGGCCTACCTCGGCCACGAGACCGTCGGCACCCAGCTGCCGGTGCACCTGGCCGCGTCGAACGCCATGGTGACCAACGGCTTCCCGCCGTACGGCGTGCACGAGTTCCCGCCCGCCGTCGGGAAGATCCCGCCGCACCGCACGGACGCCGGGTCGCTCCTGCTGGCCGACGCGTACGGGGCCCGGTCGCTGACCTACGTCCGCGACGTCGACGGCGTCCTCGACGGCGCTGCGCCGCGCCCCACCGCGACCGCCTCCGAGCTGCTCGCCGACGAGAGCGCGACGTACCCGGTGGACCGCGCGGCGCTGGAGCTGCTGGGCCGGGCCAAGCACGTGCGGCAGTTCCAGATCGTCAACGGCACGGTGTCCGGGACCCTGACCCGGGCACTGGCCGGCGAGCACGTCGGGACGATCGTCACCGCCTGAGCTCCCACGAGCCCCGGGTGGGGTGAGGGATCCCCCGACACCTCGCCCCACCCGGATCCACGGCGCCGCCGTCCTCCGGCGGCTCGAGGCCGTCGAGCAGACGCCAGGGTTCGATCTTCTGCCCGCAGCTCCGGCGTCCTGATCGCCTCAGCGCACGACGTCGAGGGGGCGCGTGTCGTCGAGGGCCGTGGCCGGGACGCCCGGCACGGCGGCCGCGGCGCGCCTGCGGCGCCGGGACACGACGAACCCGCCGAGGACCAGGACCGCGACGCCGCCGACGGCCAGCAGGAACGGCACCGATCCCGGGTCCGCGCCGTACGCGCCGATCGTCGTGTAGGTGGTGGCCGACGGGACGATCCCGACGACCGTGCCGAGCACGTAGGGGCGCAGGCCGATCCCGGTCAGCCCGCACGCGTAGTTCAGGGCCGGGAACGGGATCACCGGCACGAGCCGTACACCGATCACGGCGGTCAGCCCGCCGCGGCTGAACGTCCCGTCCAGCCACGCCAGCCGCTCGCTGGGGATGCGTGCGACGGCGGCACGGCCCAGCCCGCGGGACAGCCCGAACGCGACGACGGCGCCGAGCGTCGCCCCGCACATCGCCGCGGCCAGCCCGACCGGCAGGCCGAACAGCACGCCCGCCGCGATCGAGAGCACCGTCGCCGGGGCGGGCACGAGCGTGAACGCGGCGTAGAGCAGCGCGAACACGACCGGCGCGGCCCACCCGGCGGCCGCGGTCCAGGCGCGGATCTCCTCGACCGACGGAACGCCGGTCGCCACCAGCAGCGCCGTCCCGGCCAGCACGATCAGCACCAGCACCGCCGGGCGGATCCACCAGGCTCGGCTCACGGACGTCTCCCTCCGACAGCGCGGATCGTCCCGTGCCGCCGTTCGGGTGTTCGTAGCGGGTGGTCCTACTGGTTCGGCGTATCGGGACACATCCGCCGTCCGTGTGCCAGAGTGGATCGCGGGAGGGACGCGGATGGCGATTCCGGGCACGTCGCGCGGGCGGAAGGCCTATCGGCCGCTGCTGGCGGCCGGGTTCGTGGCGTTCTGGATCGCGGGAGTGGGGATCGCGATCGCGGCCTCCGGCGAGCGCGGCGCCGGCTCCGAGGCCGAGCTGGTCACCCGGGCGTCGGACGCCCTGCGCGCCGGCGACGCGTCCGCGTTCGACGAGGTGCTGCTCGACGGCGCCGACCGTGCGTTCGCCGGGGACTACGTCGACCGGATGCGGGCGGCCGGGACGCCCGAGGTGGTGCGCGAGGGGCCCGGCGTCGCCGTCGTCCGGTCCGGGACGGTGGCGACCACGCTGTCGATCACCGAGGAACGGGACCGCTGGTACCTCAGCCTGCTGCCACCAGCTCGCTGAGGTCGGTGCGGAACTGCATCGAGCGGTACGGCCAGTTCGTGCCGGTGTTCCACTGGCTGACCACGAGGTGCAGGTCGGACAGCGTCGAACCGGGCACGACGTAGCCGCCGTAGAGCTGGGCGACGTGCCCGCGGGCGTGGTCCTCGGCGTCCCACGAGCAGCCGTGCAGGACCGTCGCCCGTGGAGCGCGGTAGAGGTCGGCGTTCGGCCGGTCCAGCAGCAGGGAGTCGATCCGGTAGTTCCCGGCGTCGAAGAACGTCAGCAGCCAGTGCAGCGTGCCGTCCGGGCCGGGGACGCGGCGCAGGTTCAGCTCGCCGAGCGCGCCCGGGATCGTGATCGTCGCCGGGTTGCCCCACGCCCAGCGCTCGTCGGCGAACCCCCACGGCTCCCACGCGTCCGGGTCGGTGATCGACTCGGCGGGTACCCGGTGCAGCAGCAGCCCGGCGTTGCGCTGGAAGCCGGTGGTGTAGGCGTAGACGTACCCGTCGTCGCCGTGGCACCAGGTGAGCTGCTGGAACAGCCCGGCGCAGTGGTCACCCGGGCGTTCGCACCCGGTCCGTTCCCAGGTGACGCCGTTGTCGGTGGACGCGAGCACCTCGGTCCAGAGCACGTTGCCGAGGCCGCGGTTGGCCATGGCGTGCAGGTACATCGTGTCGCCGACGGTGATCACGTCGGCGGGCAGGATCGTGGTGATCCGCCGCTTCCACATCCACCCTGCGGGCGGGTGGTCGACGAGCTGGCAGGCGTACGCCTTGCGGTCGCCTCCCGAGCCGGTCCAGAGCAGCCCGCCCGGCGAGGTGGCGCTGCGCGGGTCGGCGAACAGCACGACGGGGGAACGCCAGCCGGGGCCGCCGACCCCCGCGTCGTCGAACGTGTCGCCGAACACCGCGACCAGCCGCCCGTCGGGGGCCGTCGTCATGATGCCCAGGTCGGTGCCGCCGACCCCGAACGCGTCGGTGAGGCCGGGGCCGGTCAGGTCGGCGATCTTCGTCGTGGGTGGCACGGGCCCCACGGTAGTGACGCCGGGATCCTGCGCGCCGGGCCCGGCTCAGCGGCGGTAGCCGTTGATGGCCGTCCGGGTGGCGGGGTCGGCGAACACGTCGCCGAACACGTCGATGCTGGCCGTGACGCTGTCCGCGATGCCGTGGTTGCGCCACGTCTCGAACAGGCCCTTCTGCGCCGCGATCACCTCGCGGGTCGGAGCGGTCAGGCGCCCGACGAGGTCGTCGACGGCCTCGTCGAGCAGCTCCGGCGACACCAGCCGGTTGATCAGGCGCGACGGGCCGAGCTCGTCGAGCGTGTAGAGGTCGCCGGTCAGGATCAGCTCGTGGGCCAGCGCCGGTCCGAGGAACGACGGCAGCAGCGCCGCGTCCGCGATCGACGGGATGCCGAGCTTCACCTCGGGGAGCCCGACCCGGACGCCCGGGTGCGCCACCCGCACGTCGCAGGCCAGCGCGAGCTCGAACGCGATGCCGACGCACGTGCCGTTGAGGCGGGCGACGGTCGCGACCGGGCAGCGCCGCACGGCGTCCAGCATCGCCGCGACGCGGCCGATGAACGCCCGCCCGCCGGACGGCTCCATCTCGCGGAACGTGTCCAGGTGCATGCCGGCGCAGAACGAGCGGTCCCCGCTGCCGGTGATCACGACGGCCCGGGTGTCCGGCCCGATGCCGCGCACGGCCTCGGCGAGCGCGTCGACGTCGTCGGCACGCAGCGCGTTGGCGTTCTCCGGCCGGTCCAACGTGATCCGCCGGACCGTCCCGTCGTCCTGCACCCTCGGCGAGTTCATCCGCCGATCGTGACACGGGGTAGGGCGCCGCTCAGGTCCGGTCGCCGGGCTCCTGTGGCTCGCCGTCGCGACGGGCGCTGATCGTGGGGTCGTCCGACGGCGGGCCGGATCCCGCCGCGTCCGGGTACGGCACCACCGGGTACGACGGTCCGGGCTCCGGTCCGCTGCCCGGGTACCGCTGCGTGGCCGGGTACCCCGGGTACTGCCGGGTGGCGGGATGCGGCTGGTTGCCCGGGGACTGCCGGGTGCTCGGGTACGGGCCGGGGTGGTGCGGCGGGTAGGCGCCGTACGGGCCGGGGTACGCCGCCTGCGGCGGGAGCCTGCGGCGACCGGCCAGCAGCATGACCAGCCCGCCGACCAGACCGACGACGAGCAGGGCGCCGGTCGCGATCGCCCCCCCGACGACCCCGAAGATCGATCCGACCGTCCGGGTGCTGACCACGAGCTGGTCCCCGAGCGTCGACTCCCGGTTGTCACCGACGATGCGGTACGAGCCGGTCTCGGTGGCGGTGAACGTGCCGACCCGGGACCCCACCCGGGTGCCCGACGTGTAGTTCTCGGAGAACCCCGGACGGGTCACCGGCACCGACGCGCCGGACGGGGCGGTGAGCGACCGGACCGTGGCCGGTGAGCCGGTCGTGCCGTTGGTGGTCTCGGAGTAGACGGCGTACTCGCCCGGCTCCGAGACGAGCACGTCGCCCCCGCCGGAGGGGACGCGCTGGTCCTCCGGCTGCCCGGCGTACGAGATCGCCGACCAGGCCGTCGCGCCCGCGACCAGAAGGAACACGGCGAGCCACACGATCAGCGCGATCCGCCCGCCACGGGAGCGCCGCGCCTGCGGGGGATGGACCGGACCGGACATGCGACACAGGATGGCCGGTCCGGAGCGGGAGGTGTCCCGTCCGAACGGGCGGTTCAGTGCGACAGCGTCAGCAGCTGCTCGTAGAACCCGCCGATCCGCCGCTCCCGGTCCACCAGATGGATCTCCAGGATCCAGTGGCACTGCCTGCCGGACGGGTCGGTGCGCCGCATCGCGTGCGTGCTGCCCGGCGTGATGTAGGACTCGATCCGCTCCCCGTCGATCCACTCGTGCGGGAACTCGCCGACCAGGTGCCCGCTGTGGTGGCCGCCGAACGTCCAGCCGTGCTCCTCGGCCAGCCCGCAGACGTGCCGGTAGAGCTCCTCGCCGCTGATCTCCGGGTGCGCCTCGAAGTGCGCCCGGCCTGCGTCGAACACCAGGGGGAGGTCGTCGCGCAGCTTCTGCTTCAGCGGGTCGTCACCGAGCACGTACGTGCGACCGACGTCCGCCTCCCACTCGTGGAAGATCGGCCCGAAGTCGCAGAACACGATGTCGTCGGCCTCGATCACGCGGTCCGGCGGGTTCTCGGCGTACGGCTGCAACGTGTTCTCCCCGGAGCGCACGACCCGCTTGTGCCAGTGCCGGTCGGTGCCGAACAGCTCGGCGCCGAGATCGCGGACGCGGTCGCTGACCTCCTTCTCGGTCCGGCCGGCCTCGATCAGGCCGCGGCGGCTCGTCTCGTCGAACAGCTCGATCGCCATCTTCTCGGCCTCGACGAGCCTGCGTGCACGCTCGTCCTCGGCAACGTCGGTCGTCATCGCAGAGCCTCCACTCCGGTGGCGGCGCGCACGGCGCCGGCGAACGTGTCCGGGTCCTCGACCGGGACGAAGTGCCCGACCCCGTCGGCCGGGACGACCGACACGTCGGCGAAGAACTCGTCAAGCCGGTCCGACCAGGCCCGCGGGAACAGCGGGTCGTGCTCCGGCCAGACGAACGTCGTCGGCACCGTGATCCGGTCGGCCGGGTCGGGGACGGTCTCGGCCAGCGATCGCGCGACAACCCCGCCCCCGGCGCGGTACCAGCCGATCGAGGCGACGAACGCCCCCGCGGGCCCGTACACCGACGCCATGTGGTCCAGCCGGGAGTCGTCCGGTGTGAACGCCGGGCCGGACCAGTGCGACCAGAAGTGCCCGACGTAGTCCCGCGCCGCCTCCGGCTTCCCGTCGACGAGCCGCTCGGCGAGGTCGAGCTGGTGGAACGACTGGTACCAGAACTCGGCGAACGGGGCCTCGCCGAGGATCCGCTGACCGACGCCCGGCGCCGGCGGGGTGACGACGAGCGCGCGCAGCAGGTCCGGGCGGTTCTTCGCGAGCTGCTGGCCGACGCGGCTGCCGACGTCGTAGCCGCCGACGACGATCTCCGCGATCCCGAGCTCCTCGACGAGCCCTGCGACGCTGCGTGCCTGCCCGGCGGGCCCGTAGAACTCGGCGGGGTCGAGGTGGTGCTTGTCCGACTCGCCGAACCCGCGCAGGTCGGGGACGACGACGTCGTGGTCGCCGGCGAGCCGCTCGGCGACGGCGCCCATGTCGGTGCGGTCCCCGGGCCAGCCGTGCAGCAGGACGACGGTCGGGCGCCCGGGCGCCGGTGACCCGTGCCGGTCGTAGGTCAGGGTGAAGCCGTCGACCGGGGATCCGGTGGGCATGCAGGCTCCTGGGTGCTCGGTCGGTGCGTGTGCCTCCGGACTACCACCGTGACGCGGGTCGCGCAGCACACAGCTGATTCTCAGGCGTGGCCGGGCAACCGCGGACCGTGATCCGCCGTCGTAGGAGGTGTATCGGGCGGAGCGGCCGCCCGGGTGATCGTGAAGGGGTTCGCGGAGATGGTGGTGCTGGCGGTTCTGATGGCGGTCCTGGTGGTGGCCGGGCTGGTGGCGACCGCGGCCGTGTCACGGGACACGGCAACCCGTCGCCGGGAGTGGAAGGCGAACGCCGCCGCGGTGCGGCTGCGCAACGAGCAGCGCGCCCACGAGCGCGACCTGCGGTTCGGCGTCCCGGCGCCGCGCCAGTCCCGTGAGGACTCCGGGTACTGGCTCGTCGACCACTGAGTCGATACCGATCGTCACCGGAACCGCTGCGCGCCATCGCCCGGAACGGTTCCGATGCCGGATCCGGCCACCTAGAGTGACCCGGATAATTCCGGCACGACGACAGGGGGCCCGCCGTGTCCACACCGACCGTCGGGGAGAAGCACCGGCTACCGGTCCGCACGCTCGTCGCAGCGTCCATCGGGAACGCCGTCGAGTGGTACGACTGGACGATCTACGCGACGTTCTCCATCTACTTCGCGACCCAGATCTTCCCGCCCGGCAACGAGGCGCTCGCGCTGATCTCGACGCTGGCCACCTACGCGCTGGCGTTCTTCTTCCGCCCGCTCGGCGGGTTCATCCTCGGCCGGTTCGCCGACCTGCGCGGTCGCCGGACGGCGATGCTCGTGACGATCCTGCTGATGGCGGGCGGATCGGTGGTCATCGGGATCCTGCCGACGTTCGAGATGGTCGGCTGGCTCGCGCCGGTCCTGCTGCTGGTGGCCCGGATCGCGCAGGGCATGTCGCTCGGCGGTGAGGTGTCGAACGCGTCGGCCTACCTCGGCGAGATCGCGCCCGCCGCGCACCGCGGGCGCTACTCGTCGTTCTTCTACATCTCGACGGGTGCGGCCGTCCTGATCGCCTCGGTGCTCGGTTTCGTGCTGTCCGCCACGCTCTCCGACGACCAGCTGTCGTCCTGGGGCTGGCGGGTCCCGTTCCTGATCGGCGGCGTGCTCGGCCTGATCGGGCTCTGGATGCGCCGCAGCATGGCCGAGACCGAGCAGTTCGAGCAGAACAAGAGCACCGCGGCCCGGATCCGGAACCCGCTGATGCTGACCCTGCGGGAGCACCCGAAGGCCGTCGGGCAGCTCGTCGGCTTCACGCTGCTCTCGACGCTCTGCTACTACACGTTCTTCTCCGCACTGACCCCGTTCGCGACGAAGTCCCGCGGCGCCGACGCGACCGACGTGTTCCTGGCCCTCTCGATCGCGACGGCGCTGTTCGTGGCGCTGCAGTACCCGATGGGCATCCTGTCCGACCGGCGCGGGCGCAAACCGCAGCTCCTGGCCTGGTCGGCGGCGACGGCGGTGCTGATCGTGCCGCTGTCGTTCCTGATCGGGCCGGGGTTCTGGAACCTGCTCGTGGTGTTCGTCGTCGGGCTCGGGCTGTACACGGCGATGACCTCGATCGCACCGGCGATCATGAGCGAGCTGTTCCCGACGGAACTGCGCGGCCTGGGCATCGGGGCCTGGTACAACCTGACGGTCGCGGTGTTCGGCGGAACGGCGCCCCTGGTCGTGCAGTCGCTGCAGGAGGCCGGGCTGGCCCTCTGGTTCTTCGTCTACGTGGCCGTCGGCGCCGCGATCGCGTTCGTGGCGATCCTGACCCTGCCGGAGACGAAGGGGTCCGTGCTGCGCTGAGGCCGTCGCACAGGTACTGGTGCCCTCGCACACGCTCGGGCACGTGCGAGGGCACCGGAACGTGTGCGACGACGGGTCAGGCGGGCACGGCAGGGCGCATCCGGACGGCGAGTTCGTGCGCGACCTCCGCGGTGAGCGACAGGCGCTCGGCGACCGGGTGGTACCCGTCCGCCCCGACGATGACGGTGTACGTGCCCGGCGACGGTGCGACGAGGCGGTAGCGCCCGTCGTCGCCCGCCGTGGCGCGGTCGACCTGACGGCCGGTGACATCGATCAGCGTGAGGACGCTGGCGGACTCCGCGCCGTGCACCTGCCCCACGATCGCGGGCACGAGGGCAGGGGCGGGCGCCGCGGAAGCGGGTTCCTCGACGGTGTCCGCGGCCGGAGCGGCGGCCTCCTCCTCGCCGCGCGCACGGTGCGGGCGTCCGAACGGGACGATCAGGCCGGCGATCACGGCCATGCCGAGGAAGACCGCCGAGCTGACGGCGAACGCGACGCCGTAGCCGTGCAGCGCCGCGTCCTGCGGCGAGGCGGCACCGGTCGCGGCGAACGCGGCCCCGGCCGTCCCGGCCACGCTGGACAGCAGCGCCGTGCCGACCGATCCGCCGACCTGCTGCATCGTGTTCACCGACGCCGACGCGACGCCCGCGTCGGACGGCTCGACGCCGAGCGTCGCCGTGTTGATCGACGTCGACATCGCCGTGCCCATCCCGAGACCCATCAGGATCAGCGGTCCGAGGATGCCGCCGGCGTAGGTGACGCCCGGCTCCATCCGGGACAGCCAGAACAGCGCACCGGATCCGAGCAGCAGCCCGGCCACGATCAGCGGCTTCGGTCCGACGCGGGGGAGCAGGGTGGACGGCATCGTCGTCGACGTCGTGACGATCGAGGCGACCATCGGCAGGAACGCGACACCGGAGAGCAGGGGCGAGAACCCGAGGTTGCGCTGCAGGACGAACGTGAGGAACAGGCTGAGCGAGAACATGCCCAGCGTGAGCGCGAGGATCGTCAGGAACGCCCCGCCGCGGTTGCGGTCGAGGACCACGCGCAGCGGCAGCAGCGGCGAGCGGATCCGGCGCTGGGTCGCCACGAACACCCCGAGCAGCACGACCCCGACCGGCAGCGTCACGAGCACCACGGGCGACGACCAGCCGTCGGACTCCGCGATGCCCAGGCCGAACACCAGGCAGAACAGCCCCGCTGCGGCCAGCACCGTCCCGACCAGGTCCAGGTGCGGACGGGTGCCGGGCACGTGGCGGTCCAGCAGCACGACCGCTCCGACGATCGCGACGGCGGCGAACACCGCGTTCACGTACATGCACCAGCGCCAGTCGACGAACTGGGTGAGCGCGCCGCCGAGCAGCAGCCCGGTCGCCGCGCCGGAGCCGGCGACCGCGCTGAACACACCGAACGCGACGGCGCGGTCGCGGCCGCCGGGGAACGTCGTGGTCAGCAGCGACAGCGCGGCGGGCGCCAGCAGTGCGCCGAACACACCCTGCAGCGCGCGGGCCGCGATCAGGACGCCGACGTTCGGGGCGAGCCCGCCCAGCACGGACACGACCGCGAACCCGACCAGCCCGGTCAGGAACGCGCCGCGGCGGCCGAACACGTCGGACATCCGCCCGCCGAGCAGCAGCAGCGACCCGAACGACAGCGCGTACGCGGTCACGATCCACTGGCGCTGGGCGTCGGAGAACGCGAGGTCGAGCTGCGCGGACGGCAGCGCGATGTTGACGATCGTGTTGTCCAGGATCACCATCAGCTGGGCGATCCCGATCACCACGAGGATCCACCAGCGGCGGGTGGACGAGGGCATGCGGGCTCCAGAGGGTCGGTTCGCAGAGCGACGTCATCGACCGTATGACCTGAACCGCGCTCGAGGTCAGCGGAATTTCCGGTAGGAACCGGACCTATCGGAACCGCGTGCCGAGACTCCGGCCACACCGCCTGCCGACGGGCTACAGGCGGTTGCGGTCCTCGCCCGCCCAGCCCTCGGCGATCGGCACGGCGTACCAGACGTTCATCGTCACCGACGCGAACAGCCACTCGCCGCCGTCGACACGGGCGTAGGTGTCGGTGAACCGCGCCGACACGACGTGGCTGACGCCGTCGAACACCGGGGTGGCGAACAGATGGCTGGTGCCGGTGGCGGTGGCGCCGTCGACCTCCACCGAGTGCGCGTGGATGAACTGCCGGATGAACGGTCCCCGGCCCGACGGCAGCGTCTCCGGGATCGAGGCGAAGAACTCGGTGATCGCCGCGCGGCCGGACGCGCTGCCGACCGTGTCGTAGTCCAGCTCCGCGTCGTCGGTGAACAGGGACCCGATCTCGTCCCACCGGTCGGTGTTGACGTAGTCGTGGAAGCGGTTGCGCAGCAGCTGGATGCTCTCGCGGGACTCCAGCGTGTCCACGCGGCGGCGCAGTTCGGCGAGCTCGGCGAGGAGGTCGGGTGCGGTCACCGGTCGATCGTCCTGTCCGGACGCCGGTACTGCACGTGCAGGAGGGCGGCGACCTGCCGGTACGGGTCGCGGGCGCCGGCCTCGGCCTCGGCGGCGACGAGGTCGTCGAGCTCCGACGGGCCGGGGTCGGCCCTGTGGTCGGAGAACACGCGCACGCCGTACCAGCGGAGCGGCCGCCAGCCCGCCGGGACGAGGAGCGCGTCCAGCTCCGACGGCGTGTGCATGCGGGCCGCGAGGCCGAGGCGGGTTGTGTAGTCGGGCCGGTCGAACGCCTCCAGCGCCGCCCCTGACTCACCGCGCAGGCCGGGGCGCATCGCCGGCGCGAGCCCGTTGCGCACGAGCAGCGACAGGCGGGCGTCCGGTGCCGCGACGGCGGACAGCGCGTCCAGCAGCGGCGCGGGATCGTCGAGGTACATCAGCACGCCGTGGCAGAGCACGAGGTCGAACGGGCCGGGTGCCAGCTCGGCGGCCTTCTCGCCGGGGCCGCGCACCAGACGCACGTCCACACCGGCCGCCTCGGCGTCCCCGGCGAACCGCTCCAGCAGCTCCTCCGACGGGTCGAGGCCGGTGACGGCGTGTCCCCGCCGCGCCAGAGCGAGCGCCTGCGTGCCCTGCCCGCACCCGACGTCGAGCACCCGCAGCGCGTCCGCCCCGCCCACGAGCGCCGCCACCTGGTCCGCGACGAGCCGCTGCCGGACCGTGTTGCGTGAGCGCTCCACGTTGCGCAGCCAGCCCGGCACGCCGTCCTCGAACGCCCGACCCGGTTCGGTCACGACCTGCCCTCCTCAGCCTGCCGCCAGCAGTATCACCCCGGTCAGCACGACGGCGGCGGCCACCAGCCGTCGCGCACCGAGCCGCTCGTGGAACACGAGCGCCCCGATCACCGCCCCGAACAGGATGCTCGTCTCGCGCAGCGCCGCGATCGGGGCGAGCGCCCCGCTGGTCTGGGCCCAGAGCACGAGGCCGTAGGCGAGCAGGGAGATCGCCCCGCCGGTCAGCCCGCGCACACCGGACGTGCGCAGGGCCGGGACGAACGCGCGGCCGCGCCGCCACACGGCGAACGCGACCAGCGGCGGGCCCTGCAACAGGAACATCCACCCCGTGTACGCGACGACCGGTGCCACGCCGACGCCGACGCCGTCGACGACCGTGTACCCGGCGATCATCACCCCGGTCCCCAGCGCCGCGGCGACCGCGGGCAGCTGCGCGCGGCCCGGTACGCCCCCGGCGAGCACGAGCGCGAGCAGTCCCGCCGACACGACGACGACCCCGGCCAGCTCGCGCGGCGGCAGGTCCTTCCCGAGCACGACGACCGACGCGACGGCCACCAGCCACGGCGCCGTCCCGCGGGCCAGCGGATAGACCTGCCCGAAGTCGCCGAGGCGGTAGCCGGCGAGCAGGAGCAGGTTGTAGACGACGTGGATCACCGCCGACGCGATGATCAACGGCCACGCCGCGTCCGGCACCGGACCGCCGAGCGCGGCGAGCAGGCCGCCACCCACGGTGTCCGCCGCACCGATCATCGCGAACCCGACGATCCGGTCGGGGACGGCGTGCGCGATCGCGTTCCACGCGGCGTGCAACAGCGCCGCCAGGAGGACCGCACCGACCAGGAGCGGTCCGAAGTCCGCGACGGGGAGAACAAGGCCGATCGGCCGACCGTAGCACCGGAGTTGCGTCGAACGGCCTCGTGATCGTCAGCAGACGTGACGACGCATCTGTTGCTTTTTGCGCAACGCCCGACCCGGCACTGCCGCGCCGTCCGACCTGCCCGTTCCACTGTGGAGCGTCGTGCGCTGCGACGACGGGACCGTGACCGGAGATCGCCAGGTCCGTGCGGTTGTTTCCGGACGGCTACCGGAGGGTTGCCGCCGGAAACCCGGAGAATCCGCTGGTCGACGCGCCCTTGACACGACGGATTTCCGGGCGCGACTGTGTTGCGGTCACTACAGCGTCGTTGCATATAAGGCAACACACGCAGCCGAACGTCGTCGCCGTCGGCGCACCCTCGTGTGTCCCACTCGCCACTGGCGGGTGCTGCCGCATGGGCAACGCGGGAACGTCCTCGCAGGAGAAGCACCATGGCGACCACCACCCCACGCATCGTTCTCATCGGAGCGGGCATCGTCGGCTGCGCACTGGCCGACGAGCTCACCCGGCGCGGCCACGCGCACGTCACCGTCCTCGAACAGGGCCCGCTGTTCCGCACCGGAGGGTCCACATCGCACGCACCTGGCCTGGTCTTCCAGACGACCGGCAGCCGGACCATGACCCGGCTGGCGAGCGCCACCGTCGCGAAGTACTCCGGCCTTGCGGCACAGGGCGTCCGCGGGTTCCGCGCGGTCGGCGGCCTCGAGGTCGCGTCCACGCCGGAGCGTCTGGACGACCTGCAGCGCCGGCACGGCTGGGCATCCGCGTCCGGGATCGCGACCCGCGTGCTGGACCCGTCCGAGTGCGCGGAGATCCACCCTCTGATCGACCGCGACGAGATCCTCGGCGGCCTGCACATCCCGTCCGACGGGCTCGCCGTCCCGCTGGTCGCGGCGCGGGCGCAGGCCGACGCCGCCCGCACCCGCGGCGCCACGTTCCTGCCGCACCGCCGGGTGAGCGCGATCGAGCGTTCCGGCGGCCGGGTGACGGGTGTGCGCTGCGGCGACGAGTGGTTCGCCGCGGACGTCGTCGTGTCCTGCGCCGGGATGTGGGGGCCGCTGGTCGGCGACCTCGCCGGCATCGACATCCCGCTCGTGCCGATGGCGCACCAGTACGCGAAGACGTCGCTGCTCGGCGCGCTGGAGTCGGTGCACGCGCTCGAGTCGACGACCGGCCGCGCCGACCCGGTCCTGCCGATGCTGCGCCACCAGGACGCGGACCTCTACGTGCGCGAGCACGGTGACCGGCTCGGGATCGGCGCCTACGGGCACCGCGCGATGCCGATGGACCCGCGCGAGCTGGACACGACCGACCCGGGCATGGCGATGCCGTCGGAGCGCCGGTTCACCCCCGAGGACTTCGAGCCGTCATGGGAGGCCGCGGCCGCGCTGCTGCCCTGCCTGGGCGACGCGAAGGTCGAGGAGGGGATCAACGGCGTCTTCTCGTTCACGCCGGACGGGATGCCGCTGCTCGGCGAGTCGCCGGAGCTGGGCGGCTTCTGGTCCGCCGAGGCGGTGTGGATCACGCACTCGGCGGGCGTCGCGGAGGCGGTCGCGGAGTGGATCGTGACCGGGCGCCCGGCCGTCGGCGGCGAACCGATCGACCTGTCGCCCGCCCACCTGAACCGCTTCGACGCCGAGCAGCTGGCCCCGGACGTCGTGCGCGCCAGGGCATGCCGGGCGTTCGACGAGGTCTACGACATCATCCACCCGCATGACCCGCCCGCCGTCGCGCGCCCGGTGCGCACGACGCCGTTCCATTCGCGCGAGGTCGAGCTGCGGGCCGTGTTCACCGACCAGGGCGGCTGGGAGCGTCCACTGTGGTACGACGCGAACGCGGGCCTGCCGGAGGTGTGCGAGATCGCCCCGCGGCGCGGGTGGGCGGCGCGCAACTGGTCGCCGGTCGCCGGCGCGGAGGCGCTGGTCACCCGTCGTGCGGCCGGGCTGTTCGACCTCACGCCGCTGCGACGGGTGGAGGTCACCGGCCCGCGGGCGCTGGCCTTCCTGCAGCGGCTCACGACGAACGACCTCGACAAGCCCGTCGGACGCGTCGTCTACACCCTGATGCTCGACGCCGCGGGCGGCGTGTTGGCCGACCTGACCGTGACCCGCCTCGGCGAGGAGCGGTTCCTGGTGGGGCTCACGAACCGGCTCGACGTCGCGGAGCTGCAGCGGTACCTGCCGCAGGACGGAGTCACCGTCGTCGACCGCACGGCCGAGACCTGCTGCCTGGGCATCTGGGGCCCGGCCGTCCCGGAGATCCTGGACGGGCTGGCGCCGTCGCTGGGCTTCTTCCGCGGCGCCGAGTTCGAGCTCGGCGGGATACCGGTGACCGGCCTGCGCGTCTCCTACGTCGGCGAGTACGGCTGGGAGCTGACGACCGCCAACGAGCACGCGGAAGCGTTGTGGGACAAGCTCTACACCACCGGCGCGAAGCACGGCCTTGTCGCCGCGGGCCGGCACGCGTTCTCCTCCCTGCGCCTGGAGAAGGGCTACCGGGCGTGGGGGAGCGACGTCACCACCGAGCACGGGCCGGACGCGGCGGGGCTCGGGTTCGCCGTGTCCATGGACAAGGGTCCGTTCGTCGGACGCGCGGCCGTCCATCAGGCTCGCGCGGCCGGGTCACCACCGAGACGGTTGGTCACGCTCGTGCTCGACCACTGCGGTGCCGTGCTGCACGGCCAGGAACCGGTCTACGACGTGCCGGAGGCGCGGCGGTTCACGCGCGGCCCGGTGCTGCTCGCCGACGGCGCCACGTCCGTCGGCGGCGACCAGCCGGTGATCGGCCACGTGACCGGGGCGGCGACCGGGCACACGGTCGGCGCGTCGATCGCGCACGCCTGGGTGCCCGCCGAGCGGGCCACCGCAGGCACGCGGGTCGAGGTGGAGGCGTTCGGGCGCAAGCTCGGGGCGGAGGTCGTGGACGGCCCGCTGTACGACCCGTCGATGGCCCGGATGCGGGGTGCCCGATGAGCGGCTACTCCGGTGGCTACGACGCGATCGTCGTCGGCCTGGGCGGCATGGGCTCGGCCGCGGCGTACCGGCTGGCCGAGCGCGGGCTGTCGGTGCTGGGGCTGGACAGGTTCGGCCCGGCGCACGACCGGGGGTCCAGCCACGGCGGCTCGCGGATCACGCGCCAGGCCTACTTCGAGGACCCGGCCTACGTGCCGCTGCTGCAACGGGCGGCGGAGCTGTGGGACCAGGCGTCCGTCGAGTCCGGACGGTCTCTCGTGGACTGGACCGGCGGCGTCATGGTCGGTCGCCCGGACGGCCCGACGGTGGCCGGCTCGCTGGCCAGCGCGCGGGAGTGGGGGCTGGAGCACGAGCTGCTCGAGGCTCCGGCGATCCGCTCCCGCTTCCCGCAGCTGCGCCCGTCGGACACCGACGTCGCGCTCGTGGAGCGCCGGGCGGGCGTCGTGAACCCGGAGGAGAGCGTGCGGGCGCACCTGTCGCTCGCACGCCGGGCGGGTGCCCGCCTGCACCACGGCGAGACGGTCCTGGACTGGACGTCGACCGGTCACGGCGTGCGCGTGCGCACCGACCACGGCGTCTACTCCGCCGACAAGCTCGTGCTCGCCCCCGGCGCGTGGGCGACCGAGGTGATCGCCGATCTCGGGCTCCCGTTGCAGGTGGAGCGGTACGTGCAGTTCTGGTTCGCCCCGGACGACCCGGCCGCGTTCGCCGGGCACCCGGTGTGGATCTGGGAGGGCGAGAACGACCGGCAGGCCTACGGGTTCGGCGCAGGCGAGGACGGCACGGTGAAGGTCGCGTTCTTCCGCGGCGGCGCACCGTGCGACCCGCACTCGGTCGACCGCACCGTGTACCCGGGTGAGGTCGACGAGATCGCCACGTTCGTCGGGCGACACGTGCCCGGTGCGGTCCGGAACTTCGTGCGCGCCAAGACCTGTCTCTACACCTGCACGCCCGACCACCACTTCGTGATCGCACCGCACCCCGGCCACGACGACGTCGTACTGGCCTGCGGGTTCTCCGGGCACGGCTTCAAGTTCGTCCCGGTCGTCGGCGAGATCGTCTCCGATCTCGTCGCCGACGGGGTGACCCGCCACCCGATCGGCCTGTTCGACCCCACCCGCCCCGCACTCGTCCGTACTCCGGAGCACGTCGCATGAGCAGCCTGCGGCCGACCCTGCCCGGGTCCGCCTACACCGATCCGTCCACCTTCGACTCCGAGCGGGAGCGCATCTTCGAGGCGAACTGGTTCTGCGCCGTCGCCTCGACGGACATCCCGAAGGCAGGCACGTTCCGCACCGTCACCGTCGGGCGGGAGAGCGTGCTGATCACACGCTCGCGCACCGGAGAGGCGCGCGCGTTCCTGAACGTGTGCCGCCACCGGGGCGCGATGCTCTGCACCGAGCCCGCGGGCGAGGTGCGCCGCACGTTCCGCTGCCCGTACCACGCGTGGTCCTACGACCTGGACGGCAACCTGGCCGGGGCTCCGCACCTGCCGCAGATGCCGGACGTGAACCGGGCCGAGCTCGGCCTGCACACCGTGCACCTGCGGGAGTGGGTCGGCTACGTCTGGGTGTGCCTGGCCGAGGACCCGCCGTCCTTCGAGGACAGTGTGATGGCCTCGGTGGCGGCCCGGCTCGGTGATCTGTCCGCCGTGGACCGCTACGGCATCGACGGTCTCGCGCTCGGGCAGCGGATCACCTACGACGTGGCCGCGAACTGGAAGCTCGTGATCGAGAACTTCATGGAGTGCTACCACTGCGCGACGATCCACCCGGAGCTCACCGGGGTGCTGCCGGAGTTCGCGCAGGGGTGGGCGGCGCAGGTCGGCGTCGGGCACGGCGCGCTGATGGGGGACAAGGTCGACGGGTTCACGGTCGACGGGTCCGAGGGGCTCGGGCGCCTGCCCGGGATCGACGACGAGCAGGACCGCCGCTACTTCGCCGCGACCGTCCTGCCGCAGGTGTTCCTCAACCTGGTGCCGGACCACGTGATCGTGCACCGGATGTTCCCGATGGCGCCGGACCGCACGGTCGTCGAGTGCGACTGGCTCGTCGAGCCGTCCGTCGTCGGGGCCGGTACCGACATCTCCCGCTCGGTCGAGCTGTTCGACCGGGTCAACCGCCAGGACTTCGACGCCTGCGAGCGCTGCCAGCACGGCATGTCCTCACGCAGCTACCGGTCCGGCGGCGTGCTGGTGCCGACCGAGCACCACATCGAGTCGTTCCACACGTGGGTGCGCACGCAGCTGGGCGAGTTCGTGTCCGTGCCGTCGGGGGAGGAGGGGGCCGCATGAGCATTCTCGACGCCATCGGGAACACGCCGTTGGTGCAGGTCGACGGCGTGTGGGTGAAGTGCGAGTTCCTCAACCCGTCCGGTTCGGTGAAGGCCCGGATGGCCCGGCACGTGATCGACCGGGCCTCGGAGTCCGGCCTGCTGCGGCCCGGGGACACGATCGTCGAGGCCAGCTCCGGGAACACCGGCAACGCGATGTCCATGGTCGCGGCCGTCCGTGGCTACCGGATGGTCGTGGTCACCGCGGCCGGCCTGTCGCCCGAGCGGACGGCGATCTCCCGGGCGTTCGGCGCCGAGGTGGTCGAGGTCGGGGACTTCCACGTCAACGACGCGCAGGACCTCGCCCGGACGCTCGGCGAGCAGGACGGCTGGTTCCACCCCGGGCAGTTCGACGGCGAGTGGAACGTCGAGTCCAACGCCACCGGTCTCGGTCCGGAGATCCTGGGTGGACTCCCGTCCACACCGGACGCCGTGGTCTGCGGCATCGGGACCGGCGGCACGCTCGTCGGGGTCGGGCGGGCGTTCCGCACGGCCAACCCCGGCTGCGCCGTGATCGGCGTGGAGCCGTCCGGGTCGCGAACGTTGTGCTGCGGCGAGATCGGGCGGCACCGCATCGAGGGGATCTCCGACGGGTTCGTCCCCGGCATCGTGGACCGGCACCGCTCGGAGATCGACGACGTGGTGGACGTCGCCGACGTCGACGCGCTCGCCGAGACGGCGCGCCTGGCCCGCGAGTTCGGCGTGTTCGTCGGACCGAGCACGGGCGCGCACCTCGTCGTGGCCCGCTCGTGGCTGGCGGCCCACCCGGGAACGACCGTGGTCACGTTCGCCAGCGACGAGGGCGAGAAGTACCTGTCCGAGATCGCCGCGACCGGGGCGGAGGCGGAGGCCACGACCGCGGCGTGACCGGCAGCCGGACCTCACGACCACCCGCCACCTCGCATGATCGGCGGATGGGGCCGGATCAGGGCGGAATCCTGCCCTGATCCGGACGGTCGTGCCGATCACGTGGCCAGGCCCGGACCAGCAGCGGCGCCACCCGCACCGCATGATCGGCGGATCGGTCCGGATCGGGGTCAGATCCCGCCGCGGTCCGGACCTGTTCGTCGATCAAGGTGCCGCGATCGGAGCCACCCCCCGGTACGGTCGGCCCATGACCGACCTCGCGAATCCGTCGGAGACCCTGCGTCGCCTGGAGTACGGCGCCACGATCGACGAGGCGCTGGAGTTCTTCGACGCGCTGCCCGCCGTGACCGTGCCGCAGATGCTCGGCAACTGGAGCGGTGGCGAGGTCCCGACCGGCAACCCGATGGACGGCCTGCTCGGCCGCTTCGGCTGGCACGGCAAGCGGTTCGACTCGCCGGAGGACGTGCACCCGCTCGTCATGGTGCGCGACGGCGGCGGGCGGTTCTCGTTGAACCCGGCGCTGGTCCCGCTGCCGACGCTGCTGCGCTACCCGGCGGCGCTGCGCAACGCGACGCTGGCCCGGATCGCCCGCACGGCGGGCCCGTTGCTCGCGACGACGGCGCCGACGGCGCGGCTGCGGATGACCGAGTACCGCGGCGTCGTCAGCGCCACGATGTGCTACGACGCCCTGCCGATCCACGACGTGTTCCGGCTCGTCGACGACGACACCGTCCTCGGCCTGATGGACCTGCGCGGCCTGGAGCAGCCGTTCGTGTTCGTCCTGCGCCGGGAGTGAGCCGCGACAGCGACCGCAGGACCCGGATCGTGACCGGTCACGCCGGCGGGTCGACGATCTGGACGACGCCGTCGGCCGTGCCGGTGACGAACAGCCGTCCGGTCTGCGGGTCGACGGCGACCGTGTTCGGCTGGCGGACCGTCGGGATCCGGGCGATCTCGCGTGGTGTCGGGTCCGCCATGTCGAAGCCGACGACCTGGTTCGCGGCGGTCACCGTGACCCACAGCCGGTCGCGCTGCGGGTCGTAGGTGAGGCCGTACGGCTCGCCCGGCACGGCGACCTGCCCGACCTGGCGCGGCGTGCCGGACGGGTCGAACACGAGCACCTGCCCGCCGCGGGTGTCCGTCGCGATCATGCGCCCGCGCCTGTCCGCCACCAGGTGCGTGGGTCCGGCGCCGGCGGGCAGCTCCCGGACGCCGGCGAACGTGCCGTTCTCGTAGATCGTCAGCGAGTTGTCCCGGACGTCGATCAGCCCGGTGCGGTCGCCGACCGGTGCCAGCCCGGCGGGTTGGGTGACGTCGGTGAACGTGTGCACGACCTGGTCCCCGCGTACGACGACGACGCTGCCGCCCGCCTCGTTCGCCACGTAGACGTCGCCGTTCGTGGCCCTGGTCGCGTCGTGCGGCATCGTCCCGGTCATCACCTGCGACCGGGCCGGCCCGTTCGGCAGCGCGACCCGGATCAGCGAGTTCGAGCTCTCGTCCGGCACCAGGACCGACCTGCCCGGCTCGTCGACCTGCAGGTGACGCAGTACGCCCGGCAGCGGCACCCGGCTCGCGACGGCGCCCGAGTCGGCGTCGAGCAGCACGAGCTGGTTCGGGTCGCGCACCCCGACGGCGACCCGCCTGCTCGGCCCGTCGGCCACGATCCCCTCCGGCAGCGCTCCGACCGGCACCGTGCGCCCTGCCGGACGGGCGGTGACCGGTGGTGAGGTGGCCGGCTCGGCCGGGGGCGGGAGCGGCTCGGCGAACCGTGCCGGGACGCCGGCCACGCCGGGAGACGCCGGGGCCTCGGTCGGCGGGGCGGGGGTCTGCGGATCGCTGGAGCAGGCCGCGCTGACGGCCAGCGCCGCGACGATGAGGAGCAGGGGAGCTCGGCGTGCCATGAGGGGCCCTTCGATCGCCGTGGCCCGACGGTTCGGACGAGTCGGTCGCCGGTCGGTGATCGGCGGGACCGGTCGGATCGCGCCGGTGGTGTCGTGCTGGTGCCACGTGCGCCGATCATGAGGGCGGCGTCGGCCGGTGATCAGCGGGACTGGCCGGATCGCGCCACTGGTGTCGTGTTGCTGCCGGTTGCGCCGATCATGGCCGGGGTCGGCGCGCGGGCGCGACGGCGTCCAGGGCCGCGTCGAGATCGGCGATCAGGTCGTCGGGCTCCTCGATACCGACCGAGAACCGCAGGTGACCGCGCTCCTGGAACTCGGTGGGCCAGTACGCCGCGCGGCCCCGTGTGCCGGCGCCGACGTGGACGATCAGCGACTCGTCGTGCCCGACGGAGACGGCCGAGGTGATCACCTTCAGCTCGGCGACGAAACGGTTCTGCAGGTCGGCGTCCCCGTCCAGGGCGAACGCGATCATCCCGCCGTACCCCCTGCCGTCGAACAGTCGGCGCGCGAGGTCGTGCTGGGGGTGCGACGGCAGCCCGGGGTACCGGACGTACGCGACGGCCGGGTGCGCGTCCAGGAACTCGGCGACGAGCCGGGCGTTCGCCTGGTGCTGGCGCAGCCGCAGCGGCAGCGTGATCGCGCCGCGGCCGATCAGCCACGCGTTGAACGGGGAGATCACGCCGCCGACGTCGACCATCGCGTCGGCACGGATCGGGTCGAGCAGGGCCTTCGCGCCGATCACCGCTCCGCCCATGGCGTCGCCGTGGCCGTTGACGTACTTGGTGAGCGAGTGGACGACGAGGTCGGCGCCACGGCTCAGCGGCCGGTACAGCGGGGGAGGGGTGAACGTGGAGTCGACGGAGAGCAGCGCGCCGGACTCGTGCGCGATCCCGGCCAGCGCCTCGACGTCGCACAGACGCGTCGTCGGGTTGGCGATCACCTCGGTGTGCACGAGCTTCGTGGTCGGGCGGATCGCGGCGCGCACGGCGTCCGGGTCGCTCGCGTCGACGAACGTGGCCTCGACGCCGTAGCGGTCGGGCAGGATCTGGGCGAACAGCCGCCAGACGGCCTCGTAGGTCACGTCCGAGACGACGGCGTGGTCACCGGTGCGCAACAGCGTGAAGAACACGGCGTGCAGGGCCGCGACGCCGGACGCCAGCACGAGCGCGTCCTCGGCCTGTTCGAGCGCGGCGAGCTTGCGCTGCAACGCGATCTGGTTGGCGCCGGAGTTGCGGGTGTAGAGCGGGACGTCGAACTGCGACCAGCTCAGCGACGACGGGTCCTCGGGCAGCGCGTAGGAGTTCGCCAGCACGAGCGGGGTGCGGATCGCGCCGGTGCCCTGGTCCACCGCGTTCCCGCCGTGCACGGCCTGCGTCGCCAGCCCGAGCGTGTCGGGTCGCTCCTTGTCCGGTCTCACCATGCATCGATCATCCGCTGCGCGGACCGGGCGGTGGCGGGGTGGTCAGCCTCCCCATGAGCCAGTCCAGTTCGGACGCGAACGTGCGGGCGGCGTACTGCCAGTTGTGCCCGCCCGGCGTCGTCCGGACCGAGCAGCGGACGTCGACCCGCTCGGCGTCCGCGCACAGGTCGGTGGCCGCGGCCCGCTGGTACGCCGGGCCGTTCGTGCCCATGTCGATCCGGCCGGCGAGGTCGGTGTAGCGGCCGTGCCTCGCGAGCACGGTGGCCGGGTCGAAGGCGGCGTAGGCGGCCGCGTCCCCGCCGAACAGGCGGGTGATCGTCTGGGTCTTCGTGCCGGCGTTCGGGGCGCGGTCGCCGGAGATGTCGTCGAACGTGCCGACCATGTCCGGGTGCATGACGGCCAGGTCCAGCGAACAGGTGCCGCCGGTGGAGAACCCGGCTGCGGCCCAGTGGGCCGGGTCCGAGGACAGTCCGAAGTGGGCGATCACGTACGGGCGGACGTCGCCGGTCAGGTGGTCGGCGGCGCGCCCGCGGGGACCGTTCACGCACTCCGTGTCGTTCTGGAACGAGCCGCTCGCGTCCGGGAACACGAGGACCGGGGCCATCCCCCCGTGCTCCGACGCGTACCGGTCGGCCACCGCGACCGCGTCCCCGGTGCGGATCCAGTCCGTGGCGACGCTGAACTCGCCGCCGAGCATCATCACGACCGGCAGGGCCGCCCGGTCACGCGCGGTGAACCAGGCGGGCGGCAGGTAGACGTACTCCTGGCGGTGCACGAAGCCGCTGGCCGTGTTCGGGACGCCGATCGGCACGACGGCACCGTTCGGCGGTGGCGTGGCCACGGGCCCGCCGAGCGCGTCCTCGTCGACCTGGTCGGGCAGCGGGGCGCCGGTCACCTGCGCGTAGGCCACGGCCGTCGACGGGACGTAGCCGACCCACTGGTTGAGCACGACCGTCCCGGCGATCGCGGCCAGCGGGATCGCCAGGACGGCGACCCCGCGGCGCCACCAGCGTGCCCGTCGCCATCCGGTCACGGCGAGCGCGAGCGCCGCGACGACCGCGCCCGCCCACACCCACAACGTCGCCGGCGCCGGATCCGCCACGAGCCCGGCCGCGCCCGCGATCCCGGCCGCCGTGAACGCCGTCGCCACGCCGAGGACCGCGGCCAGCGGTACCCACGCGACCCACCACCGTCGTCCTCGACGGGCGAGCACGGCGATCAGGGCGAGCGCGGCGACGAACTGAACGGCGAGCGGGAGCCAGCCGTGCACGAGCGAGACGTCCACGCCACGAGGATCGTCCTCGACCGACGTGGTGTGACGCAGGTGTGACCGACGCGCCGGAGATCGTGGGACGGTCGGCGATCCCGGCCGGTTTCCGCCACGATCCGGACAGGTCAGGCGATCAACGCCGTTCGCCCGCGACGGACCGCCCACCCGGCGGTTGCCCCGCCGGACCGGTTCGCGACGATGGTCGGGTGACAGGCACGACGGTCTCGGGGGACCCGCAGCAGCAGCACCGTTCCATCCGCACCCGCATCGCCGACGAGCTCGGCGCGCGGGCCGACCAGGTCCAGGCCGCGGTCGACCTGCTCGACGAGGGCGCGACCGTCCCGTTCGTCGCGCGCTACCGCAAGGAGGCGACCGGCGGGCTCGACGACGCGCAGCTCCGCACGCTCGAGGAGCGCCTGCGGTACCTCCGTGAGCTGGAGGAGCGCCGCGCGACGGTCCTGGAGTCGATCCGCGAGCAGGGCAAGCTCGACGAGGAGCTGGAGGCCCGGATCTGGGCCGCCGAGTCGAAGGCCCGGCTCGAGGACATCTACCTGCCGTACAAGCCGAAGCGCCGCACGAAGGCGATGATCGCCCGGGAGCAGGGGCTCGAGCCGCTGGCCGACCTGCTGCTCGGTGACCCCACGCAGGACCCGGTGTCGTCGGCGCAGGACTACGTGAGCGACGACGTCGCCGACACCGGGGCGGCGCTCGAGGGCGCCAGGTCGATCCTGGTCGAGCGGATGGGTGAGAACGCGGACCTGGTCGGCGGCCTGCGCGAGCGGATGTGGACCAACGGCCGGCTGGTCACGACGGTCCGGGAGGGCAAGGAGAACGACCAGGCCGCGTCGAAGTTCTCCGACTACTTCGCGTTCTCCGAGAAGTTCACGACGCTGCCCAGCCACCGGATCCTCGCCGTGTTCCGCGGCGAGACCGAGGAGGCGCTGGACGTCACGCTCGACCCGGCCGACGAGGACACGCCCACCGCCTACGAGCGCGCGATCGCGGCCGAGTACGGCATCGCCGACTCCGGGCGCGCGGCCGACGCGTGGCTGCTCGGCGTCGTGCGGTGGGCCTGGCGCACCCGGATGGCGACGGCGCTGGGCATCGACATCCGCGTCCGGCTGCGGGCCGCAGCGGAGGAGGGCGCGATCGGGGTGTTCGCGGCGAACCTGCGCGACCTGCTGCTGGCCGCGCCCGCCGGAACCCGCGCCACGATCGGGCTGGACCCCGGCCTGCGCACCGGCGTGAAGGTGGCCGTCGTCGACGCGACCGGCAAGGTCGTCGACACCGCGGTGATCTATCCGCACGAGCCGCGCAACGACAAGGCGGGCGCGCAGAAGACGCTGGCCGACCTGGCGTCGAAGCACGACGCGGAGCTGATCGCGATCGGCAACGGCACGGCGTCCCGGGAGACCGACGCGCTGGCCGGCGACCTGATCAAGAACAACCCCGGGTTGAAGCTGACCAAGGTCATGGTGTCCGAGGCGGGCGCGTCGGTGTACTCGGCGTCGGCGTACGCGTCGGCCGAGCTGCCGGACATGGACGTGTCGCTGCGCGGCGCGGTGTCCATCGCGCGACGGCTGCAGGACCCGCTGGCCGAGCTCGTCAAGATCGACCCGAAGTCCATCGGTGTCGGCCAGTACCAGCACGACCTGCCGGAGTCGGCGCTGAACCGGTCGCTGGACTCGGTCGTCGAGGACTGCGTGAACGCGGTCGGGGTGGACCTTAACTCGGCGTCCGCCCCGTTGCTGCGACGGGTGTCCGGGATCAGCGAGTCGCTGGCCGGCGCGATCGTCGCGCACCGGGACGCCAACGGCCCGTTCCGCACCCGCACGGCGCTCTCGGACGTGCCGCGGCTGGGCCCCAAGGCGTTCGAGCAGTGCGCGGGCTTCCTGCGCATCCGCGGTGGCGACGAGCCGCTCGACTCCTCCGGCGTGCACCCGGAGTCCTATCCGGTCGTCCGGAAGATGGTGGAGCGCACGAAGGTCGACGTCGACGCGCTGCTCGGGAACACGGCCGCGCTGCACCAGATCAAGCCGAAGGACTTCGTCGACGACACCGTCGGGCTCCCGACCGTCACCGACATCCTGGCCGAGCTGGAGAAGCCGGGTCGTGACCCGCGTCCGGCGTTCCGCACCGCCACGTTCGCCGAGGGCGTGCACAAGATCGCCGACCTGCGGGTGGGCATGCTGCTCGAGGGTGTCGTGACGAACGTGGCCGCGTTCGGTGCGTTCGTCGACGTCGGGGTGCACCAGGACGGGCTCGTGCACGTCTCGGCGATGAGCAAGGACTTCGTGTCCGACCCGCGCGACGTCGCGAAGTCCGGCGACGTGGTGAAGGTCAAGGTGCTCGACGTCGACGAGGCCCGCAAGCGCATCTCGCTCACCCTGCGTCTGGACGACGAGCCGGGCGCCGGTGGGAAGCCGAAGGGTGACGGCGGCCAGGGCGGCCGTGGTGAGGGCGGCCGCGGGAAGCCGGGCGGCGGACCTCGCGGCGACCGTGGCGGGCGCGACGGCGGGAGGGGCGGCCCTGGTGGAAAGGGCAAGGGCGGTACCGGCGGCAAGGGCGGGGGTCGCGACGGTGGCGCCCCGCGCGGCGGCGACCGTGGCAGCCGGGACAACCGCAAGCCGGGCCCGATGAACGACGCCATGGCCGAGGCCCTGCGCAAGGCCGGGTTCGGAAAGGACTGAGCGGCGGGGGCGGCGCCGACCGTGATCGACGGTCGGGTCCGGATGAAGGCGGGTTCCTGCCTCGATCCGGACCAATCTGCGATCGAGAAGGGGTAGCCGGCCCCGCCGCCTACGGCATGATCGGCGGAAGTGGCCGAACTGCGCCACTGGTGGCGTGTTCTGACCATTTCCGCTGATCATGGGGTGCCGTGCTCGCCGGCTCCGGTGATCGGCGGGACCGGCCGAACTGCGCCACCGGTGGCGCGTCCTGACCACTTCCGCCGATCATCGGCGGCACGGGTAGTCGGTCAGGCGATGGCGGCGTCGGGGACGAGGAGGCGCTCGGCCAGGCGGCGGAGGTCGTCCGGGTCGGTGCCGGCGGCCCGGAGGAAGCCGTGCACGCCGCCGTCGTGGGCCTCGATGTCGTCCAGCACCGCTTCCAGTGCGGCCGCCTCGACGCCGAACAGCGAGTCGTGGTCCGGGTCCGGGACACCGGAGGCACGCAGGCGGGCCCACAGCGCGTCGAGGACGTCGTTCGTGCGCAGGTAGTCGGCGACGATCCGGTCCCGCGGCACGTCCAGGGCGGCGAGCACGGTCCCGATCACCAGGCCGGTGCGGTCCTTGCCGGCGGCGCAGTGCACGAGCAGCGGCCCGGGCTCGCGGGCGAGCAGGCCGACGATCCGGGCGATCTCGGGTCCGGCCTCGGCGGCAAGGCGGCGGTAGGCCCAGGTCAGGTCGCGGTCCGAGGCGGCCACGTCGGCGACGCGGTCGGGAGCGAGCGAGTCGCCGAGCGCGACCCGGTGCACGCGGGCGACGTCGGCCAGCGGGTGCCGCCGTCCGCGCGTCTCGGACTCGGAACGGAGGTCGACGACGGCGGACGGGGGCCAGGTCGCCGTCGGCTCGAGGCCCAGCCGGTGGGCGGAGCGGGGGTCGCCGGGCTGCGGGGCGTCGCCGCGGTACAGGACGCCGTCGCGCAGGACGAAACCGTCGGCGGTGCGGATGCCGCCGACGTCGCGGAGGTTCGCGGGAAGGGTGGGGCGTGCGGGGGAGGAGACGGCCACGGTTCCCACGATCGTCGGGCCGTCGACGTCGTGGGGACGCTCGTGACGTCCGGCACCGCGTGGGTTCGATCACGCGGCGTGGTGCAGGTCGCGTGCCCCGGGCGTCACATGATCGCGCGGGGCATGGAAGAATGGTGGTCATCGGCTGTCAGCGATGACGTCAGCCGAGAGCCCTCAAGGGTCCAGTTCGTAGGGCACGGTACGCGGTGCCGGCGCGGGCCTCCGGGGCTAGGAGCGGGCGATGCCTCCGGAACCCCGGAACGCACGTCCTGCCGTGACCGAGGACCAAGTGAGCATTCTGCTGGAACAGCACGACGACTTCTCCACCGATCTCCCCACCGACGAGCTCCCCGCCGTCGAAGCGGACGTGACCGACGCCGACGACAACGGCGATGACACCGACAACGACAGCGCCGACGAGGCCGGGCCGGCGTTCTCCGACCTGGGACTGGCTCCGCAGCTGCTGACCGAGCTCGACGAGCTCGGCTACGAGACGCCCAGCCCGATCCAGGCGCAGGCCATCCGCCCGTTGATCGACGGCCGTGACCTGCTCGGCCAGGCCGCGACCGGCACCGGCAAGACGGCCGCGTTCGCGCTGCCGATGCTGCAGCGCCTGGCCGACGGCCGGGCCGGGCGTGACCGCGGCCCCAAGCCGTTCGGCCTGGTGCTGGCCCCCACCCGCGAGCTGGCCATGCAGGTCGGCGAGGCGGTCGCCCGCTACGGCCGCGGGCTCGGCGCGCAGGTCGTCACCGTCTACGGCGGTGCCCCGATCGGCCCGCAGCTGGGCGCGCTGCGCCGCGGCGTCGACGTCGTCGTCGCCACCCCGGGCCGCGCGATCGACCTGATCGAGCGCAGGGCGCTGAACCTGGACTCCGTCGAGGTCGCCGTGCTCGACGAGGCCGACGAGATGCTCGACATGGGCTTCGTCGAGGACATCGAGCAGATCCTGTCCTCGACCCCGCCCACCCGCCAGACGGTCCTGTTCTCGGCCACGATGCCGTCGCGGATCGTGTCGCTGGCGAGCAAGCACCTGAACGACCCGGTGGACATCCGGATCGCCCGCGAGGCGACGCCGGAGGGCGAGGCCCCGAAGGTCCGCCAGACCGCGTACCACGTCCCGCGCAGCCACGTCACGACGGCGCTGGGCCGGGTGCTCGAGATGGAGCGCCCGACGGCGGCGATCGTGTTCTGCCGCACCCGCGCCGACGTCGACGCCGTCACCGAGACGCTGACCGGCCGCGGCCTGCGGGCCGAGGCGCTGCACGGCGGCATGGACCAGGAGCACCGCACGCGCGTCGTGGACCGGTTGAAGTCCGGCCGGACCGACCTGCTGGTCGCGACGGACGTCGCCGCCCGCGGCCTGGACATCGACACGCTGACCCACGTCGTGAACCACGACGTGCCGTCCTCGCCGGAGTCCTATGTGCACCGGATCGGCCGCGTCGGTCGGGCCGGGCGCGAGGGCGTCGCGATCACGCTGGTGACGCCCGGATCGGTGCGCCACCTGCGCGGTATCGAGCGGCTCATCGGCGCGTCGGTGCCGACCGCGCCGGTCCCGTCGGTGGCCGACCTGAAGGCGGCCCGCCTGGAGCGCACGGCCCGCGCCGTGCGCGAGCAGATCGCGTCCGACGAGGGCGGGGTCGACGACGGCGTGCACGAGCTGGTCGTCGAGCTGGCCGGTGAGCACGACCTCGCCACGATCGCGGCCGCCGCGGTCCGGATGGCGCGCTCCGGCACGTCGGCGCCGGACGACGAGGTCGAGATCCCCGAGGTACGCAGCCGCGGCGGGAGCAGCCGGGACCGCGAGCCCGGGCGTGGCCCGCGTCGCGAGCCCGGCAGCCGCGGCCAGGGTGCCCGGCCGCCCAAGGCCGGCACCACCCGTCTGTTCGTGTCCGCCGGTCGCGCGTCCGGTGTGCGCCCGCAGGACATCGTGGGTGCGCTGGCGAACGAGTCGCGTCTGTCCGGACGCGACATCGGCGCGATCCAGATCCACGAGCGGCACGCGCTCGTCGACATCCCGGAGCACGCCGCGGACGACGTCCTGAAGACGCTCCGCGGTGGCACGACGCTCAAGGGCCGCAAGGCGAACGTGCGCCGTGACCGGGACGCCGCGGGTACCGCCCGCCGCTGACCCCCGTCCACGAACGAAGGGCACCTTCGAGCAATGTGATTGCTCGAAGGTGCCCTTCGTTGTGAAAGGGTTGCTACCGCACCTCGACCCTGTCGCCGATCTGCAGGGACTCGAACCACGCCTGCGCGTCGGCAGGGGCCAGCCGCACACAGCCCGCCGACGGGGTGTCGGTCCGGCCCTCGTGGAACGCGATCCCACCCGGCGCGAAGAACACTGCCCACGGCATCGGCGCGTTGTCGAACTCCGCGCTCTTGTGGTCCTTGTCCTTGCGCTGCACCGAGAAGTCCCCGCGCGGCGTGTCCGCCCCCGGTCCACCGTGGCTGATCGCCACCGGTCCCCGCTCGACCTTCCCGTCCTTGATCAGCCAGGCCTTGTTGGCGTCGAGCTCGACGCAGGCACGCGCGGCCGTCGAACAGGGGGTGCCCTCGGCGTTGCCGGGTCCGGCGACGGCGGTGCCCGCGGCACCGAGGCCGAGCACGAGAGCGGCGGCGACGACGGCGATCAGCCGGGGTCCGCTGAGGAGTCGGGAGCGCTGGGTCATGATCTTTTTCGAGGTCCTCTCGCGGGCAGCCGTTTACTCTCGTAGCGATCAACGACCGCGCAGCGTGACCGGTGCGCTGCTGTTGTGGCGTTCGCCCGTGCGGGGTAGGCAGGAGTCGCCCACCACCTGCGAGGAGCCTCGATGACGACGACCGACCGCGGCCAGGACCTGAAGCCGCGCAGCCACCAGGTCACCGACGGGATCGGCGCCACCGCGGCGCGCAGCATGCTCCGTGCCGTCGGCATGCGCGACGACGACTTCCGCAAGCCGCAGATCGGCATCGCCTCGTCCTGGAACGAGATCACCCCGTGCAACCTGTCGTTGCAGCGGCTCGCGACCTCGGCGAAGGAGGGCGTGCACGCGGCGGGCGGCTACCCCCTGGAGTTCGGCACGATCTCGGTGTCCGACGCGATCTCCATGGGACACCGCGGGATGCACTACTCGCTGGTCAGCCGCGAGATCATCGCCGACTCGGTGGAGACGGTCGTCGAGGCGGAGCGCCTGGACGGCACGGTGCTGCTGGCCGGGTGCGACAAGTCGTTGCCGGGCATGTTGATGGCCGCCGCGCGACTGGATCTGGCGAGCGTGTTCGTCTACGGCGGGACGATCATGCCCGGCCGGGTGGGCGACCGTGAGGTCAACATCTCGGACGCGTTCGAGAGCATCGGCGCCTGCGCGCGCGGCCTGATCACCGAGGAGGAGCTGGACACGATCGAGCGGGCGATGTGTCCGGGCGAGGGGTCCTGCGGCGGCTTCTACACCGCGAACACGATGGCCGCCGCCGCCGAGGCGCTCGGCATGGCACTGCCCGGGTCGGCCAGCCCGCCCGCCGTGGACCGCCGCCGCGACGGCGTGGCCCGCGCGTCCGGGGAGGCGTCGATCGGGATGATCGGCCGCGGGCTGACCGCGCGGACGATCCTGAGCCGTAACGCGTTCGAGAACGCGATCGCGATCGTGATGGCGTTCGGCGGGTCCACGAACGCCGTGCTGCACCTGCTGGCGATCGCCCGGGAGGCCGGCGTCGGTCTCACGCTGGACGACTTCAACACCGTCGGCGACCGGATCCCGCACCTCGCCGACGTCAAACCGTTCGGCACGCACCTGATGTACGCCGTCGACCAGGTCGGCGGCATCCCGGTCGTGATGAAGGCGCTGCTCGACGCGGACCTGATCCACGGCGACCCGATGACGGTCACCGGGAAGACCGTCGCGGAGAACCTCGACGAGCTCACCCCGCCCGGGCTGGACGGCACCGTCGTGCACGACCTGAAGAACCCGATCCACCCCACCGGGGGGATCACGATCCTGCGGGGCTCGCTCGCCCCGGAGGGCGCCGTGGTCAAGTCCGCCGGGTTCGACGAGGCCACGTTCACCGGGACCGCCCGCGTCTTCGACGGCGAGCAGGGCGCGCTGGACGCCGTCGACAACGGCGAGATCGGGGCCGGGACGATCATCGTGATCCGCTACGAGGGCCCGCGCGGCGGGCCCGGGATGCGGGAGATGCTCGCCGTCACCGGCCGGATCAAGGGTGCCGGGCTGGGCAAGGACGTGCTGCTCGTGACGGACGGCCGCTTCTCCGGTGCGACGACCGGCCTGTGCGTCGGGCACATGGCTCCGGAGGCTGCGGACGGCGGGCCGATCGCGCTCGTCGCCGACGGGGACACGGTCGTTCTGGACATGGCGAACCGGGAGCTGAACCTGCAGGTCGACGCCACCGAGCTGGAGCGCCGCAGGGCGGCGTGGACCCGTCCCGAGCCGACGAACCGGTACGGCGTGCTCGGCAAGTACGCCAAGCTCGTCTCCTCGGCGGCCGACGGGGCGGTCTGCGGGTAGGCGCGGACGAGTGCCGTGACCGACGTCGGTATGGCAGGATCACCGGCCACGGCGACGACCGCGCCGGACCTCCAGACCGGGTGCCCACGCCACCCGGCGCCGCGGAGGCGCAGGGGACCTCGAGAGCCTCGGTCGGGCCAGGACCGGCGCAGGAACTGCTGATCCGGCCGGGGCGGTGCACGGGCGTGGTGTCGTGTCCGCCGACCGGCCGGGGAAGCACGGTCATGACCAGTCGCAAGCAGCTCAAGATCCGCGTCCGCGCCCGGATGGCGCGCACCGGGGAGAGCTACAGCACCGCCCTGCGCCACGTCGCCGGCCCGGCTCCGGAGACGTCCGTCGGCGGGTACCGGCTGCGCGGAGGCGTGCACCCGGAGTCGGCGTCCGTGGCGAACGTGCTGGCCCACCACGGCGTGCGCTCCGGCGGGGCGGAGCTGACCGAGGCGCTGGTGTTCGGCGCCGCGGGCGGTCCTGGCGCGGGCTACATCCTGTGGGAGTTCGCGCACGACGACAGCCGGCCGGTCGTGATCGGGTTCTCCTCGCAGTGGCAGTACCACGACCGGGCGTTGCTCTCCTCGCTCGAGCGGCTCGGCGTTCCGGCCAGGGTGCACCGCACGGCGGGCTCGGTCGGCGCCGCCGGCGTCCTCGCCGAGAGCCTGGCCGACGGCGCGCCGGCGATCGTCTGGCCGGACCGGGTCGGGCTCGGGTACCGGCACCTCCCGGCGTCGATGGACGGGATGGGCGGCCACCCCGTCGTCGTGCACGGGACGTCCGGCGACGCCTGTCTCGTCGACGACCGGACGCTGGCACGTCTGTCCGTGCCGGCCGACGAGCTCGCCGCGGCCCGCGCCCGTGTCGGCTCCTACCGCAACCTGCTGGTCGCCCCGGCGCCGGCGGGCGACGTGCCGGTGCCGGTCCTGCAGGCCGCGCTGCGGTCCGGGATCGCGGACTGCGCCGCCCGCCTCGCCGGGACGTCCACGTCGTTCGCGCTGCCCGCCTGGCGCAAGTGGTCGCGGCTGATGACCGACGCGAAGGCGGCGAAGGGATGGCCAAGGGTGTTCGACGACGGCCGTGGGCTGGTGGACGCGCTGGCGTCGATCTGGGAGGGCGCCTCTCCGGCCGGGATGACCGGTGGACACCTGCGCGATCTGACTGCCGACATGCTCGACCAGGCGAGTCCGGTCATCGACACGCCGCTCGACAGGGCGGCTGCGGCGTGGCGGGAAGCCGCCGGTGCTTGGCGGGCGGTCGCCGAGACCGCGCTGCCGATCGAGGTCCCGGCGTTCGCCCGCCTCCGCGAGCTCACCGCCGCCGTCCAGGAGTCGATCACCGCGGAGGGTGACGCCGGACGGGACGACGCCGCGCGGGACGCCGCCCAGCTGTGGGCGCTGCGGGCCGGGCTGAGTGCCGAGCCGCCGCTGGGCCCGTCGGAGCGGACGGACCTGTTCGCCGCGCTGGCCGGGGCACTGGGCCGGGTGCACGACGCGGAGCGCGCCGCCGTCGGCGAGCTCACCGGGATCGAGGGCTGACGCCGGTGCCCGGGCCGGCGAGCAGCCGGCCCGGGCACGGCCGGACTCAGGCCGTGGCGGTCGCGCGCCGGCCCAGCGCCGGGCGGACCATCACCACCCCGACGACCGCGAGCGCCAGCAGGAGCACGCTGACGACGGCCATCCAGACCGGCATCTCGCCGAGCCCCAGGATCGGCAGCAGGGCCGAGAGGATCCGGAACACGACGGCGATCCACATCGCCACCCGGCCGCCCGCCGACCCGCGCAGGCCGAACCACGCGAGCACCGGGACGAGCGCGAGCACTCCCAGCCCGGCGCCGATCCATTCGGACCCGGGCGGCGCCGCGTCCGGCGCGGGCAGGGCCAGCGACCCGACGATGTCGATCACGGCCAGGACGACGAGCAGTATCGCGCCACGCATCACGCGGGAATCGGACATGACAGCCTCCGGGAGGGACAGGGGACGACTGCCGGGAACGATCGGTGATCACGACCCCGCGCCACATCGTGGCGGGAACGGGCCGGACCCTCCGTGCGAGCACGGGTAACACGGGGGCGCCGCCGACCTAGTGTTCGGACATGACCTGGCCGCGCGCCCTCTCGGTGCTGCTCACCGTGCTCGCCGTGGCGCTCGTGGTCGGCGCGACCGCACTCCCGGGCACGGACCCCGTCGGGCCGCTGCTCGGCGTCCTGCTGGCCCTGCCGATGCTGGCGCTCGGGCTGGTGATCGCCGCCCGCCGCCGGAGCACCGTGATCGGTCCGCTGCTGTGCCTGTCCGGGTTCGCCGCCTGCCTGAACGCGTTCACCGACGCCTACGCGGTCTCGGTGCAGATCGGCGCCGACCCGCCCGGCGCGTGGCTGGTGGTCCCGCTGGCGCTGCAGATGGCGTGGATGTGGTGGTTCGTCCCGCTGGCGCTGCTGGCGCTGTACTTCCCGGAGGGGCGCCTGCCGAGCCGTCGGTGGCGTCCGGTCGCGGTCGCGCTGCCTGCGGTCGCCGTGCTCTCGGCCGCGCTCGGGGCGGTCGCGCCCGGCCCGTTCCAGGCTCCGAACCCGGACTTCCCGCACACGCTCGGCACGCTCCCGGACTGGACGACCGTGCCGGTGTACGCGCTGTCCTTCGTGTTCCTGGGCCTCCTGGTCGCCGCGGCGGTCGCGCTGGTGCGCCGCCGCCGGTCCTCGGACGACCCGGTGCGGCGGGCCCAGCTGCGCTGGCTGGCGCTGGCCGGGATGTGGCTGCCGGTGACGCTGCTGTTGTGCATGGGGAGCTTCCTGACGCTCGGGTCACCGGCTCTCGTCGTGATCGGGCTGGTCGGGCTGTACCTGTCCGTCCCGGCCGCGACGGCCGTCGCGATGCTGCGGCACGACCTCTACGACGTCGACCGCGCGTTCAGCGTCACGCTCACCTGGACGACGCTGGCCGGCGCGCTCCTCGTGGTCTACGCGGCCGTCGCGTTCGCGGGCGGGGTCGTGTTCGGGGGCGAGTCGGCGCCGGTCGCGGCCGCGGCGACGGCCGTGTGCGCGCTCGCGCTCGCCCCGCTGCGGACCCGGCTGCAACGACGGGTGGACCGGCGCGTGTACCCGGAACGCCGGGCCGCGCTCGCCGCCGTCGGATCGCTGCGCGACAAGGCCCGGGACGGCACGGCTCGGCCGGAGCAGCTGCAGGACGCGCTGCGCGCGGCGCTGCGGGATCCGCGGCTGCGGGTCGGTTACCGCCCGCCCGGGACGGACACGCTGGTCGACGCCGACGGCGAGCCGCTCGACCCCGGCCCGTCGCTCTGGGTGCCGGTGCTGCGCGACGGGCGCGAGGTCGGTGTGCTGCTGCGCGGCGACCGTGGGTCCCGGGAGCTGCTGCGTGAGATCGCCGACGCGGCCGGGCTGCTGGTCGAGGTCGTCGGGCTGCGGCTGGAGCTGAACCGGGCCGTGGTCGAGGCCGAGTCCAGCCGCGCCCGCCTGCTCTCGGTGTCCTACGCCGAGCGCCGCCGCCTGGAGCGCGACCTGCACGACGGCGCCCAGCAGCGGCTCGTCTCGCTCGGCATGTCGTTGCGGCTGGCCCAGCGCCACCTCGACACGGGCACGGCCGACGGCACCGTCGACATGGACGGCGTGCTCGACTCGGCCGTGGCCGAGCTGTCCACCGCGGTGGCGGAGCTGCGCCAGATCGCGAACGGCCTGCGCCCCAGCTGTCTCGACGACGGCCTCGGGCCCGCCCTGCGCAGCCTGACCGCGACGACCCCGCTTGCTGTCGACCTGGACGTCGCCCCCGGTGAGGTGCCGGACGACACGGCGACCACGGCCTACTACGTGGCCAGCGAGGCGCTGGCGAACGCGGTGAAGCACGCGTCGGCGACCCGGCTGAGCCTCGGTGTCGCCCGCGAGGAGGGACGGCTGCGCATCGACGTCCGCGACGACGGCCGGGGCGGTGCCGCGGCACGGCCGGGCGGCGGGCTGGACGGGCTCGCCGACCGGGTCGCCGCCGCGGGCGGGATCCTGACCGTGACCAGCACGGTCGCCGGCACGTCGGTCGCCGCGGAGCTCCCGTGCGGATCGTGATCGGGGAGGACTCGGCGCTGTTCCGGGAGGGGTTGGCCCGCATTCTGGCCGACGCCGGGTACGCGGTCGTCGCGACGGCGTCCGACGCACCGTCCACGGTGGACGCGGTGCTCGAGCACGGGCCGGACCTCGCCGTCGTCGACATCCGGATGCCGCCGGAGGGCCGCGACGACGGCGCCCGGGCGGCCCGGGAGATCCGGGCCGCCCGGCCGGGCCAACCGATCGTGCTGCTCTCCCAGCACGTCGAGACCCGGCACTCGGTGGAGCTCGTGCCGACCGGTGGGTTCGGCTACCTGCTCAAGGACCGGGTGCTCGACGTCGCCGACTTCCTGGACGCGCTGGAGCGGGTGGCGGCCGGTGGGTCGGCGCTCGATCCGGAGGTGGTGTCCCGGCTGATCGGGCAACGCCGGGAGATCGACCGGCTGGCCCGCCTGAGCCCGCGCGAGCGGGAGGTGCTGACGTTGATGGCCGAGGGCCGCACGAACCGCGGTATCGCGCGCCGCCTGCACCTGACGGAGCGGACCGTGGAGACGCACACCGGTTCGATCATCGGGAAGCTCGGCCTGGTCCCGTCCGACGAGGACCACATCCGGGTGCTGGCGGTCCTGGCGCACCTGGAGGCGCACCCGCAGGGATGACGGGTGCACCGACCAGAGGGTCATCGGGCTCCGGCACCCGCCCTGCGCAGTGCCGGGAGGACGAGGCCGCAGCCGACGAGCGTCAGCAGCACGAGCGCTCCGGCGAACACGACCACCCCGCCCGGCACGTCCCCGACGAAGAACGCCGGCACGGCCGTCGCGGCGGAGACGAGCCGGACGACGACGAGCGCGACCGTCGGCCACCGCTCCCCGCGCCACGCCCACCAGATCAGGACCAGCGAGATCAGACCGAGCACGGTGCCCAGCACCGCGATCGACATCGGTGGGTTGGTGCCGTCGGTGGTGAACACGCCGACGACGTCCACGAGGGACAGCAGCCCGAGCAGTACCAGCCCGGTCCGCACGGCGGCGCTCATCGCGAACCCCCGGCGACCGCGGCGGTCCAGGCGAACCCGAGCGTGGTCAGCGCCCAGGCGAGCGCGTCCAGCAGGTGGTTCGGGACGACGACGGCGAACACCAGGTGCAGCGGCTGGGACACGATCAGCGCGACGGCGACCCAGCGCGGCAGCACCTTCCAGAGCGCCACGCCCAGCAGGACGGTGCCGAGGATGTGCCCGGCCACGAACACCAGCGAGGCGACCGACACGGTCGGCTCGGCGTTGACGGCGTCCATCAGCGACGCGACGGTTCCGGGAGGTGCTCCGGAGCTCGCGCCGGCGAGCGGCATCTGGTCGGTGGCGGCGAGCCAGAACAGGCTGGTGAACCCGAGCCAGGCGAGCGTCGCGGCGATCCGGCCGAGCACCGGCCGGGCGGCCGCGGCGGCCCGGCCGACGACCAGCACGCCGAGCGGCAGCGTGAGCAGCGCCAGGTAGGCGAGCCACAGCACGGCGGTCTGCGTGCCCGGCGCCGCGGCGATCTTGTCCACGATCGTGCGGCTGGAGTCGTCGGTGGAGTAGGGCAGGATCCCGCGCAGCACGGAGACGGCGAGCGGTCCGGCGGCGGCGAGCAGCACCAGGCCCGGCAGGCGGGTGGTGCGGGCCGCGCCGGTGGGCGGGGCGGGTGCGGTGGTTGTCATGGCCGGAGAGCCTGCGGCCGGCCGGCGCCCACCGGACAGGGACGTCGATCGGGCATGACCCGGGCGGTTTCCCGGGTCCACCCGGGAACCGGTCCGGGACAGCGGACCCCCGGCTGCGCCACACTTCCGCCGTGAGCAGCCCCTCCCGCATCGGCACGACGGTCGCGTTCGCGCTGTCCGCGCTCGTCGTGCTCGAGCTCGGGACCGGCGTGAGCGCCGCGATCGCGGCCGGGTGGACGCTCTCCGAGGCGATCGACGCGTTCGTCGTCACGAACGCGGCGATCGGGCTGTCCTGCGGTGTCGCCGGGGTGCTGATCGCGTGGCAGCGACCGCGCAACCCGGTCGGCTGGCTGCTGCTCGCGGCCGCGGTGAGCCAGTCCGGCACCGTGGCCGGCGCACCACCGCTCGACCTCGCGGTGCAGCACGGCGCGTCCGAGCCGATGCTGCGGACGCTCGCCACCCTGTCCGGCTACGCCTGGCCGTGGTCGATCGCGACGTTCCTCCCGCTGGCGCTGCTGCTGTTCCCGGACGGCGGGCTGACCGGCCGGTTCCGGCGCTCCGCCGCCGCGCTCGCGGTGCTCAACGGTCCGCTGTTCGCGGTGCACGTCGCGGGCGACGGCGTCGCCGGTGACCCGGTCCAGCCGTGGCTGGTGATCCCGGCGATCACGACGGTCGGGACCGCCGTCGAGATCCTGAACCTGCTCGTCTACGTGCTGGCCGTGATCGGCCTCGTGGTGCGCTACCGGCGCGGCGACGAGCAGCGGCGCAGGCAGCTGCTGTGGCTGGTGCTGGCGCTCGTGCTGGTCGTGGTCGTCATCGTGCCGTGGGGGCTGTTCGACGCAGGCCCGATCCTGCAGCTGCTGGCGATCGCGCTGGTGCCCGCGTCGATCGCGGTCGCGGTGCTGCGCCACCAGCTGCTCGACATCCGGCTGGTGCTGTCCCGGACCGTGCTCTACGTGGTGCTGACCGCGCTGGTGGCGGCGACGTACCTCGGGCTCGTCACGCTCGCGAACCGGGTACTCGCCGGCTCGTTGCCGGGCAACGCGGTGCTGGCCGCGCTCGTCGTCGCGATCGCGTTCCACCCCGTGCGGGTGCGGCTGCAGCGGCTGGTCGACCGCGCGCTCTACGGGGACCGGTCGGACCCGGTCCGCGCGCTGTCCGGGATGGGGGAGCGGCTGCGCGCCGGAGACCCCGGCGACGGGATCGGGCCGGTGCTGGCGGCCGTGTGCGACGCGCTGCGGCTGCCGTCCGCGGCGGTCGTGCGGGACGGGATCGAGCGGGCCCGCCACGGTTCGCCCGACGGCGCGGTCGAGTCGGTGCCGCTCGTGTACCGCGGGGAGGAGGTCGGTGCGCTGGTCGTCGGTGTCCGGTCCGGGCAGCGGGCACTCGACCGCACCGACCGGGCCGCGCTGGACGTGCTCGCCGCACCACTCGCCGTCGCGGTACGGGCGACGGAGCTGTCCGCGTCGCTGCAACGGTCCCGCGAACGGATCGTCGCCGCCCGCGAGGAGGAACGACGACGGCTGCGCCGCGACCTGCACGACGGCCTCGGCCCGGTGCTCACCGGCATCTCGTTCCAGGCCGACGCCGCGGGCAACCTCCTCGCGTCCGACCCGGCAAGGGCCGCCGAGCTGCTGACCGCGCTGCGGGCCGCCGCCACCGAGGCGATCCAGGACGTCCGCCGCCTCGTGCACGACCTGCGCCCGCCCGCGCTCGACGAGCTCGGCCTCGTCGGTGCGCTGCGGCAGCACGCCGACCAGCTCGGCGCCGGGGCACCGGCCGTCGACGTGCTGGCGCCGGACGAGCTGCCGCCGCTGCCCGCGGCCGCCGAGGTCGCCGCCTACCGGATCGGGGCCGAGGCGCTGACCAACGCCGTCCGGCACGCCGGAGCCGGGCACGTCACGCTGACCATCGCGGTCGGTGACGAGCTCGAGCTCGACGTCCGCGACGACGGCGGCTCCGAGGGCGGGTGGACACCCGGCGTCGGGCTCACCTCGATGACGGAACGCGCCGCGGAGCTGGGCGGATCGGTGCGGCTCACGGCCGGTTCCGACGGCGGGCGGGTCGTCGCTCGGCTGCCTCTGGGCAGTGTCGTGCCCGCGGACGCCGTCGCTGAGGTGACCCGTACCCGGGAGACGGTCGCGTGACGGTCCGCGTCGTGATCGCCGACGACCATCCCGTCGTGCGCGACGGGCTCTCCGCCCTGCTCGCCTCCCGCGACGGCATCGAGGTGGCCGGGACGGCGTCCGGCGGGCGGGAAGCCGTCCGCCAGGCGGTCACGCTGGCGCCGGACGTGCTCGTGCTCGACCTGCAGATGCCCGACCTGCACGGTGTCGCCGCCGCCCGCGAGATCGCCCGCGCCGCCCCGGACGTCGCCGTGCTGATGCTGACGATGTTCGACGACGACGACTCCGTGTTCGCCGCCATGCGCGCCGGCGCCCGCGGCTACCTGCTCAAGGGCGCCGGCCAGGACGAGATCGTGCGCGGCGTGCAGGCCGTCGCCGCAGGGGAGGCGATCTTCGGACCCGGCGTGGCGCGACGGGTGCTCGGCCAGCTCTCCGGCCCGTCCGCCGACTCCGAACCGTTCCCGGAGCTCACCCCGCGGGAACGGCAGGTGCTCGAGCTGCTGACCGCCGGGCTCACGACCGTCGCGATCGGACAGAAGCTGGGACTGGCCGGCAAGACCGTCGCGAACCACCTGTCGTCGGTGTTCACGAAGCTGCAGGTGCACGGCAGGGCGGAGGCCGTCGAGCGGGCCCGGCGGGCCGGTGTCGGGGAGCCGGAGCGACGCAGTCCCTGACCGCCCGCCTCCGACCGTTCGCCGACGACGGCGGGTCGGTCCCCGAGCGTTCCTGGCCCGTGCCGGACGGGGCGGGTCATGGTGGTCGCCCAGGGTCACAGATCGGTGACGGCACGCTCTTACCGTCCGGCAACCATCGCGTTGCGACACGGCAACACCGTGCCCCGATCGTGGTGGTGTGGAGGCGCGGATGCGGCACAAGGACACACAGCGGGATGCGGGAGCGGACGTCGGACCGGGTCCCGTGAGCAGCGTCGGGGACGTCGGCGGGCCGGGAGCGGCGCCGACGGCGTCCGCGGGCTCCTCCGACGACCGGCCGGTGCTCCGGGTGGTGCCGTCGCCGTCCCCGTCACCCGACTCGCCGTCCTCCTCCGACTCCGGGATCACCGTCCTGACCGGGCTGCACAAGGTGCGCGTGCGGCTGCCCGACGAGTCCGGTGCGCTGGCCCGGCTGACCGCCGCGGTCGCGGGGGCGTGCGGCAACATCCTGAGCCTCGCCGTGCACGGGCAGGACTCGCGCTCGGTCGTCGACGAGATGCTGGTCGGCGGTTCACTCGGAGCCGAGGGGCTGGAACAGGTGGTCCGGTCGGCGGTGCGCACGTCGGAGCCGGACGCGGTGCTGGTGGTGCGCGCCGACCCGCACGAGCTCGTCGACGCCCCGACGCGCGCTCTCGACCTGCTCGTGCAGGCGCGCGGCCGGACCGACGACGGCCTCGCCAGGGGCCTCGCGGCGCTCCTGCACGCCGACGAGGTGATCTCCGTTCCCGGGGAGCCCGCCGCGGACGACGAGCGCCTGCTGGCGTTGCCGGCACCGTCCGGGAACTGGCTGCTCGCACGCCGGGGCTGGGCGCCGTTCACGGTCACCGAACGCGCCAGGGCTGAGGCGTTCCTGCGTGCGGTCGACGCCCCGTCGCGGAAGGCCGGGTACGAGATCGTCCTGTCCACCGGTGAGGAGCTGACCGCGAGACCCGCCACCGGCGACGAGATCACCGAGCTGGACTCGCTGCTGCGCACCTGCCTGGCCGGCTTGCCCGACGCCGACGACACCGGCTCCGACCTGGACTGGACGGCCGCCGACCTTCGGTCCGTGCTCGTCCCGCCCGGCGGAGGTTGCCTGGTGGTGCGGACCGACGGCGGCGCGCTCGTCGGCCTCGGCTCGGCCCTGCTCGCCGACGAGCTGGACCCGACCGCGGGCGCCGAGCCGGTACTCCTCGTGCACCCGCTGTTCCGCGGCCACCGCCTGGGCCGCTGGATGCGCCGCAAACTGGTCGACCACCTGTCGGTCTGATCTCTCGCCCGGCTGATCGCGCGGGGCACCCGACGTCCGCGCGGGGCACCCGACGTCCGCGCGGTGGTCCGGAGCCCGCGCGGCGGTCCGGGGTGCGCGCAGGGTGGTGGTCCGGAGTCCGCGCTCTGGTCCGGAGCCCGCGTGGTGGTCCGGGATGGTCCGGAGTTTGCGCTGCGATCCCGGGTGTGCGCGGTGGTCCGGAGTTCGCGCGCGTCCGGGAGTGTGCATTGTTCGAACTGGTGCGCGTTCTGGTCGGTCGGGTGCCGTGTCACTGCCTGCGCTCGGGTATCGAGCGCATCCGGTCGTCCAGCCCGGTCGTCCAGTCCGGCCGGGTGATGCCGCGCGGTGGTCCGGGGTGCGCGCTGGTCCGGAGTGCGCGCTGGTCCGGAGTGGGCCTGCGATCCGGGGTGTGCGCTGCGATCCGGAGTCTGCGCGCGTCCGGGAGTGTGCGTTGTCCGAACTGGTGCGCGTTCTGGCCGGTCGCGTGCCGTGTCACCGCCTGCGCTCGGGCATCTGGCGCATCCGGTCGTCCGGCCCGGTCGTCCAGCCCGGCGGTTGATGCCGCACGGTGGTCCGGAGTGCGCACGGTGATCCGGAGTGCGCGCGCCTCGTCGGCGGGCGCCCGTGTCCGGGCGCGTGCGTTCTCCGGATCGGTGCGCGTTCCGCCGGACGCGTGGCCATGTCACCACCGGCGGCCGGGTCGGCTGGCGCGCACCCCCCGGCTGGCGTGTCGCACCTGGGCCGGATCTGTCACACGCCCAGCCCACGGTGCCGCACCCCGTGTCGACCTGCCGTCCCTCGGGGCCGGGTGTCACACCCGTCCCTCGGCGTCGCAACTCGCGGGCCGGCCCTCGGTGTCGCGCCCCGTCCAGCGCCGCGCGACCCGTTCCGGCGTGCCGCGCCCGGTTCCGGCGCCGCGCCTTGTGCTGGCGTGCCGCGCCCAGTGCCGGTGTGCCGCGCCCGTGCCGCAGTGCCGCGCCCGTGCCGGCATACCGGCGTGCCGCACCCCGGGCCGGCGTGCCGCACCCGTCGCAGCCGGTGCGACACGCCAACGCGGGGTGCGTGGGGTGGGCGGCATGCGGACTGATCGACAGGCCGCGGCGAGGGCCGGTGCGCGGCGCGTCGGACCCGGTGCGTCGCCCCACAGCCCGGTGATCGTCGGTTCGGTAGCGGGGTCGGCCAACCGTGGCGCGTTCCGGTACCGAACCGACGATCACCGCGACGGGGACACGGTGATGGCCGGACCGGCCGCTCGGATCGGTGGCCTGCGATGCCTCCGCGGGGCCGCCTTGCTCTGCTCACACGGACGCACCACCGGTCGGACCAGCAGGGAACACGGTCGGACCAGCGAGCCGATGCGTGGAGGTGAGCAGAGCAAAGCCTCGCCCGAGAGCCCGGACGGGAGCCGGGCCGTAGGGTCGCCGGCGTGAGCGAGAAGGAGCTTCCCGGGGACTGGACGGCGTGGCGGGACCAGGTCGATCTGGACCGCTACGACCAGCGGTGGGCCGCGATGGAGGCGGCCGGCCACAACCCGCACGGTGAGGCCGACCTGGTGCACGGGCTCGGACCGAGGAGCGTGCTCGACGGCGGGTGCGGCACCGGACGGGTGGCGATCGAGCTGGCCCGGCGCGGCCTGGCCGTCGTCGGCGTCGACCCCGACGCGGACATGATCGACGCGGCGCGCGCGAAGGCCACGGAGCTCGCGTGGGTCCGGTCCGGACTGGAGGACCTGGACCTCGGACGGCGGTTCGACGTGGTCGTGCTGGCGGGCAACGTGATCCCTTATGCGGCCGACCGGGCCGGCGTGGTCGCGGGCTGCGCGCGGCACCTGGAGACGGGTGGCTCGCTCGTCGCCGGGTTCCAGCTGCAGCCGGGGTGGCCGACACTCGACGAGTACGACGCCTGGTGCGCGGCTGCCGGGTTGGAACTCGCGGACCGCTGGTCGACGTGGTCGCGTGACCCGTACGACGGCGGCGCCTACGCCGTCTCCCGTCACGTGCGGCCGGCCTGACCGACGCGCGGACCGGCATGATCACCCGTTCCGGAGGCCGGCGTTCGCCTCCCGAACGCTCGGCGGCAAAACCGTTGATCGTCGTCGGGATCGCCGCGGCTTGATCCGCAGTCGAGGAGCGAGGTGTTCGCCGACCGATCGCTCCGCGCCACAACTGCGGATCATCGTCAGGTCAACGCGGCATGATCTCCGGTCGAGGAGTGAGGCGCGCGAAGGCCGAATCCTCTGCGCCACGACGGAGGATCACGGGTCAGGCCCGGGCCAGCACCTCACCGTGCGGGATGGCGAACCAGGCGTCCGGGTGGGCGGTCCACTCCCGCCACCCCTGTTCGATCTCGTCCAGATCGGACTCGGTCGCCAGGCCGCGCTCGCGCGCCATCCGACCGACGCCGGTGTGCACCCGGTCGGCCCACATCCCGCCCCATGCGGCGCGCTCCTCCGGCGTCGCGTAGCACCAGACCGACCCGGACGGCGTCACGTCGGTGAACCCCGCCTCGTGCGCCCAGGCGAGCAGTCGGCGCCCGGCGTCGGGCTCGGCGTCGTTGCCGTGCGCGACGGCCCGGTAGAGCGCGAGCCACCTGTCGAGCCGTTCGTCGGCGGGCCACCAGTGGAACGCGGCGTAGTCGGCGTCGCGCACGGCTACGAGCCCGCCGGGCTTCGCCACCCGCCGCATCTCGCGGAGCGCGGCGACCGGATCGGACAGGTGCTGGAGCACCTGGTGGGCGTGCACCACGTCCCACGTGTCGTCCGGATCGGACAGACGGTAGGCGTCGTCGACGGCGAACTCCACGTCGACGCCCCGCTCCGATGCGGCGGCGCGGGCCTGCTCCAGCGGCTCCGGCACGACCTCGATCCCACGCACCCGGCCCGGCGCGACCCGCTCCGCCAGGTCGACCGTGATGCTGCCCGGCCCACACCCGACGTCGAGCACCGACGTCCCGGCGCTCAGGTGCGGTAGCAGGTAGGCGCACGAGTTCTCCGCGGTCCGCGACGCGTGCGAGCGGACGACGACCTCGGGATGACCGTGCGTGTAGGTGTCACGGGGCATGGGCGGCACTCTGCCTCAGCGCGTACCGGATGCGGATCGGACCCTTCGCGGTGGACGGGTCGACGACCTTCCCCTTCTGCGTGATCTCCACCGTCCCCGCGTCGACGAGCCGGCGTGCCGCCCGCCGGGCCGGTTCCATCAGGTCGCGCCAGCCGTCCGGGTCGACGCGCCGGGCCGCGTCGGACGGGCAGATGGTCGCGCCTGCCTTGCGGGCGTCGAGCAAGTCGGTGATCGCGGACTCCAGATCCCGGTCGACCGGCTTCACGCCGCGACGACGGCACGCGGCGCTGCAGTACCGGACGTTCTCCCAGTCGTCGGCCCACTTCCTGCGCCACTCGATCGTCCGGCCGCACACCGCGCAGGTCTTCGCGTCGGGGTGGGAGGAGCCTGCCATCGGCCCAGCGTGCACCGTCCGTCGCGGTCTCGCGAGATCATCAGGACATCAGCGCTCCTGGCGTGTGATCGAACAACGTTCACGTCCTGATGATCATGCGCGGCGGCTCGGCGGCTCGGCGGCGACCGCGGTCTCCGCGGTGGGATCAGGTCGTGTCGCTCGTCCGTCGACCGGCCTGTGCGTGCCCGATCAGCCTCGTGCGAGGACCGCCTCGTCCAGGGCGGCACGCATGGCGGGCTCCGGGCCGGGGTGACCGGTCATGAGCTCGACCTGCGCGATCGCCTGGTGCAGCAGCATCTCCAGCCCGCTGACGATCGTCGCCCCGCTCGCGGCGGCTCCGGCGGCGATCGCCGTCGGCCAGGGTGCGTAGACCGCGTCGAGCAGCGTGACCCCGGGCCGCCAGCGCGCCCCGGCCAGCTCGTCGGCGGCGCCCGCGGGGAGCGTGGAGATCACGACGTCGGCGCCGTCCAGCACGCGGGCCGCGGCGACGGCATCGGTCAGGACCGGCGCGATCGTGGGGGAGACGCCGAGCCGGGATGCCGTGTCGCGCAACGCATCGGCGCGACCTGCGTCGCGGACCAGCACCGTGACGTCGTCGACGCCCAGCTCCCGCAACGCGGCCAGCGCGGCCTGCGCCGTCCCGCCCGCGCCCAGCACGACCGCCCGGCCGGGGCTCGCCGGGGACGCGCCCACCGCACGGTCGGTCGGAGACGGCGGGACCGCACCGCCATCACGGCCCGCCGCGCCTCCGGCCGTCAGCGACCCGGCTGTGTGGTCTGCCGCGACCGAGCCGGGTGCGCCGTCGCCCCAGCCGGACCGGCCGGACCCGGCCACGCATCCGGTCGGCTCCGAGCCGGCCGTCGCGAATCCGGCCGTTGCGCCTCCGGCCGTCGCGGATCCGGCCCGCGCCCGGCTCAGAGCCACGACCAGGCCCGTGACGTCCGTGTTCGACGCCCGCCATCCGTCCGGTTCTGGGACGAGCGTGTTCGCCGCACCGATCGCGGCCGCCGTGTCGGCGGCCCGGTCGGCCACCTCGAGCGCGACCCGCTTGAGCGGCATCGTCAGGGACAGACCCGCCCATTCCGGCCCGAGCCCGGCGACGAACCCGGCCAGGCCGGCCTCGTCGACCTCGTGCGCGTCGTAGCTCCAGCCGGCCAGGCCGAGCGACGCGTACGCCGCGCGGTGCAGCACGGGCGACAGCGAGTGCGCGATCGGGGAGCCCAGGACGGCGGCTCGGCGGGACGTCACCGGCCGGATGCTAATGCCGCGCCGGGACACGGTCGGGCCGGCCTCCCTGCGAGCGGGCCCGCTTCCGACGCCGCGGGCCTAGACGCGACTCGGCTCGGCGGCGCCGAGCGCCGCCGTGCGGCGCGACCGCACCCACGTCCACCAGCCGTATACGACGAGCAGGGCGAACACCGAGTAGATCAGCGCCGAGAACCACAGTCCGGACGCGATCTGCAGGGGTACCCCGATCGCGTCGACGACCAGCCACACGAACCAGAACTCGATCAGTCGCAGTCCCTGCGCGAGGAACGCGACGGCCGTCCCGACGAAGATCGCAGCGTCCGGCCACGGTGCCCAGGACGCGTCCAGCGCGTCGAGCGCCAGCGCCATCACGACGGTGCCCGCCACGAACAGCCCGGCCAGACCGGCACGCTGCGGCCAGGTCGCGGTCCGCACGGCCAGTCCGTAGACCGGGTCGCGACGGCGGAGCCACGCGACGAGCCCGAACACCGAGAACGCGAACACGATCACCTGCCGGAACGCGAGCCCACCCAGATGCGCCGACGTGTACACGGCGAACAGCAGGACGCACGCGGCCATCTGCACCGGCCACGTCGTGATGCTCCGTCGTTGCGCGAGGAAGACCACGGCCAGTGCGGCGAGCTGGCCGATCAGCTCGGCCCAGGACACGAACTGGCCGAACGCGGTCAACCCGTGGTGCAGCAACAGGTCCACGTGGATCCCTCCCGGGAACGGACGGTCGTCGTGTCAGCACACAACGCACCGAAGGACCGTGCTCATCCGGATCCCCGCGATGTGACACGGCTCATCCCAGCGTCGAGCGCTCCACCTGGGTGACCGCGCGCCCGTCGACGAGCACCAGGACCGGGTCGGACGGCGCGAGACCGGAGAGCCGCGCACGGACCGCGACGGCGTCCTCCCCGTGACCGACGGTCGCGGGCGGCGGACCGGCGCACGTCCCGACGCGGTCGCCGGCCACGAGCCCGGCCAGCCCGTCGTGCCGGATGGAACCGAGCACGTCGGGCACCGACCAGCTCGTCGCGTCGGTCCGGCGCGGCTGCACCACGGTCACCGACGACGGCGGGTCGTCCAGCCGGTCCAGTGTGGACCGGAGCTCGGCGACGGTCGTCGTGGCGTCCGCGACGAGCAGCCCCGGCTCGTACGGACCGAGCACGTCCCGCACCAGGGGACCGGTGCCGGCGTCGAGGAAACCGAGGGTGGTGAGCCACCCGTCGTCGAAGTACTTGGACAGGTAGATCCGTCCCGAGTCCGGCAGCACCGCGACGATCACGGCGTCCGGCCCGGTGGACGCGGCCAGACGGAGCGCCGCGGCGACGGCGGTCCCGGCCGAGCCGCCGACCAGCAGCCCCTCCTCGCGGGCCAGCCGCCGCACGGTGCGCAGCGACTCGCCGTCGGCGATCCGCTCGATCCGGTCCGGCAGCGACGTGTCGTAGACGGCGGGCCAGTCGTCCTCGCCGGTCAGCGGGTGCAGGTAGTGCCCGACGGCCTCGACGTAGTACGGGCTGCCGTCGCCGCCGCCGTAGCGGGAGGTCTCCGGGTCGGCGCCGATCACCGTCACGCCGCCGACCCGCTTGAGGTAGCGGCCGGTGCCGGTGATCGTGCCGCCGGTCCCGATGCCCGCGACGAGGTGCGTGACCCGCCCGGCGGTCTGCCCCCAGATTTCCGGACCCGTCGTGCGCTCGTGCACGTCCGGGTTCGCCGCGTTGCCGTACTGGTCGGCGAGCCAGCCGCCCGGGGTGTCCCGCGCGATCGTCGCGGCCAGCTTCTTGACGTGCCGCGGGTCCTCCAGCGGCACCAGACCCGGCGTCTTGATCACCTCGGCGCCGTACGCGCGCAGCAGCGAGACCTTCTCGGTCGTCGTGCGGTCCGGGATCACGAAGATCGACCGGTAGCCGCGGGCGGCCGCGACCATGGCCAGCCCGATGCCGGTGTTGCCGGACGTGCCCTCGACGATCACGCCGTCCGGCCGCAACGCGCCGCTCTGCTCCGCCTCGAGCACCATGGCGAGCGCCGCGCGGTCCTTGACACTGCCGCCCGGGTTCGTCCACTCGGTCTTCACCCAGACCTCGGCGCCGCCGTCGGGCACGATCCGGCGCAGCCGGACCAGCGGCGTCGCGCCCACGCCGTCGAGCACCGAGTCGAACACCGGACCGCTCACGTCTCCCACCCCCGCGATCCTGCCCCAGAGCGCCTGCCAGGGTGTGCGGCGTGGGCGGAACCGTGCTGGTGCTGGGTGGGCGGAGCGAGATCGGCGTCGCGGTCGCGGAGCGGCTCGCCGGGCGGGAGGCGGGCACGGTCGTGCTGGCCGCGCGGCGCAGCGACGACCTGTCGGCCGAGGCCGACGCCGTCCGCGCCGCGGGAGCTGCCGAGAGCAGCGGACGCGGAACGAGCAGCTGCACCGTCGAGACCGTCGAGTTCGACGCCGACGACCTCACGTCGCACCGCACGCTGATCGACGACGTCGTCGCGCGGCACGGGCGGATCGACGTCGCCGTGGTCGCGTTCGGCATCCTCGGCGACCAGGCCCGCGCCGAGACCGACGCCGCCCATGCCGCCGCGATCGTGCACACCGACTACCTCGCCCAGGTGCACGTGCTCACCGAGCTGGCGACGACGCTGCGCGGGCAGGGGAGCGGTGCGCTGGTCGTCTACTCGTCGGTCGCCGGGGTGCGGGTGCGGCGCGCGAACTACGTCTACGGATCGGCCAAGGCGGGGCTCGACGGGTTCGCGTCCGGTCTCGCGGACGCGTTGCACGGCACCGGGGTGCGGCTGCTCGTCGTGCGGCCCGGGTTCGTCGTCGGGCGGATGACCGACGGCATGAGCCCTGCTCCGCTGTCGTCCACACCGGACCAGGTCGCGGACGCGACGGTGGCCGCGCTGCGGTCCGGCCGCAGCGACGTCTGGGTGCCCGGCACGCTGCGTCTCCTGTTCGCCGTCCTGCGCCTGCTGCCGCGCGCCGTGTGGCGCCGGATGCCCCGCTGACAGGCGACAGAAATCCGATCCAGCGTGATCCTGCTGTGGCACTTCCCCGCAGGTGCCTCACGTCATATGGTCGCCTCCGCATCCGAGTTGACGATGACGTCCCGAGGAGGACAGGCGTGACGCAGACGCGTGGAGCCATCGTCCGGCAGGCGCCGGGCAAGTACGAGGTCGTGGACCTGGAGGTGGACGACCCGCGTGCCGGCGAGATCCAGGTCAAGATGGTGGCGTCGGGCCTCTGCCACTCCGACGACCACATCGCCACCGGTGACATCCCGGTCGGCGTCTACCCGTTCGCGGGCGGCCACGAGGGCGCCGGGATCGTGACGAAGGCCGGCCAGAACACCAAGGGGATCAAGGAGGGCGACCACGTCGTCTTCTCGTTCCTGCCCTCCTGCGGCCACTGCCGCTGGTGCGCCTCCGGCCAGCAGAACCTCTGCGACCTGGGCGCCGGCCTGCTCGCCGGCACCCGGTGGGAGGAGGACACCACGCGCCTCAAGCTGACCGACGGCACCCCGGTCGGCCAGATGTGTGGCATCTCGACGTTCTGCGAGACCACGACGGTCGCCCAGGACTCCTGCGTGAAGGTCCCGGAGGACATCCCGCTCGACGTGGCCTGCCTCGTCGGCTGCGGTGTCGGCACGGGGTGGGGCTCCGCGGTGAACTCCGGTGGCGTGCAGCCCGGCCACACGACGATCGTCATGGGCATCGGCGGCATCGGCATCAACTCGGTGCAGGGTGCGTCGCACGCGGGCGCGTCGAACATCATCGCGGTGGACCCGGTCGCGCTGAAGCGGGAGAAGGCCCAGGAGCTCGGCGCGACCCACGCCGTCGAGACGATGGAGGAGGCCACCGAGCTCGCGAAGCAGTTCACGAACGGCCAGGGTGCCGACCAGACGATCGTCACCGTCGGCGTGATCCAGCCCGAGTACATCGGGCAGGCCATGGCGTCGATCCGCAAGGCGGGCACGGTCGTCGTGACCGCGCTGGGCAACATCGCCGACACGACGCCGCTGCCGGTGTCGCTCGCCGACGTGACGCTGTTCCAGAAGCGGATCCAGGGCTCGCTGTTCGGCGCCTCGAACCCGAACTGGGACATCCTGCGCCAGCTCGACCTGTACCGCTCCGGCGCGCTGAAGCTCAACGAGCTGGTCACGAAGACCTACTCGCTCGACGAGGTCGCGCAGGGCTACCAGGACATGCACGACGGCAAGAACGTGCGCGCGGTCATCAAGTACGACGCCTGATCGCACCAGCCGGACTTCCGGGCCCGGTCCGCACCGTCGCGGACCGGGCCCGGTTCATGCCGGGACCGCGCGCAGGACGCTGTAGCCCGACGGCGGGCACGGCGTGACCGACTCCAGCCGGAACCCGCCGCGGGACAGCAGATCGTCGAACTCGGCGTGCGTGCGCTCCTTGCCGCCCGTACAGACCAGCATGTTCAGGTCGCTCATCAGCAGGGTGTGTCGTTCCGCGAGCGCCCCGGGGTCGGTCGGGACGACGGGTTCGACGACGAGCAGTGCTCCGCCGTCCGGGATCGCGGCCCGCACGGACGCGAGGATCGCCAGCGACCGCTCGTCGTCCCAGTCGTGCAACACGCTCTTCACGACGTAGGCGTCCGCGGCCGGGACGGACGTGAAGAAGTCGCCCGTGACGATCTCGGCCGGACACCCGCCCAGAACCTCCGCGGCGTCGCCGACCGCGCCCGGCCCGTCGAACAGGATGCCGCGCAGACCGGGGTTCGCACGCAGGTACGCGGCGAGCAGCGTGCCGTTGCCGCCGCCGAGGTCGGCGAGCGTGCTGACACCGTCCAGATCGGTGTGGTCGACGATCGCCGGTGCGGCCGCGCGGGTGCCCTCGGCCATCGCCTCGGTGAACGTGTCGGAGAGCTCCGGGTCGGCGTCGAAGAACGCGAACGTGGAACGCCCGGTGAGCCGCTCCCAGGCGTTGTCGCCGGTCCGGACGCTCTCGGCCATGTCGCCCCAGCAGCCCCAGGTCTGCTTGCCGCAGAACAGCATCGCCAGGCGCCCGACCGAGCCGGGTTCGCCGCGGCGCAGGAGCGTGCCGTCCGGGGTCACCGTGACGGTGCCGTCCGGGTCGAGCTCGACGAGCCCGAGGATCGACGCGGCCCGGACCAGCCGGTACAGCGCGTCCGGGTCGGTGGCGGTGCGGACGGCCAGGTCGGTGACCGGAAGCGGCCCGCCGGCCAGGTGCTCGGCCACGTCGAGCTGCGCGACGGTCTGCAGCACCTGGGCCGGGAAGAAGCCGAACAGCATGCCGATCAGGCGGTCTCGGTTCGCGGTCGTGGTCGTCGTCATGCCGACGACGGTAGGAACGCGACCCGGTCCCGGTCTTGGACGAATGGGATCAGGTCGTGTGCTGGAGCGCGTAGTGGTCGAAGAACAGCGACGCCGTCAGCTCGCCGCGGCTGGCCACCCCGAACTTCGCGAACAGCTTCTTGACGTGATCGAGCACGGTGAACTCGCTCATCGCGAGCTCGCGGGCGACCTGCCGGTTGGACAGGCCCCTGGCGACGGCGGCGAGCACCTCCCGCTCGCGTGGCGTCAGGCCCCTGCCGCGGACGACGAGGTCGGCCACCTGGTGTGGCCGGACCTCCTCGACGACGACGGCCAGCTGCTTCCCGAGCGCCGACGCGTGCAGCGCGAGCCAGCGGCCGTCGCGGGTCGGGGTGGTCGCGCTGGCCGGTCCGCCCGCGGCGCGCCGGGCCGCGATCGCCTGCACGACGGCCGGGACGGCGTCCGGTCCGTCCGAGCCGAGCAGCGCGCGGGCGTCGTCGGACAGGTCGAGCACCCGCCCGTCGCGGGCGGTGAGGATCGTTCCGGACGGGTTGCCGCCGACCAGGTCCCGGCCGGTCCGCACCAGCGAGTCCCGCAGCGCCGTGCCCAGCGGTCGGGCGAGTTCCGACGTGGCGCCGACCTCGTCCGGGGAGAACGTCCCGCCGGATCGCAGCAGCACGACGAGGCCCCACGTCGTGCGCCCGTCGTGCAGGGGCAGGCGCAGCTCGTCGGTGATCCCGCGCGGGGTGAACACGTCGCGGTAGCGTGCGCTCGACGCCGGGTCCCCGCTGGTCGCGGAATGCAGCGTCACCGCGTGACCGCCGGCCGCCACGTCGGCGACCTTCAGCACGTCGTCGACGCGGTACTCGTTGTCGAACACCGCGTTCTCGAGGTCGACGTCGCGGGCGGCGCCGTCCAGCACGCAGTGCGACCACATCAGCGTCGCCGGGTCGAGGACGGCCCAGACGGCGAGGTCGGCAGGCACCCGGTCACCGAGCGCGGCCGAGGCCCGCTGCCGCAACGTGACGTGGTCCAGCGATCCGTCCAGGCCGCGCACGACGGTCTCCATCGCGCGCATACGGGAGTACTCGGCGGCGGGCCCTGGAACGTGACACCCCCTGGAAGCAGGGATGGGGCCGACGCCCGCCGCTGCCTAGCGTTCTCCGTACCGACCAGCACCGACCAGCACCGACCAGCACCGACCAGCACCGACCAGCACCGACGACGACCACCACGGAGGACGACATGGACACCACCGTCATCACCAACGCCACCGCCGACGCGTTCGCGATGCCGAACACCCGGGCGGTCCCGGTCGCCACCGGCGCGGACACCGGTGACGGCTGGGAGGCCCTCGAGCTGACGCTGCAGCCCGGCGCGGCCTCGCCGCCGCACACGCTGTCCGCGGACAAGGTGTTCTACCTGGCCGACGGCGTCCTCGAGGTGGAGGTCGACGGCGCGACGCACACGCTGGGCGCCGGCGACGTCGCGCGCATCCCGGCCGGGATCGTGCACCGCTACCGGAACGCCTCGGACGCCTCGGCGCGCCTGCTCGTGCTGGTCACCGGCGCGACCCAGGTGTCGTTCCTGCGCGGGATGGGCCGGCTGGGGCAGGCGGGCCAGCCGGAGCCGGGTGCGGTCGCCGAGCACGCCGCGGCGCACGGCGTCCGGATCATGACTCCGGCCGGCTGAGCGCTACAACGACGGGACGGCGCCACCGTCGCAGCGGGTGGCCGTGCCGGTGACGTAGGACGCGGCCTCGGAGCACAGGAACGCGGCGACCGCGCCGAACTCGTCGGGGCGTCCGTAGCGGCCGACCGGGACGCTCGCCGCACCGCGGGCCGCGACGTCGGCGACGTCGACGCCCTCCCGCTCGGCGATCGACCGGTCGACGGCGTCCGTGCGGGCCGTCGCGATCCGGCCCGGCAGCAGCATGTTGACCGTGACGCCGTCCGCCGCGACCTCGGCCGACAGCGTCTTCAGGTAACCGCCGAGCGCCGCCCGGCCCACATTGGACAGAGCCAGCCCTGCGATCGGCGCGACGACGCCGCTCGACCCGATCGCCAGCACCCGACCCCAGGCGCGCTCGCGCATGCCGGGGAGCGTGAGCGACACGAGCCTGCGCTGCGCGAGGACGAGCGTGTTCACGGCCGACAGGACCTCCTCGTCGGAGATCTCGGCCGCGACCGACGGCGGCGGTCCGCCGCTGTTCAGGACGAGGATGTCGACCGGGCCGAACGCCGCGACGGCCGCGTCGACGAGCCGGCCCGGCCCGTCCGTCGCCGTCAGGTCGACCTCGACACCGACCGCCTCCGGCAGCTCCGCGGCGATGGCCTGCGCCGTCGCGCCCCGGCGCCCGGAGACCACCGTGCGGACACCCTCGGCGGCCAGCGCCCGTGCCGTCGCCTCGCCGAGACCGCTCGTGGACGCGCAGACGACCGCGGTCCGCCCGCTGATGCCGAGATCCATGCCCGCAGGCTCCCACGGGCGGGGCGTGCGGATACTCGGGGTATGCGCGCCGCCGATCTCCTGTCCCGCGTCCCGCTCCTCGACGGGCACAACGACCTGCCCTGGGCGCTGCGCGAGCTCGACGGGCCGGAGCCGGACCTCGAGGCGGGGGAGCCGCGGCTGCACACGGATCTGCCGCGGCTGCGGGCCGGGCGGGTCGGGGCGCAGTTCTGGTCGGTGTACGTGCCGGGGTCGTTCACCGGCGACAGCGCCGTGACGGCCGTGTTCGAGCAGGTGGACCGCGTGCACCAGCTCGCCGCGCGCTACCCGTCGCTGGCCATGACCGGCAGCGCGGACGACGTCGACGCGGCGTTCGGGGCCGGGCGGATCGCCTCGCTGATGGGGGCCGAGGGCGGGCACGCGATCGCGAACTCGCTCGGCGTGCTGCGGTCGCTGCGCCGCTCCGGCGTCCGCTACATGACGTTGACGCACAACCTGAACAACGACTGGGCCGACTCCGCCACCGACGAGCCGGTGCACGGCGGGCTCACCCCGTTCGGGCGCGAGGTGGTCGCCGAGATGAACCGGATCGGCATGATCGTCGATCTGTCCCACGTGGCCGCGACGACGATGCGCGACGCGCTGTCCTCGACGTCCGCGCCCGTCCTGTTCACGCACTCCGGCGCCCGCTCGGTCACCGACCACCCGCGCAACGTGCCGTCCGACGTGCTCGCCGCACTGCCGGGCAACGGCGGGGTGTGCATGGTGACGTTCGTGCCGCGGTTCGTGTCCGGCGCCGTGGCCGAGTGGGACGGCCGGCTCGCCGACGCGATGGACGCGGCCGGGCTCGACCACCGGGACCTCGCCGCGCGGAACGCGTTCGCCGAGCGCTGGGACGGGCCGGAGGCGCCCCGGGCGACGGTCGACGACGTCGTCGCGCACCTGGACCACGTGCGGGAGGCGGCCGGGATCGACCACGTCGGGATCGGCGGCGACTACGACGGCGTCGCCGACCTGCCGTCCGGACTGGAGGACGTGTCCGGCTACCCGCGCCTGTTCGACGCGCTCCTCGACCGCGGCTGGAGCAGCGAGGACTGCACGAGGCTGGCCGGGGCCAACGCGCTGCGCGTGCTCCGGGCCGCCGACGAGGTGGCCGGCTGACCCCGCCTCCGCGCAGCCCCACAGACCCGCCACCCCACCCATCCCACCCGTCCCGTCCCACCGATCCCACTCGCCCCGCCCGCCCCACCCACCCCGCCCACTTCCGAACGAACGGCACCTTCGAGCAGTGTGATTGCGCGAAGGTGCCGTTCGTTCGGGAAGGGAGTGGGCGGCGGGCCCGCGGGGCCGGGTGGAGGCGGGGTCAGCCGCGGAGGCGGGGGCACAGCCCGTCCGCCGGCGCATCGCCGTCCGTTCCGATCCGCTCCACCAGGTCGTCGGCATGGCGGCAGATCCCGTCGAGGTCCAGGCCGGCCGGGGCCGGAACGGTCGCGCCGACCCGCCATCGCCGCACCCCTTCGGCGCCGCGCTCGAGCAACGAGACCGCACCACGGGCGTTGCCGCGCTGGGCGTGCGTCAGCCCGACGGCCACCTGCGCCAGTGCCCGCCACAGCTCACGGGTCTCCGGCCCGGCCGCCTTCCAGACGCCCTCCAGGACCTCGTGCGCCTGGAACGGCAGGCCGTCGTCGAGCAGTCGCTGGGCCTCGGCGACCGCGTCGTCGGGTTCGAGCACCAGGTCCTCCGGTACCCGCTCGACGCCATCGGCACCGTGTGGCAACGGGCGTCCGGCCGCGTCCCGCGGGCGCGCGTTGCGTGCCCGGCCCTGCTCGTCGCGGTCCCGTGCCATGTGACCGACCCTGGCACACGACTACGGTCGCGGCATGAGTGATCTCTTCGACGTCGGCGGCAAGGTTGCCGTCGTCACCGGCGGTACGAGCGGGATCGGGCGCATGATCGCCCGGGGTTTCGCCGAGGCAGGGGCGACGGTCTACGTCTCCAGCCGCAAGGCGGACGCGGTCGCCGAGACCGCCGCCGAGCTCGGCGTCACCGGGATCGCCGCGGACCTCTCCACCGAGGCCGAGTGCCTGCGGCTCGCCTCCGAGGTCGGCGGCCGCGAACAGCGGGTCGACGTGCTGGTGAACAACGCGGGCGCGACCTGGGGCGCGCCGTTGGAGGACTTCCCCGCGGCGGCGTGGGACAAGGTGCTCGACCTCAACGTGAAGTCGCCGTTCTTCCTGACCCGGGCGTTCCTGCCGCTGCTGGAGGCCGGCGCGACCGAGGACGACCCGTCCCGCGTGATCAACATCGGCAGCATCGACGGCCTGCGTGTGCCCGAGCTGCCGAACTACTCGTACTCGGCCAGCAAGGCGGCGGTGCACCAGCTCACCCGCGTGCTCGCCCGCGACCTCGGACCGCGACGGATCACCGTGAACGCGATCGCGCCGGGGCCGTTCCCCAGCAAGATGATGCGCGCGACGCTGGAGGCGGCCGGGGACGAGATCGCCGCGGAGTCACCACTGGGGCGGATCGGGCGCCCGGACGACGTGATCGGTGCGAGCCGCTTCCTGGCCTCACGGGCCGGCTCCTACGTGACCGGCGCGGTGATCCCGGTGGACGGTGGGATGTGGACGACGCGGTAAGTAGCGGCCGAACCGCGCCGGCGGGATGCGCGCTGGTCGGCGGGGTGCGTGCTGGTCGGCGGGACGCGTTCTGATCCGGGGGACGCGCGTTGGTCGGCGGGGTGCGTGCTGGTCGGCGGGGTGCGTGCTGGTCCGCGGAACGCGCTCTGATCGGCGAAACGCGCTTTGATCCGCGGGACGCGCTCTGGTCGGCGGGGTGCGCTCTGGTCGGCGGGGTGCGCTCTGGTCCGCGGGACGCGCTCTGGTCCGCGGAACGCGCTCTGATCGGCGGAACGCGCGCGTCCGGACGGGCGCGTTCGCCGGATCTGCGTGCGTTCGCCGGATCTGCGTGCGTTCGCCGGATCTGCGTGCGTTCGTGGGAACAGCGAGTGTTCGCCGGATCGGTGCATACCAAGCCGAGCGGGCGCCGCGGGACGAGCCGGTGCGAGGGAGGCGAGCCGGTGCGGCCCTCAGTCCTCCAGCGGGCCCATCTCGGCGGTGAACTCGTCGATGAATCCTTGCCAGTCCGCCACCGGACCGGCCGGGCGCACGACGAACTTGGTCAGCCCGCCCTCGACGTAGCGCCGGACGAGCTCGGCGGCGCCGTCCCAACCGTCCGCGACCAGGGACTTCGGGTCGACGTCCGGTCGCTGCGCGACGGCGCGCTGCAGCGCGGTGTCCGGGTCGATGCCGGGAAGCACGATCGAGATGTTCGTGCCGTAGTGGTCGTCCTCGACCTCGCGGCCGGACTCTCGCGCCGCGTCCTCGATCACCGTGCGGGCGCGGGCCGCCTCGTCCGGGGTGAGGAAGCTGCCCAGCCAGCCGTCGGCGAGCCGCCCGACCCGCCGGAGTCCGACGTCCGCGCGGCCGCCGAGCCAGAGATCCAGCGGCTTCTGCGGGCGCGGCACGACACGGGCCTCGTCGAGGTGGAAGTACGCGCCGTGGTGGGTGACGGACTCCTCGGTGAGCAGCCGTCGCACGACGACGAGTGCCTCCTCGAACACGTCGGCACGCGTGCCGTCGACGGGGTAGAACTGGCGCTCCCGCTTCGTCGCGGCGCGCACGCCGAACGCGGGCAGGATCCGCTTCGGCGCCAGGACGGCCATGGTCGCGAGCTGTGCGGCCACGAGCGACGGGTTGCGGCCCGGCAGCACGAGCACGCCGGTGCCGACCTTGAGGTTCTGCGTGCGGGCGGCGGCCCACGCCATCCCGATCGTGGCGTCCGGCCCGCCCTGGGACACGAAGTCCGGCAACCACAGCGAGTCGATGCCCGCCTTCTCGATCGCATCCACGAACTCGTCGAACTCGGCGCCGGGCTCGGAACCCGACGGGCCGATGGAACCGATCCCGATCCTGACCTTCACGTCCGTCGACGCTAACCGGGCCTTCCTCATCCCGCCAGGAGCCGGTTCAGTGCCGGTGCGACGTCACGGTGCGTGGCCACCGGCGCCATCCGGCCGCGGCCGAGACGGGCCAGGTCGCGGCCCAGCGGGGCGTCGTGCTCGCCGTCGGTCTCCAGCAGCACGTGCAGCTCCGGGAAGCGCCGGGCGATCAGGCGCGGGTCCGGGCCCGCGTTGTGCACGGCGTCGGTGAGCAGCACGGCCGTGCGCCGCCGGGCCGACGAGCGCTCCAGCTCGGTCAGCGCGACGGACAGCCCGAACCCGACGTTCGTCAGCCCGCGCGCCGGGATCCGGACCAGCTGGTCCAGCATCCGCGCCGGCGTCGTCGGCACGACCAGCGGCGACAGCACGGCCGCGTCCGACCAGAACGCGACGAGCGCGATCTGGTCACCGGACAGGTCCGCGGACAGCGCCGCGACCGTGGCCGCCGCGATCCGCACCTTCTCCCCACGCATCGAGCCGGACACGTCGACGATCAGCACGGCGGCCTTGCGCGGTCGCATCCGCTCGCGCACGACGATGTCGGTGTCCTCCGGCACCGGGCGCTCGGTGAGCACCTCGATCGTGCGGTCGAGGTCGATGTCGTCGCTGCGGTAGCGGTACGGGACCGACGCCAGCGCGCCGTTCCCGCGCTCGGCCCGCGGGTCGCGCGGTCGCCGCCGGAGCGACAGCCGTCGTGCGATCCGCTGCGCCATCCGGGCGACCTCGCGGTCCGGCGGAGCGTCCTCGAGCAGCTCGTCGAGGCCGCGCACCCGGGCCGTCTGCGACGTCAGCACGACGCCCTGGCCGCCCGCCTCCTGACGGTCGGTGTCGCCGTCGCCCCGCTGGGAACCGAGGTCGACGACGACCGGTGGCCCGGCACCGTGCTGGAACACCGACGGCGCCGCGTCGAGCAGCTTCGGCTTGCGGCGCAACGGTTCCCACGTCCGTCGGGCACCGCTGGACGCGGTGGGCAGCGCGACGGCGTTGTCGATGTTCAGGCGGTGCGGACCCGGCGCTGCCCGCCGGGGGAGGAGAAAAAATGGTTCTCCCAGATCTCGGTGATCACCTGTTCCGGACCGACCTCGGCCGCCTCGTCCACCGCCACCCGCGCCGAGAGCGCGAGCAGCGCGGCGTCGAGCACCCGCTGCTCGTGGGAGTCGTACGTGCCGAGGTTGTCCAGCTCGACGGCCAGCGCGACCGTGTCGATCGCCCCGCGCACGCTGGACCCGCGGCGCAGCTCGCCGTGGTCGCGCGTGGCCCGGGTGATCGCCACCGCGTCGGTGACCAGCCGGTCGTCGGTCGCGCCGGTGCGGACCCGGACGATGTCCGCCTCCTCGGCCGCGTCCTGGTAGCCGACGGCGAGCCGGCACCAGCGGTCGTAGACGGAGTCCGAGATCCGGGCGGTACCGACGTTGTCGAACGGGTTCATCGACGCCAGCACCCGGAACGTCGGGAGCGCCGCGATCGTGCCGACCCGGGGGACGGCCACCTCGCGCTCGGCCATCGCCGCCAGCAGGACATTGAGCGTGTCCTCCGGCGCCCGGTTGAGCTCCTCGATGTAGAGGAACCCGCCGGTGGTCATCGCCTCCAGCAGTGGCCCGGCGACGAAGTTGTCCTCCGAGTAGTCCTCGCGCAGCACGCGCGCCGGGTTGTGGTGCCCCACCAGGCGCGACGGCGTCAGCTCCGCGTTGCCCTCGACCAGCACGAACGGGATGTCCCAGTTGCGTGTGATCGCGCGCAGCACGGTCGACTTGCCGGTCCCCGGCGGGCCCTCCAGCAGGATGTCCCGGCCCGCCGTGACGGCCGCCAGCACCAGATCCAGTTCCCGGCGCCGCCCGACGAGGTCGGCGGCGATGCGGTCGCGGCGCTCCCGATTCGTTCCCGTCACGTCAGACGTTCGGGTTCCGGTAGGGGGCGGTGCCGCCCGCGTCGACGACCTGAGTGTGGCCGGTGACGTACCGCGCCTCGTCGGAGGCGAGGTAGAGCACGGCGTTCGAGATGTCGACCGCCTCGACCCACGGGATCGGCAGCGCGTTGACGCCCTTGAACTCGTTCATCGCCTCGTCGCGGGTGGCGCCGGTGCGGCCGAGGAACAGCTCCCGGATCACGTCGTTCTGGATCATCGGGGTGTCCACCGTGGTCGGGTGCACGGAGTTGCACCGGACGTTGTGCTGCGCCAGCTCGACGGCGAGCGTGCGCATCAGGCCGGTGACGCCGTGCTTGGCGGCCGTGTAGTGGGCCAGGTTGCCGAACGCGACCAGACCGGCCGTCGAACTCGTCAGGATGATCGACCCGCTGCCCTGCTCGATCATCACCGGGATGGCGGGCTTCACCGTCTTCCAGACGCCGACCAGGTTGATGTCGACCATCTCCTGGAACATCTCCTCGGTCAGCTCCCACGCGGGAGCGGCCGTGGCGATGCCGGCGTTCGCGACGACGATGTCCAGGCGGCCGAACTCGGACACGGCGTCGGCGACGGCGGACTCCATCGCCGCCAGGTCCCGCACGTCGGCCTTGCGGCTGATCACCCGGCGGTCCAGGTCCTCGATCATCGACGCCGTCTCGGCCAGGTCGGCGTCCGTGGCGCCGTCGTACTTGACCGTCTTGAGGCCCTGGCAGATGTCGAGCGCGACGATGTCGGCGCCCTCCTGCGCAAGACGTACGGCGTGACTGCGGCCCTGACCGCGCGCCGCGCCCGTGACCAGAGCGACCTTGCCCTCGACCCGTCCCATGCGGTGTCCCCTCACCTGGAGGCCGCGCCTCGCTGCGCGGCCCGTACCGACACCGTCGCGAGGGCCGAGGAGAGCGGTCAATACGACATCCGTGTGCGGTCGTGTTCTCTCCCAAGGACTCCGCACGGAGCGCAGCTAGGTGCCGGTCGGCCCGTCCGCCCGTCCGGAGCGGTCCGCGGGGTCTTCGGATCCCGTCTCCGACGGCGCGGGGGTGGCGTCCGACGACGCGCCGTCCCGCGGCTCGTCGTGCAGCTCCGCCTTCAGGATCCGCGCGGAACGGCCCAGGCTGCGGGCGGCGTCCGGCAACCGGCGGGCACCGAACAGCAGGACCGCGATCGCGATCACGATCAGCCAGTGCCACGGACTCATCTCACCCAATGCCCACTCCTCTCCGCATCGGTCAGTCTGCCCGTTCCGACCCGCGCCCACCCGTCCGTGTGGCGGCATTCTCAGGCCATTCCCAGGAACTGTCGGAATCGTCCGTCGCTGGTGGTCCCCGGTGAACGGCGTCCGGATCGGGTGGTCCAGCACGGAGGGCGGATCGCCTGGTAGACCTGCACGCGTGCGTGTGGAGCGTGGTCGCCAGATGGCGGCGCTGATCGTCGTCGCCGGAGTGCTGCTGGCCGGAATGCTGTTCCCCCTGGTGGGCGGTACGGGCATTCTCGCGAGCCAGGTCGCGGAATCGGCGGCCGAGACGTCCGGTTCGATTCGCAGTGGGCAATTGCCGACGACGTCGGTGATGACCGACTCGTCCGGTGCGCCCGTCGCGTACTTCTACGACCGTTACCGGCAGAGCGTGCCGAGCGAGAAGATCTCGACGGCGATGAAGGCGGCGATCGTCGCGATCGAGGACCGCCGGTTCTTCGAGCACGGCGGAGTGGACCCGGTCGGTGCGGCGCGCGCCCTTGTGAACAACTCCAACGGCGGGGCGCAGCAGGGCGGGTCGACGCTGACCGAGCAGTACGTCAAGAACTACGACCTCTACGTCGTCGCGCGCACCGACGCCGAGCGGGAGGCCGCCGTCGCGCCGAACTACGCGCGCAAGATCAAGGAGGCCGAGCTGGCGGTCAGCCTGGACCACCAGCAGACCAAGGACCAGATCCTCACCGGATACCTGAATCTCGTCTACTTCGGACACGGCGCGTACGGGGTGCAGGCCGCGGCGCAGGCCTACTTCGGCGTCGATGCGAGCGCGCTCACCGTCGGCCAGGCCGCGATGCTCGCCGGGATGGTGCAGAGTCCGGCCCAGTTCGACCCGGTGAACCACCCGGCCGACTCGACCGCGCGGCGGAACCTCGTCATCGACCAGATGCAGCAGGCGGGCTCGATCACCCCGGCGCAGGCCACCCCGGCGAAGGCGACGCCGCTGGGCGTGCGACCGGACCCCGAGGTGCCTGCCGAGGGCTGCACCGGCGCCGGGGACGCCGGCTACTTCTGCGACTACGTGCTCTCCTACCTGGAGAAGGCCGGAATGAGCCGGCAGCAGCTGACCGACGGCGGCTACACGATCCGCACGACACTCGACCGCGACCAGCTCGGCAAGCTCAAGGCGGCCGTCGACGGACAGGTGCCGCCCGGGCAGCCGCACGTCGCGAACGTGATGTCGATCGTGAAGCCGGGGGCCACGAGCCACCCGGTGACGGCGATGGCGGCGAACCGGACGTTCGGCAACGCGGACGGGGAGTCGTCCTACGGGCTGCCGTTCGAGCCGGAGAACATGGGCGCCGGCTCGGTCTACAAGATCTTCACGGCGGCGACGGCGCTGCAGCAGCACGACATCGGGATCGACTCGATCATCCCGGTACCGCCGAGCGGGTACGCGTCGCCGATCTACAAGGACGGCGACGGCAATCCGATCCCGGTCGGCAACGCCGGCAACTACGCCGGCCAGCTGTCGCTGCAGGACGCTCTCGCACAGTCGCCGAACACCGCGTTCGTGAAGCTGGAGGAGACGACGGGCGTGTCACCCGTTGTCGACATGGCGGTCAACCTCGGGCTCACCTCGCTCGCCGAGAAGCCCGCGGGGGACGACGACGCGCAGTCGATCGCGGCCACGATGAAGGCGTCCAACCAGGCGTCGTTCACGCTCGGCGTCACCCCGACCAGCGCGCTCGAGCTGGCGAACGTGCAGGCCACCCTCGCCTCGCACGGCACATTCTGCCCGCCGACGCCGCTGACGTCGGTGACCGGGCCGGACGGCAAGCCGGTCCCGATCCCGCAGGAGGGCTGCCGGCAGGCGATCGCGCCGGGCATCGCGGACACGCTGATGAACGGGCTGAGCAAGGACGACCAGCCGGGCGGGACGTCGGCCGCGGCGGCGGGCACCGAGCAGTGGGCCCGCCCGATCGCGGCGAAGACCGGGACGACGCAGGAGTACAAGTCCGCGACGTTCGTCGGCGCGACACCGGATCTGGCGGGCGCCGACATCGTGTTCGACGACTCGAACTCGCCCCGCCCGATCTGCGAGGGCAGCCCGCCCTACAGCTGCGGGAGCGGCAACATCTACGGCGGCATGGCACCGGCCCGCACGTTCTACCGGGCGATGGGGGACATCCTCGGCGGCGCTCCGCCGACACCGCTCCCGGCCCCCGACCCGCAGTACCTGAACGGCCGGGACGGCTGAGCCGGCTCCGCGTCGCCGCCCCCGGTTGGACCCGCCGCGGTCCGGGCCGCACCGTCCACGTCCCACGCCGAACGAACGTGACATCCGTTCGGATCATCGCTACGGGTGCCACGTCGGTGCGGTTCCCCCGCGCCGTGAGGGCGGCGGCCCGGTGACCGCGCACAGCGCCGCCTCCGGTGGTCCTGTCACGGCGTCCAGTGCGGGTCGCGGCCCGCGAAGCCGAGGGCACGGTGGAACCGCGACGCGTCCGCGGCGACCTCGACCACCGGTCCGAACAGGCCCTCGCGACCGGCCTCCTGGCCGGGTGCGGACATGGCGGCGGTGAAGCCGTGCACGGCCTCGACCGCGTCGTCGTCCGGCGAGAACGTCTGCCCGGTCGCGACGGCGAGATCCCAGCCGTGCAGCACGATCTCGTCCAGGGCGATCGTGCCGGCGATCTCGCCCGGCAGGTCGAGACCACCGGCGGCGGTCATGCCGGTCCAGGCCTCCGGATCGGCCCACGCCATGGCGAGCGTGTCCAGCCGGGCCGGGATCTCGTCCCGCCACGCGGCCGGGAGTGCGGCGGCGTCGGCCTGCGGCGCGGTGCCGCCCGCTTCCGGTGACTTCTCGGCCGCAGCGGTGAACGCCCAGGTCAGGCCGTGCAGATGGTGGAGCAGCGCGGCGACGGTCATGTCCGGGCACGGCGTCGGGCCGGTCAGCTGCTCGTCGCGGACACCGGCGACGACGGCGGCCACCGCCGACGCGGTCGGCGCGAAGTCGGGACGGGCGTTCTCGGTGCTGGTCACATGTCCTCCCGGGGGGACGGCTGGGGCTCTCGATGCGGTGGACCGCCTGCCCGTCGGAAACTCATCGGCCGGAGGGACCGACCGCTCGAGGTGAACGTGAGCGTCCTCCCAGGCTCCGCGGCCGACCCTGGTGTTCACGTCGAGCGGGTTGCGACACCCGGTAGAAGTTGGCCCCGGCGGGGTGCGGGACAGCGGTCGCGACTCGACGCTGTGGTTCGAGCGACCGGCGACCCGCCGCGGGCAGCGGGACCCGGTCCGGCCGGAACTACGGCTCGTCCGCCATCCGGAGGTAGGCCGGGCGCAGCAGGTCGGTCACCCGCTTGCCGCGCACCCGCACCGGGAGCTCCGGCACCTGGTCGAGCACCGCGTCCGGCGACGTCGCCGGGGGAGCGGGCGGGAGCGTGTCCACCGGCGCGGACGTCCAGAAGCGGTCCAGGACGTCGGCCAGCGGCGGGACGGACGCCGACGGCTCGGACGGCCCGATCTCCGCGCGCGTGGTCCCGCGGCGTTCGCGGAGGTTCTCCAGCAACGTCTCCCGGTCCCGCCCTCGTAGCGCGAGGATCTCGAACGGGTCGGCGTCGAAGCGCTCGGCGAGCAGGTAGAACGCGGCGGCCAGGTGCTTGCAGGGCACCGTGACGTCCGGACACGTGCAGTCCATGGACAGGTCGGTCGCGCCGGACTCCGGGAACAACGCGAGGCCGAGCCCTCCGAGCAGCTCCTCGATCTCCGGCGGCATCCCCCCGGCCAGGAGCGCTGCGGCGTACCAGGCGTCGTCGACGAGCGCCTGCTCCACCCGCGTCCACTCGGACTTGTCCCATGTCCGCACGCCGATCCGCACGGTGTACGGCTTCGGCCGGGTGCCCTGCACGAGCGCGACGGCGGCGCCCGCCGCGACGTCCAGGGACACGATCTGCCCGGACCGCGCGTACGTGCGGCCCCGGGAGAGCCGACCGCCGACGCCGAGATCGGTGAGCGTGTCCAGGAAGCGGGCCGACCACCAGGTCCGCGCGACCGTGCCGCGCGTCGAGTGGATCTGGATGCCGCCGCCCGGCACCGGGAGCGGCTTGCGCGGCGTGTAGTCCTCGTCGGCCCAGAACGGGCGGCCGTCAGGCATCGGCGTCTGCCCCCTCGGTGCCGTCCAGGATCGCGTTCTCACCCAGCGCGAACACGTCCCGCAGCTCGCCGGTGGACAGCCCGGTCAGCCAGTCCTCGCCGTCCGAGACGACCATGCCGGACAGCGACTTCTTGGACTCGATCAACGCCTCGATCCGTTCCTCGACCGTGCCGGGGCAGCAGAACTTGCGGACCTGCACCGAGCGCTTCTGCCCGATCCGGAACGCCCGGTCGGTCGCCTGGTTCTCGACGGCCGGGTTCCACCAGCGGTCCAGGTGGACGACGTGGTTGGCCGCGGTCAGCGTCAGCCCCGTACCGCCGGCCTTCAGCGAGAGCAGGAACACCGACGGGCCGTCCGGGGACTGGAACCGGGTGACCATCGCGTCCCTCTTCGTCTTCGACGTGCCGCCGTGCAGGTAGGCGACCTCGGTGTCGAACCGCGCGGACAGGTGCGGGTGCAGCATCGCCGCGAACTCGGTGAACTGCGTGAACAGCAGCACCTTGTCGCCCGCGGCGAGGATGTCGCCGAGCAGCTCGTCCAGCCGCGCGATCTTCCCGGAGCGCGGTCGGCCGTCCGGGTGCGCGATCGGGGAGCCGTCGTGCAGCAGCTGCGCCGGGTGGTTGCACACCTGCTTGAGCTTGGCCATGGCGGCCAGCACGTTGCCGCGGCGCTCGATCCCGTCGGAGCCCTCGATCTTCTCCATCATGTCGTCGACGACCGTGCGGTACAGCGACGCCTGCTCCCGGGTGAGCCGGTAGTCCTGCAGGATCTCGATCTTCTCCGGCAGGTCGTCGATCACCTCCGGGTCGGTCTTGACCCGGCGCAGCAGGTAGGGCCGGGTGATCCGGCGCAGCGTGCGTGCGGACTCCGCGTCGCCGTGCCGCTCGATCGGCACCGCGAACCGGTTCCGGAACCGCTCCGGGCTGCCGAGCAGTCCGGGGTTCAGGAAGTCCAGCACCGACCAGAGTTCGGCCAGCCGGTTCTCCATCGGCGTGCCGGTCATCGCGATCCGGTGGCCCGCGTCCAGCCGGCGTGCGGTGCGCGACGGTCCGGCGTTCGCGTTCTTGATCGCCTGGGCCTCGTCGAGCACGACCCGGTGCCATCGGCGCGGTTCCAGCTCGTCGAGATCGCGAGCGGCCGTACCGTACGTGGTGACGACGAGGTCGGCGCCGGCCAGAGCCTCCGACAACGCCTCGCCGCGCGGGCGGGAGGCGCCGTGGTGGGCGTGCACCCGCAGGTGCGGCGCGAACCTCGCCGCCTCCCGTTGCCACGTCCCGACCAGCGACATCGGGCAGAGGATCAGCGTCGGCGCCCGGTCCGCGCCGGCCCCCTCGGCACGGTCGTGACACTCCAGGGCCAGCAGCTGCACCGTCTTGCCGAGCCCCATGTCGTCGGCCAGGCAGGCGCCGAGCCCGAGCGAGGACAGGAACGCCAGCCATGCGACCCCGCGTTCCTGGTACGGGCGCAGCGTCGCCTCGAGTCCCTCCGGGGCGGGCAGCGGCTCCAGCGTCCGCTCGGCCGTGCCGTCCAGGAGATCGCCCAGCCAGCCGTCGGCCCGCAGGCTCGTGACCGGCAGCGGCGCGTCCACCTCCCCGCGGCTCACGGCCAGCACGTCGGCTGCCGTCGGCGCGTGGGAGCGCTTGCGGCGCAGGAAGTCCAGCCCGCGGGCGAGCGCGTCCGCGTCCACCGACACCCATTGACCGCGCACCCGCACGAGCGGCGCCTTCGCCGCGACCAGCGCAGCGATCTCCTCCTCGCCGAGCTCCTCGTCGCCGACGGCGATCGACCAGCGGAACGACGCCAGCTCGTCCCGCCCCAGACCGCCGCGGGTGATCACTCCGGGCGCCGCGGCCGAGCTCGCGGACAACCGCAGTCCGATCGGGCGCGCCCCGTTCCACCCGGCCGGGAGCTGCACCCCGAAGCCGGCCGTGACCAGCACGGACGCGTCGTGCGTGAGGAACCGGTGCGCGCCGGCCACGTCGAGGTCGAACGCCTGCGGGCGGGCCTGGCGCAGCGACGGCACGAGCGACGGCATCGCCTGCGCCGCCCGGCCCAGCTCGGCCAGCAGCAGCTCCTGGGCGCCGTCGATCAGCCGGTCCGCCGTACCCGACCACACGTCTCCCGCGTCCAGCTGCAGGCTCGGGTCCTCGGTCGACCGCAGCGCGAACTGGAGCTCCCAGCGCGTGCCGTCGCCGGTCTGGTCCTCCTCGTCGGGCCCCGGGTCCGACGGGTCGTGCAGTGTGCGCACCTCGGCCAGCCGGAACACCGCCCGGGCCGGGCCCGGCGGTTCGGTGCCGATCTCGTCCCACGACTCCAGCGCGTCGGCCAGCTCGCCGGTCGGTTCGGCGTCGCCGGTCAGCACGTCGTCGTCGCTGGTCAGCGCCGCGAGCCAGGCCTCGACGTCGGACGGGGCCGCGCGCGTGCGCCGTTCCGGGACCAGCCGCAGTGGCTCGCCGGACCGGCCGAGCCGCTCACGGACCGCGGCGTCGGTGAACGCGGCCAGCGCGGCGTCGACGAGCTCACCGGGGTCGTGCCCGGCGACGTCACCGGCGCGGCGCTGCTCGGCCCGTGCCTCGGGCGGCATCGACTCGACGAGCGTCGCCCGCGCCACCTCGTCGAGCCCCTGCACCACCGGCCGCCACCGCGCGCGGTGCTCCGGACCCGACCCGTCGAGCGTCGGCAGCACCCTCCCGCGAGCCGCCAGCTCGTCGGCCAGCCGGAGCACCGACAGCAGGTGCTCCGCCGAGTCCGCGTAGCGGACGTCGGGCGACGGGTCGAGCAGCTCGGCCGCGTCCACGGCCACGGCGGGCACGCTCCACGGCGCGAGCATCGGCTCCGACCGCGACCGCACACCACCGGCCGTCCGGACCAGACCCGGGGAGTCGTGCGGACCGTTCGGGTGCGACGGCAGCAGCAGCGTGACCGACGCCGCGCGGCCCGGGTGGATCGCCGCGAGCTCCGCCGAGGGCACGGCGAACGGGTGCGGCCGCGCGCTGCGCACCGACCGGCGTGACGTGCGGGCCGGGCGCTCCCCGTCCTCCGCCCAGAGCAGCACGCCCCGACCGGGGGACCAGAGGGCATGCACCACGAGCACGAACCCAGGTTAGAAGTACCCACCGACAGTTCCGGCGGGCCCCAGGGTGGGTATCCGTGCCGACGGAAGGGAGGCGTGGATGACCGTCACACTGCGCGACCGCCACCACCTGCACCTCGTGCTGCTCGCGGGCCTGCGTGACCGCCCGGCGAGCGGAGCGGATCTCGACAGGGAGCTCGCCCGGCGCTCCGGCGGACGCCTCCGGATCGGTGTCCGGACCGTCTACGCGGAGCTGCACCACCTCGCCCGCAACGATCTCGTCGCCTCCGACGGTCCTGGCCGCTACCGGCTGACCGACGCCGGGCTGCGCTCGCTCCGCCATCGGGAGCGGCAGTGGGACGGCTACACCGCCGCCGTCGACGGTGTTCTCGCCACGGGCCGGCCCGACGACTCCGACGGCCGCCGGGCCGAGCCGGACCTCAGAGCCGGCCCATCAGCTCGTCGAGCTGCTCGTAGCCCTCGTTGATGCCGACCTCCATGCCGCTGGCCATCGCGCCGTCCCGGGCGTCGACGCTCTCGAACGTCGACGTGCCGACGAGCCTGGTCCGCCCGTCGCCCAGGTCCTCGAACGTCAGCGTCTCCAGGCACACGCCGTCGGGCATGCCCTCCCACGTGAACGTCTGCACGATCCGCTCGTCCGGCCGGACCTCGTGGAACGAGCCGTAGAACGAGTACGTGCCGTTCTCGTCGTGGTGGGCGTAGCGGTAGCCACCACCGGTGACCGCGTCGAACCGGTCGATGGTCATCCGCAGGCGGCGCGGGCCGAGCCACTGCTTGACCAGGTCCGCCTCGGTGTGGGCGCGGAACAGGTTGTGCACCGGTGCGTCGAACTCGCGTTCGATGCGGATCACCGGCAGGGCCGGGTCGGCGGTGATGCTGGTGGGGTTGGTGGTCTGGTTCATGACTGCTCCTCGGTGTGGTCGTGCTCAGGGGAATCCATCGCGGCGAGCAGGGCGTCGAGACGCTCGTAGCGCGCCTCGGCCTGCCGCCGGTACCGCTCGATCCATGCCGTCATCAGGTCGAACACCTCCGCCTCGAGGTGGACCGGACGGCGTTGGGCCTCCCGGGTCCGGGAGACGAGCCCCGCGTCCTCGAGCACCTTGAGGTGCTTCGAGACGGCCTGCAGGGACACGTCGTAGGGCTCGGCGAGCTCGTTCACCGTCGCGTCGTCGGCCGCCAGCCGGGCGACCATGTCGCGCCGGATCGGGTCGGCGAGTGCGGAGAACACCCGCGAGAGCCGGTCGTCCATGTCCCTCCCCGTTCTCAACCTCTCGGTTGAATAGAACGGTAGCCGTCGGCGCCGACGTATTCAACCCCCAGGTTGAAAAAGCCTGCCCCGACGCGAACGAGGGGCACGTTCGAGCAATCACACTGCTCGAAGGTGCCCCTCGTTACGAGAGCGCGGTCGGCTCAGGGCGTGGTGTTGCCCAGGCTGCCGTGCGGGACGTAGTTCGCCGGGATCACGCCGAGGCGTCCGCGCTGGTAGTCCTCGAACGCCGTCATGACCTCCTCGCGGGTGTTCATCACGAACGGCCCGGCCCAGGCGACCGGCTCGCGGATCGGCAGCCCACCGAGGATCACGACATCCAGGCCGGGCAGGCGGGACTCCTGGGACGTGTTGCCGGACACGGTGATCAGGTCACCCGGTCCGAACACGGCGAGCTGTCCGGTGTGGATCGGCTGACCGTCGCGGCCGACCGTGCCCGCTCCGGAGAGCACGTAGACCAGCGCGTTGTACTCCCGCGGCCACGGCAGGCGCAGCTGCGCGCCGGGCGAGATCGTCGCGTGCACCATCGCCATCGGGGTGTTCGTCGCGCCGGGGCCGCTGACCGCCCCGACGTCGCCGGCGATCACGCGGAGCAGGGCGCCGCCGTCCGACGAGGTGAGCAGGCCGGCCTCGGCCGCCCGGAGGTCCTGGTACTTCGGCTCGACCCACTTGTCCTTGCGCGGCAGGTTCACCCAGAGCTGCAGGCCGTGGAACAGTCCGCCGGAGCGGACCAGCGCCTCCGGCGGCCGCTCGATGTGCAGCAGGCCGGAGCCCGCCGTCATCCACTGCGTGTCGCCATTGGTGATCGTGCCACCGCCGCCGTGCGAGTCACCGTGCTCGAACGTGCCGTCGATGATGTAGGTGACGGTCTCGAAGCCGCGGTGCGGGTGCCAGTCGGTTCCCTTCGGCTCGCCGGGCGCGTACTCGACCTCGCCCATCTGGTCCATGTGCAGGAACGGGTCCAGGTCGCGCATGTCGACCCCGGCGAACGCGCGGCGGACCGGGAAGCCCTCGCCCTCGTGGCCGGACGGGGCGGTCGTCACCTGGCGGACGCCGCGGTCGAGGTCGGTCGGCCCCGGTTCCGGGACGCGGGGAAGGGTGGTGACGTCGGAGACGGTCACGGCGGGCATCGGGACCTCCGGGGTGCCAGGTTGTTGCGTGTTCAACAGTGTGCCCGATGGAACCGCACGACCGCACGGCGCATTCCCGTGCGCCGCGACGCGCGAGGCACCAGACTCGGCCCCGGTCGACATGGGCGTCGGAAGGAGCGGATCACATGAGTGAGCTGTCGGTGGTGCTGGAGGGGCTGTCGTTCCTGGAGGGGCCGCGATGGCATTCCGGCCGCATCTGGGTCAGCGACTTCTACACCCACCGCGTGCTCTCCGCCGACGAGGACGGCTCGCACCTGCGCACCGAGGCTGAGGTGCCGCAGCAACCGTCCGGGACCGGGTGGCTGCCGGACGGCCGGATGCTCGTCGTCTCCATGCGCGACGGCAAGGTCCTGCGCCGCGAGCACGACGGATCCCTCGCCACGCACGCGGACCTGTCGTCGCATGCGGACACGCTGCTCAACGACATGGTCGTCGCCGAGGACGGCACGGCGTGGGTCGGCAGCTTCGGTTTCGACCTGATGTCGCTCGCGCCGCGCAGGGCCGCACCGCTGCTGCGCGTCGACCCGGACGGCACGGTGTCGGTCGCCAGCGAGCCGCTGCACTTCCCGAACGGGCCGACGCTCGTCGACTCCGGGACGCTCGTCGTCGCGGAGACGTTCGGCAACCGCTTGTCCGCGTTCGACATCGGCCCCGACGGCGCGCTGTCCGACCGGCGCGACTGGGCGGCGTTCGGGCCGGTGCCGGAGAGCGAGGAGCCGCTGGAGGCGCTCGGCGCGCTGACCGTCGCGCCGGACGGGATCTCGACGGTCGACGCCGAGGGCGCGATCTGGGTGGCCGACGCGAAGAACAACCGCGTCGTGCGCGTCCGGCAAGGTGGTGACATCGCCGAGGAGATCTCGACGGAGGCGGTCGGCTGCTACGCCTGCATGCTCGGCGGCGCCGACGGCCGCACGCTCTACCTGTGCACCGCGCCCGGCTTCGCCGAGCACGAGCGCCGCGAGACCCGCCTCGGCGCCCTTCTCTGCGCGCGCGTCGACGTGCCGGCGGCCGCCTGAGCGGGACTCGCCGAGCGAGGAGACGACACGAGTGCCCCAGCTCGACGAAGCCGCCTGCCACGACCGGCTCGCCGCCGCACGGGTCGCCCGGCTGGCGACGTTGCGCAAGGACGGCACGCCACGGCTGATCCCGATGACGTTCGCCGTCGTCGACGGCGTGGTGTGCTCGGCGATCGACAGGATCAAGCCGAAGGCGGACAGCAGGCTGGCGCGGCTGCGGGACATCGACCGGGACCCGCGCGTCGCGCTCGTCGTCGACCGCTACGACGACGACTGGTCGCAGCTCTGGTGGGTCCGCGTGGACGCGACGGCGGCCGAGCACACCGAGGGCGACCTGCGCGAACGGGCACTGGACGCGTTGCAGGACAAGTACGAGCCGTACCGGGCGGAGCGCCCGGACGGCTCCGTCCTGGTGTTCACCCCGACCGCGTGGGCGGGCTGGACCGCGACCTGACCCCGCCGGGTGGCGTGTCGCACCTCCGCCCGGCGTGTCGCACCGGTTGCGGCGGGTGCGACACGCCGGAGCGGGGTGCGGCGGTGAGCGAACCGGTGCGGCACGCGGTGACCGGCGCGGTGCCGGCCGGTCCGGCGGTGCGCCGGCTCAGGGGAGACCGGACAGGAAGTCCACGACGGCGCGGTCGGTGTCGTCCGGAAGCTCCAGGTGCGGGGAGTGCCCGCAGCCGAGCTCGACGATCCGGACGTCGCCGCGGGCGTTGTCCCGCACGGACTCCACGTGCGCGAGCGTGCCGTAGGCGTCGTCGTCGCCCTGCACGGCGAGCACCGGCGCGGTGATGCCGGACAGCTCGGCGCGCACGTCCCAGTCGCGGAACTCCGGGGCGAGCCAGACGTCGTTCCAGCTGCGGAACGTGACGTCGGCGTCGCGGTGGTGCCGGGCCATCCGCTCGCGCAGGCCTCCGTCGTCGTAGGCGGTGCGGGCGGCGGCGATCCCGTCGATGCCCCGCTGTTCGACGAACGTGTGCGGGGCGAGCACGACGACGCCGGTGACCGGCACCGGACCGGCGGCCGCGAGCAGGGCGATCGTGCCGCCGTCGGAGTGCCCGACCAGCACCGGACGGTCCAGCCCGAGCCGGTCGACGAGCCGGGGGAGCACGCCCTTCGCCTCGTCGGTCATGAACGTGGTCGGGCGCGGGCCGGGCGGCAGGTCGGAGAAGCCGTGACCGAGTCGTGAGTAGGCGACCGCCCGCCGGCCGGAGGCCACGGCGATCCGCTGGTGGAACCCGCGCCAGAGCCCGACCGACCCGAGTCCTTCGTGGAGGAACAGCAGGGGAGCGCGGTCGTCGAGGCCGGGGACGTCGTCGTACTCGAAGCGGAGGCCGTCCAGATCCAGGGTCGAGAGCGTCACGCCTGGCCATCCAACACGGCGATCAACTTCTTCGGCGCCACGCACCGGTACGCGTCGGTGGCGATCTCCCGGATCTCCTCCCAGTCGGGTGCCAGCTCGCCCTCGCCGTCGAGGATCACGCCCAGCCAGCCGCGGTGCCCGACGTACGGCGGGCGGAAGAACCGCCCCGGCTCCTCGGCGACGAGCTCCTCCTGCACGCCGGGTGGTGCGGCGCACCAGAACGCGAGGTGCTCGCTGCCGTGGTGGTAGGGCGTGTAGCTGACGAACGACTTGCGGACGAACCACGTCGGCGAGCCGTGGCTGATCTTCTCCGTCGCCTCGGGCAGTGACAGGCAGATCTCCCGCAGGCGGGGCAGAGGGTCGTCGCTCACGACCCCGGACGGTAGGTCCCGAAGCACCAGCGGTTGTCCTCGGGATCGGTGACGGCGAACTCCCGCGATCCGTACGGCTGGTCGGTCAGGCCGAGCGCGACCGTCGCGCCCGCGGCGACCGCCTTGTCGTGCAACGAGTCCGGGTCGTCGGTGGTCAGGTAGAGGACCGCTGTGCCGCTGTCGAACGCGCCGGCGGGATCGGAGCGCTGGGCCAGCAGCAGGGTGTCCGTGTCGTCGCCGTCGTCCCAGGCCAGGACGGCGTGCACGACGGTCCCGGAGTCGTCGGCGTGCACGGCGACCTCACGCAGGCCGAGGGCGCCGGTGAGGAACGAGATGGCCGCGCGGGGGTCGTCGTAGCGCAGCGTCGGGTGCATGCTCATGGCGCGGAACGCTAGCGGCGGCGGAGCCCACCGGATTGCACGAATGGGAACGCGGGCTACAGCCGGGCGTCCTCCGGGAGGCGTGGTGTGAGACCCCACTCCGACCGGAACGCCGTCGGCGTGACGCCCGCCAGCGCGCGGAACTCGCGCACGAGGTGGGGTTGGTCGGAGTATCCGCAGGTCGCGGCGATGTCGGCCAGCGACGAGGTGCCGGCCACCACGAGCCCGGACGCCCGCTCGAAGCGCAGCACCCGCCCGGTCGTCTTCGGGGCGAGACCCACCTGGTCGCGGAACCGGGTCAGCAGGTGGCGCCTGCTCCAGCCGGTCTCCGCGGCGAGGTCATCGACCCGCACCGCCCCGGCGGTGGCACACAGCCGCGACCAGGCGTGGCGGACCTCCGGATCCGGGTGCCGGGCCCGGTCGTCGAGCATCCGGCCGGCGAGCAGCCGGTTCACGTGCGCGATCCGTGCCGGCCAGCCGGGCAGCGCCGCCAGCCGTTCCGGCATGGACGCGAGCGCCCGGTCGCCGAGCTCGTCGAGGGCTGGGACGCGGCCGGTCAGAGACTCCGTCGAGTGTCCGAGCAGGGTGTAGAGGCCGAGCGGCGTGAGGTCGATCTGCAGTCCGGACTGCTCGCCGGTGAACTCGGTGAGCACCGCCGAGTCGCCCATCCCCGCCACGAACGATCCGCACTCGAGGGCGCCGAACGCGCCGCGCATCGACATCCGCGTGCCGAAGAAGACGACCAGCGCGCAGCTCCCGACCGGCGCCTGGCGGCGCCGCACCGGTGCGGCACTGAACTCCCGGAAGCCGAGGTACCGGCGCACGTGACCGGCCAGCACGGCCGGCGGCCGTGCCGGCGCGTACTCCGGGACGACGTCCGGCACCGGCCCAGTCTGCCGAACACCGGCGGTCCGGGCACGGGTGATTTCCGGGGGACGTCCGTGCGGCATCGCTCGCCCGCTTGCGTGCCGTACCGGCGGTCGGTCAGGATCGCCCGGTGATCGTGGACCTCCGGCTCTGGGCTCGACTGCACGTCGACCTGTGCCGGACCCGTTCGTCCGCCTGTCGTTGAGCGACCGCTCCGACCCTCCGCACGTCTCGTTCCAGGGAGAACTGTGTCCGTCACCGTCCCGAGCGCCGCTCCCCGCCCCTCCGACGTCCTCCACCTCGAGCCACTGGGCCCCGATTTCGGGGTGCTCGTCCACGACCTCGACCTGGCCGTCGCCGACGACACGCGCCTGGCCGCCGTCCGTGCCGCGCTGACCGAGTACAAGGTCCTGTTCTTCCGCGGCCAGACCCTCGACCCCGACGCCCAGGTGCGGCTCGGGAACAGGCTGGGGGAGCTGACCGCGTCGCACCCGGTCGTGCCCGGCATCGACGCCGCGCACGCCGAGATCTACGCGCTGGACAGCGCCGACGACGGGTTCTCCGACATCTGGCACACCGACGTCACGTTCATGAAGCGCCCGCCGCTCGGCTCGATCCTGCGCGCGGTGACGCTGCCGCCGTCCGGCGGTGACACGAACTGGGCCGACCTGGAGCTGGCGTACGCCTCCCTGTCCGCCCCGGTCCAGCGCCTGGCCGACGAGCTGACCGCCGAGCACGACGGCTTCAAGGACTTCGGCGAGCGTCTCCACCAGCGCCAGGGCGGCCAGGGCAGCGAGTGGGACGGCGAGACGATCACGGCGCTGGAGCCGGTCGTGCACCCGGTCGTGCGGGTGCACCCGGAGACCGGGCGGAGGTCGCTGTTCGTGAACCCGGGCTTCACGACGCGGATCGTCGGTGTCTCCGAGGCCGAGAGCCGGCACCTGCTCGACCTGTTCTACGCACACCTGACGAAGCCGGAGCACATCGTCCGGCACCGCTGGGCCGAGGGTGACGTCGCCATGTGGGACAACCGGTCCACCGCCCACTACGCGAACCGCGACTACGGCGACGCGCGGCGCGTGATGCACCGCGTCACGCTGCGCGGCGACGGGCCGGTCGGCGTCGAGGTGCTGCGTTGACGGTGAGATCGGTGCGGCGGCTCCTGCTCGCCGTGCTCCTGGTCGCGGCCACCGTGACCGGGTGCGCGTCGGGGCCGGACACCGGCGGCGTGACCGTGCGCGCGGCCCAGTTCCCGTGGAGCGCGGCGAAGCTGACGAACACGATCCTGTCCGAGGTCGCGACGACCCATCCCGAGCTGGGTGTCACGGACTGGAAGACGATCCAGGTGAGCCCCGCGACGGCGTGGGCGGGAGCACAGCGCGGCGACGTCGACGTGCTGTCCGAGATCGCCATGCCGAACCAGCGGAAGCTGGCGGACAAGGCGAAGGACCGGATCGACGTGCTCCGCCCGACGTACAGCGGCGCCGAGCAGGGCTGGTTCGTACCGACCTACGCGCTCGCCCCCGGGCAGCCACTGGCCGGGCTGCGCAACGTGAACCAGCTCAACCGGTACGCGCCCGCCCTGGACGGCAAGCTGATCGACTCGGACCCGAGCTTCCTGACGACCGAGCAGAACGCGAAGCGCCTGTCCGGGTACAAGCTCGACCTGGAGCAGGTGACGTCCAGCGAGGCGGCGCAGATCGCCGAGCTGCAGCGGGCCTACGAGCGCCGGGCGCCGATCCTGGTGTTCCTCTACCACCCGTCGTACGTGTTCCAGCAGTTCGACATGACGCAGCTGCAGGAACCGGCCCCGTACGAGGACGGCTGCTTCGACACCGGCGACGGTGCGTGCGCGATGCCGGACTACTCGGCGTGGACGGCGATCAGCAAGGACCTGCGGACGACGGCGCCGCGGTTCGCCTCGATGCTGGAGCGCTTCCAGCTGCCGCTGCCCGACGTCGAGACGATGCTCAGGCGCGTCGACGTGGACAACGAGGACGTGGAGACGGTGGCCAGGGACTACGTGGCGACGCACCCGCAGCTGGTGCAGAGGTGGGTGGGAGCAGCATGAGCCCGATGATCTCGGTCCGGAACCTGACCAAGGTGTTCGGCGAGGGCAAGACCGTCGACGACGCCGTCGCGCTGGCGGGCGAGGGGATCGGCCGCGGCGAGATCCAGCAGCGCACCGGCGCGACGCTGGCCGTGCACGACGTGTCGTTCGACATCGAGCCCGGTGAGCTGTTCGTGATCATGGGCCTGTCCGGATCCGGGAAGTCCACACTGGTCCGGCTGCTGAACCGGCTGATCGAGCCCACGTCCGGGTCGATCGAGGTCGACGGCCGCGATCTCGGCTCGCTCGGCGACGCGGACCTGCGGTCGTTGCGCAACAAGCGGATCGCCATGGTGTTCCAGCACTTCGCGCTGCTGCCGCACCGCACCGTGCGGCAGAACGCCGAGTACGGGCTGCAGATCCGCGGCGTCGATCCCGGGGAACGTCGGGAGAAGGCTCAGTGGGCGCTCGAGCAGGTCGGTCTCGGAGACCGGGCCGACGCCCGTCCGGGTCAGCTGTCCGGCGGCATGCAGCAACGTGTCGGTCTGGCCCGCGCGCTGGCCAGCGACACCGACGTGCTGCTGATGGACGAGCCGTACTCGGCGCTCGACCCGCTGATCCGCCGGGACATGCAGCACCTGCTGGTGCGGCTGCAGCGGGAGCTCCGCAAGACGATCGTGTTCATCACGCACGACCTCAACGAGGCGATGCTGCTCGGCGACCGGATCCTGCTGCTCAAGGACGGCCGGCTGGTCCAGGTCGGGACCGGGCCGCAGATCCTCGAGTCGCCTGCCGACGACTACGTGCGGGACTTCGTGTCCGACGTGGACCGCAGCCGGGTACTCACCGCGTCCGACGTGATCCGGGACCCGCGGATCACGGTGACACTCGACGAGCGACCGGCCGATGTGCTCGTCCGGCTCGGGAAGGCGGAGGCGACCGGCGCCTACGTCGTCGACGACGAGAGGCGCATCCTCGGCGTGATCCGCGACGACTGGCTGGGCACCGCGGCGTCGAACGGGAACTCCGGCATCGACCGGAACGCGCTCGTCGAGGAGTTCCGCACCACCGAGTCCGACCGTCCGCTGATCGACCTGCTGCACCAGGTGGGCCGCAACCCCGTCCCGCTGGCGGTGATCGACGACGAGCGCAGGCTGCTCGGCGTCGTGCCCCGCGGGGCCGTGCTGGCCGCCCTCTCCGACCCGAACAGGAGCAGCTGACATGCCACGGATCGAGCTGGGCAGCTATGTCGAGGCGTTCGTCCTCTGGCTGCTGCAGGCGATACCCGGCCTGCTCGACGGCATCGGGGCCGTCGTCGAGGCCGTGGTCGACGCGCTCACGGTCGTGCTGACGGGGCCGCCGTTCTGGGTGTGGGTGATCATCCTGACGGTGGCCGCGCTGCTGGTCCGCGGTTGGGGCCTGGCCGTGTTCACGCTGGTCGCGTTCCTGCTGGTGGACTCGCTGAACCTGTGGCAGGAGACGATGGAGACGCTCGGCGTCGTGATCGTCGCCGCGGTGATCGCGACGGCGATCGGCGTCCCGCTGGGCATCTGGGCGGCCCGCAGACGGGCGGCCGGCACGGTGCTGCGGCCGCTGCTGGACCTGATGCAGACCACACCGGTGTTCGTCTACCTGATCCCGGCCGTGTTCTTCTTCGGCATCGGCGTCACCCCGGGTGTGGTCGCGACGACCGTGTTCTCCATCCCGCCCGCCGTCCGCCTGACCGAGCTGGGCATCCGCGGCGTGGACTCCGAGGTCGTCGAGGCGGCGCACGCGTTCGGCGCCCACCCGCGCCAGATCCTGCGCGAGGTGCAGCTGCCGATGGCGCTGCCGTCGATCATGGCAGGCATCAACCAGGTGATCATGCTGGCGCTGTCCATGGTGGTCGTCGCCGGCCTGGCAGGCGCCGGGGGACTGGGCACCGTCGTGGTGAGCGCGGTGACCCAGCTGGACATCGCGTCCGGGTTCGAGGGCGGACTGGCGGTCGTGATCGTGGCGATCTTCCTGGACCGCTTCACGTCCGCACTCGCCGAGCGTCCGAGCCGCGGCCTCTGGTCGAAGCTGCGCGCCCGCCGTACGTCGACCGCGCCCGCGGCGGGCGCCGACGAGTCCCGCTCGCCGCAGCCCGCCGCGGCCTGACCCGCCCCCTCTTTCGCAACGAACGGCACCTTCGAGCAGTGGCATTGCTCGACGGTGCCGTTCGTTCGCCGAGGCGGGCGAGTGGGTGGGCTACTGCAGCTGCGCGTTCGCGTAGACGGTCATCGCGTCGCGCAGGTACGGCGTCAGGCCCTCGGCGTAGCCGTCGATCGTCGCGGTGAACCGCGGGTCGGACACGTACATCTCGCCGAGCCCGACGTAGGCCTCCCGGCCGGGGACCCAGAACCGGCTGACCCACGCGTGGTGCGCGCCGACGGCGTCCTGCACGGCCGGGGCATCGACGGGCGTGCCGGCCGCCATCAGCTCGGCCAGCCTGCGGTGCACGGCGTTCATCTCCCCGTGCACCTCCGCCGCCGTCTCCCGGTCCCAGCCGGCCGCCGTCTGCTGGACGGCGACGGCCTCGTCGCCCCACCGCTCGCGCGCCTCGGCGCCGTGCGGGTCGTCGCGGAACGCCGCGAACATCTCCTCGGCACTCATCGGGTCTCCCCCTTCGGACTCGTCGATGGACTTCGCGACGGTGGCGGCGAGCCGCAGCAGGCGGTCCGCGTCGGCGAGCAGGCGGTCGTGGTGGCGGCGCAGCGCCGCGACCTCGTCGTCCTGCCCGTCGAGCACCGACGCGATCTCCGCCAGGCCCATCCCGAGCTCGCGCAGCAGCAGCACGTGCTGAAGCCGCCGCAGCTCGGCACGTCCGTAGACCCGCTGGCCGCCCGCACCGGTGCCGGCCGGGACGAGCAGCCCCACGTGGTCGTAGTGCCGCAGCGTCCGCGAGCTGATCCCGGTCAGGCGGACCAGCTCGGCCGTGGACCAGCTCTCCGTCACGCGCGGAACGCTAGGCGTTGACGCCGCGTCAACCGCAAGATGGCGTCGTGAACGATCTCGCGCGGGAGCTGCTGAGCCTGGTCGGCGACGGGAGCGGACGGGTGCTCGTCGGCGTCACCGGGGCGCCGGGGGCGGGCAAGACGACGCTCGCCCGTGACCTGGTCGCCGCGCTGCGCGACGTGCCGCCACCCGGACACCGGCCGGGGGAGTGGATCGCGCACGTGCCGATGGACGGGTTCCACCTCGCCGACGTCGCTCTGGAATCGCTCGGGCTGCGGGACCGGAAGGGCGCCGCCGAGACGTTCGACGCGCACGGCTACCTCGCGCTGCTGCGCCGCCTGCGCGCGGACGGGCCGGAGACCGTGTGGGCGCCCGCGTTCGAGCGGGAGCTGGAACAGCCTCTGGCCGGGGCGATCGGGGTCGGGCCCGGCGCGCGCCTGGTCCTGACCGAAGGCAACTACCTCCTGCTCGACGACGACCCGTGGCCGGCCGTCGCGGCCGAGCTGGACCGGGTGTGGTTCGTCGACCCGCCGGACGACGTGCGCCTCGAGCGGCTCGTCGCCCGGCACGAGCGGTTCGGCAAGGCCCCGGAGTTCGCGCGGCAGTGGGTGCACGACGTCGACGAGCCGAACGCCCGGCTGGTGCAGGCGACCCGGGCCCGGGCCGACCGGGTGGTGGAGGTGGGCTGACCGCCGCGGGGTGGCCGGGCGTCGATGATCGGCGAGCCGGTCCGGATCAGGGCGGGAGACTGCGCCGAACCGGACTCGTCCGCCGATCATGACGTGCCGACGGCCAGCGACACCGCCAGCGCGACCATCACCGCGGCCACCGTCACGTCGAGCACCCGCCATGCCGTGGGGCGGGCGAACATCCCGGCCAGGCGTGACGCACCCAGGCTGACCGAGAAGAACCACGTCACGCTCGCGGTGATCACGCCCGCCCCGAACAGCCACCGCCCGTCGCCCTGGTGCGCGTTCGCGATCGAGCCGAGCATCAGGACGTCGAGGTAGAGGTGCGGGTTGAGCAGGGTCAGCGCGGCGGCCGTGCCCAGCACGGTGAGCAGCGACCCACCCCGCCCGGACGCGTGCAGGGATCCCGGCCGCACCGCCCGCTGCAGCGCGAACGCGGCGTACACGAGCAGGTAGACCACTCCGACGACCCGGATGACCTCCAGCAGCCCGGGAACCCTGGTCACCAGCGCCCCGACCCCGGCGATCGCCGCCGCGATCAGCACCAGGTCCGCCGCCGAGCAGAACGACGCGACCGCCACCGGGTGCTCCCGTCGCAGGCCCTGGCGCAGCACGAACGCGTTCTGCGCGCCGATCGCGGGGATGAGGGCGATACCGGTCCCGAAACCGGCGAGGAGCGTCAGCACGTGATCGACGCTAGGAAGCCCGTGGCCCGGCGTCCAACTCATGTTTCTTCATGAGCCTTAGAATCACTTCATGTACGACCGGGAGCGGCTGGCGACGCTGAGCGCGGTCGTCGACGAGGGCGGGTTCGAGCCGGCCGCCGCTCGGTTGCACGTCACGCCCTCCGCCGTGTCGCAGCGGATCAAGGCTCTGGAGCAGCAGGCCGGCCAGGTGCTGGTCCGCCGGACCCGCCCGTGCCGCGCGACGGACGCCGGGCAGGCACTGCTGCGGCTGGCCCGCCAGATCTCGGTGCTCGAGGGCGAGGTGACCCGTTCGTTGGGCGACCCGCGGGAGGCGACCCACCTGCCGGTCGCGGTGAACGCCGACTCGCTCACGCACTGGTTCCTGGACGCGGTGACCCCGCTGGTCGTCGCGCACGGCGTCCGGTTGGACCTGCACGTCGACGACGAGGAGCACACCGCGGCGCTGCTGCGCGACGGCACGGTCGTGGGTGCCGTGACGACCGCACCGGAGCCGGTGCAGGGCTGCGTCGCCGAGCCGCTCGGCGCGACCCGCTACCGGCCCGTCGCAACGCCCGGGATCGCCGCCCAGTGGTTCGACGGGCAGGACCCGGTCCATGCGTTCCCGGCTGCTCCACGGGTGGACTTCGGACCGAAGGACCGGCTGCAGACCCGGTTCGTCCGGCAGATCACGCACCGGCCGTGCACCGGTCCCGCGCACCGCGTCCCGGCCGCCGACGGGTACCACGCGGCGATCCGCGCGGGACTCGGCTGGGGCATGTTCACCGATGCGCCGGCCATGGCCGAGGCCGCCACCGGCGACCTGGTGCTGATCGGCGGCGAGCGCCACCTCGACGTGCCGCTGTACTGGCAGCACTGGCGGATGCGCACGACCGTGCTCGACGACCTGGCCGCGTCGGTCCGGCGGGTCGCGGCCGGGGTGCTGGTCCCGCGCGGGTGACGGGTCAGGCCCCGCTGCGCCAGGGCCTGCCCAGCCGGATGTCGCAGGTGATCTCGTCGGCCGGCACCCCGGTCAGGTCCGCGATGAGCTCGCGCACCGCGTCCTCCGCGCCGCGCGGATCGTCGACGGTGGTCGACGCCTCGATCCCCGGTACGTAGAGCGTCAACCGGCGATCGGCCCGCCAGGCCACCACGTCGAAGTGATGGCGTCCGTTCACACCGACAACCGTAGCCGGTCGGCCGACGCGGCGGGCAGGGTCCGCGGTCGGCACCGGTCAGCCGTTCGTCCCGTCGCCGGACCGGTCGGACCCGCCGCCGAGGAGCCCGCCGCCGCCGTTCGAGTCGTCGGACGGATTGGCCGTCGACTGCGGCGGGGACGACGTCGCCGGCGCCGGCGGGGGAGGCGGAGGTGGCGGCGGGGCCGCCTGCGTCGGCTCGGGGGCCTGCGTCGGCTCCGGCGTGGCCGGTCGCACCGGCGTCACGGGCGTGTCCGGCTCGTTCGGCGCACGGTCCGACGGCGGCTTGCCGATCGCCTTGAACGTCGGGAAGTCGACCGCCTGACCGGCCCGCACGACGTCCGCCATGAACGACTGCCAGACGTGCCCCGGCAGGTCCTTGCCGTTGATCGGCGCACCGCTCGCGTCCTGGATCGGGTCGTTGCGGTCGGTGCCGACCCACACGGCGCTGACGATGTCCGGCGTGAACCCGGCGAACCAGGCGTCGTTGTTCTGGCCCTCGATGCGCGACTGCACGGTGCCCGTCTTCGCGGCGACCTCCTGGCCGGACGGCAGCGCCAGGTCGTCGTTCTTCGCGACGTCCATCATGCCCTCGGCGACGTTGCGCGCGACCTGCTCCGGGAAGCGCTGCTCGCCCTCGCCCGGCTGGTACTCGTACAGCACCCGCCCGTCGGAGTCGACAACCTTGGACACGAGGTGCGGCGCGTGCCACACCCCGCCGTCGGCGATGGTCGCGTAGGCGGACGCCAGCTGGACCGGGGTGGTCTCCTTGTTGCCCAGCGCGAGGCGCGCGTCCGGATTGTCCAGCGGGGACGTGATGCCGGCCAGCCGGGCCGCGTCGGCGACCTTCTGTGGTCCGACCTCGGCCGCGAGCTTCGTGAACACGACGTTGTTCGAGATCGTCAGGGCCTGCTTGAGGTCGCACTTCGGGCAGTTCGCGCCGTCCGCGTTGCGCAGGCCCACCTGCTCGGAGCCGTCGTAGGTCTGGCCGAGCCCGATCGGCGGATCGTTCATGAGCCCGGCGAGCACGACGAACGGCTTGAACGTCGATCCCGGCTGCTTGGACACCTTCGCGTAGTCGATGCCGGTGCCGTCCTTGCCGCCGTAGTAGCCGACGATGCCACCGGTCTTCGGGTCGATCGCGACCGCGCCGGTGCGCAGGACGTCCGGCTGCCCCTCCATCTGCTTCTGGACGGAGTCGGTGAGCTGCTGCTGGCGGCCCGGGTCGATCGTCGTCGTGACCTGCAGCCCGCCCTGGGAGAACGCCTGGTCGGAGATGCCGAGGTTGGAGAGCTCGGACTTGACGGCGTTCAGGATGTGACCGCGGTCGTCGGTCAGCGAGCTCGACGCGGAGCTGTTCTGCGGCGAGATCGTCTGCGGGAACTGGGCGCTCGCGCGGTCGGCCTTCGAGATCCAGTTCATCTGGGCCATGCCGTCCATCACGAACGACCAGCGCTCGCGCGCCTTCTGTGGGTCGATCGCCGGGTCCCAGCGCGACGGCGACTGGATGACGCCGGCCAGCAGCGCGCCCTCGCTGGGCGACAGCTGGTTCGCCGGCTTGCCGAAGTAGGCGAAGCTGGCCGACTGGATGCCGTACGCGCCGCGGCCGAAGTAGATCGCGTTCAGGTAGTCGTTGAGGATCTCGTCCTTCGTCTTGGACTGCGAGACCTTCAACGAGATGATCAGTTCCTTGTACTTGCGCCAGTACGACGCCTCGTTGCCGACGAGCGTGTTCTTCACGTACTGCTGCGTGATCGTCGAACCGCCGCCGCCCACGCCGATGAGCTGGTTGAACGCCGCACGCAGGATGCCGGTGATGTCGAATCCGGGGTTCGAGTAGAAGCTGCGGTCCTCCGCCGAGAGGACGGCCTCCCGGACCTGCTGCGGGACGTCGTTGATCCCGACCTTGATCCGGTTGCCCTGCTCGGGAACGAGCCGTGCGAGCTGCGCGCCGTCCGCGTAGGACACGGTCGCGACCTGGTTGTTCACCGCGTCGTCCGGGTTGGGCACGGAGAAGAACGCCCAGCCGAGCCCCAACAGCAGCAGCGGCAGGAGCACGATCGACGCCGCGGTCCCGATCAGCGAGAACGTGATCTGCCTGCGACGACGGGTGCGCAGCTGCTCCGGTGACAGCGCGGCCTTCTGCTCGGCGTCGAGGATGCCCAGCTTCGTGCGGGCGAACTCGATCCCCGGGCCGGCGAACGCGACGACCTTGCCGAGCGGCCCGGATGCCGGGACGGGGGCCGCGCGTCGACGGCGGCGGGGTGGCGCGCCCTCGTCACCGGCTCCGGTCCGCTGCGACGCGCGGGTGGGGGCCTCGCGGCCGTGCCGTGCGGTGGTGCGGTCGGCGGGCATCGTCCGGGTCGCGCCATCACCGTCCGGTCCGGTGGTTCCGGCTGCGGTGGCCCGTGTCCGGCCGTCGCCCGCGATGCGTGTCGGGGGGCCGTCGGGGCCACGGTCGGGTGCGCCGTGACGTCCGGTGCGGCTACCGGTCGTGGCCGTTCCCTGATCCTGAGCCACGTGGACGCCACGCGTCGGGGTTCCGTTCGGCGGCACACCGTCGGCACGCGTGTCGTCGTGCCGGGCGCCGTTGCGCGCGGCGCCGTCCCGGGTGGCGTCGCCGTGCCGGCGTCCGTTCTGCCGGGCACCGGCGCCGTCCGCGTGTGCGCCGTTCGAGTGCGCGCCATCGGGCCGCGAACCGTTGGACCGCGCGCCGTTCGCGTGTGCGCCGTCCGGGCGGGTCGGGTCGGCGGGAGCACCGTTCCGACGCGCTCCGTTCGCCGGTGCTCCGTCCGGCTGGGCCGTGCGGGGACCACGCCGCGGAGCTGCCGCAGGCGGACGGGCGTCGGGCGGGGGTGTCGCCGGCGGGGGAGTCGCCGGCCGGTCGGCCGGTCGCGCCGGGGGCGGAGCGGCGGAGGGACGCCTGCCGGGCGGCGGGGTCTGCGGCTCGCGCGGGGCGGGCGGCGGCGTTCCCGGGTCCCTCGGGACCGTTCCGGGGTCGCGCGGGACCGTGCCGCCCCGGACCCGCAGGCCCACACGGGACGTGGAGTCGGAGCCGGGCGCCCGCCCGCCATGGTCGCGAGCCTCCGGTCCCCGGTTGCCGCGCTCGTCGCCACCGTCCGCAGGATCCGGTCGCCGGTCGTCGCGCCTGCCCTCCGGGCGCCGTCGGTCACCAGCACGCCGGTCACCGGGGGCGTCGGACGACGGCCGCCGCGACGGTGGAGTGGGACCTGCGGGCACCCGGCTTCTCCTTTCCCGGCCCCGGGTCGGGGCGATGTTTCCGGCGGATCAACGAGCGCCGTGCGGCCCGCGATGTGCCCCGTGCACGACGTCACTCGAATGTCGGCACCACCTCGACGTGCCGGATCCGGTCCGTGACCGGCCCCTGACCACGCAGGTCGAGCCGCCGTTTCATCGTGCGCCGCACCGCCCGGGCGCGCTCATGATCACGGGTGTGCGTCGAGCAGCGGCAGGCATGCTGCGACGACCTGCCGATCGAACCCTGCGACATTCAGGACATCCGGGTTCGGCGGCCGGTGGAGCGAGCCGGACGGTCATCTCCCGTTCATGATCAGCACCGGGCGGCGTCCGTGCAGGTCGGCGCGTCAGCCGAGCAGCGCACCCATCCGTTCGCGCAGCGCGGTCGCCGCCGAGTAGGGCCGGACCAGCACGGTGAGCTCCGTCATCGCCCCACCGGACCCGCCGCCGCGCAGGATGTCGACCCCCTGGATCGACCGCTCGCCGACACGGGCCTCGAACTCCAGGACGTGACCGTCGTCACCGGCGTACTCGCGGACGTAGCGGAAGTCCTCGAACGTCGCGAACGCGGCATCCAGGATGCGCCGCAACGCGTCCCGGCCCCTGTACGGAGCGTGCACGACGGGCGACAGGAACTCCACGTCGTCGTCGAACAGGGCGACGGCAGCGGCGATGTCGCCCGCCTCGATCGCGGCCCGGAACGCGGCGGGCCCGGCCGTGACGGGATCGGTCATGTCCGGCATCCCATCACGGCCCGCTGTCAGGCCGCGGCGCGCCCCGACGGCACCAGCCCGGCCGCGTCGGCGAGCAGCTCGTAGGAGTGCAGTCGGTCGGTGCCCTCGAACATCGACGTCGTGATCATCAGCTCGTTCGCCCCGGTCTCGGCCAGCAGCTTGTCCAGGCCCTCGCGCACGGTGTCGGGCGAGCCGATGATCTGGTCGGCCTGGCGGTCGTCGACGAACCGGCGGGCCGACGGGGACCACTCGAAGTCGGCGACCTCCTGCGGCGAGGGCAGCGGACCCGGCTGGCCGAGCCGCAACCGCAGGAACTGCAGTGCGGCAGGCAGGGCCAGCTCACGTGCCCGCTCGTCGGTGTCCGCGACGAACGCGGCGGCGGCCACCAGGGCGTACGGCTCGGAGAGCATCGTCGACGGCCGGAAGTTCTCCCGGTAGATCGCGAGCGCGGGCAAGGTGTTCTCGGCGCTGAAGTGGTGCGCGAACGCGAACGGCAGGCCGAGCAGCCCGGCCACCTTGGCGCTGTAGCCGCTCGAGCCGAGCAGCCAGAGCGCGGGGGCGTTCCCCGTGGCGGGCACCGCGGGCACGGCGGCATCGCCGCGGAAGTAGGAGGCGAGCTCGACGAGCTGGTCCGGGAAGTCGTCGGCGGACAGCTGCTCGGGGCGGATGCCGCGCAGGGCGGCCGCGGTCCGCGGGTCGGTGCCGGGGGCGCGGCCCAGGCCGAGGTCGATCCGCCCGGGGTGCAACGCCTCCAGCGTGCCGAACTGCTCCGCGACGACGAGCGGGCGGTGGTTGGGCAGCATCACGCCGCCGGACCCGACGCGGATGTGCTCGGTGGCGCCGGCCAGGTGGGCGATCAGCACGGGCGGCGACGAGCTGGCGATGCCGGGCATCGCGTGGTGCTCGGCCACCCAGTACCGGTGGTAGCCGAGCTCCTCGGCCCGGCGGACCAGCCGGGTGCTGTGCGCGAGCGCGTCGGTCGCCGTCGTCCCGGCCGCGACCGGGACGAGGTCGAGCACGGACAGCGGGACATCGAGAGCATCAACCACGACCGGTGCAACGCCGCAGGGCGACCGGCTTCTTCCCGGCCCCTAGGATCGGGCCATGCAGGAGGGGACCGGTGCGCAGGATCCGGAGTGGGTCGCGCAGGACGGGGTCGGGACGCCGGACGGCTTCGCCCGCCTGTGGACCCCGCACCGGCTGGCGTACATCAAGGACTCGGCCGACACGGGATGCCCGTTCTGCCGGATCGCGTCGGAGCCGGACGAGGACAGCCTCGTCGTCGCGCGCGGCCACGAGGTCTACGCCCTGCTGAACCTCCACCCGTACAACCCGGGCCACCTGATGGTGCTGCCGTACCGGCACGTCGCGGACCTCGAGGCCCTCACCGACAGCGAGATGCTGGAGCTGATGGCGTTCACCCGCCAGGCCGTCGTCACGATGAAGAAGGTGGCCGCGCCGCACGCGTTCAACGTGGGCCTGAACCTGGGGCACGTGGCGGGCGGCTCGCTGGCCGACCACCTCCACCAGCACGTCGTACCGCGGTGGGGCGGCGACGCGAACTTCATCGCCGTCGTCGGGCAGACCAAGGTCATCCCGCAGCTGCTCGCCGAGACACGAGCACAGCTGGCCGCCGCGTGGGAAGGGCCGGGCGCTCCCGACTAGTCTGGCGCCCACCTGCCGCCGCACGAGAAGAGCGCTCGTACCCGATGCTCAACCTGTTCGCCCGTGGCCACGTCAACCGGGTCACCGACCCGGTGGGGCGCTGGCTGGTGGACCGCGGTCTGAGCCCGGACGCGATCACGGTCGCCGGGACCGTCGGCGCCGTCGCGAGCGCGGTCGGGTTCCTGCCGTGGGGCGGCCTGGTCGCCGGCCCGTTGCTGATCACCGCGTTCGTGCTGCTGGACCTCGTGGACGGCGCGATGGCCCGCGCCCGCGGCTACGGCACACCGTTCGGCGCGGTGCTGGACTCGACGTGCGACCGGATCGTCGACGGCGCGCTGTTCGCCTCGCTGGCGTGGTGGTGCCTCGGCGGGGGCGACGAACGCGTGGCCGGTGCGGCGGCGCTGGTCTGTCTCGTGGGCGGGCAGCTGGTGTCCTACGTGAAGGCCCGCGCGGAGAGCGTCGGGCTGGCCGCGGAGGGCGGGCTCGTGGAACGCGCGGAACGCCTGATCCTCGGGCTGCTCGGCGCGTTCCTGGCCGGGGTCGGCGTGCCCTACGCGCTGCCGGTCGCGCTCGGCCTGCTCGCCGCGGGCACCGTCGTGACGCTCGCGCAGCGGGTGTTCGCCGTGCGCCGCAGCGCCGCGGAGCGGGCGTGACCGGCGAGAGCTGGAAGGAGCGCCTGGCCGGGGCGGAGTACGCCGCGGCATGGGCGCTCGTCCGGCGGCTGCCGGAGCCGCTGGTGGCGCGCGCGTTCCGGGCGGGAGCCGACCTGGCCGCCCGCCGGGGCGGTGACGGCGTGGCACGCCTGCGCGCGAACCTGGCCAGGGTCCGGCCGGACGTGTCGGCCGCCGAGCTCGACCTGCTCGTCCGCGACGGGTTGCGCAGCTACGCCCGCTACTGGCACGAGGTGTTCCGGCTCCCGGCCATGGACCCGCAGGCGCTGCACGCGGCGATGGACCCGCACGTGCACGGCATCGGGTCCTCGCTGGACACGCTGCGGGCCGGGCGCGGGGTGATCTACGCGCTGCCGCACTCCGGCAACTGGGACGTCGCGGGCGTCTACATCGTGCGCGAGCTCGTCCGGATGGGGCTGCCGGCCGGCATGACGACCGTCGTGCAGCGGCTGCGTCCGGAGTCGCTGTTCCGCCGGTTCGTCGCCTACCGCGAGTCGCTCGGCTTCGAGATCGTCACCGCGGAGTCCGGTGCGGCCGGTCGCGCCGCGCACCGGGCGATGACCCGGCGGCTGGCCTCCGGCGGCGTCGTCTGCCTGATCGCCGACCGCGATCTGGCAGGCACCGGCGTCGACGTGCGGTTCTGCGACGAGCCCGCGCGCTTCCCGTCCGGACCCGCCCGGCTGGCCGCGCTGACCGGTGCCGCGCTGCACCCCGCCTGCGCCGTGTTCACCGACGATGCGTGGGGCGTGCTCGTCGGCGAGGAGATCCCGGTGCCGGACCGGGCCGCCGTCGCACCGGCCGTGCAGGCGATCGCCGACGCGTTCGGCGCGATGATCGCCGAGCGCCCGCAGGACTGGCACATGCTGCAGCCGATCTGGGCCGCCGACGCCCCGACTCCCGCGATGGCCGCGCGATGACCGGCGACCGGCTGCGCGTCGGGATCGTCTGCCCGTACTCGCTGGACGTCCCCGGCGGGGTCCAGGCGCACGTGCTGGACCTGGCCGCCGCGCTGCGGGTGCTCGGGCACCACGTCGAGGTGCTGGCCCCGGCCGAGACCGGTACCGCGATGCCGGAGTTCGTGACGTCGGCGGGCCGCTCGCTCGGCGTGCCCTACAACGGGTCCGTCGCCCGCGTGACGTTCGGGCCGGTCACCTACCAGCGGGTGAAGCGCTGGCTCGCCGAGCGCGAGTTCGACGTGCTGCACCTGCACGAGCCGACGACGTTCAGCATCTCGGTGCTGGCGCTGCTGGCCGCGCAGGGGCCGATCGTCGCCACGTTCCACACGTCGACCGAGCGCTCTCGCGCGCTCGTCGCGTTCGGTGGGGTGCTGCGGCCGCTGATGGAGAAGGTGACCGCCCGGATCGCGGTGTCCGCCATGGCCCGGCGGGTTCAGGTGGAGCACCTCGGCGGGGACGCGACCGAGGTGCCGAACGGCGTCGACGTCGCCCGGTTCGCGGACGGCCCCGTGCTCCCCGGACGCCCACCCGGCCCGACCGTCGGCTTCCTCGGCCGCTTCGACGAGCCTCGCAAGGGCATGCCGGTGCTGCTGGACGCCGTACGCGCGCTGTCCAGGACCCGGCCCGGCCTGCGGTTGCTCGTCGTCGGCCGCGGCGACGAGGCGGCGCTGCGCCGGCAGGCCGGCCCGGACCTCGCCGGGCGGATCGACTTCCTCGGCGCCGTCGACGAGCCGACGAAGGCGGCCGCGCTGCGGTCGATGGACGTCTACTGCGCCCCCAACCTCGGCGGCGAGAGTTTCGGCATGGTGCTGCTGGAGGCGATGGCCGCGGGAGCGCCGGTCGTGGCCAGTGACATGGAGGCGTTCCGGGCCGTCGTCGGCGACGACGCCGGGCGCCTCGTGCCGACCGGTGACGCACCGGCGCTGGCCCGGGTTCTCGGCGGGCTGCTCGACGACGACGGCGCCCGCGCCGCGCTGACCCGTGCCGGACGGGAGCGGGCGGCCGCGTTCGACTGGCCGGTCGTGGCGCGGGAGGTGCTGCAGGTCTATCGCGCCGCGATCGCCGCCGACCCACGCGTCGTCGCAGGCGGGGCGGCGTGAACGCGATCCTGCTCGTCCTGCTGGTCGCCGCCGCGGTGCTGGTCGTGATCGGCCTCACGGTGTGGTGCGGGGCACGGGTCAACCGTCTCGACCGGCTGCACGTCCGGGTCGACGCGGCCCGGGCCGGGCTGGGGGAGGCGCTGCGCCGGCGGGTGGAGGTCGCGGAACGGGTCGCCGACGCGCTCGGGCCGGCGGGGGAGAGTCTGCGGACGGCCGCGCGGACCGCGGGCGCGGGCGACGCGCCCACCCCGGACGGCCGGGACCCGGCCGGCTCCCGTCAGGCCCGAGAAGCCGCGGAGAACGTGCTGACCAGGCAACTCGCCGTCGTCGACAGGGCAGGGATCGGTACGCAGCTGACGGACGAGCTGGCCGACGCCCAGCAGCTCGTGATCCTCGCCCGCCGGGTGCACAACGACGCCGTACGGGACACGCTCGGCCTGCGGTCGCGGCGCCTGGTCCGGTGGCTGCACCTCGCCGGGACGGCACCGGTCCCGGTCTACTTCGAGATCGTCGACCCGGAGCCGGACGCGGCCGGCGCACCGGCGCCTCCGCGCCCTACGGGCGCCGGAGAACGCTGACGTAGAATCCCTCCGACGCCATCAATGAGGTTGAGGAGCACCGTGTCCGCTGAGTCCGTCCCCGTGAACGCCGGCCCCGAGCACGGAACCGCGCGCGTCAAGCGCGGGATGGCCGAGATGCTCAAGGGTGGCGTGATCATGGACGTGGTCACCCCGGAGCAGGCGAAGATCGCCGAGGACGCCGGCGCGGTGGCCGTGATGGCGCTCGAGCGCGTCCCCGCCGACATCCGGGCGAACGGCGGCGTGGCTCGCATGAGCGACCCGGAGATGATCACCGGAATCGTCGAGGCGGTGTCCATCCCGGTGATGGCGAAGGCCCGGATCGGGCACTTCGTCGAGGCCCAGGTGCTGCAGGCGCTCGGTGTCGACTACATCGACGAGTCGGAGGTCCTCACCCCGGCCGACGAGGCCCACCACATCGACAAGTGGCAGTACACCGTGCCGTTCGTGTGCGGCGCGACGAACCTGGGCGAGGCCCTGCGCCGGATCTCCGAGGGCGCGGCGATGATCCGCTCCAAGGGTGAGGCCGGCACCGGCAACGTCGTCGAGGCGACCCGGCACATGCGGTCCATCCGCTCCGAGATCGGCAAGCTGTCGACGTTGGACACGGCCGAGCTCTACCTCGCGGCGAAGGAGCTGCGTGCGCCCGTCGAGCTCGTCGCGGAGATCGCGCGCACCGGGCAGCTCCCGGTGGTGCTGTTCACCGCGGGCGGGATCGCGACGCCGGCGGACGCCGCGATGATGATGCAGCTGGGCGCGCAGGGCGTGTTCGTCGGCTCCGGGATCTTCAAGTCCGGCGACCCGGCGCAGCGCGCGTCGGCGATCGTGAAGGCGACGACGTTCCACGACGACCCCGACATGATCGCGAAGGTCTCGCGTGGTCTCGGTGAGGCGATGGTCGGCCTGAACGTCGCCGACCTGCCCGCCGAGCAGCGCTACGCCAGCCGCGGCTGGTAACACACACTCCCTTCCGAACACACGCCCCGTCCGGGTCTCCGGGCGGGGCGCTTTCGTGTGAGGAGCAGCCTCCGGTTCCGGACCGCCACGCTCCGCACTCACCCGTGCGACGGGCGTCGCGCCCGATGTGATGACACAGGTACGCATGGTGACGCTGTGACACCTAGCGTCTCTCGTGACTCACGAGGCGACTGTGGCGGAGGAGTCGGATGAGACGCTCTGTGGTGATCGCGGGGATCGTCGTGGTGTCGTTGGCGGTGCTCCCGTCAGCGGCGTTCGCGGATCAGACCCTCGCCGCGGCGGAACCTGCACAGCCGGCGGACTGCCGGCCGGCCGGGGGCGACCCCGGAGGCGGATCCGGAACGGGTGACCCGGCGACGGGGGGTGACCACCCTGCCGGGAACCCGGGGACGGCCGGGGGTGAGAAGCCGGACGCGGACGAGCCGGGTGCCGACAAGCCGGCCGGCGACAAGTCCGGCGCGGAGAAGCCGGACCAGGACGACGGCGCCGGGGCGAACGCGGGTTCGGGGGCCGACCCGGGCTCCGGTTCCGGCTCTGGTTCCGGCTCCGGTGAGGGCGTCGCGGACGACCCGCCCGCCGGGGACGGCTCGGGCGGGGACAAGTCCGACGGGTCCGGCAGCTCGGGTGGTGGCGACAAGCCCGATGGCTCGGGCGGGGACAAGTCGGACGGCTCGGGTGGCTCCGGCGGCTCCGGCGACGGCGAGAAGTCCGGTGGATCCGGTAGCTCCGGCGACAAGTCCGGCAGCTCCGGCGGGTCCGGCGACGGGGACAGGTCCGGCGGATCCGGCGGGCAGGGCGACGACAAGTCCGGCGGTGACGGTTCCGGCGGTGACCAGTCCACCGGCGACCGGTCCACCGGTGACAAGCCCTCGGGCGAGGATCCGGCCGACGGCGGCTCCGGGACGTCGTCGACCGGCGACAAGCCGGCCGCTGATCCGGCGACCGGCGACAAGCCGGCGGCTGATCCGGCGACCGGCGACGACCCGGCCCAGGCTCCGGCGGGTGACCGGCCCGCGGGCGACAAGCCGGCCGCGGGGGCCGGGGCCACCGAGCCCGACGACTGTGCGGCACCGAAGGCCCCGGCAGCGCCCGCCGACCCCGCCGCACCGGCCGGAGCGGCGACCAGCGCTGCGGTGATGCACAACTGGGGCAAGCCGAACCGAGTCGACGACTTCACCAACGGACTCGGTGACTGGTCCCTCTACGACGGTGAGGGCCACGCCGGCAACGGCCGTCGCTCACCGGACGCGGCGTCCACGAAGGACGGCCTGCTCACGATCAACGGGGACGCGGACGGGACGACGGCCGGCATGGCGTGGAACCCGGGGCAGAAGTACGGCCGCTGGGAGGGCCGGGTCAAGGCGCCCGCGTCCGACCCGACGTACAACGCACTGCTCCTGCTCTGGCCGGACGCGGAGAACTTCCCGGTCGGCGGCGAGGTCGACTTCATGGAGATGACCGACCACCTCCGGCAGGAGACGAACCTGTTCCTGCACTACGGCGCCGACAACAGCCAGGTGCAGGGCAAGGTCGACATCGACGCGACCCAGTGGCACAACTGGGCCGTCGAGTGGACGCCGGAGAAGATCACCACCTACGTCGACGGCAAGCAGTGGTGGTCCACGACGGACACGTCGATCCTGCCGCCCGGCCCGATGCACCTGTGCATCCAGCTCGACTGGTTCCCCGGAAACGGGGGCGGCGGCGTCAAGCCGTCCGAGATGCAGGTGGACTGGGTCCGCCAGTATCCGCTGCCGGAGAGCGAGCAGGGGGACTCCAAGGGCGGCGACGACAAGAGCGCCGGTGACGACAAGGGGGGTTCCGAGGGCCTGCTCGACGGCGTCGGCGGGGCGCTCGGCCGCCTCACCGAGGGCGCCCCCGACCCGACCGGCTCGGCCCAGCGTGGCCCGAGCGGCGTCACTGGTACTCCATGATCAGCACCGCGGAGGCGGTGTCGGTCAGGGCGCGGTAGCCGTGCGGCCGGTCGGCGGGGAACGTGACGTAGTCACCCGGGTCCAGCGTGACCTCCTCGCCGGCCGGTCCGGCCGTCCACCGGCCCTCGGCGACGATCATGTGCTCGGTCGTGCCGGGGCTGTGCGGGGCGGCGTTGCGGGCGTCCCCGGTCTCGCTCGTGATCAGATGGATGTCCCGCCGGGCCCCCGGCGGGCAGGCGGCGAGCAGGCTCCCGGTGAACGGCGACTCGTCCGAACCGATCGCGGGCCGGTCCGCGGCGCGGATCACCCGGACGCCGGTCGTCTCCGGCTCGACGAGCGAGCTGAACGGCACTCCCGCGACGACGGCGATCGCCCACAGCGTCTCGACGCTCGGGTTGCCGGTGCCGGACTCCAACTGGGACAGCGTCGACTTCGCGATCCCGGCCCGCCGCGCAAGCTCGGCGGAGGATATCCCGAGCCGGTTCCGCTCCCTCCGGATGGCGGCGGCGATCGCGGCGAGGGGCGGCGTTCGATCCATCGGTCTCCTCGTTCGGCTTGACGAACGTTCCGGCTGTCGTTCACTGTACCGGTTATGTGTTCGGCAGAACGAACGGATCGCTCGGTGCGGCGCGCCGACGTGCGGGATGCCGCGACGATCGCGGTGGCGGTCGGAGTGGTCGGCGTCTCGTTCGGAGCGCTCGCGCCGTCCGCAGGCCTGTCCCCGGCGATGACGATGGCCATGTCGGTCGTCGTCTTCGCCGGAGGGGCGCAGCTGGCCGTCACCGGCATCCTCGCGGCGGGCGGTGGTGTGGTGGCCGCCGTCGTCGCGGGTCTGGTCCTGAACCTGCGCCACCTGCCGTTCGGTCTGGCGATCGCCTCGACGCTCGGCCGGGGCCCGTCGCGGCTCGCCGCGGCACACGTCGTGACGGACGAGTCGACAGCGTTCGTCCTGGCCAGGGGCAGCGGGACGGCTCGGGCACGACGGGCCTTCTGGACCCTGGGCGTCCTCAAGTACCTGATGTGGCAGGTCGGCACCGCGCTCGGCCTGGTGCTCGGCACGATCGTCCCGGAGCCGACGGCGTTCGGTGTGGACGCCGCGTTCCCGGCCGCGATGCTGGCGATGCTGCTGCCCATGCTGCGTCAGGCCGACGCGCGCCGGGTCGGTGCCGGAGCGGCCGCCGTCGCGCTGGTCGCTTCGCCGTTCGCGCCTGCCGGGGTCCCGGTGCTGGCCGGACTGCTGGGCGTCGGTCTGGCCGGGCGCCGTGCGGGCCGAGGTTCCGACGGTGGTGGCTCGGATGGTGGTGGCTCGGGCGGTGGCGGCTCGGGCGGTGGCGGCTCTGGCGGTGGCGGCTCCGGCGGTGGTGGCTCGGACGGTGGTGGCTCGGACGGTGGTGGCTCGGACGGCGGCGGCCCGGACGGCGGCGGCCCGGACGGCGGACGCCGATCGGTCGGGCGCCGGTGCACCACGGTCCTCGCGAGGTGGGACCGCGTCCACCAGTTGATGTTCGCCGCTCCGGGGAGGCCGTCATGACCGTCGCTGCGCTGGCCGTCCTGGCCGTCGGTACCTACCTGATGCGGCTCGTTCCTCTGATGGCCCACGACCGGATGTCACTGTCCGCCCGAACGATCCGCCTGGTCGAGCTCGGCGCGGTCGCACTGCTGGTGGCCCTGACCGCGACCGGCACCTGGTTCGAGGGCGACGCCTTCGCCGGCTGGGCCCGCCCGGCGGCCGTCCTGGTCGCCGGCGTCGCGGCCTGGAAGCGGCTGCCGTTCATCGTCGTGGTCCTCCTGGCCGCGGGCACGGCCGCCGGTCTGCGACTGGTCGGTGTCCCGTGATCGGCGGAACCGGCCGGATCGCGCCACCGGTGTGGCACGGCTGGACCGGTTCCGCCGATCACGGTCGGACCGCGGCCCGCTGGGAATCTCCTGACGGTGCGGCGCGGACGCGTTCACCGCAGCGGGCGCGGTGGCTCCCGACTTGCCATGATCGGCGGAATGGGCACAGACGCGCCACCAGTGGCGCAGTCTGACCGGTTCCGCCGATCACGGTCGGACCGCGGCCCGCTGGGAATCTCCTGACGGTGCGGCGCGGACGCGTTCACCGCAGCGGGCGCGGTGGCTCCCGACTTGCCATGATCGGCGGAATGGGCACAGACGCGCCACCAGTGGCGCAGTCTGACCAGTTCCGGCGATCACGGTTCACCTGCAGCCGTAGCCACCCGGAACGATCGGCGGAATCGGCCGCATCACGCCCGATGTGGCGCGTCCTGACCACTCCCGCCGATCATGGCCACCGATCGTTCGGAGAACGCCGGCGCGTCCACCGAGCAGAGGACGGCGGTCTCCCATGACGGCGGCCGGGGCTGCGCTCGCTCCCACCCAGCGTGATCGGCGGAACCGGCTGGATCGCGCCACCTGTGGCGCGCCGTGACCGGTTGCGCCGATCTCCGGTCGGGCGACCGCGCTCACACCGGCCGGGCGAGCGGACGAACCCGACGACCGTCAGGATCGGGGCATGCGCGTTCTGGTCGTCGGCGCCACCGGCTACATCGGGTCCCGGCTCGTCCCGCGCCTGCTCGCGGCGGGCCACGCGGTGCGGGTGCTGGTGCGGACCCCGTCGCGGCTCGACGGGCACGCCTGGGCACCCGATCGCGTCGAGGTCCGGGTCGGTGACGCCACCGATGCCGCGACGGTCGCGTCCGCCTGCCGCGGGACCGACGCCGTCGTGCATCTCGTGCACGCCATGGACGGTCCTGGCTACGCCGAGCGCGACCGGGCCGCCGCGCGGGCGCTGGCCGACGGCGCCGCGGAGGCCGGCGTCGGCCGGATCGTGTACCTCGGCGGTCTGCAGCCGGACGCGCCGGACGGCGAGGTGTCCGGTCACCTGAGCTCGCGCCGCGAGGTCGGCGACATCCTGCTCGACGGGCCGGTGCCGACCGTCGTGCTGCGCGCCGGGATCGTCGTCGGTACCGGTTCGGCGAGCTTCGAGATGATCCGGCACCTCACCGAGACGGCGATGAACGGGCCGCTCGTGCTGCCGCTGCCGGACCGGCTGTGGAACCGCATCCAGCCGGTGGCCGTCGACGACGTGCTGCACGCCGTCGTCGGATGCCTGCGTCTTCCGTCCGATGTGCACGGTGCCTTCGACGTCGGCGGGCCGGAGGTGCTCACGTACCACGGGCTGATGGCCGGGTACGCCGAGGTCGCGGGGCTGGCCCAGCCGCTCCCGCTGCCGGTGCCGGTCTCCGCCCCCCGGCTGACCGCGCGGGCGGTCTCGGCGCTGACGCCGGTCGGGCGCGGCCTGGCCGAACCGCTCGTCGAGTCGATGCGCCACGAGCTGGTGTGCGACAAGGAGAGTCTCGACGAGCTGTGGCACCTGGTCGGCGAGCCACCTGGCGGACCGACGCCGTACGCCGAGGCCGTGCGACGGGCTCTCGACGAGGACGGCGACGCCGGCCGCGGCGCTGCGGACCCACCCGGTGCCGGGCCGCTCGAGCTCGTCTCCGAGCACGCGCACGACGTGCACGCACCGGCCCGCGCGGTCTGGGCGGTGATCGAGACGCTCGGTGGTGACACCGGGTGGTACACCGTGCCGGGCGTCTGGACCGTCCGCGGCTGGCTCGACCGTCTGGCCGGAGGGCCCGGTGACCGGCGCACGCGGCCGTCCCGGTTCGCGCCGGGGGAGGCGCTGGACTGGTGGCGGATCGAGGAGGTCGATCCCGGGCGCCGGCTGCAGCTGCGCGCCGAGGCCAAGATGCCCGGAACGGCTCGTCTGGAGCTGCGCGTCGAGGAGACCGGGCGCCGGACGAGCCGCTACGTCCAGCGCGTCACGTTCCGCCCGCGTGGGATGGCCGGCCGGGCCTACTGGTTCGCGGTACAGCCCGCGAGCCGGTTCGTGTTCGCGGTGATGGCCCGCACGATCGCCGGTGTCGCCGTCACCCGGCACCGCCAGGCCGTCCGGGCCCTCTGACCCCGAGACGCAACTGACCCCGACACGCAACGAACGGGCCGTTCGAGCAATCATGTTGCTCGAACGGCCCGTTCGTTCGCGCGGTCGTCCCCCCCGCCTCACCCGGCCCACTCGCGCCACCCGCCCCGCCCCGCGAACGAGCGGCACCTTCGGGCAATGGCATTGCTCGAAGGTGCCGTTCGTTCGGAAGGGGAGAGGTGGGGCGGCCCGGACGAGTGGGTGGGCGCCTACTTCTCCTCGGCGTGGTGCCTGCCGGTGACCGACGTGCCGTGCTCGCGGGCCTGCGCCACCTGTTCGGCGCGGTCCTCGCTCGCCATGCGGGTCAGCTCGGCGCCGGCCTCCGGGTCGCGGGTGAGGTTGTCGCCGGTGGACGGGTCGAACACATGGATCTTCCGCGCGTCCAGCCAGAACTCGGCCTCGCGGCCCTCCCGGATCCGGCTGGTCGAGTCGATGGACACGATCGCCTGCGTGCGCAGCTGGTCCGAATCCAGCTCCCGGGACAGCTCCTTGAGCTGCGCCGCGACCTCCTCGGGGGCCTCGTACGGGATGTAGGCGAACTGCGAGTCGCCGAGCCACTCGGTGACGTCCACGCGGGCCGAGAACGTCGAGCCCACGTGCTTCTTGGCCTCGTCGACGAGCGACGCGTCCTCGAAGTACTCCGGCCGGATCCCGACCAGCACCAGGTCCTTGCCCTTGATCTTCTCGGCGCGCGCCGAGTCGAGCTCGATCTTTCCGAACGGGGTCTCGAGCGCACTACCGGACACCGTGGCGGGCAGGAAGTTCATCGGCGGCGAGCCGATGAACCCGGCCACGAACAGGTTGACCGGCTGCTCGTAGAGCTCACGCGGCGACGCGACCTGCTGGATGACGCCCTTGCGCAGCACGCAGACCCGGTCCCCGAGCGTCATCGCCTCTGTCTGGTCGTGCGTCACGTAGACGGTCGTGATCCCCAGCCTGCGCTGCAGGCGGGCGATCTCCGTGCGCATCTGGCCGCGGAGCTTGGCGTCCAGGTTGGACAGCGGCTCGTCGAACAGGAACGCGTCCGCGTCCCGCACGATCGCCCGGCCCATCGCGACGCGCTGGCGCTGACCGCCGGACAGGTTGGCCGGCTTGCGCTGCAGGTGCTCGTGGAGCTCCAGGACGTCGGCCGCCTCGTTGACCTTCTTGCGCACCTCGTCCTCCGGCGCCTTGGCCAGGCGCAGCGGGAACGCGATGTTCTCGAAGACGGACAGGTGCGGGTAGAGCGCGTAGTTCTGGAACACCATCGACAGGTTCCGGTCGCGCGGGGCCTTCTCGTTGACCCGCGTGCCGCCGATGTCCATCTCACCGGAGGTGATGTCCTCCAGTCCGACGATCATCCGCAGCAGCGTGGACTTCCCGCAGCCGGACGGGCCGACGAGGATCATGAACTCGCCGTCGGCGATGTCCATGCTCACGTCGTTCACGGCCGGGAAGCCGTCCCCGTACTTCTTGACGATGTTCTTCATCTCGATCGACGCCATGGCCGGTCGGTTCCTTTCTCGAGAAGTACGGGATCAACCCTTGACGGCGCCGTTGGTCAGACCGGCCACGATGCGGCGCTGGAAGATCAGCACCAGCACGACGACCGGGATGGTGACGATCACCGCGGCGGCGGCGATCGGGCCGTTCGGCGACTCGAACTGCGACGCGCCGGAGAACAGGCCCAGTGCCGCGGGCACCGGACGGGCCGCTCCCGACGACGTGAGCGAGATGCCGTAGGCGAAGTCGTTCCACGCGATGAAGAACGCCAGGATCGCGGTGGTGAACACGCCCGGCGTCGCCAGCGGGACGATCACCTTGCGGAACGCCTGCCACGTCGTCGCGCCGTCCACCTGCGCCGCCTGTTCCATCTCCCACGGGATCTCGCGGAAGAACGCGGACAGCGTCCAGATCGACAGCGGCAGCGTCAGCGACAGGTACGGGATGATCAGGCCGGGCCAGGTGTCGTAGAGCCCGATCAGCCGCCACAGGTTGAACAGCGGCGTCACGATCGAGATCACCGGAAAGATCGCCACGCCGAGCGCCGTGGACAGGATGAGCTTTTTCCCCCTGAAGTCCAGCCGGGCGATCGCGTAGGCGGCGAACATCGCCAGGATGCACGCGATCGCCGTGGCGATCAGGCAGATCCCGAACGAGTTCCGCAACGCGGGCAGGAACAGGTCCGCGGCGTCGCCGACGAGGATCTGGGAGTAGTTCTCCCAGGAGATCTGCGTCGGGAGGAACGCCTTGTTCGAGATGTCGTCGGACGACTTCAGCGACAGCGAGATGATCCAGCCGACCGGGAACAGGGCGTAGATCACGATCACGACGCCCGCGATGTACCAGAGAACCTTCTCCCGGGTGGACATCACTTCTCCCCTCGTGCCTGGGACAGGTCGACCTTGAATCCCTTGATGAACAGCGCGCAGATCAACGCGACGGACAGGAACAGCAGCACCGAGACCGCCGATCCGAGCCCGATCTCGACACGCGAGATCGTCTGCCGGTAGGCCAGGAACGACACCGTCTCCGTCGAGTTCGCGCCGCCCGTCATGACGAACACGCTGTCGAACACGCGGAACGCGTCCAGCGTGCGGAACAGCAGCGCGACCATGATCGCGGCCTTCATGTTCGGGATGGTCACCTTCGTCATCCGCTGCCACCAGGACGCGCCGTCGACCTTGGCGGCCTCCTGCAGCACGTCGGGCACCTGGGCCAGTCCGGCGAGCAGCAGCAGCGAGATGAACGGCGTGGTCTTCCAGATCTCGGCCAGGCAGATCACGAACAGCGACGACCACGTGCCGTCGAACCACGCCGTGTCCGCCGTGATGCCGGGGATCCAGTCGAACCACGAGTTCACGAACCCGGAGTCGGCCGAGAACGCGAACTGCCAGGCGAACGCGGACACGACGGTGATCACCGCGTACGGGATCAGGATCGCGGCCCGCAGGATCGGCCGGATCGCCTGCAGCGCCTTCATCATCACCAGCGCCAGCGCGAAGCCGAGCACCAGCTCGACGGCGACCGTGACCACCGTGATGAACAGCGTGACGCCGAACGAGGTCCACCAGATCTCGTCGCCGAGCACGACGAGGTAGTTGTTGATCCCGATGAACTCGCGGTTCTCCGGGTCGGTGAGCCGGTAGTCGAACAGGGAGTAGTAGAACGCCTGGACGATCGGGTACGCCGTGACCAGCAACATGATCACGAACGCCGGTCCGGCGAGCATCCAGCCGAGCCGCTGCTCGGCCTTCGCCCGGTCGCTGGCGCCGCCCGGTCCCGGAGCCGGGTCCGTCGTGGAGGGAGTCCGTTCCGTCGTGGTCGTCACAGGAGCTTCTCCTTCGCCAGGACCGCGCGGATCAGGTCCGCGGTCGCGGGGCCGACGGTGTTCGGGTCGATACCGCCCGGCGGGTGGTAGAGCCGCTGGATCGACTCCGAGACCTCGGAGTAGTAGGCCGTCTGCGGGCGCGGCTTCGCCTGCTGCAGCGACTGCGCGATGACCGGGGCCATCGGGAACTCCTTGACCACCTCCGGGTCGGTGAAGACCGAGATCTTCGCCGCGGGGTTGCCGTTGGTCAGGAAGTACTGCTTCTGGTTCTCGGTCGAGACGATGCACTCGGTCGCCTGGTAGGACAGGTCGACGTTGGTGCTGAACGCGCTGACGCCCAGGTTGATCCCGCCGTAGGGCGGGGCGCTCGGCTTCGACGCGTCGGTGCGCGGGTAGAGCGCCCACCCGTAGTCGGACTGGGTGCTGGCCGGGGCGGTGCCGTCCTCGACGGCGCTCTTGACCTTGCCCCAGATGAACGGCCAGATCGGCGAGAACATCGCGTCGCCGTCCTGGAACGCGGTGGCGTTCTCGTCCTCGCCCGACGTGGAGAAGCTGGACCCGGCGACGGGTGCGGTCGCCTTCATGATCTCGGCGGCCTTCGTCGAAGCCGGTGAGTCGAGCCCGAGCTGGACACCCTTCGGGTCGCCGGGCGACGGGTTGGTGATGATCTCGCCGCCGCCGCTCTCGACGAGCGCGTTCAGCCAGACCGTCAGCGACTCGGCGCGCTTGCCCTGTGCGGCGACCTGCTTGTTCTTCTTCTGCGCCGCGGCGATGACCTGGTCCCACGTGACCGGCTTGGACATGTCCAGCCCGGTCCCGGCCATCATCGACTTGCGGTACCAGAGCAGCTGCGTGTTCGCCCAGAACGGGACGGTGACGAGCTTGCCGTCCCAGCTCGCGCCCTCCTTCGCGGAGTTCGCGACGCCCGCGGTGGTGCGCTGACCGACGTCGGCAGGCACCGGAGCCAGGAACCCGGCCTCGGAGAACTCCGGGATGTAGGGCGGGTCGATGCTCATGATGTCGATCGACGTGTCGTTCGCGGCGAGGCGGCGGACGAGCTGCTGGCGCTGCTCGGACGACTCGCGCGGCAGCGTCGAGACGGCGATCTGGTACTTCCCGCCGGACGCCGCCGTGCATTTCTGCGCGATCTCGGCCTGGCCGCCGTCGTCCGGGTTGATGAACCAGGTCAGGGTCGGTGGCCCGGCGGGCCCTCCGGCGCATCCGGCGAGACCGGCGAGGGCGGCGACCGCCACACCGGCCGCCAGGACGCGGCTCCTCCATCTACGGCGACGCATGGGCGTTCAACTCCGAACTCTCTGCGGGACGGGGACGGACGGGACGGGGACAGGGACGGCGGACGTGCCCGGCGCGGGCGGCGACCGTTCGTCGGGGAGGGGAGCGGGGACGGGTCCGTTCGGGCGCACCGGCACGGACCTCCCCCTCGTCGACGTCCCGGCAGGTCGGATCCGGCAGGCCCCTCGCCTGGAAACGCTTTCAACCTCGAACTCTGACCCCTTCGTGTGATAGGTGTCAAGGGTCACAATCGTGATCGTTATGGCTGCGTGAGAGATTCAGCCAGATTCAGAAGTAAGTGCAAACGCTTCCAAGATTTCGGGTTATCGTGAGCCGTGCCCTCCTCGGTCAATCTGGCCGACGTCGCCCGCCTGGCGGGGGTGTCGCCGGCGACGGCGTCACGGGCGCTGTCCGACCATCCGCACGTCGCACCGAGCACGCGGGAACGGGTCTGGCGGGTCGCGCGGGAGCTCGAGTACGTCGTGTCCCCGGAGGCGTCCCGGCTGGCCGGAGGGGCGACGGGCCGGGTTGCGGTCGTCGTCCCGCACCTGTCGCGCTGGTACTTCGGCGCCGTGCTGGAGGGGTTGGAGGCGGGGCTGCGGACCGCCGGGTTGGACCTGCTGCTCTACCGGGTCGGTGACGCCGCGGACCGCGCCGCGTTCTTCACCGAGCTACCGGCGCGGCGCAAGGTCGACGCCGTCGTGCTGGTCGGGCTGGCCGTCGACGACGAGGAACGGGGCCGTTTGGAGCGGATCGGCGTGCAGATCGTCGCTGCGGGCGCCCAGGTCGCCCCGCACCCGTCGGTGCGGATCGACGACCACGTGGCCGGGCGCCAGGCCGTCGACCACCTCGTCCATCTCGGACACAAACGGATCGCGATGATCGCCGCCTACGATCCCGAGCAGCGCGGCGCGCACCCGGCCGGACGGACGTCGGCGTACTTCGCGGCGCTGGCCGACGCCGGGCTGCCGGTGGACGAGGAGCTGGTGCGGACCGTGGGCTGGGGCGCGGACGAGGGGGCCGAGGCGATGGGCACTTTGCTCGGGCGGTCGGCACCGCCGACGGCGGTCTACGCGCACTCCGACGAGGTGGCGCTCGGTGCGCTCCGCACACTGCGCCGGGCCGGCCTGCGGGTGCCCGACGACGTGTCGGTGATCGGCGTGGACGACCACCCGCTGGCCGCGCTGACCGACCTGTCCACGGTCGGCCAACCCGCCGGGGAGGTGGGGACGATCGCCGGCCGGATGGTCGTCGCCGGCCTGCGTGGTGAGGCGTTCGAGGCGCCGGTCCTGGTCCCTACCCGGCTGGTGGTGCGTGGCAGCACCGGGCCGCCCCGCCCGGATCGTGCTCTCGGACGGAGGAGGCGGTGATGGCGGTTCCGGAGCTGACGATGCGCGCCACCGGCCCCGAGCTGCTGGCTCTCCCGTGGGACCAGCCGCTCGGCGAGTGGAGCGTCACCGACGTCCCGATCCGCGACGTGCCGGTGGGGCCGAGCCGTCATCTCGTCCGGTTCGTGGAGGCGGACGGGACGCTGTGGGCGCTCAAGGAGCTGCCGGAGCGGATCGCGCGCCGCGAGTACGAGGTGCTGCGCCGGCTCGAGGTCGACGGGCTGCCCGCCGTGCGACCGGCGGGGGTCGTGCACCAGCCGGAGCACGACGCGTCGATCCTGGTCACGCGCTATCTCGTCGGGTCGTGGCAGTACCGGCGGCTGTTCCTGCGGCTGCCGCCCAACCGCCCGCGCCACCGCGCCCGGCTGTTCGACGCGATGGCCGGGCTGCTCGTCGAACTGCACCGGCACGGCGTGTTCTGGGGCGACTGCTCGCTGGCGAACACGCTGTTCATGCGCGACGGGCAGCTGTTCGCGGCCTACCTGGTGGACGCCGAGACCAGCGAGGTCCACGCCACGATCTCGAACGGCCAGCGCGAGCACGACCTGGACATCATGGTCGAGAACGTGGCCAGCGGGATGATCGACCTGGCGACGCGGCTGGAGCGCCCGCCGGAGATCTACCCGCAGCTGATCGAGGAGGCGCAGGGCATTCCGGACCGGTACCGGGCGCTCTGGGACGCGCTGCACGCCACCCCGACGTTCGCGTTCGGCGACCGGTACCGGGTGGAGGGCAAGATCCGCGAGCTGAACGACCTCGGGTTCGCCGTCGACGAGCTGTCGCTACGGCCCGTCGAGGGCGACGCGGGGCAGGCGCGCCTGCAGGTCGCGGTGGGCGACAAGACGTTCCACAGTGAACGGTTGCGGGAGCTGACCGGACTGGACGTGGGAGAGGGGCAGGCGACGATCCTGCTCGGCGACCTGCGTGCCCACCAGGACTGGCTGCGACGTCGGACCGGTCACGAGGCGGGCGGCGACGAGCTGGCGCGCAGCTGGCGGGACGTCTGCTTCGACCCCGGCACGGCTGCGGCGCACGAGGCTCTGGGCGGGGTGGGCACGCCGGTGCAGGCCTACTGCGACCTGCTCGAGGTGCGGTGGATCCTCTCCGAGCGTGCCGGCGCCGACGTCGGCAACGACGCCGCACTGGCGGCGCTCGGCAACTCCGCGCCGACCGACTCGGCCGCGCGCACCGCCGTCGCGGACGCCGACACGGGGCAGATCCCGCGCCTGGACCCGGGCCTGCTGCACACGCTCGACGCGGAAGCGGGCATGTACGACGAGGACGCCCGCAACCGCGACCTGTAGCGGGCTGCTCGGGCTCGGCCGGGACGTCCTGACGGTGCTCCTGCCCACCGACGAGCTGCAGCCGGCCGGCACGGGGAGCAGTGCCCCCGACCTCCGAACGAACGGCACCTTCGAGCAACGGCATTGCTCGAAGGTGCCGTTCGTTCGGGACGGGGGTTGGCGGGCGTGGCTGGGTTGGCGGGCGTGGCGGGGTGGGCGGGGCGGGGCGGTCAGGCGCGCTCGGCGTAGCGGGCGAACGCGCGGGTGCAGGTCGCCGTGCCGGACGTCATGGCGCGCAGGTCGATCGCGTGCCGGAGCAGCTCCGTCCTCGGCACCTCGGCGCGGACGACGGTGCGGCCCGGCGTGTCGTCCACATCGGTCCCCAGCACGCGGCCGCGGCGGCCGGACAGGTCGCCGAGCACGGCCCCGAGATGCTCGTCGAGGATCCGGATGCGGACCTCGTCGAGCGGTTCGAGCAGCGTCGTGCCACAGGCGGCGACGGCCTCGCGCAGGGCGAGCGAGCCGGCCGTCTGGAACGCGGCGTCGGACGAGTCGACGCTGTGCGCCTTGCCGTCCACCAGCGTCGCCTTCACGTCGACGACCGGGTGTGCCGGCTCCCCGTCCGCCACGGCAAGCCCGCGTTCGAGCTGCGTGCGGATGCCCTTCTCCACGCTGGGCACGTACTGCGTCGGCACCGAGCCGCCGACCACGGCGGACCGGAACTCGAATCCGGACCCGGGCGGCAGCGGCTCGAACTCGACGTGGCACACGGCGTACTGGCCGTGCCCGCCGGACTGTTTGACGTGCTTGCCGGTCGCGCGGCCCGCGTGGTCCAGCGTGATCCGCAGCGGGACCCGGACCTCCTCCGTCTCCACCTCGACGCCGGCGTCGCGCAGCCGGGACAGCGCGACGTCGGCGTGCGCCTCCCCGGTGCACCACAGCACGGTCTGGTGGGTCTCCTGGTTGCGTTCGAGCGCGAGCGCAGGGTCGGTCGCGACGAGCTTCGCCAACGCCCGCGCGACGGCGTCCTCGTCGCCGCGGTTGCGGGCCACGAGCGCGATCGGGAGCAGCGGCTCCGGCCGGTCCCAGGCCACCAGGTCGAGCGGATCGGTGGTGGCGGACAACGTGTCCCCGGTGCCCGCGGACAGGCGGGTGACCGCGCAGATGTCTCCAGCGGGGCAGGCCGCGGTCTCGGTCAGCGCGGAGCCGAGCGCGGAGTACAGGTGGGCGACCTTCTCGTCGCCGTCGTGCGCCTCGGGGCTCGTCCGCGGGGAGGGGACGACCCCGCCGGATCCGATGTGGACGGTGGTGTCGGGGCGCAGCGTCCCGGAGAACACGCGCACCAGCGACACGCGGCCGACGTACGGGTCGGACGCCGTGCGCACGACCTCGGCGGCGAGCGGGCCGTCCGGGTCGGGGGCGAGCTCGCGCCCGTCGACGGTGCGCGGCAGCGGGCGCTCCTGGGGCGAAGGGAACGCGCCGGTCATGATCTCCAGCAGCGCGTCGAGCCCGATGCCGGAGGCGGAGCACACGGGCACGACGGGGTGGAACGCGCCGCGCGCGACGGCCGTCTCCAGGTCGTCGACGAGCGTCCCGACGGGGATCTCCTCGCCGGCCAGGTAGCCCTCCATCAGGGCCTCGTCCTCGGACTGCTCGATGATCCCCTCGATCAGGACCGACCGGGCGTCCTCGGCTCCGTCGGGGGCGGAACCGGCCGGCGTCTGGGACAGCAGCCCGTACAGCGCGTCCATGCCGCCGTCGTCGCGCCGGATCGGCAGGTAGCAGGGCGCGACGCCGCTGCCGAACACGTCCTGGCAGGCCAGCTGCGTGCTCTCCACGTCGGCCTGTGCCGCGTCGCACCGCGCGACGACGACGGCGCGCGGGATCCCGGCGGCGACGCACTCCTCCCACAGGGCGAGCGTGCCGGGGTCGAGCGTGCCTTCCCTGCCCTCGGCGGCGGGGACGACGAACAGCGCCGCGTCGGCCGCGCGCAGCCCGGCCCGCAGCTCGCCGAGGAAGTCGCCGTATCCCGGTGTGTCCAGCAGGTTGACCTTGATCCCGTCGTGCACGAACGGGGCGACCGAGAGCCCGATCGACCGGTGCTGCCGGACGGCGGCCGGGTCGTGGTCGCAGGTGGTGGTGCCCTCGGTGACCGAGCCGGCCCTCGGGATCGTGCCGGTGTGCGCCAGCAGCGCGTCCACCAGCGTCGTCTTCCCGGATCCGGAGGGCCCGACGAGGACCACGTTGCGGATGTCGGCGGGTGCGGCCGCGGCGACCGCGGTCGCCGCACCCCCCGCCTGACGTTCTGCTCTGACCGTCATGGCGACCACCTCCGGCAGCGATGTGCTCTGGATCACACACCTTCGCCGTCCGAGATCACAACCCCCGATCGGCCGAGGGTGCTTCCCGGGCCCGGTAGGGTCGCCGTCCGTGCCCGTTCCCGGTCCCGGTTACGCGATCACCGCCCGCGTCGACGCCCCCGCCCGTCCCACCTCCACCGGAGACCTGACCGCAGCGGTCGGGCACGCCGGGGGAGTCGTCACCGCGTTCGACGTCGTCGAGGCGCGCACCGAGTCGCTGGTCGTCGACATCTCGGTCAACGCGCGCGACACCGACCACGTCGAGGCGATCACGGCCGCGATCGACACGCTGGACGGCTTCTCTGTCCGCAAGGTCTCCGACCGCACGTTCCTGCTGCACCTCGGCGGCAAGATCGAGGTTCGCTCGAAGGTCAACCTGCGCACCCGTGACGACCTCTCGCGGGCCTACACCCCGGGCGTCGCGCGGGTGTCGATGGCGATCGCGGCGAACCCGGAGGACGCCCGGCGCCTGACGATCAAGCGCAACACCGTCGCCGTCGTGACCGACGGGTCGGCCGTGCTCGGGCTGGGCAACATCGGCGCGTCCGCCGCGATGCCGGTGATGGAGGGCAAGGCGGCGCTGTTCAAGCAGTTCGGCAACGTCGACGCGTGGCCGGTCTGCCTGGACACCCAGGACACCGAGGAGATCATCCGGACCGTCCAGGTGCTGGCCCCGACCTACGGCGGGATCAACCTGGAGGACATCGCCGCGCCGCGCTGCTTCGAGATCGAGGCGCGCCTGCGCGAGCTGCTCGACATCCCGGTGTTCCACGACGACCAGCACGGCACCGCCGTCGTCGTGCTCGGGGCGTTGCGCAACGCGCTGCGGGTGGTCGGGAAGCGGTTCGCGGACGTCCGGGTCGTGGTGTGCGGGGTGGGCGCGGCCGGGTCGGCGATCATCCGCCTGCTGGCCTCGGAGCGGACGGCCGACGTGATCGCCGTCGACGTCGACGGGATCGTGCACCCGGACCGCGAGGGCATGGACGACAACCTCGTCTCGATCGCGTCGCAGACCAACCGCGACAAGCGCACCGGCTCGCTCGCCGACGCGCTGGTCGGTGCGGACGTGTTCGTCGGGGTGAGCGCGCCGAACCTGTTCGGGGCCGACGAGCTGGCCACCATGAACGACGACTCGATCGTGTTCGCGCTGGCCAACCCCGATCCCGAGGTGGACCCGGCGGTCGCGACCCAGCACGCGGCCGTCGTCGCGACCGGGCGGTCGGACTACCCGAACCAGATCAACAACGTGCTCGCGTTCCCCGGCGTGTTCCGCGGGCTGCTCGACGCCCAGGCGCACGAGATCACCGACGAGATGCTGCTGGCCGCCGCGGCGGCGATCGCGGACGTCGTGTCGGAGCCGAACCCGTCGTTCATCGTGCCGAGCGTGTTCGACACGACCGTCGCCCCCGCCGTCGCCGAGGCGCTGCGCGGCACCGCGACGAAGCTGGCCCGCCGCGGCCAGGTCACGGCGGGCTGACCACCTGTGGCGTGGTCACGACCGGTGCCGCGGCGACCGGCGGGAGCAGGAGCACCGACGCTCCGACGACGGCCAGCACGGCCGACCCGACCGTGAACCGCCGACGCCGGCGGGCGGGCGGCGCGGCGCGCACCGGCTCCCGGACCGGCGCCCCTGCGGCGTCGACGAACGCGCGGGCGGCCCGGTCGAGCAGGCGCGCGCCCGGCTCCTCGGCGGCGCTCCGGACGCGCTCGGCGGCACGGTCGATCCCTGGCCGTTCGACGGTCAGGGCGACCGGCTGCGGCAGGACGTGCACGGGCACGCCGTACGACGCGGTCAGCTCGGCCCGGATCTCCGGCCGCAGCGCCGGGCCGCAGAACAGCACGACGGGCTGCCCGACGCCACCGCGCCAGCCCCGCTCGCCCTCGACGACCGTGCCCCACAGCGCGACGCACCCGAGCAGCGTGACCCGCCCGAACCCGACGCCGCCGACGTCGGCCGGGTCCCGCGCCGCGTAGATCCCGCAGGTGCAGTCCGGGTCCGGTGCCGGGTGTCCGCGCAGCTCGCACGCCGCTGCCAGCGGCGCCCCGCCGTGCCATTCGGTGGACACCTGCAGCGGGGACCGCAGCAGGGCGCGGTCCGGGTCGCGGATCTGCCAGGTCCGCCATCCGACGACGACGCCGGCGACGTCCGGCGCCGTGCCCGCCTCGGGATCGCCGTGGGACTCGGGTGCCGGGGCGGTCACACCCCGACCCGGACGGCGGGAGCCGTCGCCGTCGCGTCGACCTCGACCGGTGCCGTCGTGTCGGGCGTCTCCTCCTCGGTGATCCCGGCCTCGGCGACCGGACTCATGACGGGTTCGGCCCGGAATACCCGGACCGTACGACCGATGTTCATCTGTTCCCCTCCGCACGCGGACGTGTGGGAGGCGTCCGCGCCACACCAGAATCCGGCCGGGCCCCGCGGCGGGGACACCGCCGGACGGTGCCCGGGGTCACCGCCGTACGGCCGGTTACCGCAGGTAGCAGCGGGTTATCCTGGATGCATGTCGTCCCCGACCGTCGGTGTGCTGGCGCTGCAGGGCAACGTCCCGGAGCACTTGGAGGCGCTGGCCGCGTCCGGAGCACGGCCGATCGCGGTGCGGCGCGCGTCCGAGCTCGCGGCGGTGGACGGTCTGGTGCTGCCCGGCGGCGAGTCGACGACGATGAGCAGGCTCCTGGACGTGTTCGAGCTCCTCGAGCCGCTGCGCGACCGCCTGCGCGACGGCATGCCGGCCTACGGGTCGTGCGCCGGGATGATCCTGCTCGCGGACCGGATCCTGGACGGCCGCCCGGACCAGCACCAGCTCGGCGGGCTGGACGTCGTGGTGCGGCGGAACGCGTTCGGTCGCCAGGTCGACTCGTTCGAGACGGACCTGGAGTTCCGGGGCGTGCCGGACGGCCCGATGCACGCGGTGTTCATCCGGGCGCCGTGGGTGGAGAAGGCCGGGGGCGACGTCGAGGTGCTGGCGTCGGTCCCGCACGTCACCAGCGAGGGCGAGGACGCGGGCGCCGCGGCCGGCCGCCCGGTGGCGGTGCGTCAGGGGCCGGTGCTGGCCACGGCGTTCCACCCGGAGCTGACCGGCGACCGGCGGGTGCACGGCCTGTTCGTCGAGATGGTGCGCGCGACGCTCTGACCAGCGGTCCCGAGTCCGCCGGGTGAGGCGTTCCCCACGCTCGGCCGGGGGCGCACCGTGTGGGGCGGCGACGTCCGTGCGGACACGCTGGTGGAGCCCGTCACGCCGTCGGAGGAGGACTCCTCATGGCCACCACCGTCCCGCTCCACCCGTCGCATCCCGTCCGGCCGGTCCGGCCGTCCTCGGTCACGCTGAGCGTCGCGCTGTGGCTGGGCGCCATCCTCGCCGGCGTCGCCGAGACGTTCGTCCATCTGTCCACTCCGGACGCGCCGACCGGTCCCGCCGTGATGGTGCGTTTCGGCGTCTACCTGGTGCTGGGCGCGCTCGTCCTGACGCTGCGCACCGGGAGCAACGCCGTCCGCTGGACGGTCGCCGTCGTGATCGGCGGGGTCGGCATGCTGTCGCTCGTGGTCGAGCCGATCGGGTATCTGGCCGCCGGGGGATCGGTCGGGGCGTTCCTGGCGACGGCCGGATGGGCCGATCTCGCGGTGGCCGGTCTGCGCAGCCTGCACGTCCTGGAGGTGCTGGTCGCGCTGGCGCTGCTGTTCCACCCGTCGTCGACGGCGTTCTTCCGGCCGCGTACGCACAACGCCCGGTACCGGACGCGGCGATGATCGCCCGCACAGGGGGCCGGGCCTGCGATCGCCGTCGCCGGTAGCATCGGGAGGTTGACGCAGGTCCGTGCCCGGCACGTTCGACCTGCACGGCTGCGGGGCCCTTTCCCTCGGCGGCCCGGACGCGAGCAGATGAGAGGTGGGGAGCCGATGAGCGGTCACTCCAAGTGGGCGACGACGAAGCACAAGAAGGCCGTGATCGACGCCCGGCGCGGCAAGATGTTCGCCAAGCTGATCAAGAACATCGAGGTCGCGGCCCGGACCGGCGGCGGTGACCCGGACGGCAACCCCACGCTGTTCGACGCGATCCAGAAGGCGAAGAAGAGCTCGGTCCCGAACGACAACATCGACCGCGCGGTCAAGCGCGGCTCCGGGGCGGACGGCGCCGGCGTCGAGTACCAGGCCATCACGTACGAGGGCTACGGCCCGAACGGCGTCGCCCTGCTGGTCGAGTGCCTGACCGACAACAAGAACCGGGCGGCCACCGAGGTCCGGACGGCGATGACCCGCAACGGCGGCCAGATGGCCGACCCCGGGTCGGTCGCCTACCTGTTCACCCGCAAGGGCGTCGTCGTGCTGCCGAAGGGCGAGCTGTCCGAGGACGACGTGCTGCTCGCCGTCCTGGAGGCGGGCGCGGAGGACGTCAACGACCTCGGCGACAGCTGGGAGGTCGTGTCCGAGGCGGGCGACGTGGTGGCGGTGCGCACGGCGCTGCAGCAGGCCGGCATCGACTACGACTCCGCGGACCAGACGTTCCTCCCGTCGATGCAGATCGAGCTCGACGCGGACGGCGCCAAGAAGATCTTCCGGCTGATCGAGGCGCTGGAGGACTCGGACGAGGTGCAGAACGTGTACTCGAACTTCGACGTCTCCGACGAGGTCATGGCCGAGGTCGGCTGAGCGCGACGGCCGCCGCCTACGTGGTCTCGCAGATCGCGTAGGCGGCCACCGAGGTGGCGATGTCCGAGCTCGATTCTGCATCGTCAATGTCCGAGGCCAGCGAGGCGACTCGCTGTCGTGCCCCGGCCGGGGAGTTCGTCATCCCCAGTGCGGTGTCAGCGGCGTCCTCCCAGCTCTCCGCCCCATAGAGGTCCGCGACGTCGTTGGCTGTGCACGCGGCGGAGACGACCTGCCTCGCGTCGTCGATCTCCAGATCGTCGACGTGCGGAGCGACGATGGACTCGGTCTGAACAGCGACCCGGTCGGCGAGCGGAGTCAGCTCCACCGGAGCGACGGTGACACGCGGCTTCGGCAACGGGATCTCACGACCAGCGCCGGCGAGAACCCGCACCTCACGCGCGACGTCGTCGCCGACCTGGGCCCCGGCCCGAACGCCACCGGGACAACCGGCCAGGAACACACTGCTGAACAGGACGAAACCAACCAGCACGCGCGCACTCGTCTTCGGCATCGTGTCCTCCGGGCCCGATCGCCGACAGCCGGTCGAGGTCGGCGTCGATACCCACTCGCAAGAGCAGCGAACCGCGTTACGGCCGACGGGGGCGCGGCCGCCGTTCCTGTCGGGGGTCGGTTCTAGACTCCTCACCGATGAGCACCGCGACGCAGACCACAGTGAAGAAGGCCGGATCGGACCACCCCCGGCTCCTGCTGCTCGACGGTCATTCGCTGGCCTACCGGGCGTTCTTCGCGCTGCCCGCGGAGAACTTCCGCACCGGCACCGGGCAGACCACGAACGCCGTCTACGGCTTCACCTCGATGCTGATCAACCTGCTGCGGGACGAGGAGCCGACGCATCTGGCCGTCGCGTTCGACGTCTCGCGCAAGACGTTCCGCGCCGAGCGCTACGCCGAGTACAAGGCGAACCGGTCCACCACGCCGGACGACTTCCGCGGCCAGATCGACCTCATCAAGGAGGTCCTGAACGCGCTGAACATCCCGGTGTTCGGCGTGGACGGCTACGAGGCGGACGACCTGATCGCCACGCTCGCGACGCAGGCCGAGGCCGAGGGCTTCGACGTGCTCATCACCACCGGGGACCGGGACGCGTTCCAGCTGGTCACGGATCATGTGACCGTCCTGTACCCGAAGCGCGGCGTGTCCGACCTGGGGCGGATCGACCCGGCCGAGGTGGACAACCGCTACGGCCTCACCCCGGCCCAGTACCCGGACTTCGCGGCGCTGCGCGGGGACCCGTCGGACAACCTGCCGTCGATCCCGGGCGTGGGGGAGAAGACGGCGGCCAAGTGGGTCCGCGAGTTCGGGTCGCTGGCCGAGCTGACCGACCGGGTGGACGAGGTCAAGGGCAAGGCCGGGGACGCGCTGCGCGAGAACCTGGCCAACGTCACGCTCAACCGGCAGCTCACCGAGCTGGTGCGGGACGTCGACCTGGGGGCCGGTCCGTCGCAGCTGGAGGTGCGGGCCTGGGACCGGGATGCCGTGCATCGGCTGTTCGACGAGCTGGAGTTCCGCGTGCTGCGCGAGCGCCTGTTCGCGACGCTGCAGAGCGCCGAGCCGGAGGCCGAGTCCGGGTTCGAGGTCGCGGGCTCGGTGATCGAGCCGGGCTCGGTCCGGTCCTGGCTGGACACGCACGCCCGCGACGGGCGGCGCGTCGCGCTGTCGTTCGCCGGGGTCAGCGGGCCTGTCGCGGCGCGGGACGTGCTCGGGATCGCGCTGGCCGTCGGGGAGCCGACCGTCGAGGACCGGGCGGCGGGCGCCGAGGCCGGTGTGCCACAGGCCGGGTACCTGGCGCTGGCGTCCCTGACGCCGGACGACGAGAAGGCGCTGGGTGACTGGCTGGCCGACGCGTCGGTCGCGAAGGCGGCGCACGACGTGAAGGCCGTCCTGCACGCGCTGCGCTCGCGCGGCTGGACGCTGGCGGGGCTGACCAGCGACACGGCGCTCGCCGCGTACCTGGCCAAGCCCGGGCAGCGCACGTTCGACCTGGCCGACCTCGCGCTGCGCTACCTGCGCCGTGAGCTGCGCACCGAGGCCCCCGACGACGGCCAGCTCTCGCTGCTCGGCGGCGAGGAGGAGAAGGACGACGAGGCCGCGCAGCAGGAGATGCTCGCGGCGTCGGCGATCCAGGAGCTGGCGGACGCGCTGGACGCGGACCTCGCCGAGCGCGGCGGGTCGGAGCTGCTCGCCGAGCTGGAGCTGCCGCTCGCGTTCGTGCTGGCCGACCTCGAGGCGGCCGGGATCGCCGTCGACCAGGAGATGCTGTCCGACCTGGAGTCGGAGTTCGGCGCCGCCGTCCGCCAGGCCGCGCAGGACGCGTACGCGGTGATCGGCAAGGAGATCAACCTCGGGTCGCCGAAGCAGCTGCAGACCGTGCTGTTCGACGAGTTGGAGATGCCGAAGACGAAGCGCACGAAGACGGGCTACACGACCGACGCGGACGCGCTGCAGACGCTCTACGAGCAGACCGGGCACGAGTTCCTGCGGCACCTGCTGGCGCACCGGGACGCGACCCGACTGAAGGTCACCGTCGACGGGTTGATCAAGTCGGTGGCCGACGACGGCCGGATCCACACGACGTACTCGCAGACGATCGCGGCCACCGGGCGGCTGTCCTCGACCGACCCGAACCTGCAGAACGTGCCGATCCGCACGGCGGCCGGGCGGCGGATCCGGGACGCGTTCGTCGTGGGCCGGGACGGCGGGGCGGGCTCCGACGGCGCTGCCTACGGCGAGCTGATGACCGCGGACTACAGCCAGATCGAGATGCGGATCATGGCGCACCTGTCCGAGGACCAGGCGCTGATCGAGGCGTTCCGCTCGCAGCACGACTTCCACGCCGAGACGGCGGCGCGTGTGTTCAAGGTGGACGCCCCGGACGTCAGCGTCGAGCAGCGCGCCAAGATCAAGGCGATGAACTACGGCCTGGCCTACGGGCTGTCCGCGTACGGCCTGTCCACCCAGCTGCGGATCCCGACCGACGAGGCCAAGGGCCTGATGGACGAGTACTTCGCCGGTTTCGGCGGGGTGCGGGACTACCTGGGCGGCGTCGTCGACCAGGCGCGCAAGGACGGCTACACGGCGACGATCATGGGCCGCCGCCGCTATCTTCCGGACCTGACCAGCGACAACCGGCAGCGTCGCGAGATGGCCGAGCGGATGGCGCTGAACGCCCCGATCCAGGGCAGCGCCGCGGACATCATCAAGGAGGCGATGCTGCGGGTGCACCGTGCGCTCGCCGCGGAGGGCCTCCGGAGCCGGATGCTGCTGCAGGTGCACGACGAGCTCGTGTTCGAGGTCGCCGACGGCGAGCGCGAGGCCTGCGAGGAGCTCGTGCGGCGGGAGATGGCGGCCGCGGCCGAGCTGACCGTGTCGCTCGACGTGTCCGTCGGCTACGGGCGCAGCTGGGACAGCGCCGCGCACTGAGTCGGCGCGGTCCCGCCGGGTCACCGACCTCGCAGGGCATCGCGCGACGTCACAGGCCGTGCGGGGCCTGCGACGTCCGGCCGGGGCCTGCGAGGTCAGCCTGCACGGGCGCCGGCTGCGGGCATCAGGATGCCCAGTTCGGCCGGACCGAGGCGGAGCACGCCGTCGTCGAGCGGGGTGCAACGGACGCCGCCCCGGCCGCGCAAGGCTCGGAACGCGCCGGGTGCGAGTACGACGTCCATCCACCCGCACGGATGCGCGGCCCGGTAGGCCTGGAACCGCACCGGGCCGTCGCCGGAGTCGAGGGTGAACACGGCCCCGGTGCCGCCGCGTCCCGGCGCGGCCAGCGCGTCGACGTCGGCGCCGCGCAGCACGATGTTGCGGCGTGCGGTCGCCGGTGCGAACGCGGGCCCCGGCCCGAGCTCGTCGCGGACGGTGTCCAGCGACTCCGCGGCGAACACGGTCACCGCGGCGTGGCGGTGCGCGGGGTGGCCGCAGTACCGGTCGCCGACGAGCCCGTCGCCGGCCCGAACCAGGACCGACGACCGGGTGACCGGTTCCGGATCGGCCCGCGGACCGTCGGCCGGACGGCCCTGGTAGGCGTGCACCGGTGACACGATCAGAGTCGTGATCTCCACCGGGTCTCGGTCCACGCGGTCGACGCTACGCGCGGTGGACGTGCGTCCGGGTAGGCCTCTCGTCCGGTGTCGGGTCGTCTCTCGACGGGGTCGCGAGGCTCGTCGGGCGACGGGACCGACTGCGGGCGCCGGTCCGCGACGGCGCCGGCCCCCGTGAGATGACGCTCATGGTTCTCCCGGGCGTCCGCCGGAACGACTGACGTCATCTCACCCCGGGCCGGTGTCGCCTCGGCGTGGTGTGCGACGGGCGCGGTGGGACCGTGCCGGTCCGCACCGTGCGGCGTGGCGCTCGAGCGGGCGCGAGGGTGGCGGCGCGCCCCGGCCGGACGGGACGGGGCCCGCCGGTAGCCTGCTGAACCGACGTCGGGGGAGTCGGGAGGGGTGCGCGTGCGGGTGCTCGGGGTCGACCCGGGGCTGACTCGGTGCGGGCTCGGTGTCGTCGAGTCCGGGTCCGGACGGGCTGTGAGCTGCGTCGACGTCGGTGTCGTGCGCAGCGGGACGGACGTGCCGCTGGAACGCAGGCTCGCCGGTGTGGCGGACGCGGTCGAGGAGTGGGTGGCTCGGCACCGGCCGGACGTCGTCGCCGTCGAGCGCGTGTTCAGCCAGCACAACGTGCGCACCGTGATGGGTACGGCGCAGGCCAGCGGGGTCGTCGCGCTCGTCGCGGCGCGGGCAGGGCTCCCGGTCGCGTTCCACACCCCGAGCGAGGTCAAGGCCGCCGTGACGGGCGAGGGTCGGGCAGGGAAGGCGCAGGTCGGGGCCATGGTGACCCGGCTGCTCGGGCTGGCAGAGGCGCCGAAGCCTGCGGACGCGGCGGACGCGCTCGCGCTGGCGATCTGTCACTGCTGGCGGGCGCCGATGCAGGACCGGATGGCCGAGGCGCAGGCCCGCGCCGCCGAGCTCGCCGCGGTGCACCGGGCGCGCCTCTCGGACGCGGCCCGCGGCGCCGCCGCGACCTGGGCGGACGTGGCAGCACGACAGGACCAGGCCGCGCGCCCCGGTGCGCCCGCGACCTGGGAGGAGCTGGCGGCACGCTCGGCCCTCCGTGGCCGGGCCGCGGGCGGGGCGCGGACCGCGGGCAGCCGCCGAACCGCAGGCGGCAGCCGGTCGACACCGGACGCGGGCCGGACGCCGGACACCGCGCCGGCGGCGGCCGACCGGAGCCGGGGCTCTCGTCGGGCGGTGGACCCCGGTCGGGCCGCGGATACGGGTCGGGCCGCGGGTACGGGTCGGGCCGCGGGTACGGGTCGGGCCGCGGGTACGGGTCGGGCCGCGGGTACGGGTCGGGCCGCGGATACGGGTCAGGCCGCGGATACGGATCAGGCGGTGGATACGGATCAGGCGGTGGGTACGGCGCGGGCCGCGGGCGCCGGTCGGGCCGGCTCGCAACGCGCGGCGGCGAACGGAGACGCGCCTGGACAGGACCGGGCGACACGCATCGGGCGGGACGCGGGAATGTCGGACCCGCACGGTAGCGTCCCGGATCGAACGGGCGTTCGTGCCTCGGAGGAGCAGGAGCAGCGGTGATCCACTCGGTGCGCGGGACGGTGCTGGAGATCAACCTGGACCACGCGGTGGTCGAGGTCGGCGGTGTCGGTCTCGGTGTGTTCGCCACGCCGAACACGCTCGCGGGTCTGCGGCGCGGGGAGACGGCGCGGCTGGCCACGTCGATGATCGTGCGCGAGGAGTCGCTGACCCTGTTCGGCTTCGCCGACGCCGAGGAGCGGGAGCTGTTCACGCTGCTGCAGACGGTGTCCGGGATCGGTCCCCGGCTGGCGCTGGCCACGCTCGCGGTGCTGGAGCCGGACACGCTCCGCCGCGCCATCGCCGACGGTGACCTCGCCGTCCTGACCCGCATCCCCGGCGTCGGGCGCAAGAGCGCGGAACGCCTCGTCGTCGAACTGCGGGACAAGGTGACCGCGCCCGAGCCGGCGGGCGCAGCGGGGGAGCAGGCCCGGATGCCCGCGCCCGTGCTGGGGCCGCGTGACCAGGTGGTCGAGGCGCTCGTCGGGCTCGGGTTCACGGCCCGGCCGGCCGAGCAGGCGGTCGACGCGGTGCTCGCCGCGACGCCCGACGTCGACTCGCAGGCGCTGCTGCGTACCGCGCTGTCCAGTCTGGGCCGCTCGCGGTGAGCGGTGTCGACCCGGCCGAGGACGGCGACCTCCGTGAGGTCGACGCCGTCGCGCACCCGGAGGACGGTGACGTCGAGACGTCGCTGCGCCCCCGCAACCTCGACGAGTTCGTCGGCCAGCCGCGCGTGCGCGAGCAGCTCGAGCTCGTGCTGGCGGGCGCGAAGCAGCGCGGGGACCCGCCGGACCACATCCTGCTGTCCGGCCCGCCCGGCTTGGGCAAGACGAGCCTGGCGATGATCGTCGGGGCCGAGCTGGGCGCGTCGGTGCGGCTGACGTCCGGTCCGGCGCTCGAGCGGGCCGGGGACCTCGCGGCGATGCTGTCCAACCTGGTGCCCGGCGACGTCCTGTTCATCGACGAGATCCACCGCACCGCCCGCCCGGCCGAGGAGATGCTCTACCTGGCGATGGAGGACTTCCGGGTGGACGTCGTCGTCGGGAAGGGGCCGGGTGCGACGTCGATCCCGCTCGACGTCGCACCGTTCACGCTGGTCGGCGCCACCACCCGGGCCGGGTCGCTGACCGGCCCGCTGCGCGACCGGTTCGGTTTCACCGCGCACATGGAGTTCTACGAGCCGGACGAGCTCGAGCAGGTGCTGCACCGCGCCGCCGCGATCCTCGGCATCGACCTGCGCGCGGACGGCGCGGAGGAGATCGCCGGGCGCTGCCGCGGGACCCCGCGGATCGCGAACCGGCTGCTGCGCCGGGTCCGGGACTTCGCCGACGTCCGGGCCGACGGCGTCATCCGCCGCGACATCGCGCAGGCTGCGCTCGCCGTCTACGACGTGGACGAGCTCGGCCTGGACCGCCTGGACCGGGCCGTGCTGCGGGCGCTCGTCCAGAGCTTCCACGGCGGACCGGTGGGCATCTCGACGCTCGCCGTCGCCGTCGGTGAGGAGGCGGGCACGGTCGAGGAGGTCTGCGAGCCGTACCTGGTGCGGGCCGGCATGCTGGCCCGCACACCGCGGGGCCGGGTGGCGACGCCTGCGGCGTGGTCGCACCTCGGGCTGACGGCTCCGCCGCCGGACGCCCCGCCCGCGCTGTTCTGACCTCGGGCAGGAGGCGATACCATTCGTCCGGTTCCCTGGTGGGGGAACCCGTTGCGGCCCCCGGACGTTGGACTCCGGGATGCCTGCGGCCCGCGCAGGCCCGCCCTTCGACACATCGGTCCCGCTGGCACACTCGGGGCCTCGACCCGAGACGAGAGAGCCGGTAAATGGGTAATTCGCTGATGACGTTCCTCCCGTTCCTGATCATCCTGCTGCTGTTCGTGCCGCTGTTCCTCAACGGCCGCAAGCAGCGTCGCCAGATGCAGGAGACCCAGGCGATGCAGCAGGCGCTGGGTGAGGGTGACGTGGTCATCACCACCTCGGGCCTGCGCGGCGTGATCACCGACGCCTCCTACGAGGAGACGATCGACATCGAGATCGCCGACGGCGTGGTCACCACCTGGCTGCGCGCCGCCGTCCGGGAGAAGGTCAACACCGACGCCGCGGACGCGACCCCGGCCGTCGAGGACACGAAGGACGACGCGGACGAGACGGCGTCGACGTCGTCCGACGCGAAGGTCACCCCGAGCGAGGGCAAGCCGATCATCCACTGAGCGGTCCGACCGCCCGGTGACGACCACACGTCGGCCGGGCGGAGCGAGGGAAACCGAGCGCAGCGAGGCCGCGCGAGGACAGGGGGCATCTCCGCGATGTGCGGAGGTGCCCCTCGCGCGTGTGCGGTGTCAAGCCCCCGACGGGCGGTCGGTAGCATCGCCGGGCCAGCAGATCGGCTCGGCGGATCGGCCCCACGGGTTCGGCGATCCGCGTCCGCGCCCGGACCGGCAGGGAGTTTTCCGCAGTGGCCTCAAGCACGGGGACGTTCCGTCCCTGGCGTTATCTCGTGGCGTTCGTCGGCGTCATGGTCGTCCTCTACTCGCTGGTGTTCTTCACCGGTGGTGGAGGGCTCGCGCCGAAACTCGGCATCGACCTCCAGGGCGGCACGAGGGTCACGCTGACCGCGCGGACCGAGAACGGTGGGGTTCCGCCACGGGACCAGCTCCAGCAGGCCCAGCAGATCATCGAGCAGCGGGTGAACGGCCTCGGCGTCAGCGACGCCGAGGTGGTGCTGGACGGCAGCAACATCACGATCACGGTCCCCGGCGAGGGTGGCGAGCAGGCCCGCCAGCTCGGCCAGACCGCCCAGCTGCGGTTCCGCGAGGTGACCGGCGGTCCGATCCCGGCGAGCCAGGGTGCGACGGGCCAGACCACGCCCGGGCAGGGAGCGACTCCGGAGCCGGGCGCCACGCCCGGTCAGCAGCAGGGCACCCCCGCGCAGCCGCAGTCACAGGGGGAGAGCCCGGCCGTCGCACCCGTGTCGTACTCGACGCCGCTCGACGGCGACGCCCCGCGTCAGGACCCGACGCCGCCGCCGACCCCGCAGCCCCCCGCACCCGCGCAGAACGGCGCAGGCACGTCGTCGCCCGCCGACCCGGCACAGGCAGCGATCGTCGCCAAGCTGCGCGAGACGCGGCAGAGCACCGACCAGGCCACGCTGCAGCAGGCCGCGCTCGAGCTGGACTGCAACGCCGAGGACCCGCTGCGCGGCTACGACGACCCGACCAAGCCGCTGGTGGTCTGCGGTGAGGACAAGACGCAGAAGTACATCCTGGGCCCCTCGTTCCTGGAGGGCACCGAGATCAACTCGGCGCAGGCCGAGCAGAACCAGCAGGGCGCCGGGTTCGTCGTGTCCGTGACGTTCAAGGCGACCGGCGCGGACATCTGGGGCAAGTACACGACGGCCAACGTCGGCAAGACCGTCGCGTTCACGCTGGACGGCGCCGTCGTCTCCGACGCCCGGATCAACCAGCCGATCTACGGCCCGACCCAGATCTCGGGCAACTTCAGCCAGCAGCGTGCGCAGGACCTCGCCGAGACGCTGCGCTACGGCTCGCTGCCGCTGTCGTTCGACTCCAGCCAGGCGCAGACGGTGTCCGCGACGCTCGGCATCGCCTCCCTGGAGGCGGGTCTGATCGCCGGCGCGATCGGCCTGCTGCTGGTGTTCGTCTACTGCCTCATCTACTACCGGCTGCTCGGGGTACTGACGATCCTGTCGCTCGTGCTGTCCGGCGCCGTCGTCTACGCGGTACTGATCCTGCTCGGACGCTGGATCGGGTTCACGCTGGACCTGGCCGGTGTCGCCGGCTTCATCATCGCGATCGGCATCACGGCCGACTCGTTCGTGATCTTCTTCGAGAGACTCAAGGACGAGATGCGGGAGGGCAGAACCTACCGCTCCGCGGTGCCGCGCAGCTGGGAACGGGCGCGGCGCACGATCCTCACCGCGGACGCGGTCAGCTTCCTGGCCGCCGCCGTGCTCTACATCCTGGCCGTCGGCGAGGTGCGCGGGTTCGCGTTCACACTCGGCATGTCGACGGTGCTCGACCTCGTCGTCGTGTTCCTGGTGACGCACCCGCTGGTCGCCCTCATGTCGCGCTCCAGGACGCTCGGCAAGCCGAGCTTGTCCGGGCTCGGTGCGGTCGCGCGGATCGGTGCACGGCAGCGCAGAGCGAACGAGGACACCGCCGAGCGTGCGGGCGCGACGAGGGGAGGCCGGGCATGAGCACCGCCACGACGAGGCGGCCGGAGCGCGACAGCGCGCTGACCCGGCTGACCACCGGCACGGCGAACGTCGACGTCGTCGGGCGCAGGAAGACGTGGTACATCGCGTTCGGCGCGCTCGTGCTGGTCTGCGTGCTGTCGATCGTGATCCGCGGTTTCAACCTGGGGATCGACTTCACCGGCGGCTCGCAGATCCAGATGCCGGCCACCGGGGCGAACGGGACGATCACGAGCCAGCAGGTCGAGCAGATCTACACCGAGGTCGTCGGGCAGCCGCCGGTCTCGGTGCAGTCGGTGGGCGCCGGCGACTCGGCGTCGATCCAGATCCGCTCGGAGTCGCTCGGCCCGGCCCAGCTCGACCCGCTCAAGCAACGCCTGTTCGACGACCTCAAGCCGCTCGGCCCGAACGGGCAGCCGAGCGCGGGCGCGGTCAGCGACAGCGCCGTGTCCGGGACGTGGGGCGGGGAGATCACCACCCAGGCGCTGATCGCGCTCGGCGTGTTCCTCGTGCTGGTCACGCTGTTCCTGGCGTTCTACTTCGAGCGGGACATGGCGATCGCGGCGCTGGTCGCGCTCGTGCACGACATCGTCGTCACGGCGGGCATCTACTCGCTGGTCGGCTTCGAGGTCACGCCGTCGACGGTGATCGGTCTGCTGACGATCCTCGGGTTCTCGCTCTACGACACGGTCGTCGTGTTCGACAAGGTCCGGGAGAACACCCGCGGGCTGCTCAAGCTCACCCGTCGCAGCTACCCGGAGGCGGCGAACCTGGCGTTGAACCAGACGTTCATGCGGTCGTTGAACACGTCGCTGATCGCGGTGCTGCCGGTGCTCGGCCTGCTGGTGATCGGTGTCGGGCTGCTCGGCGTCGGCACGCTCGCCGACCTCGCGCTCGTCCAGCTCGTCGGCATGCTGGCCGGTGCGGTGTCGTCGCTGCTGCTGGCGACGCCGCTGCTGGTCGACCTGAAGATGCGCGACAAGCGCTTCGTGGACCAGGAGAAGAGGGTGCGGGCCCGGCGCCAGCGTGCGGCCGCCATCCGGGCCGGCGAGCTCGACGCGGACGAGGAGCCGGAGTTCGCGACGACCGCGACCGGCGGCTCCGCGGTCCGCACGTCGGGCACGGCTCCGCGCCCGGGAGCGCGCCCCACCGGCAAGTCCGGACGCCCGACCGGCAAGAGGCGACGAGGGTCGGCAGCCGGCGGGGCCGGCGGGGCGGGGCGGGCACGGTGACGACGCCGGTCCAGGTGATCGACACCGACCTCGACTCCGCCGTCGAGCTGGACCGGGTCGCCGAGCTCGTCCGGAGCGTGCCGGACTACCCGCAGCCCGGCGTGCTGTTCCGCGACATCACCCCGGTGCTCGCCGACGGCGAGGCGTTCGCGACCGTGGCCACCGAGATCGCCGCCCGGACCGGCGAGGCCGACGTGGTCGTCGGCGTGGAGGCGCGCGGGTTCCTGCTCGGCGCGGCCGTCGCGCTCGTCGCGGGCGTCGGCACGGTACCGGTGCGCAAGGCCGGGAAGCTGCCCGCCGTCGCGGCCAGCCGCACCTACGACCTCGAGTACGGGACGGCGACGCTCGAGCTGCCCGCCGGCGTCGTCGAACCGGGAACGCGCGTCTACGTCGTCGACGACGTGCTGGCCACCGGCGGCACGGCGGCCGCGGCCTGCGCGCTGCTCACCGACGCGGGCGCCGAGATCGTCGGGTTCGGCACGCTCCTGGAGCTGACCGCGCTCGACGGGCGGGCGAAGCTGGACGGTGTGCGGGTCGACGCGCTGCTGAGCGGCTGAGGGCAGACCACCCGGCGCGGACGGGCACCCGGACGCGGCCGGGTCTCGGCGTCGCGGCGGTCCGGGGACTACTCTGGAGCGATGAGCTCGTGGTCCACCCCGCACGGAGCGGCCTGGTGACCGATCTCGACCAGGGGCAGACCCAGGAGACCGGCGGCAGCGCCGCCGACGAGCCCGCCCGGCCGTCGGCCACCCGGCGGGTGCGGGCCCGGATCGCCCGGCGGATGACGCCGCAGCGGGTCGCGATCGTCAAGCCGGTCCTGGAGCCGCTGGCCGCGGTGCACCGCTCGCTGCACCCCAAGGCCGACCTCATGCTGCTCCAGCGCGCCTACGACGTCGCGGAGCTCAAGCACGAGGGCCAGACCCGCAAGTCCGGTGACCCCTACATCACGCATCCACTGTCCGTCGCGACGATCCTCGCCGAGCTCGGCATGGACACGACGACGCTGGTCGCGGCGCTGCTGCACGACACCGTCGAGGACACCGACTACTCGCTGGAGCGCCTGCGCGCGGAGTTCGGGGACGAGGTCGCGCACCTGGTCGACGGCGTGACCAAGCTGGACAAGGTCGAGTTCGGCACGGCCGCCGAGGCGGAGACGATCCGCAAGATGGTCGTCGCGATGGCCCGGGACCCACGGGTGCTGGTGATCAAGCTGTCGGACCGGCTGCACAACATGCGCACGATGCGCTTCCTGCGCCCGGAGAAGCAGGTCAAGAAGGCGAACGAGACGCTGGAGGTGTTCGCCCCACTCGCGCACCGGCTCGGCATGGCCACCGTGAAGCTGGAGCTCGAGGACCTGTCGTTCGCGATCCTGCAGCCGAAGAAGTACCAGGAGATCGTGCGGCTGGTCGCCGACCGGGCGCCGTCGCGGGACACCTACCTGCGCCAGGTGATCGACGAGGTGACGCTGCAGCTGGACTCGGCGCGGATCCCGGCGACCGTCGAGGGCAGGCCGAAGCACTACTACTCGATCTATCGCAAGATGATCGTCAAGGGCCGCGACTTCGACGACATCCACGACCTCGTCGGCGTCCGGGTGCTCGTCGACGAGGTGCGCGACTGCTACGCCGCGATCGGCATGGTGCACGCGCTGTGGCAGCCGATGCCCGGCCGGTTCAAGGACTACATCGCCCAGCCGCGCTTCGGCGTCTACCAGTCGCTGCACACGACCGTGATCGGCCCGGACGGCAAGCCGCTCGAGGTGCAGATCCGGACCCGGTCGATGCACCGCACCGCCGAGTACGGCATCGCAGCGCACTGGCGCTACAAGGAGGTGCGTGCGGCCGCAGGCAAGGAGGTCGAGGTCGAGGAGATGGCGTGGATGCGCCAGCTGCTCGACTGGCAGCGCGAGGCCGCCGACCCCGGCGAGTTCCTCGACTCGCTGCGCTTCGACCTGGCCGCGCGCGAGATCTTCGTGTTCACGCCGAAGGGCGACGTGGTCACGCTGCCGACCGGATCGACCCCGATCGACCTGGCCTACGCCGTGCACACCGAGGTCGGGCACCGGTGCATCGGCTCGCGGGTCAACGGCAAACTCGTCGCGCTCGAACGGCAGCTGTCCTCCGGCGACGTGGTGGAGATCTTCACGTCGAAGGCCACCGACGCCGGGCCGAGCCGGGACTGGCTGCAGATCGCGAAGTCCCCGCGGGCCAAGGCGAAGATCAAGCAGTGGTTCGCCAAGGAGCGCCGCGAGGAGGCCGTCGAGGAGGGCAAGGAGGCGATCACGCGGGAGGCCCGCCGGACCGGCATGCCGATCCAGCGCCTGGTCTCCGCGGACGCCATGTCCACGCTGGCCAAGGAGATGCACTACCCGGACGTCTCCGCGCTCTACGCCGCCGTCGGCGAGCACCAGGCCAGCGCCCAGCACGTCGTGCAGCGGCTGGTCGCGTGGTTCGGCGGCGAGGAGGACGCGGAGGAGGAGCTCGCCGAGCGGGCCACCCCGTCGACGGTCCGGCCACGGCGCACGGGTGGGAACGCGGGCGTCGTGGTGCTGGCGGAGGACGGCGAGACGGTCGGCGACCTCTACGTGAAGCTCGCCCGCTGCTGCACCCCGGTACCCGGCGACGAGATCCTCGGGTTCGTCACCCGCGGAGGCGGGATCAGCGTGCACCGCACGGACTGCACGAACGCGGGTGACCTGACCACCCGCAACGAGCGGCTCGTCGACGTGGCGTGGTCGGTGTCGCCGGAGTCGGTGTTCCTGGTCGCGATCCAGGTCGAGGCGCTGGACCGGCACCGGCTGCTCTCCGACGTGACGAAGGTGCTGGCCGACGAGAAGGTCAACATCCTGTCGGCCTCCACGACGACGTCGAAGGACCGGGTCGCGGTGTCCCGCTTCTCGTTCGAGATGGGCGACCCGAAGCACCTCGGCCACCTGCTGCAGGCCGTCCGCAACATCGAGGGCGTCTACGACGTGTACCGGGTGACGAGCGCGACCTGATCGTCGCGCAGACTGGGGCGCATGAGCGCTCCCGAACCGGCCGACCCGCACATCTGGCTCGAGGACGTCACCGGTGACGACGCGCTGGCCTGGGTGCGCGAGCGCAACGACGAGAGCCTGCCGTCGCTGACCGGGCACGCGGAGTTCGCCGAGGTCCGCGACGGGCTGCGCGCGGTCCTGGACTCCACCGACCGGATCCCGTACGTCCGGCGCCGGGGTGAGCTGCTCTACAACTACTGGCAGGACGCCGACCACCCGAAGGGCCTCTGGCGTCGCACCACCCTGGACTCCTACCGCACCGCCGCTCCGGACTGGGAGATCCTGATCGACCTCGACGCGCTCGCCGCGGCCGAGGACGAGAACTGGGTCTGGGCCGGCGGGGCGGTGCTGTTCCCGGACTACGAGCGGGCGCTGGTGCAGCTGTCCCGCGGCGGTGCGGACGCGACCGTCGTCCGCGAGTTCGATCTCCCGACGAAGGAGTTCGTGACCGACGGGTTCGTGCTGCCCGAGGCGAAGCACCGGCTGTCCTGGATCGACCGGGACACCGTGTTCGTCGGCACCGATCTGGGGGAGGGCTCGCTCACCACGTCCGGCTACCCGCGGGTGATCCGGCGCTGGTCACGCGGCACGGCGGTGGCCGACGCGCCGGTCGTGTTCGAGGCCGAGCCGACGGACGTCGCCGCGTTCGCCGCGCACGACAGCACGCCGGGGTACGAGCGCGACATCGTCGGACGCAGCCCGGACTTCCACACCAGCGAGCGTCACGTGCTGCGACCGGACGGCTCGCGGGTGTTCGTCGACGTCCCGGCGGACGCGGCGGCCGACCTGGAACGGGAGTGGCTGCTCGTGCGGCCGCGCTCGGACTGGACGCTCGGGCCGACCGTCCACCCGGCCGGGTCGCTCGTCGTGTTCGACCTGGAGGACTACCTCGCCGGCGGGCGCGACGGGCGGGTGCTGTTCACGCCGACGGCGCACCGCTCGCTGTCCGGGTGGGACTGGACGCGCCACCACCTCGTGCTGTCCGTCATGGACGACGTCGTCACGCACCTCGAGGTGCTCACCCCCGCGGACGGCTGGGCGTCGCGCGAGCTGCCGGCCGGTCCGGCGTTCTCCTCGCCGGGAATCATGGACGCGGACCCGCGGCTCGACGACGTGTACCTGCTCGACGTGGACGGCTACACGCTGCCGTCCACGCTGATGCGCGGTGACCTCGCCGATCCGGACGCGCCGCTGGAGACGCTCCGCCAGGCCCCGACGTTCTTCGACGCGTCCGGCGTGGCCGTCCGGCAGTTCTTCGCCACCTCCGACGACGGGACGCAGGTGCCGTACTTCGTGGTCGGCGCTCCGGACGCGACCGGGCCGGTGCTGATGACCGGCTACGGCGGCTTCGAGATCTCGTTGACGCCGGGGTACAGCGGGCTGATCGGCCGCGGGTGGCTGGAGCGCGGCGGGACCTACGTGGTGGCGAACATCCGTGGCGGCGGCGAGTACGGGCCGTCGTGGCACACGTCGGCGCTGCTGGAGAACCGGCACCGGGCCTACGAGGACTTCGCTGCCGTCGCACGCGACCTCGTCGCGCGCGGGATCACCACCCGCGAGCGGCTCGCGATCCACGGCGGCAGCAACGGCGGGCTGCTGATGGGCGTGATGCTCACCCGCTACCCGGAGCTGTTCGGCGCGATCGTGATCATGGTGCCGCTGCTGGACATGCGCCGCTTCCACCTGCTGCTGGCCGGCGCGTCCTGGATGGCCGAGTACGGCGACCCGGACTCGTCGGACTGGGAGTTCATCGGCGGGTACTCGCCGTACCAGCACGTCAGCGCCGGCGCCGACTACCCGCCGGTGCTGGTCACGACGTCCACCCGGGACGACCGTGTGCACCCCGGGCACGCCCGCAAGATGGTCGCCCGGCTGCGCGAGCAGGGCCACCGCGTGGAGTACTACGAGAACATCGAGGGCGGGCACGGCGGCGCCGCGGACAACGCCCAGCGCGCGTTCCAGTGGGCGCTGGTGTTCGAGTTCTGCCGGTCGCGCCTGGGGTGATCAGGACGCGGTCGCGGTCCTGATCTGCACCGGGGTCGCGGGCGCGCCGTCGTCCCCGCCGCCACCGACGCCCGCCTTGCCGATGTCGGTCAGCGTGGACAGGCCCTCCGGGCCGATCGAGCCGAACACCGTGTACTGCGGCGGCAGCTCGGCGTCCCCGTAGATCATGAAGAACTGGCTGCCGTTCGTGTTCGGGCCGGAGTTCGCCATGGCCAGCAGGCCGCGGCCGTACTTCAGGCCGGGGAACACCTCGTCGTCGAACTTGTAGCCGGGGCCGCCCGAACCGGAGCCGGTCGGGTCGCCGCACTGCAGCACCTGAAGGCCCTGGCCGGTGGTGATGCGGTGGCAGGTCGTGTCGTTGTAGAAGCCCTTCTGGGCCAGGTTCACGAAGCTGTTCACGGTGCACGGGGCGAGCGAGCGGTCCAGCGTCATGTCGATCGGACCGGCGCTCGTGTCCAGGTTCGCCGCGACCGTGCCGTTCGTGCTGACCGGTCCGTTCGCGGGCGGGCTGACCGGCTTCGCGGCGGCCTCCGCGGCCGGGTAGGTGCAGTCGACCGACGCCGGCAGCGCCTGCGGGCGCTTCGGAAGCGGCGCGGTCGCCACGCCGGACGTGTCCGGGCCGAGCTGCTCGGGCGCCGTCGCGTAGAGGTAGACGCCGACGCCCGCGGCGATCACGACGACGACCGTGACGATCGATGCGATGGTCGTGTTGCGCTTGCGCCTGCGGAGCTGCTCCTCGCGCCGCTTCTGCTGGTTGGCCAGCTTGCGCTTCGCCGCGTCCCGGCGCATCTGGTTGGTCGCCACGCGGCGCAGGGTAGCGATCGTTCCTGAGAATGATCCTGAGAGGTCGGATACTGGGAGGTCGGGGCCTCGGGGCGGCATCTAGGCTGGCGGGATGAGTGCGGCGACCGACGAGCGGGCGGACAGGGCCAGGCGGCCCGATCCGCTCGCCGCCCCGAAGGGGATCCCGGAGTACCTGCCACCCGAGTCGGCCGGGTTCACCCATGTCCGGGACACGCTCGCCGCGGCCGCCGAGCGTGCCGGATACGGCTACGTCGAACTGCCGGTGTTCGAGGAGACCGCGCTCTACGCCCGCGGGGTGGGGGAGTCGACGGACGTCGTCTCCAAGGAGATGTACACGTTCGCCGACCGCGGCGAGCGCTCGGTGACCCTGCGCCCCGAGGGCACCGCGGGCGTCGTGCGGTCGGTGATCGAGCACAACGTCGACAAGCAGGGTCTCCCGGTCAAGCTCCGCTACGCGGGGCCGTTCTTCCGTTACGAGCGGCCGCAGGCCGGGCGCTACCGGCAGCTGCAGCAGGTCGGCGTCGAGGCGATCGGTGTGGACGATCCGGCGCTGGACGCCGAGGTCATCGCCGTCGCGGACGAAGGTTTCCAGCGGCTGGGCCTGAGCGGCTACCGCCTCGAGATCACCTCCCTCGGCGACGACGAGTGCCGCCCGGCCTACCGCGCGCTGCTGCAGGAGTACCTCGCCGGACTCGACCTCGACGAGCCCACCCGCGAGCGCGCCCGTATCAACCCGCTGCGGGTGCTCGACGACAAGCGGCCCGCGGTGCGCGCGGCGATGGAGAACGCGCCGCTGCTGGTTGACCACCTGTCGTCGGCGTCCGCCGAACACCACGCCCGCGTGCTCGAGTACCTGGACGACCTGGGCGTCGCCTACACGCCGAACCCGCGGATGGTCCGGGGTCTGGACTACTACACGAAGACGACGTTCGAGTTCGTGCACGACGGGCTCGGCTCGCAGTCCGGGATCGGCGGCGGCGGTCGCTACGACGGGCTGATGGAGACGCTGGGCGGCCCGTCGCTGTCCGGCGTGGGGTTCGGCATCGGTGTGGACCGCACGCTGATGGCCTGCGGTGTCGAGGGCGTCCGGCCCTGGTCGGAGGCGCGCGTCGAGGTGTTCGGCGTGCCGCTCGGGGACGAGGCCAAGCGGCGGCTGGTCTCGGTCGCGGCCGGGTTGCGCTCGCGCGGGGTGCGGGTGGACCTGTCCTACGGCGGCCGCGGGCTCAAGGGCGCGATGAAGTCGGCCGACCGGTCCGGTGCGCGGTTCGCGCTCGTGCTGGGGGACCGGGACATCGAGGCCGGCACCGTCGGGCTCAAGGACCTGGTGTCCGGCGAGCAGACGCCGGTCGCGCTGGACACGTGCGTCGACGAGGTGCTGGCGGCGCTCGACCGCGTCGGATGACGGCGACCGACCGGGAGCGCTGGGACCGGCGGCACGCCGTCGTCTCCGCGCCGGTGCCGATGCCGCCCGATGCGCTGCGGGGACGTTCCGGGCTCCTGCCGGCCGGCGGCGCGGCGCTGGACCTGGCGTGCGGGTCGGGGCAGGTGGCCGTGTGGTTGGCGCTGCGCGGCTTCGCCGTCGACGCCGTCGACGTGTCACCGGTCGCGCTCCGGGGCGGTGCGGCGCTGGCCGCCGCGCACGAGGTGACGGTCCGGTGGGTGGAGTCCGACCTGGACGACGGCCTGCCCGACGGGACCTGGGACGTGATCGTCTGCCAGCGCTTCCGCGACCCGGCGCTCTACCCGGCTCTCGCGGCGGGCCTGGCTCCCGGTGGGCTGCTGGTGCTCACGGTGCTGAGCGAGGTCGGGGACGAGGGCGGCCGGTTCCGTGCGGCCCCCGGCGAACTGCTCTCCGCGTTCGACGAGCTCGAGGTCCTGCACCACGAGGAAGGGAACGGGGAGGCGACGTTGCTCGCCCGGCGGAGCTGACCGGCCAGGGCGCGGCCGGGCCGGCCGCGCCGAGATGCGGGTGAGCGGGAGTTGTCGATCTCCGCTCCCCGCTGAGCCGCATCTCGGCGGGGGTGTCGTCGCCTGCCGGTGCCGGCCTGGTCGGGCCCGAGCGCTCAGCGGCGGGCGGCGACCACCGCGGCCAGTCCGGTCGTGACCGGCACCGACGCGACGAGCCCGATGCTGCCGACGAGCGTGCGGACGATCTCGGTCGCGACGTCCTGGCTCGTCACGACCTGACCGAACGACGTCGAACTGACCGTGAACAGCAGCATCAGGGGCAGCGCCGCACCGGCGTAGGCCAGGACGAGCGTGTTCACGGCCGAGGAGACGTGGTCCCGCCCGATCCGCATGCCTGCCGCGAACAGCGTGCCCGCGCCGAGGGACGGGTTCGCGTCGCGCAGCTCCCAGACGGCGCTGGCCTGGGTGACCGTCACGTCGTCGAGCACACCCAGTGCGCCGATGACCAGGCCGGCGAGGACCAGTCCACGGGCGTCGATCGGGATGTTGCCGAGCGTCCCGATCAGGTTCGCCGTCGTGTCGTCCAGCCCGGTGAGGCGTGTGGCGACCGTGAACAGCGCCCCCAGCCCGCCGATCAGCACGAGCGAGACCAGCGTGCCCAGCACGGCGCAGGACGTCCGGGCCGAGAACCCGTGCGACAGGTACAGCACCACGAACATGATCACGCCGGCACCGGTCACGGCGACCGCGAGCGGGCTGTGCCCTGACAGGATCGACGGCAGGACGAACAGCAGCAGCACGACGAAGCTCAACCCGAGCGCGACCAGCGCGGCCAGACCACGCCACCGCCCGAGGACCAGCACCGCGACCGCGAACGCGGCGGCCAGCCAGAGCAGCGGCGCGCCGCGCTGGAAGTCGGTGATCTGGTACGAGCCCGCCTCGTCCGGGTTGCCGCCGGAGTACGCGAGGACGATCTTGTCGCCGACCGCGAACCGCGGCGTCGACGGTTCGGCGGGCACGAGCTGCACGAGATCGCTCCCGGACCGCGGCCCGTCGGTCATCCGGACCGTCACGCCGGTGCATCCGCCGCTGCCGGAACCGGGCGTGCAGTCGGCCGCCTGGACCGCCTGGACGTCTCCGTGCACCTGCTGCTGGGGAGGGATCGACGGCAGTGGTGACGTGCCCGGCCACAGCAGCGCGACACCGGCGAGCGCCGCGAGCGCACACGGCACGAGCAGCGCCGCGAGCAGGATGCGAACCCGCTTCCCGGCGGGCGTGGCCGGCCCGTGCCCGTGTCCGTGCCCGGTGCCCGGCGGGCCGCCCGGCGCGCCGGCGGGTTCGACGAGCTCGCGGACCGGCAACCCTCGCTCGCGGGCGGCGTCGGACACCGTGCGTGAGCGGTCGGTATCCGGGCGGAGCGTGCGACGACGCCGGGGCGGAGGGGCGTCGACCGGAAGATCGGCGTCCGTCGACGGGTCTGCGCGTGACGCCACCTGGGCCTCGTCGTTCGGGGCGCCGCCCGTGTCCACCGGGTCGTCCGGTGGCGTGGAGCGCGGCGCCGGCGGCCCGGGGTCACGGAGGACGCCGCCGGCACCGGCCCCGTCGGAGCCGCGGTCGAGTCCGGGGCGGTGCGGGGCCCGGTCGTGCAGGGGGCGGTCCAGGACCGGACCGGTCGTCTCCTGTGGACTCTCCGGGACGTCGCCGGGAACGGCGTGGCGAGCGTCCGGGGACGGGGCGCCCGGCCCGACCGGACGGCGCGGGCCGGGGCTGGGCCGCGGACGCGGGATGTGCCGCGCCAGGACGGCCGATCCGTCGTCCGAGTTCTCGGGTGGTGCGGCGACCCGGACCTGCCCGGCCGACGCCGCGACGGCGTGTGGCCGGTCGGCGCCGGCGGACGCGGCGGGCGCGCTGTCGGACGCGGTTCGGACGCCGGCTGCCTGGTCGGTGTGCGACCGGTCCGCCGCCGACCGGTCGGCCTGGCGCGGAACGCCCGCCGACGGTGCCACCGGCTCGCCGGCGTCGAACCAGGCCGAGGCCCGTCCCGGGACGGCGTGGTCGGGGTCGTCGGGCCGGGCCGTGGTCCGGCCGGGAGCGCCGGAGGGCCCGTGGTCCTCGGCCCGCTCCGGCTCCTCGTCGTCCTCGTCGGATCCGGGCGGGTGGCCGGCGCCGGAGGTCTGCACCGGCGTGTCGTCGTCGGGGACCGCGTCGTGGGCCGCGTCGTGGGCCGACGATCCGGGGGCGACCGGGGGCCACACCGCGTCCGATGCGTCGTCCGGCGACCCGACCGTCTCGGTGAACGCCGGTGACCACGGCGATCCGGGAGACTCCGGCCGGTCGGTCCCGCCCTGCTCGAGCCTGCCGTGCGGGTCGGCGCGGTCGGGCGCCCACGGGGGAGGGGGAACGCCTCCATCGCGGTCCCGGCGGGCCAGGTAGTCGGCGACGGTGCGCGGCGGGGGCTCCTTGCGGATCAGCGGAGCCCCGTCCGGCGGCATCGGCGGATCGGTCCGGTGCCTGCGGTGCCGGGCGTGGCCGGACCTCTGCTCACCGTCCGGGGTGGGGGGCTCCTGCGACTGCACGCGGGCATCCTGCCAAGCCCGTCACGCCCGATGACGGCCCGTCACCCGGACGAGCCGCCGGATCCACCCGGACGATCGGTGCCTCTCACCGCGGGTCGCGCACACCGACCTCGTCCAGTACCGCGGCCACGGTCGCCTCGACCGGTCCCGCCGCGTCCACGGTGATCGCCCGCTCGTCGGCGTCCGGCGGCTCGAGCGCGCCGAGCTGGCTGTCCAGCAGCGCCGCGGGCATGTACTCGTGGTGCCGGGCCGCGACCCGCTCGCGCAGCACGTCGCCGCCGACGTGGAGGTACACGAACCGCACCGACGGGTGACCGTCGCGGAGCAGGTCGCGGTAGGAGCGCCGCAGCGCGGAGCAGGTGACGACGAGGTTCTCGCACGCCTGTTCGCCCGCCCCGATGCGCTGGGCGATCCGTCGGAGCCACGGCCACCGGTCGTCGTCGGTCAGCGGGGTGCCCGCCGCCATCGTCCGGCGGTTCACCTCGGGATGCAGGTCGTCGCCCTCGACGAACGTCCACCCGGTCGCGCCGGTCAGCGCCGCCGCGACCGCGCTCTTCCCCGAGCCGGATACGCCCATCACCACGAGCGTGGTCGTCGTACGCACGCCCGCACTCTGCCTGATCGTCGTTCGACCGTCGGGCGCACGGGACTTGCGCTGGCCTCGAACATCTGTTCGACTCAACTGGTGCGGTGGAGCGGACAGCAGGTGCGGGACGAGGGTATCGGCGGCGACGCGGCGCTGCCCGGGATGCGGGGGCTGCTGCGGTCGGTCCGTACCCCGGAGTTCGTCGGCACCGTGTTCCACGAGGTCGAGGCACGGTCGGCGCTGAACCGGGTGCCGTCGACGTCGCCGATGCCGTTCGGCTGGACGGTGAACCCGTACCGCGGCTGCTCGCACGCCTGCGTGTACTGCCTGGACGGCGCGACGCCGGTGACGCTCGCGGACGGGTCCACCCGCCCGATCGCGGACCTGCGCGAGGGGGACGAGGTGCTGGGCACCGAGCCGGACGGCGCTGGCGGCCGCCGGTACGTCCGCACGCCGGTGCTGGCGCACTGGTCCACGCGCCGCCGGGCCCACCGGCTCACGCTGGACGACGGCGTCGTGCTCGTCACCAGCGACGAGCACCGGTTCCTCACCGACGAGGGCTGGCGGCACGTGACGCCCGGCTGGTGTCGAAGCGGGCGGCGTCCGCACCTCCGTCCGGGCACGGCGCTGCAGGGACCGGGACGGGCCGCCGTCGCGAGCGGGGGCGCGGCGAGTCGGGAGGGCTACCGCGAGGGGTACGTCTGCGGGCTGGTCCGCGCGGACGCGGCGCGGAGCAGGGTCACGGCCGAGCCGTTCCCGTCGGACTGGGTGGAGCTGGAGGCTCTCGCGCGGGTGCACCACCTGCTCGCCGGGCTTCGGACGGCCGCGACGGATCGAACCGGCTCCGGCCGAGGCGCCGATTCCGCCGGTCCGACGGGCAGGGCCGAGCTCGCCGCCGCCGGGCACACCGGTGCCGAGCCCGCCGGGACCGATCGCGTCGTGGCTGAGCATGCCGGGCTCGCGCGGGCCGATGCAGCACGGGCCGGTGCCATGGGGGCAGGGGCCGGGCGTTCCGCGGTGGCGCGTAGCGGGCTTCCGCAGACCGGGATCGCCCATGCCGTGGCGGCACCGACCGGGGCGGCGCAAGGCGGTTCCGTCACGGCGGCGGCGACCGCGTGGCCGGATCATCCGACACCCGGGTGGTCGGCCGGCTTCCTGGCCGGTGTGCTCGACGCGTGCGGCGAGGTCGGGCCGCGCGGTGTCGTACTGGTCCCGGTCGGGCGGGATCTCGCCCGTCGCACGCTGGACGAGCTGCGACGCAACGGTTTCGGCGTGGTCGCCGAGCCCGCTCGGACGGCCGACGCGGTGCGGTTGTGCGTGCGCGGCGGTGCGGCGGAGCACCTGCGACTGATCGCGCTCGCGGACCCGGCCGTCGGGCGGGTCCGCGACGTGTCCGGCGCCGCGCTCTCGGCGCCGCCCTGCGGTGCGCCGCGGGTCGTCTCGGTCGAGGCGCTGGGCGTCGAACAGCCGATGTACGACATCACGACCGGCACCGGCGACTTCCTCGCTGCCGGGGTCGTCAGCCACAACTGCTTCGCCCGCAACACGCACACCTACCTCGACCTGGACGCCGGGGAGGACTTCGACTCCCAGATCGTGGTCAAGGTCAACGTGGCGCGGGTGCTGGAACGCGAGCTGGCCCGGAGGAGCTGGCGTCGCGAGCACGTCGCGATGGGCACGAACACCGACCCGTACCAGCGCGCGGAGGGCCGGTACCGGCTGATGCCGGGCGTGATCGGTGCGCTCGGCCGGTCCGGGACGCCGTTCTCGATCCTGACGAAGGGCACGGTGCTGACGCGCGACCTGCCGGACCTGACGGCGGCGGCCGGAGACGTGCCGGTCGGTGTCGGGGTCTCGATCGCGCTGGTCGACCGCTCGTTGCAGTCCCACCTGGAACCGGGCACGCCCAGCCCGGCTGCCCGCCTCGACATGGTCCGGAAGATCACCGGCGCCGGCCTGACGTGCGGCGTGATGGTCGCTCCCGTGCTGCCCCTGCTCACCGACTCCGACGAGGCGCTGGACGCCGTGCTCGGCGAGGTCGCGGCGGCCGGGGCGAGTGGCGCGACGGTGATCGCGCTGCACCTGCGCCCCGGCACCCGGGAGTGGTTCCTGCGGTGGCTGGCGCGCGAGTACCCGGCGCTGGTGCCGCGCTACGAGCGGCTCTACCGGCGCGGCGCCTACGCCGACCCGGAGTACCGGAAGCTCCTGGCGCGCCGGGTCGCGCCGCTGCTCTCCCGGCACGGGCTGGACCGCCCGTTCCCGACGCCGCGGACGACGTCGGGCGCGGTGGAGGCACCCCGGGACCCGAAGGAGGGCCAGATGAGCCTGATCTGAGCGGTGTATCGGCAGTTCTGACGACGCCGAACGGTCACCGTCGGTGCTGACATGGTGACCCGGTCGTCGGTGACCGGTCACGCCGAGCTGCGGAGGACCCATGAAGCGACTCGTCGTCTGCTGCGACGGCACCTGGAACACCGCCGACCAGACGTCGCCGACGAACGTGTCGCGGTTCCACGACAGCGTGGCGCCCACGGGCGGCGACGTCGAGCAGCGGATCCACTACCACCGCGGGGTGGGCACCGACTGGTGGGACCGGCTGGCGGGCGGGCTGTTCGGCGTCGGCCTCTCGGACGTGATCCTGGACGTCTACCACTGGGTGGTCGCCAACTTCGACGCCGGCGACGAGCTGTACTTCCTCGGCTTCAGCCGCGGCGCCTACACGGCCCGCAGCACGGCCGGCTTCATCCGGAACTGCGGCGCCCTGACCCGCGAGAACATCGGCCGGACCCGGGAGGCCTACGACCTCTACCGGCGCCGCGACGACGCGTCCGCGCCCGACGCCGACGAGTCGAAGGCCTTCCGCGACCGGTACTCCCAGGAGACGCGCATCCGGTTCGTCGGCGTCTGGGACACGGTCGGAGCGCTCGGCATCCCGCTGTCCGGCAACGCGCTCGTGGACCAGGTCAACCAGCCGTGGCAGTTCCACGACACGAAGCTCAGTTCCAGCGTCGACCACGCCCGGCAGGCGCTGGCGATCGACGAACACCGCCGACCGTTCGAGCCGTCGATCTGGGCGCCGCCGGCCGCCGGGGACGTGCCGCGGCGCCAGGTCTGGTTCCCGGGCGTGCACAGCGACGTCGGCGGCGGCTACCCGGACCGGCAGCTCGCGGACGTCACGCTGCGCTGGATGGTCGAGGGCGCGGCCGACGCAGGGCTCGCGTTCCTGCCCGGCACCGCGGGCGCCCCCGGCGCCGGACCGGTCGTGAACGCCGGTGTCGGGTGTGACCCGATCCATGACTCGATGACGCTCGCGTACCGGCTGCTCATCCCGATCAGCAGGGAGCTCGGTGCCACCGACCCGCGGACGGAGGCGGCCGCGTCGACCGCGGTCGACCGCACGGAGAACGGGGCCTGCCGGTACACCCCGGAGAACCTGCGCGCCTACCTCGCCGCCCCCGGGAATCAGGTCGACAAGGTCTGACCGACCGGGCAGGATGCGCCATCGCGCCTACCCTGGAGAGCATGACCACCGCGGTACGGCCCTCGTTCACGTTCGACAACACCTACGTGCGCGATCTCGACGGCCTCTACGAGCGCTGGTCGGCGGCGCAGGCCCCGAACCCCCGTCTGATCGCGTTGAACGAGCAGCTGGCCCGGGAGCTCGGGCTGGACCAGGACGCGCTGCGCACCGACGAGGGCGTCGGCGTGCTCGTCGGGAACGTCGTGCCGGAGGGTGCCGAGCCGATCGCCCAGGCCTACGCCGGTCACCAGTTCGGCGGCTACTCGCCCCGCCTCGGGGACGGGCGTGCCCTGCTCGTCGGGGAGCTGATCGACCCGAAGGGCGCCCGGCACGACATCCATCTCAAGGGCTCCGGGCGCACCCGGTTCGCCCGCGGCGGGGACGGCAAGGCGCCGCTCGGGCCGATGCTGCGCGAGTACGTCGTCGGTGAGGCGATGCACGCGTTGCGGATCCCGACGACCCGCGCGCTGGCCGTGACCGCAACCGGCGAGATGATCATGCGCGACCGCGGGCCGGAGCCGGGCGCCGTGCTGGCCCGGGTCGCGTCCAGCCACCTGCGCGTCGGCACGTTCCAGTACACGGCGGCCACCGGCGACGTCGAGCTCCTGAAGCGCCTCGCCGACTACGCGATCGACCGCCACCACCCGGACGCCCGCGACGCCGACAACCCGTACCTGGCGTTCTACGAACGCGTCGTCGAGGCGCAGGCGTACCTGGTCGCGCAGTGGATGCTCGTCGGGTTCGTGCACGGCGTGATGAACACGGACAACATGACGATCTCCGGCGAGACGATCGACTACGGGCCCTGCGCGTTCCTCGACGGGTTCGACCCGGCCACCGTCTACAGCTCCATCGACGAGGGCGGCCGGTACGCCTACGGCAACCAGCCCGTCGTCGCGGCCTGGAACCTGGCGCGGTTCGCCGAGACGCTGATCCCGCTGATCGACCCGGACGCCGACGCCGCCGTCGCCGCCGCCACGGAGGTGCTGCAGTCGTTCACCGACCGGCACGCCGCGCACTGGCGCGCCGGCATGCGCGCCAAGCTCGGGCTGGAGCGGGACGCGCCGGAGGACCCGTCGCTGATCGAGGACCTGGCGACCGTGCTGCGCGACGAGTGGATCGACCACACGCGCTTCTACCGCGCGCTCGCGCACGCCGTCCGCGGCGACGACGCCCCGGTGCGCGACCTGTTCTCGAAGCCCGAGGCGTTCGACGCGTGGGCGGCCCGCTGGCGTGCGGCGCTGCCGTCCGGTGACCGCGGGGAGATCGCGGCCGGGATGGACCGGGTCAACCCCGTCTACATCCCGCGCAACCACCTCGTCGAAGAGGCGCTGACCGCCGCCGTCGCGGGGGACTTCGATCCGTTCCACCGGCTGAACGAGGTGCTGGCCGACCCGTTCGTCGAACGCCCCGGTCTCGAGCGCTACACCGAGCCCGGCTCGGGCGGCTACACGACGTTCTGCGGCACCTGAAACCTGCTGGCAGGCCCCCACCTCACGGCGACTAGCCTTGACCGCCGTGATGCGAACGCACCCCGTCGGCACGCTGCGTGCCGAGAACGCCGGCCAGACCGTGACGCTCGCCGGATGGGTGGCCCGCCGTCGCGATCACGGCGGCGTGATCTTCATCGACCTGCGCGACCGCTCCGGATCGGCCCAGGTCGTGTTCCGCGAGGGCGAGATGGCCGAGCGGGCGCACCGGCTGCGCGCCGAGTTCTGCGTCCAGGTCACCGGAGAGGTCGTCCGGCGCCCGGAGGGCAACGAGAACCCGGAGCTGCCCACCGGCGACATCGAGGTCACCGTCACCGACCTGCGCGTGCTCTCCGAGGCCGCGCCGCTGCCGTTCCCGGTCGACGACCACACCGGTGTCGGCGAGGAGATCCGGCTGACGCACCGCTACCTGGACCTGCGTCGCCCCGGCCCGGCCCGGGCGATGCAGCTGCGCAGCGACGTGAACAAGGCGGCGCGCGACGTGCTCGCCGGCGAGGACTTCGTCGAGGTCGAGACGCCGACGCTGACCCGCTCCACGCCGGAGGGCGCCCGCGACTTCCTGGTGCCGGCGCGACTGCGCCCCGGGTCCTGGTACGCGCTCCCGCAGAGCCCGCAGCTGTTCAAGCAGCTGCTCATGGTCGGCGGCCTGGAGCGGTACTACCAGATCGCCCGCTGCTACCGGGACGAGGACTTCCGCGCCGACCGCCAGCCCGAGTTCACCCAGCTCGACATCGAGATGAGCTTCGTCGAGCAGGACGACGTCATCGCGCTGGCCGAGAAGGTGCTCGTCGCGCTGTGGAAGCTGGTCGGCCACGACATCACGCTGCCGATCCCGCGGATGAGCTACGCCGAGGCGATGAGCCGCTACGGCTCGGACAAGCCGGACCTGCGTTTCGGCATCGAGCTGACCGAGCTCACGCAGTACTTCGCGAACACCGGCTTCCGGGTGTTCCAGAACCCCTACGTCGGCGCCGTCGTGATGCCGGGCGGCGCGTCGCAGGCGCGCAAGGTGCTCGACGGCTGGCAGGACTGGGCCAAGCAGCGCGGCGCACGCGGCCTGGCCTACGTGCTGATCGGCGAGGACGGCTCGGTCGACGAACGCGGGCCCGTCGTGAAGAACCTGTCCGACGACGAGCGGGCCGGGCTGGCCGCCGCCGTCGGCGCGAACCCCGGCGACTGCATCTTCTTCGCCGCCGGGCAGCCGTCGGAGGCGCGGGCGCTGCTCGGCGCCGCCCGCGGCGAGATCGCGCGCCGGATCGGGGCGATCGACGAGAGCGCGTGGTCGTTCGTGTGGATCGTGGACGCGCCGCTGTTCGAGTCGGCGGCGGACACCGACGACGTCGCCGTCGGCTCCGGCGCCTGGACCGCACTGCACCACGCGTTCACCTCCCCGACCCCGGAGTGGATCGACTCGTTCGAGTCCGACCCGGGGAACGCGCTGGCCTATGCCTACGACATCGTCTGCAACGGCAACGAGATCGGCGGGGGCTCCATCCGTATCCACTCGGCCGACGTGCAGAAGCGCGTGTTCGAGGTGATGGGGCTGACCGAGGCGGAGTCGAAGGAGAAGTTCGGCTTCCTGCTCGACGCGTTCGCCTACGGCCCGCCGCCGCACGGCGGCATCGCGTTCGGCTGGGACCGGATCACGGCGCTGCTGGCCGGGATGGACTCGATCCGCGAGGTGATCGCGTTCCCGAAGACCGGCGGCGGCTTCGACCCGCTCACCCAGGCACCCGCGCCGATCACGGCCGCACAGCGCAAGGAGGCGGGCGTCGACGCGAAGCCGGAGGCGAAGGCCCCCGGCGGCTCGGCGCCCGGCAAGCCGGGCGAGACCGGGGGCGGTGCGCCGGAGAAGCCCGGCCCCGCCGCCTGACCTGCGGTGCTCCACCTGCGGGTGGTCAGCCCGGCTGACGTCACCGACCAGGTCTGCGCCGCGCTCCGGGACCGCCCGGGCGTGGCGCACCTGGCGGTGCTCCGTGGAGTCGCCGTGCAGCCGGAGGGCGACATGGTCGAGGCTGACGTCGCCCGCGAGTGCGTCGACGACCTGCTCGCGGACCTGTCCGCGCTCGGTGTCGACCACACCGGCGGGATCACGCTGGAGCCGCTGGACACGGTGCTGTCCGACGCCGCGGACGCCGCCGAGGAGGCCGCGCCCGGTGACGGCCAGGACGCCGTCGTGTGGGACGAGCTGGTGACACGCACCGGCGAGGACTCCCGGCTGTCCGGGGCGTTCCTCGCGTTCCTGACCATCGCCTGCCTGCTCGCGGCGATCGGCGCGGTGACGAACTCCCCGGTCACGGTGATCGGGGCGATGGTGCTGGGGCCGGAGTTCGGTCCGCTCGCCGCCGTCTCCGTCGGGATCGTGCTGCGCAGGCGCGATCTGGCGCGGCGCGGCGCCGTCGCACTCGGCATCGGCTTCCTCGCGGCGATGGTGGTGACGGGTCTGGCCACCCTGCTGTTCGACGGCCTGGGGCTGATGAACAGCGCCGATCTGGACAGCCTGGACCAGGTCGACTTCATCTACGAGGTCGGCTGGTTCTCGTTGATCGTGGCGCTGCTGGCGGGTGCCGCCGGGATGCTGTCGCTGACGTCGGCGAGGTCGTCGGCGCTGGTCGGGGTGTTCATCTCGATCGCCACGGTGCCCGCCGCGGCGTTCGCCTCGGTGGCCGCCGTCGAGGGGCGGTGGACCGAGGCCGGGCTGTCGGTCGCGCAGCTGCTGATCAACATCGTCGGGGTGGTCGTGGCGGCCTCCGCGGTGCTCTACGGCGCCCGGCGGAAAGGACGTCCCGGTCCGGATCGGCCCCTGTCGGAGGGTTGACGGTTTAGGGTCGTGGGGATGACCGTGTCCCCGTCGCTGGACGACGCGCTGGCGGGCGCCGAGCGGCTGCTGTCCCGCCGAGCGGGTGCCACCGTGCACCTGACCGAGCCGGAGGACCTCGGCGGCCACGGCGAGTCCGTCGTCGTCCGGACCCGGATGACGCACAACCCGTTCTCCGACCGGCGCAGCGTCGTCGTCAAGCAGTACCTCGGTTCCGACGACGGGGTGGACCCCTTCCGCTACGAGGTGGCGAGCTGCCAGCTGTTCACCGCACTCCCGGCGGATGCCCGGCCGGCCCCGGTGATCATCGCGCACGACCCGGACCAGCGGCTGCTCGTGCTCGAGGACCTCGGGCGCAGCGGTTCGCTGGCGGACAAGCTGTTCGGGCCGGACCCGGAGACGGCGACGCGCTGCCTCCTGTCCTGGGCACGCGCGCTGGGGCGGATGCAGGCGTGCACGGCCGGCCGCGAGGACGACTTCGGGGCGCTGCTGCGGCGCCTGGGGGAACGGGTCCGCCGGGACCCGATCGCCGATCAGGCGCGGGCGGCCCTCGCGGAGGTGCCCGCACTCGTCGCCGACGTGCTCGGTGTGACGGTGCCGCCGCAGGCGGCCGTCGAGGCGCGGACGACGGCGCGGCTGCTCGGCGGCACCCGCTTCCGCGCGTTCTCCACGGCCGACACCTGCCCGGACAACAACCTCGTGACCAGCCTGGGTGTCCGGTTCGTCGACTTCGAGCGGGGCTGCTTCCGCGACGTCGCACTGGACGCCGCGTACTTCCGCGTCCCGTTCCCGGCGTGCCCGTCGAGCTTCGCGCTGCCCGACGGCATGTCGGCCCAGATGCTCGCGGCATGGCGGTCCGAGGTGGCCGGGGTCTGGCCGGAGCTCGACGACACCGGCCTGCTCGAACCCCGGCTCGTCGACGCCGACGTGCTGTGGGTCTGGTGGTGCACGTGGACGCTGCTGCCCCGGCTGGCACACCGCGACGGCCCGCTCGGTCGGGACGCGGGCCGCACGCCGTGGCTGTCCACGGCGTTGCGGCACTACTGGTACGGCCTGGGTGAGCGGGCCGCCGCGACCCTCCCCGCGACCACCGGGCTGGCCGGGCTGATGACCGCCGCGATCGACGAGCGGTTCCCGGACTCGCCGCGCGTGCTGCCGGTGTTCCCCGCGTTCCGGGCCAGGGTGTGAGACGCAACTGTTCGGATCCCCGTCCGGGACACGTCACCGTGTGCACACCCGGACGGTTGGTCGGGATCCGATCGTTGCGTCGTGACCGCGATCGACATCGTTCCCGACCCGTCGACGTCCGCCTCACCGACTCCCGTCCCGACCCCGTCGCCCGCCCGCACCGTCCGTCACCTGGTCGCCGTCGGCGACTCCACGGCCGTCGGCATCGGTGACCCGCTGCCCGGTGGCGGCTGGCGCGGCTTCCCCGCCCTCCTGTGCGACGCGCTCGGCGACCCGGGCGCCGTGCGGCTGACCACGCTGGCGCGCAGCGGCGCGCGGATGGCCGACACCCGGCACGCCCAGGTCCCGGCCGCCGCGGCACTCGGGGCGGACGTCGTGGTGCTGTGCGCCGGCATGAACGACACGCTGCGCTCCGACTTCGACGCCGCGGCGATCGGCCGGGACTATGCCGAGTCGCTGGCCGTGCTCCGTCGTTCCGGCGCGCACGTGATCGTCCTGCGCTACCACGACCACACCCGCGTGTTCCGGCTCCCGGCGCCGCTGCGGCGGGCTCTCCAGGGGCGTATCGCCGCGCTGAACGCGGCGCTCGACGAGGCGGTGGCCGGCGCACCCGGCGTCGGCGTGCTCGACCTGGCGCTGTTGCCCGGCGGTTACGAGCCGGAGTCGTGGAGCGTGGACCGCCTGCACCCGTCCGAGCGCGGGCACCGGCTGCTCGCCCGCGGGCTCGGCGAGCTGCTCGTCGCGGCCGGGTGGGAGATGGGCCGCCCGGTCGCGCTGGAGTGCGCGGGCGGGCGCGTGGTGACGGCGTGGCACCGGGGTGCGTGGATCGTCGGGCAGGGCCTTCCGTGGCTGGTCCGGCGCAGCCGCGACCTCGGACCGGTCATCGCGCGTGGCCTGGTGGAGGGGCTGCGCGCCGGTCAGGCCGACGGGCGGACGAGCCCGGTCTCGTAGGCGAGCACGACCGCCTGGGCCCTGTCGCGCAGCCCGAACTTCGTCAGTACGTGGCTGACGTGCGTCTTCACCGTCTGCTCGGCCAGCACCAGCTCGGCCGCGATCTCTGCGTTGGACAGCCCGCGCGCGATCAGCCGCAGCACCTCGGTCTCCCGCTCGGTCAGCGCGGTGAGGGCGGAGGGCGTCGGGCGCTGCTCCGGGCGGGCGGCGACGAAGTGCGCGATCAGCCGCCGGGTCACCGACGGGTCGAGCAGCGCCTCCCCGGACGCGACGACGCGCACGGCGTGCACCAGCTCGGCGGCAGGCGCGTGCTTGAGCAGGAACGCGCTCGCGCCGGCGCGCAGCGCGTCGAAGACGTGGTCGTCGAGGTCGAACGTGGTGAGGACGACGACGCGCGGCGGGTCCGGCCGCGCCATCAGCTCGCGGGTGGCCTCGATGCCGTCGAGCTCCGGCATGCGCACGTCCATCAGCACGACGTGCGGGGCCCGCCCGTCGGAGCCCAGCCCGGCGATCGTCTCGAGCGCGACGCGACCGTTCCCGGCCGTGCCGACCACCTCCAGGTCCGGCTGCGCGCCGAGCAGCGCCGCGAAGCCCTCCCGGACCATCGCCTGGTCGTCGACGAGGACGAGCCTGATCGGCTCGCTCACCGTGGCTCCCCGTCGAGCGGCAGCACGGCCCGGACGGCGAATCCCCGATCGGAGGACGGGCCCGCCTCGAGGTGCCCGCCGTGCAGCTCGGCCCGCTCCCGCATCCCGGCCACCCCGGTGCCGCCACCCGGCCGCCCCGGACCGTTGCCGGGCCCGTTCACCACCTCGATCTCGACGGCCGCGTCCCCGCCCGCCAGCCGCACCCGCACCGGCGCGCCGGGCGCGTGCTGGGCCGCGTTCGCCAGCGACTGCTGCACGATCCGGTAGGCCGAGAGCCCGACCTGGTCCGGCACCGGACCCGCGACGACCGACCAGAGCACGTCCGTCCCGGCGTCCGCGGTGTCGGTCAGCAGCCGTTCGACGTCCGCGAGCCCGGGCTGGGGCGCGCGGGCGCCCGGCTGGTCGTCGGCGCGCAGCACGCCGAGCAGCGTCTGCATCTCCGCGAGCGCCTCCCGGGCCGCACCGGCGACCTGACCGAACTCCTCGGCGGCGGGCCCGTCCAGCCCGCTCAGACGGTAGGGCGCCGTCTCGCAGCGCACGGCGATCATCGACATGTGGTGGGCGACGATGTCGTGCATCTCGCGGGCGATCCGGGCCCGCTCGGCCAGCGCGCCCCGCTCGGCCTGCACGGTGGCACGCCGCTCCTGTTCCCGCGCCAGCGCGACCCCGGCGTCCTGGCGGGCCGCTAGCAGCACGCCGAGCAGCACCGGGACCGCCACCGCGAGCAGGCTCAGCGGCAGCGCCGTCGCCGCGACCGGCCACGGCCCGACCAGCACGAGCGCGGCCACGACCAGCCCGGACAGCACCCCGGCCCCGAGCGTCGCGATCCCGGGGGCGGCCCACGCGGCGGCGAACAGCAGCGGCACCCAGACCACCCAGGTCCACCACTCCAGCGGCGGCACGCTGCCGGTGACCGGCGGTGGCAGCACGAACGGCAGCACCAGCACCCACAGCGTCGCGATCCGCCACGCGTCCAGCGGCCTGCGCGGCGCGAGGGCCAGCGCGACGGCACCGGGCAGGGCCAGCAGGAACCCGCCGACGGCCGGGAACCCGCGGTCCGGCGTGAACTCGGACCCGCCAGCGGCCACCGCGAGCGCGATGCCGAGCACGCCGAGCACCCACGGCGCGACACGGTGCCTGCGCCCGGCGCGCACCCACCGGTCGTTCCCGGGCCCGGCGCCCCACGCGGCCGCCCGCAGCGCGCGTCCGGGACGGCGCCAGAGCTCCGCGGTGCGGTCGGGAGCGGACGGTGCGGACACCTGACGGAGACTAGCCAGGGCGACGGCGCCGGTCGTCGTACTGCGGAGCGACGTCCCGACCGGTACCCGGGTACCGGTCCGGTGCCGCCGCGCCCCGGTGGTGGTGCCCGCAGGACGGCTCCGCAGCGGGACGCTCTCTGCGCCGCCGCCCTGCAGCGTTCCGGCCGTGAACACGAGCCGGTACGCCGCCGCCCTCACCGCGCTGACACTGCTGGTCAGCGGCCTGACGATGCTCGTCCGGCCCGCCGGGGCGCTCGCGCTGAGCCCGGTCGGGAACGACCCGTCGTGCGCCTCGGCACTGCGGAGCCGTCTGGCCGGTCCGGACGTCCGGGTGCTCGGGTGCGACCCGGTGGGACGCGGCCGCGCGGTCGTCGCGCTCGGCGACCCGGCGACGGCACCGCGGCTCGTCGTGCTCGTCCCCGGCGCCGGCATCGACCTGCACACGCTCGACGACCCGGTCGCGCCGCAGCACCGGCCGTTCGCCTGGGCGCGGTCACTGCACCGTCTCGACCCGGACGCCGCCGTCGTGCTGTGGGTCGGCTACCCGACGCCGGAGAGCGTCGGCCTGGACGCCGCGTCCGGGCGGCTGGCCCGCGCCGCCGCACCGCTGCTGGCCGCCGACGTCGCGCGGTTGCGCGGCCCGCACACCGCGCACGTCACGGTCGTCGGGCACAGCTACGGGTCCGTCGTGGTCGGGACGGCGGCCTCCGGCCTGGACGCCGACGACGTCGTGCTGCTCGCCTCACCCGGCGCACGGGCCCCGCACGTCACGGCGCTGGGCACCCGCGCACGGGTCTGGGCGGCCCTGGCGGCCGACGACTGGATCCGCTTCGTGCCGCACGTGCGCCTCGGCGACGTCGGTCACGGCGCCGATCCGGCGAACCCCGCGTTCGGTGCCCGTCCGTTGCCGACCGGCGGCGCCCACGGCCACGACGGCTATCTCGTGCCGGGGAGCGCGACGCTCGCCGCCGTCTCGGGGATCGGGCGTCAGAGCGAGGAGAGGAACCGCCCCATGCGCTCCAGCGCCACCTCCAGCTGGGGGAGCGCCGTCGCGTAGGAGCAGCGGATGTGCCCCTCGCCGGAGGGCCCGAACACCCCGCCGGGCACGACCGCCACCGACTCCGCCTTCAGCAGCCGCTCCGCGAACGTCTCCGAGTCCAGCCCGGAACTCCTGATCGACGGGAACGCGTAGAACGCGCCCGCGGGCTCCGGGCACTCCAGGCCGAGCTCGCGCAGGCCCTTGACGAACACCCGTCGGCGACGGTCGTAGTCCGCGACCATCTCCGCCACGTCGCCCTCCGCCGCGCGCAGCGCCTCGACGGCGGCCACCTGGGACACGTGCGGCGCGCACAGCATCGTGTACTGGTGCACGCGCAGCGCCAGGTCGGCGATCGGGCCGGGCGCGGCGAGCCAGCCGACCCGCCACCCGGTCATCGCCTGGGCCTTGGAGAACCCGCCGAGCACGACGGTCCGCTCCCGTGCGCCCGGCACCGCGCCGAGGCAGTGGTGCGTGCCGGTGTAGGTGAGCCGGTCGTAGATCTCGTCGGAGACCAGGTAGAGGTCGTGCCGCTCGGCGAGTGCGACGAGCGCGCGCAGCACGGCGGGCGGCTGCACGGCGCCGGTCGGGTTCGCCGGGGAGCCGATCAGGATCGCCTTCGTCCGGTCCGTGACGGCGGCCTCGACGGCGTCGACGTCGATCGCGAACCCGTCCTCGGCACGCGTCGGGACACCGACCGGGATCCCGCCGGCGAACGACACGCACGGCTGGTAGGCGACGTAGCAGGGCTCCGGAACGATCACCTCCTCGCCCGGGTTCAGCAGCACCCGCAGGGCGAGGTCCAGCCCTTCCGACACGCCCGTCGTGATCAGGCACTCGCGGTCCGGCGTGTAGCGCGCGTCGTAGCGCCTCGCCAGGTCGTCGCAGATCAGGCGTCGGAGCTCCGGCAGGCCCGCGTTGCCGGTGTAGGTCGTGTGCCCGTGCTCGAGCGCGTAGATGCCCGCCTCGCGGATCCGCCACGGCGTGACGAAGTCCGGCTCCCCGACCCCGAGCGAGACGACGTCGTCCATCTCGGCGGCGATGTCGAAGAACCGCCGGATGCCCGACGGCGGGCACGCGGTGATCGTCTCGTTGAGCGGCCTCACGGGGTCACCGGCAGGCGGTGGTCGGGCTCCGGGTCGGCGAACGTGTCGCCGTCGCGCTTGTGCGTCGCCAGCACGAAGTGGGTCGCCGTTGACTGCACCCGGTCGATCGTGGACAGCTTCTGGGAGACGAAGTCGCTGACCGCGTGGATGGTGCGGCCGACGACCGTGCAGCGCAGGTCGTGTCCGCCGGAGACCAGGTAGCAGTCGCGCACCTCGTCGAACCGCGATATCCGGGCCGCCACGTCGTCGAACCCGACGCCGCGCGCCGGTGCGACCGACACGTCGATGAACGCCGTCACCTCGCTGTCGCCGCGCCTGCCGTCCTCGTCGACCGCCCGGTCGTACGCCGCCCAGTTCACGACCGCCTTGTGCCGGCGGATGACACCGGTGCGCGTCCACTCCGCCACCGCGGCGTCGACGTCCTCCACGGACAGGCCGACCATCGTCGCGATGGTGTCGTGGGACAGCGTGGCGTCCCGTTCCAGCAGTTCCAGGATCTCCCGCACGACGGCGACCTTACGTCCCGTCGGGAACGGTCGCCGTCGGCCCGGTCAGGTGTCCACGAGGCCGCACTCGATCTCGGTCAGGCGGTCCCGGGTGCACGGGCCGCACAAGAACCCGACGCCGTCCGGGGTGTGGGTGCTGCTCCAGTCCAGGCCGCGGGCGTCGTCGGCCGTGCGCGGCCGTCCACAGTGGGGGCAGGACGTGCGGGTGACGAGGTCCATGCGCGACGAGTGTGCCGCAGCGGGGTTGCCCGCTCGTCACCGCGTGTGTCGTGCCGGTTGCGTTCCGGATGCGCACGGTTACGGCGACGATCACGATTCGGTCCCGGGAGAGAACGTCGTCGCAGTCCTTCCGGTTGCGGCGCTATTGTCCGCGCGCATGACGAGTTATCCGCCTCCTCCCGGCGGTAATGACCCGCAGCGGGGGCCCGACGATCAGGGGCAGCCGTACGGGGGAGCGCCGCAGCAGCCCGGCCAGGGTGGCTACCCGCCGCCCGGGCAGCAGCCCTATCCGCAGCCGGGGTATCCGCAGCAGCAGCCGTATCCGCAGCAGCCGGGGTATCCGCAGCAGCAGGGGTACCCCCAGCAGCAGGGGTATCCCCAGCAGGGCGGATACCCGCAGGGCCAGGCCTACGGCGGCTACGCGGCCTACCCGGCGCCGGACCAGCCCGGCGCCTACATCGACCCGGCCGACCCGCTGGTCGCCACGGACTTCGACCAGTGGATGCGCAAGGGACTGGGGGTGTTCACGCGCAGCTGGCAGCCGCTGCTGTTGATCCACCTGGCGTCGTACGTCCCGGCCGTGATCCTCGGCGGGCTGCTCACCCTGATCGGTGTACTGACACAGAGCATCGCGCTGATCATCGTGCTCGGCGTGATCGCGGCCGTCCTGATCGTCGCCGGAGTGCTGATCGCGCAGGGCGTGTCGATCTACTACGTCACGCACGACGCCGCCGGTCAGCAGGTCACGCTGGCCGAGGCGTTCCGGTTCGGCGCGGGCCGGGCGTTGCCGCTGCTCGGGTGGGGCATCCTCGCCGGCATCATGACGTTCGTCGGCTTCATCCTGCTGATCCTGCCCGGCGTGTACCTCAGCCTGGTGTTCGGCGCGACGCTGGTCGGCGTGATCATGTACGAGCGCGGTGGCATCGACCGGTGCTTCTCGCTGTTCAACCGCCGGTTCTGGCCGACGGTCGGGCGACTGCTGCTCTACGGCGTCGCGGCCACGATCTACTACTTCGTGTTCACGTTCCTGGTCGGAGCGATCTTCGGAACCGGTGACGGCACCGTGCTGTCCGGCATCGGCTCGATCGTCCTGCAGATCCTGCTGGTGCCGCTCAGCCTGGTCGGGGTCGGCGTCTCCGTCGTCACCTACGCAGAGCTGCGGCACTGGGAGGCGCCCGGGCAGGTGCACACGCCGCGCTTGGTGGGCGAGCTGCACCAGTGAGCTCCTCCGGTGCCGTCCGAGGGCGGCACCGGAGAAGTGGCAGGCTGGACGCACGATGAGCACCGACGGCCTGTTCGACATCGACCCCCCGGCCGGCGACGACGACGCCGGCGCCGGTGACGCACCCGCCCCGGGCGCCCCGCTCGCGGTCCGGATGCGGCCGCGCAGCCTGGACGAGGTCGTCGGGCAGCGGGAGCTGCTGCGCAGCGGGGCCCCGCTGCGACGGCTGCTCGAGGGCGGTGCGCCCGCGTCCGTGCTGCTGCACGGCCCGCCGGGCACCGGGAAGACGACGCTCGCCCGGCTGATGGCGGGCGCCGGAGGGGGCGGCAGGCGGTTCGTCGCGCTGTCGGCGCTGTCGGCGGGCGTCAAGGAGCTCCGCGCGGTGATCGACGAGGCCCGGGTGCGCCGCGACCGCAGCGGCACACCCACGGTCCTGTTCATCGACGAGGTGCACCGCTTCTCCAAGACCCAGCAGGACGCGCTGCTCGGCGCCGTCGAGGACCGGGTCGTGCTGCTCGTCGCCGCGACCACGGAGAACCCGTCGTTCTCGGTCGTGTCACCGCTGCTGTCGCGCTCGCTCGTGCTCGGGCTCCAGTCCCTCGAGCCCGACGACGTCCGCGAGCTCCTGCGCCGGGCCGTCGCCTCGGAGCGGGGGCTGGGCGGCGCCGTGACGCTCGCCGAGGACGGCGAGGACGCGCTCGTGCGGCTGTCCGCCGGCGACGCGCGGCGGGCGCTCACGGCGCTGGAGGCGGCCGCCGACGGGGTGGTCGCCGATGGCGGAGACACGGTGGATCTGGAGGCCGTCGAGCGTGCCGTGACCGAGGTCGCCGTGCGCTACGACCGGGCGGGCGACCAGCACTACGACGTGATCAGCGCGTTCATCAAGTCGATCCGCGGCTCCGACCCGGACGCGGCGATGCACTACCTGGCCCGCATGATCGTCGCGGGGGAGGACCCGCGGTTCATCGCGCGGCGGCTGATGATCCACGCCAGCGAGGACATCGGGCTGGCCGACCCGACGGCGCTGCCCGCGGCCACCGCCGCCGCGCAGGTCGTCCAGCTCGTCGGGATGCCGGAGGCGCGGCTGGCGCTGGCCCAGGTGACGCTGCACCTGGCGACGGCGCCGAAGTCCAACTCGGTGATCACCGCCATCGACGCGGCGATGTCCGACGTGCGATCGGGTGCCGTCGGGGCGGTGCCGGCGCACCTGCGCGACGGGCACTACGCCGGCGCGCAGAAGCTCGGCAACGCCGTCGGCTACCGGTACCCGCACGACGACCCGGACGGCGTGCTCACCCAGCAGTACCCGCCGGACGACCTGGTCGGGCGCGACTACTACGAGCCCGGCACGCACGGGGCCGAGCGCACGCTCGCCGAACGGGTCCCGAAGCTGCGACGGGCCGTGCGCGGCCGCTGAACCCGGGTCGGTGCCGGCCCCCGGCCGATGATCGGCGGAACTGGTCGAGGTGCGCCACTGGTGGCGCGTTGCTGCCGGTTCCACCGATCATGGGCCGAGGGGCGGCTCAGCCGGTCCGCAGCGTCAGGCCGAGCGACCCCATCGCCGTCCCGACCGGCGTGAAGTACGCCGTGCAGCCGTCCGGCCCGCCTGCGCCGGTGTGCACGCCCTGCGCCTGGCCGTCGTCGGTGACGTACGGGCCTCCGGAGTCGCCCTCGCGGGCGCACAGGTTCGCGGCGCTGAGCCCGGACTGCTGCTGACCGCCGAAGTTCACGACGACGTTCTGCCGCGCGATCGGGCCGCAGCTGCGCCCGGACGTCGAACCGAACAGGCAGACCGGGGCGCCGACCGGCGCGACCCGGGACCCCCGCACCGGCACGCCACCCGCCGTCGGGACGGCGGTCCAGCCGCCCGCGACCGGGATGGCGCCCGCGTCCGGCCCGTTGTCGGCCGTCCGTGCGCCGCCGCCGACGTCGACCGACTCTGGCCCGGACACCCAGTCCGCGGAGCCGCGGGTGCAGTGCCCGGCGGTGACCAGCCAGTCGGCGCGCCCGTCGGTGGCGGTGAACCCGACCGTGCAGCGCTTCGTCCCGTCGGTGATCGTGTCGCCCCCGCCGATCGCGGCCTGCAGGCGTGGCGCGGTCGGCGTGGACCGGATCCGCAGCACCGACGGGTCGAGGCCGTCGAGCAGCGTGCCGAGCAGCGGGTGCCCGACGACCGTGACGACGAGCGTCTGGTCGACCTCGTCCACGCCGAAGTCGGCGATCGACGGTGGCATCCCGTCCGCCGTGCGCTCGGTCAGCAGCCGCAGCGCCCCCTCCGGGTCCCGGCGCGGGCCCTCCCGCACGACCGGTGTCGCGCCGAGCCCGGACAGCACGGGTGCGAGCACGGGTTCCCAGGTGCCGACCATGAGCCTGCCGCGCGCGTCGCCGGACGACCCGCTCGGGGACTCCGAGGTGTCCGGGGCGAACCAGATCCCGGCCAGCGCGGTACCTGCGGCGTCCCGCACCGCGGGCACCAGTGCCGTCGCCGCCTCCTCGGTGAGACCGCCGTCGTCCGGCAGGCCCGGCACGTCCGCGACGGCGGGCACCGCCGTCACCGCCGCCGCGGTCGCGAGACCCGCGGCGAGCAGCGCCAGTGCGACGCGGCGCGGGCGGGCGGAGCGGGGGATGCGCACGGGTCGGTCCTCCGGTGGGCTGCACGGGACGTCACCGTCCCAACGACCCTGCTCCGTTCAGGTCACGTCATCACTCGTGGTGATCACCCGATGCGGTCGCCCTCGATCGACGGCATAAGTCGGGTGGGTGTCTGGGGCTGCACCGTTCGGCATACCGAGAATTGAGCATCTGCATTGACCCTCCGGCCGCCGCCCACCAGGGTTATCCCCACACCGACCGGCGGTCGGCGACCCGGAGCCACCGGGCCGCGGCCGGGGCCGGCGGGCCGCGGGAGGACCCCGCGACCGGAGGCGGAGCGACCCCAGATCGCCCCGCTCTGAGGACACCGATTGGCGTCACCGACGCCCCGTGTGGTCACGGGGCGTACTCGGTGATGCCGGAGAACGGCGCGGCGACCCGTGCCGGAGGGGTGCAGGGACATGCTGCTCGTGGACGGGGAGAACGTGGTGGACGGTGCGGAGACCCCGGTCGTCGTCGAGGGCACGGTCGACACCACCGACGTCACGGAGACCACCGACCGCGCCCGCGAGGACGACATGCTCCCGCCCGAGCTGCTGCGCGCCGCCGTCGCAGGGGACCCGCGGGCCACGGCCCAGCTGCTCAGCCGGATCCAGCCGCAGGTGCAGCGCTTCTGCCGGGCCCGCCTCGGCCGCCGCGAGACGACCATGGGCTCGGCCGACGACGTCGCCCAGGACGTGTGCATGGCCGTCCTGGCCGTGCTGCCGGACTACCGCTTCGCCGGTGTCTCGTTCCGCGCGTTCGTGTTCGGGATCGCCCGCCACAAGATCGCCGACGCGTTCCGGGCCATCGCGCGCAACCGCTGCGACGCCGTCGAGGAGCTCCCGGAGCGCACCAGCGCCGAGCAGGGGCCGGAGCAGCTCGTCCTCGAGGCCGAGCGCAACGAGCGGCTCGGCGACCTGCTGGGCGTGCTGGGTTCCCGCCAGGTGGAGATCCTGACGCTGCGCATCGCCGTCGGGCTGACGGCCGAGGAGACCGCGGAGGCCATCGGGTCGACGCCGGGTGCCGTGCGAGTGGCCCAGCACCGTGCGCTGCAGCGGCTGCGCCGCGAGCTCGCGGACCGTGCCGTGCGACGCGAGGTCGTCGCCGAGGTGCCCGCCGTCCCGTCCGCCCCCGCGGCGCCGGTCCGGCTCTCGGTGCGCCGGGCCCGTCCCGCTCGTGCGGCCCGCCGGCTGGCGCCGATGCCGCACATCGCCGTCGCGCCGATGATCCCCGCCCAGCGGGTCGACGAGCCGGTCGCCGTCGCGGTCTGAATCCGGTGGACCCGCGCGGGTACCGTGGAGGGTGATTGATCGGCGCCCGCTCGATCGGGCGCAGGTCAGCCGCCGTAGGGTGACCGCCTGGCCGCAAGGCCGGCCCGTCGCCGTACCCGTCACGAGAGTCCTCCGGTGCAGACCCACGAGATCGTCCGCCGTTTCACGGCCCACTTCGAGAACGCCGGCCACACCCCGGTGCCCAGCGCCTCGCTGATCCTCGACGACCCGCAGCTGCTGTTCGTCAACGCGGGCATGGTGCAGTTCAAGCCGTACTTCCTCGGTGACGTCCCGGCGCCGTACCCGCGCGCCACGTCGATCCAGAAGTGCGTGCGCACCCCGGACATCGACGAGGTCGGCAAGACCACCCGGCACGCGACGTTCTTCCAGATGGCCGGGAACTTCTCGTTCGGCGACTACTTCAAGCGCGGCGCCATCGAGCTGGCCTGGTCGCTGTGCACGAACTCCGTCTCCGACGGCGGCTACGGGTTCGACCCGGACCGGCTCTGGCCGACGGTCTACGAGACCGACGACGAGGCGTTCGCGCTCTGGCAGGAGATCACCGGGCTCCCGCCGGAGCGCATCCAGCGCCGGGACGGCACGGACAACTACTGGGACATGGGCGTACCCGGTCCCGGGGGCCCCTGCTCGGAGATCTTCTACGACCTCGGGCCGCGCTACGGCGTCGAGGGCGGCCCGATCGCGAACGAGGACCGCTACCTCGAGATCTGGAACCTCGTCTTCATGCAGGACGAGCGCGGCGAGCTGTCTCCGAAGAAGGGGCACCCGCCGATCGGCGAGCTGCCGCACAAGAACATCGACACCGGCATGGGCGTCGAGCGGGTCGCGTTCCTGCTGCAGGGCGTGGACAACGTCTACGAGACCGACCTGGTCCGGCCGGTGATCGCCGCCGCGGAGGAGCTGTCCGGCAAGCGGTACGGCGATGGCGAGGAGGACGACGTCCGGTTCCGCGTCATCGCCGACCACGCCCGCTCGTCGGTGATGATCATCGGGGACGGCGTGACGCCCGGCAACGAGGGCCGCGGCTACGTGCTGCGACGGCTGCTGCGCCGGATCGTGCGCTCGGCGCGCCTGCTCGGTGTGACCGGCCCGTGCCTGGAGCGGTTCGCCACCGTGGTGCGCGACGCGATGTCGCCCACCTACCCGGAGCTCGCAACCGACTTCGAGCGCATCTCGGCTGTCATCCGGGCCGAGGAGGACACGTTCCTGGCCACGCTCACGGCCGGCGAGAAGATCTTCGAGACCGCGGTGCAGGACACCAGGCGGGGCGGTGGCTCGACGCTGCCCGGCGACAAGGCGTTCCAGCTGCACGACACATACGGCTTCCCGATCGACCTGACGCTGGAGATGGCCGAGGAGGCCGGGCTGTCGGTGGACCGGGAGCGGTTCACGACGCTGATGAACGAGCAGCGTTCCCGGGCCAAGGCCGACGCCGCCGAGCGCAAGGTCGGCTTCGTCGACGCCTCGATCTACCGCGCGGTGCTGGACACGCACGGGGCCACCGACTTCCTCGGCTACCAGTCGCTGCAGTCCGAGGCCCGGATCGTCGGGCTGCTCCGCGACGGCGCCACCGCGCCCGCCGCGTCCGAGGGCGACTCCGTCGAGGTGCTGCTGGACCGCACGCCGTTCTACGCCGAGGCCGGTGGCCAGCAGGCCGACACCGGGACGATCACCGGCGGCTCGTTCGTCGTGCGCGTCGACGACGTCCAGTCCCCGGTCGCCGGGCTGCGGGTGCACCGTGGCGTGGTGGCGAACGGGACGGTGACGTTGGACGCCGAGGTGGTCGCCGCCGTCGACCCCGCCCGTCGTGCCGCCATCTCCCGTGCCCACACGGCCACGCATCTGGTGCACGCCGGCGTGCGCGGGGCGCTGGGCAGCGCCGCCGCCCAGGCCGGTTCGCTCAACGCTCCCGGCCGCCTGCGGTTCGACTTCACCTCGCCGACCGGTGCCGTGCCCCCGGCCGCGCTGACCGAGATCGAGGAGGAGGTCAACTCGGTCCTGCAGTCCGACCGGGAGGTGCAGACGTACGAGACGACGATGGACGAGGCCCGCAAGCTGGGCGCGATGATGCTGTTCGGCGAGAAGTACGGCGACCGCGTCCGCGTCGTGGACATGGGCGACTACTCGCGCGAGCTCTGCGGCGGCACACACGTGCGCCGCAGCGGCGAGCTCGGCCTGGTCCGGATCCTGTCCGAGGCATCGATCGGCTCCGGTGTGCGACGGGTGGAGGCCCTGGTCGGTCTCGACGCGTTCCAGCACGCCACCACCGAACACCTGCTGGTCAACCAGCTCGCCGACCAACTCAAGGCCCGGCCGGAGGAGCTGCCGGACCGCGTCCAGTCGCTGGTCGAGCGGCTGCGCACGGCCGAGCGGGACCTGGAGAAGCACCGCGCCGACGCCGTGCTCGCCTCGGCCGGGTCGCTCGCCGAGGCGGCCGAGGACCTGGACGGCACGAAGCTCGTCGCGGTCACCGCGCCGGACGGCGTCACCGGCAACGACCTGCGGACGCTGGCCTCCGACGTGCGCGGCAAGCTCGGCTCGGTGCCGGGGGTGGTCGCGCTGTTCGCTGTGGACGGGGCGGCCGGGAAGGTCGCGTTCGTCGTCGCGACGACGGCCGCCGCCCGGGACGACGGCCTGGCCGCAGGCAAGCTGATCCCGGAGTTCGCCGAGGCCGTCGGCGGTCGGGGTGGCGGGAAGCCGGACCTGGCCCAGGGCGGCGGGACCGACCCGTCCGGAGTGGACGCGGCCATCCGGAAGCTGCGCGAGGCGATCCGCGGGTGACCTGTCGCGTGCTCGCACACGTTCCGGTGCCCTCGCACGCTCCCGGGCGTGTGCGAGGCCACCACATCCTGTGCGAGGACAGGTGACGTGGACGCGCGGGCGCCGGCTGGGGATCGACGTCGGCGCGGTGCGGGTCGGGGTGGCCGTGTGCGACCCGGACGGGATCCTGGCGACGCCGCTCGAGACGGTGCCCCGGGACGCCTCCGGCGGCACCGACGTCCGGCGGATCGCCGCTCTCGTCGACGAGCACCTCGCCGTCGGTGTGGTCCTCGGTCTGCCGCGGAACCTGCGCGGCGAGGACGGCCCGGCCGCGCAGGCCGCGCAGGAGTTCGCGGACGCCCTGCGCGGGGTGCTCGACGTGCCGGTCGAGCTGACCGACGAGCGGATGACGACCGTCGTCGCGACCCGCCAGCTCGCCGGGCGCGGCGTGCGCGGACGCAAGCAACGCGCCGTCGTCGACCAGGCCGCCGCCGTCGCGATCCTGCAGGGCTGGCTGGACGCCGCACGCGGCCACTGAACCCTCCTACCCCATGCCCGGCCATGATCGACTCACGGGGAGCGGTCTCTCGGGACCGGGGGTGGCGGCTACCCTCGAACGCGTGACCGGACCCGGCGTGGACGTGACGATCGCCGGCCCCGGCGTACCGGCCCGGTGGTCCCCCCGGTGAACGCGCGGTCCACTGCCGCCGAGTCCCAACGGCGACGGCGGCTGCTCCTGCTGGCCACGGCGCTGGTCTTCGGCGCCGCGCTGGTGGCGTCGGCCCTGATCGTGCTCGGGCCGGACGACTACCCGGGCGACGGGAACGGCACCGTCGTCGTCCGGGTGGAGCGCGGCGACTCGACGAGGGCGATCGGCGACATGCTCGTCGCCCGCGGGGTGGTGGCCAGCCGCGCCGCGTTCGTCGGGGCCGCCGAGGACGTGCCGGAGATCCAGCGCGTCCAGCCCGGCTACTACCAGCTGCGCGACCGGATGTCCGGCGAGTCCGCCGCGGAGGCGCTCGTCGAACCGGACGCGCGGGTCGGGTTCATGGACGTCAAGGGTGGTGTCCAGCTCGACGACACGAAGGCCCCGAACGGCACCGTCACGCCGGGCGTCCTCAGCCAGATCTCGACCGCGACCTGCGTCGGGGAGGACGACGACCGTCACTGCGTCCCCGCCGACGAGCTGCGGAAGGTGATGGCCGAGAGCGACCTGGCCGCGCTCGGCGTCCCGGAGTGGGCCCGCACGGGCGTGGCGAAGGCCGCTCCGGTGCGGCGGTTGGAGGGGCTCGTCGCGCCCGGCACGTACGACATCGACCCGACCCAGCCGCCGCTGCAGGTGCTGCGCAGCGTCCTGGCGTCGTCCGAACCGCGCCTGCGACGCGCTGGGCTGGGGCGCGACGCGTCGTCGTACGAGGCCCTGATCCGAGCGTCCCTCGTCGAGCGCGAGGCGATCGCGCCGGACATGCCGCGGGTGGCCCGGGTGATCACGAACCGACTCGGCGCGAACCAGCGTCTCGAGCTGGACTCGACCGTCAACTACCCGCTCGACGTGCAGGCCCTGCGCACGACCGCGGAGGCACGCGGCGCGCCAGGGCCGTACAACAGCTACCTCAACGTCGGGCTGCCGCCGACGCCGGTCAGCTCCGTGTCCGACGGCGCGATCGCCGCGGCGCTGCAGCCGGCGCCCGGACCGTGGTTCTTCTTCGTGCGGTGCACGACCGAGGGCGCGTCCTGCTTCGCCGTGACCTACCCCGAGCACCAGGCGAACGTCGCCAGGGCCCAGGAGGCCGGCGCGTTCTGACCCCGCGCGGGTCGCAACCCGCGGGCAACCCTTCTGTGCGACGTGTGTCACTGCTAGACCGGACCGCGGGACAACGTCGTCGTCACGGGAGAGGTGGGCCATGCGAGCGGTCGTCTACCACGGTCGCGGGGACCTGCGGGTCACCGACGTCGCGGAGCCGCAGGTCGGGGCCGGACAGGTCACGCTGCAGGTCGGCTACAACGGGATCTGCGGCTCGGACCTGCACGAGTACTTCGCCGGGCCGATCTTCATCCCGGACGGGGCGCCGCACCCGCTGACCGGCCGGGAGCTGCCGCTGACATTGGGCCACGAGTTCTCCGGCACGGTCGTCGAGGTCGGGTCGGGAGTGACGTCGGTGGCCGAGGGCGACCGGGTCGCGGTGGAGCCGCTCTACACCTGCGGCCAGTGCGACCGGTGCGGCTCCGGGCGCTACAACGCCTGCTCGTCGATCGGCTTCCACGGCCTCATGCACGACGGCGGCATGGCCGAGTACACGGTCGTTCCGGCGACGATGCTGCACAAGCTGCCCGACTCGGTCTCGCTGGAGATGGGTGCGCTCGTCGAGCCGATGGCCGTCGCCTTCCATGCGGCGAAGCTCGGTCAGGTGCGCGGCGGGGACACCGCGGTCGTGTTCGGAGCCGGGCCGATCGGGATCGGTCTGTGGCACGCGTTGAAGGGCACCGGCGTGGAGTCGGTGTTCGTCGTCGAGCCGTCCCCGACGCGGCGGGCCGCGATCGAGAAGCTCGGTGCCACGACGCTCGACCCGACGTCGGTCGACGTGCCGGAGTCCGTCAAGGACGCGACCGGAGGGAAAGGCGCGGACGCCGCCTACGACGCGGCCGGGGTGCAAGCGGCCATCGACACCGCCGTCGCGACGGTGGGGGCCGGTAAGCCGCTGGTCAGCGTCGCGATCTACGAGAAGCCGCTCGAGGTCACCCTGCTCTCGCTCGTGCTGGCCGAGTCCCGGATCCAGGGCTCGCTCTGCTACACCGGCGACGACTACCGCGCCGTGATCGAGCTGATGTCCCGCGGGCACTACGACACCACGGGCTGGATGGAGAAGATCGCGATGGCGGACGTCGTGCAGGAGGGCTTCGACGCGCTGCACGCAGGGCACAAGATGAAGGTGCTGGTCGACCCGTCCCTCGGGTAGCGGCTACTGCCCCCAGAACCCGGCCGGCGGCTTCGGCGACGGGGACGCGGTGCGGTCGGTGACGACGGCCGCGTCCCCGGCCAGCGCGCGCGTCCGGTCGTCGTCGAGCACGCGCGCGGGGAACGGGTCGGCCGCCGCGCGCCGGGTCAGCGCCGGGATCGGCAGCGGGCCCGGCGCCGGCCCGCGTCCGGCCAGCACCACGTTGCCGAACCGGCGCCCGCGCAGCACCTCAGGTGACGCGACGATCGCGAGGTGCGTGAAGATCGCGGCCGCCGTCGCGATCTGGCCGGGCAGGAACGGGAACGGGTCGCCGTCGGCGAGGTTGGCGACGTACGTCCCGCCGGGTGCCAGCACGCGTCGCACCCCGGCCAGGAACTCGGCGGTGGTCACCTGCGCCGGTGTCCGGGCACCGGAGAACGCGTCGAGCACGACGAGGTCGTAGGCGCCCGCCGGCAGCTCGTCCAGCGTCGCCCGCGCCTCGCCGGCCCGTATGTCGAGCCCGTCGTCGGGCCCTGGCCCCGGAAGCCGGTGAGCCACCAGCTCGACCAGCGCCGCGTCCATCTCGACCACGAGCTGTGTCGATCCCGGCCGGGTCGCCGCGAGGTAGCGCGCGAGTGTCCACGCGCCACCGCCGAGGTGCAGCGCCCGGACCGGCTGCCCGGCGTCCGCGGCCAGGTCCGCGACGTGCGCGATCCGCCGGACGTACTCGAACTCCAGGTGTTCCGGGTCGTCGAGGTCGACGTGCGACTGCGCCGTCCCGTCCAGCAGCAGGGTCCAGCTCTGCGGCCGGTCCGGGTCGCGGATCAGCTCGGCGACCCCGTGGTCGACGTCGGCGCGGATCATCCGGGGCGACGCTCGGTCGGGCGGACGCTGGTCTGGCACGACGGTCGATCCTCCTCCGCCGCATCCCGTCCGCCACGCGCGCCCCGGCAGGCTCGCCGGCGTCGCGGCCGGTCCGTGGACTCCTCCCCGGCGAGGCTTTGCTCTGCTCACCTCGGCGCATCACCACCCGGACCAGCACTGACACGGATGCAGTACGGAGGTGCGGCGCGGACGTGAACAGAGGACAGGACGACCTCGGGGCCGGGCCACCGGCGCGGCTACCACGTGCCCCCGACGGTTCGAGCGCCTCTGGGCCGGATGCGTGGCGGCCGTCCCCAACCCGGCCGGTCCGTCCACAGCGGAGCGATCGGTACCGCCGCGAGCTCCGTGCCGGCGCACGATCGACGCATGCCGCTCCCACTCGCCGCCACCGCGACCGTGCTCGTCACGATCGTCGGTCTCGTGGTCGGCGCGCTGACGCGGCGGTGGCTGGGCCGCCTCCGCCGTGGGGCGCGGATCCCGGCGCCGTGGTGCGAGATCGGGGTCGGACTGCTGTGGGGCGTGGTCATCGCGGCGTGGGCCGCGGGCATGGTCGCCGGTGCCGCCATGGCGTTGCTGCTCGGGCTGGGCTGGCTCGCGGTCGCGGGGTCGGCCGTCGACGTCGCGGTGCGGCGGCTGCCGGACGCGCTCACGTTGCCCGCGGTCCTGCTGGTGCTGGCCCTGCTGGTTCCGCTGGGCGGCACCGCGGTGCTGCGCGGAGCGATCGGAGCGGTCGTGCTGTGGGCCGTGCACGCCGCCGTCCGGCTCGCCGCGCCGTCCGCGGTGGGCGGTGGCGACGTCAAACTGGCCGCGGCCGTCGGCGCCGCGCTGGCCGGGACGTCGTGGCCGGCGTTGCCGGTCGGCGTGGCCCTCGCGGCGGTACTGGCGGCGGGCCTGGCCGGTGCGGCGGTGGCGCTGGGACGAGCAGGCCGGGGTACCGCGCTGCCTCACGGACCGGCGCTGCTCGGCGCGGCGTGGACGGTCACCGCGGCCGGAGCGGTGGTCTCGTGAGGGCACGTGACGGATGTGAGCGGCACGACGGGGACCCGCAGCGGCCGGGTGAGAGGATGACGGCCGTGCTTCGATGGATCACCGCGGGGGAATCGCACGGACCCGCCCTCGTCGCCGTGCTGGAGGGCATGGTGGCCGGCGTCGGGGTGACCACCGGCGACATGTCGGCGGAGCTGGAGCGGCGCAAGCTCGGGCACGGTCGCAGCCCGCGGATGTCGTTCGAGGCGGACGAGCTCGAGGTGATCGGCGGTGTCCGGCACGGGCTCACCCAGGGCGGACCGGTCGCGGTGCGGATCGCGAACACCGAGTGGCCGAAGTGGGAGACGGTGATGGCCGCCGACCCGGTCGACCCCGACCTGATCGCGAACCGGGCGCGCAACGCGCCGCTCACCCGTCCGCGTCCGGGGCACGCCGACCTCGCCGGCATGACGAAGTTCGGTTTCGACGACGCCCGCCCCGTCCTGGAGCGCGCCAGCGCGCGCGAGACGGCGTCCCGGGTGGTGCTCGGCACCGTCGCGAAGCGCTTCCTGGAGCAGGCGTTCGGGGTCCGGATCGTGTCGCACGTGGTCGGCATCGGCGCCGTGGACGCGCCGGACGGCGACCCGGTGCCCGGCCCCGACGACCTCGGGGCGGTCGACGCGGACCCGGTCCGCGCGTTCTCCGCCGAGACATCGGCCCGGATGGTCGCGGAGATCGACGCTGCGCACGACGACGGGGACACGCTCGGTGGCGTGATCGAGGTGATCGCCTACGGGATGCCGGTCGGTGTCGGGTCGTACGTGCAGGCCGACCGCCGCCTGGACGCCCTGCTGTCCGGTGCGCTGATGGGAATCCAGGCCATGAAGGGCGTCGAGATCGGCGACGGGTTCCGCACGGCGCACCGGCGGGGCAGCGCCGCGCACGACGAGATGATCCCCGGCGATCCGGTGAAGCGGCTGTCCAACCGCGCCGGCGGGCTCGAGGGGGGCATGACCAACGGCGAGCCGGTGCGGGTCCGGGTCGCGATGAAGCCGATCTCCACGGTGCCGCGAGCGCTGCGCACGATCGACACCGCTACCGGCGAGGAGGCCACCGCGATCCACCAGCGCTCGGACGCGTGCGCGGTGCCGCGGGCGGGCGTCGTGGTCGAGTCGGTGACCGCGCTCGTGCTGGCCCAGGCCGCGCTGGACAAGTTCGGCGGGGACTCGCTCGAGGAGACGCGCCGCAACGCGGCGTCCTATGTGGAGACCTACCGGCGCGGTCTCGCGGAGACGCCCCGATGACCCGTCGACCGAGCGCGCGCGAGGAAACGGATCCGAGCGAGGTCGCGCGATGAGCGGGGCGCCGGATCTGGTCGTGGTCGGACCGCCGGGGTCGGGCAAGTCGACGATCGGGAAGCTGTTGGCGCGCAAGCTCGGCGTCGCGTTCGCCGACACCGACGCACTGATCGAGGACCGGATCGGTCGCACGATCTCGGACATGTTCACGACCGACGGCGAGGACGCGTTCCGGCTGCTCGAACGCGAGGTGATCGCCGAGGCGCTGGACGCGGGGCACGGTGTGCTCGCGCTCGGCGGCGGCGCAGTGCTGGCCGACGCGACGCGTGCGCTGCTGCGGGAGCACCGGGTCGTCGCTCTCGACGTCGACCTCACCGACGGGATGCGGCGCACCGGTATGTCCACCGCCCGCCCGCTGCTGGCCGGGGTGAACCCGCGGGCGACGTTCCGGTCGCTGCTGGCCGCGCGCGCACCGCTCTACCGGGAGGTCGCCACGGTGCGGGTGGACACGTCGCGGCGGAGCCCGAACCAGGTGGTCGCGCTCGTCCTGACCGAGCTGGGGGAGACGCCCCTGGACGTGGCGCCTGCCCGGCACGACGCGGAGGACCCCCACGACCGCCCGACGCCGCGGGAGAGCGCGCCTCTCCCGACGCCGGGCTTCGGTGAGCGGCGGGTGACGGACGGGCCGCTGTCCGACGGGCCAATGTCCGACGGGCCGCCGCCGGCAGGGGGCGAGCCGCGGGGCGAGGACGAGCTGCGGAGCGGGGGCGCGCCGCCGCGGGCCGAGCGCGAGCCGCGGGCAGGGATCGAACCGCGGATCGACAGCGAAGCGGGGCCCGGGAGTACGGCCCGGGCCGGGGAGGACGGGCGATGACCGGGGTCGGCGCCGACGAGATCGTCGGCAGGGCGGCGGACGAGGTCACGGTCGAGGTCGCGGCCGAGCGCCCGTACCCGGTCCGGATCGGGCCGGGGGTCGCGTCGCGGCTGCCCGCGACGGTGAAGGACCTCGGTGCCCGGACCGTGCTGGTCCTGCACCCGCCGACGCTCGCCGGCCCGGCCGCCGCCGCGGCGCGGCACCTGGACGCCGCCGGCGTGCGGGCCCTCCTCCACGAGGTGCCGGACGCGGAGGACGGCAAGTCGCTGGACAGCCTGGCGGCCTGCTGGCAGGCGTGTGCCGACGCCGGGCTCACCCGCTCCGACGTCGTCGTCGGGTTCGGCGGGGGAGCGGTCACCGACCTGGCGGGGTTCGTCGCGGCGTCCTGGATGCGCGGCGTACCGGTGGTGCACGTCCCGACCACGCTGCTGGCCATGGTGGACGCCGCGGTCGGTGGCAAGACCGGGATCAACACCGCCGCGGGCAAGAACCTGGTCGGTGCGTTCCACGAGCCCTCGGCCGTGCTCGTGGACCTGGACACGTTGCGCACGCTGCCGCGGTCCGAGCTCGTCGCGGGGTCGGCGGAGATCCTCAAGACCGGCTTCATCGCCGACCCGCGGATCCTGGAGCTCGTCGAGGCCGACCCGGACGGAGCCCTGGAGCCCGGTGGCGCGGTGCTGGCCGAGCTCGTCGAGCGCTCGATCCGGGTGAAGGCCGAGGTGGTCGGCGCCGACCTGCGCGAGTCGCACCTGCGCGAGATCCTGAACTACGGCCACACGCTGGGGCACGCCGTCGAGCGCCGCGAGGGCTACCGGTGGCGGCACGGGAACGCGGTCAGCGTCGGACTGGTGTTCGCCGCGGAGCTGGCGCGGGTCGCCGGGCGCCTGGACGACGCCACCGCGGACCGGCACCGGACGGTGCTCGAGAGCGTCGGCCTCCCGGTCTCCTACGAGCCCGGCGTGCTACCCGAGCTGGTGACGACCATGCAGGGGGACAAGAAGTCCCGCGTCGGGATGCTGCGGTTCGTCGTCCTCGACGGGCTGGCGAACCCCGGTCGCCTCGAGGGTCCGGAGCCGGAGCTGCTGGAGCGGGCCTACGCGGCGCTGACCGGCTAGTGCCGCATCGCGAAACGTTCGGCACCGATCTCGGAGGCCCAGGCGCGCGCAGGCGGCGTTGCCGCCCTTGCGAAGACGCCCGGTATGAGCTGCGGGCGGCGCCTTGCCTGCGAACGCCTGGATCCGCCGATTCCGGCACCAACGTTGCGCGACACGGCACTAGAGACCCACGTGGTCCAGGGCGTCGGCCAGCGGGCCCGGCACCCCGTCGAGCGGGAGCGCGGCGGCCAGCAGTGGGGCATAGCGCTCCTTGCGACCGGCCTTGCTGCCCAGGAAGCGGCGCAGCTGCGAGCGCAGGTCGCCGTGACGGTGCGCGGGTTGGTTCTGCAGTCGCCGCAGCGAGTCCCGCTCACCTTCCGCGTCGACGATCGCGAGCACGGCGTCCGTGCCGAGCGCGCGGATCAGCTCGTCCTCCAGGTCCTCGTCGCAGACGAAGATCCCCGCCTCGACGCCCACGCGGGACACGGCACGGGCCACGAACGCCTCGGCGCCGCGGTCGCAGAGCACCGCCACCCGGTCCGCGGGCCCGGCGCGACGCAGCTCGCGCGCGACGTTCGTGTACCCGGACATCACGACGAGTGCGACACCGCCGGAGGCGATGCCTCCGTACGGGGCTCCGCCGAGCGCGTCGCCGCCGGACCGGGCACCGCCCGGCGAGCCGCGCCGCCCCGCCAGCTCCACCAGCGCGGCGCGGTCGCTCTCGCCCTCGACGAGGACGAGGGCGCCTGCGAGGGCGGGCGTCACCCGGTCAGCGGCCGAACGCGGCCTTGAACTGCTCGGCCGACCCGGCGCGGAACACCATGTTCGTCCGCCGCACGTCGTCCAGCGGCGCGCTCGGGGCGTCCGAGTACCGGTGTCCGGGGTAGACGGTCGGGTTGCCCGGAAGCGACGCGAGCTGCTGCAGGCTGTGGTAGATCGCCTCGACGTCGCCGCCCGGGAAGTCGGTCCGCCCGCAGCCCTGCAGGAACAGCGTGTCGCCCGCGACCAGCATCGGCCCGTCCGGCCCGTCGAACAGGAAGCACTGGCTTCCCGGCGTGTGGCCGGGCGTGTGCAGCAGCCGGATCCGCAGCGCGCCGACCTCGACGACGTCGTCGTGGTCGTGCGGTGTCAGGTCGGTCGCGGACAGGCCGGTCACCCGCGTCACCCAGTCCGACTCGTCGCGCTGGACGTGCACCGGCACCGGGTTCTTGCCGAGCAGCTCGGCGAGCCCGACCAGGTCGAAGCCCATCATCGATCCGCCGACGTGGTCCGGGTGGTGGTGGGTGGCGAGCACTCCGGTGAGCCGCATGCCGTCGGCGTCCAGGGCGGCCAGCAGTTCGTCCGGCGAGTACGCCGGGTCCACGACGACGGCCTCGCCGGACTCCCGGTCCCCGATCAGGTACGAGAAGTTGACCATCTGCGTGGCCACCTGGTCACCCACGGCGTAGTCCCGGCCGGACAGGAGCTGGCGGAAGTACAGACTCATGACCGCGCAGCCTAGGCGTGGCGCCGGGCCCGGCTGGTGTGGGCCGACACCGGTCGACGCGCCCGGGGCACGCCGGGACGCCGGTCCACGCACCCCGTCTCGGCGTGTCGCACCCGACGCGACCGGTGCGACACGCCGAGGAGAGGTGCGGCACGCCGAGGAGAGGTGCGGGTGGGCGGCCACCCCGGAGCGGCAGGACGGACGGTGTGGCGCGGCGGGGTGCGGCATGACGGGCGACGCGGCCGCCTCGGAGCGGACATAGGCTCGTCGCATGCCCCCTGCGCAACGTCGTGACGCGCTCCGGTCGCTGCTGCGCGCCGACGGCCTCGACGCCCTCCTGGTCACCGACCTGGTCAACGTCCGGTACCTGACCGGCTTCACCGGGTCGAACGCCGCGCTCGTCGTCGGCGCGGACGGACCGGACGCCGACGTGTTCGCCACCGACGGCCGCTACCGCACCCAGGCCGCGGACGAGGTGCCGGACGTGCGCACCGTCGTCGACCGCGCCAGCGCGTCCGCGCTCGTCGGCGACACCGGCGTCGGCGGAGCGATCGGGTTCGAGTCCGACCACGTGACCGTCGATCAGCACAGCGGCCTGGAGGAGCTGGCCCGCGAGTCGGGTCGCCCGATCCTGCTCCGCCGCGCTCCCGGCCTGGTCGGGCGCCTGCGGATGGTCAAGGACGACGACGAGGTCGCGGCCCTGCGCGCGGCCTGCGAGCTCGCCGACGCTGCACTGTCCGCCCTGCTCGCCGACGGCGGCATCGCGGTCGGGCGCACCGAGCGCGACGTGGCACTCGACCTCGAGGACCGGATGCGCCGGCTCGGCGCCCATGGCCCGGCGTTCGAGACGATCCTCGCCGCGGGCCCGAACTCGGCGATCCCGCACCACCGTCCGACCGGCGCCCAGCTGCGTCGCGGCGACCTGGTCAAGCTGGACTTCGGCGCGCTCGTCGGCGGCTACCACTCGGACATGACCCGCACGTTCGTGCTCGGCCCGCCCGTCGAGTGGCAGCGCGAGCTGCACGAGCTGGTCGCCGGGTCGCAGCGGGCCGGGTGCGACGCGCTGCGGCCGGGCACCGACGTGACCGTCGTGGACGCCGCGTCGCGCGACGTCGTCGTGGCGGCCGGGCGGGGTGAGGAGTTCCTGCACGGGCTGGGGCACGGCGTCGGGCTGGAGATCCACGAGCCGCCGTGGCTGTCCGCCCGCGGGACGGGGGAGATCGCGGCCGGGCAGGTCGTGACCGTCGAACCGGGCGTCTACCTGGAGGGGCTCGGCGGTGTCCGGATCGAGGACACGCTCGTCGTGCACGACGACGGCGCGGAGCCGCTGACAGCGGCCCCGCGCGAGCTCGTCGAGCTCTGACCCGGCGACGCGGTCAGGACAGCACGATCGCGGCCAGCGCGAACCCGAGCGCGTTGTGCACCCCGTGCGCGATCATGGGCGGGTAGATCGAGCCGGAGCGCTCGTAGAGCAGGGCGTTCAGCGCACCGAGCACGACCGCGACCGGCAGCACGACGTTGAACCCGTGTGCCATCCCGAACAGCAGGGCGCTCACGATCACCGCGATGACGACCCCGTACCGGCGCAGCCCGCCGAACAGCACCCCGCGGAAGAACAGCTCCTCGGCGATCGGCGTCAGCACGGCGCCGAGCAGCATCAGGCCCACCAGCTGGAGCCCACCGGCCGCCGCCGTGCCGGTCAGGTAGTCCTGCGGGTTCGAGTTGTCGCCGGTCAGCGCCATGTAGCCGAGGATCAGCCCGAACGCGAGCACCCGCGCCAGCACACCGACGCCGACGCCCGCGAGCAGCCACCGCCACGTCGTCGACCGCAGACCGACCGCGGCCGGCGACCGCACCCGCACGACCAGCGCGACGGCCACCGCCAGCAGGAACGCGATCGCTCCCGACGCCAGCACCGGCAGCGTGTTCTGCCCCTGCGGGCCGGGCAGACCGGTCACGAAGAACGCGACCACCGAGAACACGAACCACGCGACGATCCCGATCCCGATCTCGGTCCAGCCCAGCGACGGTCTCCCGGCGGGGCCCGCGCCGGGACGCCACCGCTGCGACGCGCTCGTTCCCGACCCCTCCGCGGGAACCAGCTCCGGTCGTTCGGTCGCTTCGCTCATCGTCCTCGCCCTCCTCGACAACGTCCGACGGTGACGTTAGGCGGCACCGGGGGCCGGTCGCGTCGTCGTTGCGGACGAGATCGACACGGCTCCCTCGTCCTCGCGGAGGAGGAGCCCACTGGCCGCCACGCCCGGGCGGGGGAGCAGCGCGTGCACCCGCCAGCCGCCGTCGACCGGTCCCGCCTCCACGGTCCCGCCCAGCATCCGTGCGCGCTCGCGCATGCCCGCCGTCCCGAGCCCGGAGCCGTGCCGGTAGGCGCGGTGGCCCGACGCCGGTCCGGTGTCCGCGACCTGCACCGTCACCGCGTCCGCCCCGTGCTCGACGAGCACCCGGGTGGCGCTGGCACCGGCGTGCCGGACGACGTTCGTCAGCGCCTCGGTGAGGATGCGCTGGGCGAACAGCTCGGGGTCACCGGCCGCCGGGCCCGGGTCGCCGCGCACCTCGCACGTCACCGGCACACCCGCCGCGCGGACCGGCGCGACGAGCTCCTCCACCCCGTCGACGGTCAGCGCGACGCCACCCGGATCGGGGGTGAGCGACTCCAGCTCCGGCAGCGCCTCCGCGATCCGGGCGCCGGAGGCGGCGATGTGCTCCCACGCCTCGCGGCGGGCCTCCGGATCGCTCGTGATGCGGGCGGCGCCCGCCTGGACGGCGATCGCCGAGACGTGGTGCGCGACGACGTCGTGCAGCTCGCGGGCGACCTGCAGCCGCTCCTCCTCGAGCGCCTCATGACGTTCGGCCTCGTGGCGTTCGCGGCGCAGCTGCTCGGCGTGCAGGCGGTGGGCGCGGCGGCGGACGCCCGCGAACCAGAGGAACGGCACGACGAGGTAGGCCACGGCGATGCCGGCCGCGTCGGCCCCGATCTCCGCCCGCATCACGGGGACCGACAGGTATGCGCCGAGCACGGCGAGCGTCCCGACGGCCGCGACGACGCCGGAACGCCGGGGCGGGGCTCCCACCGCGAGCGCGTAGACCAGGAACATCCACGACGTCTCGACGATGGCGTTCGATCCCCCGAACGAGCCGGTGACGATCGCGGCAACCGTCGCGACGGCGAACGCGGTGGTCGGGGCGCTGCGCCACCACGCGACGGCGAGCACCTGGACGGCCAGCGACGCGACCGCGGCCGGGGTGGACCACGGGATGTCCAGCAGCGCCATGCTGCGGTCGATGTACGGCACGCCGATCGGGCGCAGCGGCAGCGCGCCCACACCGAGGACGACGAGGCCGATCGCGGCGGACAGGCCGAGCCCGGAGCCCGTCGGGAGCCAGGCCCGCCACCCGGTCCGCGGGCCGTCGTCCGGGAGGTCCGGCGAGGCGACGGACGCGGCGGGATCCCGTTCCCGGAGCGCGGCCAGCGTGCGGCGCATCCGGGTCAGCACGTCCCGGGCGTCGCGTTCGAGCCCCGCTACCTCCTCGGCCCCGACGTCGGTCCGGTCCCTGTCCGGCGTGGAGGTCCTGGCGACCAGCCGGCGCAGGCCGTCGAGCACACCGCTGCCGAGCTCGTCGGCGATCCGGGTCCGTTGCACGGCCAGCACGGCCGCCGTCCGGGCGCGCTCCTCCGAACGCCTGCGGGTCTCCTCCCGGGCCCGCACCGAGCGGCTGACCAGCCCGAGCAGCGCGCCGACCAGCGTGTAGAGACCGATCTGGAACGCGATGCTGACCCCGTAGCCGATCCCGAAGGCCACCTCCCCGGCACCCAGCCCGACGCCGGCGCCGGACACCGCGCCGACCGCGAGGACGGCGGGGGCGAGCAGGCGGCCCGCCTTGACCGGGCCGCGCACCAGCGCGAACGCGACGACGGCCCACAGCAGCGCCTGCGCGGGCCACTGCAGGGCGTACCCGACGGCGTCCGGGACGGCCAGCACGAGCAGCGCCGCCCGCGGCCGGGTGCGGCGCAGCGGGACGGCCGCGAGCGTGACCAGGGTGACCGCGATGCCGCCCGCATTCGACCCCGCCGGCAGGCCGGCCAGCAACAGCGAGGCGACCGTGTAGACGAGCAGCAGCGCGATCAGGACGAGGTCGGTGGTGCGCGGGGTCGGGCCGTCCTCGGCCGAGCGGTTCTCAGCCATGGAGCAGGCCGTGCTCGTAGGCGAACACCACCAGCTGGACCCGATCCCGCAGCTCCAGCTTCGTGAGCAGGTGCGAGACGTGCGTCTTCACCGTCGTCGCACCGAGGAACAGCTTGTCGGCGATCTCGGCGTTGGACAGGCCGGCCGCGACCAGGCCGAGCACGTCGCGCTCCCGGTCGGTGAGCGCGACGCGCGGCGGCGGCGACGGCTCCGGTTCGGACGGCACGAACTGGTCGACCAGCCTGCTCGTCACCGACGGCGCGAACAGCGAGTGGCCCGCGCGGATCGTGCGGACGGCGACCTGCAGGTCCTCCGGTGTGACGTCCTTGAGCACGAACCCGCTGGCCCCGGCCCGCAGCGCGTCGTAGACGTGCCGGTCCAGGTCGAACGTCGTGCACACGAGCACCCGCACCGGGGGATCGGTGAGCGCGGCGATACGCCGGGTGCCCTCGATGCCGTCGGTGCCGGGCATCCGCACGTCCATCAGCACGACGTCCGGTCGCAGCCGCTCCGCCTGCTCGGCACCGTCCGCGCCGTCGGCCGCCTCGCCGACGACCTCGATGTCGTCCGCGCCGCCCAGCACGACGCGGAACCCTGCCCGGACGACGGCCTGGTCGTCGACGACGAGCACCCGCGTGACCATTCGTGCCTCCCCCTCGCCCCGCCGCGGACATCCTGGCAGGCCGGGAGGGCGGGCGGGGATCGTGGACACACCGGGGCACCGGCGTCGCGGCACGGCGCAGCGGTATCCTGGACACAGGCCGTGCGCGCCCGGGTCCTGTCCGCGCGCATCGGCGCCCGAACCCTCCGCGAGGCCGCCCGCCCGCAGACAACCGCGAACCGTCAGGAGAGACCGCAACGTGGCGACCACGAACGACCTGAAGAACGGCCTGGTGCTCAACCTGGAGGGCCAGCTCTGGTCGGTGACGGCGTTCCAGCACGTCAAGCCGGGCAAGGGCGGCGCCTTCGTGCGCACCACGCTGAAGAACGTGCTGACCGGCAAGGTCGTGGACAAGACGTTCAACGCGGGCACCAAGGTCGAGACCGCGACGGTCGACCGCCGCGACATGACCTACCTGTACCGCGACGGCGCCGACTTCGTGTTCATGGACGGCGACACGTTCGACCAGCAGCCGATCCCGGAGAAGGTCGTCGGGGACGCGGCGAACTACCTGCTGGAGAACGCGACCGCGCAGATCTCGTTCCACGAGGACGCGCCGCTGTTCGTCGAGCTCCCGACGTCGGTCGAGCTGGTCATCCAGCACACCGACCCCGGCCTGCAGGGCGACCGTTCGACCGGCGGCACGAAGCCCGCCACGCTGGAGACCGGCGCCGAGATCCAGGTCCCGCTGTTCCTCGAGACCGGCACCAAGGTCAAGGTGGACACGCGCGACGGCCGGTACCTCGGCCGCGTCTGACGTGCGCGCTCGCACGAAGGCACGCAAGCGCGCGCTGGACATCCTGTTCGAGTCCGAGGCGCGCGACGAGGACGCGCTCGCGGTGCTCGGGACACGTCGGGACTCCGACGACGCCCCGCCCGTCCAGGACTACGCCGCCCTGCTCGTGGAGGGCGTCACCGCGCACCGCGAGCGGATCGACCAGCTGATCACCGAGCACGCCGAGGGCTGGACGGTCGACCGCATGCCCGCGGTGGACCGGACGCTGCTGCGGATCGGGATCTACGAGCTGCTCTGGGTGGACGAGGTCGACGACCCGGTGGCCATCACGGAGGCCGTCGAGCTCGCCAGGACACTGTCCACCGACGACAGTCCGCGCTACGTGAACGGCGTGCTCGGGCAGATCTCGGACATCGCGGAGCACCTCCGGGCGACGCTGTAGAGCGCTCCCCGCGTGCGCGGGTCACGATGGCGGGGTGACCACCGCCGACCCCGCTCCCGACCCCCGGCGCTGGCAGGCGCTGTGGGTCTGTCTCGTCGCCGGGTTCATGACCCTGCTCGACGTCAGCATCGTCAACGTCGCGCTGCCGTCGATGCAGACCGGTCTCGGCGCGTCGTCGGCCGAGCTGTCCTGGGTGGTGTCCGGGTACGCGCTGACGTTCGGCCTGGTGCTCGTCTCGTCCGGGCGGCTCGGCGACGACCGGGGCCGCCGCCGGATGTTCCTGATCTCGCTGGCGCTGTTCACGCTCACCAGCGCACTGGCCGGGCTCGCGACGAACCCGACGTTCCTGGTGGTCGCCCGGCTGCTGCAGGGGGTCGCGGGCGGGATGCTGAACCCGCAGGTCGTCGGCTTCATCCAGCAGCTGTTCCGCGGCCCGGAGCGAGGACGTGCGTTCGGCCTGTTCGGCACCGCGATCGGGATCTCGACGGCCGTCGGTCCGCTGCTCGGCGGCCTGCTGATCCAGTGGGGCGGCGACACCGAGGGCTGGCGGTGGGTGTTCTACGTCAACGTCCCGATCGGCGTGGCCGCGCTGGTCGCCGGGGCCCGTCTGCTCCCGCGCGACGAGACGTCGGGCGAGCGCCGTCCGCTCGACCTCGTCGGTGCGCTGCTACTCGGCGCCGCCGTCGTCGCCGTGATGCTGCCGTTGGTCGAGTCCGAACAGGACACCGCGTCGGCGCCGTGGTGGCTGATGGCCGTCGCCGCGGCGCTGCTGGTGGTGTTCGTGCTGTGGGAGCGCGTGGCGGCGCGCCGCCACGGCCACCCGTTGGTGAACTTCGCCCTGCTCAAGGCTCCGAGCTACGTCTGGGGGACGACGCTCGGGCTCGTCTACTTCGCCGGGTTCACCTCCATCTTCTTCGTTCTGACGATCTACCTGCAGGCCGGGCTCGGCTACACGGCGCTCGAGTCCGGGCTGGCGCTGACGCCGTTCGCGCTCGGGTCGGCGGTGTCCGCGGCCGTCGGCGGACGGCTCGTCTCCCGGCTCGGAAAGCCCCTCGTGGTGATCGGGCTGGTGCTGGTCGTGCTCGGTCTGCTCGCCACCGACCTGCTGCTCGCCGCCGGGTTCGCGCACGCCGGATGGGTCGTGGCCGGGCCGCTGCTGGTCGCCGGTGTCGGTGGCGGGCTGGTGATCGCGCCGAACCAGACGCTCGCGCTGGAGGACATCCCACCGCGGGACGGCGGGACGGCCGCAGGCGTGCTGCAGACCGGGCAGCGGGTGGGGTCGGCCGTCGGGATCTCGCTGGTCGGGGCCGTGTTCTTCGGTCACCTGGCGAGCAGCCGCGGTGACTGGGACGTGGCCATCTCGATCGGTCTGCGGGTGACCGTCGGGCTCGTCGCGTTGGCGCTGCTGATCGGGATCGCCGACGCCGTCCGTTCCCGCCGGCCGCGGCAGGCGACCGGACCGGCTCGGCCCGACCGGTCGCCGAGCGGCGGAGCGGCCGGGCCCCCTCCGGACGGCCCCGGTGTCCGGGGCCTCGTCCGGCACCGGACCGACGGCCGGCCGGTTCCCGGAGCGACCGCGACCCTCGTCGACGGCGGGGGACGCGAGGCCGGGCACGACCGGGCCGCGGACGACGGCTCCTATCGGGTGCCTGCTCCGGCGGACGGGGCCTACGCCCTGGTGGTCGGTGCACCCGGCTGCCTGCCGGAGGTCACCTGGGTCACGATCGGACCCGGGGCGGTCGTCCGCGACGTGGGCCTCGATCCGGACACCGGGGGCGCCGTCAGGGCGGCAGCAGTACCGACGAGGGCGGCCGACGCGGCGTCGCGGGCAACTCGACGTCGTCCACCGGCCACCCCAGCCGGATGATCATCTGCGGGTGGTCCGCGACGTGCAGGGCCTCCCGGGCCAGCCGCGCACGCGTCCCGGGAAGCTCGAGCGCCTGACTCAACGGTGCGGTCGCGAGACCGGCCCGCGTAGCCTCCAGCAGCACGGCGCTGGTCGCCTCCCCTGCGGCGAGTCGGCTCCGGTCGTCGTCGTCCTCGGTCGTCAGCACGACCAGGGTCCCGCTCTCGCCGCCCAGCGGTGTGGGGCCGGTGAGCCGGCCCGTCGGGAAACGGTGCTGCGGCCCGGTCGCCGTGGACCGCGCCGGCCGCACCCGTGCCGGCACGCCGTCCCGCGCGCCGGCGTAGCGACTCGTCCACGTCATCAGCTCGGCGAGGTAGCCGGGACGTCGTCGTTGGGCGTCCGCCGCCTCGCCGAGCACGCCGTCCACGCACGCCCGGCCCGCGGCGCCGGCCACCGCACGCACCTGCACGCCGTGGCGAGCGGCTCGGACTCCCAGCGTCTCGAGCACGGCGGGAGGGACCGGGATCGGCCGGTGGGCCCTACGGTCGGTCCGGCGTCGGCGGATCGCGGGCGCGAGCGCGGCCTCGTCCTGGTCCGGCGGCCCGGGGACGAGACGCACCGTCGCCAGATGGTCGCGGTCCTCGACGTCCGGCCACCGGTCGGTCCTGCTCGCCGTTCCGAGTCCCGCCAACGCGACGTGGAGATGGTGGAGCGCGGCGCCGCAGCTGATCAGCAGGTCCCGGCAGTCGGGATCGGTCTCGTGGAGACGCCGGCCCCGGTCGGCGTGGAGCTCGACCCGCCCGGGCGCGACCCGCCACCGCCACGGCTGCGTGTTGTGCAGCGACGGAGCACGCACGGCGAGCTCGAGTGCCCGCATCGCCAGGTCCACGACGTCGGTCGTCCCGTGGAGGTCCGCGTGCGCCTGCCGGGAGCGGTCCATGTCGTCGACCTCCCTGAGTCGAAGCCCTGACGACGGTAGCGGCGCGGCGGCCGAGGCGGACCGGTACGCAGGGCCCGACCGGCCAGGGCCGAAGGTCCGGATCCGGTCGGGCGATCCGGGACGTCCGTCCGGCCGGTCGACCCTGACGGGGGCGTGCCGGTGGGCCCGATGCTGGACGTGCAGGCACACGCGGTACGGGAGGCGAGTGATGACGACGCGAGACGGAGCGGCCGGGGCCGGCGCCGTCGTGGTGGGGGCGGACGGTCCGGCGGACTCCGGAACGGCCGTCGAGTGGGCGGCCGGGATCGCCCGGCACTGGGACGCCGACCTGCGGGTGGCGTACGTCGGCCCGGACCTGCGGCCGGCCGGATGGCTGGTCGAGCTCGCCGGGCGGCACGGCGGTCGGCCCGAGGTGTGCCCGCCGGGCGACGACGTGGGCTCGGCGTTGCTCGACGCGGCGGCCGGGGCGCGACTGATCGTCCTCGGGAGCCACGGACACGGCACGGGCCTCCTGGCCGGCCGGATCGCGGACACCGTCAGCTCCGGGGCGGGGTGCCCGGTGGCCGTCGTGCGTCCCGGGGCGGAGGGCGACGCGGTGGTCGTCGGTGTCGCCGGTGGCCGGGACGCGGACGCGATCGGCCTCGGAGCCGACCTCGCCGCGGCCTGGTGTGCGCCGTTGCGTCTCGTGCACGCCTGGTCGGACGTCGTCACCCACGCCGGTGAGCGTCTGCACCGCTCCGGGGAGGGCTGGCAGACCCTGCGCGACCGCGCCCGCGCCGTCACGGACGCGGCGCGGGCCGCCGCGCAGGACCGGCAGCCCGGCGTCACGGTCGAGACGGAGATCGTGGAGGGAACGGCGCTGCGGGCGCTGCTCGACGCCGGACGGGACGCCCGCGCGCTCGTGGTCGGCCCCTACGGCCGGGTACCGCCCGAGGGGATGCAGCTCGGGTCGAGCAGCCGGGCACTGGTCGGGTTCGCGGCGTGCACCGTCGTCGTGGCGCACGGGACGCGGTGAGGATGCGAGGGGAGACGCGATGACCGTTCACAGCGAGGGCCCGATCGTCGTCGGGATCGACGGATCGGAGGAGGCACTGAAGGCGACCCGCTGGGCGGCGGGCGAGGCGCTGCGGCGCGACCGGCCGGTCCGACTCGTCGCGGCCGTGCCGTGGTCGTCGTTCCGGGCGCTCGGTCCGCTGGCGATGGAGGCGGACGAGCCGCGCGAGGCGGCGTTCCGGGTGGCCCGCGAGCAGATCGAGCTGGCCGCCGCGGAGGCGGCCCGGACGCTGCCGCGCGACCGGGTCGACGGCGACGTGCGTGACGGGCGGCCCGCGACGGTGCTGGGCGCAGCGTCCGAGGACGCGTCCCTGCTCGTGGTGGGCGACCGCGGTCGCGGCGGGTTCGCGGGCCTGGTGGCCGGCTCGGTCGCGGTGTCGGTGTCCGCGACGGCACGCTGCCCGGTCGTCGTCGTGCGCGGCGTCCTCGGTCCGGATGGCGCCCCGGTCGTCGTCGGCGTGAGCGACGCCGCCGACGGCGTGGCCGCGCTCGGGTTCGCGTTCGCGCAGGCCTCGGAGCGCGGGGCACCGCTGGTCGCCGTGCGTGCCTGGAGCGACGAGGTGCCCGGCCCGGCGGCGGGGTTCCTGGACCGGACCGAGCTCGAACGCAACGAGTCCGCCGCGCTGCGGGAGGCGCTCGCCCCCTGGCGGCGCCGGTTCCCCGCGGTGGCGGTCCGGGAGCACCTCGTGGTCGACCGGCCGGCGGAGGCGCTGGTGACCGGGTCGGCCGGGGCACAGTTGCTCGTCGTCGGGTCCCGTGGCCACGGCGAGCTGGTCGGGACGCTGCTCGGGTCGGTGAGCCGGGCGGCCGTCCATCACGCGCACTGCCCGGTCGCCGTCGTCCGGGCCGTCGAGCACGGTGAGGAGCAGAAGTGACCGACGGGGACGGCGTGCCGCCGTGGGACGACGACGAGCTGGCCGGGGTGGACGCCTGGTGGCGGGCCGCGAACTACCTGACGGTCGCCCAGATCTACCTGGCCGCGAACCCGCTGTTGCGCGAGCCGCTGCTGGCCGGGCACGTCAAGCCCCGGTTGCTGGGGCACTGGGGGACCAGTCCCGGGCTGTCGTTCGTGTACGCCCACGCCAACCGCCTGATCCGGCACACCGGCCAGCGGATGATCTATCTGGCCGGCCCGGGACACGGCGGTCCAGCCCTGGTCGCGGCCTCGTGGCTGGAGGGCCACTACAGCGAGATCTACCCGAGGGTCGGCCGCGACGCGACGGGGCTGGCCCGCCTGTGCCGGCAGTTCTCCACCCCGGGCGGCATCCCGAGCCACGTGTCGGTGACCACCCCCGGCTCGATCCACGAGGGCGGCGAGCTCGGCTACGTGCTGGTGCACGCGTTCGGGGCGGTGTTCGACGCCCCGGACCTGATCGCGCTGGCCGTGGTCGGCGACGGCGAGGCGGAGACCGGCCCGCTCGAGGGCTCCTGGAAGGGCGTGTCGTTCCTGGACCCGCGCCACGACGGAGCGGTCCTGCCGGTGCTGCACCTCAACGGGGCCAAGATCTCCGGCCCGACCGTGCTGGCCCGCAAGCCGCCGGAGGAGGTGCGGTCGTTGCTGGAGGGGCACGGCTACGACGTGCTCGAGGTCTCCGGCGACGACCTGCCCGGCATGCACCAGCGCTTCGCCACCGGGCTGGCGGAGGCGTACGACCGGATCCGTGCCATCCAGCGCCGTGCCCGCGAGGGCGGCCCGCAGGACCGCCGGGAGCGACCGCGGTGGCCGGCGATCGTGCTCCGCACGCCGAAGGGCTGGACCGGGCCGGAGGAGGTCGACGGCGTCCGGGTCGCCGGTACGTTCCGCTCCCACCAGGTGCCACTGGCCGGGGTACGGGAGCGGCCGGAGCACCTCGCGCTGCTCGAGCGCTGGATGCGCTCCTACCGCCCGGAGGAGCTGTTCGACGCCGAGGGCGCGCCGACCCCGGTCGTCGAGGCCGGGAACGTCCCGGCGGAGCTGCGGATGAGCGCGTCCCCGCAGGCCAACGGCGGCCTGCTGACCCGTGACCTCGACCTGCCCGACGTGCGGGGGTACGCGCTCGACGTGCTCCGCCCCGGGACGGTGCGCGCGGAGTCCACCCGGCAGCTCGGCGAGCTGCTGCGCGAGATCTACACCCGCAACCCGGACCGCTTCCGGTTGTTCTGTCCGGACGAGACGACCAGCAACCGGCTGGGCGCCGTGTTCGAGGTCGAGAACCGGGCGTTCGCCGAGCGGACCGAGCCGGACGACGTGGCCGTCGAGCACGGCGGTCGGGTGATGGAGGTGCTCTCCGAGCACAACTGCCACGGCTGGCTGGAGGGCTACACCCTCACCGGCCGGCACGGCCTGTTCGCGACCTACGAGGCGTTCGCGATGGTCAGCGCGTCGCAGACGGTGCAGCACGCGAAGTGGCTCGAGGAGGCAGGCGAGCTCGCCTGGCGGGCGCCGGTGCCCAGCCTCAACGTGCTGCTGACCTCCACCGCGTGGCGCAACGACCACAACGGCTTCTCCCACCAGGGGCCGGGCCTGATCCAGAACGTGCTCACCCAGCGCGGCACCGTGTCGCGCATCTACCTGCCGCCCGACGCCAACTGCCTGCTGGCCGTGTCCGAGCGGGTGCTGCGCTCCCGGTCGCGGGTCAACCTCGTCGTGATCGACAAGCAGTCGCAGCTGCAGTGGCTCGACCTCGAGTCCGCGCGGGCGCACTGCGCCGCCGGGGCGGGTGTCTGGGACTGGGCGGGCACCGACCACGACACCGACGACCCGGACGTCGTGCTCGCCTGTGCCGGGGACGTGGTGACGATGGAGACCGTGGCCGCGGCGGCGATCCTGGCCGAGCGGCTGCCCCGGCTGCGGGTCCGGGTGGCGAACGTCGTCGACCTGATGAGCCTGGTCCGGCCGCGCGACCATCCGCACGGGATGAGCGAGCGGCGCTTCCGCGAGGTATTCACCGACGACGTCGACGTCGTGTTCGCGTTCCACGGTTTCCCCGGCGCGGTCCACCAGCTGGTGCACGGTCGCCCGCGCGCGGACCGCTTCCACGTGCGCGGGTTCGTCGAGCAGGGCAGCACGACGACGCCGTTCGACATGGTCGTGCGCAACGGCGCCTCCCGTTACCACCTGGTCGTGGACGCGCTGAACAACGCGCGCCGGACACCGCGTGGCGCCGGTGACCTCGTCGACTGGTGCACCGCGCAGCTGGCCCGCCACCAGGAGTACGTCGTCGAGCACCTGGAGGACATGCCGGAGGTGCGCGACTGGACGCTCGGCGACTGGGCGCACCGGTCCTGATGCGCGTCCTGGTCGTCAACGCCGGTTCCAGCAGCCTGAAGCTGTCGCTTCTGGACGTCCAGGACGGGACGCCGGACCCGCGGCCGGTCGCGGCGCGCACCGTCGAGCGGTGGGCCGGTGAGGAGGAGCTCGCGCCGATCGAGGAGTTCCTGTCCGGTGTGGACGGTCCGGTGGACGTCGTCGGGCACCGCGTCGTGCACGGCGGCCCCACGCTGTCCGGACCCACCGCGCTGGACGGCGGGACGCTGGACCGGCTCGCCGCGCTCACCGAACTCGCCCCGCTGCACCAGCCGCGGTCGCTGGCCGGGGTGCGGGCGGTGACGCGCCTGCTGCCCGCGGTCCCGGCGGTGGCGGCGTTCGACACCGCGTTCCACGCCACGCTGGACCCGGCCGCGTCGACCTACGCGCTGCCGCGGGAGTGGAACCGCAGGTGGGGTCTGCGCCGCTACGGCTTCCACGGGCTGTCGCACGCCTACGCGGTGCGGCGCGCCGCCGCCCTCGTCGGGCGCCCGGTGGAGGACCTGCGCGTCGTGAGCGCGCACCTCGGCGCCGGCGCGTCCCTCGCCGCGGTGGACCGCGGTCGCAGCGTGGACACGACGATGGGGTTCACCCCGCTGGCCGGGCTGGTGATGGCGACCCGCTCGGGTTCGGTCGACCCGGGGCTGCTGCTGTGGCTGCTCGCGCGCGGCGGTGTCGGGATCGACGACCTCGCCGACGCGCTCGAGCACCGGGCCGGGCTCGCGGGGCTGACCGGCACCACCGGTGACATGCGGGACGTGCTCGCCGCGCGGGCCGCGGGCGACGCGGACGCCGCGCTCGCGCTGGACGTGTTCGGGCACCGCCTCGCCCGGGAGGTCGCCGCCATGACGGCCGCCACCCGGGGGATCGACGTGCTCGTGGCGACCGGCGGTGTCGGCGAGCACGCGGCCCCGGTTCGTGCCGACCTCGCCGACCGGCTCGCGCACCTGGGCGTCCGGATCGACCCGGCGCGCAACGCCGACGCGCGCGGCGACGCCCGGATCTCCGCCGTGGGCGCCGAGGTCGAGACCGTGGTCGTGACCGCCCGCGAGGACCTGGAGATCGCGCGGGCGGCCGCCGCGGTCCACGCCTGACCCCGCGGTCACGACCGGCGTCAACGCCCCTGCCGTCGGGCGAGCGCGCGGACCAGCCTGCCCGCCGGGAGCCCCGCGAACAGGCTGACCTCCTCGATCGGCGTGGTGTCCTCGTCGAGGAACGCCAGCGCGGTGGCCGTGCGGGTGCCGTCGAGGAGGGCGTCGACGGTGCGCTCCCACAGGCCGGGGTCGTCGCGCAGCGACCCGAGCAGGGCGCCGTCGAGCAGGCGGTGACGCCGGTCAGGGCCGGGGACGTCCAGCGGGTGGCCGTGGCGCGCGACGGACGCGGCGATCGCCGCCGCGTCGCGTTGGATGCGATCGCACGCGTAGCCGGTGGCGGCCTTGACCAGGCCACCTCGTTCGCCGACGGTCAGGACGCGTCCCCTGCGACGCCGGGTCGGGCGCGAGCGCAGCGGCAGCGTCGCCCGCTCGACCCGTTCCACCACGTGCTCCCGGCAGCCGAGGACGTCGTGCAGGTAGGCGGCGACCGCCGCGGCCGAGCGGTCCGGGTCCGGAGCGGTGGCCTCCGGTGCGAGGAACGTGGTGTGCTCGACCAGCGCGCGGCGCGGCCCGTCGGGGAGCACGTAGACGAACGAGGCCCCGTCGACCTGCGGGGTGCGGAAGTCGAGCAGGGTCGGTGTCGAGGGGTCGAACACGGGGTCCGCCGTGCGCACGTACAGCCCGTGGAAGGCCAGCCGGGCGTCGAGCGGTGGCGGGTCCGGCGGCCCGAGGACCGAGTCGAGCACCCAGTCGGCCGGCACCGCCTCACCGTCGACGTGCACCGCGACCCCGTCCGGACGGTCCTCGATCCGCTCGACGTGCCCGGTACGGAACGCGAACCGGTCGTCGCCCGCGGTCGCGGACTCCACCAGCCCGCGCAGGTCGGCGCCGCGCATCCGCCGGTACCGGTAACCGTCGAGGTCCAGTACGCGGTCCCGTCCGCCCGCGCAGACGCGGAGCCGATCGAACCGCGCCGAGACGGCGGGGTCCAGGGTGTGCGGTCCCCGCGCCCAGAACGCCCACGCGGCGTCGTCGACCGGGCGGGAGCCGTCGTCGACGACCAGGACCGAGATCGGTCGGCGCACGCGCGCCGCGAGCTGCACGACGACGCAGCTACCGGCCAGGCCGCTGCCGGCGACGACGATCCGCACCGGACGTCCGCGGTCGGTGGTCCCGGAACGTGACATGGCCGCAGCCTGCTCGCCCGCAGGCAGGCGCGACAGGGCACTAGGTCCCGGCGGGTCCCGGCCGCCGCTCGTCGCCGTCCGGTCCGTCCCCTGACCGGCAGAGGGCCTCGAGCTCGGCGCCCAGGTCGGTGGCCAGCGCGTCCAGCTCGGGGCAGGCCTCGGGATCGGCGACGACCGCCAGCGCCAGCGTCCCGGCGTAGGACAGGGCCGCGACGACGACGGGGACGTTGCCCGTCGTCGACACGACGGGCACGATCTCGCGTACCCGCGCGCCCAGGAACGCGACCGGCGCCCCCGGTCCACGCAGGTCGGTCACGAACGTCGTGACCAGGCGCTGGCGGGCGAGCAGCCACGGCAGCGCGCCGGTCGCCGCGACGGCCCGGAACGCGGCGTCGAGCAGGAACGCGGACGCCCCGCGCGGCGCCGACCGGCGTCCGGCCGTCCGCCGCGCGACCGTGGCCAGACGGGTGTGCGGAGTACCCGTGGTGGGCACCGATACGGGCTGCGCGCCGACCGCGTTGCCCAGCCGCCCGGCGTCGGTGCGGCGCCGGGACGACACCGGAACCGAGACGACGATCTCCCCGGCGCCGTCTCCGCGCCCGCCCAGCAGGTGGCCGACGGCGCCGGCCACGGCCGCGAGCACGACGTCGTTGACCGTGCCGCCGTGCCGGTGCGCCGCGGCACGCACGGCGGACAGGTCGGCGCGGACCACCCGCAGCGCGCGCCGCGCGCCGACCGGGCCGTTCAACGACGACCGCGGCGCGCGCGGCGCACGCGCCGCGCGGAGCTCGCCCGCGGCGTCCCGGACCCTGCGCAGTCCCCGCGCCAGGTGGGTCGCGGCCCGCACGCGCGCGGCGAGCGCGTCGGCGAACAGGCGGTGTGGTGCCGGGGGTCTCCTGGGGAACGGGTCGTGCTCGTCGGGCGGGGCGTCGTCGAGCAGCCGTGCCAGCGCGGCGAGCCCTCCGACGCCGTCGGCGAGCACGTGGTGGACCACCAGGACGACCGCGCCGCGGTCCCCTGCCAGACCGGTGACCACGACGGCGCCCCATGCCGGGTGGTCGAGCGGCAGGCGGGTGCCGACGGACCGGACCGCGATGTCGAGCAGCGCGGCCTCGTCACCCGGCGGCGGGCACCGCGCCTCGGACACGTGCCGTCCGACGGCGAACCCCGGATCGTCGACCCACACCGGGCGCCCGCACAGCGGTGGCGTGCGCACGAGCCGACGACGCAGCCGCGGCACCGACCGGACCCGGTCGGCCAGCGCGCGACGCACGGCGGCGGCGTCGAGGGGGCGGTCGGTCACGAGCAACGCGCCGACCTGCCACGGCACCGGACCGCGGTCGACCGCGAGCTGGAGCAGGTCGGAGGGACTCGCCCGGTCGATCGGATCGACCGCACCCGCACGGAGCCGCGCGCTCGACATCTCGACCTCCCGGGACGGGTCGACCCGTGGTCGGGCCGTGCGGCCAGGATGGCGGTCCCCCGGGGACGACGGCAGCGGCGTCCGTCCGGGGCCGGCGAGGTCGAACGTCCCGGTGTTCGCGGGCGGGCCGTCCGCCCGTCCTCAGTCGACCCGGTGGGCCGGGCGGGCCTCCTGCGGCAGCACACCCCACTCGATGAGCTGGTCGGTCAGCTCGCCGGGGGACATGTCGTAGATGATCGCGAGCGAGCGCAGGTCCTCGGCGCGGATCGAGAGGACCTTGCCGTTGTAGTCGCCGCGCTGGCTCTGGATGGCGGCCGCGTAGCGGGCCAGCGGGCCCACCTTGTCCGCGGGGAGCTGCTGCAGCCGCTCCAGGTTGATGACGATCTTCGTGGCCGGCTCGCTCCCGGACGGGATCCGACCCTCCGGCAGCAGCTCGGCCACCGGGACGCCGTAGAAGTCGGCCAGCTCGGCCAGCTTCTGCACGGTGACCGCACGGTCCCCGCGCTCGTAGGAGCCGACGACGACCGCCTTCCAGCGTCCACCCGACTTCTGCTCGACGCCGTGCAGCGACAGCCCCTGCTGCTGCCGGATGGCCCGGAGCTTGCCCCCCAGAGCCTTGGCGTAGTCGCCCATGTGGCGATCCCTTCGTTCCCTCGTAACGTCCTCGACCCGGCCGGGGTTCGGTCGGTCCGCGGGGCGGCCGACCGGCAGCGGGTCACTGAGACGGCGCCGCACGGTCCGTATCCCGTGGTCGCACACCCTCACGTTCACCAATTGATACGGAGAGTAATCCTCCGGGTCCGGTCCGGCGTGGTCAAGCTGATACCCCTCCTCGGGGCGGTGACGAGGCATTTCCTACCCGAACGGGGCAACGCTCGTCCCTCGTCGGCGGTAGCGCAGGGTTCCACCTCGCAAATTCGGTCCCGGTCATGCCACCGGCGACGGAGCCGCAAGCGACCGGACCGGTGTATCGCGAACCCGGGAGCACACGCCGCTGTCGAGCAGATCGTGATGGGACCGTGACACTCCGGCGCCTCCGGGTGGCTCGTCGGCGCCGCAGGCGTGGCGTTCGTCGCGTCGGGCGGTGCGTACGCGGTTCCGGCGCGTGAACGCCTGTAGGTTGACCGGCGTTGGAGACCGTCCTTTAAGCCCGTCCGGAGAGGCGGGGAAGGAGAACCTCGTGGCGCAGTACCGCCGCGGGGACGCCGGCGCGCAGGTACCCGTACGGGAACTGCTGAGTGCCGCCGACGTCACCCGCACCATCGCGCGCATCGCGCACCAGATCATCGAGAAGACGGCGTTCGGCCCGGACCGGCCGGACGACCTGGTCCTGCTCGGTGTCCCGACCCGCGGCGTGCACGTCGCGCACCGGCTGGCCGCCGCGATCCGGGACTTCACCGGCACCGCCCCGGCCGTCGGGTCCGTCGACGCCACCCTCTACCGCGACGACCTGCGGCGCGGCCCGGCCCGCGCGCTGGAGTCCACGGCCGTGCCGGAGGGCGGCGTGGACGACAAGCTCGTCGTGCTCGTCGACGACGTGCTGATGTCCGGCCGCACCACCCGCGCCGCGCTGGACGCGCTGCGCGACGAGGGCCGGCCCCGCGCCGTGCAGCTGGCCGTCCTCGTCGACCGCGGGCATCGCGAGCTCCCGATCCGCGCCGACTACGTCGGCAAGAACGTGCCGACGTCGCGCTCGGAGCGGATCGACGTCCGCCTCACCGAGTCCGACGACTCCGACGGCGTGTTCATCGAGCGCCCGTCGGGTGCGATCGACAGCGCCGACAACGGCGACAACGCCGACGGGGCGACGGAGGTGGACGAGTGAGGCACCTGCTCTCCGTCGCCGACCTGGACGCGACCGAGGCGACCGCCCTGCTGGACACGGCCGACCGGCTCCGCCAGGCGCTGCTCGGCCGCGAGGTGCGCAAGCTCCCCACGCTGCGCGGCCGCACCGTGATCACGATGTTCTACGAGAACTCCACCCGTACCCGCGTCTCGTTCGAGGTCGCCGGCAAGTGGATGAGCGCGGACACGGTGAACGTGAGCGCCTCCGGCTCGTCGGTGTCCAAGGGGGAGTCGTTGCGCGACACAGCGTTGACGCTGTCCTCGATGGGTGCGGACTGTGTGGTCGTCCGGCACCCGGCGTCCGGGTCGGCGCACCGGCTGGCGTCCTGGATCGACCGGGACCGGGAGACGACGGGCACGCCGACGTCGATCGTGAACGCCGGCGACGGCACGCACGAGCACCCCACCCAGGCGCTGCTGGACGCTGCGACGCTGCGCGACCGGCTCGGCGGGATCGCCGGGCGGCGGGTCGCGATCGTCGGCGACGTGCTGCACAGCCGGGTCGCCCGCTCGAACGTGCTGCTGCTCGCGACGCTCGGCGCCGAGGTGGTGCTCGTCGCACCGCCGACGCTGCTCCCGGTCGGCGTCGAGCACTGGCCGTGCCGGGTCTCGCACGAGCTGGACGCCGAGCTGCCCGCCGTGGACGCGGTGATGATGCTGCGCGTGCAGGCCGAGCGGATGCACGGCGGGTTCTTCCCGTCCGCGCGCGAGTACGCCGTGCGCTACGGCCTGTCCGAGACGCGCGCGGCGCTGCTGCCCGAGCACGCCGTCGTGATGCACCCCGGCCCGATGATCCGCGGCATGGAGATCGCGCCCGCGGTGGCCGACGCGCCGTCCTCCGCGGTCCTGCAGCAGGTGCGCACCGGTGTGCACGTGCGGATGGCCGTCCTCTACCACCTGCTCGCGGGAGCTCCCGAATGACCGACCTCCTGATCAAGAACGCCCGCCCGTACGGCGAGGACCCCACGGACGTCCTGGTCGTCGACGGGGTCGTCGACCGGATCGGTCCGGGGCTGGAAGCGCCCGAGGACGCCGACGTACTGGACGCCGACGGCGCCGTGCTGCTGCCCGGCTTCGTCGACCTGCACGTCCACCTGCGCGAACCGGGCGGCGAGGAGTCCGAGACGATCGAGACCGGCTCGCACGCCGCGGCGCTCGGCGGCTTCACGGCCGTGTTCGCGATGCCGAACACGGACCCGGTGGCCGACTCCGACGTCGTCGTCGAGCACGTGCACCGGCGCGGTGCCGAGATCGGGCTCGTCGACGTGCACCCGGTCGGCGCCGTGACCGTCGGGCTCGGCGGGGAGCGGCTGGCCGAGATGGGCACGATGGCCGGCTCGCGCGCCCAGGTTCGCCTGTTCTCCGACGACGGCCGCTGCGTGAACGACCCGCTGATCATGCGCCGGGCGTTGGAGTACGCCCGCGCGCTGGACGCGGTGATCGCCCAGCACGCCGAGGACCACCGGCTGACCGGCGGCGCGCAGGCGCACGAGGGCGCGGCCGCGGCCCGTCTCGGCCTGACCGGCTGGCCCGCCGCGGCGGAGGAGACCGTCGTCGCGAGGGACTGCGCGCTGGCCCGCGACGCGGGCGCCGCGCTGCACGTCTGCCACGTCAGCTCGGCCCGCACGATCGACGTGCTGCGCACCGCGAAGGCGGCCGGGGTCCGGGTGACCGCCGAGGTCACGCCGCACCACCTGCTGCTCACCGACGGGCGCCTGGCGTCCTACGACCCGGTGCACAAGGTGAACCCGCCGCTGCGCGGCGCGGACGACACCCGCGCGATGCGCGAGGCGCTGGCCGAGGGCGTGATCGACGTCGTGGCCACCGACCACGCGCCGCACGCGTCGCAGTACAAGGACACCGAGTGGGAGGTCGCCAAGCCGGGCATGCTCGGCCTGCAGACGGCACTCTCGGTGCTCGTCGAGACGATGGTCGAGCCGGGCCTGCTGGACTGGCGCGGCGTGGCCCGGGTGCTGTCCGAGCGCCCTGCCGAGATCGGCGGGCTGCCCGACCAGGGACGACCGGTCGCCGAGGGCGAGCCGGCGACGTTCGCGCTCGTCGACCCGGACGCCGTCTGGACGGTCCGCGGGGCCGCGCTGGCGAGCCGGGCGTCGAACACTCCGTACGAGGGAATGCGACTGCCCGGTGCGGTGGTCGCGACGGTTCTGCGTGGCCGAGTGACGGCGCGGGACGGGAAGGTGCAGGCATGACGGGGGAGACGGCGGGGGACGGCACGGCGGTCCTGGTCCTGGAGGACGGGCGGATCTTCCGCGGGGAGCCGTACGGCGCGGTCGGGGAGTCGCTCGGCGAGGCCGTGTTCACCACCGGCATGACCGGCTACCAGGAGACGCTGACCGACCCCTCGTACCACCGCCAGATCGTGCTGCAGACCGCGCCGCAGATCGGCAACACCGGCTGGAACGGCGAGGACGACGAGTCCGCGAGGATCCAGGTCGCCGGCTACGTCGTGCGGGACCCGGCACGCACGCCGTCGAACTGGCGGGCGACGGGCTCGCTGGGCGACGCGCTGCGGGCACAGGGCGTCGTCGGAGTGGCCGGGATCGACACCCGCGCCGCCGTCCGGCACCTGCGCGAGCACGGCGCCATGCGGGCGGGCGTGTTCTCCGGTCCGTCGCTGGCCGGCGGTGTCAGCGACGACGTGCTGGTCGACCGCGTGCGGCAGAGCCCGCCGATGGAGGGCGCCGACCTCTACGGCGCGGTCACCACGGCCGAGCCGTACATCGTCCCGGCGGTGGGGGAGCGGCGGTTCGTCGTGGCCGCCCTGGACGTCGGGATCAAGTACAACACCCCGCGGATGCTGGCGGCCCGCGGCGTCGAGGTGCACGTGCTGCCCGCCGACACCCCGATCGAGAAGATCGACGAGCTGCGCCCCGACGGGTTCTTCCTGGCCAACGGCCCGGGCGACCCCGCGACGGCGGACGGCCCTGTGGCGCTGACGAAGCAGGTGCTGGAGCGCCGGATCCCGCTGTTCGGGATCTGCTTCGGCAACCAGATCCTCGGCCGGGCGCTCGGGCGCGGCACGTACAAGCTGCGCTACGGCCACCGCGGCATCAACATCCCGGTGATCGAGCACGCCACCGGGCGGGTGGCGATCACGTCGCAGAACCACGGGTTCGCCGTGCAGGGCGACGCGGGCGAGCGCTTCCGCACGCCGTACGGCTCCGCGGTGATCACCCACACCTGCCCGAACGACGGCTGCGTCGAGGGCCTGGCCGGGGAGGACTTCCCGGCGTTCAGCGTGCAGTACCACCCGGAGGCCGCGGCCGGTCCGCACGACGCCGCGGACCTGTTCGACCGGTTCGTGCAGCTCATGGTCGACAACCCGGTCGGCTACGCGGGAGCGGCCGGGATCCCGCTGCCCGGGGCGACCGTCCCGGACGCCGCGCAGCAGCCGGACATCGCCCAGCCGGAACCGGCCCGGCCGGATCTGCCGCAGCACGTCCCGTCGCCCCCGTCGGTGGAGGACGCCGAGACCAGCGCGCTGCCGGTGCAGGCGCCGTCCCCTGCGTCGGGTGAGCCGGAGACCAGCGCGCTGCCGGTCGTTCCGCGCTCCGGCCCCGGTGAGCCGGACCCGCTGGACCCGCTGACCGCGCCGTTCTCCGACGTGGAGGACTCGATCGGCCGCCGGGAACCGCAGGCGGAGGTCCGTCCGGAGCCGCAGGCCGACCCACCGCCGGACACCCGCAGATCCGGGCCGGTCAGCGACCGGCCGTGGCCGCCGCCCGCCGGGTCCGGCCCGTCGTCCGACGTCGAGTCCGGAGAGGAGGGCCGCTGATGCCCCGCCGCCAGGACATCGAGCACGTGATGGTGATCGGCTCCGGTCCGATCGTGATCGGGCAGGCGTGCGAGTTCGACTACTCCGGCACCCAGGCCTGCCGGGTGCTGCGCGCCGAGGGCCTGCGCGTGTCGCTGGTCAACTCCAACCCGGCGACGATCATGACGGACCCGGAGTTCGCCGACGCCACCTACGTCGAGCCGATCACGCCGGAGTTCGTGGAGAAGGTGATCGCCAAGGAGCGCCCGGACGCGCTGCTGGCCACGCTCGGCGGCCAGACGGCGTTGAACACGGCGATCGCGTTGCACGACAACGGCGTGCTGGAGCGCTACGGCGTCGAGCTGATCGGCGCCGACGTGGACGCGATCCAGCGCGGCGAGGACCGGCTGAAGTTCAAGGACATCGTGGTCGGCGTCGGCGGGGACGTCCCGCGCTCGCGGGTGTGCCACTCGATGGACGAGGTCCGCGACGCCGCCGGCGAGCTCGGCCTGCCGGTCGTGATCCGCCCCAGCTTCACGATGGGCGGGCTCGGCTCCGGCATGGCGCACACCGAGGCCGACCTGGAGCGGCTGGCGTCCACCGGCCTGTCCGCGTCCCCGGTCACCGAGGTGCTGATCGAGGAGTCGGTGCTCGGCTGGAAGGAGTTCGAGCTCGAGCTGATGCGCGACCACCGCGACAACGTGGTGGTCGTCTGCTCGATCGAGAACCTCGACCCGATGGGTGTGCACACCGGCGACTCGATCACCGTCGCGCCCGCCATGACGCTGACCGACCGCGAGTACCAGCACATGCGCGACGTCGGGATCGCCGTGCTGCGCGCCGTCGGCGTGGACACCGGCGGCTGCAACATCCAGTTCGCCGTGCACCCGGAGACCGGCCGCCTGGTCGTGATCGAGATGAACCCGCGGGTGTCCCGGTCCTCGGCGCTGGCGTCGAAGGCGACCGGGTTCCCGATCGCCAAGATCGCGGCGCGACTGGCCGTCGGCTACACGCTCGACGAGATCCGCAACGACATCACCGGCGAGACGATCGCCGCGTTCGAGCCCACATTGGACTACGTCGCGGTCAAGATCCCGCGCTTCGCGTTCGAGAAGTTCCCGGGCGCCGACCCCGAGCTGACGACGACGATGAAGTCGGTCGGCGAGGCGATGGCGCTCGGCCGGTCGTTCCCGGAGGCGCTCGGCAAGGCGCTGCGCTCGATGGAGACGCCGGCGACCGGGTTCTGGACCGTGCCCGACCCGCACGGCGAGCCCGCCGTGCGCACCCCGGTGGACGGCCGGATCTACGAGATCGAGCGGGCGCTCCGCAGTGGACGGTCGGTCGCGGACGTGTCGGCGGAGTCCGGTGTGGACCCGTGGTTCACCGACCAGGTCGCGCTGCTCGGCGAGCTCCGCGCGGAGCTGGAGGCGGCGCCGGTGCTGGACGCCGCGCTGCTGCGCCGCGCGAAGCGCCACGGGCTCTCGGACCGGCAGCTCGCCGTCATCCGGCCGGAGTTCGCCGGTGAGGACGGCGTGCGGGCACTGCGGCACCGCCTGGGCATCCGGCCGGTGTTCAAGACGGTGGACACGTGCGCCGCCGAGTTCGCGGCGAGGACCCCGTACCACTACAGCGCCTACGAGACCGACCCGGCGGCCGAGTCCGAGGTCGAGCCGCAGACGTCGAAGCCGAAGGTGGTGATCCTGGGGTCCGGCCCGAACCGGATCGGGCAGGGCATCGAGTTCGACTACTCCTGCGTGCACGCGGTGATGGCGTTGCGCGAGGCCGGGTTCGAGACCGTGATGGTCAACTGCAACCCGGAGACCGTGTCCACCGACTACGACACGGCCGACCGCCTCTACTTCGAGCCGCTCACGTTCGAGGACGTGCTCGAGGTGGTGCACTCCGAGCAGGAGAGCGGCACGGTCGCCGGCGTGATCGTGCAGCTCGGCGGGCAGACCCCGCTCGGGCTCGCGCAGCGGCTCACCGACGCCGGGGTCCCGGTCGTCGGGACGTCCGCGGCGGCGATCGACCTGGCCGAGGACCGCGGCGCGTTCGGCGAGGTGCTGCGCCGGGCCAAGCTGCCCGCCCCGGACTGGGGGATGGCGACGAGCTTCGAGTCGGCCCGCGAGATCGCCTCGCGGATCGGCTACCCGGTGCTCGTCCGTCCGTCCTACGTGCTCGGCGGGCGCGGCATGGAGATCGTCTACGACGAGTCGTCGCTGGCCGGGTACATCGCGCGCGCCACGACCGTCTCCCCGGACCGCCCGGTGCTCGTCGACAACTTCCTCGACGACGCGATCGAGATCGACGTCGACGCGCTGTGCGACGGCGACGAGGTGTTCCTCGGCGGCGTGATGGAGCACATCGAGGAGGCTGGCGTGCACTCCGGCGACTCCTCCTGCACGCTGCCGCCGATCACGCTGGGGCGCAGCGTCACCGACCAGGTCCGCACGGCGACCGAGGCGATCGCGCACGGTGTCGGGGTGCGGGGCCTGCTGAACGTGCAGTACGCGCTGCACGGCGACGTGCTCTACGTGCTGGAGGCCAACCCGCGGGCGTCGCGGACGGTGCCGTTCGTGTCCAAGGCGACGTCGGTCCCGCTGGCCAAGGCCGCGGCCCGGATCATGCTCGGTGCGTCGATCAAGCAGCTCCGCTCCGAGGGGCTCCTGCCCTCCGACGGCGACGGCGGCCGCCCGGACCCGGACGCGCCCGTCGCGGTGAAGGAGGCGGTGCTGCCGTTCAACCGCTTCCGCACGCCGTCCGGCCAGGGCGTCGACCCGCTGCTCGGACCGGAGATGAAGTCCACCGGCGAGGTGATGGGCTTCGACGTGTCGTTCGGCCCCGCGTTCGCCAAGTCCCAGTCCGCGGCGTACGGGTCGCTGCCGGTGACCGGCTCGGTGTTCGTGTCCATCGCGGACCGGGACAAGCGCGCGATGGTGTTCCCGGTGCGACGACTGGCCGACATCGGGTTCCGCGTCCTCGCCACCGACGGCACGGCGGAGATGCTGCGCCGCAACGGGATCAAGGTCGACGTGGTGCGCAAGCACAGCGACGGGTCCACACCGGACAAGCCCACCGTCGTGGACACGATCCTGGCCGGCGACGTGGATCTGATCCTGAACACGCCGGTCGGCAATCCCGGGCCACGCGTGGACGGCTACGAGATCCGCGCGGCCGCGGTGTCCCGCGGCGTCCCGTGCATCACGACCGTCCAGGGCGCCGCGGCGGCCGTGCAGGGCATCGAGGCGCTGATCGCGGGCGGGCTGGACGTGCGGTCCCTGCAGGAGGCGCACGCTGCGCTCGCGGCCGACCACGCCCGCGTCGAGGAACCGTCGTGACGTTCGGCGACCGGCTGGGGGACGCCGTCGCCCGGTACGGCCCGCTGTGCGTCGGGGTGGACCCGCACCCCCCGCTGCTGGCGTCGTGGGGTCTCGACGACACGCCGGACGGCCTCGCCCGGTTCGCCGATGTCTGCCTGGCCGCGTTCGCCGGACAGGTGTCGACGGTCAAGCCGCAGTCGGCGTTCTTCGAGCGGCACGGCGCGGCCGGGATCGCCGTGCTGGAACGGCTCCTGGCCGGGCTGGCCGGGACCGGCACGCTGTCCGTGCTGGACGTCAAGCGCGGCGACATCGGCTCGACCATGGACGGCTACGCGGACGCCTACCTGAGGACCGGCGCGCCGCTCGGGGCGGACGCGGTGACGCTCACGCCGTACCTGGGGTTCGGGTCGCTGCGGCCCGGGCTGGACGCGGCCGCCTCCGCCGGACGCGGCGTGTTCGTGCTGGCCCGCACGTCCAACCCGGAGGGCGCCGAGGTGCAGCTCGCGCGTCCGCTGGACCCGTCGGTGCCGACCGTCGCGCAGGCGGTGGTGGACGCCGCCGCGGCCGAGAACACGGGGCCGGGAGCCGGTGCCGTCGGCGTCGTGGTGGGCGCCACGGCCGACCACGGCCTGGACCTGTCCGCGCTGAACGGGCCGGTGCTCGTGCCCGGCCTGGGTGCGCAGGGCGCCGGGCCGGCGGACGTCGCCGCACGGTTCACCGGCGTGGCCGGTCCGGTCCTTCCGTCGGCCTCACGGTCGGTGCTGGCCGCCGGACCGGACCCGCAGGCGCTGCGCGGTACGGCCGCGGCGCTGAACGACCAGCTCACGGGTGCGACGGCGGGCCGCACGCCGTGATGTCGGGCCCACGAGCCGGGCGGCTCGGCACGGACACGCCGGGCCGCGCCGGATGGAGGGCGGCGCTCGCCGACCGGACAGCGGTGCGCCGACCCGACGGCGATTCGAGCCCAGCGGCGATCCGGACCGTCGCCCGGGATGATCGCTCACCGATCGGCAAACCCTGAGGTGGGACCCCCAATGGCGTCGTGCCTGGTCTGATGGGTACGTTCGCTGAGGATCCGGGGACGTCACCCGGACTCCGACGGCGCGCCCGCCGGTCCGGATCGCCGGCCGATGGCGGAGCGTGATCGTCGGAGCGAGACCAGAAACGAGACCGGAGGAGAACCGTGGCCCTTCCCCAGCTGACCGAGGAACAGCGCGCCGCAGCGTTGGAGAAGGCGGCGGCCGCGCGCCGGGCCCGTGCCGAGCTGAAGGACCGCCTCAAGCGCGGCGGGACGACCCTCGGCGAGGTGCTCAAGCAGTCGGACACCGACGAGGTGCTCGGCAAGATGAAGGTCTCCGCCCTGCTCGAGGCCATGCCCAGCGTGGGCAAGGTCCGCGCGGCGCAGATCATGGAGCGCCTCGAGATCGCCCCGAGCCGTCGCCTGCGCGGCCTGGGCGAGCGGCAGCGCAAGGCGCTGCTCGACGAGTTCGCGGCCTGATCCGTCCCGGATGACCGACGCGCTCTCCCCCGACGGACCGACCGGCCGGCTGCTGGTCCTGGCCGGCCCGTCCGGCGTCGGGAAGAGCCGGGTGGTCTCCGAGCTGCGCCTGGCCGTCCCCGAGCTGCTGTTCAGCGTCTCGGCGACGACCCGGCCCCCGCGGACCGGCGAGGTCGACGGGCGGGACTACCACTTCGTCGACCGCGACGGTTTCGACGCGCTGATCGAGCGCGGGGACCTGCTGGAGTGGGCCGAGGTGCACGGCGGCCTGCAGCGCTCCGGTACCCCGCGCCGGCCGGTGGACGAGGCCATGGCGCAGGGCCGCCCGGTGCTCGTCGAGGTCGACCTGCAGGGTGCGCGGTCGGTGAAGGCGGCCGTGCCGGAGGCGGTCACCGTGTTCCTCGCGCCGCCGTCGTTCGAGGAGCTCTCGCGGCGGCTCACCGACCGCGGGACCGAGTCGCCGGAGCAGCGGGAACGCCGTCTGCGGACCGCCGTCGAGGAGATGGCGGCCCAGGACGAGTTCGACGTCGTCGTGGTGAACGACGACGTGCAGTCCGCCGTCGGACGGTTGGTAGACTTGGTGGTCGGCCGCGGAGTTCCGGCCGTCCCCGCACCTCCCGCGCCGAGCGCGCCGTCCCGCAACCTTCCTCAGGAGTGACTCAGTGAGCACGCCGATGACCGGCACCCCCGTGGGCCAGGCCCCCGAGGGCATCACCAACCCCCCGATCGACGACCTGCTGGGCCAGGTCAGCTCGAAGTACGCGCTGGTCATCTACGCGGCCAAGCGCGCCCGCCAGATCAACGACTACTACTCGCAGCTCGGCGAGGGCCTGCTCGAGTACGTCGGCCCGCTCGTCGAGCCGGGCCCGCGCGAGAAGCCGCTGTCGATCGCCATGCGGGAGATCCAGTCCGGCATGCTCGAGCACACCGAGGGTGAGTAGTACACCTCCGCAGGTACTGCTCGGCGTCTCCGGCGGCATCGCCGCCTACAAGAGCGCCGAGCTCCTGCGTCGGCTGACCGAGTCCGGGCACGCCGTGCGCGTGCTGCCGACCGAGGCGGCGCTGGAGTTCGTCGGCGCCGCCACGTTCGAGGCGCTCTCCGGGCAGCCGGTCGCCTCCGGCGTGTTCTCCGACGTTCCGTCGGTCCAGCACGTGCGCCTCGGCAAGGAGGCGGACCTCGTCGTCGTCGCACCGGCGACCGCGGACCTGATGGCGCGTCTCGCGCACGGCCGCTCCGACGACCTCCTGACCGCGGCGCTGCTCACCGCGCGCTGCCCGATGCTGCTGGCGCCCGCGATGCACACCGAGATGTGGGAGCACCCCGCCACCCGGGACAACGTCGCGCTGCTGCGCTCGCGCGGGACGGTCGTGCTGGAGCCGGCGTCCGGCCGCCTGACCGGCAAGGACACCGGACCCGGCCGCCTGCCGGACCCGGCCGAGATCTTCGAGTTCTCGCACCTGCTGCTGGAGCGGGCGGACGCGCTGCCGCGTGACCTGGAGGGCAGGCACGTCGTGGTCAGTGCCGGTGGCACCCGGGAGCCGCTGGACCCGGTCCGCTATCTCGGCAACCGGTCGTCGGGCCGCCAGGGGTACGCGATCGCACGGGTCGCGGCGCAGCGCGGCGCGCGCGTGACGCTCGTCGCGGGACACACGGCCGAGCTGGCCGACCCGGCCGCCGTGCACGTCGTGCACGCGCCGACCGCGCGGGAGATGCAGGTCGCGATGCACGAGGCGGCCACCGACGCGGACGCCGTCGTGATGGCCGCGGCGGTGGCGGACTTCCGGCCGGTCGACCTCGCCGAGAACAAGATCAAGAAGGGTGGCGGCGAGGTGCCGCCACTGCGGCTGGCGGAGAACCCGGACATCCTCGCCGGGCTCGTGCGCGAGCGTCCGGCCGGGCAGGTCGTCGTCGGGTTCGCCGCGGAGACCGGCGACGAGACCGGTGGCCCACTGCACCACGGCCGGGAGAAGCTGCGCCGGAAGGGCTCCGACCTGCTGGTGGTGAACGCCGTCGGGGACGGCAAGGCGTTCGAGGTCAGCGACAACGCCGGGTGGCTGCTCGGCGCGGACGGCGGCGAGCAGGAGATCCCGAACGGCTCGAAGGCCCTGCTCGCGTCCCGGCTGTGGGACGCCGTCCGCGCCCGCCTGTAGGGCCTACCGGCCGGTGAGGCCGCCGACCGCGTCTGCGCCGCCGCTGCCGGTGGCCTCGGGGGCGTCGCGGTCGCCGGTGCGACCGGAATCACTCTGACCGGAGGAGCCCTCGCGCGCGGACGAATCCCGGTCCCGGTCCTGACCGGCCGGCGACGTGCTCCGGCGGCCGTCCGAGTCGTCGGTCGTGTTCGGCGCCGTGCGCCCCTGCGAGGCGGAGCCGGTCTTCACGTACTTCTCCGACGCCCAGCCGCCGAACTCGTCGAGCTGGACGAAGCCGTTCTTCGTGGCGCCGACCCGGGTGCTCTGGCCCTTCTCGCAGGTACCGACGACGGGAGCGGTCTTCGACGGCTCCGAGCGCACCTTCACGGTGTCGGTGCAGGTGCCGGTGCCTGCCGCGGACGCGGTGCCGGCGACCGCGATCCCGGCGGACGTCCCGCAGACGGCGAGCGCGGTGACGGCGAGCGTGATCCGACGTCGAGTGTTCATCCGATGACCTCCTGGGTGGACCCGGCTCCGTGGCCGTGGCAACTGAGCTGACGCATCTGGCGGGATGCGTTGCTCTGTCCGGTCCAACGACTGGGGGATGCCGGGATGCGTGATCCGTGCGGCAATCACCACATCCGGCGACCCGGGGTGACGACATCTAGGGCGATGTCACGCTGTGTGACTACTTTCTGATTCTCCATCCCGGACGGACGGCGGTTCTGCACTAGGGTTGACCGCCAGAGGTCGCGCTGATCATGAGCGCGGCCGTGTGAAGCGCGGCGATCCGGCCGCGACAGTCGAATCGGATGGAGTACAGCGCGTGGCGAACACGAGCCGTCGGTTGTTCACGAGCGAGTCGGTGACCGAGGGTCATCCCGACAAGATCTGCGACGCGATCAGCGACTCGGTCCTCGACGCGATGCTCGAGCAGGATCCGAGCAGCCGTGTCGCGGTCGAGACGATGGTCACGACCGGTCAGGTGCACGTGGCCGGTGAGGTGACCACCACCGCCCAGCCGGACATCAACCAGATCGTCCGCAACCGGATCCTGGAGATCGGGTACGACTCGTCGGCCAAGGGCTTCGACGGCACCACCTGTGGTGTCAACATCGCCATCGGCGCCCAGTCCCCGGACATCGCGCAGGGTGTCGACACGGCCTACGAGAAGCGCGTCGAGTCCGCCGAGGACGAGATCGCGAAGCAGGGCGCCGGTGACCAGGGCATGATGTTCGGCTACGCCTGCATGGACACGCCGGAGCTCATGCCGCTGCCGATCGCGCTGGCGCACCGGCTGTCCCGCCGCCTCACCGAGGTGCGCAAGAACGGCACGCTGCCGTACCTGCGTGCGGACGGGAAGACCCAGGTCACGATCGCCTACGAGGGCGAGAAGCCGGCCGGCATCGAGAACGTCGTCGTGTCCTCGCAGCACGCGGCGGACGTCGACCTCGACGGGATGCTGACCCCGGACATCCTCCAGCACGTCGTCACGCCGGAGGTGGAGGCGCTGGGCTGGGACCCGTCGGCGCCGAAGCTGCTGGTCAACCCGACCGGCCGGTTCGTCACCGGCGGTCCGATGGGTGACGCGGGCCTGACCGGCCGCAAGATCATCGTCGACACGTACGGCGGCATGGGCCGTCACGGCGGTGGCGCGTTCTCCGGCAAGGACCCGTCGAAGGTGGACCGCTCGGCCGCGTACGCGATGCGCTGGGTGGCCAAGAACGCGGTCGCCGCGGGTCTCGCGCAGCGGCTCGAGGTCCAGGTCGCGTACGCGATCGGCAAGGCGGCCCCGGTCGGCCTGTTCGTCGAGACGTTCGGCACCGAGAACGTGGACCCGGCGAAGATCCAGGCCGCGATCGAGGAGGTCTTCGACCTTCGCCCGGCCGCGATCATCCGCGACCTGAAGCTCCTGCGTCCGATCTACGCCCCGACCGCCGCGTACGGCCACTTCGGCCGCACCGACGTCGAGCTGCCGTGGGAGGACACTTCGCGTGCCGACGCCCTGAAGTCGGTCGCCGGTAGCTGATCTGTCCGACGCCCGTGGCCGGGTCCGGTTCGCCGGACCCGGCCACGCGTGTGCCCGGGCGGTGATCCCGCACCGCACGGATGTGGCGGTCGTGCGGTGGTCCGGGCGTGATCCCGGCGGCGGCGGCGTCGCGATCGCCGTGGCCGCGTCGCCGGCGGCGCGCCGAGCCCGGCGGGGACGGTCGAGCGGCCGTGCCCCGCGCCGGTGATCGGCGGGACGGTCCGGATGCGGGCGGATTCCCGCCTCGATCCGGACGCTTTCGCTGATCACGGGCTGCGTGCACCCGAGAATGTCGGTGGGTCGGCGCATGCTCCGGCACGTGAGCCCCACCTGCACCGACCCACACGCCGCCCGGCCCGCCGGTCCGCGCGCCGGTCCGTGGCGGGCCGGGTCCGGGTGGTCTGGTAGACCCCGGAGCGTGAGCACCCCACCGGCGAGCCGGACCCGAGGCGAATGGCGGCCCGCGCCGTCGGCGCCGGTGGCCCGCGTCGTCGTCGACGTCGGGCTCGCCCACCTGGACCGTCCCTTCGACTACCGCGTACCCGCGCATCTCGACGCCGACGCCGTCCCCGGCGTGCGTGTGCGCGTGCGGTTCGCCGGGCGACTGGTCGACGGGTTCCTGCTCGACCGGGCCGAGGAGTCGGCCCACACCGGGCGCCTGGCCTGGGTGGACAAGGTCGTGTCCCCGGAGCCGGTGCTCACGCCGGAGGTCGAGCGGCTGTGCCGCTCCGTCGCGGACCGCCAGGCGGGCATGCTCACCGACGTGCTGCGGCTCGCGGTCCCGCCGCGGCACGCGCGGGTGGAGAAGGAGACGCCCCGCTCGCGGACCGAGACGCCGCCGCTGCCGGATCCCGATCCGGACGGCTGGACGTCGTACCCGCGTGGATCCGCGCTGCTGGACGCGTTGTCCGGAGGCCGGGTCGCGCACGCCGTCTGGCAGGCGCTGCCGGGGGAGACCTGGGCCGTGCGGCTCGCCGAGGCGGCCGTCGCGACGCTGAGCGCGGGGCGGAGCGCGCTGCTGGTCGTCCCGGACCAGCGCGACGTCGACGTGCTGGAGGCCGCCTGCGCCGCCCGTGTCGGTGCGGACGGGGTCGTCGCACTCAGCGCCGACCTCGGTCCCGCAGAGCGCTACCGGCGCTGGCTGGCCGTGCGCCGCGGCGCCGTCCGCGTCGTGGTCGGGACGCGGTCGGCAGCGTTCGCGCCGCTGTCCGGGCTGGGCCTGCTCGCCATCTGGGACGACGGTGACGACTCGCACACCGAACCGCGCGCCCCCTACCCGCACGTGCGGGACGTGCTGGTGCTGCGCGCGCACCAGGCCGGTGCGGCGCTGCTCGTCGGCGGGTTCGCCAGGACGGCGGAGGCCCAGGTGCTCGTCGCGACGGGGTGGGCCAGCGAGGTGATGGCCGACCGGGCCACGGTGCGGGCGCGCTCGCCCCGGGTCACCGCGATCGGCGAGACCGACACCCAGCTCGCCAGGGACCCGACGGCCCGTGCGGCCCGCGTCCCGGCCGTCGCGTTCGAGGCCGCCCGCGCCGCGCTCGGGAGCGAACGACCGGTCCTGGTGCAGGTGCCGCGGTCCGGGTACCTGCCATGGCTCGCGTGCGCGACGTGCCGGGAGACGGCCCGGTGCCGGCACTGCGCCGGCCCTCTCGGCCTGCCCCAGCCGTCCTCGGCGAACGGATCCGGACCGGACCGCCCGTCCTTCTCCGGCCGTGGCGCTCGGTCCACGTCGGCGGTCGAGGATCGAGCCGGCGGTCGCGGGGCCGCTCCCGACACCGTTGCGGGCGGCGCCCGACCCGGGCGAGCAGAGGCGGCCGACGCCGCGAGGCCCGGCGGTCGGGTACCCGACGGTGCGGGGCCGGTCGGCGCGGGATCCGGGCGGGGCGCGCCCGCTGATGCCGCGGCCGCCGGGCTCCCGCACTGCCGGTGGTGCGGGCGGGCCGAGCCGGCGTTCCGGTGTGCCGGGTGTGGGTCCCGGCGGCTGCGCGCCGGCGTGGTCGGTGCCGGACGGACGGCCGACGAGCTGGGCCGCGCGTTCCCGGGCGTCACGATCCGGACGTCCGGAGGTGGCGCGCCGGTGCTGGACGCGGTGCCCGCCGGTCCGTCGCTGGTGGTCGCCACGCCGGGTGCCGAACCGGCCGTCGACGGTGGCTACGGCGCCGCCCTCCTGCTGGACGGCTGGGCGATGCTGTCCCGGCCCGACCTGGCCGTGGCCGAGGAGACGCTGCGCCGCTGGATGGGCGCCGCGGCGGCCGTCGTCCCGCACGCCGACGGCGGGCGGGTCGTGGTCGTCGCGGACTCCTCGCTCCCCACGGTGCAGGCGCTCGTGCGATGGGACCCGGCCGGCCACGCGGTCGACGAGCTCGCCGCCCGCGCCGAGGTGGGGTTCCCTCCCGCGGTGCGGATGGCTGCCGTCGAGGGTGCCGCCGACGCCGTTGCCGAGACCGTCGACGCCGTGACCGCGTCCGCCGACGCGCCGGAGTCGCTGGAGCTGCTCGGCCCGGTCGAGATCGACCCGCCGGACCGGCCCGGCGAGCGCCCCCCTGGATCGGACGACCAGCTGCGCGAACGCATGCTGCTGCGCGTGCCGCGGGCCGACGGCAGGCGCCTCGCCGCCGCGCTGGCGGCGGCCCAGGCGGGCCGCAGCGCCCGCAAGGCCACCGATACGGTCCGTGTGCGGATGGATCCGACCGGCATCGGCTGACGGGTGTTCCGCCGCCATCGGGCGGTCCGCGCCGAGGTGGCAGAATCGGACGGCGGCATCCGCACCCGGCCAACTGTGAGCAGCGAGGGAGAGACCTGTGGCGATCCAGCCCGTCCGGCTCTTCGGCGACCCGGTCCTGCGCACCCGTGCGACCGAGGTCGAGTCGTTCGACGCCGAGCTGCGCCGTCTCGTCTCCGACCTCATGGACACGATGCACGACGAGGGCGGTGCCGGCCTGGCCGCGCCGCAGATCGGCGTGAGCGCGCGGGTGTTCGTCTACGACGCCGACGGCTTCACCGGTCATCTGGTGAATCCGACGTGGGAGGCGGTCGGGGACGAGGACCAGCTCGGAATGGAGGGGTGCCTGTCCATCCCGGGCCTGGGATGGGACTGCCGCCGGCGGCTGCGTGTCGTGGCCCGCGGGTTCGACATGCACGGCGAGCCACTCGTCGTCGAGGGCAGCGAGATGCTCGCCCGCGCCATCCAGCACGAGACCGACCACCTCGACGGTGTCCTGTTCGTCGACCGGCTCGACCCGGAGACCCGCAAGCAGGCGATGCGCGAGATCCGCGAGGCGGCCTGGTTCGACGAGCCGGAGCCGGTCGTGAAGGCCAGCCCGCACCCGCTGTTCGGCAAGGCCCGATGAGACTGGTCTTCGCCGGCACCCCGGAGCCGGCGGTGCCGTCCCTGCGGGCGCTGCTCGACTCGCCCCGCCACGACGTCGTCGCCGTGCTGACCCGGCCGGACGCCCGAGCCGGACGTGGCCGCAAGGTCGTGCGGTCGCCCGTCGCGTCGCTCGCCGACGAGGCCGAGCTGCCGGTGTGGCAGCCGCGTCGCCCGTCGGACCCGGAGTTCCTGGACGCGCTGCGCGAGGCCGCGCCGGACTGCGTGCCGGTCGTCGCCTACGGCGCGCTCGTGCCGCGCACCGCCCTGGACGTTCCGGCGAACGGCTGGGTGAACCTGCACTTCTCGGTGCTGCCCGCCTGGCGCGGTGCCGCACCGGTGCAGGCCTCGATCCGGGCGGGCGACGACGTGACCGGTGCGACGACGTTCCGCCTCGAGGAGGGCATGGACACCGGCCCGACGTTCGGCGTGGTGACCGAGACCGTCGGCCCGTCGGACACGGCGGGCGACCTGCTCGGCCGGCTCGCGATCTCCGGGGCCGGCTTGCTCACGGCCACGCTGGACGGCATCGAGGACGGCACGGTGCAGGCCGTCCCGCAGCCGGCCGACGGGGTGTCGACGGCTCCGAAGGTCACGACCGCCGACGCGCGGGTGGACGTGAAGTCCTCGGCCGTCGTCGTCGACCGGCTGGTCCGCTCCGTCACGCCCGATCCGGGCGCCTGGGTGGAGTTCCGCGGCGAGCGGCTCGGTGTCGGTCCGGTCGCCCCGTTGCGGACCGGCACGGCGGACGTGGTGCTCGCTCCCGGCGAGCTGCGTGTGGAGCGCAAGCGGGTGCTGGCCGGGACGTCGACGGTCCCGGTGGAGCTCGGTGAGGTCCGTCCGGTCGGCAAGCGCGCCATGGCGGCCACGGACTGGGCGCGCGGCGCCCGCATCGAGGCGGGGGAGACGCTCGCGTGACCGGTTCCGCGGGGCACGACGGCGGACGGATCGGCAACGCGGGGCCGGTGGCGAACGGGACCGGGCCGACGGCGGGCTCGAACGAGACGCGGCCCGACCCGGTCCGGCCGGCGTCCGGCGCGACGGCGCCGGTGGCGGGAGTGGCACGGACGACGGGGATGATCCGTCCGGTGCCGACGACCCGGCGCCGCGGGAACGGCGAGGAGACACGGTGAGCGAGCAGGATCCGGAGCGTCGGGAGGGCGAGGCGCCCGGCTCCGGCCGGGGCGAGAGCGATCGGCAGTCGGGCGGGGGCGCCGGCTCCGGCCGTCGTGGCGACGGCGGCCAGAACCGCGGAGCTGGTCGCGGACGGGACGCCGGACGCGGCGCGCAGGACCGACGGGGTGGATCCGGCGGGCAGGACCGACGGGGCGGATCCGGCGGGCAGGACCGACGGGGTGGACCCGGCGGGCAGGACCGACGGGGTGGACCCGGCGGGCAGGACCGACGGGGCGGATCCGGCGGGCAGGACCGACGGGGCGGACCCGGCGGATCGGACCGCCGCGGAGGACCCGGCGGATCGGACCGCGGTGGTGCGCGCGGCGGGCCCGACCGCGGTGGTGCGCGCGACGGGGCCGACCGCCGAGGTGGACGCCCCGATGGCGACGACCGTCCCGGTCGTGCTGGTCGCGAGACCGGCCGTGGCGACGGCCGGGAGCCCGGACGAGGCGCGTCGGGCCGCGACGCGGGGCGCGGTGGTCCGCGTGGCGGCGGAACGCGGGACGGGGAACGTCCGAGCCACGACCGTTCCGGCGGCGACGTGGCCCGTGGCCGCGGGCGTCCGGACGGCGGTGGACGGAACCGCTCCGACGATCGGGGCCCTTACCGCTTCGACCGTGCCGGCGGCCGTTCCGATCGCCCCGACCGCCGTGATCGCTCTGATCGCGATGACCGGGGAGACCGTGGTGGCCGTGCCGGCGGACGGACCGGGCCCGGGCCGCGCAACGCCGGTCCGCCCCGCGGGCGGGTCGGCCCCGGCAGGCCGCCGAGCGTCGACCCCGCCCGGCAGGCGGCGTACGACCTGCTGACCGCCGTCCGGGAGCGGGACGCCTACGCGAACCTGGCGCTGCCCTCGATCCTGCGCAGGCACCGCCTGCGCGACCGGGACGCCGCGCTGGCGACCGAGCTCGGCTACGGCACGCTGCGGGCACAGGGCCTGCTCGACGCCGTCATCGACGCCTGCACCGACCGCCCGCTCAGCAAGATCGAGCACCCGCTGCTGGACGCGCTGCGGCTCGGCGCCTACCAGCTGCTGCGCACCCGGGTGCCCCCGCACGCGGCGGTGGACACGTGCGTCGAGCTCGTCCGCGGTGAGGCCGGCTCGCGGTCGGCCGGTTTCGTGAACGCCGTGCTGCGCCGGATCGGCGAGAACGACGAGGCGACCTGGCTGGACCGCCTGGCACCGGACGCGGAGCAGGACCCGGTCGGCTCGGCGGCGCTGCGGCACGCGCACCCGGTCTGGATCGCCCGCGCGTTCGCCGACGCGCTCGGCTCGACCGGGGAGGAGCTGACGGCCGCGCTCGCCGCCGACGACACCCGGCCGGTCGTGCACCTGCTGGCACGGCCCGGCGACATCTCGGCCGAGGAACTGGCGCTCACCACGGGTGGGGAGCCCGCGCCCTACTCGCCGTACGGTGTGCACCTCGAGGCCGGAGCGGGTGACATCGGCGAGCTGGAGCCGGTGGCCGAGGGCATGGCGCTCGTGCAGGACGAGGGCAGCCAGCTCGCCGCGCTCGCCCTGACCCGCGCCGAGCTCGTCGGGCCGGACGGCGGTCGGTGGCTGGACCTGTGTGCCGGGCCGGGCGGGAAGGCCGCCCTGCTCGGCGGGTTGGCGCAGCTCTCCGGAGCGACGCTGGACGCCGTCGAGATCACCGAGCACCGCGCCGACCTCGTCCGATCCGCGGTGGCGGAGCTGCCGGTCACCGTGCACACCGCCGACGGCCGTGCCGCGCCTCTGCCCGACGACACGTTCGACCGCGTGCTCGTCGACGCCCCGTGCACCGGGCTCGGTGCTCTGCGTCGCCGGCCGGAGGCGCGTTGGCGGCGAGGGCCGGAGGACATCACCGCGCTCGCGACCCTGCAGCGCGAGCTGCTGCTGGCCGGCCTGCGGCACGTGCGGCCGGGCGGGGTCGTCGCCTACGTGACGTGCTCGCCGCACCTGTCCGAGACCGTCGGCGTGCTGGTCAGGGCGCTGCGCCGCGGTACGCCGCTGGCCGAGGTGGAGCGCCTGGACACACGAGCGGCGATGCCGGACGGCATTCCGGCGCTGGGGGAGGGTCCGACGGTGCAGCTGTGGCCGCACCGGCACGGCACCGACGCGATGTTCATCGCCCTCCTCCGCCGCCCGACCGAGAGCTGACCGTCCGCCCGACGGCCTGTGGCGCGCCGGGGCTCACCGGGGGCCGGCCCGGCCGGACCGGGGACTCGTCGAGGCCGGGCAGGCGCAGCACCCCGGACGACGGCGACGATCAGCCCCGCCGGCGCGACGACGGCCACCCGCCGACCACGATCGGCCGGAGTGGTCAGGACGTGCCACCGGTGGCGCATCCTGACCGATTGCGCTGATCACGGCCCAGCAGGACTCCGGGCTGATCCGGTGCGCCGCCCGTGATCGCCAGGAGTGGCCGGAATGCGCCGTTGGTGGCGCACCTGGACCGGTTCTGCTGATCATGGAGGGGTCGGGCGGGCACGGTGGTGGACCCGCACCCGCATGATCAGCGGGAGTGGTCGGAACGTGCCACTGGCGGCGCGTCCTGACCGATTCCGATGATCATGCTCGGCCCCGGACGCTGGGCGACGCCGGGCGGGCACGGTGGTGGACCCGCGCCCGCATGATCAGCGGGAGTGGTCGGAACGTGCCACTGGTGGCGCGTCCTGACCGATTGCGCTGATCAAGGTCGGTCCCGGACGCTGGGCTAGGCTGGGCGGGCGCTGGGCGAGGCCGGGCGCAGGGGCTGCGCCGGCGCCGGCGGACGAGGACGTATCCCGCCGTGTGCGCGCCGCCCGGTTGACCATGATCGGCAGGAGTGGCGGTAACGCGCCACCGGTGGCGCCCCTGTGCCGGTTCCGCCGATCATGGACCGGTCGGAGTGGCAGCGGCGTGATGTGGGCGTGGTGTGGCACACGACTCCTTCGGGGGCACCGATCGGGGACCCGAGCGGGAAGTAGCCTGCGCGTGTGCAGCCGATGATCGCGCCGAGCATCCTGTCCGCGGACTTCGCCCGCCTCGCGGACGAGGCGGCGGCGGTGGCCGGTCCGGGCGGTGGCGCCGAGGGCGGGGGCGCAGACTGGCTGCACGTGGACGTCATGGACGCGCACTTCGTGCCCAACCTGACGCTCGGGCTGCCGGTCGTGGAGAGCCTGCGCGCCGCGACGGACATCCCCCTCGACTGCCATCTGATGATCGAGGACCCGGACCGGTGGGCGATCGGGTACGCCGAGGCCGGCGCGGCGAACGTCACCGTGCACGTCGAGGCCGCGCACGAGCCGGAGGCGTTGGCGCGCAACCTGCGCGCCGCAGGTGCCCTGGCCGGGCTGTCGATCAAGCCGGGAACGCCGCTGGAGCCGTACGTCGAACTGCTCCGGCACTACGACACGCTGCTGGTGATGAGCGTCGAGCCCGGGTTCGGCGGGCAGAGCTTCATCGCCGACGTGCTGGAGAAGGTGCGCACCGCCCGCCGCCTGGTCGACACCGGCCATCTGACGCTCCTCGTCGAGATCGACGGCGGGATCAACGCGGACACGATCGAGGCGGCCGCCGAGGCCGGTGTGGACTGTTTCGTGGCCGGGTCGGCCGTCTACGGGGCCGCCGATCCGGGGCGGGCCGTCGCGGCACTGCGGGAGTCGGTGCGGCGCACCAGCCCGCACCGGTGGGCGCCCGGAGTGGCCGGAAGCGGGGCATCGGGGTGACGATCGCGGTCGTGTGGTGGTCGGACGGGACGAGTGTCGTGGGAAGCCGGGAAGGGGCGAGGGCGTGTTCACCGGAATCGTCGAGGAGGTCGGCGAGGTCGTCGACCTCGTCCACAATGACGACGTCGTCGCGCTGACGGTGCGCGGCGAGCGCGCGGTCGAGGTCGGGCACGGCGACTCGGTCGCGGTGAACGGCTGTTGTCTCACCGCGGTCCGCCCGCCGGGCCGTGGCGAGATGCGCGTCGAACTCGTGCCGGAGACGCTCAAACGCACGTCGCTGGGCGCGCTGCGGCCCGGGTCACGGGTGAACCTGGAACGTGCGCTGCGTGCCGACGGCCGCCTGGACGGCCACATCGTGCAGGGACACGTGGACGGCATCGCCACGCTCGTCGGCCGCACGCCGGGCGAGCGCAGCGACGAGGTCCGCTTCAGCCTCCCGGCCGAGCTGTCCCGGTACGTGGTGGAGAAGGGCTCGATCGCCGTGGACGGCGTGTCGCTCACCGTGGCCGCGCTGCACCCGGACGGGTTCGGTGTCGCGCTGATCCCGACTACGTTGGCGGACACCACACTCGGGTCCCTGCACCCCGGTGACCCGGTGAACATCGAGGTGGATGTGATCGCGAAGTACGTGGAGCGCCTGTCGGGCGGTTATACCCGCTCTGAGCTGGAAAGATAGCCGTCTGGACCGGACCGCTCGGTTGAGCATGCCGCTCCAGCGTTGAGTTCTAGATATCTGCGCTGCAGGGATCGTGGTCCTGCACGCGTGAACTCGTCACGCGCTCCGGGCTCGGCTAGCGCTTGGCGAGCGGGTCGACCGATCGGCCGAGTGGTCCGGCGAGTATCGAGCCGGGCTAAGTTGATCGCGAAGTCGTCACCCGCGTCATCGTCGCTGGGCGACGACGGCGTCGGGAGGTGTGACGCCGTGGTGGGTGAGACGCCACCGTGCCATGTCGAGTACGTCGTCGGGGCGCTCGCCGAACAGCGGCCGCCACTGTTCTAGTAGCACCTGGTATTCGATGGTTTGGGTCGCTCGGTCGAGTGCGAGCATGCGCCGGAACCCGGATGACGAAATCACTGGTTGCATGATCAAGCGGCAGGTGAACTCGACGGCCTCGTCTCCGGTGTGCTGCCCGATCTCGTGCAGGAAGCGGGTCGGCCGGTAGGGGGTGTCGCGGATCAGCTCGGCGCAGACGTCGAGCTGGCTCTGGCGGAACTCGTCGGCGAGGGTCATGGCAGGCGTCTCTCTCATCGACCCGGGGCGCGGGTGTGCGGCCCGCCCGGGGTGAACAGGTCGCGGGCGTTGTAGAGGCCGGCCTGGCGCAGCTCGGCGCGGCGGGCACGTTGATAACGGCGGCGGGCAGAGCCCATCCAGTGGGCCCACCAGACCAGCGCCCATAAACCGCCGGTCAGTACGGTGAGCATGACGTGCATGGCGTGTGGGAACCGCGGCTGTCCGTGGGCGATCTGGGACTCCGCCTGGACGTTGTGCACGAATTCGGTCCAGCCGGAGACCATCGGCGGTCGATCGTCGTTGCCCAGTACCCGGGACATCTCGGCGTCGACGGTCCGCCGCTGGCGGCCGGTCAGGCGTGCGTCCATCTGCTCTCCTCGATCCGATTGGTGTCTATCGCGCGTGTCATCAGTCGAATCGCGGCCAGATGGCCGGTGTTAGCGAGGGCTGATCGGCGTAGTCAGTACTGACTATCGGAGCTGCCGCGTCGGCGGCGGTTCGGGATTCTCAGGTCGCGAGCGGGCGCCGTCGCAGGAACTGCGAGGTCACCAGTTGTGCTCCGGCGTCGCGCAGCCCGGCGTAGAGCGCTACATCGACCGAAGCCGGGACGACCTCCCGGCCGCGGCCGAACGAGGAGGGCAGGCCGGTGGTGGGTCCGATCGCGATGCTGCGGTGCTCGCGTCGCAATTCTCGTTCGGCCGCCACGACCTGGTGGTGGGGAGCCTGCAGCACCCAGACGGGTTCGGCGCCGCCAGCGATATGGGCCTTGAGGCGCTCGCGGTCGCCGTGGCCGTACTTGAGCAGCGGGCCGAGCTCGGGGTGGTCGAAGCCGACCACGTAGAGCAGTTGCTGACGGTCGGCCCGAGCACGGTGGGTACGCGAGCCGGGCTCGGGCTCGCACACCGCGCACTCGGCGAGCCGGCGCACGTTCTGCAGGGTTCCGCACGCGTCATGGCGGCCCCAGACGCCGTGGCTGTGCGGGTCGTCGGTCCATCCCCACGGCAGCCCCTTCAGGTTGCCGGCAACGAGCGTCCACCCCGCCCGGTCGTAGAACCCCAGCTCGTCTTCGACGTCGAGCGCGGAGAACAGCTGAAACGCCTCGACATCGTCGACCCATTCGTCCGGGCCGAGATTCAAACCGTCGCGCAGCATGGCGGTCCGCTCCTCGTCGAGGTGCTCTCGCAGCTCCTCGGCGAGGCCGTCGAGCACCGCGTCGTCGAGCACGGTCCGCTCATCAAGACACGAATGACAGCGAGTCCGCCAACCGGGCCGGCACGCCCGTCGAGAGCCGCACACGCGGCAGCGCCAGATCTGGATCGCCGCGCCGCCCGGGCGGTCCCCTTCCAGCTCGGTCATCTCCGAGGCCACCTCCGCACACGGGCGGCACGAGTTCTTCCACGCCACTGCAGCCGGGACGCCACCCGACCTGTGCGTGGGAACTCCGAGACCTGTGTGGCAGTTCGCGCACTCCTTCTGCATGGTTGTCCTCGTCGCCCGGTGAGCAGTTCGTGCGCTACTTCTGGCAGGTGACGATCGCGTACGGGCCCTCGGAGGAGTTCTCCGAGATCACGTTCCCGGATGGTCCGATGATCTGGCAGAAGATCGTGCCGCTGCCGGAGTTCTGCGCCGAGACGTAGGCGAAGTCCATGCCGCTGATGCCCGGGGAGTCGACGGCCTTCGACCACGGCAGCCTGGCTGACGAGACCTGCGAGGTGTTCCCGCCCGAGGCGCTGTAGGTGATCATCGCGCGATTCCGGCCGGTGACCTTGTAGGTGTAGGTCGAGCTCGGCTCGACATATGGCGTGGTCGGCGCCGCGGGGGCCGCGGTGTAGACCGGGTTCGGCTGCGGCAGGGCCGGTGTGGCAGTCGTCGGGTCAAGCGTCAGCCTCACCGAGGACGTCTTGCTCCACAGGGTTCCGGGTGCCGGTGACTGCCACTCGACGGTCGAGTTCATCGCCGCATAGTTGACCGTGAAGTCGACGGCTCGAAAATCCGCGGCTCTCAACGCCGCGCTGGCCTGGTCGCCGGTCAGCCCGATCAGTGCGGGCACCGTGGAATAGCCGAACCGTGCCGGGTCGTCCGGCTCGCGGGACGCGTCAGCTGACGGCGCCGCCGAAGACTGCTGGCTGACACCCGGCTCGTTGGGAGAACCGCCTACAACCAGCACAATGCCGAGGATCACAAGCAGCGTGCAGCCAAGTGCCGCGGCGATCCACCCGAGCCGGGGCCCGCGACCGGGGCCGGTGGCGGGCGCACCCGCGACGCCACCGGTCGGTCCGGGTGAGGCAGTGTCTGGCGGCTGGATCATGGCGACACCTTCCGACGTGTGCGCGTTGTTTACGTCCATTCAGCGCATCAGCCCGCTACGCCGTTAGCGCCATTCATCACCTTTGACGAGCAAGCGCAGCGCGCACACTGTTCAGGTCTGGTGGATCGCTGAGCGTGCGGCGGTCATCACCGGAACGACGACATTCCGGAGATAGGCCCGGTTCAGCCCGCTCCAGCCGTCCTTGCCCCACGCGCTGGGATGCGTGAACCGAACGAGCAAGGTGGGCACGCCGCGCACGATGATCCGGGACAGGTGTGCGCCGGCGTCCTCGCGGTGCTCTACGACCGCGTTGATGGCCGTGCCGACCTCGCCCTGGGCGATGATCAGGGTCGGCTCGAGGATCTCGATCGTGTGGGCGAGGTGCCGCAGGCAGCGGTCGGACATGAAGCGGGTGCCGTGCGATTTCCGGCCGTCACCGTGAGCGGAGCAGAGCCGCACGTTGCTGGTGGCGCACGCGTCGAAGATGTGTGTTGGCTCGTCGAGGTCGAGCAGCTCGCCGAGACGGTCCGCGCCGATAGGGCGACCGAGCCCGAGACGGAGCGCGCTGGTCACGCCTTGCATGTGCGGGTTTCTCGCCATCATCGGTTTCGCGGCCGAGGCCATGATCTGCTGCCGTCGACGCTCGATGGAGATCCACTCCTCGGCCTCGCCCATCTCCATGCCAACGATCAGGATGCGAAGCGCGGTCTCGCCCTCGACGAGATCGAAGTGCTGGCCGACATGGGGGAGCTGCGCCTCGGCGAACGCGACCCCCGCCCGTGGTGCCGCGTTCTTGGTGAACAGTGCGGATCGTCGGCACTCGTCCCGGCTCGCGCAGACCATTCCGCCCTGCCCGAGCAGCTCCCGAGCGAAGTACTCGTTGAGGAGTTCGAGACGGGCCGCAGTCGTCTCTGGCTCGCTACGCATCGCAGCTTCTTGCCCGGCCACGCGCGGACAGTACCGAGCAGGCTTGCAGGGACGGCGTCGCCACCGTCGCCGGTTGCCCCCGTCGACGGCGACCCGGCCTACCTCTGTGCGTCAACCAGCAGCCTATGGAGGAACAAGCCGATCGTGAGTGCCAACCGGGAGAGACGGGGTCTGCACGGTGGCCGGTTGAGCCGCTCGCCGATGGCCCGGTTGACTGTCTCATTTGACGGTTGATAACGATGCCGACCATCGCCATGGGTGCGAAGGTCAGTCGTCGGCGTACCTCCGTGAGTACTACAGAACTGGCGCGCGGCCGCCAGGTTCGGCTTCTCAATATCGCTGTAAACCCCTGTGAACGACACCGCACCGGGAGTCTCCGTGTTGATTCGGCACCGTAGGTCGACGCCGGGGCGATCCAGCAGATCGTATGCGTCACCCGGAATAACGGTGCCTCCCTGGCAGTCGACGAAACTGCCGTCGGCTGGCTCCATACGTTGACGAAGAAAGTCCCAGATCCGGATTGGATCGTGCATGCGACGGTACCGCTGGTCGCCGCGGATGACGCCGCAGGCGGCGGAGCCGATGGCCTTGGAGTCGGCGGTTCCGACGATGCGGGAGCCGAGTCAACGGTATGCGGGCCATCGAAAGTTCCCGCGAGATAGAATGGGAGCCACACCGCGAATGCGGTCAGGGCGATGAACCCCAACACCCTGATTGCCCGGCTTTCCTGGTGGGTGGGTTCGCGCATTCGTGTTGCCCCGATCATTACAGAGGTCGGCCTCAGGTGAGGTCGAGGCTATCGGCGGAGCATGCTTGACTGGCTGCAGGTCGGCACCGGTGACGGAGGGCGGCGCTTCGAGTGCGCCGTCGGCCGTCACTGCTCGAGAGCAGGCCTGGGTGAAGCTGGTGACAGTATCTCGCTAGGGTCATCGGTCTGAATCCGTGCGTCATCCCGGAGTGACTGTTGCCTTCCCAGCGCCCACCTCGATGGCCGTATGACGAAAGCCCGACGCAGCCCCTCCATGTAGTGCGTCGGCCACGGCAGGGGCCGACGGCGTGGATGGCGGTGGTGGCGATCGTCGTCCTGGGTGCGGTGGGAGTTGTCGTCATCACGCTCGCGGTAACCGCATCGAACGACAACGGTGAATCGGGCACGACGTCGCAGGCCCGCACCGGGAGGTCGCCTCTCGGTTGCACGGTGGCGGCGACCTCATCCGATCCGAGGGTAACGGCCGTGGTCCCACGTGAATGCACCTCCATCGAACTGGGCAAGCTCTACTGCTCGGCCCGGGAGCCGGTTGCGTTCCTGGGGACCGGTGGGGACTTTCGCAGCACCGGGATGCGTGGTCAGACCGTGGACAACTTCCGCGATGTCGACGGCCGGTCGTTTCAGTGGATCATCAGTGCGGCGGGCGAGCCGGTCTCGGTGACCTCCCGCCTGATGTGTAACGACGACGGACGCGTCCTCACGGTCAGCCAGAACGAGATCGAGACACTGATCGGAGTTGGCGACGATCTACCCCCGACTCTTCTGGCCAAGATCGGTTCCGAGGGTTCGACCGATGCGGCGACATCGCAGACCTCGACCCCGGCCACTGGGGTGCCAGAGACGGCAGTCGGCGGCGGGGACCCTCGCGAGTGCCGGGCTGAGCTCGAGCGCCTACTCCGTGATGTCGTCTCCGGGCGATTGAGCGGAGACGAGGCCGAGGCCCGGATTCCCGACGCGGCCGGAACGGTCGCACTCCGGACTGCGGTCGACGCCGTCGGTCGCTACCGGGGGGACGGGCTCACCGAGGACGAGTCCGTTGCTGAAGCCGGAGGTGCGTTTACCTACCCATGTGGTGAACGCTGAACGGCGGCCGGACAAGCCCCATGTCACTCGCCGTGGCAGCCGGCCCGTCTCCGCCTTCGGTCCCGGCGCGTGCACGCCGGGCACAGCGGAGCGGTGGTCGACGCCGGACGACCTTGGCTTTCGGGGCGGACCGGGCTCAGAAGCTGAACCCGACGCCGATGCCTCCGCCGCCCTTGGGCTGCTTGACCTCGAAGTCGGTCACCCACCAGGCGTCGACAGAGTTGGCTTTGATGCGGATCACCGGTGGGTGCAGCGACGGACCGGTCGCCGTCACGATCGTGACGTCAACCAGGTGCAGGACCGCGGCGGCAACATGCGCAGACTGCTCAACGACGCCCATCGCGGGCTGCAGGTCTTGCAGGATGATCTGGCGCTTCTCGGCGTCCGAACCGCGGAATCGGCGAGCGTCAGGGGTGTTCCACACGGAGTTGAACAGGGAGTCGCGTGTCCCGTCGACGAACGCTGCGGCGCTTACCGGTCGGCCTTGCACCAGCCATGGTCCGGCGAGCAGGTTGATCCACTGTGGGCCTGGCTGTTCCTGTTCTGTGGCCTGGATGATCGCGGCCAGCCCAGGATCGATGCCGGATCCGTCGGTCTGGCTGTTGGTGACGTCGGCCGAGTTGCTCAGCGTCATGCTGCCCCTCTCCTCGTTAGCGGTTCGTCCGCTTGTCGGGAGCTGGTGAGGGCTCGTTAACGATGATCCTCAGAACTGGGGAGACATGATCGCGTCGGATCTGCTGTGGCCAGCTGCCGGTCGGGCTGGTCGCGAGTGCGACACGATTGTTGATCTAGCCTGCGATACGCCGCCGGATGCCAGGCGAAGTCCCGCGTTGTTTGATGCCGGCCCGTCGCGTCGTCGCCGGCATCACAGGCGGAGCTGTGAACTGACTGCCGGGTCACCCGTCGCTGCGGTTCCCATGGGAGTCGAGCAGTGTCCGGACGGTCGCGAGCAGCACACGGATCTCGATGTCGGTCGGCGGCAGCTCGTAGGCGTGGCGGTGGTAGCTCCGGCTCAGTCCCTCCCATGCCGAGCGAGCGGCTCGGGACACGTCGGCCGGCGCTAGCGTGTCAAGGACGATCAGCCGGGTCCGCATCGGCGCGCCCGGCAGGTCGGCGTCGTGCGCGAGGCAGGCCTGAGCGACGACGAGTTCCAGCGCCTGCCGGCCGAGATGTCCGGCCGAGCGGGTCCGCTGGGCCGTCGGGACGTGGACGGTGCCGTCGAGCACGTCGCCGGCCTGATTCAGCAGCGCCTCGGCGGAGGTCATCGGATCGTCGCGCGCAGATCGTCGACCAGCCTGCCTACGCACTCGACCGCATACTTCGGATCTGAGCGGAGCGTGTCGTGGTTCGCGCTGCCGCACACACCGAGCGCGGTCGACCAGTACGCCACCGCGCGGAGCCAGCCGTCCGTGGAGCGCTCGCGGTCTCCATGGAGGGCGAGCGCGATCCGCTGGGGCTGGTTGCGCGCGTCGGACCAGGTGGACTCGACAACCTGCCGGTCCGCGCCGCCGGCGAACGCACGGGCGTACCAGGCGTCCCGGGCGGCGGTCTCGACGGCGGACCGGCACAGTCGCGGCACGACCCGGCGGACCAACTCGTCCGGAACCGCTGGGTCACGGACGAACGCCCGGGCGTCGTCCACGTCGCGTCGGGCGGGGTCCTGCGTGTCGCCGATCTCGATGACGGAACCGGCGGCGCGGGTGACTTCGACGATCCGGGCGTCCGGGACGAGCCTGCGGACCGCCTCCGGCAGCCGGTCGTCGTGCGAGAACACGACGACCTGACGGGTCCGGGCGTGCTCGGCCAGCACCGACACCAGGCCGTCGATCTTGCTGGGGTCCATGGCCTGGATCGGGTCGTCGAGCACGACGAACCGGAACGGGCTCCCCGGACGGGTGGCGCGCGGCAGAAACAGGGCGAGGTCGCCGACGGCGGCCCGGAGGTCCCCGGCGGCTCGGTCGACGGTCGCGCGGTCCGGCAATTCCAGGTCGGCGAGGTTCCGCAGGGAGCCCAGCGCGCCGGCGGAGGTCGCCCGGGAACCGGTCGCGAGGGCGCGGAGCGCATCGAGATCACGGGAGTGCTTGCGCAGCAGCCGCAGCGCTTCAATCGCGCGCTCGTCCGTCGACTCCGCGAGCGCTTTCTTCACGGCCGTCGCCCCGGTCCGGGCGTCGTCGACGGGAGCCGATGTCGTCTTCTTCAGCGTGTCGAGGCGTTGTTGCGCCGTGACCAGCTGGTCGAGCCCGAGGATCGCGCACAGCGCGTCGTAGAGCTTCTTCGGCTCGGCGGTCAGCAGGCCGCTGACCTCCTCGTAGGACAGGATCGGCCGGTACAGGCCGATCGCGGTGCCCCAGCCGAGGCTGCCGAGCCCGTCCTCGCGCTTCGCGCCGGGCCGCTGTACCCAGCTGGTCAGGTCGTCGAACCGTTCGACGCCCGGTGCCCAGTCGATCCCGACAGTCGTCGTGCCGACGTCCTGCTCGCCGATCCGGATGCGGATGTGCCGCGGCCCGCGTACGTGCAGGTTTCCCCAGGCGTTCTGCCAGTCGGCGGCGCGCTCGGCCCAGCGGTAGCTCTTCCGCGTGAGGCCGACCTCCAGGGCCTCGGCGAACGTGGACTTCCCGGAACCGTTGCGACCGGCGACGACCGTCAGGCCGGGTGCGGGGTGCAGGGTCAACGTGCGCTCGGGGCCGACCCCGCGGAAGCCGCTGACTGTGATCGACTGCAGGAAGGCGCCGACCGGCTCGGTCGAGGACCCCTTGCCCGCGGGCGCCGGCTCGGGGCAGTCGTACCGGCCGTCGGCGGCGTCGGCGAGCGCGGCGTCGCCGTCCAGTGCGGCGAGGACGAGGTACTTGACCTCGTCCGGTGTGGAGCCGTCCTCGTCGGCGAGGGTGAGGACCACGTCGACGAGGGGATCCGGCGGGGTCGTCATGCGGTGTCGCCTCCGGGGGGAGCGGGGGTCTCCGTGCGGCAGGCTGCTTGTGGTCGACCGCCCGCGGTCACGGGCGGGGGATACCTGCTGTTCGGAACATCGGGCGCTCGGGACGGGCCACGTTCGCCGCGTGCCGGCAGGCCGCGACCTGGGCGGCCGTGAGTCCGGTGGCCGTGGCCAGGTCGGTCAGCCTGCGTTCCTCGTCCGCGGTGATGACGTGGTCGGCCAGGACGGTCTCGAGCAGGTCGAGGAAGGCGTCCAGGCGTGGGTCCCCGCTGGCGTCGCCTGCGAGCACGCGTCGGTCGGGCGGTGCGGTCGTGCGGAGGTGGACCTCGGCCGGATTCGACGGTGCGGGCGGCGCCGTCGGGAGGACGAGCGGTGCGACGCCGAGGTCGGCGGCGGTGGTGATGCCACCTGCGTCGGCGCGTTTGAGGTAGACGCTGAGCAGTCGGCCCGTGGCGTCGGCGTCGGCGAGGGCGGAGTGGGCCCCCTCGTGGTGGAGTCCTTCGGAGCGGCACAGGTCGGTGAGGCGCCGGCTGGTGGCGCTGGCCAGGCGGTAGGCGAGCCGGCGGGTGCACAGGACAGGCCACTGCGGGGCGGGTCGCCCGGCCCGCGTCAGCTCTGTGTGCAGGAATCGGTGGTCGAAGTCGGCGTTGTGGGCGACGACGATCGCATCGCCCAGCTTGGCGAGCAGGTCGTCCGCGACGTCGTCGAAGGCGGGTGCCCGGGCCAGGTCGGCACTCGTCAGGCCGTGCAGGGCTGTCGGACCGGCGGACCGGCCGGGGTTCACCAGCGTGCACCAGGAGTCGAGCAGCGAACCGTCGGGGGCGAGGCGTACGACGGCGATCTCGACGATCCGGTCCGCGCCGTCGGCGTCGAACCCGGTCGTCTCGGCGTCGACGACGGCGAACGGGGTCGTCCCGAGCGTCGCCCGGCCCCTTGCCGGCACCTGCGTGGGTGCCGGGGTCGTGGCGGCGGTCGAACCCAGGTCGCGCACGGCTTGCCAGGTGTTCGGGGCGTCCAGGAACCGGGCCGCGTAGGAGTGCACCAGGAGCTCGCGGGGCAGGTACCGGTCGTGCTTGTCCAGCTCCAGCCCGGGAACCTCGGCCGCGAGCTCGAGCGCGTCCGGTGCGGGGGAGGCCGCGAGCCCGGCGAGCAGGTCCTGCAGCGACTGCGCGGACACGCCGTCGACGGTCAGCGCGACCCCGTCCTGCGCGACGGCGAGACCGTGGGTCTGCATCAGCACGGCGAGCGTGTTCATGATCTTGTCGCCGCGCCACGGCAGGACGAGCGTCTCGTTGCCACGGGACACGAACCCGGTGTGCGCGAGGCCGAGTCGCGCGAACGCCGCCCGACCCTCGCCGAGCAGCCCGGCGGCCTCGGCGTCGATCCAGCCCGGCACGTCGTCGGACAGGTAGATCCGCCGCATCCGGCGCCGGACCTCGTCGGCGACGAGCGGGCCGCCGGACCCCTCGAACCTCGGCGGGCGGGCGCCGGACGACGGGGTCACCATCACGATCTTCTTGTCGGTCTCGACCTCGACCACCCGCCACCGGCGCCCGCCGAACAGCAGCAGGCCGTCAACGCGGATCGTGTGGTCGGCGGCGATCGTGCCCAGCGTGCGCGACCCGTGGACCACCCGCAGCTCCTCCGGGGTATGGAACGCGGTGTAGAAGCTGTAGTGGTTGACCATCCGGTCGCCGACACGCCCGGCCAGCAACAGCCCGTCGGAGCCCTGCTGCAGCAGCTCGGCGGCGCCCATGGCGCGCAGCAGGTCCACGAACATCGGCTGGTCAACCCGGCGGAAGGGACCGCGGTCGCAGAGCGTGCCGAACAGCGCCGATGCGGAGGCACCACCGCGCTGCGCGATGACCGACAGCACCTGCTGGATCAGCGTCGACAGGTGCGGATGGGCGGGATCGGGCGCCTCCAGGTATCGGTCGCCCATCAGCTGGATCATCGCGACGGTCTGGACGAGCCGGGGCCGCAGCTCGTCCAGCGGCGAGATCTGTTCCGAGATCTCGTCCTCGCCGACGTGCACCATCAGCCGCGGCACGCCACCCCGCCTACCGGAACGGCCCATCCGCTGTCGCAGGCTCGCGACGCCCGGTGGCGGGCCGATCTGGGCGACCGCGTCCACCGACCCGATGTCGACGCCCATCTCCAGGGTCGAGGTGCACACCGCCGTCGTCGGCAGGCCGTCGTCCTTCAGTCGTTGCTCGACGAACTCGCGCTCCTGCTTGGCAAGGTTGCCGTGGTGGGCGAAGAACTCGTTCGGTACCCGGTACTCGTCGGAGAGCCGGGACAGCTTGTCGGCGAAGCGCTCGACGTCCGAGCGCCGGTTCGCGAACACGAGATGGTCACGCCCGCGCATCCCGGTGAACAGCCGCTCGCTGATCGCGACGAGGTCGGACGGCTCGTCCTCGGCGCCGGTGGTCGTCGGGTTCCGGCGCTGGTGGCCGAACACCCGCAGCCGCACGTCGCCCCGCTGGCCGGTGTCGATGTGCTGCACCTGCTCACCGGCGCCCGGCCGGAGGAACTCCCGGGCGGCCTGCGACGACGCGAGCGTCGCGGAGAGCGCAATCCGCGGGACCCGCCGCCCGAGCACCTCCTCGGCGCGGTGCAGCAGCGACTGGAGCTGCATGCCCCGCTCGGTGCCGAGGAACGCGTGCAGCTCGTCGACGACGACGTAGCGCAGGCCGCCGAGGATGCGCGCGACGTCGGGACCCGCAGTGACGAACAGCGCCTCCAACGACTCCGGGGTGATCACGACGATCCCGGCGGGGCTGCGACGGATCCGTGCCTTCGCCGACGCCGGGACGTCGCCGTGCCATCGGTGCACCGGGATCTCGAGGTCGCGGCAGAGCAGCCCGAGCCGGTCGTACTGGTCGTTGATCAACGCCTTGAGTGGGCTGACGTAGAGCACCTCGACGCCCGCCGGGACCGGCCCGTCGTCGCGGGAGCCGGCCAGGCGCGAGCAGATCGGCAGGAACGCGGCTTCGGTCTTCCCGCCCGCCGTCGGCGCCGTGATGATCACGTCCGGATCCTCGGCGAGCACTGGGCCGACGGCCGCGGCCTGGACCGGCCGTAGCGAGCTCCATCCCGTCGCGTTCAGCCAGCGCTGGACGCCGAGGTGGAGCCGCATCTGCTCAGAGGCTGAAGTCGCTGAGCTCATCGTCGTCCGCCGTCGTCGTCTGGGGGTCCGGATCGGCGAGGGCCGGGTCCGTCAGTGCCGGGTCGCTGTCGCGTTCGACGACGACGGCGCCGATCAGGTGCGTCCAGTCCGTGCCCGGGTTCTGCTCCAGGACCGCGAGCAGGTCCAGGAAGGACCGGATCGTGGTGCGCGGGGTGCGGAAATAGGTGTCGCCGATGCGCTCCGAGCAGTGCCGCATGAAAGCGACCAGTGCGTCGTCGGGGAGCAGGTAGGCGTCCGGCTGCCCGCCCGCCTGGACGTGGCGCAGGTTGCGCAGCAGCTGGAAGAAGTCCTCCTGGGTGAGGTTCGCCAGCCGCAGCACAGGGCCGGAGAAGTCCTTCAGCCCGTCGACCGCGAACGTGTTCTCGGCCAGGCGGCTCTGCAGGGCCTGGTACGAGTACAGGCCGCGACGGGGGTCGAGGAGGAAGTCCGGCGTGCCCCCGAAGAGGAAGCCGAGGTGCTCGGCGCTGCCCTGCATGCAGTCGTTGAGGATGCGCAGGATCTGCTCGTAGTTGGAGCTGCGGGCCTGCGAGTTCGCCAGCTTGTACAGGTTGACCATCTCGTCCAGGCACACCAGCAACCCGTCGAAACCGGCCAGCTTCGCGAAGCGCGCCATCAGCTTGAGCTGGTCGTAGAACTGCGAGTCGTCGACGATCGAGCGCACCCCGAGCGCCGACCGGGCGTCGGTGCGGGTGGAGAACTCGCCACGCAGCCACCGCACGGCGTCCGCGCGGAGTTGCTCGTTCCCCGACTCGTGCCCCCGCCAGTACGATGCGATCACGTCCGCGAAGTCGTAGCCCCCGACGAGCTCGCTCAGCCGGGAGAGCCTGCCGCGGATGACGGCCTCGGGATCGGATCCGTCCCGGCGGGCCTCGGCCATCGCCGTCCCGACGAACTTCTCGACGACGTTGGTCATCGCGCCGCCGTCCTGCTGACCGCGGGTGGCGATGTTGCGCATGAGCTCGGCGAACAGGCCGCGGGCCTGCCCGCCGGTCGCCTGCAGGCGGCGGTCGGGTGCGAGGTCCGCGTGCACGGTGAGGAGGTTGCGCTGCAGCGCGATCGACCGGACGAGCTGCAGGAAGAACGTCTTCCCGGACCCGTAGTCGCCGATCACGAACCGGCAGGCGGAGCCACCGTCCGCGACCCGCCCGATGTCCGTGATCAGGGCGGTGATCTCGTCCGGTCTGCCGACCGCGACGTGCTGCAGCCCGGCTCGCGGCACGACGCCGGCGCGCAGCGACTGCAGGACCGCATCCCGGTCCTTCGGGCGGATACGGGTCGCCGCGGGTGCGTCGGTCATCGGGGGATCTCCTGCACTGCGTAGTCGTTGAGCACGAGGTCGCCCTCGTCCTCGAGGAGCGGTTCGCCGCAGATCTCGACGGCGTGGTCGTTGAGGACACCGAGCGCGCCATCGGGCAGCAGACCGTGCCGCTCGGCGAGCTCGGTGAACTCGGCGCGGCTCCAGGACGGCCGGGCGACGACCGCGAGGTGGAGCCGTCCGTGGTCGTGATCGAGGCCAGGAACCACGGCCGCGCCGTCCGCGGGATCAGTGGGCTGATCGGGATCGGTGGTCTCGCCGTCCCGTTCGGGGTCCTCCTGCCCGGAGTCGTCGGCGAAGACCTCGGAAAGCAGCGTCGAGACCGCAGCGGTGCCCGCGGCGGACGCGGCGAGCACCGCCGGATCCAGCTCGACCACCCCGGCCGGCGCCGGGTCGGGCCGCTCCGTGGTCACCGTGGTGCCGGGCCGGGAGTGGCGCCGACGCCCGTGGCGCTCGGTGGACGTCGCGGCGCCGGTCACGGCCGCGGCCTGGCTGTGCAACCGGGAGTAGACCGCGTCCGGGTCCAGGCCGAGCAGCTTGTAGATCCTCGTGAGCGTCGCCACCTCCTCGGGTGAGATGACACCGTCCGCGGCGGCGACGGCGACCAGCACGTCGGCCATGGAGCGTCGCCGGTCGTCGGGCAGCCCGCGCAACCGCTTGGTGAGCCCGGTGAGCTTGCTGCCGGTGGCCGTGAGCCAGTGCAGGTGGGCGATCAGGCGCTCCACCTCGCCGGGGGTCAGGGACAGGGCTGTGCCGAGGTGGTCGAGCAGCACGACCTGCTCGGACGAGTCCACGGTGCCGTCGGCGCCGCTGACGGCCACCGCCAGCTGTAGCAGCGTGGTCGCGGCGAGGTACTCAGGACCCGCGCTGCGTGGCGGATCGTCGCCCGCGTCGAACAGCACGACAGGTCCCGAGGCGAGCGCCGGGCCACCCAGGCGGATGTCCGGCTCGATCCCGATGCCGTGGCGTTCGAGCAGCTGGGCGCAGGTGACGACCTCCTTCTTGGTCATTCTCGACGACTGGGTGGTGGGCCAGAACCCGATCAGCTCGTCGCCGTCCACGACGACGCTGGCGTCGGTGCCCAGTGCCGTGCGTGCCCAGCTCAGGAACGGTGCCGCCGCTCCCGTCGAACCGGCCAGCTCGACGGGCAGCAGGGCGGCCGCCGTGAGCGTGCCCGCTTGCTCGGGATGGCGACCGAGGTGGCGGCTGTAGGCCTCGAGCTCGGTCGTGACGTCGTCGACGAGCGCCTTCAGGTCACGGGTGGCGCCGGGCTCCTCGAGCAGGTCGGGCACACCCTGCAGCTCGACGTCGGTGCCGAGCAGGCCGGAGCTGGCAGGGGAGTACCGCAGCCGCAGCGCTGGGCGGTCGAGCGGCAGCTGGAGACCGTCTCCGTGGCGTTGCCGGTAGCGGACGGCGAACAGCTCCGCGAACTCCGCCGGGCACCGGGTCTGCGGGGTGCGTGCGTAGACGGCCGGGTGGAACCACGACCACGACAGCGCCCACTCGGCCGGGAGGGGGCGGCCCTCCGCCGCGAATCGCGCGAGCCCGAGCCGCAGCGCGTGCGGTACCCGCCACGGGTCGCCGTCGGCGTACGCCGGCGCGGTCTCGTCCGGCCCATCCCGCAGCAGAGCAACGGTGTCCAGGAAGTCCGCCGCGTACCGGTCGAGGGCATTGCCCCCGCCGTAGACGTCGAGAAGACCGCGGACCTCCTGATCAATCGCCCCGAGCTCCGCCCGGGCGTCGGGCCGCCCGCCCATCACGTCGACCAGGACGCGGCGTTCCAGGCCGTAGAAGAACAGGAACACGTAGCCCAGCGGCACTCCGGGATGCCGGCGGCCGGTCGCGAGCCAGGTCAGGTAGGCAGCGCGGGACGCCGGCGTGATGCTGTCGTAGCTCGGCCAGTAGAAGAGGTCGTCGCCCTCCCAGTCCGGCCGCGCACGGTCGACCGGGAGCGCGGGGTCGATCAGCGATGGCTCCGTGGCGCCGCTCTGCGTGCGTAGCCGCTGCCCCACGAACACCATTCCATCGGGGAGCCGGTAGTCGAGTACGTCGACCGGAGAGCCCGGTGGAATCCAGACCGAGGTCGGCGCCGCCGATCGTGTGGGCCCAGCCGATGGGGCCGGGCGCGGCGGCGGTTCGTCGAGCCGGAACCTGTCGAGAAAGCCCAGGGCGGAACACCTCCGTACGAGTCCGGCCGGCCGCACGCCCCACGGGCGTGGACCGCCGTCGGCACCCGACGATTGTGGAGCACGGTCGACCAGACGGTTGGGGTGCCCCTGTCGCAGCGTCGGTAGGACAGCGGGTCTACGGTGTCGCGTCCGGCGGGTGTCGTACGCGTTCGTGAGGACCTGTCCGGTCCAGCGCAACAGGGCCGCAAGGAGCAGCGATGTGCGGGACATGGACACGACGATCGCGCCGCGTCGACGTACGCGATCTGCATCCGTCACCTGCCCCGGCGCAGCACTGCGGGTCCTCGATCTCTTTGAGGTTCTCGGCATCGATCATCGCCCGCGCCGACGGCGGCCGCGTCCTCGACGCATGGAACTCGGGGCGATCTTCGCACCGGTATTTCGATACCGCACAGATCGGCTTGACCCCGAGCTCGGCTCTGTGCCTGTTGATGTAGTCGAGGACCAAGTGCTGGGGGCGGTCGAGTTCCGCCGCTAGGAAAGCTGAAACGGACTCGAGAATGACGTTCGCCCGCCGCAGCTCGCGGATCTCACGGTTGAGGTCCGCGACACGGGCCGCCTCGTCGGTCGTCGTGCCGGGCGAGTGCAGTTGTCAATCTCGATTTTCTTGACCCAACCGCGCAGCATCTCCGGGTTGATCCCCAATTGCTCCCCCGATCCGGCTAAACACATTTGTGCCCGCGCTGGCGGGTCGCCCTTCGCGTCGAGCACGAGCCGAATCGCTCGCTCCCGCAGCTCATTCTTCACGTCTGATGGTCTCCATCAGACCCGGGACGGGAGAATAGGCTTGCTGGGGAACGCTTGAGGACCACCATCGCATTGATGGTCGCGGGCCGATCAGGAACGAACCGCGAAAGGGCCGGCACCGGTGCCCAGATCGGCGGGCTGCCAGAGCTCGTCGGGGCCAGGCCCGGGGAGCCAGTGGTGATCCCAGCCCAGGCCGTGGGCGTCCTCGAGCACCGAAAACATCTCGGAATGCAGCGACGCCAGCGCGGTGAACATGTGTTCAGGCGACACGCCGGCCGAAAGGTACGGCATGAGAGTGGCCGGGACCGCTGTGGTGTCCTCGATCGACCATCCGGACGCGTCCGCGTCGTCATCCTCGCCAGGCTCATGCTCAGCGGCGAAGTTCGCGAGCAGTTCGACTACGCCGACGTCCGGGGCGTAACGCAGGCGGAACGAGGTATGGACGTCGCCGGTCTCGGCGAGCCAGTGGATCTCGGCTTCGACGGCACCGTCCCGGTCGGTGTCGAGGTTCGCGAAACCATGGGTGTCCTGGCCATAGGCGTCGATGCCGAGCCAACCACTTCGCCACATCAGGGGTGTCCTCCGGTTCGTTCGTCGCTGATCGTCACGGCCCGGCATCGTCGAGCAGCGCGCGCAGGTGGTCAGGGCGCAGACGATCGGTCTGGGCGGCGGTCTCTCCAGGCATGGAGAGACCTTCGGCGACCAGCAGGTCAGCTGGTCTGTCAAGGCAATCGGGATCGGTCCACCGGAACCCGGCGCTCACCCGGCCGGACGCGTTCAGAACCCGCCACGCGTTCGGACAGAGGTTGCAGCGCGCGATGTGCGATCCCACCGGCACGGGGTGGCTATCGATCGCTTCGGCGAGGTCGCCGTAGCTTGTCCAGCGCCCCTCGGGCAGCGCGGTGAGGATCTCGTGGAGGTCGCTCCAGTCGCGCGATGACGGTCTGACCTCCTCGACGAGACCGACCAGCGTGCGGCTCTGCAATGCCGCCCAGTCCTCGGGGTCAACACCATCCGGGGCGTTGCCGTCATCCAGGACCCACCAGGCAGTGCCCTGGATGCCGGTCGCCTTCTGGCCGGTCACCTCAGTGAAAACACGCTCGGCCAGTCCAGTCGCGCTGTCGAGCTCGCCGTCCGCCTCCCACCTCAGCGGCTTGGACCTGTTGTTGTGCCAGCGTGCCCATCGACGCCGGTCATCGGCCGCCACCCACGCGGCGATGTCGTCGCGGATTCGCGGAGTGGTGCCATGGCCCGGCACCATCCGCATCCGCGTTCCGTCCGGGAGCAGCCCAGCTTCGACGATCAGGTGAACCGCGTTACGGCTCCGCGTGCGCTGTTGGACCCGCGCCGTGACGGTGCTGGTCTCCTCCCGGGCAGGAGCCAACGTGAACGTGTCCACCTCGGGGATCGGGTAGATGCGGCTGAAACCGGCCAGGATTTGGCCGCCGACGTGCCAGACGGAGACCTGAACGAGGTCAATGTCGAGGTTCATCTCCGACAGCCACACGACCGTGTGGGTCACCTGCTTCGGGAACCCGGTGGCGATCAGAACCAACCGGGGGCGTCTCAGCAGCTCGGGGTCCAGATCGTCGCCGACGTGGTCGAGCAGTCTCGATCGGGCGGCGTCCACGTCGGACTCGTTGCCGCGGCGCCGAAGGAAGTCGCGATGAGCTTCAGCGAGGGTGTCGAGTGTGAATCGGGAGACCAATGCCGCATAGGTGATGGCCTGAAGGTGGACGTCGCGGGTCGCCGTCCCGCGCTTCAGTTCGACGACGACGAGTCGCCCGCTGCCGTCGATGGCCAGGATATCGAGCCGGTCGTGTGCGGGGGTCCCGTCCGCGTCGGCGGCCCAACTGCCGAACTCGGAGGTGATGATCAGGACGTCGTCGCCGAGGACCTGCGGGTTCTCGATCACCCATTCCTGCAGGTGCTGACGCTCCATCAGGTTGTGCTCGTGCAGGCTCGTCTCGCCGGCGGCTGTCGCGGACGTGCCGTTCACGACCAGCAGATTGTCCATGATGGCCTCCGTCGTCTCTCGCCGTGGCGGCCGCTCGTGTCGATCACGATTCCTCCACTTCGTACTCGATGGCGCCTCGTGGACGCAGGAACACCAGAACTCGTCGCACGATCTGCTCGCATACCGCATCGGCGATCGCCCGGGCGTAGACCTCGAGCTGGGTCACGTAGGCCGCGATCGATTCGGCGCCGGTCGCCTGGTCGGTCTTGTAATCCACCAGTACGAGCCCGTCGTCGTCGCGGAACAGCAGGTCGACGTACCCCTCGACGAGTGTCCCGTCGATTTCCGTGCCGACGTAGATCTCCCGCAGCGGAGACCGTCCGGCCGCCCGCTGCACCGTCGGTGCTGCCAGCGCGGAACGGACCGCGGCGGCGATCTCGTCGATGTAACCGGGAACGTCCTCTGCGATGGCCTGGGCCTCGGCCAGCTCGTTCAGCCCCTCTCCGGTGTCCAGCGGGATTGTCTGCAGGACACCATGTACGGCCCGTCCGATCGCCGTTCCGTACCGGCCCTTCCGCCAGGCGGATAGCTCCAGGTCGCGCGGCTGTTTGGCCAGGCCATGGCGGACCAGCGAGGGCAGCTCGGCCGAAGCCCTCTCGTGCGCGATGTCGGTCGCGGACTCGGCCTCCGGCCGCTTCCCAGCGGCCAGCGCACGATGTCGCGCCTCGTCCCACACCTCCCACCGTGTGAGCGGCTCGACATGTGGTCGTCTACCCGGCAGCGGCGCGATGTCGTCGGGCCTGGTCCAGGGCACGATCGGGCAGGCGGCCGCGAGGGTCGCGGCCGCGCACTGCCTGCCGCTTCGCCGGTGCAGCGATACGACGAGCCGGCTCGTCGCGCGCGTCGCGGCGACGTAGAGCAGCCGGATCCGTTCGCACGCCTCGAGGTCCAGTTCCTCGGCGTCCGCGGCCTCGTAGCCGGCGGTGGGTCGGTCCTTGCCGAGTCGGAGCTCGTAGTTGCCGCTGGCCGGCCACAGCACTGTCGGACGCACTGTGGCCGGCCCGGACCCCAGCCCGGCGAGCACTACGAAAGGGAACTCCAGCCCCTTCGACGCGTGCACGGTCGTGATCCGCACGGCGGAGGTGTCCCGCTCGGGCAGCACGGTCTCGGTGACCCGGGCCCGGTCCTCGGCCTGCTGTGAGGCCCAGCGCAGGTACTCACGTAGCGAGCCCCGCTCGGCCTCGGACCACGCCCGTGCCTGGTCGACCACGAATCGCAGCCGCCGCCACGTCTCGCGGTAGCGGGGGCCATCGACGGCGGCTTCGAGCACCCGACGGGCGTCCAGGACGTCGTCGAGCAGCTCCGCGGGGGTGCGGCGGGAACGTCCTCGGGACCACCGGGAGAGGACGTTCATCGCATCGGCGACCCTGCAGTCACCCTGCCCGTCGGGCGTCGGTGCGAACGGGTTCCACGACCCGCCTGCGTCGCGCCATCGCCAGAGCTCGGCGTCGGCACACCCGAACAGAGAGCTGCGCAGCGTGGAGACCACCGCGAGCTCGTCCGACGGGTCGTCCACTGCGCGCAGACAGAGCATGACCTCGCGGATCTCCGGCGCCGAGTACACGAACGTCGCCGCCTCGGTGCGGTAGGCGATCCCGGCCCGGTCCAGCTCCTCCTCCAGCCCGAGGATCGAGGCGCGGGTCGGCACCAGGATCGCGATGTCGTGAGCGCGCACGGGCCGGGTCCCGTCGCCATCCCGCACGACATCGCCGTCGCACAGTGCCGTCGTGATCAGCGAGGCGATATCTCGGGCTTCTTCGGCTCGGACAGCGTCGGCCCGGAGCTCGGCGTGCGCAGCAGCGCCGAGTACGACGACCGGATCCCCGCCCTCGGCGTCCGGTCGCGGCTCGAGCGGGACGAACGCCGGCTGGGCGCCGGCCCGCTCGCTGATCAACGCAGCGAACGTGGTGTCGACCCAGTCGATGATCGCGTGCGTCGACCGGAAGTTCGTGGTGAGGTCGACGCGGTCGTCCAGGACGTCGCGAGCGTCGAGATAGGTCGCGATGTCGGCGCGGCGGAAGCGGTAGATCGACTGCTTCGGGTCGCCGACTACGAACACCGACCCGGGCGGGGGAGTGAGGTCACGCCAGTCGGACGCGTCCGCCTCCGCGCCGCAGGCGATGCGCAGCGCGACCTCGATCTGGATGCGGTCGGTGTCCTGGAACTCGTCGAGCAACAGCCGCGGGAAGCGCCGCTGCAACGCGGCACGGGCGTCGGCACTGTCCCGGACCAACCGCCGAGCAAGCACGAGCAGATCGTGGAACTGCAAGCGTCCCTGCGCGCGGCGCTCGTCGGCGGCCGCGAGTACCCGGGAGCCGACCCAGGCCGCCAGCCGACGAAGCACCCGATCCACGACCTCGCCGTGGCGTGTCTCGACGTCGTCGCGCCAGGCCACGAGCTCGTCCCTGACCGCGGCGATCCCAGCCGCACCGCCCCAGTTGCCGGCCTGACCGATCCGACCCGCTCTCGGCGCGGAACCCAGTGAGGTGAGGATCCGTGCCTCGTCGACGACGTCCGCTCGGTCCGCCCAGTCCTCCAGCTCGGCCAGACGGACGGCAAGCTTGTCCGCATGGTTGTCGCAGCGGTCGCGTTGTGCGGCCAGCTCCCGGGCGCGCAGCCGCAGATCGTCGATCCGAGGAGGGAGCGTCGGCGGCGGGGTCGGGTCGACCCGCTCCGAGACGAGATCCCACTCGCTGTCGAACGCCCGGTAGAGCTCCCGCACGTGGGGGAGCTTCAGCCCGGCGGCGAAAGCCAGACGCAGCGTGGAGGACATCTCCGGGTCGTCGAGCAATTCGGTCTGTAGCTCGTCGAATCGTCGATCCACGGCGACCTGGGACGCCACATGATCGAGGACCTCGAGCAGCGGCGGTAACCCGGCTTCGATCGCGTGCTCGGAGAGGATCCGCCGGGCGAAGGCGTGCAGCGTGCCGATCGCGGCGCCGTCGAGCTCGTCGAGGGCCACGACCGCACCACGGCCGTCGAGTTCGTCGCGCAGACGGTCGCGCAGCTCGGCGGCGGCCTTCTCGGTGAACGTGATCGCGGCGATCTTCCGCATCGGCACGCCCGAGGTGACGAGCGCGGCGATCCGCTCGACCAAACTCCGCGTCTTCCCCGATCCCGCTCCGGCCTCGACGAACAGCGAGCGATCGAGATCGTCGCGAATGCGGTCCCGGTCGGTTTGGTCGACCGGCCGGGTCCGGGGCGCGCTCGAGGTCACGACTCCTCCCCGAACAGCAGGGTGCGTACGGCGGGTAGCTCGGCCAGGCGGTCGTCGTCGGCGAGGCGCATCCAGTCGTCGCCGTCGACACGCTCGCCGAGACCGTCCGGCTCGCAGGCCGGGCAGTCGATGCGGACGCGCCCGAGGTAGTGCTGGGCACCCGAGGGTCTTGGCGGGAATAAGCCGCCTGCGATGCCGTCCACGATCGCGCCGACGGTCGTCAGTGCGCTGGCCCGCAGCTCGTCGTCGATCTCCAGGTCGGTCCGCTCGAACCTCTCCCGACCGGTCACATACCAGTAACCGGCCCGGACCGGCTCGCCCGCCGGGTGCTCGAACTCCTCGGCCGCGACGAGCGCGTAGAGGGGGAGCTGCAGCCGGCGTCCGCCGTTCCAGGGATCCGTGTCGTCCGAACGCGGCCGGCGGCCGGTCTTGTAGTCGGTGACGACGATCCGTCCCGACGGATCGCGGTCGATGCGGTCGACGGCTCCGCGGAGCCGAACCGTCCGCCCGTCCGGCAGCGGCAGGTCGACGCCCGCGAACTCCCACTCGGTGACGACCGGTCGGAGGTCACCGCCACCGCGCAAGGCGTCGTCGTGCCCGATCCACGCCGTCAGGTCTTCCAGGATGGCCTCTTGATCGTCGCGCCAGAGGAGCGCTGCGCCGGTGAGTCCGGCTCGTTCGACCGCGGTGAACTGCTCTCGGGCGAGCTCGTCGAGCACCTCTCTCGTGTCGTCCGGCCACGGCCGCCCTGGTTCCGGGAGCCATCCCTCTTTCCCTGCCGTCGCGACCAGCTGGTGCAGTGTGCGGTGCACGATGTCACCGCGGACCAGCGGCGACAGGGTGACCACGTCCTCCGGCTGGACCGGGGCGGCCGCGCGCAACATCCGGCTCACGAAGTAGGCGAACGGGCAGCGAGCCCACCCCTCCAGCGAGGTCGCGGAGATCGACGAGACTTCCCCGGGCACCGGGAGACGTTCGGCGGACAGGTCGCCGTCGAACGGCCCAAACGTCCGCACGCTGCGTTCGGCCCGTACCTGCGCCGCCCGCTCCCGGATCTCGTCGGACGGCGGGCTACCGGCGGCGACCGCCTTCTGCCGCCATTCCTGCGGTGTCGCCGGCTCAGCCCGTCCGAGGACCGAGCCGGCGTAGGACGGTCGTTCTTCGACTCCGGCGGCAGTCCGGTCCCAGGACGTGCTGCTGACCGAGTCATCGCCCGTCAGCGCCCGCAACGTCGGCAGCAACCAGCGGGACGGCACCCGGACGCCGCCGCCGCGCAGGTCACCGCGCGGGAAGCTGAGGGTCCGCCCGCCTCTCGGGGCCGCGGAGAGCGCCGCGAGCAGGTCCCGGTGCCTGCGGCGGGTGCGCTCGGCGATCGTCGGCAGTCCGAGCGGCTCCCGGACCCGGTCGGGTAGCAGTGGGTCGTCGACGTGCCGTCCGGGTAACAGCCCCTCCGCCATGCCGAGCACGATGACGTGGTCCACGTCCTCGCCGTACCCCTCGGACAGCGGGCCGACGTGCACTCCGGTCCCGATCGTCCCTACCCGGTCGGTGTCCTCCGAGAGCTGCATCTCGAGCAACTCCCGTGCCATCACCGCGTCGGGCGTGCCGTCACCGAGTGCGCCGATCCCCTCGACGGCGGCGCCGATGCGTTCGACGGCGCGTGCCTCGTCCGGGGCCAGTCGATCGAAGTCCTCCCCGGCCACGGCCGAGGCCCACAGACCTGTCAGCTCGTCGCCGAGATCGGCCCAGGTCGTCGCGTGGGCGCAGCGTTCGAGCCGGTCGCGCAGGTCGGTGACGAACGCCAGCAACGCGTCGGCGTCGTCTGCCTCTCGTCGCAGCCGATCGGCCGGAGCAGGCTCGGCGGTCTCCGCTCTCGTGCGGCGCTCGGCCGCGAACGCGGTAAGACGTTCCCATCCGCCAGGTGAGGCCCACCGGATGACGCCGGCGGTCCGAGAGATCCGGTCCCATCGTGAGGCAGGCACCCGTTCGCCGTGGTCGCGGACGGGAGCATCGGTGAGCCAGCCGATCACCTCGTCGCGGCGGTAGCCGTGCTCGGGAAGCTGGAGCATTCGCAGCAACCCGCGTCCGAACCGTGTCTCCACCGTCGTGCGGACGCCGCGTCCGGAGTACGTCACTCCGGCCCGCGAGAGATGGTCGTGCAGAAGCCGGGCGTAGGGATCGGCTGCGGTGTGCAGCAACGCAATGCGATGGCCCGCAGTCCCGTCGCGCAGGACGTCGACGACATCGCGTACTGCCGAGCGGACTTCTTCGTCGGGATCGGAGGCGTGCACGACGCGATCCGCGACGACCGTCGGATCCTCGGCACCGTCGATCACGTGCAGCTCTCCGTGCGCCGCAATTACGTCCAGCAGGGCCCGTTCGGGCGCCGTCGAGTCACGCGGGAGGAATGCGACGACGTCGTCCTCGACCCGATGCGCCGTTGCGGCCGCAGCGTCGAGCAGATCGACCTCGTCGTAGCCGTCCAGCCGAACCCGTTCGAGGAGGGCGCGGTGAACTCGTGCCGTGTCCCGTGCGACGGCCTCGTCGTCAGGGATCCGATCCGTCGCTCCAGGCGGGAGTTCCCTGAGGTCTCGATGGGCGTCGACGATCGCCCGCAGCGTTCCCACATGCTCGGCGACCGGCCCGAACACGCCGGGTTCCTCGGTCAGGAGATCGCGAACGGCTGCGGCAAGCCGGGTTCCGGTCAGTGGACGCCGGCCTTGGGCCACGAGTTCGGTGGCGGCCAGGGACTCGGCCAGGCGTCGCAGCGTGGTGATGCGTAGCGCCGCGATGCCCGGTGTGCCGTCGCCCCGGGCCAGGGCCCGCCGGGCCGCGACGCCGACGCGTTCGGACGGCACGACGACCGTGACCGGCCGCAGCGGATCGTCGCCCTTGACCTGCCGGACGACCTGTACCAGGGCTCGGTAGGCCGGTGAACCGAATGGTGCGGAGCGCAGGGTGCGCGCCATGTGCACCTCCGTGGGGAGCGGAGACCTCGGAGGTTAGAAGACTTTGCGAGCACGGCCCGCGGCGGGGCCGATCGAAGCGTCGACGGTCAGTGTCACCAGGCGTTGAGTGCTCGGTCGGCGCGCTCGAGGTAATCGTCGATCTCCGCCTGGTGTGCGTCCCTCCCCGGCCGCACCACGCCGTCGACCGTGCCGACGTGCGCCTCGAGCCACTCATGGCCTATTCGGACGATCACTGCGTCCCGCGTCATGACGTCGTCGGAGTCGTACAGGAGTTGGACGAGAATGTGAAAAGGCCTGCGGGTGACCACACGCATGCGCAGATGGAAGTCCTTGACGCCCGATGCGTAACCGGCGTTGTAGAAGCTGAGAACGAGCGTTGACCGACCGGATTTCTCCGGTTCGACCTTATAGATCTTGATAGGGCTCACGTACGGGAAGAAGTCGCTCGAGTACCCGGTGGCAGTCCTGCTCGGACCCGGCGGTAACCTCGGCGGCAACGGAGCACCCTCACATCTGCGATCGCGCCAGTGTGGTCCGGTTGCGTGGGACGCCTTAGCTCGAATCCAGGTCTGCCTTCAACCCGGCGTGGTGGGCCAGGCGGGCGACCCACTCGGCGGCGATGGCGAACAGGGAGCCTGACCCGGTTCTCCGGACACCTGCCCACCTTCCGCCCGATGGAGGGCCGCGGTGCGGGCGTCACGGTCGGACTGCGGTCCGCGTCTGCGCGCGGAAGGGCGCCACGGCCTTGTTGGGGCGGATCGACGAACACGGCGCTGGGAAGGATGGCGCCCTGAACGTGTTGTGCCGGAGGCGTGGCCGATCGGTGCGGGGGTCGGGTGGTTGACTGGCCCGGCGGCGTCGTTTCGGTTGAAAGATGGTCGGGGAGTCACGCGTCATGTCACATCCCGTGTGGGAGCGGGGTGCGTCATGATGGAAGGATCTCGGCGAGGAGAGGGTGCGCAGGTGAAGGATATTGCAGGTCACGCCGCTCGGCGGCGACCAGCGAAGAGCCTGCTGAGCATGCCGTTGAGGTCGCCCCTAGTCGCGAAGTACGTGGAGCGGATGACCGCTGACTATAGATAGCCTGAGCTGCGAGAATGCTGTCTCGGTGGAGTTCGGTCGACAAGCAAGCCGCTCCGGGTCACGATATGAGCCGTGGCTCGTCGGACCACGATCACTCGGCGAACTCGGTGAAGCTCTTCTCTTCGTACGCCGAACGTTGCGAGCCTGTCAGGATTCGTTGGTTCTCGAGCGTCCCCACCACGCGACCGCTCCGGCGGTGAGTACGACGGCGATCGAGGGCACCAGGACCACTTGTGGCGCGGTGAAGAGGTACTCGCGCCCCTCGGCGACCATCGCGCCCCACTCCGCCGTCGGCGGCTGCACCCCGAGACCGAGGAACGACAGCCCGGAGATCGTCAGCAGCGTCGCCGCGAACCGGACGCGCGCGTGCGCGGCGAGCGGAGCGGCGATGTTGGGTCCGACGTGGCGCACGAGAACGCGGACCGGACCCGCGCCGAGACTGACGGCCCCGGACACGTAGTCGCGGCCCGACTCGACGAGCGCGAGGAGGTAGGTCTGGCGGGCGAACGGGGTCCAGCCGATCAGCGACACGGCGATCAGCACCGAGGCGATCCCCGGGCCGAGTACGACAGCCGCCAGGAGCCCGAACAGCACGACCGGTATGGCGGCGAGGACGTCGACGACCCGAATGAGTGCCTGGCCGACGACCCCGGTCGCCGCCGCCAGCAGGCCTACCGCGACTCCCGTGAGTCCGGTGACCAGCACGGTCAGCAGGCTCAGCCCGATGGTCAGCCGTCCGCCGTCGACCACACGGGCCAGGAGATCCCGGCCCAGCTGGTCGGTGCCCAGGGGATGAGCTGCCGACGGACCGGCCAGCAGCGCGGCGAAGTCGGCGGCGTCCGGATCCGGGAGCAGGAGCGGGCCGACGAGCAGGACGACCGTTGCCGCCCCGAGCACAGCCGCAGGCGCGTGCTTCACGAGCGCGACCGCAGGATCGGGTCGACCGCGATCCCCGCGACCTCGACCAGAACTCCGGCTGTCGCCGCGACGGCGAGGACCAGCATCGTCCCGCCCTGGACGACGGGCAGGTCCTGGGCCAGCACGGCGTCGTGGAGCAGGCGCCCCAGTCCGGGGATCCCGAACAGGACCTCGACGACGACCGACCCGCCGAGCAGGCCGGCGACGAACATGCCGGACAGGGCGGTCACCGACGTCGTCGCCAGCCGTGCGCCGTGGCGCCAGAGCACGAGATGGCTGGACAGTCCCTTCGCGCGGGCCTGGAGCACGTGTGGACGCCCGAGTATGTCGGCGGTCTCTGCCCGGACGAGCTGGGCCGCCAGCGCGGCCGGGTAGGCGGCGAGCGTGAGGACCGGCAGGACGACGTGTTGCGGCCCGCCCCAGCCGACTGCGGGAAGCAGGCCGGCGCCGACCGCGAACACCAGCACCAGCCAGGGCGCGAGCACGAATTCCGGCACGGAGACGCCGGCGATCGTCGCGGCCCCGAGCACCCGGTCGAGAGGACCTCCCGGCCGGCGGGCGGCGTACACCCCGGCGGGGATCGCGACCGTGGCGGCTACCAGCACCGCGAGTACGGCGAGCAGGCCGGAGACCGCCGCGGCGTCCGTGATCTGATCGGCGACGGGTGTCCGGGCGACGTATCCGTATCCGAGGTCGCCGTGCAGCACTGACCGGAGCCAGCGCAGGTACTGCTCGACCGGCGAACGGTCCAGGCCCAGCTCGGTCCGGACCAGCGCCTCGGCGGCCGGGTCCGGCACCGCGTCCGCGCTGCGCGCCCGCAGCACGGCGCGCGCCGGGTCGACGCCGACGAGCCGGGGCAGCGCGAACACCAGAACGGACGCCAGCAGCAGGATGACCGGGACCGGTACGAGCCGGCGCAGCAGGAGTGCGCCCACGGGGGTCAGGCCGTCGGTCTCAGCTGCGGCAGCACCGGGCGGATCTGCAGCGGGTCGGGCACGAACCCGGTCGCTCCGCGCAGCACGGCCGTGTTCAGCGGGTGTACCACCATCACCCCGACGGCGTCGGCGGTGAGCATCCGGGCCGCCTCGGCGAACAATGTCTGGCGCGCCGCCGTGTCGGCGGTCCCGTTCAGCCGGGCGATCAGCGCGTCGTAGGCCGGGCTGCAGTACTGGTCGATCGCGTAGCTGCCACCGCAGGTGTAGTCGGAGGTCAGGGTGCTGGCCGCGTCCGGGAAGTCGGACAGGTAGCTGCGCGAGTTGAGGAACATGTCGTACTCGCCGGCGAGCACCTGCGGCTCCTGCGCGTCGTAGTTGCCGACGGTGACCTCCACGCGGACGCCCGCCGCGCCGAGCATCGCTTGGATCGCGTTCGCCAGCGCCGGGAGCTCCGGGCGGTTCGGGAACGTCCACAGCCGCACTGTGAGCGGGTTCTGCGGCCCGTAGCCGGCCTCGGCCAGCAGTGCCTTCGCCCGCTCGACGTCCGCACCCGGGGGAGGGGTGCGCTCGCCCCACGGTACGGCCGCGCCGAACAGATCGGCGGCCGGTGCGGCCCCGCCGCCGAGCACCTGTCCGGCCAGGACCGGGCGGTCGATCGCCGCCGTGACGGCCTGGCGTACCCGCAGGTCGGAGAACGGGCGGGCGGACTGGTTGAGCTGCAACGGGACCGTGCGTGCGTTCGGGTACTCGACGACCTCGGCGCCCGCGGAGCGGACCTGCTCGACCTGGGCCTGGGGAAGTCCCTCGGCGAACTGGACGTCGCCGGACTGTACCGCGAGCGCGCGGGCCTGCGGGTCGGTGACGTAGCGCACGGTCACCCGGGCCGCTCCGGCACGCGTGCCCCAGTAGCGGTCGTTGCGCACGAGGACGGCGGAGTCGGTGCCGTTCACCTGGTCCAGCACATAGGGGCCGGTAGCGGTGCGCCGTACCTCTGGTGCCCCGCCTCCGGCGTACGCGCCGGGCGACAGTATCCCGAGGTTGCCGCTGGACAGGCGCAGCGGCATCACCGGGTCCGGCGCCGCTGTGGTGATCCGGACGGCGTCCGGGCCGTCCGCGTCGATCGTGAATCCGATGCCGCGGATCGACCGTGGCGGGGCGGACACCGACGCGACGTAACGCAGGGCGGCGACGACCGCGGACGGAGTGAGCGGGGTGCCGTCGTGGAACACGACGCCGGGGCGCAGCGTGAACCGCCAGCTACGGCCCTGCTGCGTCCACGCCGTCGCGAGCGAGGGGATCGGCCGGACCTGGTCGTCCACGCTGGTCAGAGTCTCGGCGACTCCGAGCGACTGGAGCCGTGCGCCGTCGTCGGCGTCGAATGCATAGGCCGCTCGCGGTGGGAACTGCAGCGCCACCGCCAGTTCGCCGTCGGGGTCGGGTGTGCCGCCTCCCGATCCGCCCGCCCCACAGCCCGACAGCACCAGGGCCGCCGCCACGAACGCCACCACCGCACGCTTGCTCACGACGAGCGATGAGATCACCTGATCGACTGTTCATGCATACATTCGTGATGTACGCCCCGTTTCGGGCGCGCAATGACCGGCCGCTGATGGACGCGATCCTGCGCGACAAGGTCCGGATCGCGGAGGCGGTCAACGCCACGGTGATCACCCTCCACGACGCGCCGCAGGGGTACGCCCAGTTCGCCTCCGGGGCGGCGAGGAAGTTCGTGAGCGATCCGCACCGGCTGATCGGCGCCTGATCCGCTGGAGACCGGCCGGTCGAGCACCGGGACCGACGTCGCTCGTCGTTCCCGGCGCTCGCCGTCGGGCAGTTGCGACAAGGAAACGTGCCGGCGCACGAGTCGAGGTCTGCGCTTCGCCATCGCCGCTTGTTGCGGTGCAGAACCTCCGCGAGATGAACCGTCAGGCGTTCGATCTTGACGGCTTCCGTACGGTCCCGTGCCGGACGTCAGCCCTGGAGTGGCGGGTGGTGTGCTGGCCCCATACCGCCCCGCGGGTGATCACCGCTGCCGTGACGGCCCCGCATCGCCGTGCCAGAAGGGCGTCGGCGTGGCGTGGATGGCTTGTGTGACAGACCATTGCCGGATGGCGACCCGTTCGGGTGCACGCGCCGGGGCGACCGGGAGGCGTGGCGGTGGTTCCGTCTGGCGGGGGTGGATCTCCCATGGACTCCGGGGATCGGGTGGTGGCTACGGTGTGCGCCATGTTCCCGAGGACGGACCGGGTGGTACCTGGCTCTGGTCGCTCGGATGTCGGGGCGTCACCCGGTGGTTGTGACGACACGGTCGGAGTTGTGCCGGGGCGGGACACGGTGGACGGTCGGCGTGTCATGTCACATCCGCGGTGGGCGCGGGGTGAGTCATGATGGCGGGAGATCTCCGACGGGGAGGGTGCAGGTGAAGGACGTTGCAGGTCGCGCCGCTTGGCGGCGACCAGCGAATAGCCTGGTGAGCATGCCGTTCAGGTGGCCCCTAGTCGCGAAGTACGTGGAGCGGACGACCGCCGGATACCGGCCGGAGACCGAAGGAGACGGCCGGTGAGCAACGGACGGAACAAGCTGCCGAACACGTCGCACATCACGATGGACCCGGCCGAACGGGCCGAGCGGTTCGCGATGATCGAGAAAGCGATCGCGGACATCGCGGAGGGCAAGCCCGTCGTCGTGATGGACGACGAGGACCGGGAGAACGAGGGCGACCTGATCTTCGCGGCCGCACGCGCGACCCCGGAGCTGGTGTCGTTCACGGTGCGCTACACGTCGGGCTACGTCTGCGTGGCGCTCACCGAGCCGGACTGTGCCCGCCTCGACCTCCCCCCGATGCACCACACGAACGCCGACTCGTTCCGCACCGCGTTCACGGTGACCGTGGACGCCAAGAACGGGATCACCACCGGCATCTCGGCCGCCGACCGGGCACACACGATCCGGCTGCTGGCCGACCCGGGCACCGTCGCGAACGACCTGGTCCGCCCCGGCCACGTGCTGCCGCTGCAGGCCCGCGAGGGTGGCGTGCTGCGCAGGCCGGGGCACACCGAGGCGGCCGTCGACCTGGCCCGGATGGCCGGACTCCCGCCGGCCGGCGCGCTCTGCGAGATCGTCTCCGAGAAGAACGACGGCGACATGGCCCGCGGCGAGGAGCTCGGCGTGTTCGCCGCCGACCACGACCTCACGCTGATCACGATCGCCGACCTGATCGCCTACCGGCGGCGCTACGAGAAGCACGTCGAGCGGGTCGCGTCCGCCCGGATCCCGACGGCGCACGGCGACTTCCTGGCCCACGGCTACGACTCCCTGCTCGACGGCATCGAGCACATCGCGATGGTCGTCGGCGACGTCGGCACCCCGGAGGGCGACGGCGAGGACGTCCTGGTCCGGGTGCACTCGGAGTGCCTCACCGGGGACGTGCTGGGGTCGCTGCGCTGCGACTGCGGGCCGCAGCTGGACGCCGCGCTCGAGGCGGTGGCCAAGGAGGGCCGGGGTGTCGTGCTGTACATGCGCGGGCACGAGGGCCGGGGGATCGGCCTGCTGCACAAGCTGCAGGCCTACCAGCTGCAGGAGGCCGGCGCGGACACGGTGGACGCCAACCTGGCGATGGGCCTGCCGGCGGACGCCAGGGACTACGGCATCGGCGCGCAGATCCTGTCCGACCTCGGCGTGCGCTCGATGCGCCTGCTGACGAACAACCCGGAGAAGCGGGCCGGCCTGGAGGGCTACGGGCTCACCGTCACCGGCCGGGTACCGATGCCGGTGCGTGCGACGCCGCAGAACCTCCGCTACCTCAAGACCAAGCGGGACCGGATGGGACACGACCTGCCCGAGTTGGGCGGTGCCGTCGCGACCCCTCCGTCCCCGCCGGCCGCGGGTCCCCACGCGGGCGAGCCGACCGGCTGAGATCGGCGGCCACCCCACCGGTGCGTCACGGGCGGCCGGCGGAGAGAATCGACCCATGAGCGAGCGTCAGCGAGCGGGTCATCGGCACAGCGCTCGCGCACAGGGACACCGAACAGCGTGCCGGCCGAGCGGCCTCGGCGAGCGAGCGTCGGCGAGTGAGTCATCGATCCAGCGGCCGGGTCGGCCGAGTCGGCCGAGCGCCGGCGAGGCCGGGCAATGAGCGGTGAGGGCCGTCCGGGCGGCGGGACACGGCTGCGGGCCGACGGTCTGCGGATCGGGATCGTCGCCACCGACTGGCACGCCGACATCGTCGAGGTCCTGCTCGACCGGGCGCTGACGACCGCGCGCACGGCCGGTGCCGAGCCCACCGTCGTCCGTGTGGCCGGGACGCTGGAACTGCCGGTGGTGGCCCAGGAGCTGGCGCGCACGCACGACGCCGTCGTCGCGCTCGGCGTCGTCGTGCGTGGGGGCACGCCGCACTTCGAGTACGTGTGCGACTCGGTCACCGCCGGCCTGACCCGGGTCGGGCTGGACGAGCGGATCCCGGTCGGCAACGGCGTGCTCACCACGAACACGGTCGAGCAGGCCTGGGAGCGCTCCGGGCGCGCCGGCTCCGCCGAGGACAAGGGCGCCGAGGCCTGCACGGCCGCGCTGCAGTCCGCGCTGGTGCTGCGCGGCCTGCGGGACGGCGCGGAACAGGAGAACGGAACGGTGCGGGCATGAACGACCAGCAGGACAAGGCCGGCCCCGGCCCGGACGCGATCGTGCTGCGGCCGCGGCTGTTGCTGATCTGCGCGTGGGTCGGCGCCGTCGCCGTCCTGGTGATCTTCGCCGTGGTCGCCTACCTGATGCCCGCCGAGGACACGGGCGTGATCTTCCGGCCGGCCGACCAGGTCTCGATGATGGTGCTGGGCGTGCTGATCGCGGGCGGTCTGCTGCTCATGGCCCGACCGCGGGTCCGCGCCGACGCACGCGGCATCGAGGTGCGCAACATCGTCACCGCACGCTGGTTCGGCTGGGACGAGGTCGAGGGTGTCGCGTTCCCGGACGGCACGTCGTGGGCCCGCCTGGACCTGCCGGACGACGAGTACCACCCGGTCCTCGCGGTCCAGGCCGTCGACCGGGGTCTCGCCGTGGACGGGATCCGGCGGTTGCGGGCGCTGCACCGCGACGCGGTGCGCACCCCCGAGCAGTAGTGGCCGCTCAGCGCCCGGGCAGCACACGGTCCCGTCCCGCGCCGTCGAGCCGGGTTCCGCCGATGTCCGCCCGGTCCGCGGCGGCCGCCCCACGCGCGTAGCCGGAGCCGGACACCGTGGGCCGGCGCGCGCGTCGTAACGAACCGAACTCCTCGGCGTAGGCGCGGTCGACCTGGTCGGCCCGGTCGGCCAGCACCAGCGCGGCCGACGTGCGCGCTCCGCCGGGGGCCGCGGCGTCGTGCTCCGCGGCGGCCCGTTCGGCGGCCGCCCGCAGGCGGTCGTGGATCCGGACGGCGAACCCGTAGAGCCACGACCGGCGGTACGCGGCGACCGACTCGCCCGGATCCGGCGGGCGTAGCGCCGCGAGCGGACGGGCCACCTGCAGCAGCAGCGAGGTGTAGAGCAGCTCCACCCGCTCCCGGTCCGACGCGTGCCCGAAGACGGTCACCGCGCCCACCCGCCCGCCCCTGGCGTCGTGCATCACCCACCGGCAGCCGGACGCCGCGGCCGTCCAGCCCAGCAGCCGCGCCTTCCCGCCGCTGTACGGGTCCTCGATCGTGATCCGCAGCGCGCCGATCGGATCGGCACGTGCCGGACCCGCGGATCCCGCGGCGAGCACCGCGTCGTCGATGCCGTGCCGGGCCATCAGCTCGACGGCCTTCGCGGTGTAGATCTCGGCCTCGTCCGGCGTGCCGGCCCGCTCTGCCTTCGCGAGCAGCTTGCGGACCCGGTCCAGGCGCGCGTCGGTGGGGAGCATCTCGAGCCTCCTTCGAACTCATGTTCGGTCGAGCGGATGTGTACCCCGGCCCACCGACAGTTCCTTACACCGTCGTGATCGTCGGGCCCGCGCCCCGGGTGCGGCGACAACCTGTCGGTGCCCGGATCTACTCTGGGAGTCACCATGCCCGACCCGAGCTCCTACCGTCCGGCGACCGGCACCATCCCGGAGTCGCCGGGCGTCTACCGCTTCTCCGACCCGCGGGGCCGGGTCATCTACGTGGGCAAGGCCAAGAGCCTGCGCCAGCGGCTGAACTCGTACTTCGCGGACCTGTCCGGCCTGCACCCGCGCACCCGCCGGATGGTGACCACGGCCGCGAAGGTCGAGTGGACCGTCGTCGGCACCGAGGTCGAGGCGCTCCAGCTCGAGTACAACTGGATCAAGGAGTACGACCCGCGGTTCAACGTCCGGTACCGGGACGACAAGTCCTACCCGGTGCTCGCCGTGACGATGAACGAGGAGTACCCGCGCCTCTACGTCTACCGGGGTCCGCGGCGCAAGGGCGTCCGCTACTTCGGGCCGTACGCGCACGCCTGGGCCATCCGGGAGACGCTCGACCTGCTGCTGCGGGTGTTCCCCGCGCGGACGTGCAGTGCGGGTGTGTTCAAGCGGCACGGGCAGATCGGGCGACCGTGCCTGCTCGGCTACATCGACAAGTGCTCCGCACCCTGCGTCGGCAACGTCACCGCCGAGCGGCACCGCGAGATCGTCGAGGACTTCTCGGAGTTCCTGTCCGGCCGGACCGACGCGATGATCCGCAGGCTCGAGCGGGACATGGCCGACGCGTCGGAGAACCTGGAGTTCGAGCGGGCCGCCCGCCTGCGGGACGACCTCGGGGCCCTGCGCCGCGCCGTCGAGAAGCAGACCGTGGTGCTCGGCGACGGGACCGACGCCGACGTCGTCGCGTTCGCCGAGGACGAGCTGGAGGCCGCCGTCCAGGTGTTCCACGTGCGTGGCGGCCGGGTCCGCGGCCAGCGCGGCTGGGTGATCGACAAGGTGGAGCCGACCGACACGGCGCAGCTGGTCGAGCGGTTCGTCAGCCAGTTCTACGGCGAGCAGGCGGCGCTGGCCGAGGCGGCCGACGACGCCACCCAGCCGGTGCCCAAGGAGATCCTCGTCCCGGTCCTGCCGGACGACGCCGCGTCGCAGGAGCGCTGGCTGTCCGGCCTGCGGGGCTCCCGGGTCCAGCTGCGCGTCCCGCAGCGTGGTGACAAGCGGGCGCTCGCCGAGACCGTCGAACGCAACGCGAAGGAGGCGTTCGCCCAGCACAAGCTGCGCCGGGCAGGCGATCTCACGGCCCGGTCGGCCGCCCTGCAGGAGATCCAGGACAACCTCGGGCTGGACAGCGCACCGCTGCGGATCGAGTGCATCGACATCAGCCACGTGCAGGGCACGAACGTGGTCGCCTCGCTCGTCGTGTTCGAGGACGGGCTGGCCCGCAAGTCCGAGTACCGCCGGTTCGAGATCAAGGACGCGGCGGAGCAGGGCGACGTCGCGTCGATCGCCGAGGTCGTGCGCCGCCGGTTCCGCCGGTACCTCGCCGAGACGGCGGGCGAGACGCTGGACACGGGCGGATCGGGCGAGGTGGACCCGACGCAGGAGGCCGAGCCCGCGATCCGCACCGGCATCGACCCGGAGACCGGGCGCCCGAAGAAGTTCGCCTACCCGCCGAACCTGCTGGTCGTCGACGGCGCGAAGCCGCAGGTCGACGCCGCGGCGGCGGAGCTGGCCGCGCTCGGGATCACCGACGTGGCGGTGTGCGGCCTGGCCAAGCGCCTGGAGGAGGTCTGGCTGCCGGACGACGAGGATCCGGTGATCCTGTCCCGCTCGAGCGAGGGCCTGTACCTCCTGCAACGGGTGCGCGACGAGGCGCACCGGTTCGCGATCACCTATCACCGCCAGCGTCGTTCCAAGGGTATGACCACCTCGGCGCTGGACGACGTGCCCGGCCTCGGCCCGGCGCGCAAGCAGGCCCTGCTCAAGCACTTCGGGTCGGTGCGCAAGCTGCGCGCGGCGGGCCTCGACGAGATCAGCGAGGTGCCCGGGTTCGGGCGGCGCACGGCGGAGTCGGTGCTCGCGGCACTGCACGGTGGCGCGGGCGCGGACCAGGAGACGGTCGGCACGGAGGGACGGCGATGACGGCGACGGCGGGGGCCACGGACCCGAACGGCGGCCCGGCGGCCCCCGGCATCGAGGTCGCCGTCGTCAGCGGCCTGTCCGGGGCGGGCCGGAGCACCGCGGCCAAGGTGCTGGAGGACCTCGGCTGGTTCGTCGTGGACAACCTGCCGCCGGAGCTGATCGCCACGATGGTCGAGCTCGGGTCGCGCGCCAGGGGCGAGGTCACCCGGATCGCGGTCGTGATGGACGTGCGCAGCCGGGCGTTCACCGACGACCTCGGCTCCGTGATCAAGGACCTCGACGGTCGCGGGTACCGCCCGAAGCTGCTGTTCCTGGAGGCGTCGGACGCGGTCCTGGTCCGCCGGTTCGAGAACAACCGGCGCTCGCACCCGCTGCAGGGCGACGGACGGATCACCGACGGGCTGAACGCCGAGCGCGAGGTGCTCCGCCCGCTGCGCGAGGACGCCGACCTCGTCGTGGACACGTCGAACCTGTCCGTGCACGACCTCCGCACGACGCTGGAGCGCTCGTTCGCCGATCCGGGCACCGAGGCGGCGACCCGCGTGACCGTGCTGTCGTTCGGCTTCAAGTACGGGCTGCCGCTGGACGCCGACCTGGTCGTCGACGTCCGGTTCCTGCCGAACCCGCACTGGATCCCGGAGCTGCGCGGGCACACCGGCCGCGACCCCGAGGTCCGTGACTACGTGCTGTCCCAGGAGGGCGCCGGGGAGTTCGTCGACCGTTACCTGGAGCTGCTCGGCCTGGTCGGGGCCGGGTACCGCCGCGAGGGCAAGCGGTACCTGACCGTCGCGGTCGGGTGCACCGGCGGCAAGCACCGGTCGGTGGCGATCTCCGAGGAGCTCGGCCGCCGGCTCGCGGGGGAGGAGAACGTGCAGGTCAACGTCGCCCACCGGGACGTGGGGCGGGAATGACGGGTCTGCGCGTCGTCGCCCTCGGCGGCGGACACGGCCTGCACGCGACGCTGTCCGCGCTGCGCCGCCGCCCGGACGTGTTCTCCGAGGTCACGGCCGTGGTCACGGTCGCCGACGACGGCGGGTCGTCCGGGCGCCTGCGCCGCGAGCTCGGGCTGCTGCCGCCGGGGGACCTGCGGATGGCGCTGGCCGCATTGGCCGCCGACGACGAGCAGGGCCGGTTCTGGGCGGATCTGGTGCAGCACCGGTTCGGGGGCACCGGCGCGCTGGCCGGGCACGCCGTCGGGAACCTCCTGCTGGCCGGGCTGCTGGAGGTCACCGACGACCCGGTCGCCACCCTGGACGCCCTGGCCCGTCTGCTGGGCTGCCACGGCCGGGTGCTGCCGATGGCCACCGTCCCGCTGGACATCGAGGCCGAGGTCGAGCTGCCGGACGTCGGCGGGACGCACTGGATCAGGGGCCAGGTGGCGGTCGCGTCCACCCCGGGCCGGGTGCATCGCGTCTGGCTGCGGCCGGACGAGCCCCCCGCGTGCCCGGAGGCGGTCCAGGCGGTCGTCGACGCCGACGTGGTGCTGCTCGGGCCCGGATCCTGGTTCACCAGCGTTCTGCCGCACCTGCTCGTACCGGGGCTGCGGGACGCGCTGCTGAAGACGGCCGCCCGCCGCGTCGTGCTGCTGAACCTGGCGCCGGAGCCGGGGGAGACCGCCGGCTTCTCGCCGGAGCAGCATCTGGATGTACTGTCCGGACACGCGCCGTCGTTCGCGGTGCACGCGGTCCTGGCGGACACGGCGTCGGTGCCGCTGCCGGAGCGGCTCCGCCGATCGGCCGCCACGATGCTGGCGCCGGACGGGCAGGTGCGGTTCGCGGAGGTCGCGGACGGTGGATCGTCGACACCGCGTCACGATCCGGCGGCGTTGGCCGAGTGTCTGGTGGACCTGGTCGGTGCAGGGGGAGGGCGCGACCGGTGACGGAGCGCAACAGCGATGCTCCGACCAGGCGGTTGTGTTCCGTACGGGCGTACCGGGGCGCGAGGTGTGGGCGTTGGGCGAGGGAGACGTGATGCAGCAGAACCCGAGCGGAGGGAGCCCGCGATGGCCATGACCGCGTCGGTGAAGGACGAGCTGAGCCGGCTCTCGGTCACCAAGCAGTCGTCGCGGCGCGCCGAGGTGGCCGCCCTGCTGCGTTTCGCGGGGGGACTCCACATCGTCGGTGGCCGTGTGGTCATCGAGGCCGAGGTCGACACCGGGTCGGTCGCCCGGCGCCTGCGCCGCGAGATCCACGAGCTGTACGGGCACACGGCCGACGCGCACGTGATCACCGCGGGCGGGCTCCGGCGCAGCGCCCGCTACGTGATCCGCGTGGTCCGCGACGGTGAGGGCCTGGCCCGCCAGACCGGCCTGCTGGACAACCGTGGCCGTCCGGTCCGCGGGCTGCCGCCGCCCGTCGTCTCCGGGGACCTCTCCGACGCCGAGGCGGCCTGGCGGGGCGCGTTCCTGGCGCACGGGTCGCTCACCGAACCGGGCCGCAGCTCCGCGCTGGAGGTCACCTGCCCCGGACCCGAGGCGGCGCTGGCACTGGTGGGTGCCGCGCGGCGGCTGAGCGTCACGGCCAAGGCGCGCGAGGTGCGCGGTGCGGACCGGGTGGTGGTGCGCGACGGCGACGCGATCCACGCGCTGCTGACCCGGATGGGAGCGCACCAGAGCGTGCTCGTGTGGGAGGAGCGGCGGATGCGCCGCGAGGTGCGCGCGACCGCGAACCGCCTGGCGAACTTCGACGACGCGAACCTCCGCCGTTCGGCCCGTGCCGCCGTCGCCGCGGCCGCCCGTGTGCAGCGCGCGCTGGAGATCCTCGGGGACGACGTGCCGGAGCACCTGCAGGCGGCCGGACGGCTGCGTGCCGAGCACACGCAGGCGTCGCTGGAGGAACTGGGCCAGCTGGCCGACCCGGTCATGACGAAGGACGCGGTCGCGGGCCGGATCCGCCGTCTGCTGCACATGGCGGACAAGCGGGCGGCCGATCTGGGTATCCCGGATACGGAGTCCGCAGTCACTGCCGACCTGCTCGAGGAAGAGCAGGCGTGAGGGGGTAACGCGGGCCCGCTACGTGCGAGTTCGCCGGGGCAACCACCGTCCTACGGAGGTGTCCCATGCAGATCGACATCACGATCGACCGCGCGGACAAGCAGTCCGGGCGGAACTACCTGACCTGGGCCCCGACACGGGCCACCCTCACGCGCACGGACCCCGGGGGCCGTGCCCTCAGCGCGGTCACCGTGCGCCTCGCCAACAGCGCCGACACCGGCGGGCAGCTCGTCTTCGGCACGAACCGGCAGAACATGGAACGGACGCCGACGCTCGACCTGAAGCTCGATCCCGGCGCGACCGTCGAGTTCTGGGTCGCCGGCGGCACGGCGAGCATCGACGACCTGGACGCGGGGCTGTCCGTCGCGGAGCCGGACAAGCCGGTGCTGGCCTCGAAGTCCGTCATGGTCCGCATCCGGAAGGATGCGAACACGCTGACCCCGGCCGAGCAGGTCCGGTTCACAACGGCGTTCGCCCAGGTGAACGACGAGGGAAACGGTCTGTTCCAGAACTTCCGCGAGATGCACCGGGAACGGTCGGCCCTGCGTCAGGCGCATGGTTTCTCCGGCTTCCTGGCCTGGCACCGCGCCTACCTGCTGGACCTCGAGCGGGAACTGCAGAAGAAGAACCCCGCGGTGACCCTGCCGTACTGGCGTTTCGACCGACCCGCCCCGAACGTCTTCACCGAGCAGTTCATGGGTCGCCAGGGTGCGGCCAGGAACGTCGTGTTCGACCCGAACAACCTGCTGAGCAACTGGCAGACCGACGGTGAGCCCGGGATCTGGCGCGAGCCGCAGTTCGCGGCCGACCAACCGGCGTTCGTCAGCGGGGAGGCGACGACCTTGGCTCTCGGTGGTCCCGCGCCGGGCGCGTTCTTCGACAACGGTGGCGTCACGACCCAGCAGGCCGACACCCTCCGCGGGTTCCGCCGGATGGAGGGTGATCCGCACGGAGCCGCGCACAGCAGCTTCGACGGGTGGCTCTCGGCCACCAACACCGCCCCGCGCGATCCGATGTTCTTCCTGCTGCACAGCAACGTCGATCGGCTGTGGGCCCGCTGGCAGCGGCTCAACGACCGTTTCGACGGCACGCAGATCAGGACGTACTTCTTCCGTGGCACGGCCCGGTCGAACCCGGCCACGCAGATCGGGCACAACCTGCTCGACACGATGTGGCCGTGGAACGGCATCACCCAGGCCCAGGACCCGAGTCGACCGCCGAACGCTCCCCGGGGAGCGTTCGTGCCCGTGCCCGCCGCCGCCTGGCCGGCGCAGGCCGCGAAACCGACCGTCGGCGACATGATCGACTACCACGGTCTGCTCTCACCCGGATCCGACATGAACTTCGGCTACGACGACGTCCCGTACGGCGTCGCGACCTGATCGAGGGAGACACCGATGTCCGACACCCCGACAGACCAGGACGCCCGGCTCCGCAGCGAGATCGACCGGGTGGCCGCCGACTACGACGCCTACGTCGCCGAGCTCACCTCCGACCAGGGCGCGACCACGGACGATCACATCGCCGCCGCGGCCGCCGCGCTGACCGACACCGACCTGCCTGCCGATCGTCGCACCGAGGTGCTGCGTCGCAGCCGACCTGTCCTGGTCTCGACCGGCCGGGGCATCGAGTGCCTCCTGCAGGTCGTCGGGGAGCGTGCGAACGCGTCCTCGCTCCGGCTCGACGCGCTGGCCGCACTGCGGGCCGCGGCGTTCTTCGTCGACACGTTCGAGCCGTACCTGACGGCGTATCGCGACGTGCTCCGGGACCTGTTGACCGATGACGATGCCGACCTGCGGAGACGGGCCGTGAGCACGTTGGCCAACGAGCACGACCCGGTGCTGCAGGAGATGCTGGCCGACGGACTGGACGGGAACGGCGACCTCCCCGTCGACCGTCCGACGGCGATCCGTGCCCTGGCCGAGGACGACCACCTCGACAACCTCCCGCGTCTGCGCGAGCTACTCGCCAGCGACTCGCCGGACGAACGTCAGGAGGCGATCCGCTACCTGGGGTCGTATCCGGATGCGCGGGACGAGGTCGAGGCCGCGTTGCGCAACCAGGACGAGTACCGCGCCGTGCGTCAGCAGAGCGCGGCGTCGCTGCGGGCACTGGACCCGGACCGTTTCCAGGAGGTGGCGAAGGAGATCGCGGTCGACTCGGGCGACTACGACGACGTCCGCACCGTCAGCCTCTCCGCCCTCCAGCACCTCGGGGACACCGAGGCGGTCTATCAGGACGGCGCGTTCCTGGACCGGGTGCGGGAGATCCGTGACGACGCCTCCGCACCGCACGCCGCGGCCGCCGCACAGGAGATGCTCGACCGCGGTCCCGACCGATGACCGCGGCCCGGCCGGCTCCGGGGACCGACGCGGGGGAGTGGATCGACACCCTGCGCCGGTGCCCGGATGCCGGGGACGAGCTCGTCGCGCTCCTCCCGGAGAACGGCCCGCTGTTCGACGGGCGCGACGCACCGGAGGCGACCCGGATCCGCGGGTACGTGCTCGCCGCGTTCGCCGACGCCGGGATGCCGGACGCTGCGCTGCCGTACGTCCGGGAGTCCCTCGAGCTCGGCGCGGAGGCCTACGAGATCGCCGGCGCGGCGATCGGCGTGCGCGGCCACCCCGACCCGCCAGCGGACGTCGTCGCGGCGCTGGGCCGGGCCGTCCGGCACCTCGTCGCGATCGACGCGACGGTCTCGTTCGAGAGCTACCGGCCGTCCTGGCCGTTCACGAGCCCGACGACCGGCACGCAGGAGGTGATCACCACGCTCGTCGCGCTGGCGTCGTCGCATCCGACCGCTCGCGCCGTGCTCCTCGGCCTGGCCGGCGAGAGCCGCCGGTTGCCCGCCGCCGCAAGGGCCCGGGTGGCGGAGGCCGTCGCGGCGTTGCCGGAGGACGCCCCGGAGCCCGTCCACCCGTGCTGCTCGTCCACGGCCGTGATCCCGGACGGGGTGGGGACGGGCCCGGTCGAGCTCGAGGACCAGGACGGCGGGCACATCGGGTTCGACGAGTTCGTCGTCGGCCGGCCGTCGGTGGTCACGTTCTTCCACACGCGCTGCGAGAACCCGTACAAGTGCTCCGCGACCGTGAGCCGGCTCGTCGCACTGCGCCGTGCGCTCGACGCCGGGGGGCCGACCGTCCGGATCGCCGGCATCACGTACGACCCCGCGTTCGACCGTCCGGACCGTCTCCGCACCTACGGCGCCGACCGCGGCCTGTGCTTCGGTCCGGACACCCGGTTCTTCCGGGCGGTCTCCGGCTTCGACGAGCTGCGCGCGCGTTTCGACCTCGGGGTCGGCTACGGCGCGTCGACCGTCGGCAGGCACCGGATCGAGCTGCACGTCCTGGACGCCGGCGGCCGGGTGACCGCGTCGTTCACCCGCGTCGGCTGGGAGCCGGAGGAGGTGCTGGCGGCGCTGGACCGGGCGTCCGGGAGCTGATCGTCGGCGGAGCACCCGCCGGTGGGCGCATGATGGCGGGAGACCCACCGCAGGAGGACCCGCCATGCCCGACGACCCCCGGCCGAGCAACCCGTTCGGCCCGCTGGAGGACCTCGTCGGGCGGTTGTTCGAGGGACTGGAACGCGACGACGAGCCCGACGGGCGGTCCCGCCCCCGTGAGCCCGGCACGCGCGGCGGTGGGCCGCTGGAGCGCTTCGGCCGCGACCTCACCGCGGACGCCCGCGCCGGGCGCCTCGACCCCGTGATCGGCCGTGACGACGAGATCGCCCAGGTGCTGGAGGTGCTCGGGCGCCGGACGAAGAACAACCCGGTGCTGCTCGGCGACCCGGGCGTCGGGAAGACGGCCGTCGTCGAGGCCGTCGCCCAGCACATCGCCGACGGTGCGGCACCCGCCGCGCTGCGCGACGCCCGGATCGTCGCGCTCGACCTGGCCGGCATGGTCGCCGGCACGAAGTACCGGGGCGAGTTCGAGCAGCGGCTCACCGCGGTGGTCGACCAGGTGGCCGCCGACCGGTCGGTCGTGCTGTTCGTCGACGAGCTGCACATGGTCGTCGGCGCCGGGTCCGCGGAGGGCGCTCCGATGGACGCGGGCGCCATCCTCAAGCCCGCGCTCGCCCGCGGCGAGCTGCGGATGATCGGCGCGACGACGGCGGCCGACCACCGCAGGCACATCGAGAAGGACGCGGCGCTGGAGCGGCGGTTCGAGCCGGTGGTGGTCCCGGAGCCGTCGCCGGAGCGGACCGCCGCGATCCTGCGGGGCCTGCGCGACGGGTACCAGCGCCACCACGGCGTCACGCTCACCGACGCCGCCCTGGACGCCGCCGTCATGCTCTCCGTGCGCTACGTGCGCGACCGGTTCCTCCCGGACAAGGCGATCGACCTGATCGACCGCACGGCGGCCCGCGTCGCGCTGCGAGCCGGAGGCGGAGCCGACGACCCGGACCGCCAGGCCGACGAGCTGCGCCGGGCGCGCGACGTCGCCGTCGACGTCGAGGACTTCGAGCGGGCCGCCCTGCTGACCCGCGAGCTGGAACGGCTGGGCACGGCCCGGCCGTCCACCGGACGGCCCGAGGTCACCGCCGACGACGTGGCGCAGGTCGTCGCGGCCCGCACCGGGGTCCCGGTGGCCGACGTCTCGGTGACCGACCGGGACCGCCTGCTGAACCTCGAGGAGCACCTGCACCGGCGCGTGGTCGGACAGGACGAGGCCGTCGGGGCGGTCGCCGACGCGGTCCGCTCGAACCGGGCCGGGCTCGGGCACCCGGACCGACCGGTCGGCTCGTTCCTGTTCCTCGGGCCGAGCGGCGTCGGCAAGACGGAGCTGGCCAGGGCGCTGTCCGAGGCGCTGTTCGGTTCCGCGGACCGCATGGTGCGCCTGGACATGAGCGAGTACGCCGACGCGGCGTCGGTGAGCCGCCTGGTCGGCGCGGCGCCGGGCTACGTCGGCCACGACGAGCCGGGGCAGCTGACCGAGCCGGTCCGCCGCGACCCGTACTGCGTGGTGCTGCTCGACGAGATCGAGAAGGCACACCCGGACGTCACCGGGACGCTGCTCGGCGTGCTCGACGCGGGGCGGCTCACGGACTCCCGCGGCCGCACGGCCGACTTCCGGCACGCGGTGATCATCATGACCAGCAACCTGGGGGCCGACCGGTTGCTCGCCGCGGCCGCCTCCGGGACACCGGTGGACACTCTGCGTGACGACGTCGTCGACCTCGCCCGCCGCCGGCTGCGGCCCGAGTTCTGCAACCGCATCGACGAGATCGTGCTGTTCGAGCCCCTGCGGCCGGACGAGCTGCAGCGGATCACCGGGATGCTGCTCGACGAGACGGTCGGGCGGCTCCGGAACCGGGGCGTCGAGCTCGTCGTCGACGACGAGGCGGTCGCCCTGCTCGCGCGCGACGGCCACCGTCCTGAGCACGGCGCCCGTCCGTTGCGCCGGACGATCGCACGTCAGGTCGAGCGCCCGTTGTCCCGCCTGCTGCTGTCCGGAGAGCTGACGGCCGGGCGGCGGATCCGGTTGGCCGCGGTGGACGACGCGATCGCACTCTCACCGGAAGACTAGGGCGTTTCGTTCCGCACAGTGGGACGTCACCCTGTCACGGGTGGCCGTGGGCGTGGTCCATACCACACACTGTGGCAGACCTCACCATACGCTCGGTGATCGCCGGGCGAAGGGGGGCGAGGTTGCACTGCGACTCCTCAGGTGGTGACGATCGTGCCCGACTCCCCACGCACACGACTCTGCGAACGATGCTGGAGACCGTTGTCGACCGGCACCGTGTTCCGCGTGTTCCGGCACGCCGAACCGGTCGAACCGGACGTGACGCCGGTCGAGCGGCTGAGCTTCCGGCATCTCGACGACGACCCGGCCTGCACCGGCGCCCAGCACGCCGACGCCGACGCCGACGCCGACGCCGACGCGGAGCGTGCGGCATGAGCGTTCCCGCAGGCCAGACGCCTCCACGCCGTCCGGAGGGCACGCCGCAACCTGCGCAGGCGCGCCCGGCGCCGCCCACCCACGTCACCCAGCTCCGGGAGAGCCTGGCGCACGTGCTGTCCGGGCTGCGGTTCCCTGCCCGGCGCTGGGAGGTGATCGCCGAGGCCGACTCGTGGGGCGTCGGCGGCCCGCTGCGCCAGGCGATCGGGCGGCTGCCGGACGGCAACTACCCGTCATTGTCCGTGGTGATCGACGTGCTCACCGGCCCGGCCGGGCGTACCGCGCCGGACCCGGGCCACGCACCCGGCCGCGTCGTCGTGCCGATGCGCGCCCCGGCGAACGGACCGCGCCGAACACCGTGAGTGCCCCGGTCGGGTGAGCGGCACGGTTGTCGGTGCCGGGTCCTATCGTCACGGCCGTGACCGATCCGGACCCCGTCGGCCTCGTCGCCGGCACCGAGGACTCGACGCCGTTGCTGTTCTCGGTCGGGCTGGCGCCCGGCCAGTACCTGCAGCTCGACGACGTGGTGGTCACCCGGCGACCGGTGCCCGGGATCGGGACGGTCTCGACGTCCGGCGTGGTCACCGAGGTGCGTGCCCGGCACGAGGGCGCGACGTTCGGGTCGGACGTGTTCCTGATCGCCGACGGCGTGCTCCCGGCGCACGTGCAGGAGATCGCCGAGATCACGACGACGCGGGTCGAGCCGGAGTGCTACGTCCCGCCGACCCCTGGCTCCGAGGCGCGTCGCGCGACCGGTGAGGAGCGCGAGTCCGCGCTGTACTTCGACCAGATGGACCACCGCGTCCCGGTCGGGCTCGGCCGGGACGGCGAGCCGGTGTTCTGCAACTTCGAGTTCCTGGACGGCACCCGCGGCGGGCACGTCTCGATCAGCGGCATCTCCGGTGTCGCGACGAAGACGAGCTTCGCGCTGTTCCTGCTGTACTCGATCTTCAACTCGACGGTGCTCGGCCGCCGCGCCGTGAACACGAAGGCGCTCGTGTTCAGCGTCAAGGGCGAGGACCTGCTGTTCCTCGACCACGCGAACGCCCGGCTGGACGACGAGCAGCGTGCCCGATACACGCAGCTCGGACTGCCGGCCGAGCCGTTCTCGTCGGCCGGGTTCTTCGCGCCGCCGGTGGTGGACGACCCGTCCGGCCGCCCGGACGTGACCGGCCGCACGTCCGGGGTCACGCCGTTCTGGTGGACGCTCGCCGAGTTCTGCCGCGGTGAGCTGCTGCCGTACGCGTTCGCGGACGCCGAGGACGAGCGCAACCAGTACACGACCGTGATCCACCAGGTCGCCGCCCGGCTGCGGCACGACGCGACGGAGATCGACCAGGGCGCCGTCCGGATCGGCGGCCGGACGCTGCGCACGTACGACGATCTCGTCGAGTTCGTGTCCGACCGGCTCGCCGACGAGGAGGACCGCCGGGAGTGGGCCGGCCCGGTCACCGGCACCGGGACGATCAACGCGTTCCTGCGCCGGCTGCGCTCCAGTCTCAAGCCGCTGCGACGGCTCGTGCGCGGGGATCTCGCGGACGTGCCCGGCCGCACCGTCTCCACGGAGAACCACCAGGTCACCGTCGTGGACCTGCACACCCTGCCGGAGCGGGCGCAGCGGTTCGTGGTGGGCGTGGTGCTGGCCGCGGAGACGGCGCGCAAGGAGTCGTCCGGCACCGGAGGGCTGCTGTTCACGATGATCGACGAGCTGAACAAGTACGCCCCGCGCGAGGGCTCCAGCCCGATCAAGGAGGTGCTGCTGGACATCGCCGAGCGCGGCCGCTCGCTCGGGATCATCCTGATCGGCGCCCAGCAGACGGCCAGCGAGGTGGAGCGCCGGATCGTCTCGAACTCGTCGATCAAGGTGGTGGGCAGGCTCGACCCGGCGGAGGCCGGGCGCCCGGAGTACGGGTTCCTGCCGTCCTCGCAGCGCACCCGCGCGACGCTGGCGAAGCCGGGTGCGATGTTCGTGTCCCAGCCGGAGATCCCGGTTCCGCTCGCCGTCGAGTTCCCGTTCCCGGCCTGGGCGACGCGCTCGTCGGAGGCCGACGTGACGTCCCGCCCACCCGAGCCGCCGTCGGCGCGGTCGAACGGGCGCCCGTCGCGGGACCCGTTCGCGCGGATGCCGGGTCCGGCGGACGACGAGGACGCCCCGTTCTGATGCGGATCCTGCACACGGCCGACTGGCACGTCGGCAAGACGCTGAAGGGCCGCTCCCGGCTCGAGGAGCAGGAGCGGGTGCTGCGCGAGATCGTGCAGGTCGCGCGCTCCCACGAGGTCGACGTCGTGCTCGTCGCGGGCGACCTGTACGACACGGCGGCCCCGTCGGCGGAGGCACAACGCCTGGTGATGCGCGCCCTCGTCGGGCTCGCCAGGGACGGCGCCTCCGTCGTCGCGATCGCCGGCAACCACGACCACGCCCGCGCGCTGGAGGCCTACCGCCCGCTGGCCCTGGCCGCCGGCATCACGCTGGTCGGCGACGTGCGCACGGCCGACAAGGGCGGAGTCGTCGAGCTGACGGCACGGACCGGGGAGCGGGCCCGGCTGGCCGCGTTGCCGTTCCTGTCCCAGCGCTATGCCGTCACCGCCGCCGACCTGGTCACCCAGACCCCGGATCGGCACACCGCGGAGTACGACCAGCAGCTGCGCGAGATCCTCTCCGCGCTCACGGCCGGGTTCGGCGCGGACACGGTGAACCTCGTGACGGCGCATCTCACGGTCCGCGGGGGTGCGTGGGGCGGCGGCGAGCGGGAGGCCCAGTCGATCCTCGAGTACGCCGTGCCCGCGACGATCTTCCCGGTGGACGCGCACTACGTCGCGCTCGGTCACCTGCACCGCCGCCAGCGCATGCCGGCGGCCTGCCCGGTGCACTACAGCGGCGCCCCGCTGGCCGTCGACTTCGGCGAGCAGGAGAACCAGCCGGTGGTGTGCGTCGTGGACGTGACGCCGACGACGCCCGCGAAGGTGACGGACGTGCCGATCACGGAGGGGCGCAGGCTGCGGACGGTGACCGGCACCGTCGCCGAGCTGGCCGAGATGGCCGACGACGTCGGCGACGCCCTGTTGCGCGTCCGGGTGCGCGAACCCGCACGGGCCGGCCTGCGCGACGACGTGACCGACCTGCTGCCGAACGCGCTGGAGGTGCGCATCGACCCCGAGTTCGCCGCGCCGCTCACGGTGTCCCGGCCGCGGACCGGGCCGGAACGCCACCCGTCGGAGCTGTTCGCGGAGTACCTCACCGAGAACGGCATCGCCGACGAACGCGTTCAGGCGCTGTTCGCGCGGCTGCACGACGACGTGACCGGGAGCCGCTGATGCGGCCCGTCGTCCTGCGCATGGAGTCGTTCGCCGCGTTCCGTGAGCCGACCGTCGTCGACTTCACCGGCGCCGACTACTTCGTGCTCGTCGGCCCCACCGGCGCCGGCAAGTCCACGGTGGTCGACGCGATGACGTTCGCCCTCTACGGGTCCGTCCCGCGCTGGGACGACCGGCGCGCCGTCCGCCTCGCCCTGGCGCCGACGGCCGGACGCGGCACGGTCTCCCTGGTCTTCGACGTCGGTGGCGAGCGTTACGTCGTCGCGCGCGAGTTGCGTCGTGCCGCCAGCGGGTCGGTGACCGTGCGGGAGGCGCGGCTGGAGAAGCTCGTCGACCCGAACGGGACCGGAGAGCCGGGCGAGGACACGATCCCGGTCGAGGACGGCTCGTCGAAGGTGTCCGAGGCCGTCGAGACGCTGCTCGGACTGCCGTTCGACGACTTCTGCACGTGTGTGGTGCTGCCGCAGGGCGATTTCGCGGACTTCCTGCACGCGGCGCCGCGCGAGCGCCAGGACAAGCTCGAACGGATCCTCGGGCTCGGCGTCTACGACCAGATCATGCGCCGCGCCAACGGCGAGGCACGCACGCAGCAGGACCGCGTGGAGTTCCTCGACGAGCAGCTGGAGCGCTATGCCGCGGACACCGCCGAGGCCGAGAACGCCGCCGCACGGCGGGTCACGCTGGTCACCGAGCTGGAGACGCGGGTCGGCGAGCTGGTGCCGCGCCTGGAGTCGCTGACGGCCGAGCGGGACGCCGCGCGGACGGCGGCCGCCACCGCCTCCGCCGAGCGGACCACGCTGGCCGGCCTGACCGTGCCGGACGGTGTCGCCGAGCTCGACGCGCGCCGCGCGCGGGACCTGGCGCGGTCCGAGACCGCGGCCGCGCGGGCGGAGGAGGCCGAGCGTGCCGATGCCGCGGCCCGCGCCGCCCGCGCGGCGGCACCCGGCCGGGAGCGGCTGGAGCAGGTCCGAGAGCGGCACGCGGAGCTCGCCCGCCTGGATGCCGCACGGCCGGGGCTGCTGGCCGCGCGGGACGACGCGTCGGCGGCGGCCGGGGCCGCGACGGCCGCGGTGACCGCCGCATCGGCCGCCGAGGACGACGCACGTGCCGCCCACGAGCGGGCGAGCTCGGCCGCGGCCGAGGCGGAGACGGCGGTCGCGACACTCGTCGCGGACCGGGATGCACTGGCCGCGCTCGGGCTCCCGGACGGCCTCGACGACCTGGCGACCCGTCGTGCGGATGCGGACGCCGCGCTCGCCGACCACGACCGGGTGCTCGCCGAGGCCGAGGCCGCCGAGGAGACGGTCCGTGCCGCCGTGGCCGACGCTCCGGAGCGTGAGCCGCTGGAACGTGCCCGCCGCGACCACGAGTCGCTGGCCGCGGCCCGTGACGCCGCCCGCGCCGCCGAGACGGAGAGGCAGCGGGCCAGGAACGCCGCGGACGAGGCGGGGCAGCTCCGCGACGGTGCCCGGCACCGCCTCGAGCACGCACGCTCCGCGCTGGCCGCCGCCGAGCGGGCCGACCTCGCCGCCGTGCTGCGCCCCGCGCTCGTCGAGGGCGACGACTGCCCGGTCTGCGCGCAGACCGTCGCGGTGCTCCCGCCGCCGCTGCCGGACGGCGATCTCGCGGCCCTGCGGTCCGCGGTCGAGGAGGCACAGCACGCCGACGAGGCGGCCCAGGCGGACGACCACCGTGCACGGGCCACGGCCACGACGGCCACCGGCGCGGCCGAGCGGGCGGCCGCCGAGGTCGACCGCCTGGAGTTCGCTCTCGCCGGCCGGCCGGACGCGGCCGGGGTCGACGCAGCGCTGGATGACCTGCGGCGCCGCGCCGCCGACGCCGAGAGCGCCGCCACCGCGGTGCGCGCCGCCCGCCGGGACCGCGACGCGGCCACGGAACGGGTCGCCTCCCTGCGCCGGGACGCCGACTCACTGGCGAGCGGTCTGCAGTCCGCGCGCGAACCGCTCGGCCGTATCGAGCCGGGCGAGCACGGGCAACGGATGCCGGCGTCGGCCGCCGACCCGGTGGCCGGGTGGCACGACCTCGTCGCCTGGGCCGCCGCGCAGAGCACGGTGCGCGACGCGGCGATCCCGGCCGCCCGCGAGACCGCGGCGTCCGCGGTGCGGGACCGGGACACGGCGGGCGCCGCTCTCGCCGCCGCCCGCGAACGGACGGCAGCGGCCCGGACCGCCGAGACGGCCGCCGTCCGCGCCGAGCAGCAGGCCGTGTCCACCCTGGACGCCGCCGACGGGCGTGCTGGCGAGCTGCGCGCCGCGCTCGACGGGGCACCGACCGACGCGCGGGCCGCGACCGAGCTGGAGCGCGTCGCCGCACTCGAGCGGGACGCGGCAGCGGCGGAGGCGGCGATGGGCGAGGCCCGCGCGGAGCTGCGGGCAGCGCGGGCCGACACGGAGCGGACCGGCCGGGACGTCGCCGCGGCGCAGGACGAGCTGCGGAACGCCCGGGAGGCGGTCCTCGCGCTCGGTCCGCCGTCGCTGCCGGAGGGACCCGGTCTGGAACCGGCCTGGTCGGCGCTCACCACCTGGGCCGTCGCCGAGACGGCGATCCGCGACGAGCGGGTCCGTGACGCCACCGCCACCGCCGAGGCGGCCGACGCCGCGCGGGACGGACTGCTGGCGGGCCTGCGGGACGAGCTGACCCGATCCCAGGTCCCGGTCGGTGCGGGGGAGAGGGCCGACGAGCTCGCGCGGCGTGCCCCGGCCGCCGTCGCGACCGCGCTGGCCGAGGCGAAGGCCGAGCACGCCCGCATCACCCTGCGCCGCGCCGAGGCGGACGAGCTCCGCGCCGACCACGCGACCGCGCGGGAGCGCCAGCAGGTCGCCAGGACGCTCGGGAACCAGCTGCGCTCGGACCGGTTCCCGCAGTGGCTCGTCGCGTCCGCGCTCGACGCCCTGGTCACGGACGCGTCGAAGAGCCTCGCCGTGCTGTCCGGCGGCCAGTTCGCGCTGACGCACGACAAGGGGGAGTTCCTCGTCGTCGACCACGCCGACGCGGACGCGCTGCGCCCGGTGAAGACGCTGTCCGGCGGGGAGACGTTCCAGGCCAGCCTGGCCCTGGCGCTGGCCCTGTCCGACCAGCTGTCCGGCCTGGCCGCGCAGGGCGCACCCCGGCTGGAGTCGATCTTCCTGGACGAGGGGTTCGGCACGCTGGACGAGGCGAACCTGGAGACGGTCGCGAGCACGCTGGAGAACCTCGCCACCCGGGGCGACCGGATGGTCGGGGTGATCACCCACGTCGCCGCGCTGGCCGAACGGATCCCGGTGCGGTTCGTGGTGCGGCGCGACCAGCGGACGTCGACGATCGAGCGCGCGGACGGCGGTGGTCAGCCGTGAAGTTCAGCGTCGACCCGTGGGACCCGTCGTACGGCACCAGCCTGGACTCCGGCCCGGAGGAGCCTGCCGCCGACGTGGACGCCGGCGTCGAGGTCGCGCCGTCGGCGTGGGCGCCGGTGCCGCTCGACCCGTCCGTCGAGCCGCCGTCCGCGGTGCTGTTCGTGGACGGGGTCCGCCGGGTGGACGCGCAGGTGTGGGTCGGAGGGTCGGACGGTGCGGCGGCGCCGGGGCTGTGCGCGTCCTACGCGGCGGGCGTCGTCTGCTGCTGCGCCGATGGCGCGCACCTGGAGTCCGGCGTCGTGGTCCGCCGCGGCCTGTTCACCACCGCGCCGGACGCCGTCGACGTCGTGACCGGCGCGGGCGCCTACCGCGCGACGTCCACACCGGACCGGCCGGACGTCGCCCCGATGCAGCTGCTGTCGCTGGCGTTGCAGCGCGACCTGGCCGAGGCCGAGCTCGTCGCGGCGGGCACGGCACGCGACGGACGGAGCGACACCGACGACCTGCTCGTCGTCGACGGTCCGGTGCGCGGCAGCCAGGACCTGCCGCGGGTGATCGGTGTGGTGAAGACCCACCGCAGCGACTACCTGCCGTCCGAGCTGGCGGCCGTCGTGCCGCGCCTGCGGGCGGGGGAGCGGACGCCGGTGTTCCGGATCGTCGGCTCGTGGGAGCGCCACACCTGGTATCTGCGGCTGCCGTGCCCGCCGGGCGCGCCGTGGGCGGGCGTCGTGCGCGTCGAGTGCTCCGCGACCCTGTCCCCGGACGCGGCCGTCCGCACCGCCGCAGTCACCCAGCGGGTCCTGCCCCGCTTCGCCTCGGTGTCCTACAAGGACTCCCGCGCTCCGCAGAACCTGTACCCGATCGGCGGGCTGGAGCGCGAGCTGCGTCGCAGGCTCGGGGACTCCGCGCTGCTCTACCGCGCGTTGCGGCGCGCGGCGTCGGACGGCTGAGCCACCCGCTCGGCCAGTCCCGCCGCCATGCCCGCGATCGTCAGGGCGTCGAACAGTTCCCCCACGGTGGTCGCGAGCCACCGCCGACGCACCGGGCCGAGCCGCAGTCTCAGGTGGACGCGCGACCCGCTCCCGCTGGGGCGCAGCGTGATCGCCCAGCTCACGCCCATCCGGCCACGCGTCGACCGGTACACGAGCGACGACGGCGGGTCGATCGACGCGACGGTGAACGTCTCGTCGCGCCCGCCGTAGTCCGGGATCACGTCGCCTACCGCGAGCGCCTGCCATCGGGGATCGATCAACCGTGCGGCGCGGTTGCCGTGGGGCAGCAACCGCTCCAGCCGACGCGGCAGGTACCACCCGGCCCGGCCCTTGCCGAGCTGCACCAGCCACGGCCAGACCGCCTCGAGCGCGGCCCGGACGTCGAAGCCGCGGTCCATCACGACGTCCGCCGGCTCGACGATCCCGTCGCCCGGCCGGGCGGACCAGATCTCCGGCACTGTCGCGTCCACCCCGGCACCCGTGAGGATCATGGCGGCGGATGCTCCCACATCGTGGTCCGGTACAGGTCCCAGTAGCCGAGACGTCGGTAGACCGGGTGACCGTCGTCGCTGGAGATCAGCAGGGCGGGGAGGTCCGGTGCGACGGTCGTCGCGGCGGCGGTCACGGCTCCGCCGTAACCCCAGCCCCGCACCCCGGGCAGCACGGCCACCCAGTCGACCTCGACGATGCCGTGGTGCACGGCGGAGCCCGCCGTCGCGACCGGCTCCCCGTCCGCGTACCCGACGACCAGGTGCAGCAGCGTGCCGACGAGCGAGAGGTCGGCGACGGCCGGCACGCCGACGTCGTCGAGCCCGTAGCCGGTGACCAGCGTCCGGCCGAAGTCGGCGAGCGTCTCCTCGTCGGTCACGGTGCGGACGTCGAGGTCCGGGTGCGGCGGCGGAGCGGGCGCCGGCGGGCGCAGCATCAGCGGCGGGTGCCCGACCGGCACCAGGCCGAGCTCGCCCAGGTCGGGCGTGGCGAACAGCGACAGCAGCACCCACCACCGCTCCGGCGGGAAGAACTCGTGCGCCGCGGCGATCAGCGACGGCATCTGCTCCGGTCGCGGGGGCTCGGTGAGCACGACGGCGTTGTCGTAGCCGAACGGCGAACCGAGATCGGCCATCCGGGCACCGGGGCGTTCGGCCGTGCGGCCACCCGAGCGCCGGGCCATCTCCTGGATCCGGTCGGCGTAGGCGAACACGAACCGCCGGGACAGCGTGTCGGACACCGGGACGTCGCGCTCCCAGCCCGTGCTCAGCACCGGAGCGTCGGTCATGGCCGGTCAGTGTGGGTGCGCCGCCCGGCCGGGGGCAATCCGCCGAACGCCGCCCGGATGGTCACTCAGGGGTACGGCCACGGGTTCGGCCGGCACCCGTCCAGGCCGAGCGTCTGCTGCTGCATCACGGGCGCCGGGACGCCCTGGCCGGGGCAGAGCACGTGATGGTGGCCGAGGACGTGCCCGATCTCGTGGTTCACGAGGTAGTGCCGGTAGCCGGTCAGGTCGCCGCGGTAGTCCGGGATGCCGGTGACCCAGCGGGCGAGGTTGAGGATCGCGTCCGGACCCTGCCGGCAGGACAGCCGGCCCTCGGTGCCGAGCGACCCGCACAGGCGGTCGGTCGTCGCGGGTGTCGCCAGCTTGATGTGGATCGGGGCGTCGCCCGCGGTACGCGAGAACCCGACGTTCCCGTCGCGGCCCCAGCTGCGCGGGTCGTTCAGCGTGGCCAGCGCGAACGCGGCGAACGCCTGCCCGTCGATCGTCAGTCCCTTCTCGACCTCGACCCGGACGGCTGTGACTCGGCCCCGCGCGGGCGCGGGGGACCCACCCGGCACGACGTCGAACTGCCCGGTGCCCGACGGCGGCACCGTCCGGTCGAGCACACCGGCGATCCGGTCCGGGCCGGGCGCCCGCGCCGCGGCGACGGGCCCCGGCGTCGTGGCCGGGGACGGGGTGGCCGGCGGGGGCGCGGCCGCGTTCGACGTCCCGGTGCACCCGGCGGAGAGGACGGTCACCGCGGCGACGGCCGCGATCAGGGCCGACCGGAGGGGTCGGAGGGAACCGGACGACGGCACGGAGCCAGCCTCGCAGTGCCGAACGGTCCGCGCTCGGCGGCGGCATCGCGCGTCCGGGTGGTCGCGCGGGAGGCCGTGCCGGAGGCGGTCCGCGGTGAGGTGGCCGCGCCGGGGCGGTGGTCGCGTCGGGATCAGGAGGGAACGGTCGCGTGCCGGTGCGCCGCCGCGACGATCGCCGCGACGACCCCGAGCTCGTCGTCGTCGCGCGGACCGGGGACGAGCACCGCGCCCGGCCCGAGGCGCAGCCCGGCCAGCGGATGCGGGACGGCCCAGCCCTTCGCCGTCGCGTCGTAGGCCAGTGCCTCCGGGAGCGCGAGGTGCAGGGCGCCGTCGTCCGGCGGGTGCAGGTGGGCGAACTCGCCGTCGTCGGGCAACAGGTAGGCGATGTCCGGTCCACGGGCGGTGCCCCGGTCGAGCAGCAGCGACCGCGTACCCGCCGGTCCGACGGTCGCCTCGCCAGGCGTCACACCGTCCAACGAGGACAGCTTGTCCCACAGCGCTTCCCGCATCTCCGCCGGCGGGACCTGCGACGTCTGCCGGTGCGGGATCGCGCCGGTCGTCTCCGGTGGCTCGCCGACGCGGGCCGGGAGCCTGCCGCCCGGAAGCTCGGGCCACGGCGGTTCCTCCCCGTCGGGCAGCGGGTTCTCGCCGTGCGCGCGCAGGTGGTCGAGCCGGTCGGCGAGCCAGGTGCCGACGCCGCCGACCACGCTGCCCGCCACCTGGTCGCCGCCCTCGACCTCGTCGGCCCACGTCGGTGCGCCGCTCTCCCTGGCGAGCCACGCCCGGGTCAGGGCGAGCTGCGCCGCGGGCGTGCGCGTGTCGTCGGTGCCCTGGGCGAGGTAGACGGGCATCCCCAGCAGGCGGCCCCGCTCCGTCGGCAGACCGGCGTCCAGCGGCAGCGCGCCGTAGAGCAGCAGGCCGCCCGCGAACCGTTCCGGGGCGAGCAGCATCATCGCGCCCGCCACGGTCACGCCCTCCCGGAAGCCGAGCAGCAGGACCGGACGTTCCGGGTCGCCCTCGGTCTCGATCCAGTCCAGCAGCCACCGCGCCGACCGCGCGAGCTCGTCCGGGTCCGGCGGACCGTCGCCCGGATCGGTGTACCAGCCGTAGCCCTGCCTGCGCTCGAACGGCGCCCGCACAGCGACGTACGCGACCGGCCCGTGCGGCAGCCACGGCGACATCTCGATCAACGAGTGCTCGCTGGTGCCGTTGCCGTGCAGCAGCACCAGCACGGGCACCGACGGGTGCTCCGAGCCCCACCGGGCCACCATCGGCCCGCCCCCGACGTCGGTGACCCAGCGCTGCGCCTCCATCGCGGAAGCCTCCCGCGAACGGCCCACCGGCGCCGTCTCAGATCGAGACCGTCCACGTGAGCGGCCGGGACGAGATCGCGTTACCCGGTCGGATGACGTACAGTGCTCCGAACGTCACAGCTGGTCGACGCGCGAACTCCCCGGCGCGGACCCCGGGAACGGACGGTGATGGCGGTACCCGGAACGGACGAGCGTTCCGGTGCGGACGCACCGGACCACCAGCTCGTCGTGCCGGTGAGCGACGAGCAGCTGCGCGAGCAGGCCTCCGAGTTCGTCGCGAGTGGACTCGGCGCGGGCGAGCAGGTGTCCTATTTCGACGACGGCATGGCGGCCGCCGTGCTGGAGCGCCTGGCCGACGACGGGGTCGACACGGCGGACCCGCTGCGCACCGGACAGCTGCAGATCATCCCGCCGGAGGCGACCCGGTCCGCATTGGAGGCCCGGCCCGAGGCGCTCGGCGGCCTGCTGCACGGTGCCGTCGACACCGCACTCGCCGGTGGCTGGCGGGGCCTGCGGTTCACCGGCGACCTCGCCCACGGTCTCGACCGTCCGGGCGGTGTCCTGCTCCACGAGGTCGACGGCGTCGTGGACCGGGTCGTGCGCGAGCGACCGGCCCGCGTGCTGTGCATCTACGACCGGGCCCGCTTCCCGTCGTCGCTGATCGAGGAGATGCAGACGCTGCACTCGCGGGAGGTCCCGGACGACTCGCTCTACGACGACGGGCTGCTCCGGATCACGCGCGGTCGCGGCGGTGTGGCGCGGTTGGCCGGCGAGGTCGACCACAGCAATCGCCAGCAGGTACGTCGCGTGCTCGAACCGATGCGGGAGGAGACGCTGCGGTCGGCGTCGTCCCGGTCGGTCGACCTCGTGCTGGACGTCGTGTCGCTGCGTTTCGCCGACGTCGCGACGGTCGTCAGTGTCGTGCACGCGGCCGAGGAGATGCCGTCGTCGCACCGGCTGGTCCTGTCCGGCGTCCGGCCGCGGCTGGCCCGCACGCTGGAGCGGTGTGGCGCGACGGCGGCGTCGCAGCTGGACGTCAGGGCCCGCCGCGGCTGACTCAGCGGGTGTCGAGCACGAGGTAGCCCTCGGCGAGCCGGCCCGACTCGAACCCGGCCGCCTTGGCCTGGTGCCCGCCCCACTGGCCGAGCATGCCCTCGAGGTCGGTCATGTGCGCCGTCTGGCTCTCGTGGGCGCGCAGTGCCGCGATCTTGCGGTCGAACGTGTCGGTGACGTCGACGTAGTGGTCGGCGCGGTCGTTCGAGCTGGTCACCCACACCTCGGACACCGTGTGTGCCTCGAAGCCCTCGGCCGCCAGCTCCGGGTGCGCCCACGGGTTGCGCGCGTCCGGGTAGACCGCGCACAGGGCGGCCTCCCCGGTCGCGGTGTGGTCCGGATGGCTCCCGTACATGCTGCGCAGGTCCCGCTCCGGCGACGGCAGCACGACCCGCTGCGGCTTCACCCGCCGGATCGAGCGGGAGATGTCGCGGCGCAGCTCCAGCGTCACGGTCAGCCGCCCGTCCGGGTAGCCGAGGAACTCGATGTCCGAGACCCCGACGGCGGCAGCGGCCTTGCGTTGCTCCTCCTGGCGGATGCCGCCGATCTCCGACCGCGGGACGGCCGGGTCGAAGCCGCCCGCGTCGCCGTCGGTGACGATGCAGTAGGACACCGCGATCCCGGCGTCGGTCCAGCTCGCGATCGTGCCCGCGGAGGAGAAGTCGATGTCGTCGGGGTGCGCGGCGATCACCAGCACCCGCTCGATGTCGGTCACGACGACATCCGATCACCTCGGCGGCCGCCGCACCACCGGACCTCACGCGGCGGCGGGCACCAGCGCCGTCACGCCGCCGAGGGTCCAGGCCAGGGACCGCGCGAGGTTCCACCGGAGCAGCCGGCGGAGCACGCCGGGGTCCACGCCGGCCGTGAGCCGGCCGTGCTCGCGGACCGCTCCGAGCGTGAGCAGCACTCCGGCGACCGCCGCGGCCGCGCACACCGGCACCAGCGGCCGCGTGAGGTCGTCGACCAGCAGGACGACCGTCGGCACGTCGTGATCGTCGACCACGACGTGCCGAGGCGCGCGCGGGCAGGCGGCTCAGCCTCCGTACTGCTGCTGGACCTGGTTCTGGTACTCCTGCTGGCACTGCTGCTGCGCGCTCGAGTCCTGGCCGGCCTGCTGCAGGCAGCTCACGAGGTCGCCGCCTCCGCTGGAGTAGAAGAAGCTGACACCGCCGATCACCAGCGCGATCACGATGATCACGCCTAGCGCTCCGGTGACGATGCCGGCGATCGAGACTCCCTTGTTCGTCGCGAGGCCCTTGCTCGCCCGGTTCACCCCGATCGCGCCGAGGATGATCGCGATCAGCCCGAGCAGTCCGCCGAGCAGGAAGAAGCTGGTGAGGATCGCCAGGATGCCCAGCACGAGCGCCGTGATCCCGAGCCCGTTCTTGGGCGCCGCGCCCGGCTGCCCCGGAGCCCCGCCCGGGTAGGCCTGCGCTCCGTACTGCTGGTTCGGATACGGCTGCCCGCCGTACTGCTGGTTGCCGTACTGCTGGTCGCCGTACTGCTGCGGCTGCCCGCCGTACTGCCCGCCGCCCTCCGGCTGCTGGCCGTACTGCGGGTTCCCGCCCTGGTCCCCCGTGGGTGTGCTCATCGACTGTTCCCCTCTCGTCCGCGGGTCCGTCGGCGATGATCACCCCCCGCGCTCGCGCGCGATGGTCTCGTCCGTTTCGTGTCAGGTCCAGCGTCGTGACCGAAGCGGTACCGGTTCCACCTCGGCCGGGGGACGGGTGAGGGCGGGACGGTCGATCGCGAAGTCGGCGATCGGATGACGGGTGGTCCCGGCGCAGGCCAGCTCGGCCAGGATCCGTCCGGCCAGCGAGACGAGCCCGGGGGACCGGTCGGTGCCCGCCGCGACGCCGACCCGTCCGGACGCCACCGTGTCGAGGACGGGCTCGCGGTCGGCCGGGACGCTCGCCACGCGCGTGGCCGTGGACAGCTCCGGCCCGGCGAACCCGGGCACGCGCTCGGCCAGGAACGCCTCCCGGGCCGAGCGGTCGGCCGGCTCGCCGGGGCGGCACAGCGTCGTCGCGACCTCGCCGTGCACCGGCAGGCCCCGGAATGTGCCCGCGCCACGCCAGGTGAACACCGGGAACCGGCCCGGCGAGAAGTCGATCAGGTGCGGGGTCGCGTAGCGGGTGACCTGCTCGCGCACGACGGTCCGGGGGACGGGTGCGGCGATGCCCTCGAGCACCGCGTCCGTCCCGGCCCCGGCCGCGACGACGACGTGCTCGGCCCGGTAGACCTCGTCGTCGGTGACGACCTCGACGTGCCGTCCGGAGTCGTGCAGCGCCCGTACCGGGGCGTACTCCCGGATCTCGGCGCCGTGGCCGCGGGCGAGCGCGACGTGCGTGGCGTCCGCGCGGTGCAGGTCGACGATCGCGACGCCGGGCCGGTGCACGATCCGCTCGCCGCCGCGCGGACGGAACTGGGGCCAGCCGGCGACCAGGCCGCCCGCGTCGAGCTCCTCGACCTCGATCCCGTGCCGGGCCGCGACGGCGAGGTGCCGGTCGACGGTCCCGCGCACGGCGGGCACGTCCGGGTCCTCGATCACCAGCCCCCCGGTCCGGGTCACGAGCCGCTGGCCGGACACGCTCTCCACCTGCCGCCACGCCAGGTGGGCCGGGCCGGCGAGCGCGGCGTGCGCGTCGCGTCCGCCCGCGTGCGCGACGGCGGCGGTCCGGCCGGCGCGTGCGTTCCCGGCCGCGCCGCGCTCCAGCCCGAGCACGGACGCGTACGGTGCCGCCATCCGGGACAGCCAGTACAGGGCGGCCGAGCCGACGCTCCCGCAGCCGACGACGACGAACGCGTGATCGCGGTTCACGAGCCTCACTGTCGCCCGGCGGAACGGGCCGCGATTCACCGATCACCGCTGGGAATGCTGGTATAAGGAAGACCTTATGGACGTCGAGCTGCGCCAGCTCCGGGTGTTCCTGACCGTCGCCTCCGAGCTCCACTTCAGCCGCGCGGCGGCCCGGCTGCACGTCAGCCAGCCTGCCCTGAGCCAGCAGATCCGCACGCTGGAGCGCGCGCTGGGCGCGCCGCTGTTCGACCGCAGCGCCCGCGCGACCGAGCTCACGCCCGCCGGGCGGGCGCTGCTGGAGGCGGCGCCACGGGTGCTGTACGAGGCGGAGCGAGCGCAGGACCGCGTCACGCAGGCGGCCGTCGGCGCGGTCGGGTCCCTGCTCGTGGGGTCCGTCGGCACGGCGTTGGCGAGTATCGCGCCGCGCATCCTGCGCCAGGTCCGGGCGCGCTTTCCCGACCTGCACCTCGAGGTCTCGCAGCACGACACGGCCGCGCAGATGGTGGCGATCGCGGACCGTCGCCTGGACGCCGGCCTGGTCCGTGAGGCCGCGCCGACGGCGTCCGTCGCCGTCGAGCAGCTCGTGTCCGAGCCGCTGCTGGCCGTCCTGCCGTCCGACCACCCGCTGGCCGGGTCCGCGACGGTCGACCCGCGCGACCTCGACGGCGTGCCGATCGTGCTCTGGCCGCGCCCGACCGGGGCGGCGTTCTTCGACATCATCACGACCTACTGCCGCGAGCACGGCTTCTCCCCGCGGATCGTGGCCGAGGGCGCCGACATCGAGACCCAGCTCAGCCTCGTCGCGGCCGGGATCGGGGTGTCGCTGCAGCCCTCCTACTACGCGAACCTGCGCCCGCCGGGAGTGGAGTTCCGCCCGCTCGCCGGCCCGTCGCCGTCGGTGTCGCTGCAGGTCGCATGGCGCCGTCGGGACCGCTCGCCCGCCGTGGCGCACTTCGTGGACGCCGCCCGTGCCTGCGCGACACGGCACTAGACGGCGTGGTGGGTTCGCGGCCCCTGACGTCCCGCCGCTGTGCGGACCCGTTGCGCGCGTGCACCGAGCGCGGTGACGGCGAGCCGTGCCCGGAGGCGTTCGCCCTGCTCGGCGACCTGCCCGACCCGGGACCTCACCGAGTCCTGAGCCGCCCGGCCGGGCCGGGTCCAGAATGGGTCCGGTGAGCGAGTCCACCCACCTGGCGCCCCCGGTCCCGATCGACGACGCGCTGGTCTCGCGTGCGGAGGAACGCGTGCGACGCTGGGCGGTGCGGGCCGCGCCCGGGGGCGGGAGCGGGCCGTCGGCCCGGCTGGCCGCGCTCATGCACGACCCGGCCGGGGTGGACTTCACGCTCCGGTTCGTCGACCGCGTCGCCCGGCCCGCCGACGATCGCGCCGCCGCACGGGCGCTGGCCGGCATCGCCGGACCGGGCGCGAGCCTGCCCGGCTTCCTCGGCGTCGCGGACAAGGCGTTGCTGCGCACCGGTGCGGTGCTCGCGCCGCGGATGCCGCACGTCGTCGTCCCCGCGGCACGACGACGGCTGCGCGCGCTCGTCGGGCACCTGATCGTCGACGCCGACGGCCGTCATCTGGCCCACCATCTCGCGACCGCCCGCGAGGACGGGGTGCGGCTCAACCTGAACCTGCTCGGCGAGGCCGTCCTGGGCGAGGACGAGGCGGACCGGCGCTTCGAGCGCACGCTCGCGCTGCTGCGACGACCGGACGTCGACTACGTGTCGGTGAAGGCGTCGTCGGTGGCCAGCCAGCTCGTCCCGTGGGACGTGGAGGGCAGCCGCGACCGGCTCGTCGCGCGGCTGCTGCCGTTCTACCGGGCGGCCGCCGAGCACGGCGTGTTCGTGAACCTCGACATGGAGGAGTACAAGGACCTCGACCTCACGGTCGCGCTGTTCACGACGCTGCTGAGCCGGCCGGAACTGGCCGGGCTCCAGGCGGGGATCGTCCTGCAGGCGTACCTGCCGGACTCGGTCCGGGCACTCGGCGAGCTGAGCGAGTGGGCGACGCGCCGCGTCGAGAGCGGGGGAGCGCCGGTCAAGGTCCGGCTGGTCAAGGGCGCGAACCTGGCCATGGAGCGGGTCGAGGCCGAGCTGCACGACTGGCCGCAGGCGCCGTACCTCACGAAGGAGGAGGTGGACGCGAACTACGTCCGCCTCCTGGACCGGGGGATCGGTGCCGCTTCTCGTTCCGCTGGCGCTCCTGTCGGCGGCGCTCACGCGCACGCCCTGCGCCTCGGCGTCGCGAGCCACCATCTGCACCATGTCGCGCTCGCGCTGGAGCTGGCCGACGCGCGGGGCGCGACCGCGCAGGTCGACGTCGAGATGCTGCAGGGCATGGCTCCGGACTGGGCCCGGGTCGTCGCCGCCGACGTCCCGAACCCGCTCGTGCTCTACACGCCGGTCGTGCACCGCGGCGACTTCGACGCGGCCGTCTCCTACCTGGTCCGGCGCCTCGAGGAGAACGCGGCGCCGGAGAACTACCTCTACGCGCTGTTCGCGAGCGGCTCCGGCGGCGGGCCGTCCACGTACGTGCACCGGTTCCGTGCCTCGGTCCGGGACCGGGACGCCGTTCCGGAGACGCCGCGCCGGACCCAGGACCGGTCGCGGGAGGAGATCGCGGACCGCGGCCCGGGGTTCCGCAACGAGCCGGACACCGACCCGGCGCTGGCCGCGAACCGCGACTGGTTCCGCCGCGCCGTCGCCGCGCGGGCGCCCGCCGTCGCGGGCCGGCGTCTGTCCATTCCGGACGAGGTCGACGACGTGGTCGCGACGGCGAGGTCCTCCGGCTGGCGCGACGTGCGGGCGACCGAGCGGGGACGGCTGCTGCGCGAGGCCGCCCGCGCGCTGGCCGCCGCGCGCACCGAGCTGCTCACCGTGATGGTCGCCGAGGGCGGCAAGACCGTCGCCGAGGCCGATCCGGAGATCTCCGAGGCGATCGACTTCGCCGCGTACTACGCGGACCGCGCCGACGAGCTGGTCCACGCCCCGTTCACGCCGGACCGCGTCGTCGTCGTCACGCCGCCGTGGAACTTCCCGATCGCGATCCCGCTCGGCGGCTGCCTGGCCGCGCTGGCCGCCGGCGCCGCCGTCGTGATCAAGCCTGCGCCGCAGGTGCGGGCGTGCGCCGAGGTCGGTGTCGCCGCGCTGCACCGCGGCGGCATCCCGGCCGACGCGCTGCAGCTCGTCCACACCGAGGAGGACGACACCGGCCGGCGCCTGATCACGCATCCGGACGTCGACCGCGTCGTGCTCACCGGTGCCACCGACACGGCTCGGCTGTTCCGCACCTGGCGTCCCGACCTGCACCTGGTCGCCGAGACCAGCGGCAAGAACGCGCTGGTCATCACGCCGAGCGCCGACCCGGACCTCGCCGTCGCCGACCTCGTCCGGTCCGCGTTCGGCCACGCCGGACAGAAGTGCTCCGCCGCGTCGCTGGCGATCCTGGTCGGGTCAGCGGCGACCGGTTCGGAGACCGGGAAGCGGCTGCGGCGCCAGATCGCCGACTCCGTCCGGACGCTGCGCGTCGGGTACGGCACCGATCCGTCGACGACGATGGGCCCGCTGATCGCGCCGCCGGAGGGCAAGCTCGAGCGGGCACTGACCACACTGGACCGTGGCGAGCGCTGGCTGGTGCGCCCCAGGAGGATCGGCGAGACGCTTTGGACGCCCGGCGTCCGCGCGCCCGTCCGGCCGGGCTCGTGGTTCCACCTCACCGAGTGCTTCGGGCCGGTGCTCGGGCTGATGTACGCCCGCGACCTGGACGAGGCGATCGCCTGGCAGAACGCCACCGGCTACGGCCTCACCGGCGGCATCCACTCGCTCGACCCCGCCGAGATCGACCGGTGGTGCGCGGAGGTCGAGGTCGGCAACGCCTACGTCAACCGGCACATCACCGGCGCGATCGTCCAGCGGCAGTCGTTCGGCGGATGGAAGGGCTCCGTCGTCGGCCCCGGTGCGAAGCCGGGTGGCCCGAACTACGTCGCGCAGTTCGGGACCTGGACCGACGGGCCGACGAGCGCGGCCGCGGAGCCCGCCCGCCGGGTGCGGGCCGTGCTGGGAGCGGTGGACCTGCCGGAGGTGGACCGGCAGTGGCTCCGGGAGGCGGCGGCGTCCGATGCGGCGGCCTGGCGCGACGAGTTCTCCGTCGAGCACGACCCGACCGGCCTGGCCGCCGAGTCGAACGTGTTCCGCTACCGCTCGGTGCCCGAGCTCGCGCTCGTCGCCGGCGAGGGTGCGACGGGCCGTGACGTCGCCCGCGTCGTGCTGGCGGCGGCGTGCGCGTCGGTGCCGGTGCACGTGTACGGCTGGGCGGAGCCGCCGCTGCCCGGTGCGAACCGCCACGGCGGGTTCCCGGAGCCGCGGCCCGGTGGACGGATCCGGGTGGTCGGCACGGTGCCCGACGAGCTGCGGGTCGCCGCCGCGGAGGCGGGCGCGTCGATCCTGGACGCACCGGTCGTCCGCGACGGGCGGAGGGAGATGCTCACCGTGCTGCGCGAACAGGCGATCAGCCGGACACGCCACCGGTTCGGGCACGTGGAGCACCGCTGATCGGTACTCCGATACGGTCACTGGTCATGGTTCTGCGCGCCCGCGACGTCATGACCCACCGTGTCGTCACCGTCCAGGCGGACGACCTGGTCAGCCGTGCCGAGAACCGGCTGGCCGAGATGCACTTCAGTGCTCTGCCGGTCGTGGACCGGGGCCGCCGGCTGGTCGGGATCATCAGCCTGGTCGACGTGCTGCGCGCCCGTGAGGACCCGCGCTTCGGGCCGGAGACGCTCGTCTCCGAGGTGATGACGGCCGACGTGCTGTCGATGGCTCCGACGGTCAGTGTCGATGTGATCGCGAACCGGATGCGCACCTACGGCGAGGTGCGGGTGATGCCGATCGTGCACCGTCGCGAGCTCGTCGGCGTCGTCACCCGCAGCGACCTGCTGCGCCGCCGCGAGATGGACAACCCGCTGGCCCGTGCCGCGCGCAAGCTCACCGGCCGCGCCGACGACTCGCGCGAGCTCCCGGTCGTCGCGCACCGCGGGGAGGGGCGGCTCGCCGGGCGGGACCCGTCGACACTGAAGGTCCGCGACGTGATGACCGACGACAGCGGCGACGGGATCGCCGTCGTGTACCGGTCCACGCCCGTCGTCGACGTCGCGCAGCTGCTGCTCGACTACCGGTTCACGAACGTCCCGGTGGTCACCGACGAGGGCGGCCTGCTGCTCGGCGTCGTCAGCGAGGCCGACATGCTCGGCCCGTCCCGTCCGGGTGCCGCCCGCACGGCGGGGGCCGCGATGACCGTCGACGTCGAGGTCGTCGGGCCGGACGACCCGCTGAATGCGGCGCGGGTCCTGCTCGTCGAGCGCGGTTTCCGGGTGGTCCCGGTCGTGGAGTCCGACGGGCGGCTGGTCGGCGTGCTCAGCCGCAGCGACCTGCTCTAGGGGCACGTCTCCCTGACCTTCGCCTCGGCGATCGCGCGGGTCGTCGACGGATTCGACACCACCACCCTGGCCACACGCGAGACCAGCAGGTTCGCGATCGCGTCGCTGTTGCCGGTTGCCTCCAACGCCACCTCGTCTGCCGGGCAGAGACCGTCCGCTCCCGACCGACGAGGTGGCGTTGACATTCCTCTACCTGGTCACACGCTCGCTGGACCCGACAGGGAAGGGCCGGCCTGCGACGACGAACTCTGGCGGAATTTTGTACTTGCCAACCGGTACAAAAAATCGCTAGCGTTCGCTCGTGGGTTGGGACTTCAGCACTGAGGCGGACTTCCAGTCGGAGCTCGACTGGGCGCGGCGACTCATGGTCGAGGAGGTCGAGCCGTTGGAGACGGTCGATCTTCCGCGCGACGAGCTCGAGCGTGCTCTCGCGCCGCTCCAGGAACAGGTCAAGGAGCGGGGTCTGTGGGCAGCGCATCTGGATCCGGAGCTGGGCGGCCAGGGCTACGGGCAGCTGAAGCTCGGGTTGCTCAACCAGCAGGTCGGCCGCTCGGAGTTGGGGCCGTTCGTGTTCGGGAGCCGAGCCCCCGACGCCGGCAACGCGGAGATCCTGGCACTCAACGCCACCGTCGAGCAGAGAACGCGCTACCTGGAGCCACTCCTGGCCGGGCGGCTGCGTTCGGCGTTCGCGATGACCGAGCTGGACACCGCCTGCAGCGATCCGACGCTGCTGCAGCTGCGGGCGGTCCCGGACGGCGACGGGCTGGTCCTCAACGGGAGCAAGTGGTTCATCACCCAGGCCGATGTCGCCGACTTCTTCCTGGTCATGGTGGTGACGGACCCTGATGAGCAGCCGCACCGTCGAGCATCGATCGTCATCGTCGACCGGGCGCAGGAAGGCTGTCACGTCGGACGCGCCATCGGGTCCATGCACGATCCGGTGCCGGGGCCGTCGTCGTTCGAGACCCACTCGGTTCTCACCTTCGCGGACTGCCGAATCCCCGCCTCGCAGGTGCTGGGTGAGGTCGGCGCCGGGTTCACCATCGCCCAGCAGCGTCTCGGGCCCGGACGCATTCACCACTGCATGCGGTGGATCGCCCAGGCCGAGCGAGCGCTCGACATGCTCTGCGAGCGTGCGCTGTACCGCCGTAGCCACGGTCGAATGCTCGGCGAACACCAGAGCATCCAGAACTGGATCGCCGACTCGACAGCCGAGCTGCACGCCGTTCGGCTGATGACGCTGCACGCCGCGTGGCGGATCGACAGCGAAGGATCCCGCGCGGCGCGCCGGGAAATCAGCATGATCAAGTACTACGGCGCCCGGATGCTCCTCGACGTCCTCGACCGGGCGATCCAGACCTACGGCTCGATCGGCTACTCCACCGACATGCCACTCGAGGCCATGTACCGCGCCGGCCGGGCCTCTCGCATCTACGACGGCCCTGACGAGGTGCATCGCGCGGTCGTCGCGCGCTCCGTCCTGAAGGACTACTCCGCTCCCGAGGACGGGGTCCCGACCGAGTACGTCCCCCGCAGGCGCGAAGCAGCGCTCCGCCGGGTCGCCGAGCTTCTCGATCTGGCGACGACGTGAGCGTCGACGAGACGAGCGGCTCGGACGCCGCGCCTGCACGCATCCGCGAGCGGGCCGCGGCTCTGGGGCCGTATCTCAGTGATCGGCTCGGTCGGACCGCGGACATCGCCGAGGTGAGTCTCGCGTCCGAGGGCATGTCCGCGTCGACGCTGCTGGTCGATCTGCACCACGGGGAGAGGATCGTCCTCCGCGCTCAGGAACGGGTCGACGACCAGCTGCTGAGCCTGGACGGTGCGGCGCAGTTCCACCTGCTCCGGGATGTCGTCGCGCACGGGGTCCCGGCGCCACCCGCACTGTTCTTCGAGCCCGACCCCGACATCCTGGGGCTGCCGTTCCTGGCCACAGCGGGTCTGCCGGGTGCCGCGGTGGTGCCATGGTCATCGGCGGGACGTGAGTTCCTCGCTCGAGCGGGCCGCGGTCCAGCCGGGGCTCAACTGCTCGACATCCTCGTGGGTGTTCACTCGGTCCCGGTTGACGGGGAGAACGTCGTCCGTGCCGTCGGACTCCCGTCGTCCGACTCCGGCAGAGCGACGCTCAAGCGCCTGCGTTCCGCCGTGGAGGGGAACGTCGTCCAGGCGGAGCCGATCCTCACCGACGCCCTGGGCTGGCTCGACGCGAACCTTCCGCCTTGTCCGGAACCCACTCTGGTCCACGGAGACTTCCGGGCGGGGAACCTGTTGTTCGAGGGCGAGCGGATCAGCGGTCTCCTGGACTGGGAGTTCGCTCAGGTGGGCGATCCGGCCCGCGACCTCGCCTGGTTCATGGCGAAGTCGAATCGACAGTCCGACGATCTCGCCTGCGACATGGTCCCGGTGGCCGAGTTCGTGGCCGACTACCGACGTGCCGGCGGCGGTGATATCTCGCCGTCGTCGATCGCGTACTGGGACGTGTTCATGCTGGTCTATTCCACCGCCATGTGGTTGAGGAGTACGGCGCTCTGGCGAGCGGGACGCCTGGACGATCTTCGAATCGCTCGGTGGACCCACGCCCTTCCAAAACTGCGTGTCATGATCCTCGACGCCCTCGACGAGGCTGGCCGATGAGCGTCATTCCCACGTCGGGGGCGCTCGATCTCGTGGAGCGCGGGCTGCGCGCGGACGTTCTCCCGCATGTCGTGGACCCGCACGGCAACGCGTCGTTGCGGGCGGCACTGACGATCCTGAGCAACATCCGGCTCGAGATCGACCGCGGAGCGGCCCGCGACCGTGCCACGGTCATAGCGGCGCTGCCCGACGCCGGTACCTGGCCCGACACCCTCCGAACGTGGTCGGAGGAAGCAGCCGACCACGTCGCCGATCTCGTGGCCAGGGCCGAGGCCGAGACGGAATCCGGTCCCGCGCTCGCACGACAGAGTTTGCTGGCCGCTGCACAGCTGTGCTGCCAGCAGGTCTGGCAACACGACGCGGACGGCAGCGGGCTCCTGCGATCGGTCCGTCGGGTGCTCCGTATCGATGCCGAGGCCGAATACACGACCCAGAACGGCTGACCGGTACCACGTTCAGGAAAGGGAGGGCACCATGGGCGGATCGGTTGTCGCCGACCTCTTCCGCAAGTCTCGCCTGTCTCGCGGAGAGGCCGAGCACACAGCACTGGTCTTCGGAGCCACCCGGCTGACCTATGCGGAGCTCGATGACCTGAGCGGTCGCCTGGCGGCGGGTCTTGTCGTCAGCGGGCTGCACAAGGGCGACCGGATCGCGATCCTGTCCCACAACCGAGCCGAGTACGTCGTCGCGTTCCTCGGTGCGGTGAAGGCCGGGGCCATCGTCGTTCCGGTCAACTACCTGCTGCGCGGTCCCGAGATCGGCTACCACCTCGACGACTCCGGCGCGACGTGGACCTTCGTCGAAGACCGATTCCTCGACGTCCTGCGTCCACTCGCGGCGGAGCGGCCGGGACATCGGGTCGTGGCCATCGACGGCACCCCGAACCCCGGGGAGCTCGCGCTCGACGACCTGCTCGCCACGGACCCCGACGCTGCGACGCTTCCCCCTGTCGACGGCGACGACATCGCGCTCCTGCAGTACACCTCGGGCACCACCGGACGTCCGAAGGGCGCCGTCCACACCCAAGCGGGGATCGTGCTCAACGCCGTCTCACAGGTCATGGACATGTCCATCGACGCCGACGACGTCTACCTCGGGATCCCGGCGCTCTGCTGGGCCGCGGGCCTGCACACCGGGCTGTTCGCCTGGATCCAGCGCGGAGCCACCATCGTCCTCAACCCCAGCTCGGGCTTCGACCCGGACGCCCTGTGCACGCTCATCGAAGCGGAGCGGGTCACCGCCATGACGATCGTGCCCGCTGTGCTGCGGCGGGTCCTCGACTCGGGCGCCGTCGACCGCCACGACGTCAGCACGCTGCGCTACCTCATCGTCGGGGGCGAACCGGTGTCGGTGGAACTGCTCGACCGGCTGGACAAGGCCGTACCCGGAGCCCAGGTCGTCCAGGCCTACGGCCAGTCCGAGTTCCCTACCGTCATGTCGACCCTGGACCCCCGCTACGGCCGCTCCAAGGCAGGCTCCACCGGCAAGGCCACCGGCCTCGCCGAGCTCCGGGTCGTCGACGACACCGGCATCGACGTCCCTGTCGGCCAGGACGGCGAGATCATCTGCCGCTCCCCGGCGACGATGCAGGGCTACTGGAACAAGCCGGAGGAGACCTCTCGGGCGATCGTCGACGGATGGCTGCGCACCGGCGACCGCGGCCGGGTCGACGACGAGGGCTTCCTCTACATCTCCGGCCGCTCCAAGGACATGATCATCTCGGGTGGGCTGAACGTCTACCCGGCGGAGATCGAGCAGATTCTTGCCGACCATCCGGCCGTGGCGGAGGTGGCGGTCACCGGCGTCGCCGACGATCGTCTCGGCGAGATCGGCTGTGCCCACATCGTGTTCGCGCCGGGCCGGTCGGCCACCGAGGCGGAGCTGACCGCGTACTGCAGCGATCAGCTCGCCGGGTACAAGGTGCCGCGGCTGTGGCTGTTCCGTGACGAGGCGCTGCCTCGCACCGCCTCCGGCAAGGTGCAGAAGTTCCGGCTCGACTCATGAGCACGACAGGAACCGCAGGCCAGCAGCCCCTACGGGGGAGTGGGCCACTAGCCGGTGTGCGGGTCGTCGAGCTCGCCGGCATCGGACCGGGCGCCTTCGGGGCCACGGTCCTGTCCGACCTGGGCGCAGACGTCATCCGCATCGATCGGCTCACCCCGGTAGCCGAGGACACCGTCACCATGACCGGCCCGCTCAGCCGTGGGCGCCGATCCATCGCGCTCGACCTGAAGACGGCCGAGGGGACCAGGACCGCTCTGGCGCTCATCGACGACGCAGACGTCCTGATCGACCCGTTCCGACCCGGAGTCACCCGGCGCCTCGGCCTGGGCCCTGAGATCCGCGAGTCCCGACCGCGCCTGATCTACGCCCAGATGACCGGCTGGGGCCAGGACGGCCCGCTGGCTCCACGAGCCGGCCACGATCTCAACTACCTTGCCCTGAGCGGCGCCCTGGCGATGATGGGCACCCCGGGCGAACCACCGCCGGTGCCGTTGAACCTGGTCGCCGACTTCGGCGGTGGCGGCATGTTGCTGGTCATGGGCATCACCGCCGCCCTCTACGAACGGGAGCGGTCCGGCACAGGTCAGCTGCTCGACGTCGCGATGCTCGACGGGGTCACCATGCTGGCGGCCAGCCTGTTCCAGCTTCGCCGCGACGGCATCATCACCGGCGAGCGGGGCCGGAGTTTCCTCGACGGTGGCGCACCCTGGTATCGGGCCTACCGAACCGCCGACGCCCGCTACGTCACCGTCGCCGCGCTCGAGCCGCAGTTCTACCGCGCCCTGCTCGCCGCTCTCGACATCCCACCCGCTGATCACCCGCAATGGGACCGGTCGACCTGGCCGAAGCTGACCGGGTTGCTCGAGGAGCGTTTCGCCGCCGAACCACTCAGCCACTGGGACCAGCAGCTCACGGACCTCGACGTCTGCTACGCCCCCGTGCTCGACCTCGACGAGCTCGAGACCCACCCGCACCACATGGCCCGACAAACAGTGAGCAGCACTTACGGGCTCCGTGAGCCGACCCCGGCGCCACGCTTCAGCCGAACCCCGGCACGCATCCAGGGCCCGGCCACCGAACCCGGCCAGCACACCACCGAGATCCTCGCCGAGCTGGCCGACCGCCAGGCACACGTCGACCTCGACCACTGACCGCCAGCCTTTCGAAGGAGAAAGACTCATGAGTCGCAGTTCAGAGCCCCTCGACGCCGGCGAGGCGTTCATCGGTGTCGACGTCGGCGGAACCCACACCGACGTGCACGTCGTCATGGGCGAGCGAGAAGCCCGAGGCAAGGCCTTCACGACCTACGACGACTTCAGCCGGGGTGTGCTCGAGGCGGTCTCCGTGGCCGCAGCGAACCTCGACCTGACCCTCGAGACGCTCCTCACCCGTACCCGCTTCTTCGTCAACGCCACCACCGTCGTCACCAACGCGATCACCCAGCTCAAGGGCGCCGACATCGGCGTGCTCGTCACCGCAGGCTTCCGCGACGAGTTCCGCTTCGCCGGCGGGCCACGGCTGCGCGTCGTCGACGACCACCTGCAGACCAACGTTCCGGACCTGTTCGACCGCCGGAACGCCGTCGAGATCTCCGAGCGCATCGACCGCTCCGGATCGGTCCTGGTGCCGCTCGACGACGCCGAGGTCATCGAGGCCGCCCGCCGGCTGGTCGACGAGCGGGGCGTCAGCGCGATCGCGGTCTGCTTCCTGTCCAGCTACGCCGACAGCGTCCACGAGGACCGCGCCGCGGAGCTCATCTCCGCGCGCCATCCGCAGGTCTTCGTGACGACCTCGAGCAAGGTGAGCTCGGTGCTCGGCGAGTACCCGCGATGGATCACCGCGGTACTCAACGCGTTCGTCCACCAGAACGCCGAGACCTTCCTCGACACCCTCAGCACCAAGCTGCACTCCGCCGGTCTCGCCGGCAGTGTCGCCTTCTACCAGGGCCTCGGTGGTGGCATCACCGGCCGGCGGGCCAAACAGTTCCCGCTCGCACTGCTGGGCGCGGGCCCGGCGGCGGGCGCCGCAGGCGCCAACGACCTCGCGGCCCGCATGGGACACAAGCGGGTGCTGCTCGGCGACATGGGCGGCACCAGCTTCGACACCGGGATCGTGCACGACAACGAGGTCCAGGTCGACAACGCGGTGCAGGTGGGGCGCTTCCGCACGCTGCTGCCGCTCGTCGACGTGGTGTCGGTCGGCGCAGGCGGTGGCAGTATCGCCTGGATCAGCGAGCGGGGCGTCCCCCAGGTCGGGCCGCAGAGCGCCGGCTCCACCCCGGGCCCGGTGGCCTACGGCACCGGGGGCACCGAGCCCACCGTCACCGACGCCCTGATCTCGATGGGCATCCTGGACACCGACAACTACCTCGGCGGCCGGATCTCCCTGCACCCCGACGCCGCCCGCTCCGCACTGGTGAAGAGGTTCGGCGAACCGCTGGGCTACGACATCGACCAGGCCAGCGGAGCGGTGCACAACCTGGTGGTCACCAACATGGCCAACGCGGTGCGCGAGGTCAGCGTCAACAAGGGCTACGACCCCCGCGACTTCGTCTTCCTCGCCTACGGCGGCACGCTGCCCGCATTCGCCGTCGAGATCGCCCGGGCGCTGGGGATCAGCACCGTGGTCGTTCCCGCGAACAGCGCCGTCTTCTGTGCCCGTGGCCTCCTGGTCTCGGACTTCCTGCTCCGCCAGGACCAGAGCGTCCAGTCCACGCTGGACTCCGACGAGGAGATCGAGCGGGTCAACAGACAGGCGCAACAGATCATCGACGCCGCCGTCGAGGACCTGCGCGCTGAGGGATTCGACCCCGCCCAGATCACGGTCACCCGCAAGGCCGACTTCCAGTACCTCGGCCAGGTGCACGCGCTGTCGATCCCGCTACCGGACCGGGACATCACCGCCGCCGACGTTCCGGAGCTGAAGAACACCTTCACCGCCGTCTACGAGCGGACCTACGGCGTCGGCACCGCATGGCCCGGTGCGCCGCAACAGATGCTGAACTACACCGTCACGGTCTCGGCGCCACAGCCACACCCCCCGGCCGTCCCGCACCCCGCCAACCCGACGCCCGAGTACGAGATGCGTCGCGGGGAGCGGGAGGTCTACCTGCCCTCGGAACAGAGCCGACAGGTCATCCCGGCCTACGACGAGGCCCGCTTCACCTCCGGCAGCCGCCTCGTCGGCCCCGCGATCATCGACGCGGTGGACACGACGATCTACGTGCCGCCGGCCGTGGTCGCCGAGCGCGACGAGCACATGAACATCGTCCTGACGATCAGCGAGGTGTGAGATGACCACGACCGAACCGAGGACCACCACGACCCACGACCCGGTCGCAGTCGAGATCCACCGCCGCGCCCTCGACGCGATCACCAACGAAATGGCGATCACGCTCACCCGGACCTCCGGTTCCCCGGTGATCTACGACGTCCAGGACTTCGCCACCTCCCTGCTCGACACCTCCGGGGAACAGCTCAGCCTGTCCGCGACGATCCTGTTCCACTCCGGGTCCTCCCTCATGGGGACCCGGGCCATCATCGACACCGTCGGGGACCGCGAGGTCAGGCCCGGCGACGGGTGGATCGTCAACGACCCCTACACCGGCGGCGCCATGCACCAGGCCGACGTCGCCATCATCACGCCGCTGTTCTACCGGGGCGGACACATCGGCTGGGCCTTCGCGAACGTGCACGTCCTCGACACCGGCGGCCTCGGCATCTCCGGGTTCGCCCCCACCGCACACTCGATCCTGGAGGAGGGGCTGCGCTTCCCGCCGACCCGGATCATCAGCGACGGCCGGATCGAACCCGAGTGGGAGCGCTACATCGCGGCCAACGTCCGCATTCCCGATCTCGTGCTCAACGACCTCCGCAGCATGATCGCGGCGAACAACGTCGCCCAGACCAAGCTCGTCGAGCTGATCGACCGCTTCGGCCTGGAGACCCACCAGGAGTACTCGACCATCAACAAGCAGCTCAGCGAGAAGGCGCTCCGGGCGCGGATCTCGCGGCTACCCGATGGCGTGTACCGGACCTGCGACTGGATCGAGTACGACGGCCACGGCGAGGAACTCCTCCTCGAGGTCAGCTGCGAACTGACGGTCTCGGGTTCCGAGCTGAACTTCGTGTTCGACGGCGCCCCCCAGGTCAACGCCTTCGTCAACGGCACCCCCGGGCTGGTCCACGGGTCGCTGATGTCCACGGTCATGACCACCCTGTGCTACGGCGACCTGCCGTTCAACTCCGGGGTCTGGTGGCCCATCACCGTGAACTTCGCCCGCGCGGGGACCGTCGTGAACGCCACCGAACCCGTTCCCGTCACCGGCGCGCACGCGATCGCGGGCACCAAGGTCACCAAGATGGTGAAGGACGTGCTGAACCAGGCCCTCGCCCTCAGCGAGGACGAGGAGCTGCGCGGCCGGGTCGCGGCCCAGTCGTGGGACGCCGCGGGCCTGTCACCGCTCGTCGGTGCCGGACTCGGCGGAATCCCCACGGTCGTGTTCTTCATGGACGCGGTCGGCGGCGGTGGAGGCGGAGCCCAGACCCCCGGTGACGGGCTCGACACCTACGGCATGACGATCAGCCCCGGGGTCAGCCTGCCCAGCGTCGAGGTCAACGAGAGCAAGCAACCCGCGCTCTACCTGTGGCGCAAGCTCGACGTCAACTCCGGCGGACCCGGAACCCATCGCGGCGGTCAGTCCCTGGACTTCGCCTGGGCCGTCCACGGCACCGACCAGCTCCAGGGCGCCGTCACCATCGGCTGCGCCGAGACCCCGGCACGAGGCGCAGGCGGTGGACTTCCCGCCGCGACCGGCACCTGGAGCAGCATCCACGACACCAACGTCGCCGAGCGCATGTCCGGCGGCAGCACCGTCGTCGAGGACACCCTCACCGGCGAGCGACCCCGACGGCCGTCCAACATCGCAGGCCTCACCCTGAGCGAGGGCGACGTTCTGCACATGCGCTGCGGGGCCGGCGGCGGTCTGGGCGACCCACTCCTGCGCGAGCCGGGCGCGGTCGCCCGGGACGTCCACGACGAGTACATCACCCAGGACCACGCCCGGACCGCCTACGGTGTGGTCCTCGACCCGTCAGGCGCCCCGGACGTCGCGGCGACGGACTCCCGTCGCCGGACGATGCGGCAGGCGCGGCTCGGCGGCGAGCCCGTGCGGGAACAGCGCTCGCCTGAGTCGATGGGCATCTCGGTGGTCCTCTCCCCTCCGGGGAACGGCGACCAGCGATGGCTCTGCGGGTACTGCCGGGCCGACCTCGGAGAGATCACCCGGAACTGGCGAGAGGCAGCCCGCCGTGACGAGCAGCCCGTGGTGGACCGCTTCGACCGGCTCGGGATGTTCGTCCGACGCCGATCGGCCGAGCCGCGGGTGATGTCGGCCGAGTACTACTGCCCGTCCTGCGCCGGTCTCCTGGTCGCCGACATCTACCCCGAGGGTTTCCCCGGTTACACCGCCCCGTCCCTCGCCACCTGACCGACAGGGCCGGCCGGATCCCGCCGGCCGGTCGGCCCTGTCACCTTCACTTTGTACCGGGGATACAGTACAGAAATGGCCTCGACCCAGCCCTCGGAGAACACTCAGCGAGCCGGAAAGACACCCAAGGGCTCCAAGACCCGACTGCGCATCCGAGAAGCTGCCATCGAGCTCTTCGCGCAGAACGGGTTCTACGCGACCTCTCTCTCGGATATCGGCGAGCGTGCGAGTATCCAACGCGGCGCCCTCTACTATCATATCCAGGCAAAAGAGGAGCTGTTGTTCGAGATCGTCTCGGAAATCGTGGAGGCGGTCCTGGAGCAGGGGCGGACGATCGCCGGCGAGCCGCTGCCTGCGGCCGAACGGTTCCGGCGCATGATCGTGTTCCAGACCCAGGCGCTCCTCGATCGTCGCGACCAGCTGATCATATACATGCGCGACGGGTACGCGTTGACCGGAGAGCGCCGTGAGCGGTTCCGTCAGATGCAGGCCGACGTCGAAGCCATCTGGGCATCCGTCCTGCACGAGGGTCAGGAGGCAGGTGAAATGCGACAGGTCGACCCGGCCGGCCTGAAAAGCATCATCCTCCTGGTGAACAGTCCGTACGCCTGGTTCCACCCGGGCGGACGACTCGACAGCACAGAGGTTGGCGAGATCATTGCAGATCTGGTCCTACGGGGAATCGAGGCCCCCTCGAAGACTCCAGGAGAATAGAGCGAGAAACGGCGATCAGACGACGGTCAGGAGTCATCTCCTCATCCGCTGCGAATGATAGCCAGGGCATGTCTCCCAATATGTGTGACCAGGTGATGCAGGCGCTCAGGACGGTGTCGGGGAGGGTGATCGCCCGGGCGTGGTCGGTCATGACCTGGTGTGCGCCGCGCGACCCCGCCGAGCAGAGTGGGCCCCGTGCTGATGGACGGGGCGGTCGCGGTCGTGGTGGGGTCCGGAACGGGCATCGGGCGCGAGATCGCGCTGCGGATGGGCGCTGCGGGTGCGGACGTGGTGCTGGCCGGACGGTCGGTGGAGCCCATGGAGGAGGTCGCCGGGCTGCTGCGCGACCAGGGCCGCCGGGCGCTCGTCGTGCCGACGGACCTGCACGACCCGGACGCCGTGGCCGGCCTGGCCGACCGCGCCGTCACCGAGTTCGGACGGGTGGACGCGCTCGTCGCGAACAGTGGCGTCGCCGGGCCGACGGCACCGCTCGTCGACGTCGGGCTCGACGAGTGGAACGACACGTTCGCGGTGAACGCGACCGGCACGTTCCTGTGCCTGAAGGCGTTCCTGCCGCACATGTACGCGGCCGGGGCCGGGTCGGTCGTGGTGATCGGCTCGATCACCGGGAAGCGGGCGCTGCGCGACCGGACGCCGTACGCGGCGTCGAAGATGGCACTCGTCGGTCTCGTGCGGACGGCAGCCGTCGAGGCCGGGTCGCACGGGGTGCGGGTCAACCTCGTGTCGCCGGGCGGCGTGGAGGGGCCGCGGCTGGACCGGGTGATCGCCGGGCAGGCGGAGTCGGAGGAGATCAGCGAGGACGAGGCCCGCCGCCGGTTCGCCGAGGGGTCGCCGCTGGGCCGCCTGGTCACGGCGGGCGACGTCGCGGAGACCACCGTGTTCCTGTCGTCGGCCCGTGCCGCGGCGATCACCGGCGAGGACGTGAACGTCGCCGCCGGGCTGGTCATGTACTGAGCACGGAGCCTGCGGAGCTGCGCATCAGTACGGCCGGTCCAGCTCGGCCAGGATCTCAGCGGTGTGCTCGCCGCAGCGGGGCGGGCGGCGCAGCCGCTGGCCGGGGGACAGGAACGGCAGCCGGACCAGCGGGTCGTCCTCCTCGCCGACGACCATGTGCCGCTCCCGCCCGAGCGGCGTCTCCAGCGCCACGTCCAGCGGGTTGACGGCGGACACCGGCACCTCGGCGGCGCCCAGCCGGCGTTCGGCCTCGGTGCGGTCCATCGTGGACGTCCGCGCCTCCAGCAGCGCGTGCAGCTCGTCGCGGTGTGCGACGCGGTCCGCGACGGTCGCGAACCGCAGGTCGCCGACCAGCTCGGGCGCGTCCAGCGCGGCACACAGCCTGCGGAACAGGCCGTCGTTGCCCGCGGCGATCATGACCTCCCCGTCGCGTGTCGCGAGCGTCTCGTAGGGCGCCGCCATCGGCGTCACCGAACCGGTCTTCGACGGCGGTCGTCCCGTCGCGAGCGTCGTGAGGATCTGGTGGCACATCAGGGCGAACCCGGAGTCGACGAGTGCCATCTCGACGAGCTCGCCCCGTCCGGTCCGCTCCCGGCGGGCCAGTGCGGCCTGGATCGCGGTGGCCGCCCACATCGCCGTCGTGATGTCCACGACGGACGCCGGGACCCGCGCCGACGGCCCGCCGGGGTGCCCGTTCGGCGCCATGATCCCGGTGAACGCCTGCAGAACCGGGTCGTAGCCGGGCAGGTCCCGCCCGAGCGGACCGGTGCCCCACGCCGACACCGAGCAGTACACGAGCCGCGGGTTGCGGGCGGCCAGCGCCCCGTGACCCAGGCCGAGCGCGTCGATCTTGCGGGGACGCATGCTCTGCACGAGCACGTCCGCGGTGTCCGCCAGCCGCAGTGCGGTCTCGCGACCGTCGTGGCTGGTCAGGTCCAGCTCGATGCTGCGCTTGTTCCGGTTGAACGCGCTGAACACGGTCGACGTGCCGTGCCGGAACGGCGGCAGCAGGCGCCCGTCCTCGCCGCCCGGCCGCTCGATCTTGATCACGTCGGCGCCCAGGTCGCCGAGGATCATGGTGGCCATCGGGCCCGCGATCACCGCGGACAGGTCGAGCACGCGCAGCCCGGCGTAGGTGCTCTCCTCGTTCACGCGCGCGCGGCCAGCGCCAGCGACCGTCCCGCCTGCCGCCCGGAGAAGATGCAGCCGCCGAGGAACGTGCCCTCCAGCGAGCGGTAGCCGTGCACCCCTCCGCCACCGAACCCGGCGATCTCGCCGGCCGCCCACAACCCGGGCACCGGGGAGCCGGCGTCGTCGAGCACCCGGCCGGACAGGTCGGTCTGCAGCCCGCCGAGCGTCTTGCGGGTCAGCACGTGCAGCCGCACGGCGATCAGCGGCCCGGCGGACGGGTCGAGGATCCGGTGCGGCGTGGCCGTGCGGCTCAGCTTCTCCGCCCGGCTGCGGCGCGCGTTGTGGATGGCCATGACCTGCAGGTCCTTGCCGAACGGGTTGTCCAGCTGCCGGTCGCGCGCAATCACCTGGCGTTCCAGGTCGGCGAGATCGATCTCCGGCCCTCCGCTGTCGGCGGCGAGCTTGTTCATGCCGGCGACGAGCTCGGGCAGCGTGTCCGCGACGACGAAGTCCGCGCCCCGCTCCTTGAACGCCTCGACCGGGGCCGGCGCGCCGGGGCGGATCCGGCCGAGCGTGGCGCGCAGGTCCTTCCCGGTGATGTCCGGGTTCTGCTCGGACCCGGACAGCGCGAACTCCTTCTCGATGATCTTCTGGGTCAGCACGAACCAGCTGTACTCGTGACCCGTGGCGCGTAACGCCTCCAGCGTGCCGAGCGTGTCGAAGCCGGGGAAGTTGGGCGCCTCGAGCCGCCGCCCGGACGCGTCCAGCCACAGCGACGACGGGCCCGGGATGATCCGGATGCCGTGCCGGGCCCAGATCGGGTCCCAGTTCTGGACGCCCTCGGTGTAGTGCCACATCCGGTCGCGGTTCACCAGCCGCGCGCCCGCCCGCTCGGAGATCCCGAGCATCCGGCCGTCGACGTGCTCCGGGACGCCGGAGACCATGTGCTCCGGCGCGGTGCCGAGGCGTTCCGGCCAGTTGGCCCGGATCAGGTCGAAGTTCGCGCCGATGCCGCCCGCCGTGACGAGCACGGCGCCCGACCCCAGCGTGAACTCACCGATCTCGTCGCGGCTCGTCGCGGCGCCCCGGACCGCGTCGTCCGGGCGCAGGACCGCGCCGCGCACGCCGTCCACGACGCCGTCGGTGACCGTCAGCTCGTCGACCCGGTGCCGGAACCGCAGCTCGACGCGGCCCTCGTCGACGGCGGCCCGCACCCGTCGCACGAACGGCTCCAGCACGCCCGGCCCGGTGCCCCAGGTCAGGTGGAACCGGGGCACCGAGTTGCCGTGCCCGTCGGCCAGGTGCCCCCCGCGCTCGGCCCACCCGACGATCGGGATCCACCGCATCCCCATGTCGTGCAACCACGAGCGCTTCTCGCCGGCCGCGAAGTCGACGTAGGCGGTGGCCCACTGCCGCGCCCAGAAGTCCTCGCCGGACGGGTCGTCGACGCCGCGGTCGAACGCGGCGCTCCCCAGCCAGTCCGACAGCGCCAGCTCGGCCGAGTCCTTGATCCCCAGCCGCCGCTGCTCCGGCGTGTCGACGAGGAACAGTCCGCCGAGCGACCAGAACGCCTGCCCGCCGAGGTTCTGCTCGGGCTCCTGGTCGAGGACGATCACCGAGTGCCCGGCGTCGGCCAGCTCCGCGGTCGCGACCAGCCCGGCCAGTCCCGCGCCCACCACGATCACGTCAGCATCCACGCCGCGCCTCCCCGCATCGTCCGTCCGCCCAGAGGATGCCCGATCCGTCACGACCGCGGTGGCCCGGCGCGCCCCGATGGCTCCGGATCGGGCCTCGGCCCGGTCCCCGCCGACGTGAACGTCAGTGCTCCGCCGGCGGTGCCGCACGACCGTGACGTTCACGTCGACCACAGCGCACGCCTGACCCGGCGGGCCGGTCTGGGTCATGCTGGGAGGGACGAGGGGAGACCGGAGTGCCAGAGCCCGAACGTCCGATCGACACCGACCGGCTGCGGACGGCCGTCGGGTCGGCGAACCTGCCGACGCTGGCGATGGTCACGTTCCAGCTGACCGGTGACGAGCGGTGGCTCGCCGACCCGTTCCGGCCCCGTCGAGCTCCGGGCCTGGGTCCGAACGACTCCGGGGGCTTCGACGAGCCCACCGCGGCCGAGCTGAGGTGCTCGGCCGTCGAGGCGATCACGGAATGGTCGGGCGGCAGGCCGCCCGCGGTGCCGGAGCCGGAGCCGGACCTGTTGCGCCGCATGCTCTCCACCGCCGTCGCCGAGGAGGTCCCTGACGACTACGTGCGCCTGATGCGCGAGGAGATGGGCATCGAGCCGGACCCCGGGCCGGTGCGGGTGGACGGCACCGCGCAGCACGTCCTGATCATCGGCGCCGGGGTGTGCGGGATCGCCGCGGCCGTGCGGCTGCAGCGGGCCGGCATCGGCTACACGATCCTCGAGCGCCACGACGACGTCGGAGGCGTCTGGCTCGTCAACGACTATCCGGGCGCGGGCGTCGACACCCCGAGCTACCTGTACTCCTTCTCGTTCGCCGACCACGACTGGTCCACCCACTTCGGCAAGCGCGACGAGATGATCGGCTACCTGCGTGACGTCGCGACGCGCTTCGCGATCTACGACCGCACCGAGTTCGGTGTCGCGGTGCAGCAGGCCGAGTGGGCAGGCGGTCGCTGGACGGTCCGGGCGGGGGAGCGGGAGTGGACCGGCACGGCGTTGGTCAGCGCCGTCGGGCTGTTCACGAACCCGGTCGTGCCGGACCTTCCCGGCCTCGGATCGTTCGCGGGCACCGCGTTCCACACCACCGCGTGGCCGCACGATCTCGACCTGACCGGGAAGCGCGTCGCCGTCGTCGGGGCCGGGGCGAGCGCCCAGCAGGTCGTCCCGGCGATCGCCGGGAAGCCGGACCACCTGACCGTGTTCCAGCGTTCCCCGCAGTGGATCGCGCCGGACGAGGAGTACTTCACCCCGTTCCCCGACGACGTCGGCTGGTTGATGCGGAACCTGCCGTACTACCACCGCTGGTACCGCTTCCGTCTGGCGTGGACGTTCAACGACCGGGTGCACCCGTCGCTGCAGATCGACCCGGAGTGGGAGCACCCGGACCGGTCGCTGAACGCCGTCAACGACGGCCACCGCCGCTACTTCACCCGCCACATCGAGTCCGAACTGGACGGGCGGCCCGACCTGCTGGAGGCGTCCGTCCCGGACTACCCGCCGTTCGGCAAGCGGATGCTGCTGGACAACGGCTGGTACGCCACCCTGCGCCGGGACGACGTCACGCTCGTCGCGGACGGGGTCGCCGCGGTCACCCCGGACGGTGTGCGCACCACCGCCGGTGAGCACCACGAGGCCGACGTTCTCGTGCTCGCCACCGGCTTCGACGCGCAGCACTACCTGGCCGACATCGACGTCCGCGGCCGGGACGGCACGAGGCTGCACGACGTGTGGGGCGACCACGACGCCACGGCGCACCTCGGCATGACCGTGCCCGGGTTCCCCAACCTGTTCCTGATGTACGGGCCGAACACGAACGCGGGAGCCGGGGGCAGCTTCATCTTCGTGGCCGAGTCGCAGGCCCGGTACATCGTGGACCTGGTCGCCCGGATCGCCTCTGCCGGACTGTCCACTGTCGAGGTCCGCGGTGACGTCCACGACGCGTCGGTGGCCGACGTGGACAGTCGACACCGGAGGATGGTGTGGAGCCACCCCGGGATGAGCACCTACTACCGCAACCCGGCCGGGCGCGTCGTCACGAACTCGCCGTACCGGATCGTCGACTACTGGGCGATGACCCGGGAGGCCGACCTCGCCGACTTCCACGTCTCGTGAGGCAGGACATCTGCGACCTGTCCCGCCGGATGGTCGCCGACGGGCTGGTCGTCGGCACGTCCGGCAACGTCTCGGTCCGCGACGGGGACTCGATCCTGATCACGCCGACCGGCGTCGACTACGCGACGATGCGGCCGGACGACCTGGTGGAGCTGTCCGAAGCCGGTGCGGTCCGAAGCGGGGACCGGCGTCCCACCAGCGAGACCGCGCTGCACGTCGCGCTGCACGAGCTGGGAGGAGGCACGGCCGTGGTGCACACCCACTCACCGGCGGCGACGGCCTTGTCGCTGCTCCGCGACGCGGTGCCGCGGGTGCACTACCAGCTGGCCATGTTCGGCGGAACGGTCCCGGTCGCGGAGTACGCGCCGTACGGCACCGACGAGCTGGCCGCGTCGGTCCGCGCGGCGATGGAGTCCGTGCCAGCGGGGCGCTGCCGGGCGGCGGTGATGCGCCACCACGGCACGATCGTGCTCGGTCCCGACCTCGGCACCGCCTACGACGGCGCGCGGCAGCTCGAATGGCTCTGCGACGTGTGGCTGCGCGCCAGGGCCGCGGGTGTCCCGGCCGAGCTGACGGCCGAGCAGGTCGGCGCCGTCGTTCCCCGGTTCGTCACGTACGGACAGCCGAGCACCACGCCCTCGTCTCCGTGACCACGGCCGTGACCAGCTCGAACGGGGTGACGTCGAACGCCGGGTTGTAGACCGGGGTGCCGGGCACGGTCGTCGGTACCCCGGCCAGTGCGGTCACCTCCGCGGCGGCCCGCTCCTCGATCGGGATGTCCGCGCCGGTCGCCGTGTCCGGGTCGATCGTCTCCTCGGGCGCGACGACGAGGAACGGCACGCCGGATCGCTGTGCGGCGCAGGCCAGCATGTAGGTGCCGATCTTGTTCGCGACGTCGCCGTTCGCCGCGATCCGGTCCGCTCCGACGAGCACGGCGTCGACCAGCCCGTTGGCGATCGCCGCCGGTCCGGCCGAGTCCACGCACAGCCGGTGGCCGATACCGGCCCGTTCCAGCTCCCAGATCGTCAGCCGGGCGCCCTGGAGCAGCGGACGGGTCTCGCAGGCGAGCGTCTCGGCGAGGACACCACGCTCGTGCAGCCGCCGGATCGCGCCGAACGCCGTGCCGCCGGGCCCGGTCGCGAGGTCGCCGGTGTTGCAGACCGTCAGCGTCCGGATCGGACGGTGCCCGACGAGCTCCTCCACCAGGTCGGCGGCCCGGGACGTGGCGGCGGCGTTCGCCTGCGCCCCCTGGGCGGCGGCCGCGTGCGCCTCGGCGAGAACGGCGGCCGGCCCGTCGGCGAGGTGCCGGAGCGCCCGCTCGACCCCGAGGCGCAGCGGCACGGCCGTCGGCCGGACGCGGGCCAGCCATTCGGACTCGCGGCGGACGGTGTCGAGGTCCGTGCCGTGGACGGAGCCGTGCCGGTGCGCGGCGAGCGCGACGCCGTAGACCCCGGCCAGGCCCAGGCAGGGCGCGCCGCGGACGGCCAGCTCGCGCACCGCCTCACCCAGCTCGGCGACCGTGCTGGCGCGGAGGTACTCGACGGCGCCGGGGAGGGCCCGTTGGTCCAGAAGCACGACGGCCGGGCCGTCCCCGTCCCCGTCCCACTCCACGACACGCAGCGGCTCCATGCCGCCGAGTCTCCCCGCTGCCGTCGTCGCGCGGGACCCCTCCTGGGCGGTAACGCGCAGGCTCGTGACGACGAGCACCGTCGCGACGCAGCGCACATATCGGAGTCGAGGGACGCCATGACCCAGATCCAGCCGCCGCCGGCCGGTTCCCCGTACGACGGTCCGCCGCCCGGAGGGTCGCCGTACGACCAGCGCCCGCCGGCGGGCCTCCCGTACCAGGGCGGACCGCCGCCGGCCGGGATGATCCCCGAGCAGCAGGGGATGCCGCCGGGGTACCCCTACCCGCCGGTGCCGCCACCGCGCCGGACGAACGTTCTGGCGATCGTCTCCCTGGTCCTAGCGTTCCTGCTCGCCCCGATCGGCCTGATCCTGGGCATCGTGGCGCTCGTCCAGATCCGCAAGCGCGGCGAGGGTGGCACCGGCCTGGCCGTCGCGGGCATCGTGATCGGTGGACTCGGCACGTTGATCGTCGCCGGGATCGTGGCGATCGCGCTGCTCGCGACGCCGACCCTGAACACCGATCAGATCGAGACCCGGATCGCGTCCACCACCCAGACCGAGACCGGTACGGCGACGAGCGCCGTGACCTGCCCGGACTCGGTCGACGTCCAGGTCGGCGGCACGTTCACCTGCACCGCCGTCGTCGAAGGCCAGAACCTGCCGTTCACGGTCACGCAGAAGGACGACCAGGGCAACGTGGACTTCCAGAGCAACGGATGGGCGGCCACGGTGAAGGCGGAGAAGGCCCTCACCGACGCCGCGACGAAGAACTTCCCGGACACCAGGTGGACGGCGACCTGTGCCGACGGGAAGGCCGTCGTCGTCGGCGGACCGGGCACGACGTTCCAGTGCACGCTCGCGGTGGTCGACAGCCCGGCCCAGAACGAGCAGCACACGGCGACGATCACGAACGCCCAGGGCGACGTCACGTTCGACTGACGACCCGTCCCGATGCCCCGTTCCCGGCCGTGCCCGGGGGCGGGGCGTTGCCGTGTCGTCCCCGTTCGCAGGTCGGGCCGCCGGGTCGGCAGGATGCCGGGGACCGACGGAGGTGATCCGATGGTCCTCGGCGCCGAGGCCTACCGCGGGCGGGTGCCGGCGGCCGCCCGCGAGCCGTGCCCCGGCGTCCCGCACCGCCCGGACCCCGGCCCTGAGATCGGAGCGACCCGATGAGCAGGCCCCAGGCGTTCACCACCTCCGTTCCCGACGACGTGTTGTCCCGCAACGCCCGCGCGTTGCGCGGCGCCGTCGAGCCGATCGCCGCGCAGGTCTACTTCGCTCCCGAGGTGCACGACGCGTTCGCCGCGCTCGGCTTCACCCGGGGCGACCCAGGCGGTCCGGGGGAGGGCTACCTGCATCTCCCGGATCTGGCCGCCTACTTCTGCAGCCGCGCCGGGTGCATGGGGCGGGTGCCCGGCGAGGTCGTCGCGTCCGTGTTCGGCGTGTTCGACCCGGCCGTCGTCGTCCCGGAGACCGGGCGGGGATGGGCGACCGCGCCACACCCGGAGATCATGGAGGCTCGCGAGCGGGGTGCGACGGCCGCCATGGAGCGGATCCTCGGCCCGCTCGGTGACCCGGCCAGGGCCACCGACCTGCTGCTGCGGGCGGCGATGGCCGGACGGGTGAGCGGGCGTCCGCTGTTCGCCGGCCTGCGGTCGTTGCCGATGCCGGCCGCGCCGTGGGGCGCGCTGTGGCGGGCCGCGGACATGGTCCGGGAGCACCGCGGCGACGCGCACGTCGCGGCGTGGACGGCGGCCGGGCTGGATCCGGTGGAGGCCGGGCTGCTGGCCGAGGTCTACGCGGACATGCCGCGCCGCCGCTACCACCTGACCCGTGGCTGGCCGGAGGCCACGCTCGACGAGGGGCTGGACAGGCTGCGGGACAAGGGCCTCGTCCGTGGCGAGCCGGCCGTGTTCACGGACGAGGGTGCCGCGCTGCGCGAGGCGATCGAGGTCGCGACGGACGTCCAGCAGGCACCGCTGCTGGACGCGCTCGGCGACCAGCTCGACGAGCTGCTCGCTCTCCTGCGGCCGTGGTGCGCGGCGATCGTCGCGGCCGGTGCGTATCCGAGCGCGATCGAGCAGCTGCCGCCGACCTGGGGCCGCCCGCCCTGGTGAGTGAGGCGGACGGCCCGGCCGGTCAGGGCTCAGGGGCTGTCAGGGGCTGGACGCCCCGGTGGCACGGACCACCGACAGCGGCATCGCCACGTCCTCGAGCGACTTGCGTTCCGCGTCGACGGCGAGGATCCACGCCAGGATCCCGCCGACGATCATCACGGCGGCTCCGACGATGTAGCCGACGAACAGCTTCGACGGGTCCGGGTGGTCCTTGTCGATCAGCGAGCCGTAGAACAGCGGGGCGATCGAGCCGAACGCCTGCGCGATCGCGAAGAACACCGCGATCGCCTTCGCACGCACCTCCATCGGGAAGATCTCGCTGACCGTCAGATAGGCCGCACTCGCGCCGGCGGACGCGAAGAAGAAGATGATGCACCAGGCGACCGTCTGCGTCGTCGCGGTCAGCGCTCCCGCCTTGAACAGCAGAGCGCTGATCACGAGCAGGATCCCGGAGAGCACGTACGTCCCGGATATCATCTTCTTCCGGCCGATCGTGTCGAACAACGGTCCCAGCAGCAGCGGGCCGAGGAAGTTCCCGATCGCGAACGGGATGTAGTAGATCGCGGTGTTCTGGATGCCGAAGAACGTGCCGAGCACGGTCGCGTAGGTGAAGAAGATCGCGTTGTAGAGGAACGACTGCGTGATCATCAGCGCCGCGCCGAGCGTGGAGCGGCCCGGATAGGTGCGGAACAGGATGCGCAGCAGCGTCAGATAGCCCGTCTGGTCGGCGGGCTTGACCTCGATCGCGCGGGACTCGTCCACCGGCGGCAGCGTCCGGCCGGTCGCCTCCACCTCGTGCTCGATGAAGTTGATCGACTCCTCGGCCTCGGCGGAGCGGCCGTGCATGATCTGCCAGCGTGGGCTCTCCGGCAGGTTGCGGCGCAACACGACGATCACTATCGCCAGCACCGGGCCGATCAGGAACGCGATCCGCCAGTCGATGCCCGGATCGATCGCGCCGGACAGCAGCGGGACCTGCGCGATGGCCGCGATCGCGGCGCCCGCCCAGTAGGTGCCGTTCACGGCGATGTCGACGCGACCGCGGTAGTGGGCCGGGATCAGCTCGTCGATGGCCGAGTTGATCGCGGCGTACTCGCCGCCGATGCCGGCGCCCGCGATGAACCGCGTCAGGTAGATGAACGAGACCGCGAACGCGCCGCTGCCGACCGTGAACGCGGTGAGCGCGCTGCCACCGAAGTAGATCGCCAGCGTGATCATGAACAGGCGGCGCCGCCCGAGCCGGTCGGACAGGTTGCCGAACACGAGCGCGCCGACCACCTGGCCGATCAGGTAGGCGGTGGCCAGGCCGCCGACCGCGGCGGCGGACAGGTCGAGCCGCGACGAGTCGGACAGTTTGTCACCGACGTTGCTCGCGATCGTGATCTCGAACCCGTCGAGGATCCACGCCGTTCCGAGCGCGAGGACCATTCGTGTATGGAATGGCGACCAGGGCAATCGGTCGATCCGGGCCGGAATGAGACTCCGTACGGATTGCGTCGCTGATGTCACACGAACCCCCTCGTCGTCGACCACATCGAGCGGCGATCACGTGCCGTGTGGGCTCCGACGAATTGTCGTGAGCACTGCTGGATGTCCGATTCGACTGCAGTTCCGGTGCGCCATCGCCTAGGGTTTCTTACCGACCTGCCGGTGAGTCAGTCCACCGTGCGGCCGTCGCGATTTCGCAACGAAAGGGTCAGCGGCCGGGCGGAGCCAGCCGGTACACCGCCCCGGCCTCGTCGTCGGTGACGTAGACGGCGCCGTCCGGCCCGGCCACGGCCGCGACCGGGCGGCCCCACCGCGAGCCGTCCGCGTCCTGGAACCCGCCGACGAGCGTCTGCTGCGGACCGAGACCGTCGCCCTGACGCGGGAAGAACGACACCTCGGGAGCCCGCGGCGGGCTCGCGTTCCACGAGCCGTGGACGCCGGCCAGCGCACCGTCGGCGTACGGGGCGGGCAACGTGCCGTCGGTGAACGCCAGTCCGAGTGGCGCGGAGTGGGCCGGGAAGCCCTGCTCGACCAGGGGCAGGGCAGCGCAGTCCAACATGGACCCGTCCGGATTGGTCTCCTGGTCGTTCACGAACCCGATGTCGGACAGGCGCTGCGGGCTGCCCGCCACGCCCGGTTGCTCGTCCGGGTCCGGGTTGCAGTACGGCCAGCCCAGGTTCCGGCCGGGCGTCAGCTTGGCCAGGGCCTCGGCCGGCTGGGCCGTGACGTACTCGTCGATCACGTCGCCGCGCGACGAGCCGGACGCGTTCGCGTACGGCCGGTCGTAGGGGTACTGGATGTTGTCCCGGTTGTTCACCGCGGTCCAGACGGCTCCGTCCGGTGCGACGGCGAGCCCGGTCCCGTTGCGGACCCCGACCGCGAACGGTGCGGCGGGCCCACCGCCCGGCGGGACGCGCAGGATCGACGCCCGTGGCGGCGTCGCCGTCAGGTCCTGCTCGGAGATGTTGCCGGTCGAGCCGACCGACACGTAGACGGCCCCGTCCGGCCCCACCGCGACGCTCTTCAACGCGTGCGCGTACGCCCCGCGCAGGTCCGGGCTCTTCGCGTCCGGCAGTCCGGTGACCACCGGTCGCGGAGCCGCGGCCCGCCCGTCGGCGTAGGCGTACGCGTCGACCCGGTCGGACTGCGCGACGTAGAGCGTCGACCCGGTGAACGCCATGCCGTGCGGCTGGTCGAGCCCCTCGAGCAGCGTCGACTCGGTGGCCCCGCCGCGCCCGTCGGGAACCAGACGCACGATCCGTCCCTCCTCGGGAACGGAGACGAGCAGCGTCCGGTCCGGAGCCCAGGCCGCCAGCCGCGCGTCCGGGACGCGGGCGAACACCGACATCGTCCAGCCCGCCGGGATCTGCACCGTGCGCGGCGCGTCCAGCGGGTCCTGTGCCAGTGCCGCCGGGACACTCAGCGCCGCCGGGACCAGGCCGGACGGGGCGGCCGCGGACGGTGCCTCGCCGCCCGCCGCGGCGTTCGTGACCGGGTTCGGTCCGGCGCAGGCGGTCGTGACGACGAGCGCGACGCCGGCGAGTGCGGTCGCGAGCAGGGTGCGGGAGTGGCGCATGACCAGCTTTCGTACGGGAACCTCCGTCCGGATCCTGCCCGAGGACGCGCGCCCGCGCCGGTTCGCCGCCAGGATCGTGGCGTGCGCATCACGATCCACGCCCGGGGGCCGCGCCCGGCCGCCGAGGTGTGGGAGCGCTACGCGGTGCCGGAGCGCTGGCCGGTGTGGGCGCCGTACATCCTGGGCGTCGAGTGCACCGAGCCGAGGATCGTCCCCGGCAGCACCGGCACGGTCCGCGGGCCGCTCGGCCTGACCGCCGCGTTCGCGGTCACCGCCGTCGACGAGGACGCGGGAACGTGGTCGTGGGACGTCGCGCTCGGACCGCTCGCGTTGTCGCTGGACCACGGCGTCGCGCCGGTCGGATCCGGCACGCGCACCTGGCTGACCGTCGAAGGGCCCGCCCCCGTTCTGGCCGCCTACCTGCCGCTCGCGCGGCTGTCGCTGGAGTTCCTCGTCCGATCGTGAGCATTGCTCCGATTCGGGGTCACGCGTTGCCCGACGACCGGGGACGCCGTATCGAGGAGGCATGGCGGCTCACGACGTGGTGGTACGCGGCGGCAGCGTGGTCGACGGGAACGGGGGTCCGCCGGTCACCGCGGACGTCGCTCTCGACGGCGACCGGATCGTCGAGGTCGGGCGGGTGTCCGGGACCGGACGGCGGGAGATCGACGCCGCCGGCGCGGTCGTCGCGCCCGGGTTCGTCGACATCCACACGCACTACGACGGGCAGGCGACCTGGGAGTCGCGGCTGCAGCCGTCGTCGTGGCACGGGGTGACGACGGTGGTGGCCGGCAACTGCGGTGTCGGCTTCGCCCCGGCCCGCCCGGAGCACCACGACCGCCTGATCGAGCTGATGGAGGGCGTGGAGGACATCCCCGGCGTCGCGCTGCACGAGGGCCTGGCCTGGAACTGGGAGTCGTTCGACGAGTTCCTGTCGGCTCTCGAGGCGCTCCCGCACGACGTCGACCTCGCCACCCAGGTGCCGCACGCCGCGCTACGGGTGCACACGATGGGCGAGCGCGCCGCGGCGCACGAGCCGGCGACGCCCGACGAGATCGCCGCGATGGCGTCGCTGGCCCGCCGGGGGATCGAGGCCGGGGCGCTCGGCTTCTCCACGTCCCGGACGCTGAACCACCGCAGCATCGACGGCGAGCTCACGCCCTCCTACGACGCGGGCGCGGACGAGCTCGTGGCGATCGCGTCGGCCGTGGGGGAGACCGGACGCGGGGTGCTGCAACTGGTGTCCGACTTCCCGGACCCGGAGGCGGAGTTCGCGCTGCTCCGGCGGATGGCCGGGGCGTCAGGACGGCCGCTGTCGTTCTCGTTGCTGCAGTTCCCGGAGGACCACTCGAAGCACAAGCTGCTGCTGTCGCTGATGGAGTCGGCCGCCGCGGACGGGCTGACCATCCGCGGGCAGGTCGCGGCCCGGCCGGTCGGCATGCTGATGGGGCTGGCGAACACGCTGAACCCGTTCATGACCAACCCGGTGTGGCGCGGGCACTGCGACGGGCTCGCCCCGTCCGAGCAGGCGGCCCGGATGCGTGACCCGCAGGTGCGCGAGGAGGTCCTGGCCGCACAGACCAGGGAGAAGGACCGCAGCCGCCTCGGCGGTCACATGATCCACAAGTACCACCTGATGTACGAGCTCGGCGACCCGCCGGACTACGAGCCGCCGCCCTCGTCGGCGCTGACCGAGCGGGCGGCCCGGGCGGGGGTGGAGCCTGCGGAGATCGCCTACGACGTCGTCGCGGCCGGCGGGATGCTCTACGTCACGTTCGCGAACTACGCGCACGGCAACCTCGACGACGTGCACGAGATGCTCGTCCACCCGCTGACCGTGCCAGGACTGTCCGACGGCGGCGCGCACGTCGGGACGATCTGCGACGGCTCGTTCCCGACGACCCTGGTCCAGCACTGGTGCCGCGACCGTGACGGTGCCCGCCTCGACCTGCCGTTCGTGGTCCAGCGCCAGGCCCGCGACACGGCCCGCGCCGTCGGGCTCCTGGACCGGGGCGTGCTCGCGCCGGGCTACCGTGCCGACCTCACCGTGATCGACCTGGACGCGATGCGCCTCCACGCCCCCGAGATGCACCAGGACCTCCCGGCCGGTGGCCGGCGCCTGCAACAGCGCGTCACCGGATACCGGCACACCCTCGTCGCAGGGCAGGAGACGTACGTCGACGGCGAGCCCACCGACGCCCTGCCCGGCCGCCTCCTTCGCGGCCCCCGCCGGGCCCCGGCCTGACCGCCGCGGATCACCGGGAACGGCCGTCGGGGCGACAGAACGAGCGCACCCGGTCCGCTCTCGCTGATCATTCCCGGCCCGCCCGGCCATGATCGGCGGAACTGGACACTGCGCGCCACCGGTGGCGCGTTCCGACCACTTCCGCTGATCATGATCGGGGCCGGGCGGGTTGCTCGTGCGCCGTCTCCTGCTCGCTCGCGGCGCGGCCCCCGGACCATGATCGGCTGAAATGGAAGCAGCGCGCCATTGGTGGCGCGTTCCTGCCAGTTCCGCCGATCAAGGTGAGCCGCGCCTGGTCATGATCGGCGGGACTGGATGCTGCGCGCCACTGGGGGCGCGTTCCGACCACTTCTGCTGATCATGTTCGGGGGCCGGGCGGGTTGCTCGTGGGCCGTCTCCTGGTCGCTCGCGGCGCGGCCCCCGGACCATGATCGGCGGAGGTGGAAGCAGCGCGCCACTGGTGGCGCGTTCCGGCCGGTTCCGCCGATCAAGGTGAGTCGCGCCTGGTCATGATCGGCGGGACTGGATGCTGCGCGCCACTGGGGGCGCGTTCCGACCACTTCTGCTGATCATGTTCGGGGGCCGGGCGGGTTGCTCGTGGGCCGTCTCTGCTCGGTCGCGGCGCGGCCCTCGGACCATGATCGGCAGAAGTGGAAGCAGTGCGCCACTGGTGGCGTGTTCCTGCCAGTTCTGCCGATCAAGGTGAGTCGCGCCTGGTCATGATCGGCGGGACTGGATGCTGCGCGCCACTGGTGGCGCGTCGCGACCACTTCCGCTGATCATGCACGGGAGGCTCCGTGCGGGAGCAGCCCTATCGGCGGACCGGCGGCCTGGCGGACCGGCAGCTCGGCGGACCGGCGGACCGGCGGACCGGCCGCTCGCGGGAACCAGCCCGGCCTCTACTGTGATCGGCGGAAGTGGCTGCAGCGCGCCGCCAGTGGCACGTTCCGGCCGGTTCCGCCGATCATGTGCCGGCCGGTGTGCTCATGATCGGCAGAAGTGGAAGCAGCGCGCCACCGGTGGTGCGTTCCGGCCACTCCTGCCGATCATGACCGGCGCGGATGCCTGCCGCGGGGCCATGATCGGCGAGTCGGTCCGGATCGGAGCCGACCACCGCCCTGATCCGGACGGATCTGCTGATCATCGAGCGGGTGTGGACACAAGGCCGGACCAGCGGGTCAGGCTGCGGTGGAGCGCGTCGAGTTCGGTGTCGTCCGGCTCGTTGTGGTCCGACGCCCAGGCGACGTAGCCGTCGGGCCGGACCAGGAGTGCCGTCGGGCCGTCGCCGGACAGTTTGCCGCGCAACACCTCCGGGCTGTCTGGCACCGACGCCGCCAGCGTGGCGAGGCGCCCGTCGGCCGTCGGGTCGACGAGCACCCATTTCCCCGAGCGAGCGGATTCGGCGAGGCGGATCGTCCCGGCGGACCCGGCGGACCCGGCGGACCCGGCGGACCCGGCGGACCCGGCGGACCCGGCGGACCCGGCGGACCCGGCGGGCCCGGCGGGCCCGGCGGGCCCGGCGGGCCCGGCGGACTTGGCGGGCCCGGCGGACTTGGCGGGCCCGGCGGACTTGGCGGGCTCGACGGACTCGGCGGGCTCGGCGGACTTGGCCGACTCGGCGGGCTCGGCGGGCTCGGCGGGCTCGGCGGGCTCGGCCGACTCGGCGGGCTCGGCGGACTTGGCCGACTCGGCGGGCTCGGTAGAGCCGGCGGCCTCGGCGAGGCGGATCGGCCCGGCGGACTCGGCGGACCCCGTAGAGCTGGCGGCCTCGGCAAGGCGGGCTGTGCCGGTGCCCGTGAGCGTGGCGGTGGACGCGGTGTGGATCGTCCGGTCGGCGGCGAAGTAGCCGGCGGTCGGGTGCGCGTCGTCCTCGACGGGATAGCGGACGTCGGTCCCGGCGACGACCGCGGCCAGACGCGCGACGGCCGCGGCGTCGGTGAGGATCTCACCGAGAAGCGAGCGCAGACCGTCGACGTCCGCGCCGGGAGCGAGCAGGGCGGCCTGGGCCTGGGCCGCCGTCAGGACCCGGTGCGCGGCGGCATGACGTTCCGACGAGTAGGTGTCCAGCAGCGCGTCGGACGCCGTGCCGCGCAGCACGGAGGCGAGCTTCCAGCCCAGGTTCACCGCGTCCTGCAGGCCCAGGTTCAGTCCCGGCCCGCCGCCCGCGGCGTAGACGTGCGCGGCGTCGCCGGCCAGGAACAGCCGCCCGTCGCGGAACCGCTCGGCGACCCGGATCTGACCACCGTCGAGGCGGCGCAGCAGGTGCGGCCCGTCCCCGTCGGGCGGGTCGAGCGGCAGATCGGTGCCGACGACGCGGCGCACGCTGGCCAGCATCTCGTCGTGGCTCATCGGCCCGTCCGCGGCGGGCAGGTCCCACTCCAGCGTGCTGATCATCGGGGCGCGGCCGGGGAACGGCGCCCAGGTGATGCCGCCGTGCGGTGTGCGGGTCGGCAGGAACGGGCGGACGACGTCGAGCCCGGGCACGCGCAGTCCGCCGGTCCCCGGATCGAGCAGGGAGGACGGGACCGCGACCTGCGCCGAGAACGTCGTCATCCGGTCCAGCCCGATGCCGGGGAACCCGATGCCGGACGCCTTGCGTACCACGCTGTGCGCGCCGTCGGCGCCGACGACGTAGCGGGCCCGGATCGAGACGGCGTCGCCGTCCGGACCGACGGCGTCGGCGACGACACCGTCGTCGTCCTGTGTCAGGCCGGTCAGCGAGTGTCCCCATCGGACGGTGACGCCGAGCTCGACCGCTCGGGCGGCCAGCACCGCGACGATCCGTGCCTGCGGGACGGCCAGGGTGAACACCGGGCTGTCGTCGAGCAGGCTCAGGTCCAGCGGCAGGCCGCCGAAGAAGAAGTAGGCGCGGTTCGGCTCGGGCGGGCCGGGCGCACCGGCCAGCTCCTCGTACAGGCCGCGCCGGTCGATCATCGGTACGACCTGACCGACCAGCCCGTTCGCCCGCAGCTCCGCGCCGGGCTCCTTCCGGGGCTCCAGCACCACCGGCCGGGCTCCGCCCAGCGCCAGCTCGGCGGCGAGCATCAGGCCGACCGGCCCGGCTCCCGCGATCAGCACATCGACCTGCTCGGTCATCGCTTCCCCTCTCCATCGGGCCCGGAGAAGCCCCGGGACGCCTCGTCGAGCACCTCGCGCAGCAGCGGCTCCAGCGCGACCGGCGGGTCGGCCCGGAGCCAGTGGTTCAGTGCGAACCCCACGGCCGCGACGAGCAGCGCCGCGGTCAGCGCGGGCCGCAGGTCGTGGTCCGGGTCGGAACCGGTGCGCCTCGCCAGCACCTCGGTCAGGCGCTGCTCCGCCATGGCGTTGGCGCGCAGTACCTCCGCCTCGAGTTCCGGTGCGGCGAGCACGAACCGGGTGGCTCGCTGACGGTCCGGGTCCGGCGGCGTGGCGTCGGTGCCCTCCGTCGTCCCGCCGGTGAACTGCGTCAGCACGGCGCGCGTCACGGACTCCGCGAGCGGTTCGTCGACGGGCCGTTCGTCGAGTGCGTCGGCCGCCGCGCGCATCCGGTCCAGGTGCCGCGACGCGATCGCCTCGGCCTTGCCGCGCGGGAAGTAGTTCCCGAGCGTCCGCACCGAGACGCCCGCGGCCTCGGCCACGTCCTCCATCGTCACGGCCGACCACCCGCGCTCCAGGCACAGGTGCAACGCGGCCAGGCTGAGCGCGTCGCGTGTCTGCTGCTTCTTCCGCTCCCGCAGTCCCGCCACGACGACGAGCGTACGCAGAACTCTGCCGGTTCGGCAAATATGCCGAAGCGGCAGAGAAGGTGCCTGTGCGAACGGACGGTTGCGATGATCGTCGCCCATCTTGTGCAATCGCCTCCGAGTGGCAACGACGAGGATGGGGGAGCGGTGGCGACGAGCTACGACTTCGACGCGGCGGAATGGTTGAGGCGCTGGGACGTCCAGCAGGAGGGCTACGTCCCGGACCGGGAGGCGATGTTCGACCTGATGTTCGACGTCGTCGACGGCCTCGGCGCCGCACCCGGTCGCCTGCTGGACCTGGCGTGCGGGCCCGGATCGCTCGCCCGCCGGGCGCTCGCCCGCTTTCCCGGCGCCCAGGTCACCGGCGTGGACTTCGACCCGGTCATGCTCGAGCTCGCGCGCCGCACCACCGGCGACGCCGCGTCCTGGGTGGACGCCGACCTGTCCGGTCCGGAATGGACCGACGTGGTGGGCGACCGGTACGACGCAGCCGTCTCGGCCACCGCGCTGCACTGGCTCGCGGCCGACGACCTGCCCGGGTTCGCGGAGGCGCTGGCGTCGGTGCTGCGGCCGGGCGGAGTGTTCGTCGACTTCGACACGCTGAAGGCCGACCCGGAACCGGCCCGCCTGGCCGCGATGACGGCCGAGCTACGGATCGCGCGGACCGAGGCGCGCACCGGCTCGTCGGACTTCGAGGACTTCCAGGCGTGGTGGGCGGCCGTCGTGCGGGAGCCGGCGCTCGCCGACGTCGTCGCGGACCGGGAGCGCCGCTTCGCCGGCCGGGAGCGCAGCGGCGGCAGCACGATCGGCCAGTGGGAGGCCGCCCTGCGCGGAGCAGGGTTCGCCGAGGTCGGCACCGTCACCCAGCTCCTGGACCGCCGGATGCTCGCGGCGATCCGGTGACGCGACCGCTCGGCCGCCGGTCCGTACTGGCCGGAGCACTCGGTGTCGCGGCGCTCCCGCTCGTGACGGCCTGCGGCGGCGGCACCACCGGCGGCGGCGAGCCGTTGCGCGTCGCGATCGCCGGGCGCGGGGCGAAGGAGAACCTGGACCCGCACGTCGCACCGCAGTTCGTGGACCAGATCCGGGCGCGCGCCTGCTTCGACACGCTCGTCGGCTACACCCCGGAGATGACGGCCGTGCCACGGCTGGCCGAGTCGTGGGAGGTCGACGCGACCGGCACCCGCTGGCGGATCCGCCTGCGCCGCACGCGATGGCACGACGGGCGCCCGTTCACGGCCGCGGACGTCCTGTACTCGTTCCGCCGGATCGCCGACCCGGCCACGACCGCGACGGCCGCGCAGCTCTACGCCGACGTCGACGTCACGGCCAGCCGTGCGGTGTCCGACACCGACGTCGAGGTCGTGCTGGGGAACCCGAACTTCCTGTTCCCGCTGTCCTGGGGCGCGACCGGCACCGAGATCGTGCCGCAGGGGACGACGTCGTTCGCGAACCCGGTCGGCACCGGACCGTTCCGGTACGTCTCGTTCTCGCCGGACGCGCCCGCGCGCTACCGCTCCTACGACGGCTACTGGGGTGGCCCGCCGCCGTCGCCGGAGCTCGAGATCGTGCCGATCGCCGACGAGCAGGCCCGGCTCGGCGCGCTGCTCTCCGGCCAGGTCGCCTGCGTGTACGGGCTGGAGCCGGCCAGTGGCAGGCGGATCTCCGACGACGGCCGCGTGCGCCTGCTGGCCGCCGCGGACTCGAACCACCAGTACCTGTGCCTCAAGGTCGACCGGCCGCCGTTCTCCGACCCCCGGCTGCGCGACGCGGTCCGGTACGGGATCGACCGGGACGCGCTCGTCCGGGTCGTGCTTCTCGGTCGCGGCCGGGTCGGCAACGACCTGCGCGGCCGCGGCGCGCAGTACTACGACGCCGGTATCCCGCAGGTCGTCCGCGACGTGGACCGGGCACGGTCGCTCGTCGACGCGGCCGGTGCGCGGGGTCGCGAGGTCGAGCTGCTGGTGTCCACACTGGAGCCGACGTTCGTCCCGGCCGCCAGGCTGATCACCGAACAGCTCGCCGAGATCGGGCTGCGCGCGACGACGCGGACCGTCCCCGCATCGGACTACTACGGCGAGGTCCGCCGCACCGGTGCCGCTGCCGCGACCAGCGGTGGTCGCCTCCCGATCCCGGACTACGTGGGCCGCAAGCTCGTCACCTCCGGGACCGGCAACTTCACCGGCTGGAAGGACCCGGAGGTCGACCGCCTGTACACCCGTGCCGTGTCCACGACCGACGAGGCCGCCCGCACGCAGGCGTTCGCCGACGTCCAGCGGAGGCTGCACGAGGCGTCCGGGAACATCGTGTGGGGAGTGGGGGACGCGCTGTCGGCGATCTCGGCCGACCTCACCGGAGTCCCGGACGCGGTTCCGAACACCGCCGACTGGGGTCGCTTCGACAAGGCCGTGCTCGGCTGACCGCGACCACACCCCCGCAGCCGACGGCCCCGGTGCCCGGCCGGCCCCGACCACCACGCCCGACGTTCGGGAAGAAGGGCGCCTCACCCTCCGGACATCGCGGGGCCGGTGGAGACGACCCGGCCGCCGTCGAGCACGGTGACCTCGTCGGCGACCGAGGCGACGAGCGGCAGATCGTGGCTGACCAGCACGACCGTCGTACCGCGCTCGGCGCGCAGCGCGTCCAGGACGGCGAGCAGCTCGTCGCGGTGCGCCGCGTCGAGTGCCGACGTGATCTCGTCCCCGACGAGCACGGCCGGATCCGCGAGCAACGCCCGCGCGAGCGCCGCCCGTTGCAGCTGACCGCCGGAGAGCCCGGACGGCCGCCGCGCCGCCGTCGCCGCGTCGACACCGAGACGATCGAGGCGCGCGGTCGCCTCGTCCCGAGCGGACGCGGGAGCGACGCCGCGCAACAGCTCGGCGGGCCGGGCCACCTGGTCGAGCACCGGCTTGCGGCGCAGGAACGACGACCGGGCGTCCTGGTGCACGTACTGCACCAGCCTCCGCTGCGCGAGCGACCGTGCATCCGCCGTCGGCAGCACCTCGCCGTCGACGCTCACCGTCCCCGTCTCCGGCCGGACCAGCCCGGCCAGGCAGCGGGCCAGGGTGGTCTTCCCCGCTCCCGAGTGCCCGACGACCGCGTGCACGGTCCCCGGTCCGGCGGCCAGCGACACGTCGTCGAGGATCACCGCACCGCCCGGGGCCGCGACCCGCAACCCGATGACGGACAACCGGTCCGGCTCGCCGGCGGGCCGGTCCGGAACGCGGGACGGTACGGCGGCCGCGTCCAGCACGGACGGTCCGCGGGCCACGACCCGCCCGGCCCGCAGGAGCACCGCGTCGTCGGCGAGCGCGCGGGCGACGGCGACGTCGTGGGTGAGCAGCACGATCGCCGTCCCGGTCCGGGCGAGCCCGGCCAGGTTCGCGACGACCTCGTCCGTCGTCGCCGGGTCGAGACCCGTCGTCGGCTCGTCGAGCACGAGCACGTCCGGCCCGACGACCAGTGCCATCGCCAACGCCGCCCGCTGCTGCTGCCCACCGGAGAGCTGGTGCGGGAACCGATGCGCCACAGCGCGTTCCAGACCGGCGAGATCCAGCGCGCGATCAACAGCGGCTCGGCCGGGGGCGAGCTCGCCGAGCACGCGGTCGACCCGACGCACCGGATCCAGCACGGCGCCCGGGTGCTGGGGGAGCAGAGCGACCCGGCCGGCGCGGACCTCGCCGCGCACGACCACGCCGGGTGCGGCGGCGCCCAGCAGCGCCGTCCCGAGCGTGCTCTTCCCGGAGCCGGACTCGCCGAGCACGGCCAGCACCCGGCCGGCGTCGAGATCCAGGTCGACGCCGTCGAGCAGGACGGCGGCACCGGCCGTCGCGCCCAGACCCCGGACCTTCACGCCGCGACCTCGCCCGGGTCCAGCAGCTGGTCGACCAGCAGGTTGATCCCGGCGCACAGCGCGACGAGCAGCCCGGCGGGCACGAGCAGCGCGGCAGGCGCCAGGTACAGCGACGACGTGTTCTGCTCGATCACCACCGCCCAGTCCGCCGTGTCCGGGTCCAGGCCGACGCCGAGGAAGTTCGCGCTCGCCAGCATCGCGAGCACGAGCACCGCCCTGGTGCCCGCGTCCACCGCGACCGGGCCGAGCGCCGCCCGTCCGGACTCCAGCAGGTGCACGCGCCACCACGGTTCGCCGGACAGCGTCATCGCCTCCAACGCGGGCCGCTGCGTCGGCGCGGCCGCGGCGCTGCGCACGAGCCGCACGACCGACGGCAGCTGGACGAGCGCGACGGCCAGCACCAGCCAGACCACGCCGCGCCGCCCGGTCGCCGCGAGCACGAGCAGCAGCAGGAGCGACGGCAGGACCAGCAGCACGTCGAGCACCCGCAGCACGAACCCGTCGAGGCGACGGCGCCCGGTCGCCGCGAGCAGCAGCCCGATCGGCGTCCCGACGAGATAGGCGCACGCCAGCGCGCCCACGGTGAGTGCGACGACCGTCGTGCCGCCGGTGAGCGCCAGCCCGGCGACGTCACGGCCGAGCGCGTCCGTGCCGAGCACGAACCCGTCGCCGGGCGGGAGCAGCGCGTCCGTCCCCGTCGGGGCGACGAGGCCGAGCGGTCCGACGAGCAGTGGGCCGGCGAGCGCCGCCAGCAGTGGGACCGCCGTGAGGACCACACCGAGCACGACGGCCGTGCGGGACCGGGCGCTCACGCGAGCACCGCTCGTTGCGGTGTCAGACGTGCGGACACGAGGTCGGCGACGAGGTTCACGCCGATCGTCGTGGCCGCGTACAGCAGCGCGTAGCCCTGCACGACAGGCAGATCCCGGGCGCCCACCGCCTCCACGAACCCGGACCCGACGCCGGGCAGCGCGAACAGCGCCTCGACGACGACCACGCCACCGAGCAGCGAGTCCACGATCCGGGCGAGCTGCTGGATCGACGGCAGCGCGGCACCGGGCAGCACGTGACGCAGCAGCACGGTGCGCTCCGGCAGGCCGAGCCGTCGCAGGTGGACGACGTGCTCTGCGGTGTCGGTCGCGACCACCCCGACCCGGATCTGCCGGGCCAGCCGGCCGAGCTGGTTCGCGACGAGCACGACGACCGGCAGCACGAGCACCGCGGGTCCGAGGAACGCGCCACCCGCCGCCGTCGCGGGCAGCCAGGCGAGCTGCAGCGCGAACACGCCGACCAGCACGAGCCCGAGCGCGAACTCCGGCACCGCCTGCAGGCCGACCAGCAGCCCGGTCAGCCCTCGGTCCACCGTGGAACCCGGACGCCTGCCGGCGACGGTCCCCGCGGCGAGCGCGAGCGGCACCAGCACGGCCAGCGACACGACGGTCAGCAGCGCCGTCACGCCCAGCCGGTCACCCACCTCGTCGACGACGGGACGTCCGGTCACCAGCGACGTGCCGAGGTCGCCCTGCACGAGGCCGCCGAGCCAGGACACGAAGCGCTCGGTCAGGGGCCGGTCCAGGCCGAGCTGGGCCCGCAGCGTCGCGATCTGCTCGGCGGTGGCGTCCCGGCCGAGCACGATCTCCGCCGCGTCTCCCGGCAGCGACGAGGTCAGCAGGAACACGATCACGGACACGGCCGCGAACTGGGCGAGTGCGACGGCCAGGCGGGCGACGGTCGGGCCGGCCGCGTGGCGGATCACGACTCCGCCTCCGTGGTGCGACGAGCGGAGCTCCCGTGCTGCGGACCCGGGCGAGCGGGGTGTTCGTCCAGCGCGCCGCGGCGCTCCAGCGTCGCGACGACCGCCGCCCCGGCGAGCCCGACGGCGACCAGGACGGCGAACGGCACCCAGGGGACACCGGCCGAGCCGGACCAGCCGAGCAGCGCCCCGGTGGCCGGGTTCGTGCCGGCGACGGCGGCGGCCGAGACCAGGTAGTACAGCCCGTAGTACGTCCCGGCCAGCCGCTCGCTGCCGACGACCGGCAGCAGCGCCATGTAGAACGGGTCGACGACGGCCATCCCGACCGTGAACAGCGCCGTCCCGACGAGTACGGGGACGACGGCGAGCGCTGCGCCGGGCGTCCAGTCGCCCGCGGGTGCGGTCGGGGACAGCGGTGCGGCGAGTGCGAGCGGTACGAACCCGGCACCCATCACGACGAGCCCGGCGGCCATCGACCGTCCGGCGCTCCAGCGGGCCCGGCACCAGGCGACGATCCGGACCTGGAACAGCAGGCCGATCACCGTGGACAGCACGAACACCGCGGCCACCGCGCCCTCGACGCCGGTCACCCGTCGCGCCTCGATCGGGAGCGCCAGGTAGAGCTGGTTGTAGAGCACGAAGTACGTCGCGCCGCCCGCGGCGAACACCAGGAAACGGCGGTTCGCCAGCGCCTCGCCCCAGCTGCCCAGCACGCCACGCTCCGGGGGTGCGACCGGGCGGGCCGGCAGCGCGAACAGCTGGGCGAGCGTGAGCGCGGCGAACACGGCGCAGGCGACGAGCGCGGTCAGCCGGAAGTCCACGGCCAGCAGCGCAGCGCCGAGCAGCGGCCCGACGAGCATGCCGGCGTTCGCGAACACGTTGAACACGGCGAACACCTCGGCCCGCCGCGGACCGGCCTCGTGCGTGAGGTAGGTCCGGACGGCGGGGTTGAACGCCGCTCCGGCCAGTCCGGTGAGGACGGCCGCAGCGACGATCCCCGGCAGCGACTGCACGAGCCCGAGCAGCCCGAACGCGACGACCCGCAGCGCGCAGCCCGCGATGATCATCGGCCGGGGGCCGATCCGGTCCGCGGCCGAGCCGCCGACCAGGAACAGTCCCTGCTGGGACAGGTTGCGCAGGGCCAGGACCAGCCCGATCGTCGCCGCCGCGTAGCCGAGGCTCCCGAGGTACACGGCCAGGAACGGGAGCACCAGGTAGAAGCCGGCGTTGATCCCGAACTGGTTGACGACCAACAGGCGCGCCGGGACGGACAGCGCACGGAACGACCCCAGCATCGAGGTCATGTCATCACGATCGGGTAGTTGCGATCAACTGGCGAAAGCGTCAGCCCAGCCGTGCCGTGTCGAACCGCGCCCACGCCGCCGTGTTCGGCCGTGCCGCATCGATCCCGGACAGCTCGGCCGCGACGCCGACGTCCCAGTCCCGGCTCGCCCACACGAGCCCGCCGGACTCGCTCCGCAACAGCTCCTGGATACGCGTCAGCGCCGCCGTCCGGGCCGCCTCGTCCGGCGTACCGACGGCTGCGGCGTAGAGGCGGTCGATCTCCGGGCTGGTGAAGCCGGTGAACCGGTAGCTCGTCGCGGAGCTGACGATCCGGCGTCCGATGTAGTCCGGGATCGGCAGGGTGCCGGTGGACGTCTGGGAGAACACCCCGACCTTCTGGATCTGCTTGAAGTAGCCGTCCGACGGCAGCGTGCGCGGCGTGACCCTCAGCCCGATCTCGGCGAGCTGCTGGGTGATCACGGCGGTGGCCGGGTCGAACGTCGGGTCGGCACCGCTCGACTGCAGCTCGACGGCCAGGCCCTGTGCCCCGGCCTGGCGCACGAGGTCCTGCGCCCGGGCCACATCGCGGCCGACCTGCGGGATCTGCGACGGGTAGTACTGCAGGTCCCGACCGAACATGTCGTTGCCGACCTGCCCGCGCCCGAGCAGGACGATCCGTACGAGCGCCTCGCGGTCCAGGCCGAGACGGACGGCCTCGCGCAGGCGCGGGTCGGTGAACGGCGGCCGGTCGACGCGCAGCGCGAGCGACTGGGTCGCTGCCGAGGGCGCGGACAGGACCCGGGTGCGGCTGTCGCGTTCCAGCCGGACCGCGCTGGGGGCGCGCAGGTCGTGCGCGTAGGCGACCTGACCGGACAGCAGCGCGCCGAGGCGGGCCTCCTCGTCCTGGATCGGCACGAACTCCAGCTCCGGCGACGGCGGCTTCCCGCCCCAGTACGCGTCGTTGGCGGCGTAGCGGGCCGGACCGCCCGGTGTGAACGACACGAACCGGAACGGGCCGGTACCGATCGGGTTCGCGAACGACGTCGTCCCCTGTGGAACGATCTCGGCTCCCGGCGCGCCCCAGGACAACGGGAACAGGAAGTTCGGGGCACCGAGCACGATCTCGAGCTCGGTGCCGGACACGGCACGGCTCGCGGCGAAGTCGACACCGCGGAACAGGGCGGCCGCGATGCCGGTCGTCGCCGGGTCCGCGATCCGGCGGAAGCTGTAGAGCACGTCCGCGGCCGTGAGCGGGCGACCGTCGTGGAACGCCGTGCGGCGCAGACGGATCCGCCACCGCTTGCCGGTCGCGTCCGGCTCCCACGACTCGGCCAGCCGCGGCTCGGCGGTCATCTGCTGCGACCACCCGGCCAGCGTGTCGAAGCAGGCCTTCGCCCGCGCCTGGTCGACGTAGAGCGGCAGGACGTGCGGGTCGAGCGTCTCCTTCGCGCCGCCGGAGGCGAACGCGACGCGCAGGGCCTCGCCGCCACCACCAGCGGGTCCGGCGCAGGCGGCGAGCGGCAGGGCAGCCGCCCCGAGCAGGAACGTACGGCGTGACAGGGGGAGCGACACCTGACGAACCTATCAGGTGTTCAGATCTCAGTCCGGGGACTCGGCGACCCCGCGCAGGCGCTCCAGACCCTTCTCGAAGTCCGGGCCGATCATCGAGTCCATGCTGGTGAACAGGCCCATCACCTTCGTCATGACGGTCGACGGGCCGGTCATCCGCCAGGTGACCTTCGTCCCCGGGCCGTCGGGCTCCAGCAGGAACACGGTCTCGCTGGAGGACCTGAACGGCTTCTCGAACCGCAGGTCGATCGTGACGTGCGTCGGCTCCTGGGCACCGGTGATCTCCATCCGGCCCCGGCCCGCCTTGCGGTTGCCGGACCATGAGTAGACGGCGCCGGGGCCGGACTCGGCTCCCGAGTACTCGCGCGTCATGTCCGGGTCCATGCCCTCCCACGGCGACCAGTCGATCCAGCGGCGGAAGTCGGCGATGTGCGGGTAGACCTCCGGCGCCGGTGCCTGGATCGTCAGGGTGCGCTCGACGGTGTACGTGGACGGAGCCATGGTCGTCTCCTCGGGGCGTCGGGATCTCGCCGCAGGGACTAGGAGCGCTCGGCCACCGCGTTACCGAGGAACGTCCTGACGAGACCGGCGAACTCGTCGGCGCGTTCGATCTGCGGCATGTGTCCGGTCCCGCCGAACACGTGCGAGCGGGCGTGCGGGATCGCCGCGAGTGCCGTGCGCAGGTGCTTCGCCGGCAGGATCACGTCCCGCTCGCCCCAGACGATCAACGTCGGACGCGGGTGGCGGGTGACCTCGCGCAGCAGTGCCCAGCGCCACCCGGGGCGTACCCCGCGGACCGTGCCCAGCTCCGTCGCGATCTCGGCGAACACGGCGGCGTGGTCCGCGTGCCTGGCCACCTCGAGGCCGTGCTCGACCCGCTCGTCGGTGACGAACGCGTCGTCGACGAACAGGGCTCGCTCGGTACGACGGGCGGCGGCGCGGTCGATCGAGCGGAGCAGGTACGCGCCGAGGAACGGCACGCCGAGGATCCGCAGCGCGGGTGTCACCTCGGAGCCGAAACCGGCCGGGTCGACCAGCGTGAGCGAGACGACCCGCTCCGGTCCCCGGGTGAGCAGCGTCAGCGCGACCGCCCCGCCGAGCGAGTTGCCCATCACGTGCAGCGGGCGGCGCTCGTCGATCGCGTCCAGCGTGCCGAGCACCCCGCCGGTCAGGGAGCGGATCGTCGCCGGGCCCGGCAGCCGGTCGGACAGGCCGAAGCCCGCGAGGTCGACGCTGATCACCCGGTAGCCGTCGGAGAGCAGGTCGTGTTGCGCGGACCAGTCCTCCAGGCTGCGCCCGATGCCGTGCAGCAGCAGGACCGGTGGCGCGTCCGGAGAACCGCTGGTGCGCACGCGTATCCGGGCGCCGGAGACGCGGACCTCGCGCAGGCCCTCGTCGACGGCGACGGTCACCGGTTCGCCGGCGACGGAGCGCTGCGACGACCGGACGCCCCGACGAGCTTCGCGAACACCTTCATGCTGTTCGCCGGGAACAGGCGGGCCAGCACGTCCGGGACCTTGGCACTGATCCCGATCAGGACCCGCCCGCGCCGTTTCTCGATGCCGTCCACGATGAGCTCGGCGGCCTTGTCCGCCGGGAACGTGAGCAGCTTCTGGAAGTCGCGCTTGCCCTTCTCGGCCTCCTCGGCGGGGATGTTCACGCCGACGCGCGCGGTCTCGGCGATCCGGGTCTTGATGCCGCCGGGGTGCACGGTCGTCACGCCGGTGCCGGACGTCTCGAGCTCGGAACGCAGCACCTCGGAGAAGCCGCGGATCGCGAACTTGCTCGACGAGTACGCCGACTGTCCGGGCGGCGCGATCAGCCCGAACAGGCTGGACACGTTCACCAGGTGCCCGCCGGGCCGCGCCGTGAGCGCGGGAAGCAGGTGGTGGGTCAGCCGGACCGGCGCCCGGAAGTTGATGTCCATGACCCACTCGAACTCGTCGAGCGTGAGCCGGGCGAAGTCGCCGCCGAGTGCGACACCGGCGTTGTTCACGAGCAGCCGGATCTCCGCGTGCGCGGAGAGGACCTGCCGGGCGGCGGCGTCGAGCGCGTCGCGGTCGGCGAGGTCGACGACGATCGTCTCCACCGTGAGCCCCGGGTGCCGGTCGCGGATCGCGGAGGCCACGGACTCCAGCCGGTCGCCGTCGCGGTCCAGGAGCACGAGGTCGCTGCCGCGCACGGCGAGCAGCTTCGCGATCTCCTCGCCCATGCCGCCCGCCGCGCCCGTGACGACGGCGGTGCCCTCGGCGAAACGGAAGGGGGACAGGCTGCTCATGACGCGAGCTCCTTGTTCTTGAGGGCGGACTTCGGGATGAGCGCCATGTCCTTCTCGACGTCGGCGCGGTTCATCCGCAGCGCGTCGGAGAAGAAGTTCTGGCGCAGGCGCCACGGGTCGCGCTCGCCCTGCTTCGGGAACAGGTGCTTGGAGCGCTGCACGTAGCCCGAGGTGAGGTCGAGCAGCGGGCGGTCGCCGGTGCGCTCGGCGAACGGGGTGGCGATCGCGAAGCCCTTGTCCCGCATGTGCTTGAGGAGCTTCGGGACGTAGCGGTTGACCAGGTCGGCGCGCAGCGTCCAGGACGCGTTGACGTAGCCGATGCAGAACGCCAGGTTCGGCACGCCGGACAGCATCATGCCGCGGTAGGCGACCGTGTCGCCGATGTCGACCTGCGTGCCGTCGACGTCGATCTGCATGCCGCCCAACGGCTGCAGCGACAGGCCGGTGGCCGAGACGATGATGTCCGCCTCGAGCTCCTCTCCGGAGCGCAGGAGGATGCCCTTCTCGGTGATCCGTTCGATCTGGTCGGTGGCCACCGATGCGCGGCCGTCGCGGATCGCGCGGAAGAAGTCGCCGTCCGGGACCACGCAGAGGCGCTGGTCCCACGGCTCGTAGGTCGGCGTGAAGTGCTCGTCCACGTAGGACTCGTCCTTCAGTGCGCGCACGGCGAGGCCGCGGAGGATCTTCTTCACGCGCTCCGGGCGGCGGCGGGCCAGCTGGTAGAACGCCTGCGTCAGCGTCACGTACTGCATGCGCAGCAGCGTGTGCGCGACCGTGGGCGGGAGGAGCTTCCGCAGGCGGTCGGCCGCCGGGTCGCTCTCCGGCAGCACCGTCAGGTACGACGGGGAGCGTTGCAGCATGGTGACGTGCTCGGCGTCCTGCGCCATGGCCGGGATCAGCGTGACCGCGGTGGCACCGCTGCCGATCACGACGACCTTCTTGCCGGCGTAGACCAGGTCCTCCGGCCAGAACTGCGGGTGCACCCAGGTGCCGGCGAAGTCCTCGCGGCCGGGGAACTCCGGCTGGTAGCCGTGGTCGTAGGCGTAGTAGCCGGAGCACATGTAGAGGAAGTTCGCCGTGTAGGTCCTCGGCCCGTCCGCCGTCTCTGCCTCGACCGTCCACAGTGCCGTCTCCGACGAGAACGACGAGCGCAGGACCTTCGTCCCGAACCGGATGTGGCGGGTGATGCCGGCCTCGTCGGCGGTGTCCCGGATGTAGTTCCGGATGCTGTCCCCTGACGAGATCGACTTCTCGCCCTTCCACGGCCGGAACGGGTACGCCAGCGTGAACATGTCCGAGTCGGACCGCACGCCCGGGTACCGGAACAGGTCCCAGGTGCCGCCGATCGCCTCGCGTCGCTCCAGCAGCGCGTACGTCGCGCCGGGCATCTCCTGCTGCAGTCGCCAGGCGGCGCCGACGCCGGACAGCCCGGCTCCGACGATCAGCACGTCGAGGTGCTCGATGTCCTTCGCAGCCATCAGATGTCTCCTTCGACGATCGGTGCGTGCACGATCAGTGTCGCCGCCACCGAGCGTCGTAACTTGACCTGAGGCGACACATACTTATCCTCGCACGACATGGTCTCCATGATCCGAGCCGCGGCGCTACGGGGGCTCACCCCGCTGGTGGACGCGCTCGGGGGTGACGGTGCCGCGCTGCTCGGCCGGTTCCGGGTGCCGGTGGACGCCGTCGACCCGCCGGACGACGGTACCGCCGGCGACGGCCCGGACGGCGACGTGTTGATCCGCGCCGCCACCGCAGCCCGCATCCTGGAGGCCGCCGCCGCGACACTCGACTGCCCGGACCTGGGGCTGCGCCTCGCCGAGAGGCAGGGCCTGGACATCCTCGGGCCGCTCGCCGTCGTGCTGGAGAACTCGCCGACGCTGGGGGAGGCCCTGGAGGGCGCCGGGCGCTACCTGTTCGTGCACAGCCCCGCGCTGCGCGTCGCCCGCATCGACGACCCGGAGTCCGCGCACGGCGTGATGGGACTGCTCTACGACGGCCGCGGGGACGAGCCGGGTGCCGGGCCACCGCCCGCGCAGAGCGTCGACCTCGGCATCGGGGTGTTCCACCGGATCATCACGCTGCTCGCGGGCGGTCCGTACGGGCTGCGGTCGGTGCACCTGCCGCACCCGCCGCTGGCCGCCGAGCAGCGCTACCGCGAGTTCTTCGGGACCGACGTCCGCTTCGAGCGGCCGGCCGCCGTCCTGCGCGTGCCCGCCGATCTGGCCAGCCGCCCGCGCGAGGGTGGCGACGAGACGGTCCGGGCGATCGCCGTCGACTACCTCGAGACGCACTTCGACCGGCCCGGCCGCACGGTCACCGACCGCGTGCGGACGGCGCTGGCCCGGTCGCTCGGCACCGGGCCGGCCCGGATCGGGTCGGTCGCGCGACTGCTGCGGATGCACCCGAGGACGCTGCAGCGTCACCTGGCGTCCGAGGGCACGACGTTCGAGTCCGTGCTCGACGAGGTCCGGCGCGAGGCCGCGCACCGCTTGATCACCCGTACCGATCTGCCGTTCACCCAGGTGACGGCGATGGTCGGGCTGGCCGAGCAGTCGGCGCTGACCCGGGCGTCGCGCCGCTGGTTCGGCGAGTCCCCGCGCGCGTTGCGGCGCGGCGCCGCGGCGAGGTGACCGCCCCCGAACACGCCGCCCGATCGCCCCGCCTGCGTCGAGTGGCGCGTTGCGGCGACCGTTACCGCCCGAACCCACCACTCGATCTCGCGACGCTCGTCGAGCGGCGTGTCTCGGCGGACCGGAGCGGAGTCGCGGCGAGCTGTACGGCCTGCAGCTGCGGTGGGAGGGTGATCGCCGTGGCCGACGAACCAGTGCTGCTGAGCAGCGACGACGGCGGCGTCCGCACGCTGACGCTGAACCGCCCGCACCGGCGCAACGCCGTCGACCGGGCACTGTGGGACGCGCTCGCCGAGGCCCTGGCCGCGATCACCGACGACGCGTCGGTGCGGGCCGTGGTGGTCACCGGTGCGGGCGGGGCGTTCTGTGCGGGTGCTGATCTGTCCGGCGGCGTGCCGGACGAGCACCCGTTGCGCGGCATGCGTCGGGTCAACGACATCGCGCTGCTGCTGCACGAGCTGCCGCAGCCGACGGTGGCCGCGGTGGACGGCATCGCGGTCGGGGCCGGCTGGAACCTGGCGCTGGGGTGCGACCTCGTCGTCGCCACCCCGGGCGCCCGGTTCTCGCAGATCTTCGCCCGGCGCGGGCTGTCACTGGACTTCGGCGGCTCGTGGCTGCTGCCGCGCGTCGTCGGGCTGCAGCAGGCGAAGCGGATCGCGCTGCTCGCGGACATCCTCGGCGCCGACGAGGCGCTCGCGCTCGGGCTGGTCACCGAGATCGTGGGAGAGGAGGAGCTGGCCGACCACGTCGCGGCCCTGGCGGCCCGGCTCGCGTCCGGCCCGCCGGTCGCACTGGCGCAGACGAAGGCGTTGCTGAACTCCGGCGTGCAGTCGTCGATGCGCGAGGCGCTGGAGGCCGAGGCCCGGACGCAGACGATCAACTTCGCGACGGACGCCCCGGAGGGCCTCCGCGCGTTCGTCGACCGGCGGGACCCGGACTACACCGGTACCTGGCGGGTGACCTGAGCCGGAGGGATCAACCTCCGTTGACCTGGCAGTGAGGGCTGTCCGAGACGTGGTCGAACAGCCGTCAGCGCCATGTCGACCAGGTCGGACCGTCAGTCGAACAGGTCCGGGTCCGTCCGCACGACCTCGTCCCAGAGCGGCTGGAACGCGAACCAGCCGGCGAACGCGTTGCCGGTCTGCCTGCGGGTGAACTCGGCGTTCTCCGGGTTGATCAGCGTCGGCGTGCCGGCCGCCTCGGCCATCAGCTGCGCCTGGCAGTTGCGCTCGGTGGAGATGAACCACCATGCCGCCTCGGCGACGGTGTCGCCGACGGTGAAGATCCCGTGGTTCTGGTGGAACGCCATCTTCGCCTCGCCAAGGCCCTTCGCCAGCAGGCGACCGGCCTCCTGGTCGACCACGACGGCGCCCGCACCCTCGGAGACGACGACGTGGTTGCCGTACAGCGCGCACGCGTCCTGCGTGATCGGGTCCAGCGTGCGCCCCAGCGACGACCAGGACTTCCCGTGCACCGAGTGCGCGTGACACGCGGCGACGACGTCCGGGCGGGCCTTGTGCACCTCGGAGTGGATCACGAAACCGGCGCGGTTGACCGGCTTGTTCCCGTGCCGGACGACGCCGTCGTGGTCGACGGCGATCAGGTCGGACACCCGGATGTGCCGGAACGACATGCCGAACGGGTTCACCCAGAACAGGTGCTCGTCCTCCGGGTCGCGGACGGTGATGTGCCCGGCGACGCCCTCGCCGAACCCGAACCGCCCGAAGATCCGGAACGCCCCGGCCAGCTGCTGCTTGCGGTGCAGCCGCTCCTCGGCGGACGTGGCGAACTCGGGCGGACGGGGGAGCGCGATTCCCTCCTGCGTCGGCTCGAACTCGGACATCGTGTCGGCGGAGTCGGGGCGCGGGGCGGTCGGTGCGGCCATGCCTCGACGCTGCGCCGCGTTCCCGGCGGCGTCAACCCCTGGCGGCTGATCGGCGGACGCGTCCGGATCGGCGCGGGACTCCGCCGCGATCCGGACCGACGCGCTGATCATCGGGCGCCGGCGGGCGCCGCTCACCCCGGCCGTGACGTGACGTAGATCAGGTTCAACGCCTGGCCCGGCGCCGGGTGCGTCTCGACGTCGCCGAAGCCCGCGTCGGCGAGCATCGCCCTCGCCGTCTCCTGGCCCCACGCGGCTCCGAGCCCGGCACCGCCCGCGGCCAGCGACACGGTCATGCAGTGCAGCGTGGAGATCGCGTAGATCCACGGCGCGAACGGGTTGCCCACGTTGTCCGCGACTCCGGAGTGCGCGGCCATGTCGACCATCACGAACCGGCCGCCGGGCACGAGCGCGTCGTGGATCGAGCGGAGCATGCCGGCCGGATCGGCCTGGTCGTGCACGGCGTCGATCGCGACGACGGCGTCGAACGGCGACGCCGGGGAGAACGCCGCCGCGTCGGCGACCTCGAACGTCACGTTGTCGAGCTCCGCGGTCTCGGCGCGGGCGGCCCGGAGAGCGTCCTCGGACAGGTCGTAGCCGACGAACGTCGACGCCGGGAACGCCGCCGCCAGCAGCGCGAGCGCGTGCCCGGTGCCGCACCCGACGTCGGCGACGCGGATGCCGGACGTCAACGCCTCGGCGAACCCGGGCACCAGCGGCAGCCACGCGTCGACGAGCAGCTCGTCGAGCGGACGGCGGTTCAGCTCGTCCATCACGCCGGTGAACTCCGGCGCGAACGCCGGGTACGGGACGCCGCCGCCCTCGCGGAACGCGCGCTCCACGCCGTCGAGGTTGCGGCCCATCAGCGTGACCATCGCCGCCATCGGGCCCATGTTCTTCGACCCGCCGCCGGTGAGCGCCGCGGCGTGCTCCGGCGGGAGCGCGTACCGATCGTCGTCGGCGGAGAACGTCATGATCTCCGCGGTGACCATGGCGCCCAACCATTCCCGCACGTAGCGCTCGTCGCACCCGGCGCGGGCCGCGAGCTCTGACGAGGTCGCCGGCCCCTCGGACGCAGCGGTGAACAGGCCGGTCCGGTGCCCGATGTCGATCATGTAGCTCAGCGCCCCGTGGGTGTAGACGCCGAACAGGTGGCGGGCGAACGCGCGCACCTTCTTCCGGTCGACGGGCGCCGCGTCCGTGTCGGTCATGTCGAGGATCGTGCCCCATCGGGCGGCGCGTCCGGGAGGTCGCGGTGCGCGTCGTCCTCGACATGAGCGCGCAGCGATCCGAGCAGCCGGGTGAGCTCGGCGCGGTCGACGGAGGAGAGGTGCCCGAACAGCGCATCCGCCTGCTCACCGCGCGACGCCCGCACGCCCTCGGCGGCCCGCACGCCGTGGTCGGTGAGCCGCAGGAGCGTCGCGCGGCGGTCGTGCGGGTCCGGCACGCGTTCGCACAGACCGCGGTCCGCCAGATCGTCGACGACCTCGGTCGCCGACCGCGGCGCGATCCGCAGGTGCCTGGCCAGCTCCCCGGGGCGCATCTCGCCGTGCCGGGCGAGCACCGACAGGGCCCTGGCCTGCGACGGCGACAGCTCCCACCGGGCGAGCGCCTCGGCCGAGACGTGCCGCAGCCGCCGGGCGACCGACCAGAACGCGTCGACCAGCTCGGTCGGGGACTCGGGATCGGCCACGGGAACAGCCTAGCAAGAAGTGCTGTTGTAGCCTCATACTGAGGCAACCTCACTGAATGCCTCCCTCACGACCCTACTGACGCTCCCGAACCCACGACCCTCACCGAACGGAGTCCCACTTGGATCCCCGACAGGTCACGCCCCCGTCCGGGCGCCGCGGCTCCCGCTCCGCCACGAGCGAAGAGAAGTCCCAGGCCCGTGACGTCTCCCTGCGCCGGATCGGCGCGCTGTTCCGTCCCCACCGGCGCTCGCTCGCCGTCGTCATCGCCGCGATCTCCGCGGCGGCCGTCGTCGGCATGGCGTCCCCGTTCCTGTTGCGCGAGGTCATCGACGTCGCGCTCCCGCAGCGCGACGTCGTCCTGTTGGCCTGGCTCGCCGCCGGCATGGTCGCCGTCGCGGCGGTCACGGCCGCGCTCGGCGTCGCCCAGACCTGGATATCCACCCGGATCGGTCAGGAGGTCATGCACGGGCTGCGCACGTCCGTGTTCGCGCACCTGCAGCGCCAGTCGCTGGCGTTCTTCACCCGGACCCGCACCGGCGAGGTGCAGTCCCGGATCACGAACGACATCGGCGGCATGCAGTCCGTGGTCACCTCGACGGCGACGTCGATCGCGTCGAACGTCACCACCACGATCGCGACCCTGGTCGCGATGCTGGCGCTGTCCTGGCCGCTCACGCTCGTCTCGCTCGTCGTGATGCCGCCTGCGATCTTCCTGACGCGACGGGTGGCGCGGACCCGCCGGGCGATCACCACCGAGCAGCAGCGCGAGCTGGCCGACCTGAACGTGACCGTCGAGGAGAGCCTGTCGATCAGTGGCGCGTCGCTGTCCAAGACGCTCGGCAGCGGGCCGGAGCTGATCCGCCGGTTCGACGCGTCGTCGCACCGGTTGGTCGGGCTGGAGCTGCGGTCGCAGCTCGCCGGGCGCTGGACGATGGCCGTCACGCAGGTCGTGTTCGCCGCCGTCCCGGCCGTGATCTACCTGTCCGCCGGAATGCCGTTCGTGTCGCTGTCGATCGGCACGCTGGTCGCGTTCACCGCGCTGCAGGCCGGGCTGTTCCGCCCGGTGATGAGCCTGCTCTCGCTCGGCGTGCAGATCGTGTCGTCGCTCGCCCTGTTCGCGCGGATCTTCGAGTACCTGGACCTGCCGGTGGATGTCGCCGAGCCGGAGCACCCGGTCGCGATCGACCCCGCACGGGTCGACGGGCACGTGCGCCTCGAGGACGTCACGTTCGCCTACCCGGGCGCGGACACGGCGGCTCTCGCGGGCATCGACCTGGACGTCGCGTCGGGTACGACGCTCGCGGTCGTCGGCGAGACCGGCTCCGGCAAGTCGACGCTGGCCGGGCTCGTCGCACGCCTGCAGGACCCGACCGCGGGACGCGTCACGATCGACGGCGTCGACGTGCGTGACATCGCCTCGGCCGACCTCACCCGGATCGTCGGCGTGGTCAGCCAGGAGACGTACCTGCTGCACGCGACCGTGCGGGAGAACCTGCGTCACGCCAACCCGGACGCGACCGACGCCGAGATCGTCGAGGCCGCGCGGGCCGCGCAGATCCACGACCTCATCGAGTCCCTGCCGGACGGCTACGACACGATGGTCGGATCCCGGGGCCACCGGTTCTCCGGCGGCGAGAAGCAGCGGATCGCGATCGCGCGGACACTGCTGCGCGACCCCAGGGTGCTGGTGCTCGACGAGGCCACCAGCGCGCTGGACACCGAGACGGAGCGGGCCGTGCAGGCCGCGTTCGACGAGCTCGCCGTCGGCCGCACGACGATCACGATCGCGCACCGCCTGTCCACGGTGCGCCATGCCGACCGGATCGTGGTGCTCGACCACGGGCGGGTCGCCGAGTCCGGCACGCACGACGCGCTCGTCGCCGCGGAGGGCCGGTACGCCGCGCTGACGGCGGCGTGAGGTCAGCCGGTCAGGAAGTCCGAGTCCGGACGCAACGGCCTGCCGAGCCGGTCCACCACCGGCAGCACCTCCGCGAGCAGCGCGAAGTGCTCGTCGATCCAGGACCGCTGGGCCGCCCGGTAACCGTCCGGACCGGACGGGTGGACGGCCGTGCCGTGCCAGCCGCACTCGCAGGCCGGCGCGTACATCGTCGGTTCCGGCAGGCGACGGGCGTCGGTCCAGATGTCGGACCGCCCGCCGTCCGGGGCCACCCCGCTGACGTAGCCCTCGTGGTCGTCCCCGCCGGGGACCTCCACCGGTCCTATGTAGAGCACGTACGGATCGTCCCGCCGATCCGAGCGGGCGCAACCGTGGTTCGCCGAGCGGTCGCCATGACTCCGGGTCCACCCCGGGATCGACGACTGCGCTCCCTGCCGTGAACCCGACCGCCTGATCCGGGAGTGCGGCCTGGGACCTCGCGCGGTGGCCGTCGTCCGGTCCCGGGGCGTCGGCGACGACCCGGAGCACCCGACCGTGTGACTACCTGTCCGGCCTGGCGTCACCGGATCGGGTGATCCGGTGGGCCGCTACGCGACAGTCTTCGCGCTGTTACTGCGCACTCCGGGTGATGATTGCCGGATCCGGGTTTCGTCGAGTGCGATGCGGGGACCCCATCGCCAACGCGACGTACCGTAGACCAATCCAGGTGGGCCCGGACGCTGGGGAGCCGTCCACCCCGCCTCGCCAGGGGCCCGGTTCGACTGCTTCGGGGGTGGCCGAACCGGGCCCCGACATCTGTCCGGACGACGTGTGGTCCACCTGTCGACCCTGTCGACCCTGTCGACGACGAGACCGGAGCCGAGGAGCGCGACGAGGGCTGACCGCCGCGTCAGCGCATCTGCGCCAGGATCGTCCGGCTGATCGCACGATCCATGACACCGAGCACCTCGGACCGCGTGCGGCCCGGTGTGTCGTTCCACCGGACCAGCTCACGCATCCGCGCCCGGCGCACGATCGGCGCGACCGCACCCTCCGGTGCGTCGTGGTGTCCCCGCTTCATCTCCTGCAGCGACTCCCATACCCGGTCCACGGCCGGCCCGGAATCGCGGTCGATGTGGGTGAACGCCCCGCCACCGTGCCCGGCGACCGCGACGGCCGCCACGAGACAGGCCGAGTCGATCCCGTCCGGTCCCGGCGTCGGGCCGAACAGACGTTGACGCAGCGGCCGGGGCCCGGTGCGGTACCACCCGTCCTGCAGCCACCCGCGTTCGAGAATCGCCCGGGCCGCCTCCAGGATCGCGAGCGTGCGTTCCTCCTCCGACGGGGTCGTCGCCGGCGCGGGGACGACCGGCGACGGGACGAACGGGTCGGACGTGGGGATCGTCGTGTACGCCATAGCTGGGCTCCCTCGAAGCTCCCGCGGCTCGGAGGCCGCGCGACCGCACCCACATTGTCGTCGCCGGAGCACCGGTTCGCACACCACGTTCCCCGTGACGGCGCAGGCGACGGCAGGATCGGCCGCCATGAGCCTCGCGCGCCCGTACCCGCCCGACCTCTACCACGGTGACAGCGGGGAGCCCTCCGCGGTCCGCGTCCCCGCGGACCGGGAACCGGAACTCCCGACCGCCCACTACCTCGCCACCGGCGAGAGCACCGGCGGGCTGTACGGCCTCTACCGCTGGATGATGGGGCCGGAGCCGGCCGGGCCCGCGCCGCACTTCCACCGGTCGATCTCCGAGTCGTTCTACGTGCTCACCGGCGTGGTCCGGATCCACGACGGCCGCGGCTGGGTCGAGTGCGGTCCCGGTGACTTCGTGCACGTGCCGCCCGGCGGCATCCACGGCTTCCGCAACGAGTCCGGCGAACCGGCGTCGATGCTGCTGCATTTCGCGCCGGGAGCACCGCGGGAGGAGTACTTCGAGGTGCTCGCCGACGCGGCCCGCCGCGAGCGGATGGAGGCCGAGGGCCGCGACGAGTTCATGTTCCGGCACGACACGTACTGGGTGTGACCGTGAGATCGACCCTGGCCCACGCGGTGTTGGCGTAGCCGCCCGGACTCCCGGTCGCGGTCCCGGTCAACGCACGCGGGCGTGGAACCGTTCGACGAGTGCCGCGAACAGCTCCGGCTCCTCCAGGTTCGTGAGGTGCCCGGAGCGGGGGAGCACGGCGAGGCCCGCGTCCGGGAGCGTGCGGAGCAGCATCAGCCCGACGTCCGGGACGGATCCGTCGTGGTCGCCCGCCACGATCAGCGTCGGCACCCGCATCGCGGACAGCTCGTCGGTCAGCTCGTAGAGCGACGGCCGCGACGCCTGCACGCCGAGCATGGTCAGCCCCGCACCGGTCGCGTCGTGCTCGGCGAGAATCCGCAGGTGTTCGGCGTAGGCGTCCGGGTACTTGTCCCGCAGGAACAACCGGCCCGGGCTCGACCCGTAGTCGGCGGCGACGGCCTCGGCGCCCTCGTTGCGGTAGCGCCCGGCGAGCGCGCGGGACTCGGTGCGGAACGCGGCGTCGTCCTCGGGCATGGCGCCGTACCCGCAGCCCGCGACGACGAGCGAGCGCGCCCGCTGCGGGTGGCGCAGACCCAGGTGCAGCGTCGCGAACCCACCCATCGAGTTCCCGACGACGTGGGCGGCCGTCTCCCCGGCGGCGTCCAGCACGGCGATCGCGTCGGAGACGGCACGCTCCTGCGAGTACGCCTCCGGGTCGTCCGGGACACCGGACGGTGGGTAGCCGCGGGCGTCGTAGGTCAGGCAGCGATGCGTGCGGGAGAAGTGCTCGACCTGCGGCGCCCACGAGCGGTGGTCGCCACCGAACTCGTGCACGAACAGGATCGGGTCACCGTCGCCCGTCGACTCCCAGTGCAGCGTGACGCCGTCCTCGGTGACGGTGTCCATGCGTCACTTCCCGAACAGTCCGCGCAGGTACGCGGCCTGCCCGATGTGCTGCATGTCGTCGCCGACCACGCTGACGAGCCGCACGGCCAGCGAGATCCCGTCGCCCCAGGTCCCGGGCAGGATCCGTTCGAGGTCGTCGTCGGTCAGGCCGTCGAGCAGCTGGTGGGTCCGCTCGGTGACGGCGTCGTGGTAGGCGATCAGCAGGTCCCCGCTCACCCGGACCTGCCCGACCTCGTCGGAGCTCTGGCCGTAGCCGGTGGCGCCGTCGTCGAACGGGAGCCCGAACCGCTCCGACCAGCCCTGCGACGTCCAGACCTGCTCGGTCCCGAACGCCTCGGCCAGGTGGTCGTCCTGCACGCGGGTCCCGTGCCAGATCGTCCAGGCGATCGAGTTGCCCGGACCGTCGCCGAGGTCGGGGCGCCGGGCCAGCGTCTCGTCGTCGAGGCCTTCGACGGCCGAGGTCACGTCCTCGCGGATCCTGCCGAACGCGTCGGCGATGACGGCGGCGGCGTTCGCCATGGTCGTCCCTTCCTCGGTGATCGAGAACCGGCTCGAACCCTAGTTGTCCCGCCGCGTCGGTGCGGTGGCTACTCCGGGAACAGTTTGCGGGCGTACTTCTCGGACAGCAGCATCACCTCGTCGATCACCTTGCGCGAGAACTCGGGTATCTGCAGCATCGCTGCGGCACTCTCCATCGCGTGGCGGTTGAGCGAGAGGACCTCGTCGACCGACATCGTGGCGAGCGCCTTCTCGTCGAAGAGACCCAGGTAGTGCTGGAACCGGGTGACCATGGTGTGCACCTTGTCGGGCAGTCGGATCACTGGATTCTCCCGGGAGACAGCGTCTTTCAGTCGTCCGACGATGAGCTTCTTCACTTCGAGGTACTTGTTGTGGAAGGGCTCGTGTCGGTGGAGACCGGGCGCCGGGTCACCGTGGATGCCGGTCGAATACGCCTTCGGGTCTGCCGCGTTCGTCCCGCTCTTGCCGGTGGGGCCGCTCATCATCATCGTCGTGCGCGGAGCGGCGGGATCGGCCCGCCGGACCGCCGCGGTACCTCCGGCCCCCGAGGTGGCGAGGGCGGGCCGCATCCCGAGACCCTCGGCCACCTTCTCGGCGTCCACGCCGAACACGCCCAGGAACTGGCGGACCATCTCGTCGGCCTTCGCGTACAGGTCGGAGAAGGCTCCGTTCAGCGCGTCGACGCTCCGGCGCTCGATCTCGGCGAGCTCGCCGAGCAGGCGCGTCTTCCACCGGCCGGCGAGCTGCGGGATCCGCTCCAGCGTCGTCCGGACCTGCCCGAGAACCTTCGCCCAGAGCACCTGGCCGTACGCGACCCAGCTCGACCAGTGGGCGCTCCACCAGGCGAGCAGACGTCCGAGGTCGTCGCCACCGGGCAGAACACGGCGGGCGAGCTCGACGAGCTCGCCCGCGCGGCGGCGTCCCTGCCTGATCGCGAGCTTGGAGATGCCCTTCACGACGGTCCCGACCTCCGGCACGGCGCCGACCAGCGAGAAGGACAGCCCGACCCAGCGCATCGGTTTCCGGTACTCGCCGTTGTTGATCATATAGTGGAGGTGCGCGGCCACGTCGCGGACGTCGGCGACCTGGTCGACCCCCGGGATCAGCGACACGGCGGTGTCGATCAGGATCATCGGGACGGTCGGGTCCTCCCGGAACTCGCCCTGGAGTGCGCCGCCGATCGTGTCGAGGACCCCGGGGTCGGCGTCCCGCTCCGCCACCGGTGCCGGCGCGGCGGGCTCGGGGGCGCGACCGGCCGACCTCGGGGGCAGCATCATCGTGCTCGCCCACAGCGCCGTCGCACGGTTGCCCGCGGTCGACTGCCACCACTCGGGAGCGCCGGCGGCCGGGAGCGGGACCGTCGTCGGCGCTGCCGTCGCGAGCTCGGCAGGCTCGGCGCGATCCGTGCGCGGGGCCGGACCGGTCACCCGACGGCCGCCTCGGCGCGCTCCGGCTCCGGTTCCGCGACGAGCGGGTCGACGTCCGCGCGTACGGCCGTGACCTGCCAGCAGAACTCGCCGTCGCCGGTGCCGCCGTCGAGGGTGCGGACGTCGAACGCGCCACCGGAGACCTCCGTGGCGCCGAGCGGCGAGACCGCGGAGCCGTCCGCCAGCACGGGCGTGACCTGCACGGTCCGGTCCTCTGGCCGGGTCAGCGCCTCGAAGTAGGCCGGCAGCGTGATCCGGGCACGTCCGCGGGCGAGGCGAGCCCGGCCCCGGTAGGTCACCGTGTTCTCGGGACCCTCGACGCAGCCGTGCACGAGCACGCGCGCCGGATCCTGCGGGTGCGGGATCCGGAAGTTCTTGACCGACGCGCTGACGGTGCCGTTCGCGTAGATCTCGACGAGAGGGTTCTGCGGGTCGCCGCCGGCGTAGAGGGCGCCGCGGACGAAGACGTCGTGAGTGGACAGCCCGCCGCCGCTCCAGCTGGCGAAACCGTTGCCGACGTCTCCCTTCCGGGGCGAGGAGATCGCGACGTTTCCGGCGACCTGGACGGTCCCGGTGCCGCCCAGCGGTCCGCCGGGCGATCCGACCCGGACATCGGTGCCCGCCACGAACGACGGACTGCGCACCGCTGCGCCCGCCTGGACGGTCCCGCCGACCGACGAGTCCCCGCCCACGGTCTGGCTCCCGTCGACGGTCTGGCCACCTGCCCGGTGGTGTCCGGCCACGATCTGGCCGCCGGTCACCGTGACGTTGCCGTTCACGGTCGCGTCGCCGTTCACGGTCTGCCCGCCCCCGACGGTCTGGCCACCGCCGATGGTCTGGTGGCCGCCGACGGCGTGCGCGCCGGACACACCGAGTGCGCCGCGCACGTCCGCGTTGCGCAGCGTCAGGTCGGCGTACTCGACGGTGTCCCTGTCGTAGTCGAGCCCCGGCCATGTCGGGGACCGGTCGACGAGCTCGAAGCCGAACCTCGCGCGGAACGACAGCTGACCGTGCTGAACGCCCATGCCGGCGAACCCGACACCCCCCAGCAGCTCCCCCTCCGCGGTGGACGACCCGTCGACCCGGCCCATCAGGACCATTCCGGGAATCTCGACGATGCCGCCGGGCGAGGTGAGCGCCAGTCCGGTGCCGTTGCGGGACGGGGCGATCTCCCCGCTCCCGGCGTCATGGACGGACAGTGCTCCCGCCTCGTCACGTGACCACGACCTTCGCACGGTCAGACCCCCGGTGACCGGCCGCGGCCCGGACCGGCCCCCGGCGGTCAGCGCCGTCACCGAGCCCGCGGTGAGCGTGACCGACGCGAGGACGACGGCGTTCGGTCCCGGCGCGACGGTCGCGTTCTCCACGGTCAGGATCGGGCAGTGCTCGACCTGGTTGCCGGTCGTGATGCGCTCGTTCCAGGTCAGGACAACCAGGCGCTCGCCGTCACCCGACGTCGGGACGCGGACGCCGCCGCTGTCCGGGACGGTGACGCTCGTGGTGCCCACGCGTGCCGGCGCGCCCACCGCGAGCCAGATGTGCCGTCCCGACGGCGAGACCGCGACCCCGGGCAGCACCCGCACGCTCGCGGTGTCGCGGGTGGCCGTCACCTCGAGGCCCTGGCAGACACCGGACCCGTGCAGGCGGTTGTGCACCTGCTCCAACGGCGCGACGTAATTCGACCAGTCGACGTTCGCCTCCGCTCGCCCGACCGTCCCGGTCTGCGGCTGGCCCGAGGCGGTGGCGTACGCCGTGCGCTTGAGTCCGACGATGTCGGCCATGAGGGCTCCTCGTCCGGTTCTCGGGCGGGTTCAGCCGACCCGCAACGCGTCGCCGGACGCGGGTTCCGGCGCGTCGATCCGGGTCAGCAGCTCGTCGAGCACCCGCACCGCGCCGCCGACCTCCACCAGCGAGCGCTGCAGGACCGCGACCTCGCGCTCCAGTTCCCGCAGCCTGGTCTCGCCGATCTCCCGCTCGCGGACCAGCACCTCGCGCCGGTCCCGGACCCACTGCTCGACGTCGTCCATCGCTGTCTCCTCGTCCTCGGTTCAGACCGCCGTCGTCACCGACGGCAGGGCTCTGGCGGGTTGCTGGTCGGCCACGATCCGTTCGATGCCGGCCCGGATCGCCTTCTGCATCTCCACCTGCTCGGCGGTCGGTGGCCGGGACAGCGCGGGTCCGACGGCGAAGTGCACGAGCACGCCGAACTCGGCGTCGGTCGTGCGCCACGGCCGACGCGGCCAGCTCGTGATCTCCGGCTCGCCGGGATCGCAGAGGTAGAGCGTCCCGTCGTGCAGGACCATCCCGGTCGGATGGACCAGACGTCCGGGGCGGCACGCCGTCGACACCGTCGGCGGTGACGTGCTCAGGTCGACGCGGTGCACGAGGGCGGGGCGGGCCACGTCGCGCAGGAACGGGTTGTCCTTCTCGGCCGCGAGGGGCCTCAGCCCGACGTCGAGGACCAGCAGCCGTGCGGAGTCCTCCTCGACGACGGCGGTGGGCGCGACGATCGGGTTCCGCTCACCGTCCACTCCGGACAGAAGCCGGGTCGCCGTCCACGACGGCCGGGACACCCGCACGAGCTCGGCCGGTCCGCCGTCGCCCCCGAGCGCGCCGACGACCAGGGAGCCGTCGCCGAGGGCGAGCAGGGACACCGCGCCCTCCAGCCCGGCGAGCGTGTGGCGGCCCGGCGGGGTGCCGCCCGCGGGGATCGCCGACGGGTCGATCTCGACGAGTGCGGCGTCGCCGTCCGGTGCGTCGAGGACGACGAGGTCCCCCTCGGCGAGGGCGACCATCGCCACCGGCCGGACGAGACCGAGCTGGTCCCACCGGGCCACCTCGTCGACCACGTCGAGCCGCTCACCGGTCAGCCGGAGCAGGCGCCCCGGCGTCGCGGCCTCCGGGTCGGCGTCCAGCAGGTAGACCGTCGGACCGGCGACGACCGCGACCCCGACCGGCGCGTGCGGGGCGGGGACGTCGCCCGGGTCGGGCGGGTCCGACGGGTCCCTGGGCGGCGCCCAGTCGACGGGTCCGAGCCGGCGGGGGAGCGGCGGGGCGCCCGCGTGCTCGACCCGGCCGGTGCGGTCGACCCGCCACAGCCCGGGAGGCACCTGCGTCGCGCCTGCGGGGCCGCCGAGGTCGGCGAGCAGCAGGTCGAGCTCCGGGGTGAGGGTGACGCAGGTCGGTTGCACCAGCCCGTCCAGCACCACCCGGGTCGCGCCGGCCGCCCTCTCCAGCAGCGGTCCCGACGACAGGAGCGCGTGCACCTCGACGGCGACGTCCGGGCGCGGGCGGGCGAACAGGATCCGGGCACCGTCGTCGATCGCGACGCGGGGCCGTACCGCCGCCACGGCGTGCAGGTCGAGGTAGCGGGCCATTCCCTCGCGGCGGCCGCGGTGCGCGTGCACTCCGGCGATCTCGGCCACCGCGCGTCGTCGCTGGTAGTTGTCGTCCCATGCCGGCGGTACGGCGAAGGACACCCAGCCGGCCAGCCAGTCCAGCAGCTCCGGGTCGGTGGACCACGGGTCGAACAACCGGTCCAGACGGTCGATCCGCTCGCCGGGCGCCGGGCGGGCGGCGTCGGGAGCGGACGGCCCGGTGAGGGCCTCCCGGAACGCCTGCAGGAGGCCGTCCAGGTCGATGCCGGCCGCGTCGGCCCTGGCGCGGACGACCGGCGGGAGGAACCGCTCGTACCCGGGCGCGGTCATTCCACCGCCTTGTTGACGACGAGCGCCTCGTGCAGGCACACCTGCTCGTACTCGGCGACCCGGACGACCGGGCCGAACTCGGTGTCCGGCGTGGGCAGCTCGTCGTTGAACGGGACCGGACGGTGCAGCTTCCGGTCGAAGGTGACGCCCGTCGGGTGGTACAGCGGGACCTCGGCGCCGAGGACCAGGGAGGCCACGTACCCGATCTCCACCGGCGGGCGCACCGCCGCGTACACGTCGCTGGCGAACACGGACCGTCCGGCGGGCCATCCGTCGCCGTCCGGTCCACCGTGGACCGGATGCAGGAACTCCCCGGCCCGCCGTTCGATCTCGGCGTAGACGGTGTCGGCGCTGTCGACGCGGCGTTCGTCGAGCGCGCGCTGGAACACGCGGGCCGCGATCCGGATGCGGATCGGCAGGTAGCAGGGACCGGTCACGACGAGGTTGGCGGCCAGGTCGAGGCGGCCGTCCAGCTCGGCCCGCACATCGTGCACGAGGGCGATCGACGGGGTGGGCCGCGGCTCGTCGAGCGACGCGTCCGGGGTGACGAGCACGTGCACGGTGCCCGGTGCGCGGCTCAGACCGGCGAACGTCCACGGCGTCCCGATCGGGCCGACGACGCCCCCTTCTGCCGTGGCCTCCGTCTCGCTGAGGGTCCGGGGCGGCAGGCAACGGACCGCGGTCACGCCGGGGACCTGGGCGGTGAGGTACTCGTAGTCGTCGACCGTGACCGCCCGGTTGCGGTTGCGCAGCAGCTCGGGCGCCCTGGCCTTGGCGTCCTCCACCGGCTCCTCGTCGGTACCGCCCCGCCCGCCGACCGGGTTGGTCACCGCGACGACGCCCGGGGGTGGCGTCTGCAGGGTGACGACGGTGCCGGGGGCGACGTTCGCGGCGGCCGCCGTCTCCACGTACCGGTAGTGGGCGGTGATCGCCGCGCCGGCCGGGGGGACCGTCCCGTGATGCTGCTCGAGGCCGGTGGACGGGCCGGTCCCGAGGTCGACGTGGTCGCCGAACCGGACCTCTCCGGTGACCGGGTCGAGGCGGTACCAGGTTCCGGGCCCGGTCGGGAACTCGTCGCGGCGCGTCCACTCCGTCCCGTCGACCTTCACGACGGTGCCGGGTCCGTGGACCGGCCGGTTGCGCAGCTCGAACATCTGGAACGGCGTGCCGTCGCTGCGCCCCAGCGTCTCCGGGACGCGCACGGTGAGCGCGCTGGTGGCGGCGACGGTGTCCGTCCCGGCCAGCCGGATCCGCACCGTCGCCGGCTCGGACGCGCCGGTCGACGGCGGCGCGTGCGCGATCCGGACGCCGATCCAGAACCGTGCGGTGGCCCGGTCCACCGGGTCGGTGCCGCCGGGTTCGGTGCCGAGCTGCCAGTCGCCGGGCTTCTGCGGCGTCCAGCCGGCGGTGGGGGTGAGCCGGGCGGCGCCCGACCGGCGGAGGCCGCCGGTCGCGTCGGCCGCGGCGACGAACGCCGGCCAGTCCGCGGGCGCGACGGCGGCCGAGTGCAGCCACGTCACCTGCGGCTGCGCCCCGGCGGGCAACGGATCGTCCAGCTCGACGTGGACGTCGAACGCGCCGGTCGGTGGCTGCGCGAGGCCGAGGCAGAGGAGGCCGACGGTGCCAGGGGGCACGACGACCGTCGTGCCCGCCGGAGCCAGCGGGGCCAGCAGCGCGGTGGTCAGGTCGTGCGGGGTGCGGGCGCCGTCGAGGTCGGCGACGAACGCGGCGGCGTCCGGGGACCGGCGGGCCAGGGCGAGGTCGGTGTCGGTCTCGAACACGATCTGCGCCTCGGAGCCGCTGGGCCGGGTCGCGGCCCGCGTCCCGGACGCGACGGTGTCCGCGCCCGTGCCGGGGGAGGGGACGAACCGCAGCAGCGTCCGGGCCGGGGTCGCCGGACGACGGGTGATGCCGAGCAGGTCGAGGAACGCCGCGTAGTTCTTCTCCGGGACCTGGTTCAGCTTGAACGTCAGGCCTTCCACCAGCCACGCGAACAGCTCGACGAGCGTCATCCCGAGGTCCGACGGCCCGTGGTCGGTCCACTGTGGTGCGTACTTCGGGATCAGGGCGCGGACGTCGTCGACGAGCTGGGCCCACGTGCGGTCGTCGAGGTCGGGGACCGGGATGCGACCCCGCCCCGGCGTCGGTGCGGTCACGGATGCTCCAGGGTGAACGGGACGTCGAGGCGTCGCGGGACGGTCTCGCCGGTGATCCGGTAGAGCACGACGACCAGGAGCACGGCGGGATCGACCTGGTCGGGCGCCGCGTCGACGCGGACGACCTCGATCCGCGGCTCCCACGTCCGCAGCGCCGTCTCGACGTGGTGGCGGGCCAGGTGCGCCGTGGTCGGGTCGTTCGGCGCGAACGCGAGGCTCCCGAGCTCGCACCCGAACGTCGGGCGCATCACCCGCTCGCCCGGCCGGGTGCCGAGGATCATCCGGATCGACTCCTCGATCCGCTCGACGCCCGCGGACTCGGCCAGCGCGCCGGTGGGCCCGAGCCGCAGCGGGAACGCCAGGCCGCGTCCGTGCAGGTCGCCGGCGATCGGGTCGGTCGTCATCACACGGCCCGCAGGACACTCTGGCCTGCCGTCACCTGCAGCGACAGCGTCGGCTGTCCCTCGGTGACGCCGTCCAGGCCGGCCAGCAGGACCGGCGCGCCGCCTGCCCGCAGCACGGCCGAGGTGCTGCCGGGGGTCACGGACTGCACGGTCAGGCAGGGGGTCGGCGGCGACACGTCCTTGCGCGGGCAGCCGTCCACCACGCGCGGCACCACGTCGTCGGTGACCAGGACCGGGTGCGCCGTGGCCGCGGTGCCGGTCACGCCCGGTAGCCGGACCCGGAGCATCCCGGCGCCGTCCCCGAGCGCGACCCGGCCGGTGACCGGAGCGGCAGGCGGTGGCGCGCCGTGCCCGCACAGCACGGTGCCGGCCGTCGTCAGCACGTTCTGCGGATCCACGCCGTCACGCCTTCCGGTCGACGTCCATGTGCCCGTCGGCGGCGACGGTGACCGTCACGTTCCGGGCGGTGATGGCGGCGTCCCCGTCGCCCGCGTCGAGGACGAGTCCGTGCCTCGCCCGGACGGTGACCGTCCCGTCGTGGCTCATGGTCACCGTGCTTCCCCCCTTGTCGCTGATCACGACCTGTTCCTTCCCCTCGGTGTCGTCGAGCGTCACGGTGTGTGCCGTCGTGCGGATCCGGCGGACGTCCGCCGTCCCGGACGGTGGTTCGGCCTCCGTCCACAGCGACCCGAGCACCACCGGGGTCGCGAGCCGCCCGTCCAGGAACGCGACGAGCACCTGGTCGTTCACCGACGGCAGGAACTCGACCCCGCGGCCGGGGCCCGCGCCCAGCGCCACGCACGGCACCGGGTCGGTGCGGTCCTCCTCGGAGCGCCCCGGCAGCTCCACCTCCACCCGGTGGCTCTCCGGGTCGACCGCGACCACGACGCCGACGACGACGCCGGCGTGCGTCGGCGCCTGCCCCGGCGCGGCCGTGTCCGACGTGGACGACCGCAGCAGCTGCGTCAGGCTCGTGCCCCATCGTTGGCTGACCTCGAACGACGTCCGGTAGCCGCCGCCGTCGTAGGTGTGGGTGACCTGGCGCAGCCGGTAGCGTCCGCTGAACCGCTTCCCGACGCCGCGGATCTCGACCTGGTCCCCGGCCCGCAGCCCCGGATCTCCGACGGTCTCGCCGGATCCCTCGTAGAGTCCCTCCGAGATCTCCTCGAGCAGGGAGCGGGCGAGCGTCGCGGCGTCCAGCGGTGACGTCACGGCCTCGCCGCGGGCGATCCGCAGGCCGGCCCCGACGAGCGACTCGACGACCGTGTCGCCGAGCTTCTCGGCCAGCTGTTCCAGACCGAGGTCGGCGGCGGAGGCGACGCCGACGACCGCGCGGCCCAACCCGTCGTCGAAGCCTCGTACGACCTGCGTGCCGGCCTGGGCCGCCGCGGACAGCCGCGGGGTGAAACCCGCCAGCGTCGCGCCCCACTCCAGCACCCGGGCCTCGGTCTGCGGGCGCGGATGGTGGAAGTGCAGCTCCTCGCCGCGCACGAACAGGTCGAAGTGGTTGGCGCGGGCACGGCGCTGCAGGAACTCCCAGTCGGTGCCCTCGTGCGGCAGCTTGCGCTCGTGGTCGAACCGCGACGGGTCCACCACCGGGACCAGCCCGGCCTCGCCCGCGATCCGGGCGGCGATCACCGCGTCGTTCACGCCCTGCCACGGCGGACGGGTCACGGTGTCGTGGCGCAGCCGCTGGGACAGGTCGTAGGCGGTGACGGTCAGCGTCGCGGCGCCGCCCGCCGGGAACGACGGCGCGATCGACGCGATCCGGCCCCGCATCATCTCCTGCAGCGCGGACCCGTATCCCATGCTCAGCTCGAGCCGGTGACCGATGTCGAACAGGGAGCCGTCGACGAAACGGTGGTCGCTGTCGTCGAGCACGAGCGTGACCATGTCGGCCAGGTCGGTGTTGTTGTCGTAGCGCACCGACAGCAGGCGGGCCGAGACGTCCGCGGCCAGCAGCGTGCCGGCCACACGTACCACCGCCCGCGGGGCGAACCGGTCGGTCACCGGGTCACCCCCGGGATCCGCAGCGTGGTGCCGGACGGCAGCGCGATCGGGTCGACGATGCCGTTCTCGGTGGCCAGCTCGCGCCACCGCGCCGGGTCCCCGAGGTAGGTGGCGGCGAGACCGGCGAGCGTGTCCCCGCCGGCCAGCGTGTGCACCGCGGGCGGTCCGACGAACAGTCCCTGCTCGACCGTCACCTCGGCCGTCGCGTACTCCTGCAGGCGGACCGACAGGGCCGCGCGGACCGGGGTGCCGTCCTCGGCGAACATCGTGTACCGCTGGTCGGCCTGCACGAGCACGCAGCGGAAGCTCATCGAGCCCATCACGAACAGCAGCACCGGCGGCGCGTGCGTCGACGGCCGCTGCGCGAGCAGGTCGAGGATCCGCCGGACGGGTCCGCGCACGTCGCGGTCGGTGCCGCCGCGCTCGTAGGTGTCGAAGAACAGCTCCATCGACAACGTCCGGGAGCGGCCGCGCACGTACTGCACCGGCGGCGTCGCGCGACCGGGGATCGGGATCTCGGCGATCTCGTTGCCCTGCTCCAGGCGGTACTCCTCCGGGTTGTACATCACCGGGACGTGCTCACCGGAGCCGGTGTCGATCAACACCGCCTTCGCGAGTGCGGCCATGTCACCCGCCCCGCTCGATCTCGACGCGCAGGCGTCGCAGCAGCTCGCGGTACGCGGCGTCGGACAGGGCGGCACCGGCGGCGGCCACCGGGGGCGGCGGCGGTGCGACGGTGTCCCGGTCGGTCGCGGCGGCCATCGGGTGGGCCTGCGGGGCTCCGACGTCGGGGACGGACGGTGCCGGCGCGGCCGGAGCGGGCGGCGGCGGCGCGACGGGCATCCGCTGCACCGCCTCCCGCTCGACGGTGCGGGCCCACCGTTCCTCGTCCGCGCGCCCCGCCGCCGTCGAACGCCGCCAGGCAGCGCCGGGACGTCCGGCGGCCTCGACGTGCGCGGCCTCGTGCGCGACGAGGCCCAGCCCGGCGGGCTCGTCCGGGCGGAACGCGCCGTCGCGGAACGAGGTGCGATCCCCGGAGGTGACCGCGTCCGCGCCGGGTACCGCGTCCGGAGCGGCCGTCCGCACCCGCATCGCGTTCCCGGCCGCGCGCAGCCCCGGGGGCAGCCGGTCGGTGACGGTCGCGCCGAGCGGGTTCCACTCCGGCTCCGGATCGCCGGGCAGCGCGGGCAGGCCCGCCTGCTGCTCGACGCGGCGGAACCGGTCGGCGGGCTCGGGGCGCTCCGCCGCGCGGGCCAGCACCGGCGCCGCACCCGCCGTCCACACCGGACGGTGGGTGCGCCGGTCGACCAGCTCGCGGGCGCTCGCCGCGAGCCGGGTGCCGAGCGTGTCGACGTCCGGCGCGGCGTCCGGCTCGGGTGCCGTCACGACCGGCCCTCGCTGTCCAGCACGGCGGCGAGCCAGTCGCCGCGGTCACGGTGGTCCATCTCCATCAGTTCGCGGTGGGTCCAGTGGACACGGCGTCCGAGCTCGGCGACCTCCCGGTAGACCCGGTCGCGGGGGTAGCCGACGATTCCCCCGGCGGCGGCACCTCGGCGACGACCTCCGAGCGGCAGGACGGGCAGGTCGCGGTGACGGTGCGCGGGGTCAGCGCGTTGATCCGGTTGTAGAGCTCCTGCAGGTGGCTCAGGTCGGCGCTGAACAGGCCCTCGATCACACCGGGGTTGACCGCGGGGAGCGTGCCGAGCCGCAGCACCACCCGGGACAGCAGGATCACGATCAGGTAGGCGGGCAGGGCCTGCACCCGCGGGTCGCGCATCGGGAGGATCTCGTCGGCCGCGGTCGCCAGGCGCATCGTGCCCCGGCGGTGCAGCGTGCCGTCGGCGTCGACGTAGCCGAGCGGCAGCGTGAACTCGTGCTCGACGACGAGCATCCCGCTCATGCCCGCGTGATGCCCTCGTGCGCGAGCACGAGGGTCTCGACGGCGATCTCGTTGCCGGTCGCGTTGAACGCGGGGCCGTCCCACTTGGTCGGCCACGCCGCGACGAAGTTCCACCGCGCGACCTCGTGGTGGTTGGACAGGTCGAACACGACGACCGAGCCGTTGCGGCGGGTGAACGCCCCCTGCGTCACCTCGCGGCGCCACTGCCACAGCTCGTCGGATGCCGTCAGACCCCACTTGAGCGTGATGTCCGAGTACGTCGTCTTGCCCGGCAGCTTGCGCACCGTCGTGTTGTCGCCGCCCTCGCGCGTCTCGATCACCTCGGTGGTCGACGACAGCCCGCTGCACTCGCGGAAGCTCGCCTGCGCGATGCCGTCGAGCTCCACCAGGAAGTTGAACGCGAGGTACGGGTCGATGCGCTCCCCGGTCTGTGCCATGCGACGCGCTCCTAGTTCCCGGAACCGGGGTCGCCGGTACCGATGCCGATGCGGACGATCACGAACTCGGCCGGCCGGACGGGCGCGACCCCCACCTCGACGACGACCTCGCCGACCTCCCGGCGGGCCGGCGGGTTGATCTGCTCGTCGACGCGGACGTAGTAGGCCTGCTCGGCGCTCGTCCCGAACAGCGCGCCGGACTTCCAGACCCGGTCCAGGAACTCGCCGACGCTGCGCTCCAGCCGTTTCCACAGCACCGGGTCGTTCGTCTCGAACACCGCCCAGCGCAGTCCCTCCTGGATGGACTCCTCCAGGAACAGCATCAGCCTGCGCACCGGCACGTAGCGCCACGCCGTCTCGTCGGCGATCGTGCGCGCTCCCCACACGACCGGCTGCGACCGCCCGGGGAACGTGCGCAGGGCGTTGATCCCCTTCTGGTTGAGCATCGCCTGTTCGGCCTCGACGACCGTGGACGCGAGCCCGGTGGCCCGGGCGACGACCTCGTTCGCCGGTGCCTTGTGCACGCCGCGCCGGGCGTCGCTGCCGGCGTAGATGCCGGCGAGGTGCCCGGACGGCGGCACGTGCACGCGTCCCCGTCCGGTCCGGTCGGCGGGATCGACGATCTCGATCCAGGGGTGGTAGAGCGCGGCGTATCCGTTCGGGGAGGACAGCTCGGCCCGGTGCGCGACGGCGCCGGTGATGTCAGCGCCCGCCGGCGCGTCCAGGATCGCGAAGCGGTCCGCGAGCGTCTGGCAGTGGTCGATCGCGACCTGCTGCAGGTCGGGCTCGACGACACCGGGCAGGCACACGATGCTGACCTCGTCGACTCCGGCCAGCGCCGTCAGCGCCCGGTCCCAGGCCTCCGGCGCGACGCTCGCCGGGACGTCCTCGCCGCCCGTCAACGATTGCGGGGCCGACGTCGACGCCGGGCGCCTGCCCGCGGGTCCCGCCGTGGTCGGCTCGTCCGGCAGGTCCACGACGACGTTGTCCGAGACCACGACGCGTGGCGCGTACCGGCTGTGCCGCGGGTCCATCGACAGGTGCCGGAACTCCGGTTCCGGACCGGCCGGGCCGCTGACGCCCAGCGCGAACTCCGCTGTGCTCAGGCCGACCGGCTTCGCCGAGCTCCCGAGCGCGTAGGTCTCGGCCAGACCGGGCGCGGCGACCGTCACCAGGTCACCGGCGACGCCGTCGACGAGGACGTCCTCGGCCGTCGCGTCCTGTGCGAGGTGCAGCACCGTGCCCGCCTCCACGCCGGCTCCGTTCTCGACGCGGAACGACCGCTGCCCGACGGTGAGATCGGCGATCCGCAGCGTCGCGTTCGAGCCGACCTCGAGCGCCCGGTCGAGCACCACCGTGTCGGCGGCGGTCCGCACGACGACGGCCGTGGCACTCGTGCCGGTCGTGACGGTGTCGCCGCGGGCGAACCGGGACGCGTGGTCGTCGTCGAGGGTGAGCGTCCGGCCGTCCGCGGAGGCAACGGTGCCGGTGGCCCGCCGGACGACGGCCGCGGGCGTCGCACCGGCCGGGAGGACCGGGTCGTCGTGCACGGTCACCGTGATCGCGTCGCCGGGTGCACCCGGCTCCCTGGCGCGCAGGCGCAGCGCGTCTCCGGTGTCCGCCTCCGCGGCCGCCAGCCCGATCTCCGAGCGGACGGCCCCGCCGACGCGCACGACCCACGCCGTGGTGCCGCCGTTGTCGAAGAACCCGCGGACGGCGGTGGCCAGGTGGCTGCCCTCGACCGGACCGCCGAACCGCTCGACGAACTCGTCCCAGCCGAACACCGGGCGCGGCGTCGCGTCCTCGCCGGCCCGCGCGAGCCCGAGGAACGCCGCGACGCTCGTGCCGACGCCGACGATCGGGCCGGTGGGCTCGATCCGTTCGATGTGCACGCCGGGGGCGAGCGTCTGGTGGTCGGGCATGCGCCACTCCTGTCGTCGGGCCGTGGGTCAGAGCGGGTCGAGGCGGATGTCGAAGCGGCCGTCCGGGACGGGGACGGCGGTGTCGCGCTGGGCCGGACGGAAGCCGGTCGCGCGGACCTGCACCGTCGCGGTGCCCTCCGCGCCGACCGGCAGCACGAAACGGCCGTCGTCGTCGGTCTCGCTGGTCGTGCCCGCGCCGGCCAGCCGGATCCACGCCCCGGCGACGGCGCCGGCCGGGCCGTGCACGGTCCCGCCGATCTGGAACCGGTCCGCGCCCGCGACCCGCACCCGCACGGTCGAGACGGGCATCCCGGCGTCGAGCGTGGGCGGGGGCAGCGCGGCCCGCACCCGCACCGTGATCGACGGCCGCAGCGGCGTGCCGAGGCCCGTCCAGAACTCCGGGCCGACGCCGGTACCGCCCGGCTCGGCGGCGACGACGGCCGGGTCCACCGTCGCGGCGCGCCCGACGAGGTACGGCCGGGGCAGGACGGGGTTGCGCAGCAGCACGTCGAGCACGTCGGACAGCAGCCGGTGCTCCTGCGGCTCGGCCTCCCCTCCCGCCGGGTCGATCTTGTTCCAGGCCGTGACGAGGTAGCTGCACACGACGCGGGCCGGGGAGGGCTCCACGAGGACGACGCCGTCGACGACGCGCCTGCGACGCTCCGGCGAGCGCAGCTCGCGGTCGTGCTCGATCGCGTACAGGTACACGTTCAGACGCAGGCCACTCGCCGTGTTGCGCCAGTCCGCGGTCGGTGTGGCGAACGAGATCGCGGCGCCCGCCAGCTCGGATCCGGTCGCTGCCTCGCCGGTCAGCATCGCGCGCAGCGAGTCGTCCAGATCCTTGATCACGACGCGACCGCCACCCGCGCCGATCGCAACAGGTGGGCGTGCGTCCCGAACTCGCCGTCGACGAGCGTGCGGCCGAGCTTCTGGTACTCCCGCCGGGTGGCGACGACCAGGTGCGCCATCCCGACCGTGCGGGCTCCGTCGGCGAGGGCCAGGCTCGCGGCGGCGACGGCGACGTTGCGGATGTAGCCGCCGGTCAGCTCGAAGCGCTCGGCCAGGAACGCCAGGTCGACGTCCGGGGCGAGCCGCCCGGCGTCCGGCCAGACCGCCCGCCAGATCCGGAGCCGGACGGCGGCGTCCGGGGCCGGGAACTCGACGACGAACGCCAGGCGTCGCAGGAACGCCTCGTCCATGTTGTGCCGCAGGTTCGTGGCCAGCAGCACCGGCCCGCGGTGGCGCTCGATCCGCGCCAGCAGGTGGGCGACCTCGATGTTGCCGTACCGGTCGCGGGCGTCGCGGACCTCGGAACGCTTGCCGAACAACGCGTCCGCCTCGTCGAACAGCAGGACGGAGCCGGCATCGTCGGCCGCGTCGAAGATCCGGTCGAGGTTCTTCTCCGTCTCGCCGATGTACTTGCTGACCACCCGGGCCAGGTCGATCGCGTGCAGCGGGCGGCCGAGCTCGGTCGCGACCACGGACGCGGCGAGCGTCTTCCCGGTGCCCGGCGGTCCGGTGAACAGCGCCCCGACTCCCGCCGTGCCCCTGGCGTGCGCGCCGAAGCCCCAGCTGCCGGTCAGCTCGTCGCGGTGCTCGATGCGGTGGCACAGCTCCCGCAGCTGCGCCTCGCGGTCCGGGTCGAGCACCAGCTCGTCCCAGGCGACCTCGTCGTCGATCCGGGTGGCGATGGCGTCCAGGTCGTGCCCGGAGGCGGCGCGGGCGACCCGGCGCAGGTCGGCGGGTTCCGGCCGGCGGACGGTCCCTGCCGCGACGACGGCGGCGCGGGCCGCTGTGGCGGCCGGCAGCGGGCAGCGGCGCGCGAGCGTGGCGACCTCGTCGTCGGGGAGCCGGATGCCCGCGGAGTCGAGCGCGTCCCGCCAGTCCCGCAGGCGGTCGGCCGGGCCGGTCGTCACGGGCGTCTCGGCGAGCGTGCCGGGCGGCACGGTCAGCGCGGCCGCGGGGACCGATCCGGCGAGCAGCGCCGTGGCCGGATGCCCGGCGATGGTGTCCCCGAGCGCGGCGAGGTCGGTGTGGCTGTGCAGGCGCAGGCAGACGACCTCGTCCCGGACCGTGGCCCGCACCAGCGCGGACCGCACGGCGGCGACCGGGTCGGCGCGCACCGCGTCGTCGCGGATGTCGAGCTCGGTGACCGGCACGTCGAACCCGTCCGCGAGCTCCTCGAGTGCGCGCGCGACCGCGTCGGTGTCCCCGCACAGGTACGGACGCACCGAGGTGAGCAGCTGCGCCGCGATCCGGTCCACACCGGACCGTCCGAGACCGCCGGGCGACCGTCCCGCCGTCACCGTCCGGGTGCCGGGCGCGGGCTCAGAGGGGAGGCCGAGCAACGCCGCGACGACGTCCGGGTCGATGCGCACGGCGCGTGCCGCGAGCGGTGCGGCCGGCGTCGCCGGATCGGGGTCGACGCGGAGCAGACCGGTCCGTACGAGGGTGGAGCCGCCGACGAACTCGGCGAGTCCGGTCAGCCGCTCCGCGTCCGAGGCGCAGAGCAGGCCGAGCACCAGGTCGACGATCGGGCGGCGGCGGGTGAGGTCGTCGCACAGGAAGCCGTAGATCCGCTCGTAGCGCAGGTCGATCTCGGGGGCCAGCGCGACCAGGACGACGTCCAGCTGGAACCCGGACAGGCCGAACCGCTCGCGCAGCCGATCGAGCGCCGATCCCGGTCGCACGCACGCGGAGAACGGCCGCCCTGCGGGCACGCCGAGCACGGCCCCTGCCGGGCGGGCGAGCAGATCGGCGACCTCGTCCGGCCCGACGGCGACACCGCTCCACGGGTGCACCGGACCGCGATCCCCACGGGCGCGCTCGACGAGCTCGGCGAGACGCGCGTCGAGCCGGGCCAGGGCCAGGCGGAGCTCGTCGAGAAGATCCCCGCCCGTCACGTTCGCCCCCCACCGTGCCCCGCGTCCGGTCCGGCCGGAGCGGTCGTCACTGTACGAAGCCGGACGGTCGCCTCACATCGTTCGTCTTGGGGATGTGCCGGGTTAGCGTGGAGTGCGTGACCGACGTGACGCACAGCGCGCACTGGGGTGTGTTCAACGCCCGTCGCGAGGACGGGCGCTGGCGGGTGCGTCCGCACGCGGGCGACCCGGACCCGTCGCCCGTGCTGGACAACATCCCGGACGCGCTGGACCACCCGGCCCGCGTCGCCGCCCCCGCGGTCCGCCGCAGCTGGTGGGAGAACGGACCCGGTCCGGACGACCGCCGCGGCACCGATGAGTACGTCGAGGTCGGCTGGGACGAGGTGCTGGACCGCCTGGCGGGCGAGCTGTCCCGCGTCCGCACCGACCACGGGGACGCCGCGATCTACGGCGGCAGCTACGGCTGGGCGAGCGCCGGGCGCTTCCACCACGCGCAGGGCCAGCTGCACCGCTTCCTGGCCGTCACCGGCGGCTACACGCAGTCGGTCAACACGTACTCCGGCGGCGCCGCCGAGGTGATCCTGCCGCGGATCCTGGGCGGGTTCGACGCCGTCACCCGCTACTCGGTGAGCTGGGACCAGGTCGCCGCGCACACCGACACGGTGCTCGCGTTCGGCGGCATGGCGCTGAAGAACTCGACCGTCGCGTCCGGTGGCGTCAGCAGGCACGTCGAACGCGGTGCGATGCGGTCGGCACGGGCCCGCGGCACACGGTTCGTGCTGGTCAGTCCGCTGAGGCCGGACCTCCCGGACGACGTCGACGCCCAGTGGCTGCCCATCGAGCCGGGCACGGACGTCGCGCTGATGCTGGCGCTGATGCACGAGGTCGTCGCGGCCGGACGGCACGACCGGGAGTTCCTCGCGACGCACTGCGCCGGCTGGGAGACGCTCGAGCCGTACCTCGCCTCCAGGACCCCCGAGTGGGCCGCCGTGATCACCGGCATCGACGCCGCGACGATCCGCGAGCTCGCCGCCCGCCTCGGAACCGGGCGCACGCTCGTGACGTGCGCGCAGTCGTTGCAGCGTGCCGAGCACGGCGAGCAGCCGGTCTGGGGCGGCATGGCGCTGGCCGCCGTGCTCGGGCAGATCGGGCTGCCCGGCGGCGGGTTCTGCTACGGTCTCGGCTCGCTCGGGCACTACGGGCGCCCGCGCAACGCGGTGCCGGTGCCGACGCTCAAGCGCACGCCGAACCCGGTACGCGAGTACATCCCCGTCGCGCGCGTCGCGGACATGCTGCTGCACCCCGGCGAGCCCTACGACTACAACGGCGAGCGTCGCACCTACCCGCACGTGCGCCTCGCGTACTGGATCGGCGGCAACCCGTTCCACCACCACCAGGACCTCAACCGGCTACGACGCGCGGTCGGCCGCCTGGACACGTTCGTCGTGCACGAGCCGTTCTGGACGGCCACCGCCCGGCACGCCGACGTCGTGCTCCCGTCCACGACGACGCTGGAGCGCGAGGACATCGGCGCGTCCGGATCCGATCCGCTGCTGGTCGCGATGAAGCCGCTGTCCGCTCCGGTCGGCGGCTCCCGCGACGACTACGCGATCTTCACCGAGCTCGCCGAACGCCTGGGCCACGCCCGCGAGTTCACCGAGGGGCGCACCGCGCGCGAGTGGCTCGGGCACCTGTACCTGCGCACCCAGAAGGCGCTCGTCGACCGCGGCGACCCCGCCCCCGACTTCGACGACTTCTGGGCGGCCGGGGAGCTCGAGCTCCCGCCGGGCCCGGACGACGGCGGAGTGCTGGCCCGGTTCCGCGCCGACCCGGAGGGGCACCGGCTGCCGACACCGTCCGGCCTGATCGAGATCGCGTCGTCGACGATCGCCGGGTTCGGTTACGACGACTGCCCCGGCCACCCGGCGTGGCTCGAGCCCGTCGAACGCCCGGACGCCCGGCACCCGTTGTGGCTGGTGGCGAACCAGCCGTCGACCCGCCTGCACTCCCAGCTCGACTTCGGAGCGCACAGCCGGGGGGCCAAACGCGGGGGCCGCGAGGTGCTGCGCATGCACCCGGACGACGCCGCCGCGCGCGGGATCACCGACGGCGACGTCGTCCGCATGGCCAACGACCGTGGCGCCGCACTGGCCACCGCCCGCGTCACCGACGAGATCCGCGCCGGCGTCGTGCAGCTGCCGACCGGTGCCTGGTGGGACCCGGAACCGGACGGCACGTGCCGGCACGGGAACCCGAACGTCGTCACCCGCGACGCCGGCTCGTCGAAGCTGGCCCAGGGGTGCACCGGGCAGCTCTGCGCCGTGCAGCTCGAGCGCTTCGACGGCGACCCGCCCCCGGTGCGGGCGCACGTCCCGCCACCTGTCACCGGGCCGCGGCGGGACGGAACCGCGTGACCAGCTCCACCGTCCGGTAGCGACGGAACCACGCGACGACGGCGACGAGCACGAGCAGGAGGAACGGGAACAGCGCGGCGGCCACCCCGAGCGTCGCCGTGCGGACCGGCGTCCGGCGGCGTTGCGCAACTCGGGATCCCCTTGACCGCCGTTGGCCATCTGGCTAGGTTTCTGGCCGTGCGGTCAGATTCCGGGACGGACGGCCAGAAGGGGTCGACGTTCATCGAACAGGCCCGGCGGCGCCAGATCGTCGACGCGGCCGTCGCCACCGTGGCCGGGCAGGGCTTCGGGGCGGCGTCGCTCGCCGCGATCGCGCGGACGGCGGGGGTGTCGAAGGGCGTGATCTCGTACCACTTCTCCGGCAAGGAGGAGCTGATGGAGGCCTGCGTGGAGCGGGTCTACACCGGCATCGCGGAGCGGGTCGTCCCGAAGCTGGAGGGGCTGTCGGCGCTCGACATGATCCGCGAGCACATCCTCTCGGTCGCCCACGACGGGATGACCCATCGCGACGAGATCCTCGCCGTCGGGGAGATCGTCACGCATCTGCGCACGAAGGACGGCTCGCTGCGCTACACGGCGCGGGACAACGAGGCGCTCTACGAGGGGCTCGAGTACATGTACGCGGCCGCCGTCGAGCAGGGGGCCGCGCGCGAGTTCGACCACCGGGTGATGGCGGTGACCGTCCAGGCGTCGCTGGACGCGATGTTCGGCTACTGGGCCGTCCACCCGGAGCACGACCTGATGGCGCACGCAGCGCAGCTCGCGGACCTGGTCGTCGCGGCCGTCCGCGGACCCGGGTAGCACCCGGACGAACGGGGGGAGAGATGACAGTGATCGAGACCGGGGGAGCGGCGACCGCGCCGCGACCGACGACCACGCCGCCACGGGCGTCGCGGACGGCGTGGCTGGACAACGTGCGGGTCTGGCTGACCGTGCTGGTGCTGGCCCACCACGCCGCGCTGACCTACTCGGACCTTCCGCTCTGGCCGTACTGGGAGCAGCCCCGCGACGGCAGTTCGGTGGCGCTCGACGCGCTGGTCGCGGTGAACCAGTCCTGGTTCATGGGTCTGTTCTTCCTGATCGCGGGCTACTTCGCGCCGTCGGCGGTGGACCGGCACGGCGCTGGTGGCTTCGTGCGGGGACGGCTGCTACGGCTGGGGGTTCCGTACGTGCTGTTCGCGCTCGTCCTGTCGCCGATCTTCCGGTACCCGGGGTGGGCCGACGGCGGGGGACAGGCGACCGGGACCGACTTCCCGACGTACATGGTCCGCTACTTCGACTCGGGCCCGCTGTGGTTCGTGCTCGTGCTGCTGGTGTTCTCGCTGGTCTACGCGGCGGTTCGGGCGTTCGGGGCGGGTGTGGGCGAGACGCGCATCGGCCGGACGCCGGGCATCGGCGTGGTGCTCGGGCTCGGGCTTGCGCTCGGCGTCGTGTCCTGGGTCTGGATGATCGGGACGCCGAACGGTAGCTACTGGACCGTCGTCGGGCTGCCGTCGCCGAGCTACCTGCCGCAGTACGCGGGCGCGTTCGTGGTCGGACTGCTGGCCGCCCGCAGGCAGTGGCTGCGGACGCTGCGGGTGCGGACGGCCTGGACCTGCGCACCGATCGCGCTCGGCACGATCGTCGGCCAGCTCGCGGTGCAGCTGGCCGGCGGTCCGGCGGCGTCGGGTGGCGGCTCGGTGACGTCGTTGGTGGCCGCGGTGTGCGGAGGGGTCTTCGCGGCCACGACGATGGTCGTCGTGCTGGTGCTGTTCCGCCAGCTGCTGGACCGTGACGGTCCGGTGTGGACGTTCCTGTCCGGTCAGGCGTTCGCCGTGTACGTGCTGCACGCACCGATCCTGGTGTGGCTCGGCGTCGCGCTCGGCGGGTTCGCCGCACCGGCCGCGGTCAAGGCGCTGATCCTGCTGGCCGTCGGCATCCCGGTCTGCTGGTCAGCAGCCTGGCTGCTGCGTCGGATCCCGTTGGCCCGCAGGGTGTTCTGAGTCCCGCCTCAGGACGCCATCCGCTGCCGCGCCCGGTCGGTCCCACGGCCGACCGGGACGCGGCCGACGGCGGCGGCGAGACCCAGCTCCGGCATGTCGCCGTAGACGCTCTCGCTGGCCGACACGTGGTAGGTCTCGTGCCAGATCCCGACCGCTCCCGGGATCCTCTTCGCCCGCCGGAAGAACTCCGTCCACGCCGGACGGTGCTGCCGGTCCGGGTCCGAGGCGTACCCGTACAGCGACTCGACGTCGCGCCAGTACTGGATCACGATCGGCCCGTCCTTGCTCATCGCCAGGCGGTAGCCGAGCAGGCCGGAGTCCGGGTCCTGCGCCAGCTCGCGCAGCATCCGCGGCATCGCCGACGCGACCGGCCACCAGGCGTCAGGGCGCCACGGCTTGTTGATCCGCATCCCGATCAGGAAGACGACGATGTCGCCGCCGCTGCTCGTGTCGTGTGTCGTGCGTTCGACCGTCATGGATAGTTAGACTATCCGAGAGTGGATAGTTGCGCTACCCGTTCTGGAGCCAGGCCCGGACCTCGTCGCCGTCGGCCCCGAGCCGCGGGGGCGAGCGCCGGTAGGTGGGCGGTGTCGCGGAGAAGTCGACGGGACTGCGCACGGTCGGCACGGCGGCGTCGTCGGCGGCCGTCGCGACCGGCTCCAGTCCCAGCTCGCGGGCCAGCTCGACGCCGCCCTCGATCGAGTTGATCGGTCCACAGGGGATCCCGACGTCGGTGATCGCCTGGAACCACTCGCGCGTCGTGCGGGTGGCGAGCCGGGCCAGCAGCCGGTCCTTGATCTCCACCCGGTGCTCGACGCGGCCGGACATCGTGGCGAACCGCGGGTCCTCGGCCATCGCGGGGTCGCCGAGCACCGTGCACAGCTTGCGGAACTGGCCGTCGTTCGCGGCGATCACGATCAGTTCGCCGTCCGCGGTCGGCATCGGCTCGTACGGGAACACGCTCGGGTGTGCGTTGCCCATCCGCTGCGGGACCACGCCGGCGCCGACGTACGCCTCGGTCTGGTTGACCAGGCAGGCGAGCGCGGTGGACAGCAGGTTCGTCTCCAGCAGCTGGCCCTCGCCGGTCGCCTCCCGGTGGCGCAGCGCGGCGAGGATCGCGACGGCCGCGTGCAGGCCGGTGAGCACGTCGAACATGGCGGCGCCGACCCGGAACGGCTTCCCGTCGGCGTCGCCGGTGAGGCTCATCAGCCCGGACGTGGCCTGGGCGAGCAGGTCGTAGCCCGGCAGGTGGGCTCCGCCGCGGGTGCCGAACCCGGAGATCGAGCAGTAGACGACCGACGGGTTCGTCGCCGCGACGGACGGGTGGTCGAGTCCGAAGCGGACCATCCCGCCCGGCTTCATGTTCTCGATCATCACGTCGGCCCGGGCGGCCAGGCGCTTCGCGTCGGCGAGGTCGTCGGGGTCCTTCAGGTCCAGCACGATCGAGCGCTTGTTGCGGTTGATCGACAGATAGTAGGTCGCGACATCGTCGCGCACCGGCGGCTTCCAGGTGCGGGTGTCGTCGCCGCCCGGTCCCTCCACCTTGATCACGGTGGCGCCGAGGTCGGCGAGCACCATCGTCGCGTACGGGCCGGCCAGTACCCGGGAGAAGTCGGCGACGAGCACGCCGTCCAGCGGGCCGCCGGTGGGGGAGTCGGGGAGCACGTTCGCCACGCTAATCGATCGCCGGGTGGCAGGATCTCGCTGTACTGTGTCGTTCCTGCCGATTCCGGTTCGTCGCCCGGTGCCGGACGGTGGACGCATGACCTCGACCCTCGACGGTGTCCTCGCCCGCGTCCTGCAGATCCTGCGCACCCAGCAGGTCCTGTGGGCCGCGATGGAGCGCATCGACCCCGACCCGACCCCGTACCTGCACTGGGAGCCGACGACGGCCGGGTGGCGCCTGTACGGGCGCCTGGTCCCTCCGGACTGACGTGTGAGTTCCGCCCGCCGCGTTGACCCCCGCGTGCGCCCCGTGGTCGAGTCCTCGGTCGGGGTCGACGACGAGGAGGGTTCGTGGAGGCAGGTCCGCTGGACGGCTTCTACGACGTCGTGCACGCCCGCCGCGACGTGCGCACCGGCTTCCGGCCGGACGTGCCCGTCGACGACGCCGTGCTGCGACGCGTGCTCTGGGCCGCGCACGCCGCCCCGAGCGTGGGCTTCTCGCAGCCGTGGGACGTGCTGCTCGTCCGTGACCGGGCCGTCCGCGCGGGTGTCCAGGCCCTCGCCGCTGCGCATCGGGACCGGTACGCCGCCTCCCTGCCCGCGGCGCGCGCGTCGGCGCTGCGGGCCATCCGCACCGAGGCGATCCTCGAGACGCCGCTGAACGTCGTCGTGACCTCGGATCCGACGCGTGGCGGCCGGCACACGCTCGGCCGCTTCGCCCGCCCGGAGATGGCCGAGCGCTCCGCCGTCTCGGCCGTGCAGAACCTGTGGCTGGCCGCGCGCGCCGAGGGGCTCGGCGTCGGGTGGGTCAGTTTCTTCGACGACGACGGCCTGGCCGAGCTGCGCGGCATGCTCGGCATCCCGGCGCACGTCGACGTCGTCGCGTACCTGTGTGTCGGGCACGTCGACGAGTTCCCGGACGAGCCGGAGCTGGCCGGCGCCGGGTGGGCCCGGCGGCGTCCGCTGGAGTGGGCCGTGCACGACGAGCGGTGGGGGCGGCGCGCGCTGCCCGGGGAGGAACCGATGGATCTGCTGGACTCGACGCTCCGGGAGATCGTGCCGCCGTCCGCCGAGGCACGGGACGCGGCCCGCGAGCGGCTGGACCGGATGACCAAGCCGCGCGGCTCGCTCGGCCGGGTCGAGGACCTGGCCGCGACGCTGTCCGCGATCGCCGGGGCCTGCCCTCCGCCGGTACCGGAGCCCGCAGCCGTCGCCGTGTTCGCCGGGGACCACGGCGTGCACGCGCAGGGCGTCACACCGTGGCCGCAGGAGGTCACGGCACAGATGGTCGCGAACTTCACCGCAGGCGGCGCCGTCGTGAACGCGTTCGCACGGCAGCTCGGCGTGGAGGTGCAGGTCGTCGACGTCGGCGTGGCCGCCCATCTCGATCCGGTGCCCGGCCTGCTGCCGCGCAAGGTCGCGCCGGGTACCGCGGACATGACCACCGGTCCCGCGATGACCCGTTCCCAGGCCCAGCACGCCGTCGAGGTGGGCATCGAGGTGGCAAGGGACCTCGTCGCGGCCGGGAACCGCTGCCTGCTCACCGGCGACATGGGCATCGCGAACACGACCGCCGCCACGGGGCTGATCTGCGCGTTCACCGGCGCCGACCCGGCCGACGTGACCGGGCGCGGCACCGGGATCGACGACGAGACGCTGGCCGGCAAGACCGACGTCGTGCGCCGGGCACTCGCGCTGCACCACCCGGGGCCTGCCGATCCACTCGGCGCGCTGGCCGCCGTCGGGGGCCTCGAGCACGCGGGCCTGGCCGGTCTCGTGCTCGGCGCCGCCGCGCTGCGCGTGCCCGTGCTGCTCGACGGCGTGAGTGCCGGTGCCGCCGCGATCGTCGCGGCCGGGCTGGCTCCGAACGCCGTCGGATACTGCATCGCCGGGCACCGGTCGGTCGAGCCGGGCAGTGCGCTCGCGTCGTCGTTCCTCGGTCTGGAGCCGTTGCTGGACATGGAGATGCGGCTCGGCGAGGGCACCGGTGCGCTGCTGGCCCTGCCGCTCCTCCATGGCGCGGCCCGCGCTCTCGCCGACGTCGCGACGTTCGACAGCGCCGGGGTGACCGACAAGACCGGTGAGACGTCATGATCGGAGACTCCGGAGCGATCCGTACGCGTGATGGCCGGATCGCTCCGCACTCACCGATCACCCCGTCGCGGCCTGCCTCCACGGGGCCGGTGATCGACGGCTGCGGCGCAGGTCGTTCGCTCACCGAACGCCCGGCTCCACGACGGTGGATCACCCGTGGCTGAGCGTCCGCCGATCGTGGTCGTCGGGATCGGGACGGACGGGTGGGCGGGCCTGACCGGAACCGCTCGGGACGCGCTGGTCGCGGCCGACGTCGTGCTCGGTGGGCCGCGTCAGCTGGACCTGCTCCCGGGCGACGTGACCGGTGCGCGCCGGGCCTGGCCGTCGCCGTTGGTCCCGGCCGTCCCCGACATCCTCGACGAGCTGGACGGACGTCGCGTGGTCGTGCTGGCCAGCGGCGACCCGATGTTCTTCGGGATCGGGACGACGCTCGTCCGGGTCGCCGGAGCCGAGCGGCTGCAGGTGATCCCGCACCCGTCGTCGTCGAGCCTGGCCTGCGCTCGGCTCGGGTGGGCCCTGGACGGCGTCGAGACCGTCAGCGTCGTCGGGCGTCCGGTCGACGCGCTGGTCCGGCGGCTCGCACCTGGCGTGCGCGTACTCGTACTGAGCTCGGGAGAGGACTCGCCGGCGGAGATCGCGAAGCTGGTGTCCCGGCACGGGTTCGGTCCGTCGCGGATGAGCGTGTTGGAGAATCTCGGCGGCCCCGACGAGCGGGTCGTGCGCGGGACGGCGGGGGGCTGGAGCGGACCCTCTGCGGCGCTGAACGTCGTCGCGCTGGACTGCGTGGCCGAGCCGGACGCGCGGCTGCTGGGCGAGTCACCGGGACTGCCGGACGACGCGTACGACTCCGACGGGCAGCTCACCAAGCGCGAGATCCGCGCCGTGACGCTCGCCCATCTCGCGCCCCGACCCGGCGAGCTGCTGTGGGACGTCGGTGCCGGGTCCGGCAGCATCGGGATCGAATGGATGCGCGCGCACCGGACGTGCCGCGCCGTCGCCGTCGAGGCCAGGGCCGTCCGAGCGGAACGGATCACGGCGAACGCCGCGGCACTCGGCGTGCCCGGGCTGCGGGTCGTCGTCGGCTCGGTGCCGGAGGCGCTCGACGGGCTCGACACACCGGACGCCGTGTTCGTCGGCGGCGGCCTGACCCGCGACGGCGTGCTGGACCGTGTGCTCGCGACCGGAGCCCGCGTCGTCGCGAACGCGGTGACCGTGCAGACCGAGGCGGTACTCGCCGCCGCGCACGCCCGCCACGGCGGGACGCTCGTGCGCGTCCAGGTCGGCCGGGCCGAGCCGGTCGGCGGATTCCACGGATGGAGGCAGTCGATGCCGGTGACGATCTGGAGCCTGAACCGATGACCGTCCACTTCGTCGGCGCCGGACCCGGGGCGGTTGACCTGCTCACGTTGCGCGCCAGGGACATCATTGCCGCCGCGCCGGTCTGCCTGTACGCCGGGAGCCTCGTGCCGCCGGAGATGCTCGACCTCTGCCCGCCGGGTGCGCGCACGGTGGACACGGCGCTGATGACGCTCGACGAGATCGTCGAGGAGATGGTCCGCGCACACCGGCACGGGCTCGACGTCGCGCGACTGGCGTCCGGCGACCCGTCGGTGTTCTCCGCGATGGCCGAGCAGATGCGGCGCCTCGACGCCGAGGGCGTGCCCTACGACGTGTGCCCCGGTGTCCCGGCCTACGCCGCCGCGGCCGCCGCGCTCGGCCGGGAGCTGACCGTCCCGACCGTCGCGCAGACCGTGACGCTCACCCGGATCGCCGCCCGGGCCACGCCGATGCCCGACCACGAAAAGCTGGCCGAGCTCGGGAAGGCCGGCGGGACCGTCGTGCTGCATCTGGCCGTGCACCGGATCCGCGAGGTCGTCGACGCGCTCGTCCCGTCCTACGGTGCCGACTGTCCGGCCGCCGTCGTCGCGCACGTGTCGCGGGCCCACGAGGCCGTCCTGCGCGGGACCCTGGAGCAGATGCCGAAGGCCGTCGACGAGTCCGGGATCCAGCGCACCGCCGTGATCATCGTGGGGGAGGCGCTGGCTGCGACGGCGTTCCCCGACTCGCACCTCTACTCCGCTGACCGCTGCAGGACCTGAGCTGCGGTACCGTGTCCCCGGACGCCGACGACGGATCGAGGTGAGCGTGGTGTCGCTGGACCACTACGGTGCCGCCGCCGACCCGGCTGCTCGGACGCTGGACCAGGCTGCGCGCAGTGCGCTGGGGTCCGTGCGCGCCGAGGGTCTGGAGCCAGATGCGTTCGGCATGTCGGTGATCGAGGCGGTCTGTGCGGGCGAGTTGACCACCGATGGGGCCATCGCCCAGATCGTGGCGCACTACACGGCGTGACCTGGGACCCGGATCTCGACCTCGAACACGGGGTACTCCGCAACCGCCTGAAGATGACTGATCCGGCTGCGCTGGCCGCGGCTGAGGCGGCCGCGACGACCGTGCGCATCCGGGACGTCGCGAAGAAGCCGATCCCCGGCGGCTACGACCTCCCGCACCTCCAGCACATGCACTGGTTCATCGCCGGTGACGTCTACCCGTTCGCCGGCAAGATCCGGACCGTCCGGATGGGCAAGGGCGGCAACATGTTCTGCGCACCCGAGGAGATCGAGACGCGGGCCTCGACGCTGTTCGACGACCGCACCGATCCGGTCCACCTGCGCGAACTCGGTCGCTCGGACGTCCTGAGCGCCGCGACCGGACTGATGACGGATCTCGTATGGCTGCACCCGTTCCGGGAGGTCAACGGGCGCACGATCCGCGCGTTCACGGCACAGCTCGTCCGTACTGCCGGCTGGTCCCTGGACTGGGACGGCCTGGACCGCGAGCGCAACCGCGCTGCCGCCCGCGCGGCGTTCGACGGTGACCTCGCGCCGCTGCGCGCACTGCTCGACGAGCGACTCCACCGGGCCTGACAAGGCCGGGACCGACGCTCGCCCGCGTGGTGATCGGCAACGCGGTCCGGTCCGGCGCCGCATACGGCCCCGATCCGGACGCTCTCGCTGATCTCGCGCTAGGGCCGTCGAACCTCTCGGTTGACGCAACTCATCGGTTGCGACTAACGTTGCAACCGTTCAGTTGCGACAGGGAGGCGGCATGGGGTTCCCGGACCGGATCGAGCGGACGGTGCGGATCGGTCGCGCACCGGAGGTCGTGTGGGACGCCCTCACCACGGCCGAAGGGCTGGCGTCGTGGTTCGGCGACCGCGCCGAGATCGACCTGCGCCCCGGAGGCGCCGCCCGTCTGATGTGGACCGACGTCGGCAAGGACGCCGAGCTGAGGGTGGAGCGCGTCGAGCCTCCGCACCTGTTCGCGTTCACCTGGCCCATGGACGGCGTGCCGTCCGGCGACCCGCGTCGCAGCTACGTCGAGTTCACACTCGTCGCGGACGGGGAGGGGACGCTGCTCACCGTCGTCGAGACCGGGTTCGCGCAGCTGGACGGCGCCCACCACCGCACCGCGTACGACGGGCACGTCGAGGGGTGGGGCCGCGAGCTCGGCGAGCTCGTGGACGCCCTGGCGGCATGACCGAGGACGAACAGGTCGCCGAGCGGGTGTTCGTCGCGCTCGCCGACCCGAGTCGCCGGGCGCTGCTCGCGGCTCTGGCGACCGGCGGCCCGGCCACGGCCACCGACCTCGCCGCCCGCCTGCCGATCACCCGGCAGGCGATCACCAAGCACCTGACCCGGCTGGCCGACGCCGGCCTGGTCGAAGCGGAGCCCGGCGAGGGACGCCGGATCCGCTACCGGCTCCGGTCCTCCCCGATGCAGGTCGCGCAGCGGTTCCTCGCCGCGCTGGCCCGCGACTGGGACGGCCCGTTGGACCGGCTCACGACGCACCTGGAGGAGGAGCCATGACCCGACCCGAGATCGTCGAACCCGATGTCTGGCAGACCGCCCGCGACGACCTGCTGGTCGCGGAGAAGGAGGCGACCCGCGCTCTGGACGCGCTCGCCGCCCGCCGGCGCAGGCTGCCGATGACGCCGTTCCCGGACACCTACACGTTCACCACGCCGGACGGCCCGCGCACGCTCGCCGGGCTGTTCGACGGCCACGACGTGCTGGTCACCTACCAGTTCATGGACATCGGACCGGATCACTACTGCTCGGGCTGCACGTACTTCTCGGACAGCGTCCCCGCCCACGCGCCGACGCTGCTCGCCGAGCACGGCGTGCGCTGGATGCACGTGACCGAGATGGACCTCGACCGGTTCGCCGCCTACCGGGAGCGCAAGGGCTGGACGATGCCCTACGCGTGCTCGCGCGGCACGACGTTCGCCGACGACACCGGTGCCGGGTCGGGGTTCGCGCTCTCGGTGTTCCTGCGCGACGGGAACGACGTGTACCGCTCCTACGCCACCACCGCCCGCGGGATCGACCGCCTCGCGTTCGTCAACGGCGTGCTCGACCTCGCGCCCTACGGCCGTGGCGAGACCTGGGAGGACTCGCCCGCCGGGTGGCCACAGGTGCCGTCCGCGGAGAACCCGTGCCTGCTCACCGCGGACGGTGTCGCGACCTCGTACGGGCGCTGGCGCAATTAGTGCCCCGTCCAGAAACGTTCGGCACGGAACTCGGCGGCCCAGGCGCCCGCCGGCGGCGTTGCCGACCGGGCCGAGTACGCCCGGTACGAGGCCCGGCCGGCGCCTTGCCGGCGAACGCCTGGATCCGCCGATTTCGGCACCGACGTTCCTTGACGGGGCACTAGCTCTCGAGGAACGCAAGGACCGTCGCGGCGTAGAGCGGCGACTCGGTGATGTCGTAGTGGGTGGCGCCGGGGACGATCGCCAGCGCGTGCCCACCGGCCGGACGTCCGGAACGGTCCCAGCCGCCGTCGCGCAGGCCGCCGCCGAGCAGCGCGAACACGTCGGCGAAGTGGCTCACCGGCGCCATGTCGGCGTCCGCGGCCATGATCAGCGTCGGCACCCGCAGGCCGCGGACCACCTCGGTGAGGTCGAGGTCGTGGGACATCCACTCGCCGAGCTTGTCCAGCAGTCGTGGGAAGTCCTCGGGTCGGGGTGCGACACGCTGGTACAGCTCGTACATCGGCGTCTCGGTCATGAACTCGGCGGCGGCGCCGCTGACCTGGCCCTGCTGGGCCCGGATCTCCGGGTCCAGCGCGTCGGACCGGGTGAAGACCGACGTCAGCACGAGCCGGCCGACCGCGTCCGGGTGCTTCGCCGCGACGTGCAGCGCGACGCCACCGCCGAGCGAGTAGCCGACCAGGTCCGGGTGGTCGAGGCCGAGGTGGGCGATCAGCGCGGCGATGTCGTCGGCCATCGCCTCCAGCGTGAGCGGGCGGTCGATGTCGGCGGTGCGGCCGTGTGCCTGGAGGTCGACGGTGATGACCTGGTGGTCCGCGGTCAGCGCGGGCAGCAGCGGTCCGAACGACTCGCCGGACATCATCCCGCCGTGCAGCAGGATCATCGGCCGTCCGGTCCCGTGGGTCTCGACCCAGAGGCTGATGCCGTTGACGTCGACGTACTGGCCGGTGGTGGCGGTGGTGTCCATAGGGGTGGCTCCTGGTCTCGGTGGGCTGTTGCTCCTACAGACGCCACCGGGACCGGGAACTCATCGGACCTACGGCCGCGCCGCGAACACGGCGTTGAACGGCGTCTCGCTCGCCCGCTCGAAGCGGGTGAACCCGGCTGCCGTGACGATGTCGCGGATCGCCGCCTCGCCCGCCTGCGCGCCGAGCGCGTACCCGCCGGACTGCGACTTCGCGTTCGGCACGCACAGGTAGCCGGAGAAGCCGTAGTAGACGCGGCCGACCGGGTTCATGTTGTCCGCCGCGGTGTCGGCGGCGATCGGCTCGACGATCAGCCACGTGCCGTCGTCGGCGATCGCCCGCCGGACGTGCTGGGCGGTCGACGACGGGTCGCCCATGTCGTGCAGGCAGTCGAACGTCGCGACGAGGTCGTAGCCGCTTCCGGAGAATCCGTCGGCCGGAGCGACCTCGAAGCGGGTGTTCGCGCTGACGCCAGCGTCGGCGGCACGCTTGCGGGCGATCTCGATCGACCCCTCGTGGTAGTCCGAGCCGGTGACCGTGGTGCGCGGGTAGGCCTCGGCCATCAGCACCGTCGACGCGCCGAGGCCGCACCCGATGTCGGCGACCCGCCCGCCCGCGGCGAGCTTCTCGCCGACGCCGTCCAGCGCCGGGATCCAGGTCGCCACCAGGTTGGCCAGATAGCCCGGCCGGAAGAACATCTCGCACCCGGTGAACACGTCCTCGTGGTGCTCGTGCCAGCCCATCCCGGCGCCGGTGCGGTACGCCTCGGTGATCTGCGGCTCGGCCCGCAGGGTGCCGAGGGCCAGCACGAACGCGCCGGGCAGGTAGAGCGGCCCGGACGGGTCGGTCAGCGCGAACGCCTGCTCCTCGCTCAGCGAGAACGTCGAGGCGTCCGCGTCGCGCTCGACGTACCCTCCGGCCGCCTGCCCGTAGCACCACTCGGTCACGTACCGGGTGTCGGTCCCGGTCCTGCGCGCCAGCTGCTCCGGTGTCGCCGGGCCCTCGGCCAGCGCCCGGTACAGACCCAGCCGGTGCCCGACGACGATGCCGCCGGCTCCGATCGTCGCGCCGAGGTCGGTGACGAACCGGCCCAGCAGCTCGTTGAGCATTCCCTCGTCCATGATTCCGTCCCTTCCCGGCCGCCCACCGCGGGCGGCGTCGGGGACGACGGTCACCGGCGCCCGTCCACCGGACCGTCAACCCAGCGTGGGTCACGACCGTTCGGGCCAATCCGAGCGGGGAGCCGGACGTACCCGTGTCCGGAACCTCCCGGATGCACCGCTGACGGGTCTACCGTGCCCCGATGCTGCGGGTGCGGCTGCTCGGCGAGCCGTCGGCCGAGCGTGACGGGGAGCCCATCGAGCTGACGGCGCCGCTGCGACGCCTGCTCGCCTACCTCGTCCTGCATCCCGGACCGCACCATCGCGATGCGCTGGCGTCGTGCTTCTGGCCGGACGCGGCGGACGGCGTCGCGCGGGCGAACCTGCGGACGGCCGTGTGGGGGCTGCGCAGGGCCGTCGGCGCCGACACCGTGGTCACCACCCGCACCGACGTCGGTCTGGACGCGTCTCGGGTCGCCACCGACGTCGACGAGCCGGACCCCGGTGGCCCGGAGCTGCTCGCCGGATGGCCGCAGGACTGGGCGGCCCGCGCCCGCGACGAGCACCGGAACCGCCTGGTGCGCCGTCTGGACGCGCTCGCCGACGACGCGGAGGCGGCGTCCGACCCGTCCGCGGCGGCCGCGCACAGCCGCGCCCGCTGCTCGCTCACCCCTCTGGACGAGCCCGCGCACTGCGCCCTGATGCGACGGCTGGCCGCGGCCGGGGATCGGGCGGGCGCCGTCGTCGTCGGCCGGGAGCTGGTCCGTCGGCTGCACGACGAACTCGGCGTCCCGCCCGCCCCACCGACCCGGTCCGCGCTCGCCGCGCTGCGCCACCCCGAACAGGCCGGCACCGGGACCGGTCCACCGCGGCGCCCGCTGTTCGGACGGGCCGCGGAGTTGCGAGCGCTGACCGACGCCTGGTCGGAGGCGCGGGCGGGTCGTGGCCGGGTGGTCGTCGTGACCGGCGAGGGCGGCATCGGCAAGACGCGGCTGGTGACCGAGCTGGCCCGGCGGGCGGACAACGCGGGTGCCCGGGTCGCCGTCGGTGCCGGGGTCGACGTCGGGGACCCTGCGCCGCTCGCGATGTGGCAGGAGCTCGCCCGCGAGCTCGTCCACGTCGTCGCGCCGCCACCGGACGGCACCCGCTGGCCCGCCGAGCTCGGCAGGCTCGCGCCCGACCTGGCGAACGCGCTCGGGCGCGCCGACGTGCCCGCCCCGGTCGCGGCGCCGGAGCTGGAGCGGCTGCGGGTGTCCGACGCCGTGCTGCGGCTCGTCGAGTGGGCCGCGTCCGGGCGCCCGGTGCTGCTCGTCGCGGAGGACGTGCACCGTGCCGACCGGGCCAGCATGGCGCTCTGTGCCCACATCGGACGGAGGCTGGCCGCGCTCCCGGTGCTGTTCCTGCTGACCCGCCGCGACCGGCCGGCCCGCCCGGAGGCGGACGCCCTGCTGGCCGACGTCGGCGGCCGGGGTGTCGACGTCGGCGAGATCGATCTCGGCCCGATGGACGACGCCGCGCTGGCCGAGGTCGCACGGGCGTCCGCCGCACTGGACGAGGACGACGTCGGTCGCGCGGTCCGTGCCGCGGAGGGCAACCCGCTGCTCGCGGTGGAGAGTGCCCGGGCGCTGGCCGCGGGGCTCTCCGACCCGCCGCCGACGCTGCGGGCGGCCGTCCGCGCGGTGCTGGGCACGCTGGACCACCCGGGACGTGAGCTGCTCGAGTGCGTCGCCGCCGCCGGGCGCGCGCTGACCGCGCCGGAGATCGCCGCGCTCGGCGTGCCGGACGGGACCGAGCAGCTGGTGCTGGACACCGGGCTGCTGAACCGCGCGTCCGGGTCGCTGCGGTTCCGGCACGCCCTGCTCGCCGAGGCCACCCGCGCCGAGCGACGCGACGCGTGCCGCAGCCACCTGCGGGCCGGGACGGCGATCGAGCGGGCCGCCGCCGACGACCCCGGGGCCGACCCGGACGCCGTCGCCGCGGAGGTGGCCGGGCACCTGCGTGCGGCGGGCCGCGACGATCTCGCCGGACCCCGCTGGGAGCGCGCTGCCCGGCACGCCCGCACGCTGGGCGCGCTGCCCGAGGCCGCCGGGTTCTGGGGCGAGGCCGTCCGCTGCCGACCGGACGCGGGCGACCTGCATCTGGAGCTGGCCGAGGTCCACGGATGGAGCGGCCGGTCCGAGGAGTTCGAGCGCGAGTGGAGGCTCGCGCTGGACCTGCTCGAACCCGACGAGCTGGCGGCCGCGTGGTGCCGGCGTGGAACGGTCCTGCGCACGGTCGTCTGCCGTCCGTCGGCGTCGCTGGAGGCCTACCGGCGGGCGGCCGCGTCGCTTCGCGCGGACGCGCCGGTCCGGCTGCGCGTCGACGTGCTGCTCGGCCAGGCGTGGGGTGAGTCGAGCGCCGCCGATCCCCGGCGCGCGGAGGAGCTGTTGGAACAGGCGTCCGCGCTGGTGCCGGAGCCGGACGACGCCACCGTCGCGGAGATCGAGAACGTCCGGTTGATGACCGTGATCCGCCTCGGGCGCTTCGACGAGTGCACGGCCGTCGCCGACCGGGGCGGCTCGGCGGCGGCGCGGGCACGGCGCCCGGACCTGGCCTACGCGATCCGGGTCAACGCGGCGAGCGCGCTGAGCGCGGGCGGCGACGTCGAGGGGGCGCTGGCACAGACCGAGGCCGCGGTGGACACGACCCGCGGCATCGCCGTGCTCGAGCAGCCCTGCCTGTCCGCGCTGGCGTACCTGCTCGGGCACCTCGGGCGACACGACGAGGCGCGCCGCGTGGCGTTCACACAGCTGGTGATGGCCGAGCGGATGGACACCCCGGACCACGTCGGCACGGCCCGCCACGATGCAGGGATGGTCGCGCTGGCCGCGGACCGGTACGTCGACGCCGCGACGATGCTGGGCGACGCGCTCGCGTTCCCGACGCACGGGTTCAGCCGCCCCGCGGCCCGGCTGGCCATGGCGGAGGCCCTCGCCGCGCAGGGCCTCGCCGAGGAGGCAGAGGCGGAGCTGCGACGGACCGCCGAGGAGGAGATCGGGCCGCACGACCGGCCGTGGTCGCTCGTTCCGCGGATGGCGCGCGTGCAGGGCCTGGTCGCCGGTGCCCGCGGGGACCGGACGGCGCATCTCCGCAGGCTGGAGGAAGCGTTGGCCGGGTGGCGGCGGTACCACGGCGCGGACCGCGGTACCGAGTTCATGACCAACTTCGTCGACCTGGGCCGCCCGCCGGTGGCCGGCCTGGTCGAGCCGGACCGCGAGATCGCCCGGCTGACGGCGGAGATCGACACGGTAGCGAATGGCGGGACATGCCGGAGTTCACCGTGACGGGCCGCGCGGGCGCGCCCGTCGAAGAGGTCTGGAAGCTGCTGTTCGACCCGAGCCGGTTCCCGGAGTGGTGGTACGGCACCGTCCGGCCGGACGGGCCGGAGGACTTCACGTGGTGGCTCGGCGGCGACCCGGACCTCCCGATGCCGCAACGGATGCGCACGGACGCGGCGGCCGGCCGGGTGTCGATCTCCTGTCAGGTCAACGACGTGCGGTTCGCGTGGCGGCTGGCCGCCGACGGAGACGGCACGGCGATCGAGGTGCACGCCGAGCTCGCCCCGTCGGAGGCCCACCGGACCGAGGGGCTGCGGTCGATCCTGACGGCGTCGATGCTGTCCCTGACCGAGTTGGCCGAGGCTCAGCCGACGTCCTGGTAGTCCTCGTGCCATGCGCGCCCGTCGCGCTCGATCAGCCGGGCCGACGCAGACGGTCCGTGGCCGCCCGCGGAGTACGGGCGGGGGAGCTGGTTCGTCTCCTCCCACGTGCGCAGCACCGGTTCCGCCCAGCGCCACGCGGCCTCGATCTCGTCGCGGCGCATGAACAGCGTCGGGTTGCCGCGCAACACGTCCATCAGCAGACGCTCGTAGGCGTCCGGGAGCCGGTCGCCGAACGTGCGGGCGAAGCTGAGGTCCAGCGGGGCCGGATGCGGGCGGATGCCGCCGGGCCCCGGCGCCTTCGCGGTCATGTGCAGGCGCACGCCCTCGTCCGGCTGCAGGCGCAGGACCAGCCGGTTCGGCGGGATCTGCTCGCCGAACGCCGGGAAGATGGAGTGCGGGACGGGCTTGAACTGCACCACGATCTCCGACGCGTGCCGGGCCAGCCGCTTGCCGGTGCGCAGGTAGAACGGCACGCCCGCCCAGCGCCAGTTCGCCACCTCGGCGCGCAGCGCGACGAACGTCTCCGTCGAGCTCGCGTCCTTCTCCCGCGGCGTGCCGGCGCGCGACTCGGCCAGCTCGGTCGCGTAGCCGGGTACGGCCTCGCCGTCCACCAGCCCCTCGGTGTACTGGCCGCGGACCGTGTCGCGCACGACGTCCGGGCCGGTCAGCGGCTTGAGCGACTGCAGGACCTTCAGCTTCTCGTCGCGAACGCCCTCGCCGTCGATGCGGGCGGGCGGCTCCATCGCGACGAGGCACAGCAGCTGCAGCAGGTGGTTCTGGACCATGTCGCGCAGGGCGCCGCTGCCGTCGTAGTAGTCGGCCCGGTTCCCGACGCCCAGCGACTCGGCGACCGTGATCTGCACGTGGTCGATCTGGCCCGCGTTCCACAGCGGCTCGAACAGGGAGTTGCCGAAGCGCAGGACCAGCAGGTTCTGGACGGTCTCCTTACCGAGATAGTGGTCGATCCGGTAGATCTGGTCCTCGGCGAACACGGAGCCGACCTCGTCGTTGATCGCCTGCGCGGACGCCAGGTCGGTGCCGAGCGGCTTTTCCAGCACGACGCGGGTGCGTTCGTCGACGATGCCGTGTGCGGCGGCGCCGGTGCAGATCCGGCCGAACAGGCTGGGCGCGGACGCCAGGTAGAGCACGCGGATCCGGTGGTCGGCGGGGCCCAGCACGTCGGTGAGCCCGGACCAGTCGTCGTCGGCGACGTCGAGCGTGACGTGGTGCAGCCGGCGCAGGAACGCGGCGTGCCGGTCGTCGTCGAGGGCGTCGGCGCCGGTCCAGCGCGGGGCGGTGCGGCGCAGCTCGGAGTCGACCTTGTCGCGGTAGTCCGCGTCGTCCAGTCCGGACCGCGACACGGCGACGATCCGGGCGTCCCCGTCCAGCTGACCGTCGAGATCGCGCAGGTAGAGCGCGGGCAACAGCTTGCGCATCGCCAGGTCTCCGGTCCCGCCGAACACGATGACGTCGGCCGGGTCGGTCACGGGAAGAGGTGCCACGACGTCGACTGTAACGATTCATATCCGTCTCTGGCGAGCCAAAGAAGGGATTTTGACGGCTGATGCGCCGAGCGGTACGTCACAGCTCCGCGATCGGTGTCGTGCCTCCGCGCGCCACCGCCACGTCAGCGCCTTCGACGTGAACGTCACCGTCGTCCGGAGCCGGCTGCGGAGCGGTGACGTTCATCTCGGCCGGGGTGAGCCGTCATTCCAGGCGCGCGGCGCCCGCCGACGGGACGGCCGTGAACGCGACGGGCGCGGTCCAGCCCCGCTCGGCGTAGGCCTTCTCGACGGCCGTCGTCACGCCGGCCACGTCGCCGTCGTCGCAGAGGGCGATCACGCACCCGCCGAACCCGCCGCCGGTCATGCGCGCCCCGTGTGCGCCGGCCGAGCGCGCGCACGCGGCGGCGACGTCGACGTGCGGGACGGTGATCTCGAAGTCGTCGCGCATCGACGCGTGCGAGGCGTCCAGGACCGGGCCGATCGCGCGCGGGTCGACGCCGCCGGACAGCAGGTCCACGACCTGCCGCACCCGGTCGTCCTCAGTGACGACGTGCCGGGCGCGACGGCGGATCCGCGGGTCGGAGATCCGGTCGAGGTCGGCGACGGTCGCGTCCCGCAGCGCCGGCACGCCCAGCGCCTCCGCGGCCGCGGCGCAGTCGGCGCGGCGCTCCCCGTACTGGCCGCCCGCGTGCGCGTGCGGGGCCTGGGTGTCGATCACCAGCAGCGCCAGCCCGTAGCGGGCCAGCCGGAACGGGACGCGCTCGATCAGGTCGTCGCGCGTGTCCAGGAAGACGAGCATGTCGGCCTTCCCGTGCATCGCGGCCATCTGGTCCATGCCGCCGGTCGGGGCGCCGACGAACTCGTTCTCCGCGCGTCGGGTGATCTTCGCGATCGCGGTGCGGTCCAGCGTGATCCCGGCGAGATCGGTCAGCGCGACGGCGACCGCGCACTCCAGCGCCGCCGACGACGACAGCCCGGCCCCGACCGGCACGTCGGACTCGACGAGCAGGTCCGCGTCCGGCACCGGGTGCCCGGCCTCGCGCAGCGCCCACGCGACGCCCGCGACATAGGCGGCCCAGCCCGGGACGTCACCGGGGGCGACGGTCGACGTGTCGAACTCGGCGTCGCCCGGTTCGTTGCGCGACACCACCCGGGTCCGCCCGGACGCCGGCGCCGCGGCCACGAGAGTGCGCTTGTCCAGCGCGAACGGGAGCACGAACCCGTCGTTGTAGTCCGTGTGCTCGCCGATCAGGTTCACCCGCCCCGGCGCGAACCACGTGCCGGACGGCGGCCGCTCCCAGCGCGCCTGGAAGTGGTCGGCGAGAACGGTCATCGGTGCGTACCTCCTGGAGTGCCGCGGACATGGTCCTGGACGGCGACGACGGCGGCGCCGCGTGCCCAGTCCGTGCGGGCGAACGGTGCCACCCGCACCGGGACGGCGGGAGCCTGCGGTCGCCGACCGGCGCCCAGACCGGTCTCGAGCGCGGGCCGCGCGGCGTCGACGAGCCCGGCGCCGGTGCCGGACACCAGCACGACCTCCGGGTCGGCGAGCCCGACCACGCCGCCGACGAGCACGGCGAGCGCCTCGGCGGCGGCGTCCAGAACGGGCTGGATCTCCCACAGCTCGTCGGTGGACACCGGTCGGCCGAACCGGGCGCGGGCGGCCGCGGCCATCCCGGAGGTGCTCAGCACGGCCTGCGCGCAGCCGCGGTGGCCCAGCTCGCACGGCCCGCCCGCGGCGGCCGGGTGGTCGGCCGGCACCAGCGGGAGGTGGCCGACCGCGCCGCCGAGACCGCGTGCGCCGCACACCTGGTCGTCGTGCACGACGAGCGCGGCCCCGACCTCGCTCCCGATCGTGACCAGTGCGAACGAGTGCAGACCCCGCCCGGCGCCGAACCAGTGCTCGGCGGCCGCGAGCGCTCTGACGTCGTTGTCCACGGAGGACGGAACGCCGGTCGCCCCGGCGAGCAGGCGAGCGAGCGCGACCGGCTCGTCCCAGCCGAGGAACGGCGCGACGACGACGTCGCGGTGCTCGGCGACCAGCCCGCCGATCCCGACGCCGAGGCCCTCGACCGGCGCGAACCGCCGCACGATCCCGGCCACGCACTCGACGACGTCGTCCGGGCTCCGGCCGGGCAGCGGCACCATGACGTGGTCCAGCAGCCGCGACCGCAGGTCGGTGACGACGGCGATCGCCTCGTCGGCGGTGACCGTGACGCCCACGAACCGGGCGCGGGTCGCGCGCACGTCCAGCGGGACCGATGGCCGCCCGGTGCGCGACTGCAGCTCCGGACCGCCCTCGACGAGCAGACCGTCCTCCAGCAAGGGGCGGGTGAGGCGGGTCAGCGAGCCGGGGGACAGCCCGAGCCGCCGGGCCAGCTCGGCGCGGGGGAGCGGGCCGTGCCGGAGCACCTCGACCGCGACGGCGCGCAGGCTGCCGTCGAGGCGGGCCCATCCGTCGCGGGGGGTTTCTTCCGGCGCGGAAGTCACGGTGTCACCGTACTCACGCCGCCACGCGGGTCCGGTGCGCGCCGCGCGAGGTGCATGATCGATGCCATGGACGACGTGCTGCCCGAGCGGCCCGCGCTCGACGCGCTGGGCGGGCCGCTCGCCGGGTTCGGGCGGAGCAAGGGCCGCGCCGCCGTGTTCGACGCGGACGTGACGCCGTTCGCGGGCGTCGGCGCCGATCCGGGCGCGACCGACTGGGCCGACCTGGCCGCGCTGCTGGGACCGGGCGGAACGGCCGTGCTGACCGGGCCGCGCGAGCAGCTTCCCGACGGCTGGGAGGCGATCATCCCGCTGGACGGCGTGCAGATGGACGGCGGCGCGCTGGAGACCCGGCCCGACCCCGGCGCCGTCGTGCTCGGGGGCACCGACCGGGAGGCGATGGCCGACCTCGTCACCCGCACCCGGCCGGGACCGTGGAAGCTGCGGACCGGCGAGCTGGGCCTCTACCTCGGCATCCGGGACGGCGACGAGCTCGTGTCCATGGCGGGTGAGCGCATGCGCGGTCCGGGGTGGACGGAGATCAGCGCCGTGTGCACCGACGAGGCGTACCGCGGGCGCGGCTACGCGGAGCGCCTGGTTCGCGCTGTCGCGCACCACGTCGTCGAGCGCGGCGACCGGCCGATGCTGCACGCGTCCGCGGCGAACGAGCATGCGCTGCGCCAGTACCGGCGATGGGGGTTCGTGTTCTCCCGGCCGATGTGCTTCGACCTGGTGCGGGCTCCCGATCGTTCCGATCGCTCCTGATCGGAGGGTTCTCATTCGTCCTGGTCGGACAGTGCCGCGTCCACCGAGGACGGCGCGAGCACCTCGTCGAGCACGAGGATCGCGCAGCCGGTGACGCCGCTGCGCCCGGCGAGCAGGCCCGGCTCGATCCGGAGGTCCTGCGTCGCGGCCGCCACCGAGCGGCGGTAGATCGCCTCGCGGACACCGGCGACGAGCGGGTCGTAGGCCCCGACCAGGTCGCCGCCGATCGTCACCAGGGCCGGGTTCACGAGGTTCACGGCTGCGGCCAGCACCTCGCCGAGCCGCCGGCCGGCCGTGCGCACCAGCCGGACCGCGTCCGGGTCGCCCTGCTTCACGAGTGCGACGACGTCCGCGATCCCGTTCACGTCGCGCCCGGCGGCGGCGAGGTCGCGGACCAGGGCGGCGCCGCTGGCGAGCACCTCGAGACAGTCGACGTTCCCGCAGCCGCAGCCGATGCCCGGACCGTCGTGCACCGGGGTGTGCCCGATCTCCCCGGCCGCGCCCCACGCGCCGCGCTGCAGCACGCCACCCGCGACCACGCCCGCCCCGACGCCGGTGGACACCTTGACCATCAGCAGGTCGTCGACCTCGGGATGGGCGGCGTGCTCGGCCAGCGCCATCACGTTCACGTCGTTGTCGACGCGCACCGGCACGTCGAAGCGGGTGGTCAGGAGCGGCGGGAGCTCGATGCCCTCCCAGCCGGGCAGGGCGGGCACGCCCGCGCTGCCGCCGACGCCGCCGTCGACGGTGCCGGGGATGCTCAGCCCGATCCCGCGCACGACGGGGTTGTCCACGCCGTCGAGCAGCTTGTCCAGCAGTTCGACGGCGGCCCCGAGCAACGTCTCCGGACCGCTCGACGCCGGCTGCTCCAGCACGTCCTCGGCCAGCACCTCACCGGCCAGGTCGCAGACGGCCGCCTTCGTGCGGCTGATCCCGACCGAGAGCGCGAGCACCGCGCCACCGGACGCGTGGAACTCCAGCCGGGCCGCCGGGCGTCCGCCGGTGGCCGCCGCACCCTGCACCTCGGTGACCAGCCCGTCGGCGAGCAGCCGGTCCACCCGGGCCGCGACGGCCGTGCGAGACAGCCCGGTCGCCCGCCCGATCTCGGTGCGGGTCCCGGCCGTGCCCTCGCGCACCAGCCGGAAGATCTCGCCGGCGGTCGCGGGCGCGCTCGTGGGCGTGCGTCCTCGCATTCGTCCAGTGAACCACAGTGCTTCAACCTGCGCGAACGCAGATGACCGGCTAGTAACGTCTTGCGAGTACCGAAGTGTATCGATAAAGTACGGAGCGCACGGCCCGACCACCTCGTTCGTCAGGAGCCCCGTGACCGTCACACCACCCGACCTGCACCCGGCCGTCGCCGCCGTCACCGATCGGGTCCGCGCCCGCAGCGCCACGCGCCGGGCCGACTACCTCAGCCGCATCCGGACCGCCGCTGCTCCGCCCGCCGCACCCGCGCGGGAGGGGATGGGCTGCGCGAACCTCGCGCACGGCGCCGCCGCCTGCGGGCCGGACAAGATCGCGCTCACCGCGACGCCCGCCCGCAACGTCGCGATCGTGACCGCCTACAACGACATGCTGTCCGCCCACCAGCCGTTCGAGACCTACCCGGCGCTGATCAAGTCCGCCGCGCGCGAGGCGGGCGGTGTCGCCCAGGTCGCGGGCGGCGTGCCCGCCATGTGCGACGGCATCACCCAGGGCCGCGAGGGCATGGAACTGTCCCTGTTCAGCCGCGACGTCATCGCCATGTCGACCGCGGTCGCACTGTCCCACGACATGTTCGACGGCGCCGTCCTCCTCGGGGTGTGCGACAAGATCGTCCCCGGGCTGGTCATGGGCGCGCTGTCGTTCGGGCACCTGCCGGTCGTGCTCGCGCCGGCCGGGCCGATGAGCTCCGGCCTGCCGAACAAGCGCAAGGCCGAGGTCCGCCAGCGCCACGCCGAGGGCACGGCGTCGCGCGAGGAGCTGCTCGACGCGGAGTCGAAGAGCTACCACGGGCCCGGGACCTGCACGTTCTTCGGGACGGCGAACTCGAACCAGCTGCTGATGGAGGTCATGGGCCTGCACCTGCCCGGTGCGAGCTTCGTGAACCCCGGCACGCCGCTGCGCGACGCGCTGACCGCGGAGGCCGCCCGCCGGATCGTGACGGCGGCAGCACCCCCCATGGGCGAGGTCGTCGACGAGCGCGCCGTCGTCAACGGGGTCGTCGCGCTGCTGGCCACCGGTGGGTCGACGAACCACACGATGCATCTCGTGGCCATGGCCGCCGCCGCGGGCGTCGAGCTGACCTGGGGCGACTTCTCGGACCTGTCCTCGATCGTGCCGCTGCTGGCCCGGATCTACCCGAACGGCACGGCCGACATCAACCACTTCCAGGCCGCGGGCGGCATGCAGCTCCTGATCCGGGAGCTGCTGGGCGCCGGGCTGCTGCACGAGGACGTCGTCACCGTCGACGGTCCGGGGCTGTCCCGCTACACGCGCGAACCGTTCCTCTCCGACGGCGAGCTGGTCTGGCGCGAGGGCCCTGGCGAGAGCCTGGACAAGACCGTGCTGCGCGGCGTGTCCGACCCGTTCGCCCCGGACGGTGGCCTGCGCGTGCTGGACGGCAACCTCGGCCGCGCCGTCGTGAAGACGTCGGCCGTGGAGCCGGACCACCGGATCGTCGAGGCGCCCGCCCGGGTGTTCGACGACCAGGCCGCCCTCCTCTCGGCCTTCGAGGGCGGTTCGCTCGACGGGGACATGGTGGCCGTCGTGCGCTACCAGGGACCGCGCGCCAACGGCATGCCGGAGCTGCACAAGCTCACACCGGCGCTCGGTGTGCTGCAGGATCGGGGCCACCGGGTCGCCGTCGTCACCGACGGCCGGATGTCCGGAGCGTCCGGCAAGGTCCCGGCCGCGCTGCACGTCACGCCGGAGGCCGCGCAGGGCGGGCCACTCGCCCGCGTCCGGGACGGCGACGTGATCCGTCTGGACACGCTCACCGGCACGGTGTCGCTGCTCGTCGACGCCGACGAGTTCGACGGCCGCCCGGTCCCGTCCGCCCCGTCCACTGCCACCGCCGGTACCGGGCGCGAACTGTTCGCCGCGTTCCGCGACGCCGTCGGACCGGCCGACCGCGGCGCCGCCGTCGCGCTGCCGACCCGCTGATCACGTTGTGCTGGGTGACGACATCGGGCCGGCTGGGTGCTGCACCGCCGCGGCGCTGCCGACCTGTAGACCGCCTCGGGTCGGGTGCCGGCGTCGGACCACGACGGGACGCCTGCCGACTCGCGCGCGCCGTCGCTGCCGGCCGGCTACCGGCTGAGGGTGCTCGGCCCGTGACCGGGCTCGGCCGACTGCGCTCGGGCCGGCCCGACGACCGTGCCCGGCACGTGGCCCAGCCGCGCTCGCACCGGCGGGCCGCGTCGGCCCAGCCATCGGGGACCGGCGTGATCGGCCCGGTATCGCGGACCGGCGTGGTCGGCCCGGCACCGCCGATCCACGTGATCGCGGACCCCACTGACCAGACGCTGTCCGACTCCACCGAGGAGAACCGTTGACCACCACCAGCTCGCTGCTCGACCTCGCACCCGTCGTCCCGGTCGTCGTCCTGGACGACCCGGAGCGCGCCGTTCCGCTCGCCCGCGCCCTCGTCGACGGCGGCCTGCCGCTGATCGAGGTGACGCTGCGGACGACGACCGCGCTCGAGGCCGTCCGCCGGATCACCGACGAGGTGCCGGACGCCGTCGTCGGCGTCGGCACGGTGCGCACGCCGCTGCATGTGAAGGAGTCCGTCGCCGCGGGCGCGCAGTTCCTGGTCAGCCCCGGCGCCACACCGTCGCTGCTGGACGCGATGGACGACTCCGGCCTGCCGTACCTGCCGGGTGTCGCAACGATCGCCGAGATGCTCGCCGTCGCCGAGCGCGGCGTGCGGGAGATGAAGTTCTTCCCGGCCGAGGCGGCCGGTGGGCGACCGTTCCTGTCGGCAGTCGCCGGACCGCTGCCCGACCTGCGCTTCTGTCCGACCGGCGGGATCACGTCCGGCAGCGCGCCGGCATGGCTGGCTCTGGGCAACGTCGGCTGCGTCGGCGGATCGTGGCTGACCCCGGCCGACGCCGTCGTGACGGGCGACTGGGACCGGGTCCGCACCCTCGCCGCCGACGCCGCGGCCCTGCGCCCCCCGGCCGCCGCGCCTGACATCGCTCGTGACATCGCGCCTGACATCGCGCCCGACATCGCGCCCGACACCGCCCCCGCGTCCGACACGGCGCCTGCCCCGGGGCACGAGCCGGTCCCGGCGGCGGCTCCCGCCTACAACGTCGCGCCGCCTCCCGCGCACGGTGGCGCGCCGGCTCACTCGGTTGCCGAGTCCTGGTCCGGCCGCCGGGGCCGTCGCGCCGAGCTGCGCTGAACCGCCATCGTGGGCTGGTCCGCCGTCCCATGATCAGCGGGATCGGCCGGATCGCGCCACGGGTGTCGCGTCGGTGCCAGTTCCGCCGATCTTGGTCCGCGGGCTCGCGTCGACCCTCATGATCAGGGGGACCGGTCGGACCGCTCCGATGGTGTCGCTCCCGTGCCACTTCCGCCGATCTCGGCGGTGGCTCGCCGCGGCCTGTGTCCTCGGCGGGGAGCCGGCGGAGGACCTGTCGCACCCCGCCCCGGCGTGTCGCACCGGTTGCGACGGGTGCGACACGCCGAGGCGGGGTGCGGCACAGCGGTTGGGGTGCGGCACGGGGTGCGACGGGCGGCCCGATTGCGTGCAGCAGCCCAGCAACGCGGCCCCGGCGCAGCGGTTGGGGGTGCGGCACGCCGGTGCGGTGTGCGGTCCGCCGGTTCGGGCTGCGGCCCCGGCGGTGGACGGGGTGCGGCACGCTGGTGCGGGGTGCGGCCCAGCGGTTGGGGGTGCGGCGCGGGGTGCGACGGGCGGCCCGATCGCGTGCAGCGGCCCAGCACCGCGGCCCCGGCGGTGGACGGGATGCGGCACGCCGGGTGCGGGGTGCGTGGTGCGGGGTGCGGCATGCCGGTGCGACGGGTGCGGCCCGCCGGTGCGACGGTGCGGCCCCCGCCGGTGCGGGTGCGGCCCGCGGGCGACGGGTGTGGCCCGCGGGCGAGGTGCGGCACGCCGCCCGGGGTGCGGTACGTCGGGAACGGGTGCGGCGGTCTGGGGTCGTCCCGCAGGTACGCGGTGCGTGGCCAGACACATCCCGGTGTCGCGCAGTCGTTCGCCGGTTACGATGCTATGCGGTGTGCCGGGAAGTCTGGTCGGCGGTGGCGTGAGCGTGCGCCGACCTGGACGACCTCGAGGAACCCGATGACCACACCGTCCCGACTGTTCTCCCGCGGCTCGTGGCGCGAGGTCTCACGCGTCGCCGATGTCCTGCGCGCCGAGACGGTCGGGGGCGCGCTGCTCGTCGGGGCCGCCGTCGTCGCACTGATCTGGGCGAACTCGCCGTGGCGGGACGGCTACACCGCGCTCGGCGGGCTCACGGTCGGACCGGCGTCGCTGCACCTCGACCTCACGCTCGCCGCCTGGGCCGCCGACGGCCTGCTGGCGATCTTCTTCTTCGTCGCGGGCCTGGAGCTCAAGCGCGAGTTCGTGGTCGGCGACCTGCACGACCCGCGTCGCGCCGTGCTCCCGGTGGCCGCGGCCGTCGGCGGCATGACCGTCCCGGCGCTGATCTTCACGGCGGTCACTCTCTCCACTCCGGGAGCGGCCGTCGGCTGGGCCATCCCGACCGCGACCGACATCGCGTTCGCCCTCGCCGTGCTGGCCGTGATCGGCTCCTCGCTGCCGTCGGCGCTGCGCACGTTCCTGCTGACGCTCGCCGTCGTCGACGACCTGCTGGCCATCACGATCATCGCGCTGTTCTACACCGACGACCTGCAGGTCGTTCCGCTGCTGCTGGCGCTCCTGCCGCTGGCGGCGTTCACGGTCCTCGTGCAGCGGAGGATCAGATCCTGGTGGCTGCTGCTCCCGTTGGCGGCGCTGACCTGGGCGCTCGTGCACGCGTCCGGCGTGCACGCCACGGTCGCGGGCGTGCTGTTGGGTTTCGCCGTGCCGGTGATCCGGCGGACGGGAGGGCCGGGACCCGGCCTCGCCGAGCACCTCGAACACCGGTGGCGGCCCCTGTCCGCCGGGTTCGCCGTGCCGGTGTTCGCGTTCTTCGCGGCGGGCGTGACGGTCGTCGGTGGGGGAGCGGGCGCGGCGTTCGCGGACACCGTGACGTGGGGGATCGTCGCCGGACTGGTCGCCGGGAAGACGGTCGGGGTGCTCGGTGCGACGTGGCTCGTCCAGCGGTTCACCCGCGCCCGCCTGGCCGACGACCTCGGCTGGCCCGACGTGCTCGGCCTGTCCCTGCTGGCCGGGATCGGGTTCACGGTGTCGCTGCTGATCGGCGAGCTCGCGTTCGGCGCCGGGAGCCCGGCCGACGACCACGTCAAGATCGGCGTGCTGCTCGGGTCGCTGGTCTCGGCGCTGCTCGCGACCGTCGTGCTCAGGATTCGCAACGCCCATCACCGCCGGATCGCCGCCGCCGAGACCACCGACTCCGACGGCGACGGCATCCCGGACGCGTTCGACCGGTCACCACACGACCCCGGACACGCCTGACGCGCCGCAGAATGATCGCGTGCACGCTCCCCGTCCGGCGTCAGCAGCGCTGCTGATCACCGCGATCGTCCTGTTCGCGCTCAACCTGCGCGGACCGATCGTCGCGGTCACCCCGGTGCTCGACGTCGTCGGCGCCGACCTGCGTGCGTCCGCCGCGACCGTCGCGCTGCTGGTCAGCCTTCCGGTGCTGTGCTTCGGCGTGCTCAGCCCGCCCGCCTCGTGGCTGCTCGCGAGGGCCGGACTGCGGCGCGGCGTCCTGATCGGGCTCGGCGTGCTGCTGGCCGGCACGGTCCTGCGCTCGGCCGACGGGCTCGTCGCCGCACTCGCCGGGACGCTGCTGATCGGGGGCGCGATCACGGTCGGGAACGTCGCCGTCCCGGTCGTGATCGGGCGGGACCTGCCGGAGCGGGCGAACGGCGTGCTGGCGATGTACACGTCGTCGCTGAACGTCGGGTCGATGATCACCCTGTCGTTCACGGCGCCGATCGCGTCCGTCGTCGACTGGCGGCTCGCGCTGCTGACGTGGTGCGTCCTCGTCCTGGTCAGCGCCGCCGTGTGGTGGTGGGCGATGCGGAACAGGCCGGACCTGCCGCCTGCGCCGGCGACCGATACGGGTGGCGACGAGTGGTGGCGCCGGCCGCTGGTGTGGGCCCTGTCGGTGGCGTTCGCCGGGCAGGCGTTCGCCTACTACGGGATCACCGGCTGGCTGCCGCTGATCCTGCGCGACCTCGCCGGGCTGGGGGCCGAGGCCTCCGGGGTCGCGTCGTCGCCGTTCCAGATCGCGGCCATCGCCGGAGCGTTCGGGGTGCCGCTGCTGCTGCGCCGCGGCAGTGCGGCCGTCGCGGTCGGCTGTGTGGTGGCGGCATGGGTCGTCCTGGTTGCCGGGCTCCTGTTCGCACCGGGCGGCTGGGCCGTGTGGTGCGCGGTCGGCGGCGTCGCCCAGGGCGGAGGGCTCACGTTGATCTTCGCGCTGGTGGTGCGCGGAGCGCGGGACGAGACGGAGAACCGGCGCATGTCGGCCACCGTGCAGGGAGTCGGCTACACGATCGCGGCCGCCGGGCCGACCGTGCTCGGCGCCGTGCACGACCGAACCGCCGGCTGGACAGTGCCGCTGCTCGTCGCGCTCGGGTCGATCGCCGTGCTCGCCATGGCCGGGACGGCGGCAGCGCTCGGCGTGCGGGCTCCGGCGCGTTAGCGGTGGTCGTCGCGCTCGGCGGCCCAGCGCAGCGCGGCCGGGGCGGCACCACGGCGGATCGTGTCCCACTCACCGACGTCCGGCTCCTCGCACGGGAGCGCGTGCACGGCGGACTGCAGCCAGCGGGCCGGACCGCCCCGCTCGTCGGGCACGCGGTGCCAGGTCAGCCGCAGCGGCTCGGTCGAGCGGTGGATGGGACCACAGCACCGCTCGCAGAGCAGCGTCATGCCGCTCGGCGCTGCTCGCCGCCGACGTCGGCGACCGGCTCCGCCGAGCCGCAGGGGGCGGTGTGGACGGCGGCGTGGTTCCACGCGACGTTGCCGGTGCGGTCGGCGTGCGCGATGTGCGCGAGCTGGAAGTACTGCTCGCGGGACGGGTCGATCGGGCCGAAGCACCGCTCGCACAGGAGGGTCATCTCACGCTCCGGAGTCGTTGGGACACTGACGGGACGTCGACGGCCGCGCGTCTCAGGCTGACACACTCAGGGCCTTGACGCCGACTCCTGACGACGTGAACTGGCGCACGACGCGTGGTTTCCCCAGACCCCGCTGTACGCTCGTCCACGAGTTACAGGTGTGTGATTTCTCCAGACGCCGTCGTAAGGGGGCCGGATGCGACTCGTGCACGCGGCGGACCTGCACCTGGACAGCCCCCTGCGCGGACTGGCCCGGCTCGGGGACTCCGACCTGGCCGACACGCTGCGCGGCGCGACCCGCCGGGCCTGCGAGAACCTCGTCGACCAGACGATCGCGCACCAGGCGGACGCCCTGCTGCTGGCCGGCGACGTGTACGACGGGGACTGGCGCGACTACGCCACCGGCGCGTTCTTCGTACGCCAACTGGCCCGCCTCGACGACGCGGGCATCCCGGTCTTCCTGATCAACGGCAACCACGACGCGGAGTCGGAGATCACGCGGTCGCTGCGGCTGCCGTCGAACACGCACCGTCTGTCCGTCGACGCTCCGGAGACGGTCGTGCTCGACGACGTCGGGCTGGCCGTGCACGGTCAGGGGTTCGCCCGCCGCGCCGTCGTGGAGAACCTCGTACCGGCCTACCCGGACCGCATCCAGGGCCTGGTCAACGTCGGGATGCTGCACACGTCGGTGCAGGGTGACGACCGGCACGACACGTACGCTCCGTGCCGCCCGGACGACCTGTCCGGCTGCGGGTACGAGTACTTCGCGCTCGGGCACATCCACGAGCAGCGGGTCGTCTGCGACGGGCCGCACGTCGCCGCGTTCTCCGGGAACCTGCAGGGCAGGCATCCGCAGGAGACCGGGGCGAAGGGCGCGCTGGTCGTCGACGTCGAACCCGGGGAGCGAGCGACCCTGACCCCGCTGACGCTGGACGTCGCGCGCTGGGAACTGGTCGTCGTGGACGCCGCGGGCTGCACCGACGGCGACGACGTGCTCGATGCCGTCGAGAGCGCCCTGCGGGAGCGGTGCGTGCAGGCGGCGCCGCGGGCCGTCGTCGCGCAGGTGACGCTGACCGGCTCGACCCGCGCGGCGCCCGCGCTCACCGACGCCGAGTGGCTGCGCTCGGAGATCGACCTGCTGGCCGCGAAGGCCGGCGCGGTCGTCGAGAAGATCCGCAACCGGACCGGACCGCCCGCGGACGCGCTGATCGTCGACCCGGAGCTGACCGACGCCGTCGCGGCCGCCGCGTCCGGGCTGGTCGACGACCCGGACCGCGTCCGCGAGCTCGCCGCGGGCCTCGAGCGCGAGATCGGCCGCCCGCTGCGCGAGGCCGGCCTGCTCGACCTGCGCGACCCGGACCGGCTCGCGGGCCTGGCCCGTCAGGCCGAACAACAGCTGCTGGCCCAGCTCGCCGGCACGCCCGAGAGCAGCGGACGCGGGACGGGCGTCGGCACCGAGAGCGGCGAGGGCGGCGCCTGATGCGGATCCGCACGCTCGTCCTGCAGCGCTACGGCGGCTGGTCGGACCGGGAGCTGGACCTCGGGAACGGCCTGACCATCGTCAGCGGCCCGAACGAGGCGGGCAAGACGACGCTGCTCGACGCCCTGTCGGACCTGTTGTGGGGCATGCCGCGGCCGGTGCGGCACGCGTGGCAGTTCAGCCCGTCGCGGCTCGGGCTGCAGGCGTGCGTGCACGTGGACGGCCGCGACATCACGGTCCGGCGGAGCACCCGCGGGCTCCACGACTCCGACGACGCCCCGATCGATGCGCCGTGGGGTCCGGGCGGCGCCGAGGCACGTAAGCGGTGGCGGCAGGGCTTCGGGCTCGGGCATGAGGAGCTGCGCGAGGGCGGACGACGGCTCTGCGACGGCGGCGGCGACCTCGCCGAGCTCGTGTTCACCGCCCGGAGCGGCCGGGACGTGCGGGCCGTCGCCCGGGCGCTCGACGGCGAGGCGGACAAGCTGTTCCGCGACCACCGCGGCAGCAAGACGGTCGAGGTCCGGGCCGCGATGGGGCGCTACGAGCGCACCGAGGAGATGGCCGCCGAGCAGATGTCGCGGGCCGGTGAGGTCACCGCGCTCGTCGACGAGATCGGCAGGCTCGAGCGCAGGGCCTCGGAGCTGGCGCGCTCCCGGACGATCGCGGCGCGGGACAGCGAGCACGCCCGCCAGACCCGTCGCGGTCACGAGCCGGCCCGGACGCTGGCCGGACTGCGGGTCGACCGGGCGGCGCTGTCGGCCTCCGGCGCCGTGCTGGACGCGGTGCGGCTCGACGAGTTCGAGCAGGCGTCGGCCGATCTCGCCGCCGCCCAGCGCGCGACCGAGGAACACCGCGCCCGCGCCGACGACCTGCGCGCCCGTCGTACCGGGCTGGACGTCGACGACGTGCTGCTCGCCGACGCCGCCCGCATCCGCGAGCTGGAGGCCGCGGCCCAGGCCATGCACGCCGACGCGGAGCGGGCCGCCGCGCTGCGGGCCGAGGTCGCCGATCTGCACCGGCGGGCCGAGACGGCGCTGTCCGCGCTGTTCGCCGCGCCCGACGGGCCGGTGTCCGACCGCCTGGCCGCCGTGCACCTGCCCGCGGACCGGATCCGGGATCTCGACGAGCTCGCCGCCGCCGTCCAGGCCGCCGAGGACGAGCGGGAGCGGGCCGAACGAGCGCACCGGGCCGCACTCGGCGAGGTCCGCGACGCCGCGGACGGTGTGGGCGGGCTGGACCTCGACCGGGTCGCGCAGGTGGCCGAGGTGCGACGCGCGATCGAGGCAGAGGGGTCGGCCGCGGCCCAGTGGCGTGCGACCGTCACCGACCGCGCCGACGCCAGGGCCCGGCGCGACGACGCCCTCGCCGCCGCGGGGTGGGTGCCGTCGACGGGGCCGGTGCCGGCGACCGGCGCCGAGTACGGATCGGCTGGCGGCGGATCGGCTGGCGGCGGATCGCCTGCCGACGGATCGCCTGCCGACGGATCGGTCGCCTCGATACCTGGGCCGTCGACAGCGGGTCGAGCACCCGGGTCGGCGACCGTGCCCGGTGACGTGGCCGGATCGGCGGCCTTGCCGGGTGGCGTCGCCGGGTCGGTGGATACGCCTGGTGCGGCAGGGTCGGCGACCGCAACCGGTGAGGTGGCTGGGGCAGCGGCCGCGCCTGGCGCGGCCGGGCCGGCGACCGCGACCGGTGAGGTGGCTGGGGCAGCGGCCGCGCCTGGTGAACCGGCCGCGGCCGGATCCGGACCCGCGTCCGGTGCCGGGGTGGCGAGCAGGGCCGGTGAGCGCCGTTCGCGCCGCCGCTCGGTGGACGAGGCCGGCGCGTGGACCCTGTGGCCGGACGCCGGGGCCGCGGCCGATCCCACGACCGGTGATCGGCGGAACCGGAGGCGAACGGCCACGGGTGGCCGGATTTCCACCTCACTTGCCGATCATGGTGGGCAGGCAGCGGAGACGGCCGAGTCGGAGCACCCCCGGATCGCGACACCGCCCGCCCGGGTGATGCGGCGCCTGCGCAGCGCCGTCCGTGACACCGCGCAGGAGGCCGTCACCGCGACCCGCGACGTCGAGGCCGCTCGCGACCGGCTCCGAGCTGCGACGACGGCCCGGGACGCCGTCGCGGGGGGCGGCCGTCCGGTCGACCCCGCGACACTCGCTGCCGCCCGCGCGGAGCGGGACACCCGGGTGGAGGCCCTGCTCGACGCCCTCCGTCGCTCCACCGACCCGATCCCGGACGCCGTTCACGGCGGAGCCGCCCGACTCGCGGCGCCGGATGCGGCTCAGCACGCTGGAGTGCCGGGTGGAGCCGGCAGGGGCCCCGGTAGTCAGGCGCCGTCGGTGGCGTCCGACGCTGCTCAGGGCGCACGAGTGCCGGAGGGCGGGGAACCGACGAGTCCCGCTGACCTCGCTGCGGCGGCCGCGGCGGCGGAGCGGGCGATCGGGGCCGCCGACCGTGTGGCCGACGACATGATCGACTCCGCGGACCGGGTCGCCGAGCTCGCGCACCGCGAGTCCGAGCTGGCCACCGCCCGGGAGGACGCCGGGGCGGCGGACACCGCGGCGGAGGCGGCCGAGAAGCGGAGGATCGAGTCCGAGACCGAGTGGACCGCACTCTGGCGTGCCCACGGCGTCGCGGCACCGGATCCGGACGACGCGGACGCGGTGTGTGCGTCGCTGACCGAGGCCGCACGCGCGCACGCCGACGTCGTCCGCGCCGACGAGCGCCTGGCCGGTCTCTACGAGCAGACGCGCGCGCAGGAGGAGGCGCTCGCGACGGCGCTGTCCCGGGCGGGCCGTCCGCGCGACGGGGCCGGTCTCGACGTGCTGCTCGTGTCCGCCGCCGACCTCGCTGCCGAGGCGGACCGCGTGCACGACCGCCGGGTGCTCCTCGGACGTCTCCGCTCGGACGCCGACCGGGCGGGCGGCGCGGCGGACGCGGCCCGGCACGAGTGCGAGGCGGCCGGGCTGCGCTGGCGGCACGGCCTCCGCGCGGCCGGGCTGCCCGGCGATCTCGAGCCCGCCGGGTGGAGCACCCGACGCGACACGGTCGGCGAGGCGCAACAGGCCGGACGGGCCGCGACCCGCGCCGACGCGGAGGCCGACCGCCTGCAGCGCTCCGTCGACGGCCACCGCGACGCCGTCGCCGCACTCGTCGGGACCCACCTGCCGGAGATCCCGGCCGATCCGCTCGGACGGCTCCCGGAGCTGGTCGAGCGGGTCCGGGCCGCGTCCGAGGCCGCCGTGTCGGCCGCCCACCTCGACGACGGCATCGTCGAGGCCGAGAAGGAGGCCGGCCGGTCCGCCCGGGCGGCCGCGGGGGCACGGTCCGTGCTGGACCGGCTGGCCGTCGAGCTGGCGCTCACCGAGACACTGGACGCGGGCGGTCTGGAGGCGGCCGCGGAGCGCGGGGCACGCGCCGTCGAACTCGATGCGCAGATCGCGGAGGCGTCCCGCCTGCTGGCCGCCGCCGCGCCCGATCTGAACGGCGAGGACCTCGTCGCGTCGGCTCCGGAGGTCGAGCCGAGCGCGCTGGACGAGCACCGCGCCCGCTGCGAGGAGACCGAGCGGGAGCTGGAGACGACCCGCGCCGAGATCCTGGAGCAGCTCGGTGGTCTGCGGTCCCGCCGTCGCGAGCTGGAGGGCGCGGACGGCGCGGCCACGCTGCACGCCGAGGCCCAGGAGCACCTGGCCCGCGCCGCCGACGCGGCCGAGCGCTACCTCGTCGTCCACATGCAACGCGAGATCCTGCGGCGCGAGCTGGACACCTACGAGCGCACCCACGCGTCGCCGTTGCTGGTCGCGGCCGGCGCGTTGTTGGAGCGCCTGACCGGTGGCCGGTTCGTCGCGCTCCGCCCGCCCGCCGAGGGCGGACGGCGGCTCGTCGCGGTCCGCGCCGACGGAGAGGAGCTGGACCCGACGCGGCTGTCCGAGGGCACGGCCGACCAGGTGCACCTCGCTCTGCGGCTGGCCGGGATCGAGCAGTTGCAGGCCGACCGGGTCGCGGCCGGGCTGCCGACGGTGCCGGTCGTGCTGGACGACGTCCTCATGACGTTCGACGACGAGCGCGCCGTCGCCGCGACCGCCGTCCTGTCCGAACTGGCCCAGCGGTTCCAGGTGCTGCTGTTCACCCACCACGACCACCTCGTCACGCTGGCCCGCATGGCGGGGCACGAGTTCACGGTCGCCGCGCTCGCGCCGCCCGCCGCCGTCGAGGACCCGGTGGACGCCGACGCGGCACGGGCCACGCCGGTCGGCTGACCGGCCGGCGATGCACCGCTGCGGCGGACCGCACCTCGGTCCGGCGTGGCGCACGTCTGCCCGGCGGCCGCGCACCTCCGTCCGGCGTGCCGCACCCCTGCCCGGCGTGGCGCACCCGCTGCAATCGGTGCGACACGCCGACACGGGGTGCGACACGCCGACACGGGGTGCGACACGGCGACGCGGGGTGCGGCGGGCCGACCCGGGTGCGGCGCGGCGGCGCGGCGGCTGCGCTCCGCCCCGGGCCGCCTGCACTCCGGTGACCGCGCACCCGGTGACCGCGCACCCGGTCACCGCGCGGAGCCCCGGCGCCGCACCTCGCCCCGCATGCCGAGCCCGCCTCGGCGGCGGTACCTGCTCCGGCGTGCCGCACCCCTTCCCGGCGTGGCGCACCCGCTGCAATCGGTGCGGCACGCCGACGCGGGGTGCGACACGCCGGCGGGGGTGCGACGGGGCCGGGACGTCTCCGCGACCGGGCAGTCCAGACTGGGGCGCGTGAGCACCATGGACGCTTCCGGCACGACCTTCGAGATCGTCGATGGCGACGCCCGCGCCGTCGTGTATGAGGTCGGCGCCACGCTGGCCGGGACGGCGATCGGCGGCCTGGCCCGTACCGAGCCGTACCCGTCGACGCGACGTCCGCCGAAGGGCGCTGGAGCCGTGCTGGCGCCGTGGCCGAACCGCGTCCGCGGCGGTCGGTGGACGTACGACGGTGCGGCGCAACAGCTCCCGCTGACCGAGCCAGCCGCGGGCAACGCGATCCACGGGCTGCTGCGGCACGTGCCGTGGACGCCGGTCGCGAGCGAGGCCGCATCGGTCACGCTCGTCGCCGTCGCGACCGTGCAGCCCGGGTGGCCGCAGCCGATCCGGGTCGCCGTCACCTACACCGTGCGCGACGGCGACGGGCTGACCGTCTCCACCGTCGCGACGAACCTCGGCGACGGGCCGGTGCCGTTCGGGCTCGGCTTCCACCCGTACCTGCGGGTCGGCGACGTCCCGGCCGACGACCTTCGGCTGACGCTCGCGGCCGGGTCCCGGATACCGCTGCGCGACCAGCTCCCGGACGGCCCGCCGGAGCCCGCCGAGGTCGTCGACCTCGCCCTGCGCGGTCAGGATCTCGACGACGCGTTCGCCGACTGCCGGCCCGACGAGGGCGGCACGGTCCGGCACCGCGTCGTCGCCCCCGACGGCACCGGTACCGAGCTGTGGGCCGACCCGGCGTTCGGCTGGGTTCAGGTGTTCACCCCGTCGGACTTCCCGGGCGTCGGGCGGGCCGTCGCCGTCGAACCCATGACCTGCCCGCCGGACGCGCTGAACTCCGGTGACGGGCTCGTCCGGCTCGCGTCGGGGGAGTCCTGGACGGGCTCCTGGGGGATCACCGACCGTTCCTGATCCGCTGTGCCGCAACGGCGTCCGGCCCCGGATGGTCCCGCACGGGCCGTGGCTACCGACCGCACGCGTAGGCCAGCACGACGGCGCCGTTGCCGATGTCGGTCGCTCCGATCAGGTCCATGGCGGTGGTGCCGACGCCGGACAACAGCGACTCACCGGAACCCGCGACGAAGGGGGACACGCTCAGGTGCAGCTCGTCGAGCAGACCCGCCTCGAGGAGGGCCCGGCTGAAGGGACCGTTGCCGTACTTGACCAACGTGCCGTCGCCGGACTCCTTGAGCCGGGCCACGGCGTCGACGGCGTCCCCCGCGAGTACCTCGGCGTTCCAGGTGGTCTCCGTCAGCGTGGTCGAGGCGACGTGCTTGGGAAGGGAGTTGATCTTCTCGGCGAGGCCGCCGGTCATGCTCGGCCACGTCGCGGCGAAGCCCTCGTAGGTGAGCCGCCCGAGAACGAGACCGACCGCGCGTTCCAGCAACCGGAACTGGTAGTCGAAGTGGTTCTCGTTGGGGGCGAGCTTCATCTGTGCGGACCAGAAGTCCTCGCCGGTAAACCGCCCGTCGAGCGAGAGGTGGTCGTATTCGATCAGTGTGCGCATTCCGGCAGCGAACCAACCCGATGATCGGTCCGTCTTGTATCGAACCGAATCGCGCCCGGTCCGGCGTGGCGCTCGGCCGGTGTCAGTACGCGAGGAGCGGGACGCCGGATCTCAGCTCGGCAGGGGTGTGGCCGGTCGCCCATCTCACCGCCCGCGTGAGCTGGGGCTGGTCGTAGTAGCCGGCGGCGACGACCACGTCGGCGATCGGTTGTCCCGTTGCGAGGAGCCTCGCGGCCTGCCGTGCCTGCTCGATGCTGACGAGCTTGCGGCGCGACACACCGACGGCCCGCCGGAACCGGATCTGCGCCGACCGTTCGGACAGCGCCGGCGGCCGTTCGCCGTGACGGATCTCGTCGACGAGGGGGTCGAAGAACAACAGCCCCGCCCGCACGAGCCTGCCGACGAAGACGTCGACGTTCTGCTCGTCCGGCATCTCCCAGTCGTGGTCGCCCAGCAGGATCCGGTTTCCGGACGGGGTGGGCAGCAGGGCGTCGTTCAGGTCGAGCAGACCGCAGGGCGGGAACAGGGGAACGTACGCGCCGACCCGGAACTCGACACCGAAGAACTCCCACCCCTCCTCACAGGTCAGGCGTGTCGCTGCGGTCTCCGGTCCGCGCAGGTGAACCGTCGTCCCGTCCCGGGACCGGGCGAACGCGATCATCGAAGAGCTCTTGGCCACCGAGGTGAGGACCGTCGTGGCGTCACAGCGTGCCGACCACACACGGTGCACCATGGGGATGTCGCCGCCGAGAGTCTCGATGGTCAGTCCCACGGCCGGAACATAGTGCCTCCACAGATCGCCTGGCCAGCGCCGGGCCCGGTCACAGGCACGTGTGCAGCGCCGTGAGCAGCGTGGACGCCCGGTCGTCGGCGTCCTCGGTGCGCAGCTCGCCGGGCAGGAAGGAGAACCCGATCCGGCGCTCCGGCCACGCCCCGTGCCGTCCGCCGCCCGCGCCGCTGTGCCCGAACGCGACCGGCTCCGGGCCGTACGTGCCGATCGGGTCGGCCAGCTCGAACCCCAGCCCGTAGCGCAACGGGCGGTCGTTGATCGCGTCGACGCCCTCGGCGTGCGTGGTCGTCGCCCTGGCCAGCGCCGCGGCCGGGACGGGAGAGCGCGCCGGGTCGGCGAGCGCGGCGTAGAGCCGGGCCATCGACGTCGCGCCGGCCACCCCGGCACCGGCCAGCGCACCGGACCGGTACCAGGCCGGCGTGTTCACCAGCTCGGGATCGCTCAGGGCCCGGTACATCCGGTCGACGGCGGCGCGGCGGTCCGGGTCGCCGTCGAGGAACGTGGACAGCCGGTAGCCGGGGCACCGGAGGATCCGCGCGGGCGCCGGCGGCGGGGTCCGCAGGAACACCCGCACGCCGGGCACCCGGGCCACCACCTCCTCGACGACGGCGCGCGGGTCACGTCCGGTGACCCGGCGCAGCAGCTCCGCGACGAGGTGCCCGTAGGTCAGCGCGTGGTAGGCGGTGCGGGTCCCCGGCTTCCACAGTGGACCCTGCTGGGCCAGTGCGGCAGCCCCGGCGCGGTCGTCCAGATCGGACGCGATCGCGGCCGGTGCGGGGTCCACGGACGGCAGTCCTGCCGTGTGCGACAGGACCTGCCCCACCGTGACCGACTCCTTCCCGGCCGCCGCGAACTCCGGCCAGTAGCGGGCGACCGGCTCGTCCGGGTCCAGACCGTGCGGCGCGGGCCCGGCCAGCGCGGCGCACGCCGTCGCGGCCAGACCCTTCGTGCCCGAGAACAGGACGGCGACGGTGTCGGCGTCCCAGCTCCGACCGTCCGGGCCGGCGCCGGTCGGCCCGGACGGCGCCCGCCCGCCGTACAGCTCGACGAGCGTGTCGCCGCCGCGCACGACCGAGAACGCGCCCGCGGACCCGGCCATGACGTCGGCGAACGCGTCGGCCACGGCGCCGAAACCCGGCGCCGTCGAACCCCGCGCGATCACCGTGACATCGACGGCGTGTGCGCCAGCAGCTCCCGGGTGTAGGAGTGCCGCGGGTCGGACAGCACGTCGTCGACGGCGCCCTGCTCGACGATCCGGCCGCCCTGCAGCACCGCGATCCGGTCGGCGACCTCGCGGGCCAGCGCGATGTTGTGCGTCACGAACAGCATCGCCGTCCCGAGCTCGCGGCGGACCTGCGCCAGCAGCTCCAGGACGGACGCCTGGACGGAGACGTCCAGAGCCGAGGTGACCTCGTCGCAGACCAGCACGTCCGGCGCCGTCACCAGCGCCCGCGCGATCGCCGCCCGCTGCCGCTCGCCGCCGGACAGGCCGCCCGGGTACCGGCCGGCGAACGACTCGTCCAGCCGCACCTGGTTCAGCATGTCGATCACGCGCGCCTGCCGGGCGCCGGCGTCCATGTCGGTCAGGTGCCGCAGCGGCACCTCGAGGGACCCGGCCACCGTGCGCCGCGGGTTGAGTGACGCGAACGGGCTCTGGAACACGTACTGCACGCCGCGCCGCTGGGCCGCGGTGCGCGGGGTGGACAGCTCCTCACCGCGCAGTGTGACCGTCCCGGCGTCCAGGTCCAGCAGCCCGGACAGGCCGCGGGCCAGCGTCGTCTTCCCGGATCCGGACTCGCCGAGCAGCATCAAACACTCGCCGGGCGCGAGCTCCAGATCGACGCCGTCGAGCACGGTCTTCCGCCCGTACCGCTTTCCGGCTCCGCTGACCCGGAGCAGCGGGGCGTCCGAGGACGGGAGCTCCGGACGGGACACGGCGCGGTTCAGGTCCGGCACGGCCGCGATCAGGTCGCGCGTGTACGGGTGCTCCGGCGACCGCAGCACCTGGTCCACCGGTCCGGTCTCCACCACCTCGCCGGAGCGCATCACCGCCACCCGGTCCGCCAGCCCGGCGACGACGGCGAGGTCGTGGCTGATGTAGACCGCCGCCGTCCGGGAACGGGTCACCAGCTCGCGGACCGTGTCCAGCACCAGGTCCTGGGTGGTCACGTCGAGACCGGTGGTCGGCTCGTCGAGCACGACGACGTCCGGGCGGCACGCGAACGCGGCCGCGATCCCGACCCGCTGCTGCTGCCCGCCGGAGAGCTGGTGCGGGTACCGCGCCAGGAACGCGTCGTCGGTCGGCAGCCCGACGTCGGCGAGCACCTCGCGGGTGCGCTCGCCCGCGCCGGCATCCCGCCCGTGGGCCGAGAGCACCTCGTCGATCTGGGTGCCGATGCGCAGCAACGGGTTCAGCGACAGCGCCGGGTCCTGCGGCACGTAGCTGATCAGGCGTCCGCGCAGGCCGCGCAGCGTCGCCGCGGGCTCGGAGAGCAGGTCCGGGCAGGACTCCGTGTGGCCGTCGAACGCGATCGTCCCGCCGGTGCACGTCAGTCCGGCGCGGAAGTGCCCGAGCGCGGCCAGCGCGGCGGTCGTCTTCCCGGAGCCGGACTCGCCGACCAGAGCCAGGATCTCGCCCGGCGCGACGGCGTAGTCGACGCCGTGCAGCACCTCCCGGCCACCGGTCGTCGCGACCCGGAGGCCTCGGCAGTCGAGTGTGGACGTCATGCCACGGCCTCCCCTGTCGTGTCGGCGGACTCGCGGGCGATCGCGTCGGTGATCATGTTGGTGCCGACGGTCAGCACCGCGATCGCGATCACCGGCAGCAGCACGCCCCACGGCGCGACGATCAGTGCGATCCGGTTCTCGTTGATCTGCAGGCCCCAGTCCGCCGCGGGGGGCTGCACGCCGAGCCCGAGGAACGACAGCGACGCGACGTAGCCGATCGAGTACGTCAGCCGCAGGCCCACCTCGACCATCAGCGGTCCCGTGATGTTCGGCAGCACCTCGGTGGCGAGGACCCGCCGTCGCGGTACGCCGTACATCCGGGCGGCCAGCACGTAGTCCTGACCGGCCACCGCCAGCGTCGCCTGCCGCGCGACCCGCGCCACCCGAGGGATGTGCGTGATGCCGATGACCAGTACCAGCAGCAGTCCCGACGAGCCGAGCACGGCGACCGCGAGCAGCGCGAGCACGAGCTGCGGGAACGACAGCAGCACGTCACCGCCACGCATGACGATCGAGTCGAGACGTCCGCCGGAGTAGCCGGCGAGCATGCCGAACACGGCGCCGCCGACGACGCCGATCGCCGTGGCGGCCAGCGCGTACAGCAGCACCGGACCGCCTCCCGCGAGGAAGCGGGTGAGCACGTCGCGGCCGAGGTCGTCGGTGCCCGCGACGCCGTCCGCGCGGAACGGGCGTCCGGCGAAGTCGTCGACGCCGAATCCGGTCAGCAGCGGGCCGAGCACCGGCCCGAGCACCGCGATCACGACGACGACGAGCGTCAGCACGGCCCCGATCCGCGCCTGGCGACGGCGGGCGGTGCGGGCGAGAAGACCGTTCCTCATCGGGCACCCCCGGTCCGGATACGCGGGTCGGCCAGCATCCCGGCCACGTCCGCGGCGAGGTTCACCAGCACGTAGAACGCCGCGATGATCATCGTGATGGCCTGCACGACCTCGACGTCCCGGTTCGCGACGGCGTCGATCAGCGCCTGCCCGATCCCCGGATAGCGGAACAGGAACTCGACGACCACGACGCCGCCGGCGAGCCACGCCAGCTGCAGCGCGACCACCTGGGCGACGGGGCCGATCGTGTGCGGCACGGCATGTCGCAGGAGCACCGTGCGTTCCGGCAGGCCCTTGAGCCGGGCCATCTCGACGAACCCGGCGTCCAGCGCCTCGGACAAGGTCGCCCTGGTCATCCGGATCACGTACGGGATCACGACGAGCGCGAGCGTCAGCACCGGCAGCACGAGCTGCTCGGGCCGTGTCCACACCGGTTCGCCGGGCCGCGCGATCGTCACCGACGGCAGCACCCGGAAGACCGACGTGGACAGCAGCACGACGAGCAGCACACCGATCACGAACTCGGGCAGCGCCGCCAGCACGAGGCTGATCCCGGAGAGCACGGAGTCCGTGCGGGTGCCGCGCCGGACGGCGGCCCACGTGCCGAGCGCGAACGCGATCGGCGTGCTGATCACCGCGGTGATCACGAGCAGCAGCCCGGACGCGCCGAGCCGTCCGGCGAGCAGGTCGGACACCGGGCCCTGGGTGGCCGCGGAGTAGCCGAGGTCGCCGGTGAGCACGCCGCCGAGCCAGTCGAGGTAGCGCTCCCAGACCGGGCGGTCGAGGCCGAGCTGCTGGGTCAGGGCCGCCACCCGCTCCGGGGTGGCCTGCGGCCCGAGGATCGCGCGGGCCGGGTCGCCGGGCAGCAGCAGCGTCGCGCCGAACACCAGCAGCGACACCACGAACAGCACGAGCACGCTGACCAGCAGGCGCTTGCCGATCATGCGCACGAGCGGGGAGGAGGTCCGGTCTGCAGTGACGGACACGGCGGTCATGACGCCACCCACGCCTTCCGGAACTCGTAGCCGGACAGGGAGAGCCCGGTCCGGTTCGGCACCAGGCCGCCCACATAGGACTGCACGGCGTCCACCTGGTCCGGGAAGCCCCAGATCAGGTAGCCGCCGCGCTCGTACTCGATCTGCTGGGCCTGGCGCACCAGCGCGGCCCGGCGCCCGGCGTCCACCTCGGACCGGGCGCGACGGACGAGCGCCACGTACTGCGGGTCGGTCCAGTGCGTCTCGTTGAACGGCGCCTCCGGCATCGACGAGTTCGCCGCCTGCGGGAGGTAGTTGCGCGTGTACCAGAACGACTGGGCGAACTCCCAGCTCAGGTACTGGTCGGAGAAGAACGTCGACGTGTCGACCCGGCGCAGGCCGATCTCGACGCCGGCCGCCCTCGCCTGCGTCGCGAACACCTGCGCGACCTCGACGGCGCCGGCCTGGATCGGGGACGTGACGAGCTCCAGCTGGAGCCGGGGCCTGCCCGCGGCGGCCAGCAGGTCCCGGGCGCGCCCGATGTCCTGCTCGCGGGTCGGGGACAGGAAGTCCGGGTCGAACCGGCCGTAGACGTCGGCGGCCGGCGCGCCCTGCCCGGACAGCACCTGGTTGATCATCTCGGGACGCCCGGCGATCAGCCGCAGCGCCTGGCGGACGCGCACGTCGTCGAACGGGGGAGCGTCGACCCGCATCGTGATCGGCAGCCACGACCCGGTCTGGGACGTGAGCAGCCGCACCGAGTCGTAGGCGCCGACGACCTCGGTCAGCGACAGCGGCACCTGGTCGATCGCGTCGACCTGACCGGAGAGCAGCGCGTTGATCCGCGCGTCGTCGTCCGCGAAGTTGATCAGCTCGAGGCGGTCGACCCACGGCTGGTCCGGACGCCAGTAGCCGTCGTGGCGCACGAACGCGCTCTGCTGCCCCGCGGTGAACGACTCGAACCGGAACGCCCCGGTGCCGACCGGGCGGTCGACGTCGAAGTCAGCGGGGACGATGCCGTTGGAGTACTCGGCGAGGTACTGGTCGAACACCGGTGACGGCTCGGAGAGCACGAACCGGACCTGCCGGTCACCGGCCGGGACGACCTCGCGCAGCATCGACAGCCCGGACGCGCCGGACTTCGGGTCCTTCGGGTCGGTGATCCGCCGGAACGTGGCGACGACGTCGTCCGGGGTGACCGGGCGGCCGTCGTGGAAGACGATCCCGCGGCGCAGCGTCGCGGTCCAGCTCCGAGCGCCGGGGTCGGGTCGCACGGACTCGGCGACGGCCGGCTGCAGCGTGTAGGCGTCGTCCCAGTGCACCAGCGGTTCGTAGAGCGAGAGCGTGCGGGCGATGTCCGGGTTGGTGGCGGGGGAGTGCGGGTCCAGCGTGTCCGAGCTGCCGCCGCCGGTCACACCCACCCGCAGCACTCCGCCGCGGCGGGGCGGTCCGGCGTCGCGGGCTCCGGCGGGTGCGCCGCACCCGGCCAGCAACGCCGCTCCGGCGAGCCCGGCCACACTGCCGAGCAGGCGTCTCCGGCTCAGCGTGAGCCGGGCGCCCGCCGTCGGGCTGATCATGAGAAGGGTCTCCTCGCGCAGGGCCCCGGTCCCCCGGGGCGTGGGTGGGTCAGGTCGTGGACCGGCGCACCACCCCGATCGCCCGGACGGCCCGGCCCGCGTGCTCCGGCTCGGCGTCGTCCGGCGACGCGAACGCGTCCAGCTCGGCAGCGACGGACTCCGGGAACGGGCACGCCCCGTCCGGTCCGACGTGCAGCGTCATCAGCTCCTCGGTCGCCGCGAGACGGCCGCCGGAGTACAGCTCGTGCCAGATCCGCAGCCGCTTGGCGTCCCGGCCGAGCACGCGTGTCGTGACCTCGAGCAACGCGCCCGGACCGATCTCGTGCAGGTACCGGACGTGCGCCTCGACGGTGTAGAGCGAGCACCCGGTCGCCGAGCGGTACCCGGCGTCCATGCCGGTGCGCTCCATCAGCTCGGTCGTCGCGTCGCCGAACACGAGCACGTAGTACGGCTCGGACAGGTGGCCGTTGTAGTCGATCCACTCGTCGCGGACGGTGTCCGTGTGCAGGACGGTCATGCCCGCCCCCGGGCCGCGGCGACGGCGCGCCGGACGGCGATCACGGCGCGGTCCCGCTCGGCCACCAGGTCGGCCATCGGCCGCCCGCCTGCGCTGACGTCGGCACCGGCGACCATGTCGTCGCGCAGCTCGGACGTCAGCTCCGGCGCGTCCAGGCGGGTCCACGGCGCCTTCAGCGACGGTCCGAAGTGGTCCAGCATGTGGGCCATGCCGCCCTCCCCGCCGGCCAGGTGGAACGTCAGGCACGGGCCGTGCACCGGCCAGCGCAGGCCGGGGCCGTCGGTGATCGAGCGGTCGATCTGCTCCGGCGTCGCCTCCCCGGCGGCGACCATGTGCAACGCCTCCCGCCAGATCGCCTCCTGGAGCCGGTTCGCGATGAACCCGGGCAGCTCCCGGTCCATCTCGATCACCGACTTGCCGAGGTGCCGGTAGAACGCCGCGGCCCGCTCCGTCGCCCAGGGGGCCGTCTCCGTGCCGCCGACCACCTCGACGAGCGGGATCAGGTAGGGCGGGTTGAACGGGTGCCCGACGACCAGGCGCGACGGGTCGGCGGCCGCGGTCGCCATGTCCGACATCGGGAATCCCGAGGTCGACGACGCGACGACGACGCCCGGTCCGGCCGCGGCGGCGAGCTCGGCGAGCAGGGAGCGCTTCAGCTCCAGGTCCTCCGGCGCGCTCTCCTGCACGAACCCGGAGCCCGCGACGGCGTCGGCCGCCGTCGGGAGGGTCTCGATCGCGCCGGGGTCGGCGCCGTCGGCCAGACCGAGGTCGGTGAGCGCGGGCCACGCCGCGTCGACGATGCGGCGCAACCGGTCCGCGGCGTCCGGGGCCGGGTCCCACGCCCGCACGCGCAGGCCGCGGGACAGGAAGTAGGCGGCCCAGCCGCCGCCGATCACACCGGCGCCGATGCAGGCGACGGTGCGGATGTCCGCGACACCGCTGTCAGACACCGGCCCGCTCCTTCAGCCCGAGGATCTGCCGGGCCCGGTCCGGCGTGGCCACCTGCGCGCCGAGGCCCTGGACGACGTCCACCGCGCGTTCGACGAGCTGGGCGTTCGTCGCCTGCACGCCGCGCGAGAGGTAGAGGTTGTCCTCCAGCCCGACGCGCACGTGGCCGCCGAGCAGCGCCGACTGCACGGCCCACGGCATCTGGTCGCGACCGATCGCGAACGACGCGAACTGCGACCCCTCGGGGAGCATGGCGACCATCGCCGCCAGCAGGCCGGTGTCCACCGGCGCGCCGTACGGGATGCCCATGCACAGCTGGAACAGCGGCGGAGCGTCGATCAGGCCCTCGGCCACCATCGTCGAGGCGAACCAGAGCTGGCCGGTGTCGAAGATCTCCAGCTCCGGCTTCACACCGAGCTCCTGGATCCGCCTCGCGCCGGTGCGGAGCATGTCCGGTGTGGACACGTAGATCTGGTTGCCCTCGCCGAAGTTCAGCGAGCCGCAGTCCAGCGTGCAGATGTCCGGCAGCAGCTCCTCGACGTGCGGCAGCCGCTCGAGGGCGTTCACCAGGTCGGTGCCGTCGACCGGCTTGAGCGGGTCCTCGGCGTCGATCACCAGGTCGCCGCCCATGCCCGCGGTCAGGTTCAGGACCACGTCCACGCCCGCGTCGCGGATGCGCGTCACGGTCTCCCGGTAGAGCTCGACGGCGCGCGAGCCCTGCCCGGTCTCGGGGTCGCGCACGTGGATGTGCACGACGGCGGCGCCCGCGCGGGCGGCGGCGATCGCGTCGTCGGCGATCGCGGCCGGGGTGACGGGCACGTGCGGGCTCTTGCCCACCGTGTCCCCGGCCCCGGTCACCGCGCAGGTGATGATCACGTCACGGTTCATCCGTGCTCCGTTCCGCTCGGGTCGTCCTCTGCCCCGGCACCGTGCGGACGCGCCAGCACGGCCCGGTCGATGAAGTCGTGCAACAGCTCCCGCATGTCGTCCGGCCCGGTGCCGGGCGTCCCGGCCATCACCTGGATGCCGAGGCCGTCGATCAGCGCGGTGAGCTGGTGGGCCAGCACCTCGGCCCGGCCGGCGACGAACACGCCGGCGTCCGCCCCGTCCTGCAGCGTCATCAGCACGCTGCGGAACCAGCGGTCGTAGGAGTCCCAGTACAGCCCGCGACGGCCGGGGTCGATCGCGGACTCCGCCCAGACCTGGATCCAGATCGACCACTCGCGGTGCAGCACCAGGCCGACCGGCAGCTGCAGGTCGATCAGGAGCAGCAGCCGCTCGTGCGGGTCGTCGATCTCACCGAGCCCGGCGACCTGCCGGTCGAACGCCAGCTTCACGTTGTGCCGCAACGCCTCGTCCAGCAGCTGCGAGCGGGTCGGGAAGTGGTAGTGGATCGCGGCCGGGCTGGTTCCGGCGGCGTGCGCCACATCGGCGGTGCGCACCTGGTGGTAGCCGCGGTCGGCGATCAGCTCCCACGCGGCGTCCAGGATCCGGCCGCGCGCCAACGCGCCGCGCGAGGTCCGGTCCCCGGACTCGGTGACGGCCGCGCCGCCGGGAACCGCCGTGCGGCCACGGGCGTCGTCGCGGCCGTGCAGCAGCCAGTTCACCGTGACGCCGGTGCGGTCCGCGATCGCGACCAGCTCGGTCGCCGCGAAGCGCCTGCGGCCGCCGAGTGCCTTGGACAGCTTCGTCTCCTCCAGCGCGATCTCCTCGGCGAACCGGCGCTGGGTCCACCCGCCTCGCTCCACCAAATCGCGCACCCGTCCGGCGACCTCGGTGTCGCCCGCGGCGGGGTGGATGTCCGGCACGAGACGTGACGGTAGCCATCGACTTGCGCTCATCGCAAGAGCTGAGTTTCAAATTAGCTGCTCAAACGGATACTTGCGATGCTGGTCGGCGCGCCGTTCAGGTTGCGACGAGTGTAGGCGAAACCCTGGTCGTCGTCGGTAGGGTCGGGGCTCGTCCGGTTCCGCAACTCGAGGGGGAGTTCGTCGATGCAGTCGCAGGGGTCACTGGAGACCGGGTCGGTGTGGACCGACGGCATCCCGGGCGTGGACGTGCCGGGCTACGACCGCGACGGCATCACCACCGGGATCGTCCATTTCGGAGTCGGCGGGTTCCACCGGGCGCACCTGGCGATGTACGTCGATGCGCTGCTGGAGGCCGGCGAGGCGCGTGACTGGGGCATCTGCGGCGTAGGGGTGCTCGACGGCGACCGCCGGATGCAGCAGGTCCTGGACGCCCAGAACGGGCTCTACGCGCTGGTGCGCAAGGAACCCGACGGCACGCTGTCCCCGCGGGTGATCGGGTCCATCGTGGACTACCTGTTCGCGCCCGACGACCCGGAGAGGGTGATCGAGAAGATCGCCGACCCCTCCACCCGGATCGTCTCGCTGACGATCACCGAAGGCGGGTACGTGATCGACCAGGTGACCGGCGAGTTCGACCCCTCGGACCCGGGCATCCAGGCCGACCTGGCCGAGGGTGCGGTGCCGCGCACCGTGTTCGGCCTCGTCGTCGAGGCGCTGGCCCGACGACGCGAACGCGGCACCGGCCCGTTGACGATCATGAGCTGCGACAACATGCAGGGCAACGGCGACACCGCCCGCCGGGTCTTCACCGGCTTCGCCGCGTTGCGGGACAAGGAGCTGGGGGAGTGGGTGGCCGAGTCGGTCACATTCCCGAACTCCATGGTGGACCGGATCACTCCGGCCACCGCGGACTCCGACCGGGAAGCGCTGGCCGAGCGCTTCGGCGTGCACGACGGCTGGCCGGTCGTCTGCGAGCCGTTCACGCAGTGGGTGCTCGAGGACCACTTCGCGGCCGGGCGTCCGGAGTTCGACCGGGTCGGCGTCCAGCTCGTCGACGACGTCGTGCCCTACGAGATGATGAAGCTCCGCCTGCTCAACGCGACCCACCAGGCGCTGGGTTACCTCGGCTACCTGGCCGGGCACCGCTACGTGCACGAGGTCGCTCAGGACCCGGAGTTCGCGCCGTTCCTGCGCGCGTACATGGACGTCGAGGCGACCCCCACCCTGCGTCCGGTGCCCGGCATCGACCTCGACGAGTACAAGTCCACCCTGATGGAGCGCTTCGCGAACCCGGCGGTCGCGGACACGTTGCTGCGCATCAACTACGGCTCCTCGGACCGGATCTCGCTCTTCCTGCTGCCGGTCGTCCGACACCAGCTCGAGCACGGCGGGCCGGTCGAGCGCAGCGCCGCCGTCGTCGCCGGATGGGCGCGGTACGCGGAGGCCACCGACGAGCAGGGCGAGCCGATCCAGCAGCAGGACCGTCTCGCCGACGAGCTCACCCCGCTCGCGCAGCAGCAGAGCACCGACCCGCTGGCGTTCCTGCGCTACACGCCCGTCTTCGGCAATCTGGCCGACGACGAGCGGTTCGCCGCCGCGTTCACCGAGAGCCTGCGCATCCTGCACGCCGACGGTGCCCGCGCGGCCGTGGCCGCCGTCTCCTGACCCTCGCGGAATAGGAGAGCCTCCCCTAATATCCGGGCGTGGCTCCTGCGCAGATCGCTCCCCGGGTCGGACGACGTCATCTGTTCCGCGCGGCCGGTGCCGGCGTGGCCGGCGCCGTGCTGGCCGCCTGCGGGCGCACCGAGACCGGTCCGGCCCCGGCGTCCGACGGGGTCTTCCCGGTCACCGTCGAGGGCATCGAGGGTCCGACGACCGTCGACGCCGAGCCGCAGCGCGTCGTGACCGTCGGGACCTACCGGGACATCGACGCCGCACTCGCACTCGGTGTCGTGCCGGTGGCCGCGGCGGAGCTCCCGCCGATGATCCCCGGCGGGATCACGCCGTGGGCGAAGGAGCGGATCGGCGGCTCCCCGATGCCCGAGCTGTTCGCCACGACCGGCGGCATGCCGTTCGAGAAGATCGCCTCGCTGGCGCCGGACCTGATCATCGGAACCGACTACAGTGGACTCGCGAACGACTACGGGACGCTCTCCGGCATCGCGCCGACGCTGTCCAGCGCCTCCGGGTACAACAAGGACACCTGGCAGGTGACCACGAACCGCGTCGGGCAGGCCCTCGGCAGGGCGCGCGCCGCCGCGGACACCGTCGCCCGCATCGAGGCCGCGATCCGCGCGGCCCGCGAGCAGAACCCCGGATTCGCCGGCCGCACGTTCACCATCGGGCCGGTCACCCCGGACGGGACCGTCTACACGATCAACAGCACGAACGACGCGTCCGCCCGGTTCCTGTCCGACCTCGGCCTGACGCTCTCGCCGTCGGTCCTGGGGCTGGCGGGGGACCGGCTGCCGGGCCGCGCCGTCGTGAGTCCGGAGCTGCTCAGGACGCTGGACGCGGACGTGATGATCCTGTCCTACTCGAACGCGGCGTCGCGGCAGAAGGTGGAGGCCGAGCCGCTGTTCCAGCAGATCCCGGCCGTCCGGCGCGGCGCCTACGTCCCGGTCGAGACGACGACGGCCGTCTCCATCGCGTTCCCGTCCGCGCTCAGCATCCCGTACGGCCTGCAGAAGACGATCCCGCTCATCGCGGCCGCGTTGACACGCTGATCACTGCCCGCGGCCGGGTGATCGCCGACCTTGCCGATCACGGCCTCACGGGCCGCACGGCTCAGGCGTGCTCGTGCGCGAGCATCGCGGCGCCGATGATGCCCGCCTCGTTCAGCAGCGTCGCCGGGACGATCTTCGTGCGGCTGTCCACGTAGGGCGACCACTTGTCGAACTTCTTGCTCACCCCGCCACCCACGACGATCAGATCCGGCCAGACCAGGTTCTCCAGGTGCTGGAAGTAGCGGGTCAGCCGCTCGCCCCAGGCCTGCCAGTCCAGGTCCTCGCGCTCGCGGGCGGAGTCGGCGGCGCGCTTCTCGGCGTCGTACCCGTCGATCTCCAGATGGCCGAGCTCGGTGTTCGGCACGAGCTTGCCCCGCGAGATCAACGCCGACCCGATGCCGGTGCCGAGCGTGACGACGAGGACGGTGCCCGTGTGCCCGTCCGCCGCACCGAACTCGACCTCGGCGACGCCCGCCGCGTCCGCGTCGTTGACGACCAGCGCCTTCCGCCCGGTCGCGGACTTCAGCGCCTTCTCCGCGTCGGCGCCGATCCAGGACTCGTCGACGTTCGCCGCGGTCTGCGTGACCCCGTGCTGGACGACGGCCGGGAACGTGCAGCCGAACTCGCCCTTCCAGTCGAAGTGGTCGAGGATCTCGCCGACGACCTTGGCGACCGCCTCCGGGGTCGACGGCTGCGGCGTCGGGATGCGCAGGCGCTCGTCGGCGAGCTTGCCCTTGTGCAGGTCGACCGGTGCGCCCTTGATGCCGGAGCCACCGATGTCGATCCCGAACCCGAGGTGCTTCTTCCCGCTCATACCCCTGCCTTCGCTCCGCCGAGTGCACCGGCCACCACGTCACGAGCCTCGTCCTGGATCCGGGCCAGGTGCTCCGGACCGAGGAAGCTCTCCGCGTACACCTTGTAGACGTCCTCGGTGCCGGACGGGCGTGCCGCGAACCAGCCGCTCGCCGTCTGCACCTTCAGGCCGCCGATCGCGGCGCCGTTGCCCGGCGCCGACGTCAGCTTCGCGGTGATCGGCTCGCCGGCCAGCTCGGTCGCCGTCACCGCGCCCGCGTCCAGCTTGCCGAGGCGCTGCTTGTCCTCGGCCGAGCAGGCGACGTCGGTGCGGGCGTAGGCCGGCTCGCCGTGCCGGGCGGTCAGCTCGGCGTAGTGCTCGCTCGGCGTCCTCCCGGTCACCGCCGTGATCTCGGAGGCGAGCAGCGCCAGGATGATCCCGTCCTTGTCCGTCGACCACGGCGTGCCGTCGAGCCGCAGGAACGACGCGCCCGCGCTCTCCTCGCCGCCGAACGCCAGGTCGCCGGACCGCAGGCCGGGCACGAACCACTTGAACCCGACCGGCACCTCGTAGAGCTCCCGGCCCAGGTCGGCGGTCACGCGGTCGATCATGGTGGAGCTGACGACGGTCTTCCCGACGGCCGCGCCGGCCGGCCAGCCGGACCGGTTGCGGTACAGGTAGTCGATCGCGACGGCGAGGAAGTGGTTCGGGTTCATCAGCCCGCCGTCGGCGGTGACGATGCCGTGCCGGTCGGAGTCGGCGTCGTTGCCGGTGGCGATCCGGTAGGGAGCAGCGAGAGGAGCGCCAGCGGAACGAGCCTCAGCACCGCCGCGCATGATCTCGACGAGCGAGGCCATCGCGTAGGGCGACGAGCAGTCCATCCGGATTTTGCCGTCCCAGTCCAGCGTCATGAACGAGAACGCCGGGTCGGTCTCCGGGTTCGTGACCGTCAGGTCGAGCGAGTAGCGCTCGGCGATCGCGGCCCAGTAGTCGACGGACGCCCCGCCCAGCGGGTCGGCGCCGATCCGGACGCCGGCCGCGCGGATCGCGTCCATGTCCAGCACCTGGTCCAGCTCGGACACGTAGGCGTCGAGGAAGTCGTAGTGCCCGACGTCGGCGGACACCGCCTCGAACGGCACCCGCCGCACGCCGTGCAGCTCGGCCTCGAGCAGCTCGTTGGCCCGGTTCGCGATCCACGTCGTCGCGTCCGTGCCGGCCGGGCCGCCGTCCGGCGGGTTGTACTTGAAGCCGCCGTCCGCGGGCGGGTTGTGCGACGGCGTGACGACGACGCCGTCGGCCAGTCGCGACGACCGGCCGCGGTTCGTCGCGAGGATGGCGTGCGAGACGGCCGGGGTCGGGGTGAACCTGCCGCCCGCGTCGACGAGCACCTGCACGCCGTTCGCCGCGAAGACCTCGGTCGCCGTGCGCCACGCCGGCTCGGACAGGGCGTGCGAGTCGCGGCCGAGGTAGAGCGGCCCGTCGGTGCCCTGCTCCTCCCGGTACTCGCAGATCGCCTGGCTGGTGGCCGCGATGTGGTCGTCGTTGAACGTCGTGGTGAGCGACGACCCGCGGTGCCCGGACGTGCCGAACGCGACGCGCTGCGCCGCGACCGACGGGTCCGGGTGGTCCTCGGCGTAGGCGGCGAGCAACGCGGGCACGTTCACCAGGTCCTCCGGCCGGGCCCGGGTGCCGGCGCGGTCGTGCACGGACATCGATGTCTCCTCGTTCGCGATCGTGCGTCGTCCTCCCACCCTGCCGTATCCGGCGCGCCGTGGCACGTGCGCCGGGCGGGTACGGTGCCGGATGTGCGGATCGCGTCGCTGCTGCCGGCCGCCACCGAGATCGTCGGGGCGCTCGGGCTCGGCGACGACCTGGCTGCCGTGACGTTCGAGTGCGACGAGCCGGCCGGGATCCGGGACCGGTGCCCGGTCGTCGTGGACACGGTCCTCGCGCACGGCATGACCCCCGCCGACATCGACCGGACCGTGCGCGAGCGCGCCGCGGCCGGGCTCCCGATGTACGAGCTGGACCGCGACACGCTCGCCCGCGTCGACCCGGACCTGATCCTCACCCAGGACCTGTGCCGGGTCTGCGCGCTGCCGCAGGCGTCCGTCGACGAGGCGCAGGAGTCGATCGGGACCCGTGCCCGCGTGCTGTCGCTGGACCCGCACGGTCTCGACGACGTGTTCGCCGCGATCCACGACGTCGGCGCCGCCACCGGTGCGGTCGCCGCCGCGCGGGACCTGGTCGGCGGCCTGACGCACCGCCTCGACGCGGTGGCCGCGGCCGTCGCCGGACGGCCGGTGCCGCGCGTGCTCGTGCTGGAGTGGACCGACCCGCCGTTCCTGCCGGGGCACTGGGTGCCGGAGCTCGTGTCCCGTGCGGGCGGGGAGGCCGTCGGCGCGACCCCGGGCGGGCGCAGTGTCGCGGTGGAGTGGGACGCGCTGCCGGAACCGGTGGACGCGGTGCTGGTCGCGCCGTGCGGGTTCGGTCTCGACGACGCCGTCGCGCAGGCCCGTGCGGTGCGCGACCGTCTTCCGGCCGGGGTGCCGGTCGCGGCGCTGGACTCCGCGTCGTTCGTCGTGCGGGCCGGACCGCGTCTGGTCGACGGCGTCGAGGCGATCGCCTGGGCGCTGCACCCGGACGCCGTGCCGGAGCCGCCGCCGGGCCGGGTCGTGCGTCTCTAGAACCCGGACAGCGACGGGCGGCGGGCGGGCCGCTCCTCGTGCGCGACGTCGTCGTGCCCCGGTGTCCCGCGACGGGACCGCACCGCCATCAGCACGACCCCGAGCCACCAGCCGAGCAGCAGCACGGCGACGACGACCGAGCCGGTGAACCACCCGTTCCCGGTGGCGAACAGCGACGACGTCAGGCCCGACACGGTTCCTCTTCCACGAGCACCACGCCCACGATCGGGCGACGTGCCGGACGGTACCGCAACGGCCGTTGCGTCAGCATCGCCCGTTCGGCCCAGCGGGTGTGCCCGCCGAGATGCAGCGCAGCGGGGCGCCGGAGAGCGGCGACTCCCGCTGAACCGCGTCTCGGTGGCAGCCCCGATCAGTCCGGCGCCCGCGCCCCGGTCAGCCGCCCGACCAGACGGGCGATGTACGGCGCGACCAGCAGCATGAGGATCACCCGCAGCACCTGCACGGCCACCACGGACGTGACGTCCACACCGGACGAGATCGCCGTCGCAAGTACGGCGTACACGCCGCCCGGCGTCGTCGCGAGGTAGCCCTCCAGCGGCGTCATGCCGGTCGTCGCGGACAGCAGGAGCCCGAGGCCGGCGCAGATCCCGACGACGCCGAGGATCAGCGCCGTCGCCATCGGCAACACCCGCACGACGGTGCCGAGCGCCTGGCGGGTGAAGCGCAGCCCGGCCTGCCAGCCGATCACCGCGTACGCGACGTCGACGAGCAGCGACGGCACCGACGCACCGAACGACAGCCCGGTCAGCGAGAGCGCCAGTGCGATCACCATCGGCCCGAGCAGCGACCCGGCGGGCACCTTCACGAGCTGGGCCAGCGGGATGCCGATCCCGCAGCACACGGCCGTCACGACGAGCCCGACCCAGGCGGGCGCGTTCCCCGGGTCCGGCGACCCGCCCGCCCCGGAGGCACTCGCCCCGAACGCCAGTGCCGCGACGACCGGCATGGTGGCCGTGACGAGCCCGACCCGCAGGTACTGGATCACCGAGACGATCCGCTCGTCGCCGCCGAGCTCGCGGCTGATCGCGACGAGGCCGGACGCGCCGCCTGCCGTCTGCGCGAGCATCCCGGTCAGCGGGGACACGCCGCGCTGCAGGCCCATCAGCAGCCCGGCGCCCATGCTCGCCCCGAGCGTGCCGAGGCTGATCAGGAGCACCGGCAGCCACTCGTCGGCCACCGTGGCCAGCGTGTCCGGGCGCGCCAGCAGTCCGATCACGACACCGATCACGGCCTGCGCGGCCGACGTCGCCGGCTTGGCGACGCGGGCCGGGCCCCACCCGGCGAGCGCGAGCACTGTCGCGACGAGCAGCCCGGCGAACAGCGCGGGGGAGGGGACGTCGACGGCGCCGAGCAGCACGGTGGCGACGACGGTCAGGGCGGCGAGCAGCGCCCAGCGGCCCCAGGAGATGCCCTTCAGGCGCGCGATCCCCTGCTCGGTCCGTGCGCCCACCGGCCGACTCTAAGCCGGGCTCCACCGGATCCGCCGACCGGCGGGGATTGATTCCGATCACCCGGTGCGACGATCGTGAGCGTTGACAAGGAGGTGGCGCGTGGGCGAGCACGCCGACGAGGTCGGGCTGGGTCCGGTGATCACCGGGTTGACCGCACCCGGTGCCGAGTTCGAGATGGAGACGGTCACGGTGCCGGGGCCGCGCGGGGTGGACGTCGTGATGCGGGTGTATCGACGCGGTCCGCACACGCTGCGGGACCTGCTCGTCGCGACCGAGGCGTTCGCGGACCGGACGTTCACCGTCTACCAGGGCGAGCGCTGCACCTACGGCGAGCACCGCGCACTGGTCGCCGGGCTGGCCCGGTGGCTGCGCGACGCGCACGGGCTGGTGCCGGGCGACCGGGTCGCGATCGCGGCGCGCAACGTGCCGGAGTGGTCGGTGACGTTCTTCGCGGCGGCGTGCGCGGGGCTCGTCGCGGTGCCGTTGAACGCGTGGTGGAGCGTGTCCGAGCTGGAGTGGGCGGTGGCCGACTCCGGCTCCCGCGTCGTCGTGGCCGATCCGGAACGGGCCGCGATGCTCGCCGGCTCCGGCGTCCCGGTGGTCCGGGTGCGCGGCGGCGGTCCGCCACCGGACGGCGTGATCGAGTGGGACGACGTCACCAGGGCGTTCGACCCCGACCCGTCGCTGCCGGACGTGCCGGTCGCGCCGGACGACGACGCGACGATCCTCTACACGTCGGGCACGACCGGACGGCCGAAGGGCGCCGTCGGCACACACCGCAACCACTGCACGAACATCCTCAACACGGCGCTGTCCGGACGGGCGGGCCGGGAGCTGTCCGGCGCCGAACCGCCCGCCGACCCGGGCCTGCTGCTTGCCTACCCGCTGTTCCACATCGCCGGGATCAACGGTCTCGTCGGCGCCGCGCTCACCGGGGCGAAGCTGGCGACGCTCTACCGCTGGGACCCGGCAGAGGCCCGTGCGCTGGTGCGCGAGGAGCGGCTCGACCGCACGGCGGGTGTGCCGTCCACGATGGCCCAGCTCGTGGACGGCGGACCCGGCGCGGACCCGGCCGACCTGGCATCGCTGACCTCGATCGGGATGGGCGGGGCGCCGATCCCGCCGGAGCTGGTCGCGCGCATCGGCCAGGGGCTCGGGAAGGGCGCGGCGAACGGATACGGGCTCACCGAGACGACCTCGGCGGTGTGCTTCAACGCCGGCGCCGACTATCTCGCGCACCCGGACTCGGTCGGGCGGCCGTACCCCGGCGCGGAGCTGCGGATCGACTCGCCGGACGACGCCGGCGTCGGCGAGCTGTGGTTCCGCGGCCCGAACGTGGTGCGCGGCTACTGGAACAACCCGGAGGCGGACGCCGCGGCGTTCGTCGACGGGTGGTTCCGCACCGGCGACCTCGGTCACGTCCGCGACGGGTGGGTGTACGTCGTGGACCGGCTCAAGGACGTCGTGCTGCGCGGCGGCGAGAACGTCTACTCGGTGCAGGTCGAGTCCGCCGTGCACGAGGTGCCCGGCGTGGTCGAGGTCGCCGTCTTCGGTGTGCCGCACGCGAACCTGGGGGAGGAGGTCGCGGCGCTCGTGAGGGTGGCCTCCGGTGCTGCCCGCGACGACGACGCCGTGCGGGCCGTCGTCACCGCCCGCGTCGGTGCGTTCGCGGCCCCGGCGCACGTGCGGTGGACCGACGAGCCGCTGCCCCGAACGGCGACCGGCAAGATCCGGAAGAAGGAGATCCGGGAGTCCTTCTAGTGCCGACGTTCGCTCCGCGGGGTCGCTCGGCGGGCGCCCGGCCGGCGCTCCCGCCACACGACGCGCAGGTCGACGCGACCGACGTCGAGCCCGGCCTGCGTGCAGTGCGCGAGCGGCGGTGTCTGCACCGTCGAGCAGAGGCTGCTCAGCGCGCCGGGGACGCCCGCGTCGCCGGACGGGCCGGACGGCACGACCGACAGCGTCGCCCGCCCGCGGCCGCGGCCGTCCGGCTGGCGGCGCGCCCCCGTGTGGTCGACCGCGACGGACGCCACCTCCGTGACCGTCCCGACCTGCTCCAGCACCACCGCGACCGGCTCCGGGGCGTGCCGACCGGCCGGCAGCGTCCGGGACCCCCGAGCAGTCACCGACCGGTGTCCGTCCCGCCGCCCGCGAGGTCGGCGAGCGGTACCGACGAACGTCGCCACCCGCACCTCGGTCCCACGCCGACCGGCACAGTCGGATACGCGATCAGGACGATCGGAGCTCGTCCAGCGCGGCGGCGGCCCGGTCGCGCGCCGTGTCCTTCGCGCGGGCCGTGCGGGCGGCCTCCTTCTCCGCGCTCGCCCCGGAGTGGGCGGCCTTGTTCGCCGCCGCGTACTCGTCGCGGGCGCGGTCGAGCTCCTCGATCAGCTCGGTGACCCGGTCGCGGCTCTCCTCCTGGCGCCGGGTCGCCTCCTCGGCCTGTTCTCGGGTGCGGTCGTGGGTCCCGCGGGCCTCCGTCGCCGCCTGCTCGGCCCTCTGCAGTGCGGCCTCGGCCTCGGCGATCTGCTTCTCCCGACGCCGCTGCTCGCCTGCGTCCTCCGTGTCGTCGCCGGTGTCGTCGTCGCCGGTCTCACCGCGGTCGGCTCCGGCATCGCCGTTGCCCGACGGCGCCCGGCCGGCCGGGCGGGGTGCGGCGCCGGCCTCCGGCTCGGGACCGAACCCGGCGTGCCGCTCGGCCTTCACCAGCCGCCCGGAACGGATCCGGTCGGCCAGCTCGGAGTCGGCCAGCGCGGACTCGAGGATGCCGCGGACGTCGCGCTCCAGTCCGGAGTCGACCCGGTGCCCGGCTTCGCGGCCGAGCGCGGTCGCCTGCCGCGACAGCGCCCCCACCAGCTTGTTCCGCTGCGCGGTCATCTGCCGGAGCGCGGCACCGTCCAGCGTGCGCTGGGCTGAGGCGAGCGTCTCGGCGAGCCCGAGCAGACCCTCCACCTCGTCGCGACGGTCGTGGACGAGGAGGTTGACCAGCCACGCCGCCCGCGACGGACGTCTCAGTGCCCCGAGCGCCCTGGCAGCGTCCTTGTCGCCGTTCTCCTTCGCGACCGCGACGCGCGCGTCCCGCTCGGCGACGAAGTCCTCCGGCGCGACCCGGTACAGCTCGTCGGTTGCCTCGTCGACCGTGCCGTCCGCGTCCACGCCGGTCAGCCTGCCGTGCCGGCACCCGTCCCGGCCAGCAGGGCGCGCGGCCCGACCCGCCGGTCATGATCGGCGGGAGTGGCATCAGCGCGCCACAGGTGGCGCGTTCCGGCCGGTTCCGCCGATCACGGGATGGGGGCCGGCGCCGCGCGGGGCCGGGTCGGTCACGATCGGCGGGAGTGGCGTGGGTGCGCCGCAGGTGGCGTGTTGGGACCGGTTCCGCCGATCACCGGGCGGGGAACCGGCGCCGCGCGGGGGGCCCGGCCGAGCCCGGCTGGTCATGATCGGCGGGAGTGGCATCAGGGCGCCACAGGTGGCGCGTTTCGGCCGGTTCTGCCGATCACCGGGCGGGGAACCGGCGTCGGGGGCGAGACCGGCTGGTCATGATCGGTGGGAGTGGCACCAGGGCGCCTGAGGGGGGCCCGGCTGGTCATGATCGGCGGGAGTGGCATCAGGGCGACACGGGTGCCGCGTCTCGGCCGGTTCCGCCGATCACCGGGTGGGAGACCGGCGCCGCGCGGGGTCGGGGCGAGACCGGCTGGTCATGATCGGCGGGAGTAGCATCAGCGCGCCAACCGTGGCGCGTTCCGGCCGGTTCCACTGATCACGGCGGTTCACACGTCGACGCCCGCCCCGCGGAGAAGGCGGGGCGGGCGTCGGCGGACGGGCCGAGCTCAGCGCAGGGTGACCGTCGCGTCCGGCTCGACGACGCGGAACGTGAAGCTCTCCTCCAGGTAGAGGTGCACCGTGTCGCCGTCGTGGTCGGAGTAGCCGATGGACAGGTCCTGACCGACGTCGAGCAGGAAGTCCCCGCCGCGCTGGCTGACCACCAGCGCACCGTCGAGACCGGGGGCGCGCAGGATCTGCCCGCCGAGGATCCGGCTCAGGTGCTCGAACAGCAGCGTGCCGCCCCGCTCGGCCGTCTCGACGATCCTGGTGTAGCCCTCCGGGTCGATGGCCATCGCGTAGGGGCCCTCGATACCGTTGCGGCGCAACTGGTCCACCGCCCGCGCGACGACGTCCGGGTAGCGCTCGGTGTCGTCGCCGAGGTGCAGCGCGTCGTACGGCGAGACCTCGCAGATGCCCGAGATGCCGGCCTCCGGCCAGCCGTGGAACACCGCCCGGTTCTCGATGACCGCAGCCTCCCGCGCGGCGCGCGCGAGATCGTCGAACTCGGGGTCCTGGGCGCCGCGCTGGATGTCGTCGATCTCGTCGCGGGACACCGTGAACGGCACCCGGAACTCGGCGAGCGGCTGCACCTGGCGCAGGCGGGCCTTCGCACCGTCGGCCTTGACCCCTGGCGGCGGGCCGTCGAGCCGGCGGACCCGGCCGACGTCCACAGAGGACACCTCCCAGCCGGCGGTGCCGGTGTTCCAGTCGGCCAGGCGACGGGCCGTGAGCAGCGGGCTGAGCCGCTCGCGGGCCTCGTCGTCGACGGCCTTCCAGGCCAGCTCCGGGATGGGGGCCTTGTCGCGGAGAAGGTGGTTCTGGGCGGTCACTGGGAGTCCTCCTTCAGGCTGCCGATGCCAAGTCCCCGGCCGGGCGCGTCGGCGTCGGGGTCGTTGCGGGCCACGTAGTCCTCGGGATCCTTGTCACGGTTGTCGAGGTCCTCCGGCGTGGGGTGGGCCTCCATGAACTCGCTGAACTGCGCGCCCAGCGAATCCCGCAGACCGGTCGTGGCGTTCAGCCGGAAGTTGGCGAGGCCCTCGTTCTCCTCCTCGCCCATGTGCTCGTCGTTCGCGCGGCGGGCGGCCCAGACGCCGTCCCACCACCCCTGGGAACCCACCGGGTTCCGCGCCGCCTGCGCGACGCCGTCGCGGATCTCGTTGTGGTCCCCGATGGCGTCGAGCGTCTCGTCCTCGGGGTCCTCCCCGTGTTCGAGCAGCTGCGGGTAGAAGATCTTCTCTTCGGCGATCGCGTGCACGTCGAGCCGGTTCGCGAGCGGCTCCCAGAGGGCCGTGAGCTCGCGCGGGTCGCTGGTGGGTGCGGCCTGCAGCTCGTCGAGCGCCGCGAACTGACGACGGAACCAGTTGTGGTCGTCGAGGATCAGCGTCGTGATGTCGGGCACCGGCCGATGCTAGGACGGTGGCGGGCGCTCGGCTCGTCGAACGAGCGCCCGCCACCCACCCGGTCAGCTGAGGTTGGCGTAGGTGCCGAGGATGGTGGCGCGGCCGAGGACCCGGCCGAACGTGTTGAACATCAGGAACACCGGCGTGGCCGTCGGCGGGACGTCCAGGGTCGCGGCGTCCAGCGCGTGCACCGTGAAGTAGTAGCGGTGCGGGCCGTGCCCGGCCGGCGGGGCGGCACCGAGGTAGCGCGCGAGGCTCGCGTCGTTCGGGAGCTGGACGGCTCCGGACGGGAGTCCCGTGCCGTTCTCGTCGCCCGCGCCGGACGGGAGCTCGGTCGTCGACGCCGGGATGTCGAACACGGCCCAGTGCCAGAAGCCGCTGACCGTCGGCGCGTCCGGGTCGTAGCAGGTGACCACGTAGGACTGGGTGCCGTCGGGCGCTCCGCTCCAGCTCAGCTGGGGGGAGACGTCCTCGCCGCCGGCGCCGAAGATGCCGGACAGCTGCGGGGTGGCGAGGGTTCCGCCGTCGGTCAGGTCGGTGCTCGTGACCGTGAACTCGGGAACCTGGGGGAGATCGTCGTAAGGATTGCGGGGCATGTTCCGGGATCCTGGCACACCTGCGGCAGAGTGTGGCCGTGGAGATCCTGCTGCTCGTCGTCGGGCTGATGCTGGCCGCCGTCCTGCTGGTGGGGCTCGGGGACCGGCTGCGGCTGCCGTGGCCCGCGCTGATGCTCGTGCTCGGTGTGGTCGTGGCGTCGATCCCCGGGCTTCCCGACGGGTTCGAGCTGGATCCGGACCTGATCCTCCCGCTGTTCCTGCCGCCGTTGCTGTACGCGACGGCGCAGCGCACGTCGTGGGCCGTGTTCCGGGCGCGGTGGCGGTCGATCCTGATGCTGGCCGTCGCGCTCGTGCTCGTCACGATCACGCTGGTGGCCGGGACGGTGTACGTGCTCGTACCCGGGATCGCGGTGACGGCGGCGATCGCGCTCGGCGCGATGGTCGCGCCGCCGGATCCGGTCGCCGTCGAGGCGGTCGCCGGTTCGGTGTCGATCCCGCGGCGGGTGCTGGCCGTTCTGCAGACCGAGGGCCTGTTCAACGACGCCACGGCGCTCGTCGTGTTCCAGGCCGCGGTGCTCGCGACGGTCGCGGGCGGCGAGATCAGCCCGGCCCTGCTCGCCGTCCGGTTCGTGGCGGGTGCCGTCGGCGCCGTGCTGATCGGGCTCGGCGTGGCGTGGGTGGCCCGGACCGTGCTCAGCAGGCTGACCGACTCGACCGGCCGTGCGGCGCTGACCCTCGTGCTGCCCTTCGCGACCTACCTGATCGCCGACGAGCTCGGCGCGTCCGGGGTGATCGCCGTCGTCGTGCTGGCGCTGCAATTGCGGGCCAGGGCGGACGCCGACGAGGCAGGGGAGCGGCTGACGACCGCGTCGCTGTGGAACGTCGTCGAGATGCTGGTGACCGGTATCGCGTTCGGGCTGATCGGGCTCGACCTGCGCCAGGTCGTCGAGGACGCCGGTGACGAGCTCCCGCGGATGCTATGGCACGCGGCGATCGTGTGCGCCGTCGTGGTCGTCGTCCGTGCACTGTGGATGACCGGGGCATGGCGGACCGTGCGACGCCGGGACGACCCGTCGGCGGCCCCGCGTACCGGCCGCGAGGCGACGCTGATGGCGTGGTGCGGCATGCGAGGGCTCGCCACCCTGGCGCTCGCGCTGTCCCTGCCGGTGACGACGGCGACCGGCGCCCCGTTCCCGGCACGTTCCGAGCTCACGCTGATCGCCGTGTCGGTGCTGGTGGTGACGCTCGTGATCCCGGGCTTCACGCTTCCGTGGCTGGTCCGGCTGCTCGGCGTCGACGCCGAGGCGGACGCGGAGCGCCACGCCGAGAAGCAGATCGTGCTCCGTGCCCGTCGGGCCGCCGCGGCGACGCTGGAGTTCGAGCAGAAGGTCCAGGGCCTGCCCGACGACGTCGCGTCCGGCATGAAGGACAAGGTCGCCAAGCTGGCCGCGGTGCTGTCCGGCGAACCGACGTCCGAGGAGGACCGTCAGCGCGTCGCCGTCCTGCGGGACACCCGCGACCGCGTCTCCGCGGCGCAGGCCGCCGCGCTGTCCGCCGCCCGTGCCGAGGTGCTCGCCGCTCGTCGGGAGCCGGGGGTCGACCCGCATGCGGCGGACCGGGTCCTGCACCGCCTGGACCTCCGTACGGTGCTGCTGGACTGATCAGGTCCGTCTCACCAGGAGCCGCACGGCGAACCGGAGGGCCAGCACCGCCAGCGCGGTGATCGGCGAAACGCGTGGTGCTCCGGAGAACGCGCGCGCCCGGACGCGTGCGAACCCCGAACCGACGTGCGAACCGCGGATCACAGCGCGAACCGGCGTCAGCGGGGACCGTAGACGATCACCGTGTTGCCCCACGGGTCCCTGGCCACGGCGCGGGTCTCGTGCGGCCCGGCCTCCGCGTCCCGGACGACCGTGCCGCCCGCGGATGTGAGCCGCTCCAGCGCCGCAGCCACGTCGTCGACCTTGAACGACGGCGCGGCCACCCCTCCGGTCACGTCCTCCGCAGGCCCGGCGAGCGCCAGCTTGGTCCCACCGGCGTCCAGCGCGGCGTAGCGGTCGCCGTCGGTGAACAGCGCGGACAGGCCGAACGCGTCGGTGTAGAACGCGACCGCGGCACCGACGTCGCCGACCGGATGGTGGACGTTGCCGATGCGGGCCTGCGGGGAGTCGTCGGGCACGGGGACCTCCATGGTCTCGGGGATGACGCGATCCATGATCGCCGTCGTCGACGTGTGCGGGACAGCCTCCCGATCTGCCCCGACGAGGGATCTGTCCTGACGAGCGATCTGCCCTGACGAGCCCGACCGACGTCAGAACAGCCCGACGGTCTCGCCGTTCTCGTCGATGTCGATCCGGTGCGCGGCCGGGTTGGCCCCGAGGCCGGGCATGGTGCGCATGTCGCCGCAGATCGGGTAGACGAAGCCGGCGCCCACCGACGCCCGCACCTCGCGGACCGGCAGCCGCCAGCCCGTCGGAGCGCCCTTGAGCGTCGGGTCCGACGAGATCGACAGGTGCGTCTTGGCGATGCAGACCGGAAGGGTGCCGAACCCGTTCGCCTCGTAGGAGTCGAGCTGCTTGGCCGCCGGTCCGGTGTAGTCCACGCCGTCCGCGCCGTAGATCTCCCGGGCCACCGTCTCGATCTTCTCCCGCAGCGGCATCTCGTCCGGGTAGAGCAGCCGGAACTCCGACGGCTCCGCGGCCGCCTCGGCGACGGCGTCGGCCAGATCGGTCGCGCCGGCGCCGCCGTCGGCGAAGTGCGTGCACACCGCCGACCGGGCGCCCAGCTCCTCGGCGATCTCGGCGATCGCGCGGTGCTCGGAGTCGAAGTCGGTCGGGAACGCGTTGATCGCGACGACGGGCGAGACGCCGTGCCGGCGCATGTTCTCGACCTGCTTGCGCAGGTTCGCCGCGCCCGCCCGGACGTCGTCCGGGTTCTCCGTGAGCAGCTCCTCCGGGAGCGGCTTGCCTGCGACGATCGTGTACTTGTCCGAGTGCGCCTTCAACGCACGCACCGTCGCGACGACGACGGCGGCGTCCGGTGCGAGGCCCGACGTCCGGCACTTGATGTTGAAGAAGCGCTCGGCGCCCATGTCCGCGCCGAACCCTGCCTCGGTGACCAGGTACTCGCCGGTCCGGATGCCGATCTGGTCGGCCACGACCGAGCTGTTGCCGTGCGCGATGTTGCCGAACGGCCCGGCGTGCACCAGCGCGGGCGTGTTCTCCAACGTCTGCAGCAGGTTCGGCATCAGGGCGTCCTTGAGCAGCACGGCCATCGCGCCCGCGCCCTGGATGTCCTCCGCGGTGACCGGCTTGCCCTCGCCGGTGTAGCCGACGACGATCCGCCCCAGCCGCTCGCGCAGGTCGGTCAGCGACGTGGCCAGCGCCAGGATGGCCATCACCTCGCTGGCCGAGGAGATGTCGAAACCGCTCTCGCGCGGGATGCCGTCCATCCGGCCGCCGAGGCCGGTGACGACGTTGCGCAGTGCCCGCTCGTTGATGTCGAGCACACGGCGCCAGGTGATCGAGTGCGGCGCCAGCTGCGCCGCGTTGCCCTGGTAGAGGTGGTTGTCCAGGACGGCGGAGAGCATGTTGTGCGCCGACGTGACGGCGTGGAAGTCGCCGGTGAGGTGCAGGTTCAACTTCTCCATGGGCACGACCTGCGAGTACCCGCCGCCCGCCGCGCCGCCCTTGATCCCGAACGTCGGGCCCATCGACGGCTGGCGGATCGCGATCGTGGCCTTCCGCCCGGTCCTGTTCAACGCCTGCCCGAGACCGACCGTCGTGGTCGTCTTGCCCTCACCGAGCGGCGTCGGGGTGATCGCCGAGACGATCACGTACTTCGCCTTCGGGCGGTCGGCCATGGCCGCGACGGCGTCCAGCCTCACCTTCGCGACGTCGGTGCCGTAGGGCTCCAGCAGGGCCGGGTCGAGTCCCATCGCCGCGGCCACGTCGGCCGGCGGGATCAGGCTGGCTGACTTGGCGATCTGCAGGTCGTCCACGGGCACACACCTCGTCCTCGTCGGTGAACGGTCGCTTCACCCTAGATCGGCGACCGCCACCGCACGGGATGGCGTGAGCTAGGCGATGGTGAGCCCGCCGTCCACCGGAAGCGTCTGGCCGGTGACGTAGCCGCCGGCGTCGGAGGCCAGGAACACGACCGCCGCGGCCAGCTCCTCCGGGTCCCCGATGCGCGACATCGGGATCCGCTCGGACATCTGGTCCAGGTACCCGTCCTGGTACTGGTCGGTCATCTCGGAGGTGAAGAACCCGGGCGCGATCGCGTTGACCCGGATGTTCTTTCGGCTCGCCCACTGCTGGGCCAGGTCCCGGGTCAGGCCGAGCAGACCCGCCTTCGACGACGCGTACGCCGCCTGTGGCAGCCGGGCCGTCGTCAGCCCGAGGACGCTCGAGATGTTGACGATGCTCGATCCGGGACCCATTACCTTCCCGCAGGCCTGGGCCATCCAGTAGCAGCCGTTCAGGTTGATGTCGATGACCTGCGTGAACTCCTCGACGGTCTCCCTGGTGGCGGGGACCGCGGTGCCGATGCCCGCGTTGTTGACGAGCACGTCGACGCGTCCGAACTCGCTCATGGCGGCGTCGACGAGCGCCTGGCAGTCCTCCTGACGTGCGACGTCGGTCGGGACGGCGAGCGCCCGCCGACCGGCGGACTCCACGAGCGTCGCAGTGTCGGCCATCTTCTCCGCGCGACGCGCGCCGAGCACGACGTCGGCACCTGCCTCGGCCAGCGCCTTCGCGAACGCGACGCCGAGGCCGGACGAGGCCCCGGTCACGACGGCGACCCTGCCATCCAGGCGGAAACGGTCCATGACGGTCATGGGCCGGACCCTATGTGTACCGGCGCCCGGCCGTCGCCGGACTCACGCGCCCTGTGCCGCGTCGGACGCGACCCAGGGCGCCTGAGTGCCGATCGGAGCGGAACTCAGTCCCTCGGACGGCGCTTGCGCGCGACGATCGCGCGGTAGTGCACGGGCTGCCGGGTGGTGGCCAGGCGGTGCTGGTAGGTGACCGCGCCGAGCTCCTCCAGCTCCCCGGACTCCATCATCGACCGGATCAGCCCGGCGAAGCCGCTGGTGTCGGTCTCGGAGAGGAAGTTGTCCCGGATGGTGAACGCGACGAAGCCGTCGACCCGGACCATGTCGAAGGCCACCCGGAAGGCCTCCGGAGGGATGTCGCCGAACCCGAGCGCCGCGACGACCGTCAGCGCGTCGAAGCCGCCACCCGCGATCTCGGCGGCCGCGTCCACGTCGAGCGTTGTGAGATCGACCACGCGGTAGTCGTCGTAGACGCCCGGACGGTCGCGCTCGGCCGCCATCGCGGCCTCCGGGATGATGTCCACCCCGACGACCTTCGTGACGCCGCGCGTGCGGAGCTCCTCGGCGACGATGCCGTTCCCGGCCCCCACGTCGAGCACCCGGACACCCGCCGGGTCGAGCCGCTCGGTCGCCATCTGCTCGACCAGCAGGTCGGTCACCACGGGCGGCGACTGACACTGCAGTACCTCGTAGAACAGCTTCTCGTACAGGCCCGGGACCGTGTAGATCTCGTGGTAGTCGTGGAACCGGAGTTCCCGCCAGCCCGATCCGTCGTCGACGACGCACCACTCGGCATCCTGCTCGTAGCTCTGGGCTGCGTCCGGCAGGGCGAGCCGGAGGTTCGGAGGGAGTCGGTCAACGGCCATGAGTGCACCTTCCGAGTCGACGACGTGACGTTCTCGAAGGTAGTCGAATCCGCCTCGCGGACAGAGCGTGAGGAACGCCGCTCCGGTCCCTGCGCAGAGGGTTGGGCAGGATGACAGCATCACCGGGTAAGCACCGGGAGACCTCAGGAGTAACAGGGATGACCCAGTCACAGCGACGCACCGCCGTCGTCACCGGTTCGGCCCGCGGGATCGGGGCGGCCACGGCCGTCCGACTGGCCGCCGACGGCCTCGCCGTCGCGGTCGTCGACCTCGACGAGGCGGCCACCAAGGGCACGGTCGAGGCGATCGAGTCGGCGGGCGGCACCGCCGTCGGCGTCGGTGCCGACGTGTCCGACTCGGCCGCCGTCGAGAGCGCCGTCGCGACCGTCGCGGAGAAGCTGGGCCCGCCGACCGTGCTGGTCAACAACGCCGGCATCACCAAGGACAACCTGCTGTTCAAGATGACCGACCAGGACTGGGACGCCGTGATGGGCGTGCACCTGCGCGGGTCGTTCCTGATGACGCGGGCGGTCCAGAAGCACATGGTCGACGCCGGGTGGGGCCGTGTGGTGAACCTGTCGTCGACGTCGGCGCTGGGCAACCGCGGTCAGGCCAACTACTCGACGGCGAAGGCCGGCCTGCAGGGCTTCACGAAGACGCTCGCGATCGAGCTCGGCCGGTTCGGCGTGACCGCGAACTGCATCGCGCCCGGCTTCATCGCCAGCGACATGACGAAGGCCACCGCGGAGCGGCTCGGTGTCGAGTGGGACGACTTCGTCGCCATGCGCGCCAAGGAGATCCCGGTCCAGCGCGCGGGCGCGGTCGAGGACATCGCGAACATGGTGTCGTTCTTCGTCGACGAGCGGTCCGGCTTCGTGTCCGGCCAGGTCATCTACGTCGCCGGTGGTCCGAAGGCGTGACGGCCACCGAGGCGGCACCGTTGCCGCCGAGCGGTCCCGACCGGCTGTTCCGGGTGGGCCCACTGCGCCCGACGGGTCCGACGACCGTCGAGGCGTCCATGCGCTGCGGCCCGTGGACGGTGGGCCCGGACGGGCGGCCAGGGCTCGCGTCGCTGTGCGTGCTGCTCGACGCCGTGCTCGGACAGGCCACGATCGCCGGGCGGCCGGAGGGCATGTGGCCGGTCACCACGGAGATGACCGTGGACCTGACCGGCGCGGTCCCCGACGAGGGCGAGGTGACGGTCCGGGCATGGGTGATCGGCTCCGCCGGCCACAGCATCGTCGCCCGGGGGGACATGCTCGGCCCGGACGGCTCGCTGATCGGCGTGGCCACCGAGTGGGGGCGTCTGATCCCCGAGGTGCCGGACGTCGGCGCCGACGACCCGGGGTCCGACGTCGTCCCTCCGGGCGGTGACGCGGCCGCCGTGCTCGGCGCCTACGTCGTCGTCGGTGCGCCGGCCCGCGCGGCCGGAGAGGTGCGGCCGACGCTCACGCTGCCCGGCAGCCCGGCGCTGGCCAACGAACGCGACACCATGCACGGCGGGATCCTGGCGACGGCCGCCGAGCTGGCCGCCGTCGCCGTCGTGCCGGGCAGCCGGGACAGGCCGATGGCGACGGGCTCGCTGCACGTCACGTACCTGCGGCCGGCACTGATGGACGGGCCGACGACGGTGCGCACCGACGTCGTGCACCAGGGCCGGTCGTTCGCCGTCGTCCGCTCGGACGTCCGCAACGCGGCGGGCAAGCTCGCCGCGGCGGCGACCGTCACCCGCCGGGCTCTGGACTGACCCCTCCGGCGGGCCGGGCGGAGCCGTCCGCCCGGCCCACCGGTGATCAGGTCGTGGCCGGCACCTCGACGACCGACCAGCCCGGGAGGTCCTCCTGCCCGGGAACCGTGACCGGGTTCTCGCTGAGGTTCATCAGCAGCGCGTTGCCGTCCGCATCGCGGAACGCGGCGAGCGAGTTCGTCTGCGAGCGTCCGATCTCGACGTCGCCGTCCCGCAGCCGCGGAACCAGCCAGCGCCACGGGTCCGTCAGCGGGGTCGGCTGCCCGCCGCTCGCCTCGGACGCGGGGGTCCACAGCGACGAGTAGTCCAGGCCCTCGTCGCCCTCCGGGCCCCAGAGCAGCGCACCTCCCGCACCGGACCGGCTCATCGACGCCACCACGGCGAGCGTCGAGACGGCGCTGGCCTCGGTGTCGTAACCGGCCTTCGCGTCGGCCGGCACGTTCGCGTAGAACTCCGCCCACCAGACCGGCAGCTCCGGCGCCCGCTTCGAGATCCAGTCCTGGACGACGCCGAACTTCTGCGCTCCGACGTCGACCGGGCTGATCGCGTCCTGCACGCCCTTGTTCGTGGTCGACCCGTCGACGACGGCGAAGTCGGCCCCCGCCTTGTTCTTCAGCCAGTAGTCCAGGACCTCCAGCGGGCGCCGGTCCAGCGTCCCCCACGGGCCGCTGACGTCCGAGGCGAACGGCGAGCCCTGGGCGACGCTGTCCATGACGACGTAGGGACCGCCGACCTGGATGTCCGGCCGGGCGGCCTTCACGGCCTTGTACACCTGGTTGTAGAAGTTCGTGTAGTTCTCGTAGTTCCAGCGGTTCTGGCCGTCGTCGAAGAAGCCCTTGAACTCGTTCCACACCATCACGCGGTCGACCTGCGGGTAACGTGTGACGGCCTCGGCGGCGAGCGTCGCGTAGTCCCCGTAGTGGTCCGGGGTCGGCGCCTGCTCGATCGTGCTCCAGTCGGTCTGGCCGGGCTGTCCGCCCTTCATCCAGTCCGGCGAGCAGCAGAGCGTCAGCATCGCCTTGCCGCCGGTGTCCTTCGTCAGTTGCATCCGGCGGTCCAGCGACGACCAGTCGTACTGGCCGGGCGCGGGCTCCGGGTTCAGCGTGCCGAAACCCATCAGGTGGTGGTTCTGGTACTCCTCGCCGCTTCCGGCGAGGATCTGCGTGCCGCGCTCGCGCGCCTCGGCGGGCTCGGTGTCGTCGAGGCTCTGGCGGGTGTGCGTGACGCCGAGCTCCATCGGGCCGGGCTGCTTGTTCCAGGTCCATCCCTGATCGAGGTCGACGGCGCGGGCCGACGCGTCCTCGGCGGTGGTCGGCGCGCTGGATCCGGATCCCGACGACGAGCAGGAGGCGAGCGCCAGCACGGCCACGAGAAGGGCCGCCAGAGCGCCGGTCCGGCGGACCGGGGCGGCAGGGTGTCGGGAACGCGCTCGCACGCTGGATGACCTCATGTTTCACGTCGCGGGAAGATCGGACGGGCACAGACTGGCACCGGGCCCCTGTGACCGTGCTGAGAGCCGGCTCCACGGTATTCGGAGCCCTCGGTTTCAGCGGTTCGGGGCCCCGATCGTCGCCGTCGGAACGATCACCGGGTTCGTTACCCCCTCGTCACCGGCGCCAGCCGGTGCACGGCGTCCACGCGGTCCAGGCACGCCGGGTCGTGGGTGATCAACAGCACCGAGCGGCCCGCGGTCGCGCCGAGCACGTCGTCGAGGACGGCGTCGCGGGTGTCCGGGTCGAGGTGCGCGGTGGGCTCGTCGAGGACGAGTACGGCCGGGTCGGCGAGCAGGGCGCGGGCGACGGCGACCCGTCGGTGCATGCCGCCGGACAGCCGCCTGCCGTGGGTGCCGACCAGCTCCTCGAGGTGCAGGCGGTCGAGTCCGACGCGGTCGAGCACGTCCCGGAGCTCGGCGTCGGTCGCGTCCGGGCGGGCGAGACGCAGGTTCTCCCGGACGGTCGAGTCGAACACGTGGGGGTCCTGCGGGACGCCGCTGACGACGGCGCGGACCTCGTCCGGGTCCCGCCCGAGCAGCTCGACGCCGTCCAGCGTCACCGACCCGGCCCGCACCGCGCCCGGCTCGAGGAATCCGAACAGGACGCCGGCCAGTGTCGACTTCCCGGCACCACTCGGACCCACCAGCGCCAGGCGAGCGCCCGCCGGGAGGTCGAGATCGAGAGCGTCGAGCACCGGGGGACCACCGGGGTACGCGACGGTCAGTCCGCGGATCCGCAGGTCGCCTCCGGTCGGCAGGGGGGTGGGTGCGACGGCGTGGGCGCCCCCTCTGCCGGTCCGCCGGCAGTCGGGTGTCCGGATGTCGTGTGAGCCGGGTCCGGCCGGCCGGTGAGTGGCGTCGCCGGGGTCCGGGTCGCCTCCGCTCGGAGTGGCGGGAGTGGCGGCGTTCGGAACGGAAACGGCTCGGTCCGGACGGGGAGCGGTTGCACGTCGCGCAGGGGTGGCCAGCACGGACGCCACGCGCCGCGCCCCGGCCCGGGTGGCTCCGGCCCGTGCAGCCAGTCCGGGCAGCGGTGCGACGATCTCGAACGCGGCCAGCGTGGTCAGGACCAGCACCGTCATCGGGATCGCACCGAGCGTCCCGCCGGCCACCGCGCCGACCCCGAGCAGCAGGGCCCCGGCCAGCGTCAGGCCCGCCACCAGCGCGGACGCACCGGCCCCGAGGCCGAGCACCCGCGCGTCGCGCCGGGCGCACCGGGTGAGCCGGGCATCCGCGTCGGCGACGGCGTCCACGGACCGGTCCATCGCGCCGTAGGCGATCAGGTCCGGTGCGCCGTGCAGCGTGTCGACCAGTGCCGTGGACAGGCCCGCCCGGTCCCGCGCGGCCCGTGCGGCGGGCCCGCGACCGGTGGCCGCGGCCAGCGCGGGTACACCGACGCCGGCCAGCACCAGCCCGGCCGCGAGCAGGAGCCCGCCCGGGAGGAACAGCGCCCCGGCCAGGATCACCGCGCCCGACCCGGCCACGGCGGCCGCGGCCACCGGGACCACGCCGCGCACGACCACGTCCTGCACCGACTCGGTGTCGCTGACCAGCCGGCTGACGAGATCGCCCGTCCGGAGGCGGCGGACGGGTCCGGTTGCGGCCAGACGGGCGTAGACGCGCGCCCGGACGTCGGCGAGCGCACGGAGCGCCGCGTCGTGCCCGACCAGACGTTCCGCGTAGCGGGCCACCCCGCGCCCGACGCCCAACGCGCGCGTGAGCACGACCGCGACCGCGACGGCCGTGATCGGCGGCTGGGTGGCGGCCGTCGCGATCAACCATGCGGCCAGCGAGAGGAGACCGGCCCCGCACGCCGTCGCGGCCGCTCCGAGCAGCGCCCCGGCGAGGATCTGCCGGCTCCTCGGCCGCAGCACCGGCGCCAGCGCGGCGCGGACTTCCCGCCCGTGGGGCTCCGCTCCGGTGGTCCAGGACAACTCCGCCCGCGTGCGCGAGCCCACCCCACCCGCACGAACGTGGCGTTCGTCCGCTCCGTCGGTACGGGTGTCACGTTCGTTCGCCGGGTCGGGTGACGGGCCGGGTTCGGTCGCCGCGTCGGCGCCCGCGAGGGCGCGCCGCACCGTCCGCGCGTGCGGCTCCGTCCCGGCGGCGCAGGTGTGGCGTTCGTTCGCAACCTGGCCGTCGCGGAGCTCGACGGTGCGGCCGGTGAGGTCGCCCCAGCCGTCGTCGTGGGCGACGACGAGCGCGGTCCGCCCGCGGAGGAGCTCCGCAGCCGACGAGCGCACGGCTGCGGCGGTGTCCGGGTCGAGGTGCGCGGTGGGTTCGTCGAGCAGAACCAGCGGCGCGTCCCGGAGGAACGCCCTGGCCAGCGCGACCCGCTGCCGTTCACCGGAGGACAGGCGGGTGCCGTTCTCGCCGAGCGGGGTGTCGTAGCCGTCGGGGAGCGCGGCCGCGACGGCGTCCAACCCGGCCCGTCCCGCGGCCCGCTCGATGTCCGAACGGGCCGCGTCCGGTTCACCGAGCGCGATGTTGTCCGCCAGCGACCACGCGAACAGGTGCGGGTGCTGCGGGACCCACGCGATCCGCCGCCGCCACGCGTCCGGGGCGAGGCCACGGACGTCCGCTCCGTCGGCGCGCACGGACCCGGCCTCGGCCTCGACGAACCCGAGCAGCACCGCCAGCAGCGTGCTCTTCCCGGCACCACTGCAGCCCCGGACCAGCACCGACTCCCCGGCGGCCACGTGCAGCGAGAGGTCGTCCAACGCCGCGTCCTCGCGGCCGGGATGGCGCACGACGAGGCCGTCCAGGTCGAGCGTCGTTCCCGCGTGATCACCGGTCCGGTGGGGATCGGTGCCGTGGACGGCACGCCTGCGCGCCGAACCGTCGATCTCCGAGGTCGGGGCCGTCGCGTGATCGCCGGTCGGGTGCGGATCGGTGCCGTGGGTGGCGCCGACGCGCGCCGAACCGTCGATCATCGGCCCCGCCGCTCGCGGGTGATCGGCCGTCGAGTCCGGATCGAGGCTGTCCTCCGCCCTGATCCGGTCCGATCCACCGATCATGGTCCGGCGGCTCGGCCGAACCGTCGACCATCCCGCGTCGGGCGCGTCGGGCGCGTCGGGCGCGTCGGCGGCCGACGAGCGCGGACCGTCGAGCACGTCGAACACCTGTCGTGCGGCCGCGACACCCTCCATGCTCGCGTGGAACCGGGCCCCGACCTCGCGCAGCGGCAGGTACGCCTCCGGCGCCAGGATCAGCACGAGCAGGGCCGTCCCGAGGTCGAGGTTCCCGGACAGCAGCCGCAGCCCGACCTCGACGGCGACGAGCGCCACCGCCAGCGTCGCCAGCACCTCGAGCACGAACGCGGACAGGAACGCGATCCGCAGTGTCCCCATCGTGGCCCGCCGGTGCGCGTCGGTCGTCTCCCGCACCTTCTCGGCGACGGCCGCCGCCCGCCGGAACAGCAGCAGCGTCGGCAGCCCCTGTACGACGTCGAGGAAGTGCCCGCCGAGGCGTGCCAGCATCCGCCACTGACGACGGGTCCGGGACCGGGTGTGCATCCCGACCAGCGCCATGAACAGGGGGATCAGCGGCAGCGTGACGGCGACGACGGCGCCCGAGATCCAGTCCGCGTCGGTGATCACGACCAGCACCGCGACCGGCACGATCACGGCCAGCACGAGCTGGGGGAGGTAGCGGGCGATGTAGTCGTCGAGCGCGTCCAGCCCGCGGGTGGCGAGCGTGACCAGCTCGCCGGCGCCGGGGCCGTCGGGATCCGGCGGCCGGGACGCGAGGTGGCGGACCAGGCGCATCCGCAGCTGGGACTTGGCCCGGGCGGCGCTGGCCAGCGCGGCGGACTCGGATCCGTAGGCCAGCACCGCCCGGGCCACCGCCACCCCCGCGACGAGCGCGACCAGCGGCGCGAGGGTGGTCAGGTCCGCGCCGTCGGTAGCCCCCGCGACGACGCGGGCGATCAGCCAGGCCTGCAGCAGGATCAGCCCGGTCAACGCCGCACCGCACACGACGCTGACGACGAGGTGGCCGCGCACGGCACTCGCGACGCGCAGCAGCCGCGGATCGACCGGCGGCCCGCCGGCGGGCTCCGGCGGCTCCTCCGGCGCCGGCTGTGCTCTGCTCACCTCGGTGCACCGCTCGGGTGGGCCGGACGTGTCGTCGCCGGTCCGGTCGGTGTCGCGTATCGGTGAGCAGAGCACGGCGCCGCCCCGCGGGTCGGCCGCTCCGTGGCCGCCTCCCGTCGCGTGCCCGAACGAGGGTGCCGTTCGTGCAATGTCACTGCCCGAAGGTGCCGTTCGTTCGGAGGGGAGGTGGGTGGGAGCGGGGTGGGTGGGCGCCGTGGAGGTCATGTCGTCGCCACGGGTTCCGGCGCGACCGGGTCACCACCGAGACGGCGGCGGAACACCCAGTAGCTCCACGCCTGGTAGGCGAGCACCAGCGGGAGGAAGATCGCCGCGACCCAGGTCATGATCCCGAGCGTGTACGGCGCCGACGACGCGTTCGCGACCGTCAGCGTCAGCGCCGGATCGGTCGTCGACGGCAGCACGGCGGGGAACAGCGAGCCGAACACGACGACCGCGAGCCCTGCCACGGCCGTCGCGGTCGCCGTGAACGCCCAGCCCTCACGACCGCGGGCCGCCGCGACCACGGCAAGGGCAGGCGCGAGGGCGGCGCCGCCCGCGACGAGAACGGTCCACGAACCCGGCCGCAGCGACACCGTCCACCACAGGAACGCGGCCACCACGACGATCACCGGAACGCCGGCGACGACAGCGAGCCTGCGGGCACGCAGGCGCACCGGCCCCCGGGTCTTGAGCGCCAGGAACACGGCGCCGTGCAGCACCGACAGCGCCGTCACGGTGAGGCCCCCGAGCAGCGCGTAGCCGTCGACGACGTCGGTGAACCCGGCGTCGACCACCCCGGCCGACGAGAACGGCATGCCGCGCACCAGGTTCGCCAGCACGAGCCCCCACACGAACGCGGGCACCAGCGACCCGACGGCGATGCAGGCGTCCCACCGGGCGCGCCACACGGGGTCGTCGACCTTCTCCCGGTACTCCAGCCCGACCCCGCGCACGATCAGCGCCAGCAGGACGGCCAGCACCGGCAGGTAGAGCCCGGAGAACATCGACGAGTACCAGACCGGGAACGCCGCGAACATCGCGCCGACGGCCGTGATCAGCCAGACCTCGTTGCCGTCCCAGACCGGACCGATCGCACCGAGCGCGACGCGACGGTCGTCCTCGGTACGCCCGAGCACGCGCAGCAGCATCCCGACGCCGAAGTCGAAGCCCTCCAGCACCAGATAGCCCGTCCAGAGCACCGCAACGGCCACGAACCAGACAGTGGGCAGATCCATCGTGGGCTCCTCCCGATCAGTAGGTGAAGGCCGGTTCGCGGGGGGAGTCGCCGGGGGTTGGTGAGGACGGGTACGGCATCACCGCGCCCGGGCCGGCTTTCACGTACCGCAGCAGCAGCCGGAACTCGACGACCGCCAGCACGCCGTAGAGCAGCGTGAACGCGGTCAACGACGTCGCCACCTCGCCGAGCGAGACCCCGGGCGACACGCTCGCCGCCGTCAGGAGCTCACCGTGCACGGTCCACGGCTGGCGGCCCATCTCGGTCAGGACCCAGCCGAAGATGTTGCCCGCCAGGGCCGACGGGAGGGCGACGACCACGGCGCGGTACATCCATCGCCGCCACCCCGCCGGCGACGGCAGCCGTCCACGGCGGGTCAGCCACAGCCCGGCCACCGACACGGCGACCCCGGCCATGCCCAGCCCCATCATCAGCCGGAACGACCAGTACAGGACGGCGATGTTCGGCCGGTAGTCGCCCGGCCCGTACATCGCCTCGTACTGCGCCTGCACGTTCTTGATGCCCTGCACGTCGCCGTCGAACGAGCCGGTGGCCAGGAACGAGAGCACCTTCGGGACCTGCACGTTGATGTGGTTGCGGCTGCCCTGGATGTCGCCGACGGCGAACAGCGAGAAGCCCGCTCCGTGCTCGGTCTCCCACAGGGCCTCCGCGCCGGCGAGCTTCATCGGCTCGTAGGTCGCGGCCAGCTTCGCCTGGTGGTCCCCGGAGATCGCGAGCAACGCACCGGCGACCGCGGTGACCAGGAACCCGGCCCGCATCGTGCGGCGGAACATCCCCTTCTCCGACGGGTGGTCCCACCGCTTCTTCATGATCTTGTAGGCGCTGACGGCCGCGACGAACAGCCCGGCGATCACGAACGCGGCCGAGACCACGTGCAGGTAGGTCGACCAGGCCTGGTCGTTCGTCAGTACCGCGCCGATGTCGGTCATCCGCGCCCGCCCGGTCACCGGGTCGACCTCGTAGCCGACCGGGTGCCGCATCCAGGCGTTGGCGGCCAGGATGAAGTACGCGGACAGGTTCGAGCCGATCGCGGCGGCCCAGATGCAGGCCAGGTGCACGCGGCGGGGGAGCCGGTCCCACCCGAAGATCCACAGACCGATGAACGTGGACTCCAGGAAGAACGCGAGCAGCGCCTCCATCGCCAGAGGTGCGCCGAACACGTCGCCGACGAACGTCGAGTACGCGCTCCAGTTCATCCCGAACTGGAACTCCTGCACGATCCCGGTCACGACGCCCATCGCGAAGTTGACCAGGAACAGCTTCCCGAAGAACTTCGTGGCGCGCAGGTAGTCCTCGCGCCCGGTCCGGACCCACGCCGTCTGCAGTGACGCGACGATCACGGACAGCCCGATCGTCAGCGGGACGAACAGGAAGTGGTAGATCGTCGTGATCCCGAACTGCCATCGGGCCAGGTCGAGCGCGTCCATCGGATCCCCTCCGAGGTTCTACCGTGTGTAGAACTCAGGCATAGTTCTACTCCGTGTAGAAGGTCGAGGGCCAGAACTATGAGGTACGGAACGCGCCGCGCTCGTGGAGCACGTCGAGTACCTGCGGGAGGTCCCGGAACGCGGCTTCGACGTCGGACGGGTGCGCCACGCGGTGCGCGTTCGCCCCGATGTAGGCGCGCAGGGCGGCGTCGAAGCGCTCCGGGCCGACCCGGTCGCGCCCCTCCAGCAGAGCGGCGGCGCCCTGCTCGTAGACACCGACCGAGTACGCGCTGAACCCGCCGCGTGCGTCCCAGAACGCCATCGGCGCGCCGATCGGTCCGACCACGTCCGGGTCGCCCGGCGCGCGGAGCCGGTACGTGTCCCGCTCGCCGGCGACGGTGGCCTCGGCGAAGGTCGCGAACGACTCGTCGAGCCACGGGTCGCGGGACTGGTCGTTCCCGACGAGCGAGTAGAACCACTGATGGGACAGCTCGTGTGCGACGAGTGATGGCCGGGTGACCCGGCCGACGTCGCCGAACTGGACGTGCGTCGGGAACTCGATGCCGCTGACCTGCCCGGACGCGACCGTGACCCACAGGTCCGGGTAGGGGTACGGGCCGAGCAGCCTCTCCAGTGCCGCGAGCTGCCGGGTGGTCTCGTCGGCCCACTCCTGTCCGGAGCCGATCGAACCGGCCCTCGGGACCGCGACGTGCACCCGCGTCCCGCCGGCCGTCGCCTCGGTGAGCGCGAAGTCCCCGGCCGCCACCGCGACGTCCCGGACGGACTCTGCCGTGTACGTGTGCGTCGTGCGACCCGGCGCCGGCGACGACGTGCCGGTCTCCGTCCCGGTGCCGGTGACGGCCTGGTCGGTCCCGGCCGTGACGCGCAGCGCGGCCAGCCGGAACTCCTCGGAGACGGCCGACTCGCCGCCCATCCGGACGGCCGGGTCGCGCTCCCAGCCCTCGCCGCGGACCCACGCGAGCAGCGGCATCGGCGTGCCGAGCCATGCGGTGTCCGTGTCGGTGGCGTGCCCGACGCGCTCGTCGGCGTCGCCGCGGCCGATCGCCAGCGTGAACCGCAGGTCGGCGCGGATCGGCGTCCCGGCCCGGGCGCACGCCGCCAGCGGCAGCGTGACGAGCGTGCCCGGCGCCCCGGGCGGCGCGCCCGCCGCGTCGACACGCGGCGCGACCGGGTTCCCGTCGACCGACGCACCGGTGACCGTGGACGACGTGCCGCCGACGACCGTGCTGGGCCGGTTCGCCCACACGCGGAACACGAGCTCGCAGACCGGCTGGTCCGGTGTGACGGTCACCGTCTCGGTGCCGGTCGCGGTCGCCAGGTCCGGCGCGATGTCCAGTGACGCGTCGACGACCGGCCGCTGCGACCACTCGCCGGGCGCGTCGGCCGCCTGCCCGGCGGCCGTCGTCGGGGCGACGACCGCTGCGCTGCAGCCCGTCAGCGCCAGCGCGGCGACGCCGACGAGGGCGCCACGGACCCGCGTGCCGATCATCCCCGCACGGTATCGCTCCGTCGTGCAGTGTCCCGTGCGCGGTGCGTGACGGCCGTGACCAGCGACGATCGCGGGCCGGCGCTCAGGACAGCGTGCGCACCAGGAACTCGACCCGGCGGTACCGGACGGATCTGTCGAGGGTCAGCCGCCGGTGGGCCCGAACTGCTCGATCCGGATCGCGGTGTCCGGCACCCCGGCCGCGGCCAGCAGGTCCGTCGCAGCGCCGGCGAACGCGGCCGACCCGCACACGTACGCGGTCTCGCCGCCGCGCACGAGCGGCGCGACGTCGGCCAGGGTCAGCCGTCCCGGAGGGCGCGGCGCGTCGAGCGGCGCGCGCCGGGTGTGCACGACGGTCACCTCCGGCCCGTCCAGCCCGGCGTACAGGTCGTCCGGCGTGCGCACCGAGACCAGCATCCGGACCAGGTCGGGGCGTCCGCGGTCGCGCGCGTAGCGCAGCATCGCGGCCAGCGGGACCTGCCCGGACCCGCCTGCGACCAGCAGCGCCGGGACGTCGCCCGTCCACGCGAACCAGCCGCCGACCGGGCCCCGCACCTCCAGCACGTCGCCGGGGACGACGACGTCGTGCAGGAACTCCGAGACCTCGCCGTCGTCGAGCCGCTCCACGGTCAGCTCGATCTCGTCCGAGCCGTCCGGCGCCGACGCCACCGAGTACGACCGCTGCGCCGTGTACCCGTCCTGAGCGGTCAGGCGCAGCACGTAGTACTGGCCGGGGAGGTGGTCGGAGACGCGCTCGAGACGCAGTCGGAACGTCTTCACGCGCGGCGCCTCGTCGCGGATCCCGACGACGGTCGCCGCCTGCCAGCGCAGCGTGCGCCGGGCGGTGGTGTCCATCCCGCCCGCCATCAGTCGCCCTGGAAGCGCTGCTCGCGCCACGGATCGCCGCGGTCGTGGTAGCCGTTGCGCTCCCAGAAGCCCGGCTCGTCGTCGGACAGCAGTCGCAGCCCGGACACCCACTTCGCGCTCTTCCAGAAGTACAGGTGTGGCACGAGCAGCCGGGCCGGACCGCCGTGCTCGCGGGTCAGGGGCCTGCCCTGTGCCTCGAACACGACCCACGCCCGCCCTCCGGTGACGTCGGCCAGCGGCAGGTTCGTCGTGTAGCCGGAGTGCGAGTGCGCGACGACGAAACGTGCCTCCGGCAGCGGACCGGCGGCCTCGAGCAACGTGTCGACCGGGACGCCGTCGAACCGCATGCCGAACTTCGACCACGTCGTGACGCAGTGGATGTCGCCGTCCCACCGGTCGCGGGGCAGCGCGCGGATCTCGTCCCACGTCCACTCGACCTCGCGCCGGACCAGGCCCTCGACGCGGAACGTCCAGCGGTCCGTGTCGAGGTGCGGGGCGCGCTCGGCGGTCAGCACCGGCCACTGGTCGCCGACGTCGTACTGGCCGGGTGGGAGGCGGACGTCCCGGCGGCGCCTGCCGACGAAGCCGCGGGTCACAGGGGGCATGCATGCCTCAAGTGCCCGGGTCGCCGCTCTGTTCCCCTCGGCCGCCGTGCGTCGCGGCGATCTCGTTCTTGCGCAGCTTCCCGGACGGCGTGCGGGGCAGGTGGTCGGCGAACACGACCGAGCGCGGCACCTTGTAGCCGGCCAGCCGCCCGCGCAGGAACGCGACCAGCTCGTCCGGGTCGATCCGCGCCCGGGCCGCAGGCACGACGACGACACGCCCGACCTCGCCCCATCGCTCGTCGGCGACACCGACGACGGCGCAGTCGGCCACGCCGGGGAAGTCGTGCACGGCGCTCTCCACCTCGGCCGGGTAGACGTTCTCGCCGCCGGAGACGTACATGTCCTTGAGCCGGTCGACGATCCGGACGTAGCCGTCGTCGTCCACGCATGCGACGTCACCGGAGCGGAACCAGCCGCCCTCCTCGATCGCCTCGGTGGTGGCGTCCGGGCGTCCCCAGTAGCCGTCCATCAGGTGCGGGGCGCGGACCAGCACCTCGCCGCGTTCCCCCGGCCGGGCGTCGGCGCCGTCCGGGGTCCGGACGCGGACGTCGGTGAAGAAGTGCGGCACACCGGCCGACCCGGCCTTCCGCGTCGCGTGCTCGGCGTCCAGCAGCAGCACCCCCGGTGAGGCCTCGGTCATGCCGTAGCCCTGCAGGAACACCAGCCCACGGTCCTGCCATGTCCGGATCGTCGCGACCGGGACGGGCGCCCCGCCGCACAGCAGCGTGCGCAACGACGACAGGTCGGCGGCGTCGAACTCCGGCAGCGCGGCGACGGCGTCGTAGGTGGCCGGGACGCCGAACATCAGCGTGATCCGCTCGTCGGTGACGCGGCGGAGCACGGTCGCCGCGTCGAACGACGGCTGGAGCGCGACGTGGCCGCCGCGCAGCAGCACCGGCAGCGTCACCATCCCGAGCGCCGCGGAGTGGAACAGCGGCGTGTAGACGAGTGCGCGCTCGTCGGCCCGGACGTCGACGTCGAGCAGGACGTCCAGCGCGTTCCAGGTCAGGTTGCCGTGGGTGAGCACGGCGCCCTTGGGCGCGCCGGTGGTACCCGAGGTGTAGAGGATGACCGCCGGGTCCGCGTGTGTGATCGGGAGACCGGGCGGCCCGGCGTCGACGCCGTCGTCGAGATCGTCGACGGTCACGGTGCCGGTCTCCAGGCCGCCGGCATCCTGTCCGGGGGCGACGACGAGCAGCGTCGCGCCGCTGTCGTCGAGCTGATGACGCAGTTCGGGCACGGTGAGACGGGTGTTGAGCGGCACGAACACCGCACCCGCCGCGGCCGTCGCGAACAGCGCCTCCAGGAACGACGGGTGGTTCGGCCCGAGATAGGCGACCCGGTCGCCGGGCCGGATCCCGCGGCGGGCCAGGCCGTGCGCGACGCGGTCGCACCGGCGGGCGGCCTCGGCGTAGGTCACCGGAGGCTCACCGGCGCCGGACCACGCCGGCCGGTCCGCGCGGGTGCGGGCACGGCGGTGCAGCCACGAGCCGAGCCCCTCGTCGCGCAGCGTGAGCACGGCTCAGCCCCGCTCGTAGGCGCCCAGCCCGGGGCGCAGCGTCCTGTCGTCCAGGAACTGGCCGAGCCCCTGTTGCTTGCCCTGTTCCGGGTCGTGGCCGGTGGCGGCGTCGAGCTTCGCGTAGAGGTAGTCCTCCGCGGTGTCCCACGACATCTGCCGGACCTTCTTCACCCCGACCTTCGCCGCGCGCAGCACGTGCGTGTTCATCCCGGCCAGCTTCCGCGCGACCTCGGTGGTGCGCTCGCGCAGCCGGGAGGTCGGTACCGCCTCGTTGACCAGCCGCATCTCGGAGGCGCGGCGGCCGTCGAACGTCTCGCCGGTCATCACGAACCAGAGCGCGTCGCGCGACGGGAGCGTCTCCGCCAGCGCCCGCGAGACCAGCCCGCCGGGCGGGATGCCCCAGTTCACCTCGGACAGGCCGAACGTGGCGTCCTCGTCGGCGATCGCGAGGTCGCAGCACACGAGCGGGGTGAACGCTCCGCCGAAGCACCACCCGTTGACCATCGCGATCGTCGGCTTCGGGAAGTGGATCAGCCTGCGCCACTGCCACTCCGCGGACTCCCGCCGGGCGCGGACCTCGACGTGCGGCGGGGCGTCGTCGACCTCCCGGAAGTACTCCTTGAGGTCCATCCCGGCCGACCAGGCGTCGCCGTCGCCGGTGAGGACCACGCAGCGGACGGCGTCGTCGGCCTCCAGGAGATCCAGCGCCTCGATCATCTCGCGGTTGAGCGTCGGGCTCATCGCGTTGCGCTTCTCCGGGCGGGCGAAGTACAGCCAGCCGATGCCGTCCGGGTCGACGTCGATGCGGACGGTCGTGAACTCGCCGGGCACGGGGCACCTCCGATATCAGGGTCCCTGATAATGAGGGACGTCGCGACGGGATCGCAAGTCAGCCGCGGGCCATCGGTTCGACGGCCGCGAGCGCCCGGCCGAGCGCGTCCCGGACCCCGTCCCGCTCGTCCGGTCCCAGCGCGGTGTCGACGCGCCCCTCCAGGTCGGCGACCACGTCGGCGCACTCCCGCATCCGGTTCCGGCCCGCCCCGGTCAGGCGGATCCGGAGCAGGCGGCGGTTCGACGGGTCCGGCTCGCGCGCGACCAGCCCGGCGCGTTCCAGCGCGATCACCTGCTCGTGCATGGTCTGCGGCGTCACGAACGAGCGCCGGGCCAGTTGGGCCGAGGTGAGACCGTCGGCCCCGGCGTCGTCGCGCTGGGCGAGCGCCGTCAGTGCCGTGTACTGCGGCGCCGTCAGGCCGTGCGGGCGCAGGACGTCGTCGAGCACCTTGCGGATCGCCAGCTCGAGGCGCTTGACGAGGTACAGCGTCGACGGTTCGGGCACCAGGGGAGGGTAGGGCCGTGCGCATCGGGATGTTCCTGCTGGCCGCCGGGTGGCCGGGCCGCGACCACGGCGCGACGCTGCGCGCGGCCGTCGATGCCGCCGTCGCCGCTGAGGAGGCGGGGTTCGACGACGTGTGGGTCGCCGAGCACCACTTCACGACCTACGGCCTGTGCCCGTCGGCGGTGACGCTCGCCGGCTACCTGCTCGGCGCCACCCGTCGCATCACCGTCGGGACGGCGGTGAGCGTGCTGCCGACGGCGCATCCGGTCGCTCTGGCCGAGCAGGCGCTCCTGCTGGACCAGGTGTCCGGCGGGCGGTTCCGGCTCGGTCTCGGGCGGGGCGGGCCGTGGGTGGATCTCGAGGTGTTCGGCACGGGCGCCGACCGCTGGTCCGACGGCGGGTACACCGAGGCCCTGGACGCCCTGCTGTCCACGTTGGACGGCCCGACGGTGTCCGCGGACGGGCCACACTTCCGGTTCCGCCCGGTCCCGGTGACGCCCGCGCCGCGACCCGGGGCGCCACGCGGTGGGGTGGCGCCGATCCTGGCGGCGACGTCCGGGTCCGGGATCTCCGCCGCCGCCGGCCGTGGGCTCCCGATGCTGCTGGGCATGCACGCCGACGACGCGGAGAAGGCCCGGTTCGTCGAGCAGTACGACGAGCTGGTCGCCGACCCGGGCCGGCACCGTGGCCCATCGTCCGGCCGCGCCGGTCACGGCGGCCCGCCACTCGACCGGGCCGGGGCCGATCTCCGGCCGGCCCGGGCCGGGGCCGACCTCCGGCCGGCGGCCCGGGAGGTGGGCCGCTCGGTCCGGTCCGGTGGTGTCCACCCCGACTCCGGACGGGTCGGTGCCGATCGCCCGTCGACCGCCCGCCGGGGAGACCGCGGGGAAGACCGCGGGCAGGTCGTGCCCCGGCACGTCTCGGCCGGGATCGCGCACGTCGAGGACTCGACGGCCCGGGCCCGAGCCGTCGTGCGGGAGGCGCTCCCACGCTGGCTGGAGCCGGGCCTGGCCGGCTACGTCCGGTTCGACGGCGCCCCACGCACCCCGCGGGACGCGCACGAGTACACGGACCTGCTCTGCGACCTGCACCCCGTCGGCGACGCGAACCACGCCGTCGCCCGCCTCGTGGCGAGTGCCGAGGCGACCGGCGTCGACCACGTCGTGCTGCTGACCGACTGCACGGGCGACCCGGCCCGAACCCGCGAGAACGTCGCCCGCCTCGGCGCCGACGTGCTCCCGCGCTTGCCCGGCCGCACCGCGGCGGGTCTTGGGCACGCAGCCGACCCGTGATCGGCCACTTCGGAGGGAGACGGCCGCCGGTGGCCGCTCCGCTCCGGACCCGCCGATCATCGGCCGGCTGCGGCACCCCGCCGACCATGATCAGCGACTTCGGAGGATGGCGGCCGCTGGTGGCCGTTCCGCTCCGGACCCGCCGATCTGTGGTGGCCGGCAGTCCCGGACGGCGTGCCGGGGGACCCACGGTCCGGCCATACCGGCGCCACAGCCGACGCACAGGGTCCACGGCCAACCTCGGGTGCATCCCCGAGGCAGGAGGCCACCGTGTCCGACCATCACCCACCGCCCGTCGATCCCAGGACGGTCCGGGAGACCGGACGCCGTCGGAGCCGGATGGTCACGGCAGGGCTCGCGGCCGCGGCGGTCGTCGGGACCGGGACGGTGGCCGTCGTGGCGGCCGTCGGGAACGCCGACGGCGCGTCCGCCGCGACGTCGTCGGCCGGCACCTCGTCGGCCTCGGGCAGCGTGAGCAGCGGGACGAACGACGACAGCAGCACGAGCAGTAGCGACCAGCAGTCCTGGACCCCGTCCGGCGCGACCGTGAGCCAGGGCTCCGACGGCGCCGGCGTCGCGACCTCCGGCGGTTCGTGATGACGCTCCTCGAGACGCTGCCGCCGGTCCCCGGCAGCACCCAATGGCCACTGTGGAGCACCACGGCGCGGATCGTCGTCGCCGACGCGGGGGAGCTGGACCGCGCCCGACTGATCGTCGACGAGCACACCCGCGCCGTCGAACGCGCGTGCAGCCGGTTCACCGACTCCGAGGTCACCCGCCTCCCGGACGACGGACGGCCGGTCCGGGTGAGCGCCCTGCTCGGGAACCTCGTCACCGAGGCGCTGCGGGCCGCGGAGCGGACCGGCGGCGACGTCGACCCCACGCTCGGGCGCCCGCTGTCCGCGCTCGGCTACGACCGCGACTTCACGCTCGTTCCGCGCGTCGCCGGCCGGCTGACCGGCCCGCCGCCGGAGCCGGTGCCGGGATGGCGACGGATCCGCGTCGAGCCGGACGGCCCGGACGCCGCGTGGCTGACCGTCCCGCCCGGTGTCCTGCTGGACCTCGGGGCCACCGCGAAGGCCTGGTGCGCGGACCGCTGCGCCGCCGACGTCGCCGGGATCTGCGGCACCGGTGTGCTCGTCGCGCTGGGTGGTGACGTCGCGACCGCGGGCCGCAGCGCCGGCGGCGGCTGGGACGTGCTCGTCCAGGACGGTCCGGATGCCCCCGGAACGACGGTGCGGATCGCCGACGGGGACGCCGTCGCCACGTCGTCGACGACGAGCCGCCGGTGGACCCGCGGTCGCCAGGTCCTGCACCACGTGCTCGACCCGCGCCGCGGAACTCCCGCCGATCCGGTGTGGGACACAGTGACCGTCGCCGCCCGGACGTGTGTGGAGGCGAACACGCTCAGCACCGCCGCGATCGTCCGCGGTCTGGAAGCGGTGCCGTGGCTGCGCGAGCTGGGCGTGCCGGCGCGGCTGGTGAGCCGGTCCGGGCGAATCGTCACGGCCGGGAGCTGGCCGGCATGACCGACGCGCTCTGGTACCTCGGTCGCGGGTCCGGCGTCGTGTCGCTGGTGCTGCTGACAGTGGTTGTCGTGCTCGGGATCGCCGGACGGTCCGGGCGCAGCATCGCCGGCCTGCCGCGGTTCGCCGTCGCCGCCGTGCACCGCGCGGCGAGCCTGCTCTCGGTCGTGTTCCTGGCGATACACGTGCTGACCCTCCTGTTCGACCCGTACGCGCAGCTCGACGTCCTGGCCCTCGTCGTGCCGTTCACGGCAGAGGCCCAGCCGTTCTGGTACGGCCTGGGGGCGGTCGCGTTCGACCTGGTCGCGGCGCTCGTTGTGACGAGCCTGCTGCGGCACCGGATCCCGCCCGGGATCTGGAAGCGGCTCCATCTGACGGCCTACCTGGCCTGGCCGGTCGCGCTCGCACACGGCCTCGGCTCGGGCACCGACGCCGGCTCGGCCTGGATGCCGGTCCTGACCGGCCTGTGTGTCGCGGCCGTCGCCGGCGCGGTCGCGTGGCGGTTCTCCCCGCGCTTCGCCGAGTCGGGCTCGGTCGCCGAGCGCCGCGCCGGCGCCCTGCCACCCGACCTCGCAGGATCAGGACCGACCCCGCAGGCCGCGCATGTCCTGCGCGGTCGGGAGAACCCCTGCGACGTCGGGCCCGGCGCCCGGCGCACGACCACCGCGGAAAGGGCAGCCCGATGACCGCCACGCTCGATCCCGTCGCGACCGGCGGACTGCTCGCGGCCGGGGCTCCGGACCTCGCGGGCCACCGGCGCCGGCACGGCCCGCTCGGTCCCCTGCGCCCGGACGTACTCCGTACCGAGCTCCGACGGTCCGGGCTCACCGGCCGTGGAGGCGCGGGATTCCCGTTGTGGCGCAAGCTCGACGCGCTCGCGGCCCGGCCGGGCGGCGTGGTCGTCGCGAACGCGGCGGAGGGCGAGCCGGCCAGTGCCAAGGACCGCACGCTGCTGCACGCGGCCCCGCACCTCGTGCTGGACGGCCTCCAGATCGCGGCCGCCGCGGCGCGGGCGACCAGCGCCGTCGTCTACGTGACGGCGGAGGCCGTCGACCTCGTCCGTGCCGCCGGAGCGGCCCGGTTCCACGACGACCCGGTCCCGGTGCGCGTCGTCGACGCTCCGGACGGGTTCCTCTCCGGCGAGGAGACGGCCGCCGTGAACGCCATCGACGGACGACCGGGCCTGCCCGGCGACAAGGCCCGGCGGGTCGTCGAGGTCGGCGTCGGTGGGCGACCGACGGCCGTGGCGAACATCGAGACGCTCGCGCACGCCGCACTCGTCGGCCGGTACGGCGCGGACGCGTTCCGTGCTGCCGGTACGCCGGACGAGCCGGGAACGATGCTGGTCACGGCCACCGTCGAGGGACGGCAGCTGGTACGGGAGGTCCCACTCGGCGTGCCGCTGCCGGTCGCGCTGGGTGCCGACGTCACCGGACCGGTGCTGGTCGGCGGCTTCCACGGAGCCTGGCTCGCCGGTCCCGAGGCGGCCGGTGCCCGGCTGTCCCGCGCCGGGCTCGCCCCGTACGGCGCGACCCCGGGTGCCGGCGTGCTGATCGCACTCGCCCCCGGCGCCTGCGGCCTCGCCGAGACGGCGCACATCGTCGGATACCTGTCGGGGGCGTCCGCGCGGCAGTGCGGCCCGTGCCGCAACGGCCTGCCCGTGATGGCCGCGACGCTGCACCGCCTGGCCGCGGGGGAGCGGGACGCGAGCCTGCCCGGGGAGGTCCGCCGCCTGGGCGCGTTGGTGACCGGGCGCGGCGCCTGCCACCACCCGGACGGCACCGCACGCCTGGCCGCGTCGGCGCTGCGGGTGTTCGCCGACGACGTCGAGGCCCATCTGTCGGGCCACTGCCGCGCCGGAGGTGGGCGGCGACCAGGCGGCGCTCGGGAGCGCGACGACGGAGCGCCATCGGAGGCACCCACGAGCATCGGAGGCACCCCGTGAGCACCGACCGACTCCACGTCGACTGGACGCGCTGCGACGGTCGCGGGCTGTGCACCGAGCTCCTCCCCGAGCTCCTCGACCGCGACGAGTGGGGCTACCCGGTCGTCCGCGACCCGCACGTCCCGCGTGCCCTGCGGCGGGACGCGCGCGACGCCGTACGCGCCTGCCCGCTACGGGCCCTGCGACTGGTGACGGCGTCGGATCCGTCACAGCCGGTGCGCGTCGCGCCACACAGTCCTGCCGGTTCCCGGGCCGCTCACTAGACTCCCCGGCACCTTCCGGACGCGGTCGTCCCCGCCGTCCGGCGTGTCGGTGCGGCCGTCCGGGCCGGTGAGGAGTGGTGATGGCAGCGACCCGGTCCGACGACGGTCCCGACGTCCCCGACGAGGGGCCCGTCGAGCCCGACGAGCTGGTACTGGCCGGTGAGTTCGACGCCCCCACCCGCGACGCCTGGCTGGACGCCGTGGACGTGATCGTCCAGAAGAGCGGCCGCATCCGCGAGGACGCGCTGCTCGGTGCCGGCTACACGAAGCTGTCCCGCACCAGCCCGGACGGCATCACCGTCGCGCCGCTGTACGCCGCCGAGGACGTCGAGGGGCTTCCGGAGGCGGGCGTCCCGGGTTCGTGGCCGTTCACCAGGGGATCGCACGCCGCCGGGAACGTGCCGGACGGCTGGGACACGCGCCAGCGCCACGTCGGCGTCGACCCGGAGGCGGTGCTCGCTGACCTGGAGGGCGGCGTCACCTCGATCTGGCTGACCGGTGTCTCCGCCGCGGACCTGCCCAAGGCACTGGACGGCGTCGACCTGAGCCTGGCGCCGGTCGTGGTCGAGGGCGGGCCGGACGTCGCCGAGGCGTACCTGGAACTCGGCGCCTCCCACGGCGCGGACCTCCTCGGCACGCTCGGCCTGGATCCGATCGGCGACCGCGCCCGCACCGGCGACGGCCAGGACGTCGCCTCGGTCACCGCGCTGGCGACGCGTGCGTCCGAGAACCACCCGCAGGTCAGGGCCATCGTCGTGGACGCAACGCCGATCCGCGAGGCCGGTGGCTCCGACGCCCAGCAGCTCGGCTTCTCGCTGTCCGCCGGCGTCGCCTACCTGCGCGCTCTCGTCGACGCCGGACTGGACGTCGCGACGGCCGCGAACCAGCTGGAGTTCCGCTACGCCGCGACCCCTGAGCAGTTCCCGACGATCGCGACGCTGCGCGCCGGACGCCGGCTCTGGGCCCGTGTGCTGGAGGCGTCCGGCGAGACCGGAGTGCCGCAGATCCAGCACGCCGTCGTGTCCGACGCGCTGTTCACCCGGCGCGACCCGTGGGTGAACATGTTGCGCGGCACGGTCGCCGGGTTCGCCGCGGGCGTCGGTGGCGCGGACGCCGTCACGGTCCCGCCGTTCGACACCGCGCTCGGCAGGCCACAGGCGTTCTCCCGGCGGATCGCGCGCAACACGCAGCGGCTGCTCGTCGAGGAGTCGCACCTGGGCCGCGTGATCGACCCGGCGGGCGGGTCCTGGTACGTCGAGCACCTCACCGACGACCTCGCCACGGCCGCATGGGCCTACTTCCAGCAGCTGGAGGGCGAGGGCGGCGCCGTCGCCGCGCTGGACTCCGGGCTCGTCGCGCGCACGGTCGGCGAGGTGCGGGCCGGGCGGGAGCAGGCCGTCGCGACCCGCAAGGCGCCGCTGACCGGCGTCAGCGAGTTCCCGGACCTCGACGAGCAGCCGGTCGAGCGCGAGCCGATGGAGACCGTCGAACGCGGCGGGCTGCCGCTGTACCGGCCGGCCGAGGCGTACGAGACCTACCGGGACCGCTCGGACGCGATCCTCGCCGACTCCGGCGCCAGGCCGTCGGCGTTCCTGGCCACGCTCGGCCCGCTCGCCACCTACACCGCGCGCGCCGGGTTCACCCGCAACCTGCTGCAGGCGGGCGGGATCGCCGCACCGGAGGCGGGCCCGACCGAGTCCGCCGACGACGTCGTCGCGGCGTTCCGGAAGGAGAGCACGCCGGTCGCGGTGCTCTGTTCCTCGGACAAGGTCTACGACGAGCGCGCCGCCGAGACCGCCTCGGTGCTGCGGGAGGCGGGCGCGCAGCGGATCCTGCTGGCGGGCCGCCCACCCGAGGACGTACCGGGCGTGGACGGCTACCTCTACGCCGGCTGCGACGCGCTGGCCGTCATCGACGACGTGTACTCGGCCCTGGAGGCGGACAAGTGACCATTCCCGACTTCACCGGTGTCGACCTGACCTCGAGCACGACGCCGTCCCGCGACTGGACCCCCGACCCGGCCCCGACGCCGTGGGAGGCGCCGGAGGGCATCGACGTCAAGCCGCTCTACACCGCGGCGGACACGGCCGAGCTGGACTTCCTGCACACCTACCCGGGCATCACCCCGTACCTGCGCGGCCCGTACGCCACCATGTACGCGAGCCAGCCGTGGACGGTGCGCCAGTACGCCGGGTTCTCGACGGCGGCCGAGTCGAACGCGTTCTACCGGCGCAACCTCGCGGCCGGCCAGAAGGGCCTCTCGATCGCGTTCGACCTGGCCACGCACCGCGGCTACGACTCCGACCACCCGCGCGTCGGCGGCGACGTCGGCATGGCGGGCGTCGCGATCGACTCCATGCTGGACATGCGCCAGCTGTTCGACGGCATCCCGCTGGACAGGATGTCCGTGTCGATGACCATGAACGGCGCCGTGCTGCCGGTGCTCGCGCTCTACATCGTCGCGGCCGAGGAGCAGGGGGTGACGCCGGACAAGCTCACGGGGACGATCCAGAACGACATCCTCAAGGAGTTCATGGTCCGCAACACCTACATCTACCCGCCGCAGCCGTCGATGCAGATCATCTCGGACATCTTCAGCTTCACCAGCCGGGAGATGCCGAAGTTCAACTCGATCTCCATCTCCGGGTACCACATCCAGGAGGCGGGGGCGACCAACGACCTGGAGCTCGCCTACACGCTCGCCGACGGCGTCGAGTACCTGCGGGCCGGAGTCGACGCCGGCCTGGGCATCGACAGGTTCGCGCCGCGGCTGAGCTTCTTCTGGGCGATCGGCATGAACTTCTTCATGGAGGTCGCCAAGATGCGGGCCGCGCGCCTGCTCTGGTCGAAGCTGGTCAACAGGTTCGAGCCGCAGAGCCCGAAGTCGCTGTCGCTGCGGACGCACTCACAGACGTCCGGCTGGTCGCTGACCGCGCAGGACGTCTACAACAACGTCGTCCGCACCTGCGTCGAGGCGATGGCCGCCACCCAGGGCCACACGCAGAGCCTGCACACCAACGCGCTCGACGAGGCGCTCGCCCTGCCGACCGACTTCTCCGCCCGGATCGCCCGCAACACCCAGCTGCTGCTGCAGCAGGAGTCCGGCACCACGAACGTCGTCGACCCGTGGGGCGGCAGCCACTACGTCGAGCGGCTGACCTACGACCTCGCCCGCCGCGCATGGGCGCACATCGAGGAGGTCGAGAACGCGGGCGGCATGGCCCAGGCGATCGACGCCGGCATCCCGAAGATGCGCGTCGAGGAGGCCGCGGCCCGCACCCAGGCACGGATCGACTCCGGCCGCCAGCCGGTGATCGGCGTGAACAAGTACCGGGTCGAGGCCGACGAGGAGCTCGACGTCCGCAAGGTCGACAACTCCCAGGTGCGCCGCGAGCAGATCGAGAAGCTGCAGCGGCTGCGCGCCGAGCGCGACGACCGCGCCGTCGACGAGTCGCTGCGCGCCCTGACCGGTGCCGCCGAGAAGATCGCCGAGGGCGCGTCCCGCGACGACGACGGCAACCTGCTCAAGCTCGCCGTCGACGCGGCCCGCAACAGCGCCAGCGTCGGCGAGATCTCCGACGCACTGGAGAAGGTGTTCGGGCGCCACGCCGGTCAGATCCGCATCATCTCCGGTGTGTACTCCGAGGAGGCCGGGAAGAACCCGGCGATCGACCGCGCCCGCGAGCTCGTCTCCGAGTTCGCCGAGCACGAGGGCCGCCAGCCCCGGATCCTGGTCGCGAAGATGGGCCAGGACGGGCACGACCGCGGCCAGAAGGTGATCTCGACGGCGTTCGCGGACATCGGCTTCGACGTCGACGTGGGCCCGCTGTTCCAGACGCCGTCCGAGGTCGCACGCCAGGCCGTCGAGTCCGACGTGCACGTGATCGGCGCCAGCTCGCTGGCCGCAGGGCACCTCACGCTGGTCCCGGAGCTGCGCAGCGAGCTCGCCGAGCTCGGCCGCGAGGACATCATGGTCGTGGTCGGCGGCGTGATCCCGCCGAAGGACGTGCCGGAGCTGCTGGAAATGGGCGCCGCGGCCGTGTTCGGGCCGGGTACGGTGATCGCCGAGGCGGCCGTCGACCTGCTGGAGAAGCTGGCGGCGGAGCTCGGTCACGGCGATGCCGGTCAGCCGGAGGCCGGGAGCGTGTACGCCGACTGATGGCCGCCCGCACCCCGGACGTCGCCGCCCTCGCGAAGGGGGTCCTCGACGGCAACCGCACCACGCTCGCCCGCGCGATCACGCTGATCGAGTCCAGCCGGTCCGACCACCAGCGCGCCGCCCAGGAACTCCTGCTGGAGGTCACGCCGAAGGCCGAGAGGAGCGCGGGCGGAACGACCGTCGGCGCCGGCCAGGCCGTCCGGATCGGCATCTCCGGCGTGCCCGGCGTCGGGAAGTCGACGTTCATCGAGGCGATGGGCGGGCGGCTGACCGAGAACGGGCACAAGGTCGCCGTGCTGGCCGTGGACCCGTCGTCGACGCGCACGAAGGGGTCGATCCTCGGGGACAAGACGCGGATGGCGACGCTGTCCAACGACCCGAACGCGTTCATCCGGCCCTCGCCGACGGCCGGCACGCTCGGCGGCGTCGCCCGGCGCACCCGCGAGACGATGGTGCTGATGGAGGCCGCGGGCTACGACGTCGTGCTCGTCGAGACCGTGGGCGTCGGCCAGTCCGAGATCGCGGTCGCCGGGATGGTCGACACGTTCCTGTTCCTGACGATCGCGCGCACCGGCGACTCGTTGCAGGGCATCAAGAAGGGCATCCTCGAACTCGCCGACGTCGTCGCCGTCAACAAGGCCGACGGACCGCACGAGCGTGACGCGAGGGCGGCGGCCCGCGAGCTGGCCGGCGCGCTGCACATGATGGCCCCGGCCAGCGACAACTGGCGCCCTCCTGTGCTGTCCTGCTCCGCGCAGACCGGCATGGGCCTGGACGCGGTGTGGGAGAAGGTCCTCGCCCACCGCGAGGCGCTGGAGAAGGCGGGCGAGCTGGCCACCCGGCGCGCCGACCAGCAGATCGACTGGATGTGGTCGATGGTCCGCGACCGGATGATGGACCGCCTGCTCACCGACCCCGGCCTCAAGGAGCGCCTGCCCGAGCTCACCCGGGAGGTGCGCACCGGAGACCTGACACCGACGCTGGCGGCGCAGACCATCCTCGACGTCCTCGGCTGACCCGGGCCCGCCCCCGTGGGGGACGGACCCGGGCCGCCGCGTCAGGCGCTGCTCGAGACCGGCTCGCCCCGGAGCTCCTGGTCGGCCGTCTCGCCGAGGACCAGGCCACAGATCAGGCTGATGACGGCGATGCCCGCCAGCATGATCCCGACCGCGAAGCCGCCGTAGGACGCGAGCAGTCCGGTGGCGATCAGTGGCGGGATGCCACCGCCGAGCACGCCGGCGATGTTGTAGGCCAGCCCCGCGCCGGTGTAGCGGTACCGCGTCGCGAACAGCTCGGGCAGGTAGGCACCAGCGGGGCCGTAGGCGATCGCGAAGATCACCAGCGTGACGGCCAGCCCGATCGCGAACCCGACGGTCCCCGAGCCGAGGACCGGGAACACGAGCAGCGCCCACGGGATCGCGAGACCGTTGGCGACCATGATCATCCGTCTGCGGCCGTACCGGTCGGACAGGATCCCGGCGAGGACCGTCATGCCGGCGAAGAACACGGCGGCGACCATGCCGAGCGACAGGACGGTGATCCGGTCCAGCCCGGCGCCGTTCGGTGGCTTCGCCGTGCCGAACGTCGTGAAGAACGTCGTCCCCATGTAGAAGAACGCGAAGAACAGGGTCGCCATCCCCGCGCCGAGCAGGATCTCCCGCTTCTGGTCGCGGACGGCACCGGCGAACGGCAGCCCGGTGGGCGGCGCCGACGAGTCCTGCTCCTGCTGGCGCCGGAACACCGGCGTCTCCTCGATCCTCAGGCGCACGTACAGCCCGATGCCGACGAGCAGGATCGACGCGATGAACGGGACGCGCCATCCGTAGTTGAGGAATGCCTCGTCGTCGAAGCCGATCAGCAGGCCGCTGAGCACGAACGTGCCGCTGGACAGGAAGAACGCGATGGCCGGACCCAGCTGCGGGAAGATCGCGTACAGCCCGCGCTTGCCCGGTGGGGCGTACTCGGCGGCCAGCAGCGTCGCGCCGGCCCACTCGCCGCCGACGGCGAAGCCCTGCAGGAAGCGCAGGATCACGAGGATGACGGGTGCGGCCACGCCGAGCGTCGCCGCACCGGGCAGCAGGCCGATCAGCACGGTCGCGATGCCCATCAGCAGCAGCGTCGAGATCAGCGTGCGCTTGCGGCCGATCCGGTCGCCGTAGTGCCCGAACAGGATCGACCCGACGGGCCGGGCGAAGAACGCGACGGCGAACGTCGCGAACGACGCGACCGTGCCCGCCGCGGTGCCCAACGCCGGGAAGAACACCTTCGGGAACACCAGTGCCGCAGCGGTGCCGTAGATGAAGAAGTCGTAGAACTCGATGGTCGTGCCCGCGCAGCTCGCGACGGCGACCCGTCGTCGCAGCCCTGCCGGGGACATCTCCTGTGCCTGGCTCATGGATTCCCCCTCCATGGTTGTCGGACGGCGTCGTCCGGCTGGACGTGATGTAGCACACGTCGCTGACAATTCCTACAAAAGCGACGCAGCTGGTGCGACGAGCGCGGTGCCGGGGGAGCCTGCCGCCCGACCAGCGGTCGATCGGCGGTCACCCCCGGGGGTAGCCCTGGTACCGCGCCGCGGACGCGTTCGGCACCGGACTCGGTGGCCCAGCCGCCCGCGAGCGGGCGGTGGGCGACGGTCGGACGCGGCGAGATGCGGCTCGGCGGGCCGACGATGATCGTCGCGGCCCGGAGAACCGCATCTCGGCGGGGATCGCCCGACGATCGCGGCAACAGAGCGCCACGATCGAGCAGAACCGCCGGTCACCGCGGACACGCCGCGGACAGCGCAGGACAGAGCGGGCGATCCGCCGCATCCTGGACCGATGAGCGACGTATCCGAGGGCGCCCCGACCGTGGCGGAGCCCTCCGGTGCGCGGGCGGGCGCGACCGTGAAGCGCACGCTCGTGCGCGCCTGGGACGACAACATCTTCTCCGAGTCGGCGGCGGCCGCGTTCTGGCAGACGCTGTCGCTGCCGCCGCTGCTGCTCGGTCTGCTCGGCAGCCTCGGCTACGTCGGGTCCTGGTTCGCGCCGAACACGCTGGATCTCGTGCGCGACGAGATCCTGCACGTCGCGGACGGCGTGTTCAGTGGGGACGCGGTGCACGAGGTGATCGCGCCGACCGTCGACTCGATCCTCACGACCGGCCGCAGCGAGCTGGTCAGCCTCGGGTTCGTGATCTCGCTGTGGTCCGGGTCGTCGGCGATGTCGTCGTTCGTGGACGCGATCACCCGCGCGCACGACCAGTACGGCGTGCGGAACCCGATCTGGCAGCGGACGCTCGCGCTGCTGCTCTACGTCGTCGGGCTCGTCGTCGGGATCGTGGCGCTGCCGCTGCTCGCTCTCGGACCGGACCGGATCACCCGGCTGCTGCCGGGTGCGTGGCAGGACGATGTCACGTCGCTGATCGGCTGGATGTACTACCCGGTGCTCGGCGTCGGGCTCGTACTGGCGCTGACCACGCTCTACCGGCTCGCCCTCCCGGCGAAGCCGCCGTGGCGGCGCGGGCTGCCGGGTGCGCTGCTGGCCGCCGTCGTGTTCCTGGTCGGCGTGACCGGGCTGCGGGTCTACCTGAGCGCGATCACGACGACCGGCTACACGTACGGCGCCCTGGCCGCGCCGATCGCGTTCCTGCTGGCCGCCTTCTTCATCGGGTTCGCGGTCGTGATCGGAGCGCACCTGAACGCGTCGATCCAGCACTTCCACCCGATGCCGCTCAAGGACCGGCGCGGGGTGGTGGAGCAGCCTCCGCCGCGGGAGACCGGGACGGTGCGGCTGCCGTCCGACGAGCCCGTGCCGGGAGGAACGGCCGCGCAGGACGCACCACCTGGCACGACGGCGCCGGCTCCCGAGCCGCCGGCCACGTCGCCGCAGGATGCGCCGTCCGGCGGTGCGACGCGGAGGCTGCCCGCGACCCCGTCGCCGCGCCCGACCGGGTCCTGAGTCTCAGCCGAGCCCGCCCGGGCGGCTGCGGGCGAGCGCCTCGGTCGCCGCCGCGCGCAGCAGGGCGTGCTCGGCGGACAGCCCGAAGAAGGTGAACCCCAGCGACCGGTAGCGGTGCAGGTTCTCCGGCCCCGCACACCAGATGCCGGCCGGCACCCCGGCCGCCCGGCACGCGTCGGTGATCCGGGACAGCAGCGCGTCGTACTCCGGGTCGCCGTGCTGGGCGGCCAGCTCCATGCCGTGCGCCAGCGCCAGGTCGGACGGCCCGACGAAGATCGCGTCCAGCCCGTCGACGACCAGGATCTCCTCCAGCGCCTCGACGGCCTCGCGGGTCTCCACCATCACGACGCACCGCCCCGGCGCCGCCGTGTCGCGGCCGTGCCAGCCCAGCCGCGTCGGCCCGTAGCTGCGACGACCGCGGGGCGGGTAGTGGCAGGCGGCCACGGCCGCGGAGGCCTCGGCGGCCGAGTTCACCAGCGGGACGATCACGCCGTCGGCGCCACGGTCCAGCGCCGCGGCGACGGGCTCGTCACCGTGCCCCGGAACCCGGACCAGCGCACGGGTACCGGTGGCGGACAACGCCTGCAGCATGCCGAGCAGCGCGTCCTCGCCGATCAGCCCGTGCTGGGCGTCGATCACCACCATGTCGAAGCCGACGGACCCGACCACCTCGGCCGTCGCGGGGGAGGGGAGCTGGAGCCAGCCGCCGACGAGGTCCGAGTCGAAGCGTAGTTCGTCCATACCCCGGCACTGTGCCTCATCGCGGCGCCGGGTGCGGGCATGATGCGGGCATGTACGTGATGGACGTCCCGGCCCGTCCGGTGGTCGGGATCCTGCACCCCGGCACGATGGGGGCCGCGCTCGGATCCGCGCTCAAGGCCCGTGCCGGCGCCGTGATCTGGGCCGACGCCGGCCGCTCGCACCCGACGGCGAAGCGGGCCGAGATCGCCGACCTGCAGGCCGTCCCGGACGTCGCGGAGCTGGCCCGGCGGGCGCACGTGATCGTCTCGATCTGCCCGCCGCACGCGGCCCGGGACGTCGCGGCGGAGGTCGCGGCCGGGCTCGGCGACCGCGCGGAGCGCCCGCTCTACGTGGACGCGAACGCCGTGTCCCCGGCGACCGTCGCGGAGATCGACCGGGTGCTGGGAGCCGGCACGGTCTGCGACGGCGCCGTGATCGGGCCACCGGCGTGGGAGCGCGGGACGACCGTGCTGTGGCTGTCCGGCCCCGGCGCGGCCGTCGCGGCCGGGCTGTTCGAGGGCTCCCCGTTCGACGCCCGCGTGCTCACCGGGCGGGCGGGCGACAGCACCATCGGCACGGCGAGCGGGCTCAAGGCGTGCTTCGCGTTGCAGAGCAAGGCGTTGCCGACGGTCTGGCTGGCGCTGGCGGAGGCCGCGGAACGTTACGGGGTCACCGACGAGCTGCGGGGCGAGCTGGACCGCGCGGGCGTCGGGTTCGAGTCGGCGCTGGCCGACGTGCGCGCGAAGGCGGCGTCCAAGGGCTGGCGCTGGGTGGGGGAGATGGAGGAGGCCGCGGACGCGCTGGCCGCCGTCGACGTGCCGGACGGCTTCTCCCGGGCCGCCGCGGAGCTCTACCGGCGGGCCGGCGAACGCGGCTGAGCCGTCCGGTGCACCGGCTCACGTCCCTGCCGGTCCGCCCGGCCGGTCAGGCGTTCCGCCGGGTCCGGAGACCGTCCAGGTCGTCCTTGGCCAGCGCCTGCCAGAACCGCAGCGCCGCGTGCTCCATCTCCAGCCCGAGCTCGAGCGTGATCATGCGGGGCTGCGCGAAGTCCGCATCGCCGAACCGCTCGACCATCCGCTCGTACTCGGCGATCCGTGCCCGGTGCTGCGCGATCTGCTCCTCGGCCAAGCGCGGCACGTCGCCGGGTGAGCCGACCTCGTTGAAGAAGAGCTTGAGCTCGGCGACGTCGCGCATCTGGAAGTGCTCGTCGGTCGGGGCGGAGAGCCAGTCGCGCAACGCGTCCCGGCCGTCGTCGGTCAGCGAGTACGTCTTGCGGCGCCGCCCGCCGTGCTCGTTCTCGCACTCCAGGAGGCCGCCCGCGGTGAGGCGGTCCGGCTCGTTGTAGAGCTGCGCGTGCGGGAAGTGCCAGAAGTAGCCGACCGAGCGCCCGACGGCCCGCTTCAGGTCGTACGGGGTCGACGGCCCGCGCAGGGCGATCATCCCGAGCACGACATAGGACGTCGTGGACAGTCGCACCGCCATGCACGGCACCCTATCGCCTCTTGCGGCACCGACACTCTCCTCCATATGGTCTGTTTCAGACGGTATGAGGGAGACGTTGTGGATCTGGCGACCACGCTGCGGTGGACGGCCGAGCGCCACCCGGACCGGGCCGCGGTGTCCGGGGTGGGGCGCACGCTCACCTACGCCGCCTGGGTCTCCCGCGTGAGCCGGCTGGCGCACGCGCTGCGGGCGGCCGGCGTCGGGCCGGGGGACCGGGTCGTGCTGTCCATGACCGGCGGTGAGCCGCTCGCGTCGCTGATCCTGGCCGCGCAGACGCTCGGCGCGGTGCCGGTGCCGCTGTCCACCCGATTCGGGGTCGACGAGCTGGCCTACTGCGTCGGCGACTCCGGCGCGGTCCTGGCGGTCACCGACGAGGCCCAGGCCGGCCGGACGGCCGCGGCCGTCGGGGACGTGCCGCTGCGGACGGCCGCCGAGCTCGACCGCGCCGCCGACGGGCATCCGGACGCCGCGCCCGGCCCGCCGCCGTCCGAGCAGGACACCGCCGTCGTGCTCTACACCTCCGGCACCACCGGTCGCCCGAAGGGCGTGCCGCGCACACATCGCGCCGAGCGCACCGCCGCCGTCGCACACGCCGTGCAGACCCGGCAGGCGCAGGGCGAGCGCGTGCTCGGCGTGATGCCGCTGTTCCACACGATGGGCCTGCGGACCCTGGTCTGCTCGATCGTCGTCGGCGGGACGTGGGTCGGGCAGCCGGTGTTCGACGCGGCCGGGACCGTCGAACTGCTCAGGGCCGAGCGGGTCTCGTCGCTCTACCTGGTCCCGACGATGTTCTGGTCCCTGCTGCGCGCCGGTGGACTCGATCATGCCTCGGAGCTGCGGAAGCTCGCGTACGCGGGAGCCGCGATGACGCCGTCGCTGGCCGAGGAGCTGGCCGGCGTCGTGCGGCCGGAGTCGTTCGTGAACCACTTCGGGTCCACCGAGGTCTACACGTTCACCGTGCACCCGGACGCCGCCGGGAAGCCGGGCTGCGCCGGGCGGGCCGGGATCTTCTCCCGGGTCCGGCTCGTGGCGCCGGAGCCGGGTGCGCCGCCGGACACCGAGGTCGCGCCGGGGGAGCAGGGCCAGGTGATCGCGTCGCTGGACAGTCCCGAGGCGTTCGCCGGCTACTGGCGGCGCCCGGACGCGGACGCGAAGGCCATCCGCGACGGCTGGTACTACACCGGCGATCTCGCCGTCGCCGACGCCGACGGCGACCTCTGGGTGTCCGGCCGGGTGGACGACATGATCAACTCGGGTGGCGAGAACGTCTACCCGGACGAGATCGAGGCGGCGCTGGCCCGCTCTCCCGAGATCGACGACGTGTGCGTCGCAGGCCTGCCCGACGAGCGCTGGGGGCAGGCGGTCACCGCGTTCGTCGTGCCGGTCGCGGGTGCGGACCCGGCGGTCACGGCCGAGAAGGCGATGGCGTTCGCCCGCGAGACGCTGCCGTCGCTGAAGCGCCCCAAGCGGATCGTCGCGGTCGACGCGATCCCGCGCTCGGGCGTGGGCAAGACGCTGCGACGGGTGCTGGTCGCCGGCGACTTCGAGGCGCGGGGTGAGGCGCGTGGCTGAGCGCTGGACCCCGTCCCGGGTGGAGGACGCCGCGCTGGTCAGCGGCACCGGGCGGTTCCTCGACGACCTGGACCCGCTGCCCGGCACGCTCGTCGCGGCCGTCGTGCGGTCGACGCAGCCGCACGCCCGGCTCGTGTCCGTCGACCTCTCGCGTGCCCGGGCGCATCCCGGCGTGGCCGCCGTGATCGGGCCGGACGAGGTGCGCGAGGCGGTGCGGCCGTTCCCGCTGTCCACCGGCGCGGCGATGCCGTACCTGCCGTCCGGTGTGGACACGGTCCGGTTCGTCGGGGAGCCGATCGCGGTCGTCGTCGCGTCCGACCGGTACACGGCCGAGGACGCGGCGGAGCTCGTCGGCGTCGACTACGAGCCGCTGGGCGTGGTCACGAGTGTCCGTGCGGCGCTGGAGCCGGACGCGCCGCTCCTGCACGCGGACAACGGGTCCAACGTCGCGACCGACCGGACGTTCTCGTTCGGACCGGTGGAGCAGGCGTTCGAGGACGCCGCGCACGTCGTGGAGGGGGAGTACGACTTCCCCCGCTACTCGTCGGTGCCGATGGAGTGCTACTCGGTGATCGCGCACTGGACGCAGGATGCGGACGGGCCCGCCGTCGAGACGTGGGCGAACTTCCACGGCCCGTTCACGATGGTGCCGGTGATGGCCGGCGCGCTGGGTCTCCCGACGTCGAGCGTGCGGCTGCACGTGCCGGCCGACATCGGCGGCAGCTTCGGGATCAAGGCGGGCATCTACCCGTACGTCGTGCTGATGGCGGTGGCCTCCCGGCACTCCGGGACGCCGGTGCGCTGGACCGAGGACCGTGTCGAGCACCTGCTGGCCAGCTCGACGGGCGCGGACCGTGTGATGCGCTGCGCCGCCGCCGTCGACGACTCCGGAACGGTCACCGCACTGCGGATGGACCTGGTGGACAACGTCGGTGCCTACATGCGCCCGCCGGAACCGTCCACGTTGTACCGCTGCTTCGGCAACATCACGGGCCCGTACCGGATCGGGGCCGTCGGGATCCGGGCGCGTGCCGTCGTCACGAACCAGATGCCGACCGGTCTGAACCGCGGCTTCGGCGGCCAGCAGCTCTACTTCGGGCTGGAACGGCTGATGGACGCCGTCGCCGACGCCACCGGCCTGGACGCCGTGGAGGTCCGGCGGCGCAACCTGGTCGACCGCTTCCCGTACGAGACGCCGACCGGCGGTGTCTACGACTCCGGGGACTACGCGGCCGCCGTCGAACTGGCGGTGAAGAACGCCGAGCTGGACTCGCTGCGCGCCACCCGGGCGTCCGTCCGCGCCGAGGGCGGCTACTACGGGATCGGGGTCGCGCTGGTCACCGACCCGTCCGGCACGAACATCGGCTACGTCGGGCTCGCGACGCCGGCGTCCGAGCGCAAGCCGGGCCGCGACAAGTCCGGGAGCACCGAGCACGTGCGGATGTCGGTGGACCTGCAGGGCCGGGTCACCGTGATGCTCGGGTCGGTGCCGCAGGGGCAGGGGCACGCCACCGTCGCCCGGCAGGTCGCGGCGGACCGGCTCGGGCTGCCGGTCGAGCAGGTGCGCGTCGTGATCGACATGGACACGGCGACGACGCCGTGGACCGTCACGTCCGGCAGCTACTCGTCGCGGTTCGCGCCGCTGGTGACGAGCGCCGTCGTCGAGGCCGCCGACCGGATCGGGGCGACGGTGCGTGCAGCGGCGTCGGTGCTGCTGGAGGTTCCCGCGGACGGTCTGGTGCTGGTCGACGGCACGGTCCGCGCCCCGTCCGGCGAGTCGGTGCTGTTCCGGCACGCGGCCGGCGTCGTGCACTGGGATCCGGGCGCGCTGCCGGACGGCACGTCGGCCCGGCTCTACGAGGAGGCCGCGTTCACGCCCCGCGAGGTCCGCGCCGCGACCCGGGACGACCGGATCAACTCCTCGCTCTGCTACGGGTTCGTCGCCGAGATCGTCGCGGTCCGGATCGACCCGGACACGCTCGAGATCGCGATCGACCGCGTCTCGTCCGTGCACGACGCCGGCACCGTGCTGAACCAGCAGCTGCTCGACGGCCAGGTGTACGGCGCGCTGACCCAGGCCCTGGGCGGTGCGATGTACGAGGAGTTCACCTACGCGACGTCCGGGCAGCCGACGTCGGCGACGTTCCTGGACTACCTGTGCCCGACGAGCGCGGAGGCCGGCTACGAGCTGCGCACCGACCACGTCGTGTCCCCGTCACCGCTGACGCCGCTGGGCGCCAAGGGGTCCGGCGAGGGCTCGTCGATGAGCTTCCCGGCGGCGTTCGCGAACGCCGTCGCCGACGCGCTCGCCCCGCACGGCGTCGCGATCACCCGCCTCCCGTTGCACGGCGAGGTCCTGCACCAGCTGCTGTCCGATCACGAGGAGAAGCAATGGCACTGACCGGCGGCGACGTCCTGCTCGACGTCGACGGCCCCGTGGCGTACCTGACGCTGTCCCACGGGAAGTACACCGTGGTGACCTGGGACATGCGCCAGAAGGTCGCCGACCGGTTCGCCGAGATCGACGCCGACGCGGCGGTCCGGGTAGTCGTGGTCCGTTCCGACGGCGAGCACTTCACCTCGGGCGGGGACATCGCCGGGTTCATGGAGGTCGACCCGATCGACTTCACCGACCTGGGGCACAACGTGACCGCGCCGGCCCGCAGCCCGAAGCCGGTGATCGCCGCGATCGACGGCTACTGCTTCGGTGTCGGTTGCGAGATGGTGCTGTCCTGCGACGTCCGCCTCGGCACGCCGCGCACGCAGCTCGCGCTGCCGGAGATGAACCTCGGCATGATCCCCGGATCCGGTGGCACGCAACGGCTGTCCCGCCTGATCGGCCTGTCCCGGGCGAAGTACCACATCATGACGGCCACCCGGATCAACGCCCAGCAGGCGCTGGACTGGGGGGTGCTGTCGTCGCTGTACGACGACCGGCCCTCGTTGGACAAGGCCACGGACGAGCTCGCGCACAGGATGGCCGGGTTCTCGCCGGCGGCGCAGCGCACCGCGAAGGAGGTGCTGGACAAGGGCATCGACGGCCCGCTCCACACCGGTATCGACCTGGAGCGGAAGGCCTACGCGATGCTGCGGTCCACACACGACTTCGCCGAGGGCGTCGCGGCGTTCACCGAGAAGCGCCCGGCGGAGTTCACGGGGCGGTGAGCGGAGCTTGCGGAGCGAGCAGAGAGCACTGACGACGTGAAACCGGCCCCGTTCGCCTACGTCCGCCCCGGCTCGCTCGACGACGTCCTGTCCGAGCTGACCGGCGGCGACGCCAAGGTGCTCGCGGGTGGACAGTCGCTCGCACCGGTTCTCGCCATGCGCCTCGGGCGCCCGTCGACGCTGGTGGACATCACGGCCGTCGCGGAGCTGGGGGAGCTCGCCCGGGGCGACGGGGCCTCGGACGGGCCGGGCGTCCTCCGCATCGGCGCGGCCGTGCGGCAGCGCGCCGTCGAACGGTCCCCGCTGTCCGGCGCGGTGCCGCTCCTGGGGCGGGCGCTGCCGTTCGTCGGGCACCGGGAGCTGCGCAGCCGCGGCACGGTGTGCGGCAGCCTCGCGCACGCCGACCCGGCCGCCGAGCTGCCCGCCGTCGTGGCCTGCCTCGGCGCTTCGGTGGAGGTGGCCGGTCCGCGCGGTCGGCGCCGGGTCCGGGGCGACGGGTTCGCGTCCGGCGCGATGACGACGGCCGCCGGTCCGGACGAGGTCGTCACGGCCGTCGAACTGCCGGTGGCCCGCCCCGGTGAGGGCTTCGGGTTCGCCGAGATCGCCCGTCGGCACGGGGACTTCGCTCTGGCCGGGGTCGTGACGGTGGTCCGGGTCGACCGGGACGGCTCGCTCGCGTCCGCCGTGCTCACCGGATTCGGCATCTCCGACCGCCCGGTCACCGAGGACGTGACGGAGCTGGTGCGCGCCGAGCTGACGGCCACCGACGGATCGGACGGTCCGTCGCGGGACGGATCGGTCGCCGCCGCTCGCATCGGGGGAACGGCACCGTCGACCCGGGCCGTTGCCGCCGGTGCACCCGGCGACGACCTCGCGCGGCGTCCGGCCGTCGACGACCTCGCGCAGCGGCTCCGCCCGGCGACGACCGAACTGGCCGCCCGGGTCGTCGACACCGGCGGGGACGCGCACGGCTCGACCGGCTACCGCCGCCGCCTGTTCTCGGTGCTGGCCGCCCGCGAACTGGCCGCCGCGCACACCCGAGCGGTGGTGGCATGACCGGCACGAACAGGCGTCGGAACCCCGCCGCACCCGGAGCGGCCCCGTCGAGATCGCACCGGTGGTGGTGCGAGACGCGGGACCACAGCCATGGGTGCGATCTCGACGGGGATCGGTCGACACCCGGCCGGGCGGCTGCCACATCGCGGGGCTGCTCGGTCGCCCGGCCCGGACCGCACGGGCGAACGCCGTCCCGGGAGGCCGGATGACCACCACCGAAGGCCGGACCTCCCGGCCCGTCGCGAAGATCGCGGCCGACGAGCTCGCCGACGTGACGCTGACCGTCAACGGCACCGAGGCGACGGTGTCCGTGCCGCCGCGCATGCACCTCGCGGACGTGCTGCGCGAGCGGCTCGGCCTGACCGGCACGCACCTGGGGTGCGAGCACGGGGTGTGCGGCATGTGCACGGTGCTCGTCGACGGCGACGCGGCCCGGGCGTGCCTGCTGTTCGCCGTGCAGTGCGACGGCGCCGACGTCGTCACCGTCGAAGGACTCGGCTCCGCCGACGACCAGCACCCGCTGCAGCGGGCGTTCTCCCACCACCACGGCCTGCAGTGCGGGTTCTGCACGCCCGGGATGCTGATGTCCGGCTACGACCTGCTCACCCACGACCCCGCCGTCGACGCCGACGACCTGCCGGAGCAGATGTCCGGCGTGCTCTGCCGGTGCACCGGGTACCGCGGGATCCTCGCCGCCGTCTCGGATGTCGCCGGCGAGTACCCGGACGGGGTGCCGGCTCCGCGCAACTGCGGTCCGCGCACGCTGGTCGGCCGGTCGGGTTCTCCGCGCGCCGGTGCCGCGCCGTCCGGCGAACCCGCGCCGGGCCCTGCGGTCCCGGACGAGGTGCGGATGCCGACGGGCGAGCCGTCCGCCACCGTCGCCGTCCGCAGCGCCCTCGCTTCCGGCGTCGACGACGTGTGGCGCGTGCTCGACGACATCGGGCTCCTGGTGCGCTGCCTGCCCGGCGCGGAGCTCGTCGAGTCGCTGGACGAGTGGCGGCACCGGGGAAGGGCGACGGTCGCGCTCGGTCCGGTGAAGCTGCGGTTCGACGGGCTCGCCCAGATCGTCGAGCGGGACCCGGACGCGCGCACTCTCCGGGTACTGGCCCAGGGGGCCGACGCGGGTGGGAGCGCCACCCGGGCGGTGATCGCCCTGCGGGTCGAGCCCGTCGGCGACGGCGGCAGCACGCTCGTCGCGGACGCGGATCTCTACCTCTCCGGCCGGATCGCCCAGTTCGGACGCGCCCTGGCCGGTGACGTCAGCCGCCGCCTGTTCGCCGACTTCGGCCGCTCGGTCGACGAGGCCGCCCGTACCGGCAGCGCCCCCGCCGCCGCGTCCGGCGGCCAGCTCCGCGTGGCGCTCGGTGCGACGGCCGACGCACTCCGGGCCATGGCCCGACGCGTTCGCGCCCGCCTACTGAGCTGCCGGACCCGCTGATCATCAGGGCCCTTCCTGATCGACGGCCGGGGTGCCCCGCCCGGGCCACGACCGCAACCTGGCTCCGCGTGCCAGGCCACGACCGGTCCGACCTGGTGATCGGCAGAACCGGTCAGACCGCGCCACTGGTGGCGCGTCTGTGCCGGTTCCGCTGATCACGGGTGGCCGGTGGTGTGGTGGCGCCCGGAGTGTTCGCCGCGGTCGGGCAGACCGCGCCATGCGTGTCGCCTACCCGCCACATGTGCTGATCATGGCAGCGCCCAGTGGAGGCGCCCGCATGATCGGCAGAACCGGTCAGGCTGCGCCACTGGTGGCGCGTCTGTGCCAGTTCCGCTGATCACGGCCGCTCCGGCGGTGGCAAGGCCCGGCGTGATCGGCGGGATCGGTCAGGCCGCGCCACTGGTGGCGTGTTCGTGCCGGTTCCGCTGATCATGGTGCAGCGGCGTGGTGGCGACCAGCATGATCGGCGGGATCGGCTGGGTCGCGCCACGGGTGGCATGTTCGTGCCGGTTCCGCCGATCACGGTCGGCCCGGCGGGGGCGCGGCCCTGCGTGATCGGCGGGATCGGTCGGATCCCGCCACCGGTGGCGTGTTCGTGCCAGTTCCGCCGATCATGGTCGGCCGCTGATCATGCGGGTCGGTGGGAGGCCACGTGCTCTGCTCACACCGGCGCAGCACCGGTCGGAGCAGTGGCTCGCCCGGACGGTGGCCGAGCCCGTCGCGTGGAGGTGAGCAGAGCACCGCGTGCGGACGGCGTGAGGCACGGGTCACGAGGCCCGGCCTGCGCGAGGCCCTGACCTGCGGGATCCCGCCGAGGCGTGCACGACGAGAGCCTGGTCCGCCGGGGAGGTCGGCGCGCCACGGCGGCGGGGACCGTCGATACTGCCGGCATGAGCGACTCCGATGCCGTCGAGTTCCTCGAGCCGCCGATCCCGGTCGTGCCGTCCCCGTTCCACACCGCGGAGCGGGAGGCGTTGCAGAAGCAGGCCCGCGAGTTCGCGATGGGCAGGGTCCTGCCGCTCGCCGGCGAGCTGGACCCGAAGAAGGGCGAGATCCCGCGCGAGCTGCTCGACGAGATGGGCGAGCTCGGCTACTTCGGCATCACCGTGCCGTCGGAGTACGGCGGGATGGGCCTCGGGGCGTTCGAGTACTGCATGGTCGCCGAGGAGCTGGCCCGTGCGTGGATGAGTGTCGGGTCGATCATCGCGCGGGCACAGGGCGCCGGCACCGGCGTCGCCGACGAGGACCGCAGGGCGGAGCTGCTGCGGCGCAGCGCCCGTGGTGAGTGGATCGGTGCGATCGCACTGTCCGAACCGGACGCCGGATCGGACCTGGCCGCCGTCGGGACGCGGGCCGAGCGCGACGGCGACGAGTTCGTCGTGACCGGGCACAAGCGCTGGACCGGCAACGCCAAGGCCGCCGACTTCATCCAGGTGCTCGTCCGGACCGGCGACCCGGAGCCGGGGGAGCGGCGGAGCGCGGGCCTGGCCACGATCGTCGTCGAGAAGGAGCGCGACGCGTTCCCGCCCGGGATCACCGGCACCCCGATCGACAAGATCGGCTACCACGGGTTCGAGACCTGGGACCTCGAGTTCGACGGGCTCCGGGTCCCGGTGGCGAACCAGCTCTCGGCGGGTGGTGAGGGCTTCCAGTCCACGCAGGCCTGGCTGAACATCGCCCGCGTGCACACGGCCGCGCGGGCGGTCGGGCTGGCCCGCGCCGCCGTCGAGGACTGCATCGGGTACCTGCAACGCAGGCGGCAGTTCGAGCACCCGATCGGGGACTTCCAGGCCGTCCGGTTCACGCTCGCCACGATGGCCGCCCGCGTCGAACAGGCCCGCAGCTTCTACCAGCACGTCGCGCACCGGATCGACCAGGGCGAGTCGTGCGAGCGGGAGGCGGCGATGGTCAAGCTCGTCGCCACCGAGATGGCCGCCGAGGTCACCGGCGACGGCATCCAGCTGCACGGCGGCAACGGCTACACCACCGAGCACCAGGTGGAGCGGCACTGGCGCGACGCGCGCCTGACCACGATCTTCGAAGGCACCAGCGAGATCCAGCGCAAGATCGTCGCCGACCGCCTGCTGCCGCGGAGCCCGCTCGGCTAGTGCCGTGGCGCGGAACGGGACTAGCGTCCGACCCCATGGCGCTCGACCCGGCTTTCCGTACCGTCCTGGACACGCTGGAGCGGGCGGACGCCGTGCCCCTCGTCCGCGATGGCGACGCCCTCGCGACCAGGGCGCACTACCGCGAGCTGTCGATGGCACGCCGGGGCCCGGGGTTCGTGCCGGAGGAGGTCGCCGACGTCGCGGACGGCGAGTTCCCCGGCGGACCCGACCACCACATCCCGGTGCGGAGCTACCGCCCGGCAGAGGACACCGGCGCGATCGTCGTGTACCTGCACGGCGGGGGGTGGGTCGTGGGGGATCTCGACACGCACGACCCGGTCTGCCGCCGCGTCGCGAACGCGACCGGCGCCACGGTCGTGTCGGTGGACTACAGCCTCGCCCCGGAACACCCGCACCCGGCCGCGCTGGACGACGCGGAGATGGTGCTGCGCTACCTGTCGGCGAGCGCGTACGGCCGTCCGATCGGTGTGGCCGGCGACAGTGCGGGAGCCAGCCTCGCCGCGGGCCTGGCCGTGCGGGCGGCACGCGGTGGCGGGATGCGGGTCGACGCGCAGCTCCTGTTCTACCCGGCGACCGACCCGACCGGTTCACACCCGTCGGTCGCGGAGAACGGGCACGGGTACTTCCTGACGGCCGCCGACATGGCGTTCTTCTGGGAGCAGTACCTGCCGGGCGGCGCGGGTGCCACGGACCCGGACATCGCCCTGCTCGGCACGGACGTGCGGGGGGTCGCTCCCGCCGTGATCGCGACCGCGGAGTTCGACCCGCTGCGCGACGAGGGCCGGGCCTACGCCGACCAGCTGGAACGCGCCGGCGTCACCGTCCACCGGGTGGAGGGGCCGGGACTGATCCACGGGTTCGCCGCGTTCCTCGGCGTGGTGGACGCGGCCGACACGGTGGTGGCGTCGGCCCTGGCCGCGTTCCGGGACCTGCTGGCCTGAGCACGGGAACGCGGTGCGTGCCGTCACACGACCGTCACACGGAGGACACGGACCGGTAGCAGGGCTTCGCCATATTCGGGCTTTCCCGGCATGTCACCGGGGTGGAGCAGTCGAACCGAGCGGAGCGTGACGGATGGGCCGACCGGAGACCGGTCGCACCGGCGCGCGGTTCGGCGCGCCCGCCCGCCGCGCGCGGCACGATCCCGATCCGGATGCGCCGCACGGCGTTCCGGTGGAGGAACCGCAGGCCACCACCGGGTCCACCGTGGACGACGCGTCCGCAGACGACGTCGGCCTCACCGGCGCCCGCTTCGGTGGTCGGGGGCGGAAGTCGCGCAAGGAGCGGCTGGCCGAGAAACAGCAGGCCGCACAGCTCCCCGCGCCGGAGCCGGAACCCGAGCCCGAGGAGGACCGCCCGACCGCGGAGCTGCCCCGGATCGTCGAGGAACCGGCCGTCGCGATCGCGGCCCGTCCGTACGTGCTGACCGGCGGGCGCACGAAGGTCCGGGCCGAGCTGCGGATCGAGACGATGGTGTCGGCGACCGGACCGGCCGCGGGGGAGTACGGGGAGCGGCACACGGTGATCACGTTGTGCGCCAACCCCCGTTCGGTCAGCGAGGTCGCCGCCCTGACCGGCGTTCCGCTCGGCGTCGCCCGCGTCCTGATCGACGACCTGGCCATCGAGGGGCGCCTGCGGGTGCATCTCGGCGTCGACCCGAACGGCGGGCCGGACATGGCGCTGCTCGACCGGGTGCTGTCCGGGCTGCGCCGGCTGTAGGAGCGACCCGCCGCGCCGAACTCCGCGGATGCGGAGAGGATGATCGCATGAGCACCGATCGTCCCGTACGGATCGGGCTGCAGCTGCAGCCCCAGCACGCCGACTACGCCGACATCCGCCGTACCGTCGCCGCCGCCGAGGAGGCGGGGGCGGACATCGTCTTCAACTGGGACCACTTCTTCCCGCTCTACGGTGAGCCGGACGGCAAGCACTTCGAGTGCTGGACGATGCTCGGCGCCTGGGCCGAGGCCACGTCCCGCGTCGAGATCGGCGCGCTGGTCACGTGCAACAGCTACCGGAACCCGGAACTGCTCGCGGACATGGCCCGCACCGTCGACCACATCTCCGACGGCCGGCTGATCCTGGGAATCGGCTCCGGCTGGTTCCAGCGCGACTACGACGAGTACGGCTACGAGTTCGGCACGGCGGGCGGACGGCTGAACGACCTCGCGGCCGCGCTGCCGCGGATCCGGGACCGCTGGGGGAAGCTGAACCCGGCCCCGACCCGCGACATCCCGATCCTGATCGGCGGTGGCGGCGAGAAGAAGACGCTGCGCTACACGGCGGAGCACGCGTCGATCTGGCACGGCTTCGGGGACGCGGAGACCGTGGCACACAAGTGCGGCGTGCTCGACGGGCACTGCCGCGACCTGGGCCGCGACCCGTCGGAGATCGAGCGGTCGGCCGGGGTGCGGGACGCACCGGAGAAGGACGGCCCGGCGCTGTACGAGGCCGGGGTCCGGCTGTTCACGGTCGGCCAGGACGGGCAGGACGGCTACGACCTGGCCCTGCTGCGGGACTGGATCGCCTGGCGCGACGAGCAGAACAGGCGCTAACGCACGAACGGGTACCGCACCAGGCCCGGGATGCGTTCCGCCGGGACGGCGGGGGCGTAGTACCAGCCCTGGGCGTTGGCGCTGCCGTAGCGGCGGAGGCGGACGGCCTGCTCGCGGGTCTCCACCGCCTCCGCCGTGACCTCGAGGTCCAGCGACCGCGCGAGCTTGACCAGCGCGCGGAGGATCACGTCGTCGCGGTCGCCCGCGCCGCCGACGAAGCTGCCGGCGAGCTTGAGGTGGTGCACCGGCAGCTGGCGCAGGTAGGCGAGGTTGGAGTACCCGGTGCCGAAGTCGTCGATCGCGATCCGCACGCCGAGGTCGGCGATCTCCCGCAGCACCGACGCCGGCTTGTCCTGGGTGTCCATCAGGTCCCGCTCGGTGAGCTCGAGCTGCAGCAGCTCCGGCGGCAGCCCGTGCTCGCCGAGCACCCGCACCACGTCGGCGACCAGGTCGTTCTCGGTGACCTGCCGGGCGGCCACGTTCACGCTGATCACCAACGGGTTCGACGGGTCGGCGTCGAGCCAGCGACGGGCCTGCCGGCAGGACTCCTCCAGGACCCGCCTCCCGAGCGGCACGACCAGCCCGGTCTCCTCGGCGAGCGGGATGAACCGGTCCGGCCCGATCAGCTCGCCGTCCGGGCGCAGCCACCGCACGAGTGCCTCGACACCGACCATCGTCTCGTCGGAGAGCCGGACGATCGGCTGGTAGAGCACGTGGAAGTGGTCCTTGCGCAGCGCCTCCGGCATCTGGGCGGACAGCTCGAAGTTCAGGACGTCGGCTTGATGGCGTTCGCGGTCGAACACCGCGTACCGGCCGCGCCCGTCGTGCTTGGCCGAGTAGAGGGTGGTGTCGGCGGCCTTCATCAGCTCCGCGGGGCCGCCGGTGTCGTGCCGGACGACGCCGACGCTCGCCGAGATCGCGATGTCGTGCTCGCCGATCCGGACCGAGTGCCGGACCGTCTCCAGGGCCAGTGCGGCGACCTCCTCGAGCATCTCCCGGTCCGGGCTGCGCTCCACGAGCACGACGAACTCGTCGCCGCCCATCCGCGCGACCAGGTGCCCGGCCGGTTCCAGGTTGTCCCGCAGGCGCTCGGCCAGCGCCTGCAGCAGGCGGTCGCCGGTCTCGTGGCCGAGCGTGTCGTTGACGACCTTGAACCCGTCCAGGTCCAGGTAGCAGACGCCGGGGCGGGCCCCGTCCTGCTCCGCGTCGTCGATCGCCGACTGCAGGCGCTCGAAGAACAGCGACCGGTTCGGCAGGCCGGTCAGCGGGTCGTGCCCGGCCTGGTGGCGCAGCCGGCGCTGCAGCTCCATCCGCTCCGTGACGTCCTTGGTGATGGACACCAGGTAGCGCACGCCGCCGTCCTCGTCGCGGACCGCGGAGACGACGCTCTCCAGCCAGACCTGACTGCCGTCCGGACGCAGGACGGCGTGCTCGACCTCGATCGACTCGACCTCGCCTGCCGTCAGGCGCGCGAGGTCCGCCCAGAAGACGGGGTGCTCGTCCGGTGGGAGCCAGTGCGCCAGCGTCGTCTCGCGGATCCCCTCCACGGACGAGGCGACCAGCTCGGCCGCCGCGCGGTTCGCCTCGATCGAGGCCCCCTGCGGGTTCATCATCGCGATCGCGACCGGTGAGTGCTCGAACAGCACCCGGAACCGGGCCTCGCTGGACCAGCGGGCCTCGTCGGCCCGGCGGCGGGCGATCAGGGCGGCCCTGGTGATCTCCTCGTGCTCGCCGAGCGCGCGGACCCGCAGTGCCTGCGCGTAGCCGCGGCCCACGGCCCCGACGACGGCGGACAGGCGCAGGACGCGCCCCGGCGAGTCGGCGGCCGGTGCACATGCCTCGCCGACGGCGGCCTGGGCACTCTCCAGCGCGGCCGGGTCGACGAGATGCGCCTCGACCAGCGCGCGACCGGCCGCGCGGGCGGCCTCGGCGTCGTGCTCCGGGGCGAGCACGGCGACCAGCACCTGTTCCGCGAAGCGGGTCAGCGGGCCGCGGGTCTCGTCGCCGGAGCGGACCAGGTAGCCCTGGCCGTCGACGATCCGGCCGAGCAGGAGTGTCGCGAGACTCTCCGCGGTGGGCACCCGGGACTTCCGCAGCGGATCCCCGCCGGGGGCCGGTTCCGTTCCGCGGGACACCGCGGCGCTCACCGGCACGGGACGAGCGTCGGTGCCGGCCCTCGCGCCACGCCTGGCGCCGACGCCGGGCCGGGCCGCCGGCCTGGCCGTCGCACCGCTCGCTGCACCTCGCTCATGGGGGCCGTCTCGTACTCCGTGGGTCCCGAGCCCCCGGGGTTCGACGCGGAGACTATCGCCGTTCACTCATCGTGACCACGGAACACCCTAACCAACGGTGTCATCCGATAGGGCGGTTCGGGCAAGACCGTTTGACCGACACGCGGACACACGCCGTGTCAGGACCGGTCGTCGAACGCGGTGATCCATATCACCGCTTCGCCGGATTCGTCGGACGCCGCGAGATCAACCTCCGCGGTGAGCGCCCAGTCCCGGTCCCCGGCCGGGTCGTCCACCACCTGACGGACGAGCCAGCGGTCCGCCTCCTCGGTGATGTCGATCATCTGCGGTCCGCGGGCGTCGGCTCCGAACCCGATCCGGTCGTGCACCTCGAAGTACGGCGCGAACGCCTCCCGCCAGCGCTCGGCCGTCCACCCGGACTCGCGATCCAGCTCGCCGAGCTCCTCCCAGCGGCTCAGCGCGGCGAGCTCGACCCGGCGGAACATCGCGTTGCGCACGAGCACCCGGAACGCGCGCGGGTTGGCCGTGACGCCGTCCGGTGCCGTCTCCGGCCCGCCGGCCCCGCCCGGTCGGACCTCGGCGCCGTCGCCGACGTCCGCGCCCGCCGCGAGCGTCGCCCACTCGTCGAGCAGGCTGGAGTCGGTCTGCCGGACCAGCTCCCCGAGCCACTCGATGAGGTCGGAGAGCTCCTCGGTGCGGGCGTGCTCCGGGACGGTCTGGCGCAGCGCCCGGTAGGTGTCGGCCAGGTAGCGCAGCACCAGCCCCTCGGAGCGGGCGAGACCGTAGTGCGAGACGTACTCGGTGAACGTCATCGCCCGCTCGCTCATGTCCCGCACGACCGACTTGGGCGAGAGCCGCGCGTCCTCCACCCATGGCGCGCCCCGGCGGTAGGTCTCCAGGGCCGCGTGCAGCAGCTCGTCGAGCGGCTTCGGGTAGGTGACGTCGTCGAGCAGCGCCATGCGTTCCTCGTACTCGATGCCGTCGGCCTTCATCCGCGCGACGGCGTCGCCGCGGGCCTTGTTCTGCTGCGCGGCGAGCACCTGGCGCGGGTCGTCGAGCGTCGACTCGATCACGGAGACCACGTCGAGCGGGTACTCCGGGCTCTCCCGGTCGAGAAGCTCGATGGCGGCCAGCGCGAACGGCGACAGCGGCTGGTTCAGCGCGAAGTCCAGCTGCAGCTCGTCGACGATCCGGACGCGAGGTCGGGGGGCACCCTCCACGGTGTACTCCTCGACCACACCCGCGGTGCGCAGCGCCCGGTAGATCGCGATCGCCCGCAGGATGTGCCTGCGTTGCCGGGACCGCGGCTCGTGGTTGTCGGTGAGCAGCTGCTTCATCGCCGCGTAGGTGTCGCCGCCGCGGGAGACCACGTTCAGCAGCATCGCGTGCGTGACCTGGAAGTGGCTGGTCAGCGGCTCCGGCCGGGCCGCCTGCAGTTTCTGGAACGAGACCTCCGACCAGCCGACGAACCCCTCCGGCGGCTGCTTGCGCGCCACCTTGCGGCGCTTCTTCGGGTCGTCGCCCGCCTTGGCCAGCGCCTTGGCGTTCTCGATGTCGTGCTCGGGGGCCTCCGCGACGACGGTGCCCACGGTGTCGTACCCGGCCCGCCCTGCCCGTCCGGCGATCTGGTGGAACTCGCGCGCCTTGAGCGGACGCACGCGGCTGCCGTCGTACTTCGAGAGCGCCGTGAACAGCACGGTGCGGATCGGCACGTTGATCCCGACGCCGAGCGTGTCCGTCCCGCAGATCACCCGCAGCAGCCCGGCCTGGGCGAGCGTCTCCACCAGGCGCCGGTAGCGGGGGAGCATGCCGGCGTGGTGCACGCCGATGCCGTGGCGGACCAGGCGGGACAGCGTCCTCCCGAAGCCTGCCGTGAACCGGAAGCTGCCGATCGTCTCCGCGATCGCCGCCTTGTCCTCCTTGGACGCGACGTTGACGCTGGTCAGCGACTGGGCCCGTTCGATGGCGGCCTGCTGGGTGAAGTGTACGACGTAGACCGGCGCCTCGTGCGTCACGAGCAGCTCGGAGATCGTCTCGTGCAGCGGTTCGAGGACGTAGCGGAACACCAGCGGGACCGGCCGCTCCACGGACGTGATCTGGGCGGTCTCCCGCCCGGTGCGGCGCTTCAGGTCCTCTGCGAAGAAGTCGGTGTCCCCGAGGGTGGCGCTCATCAGCAGGAACTGCGCCTGACCGAGCTCGACGATCGGCACCTGCCACGCCCAGCCGCGCTGCGGGTCGGCGTAGAAGTGGAACTCGTCCATGATCACCGCGCCGACGTCGGCCGAGCGACCCTCGCGCAGCGCCAGGTTCGCCAGGATCTCAGCCGTGCAGCAGATGATCGGGGCCTTCTCGTTGACGGCCGCGTCGCCGGTCATCATCCCGACCTTGTCGGCGCCGAACACCTCGATCAGCGCGAAGAACTTCTCGCTGACCAGCGCCTTGATCGGCGCCGTGTAGAACGAGCGCTCGCCGCGGGCCAGCGCCACGGCGTGCGCCCCGATCGCGACCAGCGACTTCCCGGACCCGGTCGGCGTCGACAGGATGACGTTCGCGCCGGTCACGAGCTCCAGGAGCGCGTCCTCCTGCGCCGGGTAGAGCGAGAGCCCGCGCTCGTCGAACGCCCAGTCCGCGAACACCTCGACGAGCTTGTCGGGGTCGTCGCCGTGCGGGAGGCGGTCGGTCAGCAACGGGGAAACCACCCGTTCATCGTCGCAGGTCGCACGACGACTACCGTGCAGCCCTGTGAGGGGGCCGGACCGGCGGGACATGCCCGACCTCGTCCCTCCGATGCTCCCGGCCGCCGGTGAGCTCGACGAGGCGACCGACGCGTCGCGCTGGGCGGTGGAGTTCGCCTGGGTGGGCCACCGCTGCGTCGCCTACGCGCGGCCGGGGCGGGTGCGTCTGCTGTCGTCCACGGCCCGCAGCGTCACCGGCTCGTTCCCGGACCTGGCTCCGCTCGGCGATCAGGCGCCGGGGGCGGGCATGGTGCTCGACGGCGTCGTGGTCGCGCTGGACGAGGCCGGACGCCCGTCGCGGCCGTCGCTGATGCGCCGCACCGCCACCGTGCGCCCGGACCCGAAGCTGGTCGAGGAGGTCCCGGTCGGCTACGTCGCCACGGACCTGCTGTGGTGCGACGGCAGGCGGACCGCCGACCTGCCGTACCGGGACCGCCGCCGCGAGCTGGAGGAGCTCGGGCTGGGCTCGCCGATCCTGGTGCCGCCGTCGTTCTCGCTGGACGAGGCGGACCTGGTGGTCCGGACGGCGGAGCAGTACGGGCTGGAGAGCCTGCACCTCAAGCGTCTCGACGTGCCCTACCAGCCGGGACGGCGCACCCGGCACTGGCTGCGGGTGCCGCTGCGCCGGCGCCGTCAGGCACTGGTGTGCGGGTGGGTCCCGGTCTCGCGGGACGGGACGCGCTCCGGATGGCCACGCTCCGGGCCGGACCGGATCGCCGCGGTGCTGCTCGGTCTGCCCGGTCCGGACGGACCGGAGTACGTCGGACGGGTCGGGCTCGGCGCCTCCCAGGACCGTGAGGACGTCGCCGCGATCGTCGCGGCGCCCCGCACGGACGTCCCGCCGTTCCGCGTCGGCGGCGCCGACGCCGGGCGGAGTGCGTCGACGGGTGTCCCCGCCGAGATCGCCGAGCAGGCCAGGTGGCTCGAGCCGGGCCTGGTCGCGCTCGTCGAGCACCGCGGGCGGACGGCCGCCGGGCGTCTCGTGCTGCCGTCCTGGCTGGGGCTCGTCGCGCCGGACGACATCGAGCCGGAGCTGGAGAGCGAGTGGCCGGAGCCCGTCCCGGAACCGCCCGCCGAGCCAGAGGCACCCACCGCGGAGATCGAGGAGGCCCCTCCGGCCCCGTGGCACGGCTCGCTGTCCCGGCGCCTGGAACAGCACTTCGTCTACAACACACTGAACACGATCGCCGCGCTCGTCCGCACCGACCCGCCGCGGGCCCGCGAGCTGCTGCTCGGGTTCGCCGACCTGTCCCGGGCCGCCGACCGCGCGGGCGAGGCGAGCATCCGGCTCGACGAGGAGCTGGCCGCCGTGCGCGCCTACCTCGAGATCGAGCACGCGCGTTTCGGCAGCCGCCTGGAGACCTCGGTGCCGGACGCGGGTGACCTGGCGGGAGCACCCGTCCCGCCGCTGGCCGTGCTCGCGGCCGTCCGCGAGGCCGTGCAGCAGTGGGTCGAACCACATCCGGAAGGCGGCTCCGTCGCGGTCACGACGGGCGACGGGGAATGCCTGGTCACGGCCGCCGTGGGCGAGTCGGGCGAACCGGTCGTCGTGCTCGCCCTGCCGCTGGTCGCCGGCCCGTCCTGATCGATCCACCCACCGGCTCGCCACTGGTGCTCGCCGCCGGATACGGTGCGCGCATGCTGGGGGTTCCCGAGGGGACGCGCGCGCTGCTGTTCGATCTCGACGGCGTGCTCACCGACACCGCGAGCGTGCACGCCGCGGCCTGGAAGACGATGTTCGACGAGTTCCTGCGCGCCAGGGACGGCTCCGGTGTCGGGGCCTTCCGCCCTTTCGACATCTCCGCGGACTACGGGCCCTACGTCGACGGCAAGCCCCGCCTGGAGGGCACCCGCAGCTTCCTCGCCTCCCGCGGGATCGAGCTGCCGGAGGGGACGCCCGACGACCCGCCGGACACCGAGTCGCTCTGGGGTCTGTCGACCCGCAAGAACGACCTCGTGCAGGAGAAGATCAAGTCCAACGGCGTGGACGTCTACCCGGGTTCCGTCCGCTACCTCGAGGCGGTGCGGGACACCGGTATCGCCACGGCCGTCGTCTCGTCGTCGGCCAACGCCGAGCAGGTCCTGTCGGTGACCGGCCTGGACCGGTTCATCGACCTCCGGATCGACGGTGTCGTCGCCAGGGAGCGGAAGCTGCCGGGCAAGCCGGAGCCGGACACGTTCCTGGCCGCGGCGGCCGACCTGGGCGTGCCGCCGGAGGCCGCCGTCGTGTTCGAGGACGCGCTGGCCGGCGTCGAGGCCGGGCACGCGGGCGGCTTCGGCGCCGTCGTCGGTGTGAACCGCCTCGACCAGGCCGACGCCCTCCGTGACCACGGCGCCACCGTCGTCGTGGACGATCTCGCCGACCTGCTGGGAGAGCAGAAGTGAAGCCCGAGCACCTGCCCACGTTCACCGTCGAGCCGTGGGTCGTCCGTGAACCCCGGCTGGACATGGACGCGATGGGGCAGACCGAGTCGGTCTTCGCCCTGTCCAACGGACACGTCGGCCTGCGCGGCAACCTCGACGAGGGCGAGCCGCACGTCCTGCCCGGCACGTACCTCAACTCCTGCTACGAGGTGCGCCCGCTGCCCTACGCCGAGGGCGGCTACGGGTACCCGGAGTCCGGCCAGACGATCATCAACGTCACGAACGGCAAGCTGATCCGGCTGCTCGTCGACGACGAGCCGTTCGACCTGCGCTACGGGACGCTGCGCAAGCACGAGCGCGTGCTGGACATGCAGGCCGGCACGCTGCACCGCGAGGTGGAGTGGGAGTCGCCCGCCGGGCGCGCGGTGCGCGTGAAGTCCACCCGGCTGGTGTCGCTGACCCAGCGGGCGATCGCCGCGATCTCCTACGAGGTCGAGGTGCTCTCGGACGGTTCCGACGGCAACTCCGCCACGGACGGCGCGCTGCTGGTGCTGCAGTCCGAGCTCGTCGCGAACGAGCAGCTGCCCGGCCGCAACGAGGGCGACCCCCGCCTGGACACCGCGCTCGACGACGTCCTGGAGTCCGAGCAGTCGCGTGCCGGCCAGACGGACGCGACGCTGGTGCACCGCACGCGCAAGTCCGAGCTGCGCGTCGGCGCCGCGATGGACCACGAGGTCACCGGCCCGGACGGCGTCCAGATCAGCTCGGACGCGAACGAGGACCTCGCCCGCACCACGATCATTGCCCGGGTCAAGCCCGGCCAGACGCTGCGCGTCGTCAAGTACCTGTCCTACGGCTGGTCGTCGCGCCGCAGCCTGCCCGCGATCTACGACCAGGTGCGTGCCGCCCTGGCCGCCGCCCGCTACACCGGCTGGGACGGCCTGGTGAGCGAGCAGCGGGAGTACCTCGACGACTTCTGGTCGACCGCCGACGTCGAGATCGACGGCGACGCGGAGCTCCAGCAGGCGATCCGACTGGCGACGTTCCACGTCCTGCAGGCGGGTGCCCGCGCCGAGCGCCGCTGCATCGGGGCCAAGGGCCTGACCGGCGACGGCTACGACGGGCACACGTTCTGGGACACCGAGACGTTCTGCCTGCAGGTGCTCTCGTTCGTCGCCCCGGATGCGGCGGCCGACGCACTGCGCTGGCGGCAGTCGATCCTGCCCCAGGCGTTCGAGCGGGCCGAGACGCTCGGCCTCAAGGGTGCGGCGTTCCCGTGGCGCACGATCCGCGGCCACGAGTGCTCCGGCTACTGGCCCGCCGGCACGGCCGCGTTCCACATCAACGCCGACATCGCCGACGCCGTCCGCCGCCACGTCCACGCCACCGGGGACACCCAGTTCGAGCTCGAGGTCGGCCTGGACCTGCTGGTCGCGACGGCGCGGCTGTGGCGCTCGCTGGGCCACCACGACTCGGAGGGCAACTTCCGGGTGGACGGCGTGACCGGCCCCGACGAGTACTCGGCGGTCGCGGACAACAACGTCTACACGAACCTGATGGCGCAGCAGAACCTGCGCTACGCGGCCGAGGTCGCGGCCAAGCACCCGCGGTCGGCGGCCCGGCTCGGCGTGGACTCCGAGGAGGTCGCCAGCTGGCGCGACGCCGCCGCGGCGATGCTCATCCCGTTCGACGAGCGGCTCGGCGTGCACCCGCAGTCCGAGGGCTTCACCAGCCACAAGCTCTGGGACTTCGAGGGCACCGCGGCCGAGCACTACCCGCTGCTGCTGAACTTCCCGTACTTCGACCTGTACCGGAAGCAGGTCGTCAAGCAGGCGGACCTGGTGCTGGCGATGCAGATCCGGGCGGACGCGTTCACCGACGAGCAGATGCGCCGCAACTTCGCCTACTACGAGGGGATCACGGTCCGGGACTCGTCGCTGTCGGCGTGCACGCAGGCCGTCATCGCGGCCCGCACCGGGCACCTCGACCTCGCCTACAACTACCTGGGCGAGGCCGCGCTGATCGACCTGCACGACCTCGGAGGCAACACCGACCACGGCATCCACATCGCGTCGATGGCCGGGACCTGGTCGGCGATCGTGCTCGGGTTCGGCGGGATGCGCTGCGACGCCGACGGGCTGTCGTTCGCGCCGGTGCTGCCCGCCTCGCTGTCGCGGGTGTCGTTCGGGCTGCGCTGGCAGGGCCGCCAGATCCGGGTGACGATCACGCCGGGCGAGGCCGAGTACCAGCTCGTCAGCGGTGCGCCGATGCGTCTGCGCCACCACGACGAGCCGGTCGCGCTCGGGGACGACCCGATGACGCTGCCGCTGCCTGCCGTCGAGTGGGTGGAGCCGGTCGAGCAGCCCTACGGGCGGGCGCCGCACCAGCGAGGCTGAGCGCGGGCCGCCCCATCGGGGTACCTGTCCGTTGATCGCCGTTATGTCGCGGCGGGCACGGGGGTGGCGCTGGTAGCTTGGAGCGTCGGCCGGTCCGCGACGGGGGTGTCGTGCGGCGCGGGACGGCCGGTCGTCACGTCACTCGGTGGAGGAAGTCCTTCAGGTGCCGAAACCCACCCCGGCCGACTCCGGGCCCGACGCGGGGCCGGACACGGAGCTCGCCCGTGAGCAGGCCTACGTCGCGATGCTCTACGAGCAGCTCGAACAGCGACGGCGCGAGACCGCGAAGCGGTTGCACGACACGTTGCACGACGAGACCGTGGGCACGCCGCAGGCGCTGACCCAGCGGGACGCGGCGGCCGCGCTGTACGCCGACCGGCTGGCCTCGCTTCGGGCCGCCGAGCACGGTCTGGCGTTCGGGCGCCTGGACACCGACTCCGGCGAGATCCGGTACATCGGCCGGATCGGGCTGCTCGACGAGCAGAACGAGTACGAGCCGCTGCTGATGGACTGGCGCGCGCCCGCCGCCCGCCCGTTCTACACCGCGACGGCGGCCTCCCCGGAGGGCATGCGCCGTCGCAGGCACCTGCGTACCCGCCTGCGGTCGATCACCGCGGTCGACGACGAGCCGTTGCACCTGTCCGACGCGGAGGCCGCCGCGTCCTCGAAGGGCCTGACCAGCGAGGCCGCGCTGCTGGCCGCCGTGTCCGAGGCGCGTACCGGCCGGATGGGCGACATCGTCGCGACGATCCAGTCCGAACAGGACGCGATCATCCGATCCAAACCGTCCGGCGTGCTCGTCGTGCAGGGCGGGCCGGGCACCGGCAAGACGGCGGTCGCCCTGCACCGCGCCGCCTACCTGCTCTACACCCACCGGGACCGGCTGGCCCGCCGCGGTGTGCTCGTCGTCGGGCCGAACCCGACGTTCCTCCGCTACATCGGCCAGGTGCTGCCGTCACTCGGCGAGACGAGTGTCGTGCTCGGCACCGTCGCCCAGCTCTACCCCGACCTCGACGCGCGCCGCCACGAGGACCCGGCCACGGCCGCGCTGAAGGGCCGTGCCGAGATGGCCGCGGTGATCGCCGCCGCCGTGCGGGACCGCCAGCAGGTGCCGCGACGGCCGATCGAGCTCGTCGTCGAGCAGCAGCGGGTGGTGCTGGACAAGGACACCGTCGGACAGGCCCGCACGCGGGCGCGGCGGGCCCGCAAGCCGCACAACGAGGCACGCCGGGTGTTCCGCAAGGAGCTGCTGCGGCTGCTGGCCGACCAGGTCGCCCGCGGCGTCGGCAAGGATCTGCTCGACCGGCGCGACGTCGACGAGATCCGCGACGAGCTGGCCGAGTCCGCCGAGCTGATGCGCGAGATCGACGAGCTGTGGCCGACGCTGTCGCCGGAGCGGCTGCTCGGCGAGCTGTTCGCCGACCGCAAGCGGCTGAACTCGGTCGCCCGCCGGATCCCGGCCGACGAGCGGGCCCGCCTGGAGCGCGACGAGCCGGACGAGGGCACCCCGCCGGGCGAGCGCTGGACGGCGGCGGACGTGGCACTGCTCGACGAGGCGGCCGAGCTGCTCGGCGACGACGGCAGCGCGCGCGCCGCGGCCGAGGCGGCGGCGTTGCGCGAGGAGGTCGAGTACGCGCAGGGCGTGCTGGACGTCCTGGACCTGGAGGAGGACCTGGACCCGGAGCTGCTGCGCGCCACCGACGTCATCGACGCCGACCGGCTCGCCGAGCGCCTGCAGGTGGCCCGCTACGACTCGACGGCGGAGCGCGCGTCGTCCGACCGCGAGTGGACCTACGGGCACGTGATCGTCGACGAGGCGCAGGAGCTGTCCGCGATGGCGTGGCGGATGGTCATGCGCCGTTCGCCGTCCCGGTCGATGACCGTCGTCGGTGACATCGCGCAGACCGGTGACCGCGGCGGCGCCGGGTCGTGGGACGAGGTGCTGCGGCCGTTCGTGGAGCGCCGCTGGCGTCTGGAGCAGCTCACCGTGAACTACCGGACGCCGTCGGAGATCGCCGACATCGCCGACGACGTGCTGGCCGAGATCGACCCGTCCTTGGAGCCGCCCAGCTCGGTCCGCAGCACCGGTACCCAGCCCTGGGCGCACGAGCTGCCCGGCGAGGGCGCCGAGCGGGTGATCACCGAGCGGGTCGCCGCGGAGCAGGCGGCCGTGGGGGAGGGGCGCACCGCCGTGCTCGGCCCCGCGGCCCGGATCACGGCACTGCGGGGGGTGTTGCTGCCGCCCGGCGCCGACGCCGAGGACCTCGACGCGCCGCTCGTCGTGCTCGGGGTGGAGGAGGCGAAGGGGCTCGAGTTCGACGCCGTCGTGCTCGTCGAGCCCGCGGAGATCCTGGAGGAGTCCCCGCGCGGGCTGAACGACCTGTACGTCGCGCTCACCCGCGCCACCCAGCGGCTCGGCGTCCTCTACACCGGCGACCTGCCGCCGGTGCTCAAGCGGGTCCCCCGGGACTGACCGGGGCTCACCGGTGCCGGAGCTCCAGGGCGTCGAGCAGCACCCGCGACGTGGCGTCCGGCGCGTCCCACGTCACGACGTGCCCGGCGTCCGGGACGACGGTCTCGCGCACGCCCTCCGCCCGCGCCCAGCGGGGCATGGCGGTCGCGATGTTGCCGGTGCGGTCGCGTGCGCCGCGCACGAGCACGAGCGGTACCGGCGCGCGGTAGCCGGGGTCGGGCTCGACGAGCGACGCGGTGGCCCGCCAGACGTCGAGGAACGTGCGCTTGGGCATCCGCGCGAACACCTCCTCGAGGCGCGCCACCACGTCCGGGACGACGGCCGACACGCGGGCCATCTGCCGGGGGAGCGACCGCGCCGGGATCATCGCCAGCGCGGGCGCCGCCGCGGCGAGCGCGAGCCGTCCCGCCGCGGACAGCGGCCCCGCGTTCCACGTCGAGTCCAGGACGACGTGCCCGGCGGCCCGGTCCGGGCGGGAGCGTACGAACGCCTGCACGAGGTTGCCCCCGAGCGAGTGCCCGACCAGCACCGGCCGCTCGAGCCCGCATGCGTCGAGGAGCGCCCCGAGGTCGTCGAGCGCGTCGGGGGCGGTGAAACGGGCGGCGGGCTCCAGCGTCGACGCCCCGTGGCCCCGCATGTCCCACACGACGACGCGGTGGCCCCGGCCGGTGAGCGCGGCGACCTGGTCGTCGAACATCGTGTGGTCCAGTCCGGCGCCGTGCGTGAGCACGACGGCGGGTCCCCCGGGTCCCGTGTCCGCGAACGCGATCTCCGCTCCGGGACGGGCCAGCCTTCGTTCCAGGTCCAACGGGTCTCCTAGCGGTCGCGGGCCCGGTAGAGGTCGCGCAGCAGCGCGACCTCGGCGCCGTGGTGGATCACCTCGCGGTGGATGTGCAGCACGAGCGTGGCCATCGGCTCGTCGGCGTACGGGCCCTCGGAGGGCCCGCACGGCGCGGCCAGGCCGTCCGCGCCCAGTGCCGCGACGCCGTCGGTCCAGAGGCGGTGCTGCTCGTCGAGCTGGGCCAGTGCCTCGTCGGCGGTTCCGGCGTAGTCGAACGAGTTGTAGTCGACGGCGGGACCGCCGAAGTGGCCTGCCACCCGCATCGCGAACACGCCGACGATGATGTGCCCGAGCCGCCACGCGATCGTCGTGACCGGGGCGGGGTCCGGCTCCGGGAACGCGAAGTCGATCACCCAGTCGCCTGCGCCCGCCGCGTAGGGGCTGGTGGCGTCGCCGCGCCGGCGCACGCCCCACATGCCGGGCGACGGCTCCCAGTGGTACTCGTCGTCGGTCAGTCCCTCGATGCGGGGACGCAGCTGCGCGTCCCACTCGAAGCGGAGCTGGTCGAGCAGCTGGTGGTTCCAGTCGATCGTCGTCGTCGAGCTCATGGGGGCACGCTATGACCGAATGCGGACAACGACTGTCACCGGTCCGCGAGCGGGCTGCGCGGGGTACCGACGATCGGCAGGTCGGCCAGCGGGATGCCGTGCTCGAGCCGGGCGAACACGGCGTCCAGCGCCTCGATGTAGCTGCTGCCGGGGGACCGGGCGACCATCTCCTGCGCGGCCAGGCGTCCCCCGACCACCACGCCGGCGAACACCACCACCTCGGGATCGTCGGCGGAGCGGCCGACGCCAGCGGCGAGCTGCTCCGCGATGGCTCCGACGCTGAACGCCTCACGCAGCGCCGCCCGGATCTCCGGCTGGCGGCGCGAGAGGTCCATCCGGACCTCCTCGAGCTCGCGCTTCTCGTCCGGCAGCCGCTCGAACGCGGTGCGCATCGCGGTGCGCAGCGCGCTGAGCAGCGGCGTGCCCTCCGGGACCTCGCCGAACGCCTCCGCCATCAGCGGGTCGACGTCGTCGTAGAGGACGGTCTGCTCCTTGCCGGCGAAGTACCGGAAGAACGTGCTGCGTGAGACCTCGGCCGCGGCCGCGATGTCGTCCACCGTGGTCTCCGCGTACCCGCGGTCCCGGAACAGCCGCAGCGCGTGCCGCTGCAGATCGGCGCGCGTCCTGGCCTTCTTGCGCTCGCGCAGCCCACCCACCTCGGTACTCACCGGGGGAGTATCGCACGGTTTGTCACTTCATCTCAATTGGCACTGAGTTACATCTGGTACTGAGTCTCAGAATTGGCTATCGTTCGGGCCATGAGAACCGACGTGATCGTGGTGGGGGCCGGGCCGACCGGCCTGATGACGGCGTGCGAGCTGGCGCGCCGCGGGGTGCGGGTCGAGGTGGTCGACGGCGCGTCCGGACCGTTCGAGGGATCGCGGGGCAAGGGCGTGCAGCCGCGCACGCTGGAGCTGCTCGACCACCTCGGCCTGGCGGGCCGGCTGGTGTCGCTCGGCCGGTTCCGGATCCCGTTGCGTCGGTGGGGGACCGGCGAGGACGGGGAGCCCGTCGGCGTCGACCACGAGATGCACGCCGGCGTCGAGCCGACGCCGGACTCGCCGTACGCCCGCTCGCTGATCGTGCCGCAGTGGCGGACCGAGCTGGTCCTGCGCGAGCACCTGGCGTCACTCGGCGTCGAGGTGCGCTGGAACACGCTGGTCCGGGACGTGCAGCAGGACGACGACGGCGTGACGGTCACGACGGACGGCGGGTCGCTGTCCGCGTCCTGGGTCGTCGGTTGCGACGGCGGGTCCAGCGTCGTGCGCCACGCTCTCGGGGTGTCGTTCCTCGGCGAGACGAACGAGGACATCCGGATGCTGGTCGCCGACGTCGTCGTGGAGGGTGTGGACCGCGACCACTGGCACATGTGGGAGCCGTTCACCGCGCTCTGCCCGCTCCCGGCGACGGACACGTTCGCGCTGCAGGCGGGCGGGGTGGACCGGGACGGGCCGCTCACGGCGGCCGTGTTCCAGGACGTGCTCGACGAGGCCGGGGCCGGTCACGCCCGCGTGCGCGAGGTGCGGTGGAGCTCGCGCTGGCGGCTCAACGTGCGGATGGTCGACCGCTACCGGGTCGGACGGGTTCTCCTGGCGGGCGACGCGGCGCACGTGCACTCGCCCGCGGGCGGACAGGGCCTGAACACCGGCATCGGTGACGGTGCGAACCTCGGCTGGAAGCTGGCTGCGGTGCTCGCCGGTGCCGACGAGCGCCTGCTCGACACGTACGAGGCGGAGCGGATGCCGGTCGCCGCCGACGTGCTCGGCCTGTCCGGGCTTCTGACCCTGCGCCGGTTCGAGGACCGCGGCGCCGACGGCACCCGGACGCTCCAGCTGGGCGTGGGCTACCGCGGAGGCCCGCTCACGCCGGGACCGGACGGGTCGCCGCGTGGGTTCGACGCCGCTGCCTCGACCCTTGCGTCCGCCTCGACGGACGCTTCGCCCTCGCCCGATGCCGTCGGCTCGACCGATGCGGTTGCTGCCGCGTCCGGACCGTGCTCCGGCGACCGCGCTCCGGACGCGCCGATGCGCTCCGCCGACGGCACGCGGACCCGCCTGTTCGATCTGCTCCGTCACCCCGGCTGGACGTTGCTCGGGTACGGCACCGTCCCGGACCCGCACCCCGGTGTGCACACGGCCTCGATCGTCCCCAGGGGCTCCGAGGTGTCCGACACCGATCTGTCCGACCACAGCGGACACGTCGCCGCCGTGTACCACCCGGAGCCCGGCGAACTGATCCTCGTCCGTCCGGACGGGTACCTCGCACTCCGCACCACCGACCCGGCCGCCGTCCGCACCTATCTGTCGGCGGTGAGCAGCACCCCGGCGCCGGTCACCGCCTGACGGGTCGACGCTCGGTGGCCCGCGCGGCGCCCGCCGATCCGGCCCCGGCGGGCCAGCCTCGTCCCCGGCGACCCATGATCGGCCGTCCGGCGCGGATGTGTGCCGCTTGTGGCGCCGATCCGCGCCGGACCGGCGATCACTGAACGCGGCCCGGGACGATACGTGCATGATCGCCGATCGGGTGCAGATGTAGGCCACTGATGGCGCCGATCCGCACCGAACCGGCGATCACCGAGCGCAGCCCGGAACGGCCCCGCCGATCATGCTGGTGCTCAGGCGACCCGGGTCGTGGCGGCCGGCGTCGGGGCGACCGCCCGGCGGGGAAGCCGCAGCGCGATCACGACAGCGGCGACCGTCATCCCCAGTGCCGCGAACGGCTGGACGATCTGCACGGAGAACCCGGCGACGACGAACAGCGCGAGCAGGACGGCGTACGCGATCCCGGCCGCACGCAGCCCGTCGGCTCGGGACACCGCCCGGCCGAGAAGGGCGCCACCGACGAGGAGCAGGAGCAGCCCGACGACGGCGGTGAGGACGAGCGGGGTGCCGTACACGTCGGCGTCGAACTCGGACATGCCCGGCACGCCGCGCTCGATCGCGCGCCCGATGGCCGGCTGGGCGAACGCCGCCGTGCCGAACACGGCCGTGCTGATCACGTTCCCGGCGACGGTGAGGGCGGCACCCCACGCCGCGGCGCGGCCGGACGGTCCGGCGGACAGGAACGCGAGCGCGGCGACGACACCGACCGAGCCGAGCGCCGCGCCGAGAACGCTCGCCACGAGATGGCCGGCCAGGAACGGTCCGGTCGTCACGAACGCGGCGTAGGCGCCGAGGTCCGCCCGGTCCGGCTCGTGGGTGACGGCTCCGACGGCGAGCAGTGCCGCGTGCACCGGGATCAGCCAGAGGGCGGCCCTCGCGAGCGGGGTGGTGCCGGTCGTCGCGTCCATCGCGGCTCCTCGGTGAGGCCCCCAATTCAGTCAGACAGAGCGTATGACTGATTGGCGCTAGGCTCAAGGCCGTGAGCCCCCGCCGGTACACCCTCGGGGCGCGCGCCGCGGCCGTCGCCGACACCCGCGAGCGCGTGCTGACGGCCGCGCGCGACCTGTACCGCGACGGCGGCTTCCACCGTTCGTCGCTGGACGAGGTGGCCCGCCGGGCCGACGTCGCGCGGGCGACCGTGTACCAGCGGTTCGGCTCGAAGCTCGGCCTGCTGGAGGCCGTCCTGACCGACTACGAGCGCCGGGCGGACCTCCCGGCACTGGCCGCCGTCGTCGAGGAGGGGCCGCCGGAGACCCTGCTCCGCGCGATGGTCACCGAGGGCTGCCGGTACTGGGCCACCGACCCGGCGCTCGCGCGCAAGATCCTCGCCGCGGGGTCCGCCGACCCGGCGGCGGGGGAGCTGCTGCGTCGCCACGACGCGGGCCGGCTGTCCCTGCTGGAGACGACGGTGCGCCGGCTCGACGAGGCCGGCCGGCTGGCGGTGCCGCCGGGCACGGCCCTGGACGTGCTCTGGGTGCTGACCGCGTTCGAGACCTACGACCAGCTCGCCGCGGGCCGCGGGCTGTCCACGCAGGACACCGCGGACGTCCTGTCCGGACTGGCCGAGGCCCGGCTGGGCGGTTAGCCCGCCGCGGCCTCGACGAGCGCGGCGAACATCCGCACGTCCCGGGGCTCCTGCTCCGGATGCCACTGCACCCCGACGACGAACGGGTGCCCGTCCAGCTCGACGGCCTCGACGGTCCCGTCGTCGGCGCGGGCGGTGACGGTCAGGCCGTCGGCGACCCGGTCGATCGCCTGGTGGTGGTGGCACCACACCTGGACCTCATCGCCACCGAGCGCACGCGCCACCCGCGAGCCGGGTTCCGGCGCGACCGTGACCGGACCGAACGTCGCCGGCTCCACGCTGTGCCGCAGGTGCCCGACGACGTCCGGCAGGTGCTGGTGCAGCGTCCCGCCGAGCGCGACGTTGAGCAGTTGGTGCCCACGGCACACGCCGAGCACCGGGATCCGACGGTCCAGCGCCCGTCGCAGGGCGGCCAGGTCGGAGTCGTCCCGCTCGGTCCGCGGCGGGTCCGAGTGCGGTCCCGGCTCGGCCCCGTACCGCGCGGGGTCGACGTCCGGCCCGCCGACGACGAGCAGCGCGTCGCACACGTCGACGGCGTCGGCCGCCGTCGCGGTCGGAGGCAGCAGGACCGGCGTCCCACCGGCCGCGGCGACCATGTCCACGTAGTTGCGGGTCAGGAGCACGACCTGCTCATCGGTGATGATCCAGTAACTGGCGCGCTCACCGTAGGACGTCAGCCCGACCACCGGGTGCCTGCTCACGCGTCCTCTCCGGACAGCACCGCGAGGACCTGCTCGCCGTAGCGGGCGAGCTTGCCCTCGCCGATGCCGCTGATCGTGCCGAGCGCGGCCAGGTCGCCGGGAGCCCGCGAGGCGATCTCGCGCAGCGTCGCGTCGTGGAAGATCACGTAGGCGGGGACGCCCTGCTCCTTCGCCGCACCCGCGCGCCAGGCGCGCAGCTTCTCGAACAGCGGCGCCGCGTCCGCGGACAGCTCGGCCGCCTGCGCCTTCGTGCCGGACCGGGTGCGGGACCGGGCGGCCCGCTCCGGCTCGGTGCGGAACATGACCGGAGTGTCGCCGCGCATCACGGCGGGGGAGTCCTCGGTGAACACGAGCGTCGAGTGCGCACCGCCCACGGCGAGCATCCCGCGCGCGACGAGCTGGCGGATCACGCTGCGCCACTGGGGTTCGGTGAGGTCGGAGCCGACGCCGAACACCGACAGCTGGTCGTGGTCGAACTGCTCGATCTTCGCCGTCCTCCGCCCGAGCAGGATGTCGATCACGTGCACGGCGCCGAAGCTCTGCCGCCGCTCGTTCTTCAGACGCCAGACGGTGGAGAGCACCTTCTGCGCCGGGACCGTGCCGTCCCACGACGACACCGGGTTCAGGCACGTGTCGCAGTTGCCGCAGGCAGTGTCGACGCGCGATCCGCCTGCGCTACTCGCGTCGCCGCCGAGCTCCTGGCCGAAGTAGCGCAACAGCTGGGCGCGCCGGCACGCGACCGTCTCGCAGAGCGCCAGCATCGCGTCCAGGTGCAACGCGAGGCGGCGCTTGTGCGCGGCGTCGCCCTCCGAGTCGTCGATCATCTTGCGCTGCTGCACGACGTCCGGGAGCCCGTAGGCGAGCCACGCCGTGGACGGCAGCCCGTCGCGGCCGGCGCGGCCGGTCTCCTGGTAGTAGCCCTCGACCGACTTCGGCAGGTCCAGGTGCGCGACGAACCGGACGTCCGGCTTGTCGATGCCCATGCCGAACGCGATCGTCGCGACCATCACGACACCGTCCTCGCGCAGGAACCGCGCCTGGTTCTCGCGGCGCACCGACGCGTCCAGGCCGGCGTGGTACGGCAGCGCCGTCATGCCCTGCGCGGTCAGGAACTCGGCCGTCTGCTCGACCGACTTGCGGGACAGGCAGTACACGATCCCGGCCTCGCCGGGGTGCTCGCCGCGGATCAGCTCGAGCACCTGCTTGCGCGGCTCGTTCTTGCCGACGATCCGGTACTGGATGTTCGGACGGTCGAAGCTCGCGACGAAGTGTTTCGCCGCCGTCAGCTGCAGCCGCTCGGCGATCTCGGTGCGGGTCGCCTCCGTCGCGGTGGCGGTGAGCGCGATCCGCGGCACGTCCGGCCAGCGCGTGTGCAGTTCGGACAGCAGCAGGTAGTCGGGTCGGAAGTCGTGCCCCCACTGCGCGACGCAGTGCGCCTCGTCGATCGCGAACAGCGCGATCCGGCCGCGGTCGAGCAGCCGCACCGTCGACTCGACCTTCAGCCGCTCCGGAGCGAGGTAGAGCAGGTCCAGCTCGCCGGAGACGAACGCCCGCTCGGTGTCGCGGCGCTCGTCGGGGGACTGGGTGGAGTTGAGGAACCCGGCGCGCACGCCGAGCGCCCGCAGCGCGTCGACCTGGTCCTGCATCAGCGCGATCAGCGGCGAGACGACGACCCCCACGCCGTCGCGGACCAGGGCGGGCACCTGATAGCACAGCGACTTGCCGCCGCCGGTCGGCATCAGGACCAGGGCATCCCCGCCGCCGACCACCTGCTCGACGATCTCCTGCTGCTCGCCGCGGAACGCGTCGTAGCCGAACACACGTCGAAGCACGTCGTGCGGGTCGGTGAACCTCGGCCGCTCGTCGGCCGGTTCGGGCTCGGAGTACGGCTCACCGAACTCCTCGTCCTCGGGCGGCGGCTCCGGCGGCGGGATCTCGTCGAGATCGGTGCCCCAGTCGGCGGGCAGAGAGGTGTCCGGCACGCCCGCGATCGTACGAGCGGGCCTCACCGTCCCGTGGTCACCTCTCCGGATCCGTCCGCGGGCGTGGGCCGGGGCACCTCCGCCGTGCCGTCCGGGACGACGAACCGGTACCCCTGGTCCTGCAGCGTCGGGATCAGCCCCCGCAGGACCGCGACCGTCGTCGCCCGCTCACCGCCGCCGTCGTGCATCAGGATCACCGAACCGTCGCCCAGCTCGGAGCGGACCGTGCGCAGGACGGCGTCGGCCGGGATGCCGGTCCAGTCCCGCGAGTCGACCGACCAGCCGAGCGGCCGCATCCCGAGTTCCGCGGCTCCGCCCTCCAGCGCGGGTGTCCACTTTCCCTCCGGCGCACGGAAGAACGGGATCCGCACCGACGGGTCCCCGGACGCGTCGACGAGCTCGGCGGACGACGCGGTCATCGCCAGGGCGATCACGGCGTCCGACCGGAGGCGGAGCCCCGGATCGTGGTCCGACGTGTGGTCGCAGAGCGTGTGCCCGCGTGCGACGACGTCGCGGACGATGTCCGGGTGCTCCTTCGCCAGGCCGGTGACCATGCAGAACACGGCGGGGACGTGGTACCGGTCGAGCACGTCGAGGACCTGGCGGGTCCAGACCGGGTGCGGTCCGTCGTCGAACGTCAGCGTGACGGTCCTGCCCGGCTGCGCGGTCCCGGCCAGCACCGACGCCGGGACGGCCCTCGGAACCGGCGCGGGAGCGGGAGCGGCGGGCACCGCCACGGCCACCGGCGTGGGTGTGTGGGTGAGTCCGGTCGCGGTGAGCACGACGACGACGTACGTCCCGGCGACCAACGTCGTCCAACGGTGGACGTACGGGGGCCGCAGCATCTGGCGGAGGATCGCCCTCCGTCGCGCACCGAGCATGCACGTCCCCCGTGTGAAGTACCCCCGATCCGGTGTCGACGGTACTGAGCGGCGGCCCCGCGACGGTGCCGACGCGCCGTCCCGGCGAGGGATTCGACACCGCGGACCACCGTGGTGGGCGCCCGGCGCGCCGGTGCGGCAGGCTGGGGAGCAGCACCCCGCGGCGCCGCGGAACCAGAAGGCGTCGCACCCACACGGAGGACGTGTCGTGGACCTCAAGATCGGCTACAAGGCGTCGGCGGAGCAGTTCGGGCCGCGCGACCTGGTGGAGTACGCCGTCCGGGCGGAGGAGCTCGGGCTGGACAGTGTCTGGGCGTCGGATCATTTCCTGCCATGGCGGCACAACGGCGGTCACGCGCCGTACGCGTTGAGCTGGATGGCCGTGGTCGGGGAGCGGACGAGCCGCGTGCAGATCGGTACCAGCGTGCTGACCCCGACCTACCGCTACAACCCGGCCGTGCTCGCCCAGGAGCTGGCGACGATGGCGCTGCTGTTCGACGGCCGCGTGGCCCTGGGTGTGGGCACCGGCGAGGCGTTGAACGAGATCGCCGTGTCCGGCATGGAGTGGCCGGAGTTCAAGGAGCGGTTCGCCCGGCTGCGCGAGTCGGTCCGGCTGATGCGTGCACTGTGGACCGAGGACGGCAAGGTCAACTTCGAGGGCGACTACTACACGACGGTCGACGCGGAGATCTACGACCGCCCGTCGACGCCGGTGCCGGTGTACGTCGCGGCCGGTGGGCCGATGGTGGCGCGCTACGCCGGGCGGCAGGGTGAGGGGTTCATCTGCACGTCCGGGAAGGGGATGGAGCTCTACACCGACAAGCTGATCCCCGGGGTGAGGGAGGGTGCGGAGAAGGAGGGGCGCGACGCGGAGACGATCGATCGGACGATCGAGATCAAGATGTCCTACGACCGCGATCCGGAGGCGGCGCGGGAGAACTGCCGGTTCTGGGCGCCGCTGTCGCTCTCGGCCGAGCAGAAGAACTCGGTGAGCTCGTCGGAGGAGATGGAGCGCCTGGCCGACGAGCTGCCGCTGGAGCAGATCACCGGCCGGTGGATCGTCACCTCGGATCCGGACGAGGCCGTGGCGCAGATCAAGCCGTACGTCGACGCCGGGCTGAACCATCTGGTGTTCCACGGTCCCGGCGACGACCAGGAACGCTTCCTGTCCCAGTTCGCCGAGGACGTCATGCCGAAGCTGCGGGCGCTCTCGTGAGCGAGCGTGCGAGCTCACCATCGAGCACAGCACCCCGGGGGCCGCGGCCGACGGGCGCCGGCGAGGAGCACGCGTGACCGCGCCGGTCACCGAGCAGGACGGCCGCGTCCTGCGCGTCCGGATCTCGAAGGGCAAGCACGGCACGCTGTCCGGCGAGGAGATGCCGGAGATCACCGATGCGCTGACCACACTCGCCGGCCAGGACCCGACGGCGCCGGACTCGGTCGGCGCGATCCTGCTGTTCGGCGACGGGGACCAGTTCTGCACCGGCGGCGACGTCCGCGGGTTCGTCTCGGCCGACGACCGGTACGCGTTCGTGCACCACCTGGCGGACACGTTCCACGAGTTCCTGCGCCCGCTGGCGTCGAGCCCGGTACCGACCGTCGCGGCCGTGAAGGGCTGGGCGGCCGGGGCCGGGATGAGCGTCGCGCTCGCCGCGGACCTGATCGTGGCCGGCCGCTCGACCCGGATGCGTCCGGCCTATCCGGGGATCGGCTTCTCGCCGGACGGCGGCATGAGCTGGACGCTGCCCCGGCTGGTCGGCGCGGCACGGGCCCGCCGGATCCTGCTGTCCGACGAGGTGCTCGACGCCGGGACGCTCGCCGAGTACGGGATCGCGGCCGACGTCGTCGAGGACGAGGAGGTGGTGTCCACGGCCGAGGGGCTCGCGCACCGCCTCGCCCAGGGCCCGACGGCTGCGCTCGGCCGGATCAGGGGCCTGCTGGACCGCACGTGGTCGAGCTCGCTGGACGACCAGCTGGCCGCCGAGGCCGACGCGATCGCGACGAGCGCGGCCGGACCGGAGGCGACGGAGGGACTGACGGCGTTCGCCGAGAAGCGCGCCCCGCGCTTCCACTGATCGTCGCCCCTACCCCCATCCGGCCCACCCCCCACGTGAACGAACGGCACCTTCGAGCAGTCACATTGCTCGAAGGTGCCGTTCGTTCGGAAAGGGGGGAGGGGGCCGCGCCTGCGCCCGGGAGGCGGAGGTGGGGCGGCCGAGCTCAGCGCCCGGAGGCGGGGCTCCCGGCGGCGAGGCGGCGGCCCGCCGGACGGCCGGCGCGCACGCCCGGCATGCCGACGCCCCAGCGCTGGACCGGGCGGTGCAGGCCAGGACCGAGCGGCCACCCGGAGTCGTGCGGGGCGAGCAGGCGATCCATCTCGGAGTCCGGCGTCGCGCCGATGCTGGAGCGCAGCAGCTCCTGGAACTCCTCGTACTCCCGCATCGCACCGGCCACGTCGCCGCCGGCCAGCAGCGCCTCGACGAGCGCGCGACGGGACCGCTCGCGGCTCGGCGCCGCGGACACGGCGCGGCGGGCGATCGCGACGGCGTCCTCGTGCTGCCCGGTCGCGGTGAGGCCCTCGGACAGACGCTCCAGCGCGGAGAGGCGCAGCTGGCGGAACCGCTCGCGCTCGACCGCGATCCAGGACGCCGTCCAGGACGGCAGGATGTCGTGCTCCAGCAGTTCGACGTCCGGGCGCTGCTCGATCCGGCTCGCGGACAGCGCCCGGATCAACAGCATCGCGTCGGACAGGTCGGTCGCGACGTCCGGCCCGAGCGCCAGCCGGCCCTTGTCGTCGGCGGCCAGCAGGCCGGGGACGTCCACCCCTGCCACGGCCTCGTCGAGCAGCCGCGCGGCTGCCTTCGGGCCCACGCTCGGCCACAGGTCGGCCGCCAGCGCCGCCGTCGGCTGCGGGCGGGGATGCACGGCCAGATACGCGACCAGCCGGCGCGAGTCCACCGGCAGCGGGATGGTCTCCCCACCCGTGTGCAGGGCGAATGCCCCGAGCAGATGCACGGTGGGTACGGACGAGACGGATCGACGATGATCGTCGGACATGGCTTGCCCTCGGTTGTGGTGGCGTGTCGGCCCGCGGCAGGACCCGCACACCCGGCGACGCGCGTCCGCGTCGTGCGGGCACAGCAGGAATAGACCGGCACGGACGGCGGGCGGCTCCGTGCGACGGCCGTCACCGAGGATAGCTCAGGCGTGGGCCAGAAGTCGCACGTGGGTTCCGGAATCATCCCGCCAGACGTGCAGGGCGTCGCAGAGCTGGCGTGCGATCCACGTCCCTCGCCCCCGCGGCTGCGACGGGTGCGGCGGCGCGAGGCCGATCAGCGGCAGTCCGAGGTCGCCCTCGTCGTGCAGCTCGCAGACGAGCTCGTCGGGCGACGCCCAGACGAACAGCTCGGCCTGCGCGGACCCGTGTTCGACGGCGTTCGTCGCGATCTCGTTGACGGCCAGTACCAGGTCCTCGGCCCGCTCCCGGTCGAGACGGCTCTCGCGCACCGCGTCCTCGACCGCACGGCGCACCCGGCTGAGCTCGAACGTGTTGTAGCGCAGGAAGATGTCCGGCGGACCGAGCACGTAGGGCGCCGCCACCGGCATGCTCGCGAACACCTCCGCCGGGGTGCGGTGGTCCGGGTTCGGCACGAGCTCCGCCCCGTACAGCAGCAGCGGGTGGTTCGCGTTGGCGGCGTCCGAGACGACGCGGTGCAGCGGCAGCTGCGGGTACGCGCAGACCTGGGTCACCGGCAGTGTGCCGAGCGAGATGTTCAGCGCGGCCTCGTGCTCGGTCCAGTAACTGCCGTCCGGCCCGTCGAGATCCGCGTCGTGCTCGGCGAGCACGACGATCTCCTGGCCGGCCGAGGTCATCGCGCGCAGCTCCCGGGCCCGCCACGCGGCGACGGTCTGACCGGACTCGCGCGCGGCGCGGGTGAGCGGTGTGAGCGACGTGACGGCGTCGCTCCCGACGTGCTCGCGCAGCCCGGCCTCGACCTCGTCGGAGACCGCGAGCGCGAGCCGGCCGCCGCGGTCGCGGACGGCACAGGCGAGCGGCAGCATCCGGGACACCGCGTCCTGCGGCCCGTCGTGCAGCACCAGGCCGTGCCGGAACCGTGGCGTACGGGCCTCGTTGACCCTCATCGTGCCCTCACGACGCCATGTCCGTCTCGGATGTCTCGGACGTCTCGGGCACCTCGGAGGTCTCGGACACCTCGGAGGTCTCGGATGCCTCCGCCGTGTCGGCGGTGACCTCCAGCTGGGAGGCGAACGGGGCGCCGCACCGGTCGAGGATGCGCTGTACCCGTGGCCGGACGCGGTGCAGCACGAGGCGGTGGGTGGCCGGGAACATCTCGGCCGCGTGCACCAGCCCCACGGCCGTCGCGACGTCGATGAACCGCACCGACGCCATGTCCAGCACGACCTCGGGCGGTACGTCCGGGGATCGCAGCGACCTGTCCAGTGAGGACTGCAGCAGGGTGGTGATCTTGGGCCGGTTGCTGTGGTCGATCTCGCCTGCCAGGCGGGCCGACGCGACGCCGGTGCGCACGATGCGCATCAGCCCGTCGTCGTAGGCGCCGACCGGGGCCAGGTGGTCCCGGTGCAGCGCACGCATGATCTCGATCTGCTCGGAGCTGTAGTGCCCGTGGTCGTAGGTGCACAGCGCCGTCAGGCGGTTCTCCTGCAACAGGCGGTCCAGCAGCCCGTCGAACTCGGGCAGGGTGGCGGACGCGCCGGGAGCGAGCGACGAGTGCATCTGGCCGGTGAGCCGAGCGCCGCGGTAGCCCTCGCGCAGCGCGTCGGTGACGGTGTCGGTCACCCCGCGGTAGAGCTGGCCCAACGGGGTGCGGAACGTCGCGTGCGTCGTCTGCTCGGGCACGATGGTCAGCTGGCCGCTGCTGAGCGGCCCGTCGACCGCGGCGCCGTCGTCGGAGAGCCTCCGCAGCATCGCGTCGGCCGCGCCGTCGTCGTCGTAGTAGAAGATCTTCTCGTTGCGGTCGAGACCCTCCGCGACGAACTGGGCGGACAGCTCGCTGAGATGCTCCTCGCTGTCCGGGATCGCGCACACGTGATCTCCGGATGACAGGTCATCCGCAAGCTTGATCACGTGGTCACGACACCAATCCGGGACCTGGGACGTCCCGCGTCAGCACGCTACGTCCAGGTGGCCCGCACGAGCCGTCCGTCGCGCCGAAGCGACAACGTACCGCGCCGAGCGGGTGCACGAACGGCCACGTCGCGGCGCCGACCCGGTGACGGGGACGATCGTCCGTCCGCCGAACGGGCGATCACAGCCGCCGACGTGTACCCGTCCGGATCAGGAACCGGTGGTCACCGACACGTCGAGGTTCGCACTGCCCTTGATCGTCTGCAGCACGACGCAGTAGCGCTCGGTCAGCTTGATCAGCGACGCGACCTGGTCCTCGGCGGCGTCCGTGTCGATCGCGAACGTCAGGCGGATGTCGCGGAACCCGACCGGCGCGTCCTTCGCGACGCCCAACGTGCCGCGGAAGTCGAGGTCGCCCTCGGCCCTGACCTTGCCGGACACGTTCAGCTCCATCGACGTCGCGACGGCCCGCATCGTGACCCCCGCGCAGGCGACGAGCGCCTCCAGCAGCATGTCGCCCGAGCAGAGCTGGGTGCCGTCACCGCCGGTCGCCGGGTGCAGCCCGGCCTCGGCCAGCGCGCTGCCGGTGCTGACCTTGCAGGCCACGCCGCTGCCGTCCAGCTCGCCGTCCGCGTGGAGCGTGACGACGGCGGACTCCGGGTCGTCCTTGTACTGCTGCTTGAGCGGGCCCTGAACGTCGCGCAGCGAGGTCGTATCCATGACCGGCATCCTGACGGCCGGGCAGCCGAAAAGCACGTCGGAGTAGCCTCCCGCCGTGACGGTCGAGGAGCCCGTGCGGGACCGGTGGGTCACCGTCCCCAACGCGCTGAGCGTGCTGCGCCTGCTCGGCGTCCCGCTGTTCCTCTGGCTGATGCTCGGGCCGCAGGCCGACGGGTGGGCGGTCGCCGTGCTCGCGGCCGGCGGGATCAGCGACTGGCTCGACGGCAAGCTCGCCCGGTTGCTGAACCAGTACAGCCGGCTCGGCGCCGTGCTCGACCCGGCCGTCGACCGCCTCTACATCCTGGCCGCGCTCGTCGGCCTCGGGCTGCGCGAGATCGTCCCCTGGTGGGTGGTCGCCGCCCTGATCGCCCGCGACGTCGTCCTGGCCGTCTGCGTGCTCGTGATGCGCGGCCGCGGGTACGGCCCGTTCGTCGTCACCTATCTCGGCAAGGCCGCGACGTTCGTGCTGCTCTACGCGTTCCCGCTGCTACTGCTCGGAGACGGTCCCGGCCCCGTCGAGGCGGTCGTGCGGGCGATCGCGGTCGCGTTCGCGGGGTGGGGGACGGCGCTCTACCTGTGGACCGGGGTGCTCTACGTGGCGCAGTTCGTTCTCGCGCTGCGCCGCCCGGTGACCCCCTCGGGGGGTCCGGCCGGCGGGGGATAGGCTCCCCGCGTGAGTTCGGAAATCCCGGCTGATCTTGTCTACACCGAGGCCCACGAGTGGGTCCGGACCACCGAGGACGGCATCGTCCGGATCGGTGTCACGGACCATGCCCAGCAGCAGCTGGGCGATGTGGTGTTCGTCCAGTTACCGGACGTGGGTGACACCCTCTCGGAGGGCGACTCGTTCGGCGAGGTGGAGTCCACGAAATCGGTGTCGGACATCTACGCGCCGGTCGGCGGCGAGGTCGTCGCCGTGAACGAGAGCCTCGACAGCACACCGGAGCTCGTGAACTCCTCGCCGTACGGGGACGGGTGGATCGTCGAGATCCGGCTGGCCGACGGCGCGGTCGAGAAGCTCGGCTCGCTGCTCGACGCCGACGCCTACAAGCAGCTCACCGACGCGTCCTGACGTCGCGCCGACAGGCCGGTCGGGGGGTCGGCACGCACCGGTGCGGACCGGTACGTTCACTACTTCGCCGCGACGCCCGCCCCGCCGGGGCAGCACGACCCGACACACCCCGTACACCCCAGGAGGAGTCCCCGAGGTGACACCGAACGACCGGCCGGACATCCCCCCGGAGCGTCCCCAGGAGTCGACGTCGGTCTTCCGGGCCGACTTCCTCGCCGACGCCGAGAACCCCGCCCAGCAGGAGCAGCCCGTCTCCGGCGTGGACGGCCTCCCTCCCGGATCGGCGCTGCTGGTCGTCCGGCGCGGGCCGAACGCGGGCTCGCGCTTCCTGCTGGACATCCCGACGACGAGTGCGGGCCGCCATCCGGACAGCGACATCTTCCTCGACGACGTGACGGTCTCCCGTCGGCACGCGGAGTTCCGCCGTGACGCCGGCGAGTTCGTCGTCGTCGACGTCGGCAGCCTGAACGGCACCTACGTCAACCGGGAGCCGGTGGACACCGCCGTCCTGGCGAACGGCGACGAGGTGCAGATCGGCAAGTTCCGGCTGGTGTTCCTGACCGGTCCGCGCGAGCCCGGGATGGGCGGCTGACCCACGCGGGTCGGGAGCGGGCTCCGGTCGGCGATCCCCGGCAACGGGCCCGTCCGGAGGCGCGCGTCGCGCCGGTCGTCCGTGTAGCGTCGTCGGCACCCGGTGCGGGGACGAGTCGTGGGGCGGAGGGACGCGGTCGCGGGGCCGGAAACGGGCCGGGCAGTGCATGCACGTAGTGGGCCGCAGGGGCTGGACGCTGCGGCGAGCTGAGGAGGCGGGCGGATGAGCGAGATGCGCGTCGTGGGTGTGAGGGTCGAACTTCCCGCCAACCAGCCGATCCTCCTGTTGCGGGAGACGAACGGCGACCGTTACCTCCCGATCTGGATCGGGTCGGTGGAGGCCACGGCGATCGCGCTGGAGCAGCAGGGCGTCAAGCCGGCCCGCCCGCTCACGCACGATCTGCTCAAGGACGTGATCGGGGCACTCGGACGCCGCCTCGAGCAGGTGCGGGTGACCGACCTGCAGGAGGGCACGTTCTACGCGGAACTGATCTTCGACGGCGGTGTCACGGTCTCCGCGCGCCCGAGCGACTCGATCGCGCTGGCGCTGCGCACCGGTGTCCCGGTGCACGCGGACGAGAGCGTCCTGTCCGAGGCCGGGCTCGTGATCCCGGACGAGCAGGAGGACGAGGTCGAGAAGTTCCGCGAGTTCCTCGACTCGGTCTCTCCCGAGGACTTCCGCGGCGCCAAGGGCTGACCTCCGCCGCGACCCTGCGTGGCGATGTTCGGCCGAGCAGGTGAGTGGTGGCCCGTGTGGGTGCGAAACGCCCACGAGTGGGTCCCCCGCACCGGCGAGCCGCGTTGACCGGCCTGGTCAGGCGGCATACGGTTTCCGGACACCGTCGTGATGTCCGTCGCGACGGGGTGGACCGCTCGGCAGGATCGGAGATCTGCGTGGACACGCCACCCGAGGGCCCGGGGCAGGGCGAGCTGTTCCCGGACCCGCTGGTCGGTGAGGGGTTCGACGGGGTCTCGGACCATCTGGTCGGCTTCCGCGGCCCCACCGCGTGCCAGGTCGTCGGGATCACCTACCGGCAGCTGGACTACTGGGCCCGCACCGGGCTCGTCGTGCCGTCCATCCGCAGCGCCGCCGGATCCGGCAGCCAGCGTCTGTACTCGTTCAAGGACGTCCTCGTCCTCAAGATCGTGAAGCGGCTGCTGGACGCAGGCGTGTCACTGCAGAACATCCGGATCGCCGTGGACCACCTGCGTCGCCGCGGCATCCGGGATCTCGCCGGCATCACGCTGTTCAGCGACGGGACCACGGTCTACGAGTGCACGTCGCCGGAAGAGGTCGTCGACCTCCTGCAGGGCGGTCAGGGCGTGTTCGGGATCGCCGTCTCCGGTGCCATGCGCGAGATCAGCGGCGTGATCAAGGACTTCCCCGCGGAGCGCGCCGACGGCGGGACCGTCGACGACACGCCGGAGGACGAGCTGGCTCGCCGCCGGGCGCGGCGCGCCATCTCCTGAGCCCTGCCGACGATCACGCGACGTTCTTGAACGGGTCGTGCTCGGCCAGCAGCTTGTCCATCCGCGCCTGGTCGACCCGGCTCACGACGGTCTGGCTGTCCTGACGGTCGCGCACGATCTTGGCCAGCGTGAACGCCGACGTCGTCACGTACAGGACGCCGACGGCCAGGAACGCCTTGATCCACGGGTCGGCCGGCAGGTAGAGGACGCCGATCACGACGGCGGCCAGCGACACGCCGAACGACAGGATCGCCTGGATGTGGAACGCGGCCGTGGTCGATGCGGACGGGGCCTGCGTGCTCGAGTTCGTCATGGCGCAAGCGTGGCGACCCCACTCGGCGATCGGTGCCGTGGAACTACGCAAGTCGCGGTATCCTTCGCCGGGTAGTCGCCGAACCCGAGCGGGAGAGTCCCAGCGGAGCAGCACGCGCCGGGCGCCGAAGGAGCAAACCCTTCCCGGAATCTCTCAGGCACCCAGGACCGCTCGGGGAAGACGCCTCTGGAAAGCGACGGGAGCCACGGGGCGCCCGTCCGCCGACGGGGAAAGCCGGAAGCCTCCGGTGAATCTCTCAGGCGCCCGGGTCACGGGCACGGACAGAGGGGGAGGGCCGTAGAAGCCCTGGCCCCGATCTGCCCACCGGAGGCACCGTGACCTCGACGCAGACCCGCCACACCCTCTCCGAGCTGGAACGCGGCGTACCGTTCGCCGACCGGCACATCGGACCGGACACCGACGGCCTGGCCAGGATGCTGACGTCGATCGGGGTGTCCTCGCTCGACGACCTGGCCGCACGCGCGCTGCCGGACAGCATCCGGGACACCGAGCCGGTCGCCACGACGCTGCCGGACGCGGCCACCGAGGCCGAGATGCTCGCCGAGCTGCGGACGCTCGCCGACCGCAACACCGTGACCGTCCCGATGATCGGCCTGGGCTACCACGGCACCCGCACCCCGTCGGTGATCCGGCGGAACGTGCTGGAGAACCCGGCCTGGTACACGGCGTACACCCCGTACCAGCCGGAGATCAGCCAGGGCCGCCTCGAGGCGCTGCTCGCGTTCCAGACCACCGTCTCCGACCTCACCGGCCTGCCGGTGGCGGGCGCGTCGCTGCTCGACGAGGCGACGGCCGCCGCGGAGGCGATGACGTTGCTCCGACGCGCGGGGAAGTCGGCGAGCCCCCGGTTCGTGGTCGACGCGGACACGCTGCCGCAGACGCTCGACGTGCTGCGCACCCGGGCCGAGCCGCTCGGGATCGAGCTGGAGGTCGCGGACGTGTCCGGCGGCCTGCCGGACGGCGAGATGTACGGCGTCCTGCTCAGCTACCCGGGCGCGTCCGGGCGGATCGCCGACCCGTCGTCGCTGATCTCCGAGGCGCACGACCGCGGCGCGCTCGTCGTGGTCGCCGCGGATCTGCTGGCCCTGACCCTGCTCTCCCCGCCCGGCGAGCTCGGCGCCGACGCCGCGGTGGGCAGCACCCAGCGCTTCGGCGTGCCGCTCGGGTTCGGCGGCCCGCACGCCGGCTACCTCTCGGTCGGCGAGAAGCAGGCCCGCCAGCTGCCGGGCCGCCTGGTCGGGATGTCACGGGACGCCGACGGCAACCCCGCCCTGCGGCTCGCGCTGCAGACCCGCGAGCAGCACATCCGGCGGGAGAAGGCGACGTCGAACATCTGCACGGCGCAGGTGCTGCTCGCCGTGATGGCCGCCTGCTACGCCGCCTACCACGGCCCCGACGGGCTGGCGGCGATCGCACGGCGCACGCACCGGATGTCCGCCGTGCTGGCCGCCGGACTGCGCGCGGGCGGTGTGGAGCTCGAGAACGACGCGTTCTTCGACACGATCGTCGCGCGGACGCCGGGGCGGGCGGCCGAGGTCGTCAGGAACGCCCACGAGGCCGGGATCGCGCTGCGCCCCATGGACTCCGACACCGTCGGTGTGTCCTGTTCGGAGCTCACGACGGTCGAGCACCTGCACAGGGTGTGGGCGGCGTTCGACGTCGAGGTGTCCGATGTGGACGCGCTCGACGAGTCCACGTCGGACGCGTTGCCCGATGGCCTGCTGCGGACGTCGGAGTACCTGACCCACCCGACGTTCCACGACTTCCGGTCCGAGACGTCGATGATGCGCTGGCTGCGCCGCCTCGCCGACGCCGACCTGGCGCTGGACCGCACGATGATCCCGCTCGGCTCGTGCACGATGAAGCTCAACGCGGCGTCGGAGATGGAGCCGGTGACCTGGCCGCAGTTCGCCGAGCTGCACCCGCTCGCGCCGGAGGCGGACAGCGCCGGCACCCGGGAGATGATCACCCAGCTGGAGCGGTGGCTGACCGAGCTGACCGGTTACCACGCCGTGTCGGTCCAGCCGAACGCCGGCAGCCAGGGCGAGCTGGCCGGGCTGCTGGCGATCGCCGCCTACCACCGCTCGCGCGGCGACCACGAGCGCGACGTCTGCCTGATCCCGTCGTCGGCGCACGGCACGAACGCCGCGTCGGCCGTGATGGCGGGACTGCGCGTCGTCGTCGTGGGCACCGACGGCCGCGGTGACGTCGACCTGGACGACCTGCACGCCAAGATCGCCGAGCACGGTGACCGGCTGGCCGCGCTGATGATCACCTACCCGTCCACGCACGGCGTGTACGAGGCCCAGGTGCGCGACGTCTGCACGGCCGTGCACGACGCGGGCGGCCAGGTCTACGTGGACGGCGCGAACCTGAACGCGCTCGTCGGCGTCGCCCGGCCCGGCGCGTTCGGCGGGGACGTCAGCCACCTGAACCTGCACAAGACGTTCTGCATCCCGCACGGCGGCGGGGGGCCCGGCGTCGGGCCGGTCGCGGTGGCCGAGCACCTGGCGCCGTTCCTGCCCGGCCGCGGTGAGGTCGGCGCCGTCTCGGCCGCCCGCTACGGCAGCCCCGGCGTGCTCCCGATCTCGTGGGCCTACCTGCGGATGATGGGCCCGGACGGGCTGCGCCGGGCGACGCTCACCGCCGTCGCGGCCGCGAACTACGTCGCCAGGAGGCTGCGCGAGTACTACCCGGTGCTCTACGCGGGCGAGGACGGCTCCGTCGCGCACGAGTGCATCCTCGACCTTCGGAAGATCACCAAGGACTCCGGCGTCACGGTCGACGACGTGGCCAAGCGGCTGATCGACTACGGCATCCACGCACCGACGATGTCGTTCCCGGTGGCCGGCACGCTGATGGTGGAGCCGACCGAGAGCGAGGACGTCGCCGAGATCGACCGGTTCGTCGACGCGATGATCGGGATCCGCGCCGAGATCGACCGGGTCGCCGCGGGGGAGTGGCCGGTGGAGGACAACCCGCTGCGCGGCGCCCCGCACACGGTGGCCTGCCTGGTCGACAAGTGGGACCGCCCGTACACGCGCGAGGTGGCCGCCTACCCGACGGGCGCGACACCGGGCGTGCACGACCGCAAGGTGTGGCCGCCGGTGCGCCGCATCGACGGCGCGCACGGCGACCGCAACCTGGTCTGCTCCTGCCCGCCGCCGGAGGCGTTCGCCTGACGTACCGGGCGGGCCCGGCACCGGGCCCGTCCCGGCACCCATGATCGGCCGGCCGGATCGTGGTGGAAGTCCGCTCCGATCCGGACCCGGCCGCCGGTCATCACCGGGCGCCGGCCCCGATGTGCGGGGCCGTCGGGCCCCGGGCACCGGTCGCGGGAGGATGACGCCATGGCGACGGACTCCCCGCGCCGGCGGCCCGCCGGTTCGGAGCGGCAACGGTGGCCGCAGCCGCTGCTGCGCAGGCGGATCGCGTCACGACGGGCGGCGATGGACCAGCCGAACGTCACCGGCGACGGGGACGTGCCGCTGACCGTGCGGTTCTGGGTCGTGCTCGTCGCGACGGGGGTCGGTGCCGGGCTGTTCGGCGCCCTGCTGATGGCGCTGCTGAACCTGGTGTCCGAGCTCGCGTTCGGGCCCGGCGCCGCGGAGGACTTCCAGGCCGCCGTCGAACGCGCGTCCCCGGTCGGGCGGCTGACGCCCCTGCTGGTCGGCGGCGTGGTCGCCGGCGTCGGCTGGTTCCTGTTGCGGCGTTACGTGCGAGGCAGCACCGACGTGGACGACTCGATCTGGACCGGGGACGGGAAGCTGTCGTTCGGGCGCAGCGCCGGGACGTCGGTGCTGTCCGAGATCGTCGTCGGGCTCGGCGCCTCACTCGGCCGGGAGGCCGCGCCGAAGCTGATGGGCGGCGTGTGCGGGAGCCTGCTCGCCACGTGGTCCGGCCTCTCCGTCCCGCAACGACGGCTGGTCGTCGCCTGTGGTGCCGGGGCCGGCCTGGCCTGCGTCTACAACGTGCCGCTGGCCGGCGCGCTGTTCACCGCGGAGGTGCTGGTCGGGGCGTTGCGGCTGCCGGTGGTGCTGCCCGCGCTGGCCTGCTCGGCGACGGCGACGCTCGTCGCCTGGGTCTACCTGCCGTCCGGCCCGACCTACGCCGATCTGCCCGCGCACACGCTGACCCTCGACACCGTCGTCTGGGCGGTGCTGGCCGGGCCGGTGATCGGGGTGGTCGCCGTCGGGTTCGTCCGGGCGATCGGCTGGGTGTCGGCGCACCAGCCGTCGCGCTGGTGGTGGCAGATCACGGCGCCGATCCTGGCGTTCGGCCTGCTCGGCGTGACCGGCCTCGCGCTGCCCCAGCTGCTCGGCAACGGCAAGGACATGGCCGAGCAGGCGTTCGTCGCGGGTACCTCAGGGGTGGCCCTGTTCGCGGCGCTGTCCCTGCTGAAGCCGCTGATGACGGTGCTGTGCCTGGGCAGTGGGGCGTCCGGCGGGCTGTTCACGCCGACGCTGTCCTCCGGGGCGGCGCTGGGTGCGGCACTCGGGGCGGTGTGGTCGCTGCTCTGGCCCGGCACGCCGGTCGGCACGTACGCGCTGATCGGGGCGGCCGCGCTGATCGGGTCCGCGATGCAGGCACCGCTGGCCGGCCTGGCCATGGTGCTCGAGCTCACGCACTCCGGTTTCGCGCTGATGGTGCCGTCGGTGGCCGCGACGTTCCTGGCCACGGCCGTGGCCCGCTGGATCGACGGCTACTCGATCTACTCCGCCCGGCTGGCCGCCCGCCCCGTCCTCGAGCGTGACACCTGAGCGTGCGCGACGATGTCATGGAGATGAGCGAGCAGGCCCCCGCAACACCGCACCCGATCACGATCCGGATCGGCCACGACGAGCTGGTCATCCGGAAGCGCTACGAGGTGCTCAGCATCGTCAACGACGTGCTGGTCGCGGCCTGGTTCCTGATCGGCAGCATCCTGTTCTTCTCCGAGGCCACGACGTACGCGGGCACCTGGCTCTTCGTGATCGGCAGCGTCGAGCTGCTGATCCGCCCGGTGATCCGGCTGAGCCGCCTGGTCCACCTGCGCCGGCTGCCGAACCGGTCCGGCCTGCCGGACGAGACGGTCACCGACTACTGAGGTGATCGGGAGTCCGGCGTGACCGGACAGATGTGTCCGCCGACGCTGCCGGGAAGCCGATCACGCGGGGCGGACGCCTTCCTCACGCCGTGCCGAGCCGGGCGGGCGGGCCGCTCACCCACTGGCGCGCCGACGCCGTCGTCGCACGGCGAGCACGGCCGCGGCGCCCAACCCGCCGGCGACCGCCAGGACGGCTCCGGTCCGGCGGCTCGGCGCGTCGGGCTCCTCGGGAGTCGCCCCGTCCTCCAGCAGGGTCACCGCGCCGCGGTCGCCGTCCACGAGCACCTGCTGACCGGTGCGGATCCGCCCGGTGGCCGACCCGGTGCCGAGCACGGCCGGGATGCCGTACTCGCGGGCGACGATCGAGCTGTGGCTCAGCGGCCCGCCGACGTCGGTGACGACGGCCGCGGCACGGGTGAACAACGGCGTCCAGGCCGGCGTCGTGATCCGGGCGACGAGCACCTCGCCGGGCCGCAGGTCGGCGAACCCGCCGGGGCCGTCGACGACGCGGGCCGGAGCGGTGACCCGGCCGCCGCTGGCCGCCACCCCGGTGATCGTGGCGCCGGTCTGCGCCTGGTCGGAGGCCGGCATGACGCGGGCCAGCAGGGCCTTCATCGCCGGGTGCTCGGGCAGCAGCTGCGGCGCGGTGACGGTCCGGCGTCCCCGCCACAGCATCCGGCGCTCGGCGATCCGGGCGCGCAGGTCGGGATCGGCGCCGCCGTCGAGCGCGCTGCGCAGCTCGGTGCCGCGCAGCCAGAACACGTCCGCTGGCTCGTCCACGGTCCCGGCGTCGACCAGCCCGGCACCGATCCCGAGCAGCATGCGGCGCATCAGCGGCCAGGCCAGGCCCATGTCCGCGAGCGCGTCCTCGCGGACCGGGCCGGTGTCCTGCGCCCAGCTCAGCAGCGCAGTGAAGATCCTGCGGCGCAGCGGGTCCAGCCGGGCGTCGATGTCGCGGGTCCAGCGGTCCCGCTCGCCGGCCGCCGCTCGTTGCCGGGTGTACGGGTCGGTCCCGCTACCGAGGAGGTGGAAGCGGACGGAGTCCAGCACCGGGGCCGGGTCGTCGGCCGGGACCGGGTCGGCGAAGTCCAGGTTGTAGACGGTGTGGCCGTAGCGGTCGAGGTGCTCGGCCAGGCGGGCGCACCAGCGGGTCCACGCGTCCGGGTCGGCGCCGTCCGGCGGGCTCGACGGCGGCAGGTGTCCGGCGAGCGTCACGCCGTCGGATCCGGTCAGGACGTCCGTGACGCCGTCGGTGCGGGCCGCCGTCGCGAGGTCGAACAGCGACTTCTCGGCGAGCACCGGACGGGAGTCGAACCCGAGCAGCAGCTGGTAACCGGCCGGTTCGCCGTCGCGGCGGACGAGACGGTCGTGGAACGCGCGGAACGCCAGCTCGCTCGTCGCGGCCAGCGGGATGATCGACTGGACGGAGGTGTAGTAGACGCACCCGGCGTCCAGGAGGGCGACGACGCCGTCGTAGCGCTGCGACGGTGTGAGACCGGCCGCGTCGCGCGCGGTCCAGTCCGCGACGGTCCGCTCGTACTCCGGGTGCGCCCGGTCCCGCCACCCGTCGAGCCCGAACGGCGGCGCGCCCTCCACCGGCCGACCGGCCATGGCCCGCAGCGCCGTCGGCGTCGCGCCGAGCATCCGGACCAGCGACGACGTCCGGTAGAAGTAGTAGGCGTAGCCGTTCACCGTCGGCAGCGACACGTCGCCGTCGCGCACCGCGCCGTGGCCCATCACGCCGTTCATCAGCCTGGTGATCGAACGGGTGACGGCGCCGTCGACGAGGTCGGCGAACAGCGGCGTCAGCGGGTCCGGCATCTGCTCGACGATGCTGGCGCGGAAGTACCAGCCGCCGTCGTACGGGATCGGCCAGTCCGCCGGCGGGTCGGCCATCGGCTCCGGCAACGCCGTCACCGGCCGGGACTGGACGACCACGAAGCCGAGCGGGGTGCGCACCCACTCGACGTCCTGCGGGCTGCCGTAGTGCGCCGCGATCCGGGTGCCGAGCGCGGCCAGCTCGCGGACGGCGTCGTCGTCGAGCACCGGCGCGCGCCTGCGCTCCGGCGGGACCGGCCGTTCCTCGGTGCCGGTCGGGGTCGGGACCGTCATCACCGTCTTGTCCGCGACGGTGCGGGACAGCACGGCGCCGGTGGCCGCGTCGACGACGTGGTCGTCCGTGCTGACCGTGCCGCCGACGACGGACTCGCCGAGCCCCCACGCCGCCCCGATCACGAGCTGGTCGCGCCGCCCGTTCGACGGGTTCGCCGTGAACATCACACCGGACGCCTCGGCGTCGGCCATCCGCTGCACGACGACGGCGAGCCGCACGCCCTCCGGCGCGATCCGGCGGCTCGCGCGGTAGGCGAGCGCGCGGTCGGTGAACAGCGACGCCCAGCACCGCCGGACGGCGTCCAGCACGGCGTCCGGGCCCTCGACGTTCAGGTACGTGTCCTGCTGACCGGCCGCGCTGGTGTCGGCGACGTCCTCGACGGTGGCCGACGAGCGCACCGCGAGCGGCCCGGAACCGAGCTCGGTCAGCGCGGCCGTGACGGCGGCGGCGACCGGTTCCGGCGCCGTGCCCGCCTCGAACGCCGCCCGGATCTCCGCCGGTCCACCCGCGTCGATGCGCGCCTGCAGCCCGTTCGCGGCGACGAACGCGTCGTAGGCGGGCGTCACGACGACGAACCCCGGCGGCACCGGCAGGCCGGCCCGGGTCAGCTCGCCGAGGTTCGCGCCCTTGCCCCCGGCCGTCTCCACGTCGGTCGCGCCGAGCTCGTCGAAACGCCTGGTGTACGTCGTCACCGCGCCGGTATACACCCGAGCACCGTGCGTGAGGACCGCGGGAGCCGTCAACGGACCGATGATCGGTGATCCGGCGCCCGTGGGCGTGGTAACCGCCGTGGAGGTCGAGCGGTTAACGTCGCGGGCATGGCCCAGCGACCCGTCCGCATCGGCAACGTCTCCGGCTACCTCGGCGACCGTTTCACCGCCGTCGACGAGGCCATGGCGGGCGATCCGGTGGACGTCCTGATGGGCGACTACCTCGCCGAGATCACCCTGGCCGCACTCGCCGCAGCGGCCGGACGCGGGAAGCCCGGATACGTCGAGTACGCGCTCGACCAGCTCACGCCGCACCTGCCGGAGATCGCCCGGCGCGGGATCCGGGTGGTCACGAACGCCGGCGGGTTCGACCCGCCCGGCATGGCCGACGAGCTCCGCGACCGGATCGCCGACGCGGGGCTGTCGCTGAGGGTCGCCACCGTCGCGGGCGACGGCGTGCACGGGCGGCTCGACGAGTTCCACACCGACGGTCACGGCATGGAGCACCTGGACACCGGCGCACCACTGAAGGACTGGGGCGCCCGGCCGATCGCCGCGAACGCCTACCTCGGCGGGTTCGGCATCGCGGCCGCGCTGGCCGCCGGCGCCGACATCGTGATCACCGGACGGGTCACCGACGCATCGCTCACCGCGGGCCCGGCGGCCTGGTGGCACGGCTGGGATCCGGACGAGTTCGACGCGCTCGCGGGCGCCGTCACGGCCGGGCACGTCATCGAGTGCGGCGCGCACGCCACCGGCGGCAACTTCTCCGGGTTCCGGACGATCCCCGGCATCACCCGGCCCGGGTTCCCGATCGGCGAGATCGCGGCCGACGGCTCGTCGGTGATCACCAAGCACGCCCGCGACGGCGGCGCCGTCACGGTGGACACCGTCACCGCGCAGCTGCTCTACGAGATCCAGGGCCCGCGCTACCTGAACCCGGACGTCACGGTGCACCTGGACACCGCGGCGCTCACCCAGGAGGGCCCGGACCGGGTGGCGATCGGGCCGGTGACCGGCTCGCCGCCACCGCCGACGGCGAAGGTCGCCGTGTTCGCCCCGATCGGCTACGAGATCTCGACGATGCTGTTCTGCACCGCTCCGGACGTCGACGGGAAGGTGGCGCTGCTGCGCGACCAGCTGCGCGCCGCGCTGGAGGGGCACGTCGACCAGCTCGACGTCACCCCGCTCGGCGTCGCCGCCGTCGACCCGGCCACCCAGTGGGAGGCCACCGTTCCGATCCGGGTGATCGCCACGGCCCGGGAGAAGGAGCCGCTGCGGCGGTTCGCTCCGGCTGTCGGGTCGCTCTACCTGCAGGGGTTCCCGGGCTTCCACCACGACGGGCACGCGCCCCGGGCGTCCGAACCGTGGCCGCGGATCGAGTACTGGCCGGCCCTGCTGGAGTCGGCGCTGCTCGACCACCACGCCGTGCTCGACGACGGCTCCCGCGTCGAGGTGCCCCGCGCGTCCCGGACGGCGACGCCGGAGGAGACGGCCCAACCGGCGCACCCGGAGCCCGACCTGCCCGCACCGACCGGATCACCGGTCGAGCTGGGAACGCTCACCTACGCCCGCGCGGGGGACAAGGGCGGCAACGCGAACGTCGGGGTCTGGGCGACCGATCCGGAGCACTGGGAGTGGTTGCGCGCCACGCTCACCACGAAGCGCGCCGCGGAGCTGCTGCCGGAGGCGGGTGGCGCGATCGTCCGCCACGAGTTCCCGCACCTGCGCGCCGTGCACCTGGTGCTCGTCGGGCTGCTCGGCAGCGGCGGGTCGGCGAACCTGCGGGTCGACCAGATCGGCAAGTCGGTGGGGGAGTACCTGCGCGCCAAGCACGTCCCCGGCCCGGGCTGACTGCGCCGTCGGACCGGGCCGTCAGGCCGTCGTCGCGTTCCTGCGGGACCGCCGGTGCGCGGCCATCCGGACCGGCGCGTCGGCCCAGCCGTGCCCGTCGTGGCGGCCGGTGCGCTGGACGAGCGCGAGGAACAGCCGCCCACCGAGCAGCTCCGTGCAGACCTGCAGCAGGTCGCCGTCGGCGTCGCGCTCGTGCAGCACGCCGAGCTCGCGGTAGGCGGCCATCCGGTCCGCCGGCAGGTCCAGTCGGGCGGCCAGGTCGTCGTGGTAGTTCGACGGCACGTCCAGGAGCCGCACCCCGGCGGCGCGGGCGGCGGACGCGGTGGCCAGCACGTCGTCGGTGGCGAGCGCGACGTACTGCGGGTCGGTGACGGCCGGACCCCAGCTGCCGCGCCGCAGCAGCGAGACGGTCAGCGCGATCCGGGTCCGGCGCGCGTCGTCGGCGAGCGCGCGGCTCCGGACGAGTCCGAACGGCGCCGCGAACTCGCCGTCGGCGACCGTGTCCAGACCGAGGACCGCCCGGTGGAACAGCACGGCCTCGTCGAACGCGTCGTAGGGCTGGGTCAGTCCGATGTGGTCGATCCCGGCGACACCGGTGCCCGCCGCGACCGGGTCACCGGTCGGCACGAAGTCCTGCGACCAGGCCGGGCCCGGTCCGTCCGGAGCGGAGCGGCAGAACAGCACCGACGTGCCGTCCGGCGCGGCGACCTCGGTGAGGTCGGCCTCGCCGGGCCCCGTCCGGCGGGGCAGCGGTGGGGCACAGAGCCGCTCGGACCGCCGGGCGGCGGCCCGCGGGTCGGCCGACTCGACGCCGATCGCGGCGATCGCGCTGCTGCCGTCCTCGCCGGCGGCGTTCACCAGCAGCCGCGCGTCGCCCTGCTCCCAGCGCTCCACCGGCTTCGTGCGGTGCACGCCGGTCCGGGTGAAGCCGAGCGCGTGCAGCACCCCGCCGAGCTCGCCGTGCGGTCCCGCGCCCGGGTCCCGCAGTTCGACGAACGCGGGTCCGGAGATCGCGGGCGGCGTCGCGACCGGGTCGGCGCCGCTGCCGCGCTGCGCGGTGGCCTCGGCGAGCGCGAGCAACGACCGTCGGGCGTCGACCGCGGTGCGCACCGGGTCGGACTGGCGGAACACGTCGTTGAAGACCTCCAGCGACAGCGGGCCGGAGTAGCCGGCGTCGAGGACCGGCCCGAGGAACCCGGGCAGGTCGAAGGCGCCCTGTCCCGGGAAGAGCCGGTGGTGGCGGCTCCAGCTGAGCACGTCCATGGACACCTCGCGCGCGTCCGCGAGCTGCAGGAAGAAGATCTTCTCGCCGGGGACGTCGGCGATCGGCGCCGGGTCCGACCCGCGCGCCAGTACGTGGAACGAGTCCAGGCACATCCCGAGCGCGGGGTGGTCGGCGACACGCACGGCCTCCCACGACGCGTCCCACGTGTGCACGTGACGTCCCCAGGCCAGCGCCTCGTAGGCGATCCGCATCCCGCGGGCGTGGGCACGCTCGGCCAGCGTGTGCAACTGACCGGCGAGACGGTCGCGGTCGGGGACGGTGTCCGGCGAGACCGACGAGCAGACCAGCACGGTGTCCGCGCCGAGGCCGGACATGACGTCGAACGTGGCGTCGGCGCGGCGCAGGTTGGCGGCGAACCGGTCCGGGTCGGTCGAGTCGATGTCGCGCAGCGGCTGGTAGAGCTCGACGGACAGTCCCAGGTCCCGGCACCGGTGGCCGATCTCGTCGGGCGACAGCGCCTCGGCGATCAGATCCGGGGCGAACACCTCGACGCCGTCGAAGCCGGCGACGGCCGCCGCGTGCAGCTTGTCCTCCAGCGTGCCGGACAGGCACACCGTGGCCAGGGACAGGTGCGGGCTCTCAGGCGACACGGCCTGCGCCGTTCCCCTCGTCGTCCGCACCGTCCCGCTCGGAGCCGTGCCCGGAGCCGTGCTCGGAGCCGTGCCCACAGCCCTGCTCGGCGCCGACCAGCTCGGCGAGGTGGCCGAGCATGCGTCCGGTGTCCGGGGTGCGGCCGGTGAACAGCCGGAACGCCTCGGCGGCCTGGTGCACCACCATCCGCCCGCCGTCGACGGTCCGGCAGCCGGCCGCACGCGCGTCCGCCAGCAGCGCCGTGTCCAACGGGCGGTAGACGATCTCCGCGACCCACGGCCGGTGGGCGAGCAGCGCGGCGTCACAGGGTGACCCGGGGTGCGCGGCCATCCCGACCGGGGTGGCGTGCACGAGCCCGCCGGCGTGCGGCAGGAGGTCCTCGAGCTCGTCGCGGCCGTGCCCGGTGGCGACCGAACCCGCGGACAGCTGCGGGGCCAGCGCGGCCGCCAGCGCCGTCGCGCGCCCGCCGTCGACGTCCACGACGTGCAGCCACCGCACGCCCTCGCGGGCGAGCGCGTAGCCGGCCGCCGCGCCGGCACCGCCGGCGCCGAGCAGCACCACCCGCTCCGGGCGCACACCTGGGAGCCCGTCCCGCAGCCCGTCGCGGAAACCGGTCCAGTCCGTGTTGTGGCCGGTCAACGACCCGTCCGCGCCGATCACGACGGTGTTCACCGCTCCGATGGCGGCGGCGTCAGGGGACAGCCCGTCGAGATGGGCGATGACCGCCTGCTTGGCGGGGTGCGTGACGTTCAGCCCGCGGTAGCCCGCGGCGCGAGCGTGGTCGAGGACCGTGCCGACGTCGGCCGTGTCGACGCCCATCGCGTCCAGGTCCCACCGGTCGTAGCGCAGCGGCAGGCCGAGCGCGTCCGCCTCCCGCTCGTGCAGCGCGGGCGACAGGGACGGGCCGATCCCGGCGCCGACGAGCCCGGTTCGCAGGCGGTCCGTCCCGGTGACGGTCTGGCTGGCACGCACGCTGCCTCCCGACGACTCTTTGTACTGTCTGGTTAGTTGTACCGGATGGTGAGCGCGCCGCGCCAGAGTGACGGGCATCCCGCGGGGTACCGTCCGGCGAGCGGGTGCGCGAGCGAGGAGGTCCACACGTGGCGGCAGCGCCGGAGCATGCCGGTCGCCGGCGCGACCCGGAGCGGACGCGCGCGGACATCCTGGACGAGGCGACCGGGGAGTTCGCCGAGCGCGGCTACGCCGGTGCCCGGGTGGACGAGATCGCCGCGCGCACGCGCACGACCAAGCGGATGCTGTACTACTACTTCGGCTCGAAGCAGGGCCTCTACCTGGCCGTTCTCGAGCGGGCCTACGTCGGCATCCGGGCGCTGGAGCAGGACCTCGAGGTCGACGACCTCGCCCCGGCCCGCGCCGTGCGCGCGGTCGCCGAGCTGACGTTCGACCACCACGAGGCGCATCCGGACTTCATCCGCCTGGTGGCGATCGAGAACATCCACCACGCCGAGCACCTGCGCACGTCCCCGGTGCTCGCCGGGCTGGCCGGTCCGGCGGTGGACGTCCTGGACGGCATCCTGACCCGCGGCCGCGCGTCGGGCCTGTTCCGCGACGACGTGGACGCCCTCGACGTGCACATGATGATCAGTGCGTTCTGCGTGTTCCGGGTGGCGAACCGGCACACGTTCAGCGCGATCTTCGGCCGCGACCTGCTGGAACACGGCCGCCGGGCGCAGTACCGGCGGATGGTCGGTGATCTGGTCGTGGAGTACCTGACCGCACACGTGGGCCAGGACTGAGCACGGGGGCTTGACAGCCCCCGACTCTCAACTCACTATCCGGTACGTAACTAGACGGTACATAAGCGCGGCGCGGCCGCGGAGTGCCTGCAACGACGCACACGTCCGGAGGTCCCGGTGAGTGACCCCTCGTCCCCGACCGCCCAGCCGAAGCGGGCCGCGCTGGCGGCCTGGATCGGCAGCGCGCTGGAGTACTACGACTTCTTCATCTACGGCACGGCGGCGGCGCTCGTGTTCGACAAGGTGTTCTTCCCCGATACGAGCCCGGCCGCCGGGACGTTGCTGGCCCTGGCCACGTTCGGTGTCGGCTACGTCGCCCGGCCGCTCGGCGCCGTCCTGTTCGGACACATCGGGGACCGCTTCGGGCGGAGGAAGGTGCTCGTCGCGACCCTGCTGATGATGGGGGTCGCGACGGTCGCGATCGGCTTCCTGCCGTCGTTCGCGACGGCGGGGGTGCTCGCCCCGGCGCTGCTGGTGACCTGCCGGCTGCTGCAGGGGCTGTCCGCGGGCGGCGAGCAGGCCGGCGCGAACTCGATGACGCTCGAACACTCACCGCAGCGCCGGCGGGCCTACTTCACCAGCTTCACGCTCTCCGGGACCCAGGCCGGCCAGATCATCGCGACCGCGGTGTTCCTGCCGATCGCGATGCTGCCGGAGGACGCGCTGCTGAGCTGGGGCTGGCGGGTGCCGTTCTGGGCGAGCGTCGTCGTGCTCGTCGCCGGGGTGCTGATCCGCCGGACGCTGCGCGAGACACCGGTGTTCGAGGCCGAGATCGCCGGCGCGACCCCGGACGGCGCGCCCGCCCCCACGAAGGCGGACCGGCTGCCGGTCGCCGCACTGCTGCGTGACCACTGGCCGAACCTGCTGCGCGTCACGCTCGCCGCGACCGTCGCCTCGGTCAGCACGTTGATGACGGTGTTCGCGCTGTCGTTCGCCGTGAACACCGTCGGGCTGGACCGCTCGACGATGTTGTGGGTCGTGGTCAGCGCCAACGTCGTCGCGCTCGCCGCCATCCCGCTGCTGGCCGCGCTCGCCGACCGGATCGGCCGCCGTCCGGTGTTCGTCGTCGGTGCGCTGGGCAGCGCTCTCGCGCTGGCCGCCTACCTGTGGGCGGTGTCCGCCGGCGGTTACGTGCTGATCTTCGTGACCGGGATCCTGCTGTCCGGGGTGGTCTACAGCGCCGCGAACGGCGTGTGGCCGGCGTTCTACGGCGAGATGTTCCCGGCGAGGGTCCGCCTCACCGGCACCGCGGTCGGCACCCAGATCGGGTTCGCCCTCGGCGGGTTCGCCCCGACCATCGCCGCGGGCCTCGCGGGGGACACGACGGGCGGCTGGGTACCGGTCGCCGTGTTCGGTGCGGTGATCTGCCTGGTCGCAGCCGGGGCCGCGTACAGCGCCCGCGAGACGGCGCATCTGAGTCTCGACGAGATCGAGGCCGTGCAGGACCGCGAACGGACGCCCGCGCGCGTCTGACTCCGCTGCCACCCCGCCGCAGCGTGGTGCGGAGGTGACGTCGGTGCGCGTGATCGGCGCCGGTGTCACGTCCGTACCGACCGGCTACGGTGATCGCGGCGGGGGAGGGAGCCGTGGACGAGGCGGGGTCGTTCGGGCCGTACCGGGTCGGGGAGCTGCTCGGCAGGGGCGGGATGGGAACGGTCCACCGCGCGTTCGACACCCGCCGCGAACGCACCGTCGCGCTGAAGCGGCTCAACGAGGTGCTCGCCGACGACCCGCGGTACCGGGAGCGGTTCCGTCGCGAATGCCGGCTGGCGGCCCGGCTGTCGTCGCCGCACGTCGTCCCGATCCACGACTTCGGCGAGATCGACGGCGTGCTGTTCCTCGACATGCGCCTCGTCGACGGCCGTGGGCTGGACACCCTGCTCGGCGACGGCCCGCTGCCTCCGGAACGGGCGGTGCGCACCGTCGAGCAGGTCGCCCACGCGCTGGACGCGGCGCACGCGGCCGGGCTCGTGCACCGGGACGTGAAGCCGTCGAACGTGCTGGTGGGGGAGCCGGACGGGTTCGTGCACCTGGCCGACTTCGGGATCGCCCGGTCGGTCGACCCCGGCACCGGGCCCGCGCTGACCGGTTCCGACGCCGCGCCCGGCACGCTCGCCTATCTGGCGCCCGAGGTGGTCGCCGGTGCGACCGCGGACCGTCGCGCGGACGTCTACGCGCTGGCCTGCGTGCTGTACGAGACGCTGACCGGTCGCCGCCCGTTCGACGGAGCCCCCGCGCAGCTGCTCCACCACCACCTGCACACCCCGCCCCCGGACCCGGCCGCCGCGCGGCCGGATCTTCCGTCGGGGCTGAGCGGGGTGGTGCGCGACGGGATGGCGAAGGACCCGGCCGCGCGGCCGTCGTCGGCGGGGGAGCTGGCCCGCCGCGCCTCGGAGGCCCTCCGACCGGACGCCGACGACGCGCGCAGGGCTGCTTCGGCGCCGCAGGACGGGCGGCCCGGACCCGACCACGCCGGACCCGACCACGCCGGACACGGCCAGAGAGACCGACGCGCCGCCGGTCCGCCCCGTCGACCGGACCACGCGACCGCCGAACGGCTGGACGGGACGGCGCCGTGCACGCTCCCGGTGCCGGCGGACGACTCCTCCGCCCTCCCGCAGGCGGACGGCACTCCACCCGCGGAGAGCGTTCCGCCGGCTGGGGAGCCGCCTCGCAGCCGCCGCATCGGGGTCGTCGTCACGGTGGTGGTCGCGGTCGCGATCCTGGTCGGAGCCGCCCTCGTGACGGCCGTGCTGACCGGGCAGGGCGCGACCCCGCCGGCCGCGGCGGCACCGGCCGACACGACCACCCTGCGCCTCGCGTTCCCCGAGATCGGGCGGCGCGGCTGCGTCCCGTCGCCGGCGCTCACGACGTCCGCCGGGCACACCGCGGACGCCGTGCTCGCCTGCGACCACCCCCGCACCCGCGCCAGGGCCGAGTTCGTCGAGTGGGCGTCCGCGGACGACGCGGCCCTCGCGGTCCGTGACGCCGGGGCCGGGCGGACGAGCTACGAGTCCGAGTGGAAGATCGCGCTCGTGCCACAGGGGCCGGTCTACTTCGGCGAGGACGGCGCAGGGGGCTGGGTGGCCGTGGGCGCCTACCGGGACGAACGGTTCGGGTTCCGGGTGCACGCGCAGAACCGGCAGGACCTGTCCGGCACGTTCCGCGACATGCAGCTCGTCACCGCCGACCAGCTCCCGTCGTAGGCCGGGCGGGGTCCGGTCGCACTACGCCGACCGCGCCTGCGACTCCAGCGCGTCGAGGAGCGCGTCGACGGTGACGTCGCCCTCGTAGCGCTCGCCGTTCACGAACAGCGTCGGCGTGCCGCGCACACCGGTGCGCACGGCCGCGTTGAAGCCGGCCTCGACGCGGTCCTCGACGATCTGGGTGGCCGGCCAGACGACCCGTTCCGGGCGAACGCCGACCGACGACGCGTGCGCGCGCAGGTCGTCCTGGGTCAGGTGCGGCGGTCCCGGGGTGAACATCGCGTCGTGCATCTCCCAGAAACGGCCCTCGATGCCGGCCATCTCGGCGGCGAGGGCGGCCGCGATGGCGTGCGGGTGCACCTCGTGCAGCGGGAACTGCCGGAACACGAACCGCAGGCGGTCGCCGAGCCTGGCGCGGACGTCGTCGATCACGATCGCGGCGTCCCGGCAGTACGGGCACTCGTAGTCGCCGTACTCGACGAGCGTGAGCTCGGCGTCCGGCGGGCCGAGGACGTGGTCGTACGGACCGACCGGCGGGTCCAGCCGGGTCGTCATGTGTGACGGACCTCCCCGGACGCCTGCACGCTGCTCACCGGCAGAATCCTACGCATGGCGGTCACGACCCTTGCCGATCGCGGCGATCTCTCGACCGCGGCTCGGCGCTTCCTGACGACCGAGTCGGGGTCGGCGGTGCTGCTCGTCGCGGCCGCCGTGATCGCACTGGTCTGGGCGAACCTCCCGGCGGGCTACGAGGCGTTCTGGCACACCACGTTGTCGATGCGGCTCGGCGGCGCGGAGCTGGACCTCGACCTGCGGCACTGGGTCAACGACGGCCTGATGGTCCTGTTCTTCCTGACCGTCGGCCTGGAGATCGCGCGGGAGACGACGCTGGGCGAGCTCCGGGGCTTCCGCGCACTCGCCGCGCCCGCCGCGGCCGCCGTCGGCGGGCTCGTCGTCCCGGCCCTGGTGTTCCTGGCGCTCAACGCGGGGGGCGAGGCGGCGAACGCGTGGGGCATCGCGATCTCCACCGACACGGCCGTGATGCTCGGCGTGCTCGCGCTGCTCGGCCCGCGCTGCCCCGACCAGCTGCGGGTGTTCCTGCTGGCGCTGGCCATCGTCGACGACATCGGTGCCGTCGTCGCGATCGCGCTGTTCTACACCGACGACATCGACGCCCCTGCGCTGCTCGTCGCCGTCGTGCTGCTGGTCGGTCTGCTGGCGCTGCGCTACGTGAGGTTCTGGCGCACGCCGTTCTATGCCGTGATCGGCGTGCTGACCTGGCTGGCCGTCCTGCGCTCCGGCGTGCACCCGAGCGTCGTCGGCGTCGCGCTCGGTCTGCTGGTGAACGCGTACGCGCCGCGCCGCCAGGAGATGACCGGCGCGCTGCTGGCCGGCAAGAGCTTCCTGCTCGACCCGACCCCGCAGCGTGCCCGCAGCGCCCAGGCCGCCGCGGCCGAGGCGGTGTCGCCGAACGAGCGGCTGCAGCTGCGCATCCAGCCGTGGTCGAGCTACGTGATCGTTCCGCTGTTCGTGCTGGCCAACGCCGGCGTCGTGCTGGACGGCCCGACGCTGTCCGCGGCGTTCACGTCGATGCTGACGTGGGGGATCGTGCTCGGGCTCGTCGTCGGCAAGCCGATCGGCGTCGCCGCCGCCACCTGGATCGCGCTGCGCACCGGCATCGGGAAGGTGCCGGACACGCTGCGCTGGGGCCAGCTGCTCGGCGGGTCGGCGCTGTCCGGGATCGGCTTCACGGTCGCGCTGTTCGTCACGGAGCTGGCGCTCGACGACGACCTGCTGATCGCCGAGGCGAAGATCGGCATCCTGACCGGGTCGATCCTGGCCGCGATCTCCGGCTGGCTCGTGTTCCGGATGGCAGGAGAACGCGGAGGGCAGTGCTCGCCGAGCGGGCTGCCGACGCTCCCGCCGCGCCCGTGGCGCCCGGTCGACTAGACACGTCTCCGGTCACTCGAGTGTGACGTTCGGGTGGCCCGCACCGCCCGAACGTCACACTCGGCAGGCGGCGTCAGGACGATCGTGACGATCGGGCGGCACGTTGCCCACCCAGGGCTCCGGACGCCGTGGGAACGGCAGGGTTCACGTGCCGTCCCCGGCCGCACCGTCGGGCTCGATCCGGAACACCGGGCAGCGGCCGACGAGCCCCTCGAACGCCTCCGGGGACACCTCGTCGACGACTCCGGCGTCCTTCATGACCTTCGCGCCGTGCGGGATCTCGACCGGCCAGACCCGCAGGATCTCGAGCGCGTCCGGCTCGTCGAGCTCGACGAGCCGGATCGCCTCGTCCGCACCGGACACGTTCAGCGTCCCGCGGTTGCCGTTGGCGCGGGCGTTGCGCGGCCACTCGGCCGTCGGGTAGCCGCAGAGCAGGTAGCGCCCGCCCTCGAACTCCAGCACGGACACCGGCGTCCGGCGCGGCTGCCCGCTGCGCCGCCCGGGCAGCGTGAGCACCGGAAGCTCCTTCATGCTCCCGACCCCGAGACGCTTGAGCGTCATCAGGACACGGTTCGTCGGCCTGAGCCAGCGGGGCGGAGTGCCGTCACGGCGAGCGGGCACGGGCGTCCTCCCGGGACGAACGACGACGACCCGCGGGGATCCGCGGCCGTCGGGCTCCGACGTGGGGGCGTGAGTGTGCCACGGCGCGCCGGGACCGTCACACGACCGCGGCGCCGTCCCAGGCCGGCGCGGACGCGGGCAGCGCGACGCCGGCCCAGAAGCGGCGGATCGTCTCCTGGTCCATGTCCGTCGTGTACAGCGACGTGTACCGCCCGTCGGGGTCCACACCGAGCACGTAGAGCGCCCGGTTGTCGAAGCGCTGCCCCTGGGCGACGCCGGTCTCCCGCACGATCGTCAGGACCCGGTCGTCCCAGCCGAGGACGTCGAGCACCTCCTGCCCGAACGGCTCGTCGTCGAAGAGGCCCGCGAAGTCGGCGAAGAACCCGAAGAACGCGTCGCGGCCGTGGTTCTCGTGCCACGGTCCGGCGCCGATGTCGTTGACGTTGTGGAAGTCCTCGCGGACCGCGTCGTAGAACGGGGCGACGTCGCCCGCGTTCAGAGCGGCGAACCGCTCACGGACCAGGACGGCGTTGGGGTGCTCACGAAGTGTCGTCATGGCGGCGACGTTAGGGAGACGCGGTCGCGTGAACATCTGCCGCACGGCAGAGGGAACCTACGACCCGGCCTGTGCGGCGCGTGCCGCCAGCTCGGTCCGGCTGGTCACCCCGAGCTTGGCGAACACGCTGCGCAGGTGGGTCCGGACGGTGCCGGGGGAGACGAGCAGGCTCGCCCCGATCTCGGCGTTCGACCGGCCGGTGGCCACCAGCGCGACGACGTCGCGCTCGGTCGGGGTCAGGCTGTCCCAGCCCGCCCTCGGCCGCCCGCGCCGGCCCCTGGCCCTCCGCGCGTAGCCGACCGCGCCCGCCTCCCCGAACCGCGCGCCCTCCGCCCGTGCGCCGGCCAGCTCCGGGGCGGCCGACCACTCCGGCGGCGGCGCGAGCGTGCGCGCCAGGGGGCTCGCGACGACGCCGAGAGCCGCCCGCAGGTGGGTCGCGGCGGCGTGCAGCCGGGCGGCGGCGGGATCGCGTCCGGCGTCCCGGTGCAGGGCTGCGACGAGGTCGAGCGCGTCCGGGACCAGAGGACGCAGGCCGACGTCGTGGATCGAGCCGAGCAGGTCGAACACCGAGAGCGGGACGGTGCCGCCCTCCGCCCGCGCCGCCGCGGCGACGACCATGTCCGCCACGGCGACGAAGCCCCGGTGCCCCAGCGACCGCGCCGCATCGGCGGCCTCCGCCGCGGCCCGCCGTGCACCGCACGGATCGCCGGAGCGCAGCCGGGCCACGCCCAGCAGGAGACCCACCTCGGCCGCCCCGACCGGCACCATGCCGGGGCACTGCGCCGCGGCCGCCGCGGCGTCGACGGCCTCGGCCGCCGGGCCGGCCGAGGCCACCAGCGCGGTGCCGATCGACACGAAGCCGTCGATGCCGAGCCCGGGATGCGCGTCGAAGAAGCGGAGACCGTCGTCGAGCACGCGGCCGGCCTGCTCGACGTCCCCGACGGCGACCAGGGCACGCAGCAGCGGGATCCACGATCCGGCCGCGCTGACCGGCTCGCCCACGGTCGTCGCGGCCTCCAGTCCGCGGTAGCCCTCCCGCAGCGCCTCCGGGTAACGGCCCGCCGCCTCCGCGACGTCGGCCCGGATCGCCGCGTCCCACGCCGCGAGCTGGCCGTGCCCCATCCGTTCCAGCACCGGCAGCACGCCGTCCGCGCAGCGCAGCGCGGCCGCGCCGGAGGACCGGTGGACGTGGGTGTACGCCCGGATCTGCGCGGCCTCGACCTGTCCCCAGTCGTCACCCGCCGCCGCGGCGGCGGCTTCGGCGTCGGCGAGCACCGGTTCGGCCCCGGCCGGGTCGACGAACGCCTGCACCATGCCCAGCACGATCAACGCGCGGGCCCTGACCCGGTCCCCGCCGGTCCGCACGGCCTGCTCGGAGAACGCCAGGCCGGTGTCGACGTCGCCCGCGTAGAGGGCCAGGAACCCGTGCGCCCATGCGAGACCGGGCGGCACCGGGTCCAGCGTCGCGACCAGGCGGGTCGTCCGGGACAGACCCTCCGCGCACCGCCCGCGCAGCGACCAGCCGAACGCCATGTCGGTGGCGATCGCGGCCGCGACGTCACGGCCGACGCCGGTCTCCAGCGACCGGTCGAGCACGCTGCACAGCGCCGCGTCCGCGCGGTCCACGCGTCGCAGCGCGTCCGGATCGGCGCGTTCCAGTCCGGCGCGGACGTCGCCGGCCAGGCGAGCGGCCCATGCCAGGAGGCCGTCGAGGGCGTGCCGCCTGCCGGCGTCGTCGAGACCGTCCAGCCCGTAGGCCCGCACGGTGTCCAGCAGGAGGTATCGCCCGTCGGCGGCGTCGAAGCGCACCAGGCAGTGGTCGACGAGTGCCTCGAGCGCCTCGCGGTCGCCGGTCGCGGCCAGCGCGGCGTCGAGCTCGAACCGCCCGTCGAGCAGCGCCAGCGCGCACAGCGCCGATCGCGCGGGCGCCCCGACGAGCTCGGCGCTCCAGTCCAGCGAGGACAGCAGCGACGAGTGCCGCCCGGCGGTCGTGCCGTTGCGTGCCCGCAGGAAGCGGAGCCGGTCGGCCATCCCGTCGCGGATCCCGTCCAGCGGCAGCGACCGGGCGTGCGCCGCGGCGAGCTCGATCGCCAGCGGCAGCCCGTCGGCCATCTCGGAGATCGCCACCGCCGTGGCGCGCGTCGGCCCGTCGTCGGGCAGCGACGGCTGCACCCGGCGGGCGCGCTCCAGGAACAGGTCGGCGCCGTCACCCGCGGGATCCAGACCGGACAGCGTCAGCACGACCTCGCCCGGCACGCCGAGCGGTACCCGGCTGGTGGCGACGACCCGGAGCTCCGCGCACCGTCCGAGCAGCTCCGCGACGAGTGCCGCGACGGCGCCCCGCAGGTGCTCGCAGTTGTCCAGGACCACCGTCCGCGGAGCGCGGGCGAGCCGGTCGCAGAGCACGTCGACCGCGGCCCGGCCCGGCTCCTCGCGGAACCCGCATGCGGCGAGCACGGCGGCGGCCGGGTCGGCGTGCGGACCCGTCCCGGCGAGCTCGACGACGCCGCCGGCGCCCCCCGTGGAGACCGCCTCGAACACCAGCCGGGTCTTGCCGCACCCACCCGGCCCGGTGACCGTCACGAGCCGCTCCCGGCCCGTCGCACGGCACAGCCTGACCAGGTCGTCGGTCCGCCCGACCATCCCGGCCACCGCCGCCGGTGCGCTCGTGCGCACGTCCATGTCCGCTCCCCGGCCCGCTCCACGTCGGACACTCACTCGCGCCGGACCCGCTGCCGTTACGTCGGGGAATCGTTGTCATACGCAACCCACAGCCGCCTCGGACGTCTTATCCGTTGCAGGACATCGACGATCGGGGGAGAGCGATGACATGCACTGGCAGGACGCTGGCCGGGATCGCGGCCGCCGCGCTGGCCGTCGTGGCGCTGGCCGGATGCGGGAGCGACGGCCCGGAGTGGCCGAACGGGGGCGGCGCGTCCTCGACGGCGGCCGCGCCACCGGAGACGACGGCACCACCGACGGAGACGTCGGCGCCATCCAGTCCCGTGGCCGGTGCGGAGCCGACCCGGGACGGGACGGGTTCCGGCGGCGGACAGGGTAGTGGTGGCCAGGGCGGCGGTGCGGCGGCGACCCGCTGCACCACACCCGAGCTGAAGGCCTCCCTGGGGAAGGCCGAGGGCGCGGCCGGGTCGGTGCACCAGGAGCTGGTGCTCACGAACACGAGCGGCCGGACGTGCACGCTGCGCGGGTTCCCTGGCGTCTCCTACACGCAGGGATCCGGACTGTTCCAGCTCGGGCCGTCGGCGGCGATGGTCGGACCGCGCGGTGGCGACGTCCGGCTGGCGCCGGGTGGGTCGGCGGGCGCGGACCTGAAGCTGACGAACGTGCAGAACTACGACGCGGCCGCATGCCGACCCGCACCGTCCAACGGGCTGCGGGTCTACCCGCCGGGCGACACCGCGTCGCTGATCGTCGTCCGCAAGGGCACCGGCTGCGCGGGAACGCCGCCCGGCGACCAGCTGGAGATCGCGACGTTGCGGGCGCGGTAGCGGGGAACCGGGAGGATTGGGACGCGTCGGAGCGGGAACGCCCCGACGCGCACCCGCGCCCACCGGACGAGAGGAGCCCACGACCGATGACCCGCACCCTGGGCGACACGGACGCGTTCGCGTCGTCGCTGCACCGGCTCGACGGCGCGAGCTACGGCCGCTACAAGAGCCTGGCCGGCACATGGGAGATGGACGGGTTCTCCCTCGAGGTCCGCAGGGTGCAGTCGGACCCGTTCGCGCCGCCGTCGCGGCTGCGGGTCGTCGTGCCCCCGGAGTCCGCCGAGCTCCCGGAGGACCTGCGCGACAACGACGTGCGCCGCCGCGCGCTCGGCGGCTTCCTGGCCCGCGCGCTGCGCGACGCGCTGTCCGGCACCCCGGTCACGGTGGACGCCGGACGGCAGGAGGTGCTGGAGCGCAGCGCGATCCGGGTGGATCCGGACGGGACCGTGACGGTGCAGCTGGGCGCGCCGTTCCCGGGCAACGGGCGGCGGATCGCCGGGCACAAGGCGGCCCGGACGCTCACCGGCGACCTGCCGGACGCCGTCCGCACGGCGTTGCGCTGGTCCGACGTGGATCGCGACGCGGGTCGACGGTTCGTGCACACCGTGGAAGACGCGAGGGCGCTGCGCGGGCAGCTCGCCGACCGTGGGCTCGTCGGGTTCGTCGCGGACGGTGCCGTGCTGCCGCGCCGCAGCGGTGTCGACGACCGCCCGCTGGGCGACGCCGTCCCGTTCGCATCCCCGGCGTCGCTGCGGGTCACGCTGGACACGCCGCACAGCGGCCCGGTCGACGGCATGGGCGTCCCGGAGGGCGTCACGCTGATCGTCGGCGGCGGCTACCACGGCAAGTCGACGCTCCTGCGCGCGCTGGAGACCGGCGTGTACGACCACGTGCCCGCCGACGGCCGCGAGCGGACCGTGACCCGGCCGGACGCCGTGAAGATCCGCGCCGAGGACGAGCGCGGCGTCACCCGCGTCGACGTCAGCGCGTTCGTCTCGCACCTGCCGAACGGCAAGCCGACCGACGACTTCTCGACGACGGCGGCGTCCGGCTCCACCTCGCAGGCCGCCTCCACCGTCGAGGCGCTGGAGGCGGGCGCCGACGTGCTGCTGATCGACGAGGACACGTCGGCGACGAACGTGATGATCCGCGACGCGCGGATGCAGCGGCTGATCTCCCCGGAGCGCGAGCCGCTGGTGCCGTTCGTGGACCGCGTCCGGCCGCTGTACGAGGAGCTCGGCGTGTCCACCGTGCTCGTGATGGGCGGGTCCGGGGACTACCTCGACAAGGCCGACACGGTGATCCTGATGGACGCCTACCGCGCCGACGAGATCACCGCGCGGGCGCACGAGGTGGCCGCCGCGGCGGCGGGGGAGCGGGCCGCCGAGCACACCGGGTTCCCGCCGGTGACGCACCGGGTGGTCGACCCGTCGTCGGTCGACCCCGAGGTGCGCGGGCGGCGCAAGGTCACCGCCCGAGGGACGGCCCGGCTGACGTTCGGCGCCGACGACGTCGACCTGTCCGCGGTCGCCCAGCTCGCCGACTCCTCGCAGGTCACCGGCGTCGGGATGGCGCTGGCGCACGCCGTGCGGACGAACCTGCTGGACGGCGAGCGGAGCGTCGCCGAGGTGCTCGACGGGCTGGACCGCGACGTCGTCGAGGACGGGTTGGAGAGCCTCGCGCACGGCGCGCTGTCGGACTTCGCGCTGCCGCGCCGCCACGAGATCGCCGCAGCGCTGAACCGGTTGCGGTCCGCGCGTGTGACCCATCTCCGGCACTGAGCCGGACTGGACAGTCAGCGCTGACTGTTACGGTGCCCCCATGAGCGACGACGCCCGCCCGACCCTGCAGGGCCGCACGATCGTGATGTCCGGCGGGAGCCGTGGCATCGGTCTGGCCATCCTGCTCGCGGCCGCCCGCCAGGGCGCGAACGCGGTCATCCTGGCCAAGACCGACCAGCCCGACGAGCGCCTGCCCGGCACCGTGCACACCGCCGTCGCGGAGATCGAGCAGGCGGGCGGCAGGGCCGTCGCGGTCGTCGGTGACGTGCGCGAGGAGGCCGACGTCGAACGCGCCGTCGCCACCGCCGTCGAGTCGTTCGGCGGCGTCGACATCGTGATCAACAACGCGAGCGCGCTGAACCTCACGGGCACCGCCGAGGTCACGCCCAAGCGCTACGACCTGATGCAGTCGATCAACTCGCGCGGCACCTACCTGCTCACCAGGGCCTGCCTGCCGCACCTGCAGAAGTCCTCCGACGCGCAGATCCTGACGCTGTCCCCGCCGATCAACCTCGACCCGGCGTGGCTCGGCAGGTTCCCGCCCTACATGCTCTCCAAGTACGGCATGACACTGCTGACCCTCGGGTTCGCGGCCGAGTTCGCCGGTTCGGTGCGGGCGAACTGCCTCTGGCCGCAGACGACGATCGCGACGGCCGCCGTCGTGAACCTGCTCGGCGGCGAGGAGGCGGCGTCGAAGGCGCGGAGCCCGGAGATCATGGCCGACGCCGCCGTCGCGCTGCTCACCGATCCGGCCCTCCCGACCGGCCGCGTCCTCATCGACGAGGACGCGCTGGCCGAGTCCGGAGTCACCGACCTGTCCGGCTACGGCGGCGGGGACGATCCGGAGCTGGACTTCTTCGTGGAGAAGCGCTGAGACGACGCTGACACTTCGTGTGACAACGATCACGCTGGGTTGAATCCCGGCATCTCGGACGTCGGCCCGGCGTCCGAGTCGACGTTCACCGACGATCGATATGGATCAAGGACGTCGAGCGCCGGGGAGCACCGATGAGTGATCAGCACGAGCAGTGGGACATCGTCAGCAGCATCGGCTTCACGGCGCTGCTGGTGGCGGCCGGGCGGGCCGTCGAGGGACACCAGGACCGTCCGCTGGTGGACGACCCGTGGGCGGCCCGTTTCGTCGCCGCCGCCGAGCCGCCGTCGACCGTCCCGGTGCGTCCGGACCAGACCTGGGAGCTGTCCGACCCGGCCCCGGGCGTGCAGGACGAGGTCGACGCCTTCTGGACGATGATGACCAGCTACCAGGGCGTGCGGTCGCGGTTCTTCGACACGGTCCTCGACCGGGCCGTCGCCGACGGGGTGCACCAGGTCGTGCTGCTCGCCGCGGGCCTGGACGCCCGAGCGCTGCGGCTCGTGTGGGGCCCGTCGGTCACCGTGTTCGAGATCGACCAGTCCGGTGTCATGGAGTTCAAGGACGAGGTCGTCGACGCCCACGACGGGCGCCCGACCTGCGACCGTCGCGTCGTCGGCGTGGACCTGCGCGACGACTGGGCCGCGGCCCTGCGCGCGTCCGGCCACGACCCGTCGAAGCCGACGGCCTGGCTCGCCGAAGGGCTCCTGCCGTTCCTTCCGGCCGACGCGCAGGAGCAGCTCCTGCGCACGATCGACCAGCTCAGCGCACCCGGCAGCGTGATCGCCGCCGAGCACTTCGCGGACGCGATCGGGATGCTCGGCCACCACCGCGGCATGGCGGCGCTGACCGCGCCGTTCGGCGTGGACCCGGCCGTGCTGGCCTCTCCCGAGGAGCGCACCCCCGCCGCGCGCAGGCTGGACGAGCTGGGCTGGGACGTCGCGACCCGGCACAGCCCGGACGTCGCCCGCGGCTACGGGCGCGAGCTCGGCCCGATGCCGGACGGCACGGAGTTCTCCAGCGACCTCGTGACGGCCACGAAGGGCTGACCCGGGGAACTCCCGCCCGCCACCGGGCGACCACTCTCCGACAGGTCACCGACCCGGGAGGAGCCCGAACCGTGCGTCACATCGCCACGTTCTGCGGGAGCTGCAACTGCGGCTGCCCCGAGCTGTACGTCGACGAGCAGGCCGCGCCGGACAAGCGCATCGTGATCACCGACGACTTCGGGCAGGAGATCCGGATGAGCACCGACCAGCTCGCCGACCTCGTCGCCTCGGCGCGCAGTGGCGTGCTGGACGAGCTCGTCACGGCCTGAGCAGCAGCTCGCACAGGTCGATCAACCGCGCCCGCAGCGGCGCGGCCCGCCCGGCGAACCCGGCCTGGGCGCGCACGTACTCGGCGCGCCCGGCCGGGGTCTCGATCGGCACCGGGGCGTACCCGTGTGCGGCCAGGTCGTACGGGCTGGCCCGCATGTCCAGCTCGCGCACGTCATGGGCCAGTGCGAAGCAGTCCCCGACGAGCTCCGACGGGCAGGCGGGCGCCAGCTTGTAGGCCCACTTGTAGAGATCCATCGTGGCGTGCAGGCACCCGGGCTGTTCCAGCTCGGTCTGTCGCTCCCGGGTCGGCTCCAGCGCGTTGTGCGGACGGGCCGCCTCGGTGAAGAACCGGAACGCGTCGTAGTGCGTGCAGTGCACGTCGAGCTCCTCGACGACGGCGTCCGTGCCGGCCGCGCCGAGACGCAGCGGCACCGACCCGTGCCGGGGAGCGTCGGTGCGGTACACCATCGCCCACTCGTGCAGGCCGAAGCACCCGAGCCGGGGTGCGCGCGACGCCGTCGCGGTCAGCAGGCCGTGCAGGAAGCCCGCCGTGGCGCGCAGCCGGTCCGGTGCACGGTCCGGGTCGAACACGACGGCGTCCCCGTCGATGCGGTAGCCCGGCCGGTCCAGGAACCCGCTCGCGTCGCCGAGCAGCCGGACTCCGGGACCCGGGTCCCACTGCTCGAGCTTCGCCGGGCGGTGCGAGTAGTAGGTGAACAGGAAGTCCCGCACCGGGTGCGCCTCACCGCGGCGGCGGCGCTCCCGGTGCGGCGCCGTCCAGCGCCCCATCCGTTCCCGGTGCCGGGCGGCGGCGTCGCGCCACTCGGACTCGGCCAGTTCGGCGAGCGCGACAGTCACGGCTCGCCGGCGTGCGTCGCGTCCCGGACCGTACCGACGTAGGCCTCGGTCAGGTCCTCCATCGTCACCAGGCCGATCGTGCGCCCGTCGCGGTCGACGCTGCGGGCCAGGTGCGCCCGCGCCGCGCGCAGCGCCGACATCGCGACGTCCAGGCGGTCGTCGGCGGACACCTCGGGCAGGCTCCGGATCCGCTGTGGCGGGATCACGATGCCGGAGCCGTCGGCCAGGTCGAGCACGTCCTTGACGTGCAGGTAACCGGTGAGCCGCCCCTCCGGGCCGCGGACCGGGAACCGGGAGAACCCGGTCTCGGCGACGGCCGCGGTGAGCTGGTCGACCGTCGGGCGCGCCGGCAGCGTGACGAGCGCCTCGGTCGGGACGGCGACGTCGGCGACCGTCGCCTCGGCCGACGAGAGCGTCCGCACGATCCGGCTGGACTCCTCGTCGTCGAGCAGGCCCTCCCGCCGTGAGTCGGCGATCATCTCGGACAGCTCGCCGGACGTGAACGCGGACTCCAGCTCGTCCTTCGGCTCCACCCGCATCAGCCGCAGCGTCGAGTTCGCCATCCAGTTGAACAGGTCGATGAACGGGCGGGCGATCGTCGTCCAGATCAGGAACGGCGGCACCAGCAGGATCGCCGCGCGCTCCGGCCCGGCGATCGCGATGTTCTTCGGCACCATCTCGCCGAGCAGCATGTGCGCGATCACGACGAGCACCAGCGAGACCGCGAACGCGATCGGGTGCAGGAGCGACTCCGGGATCCCGACGGCGTCGAGCGGCGCCTCGATCAGGTGCGCGACGGCGGGCTCGCCGAGCCGGCCCAGCAGCAGCGACGCGATCGTGATGCCGAGCTGGGACGCGGCCAGCATCCGGGACAGGTCCGCCGACGCGCCGAGCACGGTGCGCGCGCCCGCCGATCCGCTCTCGGCCATCGCCTCCAGCCGGTCCTTGCGCGCCGAGATCAACGCGAACTCGGCGCCGACGAAGAACGCGTTGGCCGCCAGTAGCGCGACGGCGCCCAGCAGCGCGACCAGGTCACCGCTCACGGCGTGCCCCCTCACGCTCTCCCGCCGCGACCGGCGTGCGGGCGCCCGCCTGCAACCGCAGCTCGGCCACCCGGTTGCGGTCACGGCGCAGCACGGTCAGCGTCCACCCCTGTTCCTCGACCCGGTCCCCGACGTCCGGGATCCGCCCCAGGCGGGTCAGCACGAACCCGGCGAGCGTCTCGTAGTCGCCGTCGGGCATCACGAACCCGGTCGCCTCGGCCAGCTCGTCGGCGCGCAGCAGCCCGGACACGATCCACGTGCCGGGCACGCTCGCGCGCACCCTGGCCTGTTCGGCCCGGTCGTGCTCGTCGCGGACGTCGCCGACGATCTCCTCGATCAGGTCCTCGAGCGTCACGAGGCCCGCGGTGCCGCCGTACTCGTCGACGACGACGGCCATCTGCAGGCCGGAGTCGCGCAGCCGGGCCATCAGCTCGTCGCCGTCGAGGGAGCCGGGGACCGTCTCGACCGGCAGCGCCAGGTCCCGCACCGCCGTCGTCGCACGGGCTTCCGGCCGCACGCCGAACGCCTGCTTGACGTGCACGAGCCCGAGCATCGCGTCCGGGTCGCCGTCCTGGACGGGGAAGCGGGAGAAGCCGCTGCGCCGCGAGAGCGCCATCAGCTCGGTGACGGTGTCGTCCGCGTCGATCGTCTCGACCCGCACGCGGGGAGTCATCAGCTCGTCGGCGACCCGGTCGGTGAACCGCAGCGAGCGGTCCAGCAACGCCGCGGTGCCCGGGTCGATCGTCCCGTGCTCGGCGCTGGAGCGGACCAGCGACGAGAGCTCGTGCGGCGACCGCGCCGAACGCAGCTCCTCGGCTGGCTCCACTCCGAGCCTGCGGACGATCGCGTTCGCGGTCCCGTTCAGCCCGTTGATCAGCCACCGGAACGCGGACGCGAACCCGGCCTGGAGCCAGACGACGGCGCGGGCGACGCCGAGCGGGTGCGCGATCGCCAGGTTCTTCGGCACCAGCTCGCCGAACACCATGGACAGTGCCGTCGCGATCACCAGCGAGAGCGCCGTGGCGATGGCGGTGGACAGTCCGGTGGGGACACCGGTGGCCTCGAGGCCGGGGCCGAGCAGCTCGGCGATGGCGGGCTCGGCGATGTAGCCCGTGGCCAGCGTCGTGACGGTGATCCCGAGTTGGCTACCGGACAGCTGGAACGACAGCGAGCGGTGCGCGCGCTGCACGGAACGGGCGCGGCGGTCGCCGACGTGCGCGACGTGCGCGTCCACCTGGCTGCGCTCCAGCGCGGTCAGCGAGAACTCGGACGCGACGGACACCGCGGTGCCGAGCGTGAGGGCGGCGACGGCCAGTAGCCCCAGCACCGAGAACAGCACGGTCACCGCGGGACTCCGGCCGGACGAACCGGTACGGGCACGGACACTCCTGGATTTCCGGTACGGATCCCGGTCGTCGAGCAACGATACGCCGGTCCGGACACATCGCCCGGCGGGCTCGGCCGGTCGTCCGGGATGCGAGCGAGGTCACCCCGGTCATCCGTGCCCGAACGGTCTAGGTTGGATGGCCATGACGGCCCGCACGGAAGCGACGTCGGATCCGGCCCCGCCCCATGGCCGGCGCGTTCCGGTCACCTCGGTGACGCAGTGAGCGGCCCGGTCGGCGCGTCCGTCAACGGAGACCGGCCCACGGGCCTGGCCAAGGGCCACGCGTCGCCGTTCGTGGACTTCGACCGCGCCGCCTGGGCGCAGCTGGCCGCGTCCACCCGGCTGCCGCTGACCGCCGACGAGCTCGAGCAGCTGCGCAGCTTCGGCGACTTCGTCGACCTCGACGAGGTCCGCGAGGTCTACCTCCCGCTGTCCCGGCTGCTGAACCTGCACGTCGAGGAGGGCGGGCGGCTCTACCGCGCCTACCGGCGCTTCCTCGGCGGCACGACGGCGCGGACGCCGTTCGTGATCGGGATCGCCGGGTCGGTGTCGGTCGGCAAGTCGACCACCGCCCGCCTGCTGCGCCTGCTGCTCGCCCGCTGGCCCCAGCACCCGCGCGTCGAGCTCGTCACGACCGACGGGTTCCTCTACCCGAACGCCGAGCTGGAACGGCGCGGGCTGATGTCCCGCAAGGGCTTCCCGGAGTCCTACGACCGGCGCAAGCTCCTCCGGTTCGTCTCCGAGATCAAGGGCGGGCGACCCGAGGTGACGGCGCCGGTGTACTCGCACCTCGTCTACGACATCGTCCCGGACGAGACGACGATCGTGCAGAGCCCGGACATCGTCGTGATCGAGGGCCTGAACGTGCTGCAGCCCGCCACGTCCGGTGCGCTGACGGTCAGCGACTTCATCGACTTCTCGGTCTACGTGGACGCCGCGACCGCCGACGTGCGGCGCTGGTACGTGGAGCGGTTCCTGCGGCTGCGCCAGACCGCGTTCCGGGATCCGCAGTCGTACTTCCGCCGCTACGCCGAGCTGGACCACGAGGCGGCCGTCGCTCGCGCGCAGTCGATCTGGGACGAGATCAACGCGCCGAACCTGACCCAGAACATCCTGCCGACCCGCAGCCGGGCCAGCCTGGTGCTGTCCAAGGGACCCGACCACAACATCACACGGGTGCGCCTGCGCAAGCTCTGACCGCGGTTTGGCACCATGTGCGGATGGGCGGCAACGTCGGGACGGGGACCGTGACCAGCAGGTTCGAATCGGCGGACGACGAGCTGGCGGCACGGCTGCGTCTCGCCGTGGGCCGGTTGAACCGGCGCATCCGGATCGACGACAGCGAGTCGCTACCCCCGTTGCAGCTGTCCACGCTGGTCACGGTCGAGCTGCACGGCCCGCTGCGGCTCTCCGAGCTCGCCCGTCGGGAGGCCGTGACGGCGCCGACGATGTCCCGCGTGCTCACCGCGCTGGAGGAGCAGGGCCTGGTGGTGCGCGCCCCCGACCCGGGCGACGCGCGGGGCGTCCTGATCAGCATCTCGGACACCGGGCGCACCCGCCTGCAGGAGATGCGCAGCCACCGGACCGCGCTGATCGCCCGTCGCCTGGACCGTCTCGACGACGCCCAGCGCGCGGCCCTGGACGCGGCGCTCCCCGCGCTGGAGGCCCTGCTCGTCGCCGACGAGGACTGACGGCGCGCCCTGCTGCCCCGGGGCAGTGGCGCGAGTCAGCTCCGCCGAGTCCATGATCGCGTTTTCTGGAGCGAGGCGTTCGCGTGGCGAATGCCTCGCTCCTCATCCATCGATCACGGGGAGTGGGTCGCCGAACCCGGGACGTCCGTCGGACCATGATCGCCGGTCGTGGCGTGGGCCGTTCGCTCGACGAACGGTCTCCTCCGAGGTCGGTGATCAAGGTCGGTGACCGGGCCCTAAGCGGGGTCCACCACCGAGCGGGCGCCGCGCCCGCGCAGCCAGTAGACGAGCTCGGACGGGCCGTCCTCCAGCGCGGCGTCCAGGGGCGTCCCCTCCGACCAGGGGGGAACGCGGTTCGGGTCCGCCCCGGCGTCGAGGAGCAGCTCCGCCGTCGTGCGGCGCGCCCCGTGGCAGGCGCCCCAGAACGCGAGGTCGATCTCCTCACCGGACGGGGCGGGGGTGGCGGCCAGGTAGGCGGCGACGCGGTCGTCGAGGCCGAGCGTGGCGGCGTCCATCAACGTCGTCGCCGCACCGCGCTCGACCAGCCGCGCGGCCACCGCCCACTGCTTGAAGCCGCGGGCGTCGGCGATCGGGCCGCCGCCGCCGAGCACGGCGCCCGGCGCGTCGATGTCCGCGCCCGCGTCGAGCAGCGCGTCCAGGGCCTCGACGTCGTCGGAGCTCGCCGCCCAGTGCAGCGGAGTCTCCTCGTGCGGACCGGCGAACCGGCCGTCGACGTCGGCACCGGACTCGACGAGCACCGCGATCGTGTCGCCGACCCGCGGGAAGTGACCCGGCCAGTCCGTCGCGACGTGCAACAGCGTCCTGGACATCGCGCCGGGCTCGTCGGACCCGAGCCGTACGGTCGCCAGCCCGGGGTGCGACGCCAGGAGCGCGCGCAGGTCGTCGACCCGGCCCTCGTGGATCGCCGCGGTTGCCGCCGCGGCGACCGGGTCACCGGTGGGCACGGTCGTCACGGGCCCACCTCACCACACCGGCACCCGGCCCGGGGATGATCGGGTTCCCGGCAGCGTCGCCGGACAGAACTGTCCGTCAGGGCTGCCGAGTTCCCGATCATGCGCCGGAGACGGCGTGGAGAGCGGTCAGGCGGGGCGGCCGTCGGCCTCGATCGTGATGCCGGTGGACTCGCCGTCGGTGAAGCTCAGCAGCCCGGCGATCCGTGACGACTCCGGAAGCGGGTCCGGGTAGCTCCAGGCCGCGTCCGGGATCTCGGTGCCGTCCGGCAGGTCCAGGTTCCAGTACGACGACTCGCCCTTGTACGGGCAGCGCATCCGCGTCGTGCTGGGGCGCAACGGGACCCGGACGTCCTCGGGTGCGAGGTACCAGCGGTTCCTCAGCCCGGTCTCGGACAGCACCACCGGCGCCTCCGACGAGGCGAGCACGGTGTCCCCGTGCTTCACGACGACGTGGCGGCGCGTCGGGCGCACGTCGATCCGCGTGTAGGGGTCGGTGAGGTGGGCGAAGACCTGCTCGTCCTCGTCGTACCAGGCGTCCGCGGAGTTCCAGTACAGCGCCGAGTACCCGCGCAACCACTGCGCGTCCGGCGTGGGCTCCGGGTAGGTCCAGACGGCGTTGTCCGCGACCCGGTCGCCGACCTGCAGCGAGCGGTACGTCGCGTCGCCCTTGAAGGGGCAGTGCGTGGTGTGGTCGGTGTCGACCAGCGCGGACGCGTCCAGATCCGATGTCGGGACGTACAGGACCGGCAGCAGGTTCGACTCGTGGACGAGCTGCCCCTCGGTCGTGTCGAGCACGGTGCGCCCGGCGAACTCGGCGCGCACCCGGCGCGGGAACGGGTGCATCAGCAGCTTGTGCGCCGGTCCGTCGATCACATAGTTGACGGTCTTCGGCGCGTACGGGGACAGCGGTCCGTCGGTGCGGGTGAGGCCCATGTCACGGCCAACGCGGACCCCACCCGCACCGATTCCCGGGAACGATCAGACGTTGAGCTCCACCTGGTAGTCGGCCAACCAGGCGTCCAGGTCGATGATCCGCTCCAGCTGCATCCGCTTGCCGATGTTGTTCTGCTCGTGGCTGGACGCCGAGTCCAGACGCTCGCGGACCGCGTTCATGTCGACGAGCGGGGCCACCGGGGCGTCCTCGCCCTTCGACAGGATCTGGGTGACCCTGTCGCGCAACGACTTCTCGTAGCCCTCGTCCTGGGTGGACGGGTACGGGCTCTTCACGCGGTTGACCACCGACTCCGGCAGCAGGTCCTTCGTCGCGTGCCGCAGCAGCGACTTCTCCCGGCCGTCGAACGTCTTGTGCGCCCACGGCGTGCCGAACACGTACTCGACGAGCCGGTGGTCGCAGAACGGCACCCGCACCTCGAGCCCGACGGCCATGCTCATCCGGTCCTTGCGGTCGAGCAGGTTCGGCAGGAACCGGGTCAGGTACAGGTAACAGATCTCGCGCATCCGGCGCTCGTGCGGATCCTTCGCCGCCGGACCGGTCAGCTCCGGCACCTCGGAGAGTGCCGTGCGGTACTGGTCGTCGACGTAGCCGGCGACGTCGAGCTTCTCGAACAGGGTCCGGTTGAACAGCCCCGGGTCCGTGGCGTCGTGGTTCATCATGCGCCCGGCCAGCCACGGGAACGTGTCCGCGGCGACTGTGTCCTGGTCGTGGAAGTCGCGGTAGCCGCCGAACACCTCGTCCGCCGACTCACCGGACAGCGCGACCGTCGACTCCTCGCGCACGGCTTTGAACAGCAGGTACAGCGACGTGTCCATGTCACCGATGCCGGCGGGCAGGTCCCGTGCGTACAGGGCGGCGGCCCGCACCGCCGGGTCCATCATGTCCTCGGTGTGCAGCAGGATGTCCCGGTGGTCGGTGCCGACGAACTCGGCGACCTCGTGCACGTACGGCGTGTCCGGCGTGCCGCGGACGTCGTCGGCCTGGAAGTTCTCCGCGTAGCCCGCGAAGTCGACGGCGAACGAGCGGACCTTCCCGCGGCCCTCGTCGCGCAGGTGGTTCGCGGCCATCGCGGTCAGCGCCGACGAGTCGAGCCCGCCGGAGAGCAGCGTGCACAGCGGCACGTCCGCGATCAGCTGGCGTTTGGCCGTGTCGTCGAGCAGGTCACGCACGTGCTGCACGGTCGTCGGGACGTCGTCGGTGTGCCCGGTGTCCTCGAGCTGCCAGTAGCGCTCCTCGCGGACGCCCTGGCGCGAGATCCGCACGACGAAGCCCGGCGGGACCTCGCGCATGCCGCGGAACACGGCGTTCGACGGGTCGTGCACCCAGGCCAGCGCGCGGCGCAGACCGTCCATGTCGACGACGCGTTCGGCCTCCGCGTTCGCCAGGATCGCCTTCGGCTCGGAGCCGAACAGCACACCGTGCGGGGTGGGGTAGTAGTAGAGCGGCTTGACGCCGAGCCGGTCGCGGACCAGCACCAGCTCCTCGGTCGCGGTGTCCCACAGGGCGTAGGCGAACATCCCGTTCAGCCGGCGCGCGACGTCGCGCGGGTCGCTCCGGCCCCACTCGCGGTGCCCGCGCAGCACCACCTCGGTGTCGCTGGCCGTGCGGAACCGGTGGCCGGCCGACTCGAGCTCGGCGCGGAGCTCCCGGAAGTTGTATGTCTCACCGCTGTAGACCATGTGCAGCGTGGAGCCCCCCGCCGCGGCACCGTCGTCGTCGAGGGACATCGGCTGTCGCCCGCCCTCGATGTCGATCACGGCGAGGCGCCGGTGGCAGAGCGCCGCGGGGCCGCCGGTCCAGATTCCCTCCTGGTCAGGGCCACGGCAGCTCATCGTCTGGTTCATCGCGGCGAGTGTCCTGGCGTGCTCGTCGGAGCCCAGGTCGTGCCGGTAGTCGATCCAGCCGCAGATTCCACACACAGGGCGGAAGCCTCCCTCGTTTGTTAACGGGTCGTAACGGCATTCCACCTTGCAACGTTGCAACTCGCAACGCGTGTACTCTTCGGGCATGGGAGAACGTCCGGAACGTCCGATTAGCGCGCACACGACCTCGGGAGGGGCCGCCACGGCGACGCGTGCGGATCCCGACGACTCCCTGCACAGCCTGGAGAAGCAGATCACCCTGCTCGTCCGGCGCACCATGGAGTCGGTCTGGTCACACGGCTACGGCCCGAACGACGCCGTGGACCGGTACACGTACCCGGTGCTGATGCTGCTCGACGAGGAGGGGCCGCACTCGCTGACCTCGTTGACGTTCAAGCTCGGCGTCAGCAAGCCGACGGCCAGCAGGCAGGTGTCCCGGCTCGCGAGGGCCGGCCTGGTCGCGGTGTCGCCGCACGAGCGTGATCCGCGCTCGGTCAGCGTCTCCCTGACCGGGGCGGGTGCCGCCGCACGCGACGAGGTGCGCACCGCACGCCTCACCCCGCTGCGCGAGGTGATGGACCACTGGCCGGACGCCGACCGCGAGGCGCTGGCCGGCCTGCTGGACCGCTTCAACACCGACCTGGAGCTGTTCGTGCGCTGACCACCCGCGCCGGAGTTGTCCGCGGTGTCCGCGCCCGTCACCACGCGCCGTGATGCCATAGTGGGGATTCCGACTGCGGAGGGGGTCAGGGGAGCGTGGACGCGCTGGTGGCGCTCGTCGCCGGGCTGCTCGACGGCCTGCGCGGCGTCGTGCCCGCCGATCTGTGCCCCGGACCGTGGGCGTGGTCGGTCACGGCGCTCGGCGTGCTGGTCGGCCTGTTGCCGACGGCCGCGGCGGTGGCCGTCGCGGTGCTCCGCCGCCGGATCGGTTCGACGTACGGGACGTCGGCGTCCGTGCTCGTCTGTGGGCTCGGCGTGCTCGGCGCGGGCCTGCTGCCGCTGCTCGCGTTCATGGCCGCGGGCCGGGTGTTCTCCTCGGCGACCGAGGGCCAGCCCGTCCCGGGACTGAGCGCGGCCACCACCCGCACGATCCGGACGTCGGTGTGCGAGGTCGTCGGCACCCAGAGCCGCTACCTCGGCTCCGGCACGGTCGCCCAGTCGATCGGCGGCGACGCCGTGCAGTCGGTGATCGCGGTCGTGCTGCTCGGGGTGGTGCCGCTGGTGGCGGTCCTGCTGGTCGCCGTGCAGGCCCGGACGGCGCTGCGTCGGGGACCGCGCTGGCCGGCCAAGTTCTTCTGGATCCCGCTGTTCGCCCTGATCGTGCTGACGGCCGGTGTACCGAAGGGGACGGCGGAGCACCTGTGGGCGGGGATCCTCGTCGCGAGTGTCGTCGGCGTGGTGGTCACGCTACTGGTGCCACCGCCGTCGCGCGCCGCGCTGGCCGCGGCGGAACGGCGCTCGTTGCCGGCCCCGCCGTCCGGTCACGCCCCGGTGCCGACCGGGTCCCGACGTCCTCCGCAGGCCTCCGGAGCAGCGGCCGGCGCGGCCGCCGAGGGGACCGTGGCCGACCGTCTCGCCCGCCGGTTCGCCCAGCGCAGCCCGGAGAACCCGGTCGAGTTCGGCGGCGTCGCGCCGGGGCCCGGGAGCAACGGCGCAGGCGGAGCGTCCGGACGGGCGCCGAACGGATGGTCCGGCGCGGCCCCCGCTCCGCCGCTGCCGCCGGGACCGGCACGCACCGGCCCACCGCCCGTCCCGTCCGGCGGGTTCCGGCCGCCGAGCGGGCAGTTCCCGCCGGGGCCGCCCACCGGCCCGCCACCGCGACCGACGCTCGTCGCACCGGCACCCGGGATGCGGCCCCCCGGCACCGGCGCCGTGCGCGGGCCCCGCTTCCGCCTGATCCGCCGCCTCGGCGCCGGCGGGTTCGGACGGGTGTGGCTCGCCCACGACGCGAAGCTCGGGCACACCGTCGCGGTGAAGTCGGCGCACGCCCCGGACGCCGAGACCGAGGAGCGGATCCGTCGCGAGGCGGCCGCACTCGGCGGCATGACCCACCCGGCGTGCGTGCGGATCTTCGACCTGCTCCCCGCCTCGTCGGATCCCGGGCTCGTCGGGATGGAGGGGCTGGTCATCGTCATGGAGTTCGTCGACGGCGTCTCGCTCGGCCAGCTCGTCGCCGACCGTGGGGTCCTCGACGACGTGTCCGCCGCCCGGGTCTGGACCGGCGTGGCCGGCGCGCTCGACGACGCGCACCGCAGCGGCGTGCTGCACCGCGACATCAAGCCGGGCAACATCGTCGTGGACCCGAACGGCTCGCCCCACCTGATCGACTTCGGGATCGCCCGCAAGCAGGGCGACTCCACGCTGACCCAGGCGGGGTTCGTCCTCGGCACCCCCGACTACCTCGCGCCCGAGGCAGCGGCGGGCCAGCCGGCGACGCCGGCGTCCGACGGGTGGCAGCTGGCGGCGGCCGTGTCGTTCGCGCTGAGCGGGCACGCCCCCCGCGGCGAGAGCCAGGACGCGGTGGCCGGTCTGCGGGCCGCCGCGTCCGGCGCGAAGCTCACCCACCTGCCGACCCGCACCGCGCACCTGAGCCTGCTCAAGGCGGCGCTGCGCACCGAGCCGGCGCGACGGCCGAGCCTGGACCAGGTGCAGCGCAAGCTCGACGACTGGCTGCGCAAGCAGGGCGCCCGGATCGACGGGCCGGTCACGGCGATGTTCGACCGGCTCTGACCCGCCTGCTGGTGCCCAGCCGAGCGGTGCCCGACGACCTGTCCGCGAGCCCATGATCCCCGCGCGACACACTGGCGGCATGCGCCGTCCCGCCGCCCTCGCAGCGCTGACGGCCTGCCTCCTGGCGGGCGTCCTGGCGGGCGCGACGGGGTGCGGCGCGGGTGACGAGCTGCGCGGGGCGCTGTCGAACGCACCGGCCCCACCGCCGGTGGCGGTCTCGGCGACACCCGGGCCGCCGTCGTCAGACGATGCGGGAGGTCCGGCCGGTCCGTGCACCGGCGACCGCCTTGCCGTCTCGCTGGGCCCGACGAGCGGGACCGGTGACTCCGTCACCCAGGACCTGATCCTGCAGAACGCCGGCACCGCCGCGTGCGTGGTGCGCGGCTTCCCGTCCGTGGTCCCCGTCGCAGGCAACGAGGGCACGCAGGTCGGCGACCCGGCGCTGCCGGTCGGGCCCCGCGGCGCGGCGGTCCGGCTGGAACCGCGCGCGGCCGCCGTCGTGCCGTTCGACGTGCGCGACGCCGGCAGCTACGACGCAGCGGAGTGCCGCCCGCAGGACGTGCGGGGCCTGCGGATCCTGCCGCCCGGCGGCAGCGGCCCGGTGTTCGTGCCCCGGGAGGGCACCGCGTGCTCGGCGACCCGTCTGAACCCGCCGTGGGCGACGGTCGGCACGGCCGTCGCCCGCTGACGGACGTCCCGGACTCCGCTGACCGGCTTCCCGGACTCCGCTGACCGGCATCTCGGACTCCGCTGGCCGGCGTCCCGGACTCCGCTGGCCGGCGTCCCGGACTCCGCTGACCGGCTTCCCGGACTCCGCTGGCCGGCATCTCGGACTCCGCTGGCCGGCGTCCCGGACTCCGCTGGCCGGCGTCCCGGACTCCGCTGGCCGGCGTCCCGGACTCCGCTGACCGACTTCCCGGACTGCCGTGGTGCGGCGACGGGGCGGCCGCCCCTGGTCGCCATGGCGTGCTCCGCGGCCGGTCGAGGTCGCCGGACCGTCGGCAACGCGGCGCCTACACGGTGGTCGTGACCGCGTTCGGCGAGTTGGACGTCCTCGCGCGCGGGCGCTCGCCTGCGGTCCGGGCGCAGATCCCCCCGGTTCAACGGCGTCGCTCCGGGCACGGCACACGGCATCCGGAACGACCGCACGACCCGGCTCGGGCGACTGCGGTCGGTGCTCGCCTGACGACGGGCTGTCCGTCCCGTCCTCCGGTGCCCTACTCTGAACGGCGTAGCGCGCACGGGAGGGGTGGCGATGCCGGGACGGCACCGATTCGCCGGCGAGGACCGGACGATCCGGCCGCTGCTCGCGGCCGTCGTCCCGGTCGTCGCCGTGGTGGGCATGACGGTCGCCGCGTTCATGGGCGGTGTGTCACCCGCGACGTCCACGGCGCGCATCGAGGTGCCCCGCTTCGGCATCGGGCCGGACGGGGCCCCGACGTCGGCCCCGGGCGTGACGACGGCGGCGCTGCCCTCCGCACTGCCCGAGGCCACACCGATGATCATGAACGTCTCGGCGTCCGGCAGCTCGGCCGTGCAGCGCATCAAGGACGAGCGTGCCGAGGCGGCGCGGCGCGCGGAGCAGCAGCGCCAGGCCCGCGCCGCGGCCGCCGAGGCGGCCCGTCAACGGGAGGTGGCCGACGCGGCGCAGAGGGCTCGTGCCGCCCAGGAGGCCCGGGACCGGGCGTCCGTCGCGCCCCCGGCGACACCGGTGCCGACCACCGCCCCCGCCCCCGCCCCGAAGCCGAGCCCCAGCCGCACCCCGGCCCCGAGCACGACGCCGAGCACCCCGCGCGGGCTGCTCGACTCGCTCCTGGGTGGCCGGAACAACTGAGGCACCCAGGTGGGCGCCTCCGGCCCGCGCGCTGATCCGGTAGACGCACGCTGATCCGGCGGGTGCACGCTAATCCGGAGTTCGCGCGTGTCCGGGCGGACGCGTTCTCCTGACTGCAGCGCGTTGTCCGGATCACGACGCGAACCGGTCGGACCGAGCCCGGCTCGCGCGCTGATCCGGCGCGTGCACGCTGATCCGGAGCTCGCGCGTGTCCGGGCGGACGCGTTCTCCTGACCGCAGCGCGTTGTCCGGATCACGGCGCGGACAGGTCGCGCCGCGGCCGGCTCGTGCGCTGATCCGGTCCGCGCGTCGGTCCGGCCGTCGTGCGCTGACCCGGTCGCGCGCTGATCCAGTACACGCACGCTGATCGGGACTTCGCGCGCGTCCGGGCGGACGCGTTCTCCCGACCGCCGCGCGTTGTCCGGATCACGGCGCGGACCGATCGCGCCGAGTCCGGCTCGCGCGCTGATCCGGTCCGTGCGTTCCTGCGGACGAGCCGAACCCGGTCCGCGGGTCGGTCCGGCCGTTGTGCGCTGACCCGGTCGCGCGCTGATCCAGTCGCGCGCTGATCCAGTCGCGCGCTGATCCGGTACACGCACGCTGATCCGGAGTTCGCGCGTGTCCGGGCGGACGCGTTCTCCCGACCGCAACGCGTTCTCCGGATCACGACGCGGACCGGTCGCGCCGCAGCCCGGCACTGCGACCGTGTGGTGGGGCAGATGCGCCCGGTCGGTGGATAGGCGTCACCTGCTTTCGGTCGCATAGTCGTCGCATCGGATCCGGCGGTGGATCCCCGGCGCGAGGACGGGATGGCGATGGGCGGACGGCACCGGTACCGGGCGCGTGACCGGCGCGTGCGGCGCCTGCTCATGGCGACCGTCCCGGTGATCGCCGCGGCGGGTCTCACGGCCGCCGTCGTGCTCGGCGGTGGGGCGTTCGCGACCCCGAGGGTGAGCTCGGGATCCCCGGCGGCTGCGGCACCGATCTCGGCGGGCGCCACCGGAGGCACGGTGCCGACCTGGCTCCGGGACGCCGCCGGACCAGGACCGCTCGCCGGCGTTGCCGGGGACGCGGCGGGAGCTGCCCGGCAGCTCCGCGACGAGCGCGCCCAGGCCGAACAGGAGCGCCAGAAGCAACAGGAGGCGCACCAGGACCGATCGGCGGGTGCCGGCGTCTGCGATCTCGACGGCCCTCCACGTTTCGACGACCCGGCCCATCCGGACGAGATCACCAACCGGGACTGCGGGTACGTCGACGGCCGGGGCCGGGAACGCTCGCACGACCCGTGGATCGACGGCCAGCTGCTCTCCTCCTACGGGGAGTGACCTCGCCGGGAAAGTCGCCACCGTCCGTGTTTGGATTTTCGGCCCCCGGGGCACAAAGGATCCGGGAGGCGATGACGATGAGCGGACGGCATCGACGAGCGCAGGTGGCGGGGGCACGACGCGCCCTCGTCAGTACCGTTCCGGTGCTCGGCCTGGCCGGTGTGGTGACCGCTGCCGTGGGGTCCACGGCACAGACCACACCCGAGGCCGCCGGAACGGCGTTGGTCACCACACCGATCCCCACACCGACCTCGGTGGCACTGAACCAGCCGGACCTCGGCATCGGCCCGGACGTCACCACCGTCGCGGCCGACGCGTCGAAGGCCGCGGGCCAGGCGGGGGAGCGGCAGCGCGAGCAGGAGCGCCAGTCGATCGACGCGCTCGTCGACGACGTCCGCGGCGACGCCCGCGCCCGGGACATCGCTGCCGGCCAGCAGAGCCAGGACCAGATCACCGCGTTCCAGAAGGACGCGGAGCAGATCCGCAAGGCCGACGAGAAGCGCAAGGCCGACGCGGACAAGGCCGACGACCGGCGGTCCTGCTCCTGGGGCGGTATCCCGCAGATGGGCGGGTCGACCGACGGGAACGAGATCGTCGGTCGCGACTGCGGCCTGCTCGACGTGTTCGGCACGCAGCGCTCCAGCGACCCGTGGATCGACGGCCAGCTTCTCGACGCGCGGGGCGACAGCTGAGCGAAACCCATGATCGGCGAGTGCGGAGCGGAGCGGCCACCGGTGGCCGTCGTCCTCCGCTGGGACCGATCACGGTCGCGACCGCCCTCACTCCAGGACGGTGAGCCCCAGCGCCGTGCAGATCGCACCCGCCTGGGCGGGGGAGACGATGGCACCGGCCAGATCACGTGGCGTGTCCGCGGTGACCTCCCCGAGGTCGCAGCCGCGTAGATCGGCCGCACCGAGGCGGGCGTGACGCCATGCCGTGCCGCGCAGGCGGCAGCGCTCGAACACCGTCTCGCGCAGGTCCGCGCCGCGCAGATCGGCCTCGGACAGATCGCACTCGACGATCCGCATGCCCTTGAGGTGCAGCTCCTGCATGTCCGCGACCTGCAGGTTGCAGCCGGACAGGTGGAACGCCGCCGCCAGACCGCGCAGGCCGCGCAGGTCGACGCCGATCATGCGGCACCCGTCGAACCGGGTGTCTCCGAGCAGTGCCCCGCCCAGCCGGGCACCGGAGAGGTCGACACCGGTCAGGACGGCGTCCGACAGGTCCGCCTCCCGCAGGTCCGCACCGGCCAGCGACCCGCCGTCGATCCGCGCCCGGTCCAGCGCCGCGCCGCGCAGGTCGGCGCCGGACAGGTCGCAACCGGTCAGGCGGGCCCCGGACAGGTCGGTGTCGCGCAGCCGGGCCTCGGTGAGATCGAGGTCGGTGCACGCCTCTCCCCGGGAGACGGCGTCGGCGAGGTCGGCCGCGGTGCTCACGGCGACCAGCCTGTCACTCAGCTCGTGGCGGCGGTCGGCGCGTCCGGCCCGACCGGCGTGCACCGCACCGGCGTGGCGTGGTCCGGATCGAGGGCGTTGCGGATGTGCTGCAACGTGACCGGGTCGAACGCAACGGCGACGTGCTCGGCCAGGTCGGTCGGGCAGCCGTCCTGCAGCACGATGTTCGTGGCGCCGTCGAGCAGCCCGCTCGTGTACGGGACGACGAGCTCGTCGTAGCGGGTCAGGATCATCGTGTACGTGACACCCTCGACGGCCGGCCCGCCGTCGGAGTTCAGCTTCTTCAGGAAGTCCGAGCCGGTGAGGAACTGGCGGCAGGACCCGCACACCGGGTCCAGCGACGCGCGCAGCACCGGGTCGAGACCGAGCTGCTGCCCGGTGCGGTTCAGCAGCGCGAGCCCGGCCGTCTCGGTGCCGTCCCACAGGGGCGTCATGCCGACGTAGCGGTCGACCTTCTCGGCGCCGCCGAGGAACTTGACGTAGTAGTCGGGCATCAGGCTGCCCTCGGAGTGGCCGACGATGTCGACCTTGGCCGCGCCGGTCGCGTCGCGGACGCGGTCGACGAACGCGGACAGTTGCTCGGCGCTCTGCTCCATCGGAGCCAGGCCGCCGACGGTGGGCGGTCCGCTGGCGCCGTAGGTCAGCGAGAACACGCAGTACCCGGCGCCGGCCAGCTGCGGTGCGATGTAACCCCAGTTGTTGGCCTGGTTCGCGGACAGGCCGTGCACGAGCACGACGGGGTTCGGGTGCGCCTCGGACGGCTCGCACGACCAGTCGTTGGACCCCGGAGGGGAGGGGTCGAGGACGTTCGGGGCGGGCGGGGGAGAGGCCTCGGCCATCGGCGCCACCGCCACCAGCGCACCCGCCACGGCGAGTGCCGCCACGATCCCGGCGATCCGTCCCCGTCGACCCACGTCGTCCCCCTCGCATCGGTGCGTTCGCGAGGATCAACGACGGGGGAGCGTCGAGGTTACTGCTCGGTAGCGGCGTTTCCCCTGACCTCCTCCAGCGACAGGCCGGTCGACAGTGGACCGAGCAGGCCGACGTCGAGGCAGAGCACGACGATCAGCACCGCCGAGCCGGTGAACACGGCGACCGGGCCGAGACTGCCGAGCAGCGGCACGGCGATGAACGGCAGCACGACCGAGGTGGCCCGCGACAACGAGTACGCGACGCCGCTGGCCGTGCTGCGGATCGCCGTCGGGAAGATCTCCGCCTGGTAGATGTGGAACGCGTTGGAGAACACATTGGACACGGCGGTGAGCAGGAATCCGGCCGCGACGATCAGGACCACAGTGGATGCCGCGGCGAACACGATGCCGAACACCGCGATCCCCAGCGCCGAGGCGATGATCAGGTACTTGCGCTCGAACCGTTCCACGAGCGGCACCGAGGCGAGCGAGCCCAGCGGATAGCCGGCGAAGCTCAGCGCCGCGTAGCCGAGCGAGTCGGTGACCTCGAACCCCTTGGCCACCAGCACGAGCGGGGCGAGCGTGCCGAACCCGTAGTAGGCGACGGTCTGCAGGATCTGGAACACGACGAGCATGACGCTGCGTCTGCGGTAGTCGCGGAACGCGATCCGCAGCACCTCGCCGACCCCGCGGGCGTCCTCGCGGGTGCGGGCCGGCCCGGGTTCCTCCGGCACGGCCGTCCCCGGTGCCACCTTCGCCACGACCGACCGCACGACCGACCACGCCTCGGCGTCGCGCCCGACGCTCTCCAGCCAGCGTGGCGACTCCGGCAGCATGGCGCGCACGAGCAGGACGAACACGGCGCCGAGGCCGCCGAACACGAGCAGCCAGCGCCAGCCGTCGATGCCGAACAGCTCCTGCTTCGCGACGAGCTTGCCGCCGAGCAGGGCGGCCAGCGGGACGCCGAGGAACCCGACCGTGTACGCCCACGCCGTCATCCGCCCGCGCACCCGTCCGGGGACGAACTCGGCGAGGTAGGTGTCCACCAGCACGAGCTCCGCACCCAGCCCGATGCCGGCGATGAACCGCAGCACCAGGAACGTCTCGATGTTCGGCGAGAACGCGGCGGCCAGCGAGAACAGCGAGTAGACGAGCAGGTTCAGGATGAACACCCGTCGGCGCCCGAGCCGGTCCGCGACGACGGAGAGCACGTTGGCGCCGACGAACATGCCGGCGAACCCGGCCGCGATCACGAGCGCCTTGCCGGTGCTGCCCAGCCCGAACTCGGTCGCCAGCACCGGGGCGAGCACGCCGCCGAGGAACACCTCGTAGAGGTCGAAGAACGACCCGAGCCCCACCAGCACGGTCAGCCGCCAGTGCCATCCGGTCACCGGGAGGCGGTCCAGCACCGCCGCCGTCCCGGTCGTGGATGCCGTGTCCGCCATCGGATCGCCCCCTCGTCGGTCGTCCGGACAGCCTCTCCCTCGACGTGCGAGGTTGCACGTCGCAAGGGTGGGGTGTCCCAAAGATCCGCATTGAAGGGGCGCCGCTGTCAGGCTAGCCACACGACGTGGCCGATCGGATGTGGGACGAGGGGAGCGAGGCGTGGCAGCGCCTGGCCCGTCGTCGGCGTGCCGACGCGCTGGAGGCCCTGACCGATATCGGAGAGCTGCGCCGCCTGCTGGACCGCGTCGAGCTGGAGGCGGTGCGCGACGCCCGCGCCGACGGCCGCTCGTGGGCCGAGATCGCGACGCGCCTCGGCGTCACCCGCCAATCGGCGTGGGAGCGCTGGAGGGACCTGGATGCCGAGGGACGGCCGGTGGATCCGGAGGACCCCCTCGTGCACGGCGACCGGCAGGCGATCCCGGTGCCCGACGTCCGCGGCCACAGATGGCAGGCGGCCCTCGCCCGGTTGCACCGGTCGTCCCTGCACGGGGTCAGCGACGACCCGTTGCTGCCGCCGTTCGACGACGAGTCGCAGGACTTCCTCGTCGAGAACCAGAAGCCGGGGCCGGGGGAGCGGGTCGCCCCGCACACCGTGGTGACGCTCTGGCTGCGTCGCGGACCGGGCTCTGCCGGGGTGACCGCCCCGCTCGAGCCGCCACCGCCGCCGCGCGTCCGGCGTGGAGCGATCGACGAGGAGACCGGCGAGAGCGTCCGCTGACCCGGCGGGTGTGGCGGTTCAGCTCTCACCCCGCGTGAGATGACCTCCATCGTTCGGCCGGGAGAGGCCGGGAACCATCAGCGTCATCTCACCCGGCCGGCGCCCGAGCGGTACCGTCCGCTCCGTGGCCGTGATCTACGAGGCAGAGCTGACGCCCGGCAAGTACGACCTGCTGGCCGGGTGGCTGCCGTCGAAGCCGTGGGCCGCCGGGGCGACCGAGCTCGAGCGCGTCGGCGCCTACCGGTTCGACGACCCGGCGGGTGAGGTCGGCATCGAGACGCACGTCGTGCGAGCGGGGACGGCGACACTCCACATCCCGGTCACCTACCGGGCGAGGAAGCCGTTCGGCATGGACGACCACCTGATCGGCACGACCGAGCACTCCGTGCTGGGCACGCGCTACGTCTACGACGGGTGCGGCGACCACGTGTACCTGACCGCGCTGGCGACGACCGTGCTCACCGGAGGGGAGCAGGCGCCGGTGCTGATCAAGCAGGCGAGCGGCCTGGAGATGCCGCGCGACCCGGACGTCCTCGTCCGCGGTGCGACGTCGACGGAGATCGATGTCCCGCGCTTCGCCCGGGTCACGCTCGTCGAGGACGGGACGTCGACGACGGTGCAGGCCGGCGCCGTGGACGTGATCGTCGCGCGGGTGCTGCCGGACGGCGTCGACGCCGCGAACCGTCCGGCCCTCACCGGCACCTGGCCGGGTCAGGACGCCCCGGTGGTGCTGGCCGTGATCGAGGAGACCGCCTGAGTGCGGATCGTCCACGCACACAACGGGTCCCGCCAGGGGGGCCGGCTACACCGGAACTGTCATAACGCACATTATCGGCTCAATACCTGGGTGTCGATCACCGACGACGCATCTCGGCTACCTCGGGCGACGGAGCTCCCGCTCGAGCTGCTGCGCGAGGGCCACCGAGGCCTCGATCTCGGCGAGACGGATCGAGACGCTCTCGACGTTGACCCCGAACGGAACCCGCATGCGCCGGCAGTATTCGATCAGTTCACGTGCGGCGCCGAGCGAGTGCTCGTACGACGCCTGGAGCGTGTCGGCGACGTGGCGCAGGTCGTTCTGGATCCAGCGGGGCACGTCGACGCCGAGCCACCCGAGGAACTCCAGCGTCCTGAGAGAGCCGCACACCGAGAACGTGAACACGACCGGCACGGGATCGAGGCCCCGCGCGGCGCATTCGTAGCGATAGTCCGACACCAGGTTCTTCGCTGCGTTGACGTCGTAGACGACCTGCGTGACGAAGAAGGAGCACCCGGCTTCCTGTTTCGAGATCAGCCGCAGGTGCTCGTCGCCCCGGCGGGTGTGCCGCTCGGGAATCGTGACGCCCCCGAGTCGTAGATCGGGTCGTGTCCGCGCCCACAGCTCATGGGCACGGACGAGCGAGGTCGCCGACTGCCTGTCCCGGGACGACGCACCGACGAACACCGTCAGTGTGTGATCGGCGTCCTGGGCTTCCAACCATGCACGGAGATCACTCTCCTCGTACTTGCCGACGGCGCGGTACACCACGACCGGCGTGCTCCAGCCCTCCAGGTTCCGGGCACGGAAGGTTGCCGGATCGATCGTGGGCAGAAAGGGAAACGGCCGCTCCTGGGGGTTGCGGTCGCTCTCCTCGTCGATGTCGTACAGGACGAGACCGTCGAGGCCCACCGGGGCCAGGCGCTTCTGTGTCACGTCGGCGACCTTCTGGGCCTGCTCACGAGTGACGGTCAGTCGCGGTGGAGTCAACGCGAAGAGCAGGAACTCACTCCCCCGCGCTTCGATCCGTTGCGCCAGGTCCATCGGCCGACGGTAGCTGACGGGCCTCTCCCGCCCGCCGGCTCCCGTCCCTGCTCGGGCGCGACACGATGGTGGCCCGACCGCACGACCTGCACCGGCGGCCGGGCCACCATCCACCCGAACTGACGCGCCGCTCCCACCACGAAGCGACGAGGTAAGCCTAACCTCAGTAGTGCTGTCGATCAAGCCGGGGTGGCGTTCGCCTCAGCGCGACGTCCCGCTGCCCCGCACCGTGACCGATGCCGGCGGTCCCCCGGAGCATCGTCCGAGTCGCTTCGGCGTTCACGTCTTGACGACGGCCGGCAGGATCGGCTATCACGGGGTGGTCGATGAGAAGGCAGTCGTGAACGCCACAGGGACGGCGACCGGATCGAGACGAGTGGGAGGGTGATCCATCAGAACAGCCTCCAAGCATCTGGATCATTGAGTACACGACAGTCACAACGTGGGGCCCGGCCGAGACGGCCGGGCCCCACGTGCTTCCCGGACTCCTCAGGCGCCGACGTAGGCCGCCAGGTGCTGACCGGTCAGCGTGGACCGGTCCGCGACGAGATCGGCGGGCGTGCCCTCGAACACGATCCGCCCGCCGTCGTGACCCGCGCCCGGACCGAGATCGATGATCCAGTCGGCGTGCGCCATCACGGCCTGGTGGTGCTCGATGACGATCACCGACTTGCCCGCCTCGACGAGCCGGTCCAGCAGCCCGAGCAGCTGTTCGACGTCGGCCAGGTGCAGGCCGGTGGTCGGCTCGTCGAGCACGTAGACCCCACCGGACTCGGCCATCTGCGTGGCCAGCTTGAGGCGCTGACGCTCACCACCGGACAGCGTGGTCAGCGGCTGACCGATCTTGAGATAGCCCAGCCCGACGTCGCCCAGCCGCACGAGGATCTTGTGCGCGGCAGGCGTCTTCGCGTCCCCCGCCGCGAAGTAGTCCATCGCCTCGGCCACCGACATCGCGAGCACCTCCGCGATGTCACGGCCGCCCAGCTTGTACTCGAGCACCGACTCGTCGAACCGGCGGCCCTCGCACACCTCGCAGAGGGTCGCCGTGCCGGCCATCATGCCCAGGTCGGTGTCGATCACACCGGCGCCGTTGCAGTTCGGGCAGGCGCCCTCGGAGTTCGCGCTGAACAGGGCCGGCTTCACGCCGTTGACCTTGGCGAACTGCTTGCGGATCGGCTCGAGCAGCCCGCTGTAGGTGGCCGGGTTGCTGCGCCGAGAGCCCTTGATCGCGGACTGGTCGACGACGACGATGCCGTCCCGTTTCGCCACCGACCCGTTGATCAGCGAGCTCTTGCCGGAGCCCGCGACACCGGTGACGACGGTCAGCACGCCGAGCGGGATGTCGACGTCGACGCCCTTCAGATTGTGGTCGTCCGCGCCCCGAACCTCGAGCGCGCCGTTCGGCGTCCGCACGCTCTCCTTGATCCGGGCGCGGTCGTCGAGGTGGCGGCCGGTCAGCGTGTCGGAGGCCCGCAGCTCGTCCAGCGTGCCCTCGAACACGATCTCCCCGCCGGCCGAGCCCGCACCGGGCCCGAGATCGACGACGCGGTTGGCGATCGCGATCGTCTCGGGCTTGTGCTCCACGACGAGCACGGTGTTGCCCTTGTCCCGCAGCCGGATCAGCAGGTTGTTCATGCGGTCGATGTCGTGCGGGTGCAGGCCGACGGTCGGCTCGTCGAACACGTAGGTCACGTCGGTCAGCGCCGACCCGAGGTGACGGACCATCTTCGTGCGCTGCGCCTCGCCGCCGGAGAGCGTCCCGGCCGGCCGGTCCAGCGACAGGTACCCGAGCCCGATCTCGACGAACGAGTCGAGCGTCTCGGACAGGTTCTCCAGCAACGGCCCGACCGACGGCTCGTCGAGCCCGCGGACCCACTCGGCGAGGTCGCTGATCTGCATGGCAGACGCCTCGCCGATGTGGACCCCCTTGATCTTCGACGAGCGGGCCGTCTCGGCCAGGCGCGTCCCGTCGCACTCCGGGCAGGTGGTGAACACGACGGCCCGGTCCACGAACGCCCGGATGTGCGGCTGCATCGCCTCCCGGTCCTTGGACAGGAACGACTTCTGGATCTGGTTGATCAGTCCGGTGTAGGTGAGGTTGATTCCCTCGATCTTGAGCTTCGTCGGTTCCTTGTAGAGCAGGGCGTTGAGCTGGGGCTTCGTGAACTGCTTGATCGGCTTGTCCGGGTCGAAGAACCCGGTGCCGCGCAGGATCCGGCCGAACCAGCCGTCCATGCTCATGCCGGGGATCGTGATCGCGCCCTCGTTGATCGACTTGTTCTCGTCGAAGATCGCCGTGAGGTCGAAGTCGGACGCCGTGCCGCGGCCCTCGCAGCGCGGGCACATGCCGCCGGTGACGCTGAACTCCCTGCGCTCCTTGACCTCCCGGCCGCCCTTGGTCACGGTCACCGCACCGGCGCCGCTGATCGAGGCGACGTTGAACGAGAACGCCTGCGGGCCACCGACGTGCGGCTGTCCGAGCCGGCTGAACAGGATCCGCAGCATCGCGCCGGTGTCGGTCGCGGTGCCGACGGTGGAGCGGACGTCACCGCCCATCCGCTCCTGCCCGACGATGATCGCGGTGGTCAGGCCGTCCAGAACGTCGACGTCCGGCCGGTTCAGCGTCGGCATGAACCCCTGCACGAACGAGCTGTACGTCTCGTTGATCATCCGCTGGGACTCGGCGGCGATCGTGTGGAAGACCAGGGAGCTCTTGCCGGAGCCGGAGACGCCGGTGAACACGGTCAGCCGTCGCTTCGGGATCTCGACGTGCACGTCGCGCAGGTTGTTCTCCCGCGCACCGACGACCCGGATCAGATCGTGGGTGTCGGCGGTGTGCTCGGCCGCCGACCGCGTGTCCGTGCTGGTGCTCATCGGTCTCCGTCCGGAATGTGCGGGTTCTCGCGGTGTTGAATCGCGCGGGGTCAGGAAGACGTTTCCCAGACGAAGCCGTCGGGGTCGGTGAACGGGTCGGTGTCCCCACCGAGCACGATCCGCGACGACCCGGTGCCGTCGGGGTCGACGCCGCCGTTCTTCGCCAGTGCCTTGCGGCCCAGCAGGGCGAGCGTGATCGGTGACCCGCCGCGGTCGAACTCCACGTACCTGCCGCCGAAGCTCTTCGCCGCCGTGAGGCCCCTGCCCGTGTAGAACTGCCTCGACGCCGTGACGGCGGCGACGCCGAGCAGCAGGACGGTGCTGTCGATCACCGGCTCGGCGGGCCCGTCGTGGCGTTTCGACGACGAGGCGAACGTCCAGACCGCCCCGTCCGGTCCCCGCAGGGCGCAGCCGTAGCCCCAGAAGCTCTTCGCGACCGGCTTGATCGTGGTGGCTCCGGTGTCGAGCGCCGCGGTAGCCAGCGAGTCGACCATGCCGGGCCGGGCCACCACCAGCGAGAGCGTGTACCCGCGGAACCCGCTGGTCGGGCTGTCCCCCGCGCGGACGTGCACCGGCAGGTCGGCTCCGAGGACCGACTTGTGGAACGCCCGCGCAGCATCCGGGTCGGGCACCTCGAGGGTGACCGACCGGAGGGCGTTCACGACTGCTCCGTGATGCGGACCAGGTTGCCGGCCGGGTCGCGGAACGCGCAGTCGCGCGCACCCCACGGCTGGTCGGTCGGCTCCTGGACGACCTCGGCGTCGCCCGCCTGCAGCCGGTCGAACGTCTCGTCGAGGTTCTTGGTGGCCAGCATGATCCAGCCGTAGGTGCCCTTCGCCATCATCTCGGCGACCGTGCGGCGCTCGTCGTCGGTGATCCCGGGATCGGCCGTCGGCGGCGCGAGGAGGATCGACGTCCCCGGCTGGTCGGCCGGGCCGATCGTGATCCAACGCATGGCGCCGCTGCCGACGTCGTTGCGCACCTCGAATCCGAGGACGTCGCGGTAGAACGCGAGCGAGGCATCGGGATCGTCGTGCGGAAGGGCGGTGACGTGAATGCTGAGGTCCATGCCGTTCACGCTAGGAGCGGCATGCCCGCCGGTGCTTCTCGATTCCTGACCGGTCTCGTGACCTGCTTCGCCACGCACGACGGGATGCCCTCCGCCGCCCGCGCCGCCTGTCGCTTGTAGACGCTCGGCGAGACACCGACGAGCTCCGTGAACCGGGTGCTGAACGTACCCAGCGACGAGCAGCCGACGGTGAAGCAGACCTCGGTGACGGACAGCTCCCCGCGGCGCAGCAGCGCCATCGCGCGCTCGATGCGGCGGGTCATCAGGTAGCTGTACGGCGACTCGCCGTAGGCGCGCTTGAACTCGCGGCTCAGGTGACCGGCCGACATGTTCGCGCCGCGGGCGAGTGCCTCGACGTCCAGGGGCTGGGCGTACTCGCGGTCGATCCGGTCGCGGACACGCCGCAGGCGCGCGAGGTCGCGCAGGCGCTGGTCGCCGGCGGGTCGGCTGGTCACACGGGCGATGGTGCCACGACGGGCGCGGCTCGCGTCAGGTCGCACGCGCCCTGTCACCCGTCGTGTGCGCCGGGCGGGGCGTCGACGTGAACGTCAGCGCGGTTCGACGAGCCTCCGACGACCGTGACGTTCACGTCGAGCGGGGCCGGGTGAGCGGGTCGCCGACCGGCTACTGCCCCCGCCCGGTCTGCTCCTGCAGGGCATCGATCCGCCGCGACGCCTCGGACTTGCTGAGCTGCTCCAGGTCGTCCGGGGCGTCCTCCCCGGCCTGCTGGAGCAGCGTCTCCAGGTAGGAGCGCTGCGGGCCGGTCATCGGTTCGTCGCCGGTGGTCCAGTCGGCCGGGTCCTTCTCGGCGGTACCCGGGTCGGCCGTGTCGGTGCTGTGGTCGTCCGTCATGGGTCGAACGTACCTTCGAACGCGTGCGTCCACACCTCGGCGACGGCGTCCTACGAGGGATCAGCCCGGGTTCGGCGGCTGGTCGACGAGCTGGGCGAGGTAGAGCTGCTCGCCGAGGCTGTCCATCAGCTCCAGGTTCGTCTCGATGTAGTCGATGTGGTGCTCCTCGTCGGCGAGGATCTCCTCGAACAGGTTCGCCGAGGTGATGTCGCCCTTCTCCCGGCACATGCGGATGCCGGGGCGCAGGCGCTCCACGACGTCGAGCTCGATCTGCAGGTCGGCCCGCAGCTGCTCGCGCACCGTCTGCCCGATGTTCAGCGTGAACAGGCGCTGGTAGTTGGGCAGGCCCTCGAGGAACAGGATGCGGTCGGTGATCTTCTCCGCGTGCCGCATCTCGTCGATCGACTCGCTGCGGGTGTAGGAGGCCAGCTTCGTCAGGCCCCAGTTCTGCTGCATCTTCGCGTGCAGGAAGTACTGGTTGATCGCCGTGAGCTCGCTCGTCAGCTGGTCGTTCAGCAGGGAGATGACCTCGGGGTCGCCGCGCATGGCCGTCCGTCCGATCCGTCGCCGGTGTTCAGTGTCGGCGACGACGGTAGGACAGCACCCGATCGTGTCCGTCGCTCAGGACGGACTGGGTAACGCAGAGGCTTACCTGGGGGAAGGTCAGGCGCTGGCGGCGAGACCGTCCAGCTCGGCCGGCGCTGCGGACGTCGCCAGCAGGATCCCGAGGCGCTCGCGGCAGCTGCCGCATCCGGCGCCGGCGCCGCACGCGTCGCCGATGTCGTCGACGGACCGGGCGCCCGCGTGCACGCACGAGCGCACCTCGGACTCCGTCGCGGCGGCGCAGATGCAGGCGAACACAGCGGCCCCTTCCCTGGGTGAAGGCAAACCTATGCTGACATTTGATCACCCTCAGACACAAGGATCTCCGGCGCCGGTCTCACTACGCTGTCGTCGTGCCCCTGGACGACTACCGCCGCAAGCGCGACGCGCGGCGGACACCGGAACCGATCCCGGACACCGACCCGTCGGTGACCGGCGCCGGCGACCGGTTCGTGATCCAGGAGCACCACGCCACGGCGCTGCACTGGGACCTGCGCCTGGAGCGTGACGGCGTGCTCGCGTCCTGGGCGGTGCCGAAGGGCCTGCCGACCGACACCTCGACCGTCCGGATGGCGATCCGGACCGAGGACCACCCCATGGAGTACCTGGACTTCGCGGGCGAGATCCCGGCGGGCGAGTACGGCGGCGGCCGGATGTCGGTGTGGGACACCGGCCGCTACGAGACCGAGAAGTGGAACGAGCGCGAGGTCGCCGTCGCGCTGCACGGCACGAAGGCGCGCGGGCGGTTCGTGCTGCTGCACCGGCCGGACGGCAAGCGGGACACCTGGATGCTGCGCCGGATGAAGGGCGGGACGGACGAGCAGGAAGGGGAACCGCTCCCCCGCGACCTGCCGCTCGCCGTCGCGACCGAGGCGGACGCGCTGCCGGACGGCGACGGCTGGTGGCTGCAGGTGCGCTTCGGCGGGCGTCGGGTGCTCGTCCGCAGCGACGGCGGCCGGGTCACGCTGCTGGCACCGGACGGGACCGGCGGGAACCAGGAGATCGCGGTGCCGTCGTCGTTGCGCGGGTTCGGGCCGTCGCTCGGGGCGAGCGGGCACCTGCTGGACGCCGAGCTGACGACGTCCGGTGACCTGTGGATCTCCGACGTGCTGCACACCGGCGGCGAGGACGTCCGGGCGCTTCCGCTGCACGAGCGCCGGGAGCGTCTGGACGCGCTGGCGCCGCAGGGCCCGCACTGGCGGGTGGCGCCGGTCTACCCGGACGCGGGCCCGGAGTTGCTCCAGGCCGCCGCCGCACAGGGGCTGCCCGCCGTGCTGGCGGTGGCCGAGACCTCGCCCTACCCGGAGGACACCGTGGCATCCGACGACCGCGTCGAGGTCGGCACGTCGGCCCGGAAGCGGGGCGGCCCGCTCACCGGCCACGGACGCGCGAAGCTCACGAACCCGGACAAGGTCCTCTACCCGCGCACCGGCACGACGAAGAGCGACGTCCTGGCGCACTACCTCGCCGTCGCCGACGTCATGCTGCCGCACATCGCCGACCGGGCCGTCACGATGGTCCGCTGGCCGGACGGCGTCGAGAAGCAGTCGTTCTTCGAGAAGGACGTGTCCCGGCACGCCCCGGACTGGGTGCGCACGGCCCGGGTCGGGACGCCCGGTGGACGCTCGGAGTCGGCCGACTTCCCGGTGCTGGCGAGCGCCGAGGACCTGGCGTGGGCCGCGAACCTGGCCGCGCTGGAGCTGCACGTGCCGCAGTGGCGCCTCGGCCCGCGCGACGGCAGGCACGCGCCGGACCTCGTCGTGTTCGACCTGGACCCGGGCGACGGCACGACCGTCGTGGACTGCTGCCGGGTCGCCGAGCACGTCGAGGAGCTGCTCGACGGGCACGGGCTGCGGGCGTGGCCCCGCACGTCCGGCGGCAAGGGCCTCCAGCTCTACGTGCCGGTGACCGTGACGAAGGCGGAGCAGACCTCCGAGTTCGCGCACGAGGTCGCCGACCGGCTGGCCGCCGAGCACCCCAAGGAGATCGTCTCGGTGATGGCCAAGGCCCGGCGTCGGAACCGGGTGTTCGTGGACTGGAGCCAGAACAACCCGGCCAAGACGACGATCGCCAGCTACTCGCTGCGCGGGCGGGAGCGCCCGACCGTCGCGACGCCCGTGACCTGGGACGAGGTGCACGCCTGCCGGGAGCCCGCCGATCTGACGTTCACGCTCGACGACCTGCCGGAACGTCTCGAGCGCCACGGCGACCTGATGGCACCCCTGCTGGACACCGAACGTTTCCCCCTTCCTCGCCGGGGGACGATCCAGGATGGGGCCCATGACTGACCGGCACCCCTACCTCGACGGTCCCTACCCGCGCGCGTACGCCCACCGGGGCTGGCACGTCGACGATCTCGCCGGGTGCGAGAACACGCTGGCCGCGTTCGTCCGCGCCGCCGACGAGGGGCTCGGCTACGTCGAGCTGGACGTGCACCGCACGGCGGACGGGGTCGTGGTGGTGCACCACGACCCCACGCTGGACCGCACGACGGACGGGACCGGCCGGATCGACGCGCTGCCAGTGGCCGTCGTGGCCGAGGCGTCGGTCGGCGGGCGCGAGCGGGTGCCGCGGCTCGACGACGTCCTGCGCGCGATCCCCGGGCTGCGGGTGACGATCGAGCTGAAGTCCGACGCCGTCGTCGCACCGGCGCTGGCCGTGATCGACGAGCTCGACGCGTGGGACCGCGTCTGCCTCGGCGCGTTCGACGAGTCCCGCCTGACCGCCGCCCGCGCGCAGGCCGGGCCGCGGCTGTGCACGTCGCTCGGGCAGCGGGGCGTGCTCGGGCTGCGCGGCAGGGCGTGGGCGTCGGCCGTTCCGGCGATCGGCCGGCTGGCCGGGGCCGCGCTGCCGGCGGTCGAGGGGCAGCTCGCGCAGGTTCCCGTCGGGTTCGGGCCGCTGACCGTCGTGGACCGGCGGTTCGTGACGGTCGCGCACGAGCTCGGCCGGGAGGTCCACGTCTGGACGGTGGACGACGCGGTGGAGATGAACCGGCTGCTCGACCTCGGCGTCGACGGCCTGCTCTCGGACCGCCCGGACGTGCTGCGCGACGTCGTGGCCGCCCGGTCCGTCCGGTAGGAGAGATCCGTGATTCTGCCGACGGAACTGTCGGGGTCCGCCGTTAGGCTCGCCGCGTGAACGCCGTCCCCGCCGCTGCTGCCGCCGCTCCGTCCCGCGGCCGCGTCTGGGCATGGGGCATGTGGGACTGGGGCTCGTCGGCGTTCAACACGATCGTCCTGACGTTCGTGTTCTCGGTGTACCTCACGGACTCGGTCGGCAAGAACCTGCCGGAGGGGTCGCTCTCCCCGAACGCCTGGCTGTCCTGGTCGACGGCCGCTGCCGGACTGCTGATCGCCCTGATGGCGCCCGTGATCGGGCAGAGCGCGGACCGGGCGGGCCACCGCCTGCGTTCGACGGGCGTGTGGACGGCCGCCGTCGTCGTCGCGATGCTGCTGATGTTCTTCGTCCGCAACGACGACTACCACTACCTGTGGCTCGGCCTGCTGCTGCTCGGGCTGGCGTCGATCTTCTTCGAGCTCGCGCAGGTGTCCTACTTCGCGCTGCTGTCCCAGGTCTCGACGCCGGAGAACGTCGGGCGGGTGTCCGGGTTCGGCTGGGCGCTCGGGTACTTCGGCGGGATCATCCTGCTCGCCGTCTCCTACTTCGGCTTCATCGCGGACGACGGCGGGCTGCTCGGGGTGAGCACCGAGGGCGGACTGAACATCCGGATCGTCGTGCTGGTGGCCGCCGTGTGGTTCACCGTGTTCGCGCTGCCGATGTTCCTGACGCTCCCGGAGATCCGGCCGACCGGCGAGCGCACGCGCCTGGGTGTCGTCGGCTCGTACCGGGCGCTGCTGGCGAACCTGCGGGCGCTGCTGCGCGACCAGCCGCACACGGTCTACTTCCTCGGTGCGAGCGCGCTGTTCCGCGACGGGCTGAACGCGATCTTCGCGTTCGGCGGCGTGATCGCGGTGACGGTGTACGGCATGGACCCGGGAACGGTGCTGATCTTCGGTGTCGTGATCAACGTGGTGTCCGCGCTCGGCGCACTGGCCGGGGGCCGGCTGGACGACCGGATCGGGCCCAAGGCCGTCGTCGTCGGGTCGCTGGCGGGCCTGGTGGTGGTCGGCCTGATCCTGCTGTTCGTGTCCGGCACGACGCTGTTCTGGGTGTTCGGTCTGATCCTCGGCCTGTTCGTCGGGCCGGCACAGGCGTCGTCGCGGTCCTACCTGAGCCGGCTGTGCCCGGAGGGCCAGGAGGGCCAGCTGTTCGGGCTCTACGCCACCACCGGCCGAGCCGTCTCGTTCATCTCGCCCGCGCTGATCGGCCTGTTCACGGTCATCGGCGGAGACCGGCTCGGCCTGCTCGGGATCATCCTCGTGCTGGTCGCGGGGCTCGCGGCGGTGCTGCCGGTGCGCAAGCCGGACCATGTGCGGCCGGCGCCCGCGGTCACCGGCTGAGACTCCCCCGCTCGGGTGCGTGAACATCGCGCTAACGGGTGGTGAGACAGGTCACAGATGGCTGACACGTCACATCAGCGTGTGTATCGGCGGCGAACAGGGCACACTGGTTCGTCGGGCGAACGGGAGTTACCGCCGAGTACATCGGCGGTCTCGCGGGCGCCTCGCCGCCGGAATGACCGTGACACCACGAACGTTACACCTGGTGGCGCCGAAGTGACCGCCGCGGTCCGCTCGTCAGGGCCTCGGCACGAACGTACAGGAGGGTGACGCATGGCCGACCGCGTACTGCGTGGCAGCCGGCTCGGAGCTGTCAGCTACGAGACCGATCGCAACCACGACCTGGCGCCGCGGCAGATGGTTCGCTATGTGTCCGACAACGGCCACGAGTTCGAGGTCCCGTTCGCCAACGACGCCGAGCCGCCGGCCACCTGGGAGTCCCCGCAGGGTGGCGTCGGGCGCCGTGTCGACGGCAACGAGCCCGAGCAGAAGAAGGCGAAGCCCCCGCGCACGCACTGGGACATGCTGCTCGAGCGGCGTTCCATCGCCGAGCTCGAGGAGCTGCTCGACGAGCGACTTGCGCTCCTGCGCGAGCGCCGCGCCGAGATCGCCTGAGGCGAACCACCCGCGACGCGCCACACCACCACGGAGCCGGGTCCCGCGAAGGGGCCCGGCTCCGTCGTGTGTGCGGCGGTGCGCATGATGGGCCGATGCCCGACCTGACCCGCGACACGACCCGGCCGGTGCGCGACCTCGCCGACGACTACGTCCGCCGTCTCGCCGCGCTGGACCCGCTGCTCGCCGAGGACCTCGGGTTCTCCGACGGCCGCGACGCCCTTCCCGACCTCTCCCCCGCCGGGCAGGCCGCGATCGACGCGCTCGACCGTTCCGTGCTCGACGACCTGTCCGCGCTCGTCGGCGACGCGACGCCTGCGGACCCGGACGAGCGGCGCTGCGCCCGGCTGCTCGACGAGCGCGTCCGGGCCCGCCTGGAGATGTCCGATGCGGGCGAGCAGCTGCGCGCCGTGCACGAGCTGTTCGGCCCGGTGCCGGGCGTGCGGATGGTGTTCGCGCTGATGCCGGTCGAGACCGACGACGACTGGCACACCGTCGCGACCCGGATGGGGCGGGTGCCGGAGTCGCTCGCGCAGTACCGGTCCTCGCTCGTCGAAGGCGGGCGCCGCGGGCTGTACGCCGCGCCGCGGCAGGTGCGGCGGTTCGTCGAGCAGCTCGACGAGTGGACCCGGGACGACGACGGCCGAGGTTGGTTCGCCGGGTTCACCGGGCAGGCGGCGGTGGGCGACACGGTGCGCGCCGAGCTGGACCGCTCCGCCGCAGCCGCCACCGGCGCCGTCGCGGAGCTGCGGGACTGGCTCGCGTCGGACTACCTGCCCGCCACCGACGGCACGCCGGACGGCGTCGGCGAGGAGCGCTACCGCCGGGCCGTGCGCTACTGGAACGGCGCCGACATCGACACGGGCGAGGTCTACGAGTGGGGCTGGTCGGAGTTCCGGCGGCTGCGCGACGAGATGGTCGCCGAGGCCGGTCGCGTGCTGCCCGGATCGACCGACCCGCGAGCGGCGATGGAACACCTGGACGCCCACGGCGACGTCGTGGCCGGCGCCGAGCCGGCCCGTGAGCGTCTGCAGCGGATGATGGACGACACCGTCGCCGATCTCGGGCGCACCCACTTCGACCTGGCCGAGCAGATCCGGCGCGTCGAGGCGTGCGTGGCGCCGGCCGGAAGCGGGGCGGCGCCGTACTACACGATGCCGTCGCTGGACTTCTCCCGCCCGGGACGGACGTGGCTGACCCGCACCGCCGACGACCGCTACCCGATGTGGGACCTGGTCAGCACCTGGTACCACGAGGGCGTCCCGGGCCATCACCTGCAGCTGGCGCAGTGGGTGCTGCGGGCCGGCGAGCTGTCGTCGTACCAGGCCGTCGCCGGGGCGGTCAGCGCGAACCTGGAGGGGTGGGCGCTCTACGCGGAGCGGCTGATGGACGAGCTCGGGTACCACACCGACCCGGGCACCCGGCTCGGCTACCTGAACGGCCAGATGCTGCGCGCCGTGCGCGTGGTGATCGACGTCGGCATGCACCTGTCGCTGCCGATCCCGGACGACTCCCCGGTCGGCGCCGGTGAGCGCTGGACACCGGAGCTCGGACGGGAGTTCTTCGACCGGCACGTCGGAGCCCCGGAGGAGCTGGCGTCGTCGGAGCTGCTGCGCTACCTCGGCGGACCGGGCCAGGCGATCGGCTACAAGCTCGGCGAACGGGCGTGGCTGGACGGGCGGGCCGCCGCGCGTCGCGCGCACGAGGCGGACGGCCGCCCGTTCGACCTGAGGGCCTGGCACATGACGGCCCTGTCCCAGGGCTCGCTCGGCCTGGACGACCTGGCCGGAGAACTCGCCGCGATCCGGACCTGACGGCTAGGCGCGGACCGGGTCCTCGGCCAGGGGGTCGACCGGGTCCGGGGGCAGCTGTCGGGAGAACCTCGCCGCGGCGCCCCAGCAGGTCACCTTCCACAGCGCCTCGGCGACGATCGAGCCGTTCATCTTCGACGCGCCGCGGGTGCGCTCGGTGAACGTGATCGCGACCTCCCTGACCCGGAACCCGGCCTGCACCGCGCGCCACGCCATGTCGACCTGGAAGCAGTAGCCCTGCGACGAGACGCTGTCCAGGTGCAGTTCCTCGAGCACCTGGCGCCGGTACACGCGGTACCCGCCGGTGATGTCCCGGATCGGGACGCCGAGGGCGAGCCGCGAGTAGAGGTTGCCGCCGCGGGAGAGCAGCTTGCGGTGCGCGGGCCAGTTGACCACCCGCCCGCCGGGGACGTACCGGGAGCCGAGGACGACGTCCGCGTCGTCGATCGCGTGCAGCAGCGCGGGCAGGTCCTCCGGGGCGTGCGAGCCGTCCGCGTCCATCTCGACGACGACCTGGTGCTCGCCGCGCAGCGCGTGGCCGAACCCGGCGAGGTAGGCCGCGCCGAGCCCGCTCTTGGCCGGGCGGTGCAGCACCCTGACCCGCTCGTCGGCATCGGCCAGCGAGTCGGCGAGCCTCCCGGTGCCGTCCGGGCTCGCGTCGTCGACGACGAGGACGTCCGCCTCGGGGACGCTGGCGTGCAGACGGGCGAGGGTGGGGCCGAGGTTGTCGGCCTCCTCGTACGTCGGGATCACGACCAGTACGGGCCCCGGTGGCTCAGCCATGCTCGTCCTCTCCTCGGCCCGTGCGATCCGACGACCTTACGCCCAGCGCCCTGAACGACCGCTGAGACGCACCGGAGGCGATGATCACGGAGAGGACACCCACGACGGTGAGGGCCCACTCGGGCAGCGCTCCGAGTCGCCCGGACAGCGTAGTCGTGCCCTCCAGCTGGACACGCTCGACCAGCACTCCGGGGACGAACTGTCCGGTCGCCTGCGTCACGGAGCCGTCCGGGCGAATCATCGCGCTCACGCCGCTGGTGGTCGCGACGACGACCGGCCGGTCGTGCTCGACGGCCCGCACCCGCGACATCGCGAGCTGCTGGAACGTCATCTCGCTCGTCCCGAACGTGGCGTTGTTGCTGGGCACGGTCAGGATCTGCGCGCCGGCGTCCACGCTGTCCGAGACCAGGTCGTCGAACGCGACCTCCCAGCAGATCGCCACACCCGCGGTCACGCCCGCGATCTGCGTGACGCCGGGCCCCTGCCCCGGGACGAAGTACCCGGCCCGGTCCACGTAGGACGAGAACAGGCGGAAGAAGGAACGCCACGGCATGTACTCACCGAAAGGCTGGATCCGGCGCTTGTCGGCGCGGTCGACCACACCGCGTCCGGCTTCCCAGACGAGCGCCGCGTTGCTCGTGGTGCGGTCGCCGTTGGACAGCACGGCCCCGACCTGGATCGGCGCCCTGATCGCGGCGGCGGCCTCGTCGATCCGCGCGGCCGCGTCCGCGTTGCGCAGCGGGTCGATGTCCGACGAGTTCTCCGGCCAGATCACCAGGTCCGGCTGCGGCTGCCGGCCCGCTGCGACGTCCGCGGCGAGCTGCTCGGTGACGCGGGCGTGGTTGTCCAGCACGGCCCGGCGCTGGGCGTTGAAGTCCAGGCCGAGCCGCGGCACGTTGCCCTGGATCGCGGCGACCGTGACGGTCCGCTCGGCGGGCCCCGGCGTCGGCGGCACCAGCGCGGCCACCGGTCCGGCGGCCGCGGCCACCACGAGCACGGCCGCGGGCACGGCGAACGCGCGCCACTCCCGTCGCAGCGCCCTGCGGACGACCTCGGCCAGCGCGAGGCCGGCGAGCACCGTCACGAACGACAGCAGCGGGACCCCGCCGATCGAGGCGACCGGCAGGAACGGGCCGTCCGCCTGCCCGAACCCGGGGCGCCCCCACGGGAACCCGCCGAACGGCACCCGCGAGCGCAGAGCCTCGACGGCGATCCACACGGCGGCCGCCCAGACCGGCGCGCCGCGCATCCGGGAGACGGCGGCCATCAGGGCACCCGCCAGCCCGAGGAACAGGGACTCGAACACGACCAGCGCGATCCAGGGCAGCGAGCCGACCAGCGACCCGATCCAGACCAGCAACGGCAGCTGGAACCCGACGCCGAACCAGAAGCCCAGCGCGAATCCGGACCGCAGCCGCCGTCCCCGCAGCGCGGCGCCGAGCACGGCGAACGCGATCGGGGCCAGCCACCACAGCGTTCGGGGCGGGAAGCTCACGTACAGCAGCCCGCCGGCCGCGGTGGCCAGGAGCCAGGTCAGCAGCCGGACCCGCCAGACGCGGCTCGGAGGTGGCGACGAGGCTGCGACCGGTGCTCGTTCCGTGGTGGCCACCAGGGCAGACTAGACGGCGTGGAGCACACGCCCGCCGTCGACGACTACCTGAAGATGGTCTACTCGCTGATCGAGCGGGGAACCGTCCACGTCGGGACGTCGACGCTGGCCGGGAAGCTGGGTGTGTCCGCGTCGTCGGTGTCCGGGATGGTGCGCAGGCTGGTCGGGTCCGGGCTGGTCGAGCACCGGCCGTACGGCGGGATCACGCTCACCGACGAGGGCACCGACCGGGCGCTGCACGTGCTGCGCCGTCACCGCCTCCTGGAGTGCTACCTGGTCTCCGAGCTCGGCTACGGCTGGGACGAGGTGCACGACGAGGCGGAGGTCCTCGAGCACCACATCTCCGACCTGCTGCTGTCCCGGATCGACGCGAAGCTCGGGCACCCGTCGTTCGACCCGCACGGCGACCCGATCCCGCGCGAGGACGGGACGTTGCCGACGGTGTCCGCCCGGCGCCTGTCCACGGTCGACCCGGGCACCCGCGGGCGCCTCGTGCGGGTCGACGACGAGGACCCGGACAAGCTGCGCTACCTGGCCGAGTGCGCCGTCGGGCTCGGGGACACCCTGACGATGCTGGAGCGCCGCCCGTTCGGCGGGCCGTTCCGGGTCGCCGCTGGCGACGGCGACGACGCCACCGAGCACGAGATCGGTCCGGCCCTGGCCGAGGCGCTGTGGGTCGGTCCGGCGAACTAGCGGGCTCCGGCCAGCAGGTGCACGTTGCCGAGCGCGTCCAGCACGCCCGGTGCGCCGTCGCGGCGGAACCACTCGTAGCCGTAGGTCCCGGCGAAGTCTCCACCGTCGGCACCCGGTAGCAGGTCCGGGTCGATCTGGCTGGCGTGCGCGGCCATCGCCGCCCGCTTCACGGCGAGGTCGGCCGCCGAGCCGGTGACCGCCGTCGTGATCTCGGCGGTGACCCGCCCGAACGCGACGGACGCGGCCGCGGCGGCACCGTGCACGAGATGACGCCCGCGGGCGCTGACGTGCAGGTGCTCCCGGTCCACGGTCGTCCGGTACGCGGCGGCTCCGGTCAGCGCGGCGGCCGTGCTCCCGATCGCGTGCACGGCGCGGTGGTCGGGGTGGCCGTAGATGCCGGCGTCGTCGTCGAACACGAGCGTCGCGGCACCTTCGGCGTCGGCCAGCTCGGCGACGCGGCGACCGAGGGCGAGCGGGTCGGCAGTGGCGAGCGCCTGCTCGTGACCGAGGTCCGGGCCGCCGGGCAGGCCGGAGTCGCGGTGACCGAGCAGGACGAGCCGCTCGACGCCGAGCAGTGCGGCGGACCGTTCCAGCTCGCGGCGCCGCCGCAGCGCGACGGTGTCGCCGGCCAGCGGGAGCCGCGAGCCACCCGCCTCTCCCCCGGTGGCCAGGACGAGAACGACGCGAGCGCCCGCGTCGGCCAGCCGTCGCAGCGTGATGCCGGTGAAGATCGACTCGTCGTCGGGGTGGGCGTGCAGCGCGAGGACGGTGTGCCCGGACAGATCCGGGTGGTGCGGGGTGGAGGTCACTGTGTGATCGCAGACGTGCGGGCACCGGCACGACGGCCGGGCGGGCGCGGACTCGGGACCGGAACGGGTCGGCGCCGGCGACCGCTCTCTAGAGGCGGCCGAGCGTGCGCGGACCCGGCGTACAGCAGCGACACGTCGCCGCCGTCGAACAGGTCCGCACGATCACGGGCGTGAGGATAGCCGGAGGGCCGGTCCGTTGCCGGACCGGCCCTCCGGTGGTCGTGAGAGTGATCAGTACTGGGCCTTCGGCATGATCAGCCACAGCACGAGGTAGATCACGAACTGCGGGCCGGGCAGCAGGCAGGAGAGCAGGAACAGCAGGCGGACGGTGTTGCGTCCCCATCCCAGGCGGTCCGCCAGCCCGGCGCACACGCCGGCGATCACCTTGCCGTTGCGCGGCCTGCTCAGCGTTGCGGTCTGGGGCATCTCGCTGTCCTCCTTCCACCGGGGGTCTCCCGGCGCGACCGGGACGTCCGGCCGTTCTGGTGTCCACTCTGCCCCGTGGGGCGGGTGGTTCACTCGGGGAACGCCCGGACCGCCGCCCCGAGTTCCCACCCCGGTCCCCGGACGGCGAACGGCGGCAGCATGATCGGGGTCGTAGACCGGAGCGGGAGGGCGAATGACGGGAACTGTCCTGGAGGCCACGCGGGAGCTGATGCGTCGGCTGGGGCTGACGACGGTGTTCGGCAATCCGGGGACGACGGAGGTGCCGTTCCTGTCCGGGTGGCCGGACGACTTCCGGTACGTGCTGGGGCTGCAGGAGTCGGTCGTGGTCGGGATGGCCGACGCGCACGCCCAGCTCACCCGCCGTCCGGTGCTGGTGAACCTGCACTCCGCGGGCGGTGTCGGGCACGGGCTCGGCGCCGTGTTCAACGCGTCGGCGAACCGGTCGCCGCTGATCGTCACGGCCGGTCAGCAGGCCCGTGCGATGCTCGCCGAGGAGCCGTTCCTCGGCGCCCCGGACGCGGCCGCGTTCCCCCGCCCGCACGTGAAGTGGTCGCACGAGCCGGCGCACGCGGGCGAGGTCCCGATCGCGCTCGCCAGGGCGTACCGGATCGCGTCCACGCCGCCGTACGGGCCGGTGTTCGTGTCGATCCCGGTGGACGACTGGGAGCGCCCGTTCGACGGGCCGATGCCGGACGTCGCGCCGACGGCCGGGCGCGGGGTCGCCGCACACGTCGAGGACGTGACGGCGCTGGCCGACGCCGTGCGCGACGCGCTCGGTGCCGGTCCGGACGGCGGGCCGCGGACGGCGATCGTGGCCGGTGCGGCCGTGGACGCCGACGGTGCGGTGCCGGATCTGGTCGCGCTCGCCGAGCGCTGCGGCGCGGCCGTGTGGGCGGCACCGCTGTCCGGGCGGTGCTCGTTCCCGGAGGACCACCCGCTGTTCGCCGGGTTCCTCACCCCGGAGCGCCGTGCGCTGGGCGCCGAGCTGGAGCGCTACGACCTGGTGGTGGTACTCGGCGCGCCGGCGTTCACCTACCACGTGCAGCGGCCGGGGGACGTCGCGCCGCTGCCACCGACGGTCGTCGTGTCCGACGACCCGGACGTGCTGGCCCGCACCCCGCACGGGAACGGCGTGCTGGCCTCACCGGGTCCGGTGCTGCGGGCGCTGCTGTCCGTCGTGCCCGCCTCCGACGTCCCGCCGGTCACGGCCGGACGGGTCCTCCCGGAGGTGCCGGACCCGGCCGAGGGCCTCACCCCGGCGCTCGTCTACGCGACGCTCGCCGGCGTGCTTCCGGGCGACGCCGTCGTCGTCGAGGAGGGGCCGAGCCACCGCGGCGCGCTGCACGACCACCTGCCGATCCGCTCCACCGACGCCGGGTTCCTGACCACGGCCAGCGGCGCGCTCGGCTACGGCATCGCGGCGACCGTCGGGGCGGCGCTGGCCCGTCCGGACCGGTCCGTCGTCGGCGTGCTGGGCGACGGGTCGGCGATGTACGGGATCCAGGCGCTGTGGTCGGCCGCCCGGGAGCAGGCCCGCGCCGTGTTCGTGATCCTGGACAACAGCGAGTACGCGGCCGTGCGCCTGCTCGGCGAGCGCGCGGGTGGGGACAAGCTGCCCGGTACCCGCCTCGGCGGCATCGACTTCGCCGAGCTGGCCCGCTCGATGGGCGTCGACGCCCGCCGTGTGGAGGACCCGGCCGCCCTGGCGGCCGCCCTGCGCGACGCGCTCGCCGCGACCGGCCCGACGCTGCTGCACGTCCCCGTCGCGGGCGAGGGCCCTGCCCCCTACTGATCCGACAGCCCCCCACCTGTACTCACCCGCCTCACCTGCCCCACACGCCCCACCCGGGCCCGAATGGGAGGGCGGGGGCGGGGGCGTGGGGACGGGCGCGTGAGGACGGCGGGACGAGGGCGGGGCTCAGAGGACGACGAGGTCGCGCGGGTTGTGGTTCAGGCGCTCCACGCCGTCGGTGGTGACCACGACGATGTCCTCGATCCGCGCGCCCCACGAGCCGGGCGTGTAGATGCCGGGCTCGACGCTGAACGCCATGCCCGGCTCGAGGACGAGCTCGTTGCCGTCGACGATGTAGGGCTCCTCGTGCACGTCGAGCCCGATGCCGTGGCCGGTGCGGTGGATGAACCGCGCACCGTGCCCGGCCTCGGAGATCGGGCCGCGGGCGGCGCGGTCCACCGACGCGGCGCTGACACCCGGGCGCACGGCAGCGACGGCGCGCTCCTGCGCCTCCTGCAGCACGGCATAGGTCTCCTTCACCTCGGCGGGCGGCTCGCCCCCGACGGCGTACGTGCGGGTGCAGTCGGAGTTGTAGCCGTCCGGCAACGGGCCGCCGATGTCGATCACGACGACGTCGCCGGGCTCGATCACCCGGTCGGACACGTCGTGGTGCGGGCTGGCGCCGTTCGGCCCGGACCCGACGATCACGAACGCGGCCTCGGCGTGCCCCTCCGCGACGATCGCGGCCGTGATGTCCGCACCCACCTGCGCCTCGGTACGGCCGGGCTGGAGCCACTCCCCCATCCGCGCGTGCACGCGGTCGATCGCCGCACCGGCGGCGCGCAGCCGCGCGATCTCGGCCGGGTCCTTGCGCATGCGCAGCGTGCGCAGCACCGGCCCGGCGAGCGACTGCGGCACCTCGGGGAACGAGTCCCGCAGCCCGAGCACGTGACGGGCCGGCATGTCGTCGTCCACGGCCATCGACGTCGGGCCGCCGGACAGGTCGCTGACCAGCAGGTGCGGGTCGTCGCCGTCGGTCCACGTGACGAGCTCGATGCCGAGCGCCTCCAGCGGCACGTCGGCGAACCCGGGCGCCTCCAGCGCGGGCACGACGAGCGCGGGTGGCGCCCTGTGGCCCGCGGCGGGCACGACCAGGCAGGTCAGCCGCTCGTGCGAGGCGCCGGTGAAGCCGGTGAGGTAGCGCAGGTCGGTGCCCGGGGTGACGAACAGGACGTCGGTGCCCTGCTCGGCGGCGGCCTCGCCCGCGCGTCGGAGCCGGTCGGCGAGCAACTCGGTCGGGACGGCGTCGGTCATGCGGCCAGGGTAGGCCGACACGGACCGTGGCCGGGGTCAGGTCCGGGTCGCCACGCGGCCCGGCGCTGCGACGTCGAGCGCGCCGGTGGCACGTCCGGCGGGCGAGGACCGGCCGGGCACCGCGCCGGTCACGATGCGCACAGGGCACGGACGGCGACCGCGGCCGTCGGGTACCGGTCGAAGCCGGCCAGCTGCCCGCCGAGGTGCGCCCCGGCGTGTCCGAGCGCGTCGGTCCCGGCGAGGTGCACGCCGATACCGAGCCGGTCGCACGCGAAGCGCAGGTGCCGCAGCGCGGCCAGTCCGCCGGTGTCGGTACCGGTCACCCCGGAGACGTCGACGACGAGGTGTCGGTCGTGCCGGGTGCCTGCCCGCACGAGCGCGAGCCGGGCGTCGGCGAGGCGCAGCAGGCGCGCGCCCGCCGCCCGGTCGAGGGGCCCGCGGACGTGCAGCACGTGCACGCCGGAGCCGTCCGGACCGGGCCGGTCGGGGCCGTCCAGTGACAGGCGGGTGACGGGATCGACGGTCGTCATCGTCGATGACCTCCGGCTGCTCGATGTGGCAAGCGGCCGAGCTGGTCCTCAACCCGACATGATCTCCCGATCGTGGCAGCGGCCCGCGCACCCGGCAAGTCGGTCGGCGGGCGAGGGTTCAGCGCGTGTCGAGCGCGTCGGGCCGCTGGGTGACGGTCGTCGCGAGATCGACGAGCTTGACGTTGATGTCCTGTGACGTCCGGCGCAGCACGTCGAACGCGTCGTCGGCGGTCAGGCCGCGACGGGCCATCAGGATGCCCTTGGCCTGGCCGATCACGTCCCGCGAGGCGATCGCCGACTTCAGCTGGCTGCGCTCCAGATCGGCGGCGGACACGGCGGCCGTCGTCGCGAGCGCGAGCGACGCGTGCGTGGCGAGGAGCAGCGCGCGGTCGACGTCGGAGGGGGTGAACGCGGTCCGTCCGCGCGAGTACAGGTTCAGCGCGCCGGGCAGGTCGGCGCCGGTGCGGTCCGGCATCAGCGACGTGGCGAGGATCGACCCGAACCCGGCGCGCACCGAGGCGGCCGCGAACTCCGGCCACCGGCCGTCGGTGGCCAGGTCGTCGGCGATCGCCATGGCCGGCCCGTCCCGGCGGGCGGACTCGACGCACGGTCCCCGCCCGCTGCGGTACTGCACCTGGTCGAGTTCGACGGCGATCGGGTCCGTCTCGACAGGCGTGTGGAACGAGCCGTCGGTGTCCCGCAGCGTCACGCTGGCCAGGTGCACGGCCGGGATGATCCGGCGCGCTCCGGCGATGACCTGGATCAGCACCTCGCCGACCGACGACGCGGACAGCAGCGACTGCGTGAGCTGCGTGAACTGGCGGGCGAGCGGGCCCGCCTCGTCGAGGCCGTCGAGGTCGCCCGCGACGTCGATGGACTCGGAGCTGCCCTGCGCCCCCACGAACCGCTCGCGGTCGGTCTCCCACTCCCGGACGTCGTCGCTCATCGGCGCTCCCTCTCACTCACCGCACCATCATGCCTGGCACCTGCGGGCCCGGCCGGGCACCCGTCCTGCCATAGTCTCCGACCATGACCGACCGCCCGTTGATGCTGCTCGACTCGGCGAGCATGTACTTCCGCGCGTTCTACGGCGTGCCCGAGTCGGTCACCGCCCCGGACGGCACGCCGGTGAACGCCGTCCGCGGGTTCCTGGACATGATCGCGCGACTGGTCACGGAGCGCCCGCCTGCCCGGCTGGTCGCCTGCCTGGACCTCGACTGGCGTCCGGCGTTCCGGGTCGAGGCGCTGCCGTCGTACAAGGCGCACCGGGTGGCCGACGGCACGGCCGACGAGGTCCCGGCCGGAGTGCCGGAGGAGGTGCCGGACGGGCTGGCGCCGCAGGTCCCGGTGATCCTCGACGTGCTCGGTGCGGCGGGCATCGCCACCGGCGGTGCGGTGGGGCACGAGGCCGACGACGTGATCGGCACGCTGGCCCACCACGCCGACGGGCCGGTGCTCGCCGTGTCCGGCGACCGGGACCTGATGCAGATCGTGCGCGACGAGCCGACCCCGGTCCGGCTGCTCTACATCGGCCGCGGGCTGAACAAGGCCGAGCACCTCGGCCCGGCCGAGGTGGCGTCGAAGTACGGCGTGCCGCTGGAGCGGGCGGGCGCGGCGTACGCGGAGATGGCGATGCTGCGCGGGGACCCCTCCGACGGCCTGCCCGGCGTCCCCGGCGTCGGGGAGAAGACGGCGGCGACGCTCGTCGGGCGCTTCGGCACGTGGGACGAGCTGGTCGCGGCCGTCTCGGACGGCGCGGACACCCGGATCGGCGCGTCCGTGCGCGCGAAGATGGCGAAGGCGACCGACTACCTGGCCGTCGTCGAACCGGTCGTGCGGGTGGCGCTCGAGGCGCCGGTGGACCTCAGCGGCGACACCGCGCTGCCGACCGAGCCGGCGAACGGGGAGCTGCTCGACGCGCTCGCCGCCCGGTGGGGCCTGGAGTCGTCGGTCGGGCGCCTGAAGGCGGCGCTGGAGAAGGCGGCGGGGTAGAACGAGGGACGTGGTTGGTCACGACCCCGCCTCCCCGGAGACACCGAGCCGCGCGTTCCTGGACGCCGCCGCACGCGAGACCGCGGCGCGCGCGGCGGCAGCCGAGCCGCTGACGTCGCCCCACGACGGCGCCCCGGACATGTTGCGCCGCAGGGTGTCCGACGCGCTGGAGGCCGTCGGGCCGGACGCCGTCGCCCTGTCTCGGGCGCTGCACGCGGACCCCGAGGTGGCGTTCACCGAGCACCGCGCCGCGGCCGCCGTCGCGGCGCTGCTGGACCGGCACGGCGTCGCCGCCGACGTCGGGGTGCACGGTCTGGACACGGCGCTGCGGGCCGAGACCGGCAGCGGGGGGCCGGTCGTCGCGGTCCTGGCCGAGTACGACGCGCTGCCCGGCATCGGCCACGCGTGCGGGCACAACGTGATCTGCGGGGCCGCCGTCGGCGCGTTCCTGGCGCTGGCGCGCACCCGGCCGCCGGGCACCGTCCGGCTGTACGGCACGCCCGCCGAGGAGGGCGGGGGCGGCAAGGAGACGATGGCCCGTGCCGGCGCGTTCGACGACGTCGACGCCGCGGTGATGCTCCACCCGTTCGCCCACGACGTCGCCGAGCACCCGTTCCTCGGGCGCCGCCGCCTGGACGTCGTCTACCACGGGGTGGCCGCGCACGCGTCGGCCCAGCCGTCGATGGGGCGCAACGCGCTGGACGCCGTCGTGCTCGGCTACCAGGGCGTCGCGATGCTGCGCCAGCACCTGCCGGACCCGGACCGCGTGCACGGGATCGTCACCGACGGCGGGAGCGCGCCGAACGTCGTGCCGGACCGGGCCGCGGCCCGCTACTACCTGCGCTCCCAGGACCCGGACGCGCTGCACGACCTCGCGACCCGGGTGAAGGCGATCGCGATCGGCGCGGCCGCGATGACCGGCTGCGGCTACGAGCTGACCTGGGACGCCACGCCCGCCTACCTGCCGATCCGGCACAACCGCACGCTCGCCGCCCGCTGGGCCGTGCACCAGGCCGAGCGCGGGCGCACGGCGCTGCCGCGCGGGGTCGTGCCGGAGTCCGAGACCGGGTCGACCGACCTCGGCAACGTCAGCCTGCGCGTGCCGTCGATCCACCCGATGATCGCGGTGGCCGAGCCCGGCACGTCGCTGCACACCCCGGCGTTCGCGACGGCGGCGGGCGGCCCTGCCGGGGACGCCGCGGTGCGCGACGGCGCAGCGGGGCTCGCGCACACGGTCGCGGACCTGCTGGCCGACGAGCGCCTGCGCGACGCCGTCGCCGCCGAGTTCGCCGAGGACGGTGGCGCGGTCGACGTGCCGCGCCTGTTCGACGACGTGTGAGCCGCCGTCAGAAGCCCGTCCCGCACCACGGCACGACGCCGGTCGCGAACAGCGCGTCCGCCCGGGCCGGCGCGGACGGCTCGTGCGCGCGCCACCAGCCCGCCGCGACCAGCTCCGACGGCCGCCGGTCGCCCAGGTAGGCCATGGCCAGCGCGTCGACGTCGCACTCCAGGTCGGGGGCCGGGTCGCCCTCGACGAGCTTCGGGCCGTCCGGGCCGATCCGGAACGTGGCGTCGTTCGCCGGGATCAGGTGGTCGTGCACGCGCAGCACGACGGCGGGCCCGTCGCCCCACGTCCGGGCGGCGAGGGCGGCCGGCACGTCGAGCAGGCGTACCCACAGCTCGTCGACGCGTCCGTCGACACGTACCTCCCGCGCGTCGGTCAGCAGCAGATCGACCGACTCGTCGAGCGGCCGCTTGTACGCGACGATCCGGTCGACGAGATCCACACCGAGCAGGAACCGCCACAGGCCGGCCGCCGCGGCCGGGGTCGCGGCGTGCAGGTCGGACACCCGCAGGACCCAGTCGTCGCCGCGGTCGACGGTCCAGACGACGTAGCCGTCGTCGCCGGCCGGGCCGGTGTGCACGGCGGTCTCCAGCACGCCGCCATCGTTCACGGCCCACGCCCGTGACCGGGTCCACCAGTCGGCGTTGCGCGCCATCGTGCCCGGCCGCGCAGGGGCGAGCCGCTCGTAGAGCGGGACCAGCACGTCACGGGCACCGTCGCGGGGCAGCATCCGGATCTCGCCGCGCTCCGGTGCCGCGGCGCGGACACCGGTCCGCGGCCGGATCCGGACGTGCTCGCCGCGGGTCGCGACACCGTAGCCGTACCGCCCGTAGATCACCGACTCGCTGGCCGTCAGCTGGGCCAGCACGCCGCCGTGGGCGGCGGCGTCGGCGAGCTGGGTGCGCATCATCGCCGTCAGGTGCCCCCGACGGGTGCGGTCGGCGCGCACGCCGACGCGGGTGACGGCCGCCGCGGGGAGCGTCGCCCCACCCGGCACGGCCGTCCTGGTCGCGAACGACCAGGTGGTCCCGACCATCTCGCCGTTCTCGAACGCGCCGTACGTCCGGCCCTCGCAGTCCCCGACGGGGTTGGTGTCCCACTCGACGTCGGACACCGGCGGGTGGTGCAGCGCGCCGCGGAACAGGTCCGCGGCCGCGCGCATCTCGTCGGGCCGGAGCAGGCGTACGTCACGGTCGTCGTCCACGATCCCGAGGATCGCCGCCGACCGCCCCGGCTGTCGCCGGGTTTCGCGGATCAGACCGGGATCAGACCCTGCTGACCTGGTAGTCGCCCTCGTCGGTGGTGACCTTGCCCGGCACGGTGACCGGCTCGCCGTCGATCAGTGCCTGGCAGGCGAACCCGGTGTCCGGGGCGACCTTCACATCGTCCGGGCACTCGACGGCCCCGACCTGCAGGCCGTAGTCCTGGGTCAGGATCTGCGTGACGCCGTTCTGCAGGGCCGTCTTGTCCAGCGTTCGGGCCACGGCCCATCCGGGGTAGACGAACAGCCCCACCAGCAGCGCGATGACGAGGACGGCGCCGACGCCGATCCCGGCCAGCGCTCCCCTGCCGAGACCGAACGGTCCGCGGCGCGGGCCGCGGGACTCGGCGCGGGGCGCCCACGGCTCGTCACCGGACGCGAAGCCGGCCTGCGGCTCGGCGCCCCACGCCGCGGTCCGGTCCGGGTCGTTCCACGGGTCGTCCGGGGCGGCGTACGCGCCGTGCTGCGGCGCGTTCCCGTACTGGTCCGTGTACCGCTCGCCGTACTGGTCACCCCACGGCGCGTCGGCGGGGGCGCCCCAGCCGTCGCCGTCGTGGCGGTCCTCGGCCCGGCGGCGACCGCCGTAGGCCGGGGCGGGGTCGCCGTAGGGCTGGTCGTGGCCCCGGCCGGCCGCACGGTCGTCGTAGTCGTCGGCGGCCGGGTCCCACGCGCCGGTCGGCGGACCGGCGTCCGGGTCGCTGCCCCAGCCCCCGGGCGGCGGGGTACCCCAGGTGGGCGGGCCGCCCAGGTCCGGATCACGGTCGGCGCCGTAGCGGTCCGGTCCCTGCGGGGTGCTCATCGCTCGATTTTCCCACTTCACCGTTCGCGGGGACGCCCCGGGTCAGGCCATCCCGGCGGCGACGACGCCCCGCCGCACGGCGCTCGCCGCCCGGTGCGCGACCCGCCCGACGCCGTCCTTGCGGCCCGCCACGCCGGCGATCTGGTCCAGCAGGTCGAGCACCTGGCGACACCAGCGGACGAAGTCTCCCGCGGACAGCTCGTGCCCGTTGCGCTCGGCGGCCTCCAGCACCTGGGCCAGCGACTCGCCGCGGGCCCAGCGGTGCATCGGCCAGGCGAACGCCAGATCCGGCGCCCTGGTGCGCTCGGCCTTGTGCCGCCGCTGGTCGGCGTCCAGCTCCGTCCAGAGCTCGACGGTCCGTTCCAGGGCGTCGGAGACCGGTCCGGACGGCAGCCGCGGCATCGGCGCGTCGTCCCGGCGGGACTCGTAGACCAGCGCGGACACGACGGCGGCGAGCTCCTCGGGCTCCAGGCCCTCCCAGACGCCGTGCCGGAGGCACTCGGCCGCCAGCAGGTCGGACTCGCCCCACAGCCGGGACAGCGCCTGCCCGTGCTCGGTCACGGCGTCGGCCTCGAGATCGAGATACCCGCGCTCGGCGAGCAGCCCGCGGATCCGGTCGAACGCGCGTGCCAGCGAGTGGGTGGTGGCCCGGACCTTCTGGCGCAGCTGCTCGGTCTCGCGCTCGAGCCGGTTGTGGCGCTCGGCCCAGCGGGCGTGCGCCTCCCGGTCGTCGCAGCCGTGGCAGGGGTGCGCCCGCAGCGCCCGGCGCAGCGTGTCCAGCTCCGGGTCGCCTGCGGCGCTGCCGGTCCCGTTGCGACGCCCGCGCGGCTCCGAGGCGGGCGCCTCGATCCCGGTGTTGCGCAACGACGACGCCAGGTCCCGCCGGGCCTGCGGCGAGCGGTGGTCGACGCGCTTGGGCAGCCGCATCCGCCCGAGCGGGGCGACCGCGGCCGGGAAGTCGGACACCGACAGCCGCCCGGCCCACCGGTCCTCGTTCAGCACCAGCGGGCGGGGCTCGTCGCGCCCGGCGTGCCCGCCGAGACCGGGGTCGAGCACGACGGCCAGCCCGGCCCGTCGCCCACCCGGCACGGCGATCACGTCACCCGGCTTGAGCGCGCGCAGCGACTCCTCGGTCTCCTCGCGCGCGGACGCCGTGTTCTGGCGCCGCAGCGACTTCTCCCGCTCGGAGATGCGGCGGCGCAGGTCGGCGTACTCGGTGAAGTCGCCGAGGTGGCAGGTCATCGACTCGCGGTAGCCGGCCAGGGCCTCCTCGTTCCGGTCGATCCGCCGGGCCAGCCCGACCACCGAGCGGTCCGCCTGGAACTGGCCGAACGAGCGCTCCAGCATCTCCCGCGCGTCGTCGGTGCCGAGGCGGGCGACGAGGTTGACAGCCATGTTGTAGACCGGCCGGAACGAGCTGTGCAGCGGGTAGGTCCGGGTGGACGCCAGGCCACCGACGTGCTCCGGGTCGACACCGGGCGTCCAGATCACGACGGCGTGGCCCTCGACGTCGATCCCCCGCCGCCCGGCTCGTCCGGTGAGCTGCGTGTACTCCCCCGGCGTCAGGTCGACGTGCGCCTCGCCGTTGTACTTGACCAGCCGCTCCAGCACGACCGTGCGGGCCGGCATGTTGATCCCGAGCGCGAGCGTCTCGGTGGCGAACACGCAGCGCACGAGCCCGGCGACGAACAGTTCCTCGACGGTCTCCTTGAACGCAGGGAGCATGCCGGCGTGGTGGGCGGCGACGCCGCGCTCCAGCGCCTCGCGCCACTCCCAGTAGCGCAGCACCTCCAGGTCTGCCTGGGGGAGGTCGCCGGTGTGCTTCTCGACGATGCGGCGGATCTCGTCCACGTCGTCCGGGCCGGTCAGCCGCAGCCCGGAACGCAGGCACTGGCCGACGGCAGCGTCGCACCCGGCGCGGCTGAACACGAACGTGATGGCCGGGAGCAGCCCGTCGCGGTCCAGGCGGTCGATCACCTGCACCCGCGACGGCGGCCGGAAGCCACCCCGTCCGGACCCACCGGGCCCTCCGGACCGGGACCCGCGCCCGACGACCGCGGTCTCGTTGCGGGAGCGCTCCACCCGGCGGTCCCGCCCGCCGCCGCGGCTGCGGCCACGCGGCCCGCGGTCCCCGCCGCGGTCGGTGGCACGCTGCCCGGCGACGTCGCGGCGCTGCATCTCGCGGGTGTGGCGCACCAGATCCGGGTCGACGACGGTCTCGACGCGGGCCGGGCCCTCGCGCTCGACGCTGCGGCGCTCGCCGAACAGGTCGAACAGCCGGGTGCCGACCATCATGTGCTGCCACAGCGGCACCGGCCGGTGCTCGTCGACGACGACCGTCGTGTCGCCGCGGACCTCGACCAGCCAGTCGCCGAACTCCTCGGCGTTGCTCACCGTCGCCGACAGCCCGACGACGGCGACGTGCTCGGGCAGCTGGAGGATGACCTCCTCCCACACCGCGCCGCGGAAGCGGTCGGCCAGATAGTGGATCTCGTCCATCACCACGTAGCCGAGCTGGTCGAGCCGCCGGGTCGCGCCATCGGACTCGGCGTAGATCATGTTGCGCAGGACCTCGGTGGTCATCACCACCACCTGCGCGTCGCCGTTGACGGCGGTGTCGCCGGTGAGCAGCCCGACGGCGTCGGCGCCGTAGCGCGCCACCAGGTCGGCGTACTTCTGGTTGGACAGCGCCTTGATCGGCGTCGTGTAGAAGCACTTCAGGCCCTCGGCCATGGCCAGGTGCACGGCGAACTCGCCGACCACCGTCTTGCCCGCGCCGGTCGGGGCGCAGACGAGCACGCCGTGCCCGTCCTCGAGCGCCTCGCAGCCCTGGCGCTGGAACGGGTCCAGGTCGAACGGCAGGAGCCCGGCGAACTCGGAGAGGTGCGGGCGGGCGGACCGGTCCTTGGCCGCGGCGTAAGCGGCGGCTGGGTCGGGCGTGTGCGCGGTACGGGGGACCACTCCCCCAATCTGTCACATCCCGGGCCGGGCCACCGGCGAGATCCGTTACGGCGCGGCGAACTCCGCCTCGGTGACCGCCGCGTTGATCTCCGTGCCGTGGTGCTCGCCCTGGCAGATCGCGGCCATCAGGCCGTCGCGCTCGATGTCGAACACGTGCAGCGGGATGCCGTGGTCGCGGGCCAGGATGAACGCGGTCTGGTCCATCACCTTGAGACCCTTGCCGACGACCTCGTCGTACGGGAGCCGCTCGTAGCGGCGGGCGTCCGGGTTCGTACCCGGGTCGGCGTCGTACACGCCGTCCACGCCGTGCTTGGCGACGAGCAGCGCGTCCGCGCCGATCTCCAGCGCGCGCTGCACGCTGGGGTAGTCGGTCGTGATGAACGGCTGCCCGTTACCGCCCGAGAAGATCAGGATCGCGCCCTTGTCCAGGTGGCGCTTCGCGCGCAGCCGAAGGAACGGCTCGGCGACCGCGTTGATCGGGATGGCGGTCATCACCCGGACGTTGTCCTCGCCGAGCGCGGACAGCTTGCCGCGCAGCAGCAGCCCGTTGATCACGGTGCCGAGCATGCCGATGTTATCGGCCTCGACGCGGTCGATGCCCCAGGTGTCGGAGCGGTTGCCGCGGAACACGTTCCCGCCACCGACGACGACGGCGACCTGCACCCCGAGCTTGCGGATCTGCAGGATCTGCGACGCCAGGTGCTGCAGGGCCTGCGCGCTGAACCCGAACCCGTCGGCGCCGGCCATCGCCTGGCCACTGAGCTTGATGACCACCCGCTCGTACTTCACCTGAGTCACCGCTCCTCGCGTGCCGCTCCGTGCGCTGCCGGGCCGGATCGTACGGCCGATGCGGCGGCGCGCGGTGCGCCGGGGGCGGGAGGGTCAGGTGACGTCGTCGATGTCCCGGCGGCGGTCGGCGGAGTTCCCGTTCGTGGTGTGCGGCTCCACCGACGACGGTGGGTGGACGACCGCAGGCGGCTCGATCGCCGACGGGGGCTCGATCGCCGACGGCGTGGTGTCCAGCGGCGAGGGAGTATCCGGGTCCCAGGTGTCCCAGCCCTCGTCGAGGCGCCGCTTCGCCTTGCGCTTGTCGTTGATCCGGGAGATCTGGATGGCGAGCTCGAACAGCAGCGTGAGCGCCATCGCGAGCGCGATCATCGAGATCGGGTCCTGGCCCGGCGTCGCGATCGCGGCGAACACGAACAGGGCGAAGATCAGCCCGCGGCGCCACCGCTTGAGCTGCTCGTAGGACACGATGCCCGTGAGGTTCAGCGCCACGACGAGCAGCGGCAGCTCGAAGCTCACCCCGAAGATCACCAGCAGGGCGATGACGAAGTCGAAGTACTGGTTGCCGGCCAGCGCCGTGGTCTGGATCTCGTTACCGATGCTGAGCAGGAAGCCGAGTCCCTGCGGGATGACCAGGTAGGCCAGCACCACACCGCAGAGGAACAGCACCGACGCGACCGACACGAACGACAGCGCGTACCGCCGCTCGTTCGTCTTCAGGCCGGGGGTGATGAACCCCCACAGCTGGTAGAGCCAGACCGGGCAGGCCAGCACCACACCCGCCGTCGCGCCGACCTTGAGACGCAGCATGAACTGGTCGAACGGACCGGTGCCGAGCAGCGTGCAGGAGTTCGGGTCGGCCGAGAGCACCGCCCGGGATCCGGGCGGGAGCGCGCAGTACGGCTCCTTCAGGATGTTGCCCAGGCTCGGCAGGCCGAAGAACGCGACCTCGAACCAGATGTAGCCGAAGACCGTCGTGACCGCGATCGCGAGCAGCGAGATGCCGAGCCGGTTGCGCAGCTCGTACATGTGCTCGACGAGCGTCATGGTGCCGTCGGGATTGCTCCGCCGACGTCTGCGGAACGGGGCCTTCACGGCGGCGGGCTCAGCGTGCGTCGGTGCGGTCGTGCTGCGCCGGGGCGGGGGGCTCACCCTCCGGGCGTTCGGCCGGCTGTTCGGCCGGCTGTGCGGCCGGCTGTGCGGGCGGGGTCGGCTCCGGCGTCGTAGCCGGCGCGGCCTGGTTCACCTGCTGCGGCGCGTCGGGCTTCAGGTCCTCGCGGGGGTCGGCGGTCTTCGCGTCGTCCTTCAGGCCCTTCATCTCGCCCTTGAACACGCGCGCCGACTGGCCGACGGAACGGGCCATGTCCGGCAGCTTCTTCGCCCCGAACAGCAGCAACAGGACGCCGATGATGATCAGCCACTCGTAGCCACCCGGCATGGGTCTACCTCCGTCGAAGTCGGTGGACTCGATGGCGAGCATACGCGGCGTGACCAGGATGCCCGGCCGCGCCCACCCGTCGTCGTCCGTTGTTCGCCGCCCGGTCACGTCGCCCGGACGGCGGGGATCCCCTGATGCGTTCGCCGTATCCGCGCCTGCGGTTCGTGCGCGCGTCACCAGCCGGCGGACGCGGCCAGCGCCTGCCGGGCGCGTTCGGCCACCGTGGCCGCGAGCTCCGGCGGGTCCACGACGCGGGCGGCGCCGCCGAGGCCGAGCACGAGCCGGACCAGCCAGTCCGGGTCGGAGAACCGCAGGACGACCCGGATCGTCCCGGCCCCGTCCGGCTCGGCCGCGTCGTCCACCGGGTAGTACTCGGCGACCCAGTGCGCGTCCGGGCCCAGTTCCAGGGTGGCCGCCCGCTGGTCTGCGGCGGGCCGGAACACGCCGTCGGAGACGTCGGTGGGCTCGGCGTCCGGGTGCGGCTGGGCCGGCTCGTCGAGCACCTCGGCGTCCTCGACCCGGTCCAGCCGGAACAGCCGGACCCCCTCGGCCCGGCGGCACCACGCCTCCAGGTAGCCGCGCCCGTCGACGAGCAGCAGGCGCATCGGGTCCACCACGCGCCGCGACACGGCGTCCCGGCCGGCCGTGTAGTAGACGATCCGCAGGGCGCGACCCCGCTCCAGCGCGCGCCGGACGGTGCCGGTGCCCGCGTGTTCCGGGGCCGGGGTGTCGACCACCATGCCCGGAGCGGCCTCGCCGACCGCGGCCTCGATCTTGCCGGTGGCCCTGGCGACGGCGTCGGTGTCGGTGAGGCCGGGCGTCTCGTGGAGGGTGCGCAGCGCCACGAGCAGGGCGGTCGCCTCCGCCGTCGTCAGGCGCAGCGGGCGCTGCATGCCGGCGTCCTCGACGACCGAGACGGTGTCCCCGGCGAACGACAGGTCCACCAGGTCGCCGGGGCCGTAGCCGGGCAGCCCGCACATCCAGAGCAGTTCCAGGTCGCGGCGCAGCTGTCGCTCGTCGACGCCGAAGTCCTCGGCCATGTCCGCGATCCGCACGCCGGGGTGCGCCCGCAGGTAGGGCGCGAGCGACAGCAGGCGCGGCAGCCGGTCGGTCACGCCGCCGCCGGTCACCGCTGCCCCGTCCGGTCCGCCGGCCCTGCGGCCACGGCCTCCCCTGCCGCGCCCATCCACAGCGCCCGCACGGCGTCGGCCAGGTCGGGCGGGTCGAGCACGGCGGCGTCCCCGCCGTGGCCGGCCACCCAGCGCGCCACCACGCCGGGGCTGCGGAGCTCGACCTCGATCTCGACGCCGTCGCGCTCCCCGCGCCTGCGCGGCCCGACATCGCGGCCGAGGCGGCGCAGACCGTGCGCCCTGCCGTCGGCAACCCAGATCCGTGCCTTGCCGCTGACCGGCGGCGGCGCCACCGAGTCCCGGACCAGTCCGCGCAGGTCCACGCCGTCCGGTATCTCGACGGCGCCGGTCGGGCCGGTCGCCCGGACCGACCCGGAGATCCGGGACAGGCGGAAGCACCGGACGTCGTCGCGCCCGTGGTCGTGGCCGACGAGATACCAGCGCCCGCGCCAGGACACGACACCCCACGGGTCGACGGTGCGCCGGACGACCTCCCCGCCGGGACCGCCGCGCCGGTGGTCGAACGTCACCACCCGGCCGGACTCGACGGCGGACAGCAGCGGGCCGAGCGCCGGCTCACCGGCGTGCACCCGCGGCGCGACGGCACCGCCCTGCGACTCGTCCACCTCGACGCCCGCCGCCCGCAGCTTGACCAGCGCGCCCTGGGCCAGCCCGGACAGCTCCGGGGAGTCCCACAGGCGCGCGGCGAGCGCGACGGCCGTCGCCTCGTCCGGTTCGAGCTCGATCTCTCCGAGCTCGTAGTCGGCGCGGGCGATCCGGTAGCCGTCGTGCTGGTCGAAGATCGAGCGGCGGCCGGTCTCCAGCGGGACGCCCAGCTCGCGCAGCTCGGA